>CAWIFL010000001.1:0-16529 GCA_963835535.1 uncultured Gemmatimonadales bacterium
TCCGAGCGGCACATCACCCGCGCGCCGCCGCCGGCCGCTCGCCAGAGCAGGCCCTGATCCTCGACCCACTTCGGGATCTTCGCTGCGCCGGCGGCTGACGCGATCCAGAGCAGGGACGACGTCGGCTGCGGCGCGCCGCAGCAGCCCGCCATCCGCCTGGCCAGGGCCAGGTCGTGCGCGATCGCTCGACCAGGTCCCGCCGCGTCGGCTTCGCGCTCATCCGGAACCCAGCCACCTTCTCGACCGCCGACGGATCCACCCAGCGCGCCTCCAGCTGGCCGCGGGCTTCGCGCAGGCCAGGTAGAACGGCGCGAAGAGCCGCCGCGCCAGCGCGCGATGTCGGGCGCTCCGGAACCAGAGATACCCAGCTCGTCCGGCCAGCTAGGCGGCGTGATCCACTTGGTCACGTCCCCTACCACTATGTCGGCGGCGGAATCCGCCACCCGCGGGAAGCCCGCCGCGCCGGCGTGCGCGTAGTCCGCCACCAGCAGCGGCGTCGCGCCCCCCCCCCAGGCGCCGGCGGATGTGCCGGAATACCGAGGCCAGCGGCAGCCGCTCCCCCTGCCACGTCACGGCGCTCAGGATGACGGCGCCGGGCCGATGCGTGGCGGCGCTCTCCAGCATGTCGTCCACGTCGACCGCGTCGACGCGCAGGTCGGGGAAGTCTGGGCGCCGAAGTACTCGCCCGCCGACAGCAGGATGCGCTTCATGCCGAGGGACGCGAACACCAGCCTGAGGGCCGCCAGCGTTCCCGGCGCGAGCACGACGGCCGACGCCGCGGCGCCGTACACGTCGGCCACGAGCTGCCGCACGTGGCCCGCGAAACGGTAGTCGGCCTCGACCCGATGCGTCATCGCCGGGACGCCGTCATCCGACGGCCCGCCGCACGTGCACTCGGCGCCGGTCATCACCTGGAGCACCGCGCAGGCCGGCCGCGCGACCAGATGCGTCGGGAGCACGCGCCGGAAGTGCGCCACCGTCCCCTGCCGCAGGACCTCGGCCCGCGTCACCGCGCCGGCGCCGTCCCGGAGCTGGATCTCCAGCGAGCCCTCCAGCACGATCCAGCTCGCCGCCCGGCTCGGACCCAGCGTGCGGTACGCCGGCGCGCGCCCGCTCCACCCGTTCCGGAGACGCATCACGCTGAGGTGCAGGTTGTGCGGCACGTCGCCGCGCGGCGCCAGCAGCGGCCGCCACACCGGCTGCGCGGGCGCGTCACGCTCGGCGTCGGGCAGGCCGGCGACCATCCACTCCTGCGATGCCTGCACGATGAGCTGGGGCAGGGGGAAACGGAGGAACCGCGCCAGCCGCGCGATCGCCTCGACCGAGACGTTCTGGCTCGCCGCTTCGATCCGCGAGATCTGCGCCGCGTCCACGTGGCACAGCGCCGCCAGCGTCGAGACGCCGATGTTCGCGCGGTCGCGGAACAGCCGCGTCTGCTCCGCGATCCCCCACGCCAGCAGCGCGTAGGTCACCGGGTTCAGCACCTGAGCGGCCGTGAAGCCGGTCTTCCCGACCGCCGCCGGGCGCGCGCCCCCCGCCGCCCCGCGCGCTCACGTTGATCGCCGTCGGCGACTCGCTCGAGGGGCGGAAGACCATCCACGCCGACGCCTCGGTCTGGCCCACCGCCCAGGTGTGGTGCGGCACCTGCGAGGACAGCCGGATCGCCGTGCCTTTCTCCAGCACCGGCGAGAGATGCACTTCCGGCGCCTTCGCGCCCGGCGTCCAGGCGAAATGGTATTGGATGCGGCCGCTGATGGGGATCAGCGCCTCTTCCCCCGAGTGCGACATGAACTCCGTCCGCGCGCGGCGCGGCGCGAACGTGGCGCGCAGAACGGAGTACGACGGGCCCCACAGGTCAGGCGGATCGTAGCTCAGATAGGTGATGTCCGAGGCCGCCGTCACCTCCGTCCGGAGCGTCGAGAACCCCTGCGCCTCGTGCACGATGTGCCAATCCTGGTACGCCGAGGCGGGGAGGTAGTCGCGCAGCACGGCCACCGCCGCGTCATAGCCCTCCTTGAAGGCGACGGAGGAGGCCAGCCACCCCAGGGTCCCGTGCCGGTACGCCGGCGTCCGGGTGGTTCCGGCGTCGGCCAACTTCTTGGTCCGTTTCCGCTTCTGGCGCATGGGCCCTATGGTATGGGCTCCCGCAACCGGGCGCAATCGGGTCAAAGGGCGAAGTCCAGTCATATTTCCTTGCTAATATCAATGCTCTTGACACAACATCCGCCGGCTGTATCGTCTATCTTGGCAGGGGGTAGCACATGGACATGACACGTCGACTCGCTCTGGCTGCGGGCTCCATCGGACTTGCGGCAATCCTGGCGCTTCCAACCCCGGCCTTCGGCCAGAGCGAGGGTCCCGGGTTCCTGTTCCACCAGCCCACGGGGAGCTTCACCCTGCGCATGGGCGTTTCGCAGCCGAACGCCACGGGTGACCCGTTCGGGTTCTTCTCCAACGAGCTGACCCTCGCGAAGTCCAACTACCTCGCGTTCGACGTCGCAGGCGACCTAGCGTTCACCGTCGCCCCGCGGCTGGACGTGGTGCTGTCGGTCGGGTGGGCGGGGTCGCAGTCGCCGTCCGAGATGCGGCACTGGCTCGACGCGAACAACCAGCCGATCCAGCAGACGACGACGTTCCAGCGGATGCCGCTGACGGTGAGCCTGAAGTACTACCTGCGGCCGCCCGGCCGTGCGGTGGGCCGGTTCGCGTGGGTGCCCGCAGGCGTGGCGCCGTACGTGGGTGCGGGCGGCGGGCTGATGTACGCGCGCATCCACCAGTGGGGCGACTTCGTCAATTACGCCGACTCCACGATCTTCAATGACAGCTACGCCTCCGAGAGCTGGACAGGCACGGTCCACGCGTTCGCGGGAGTGGACGTGCCCGTGGGGCCGCGGTTTGTGATGAGCGGCGAGGTCCGGTATGCTTATGCCAAGACGCCGCTTGGTCCCGACTTCTCCGGGTTCGGCAACATGGACCTGTCGGGGTTTTCGGTGACGGTCGGAATGGGAGTGAGGTTCTAAATGAAGACTCCATTGCTCGTAGCATCGATGCTCATGGCTGCCGCCACGGCGGCGGCCGCGCAGACGCCGCAGCCGGATCCGCGCTGGCAGGCGTGGTACGGCTGCTGGATGGCGGAGGACGGCACGGCGCCGAGCCCGACGGGCAGGACGCCCACCGTGTGCGTGATCCCCGCGGGCAGGGGGGTGGACGTACTCACCGTGGTGGACACCTCGGTCGTCGCACGGGATCACATCGAAGCCAACCCGGAGCGGCACCCGGTGTCGCGCTCGAACTGCACCGGCTGGGAGACCGCGGCCTGGTCGAGCCAGGGCGACCGTCTCTACCGCCAGTCCGAGTACACCTGCCCCGGGGAGGTCAAGCGCGACGCCAGCGAAGTGCTCGCGATGACGCCGGAGTGGGAATGGCTGGACGTGCAGGGGCTGTCGGCGCGCGGCACCATGGGCGTGCGCACGCTCCGGTACGAGAGCGCCGCGGTGCCCGCGGTGCCGGAGATCGCGTCGGCGCTGGCCTCGCGCGCCACCGAGATGAGCATGGCGCGCGGGATGGCCGCGACGCCGCCCACGACCGCCGACGTCATCGAGGCGTCGCGCGCGGTGGACCCGGCCGTGGTGGAGGCGTGGCTCGCCGAGGAAGGGGAAGGATTCCCGCTCGACGGGAAGCAGCTCGAGGCGCTCGCGGACTCCGGCGTTTCGCCGCGCGTGATCGACGTGATGGTCGCGATGACGTACCCGAGAGTCTTCACCGTCGCGGCGCCGTCCGCGCGCGGTGGCTTCAACGGGGCCGAGGCGTCGGCCCGCTCCACGGCGCCGGACACGACGTACGCGGCCCGGCATCCGTATGACGGCTACGGCTACGGGCTCTTCGCACCTCCGGGTCCGTGGGGCTGGGACTACTACTCGCCGTGGAGCTGGTCGCTGTATGGCTACTACTCGCCGTTCTTCTATTCGCCGTACGGCACGTTCTCACCTTACTACTACGGCGGCTACGGCTACGGCGGCTACAACTACGGCGGCGGGACCATCATCGTGGTGTCGGGCAATGGGACCGCCAGCCCACCGCCGCCGCACGGCCGCATCGTGAACGGGCACGGTTATCAGCGGGGCCAGGCACAGACCTCGGGGACCCAGCCGAGAGAGGACCGGTCCGCCGGGTCGTCGGGCGGGGCGCAGGCGGCGCCTTCTGGGAGAAGCTCGAGCTCCGGCTCGAGCTCGGGCGGCAAGGCGCACCCGAGGCCGTAGCCAAATTACACGTCCGTACGTCGAAACGGCCGCCCGGATCGGGCGGCCGTTTCGTCATCGGGAGCGAAGGCGAGTGGGTGTCAGCGCCCGCGCCGGTGCATGCGGCCGGCCAGCGGGCCGCGCGGCGGCTGCGCCTTCTCGGGCACGGGCTCCCGCTCCGCGGGCCGCTCCGGCCTCCGGGTCGCATGGTGTGATGGCGCGCGCTGGGCCGGCGCCTGGTGCTGCGCCCTTCGCTCCGCGTTCGCTTTGGCCCGGAGCCGGTCCTCGGCCTTCCGGGCGCGGATCTGGGCGATGCGCTCGCCGATCGGGATCTCGAACCGCTCCGCAGGCTTGCGCGTGTAGTCGAAGCCCGGCAGCAGCACCTGCGGCAGCCGCTTGCCGATCGCGCGCTCGATCGCCCTGAGGTCCGCTTCTTCCTCCGGCGAGACGAAGGTGAAGGCGTCGCCCGTCATTTCCATCCGCGCGGTGCGGCCCACGCGGTGGATGTAGTCGTCGGGGACGTTGGGCACGTCGAAGTTCACCACGTGGCCCAGCGCCTCGACGTCGATGCCGCGCGCGACGATGTCGGTCGCGACCAGGGTGCGGTACTTCCCGCTCTTGAACCCCGCCAACGCGTCGGTCCGCTGCGCCTGGCTCCGGTTGCCGTGGATCTTCGCGTTCGAGATCCCTTGCTTCGTCAGATACTCCGCCAGGCGGTTGGCGCGGTGCTTGGTGCGGCAGAAGACGATCGCGTCGTGGATCTCGTTCCGCTTGAGCAGCTCCAGCAGCAGCCCCGACTTCAGCTCCCGCGGCACCGGGTAGACCGCCTGCGTGATGCCGACGGCCGGCGCCGCCTTGCGCTCCAGGTTCACCGTCACGGGATGGCGCAGCAGCTCGGCCGAGAGCCTGGCGATCTCCGGCGGGATCGTGGCGCTGAAGAAGAGCGTGTGCCGCTTCGCCGGGATGTGGTGCAGGACGCGGCGGATGTCGGGGAGGAAGCCCATGTCGAGCATCCGGTCGGCCTCGTCGAGGACGAGGAACTCGAGCCGCTCCAGCTTCGCGTAAGGCTGGCGGAAGTGGTCGAGCAGGCGGCCCGGCGTGGCGATGATGATGTCCACGCCGCTGCGGAACGCGTGTTCCTGGGGCTGCATCCCCACGCCGCCGAACACCGGCGCGCCGGTGACCGGGGTGTGCACCGCCAGCTCCTCGAGGTGCGCGTGGATCTGCGCGGCCAGCTCGCGCGTGGGCGCGAGGATCAGGGCGCGGGTGACGCCGCGCGGCTTGGCGATCAGATGATGGACGATCGGGAGGACGAACGCGGCGGTCTTGCCGCTCCCCGTCATCGCGCAGGCGAGAACGTCCTTGCCCAGCATCGCGGGCGGGATCGCCTGTTCCTGGATCGGCGTGGGGCGGGTGAAACCCAGCTCCTTGATCGCCTTGAGCAGGGTCGGGTGCAGGCCGAACGAAGAGAATGGCATGCGGAAAGGTAACCCCGCCGCACTCAGCGCCGCGGCGCCGAAGCAACCGCGTCCAGGATCTCCTGCTCCGTGAGGAGGCGCTCGGAACGCTTCGCCGCCGCCATGACGGCGTCCACCACCGCCTGGTCCGTCGGCAGCCCGCGCGAGCGGAGGTAGTGGAGCACGTTCGAGCCGCCGGACATGGGGCCGACCTCGATCTCCTGCGTGCGCCCCACCCAGCTCGCCGGCACGCCGGAATAGACGCGGTCGGCCAGCCAGTCGGCGCCCTTGCGCCGGGCCTTGATCACGGCGGCCGCGTGCACGCCCGTCGCGGTGCGGAAGGCGTCGCGTCCGACGATGGGCCAGTTGGCCGGGATCGGCACGCCGACGGCGCGGGAGACGGCGGCCGTGTACTCCGGAAGGCTGGCGAGGTCGTCGTCCCGCCAGCCGAGCAGCTTGAGGTTCACCAGGAGCTGCTCGATCGGCGTGTTGCCCGCACGCTCGCCGATCCCGAGCGCCGTCCCGTGCACGCGCGTGGCCCCCGCCTCGATCGCCGCGAGCGTGTTGGCCACGTCGAGCCCGCGGTCCCGGTGCCCGTGCCAGTCGATGCCCACGCGGTCGGCGACGCCGAGCTCGGCCAGGAGGCGCTGCACCCAAGCGACCAGGTTGCTCACGCCCTGCGGCACCGCGGCTCCCACGGTGTCGCACAGGCAGACGCGCCTGGCCCCCGCGTTCACCGCCGCCGTGAGCAGCAGGCGCAGGTCCTCCGGCTTGGAGCGGATCGTGTCCTCGGTGACGTACATGACCTCGAGGTTCTCGCCGACCGCGAATCGGATCGCCTCCTCCGTGTGCCGGAGGATGTGGGCGATGCCCCATTCCTCGGCGTACTGCCGGATCGGGCTGCTGCCGATGAACAGGCACGCCTCGATCGGCACGCCGGTGCGCTGCACAACGTCGGCCATCGGCTGGATGTCGGCGACGACGGTCCGGGCGGCGCAATTGGCCCGGATCCTGAGAGCGTGGTCGCCGATCTCCCGGCACAGCCGCTGGACCGCCTCGCGCTGGCGCGGGCCGGCGCCCGGCAGCCCGATGTCCGCCGTCTCGATCCCGAGGCCGTTCATCAGGTGGAGGATCGCCACCTTGAGCTCCACGGGGGGATCGGTGACCGACGGGCTCTGCAGTCCGTCGCGCAGCGTCTCGTCGTCCAGCATCGCCACGCGGGCGGGGCGCTCCGCCGCGCCGGCAGCCGCCCAGTCGTAGATGAGGCTGTCCTCCGTCGGCGCGGTCACCGCTGGCTCACGCCGACGCCTTGCGGCCGAACTGGCGCGCCTGCTCGAGCAGTGCGGCCGCCGTCTTCTCGTCGCCGCGGCTGCGGTGGATCTGGGCCAGGTGGAAGAGGCTGCTGGCCTCCCCCACGCCCTCGTCCACGCTGCTGCGGAACTCCCGTTCGGCGGCGGCGAGGTCGCCCTGCCGCTCGTAGATGATTCCCACGTGGTAGCGGGCGAGCAGGTACTCCGGCGTCAAGGCCGTGCACTTTTCGAAGTGCTCGCGCGCCTGGTCGAGATCGCCGGCGTGGAACAGCGCGATGCCGAGCCGGTAGTGCGCGGCGTTGTAGTGCGCATCCAGCTCGAGGCAGCGTCGGTAGGCCTTGATCGAGGCGGGCATGTTGCCCCGGTGGTAGTAGGCCACGCCGAGGTCGTACCAGCACAGCAGGAAGTGCGGAGCGAGGTCGAGAGACTTGCGGTAGCAGTCGATCGCGCGATTCAGGGTGCCCTGGTGGAAGTGCATGGTGCCGAGGCAGTGCCATGCCACGGCGTTGGCAGGCTGCATTTCCACCAGCCGCTCCAGCTCGCGGCGCGCGTCCTGATGCTTGCCCTCGCTCTCCAGCAGCAGGGGCGAGAGCATCCGCTGGTCCACCCAGGCGTCGCGCAGGAACATCCCGCACTCAGCGCAGAACTTGTCGGACTCGGCCGCTTCCCGGCCACAGCGCGTGCAGCGCATCGTCACGATCTCCGTTGAACCGGTCGAGTGTAAATGGTCTTGAACTGGAGCAACATCAAGAGCCGGCAGTCCTCGCACTCGCCGGCCAGGTCATCCGGCCGGAGCGGGTCGGCGCACGCCTCGTAGCCCAGCTCCTCGTAGAGGCGGACCGCCTCCGCGGCGCGCTCGGCGTCGGCGATGAAGCGGCGCTCCCAGCCCTCGGCGGCGCGCGCCGGGTCGGGGGCGAGCTGCGCCTGGGCCAGCACGCGCTGCGCCTCGGCCTGCACCAGCCGGCTCAGGGCCGGGGCCGCGTCCCGCGGCCGCGCGTCGTCCAGCGACGGACTCGTCACGCGAGCGCCCTCACGCCGAGGCCACGGGGGCGGCCGCCGCGTCCCGGGCGAGCCGGCGCAGCCGGAGCTGCCCGAGCCATGCGGCGCCCAGTGCGGCGGTGAACTGGACCAGATCGCCCGCCGGCACGTTCACCTCGGTGCCGAGTTGCTCGCGCACCACCTGCGCCATCCGCTCGAAGCGGAGGATGCCGCCGATCAGGGTGAACTCCGGCTCCATCCCGACCCGCTTCATGAGCTGGACCGACCGGCCCACCAGCGAGGCGATGGCCCCGTGCATGATGTCGGCGGGGGAGGAGCCCTGCGACAGGTGATTGATCACTTCCGATTCCGCGAACACGGCGCACACGCCCGAGATGTTGGTCGGCGTCTTGGAGGTGGCCACCAGCGGGCCGATCTCCTCCGTCGTGTAGCCCATGTAGCGGGCCGTCTTCTCGACGAACGCGCCGGTGCCCGCGGCGCACTTGTCGTTGAGCCGGAAGGAGCGGACCTTGGCGGCGCCGTCCAGCCGGCTGGCCTTCATCGTCTGCCCGCCGACGTCGAGGATCGTGCGCGTGTTGGGGAAGAGCAGCGTGGCGCCCCGCGCCGCCGCCGTGAGGTCCGTGACCTTCACGTCGCCCACGGCCACCTGATGCCGGCCGTAGCCGGTGGCAACGGTGTAGGCCACATCCTGCGGCGCGATGCCCGCCTCCCGGACCGCGGCGGCCAGCGCCTCCTCGGCGACCTTGGAGAGCTGGAAGCCGGTGGGGCGCATCGCCCGCCCGGCGATGACCCGGTCGGGCCCGAGCACCACGGCCTTGGTGTACGTGGACCCGACATCTATGCCGGCGGTCCAGGCGCTCACGCGGGCTGCCTCACGGGCGTCCGGGCGGCCAGGACGTGGTCGAGGGCGAACAGCGCGGCGCCCAGCGCGCCCATGTAGTGGGAATCCTCGCTGACGTTCACCCCGACGCCGAGCGCGCGGCTCAGCGTCGCGATCATCGCCACGTTGAGCGCGACGCCGCCGGTGAACGTGACTTCCTGCTCGATGCCGACCCGCCGCGCCAGCCCCGCCGAGCGGCCGGCGATGGACTCGTGCACGCCGAGCAGCACGTCCTCGATCTTCTTTCCGCGGCCCAGCCACCCCAGGACCTCGGACTCGGCGAACACGGTGCAGGTGGTGCTGATGCGCACGGCCTTCTCGCCCTTGAGGGCGGTGGCCCCGAGCGCCTCCAGCGGAATGTCGAGCGCGCGGGCGGCGGCGCCCAGGAACCGCCCGGTCCCCGCCGCGCACTTGTCGTTCATGCAGAAGTCCTGGATCTCGCCGGTCGGCAGCACGCGGATGGCCTTGGTGTCCTGGCCGCCCATGTCCACGACGGTGCGGGTGCGCGGAAACATGTGCACCGCACCCCGGCCGTGGCAGCTGATCTCGGTGACCTGCGTGTTGCCGAACGTGACCTTGTAGCGCCCGTAGCCGGTGCCCACGACGTACTCGACCTCTTCCTCCTCGAGGTCTCCCGCCCGCAGCGCCTCGGCGAACGCCTCCTCGGCGGCGCGGGTGACGTGCGCGCCCGTCATGGTGAGCGCGCGCGCCACGATCGTGCCGCGCTCGTCCACGATCACGGCCTTGGTCTGCGTGGACCCGACATCCACCCCTGCGGCGTACGCCATGTCAGTCTCCCTGAGCCGTGAGCCGGCTCGCCGCCTGCGCGCGGCGCGAGGCGAGCCCTTCGAAGAACGCGTCAATCCGGTTCTTGAGCTGCGCCTCGGACACCACGCGCCGGTCCATCATGTCCGACTCGATGAACAGGCTCGGCACGTCCCGTGCGGCCAGCAGCGCACGGCGGCTGTCTGCGAGACCGGTGGAGACGGTCCGGCAGCTCTTGATCGGGTGATAGACGACGCCGTCCGCGGCGAGCGTGTCGATCATCTTCAGCAGCACCGGCGTCTGGTGGAACATGTTGTCCATCGCGTCGCGCACGCCGATCAGGACGCCCTCGGCGAGGCTCTCGATCGGCCTGGCGAGGTCGTACTCGTAGCCGAGGTTCGCGCCGCCCGAGGCGAAGTGCAGGTAGGTGGAGCCGACGAACGTGCCGCCCAGCTCCGTGAACATCTCGGAGAAGCGGCGGAAGATCGGGTAGCAGGGGACGCCGACGAACAGCAGCCGCGAGCGCTCGTCGGTGAGCGTGCCGATCCCGTGGGCGCTCTTGTACTCCATCTCCTCCACGAGGTCGGTGAAGTACGCCGCGCCCTCGCTCGCGCCCCGGAAGCCGTTGGCGACCCCCAGGTAGATGGTCCCGTCGGTGAGCGCGTTGAAGACCGAGGGCCGGCTGCCGTTCAGCTCGAGCACCCGCTTCCACGCGTGGCCCAGGACGTTGGCGTGCCCCATCGCCTCCCGCAGGCGGTCCACGTCGAACGGCACGCCCGAGACCTTCGCCAGGATGGGGATCAGCTCCCGCAGCTGGGCCTCGACGTAGCGCCGGTCGCGCTCGAAGTCCGGATTGCCCGGCCAGGTCTGGCCGCCCTCGGCTCTGGTGCCGGGCACGTCGAGCGTGAAGGTGGGGATCCTGTACATCCGCTCCCAGATCTCGGCCCACTTGATGTAGGTGTTGCAGGCGTTGGTGTAGACCGCGATGGACGGCTTGGGGATCCGTCCCATCGGCAGCTGGCCACCGCGGAGCTGGGTGGCGACGTCGGCCTTCACGTAGCCGCAGATGTCCGGGGAATAGCCGTAGTCCTCGGCTTCGTTCAGGTACTCGTGGGCCACGCGGCGCACGGCCGTCTGCAGCGAGTTGATCTCCGGGAAGACGACGGGGAGGTCGAAGGTCCGCATCAGCTCGCCGAGGCTGCCCATGACGAACACGTAGGCCGCCGGACGGTCGGCCTCCGCGGCCGCCGCCAGCTCGTGGAACCACTGCCGGAACAGCCGCGCGCCGTCGTCGTTGCCGCGCCCGACGATGCCCGTCGTGCCTGCCGCCTGCCTCACGCCGCCTCCCTCATTCGAACAGCAGGTTCTCGACGAACGTCTCCAGCTGGACTTCCAGCTGTTCGAAGCTCGTCATGTTCTCCTCGAACTCCGACACGAAGAACGGCACGCCGGCGCCCTCGAGGGCGCGCGCGTAGGCGACCTGCTCCTCCAGCCCCGGCTCGCACATCTTCGCGGCGGTGACGATCGCCGCCTGCGCGCCCGAGGCCCGGAAACGCCGGAGCAGCATCTCCTCCTTGGGCTTCCGGAGATCGTGCTGCACCGGGCTGTAGCTGGAGTGCTCGAGGTACGCGTGGGCCAGGGCCCCCAGCGGGTCGCCGCCCAACGGCACGTCCTCGAGGATCCAGCGGAGCCCGATGAGGAGGTCGTCGTCCACCACGTCGCACGAGCGGCCGATGGCGCGCAGCAGGTCCAGCGGCGGCTGCTCGCAGAAGCCGCCCTCGAAGACCACGCGCACCTTGTCGAGCCGCTTCGCCGGCCTGGCCCGAAGGAGCGGCAGCACCGTCCGCAGGAGCGCGTTGTGCTCCTCGCGCGGGATGAGGCCGCCGACCGCCACGAGCACGTAGGCCTCGTCGGCGCGCACCAGCCACGGCGTCTCGCGCTTCAGGGCGTACAGCTCCCGCAACAGGGCCCGGTTCTCGTTGAAGACCGCGATCGAGCGCCGCAGGTCGTCGTCCGTCACCGCACGACCGGCGACCCGCTCCACCGTGCGCCGCAGGCGGTCGTACTCGTCGCGCAGGTAGGCGGCCGCGTGCGCGGAGTTGGCGTTCTGCGGCAGGTAGAGGATCTCGCACGGATACGGGAAGTTGCGTCCCCACACCGCGCCCAGGTTGCGGGCGGCGTCGCAGATGGGGTGCGTGACGAAAAGGTCGAGCACCACGCGGCGGCTCAGCGCCAGCTCGAGCGAGGTCTTCACGATGGAGCAGAGGTAGGAGCCGAAGCGTGAGTCCGCCTGCATCGCCTCGACCGGTCCGCCCCGCACCTTGAAGGGGAGCATTCCCGCGGCGTGGGCGATCTCCTCGGGGAAGTAGACCTGGAAGTGACCCGCCACCTTCCCGCCGGCCTCGCGCCACCGCGCCACGCTCGGGTAGCGCTCGTCCTCCAGCAGCTCGGCGCAGCGCTTCAGCAGCTCGTCTACCGGGCGGTCCTGCCAGTCGGGGAGGGTCGTGACCGGCGTCATCGGTGCGTCCACGTGGGTTGGCGTTTCTCGAGGAACGCCGTGAGGCCCTCGGTGGCGTCGGCGCTCGGCATCAGCTCCTTGGCGTAGCGGCGGCCCGCAGCGGCGAGCGCCCCCGCCTCGGCGCGCTCACGCTCCGGGGAGCGCAGCGCCCGCTTGGCCACCCGGAGAGCCACTGCGCTGTGGCGGGCGATGCGCCCGGCCAGCGCCATGGCTTGGGCGTCCACCTGGTCGTCCGGCACCACCTGCGCCACGAGGCCGGCGGCCAGCGCCTCCGCCGAAGTCATGGCGTCCCCGGTGAAGACGATCTGGGCCGCGCGCGCCGGGCCGGCGAGGCCGGGCAGCAGCGCGCAGGCGACGGGCGGGATGACGCCGAGCACGATCTCCGGCTGGCCGAACGTCGCGCCCTCTCCCGCGACGACGAGGTCGGCGGCCTGCACGACCTCGAAAGCGCCGCCGAGGCAGCGGCCGCGGACCGCGGCGATCAGGGGCACGGGGAACGCGCGCAGCTCGGTCACCGTCTCGAGAAACTCCGCGATCATCGCCTTCCACGCGGGCGGGAGGTGCTCCGCCACGTCCGCGCCGGCGGAGAAGTGCTTTCCCTCGCCCGACAGCACGGCGACGCGCAGCGTGGCATCCGCCGCAAGGGCCGCGAACGCGGCACGCAGCTCCGAAAGCACCTGGCGCGTGAGGATGTTGAGCGGCGGACTGTCCAGCGTCACGCGCGCGATTCCGTCCTGGGTGGCGCGCCTGACGTGCGCGGCGTCGCTCATCGGGGCGTTTGGGGAGGCACCCATCAGATGTCCTGTCCGCCGTCCACCTGCAGCACCGCGCCGGTCACGTGGCGGGCGCGCTCGGAGCAGAGGAAGACGACCGCGTCGGCGATGTCGTCGGGTGTCGCGATCCGGCCAAGCTGGGATTCATCCACGGCGCGCTGGACCACGTCGGCCGGCAGCGCCTCGGTCAGTGCGGTCCGCACCATGCCGGGCGCCACGACGTTGACCGTCACGCCGGATCTCCCCAGCTCGCGGGCCAGCGTCTTGCCGAGCGCGACGACGCCGGCCTTCGACGCGGCGTAGTTGGCCTGGCCGGCCTTGCCCCTGAGCCCGTTGATCGAGGCGATGAACACCATTCGGCCGCTCCGGCGCTCGCGCAGCACGGGGGCCGCGGCCCGGGCGTAGGCGAAACAGCCCTTGAGGTTCACGTCCAGGACCGTGTCCCACTGCTCCTCGGACATCTTCCAGCTCATCGCGTCGGCGGTGACCCCCGCATTCCCGATCAGGATGTCGAGACGGCCGAACGCCGCGACCGTTCGCGCGACGACGGACTCGGCCGCCGCGAAGTCTCGGACGTCGGCCTCGAAGAGCGCCGAGCGCCGGCCGGCGGCCTCGACGCCGCGCCCCACGGCGCGCGCCGCGTCGTCGGTCACGCGGTCCACCACGGCGACGTCGCACCCCTCCCGCGCGAGGGCGAGGGCGATCGCGGCCCCGATGCCGCCGCGGCCGCCGGTGACGATCGCCGCCTTGCCCGAGAGCCCGAGATCCATCAGCCGGCCACCGGCGAGATGGCACGCATCAGCTCGTCGTCCCAGGGATGCCCCTCGGCCAGGAGCTGGCGCAGCCGGATGAAGTCCACCTCCCGCTTGCCCTTCGGACCGTCGTTGAAGGCGTGGAAGCCCGCCTTCGCCTCGGTCATCATGTTGAGCGAGAGCCAGTCGCGGTTGGTCGGACTGGTGTTGTCCCAGTGCCACGTCTTGTGCTTGCGGAGGCTGCTCAGGGTCTTCGCGGTGCAGTCGGGCATCAGGTAGAGGAGCCTCGTGCACAGGGCATCGACCGCCTCGTCGAGCTTCGAAAGGTCGGTGGCGGCCTTCGCCATGACTTTCGTCGCCGCCTCGGCCTCGGCGCCCTGCCTGTAGTCGCCGTAGACGATCGTGCCGAACTCGTCCAGGAATCGGTCGGTGACCACCAGCGGGTTGGGGATCCACTTCCCGTCCAGCTTGAGGGCGGGCACCACCTGGTTGAGGAGCCCGAGGTGGAGGGCCTTGTGTGCGCTCCACATCTCGCACAGGACGCCGCTCTCTACGGCACGTGCGAAGCCGACGTAGAGCGGAAGGAAGTCGGTCGAGCCGCCGTCGGGGGCGGAGCCGTGCCTGGGGCCCGCCTGACCGAAGCGCGCGGTGTCCACGGCGATGCTGAAGTCGCATGCCATGCCGATCTCCTGTCCCCCGGCGACCCGCAGCCCGTTCACGCGGTTGATCACCGGCTTGTCGCACCGCAGGATGGCGTCGATCATGTCGTTGAACAGCCGCATGTACTGCTTGTACTCCTGCGGGTTGCCGGCGTAGTACTCGGCGTACTCCTTCGTGTTGCCACCGGTGCAGAATGCCTTGTCGCCCGTGGCGGTGAAGACGACCGCCACCACGCTCCGGTCCATCGAGGCCTGCCGGAAGGCCAGGATCACTTCCTTCACCGTGTCGGTCGTGTAGCTGTTGAGCTGCGCGGCGTTGTCGAGCGAGATCCAGGCGTTGAACAGCCCGGGTACGTCCTTGCAGGCGGCGTCGCGGGCGGGCCGCAGCTCGTAGCGGATGAGGGTGTAGGCGTAGTCGTCAATGAGGACGTGGGATTTCATGGGTGGCGCCTGGGGAGGGGATAGGGGTTAGGGCCTAGGGGTCAGGATCAAAGACCCGGGACGAGGATCGCGCGCTTCGTGAGGCGGTGCTCCGCCACGGCCGCGAAGACGTTGGGGCCGGCCGACAGGGGGTGGCGCTCGATGAACGGCCCGAGCGCGATGCGGCCCGTCGTCACCAGCTCGAGCGCCGCGGGGTAAAGCTCGGGCTTGCAGCCCCACGTGCCCTGGATGGTCGCGTCGAACGCCATCGCGTTGCTGAGGCGCAGCTCGACCTTGGCCATGGTGAAGCCGACCACCATCAGGGTGGCGGCGTGCGTGAGGAGCCCCCACGCCGTCTCCTGGCCTTTGGGGTGGCCGGAGCACTCGAAGATCTTCCAGCCCGTCTCGCCGCACCCGTGCTCCGCCGCGAAGGCGCGGACGCGCGAGCGCAGCGCCTTGAAGTCGTGCGTGCCGGAGTTGAGGGTGAGGCCCGCTCCGTGCGCCGCCAGCGCCGCGAGCCGCACGTCGTCCACGTCCACCGCGACGACGTGCGCGCCGAATGCGGCGGCGATCTGCACCGCGTAGCCGCCGACGCCGCCCGCGCCCACCACGACGGCCAGCTCGCCGCGCGCGAGGCCGCTCCGCACGACGGCCTGGTAGGGGGTCGTCACGGCGTCGGCCACGACGCTCAGGTCGGCCAGCGTGCAGGCGCCGCGGTCCCCCACGACGCACAGGCCCCGGCCCGGCACGGCGAGGAACTGGGCGAAGCCGCCGTCGATGTCGTTGCCGGGCATCACCTGGGAGCGGCAGACGTTGCCGCGGCCCGAGCGGCAGAGGTCGCAGCGACCGCACGGGATGACGGCGGGCACGATCACGTCGCGGCCGGCGAGCCGGCGGAACTGCCCGCCCGCTTCCACGACCGTGCCGCTCACCTCGTGACCGAGCGTCAGCGGCAGGGGGTGCTTGGTGGGAACGCCGTCCTTCCAGAAGCCGATGTCCGTGTGGCACACGCCGCAGCCCGCCACCTGGACGAGCACCTGGTCGGCCGCCGGCGCGGGGCGGGGCACCTGGCGCAGCTCGAGCGCGCCCGGCGCCGTGAGCTGGAGGGCTAGCACCGGCACCTCCCGGGACGCACGGACGCACGGACGCACAGACGCACGGAGGCCCAGACGCACAGAGGAACGGGGGCGCTCAGCCGCACGTGAGTCCCCCCACCAGGTGCTCGGCGAACTCGCGCCCCAGCTCGTCGGCGTGCAGCGTGCCCTCGGGGCGGTACCAGCGGGAGATCCAGTTGATGGAGCCGAGGATGGCGAAGACTGCGATCTTGGGGTCGAGCTGCCGGAACTCGTTGTCCGCGACGCCGCGGGCGATGATGCGCCGGAGTGCCCGCTCGTAGCGGTCGCGGCCGGCGATGATGTCCCGCCGGCGCTCGGGCGAGAGGGCGGTGACCTCGAAGGCCAGCGGCGAGCCCTCGAGCGTGTCCGTCATGACACGCACGTGCTCGCGGATGACGAAGGACAGCTGCTCGATCGCCGTGTCCCGACCGCGGGCGCCGGCGATGATGCGGTCCAGCTCCGCCAGGGACTCCTGGTGGCAGGCGTAGAGGATCGCTTCCTTGTCGGGGAAGTAGTGGTACAGGGCGGTCTTGCGGACGCCGAACCGCTCCGCGATGTCGTCCAGGGTGGTGCCGTGATAGCCCTTCTCGCGAAACGCGCGGAGGGCGGCGTGGAGGATCTCCTTGCGGCGCCGGTCGCGCTT
>CAWIFL010000002.1:0-714473 GCA_963835535.1 uncultured Gemmatimonadales bacterium
TTGGACCACGGCGCCAGCCACGCCGACGCTTGCCGCTCCCCCGTTGCTCGCATTGTCCACGCCAAGTCGACGCCGATTCCTGGCCTCTCTAACGCCCGATCGACGCCTCGCGTATACATTGGCCCCAACCTCCGCAGACGGGACGGCATGGGACGCGAGAAGCCCGCTAAACATGATACGCTCGCCGCAGTCATCAGAGAGGCGCGTAGCGAGCTGAAGGCGACGTGGGCAGAAGCCCGGGAGGACGTACGACGATTCTACGCGTCGGACGGCACGGACGATCTGGAGGATGCGATCAATGCCTGCCTACGGAGCCAAAGGAAGCTCGTCGCAGCGGGCGAGCGGCTGAAGGAGCGCCTGGTGCGGCATCGCAGGGCCCGCTCCTGACGCAACTTGGACTCATGCAAGCGTGCCCTCACTGGGGGACGGAGGTTCTCATCCCTCCTGCCGCGGCGGCTCGCCGCGGCCCACCACCCACCGGAGCAGCTGCTCTTCGCTGCGTTTGAGGGCCTGCTCGCTGTGCCGAAGCGCCAGGTCGGCGCGCTGCCGCGCCAGAAGCTCTCGGCGGACAGCTACCAGAGAGAGCAGGGCGACGAGGCCTGCGGCCGCCGTGCCCAGCATGATCAAGTCCTTCAGACGTTGCTCCGTCGCCTCCAGCGACGCGAGGCCCAACCCCAGGCGCCATCGCTGCCTTATCTCGATGTCGGCCACGGCGTGCCGGATACTGTCCATCGTCTCCTTGCCCCGGCCGGTTTGGACGAGCGCCGCGGCGGGTCGCAACCCGCGTTCGCGGCGTGTCCGGGTCACGAGCGCGATGAACTGGAGTTTCTCGGCGACCAGGGTATCCAACCGTCCAACGTAGCTCAGCAGCAGCCGATCGTCCTTGGGGAGCAGGCGATGGAGTTGAGCCAGAACACCGGGCAACGCCCGCTGGGCCGCGTCATAGGGCTCGAGGAAGGTGGCGCCGCCCGTGATCACGAACCCTCGTGACGACGTCTCGGCGTCGGTCACCCCGCCGAGGATAGCATCGATGGTGCCAAGCAGCTCGACCGTCCGCGACACCTCGCGCGCGTTGTCACGAGCCTCCGCGGCACTCTGGAGCGACAGCCATCCGAGCAGCACCAGGATCACGAACGCCACGCCGAAGCCGACCGTCAGCTCCGTGCCGACGCGCCCGAAGCCGGAAGCGTCACTGGCCTTGGATGCCGACCGACTCATTGGCGCACGCCTCCTGGGGACGGGACAGGCCCGGTCCTGCATGCTTCGGTCCTGACCAAACAGTATACATCCGGCGATAGCCGCGAGGAGGAGGCTTCGTGCCCCCCTTGACGCCCGCTTGACGACTGGCGCCAATAGTGCGGGCGAACTCGATGGAGGTCAGCATGAACAGCCGCGTTGCCATCGCCCTTTCGGGGCTCGCGCTCCTGGTCGCCGGTTGCGCCAGGAAGGACGCCACCAGCCCGCAGACGCAGACGCCGAAGCAGGCGGGCGTCCGGGTCGTCAACGCGTACAACCAGCCGGTGGAAGTGCTCGTGGACGGCGTGCTCGCCATGGCGAGCATAGCGCCGGGCCAGCTCGACACCGTGTCGCCCAGCGCCGGGAGTCACACCGTCGCGCTCAGGGCCAGCGGAGTGAGCACGACGGGGCTCCAGGTGCAGGTCGCCGCCGGTTCGGTGCCGACGATCGTCGCCCTCCGGTTCGGTGCCTCACTCGCCGCCTCCACGATCGGCGACACGAACGCCATCGTGCCGTCCGGCGCCACGAAGGTGCGTGTGCTGCACCTCGCCCCCAACGCCGGCGAGATCCAGGTGGCGCGGACGCAGCCCGACTGGCTCTCACCGCCGCTGATCGGCTGGAAGATCCCCTTCCTGTACGACAGCGTGCACATCAACGACCCCCTGGCGAATCCGTTTTACCAGAGCACGGTGGGCACCTGGGACGTTCGCATCTGGCTCACGCCGTCGCAGGATGCGTTGGGCTGGGACGGCGCCACGGAGCGCGCGACGTTCAATCTCAAGAGCGGCGAGAAGCGGACGGTGCTGGTGCTCGACAAGCCCGGAGGCGGCATCGAGCTGAGCGTGATAGACTAGGGCGGTGCTCAGGCTCCTGGTCTTCGCGGCCGTGACGCTCGTCCTGGCCTGGGTCTCCCGCGGGCCGCTCCAGTTGCCGCGGTCCCACGGCTTCCCGCGCTTCTTCGCGTGGGAATGCATGCTCGCGCTGCTGCTGCTGAATTTCGTCAGCCTGCAGCAGTGGTTCGCCGATCCGCTCTCCGTGCGCCAGATCATCTCGTGGATCCTGCTGTGCGCCTCCATCGTCCTGGTCGTGCCGGGCGGCCTCCAACTGCTCCGCCAGGGGAAGCCGAGCGCCGAGCGGCCCCACGACCCATCGCTGTTCGAATTCGAGCATACGACGGAGCTGGTGACCACGGGCGTGTACCGGTACATCCGGCATCCGCTCTACGGCTCGCTGCTGGCGCTCACCTGGGGCGTGTTCTTCAAACGGCCGGGCGCGCTCGCGCTCGGGTTGGCCCTGGTCGCGAGCGGCCTCCTCGTCGCCACCGCGAAGGCCGAGGAAGGGGAGAACCTGCGCTACTTCGGCGGGGAGTACCGGGCCTACCTGCAGGCGACGAGGATGTTCATCCCGCATCTGTTCTGAGCCGGCCCGCCGCAGGGGGTATCGGCACGAAAAATGCCAATCGAGAGGGCGTGAACGCCGACCGCTTGAGCTAGGGCGCCGCCCCGATGGCGCCCGGCCAGGCTCCCCACAAGTGGGTGATCGCCGGAACGGTGCTGACGGGCACCTTCATGGCGGTGCTGGACTCGAGCGTGGTCAACGTCGCGCTGCCGCACATGAGCGGCACCCTCGGCGCGACGCTCCAGGAGATCACCTGGGTCGCGACCGGCTACCTCCTCGCCAACGTCCTCATCATGCCGGTCATCGCGCTGATCTCGGCGCGCTTCGGCCGCAAGCGCTTCTACATGGTGAGCGTCTTCGCCTTCACCCTCGCCTCGATGGCGTGCGGCCTGGCGCGGAGCCTCCCGGCGATGGTGATCTTCCGCGCGATCCAGGGCCTGGGCGGCGGCGCGATGATCACGGTGGCGCAGGCCATCCTGCGCGAGACCTTCCCCGTGGAGGAGCAGGGCCTGGCGATGGGCATCTACGGCGTGGGCATCGTGGTCGCGCCGGCCGTCGGCCCCACGCTCGGCGGGCTGGCTCACCGACCAGTACTCGTGGCCGTGGATCTTCTACGTCAACGTGCCGATCGGCATCGTCAACCTGCTGCTGGTCCAGCGGTACATCTTCGACCCGCCCTACTTCGTGCGGCACAAGAATCGAGTCGACTGGAGCGGCCTGGGGCTGATGGCCGTGGGGCTCGGCGCGCTGCAGCTGATGCTGGAGAAGGGGCAGGAGAAGGAGTGGTTCTCCTCCAC
Source organism: uncultured Gemmatimonadales bacterium (assembly GCA_963835535.1). Classification (GTDB taxonomy): domain Bacteria; phylum Gemmatimonadota; class Gemmatimonadetes; order Gemmatimonadales; family JACORV01; genus Fen-1245. Next base: position 3,432 of record CAWIFL010000002.1, read on the forward strand.
GCTGATCTGCTGGCTGGCGGCCTTCGCGGTCGTCGGCCTCGTGTCGTTCGTCTGGCGCGAGCTGACGACGGACCGGCCGGCGGTGGAGCTCAAGATTCTCAGGAACGTCCCGTTCGCCTCCGGCACGCTGCTCGGCGCCGTGCTCGGGATGGGGATGTTCGGGACGCTGTTCCTGCTGCCGATGTTCCTTCAGAACCTCCTCGGTTTTCCTGCGATGACGTCCGGCGTCGCGATGATCCCGCGGAGTGTGGCATCCGCCGTGGTCGGTCCGATCGGGGGGCGCTTCTACAACAAGCTGGGGCCGCGCGTGCTCGTCGCGGCCGGCCTGGTGTTGAACGCGTACGGCTTCTGGCAGTTCTCGCATCTCACCACCCAGGTGGGTGTCTGGGACCTGTTCTGGCCGCAGATCTGGCAGGGGGCTGGGATGGGGCTGCTGTTCGTCGCCATCGCCACCGCCGCGCTGGCCACGATCCCAAGGCCCACGATGACCGCAGCCACGGGTCTCTACAACGTGGTGCGCCAGGTGAGCGCCAGCGTGGGCATCGCGATCGCCGCCAACCAGGTGGACGCGGGGACGCATCGCTATCACGACCTGCTCGCCGAGGGCGTGACGCCGTACGCCGAGGGTGCCCGGATGATGCTGCAGCGCCTGACGGCCGGGATGGTGCAGGCCGGCGCGGACGCGGTCAGCGCGGCGCACCGGGCGCTGGCGATCCTGAACCTGCAGGTGACGCGGCAGGCGGTCGTGCTCGCTTACAACCATCTCTTCCAGCTGGCGGCGATGCTCTTCGTGGTCGCGCTGCCGCTGACGCTGCTGCTGAAGGGCACGCCCAGAGTGCGCGGCGTCCCGCCCGCGATGGCGCCGCCCGCGCCGCCGCGGCCGATGCCGCGCCCACGCACCGAGCCGGTGCCCGTCCCGGCGCTCGCCGAGGTCGAGGAGCTGGTGGGGGCAGGAAGCCACTAGCGCCGGTCCAGCGGACCGGCCGGTGGGCTTGTCGGCGAGCGGAATGCGCGCTAATCAAGGACCGTCCCCGTCGAGAGGTGATCGGATGGTCCGCATCTGGATTCGTGGGTTGGGGCTGCTCGCCGCCGCCGCTCTCGCGGCCTGCGCCCAGCCAAAGCCGTCGGGGCCGGCGCCGGCCTCCTCGCTCGAAGCGGCTCGACAGGGCGCAGCGGCCGTCCTCGCCCACGGCGCCGCGGCGTGGAACCGCGGGGACCTCGTGGGCTTCATGTCGGACTACACCGCGGACGCCTCGTTCGTCACGCCGCGCCAGGTGGTCCACGGCCGCGCGGAGATCCAGTCCCGCTACGCGCCGCGATTCGCGCCGGGGGGCGTGCGCGATTCGCTCTCCTTCCAGGATCTCGAGGTGGACCTGCTCGCGCCGGACGCGCTGAACGCGATCGCGTACTACGTCCTCCAGCGTGGCGACTCGGTCGTCGCCCGCGGGCCGACCTCGCTCGTGATGCGCCGCATCGGCGGCCGCTGGTACATCGCGCACGACCACTCGAGCTAGGCGCGACCCGGCGAGCGAAGGCTCCGCGGTGCAGCGGATCCTGCTCTACGACGGTCTCTGCCCGCTCTGCAACGGGGCGGTCCGGTTCGTCCTGCGCCGCGACCGGCGGGGCGCCGTGCGCTTCGCACCGCTCCAGGGCGCGACCGCACGCGCGATCCTCGGTCGCCATCCGGCGCTCGAGGGCGTGGACGCCCTGGTGCTGGTCGAGGTGGGGCAGGGAAGCGGAATGGAAAAGGTGTTCGTCCGTTCGGAGGCGGTCCTGCGCGTCGCGAGCGCACTCGGTCTGCCCTGGCGCGCGGCGAGCGCCGCCCGCGCCATCCCGCGCGTCCTGCGCGACGCCGCATACGACCTGCTCGCGCGCACGCGCCACCGCGCCTTCGGCCGCTACGCCGCCTGCCCCGCGCCCGATGCCGCGGTCGCGGCGAGGTTCCTGCCGTAGCGGCGCTCCGCGCCTACTGCCGGCCCGGCGATTCGCTCGTCTTGGAGGCGATCCAGTAGAGGATGATCAGGCAGGGCACCACGTACGGGAAGATGCCGTACAGCGTGTCGCTCGCCGAGTGCGAGTGCCGGTCCACCGCGAGGAACACCTGCACGCAGAAGACCGCGGCGAGCACCACGAGCAGCCCGGCCTCCACCGAGACCGGCAGGTAGATCCAACCCCAGGGCTTGAACCATCGCCGGGCCATGTCGCCTCCCCGCTGGAATTCCGTTGCGCCAGCCATACTTTAAACTACAAAGTACTTTGTACTAGCGCAACGGGGTGCGGGTGGCGCAGAAGAAGCCGTCGGCGTGGCGCGGGGGGAAGACCGAGCCGGCGCTGCTCGACCAGCCGCCGGCGAAGCCGTCCGGGGTGATCTGCCGGACGTAGCCGGTGGTGTGTCCGGCGTCGAAGGCCTGGGGGCCGCGTGCGTTGGACTCGTTGCCGAAGCGGACGATCACGGTCGGCTTCCCGTCGGCCGCGCGCTGCTCGTAGACGGCGACGCCCGGCGCGTCGGGCGCGGTCGCCGCGAGGTCGCCGAGCCGCTCGGCGCCCACCGTCTCGAGTGCGATCGTGGCGGTGCCGCGCAGCGGCTGCGTCGCCCGCTCGACCGCCTGGAGCGCGCTGTCCTGCGGCACGAGCGAGAGCCGGCCCGTGACCGATCGGCCCGCCTTGCTTCCGGTGGTGGCCACCATCGTGAGAACGAAGTCTCCTCGCATCAGCGCCGTGGACGCGCTGGAGGGGAGGGGCGTCTCGACCGGCCGGCACGGGGCGTCGGGGCTGGGGTTCGCCCGGGGATGGGCGCACGCGCCGACGGCCGCGACCGCGGCTGCAAACGCGGCGCCCGCGAACGGCCTGGACCAGGCTCCCCGAGCCGCTTCCCGCATCGCGGTGCCCGTTACTGGCGCTTGCGCACCAGCGTGATCCGGCCCGACGGGTCTATGCCGTACAACGGCCCGTGGTGGATGTCGTCGCCGAGGAACACGCGCCCGGCTCCTTCAGCGGGAGGTGCCTGGAAGGCGTGGCTGTAGGAGTCGGCCGCCGCGTAGTTCACCGTGTAGCCGAGGTCCTGCAGCGATGCCACGGTCACCTTGCTCAGGGCGGGATTCGACGGGAGGAAACCCACCATCAACTCGTTTCCGAACACGGTCGTCCTCCAGTGGCCGTTGACGGTACCCGCACCGCATGTGGGATAGGTGTACGGGGAGTTGGCGCAGTTCTCGACCGGGGGACTGTGGAGCGGGCTTCCGTAAAACTGGCCGGCCCCCGTGTAGCTCGTGCCGCCCACCGAGTCGAATTGTGCGGCCGCGTTCTGCGTCCCGCCGAGACACGAGAAGTAGGTGTCCTGCAGGGTGCCCGGCGGGGTCGACCGCAGCTGGAGGCAGTTGACGGTGGGGAACCCTGCTTTGGACAGCGACCACAACGTGCCGAACCCGAGCACGTGCCCCATCTCGTGCAGGACGACGGCATTGAGCGTCCCATGAGCGACGAGTGTCACCACGTCGGCCGTGTCGAACTTCATCACGCCCATCAACGTCAGCCCGGCGCCGGGGCCCGACGTGCGGATGAAGCATGGGGCAGATTCGGCCAGCGTCTTGCCCGGCCCGTCGATCGAGTCGAACGACGCGAAAATGAGCAGGTCCGTGATGGTCTGGTTCACCGCCGGCTCGCCCACGCCACACGAGTGGGCGGTGTCCGTCACGGTCTGGGGCGTGCCGACATGGCGGTAGACCATCAGTTGCCACCTGGACACGGCGTAGTTGAAGGCGGCTGACTCGGCGGCCGTCGGCTTGTAGTTCCCGAAGTACCGCAGCTGGATCGTGTACTGCGCCGCGACGCCCGTGTCGACGAAGGCGTACTGGGTGGTGGGCAACCCCGTCGCCGTGACCGTCGCCGTCATCGTGTTGAGACCCGCCGACGCGCCGAGGGTCCAGCTCCCGACCTGGGCGGTTCCGTTCGCGCCCGTGGTGGTGCTGAGCCCCGTCCCGCTCCCGCCCCCGCCCGCGATCGCGAAGGTCACCGATGCCCCGGCCAGCGCGTTGCCGACGGTGTCGGTCACTTTCACGGCCGGCCGGACGTTCACCGCCCAGCCGGCCAGGCCTGGCTGGCGGTCGCCCACGTACGGTTGCACGTGGCCCGAGGGCGCCTCGGCGCCTTTGCTGCACGCGGCGATGGCGGGCGGCAGGGCCAGCGCGGCGGCGACGATCAGACGGCGGATGCGTTCGGGCATGTGGTCTCCGGAACCCCGGGGGCGGATGGCGCGAACCTTAGATACCCCCGACCGGCACGGCAAGCGTCGGCGGCACGTCCCGTGACCCACGTCACGTTGTGATCGGCGTTACCCTGCCGCGCCCGAGCCTGTCTTAACTGGGATCAGGCCGGCGCGTCCAAGCGTACGAATCAGCGCGACACGTGCTTCACGTCCAAACCAGTCTCTCTGGGGGTAGTGCGTATGCACCGGAACATGCTGCATCTGGCGATCGCCGCCGGTCTCCTGGGCCTCGCGGCCTGCAAGGAGAGCACGTCGCCCGCGGCGGCGCTGTACAACGACTCGACCGTGACCGCCGACGTGGCGGCCAGCTCTGGCGACGCGATGGCCACCGTTGTGACCGGGATGGGGGGGAACGAGACCAGCGTGGGAATGGCCGCGCCGGCCATCGGCTTCAGCATAGCTGGCAACAGCGCGGACTACGGGAATCGCAACCGGACCTGCTATGACAGCACCGGCGCCGTGGTGGCGGCGTGCAGCCCGCTCTCGTCCGTCCGGAAGATCATCACGACGGCGTCGCTCAACACCACGCGCACCGATACCAACTCCGTGACCGGCGGGGCCACCACCATCTTGAGCGGTGCCGTACACCGGGTGTGGACCGATACGCTGTTCCGCAACTTCACCTCGGGCACCGAGACCTCCCGCACGCACAGCGGGCTGCAGGCCAGTCACGACACGACGACTTTCTCCAACAGTGGCACATCGGTCTCACGGACGCATGACGAGTCCGCGGTGGACTCCGCGCGCGGTGTGACCTGGAACCTGCCGCGCTCGAGCAATCCGTTCCCTGTGTCCGGCTACATCGTCCGTGTCGACACCGTGCACGCGACCTTCACCAACGCGACGACGTCGTCTTCGAAGACGGAGGTCAAGGTGGTGCAGATCACGTTCCCGGCGGATTCCCAGGGCAACGTCACGCTGACGATCGACAACAAGTCCTGCACGCTGAACCTGGTGACGCACAAGGTCACCAACTGCCACTAGCCTGAAGGCGGCGGAGCAGGTTGCACGTGAAAAGGCCCGGGCACGCCCGGGCCTCTTCACGTGCGGGGGACGGCGGCGCTCCTGCTAACCCTGCACGCCGAACACGAAGACGGTCTTCGACCGAAAGGTCTGGCCGGGCTTGAGGATCGTGCTCGGGAAGGCGCGCTGGTTCGGCGAGTCGGGGAAGTGCTGCGTCTCGAGACAGAAGCCGGAGCGGTGAGCGTAGACGTGGCCCGACTTCCCGTGGAGGGTCCCGTCGAGGAAGTTGCCCGAGTAGAACTGCAGGCCCGGCTGCGACGTGTAGACGTCGAGGGTCCGCCCCGAGCCGGGGTCGAGCACCGCCGCGGCGTGCACGAGGTGGTCGAGGCTCGGCGAGCCGTTGAGGACGAAGTTGTGGTCGTACCCGCGGCCGCGCGCCAGCTGCTCGTCCTGGCCGTCGATGCGCGCGCCGATGGGCGTCGAGACGCGGAAGTCGAACGGCGTGGCGTCCACGCCGGCCAGCTTGCCGGTCGGGATCAGCGTGGAATCGATCGGCGTGAAGGAGTCGGCGTAGATCGTGAGCCGCTCGCCCAGGATGTCGCTCGTGCCCTCGCCGGCCAGGTTGAAGTACGAGTGCTGCGTCAGGTTCACCGGCGTCGCGGCATCCGTCGTCGCCTCGTAGTCCACCTCCAGCTCGCCCTTGTCCGTCAGACGGTAGGTGACGCGCGCCGTGAGGGTGCCCGGATAGCCCTGGTCCCCGGCGGGGCTGGTGTGCGTGAGGATGAGGCCGACGGCGCCGTCGGCATGGAACGGCTGCGCGTCCCAGAGGACCTTGTCGAAGCCGGTCGTCCCCCCGTGCAGCGAGTTCTTGCCGTCGTTCGCCGGCACCCGGTAGGTCCTGCCGTCCAAGGTGAACCGGGCGTTGGCGATCCGGTTGGCGTAGCGGCCGACGATCGCGCCGAAGTAGGGCGACGCCTTGAGGTAGCCGGCGAGGCTGTCGAAGCCGAGGACGACGTCGCCGAGCTTCCCGGTGCGGTCGGGCACGAGGATCGAGGTGATGATCCCGCCGTAGGTCATGGCCTTGACCTCGAGCCCGTGCGCGTTGGTCAGCGTGTAGGCGTCGACGGCCCGGCCGTCGGGCAGCGTGCCGAAGGGCTGTTTCGTCACGGAATCTCCTTGGGGCTGCGATGGGCGGCGTGCGCAACCCGCGGCCAGGGCGAGCGCGGCGGCGGCGAGAACGTGCAGGCGTGCGATGTGCATCATGGTTCGAGCACCTCGATGAGTCCGATGTCCAGGTATTGCCCGCCGGTGGTCTGGTGCACGTGCACGGCGAGCGTGTTGGCGCCCGGCTTGAACGCGGCCGCCGCCGCCGCATCGAGCGGGACGACCACGTAGCCGGTCGTGTAGCCGGGGTACGATGCGACGAGGTGCCCGTTCACGTACACCTCGGCGTCCTCGTCGTGGTGGATGCGGAAGTGCGGCCGTACCAGCGGCGCGTCCGGGAGCGTGACGACGCGCCGGAGCCAGAGATCGGCGCCGTTCCACTCCGTCCGCACCACGGCGCCGGGCGTGCTGTCCGTCCCGAAGCCGCCCGCTCCGGTGCGCCACGCGGAGTCGTCGTAGTCGCTCCGCGTCCAGCCGGTGTCGGGCCGCGCGGTCGTGTACCGCCACTCCTGCGCCTGGGCGCGGGAATCCGGCACGACGACGCGCACGACGGGCGGCGGCCCGAACAACCGCGCGTGCGCCGCCTCGATGCCGTCCGGCAGCTTCACCACGGCACGGTCGTACGTCATCAGGCCGTTGACTTCCGTCTCCACGTCCGTGGTCTGCGTGTACACCGCCGCGGCCAGGCCGTCCCCGATCAGGAACCGCAGCTGCACGAGCAGCGCGCGGTACGCCGACGCGAGCGAGTCGAGCGAGGTGAACCGCCGGTACCCCCACGCGCCGCGCTCGATCCACAGATGCCCCGCCAGCGGGAGCCCGAGGCCGCCGAACTCGCCGAGGACGGCGGCGCGGCGTGGCTCGACCGGAGGAGCGGAGGGGCCCGGGTAGTCGTGCACGTCCATCACGTCGCCCACCCCGCGATCGGTCCAGCCGCTCGCGTCGTCCACGAGCCGGGAGGGGTCGTGCTCGCGGAGCCATTGCACGTAGCGCTCCGTGTCGTGCTGGCCCCACCCCTCGTTGAACGGGACCCACATGACGATGGACGGATGGTCGCGCAGCGCGGCGACGATGCGGCCCAGCTCGGCGGCGAAGTTCTCCTTGCCCTCGGGCGTGTCGTTGCTCCCGCTCGGCATGTCCTGCCAGACCAGGATGCCCAGCGAATCGCAGTCGAAGTACCAGCGCTCCGGCTCCACCTTCACGTGCTTGCGGATCAGGTTGAAACCGAGCCGCTTGAGCGTCTCGAGGTCGAAGCGCCGCGCGTCCTCCGTCGGCGCCGTGTAGAGCCCGTCTGGCCACCACCCCTGGTCCAGGGTCCCGAGCTCGAACAGCGCGCGCCCGTTGAGGAAGAGCCGGTTGATCCCCGCGGCGTCGCGCGCGACGGCGATCTTCCGCATGCCCACGTAGCTCCGCACCGCGTCGCCGCCCGACCTCCCGGTGAGCTGCACGCGCAGAGAATAGAGGAACGGATCGGTGGGGGACCAGAGCCTGGGGTCCGGAACCCGCAGCACGATCGCGCTGTCCGAGAGGCCCTCCGCCCCGGCGATGGCGGTCCCGCCGTCGAACAATGTGGCGCGCACGCGCGAGCGTCCACCCTCGGTCGAGACGCGCAAGCGCACGGCGCCCGCGTCGACGTCGGGCGCGATCTCGAGGGCGGCGACGTAGTGCTGCGGCACCGGCTCGAGCCAGACCGTCTGCCAGATGCCGCTGACCGCCGTGTACATGATGCCGTGGGGCTTCAGGACCTGCTTGCCGCGCGGTTGCGGGCCGCTGTCGGTGGGGTCCCACACGCCGACCGTCAGCTGCTGGTCGCCGGGCCCGGCGAGCGCGTCCGTGATGTCGAAGGTGAACGGATCGTAGCCGCCGCGGTGCTCGCCGACCGGGCGCCCGTTGACGAAGACCGTCGCGTCCCAGTCCACGGCGCCGAAGTGCAGCAGCAGCCGCCCGCCTGGCGGCCGCCGCGGCGCGCGGAAGGCGCGGTGATACCAGAGGCGCTGGGAGGGTGCGATCGCGCGCCGCACTCCCGAGAGCTGCGATTCGACGGGAAACGGCACCAGGATCTCCCCGTCCCACCGGTCGGGAGCCGGTGCGTCCTTGGCGGCGATCGCGTAGTCCCACCGCCCGTTGAGGCTCTGCCACGCACTCCGCGCCATCTGCGGCCGCGGGTACTCCGGCAGGACCGCGCCCGCCGTGACGTCCCGCGCCCACCGCGTCACCAGCGTGGGGGTGGGCGGCGGACTCTCCTGTGCCGCGGCGGCGACAGCCAGGCAGACGATGGCGGCGGCCAGCGCGGCGCCCCTTGGACACGCGTTCATGGCACCACGTCCCAGATGCGGAGTTCCGTCATCCCGGAGTAGGCCGGGAGGTCGTGCTCGAAGACGACGCGGACCTTCTCGGTCTGGACCGGGTCGATCCGCACCGTGTTCACCGCCCAGGTCGTCGGCCGCTCCGGCGTGCGCGAGCGCTCGTGCACGGCCGCCCAGCGGAGTCCGTCCCAGTACTCGATCGTGTACCGCTTCGGCGCCCTGACCCCCGCGCTGTCGCCCCAGAGGAAGAGCTCGAGCAGCTGCACCGTCCTTCGGGCGCCGAAGGCGATCTCGACCCAGTCGCTCGCGTGGTGGGAGTTCCAGGCCGTCCAGCGGTTCCGCGACGCGCCGGTGAACGCGATGCGCCCGTCGTTCACGTCCTCGACGTGGTCGTCCTTCCAGGTGTAGGAGGCCGAGGCCTTCGGGAACCCCTTCCCGGTGCCGTTGTAGGCGACGTCGTGCACCTGCGCGGTGGGCCGCGGCAGCGGGAGCGGCACGTGGGCCCACGCCTCGAGCTCGCTCACGCCGCTGGAGGCGTGGGGGCGGTGCGTCAGCACCACCCGCAGCCGGCGCGTGGTGATGCGCCCGAAGGAAACGACGTTGGCGCGGTGCCCCTCCGGCTTTACGGGGACGCGGCCTTGGCGGGGCACGGAGACCCAGGTCGTCCCGTTCCAGCTTTGCACGTCGTAGCGCAGCGGGGCCTCGACGGCGGCGCCGTCGTCCACGAAGTAGAGCTTGAGCTGCTCGACCGGGCGCGGGATCCCGAAGTCCACCGCGAGCCAGTCGCTGGCGTGGCCCGAGCCCGCCGCCGTCCAGCGGTTGGGGGGCGACGCGTGGTACCAGTAGTTGCCGTCGTTCGCGTAGAAGGGCGGGGTGGTCGGCGCGCTGTACGAGGCCGTGAGCAGCGGATAGAGGCCGCCGCCGTTGTTGACCGCCAGGTTCACCGGCCGGTCCACCGGCGCCAGCGGCCGCGCGCTGCCCAGCGGCGCCGTGAGCCGGCCGAGCTCGGGCGCGTCGGCGACCTTGCGCCCGTCCACGAACAGGAGCAGTCCCTTGCCGCGGCGGTAGTGCTCGCCGTCCCGGTCCCAGACGATGGTGATGCGGTGGCCGTGGTAGGCCACCTCGTCGAGTGCGAAGTACGGCCAGTCCGGCGGGGCGAGCGGGTTCACCTCGAGCGTGTCGTCCGCCCGGGGGCGGAGGCCGGCGAGACCGGTGATGATCAGGTCCACGTACCCCGAGTGGAAGTAGTGCTCGCTGTGATAGAAGGAGTTGGCGCCCTCCCACGAGCCCGTCTCCGGGTTCGCCGACTCGGCGATGTACGGGCGCCCGCCGGCGCGCTGGTCGAGCGTGTAGGTCTTGAGGAGCCGGAAGTAGTCGGCCCGCGTGACCACCGACTGCCGGTAGTTGTTCAGCAGGTTGGCGAGCGCGACCAGCGTCTGGGTGGTGGCGTAGGGCCACTCGTTGCCGCTCCACCAGCAGCAGTGCGGGGACACGTAGAACAGCGGATCGCCGCGCTCCGTCGTCGTGGGGCCGCGCGGCGCGGCGAAGAAGGCGGTGTCCATGAGGTAGCGCCACGCGCCTTCGTAGCCGGAGTCGGGAAGGTTGAACTGCCACGGGACGTACCCGATCAGCTCGCGGCCGTGCGAGTTGCCGCGGAGCTTCCCCGTCTGGTAGGTGAGGCTCTTCGCCTTGATGCCGCCCGGCTCGTCGTGCACGAACTGGTGGAAGAAGAAGCTCCGGCTGGTATCCCACAGCTCCTGCTCGACCCCGCGCTTGAGTGCGGCCGCCCGCGCGGCGTAGGTCCGGGCTGTGGCAGCGTCGCCGAGCAGGGCGGCGGTCCTGGCGATCGCCGCCTCGTCGGCGAAGAGGTAGCTGTTCAGGGTCGGCCGGTAACCGTCCGCGCCCGCGAACGAGTCGGGCGTCTGGCGGCTGTCGATGTTGAACTCCATCCCGTCGTGCATGCCCGACCAGTGGTACATCCCGTGCGCGGCGTCCCAGCGCTCCGCGTCCCATCCCGCCACCTGCGCCTTCATGTGCGGCAGCATCGCCTTGAGGAACGCGCTGTCGCCCTGGACCAGGTAGACGGCCCAGACCGCGTCGCCGTACCAGTTGCTGTAGCTGCGGGGCTCGGCGCCCGTGGCGGTGAACCAGTAGCCGGCGTAGTCCTCGGCGTAGCGGCGGTTGCGGAGCCACCGCACCTCGTAGAGCTGGTGCCCGAGCGGGCAGCTGATCGAGCCGTAGGCGCCGGACCAGAACGGCCGGTCGAGGAACTCGGTGAAGGAGTAGCCGGTCTCCGGCGACCCGTAGGTGAGGTGCTTGGTGACCAGCTCCCAGCGGTAGTAGTACGTGGCGTCGATGTCGGAGTCGGGGGACTCGAAGAACGGGATGTTCGCCGTGTACCAGTCCCAGTCGCGGTTGTCCCACCAGGTCTGCCGCTCGAGGATCGCCTGCCGGTCCACGACCGGGCCGACCGAGGGGGAGCAGGCCGCGAGGCCGGCGAGGAGGGGGAGGCAGGTGCAGAGGCGCCGCATGGTTGCTAAATTGTCTTGATGACAGGGGAGATGCGCCAGGGGGAGCCGACCGCCAGGCCGGCCGAGCTCGGACTGTTGGCGCGCTACAAGGACCCGGACGTCGTGCGCAGCCTGTGGCAGGTCGTCAACACGACCGTGCCGCTCATGGCGCTGTGGCTGCTGATGCTGTTCTTCGTGGACCGCGCCTATTGGGTCACGCTGCTGCTGGCGCTCCCGACCGCCGCCTTCCTGATCCGGCTCTTCATCATCCAGCACGACTGCGGACACGGCGCCTTCCTGAAGTCCGCGCGCGTGAGCAACGCGATGGGCTTCGTCATCGGGGTCCTCACGCTCACGCCCTATCAGTACTGGCGCAAGATCCACGCGATGCACCACGCGACGTCGGGGAACCTGGAAGGGCGCGGGTTCGGCGACATCGATACGCTGACCGTGCAGGAGTACCTGGCCCTCGGCCGGTGGGGCCGGCTCAAGTACAGGCTGTACCGCAATCCGCTGGTCCTGTTCGGGGTGGGGCCGCCGTTCCAGTTCGTCATCAAGCACCGCCTGCCGACGATCGTCCCCCCGTCGTGGAGGCGCGAGCGGCTCAGCATCCATCTGACCAATCTGGCCCTCGTGGCGACGATCGCCGTGATGGCGGTGACCATCGGGCTCCGGCGCTTCCTCATGGTGCAGATCCCGGTCACCATCCTGGCGTCCGCGCTGGGCGTGTGGCTCTTCTACGTCCAGCATCAGTTCCAGGACACGTACTGGGAGCACGAGCGCGCGTGGGATTACGTGGCGGCCGGGATCCGGGGCAGCTCGTACTACGCCCTCCCCAAGGTGCTCCAGTGGCTGACCGGCAACATCGGGCTGCACCACATCCACCACCTGAACAGCCGCATCCCGAACTACCGCCTCCAGCGGGCGTTCGACGAAAACCCGGAGCTGCAGCGGGTGACCCGCCTGACGCTCTGGCAGAGCCTGCGGTGCATCTTCTACAAGCTCTGGGACGAGGAGCACGGGCGGCTGGTGGGCTACGGGTACGTGCGGCGGCTCAGGGCGGCCGGCGGGGGAATGTCGGCGGCCACCTGACGCCGGGGCGCCGGGGCATTGACAAACCGCTGGCGGCGCATGATTTTAGCCCCCGAATAACGGCGTACGCATTTGCAGCAGCTTGTCGGGTATGAACCATGACAGCACCGCTGCGGGGCGTTTCCCGAAGCGGTGTTTTTTGTTCTAGCACCGGCTACAGTGGCCGGTGTGTACCGGGCAGCGATGCCCACCTTTGAGGAGTTGTCTCGTATGGCGCAGGGAACGGTGAAGTGGTTCAACGACGCGAAGGGTTTTGGCTTCGTCCAGCAGGACGGGGGGCAGGACGTCTTCGTGCATCACACCGCGATCATCGCGGAAGGTTTCCGCTCACTCGCCGAGGGTGATCGGGTGGAGTTCGACGTCAAGCAGGGCCCGAAGGGCCTGCAGGCGGCGAACGTGCGGAAGATTACCGCCTGACCGCAGGTCGGGCCGCTTCACCGGCGCCGGCTCCGAGAGGAGCCGGCGCTTTCATTTGCGCCCCCCGCCCGAAACCGTGCGGAGCCCGCGCTCGTATCCTACATTACGATGGCTGCGCCCCAGATGAGCAACCCGTCGTCCTCTCCAGACCTCTCCCGGCTGACCATCAACCGGGACGCCCCGAGTCCCGGGGTGAAGCGGGCGTTCCGGCGGGTGCTGGTGTTCGCCGCCGCCGGCGCCGTCGTCGTGGCCGGCGCGCTCTGGCTGGTGACGCGGGGCGCGGTGCCCGCGATCCAGGTGGCGACCGCGGCCCTGGTGGGTGGAGCGAGCGGCGGTGCGACGGGGGTGGTCGCCAACGGGTACGTGGTGGCGCGGACGCAGGCGTCCGTTTCGGCGAAGCTGCCGGGCCGGCTGGCGTATCTGGGCGTGAGCGAGGGCTCGCACGTGCAGGCGGGTGAGGTGATCGCCCGGCTGGAGAATGCCGACTACACGGCGGCGGTGCTGCAGGCCCAGGCGACGCTGGCGAGCGAGCGCGCCACGCTGATCGAGGCGCAGGCCAATCGGGACGAGCTGGTGCGCGAGGCGCGGCGGGCCAGGGACGTGCGGGCGCAGAACGCGAACCTGATCGCGGCGCAGGATCTCGAGAGCGCGGAGAGCAACGCGGCGCAGGCCGAGGCGCGCGTGAGCGCCCAACAGGCCCGGGTGGCGGCGGCGGAGGCGGGCCAGCAGCTGGCGCAGGCCAGCTTCGACAACACGCTGATCCGTGCGCCGTTCACCGGCACCGTGCTGCGCAAGGACGCCGAGGTCGGCGAGGTGGTGGCCCCGTCGGTGGGCGGCGGTCTGACGCGCGGCGCGGTGGTCACGATGGCGGACCTCGCGACGCTGGAGGTGGAGGTCGACGTCAACGAGGCCTACATCGCCCGGATCCGCGCCGGCCAGCCGGCGCGCATCGTCGTGGACGCCTACCCCGATACCGCGTTTCGCGGCGCCGTCCGCCTGGTCGTGCCGACGGCCGATCGGCAGAAGGCGACGGTGCAGGTGAAGGTGTCCATCCTGGACCATGACGCGCGCATCCTCCCGGAGATGGGGGCGCGGGTGGAGTTCCTGGAGCCCGCCCTCACGGGGACGCGCACGGCGGCGCCGCCCCGCGTCACGGTCCCCGCCGCGGCGGTGCAGACCGAGGCGGGCACGCCGGTGGTGTGGATCGTGGCGAACGGCCGCCTCGAGCGCCGCGAGGTGAACGCCGCGCCGGTGAGCGGCGGGGTGCGGGAGGTCCGCTCCGGCCTCGTCGGCGGCGAGCTGCTCCTGGTCTCCGGCGTCGAGCGCCCGGCGCCCGGCATGCGGGTGAAGGTTGCGCGCGCGCCGTGATTCCTCTGTCCGTGCGTCCCTAGCCACCCGATATCTCTCACCCATCACGCCTCAGCGGCGAGGTGCGCGTGGCCCTGGTCGTGCTTCAGAACCTGACGAAGTCCTTCTCCCGCGACAGCCAGCCCATCGTGGTGTTCGACGCGTTGAACCTCGAGTTCGGGGAGGGGAGCTTCACCGCGCTGATGGGCCCGTCCGGAAGCGGCAAGTCCACCCTCCTCAACCTGATTGCGGGACTCGACCGGCCGACCGCCGGGACGGTGACCGTAGGCGACGCGGTCGTGAGCAGCATGAGCCTGGGTGAGCTGGCCGCGTGGCGGTCGCGGCACGTGGGATTCGTGTTCCAGTCCTACAACCTGCTGCCGGTCCTGACCGCCTCTCAGAACGTCGAGCTGCCGCTGCTGCTGACGCGGCTCTCGAAGGCGGACCGGGCGGAGCACGTGCGGACGGTGCTCGAGGTGGTGGGGCTCACCGACCGCGCGGAGCACTACCCGCGGCAGCTCTCGGGCGGGCAGGAGCAGCGGGTGGCGATCGCGCGCGCGATCGTCTCGGATCCGACGATCATCCTGCTCGACGAGCCGACGGGCCAGCTCGACGCGAAGTCCGCCGCCGAGGTGCTCGCGCTGCTGCAGCGGCTCAACCGGGAGTTCAAGAAGACGATCGTCATGGTGACGCACGACCCGCACGCGGCCGCGGCCGCCGGGAAGGTGCTGCACCTCGATAAGGGAGTGCTGACGGCGTGAAGTTCCTGCCCCTGGTCTGGGCGAACCTCATGCGGCACAAGCGGCGCACCGTCCTGACGACCGCGAGTGTGGCGCTGGCGCTCTTCCTGTTCGCCTCGCTCCGCTCGGTGGTGACGACGCTGCGGGCGACCGGTGACGTCGGGAGCGAATCGCGGATGATCGTCCAGAGCGCCAAGGCGATCGTCTTCTTCCTGCCGCAGAGCTACCGGGAGCGGCTCCTGGCGGTGCCCGGCGTGCAGGCCGTGACCTGGGCCGACTGGTTCGGCGGCGTGTATCGGGATCCCAAGGACTTCTTCCCGCAGTTCGCCGTCGATCCCGAATCGTACCTCGACATGTACGCGGGCGATTACTCGCTCCCGGCGGACCAGCGCGCCGCGTTCATCAGGGAGCGCACGGCCTGCATCGTCGGCAAGCGTCTGATGGACAAGTACGGCTGGCGCCTCGGACAGGACGTCACGTTGCGCGGCACCATCTTCCAGGGCGATTGGACGCTCACCATCCGGGGCGTGTACCGGGAGATCGACCCGATCTTCAGCGAGGACGCGCTCCTCCTCCATTACGACATGGTGTACGAGCACTTCCCGCGATGGGTGTCGCCCGGCTGGTACGTCCTCAAGCTGAAGGACCCGTCCCTCGCGCCCCAGGTGGCGTCGTTCACGGACTCGATCTTCAAGAACTCGAGCGATCCGACCAAGACCGGCACCGAGCGCGCGTTCAACGCGGGCTTCGTCACGATGTGGGGCAACGTCAGCTTCCTCATGGACAGCATCGGGATGGCCGTCGTCTTCGCGATCCTGCTGGTCGCTGCGAACTCCATGATGCTCTCGGCGCGTGAGCGGATCAGCGAGGTCGGCGTCCTGAAGACCGTCGGATTCGGCGACTGGCTCCTCTTCCGCCTGGTGATGGTCGAGGCGGGCGCGATCGCGCTGGGAGGCGCGATCCTGGGACTGGGCGCCGCCAAAGCGCTGTTCCGACCGACCGGCTTCAGCGCGATGGGGTTCCTGCCCGGCTTCGACGTCACGGTCGGGACGCTCGTCCTCGGATTAGGCATCGCGGTGCTGCTGGCGCTGGCCAGCGGCTTGGTGCCCGCGCTGAACGCCGCGCGGCTCAACGCGGTACAGGCGCTCAGGCACGTCGAGTGAAGATCCCCCTCATCTACAACGTCCGCAGCCTGCTCCGGCGTCCGGTGTCGAGCGCGATGACGGCGCTCGGCGTGGCGCTGGTGGTCGGCGTGTTCATCGCGATGCTGGCGCTGGCCAACGGCTTCAAGATGGCGCTGATCAGGACCGGGTCGCCGGATAACGTGCTGGTGTTGCGGAAGGGAGCGGACTCGGAGCTGGCGAGCGGCATCGGGCGCGACAACGCCGCGATCATCGGCGCGCTCCCGGAGATCGCGACCGGCGCCGATGGGCGTCCCCTGGTGAGCCCCGAGGTCTTCGTGCCGGTGAACCTCGAGGCTGCGGGGGGCGGCGGCGACCGGCTGGTGGTCGCGCGCGGCGTCACGGCGCAGGCGTTCGAGGTTCGGCACAACATCCGGATCGTGGCGGGGCGGCCGTTCGCCCCGGGGCGCGACGAGGTGGTCATCGGAACCGCGATCGCGTCCCTGCTGGCGCACAGCGCCGTGGGCGACACCATCCGCTTCGGCGGACGTGGCTGGCTGGTGGCGGGTCACTTCAGCAGCGGGGGCTCCGCCTTCGAATCCGAGGTCTGGGGAGAGAACGAGCAGCTGATGCCGGTGCTGCGCGGCGAGGTCTACCAGGTGGTGGCGTTCCGGCTCAAGAACCCCAGCCAATTCGATCAGACCAGACAGATTCTGGAAGGCGACCCGCGGCTCCAGGTGGATGCCCACCGGGAGTCGGAGTTCTACGCCTCGCAGTCCGCCGTCCTGCGGATCATCCTCAACTTCCTCGCCGTCTTCATCACCGGCATCATGGCCATCGGCGCCGTGTTCGGCGCGGTCAACACGATGTATGCGGCCGTCGCGTCGCGCACCGACGAGATCGCCGTGCTGTTGACCCTGGGTTTCCCGCCCCGCAGCGTCCTCGCGTCCTTCCTCGCCGAGGCGGCATTCCTCGGGCTCGTGGGCGGCGCCCTGGGGTGCCTGGTCGCCCTCCCGATCAATGGCATCGTGACCAGCACGACCAACTGGTCGTCGTTCAGCCAGCTGGCGTTCCAGTTCATGGTCACGCCCCGGATCCTGCTGGAGGGCCTGGTCTTCTCCCTCGTGATGGGCGTGCTGGGCGGGTTCTTCCCGGCGCGCCGCGCCGCGCGCATGCCGGTGATCGAAGCAATCCGGTAGCAGCGACGCGAGATGTGAGAAGGCAAACCTCTCACTTCCCGGGCATCACGTCTCACAGCAATTCGCCTTTCCACACCGTCACCGCTTGCCCCCCGAGCATGACCCGATCGCCCCTGACGCCGACCTTCACGACGCCGCCGCGAGCCGAGGCCTGGTAGGCGAGGAAGTCGTTCTTGCCGAGGCGATCCTTCCAGTAGGGCCCCAGCACGCAGTGCGCCGAGCCGGTGACCGGATCCTCCGGGACCCCGACCTTGGGCGCGAAGAAGCGGGAGACGAAGTCGAACCCGGCCGACGTCGCGCGGGCGGTCACGATCACGCCGCGGTAGGGCAGGGCGGCGAGGGCGCCGATGTCCGGCTTCAGCTGCTCCACCGCCTCCTGCGAGGCCAGCTCGGCGAGAGCGTCGAACTGGCTGACGCCGAACGCCACCGGCGTCGCGCCGAGCGCGCGGGCGAGAGCGGGCGGCGCGGCGGCATCGGTCGCGGGCTTGGCGGGGAAGTCGAGCCCGATCCACCGCCCGTTCTGCATCGCCAGGAGCCGGCCGCTCCTGGTCTCGAAGGCGAGCGGCTCTCCCGCGGCCGCGGCGCCGCTCTCCCAGAGCCAGTGCGCGCTCGCGAGCGTCGCGTGGCCGCACAGCGCGACCTCGGCCCCCGGCGTGAACCAGCGCAGGCGGTACGCCTCGCCCTCGCGCACCAGGAACGCCGTCTCGGAGAGGTTCATCTCCCTGGCGACGCTCTGCATCCACGTTTCGTCGGCCGGCTTGGGCAGCAGGCAGACCGCCGCGGGGTTTCCCGCGAACGGTTTGTCGGTGAACGCATCCACGACCACGATGGGCTGGCTCATGCGGGAGAATATTGCCGCAGACCAGTCGCGAGGCCACCTTTCGCGCATGGCGGACGCGCCGCTCCTGGAGCGCCTGCGGGCCCATCTGGCCGCGTCCCGGCTCTTCGCCGAGCCGGCTCTCGCCGTGCTCGCCGTGTCCGGGGGCGGCGACTCGCTGGCGCTGCTCGATCTCTTCGCCGTGCTCGCGCCCGAGCTGGGGCTGAGCCTCCTCGTCGCGCACGCCGACCACGGCATCCTGCCGGGGAGCGCCGACGTGGCGCGCCGCGTGTCCGCGCTCGCGCGGGAGCGCTACGCCCTGGAGAGCGTGACGGCGGCGCTGTCACTTGGGCCCGCGGCGAGCGAGACCCGCGCGCGACTGGCGCGCTACCGCTTCCTCCGCGCCGTGCAGGCCGAACGCCGGGCCCGCTATCTGGTCACCGCGCACCACGCCGACGACCAGGTCGAGACGGTGCTGCTCAGGGTGCTGCGCGGCTCGGGGCCCGCCGGCCTCAAGGGCATCGAGGCGGTGGGCGCGCGGGGCCTGGTCCGGCCGCTGCTCCCGTTCCGCCACGCGGAGCTGGTGGCGCACGCCGAGGGCGCAGGGCTGGAGATCTTCCACGATCCCTCGAACGCCGACCCGCGGCACACGCGGGCCTGGATCCGGTCGGTGCTGCGCCCGGCGCTCGAGGAGCGATTCGGCGGCAAGGCGGGCGCCGCGCTGCTGGGCGTGGCCGCGCATGCCGCGCGGGACCTCGACGCGTGGGACGCCGTGCTGGACCGCCTGCCGGGGCTCGATCTGACGGTATCGGAAGGGCGCTTCGAGGTTGCTCGGTCGGTCCTGCGGGGCTATGATAACGTGTTGGCCGGACGCGTGTTGCGTGCGGCGGCGCGGCGCGCGCAGTTGCGGCTGACGCCCGCGGAGGCGGCGCGTCTGGCGCGCTTCGCGTCGGGCGCCGCGAGCGGCCGTCGGCTGCTGCTCGCCGATGGCGTGGCGTCGGAGGCGGCGTTCGACCGCCTGGTGGTGACGCGCCACGCGTCGGTGCCCGCGGCGCGGGCGCTGGACGCCGCGGTCGGCGAGGTGGCGTTCGGGCGGGTGGTACTGGCGTGGCGCCGCGAGAACGCCCCGGCCGACGTGCCGCGCGGCGGCTGGACGACCTGGCTGGAGACCGGATCGCTCGGCGTGCGCGTCAGCAGGCCCGGCGACCGGGTCCTGCCGGTGGGCGGCGTCGGGCGCAGGCGAGTGTCGCGGCTCTTGATGGAGGCGCGGGTGCCGCGCTCGGAGCGGGCGGCGTATCCCGTGGTGACGAGCGGCGGCGAGGTGGCGTGGCTGCCGGGAGTTTGCCGGGCCCAGACGCGGATCCCGAGGCCCGGGGCGGAAGCGGTGAGGATCGATGCACGAGCTGGCTGACGTCGCGAAAGTCATGGGTGGCCGGGTGATCCGGCGCGTGGTCTTCGACGCGGACACGATCGAGGATCGCGTCCGCGAGATGGGCCGCGAGATCACGGACGCGTACCCGGACGGCGATCTGCTCGTGCTCGGGCTGCTCAAGGGGAGCTTCATCTTCCTCGGCGACCTGGTGCGGGAGATCCAGCGGCCGATCCAGATCGACTTCCTGGTCGCGTCCTCGTACGGCAACGCGACCGTTTCCAGCGGCGAGGTGCGCCTCGTCTACGACCCCGAAACGCGGCTCGACGGGAAACATATTCTGCTCGTCGAGGATATCATTGACAGCGGGCGCACGCTGAACCGCATGGTCGAGGTGCTCGGGGCGCGCAACCCGAAGAGCCTGGAGCTGTGCGCCCTGCTCGACAAGCACATCGCGCCCGACTTGAAGCTGAAGGCGAAGTTCCTGGGATTCGACGCGCCGAAGGAGTTCCTCGTGGGGTACGGGCTGGACCACGCCGAGGACTTCCGGCATTTGCCGTTCATCGCCAGCCTGGCCGAGTGAAGCTCGATGCCTGATCGGTTGCCGCCGCCGCGATTCAGCTGGGGACGCCTGTCGAAGACGGCGGCGTTCTGGATGATCGTCATCCTCATCCCGGTCGTGCTCGTCGAGCTGACGAGCAATCGCACGAGCGACACGCCGGAAATCGTCTACAACGAGTTCATGCGGGAGCTGCAGCGCGGCAACGTCAACCAGGTCGAGATCCTCGACGGGCAGGAGGTGACCGGCGATTTCAAGACGCCGGTGCGGACCGGCGGGCACGAGGCGATGAAGTTCACGATGCTGCTGCCGTTCCCGTCGTCGGAGTCGTTCGTGAAGAGCCTCGATTCGGCCAACGTGCCGGTGCGCGCGCGGCGCGCGCGGCAGGGGCTGGTCGGGGTGTTCCTGCAGCTGCTCCCGTGGCTGATCCTGATCGCGTTCTGGCTCTTCCTGTTCCGGCAGATGCAGGCGGGGGGCTCGCGCGCCTTCGCGTTCGGGAAGTCCAAGGCCAAGCTGCTGACGGGGGACACGCCCAAGGTCACGTTCGTCGACGTGGCGGGGGCCGACGAGGCGAAGGTCGAGCTGCAGGAGATCATCGAGTTCCTCAAGGACCCGCAGAAGTTCACGCGGCTGGGGGGCCGGCTCCCCAAGGGCGCGCTGCTGGTGGGCCCGCCGGGGACGGGGAAGACGCTGCTGGCGAAGGCGGTCGCGGGCGAGGCGGGCCGGCCGTTCTTCTCGATGTCGGGCTCGGACTTCGTGGAGATGTTCGTCGGCGTGGGCGCGAGCCGGGTGCGGGACCTGTTCGAGCAGGGGAAGGCCCACGCGCCGTGCATCATCTTCATCGACGAGATCGACGCGGTGGGGCGCCACCGCGGCGCGGGGTTGGGCGGCGGGCACGACGAGCGCGAGCAGACGCTGAACCAGCTGCTCGTCGAGATGGACGGGTTCGAGTCGAACGACGGCGTGATCCTGCTGGCCGCCACCAACCGGCCCGACGTGCTGGATCCCGCGCTGCTCCGGCCGGGGCGGTTCGACCGCCAGATCGTGGTGGACGCGCCCGACGTGAAGGGGCGCGAGGGGATCCTGCGCGTGCACACGCGGAAGATCCCGCTCGGCGCCGACGTGCGGCTGGAGAAGCTGTCCAAGGGCACGCCCGGGCTCATGGGAGCCGATCTCGCCAATCTGGTCAACGAGGCGGCCCTGCTGGCGGCGCGGCGGAACAAGACGCGGGTGGACATGGTGGACTTCGAGGACGCCAAGGACAAGGTGATGTTCGGCGTCGAGCGCCGGAGCCTGGTGCTGACGGAGGACGAGCGCCGGCTCACGGCGTACCACGAGGCGGGCCACACCATCGTCCTCCTCGCGATTCCCGGGCTCGACCCGGTGCACAAGGTGACGATCGTGCCGCGCGGCCGGTCGCTGGGCAGCACGTCGTGGCTGCCCGAGGAGGACCGGCACAACTACACGAAGTACTGGCTGGAGGGGCAGCTCGCGGTCGGGTTCGGCGGCCGCGTGGCCGAGGAGCTGGTCTTCGGGACGGACAAGGTGACCACGGGAGCGGCGAGCGACATCGAGCGCGCCACCGATACGGCGCGCCGGATGGTGACCAAGTTCGGGATGAGCGACAAGATCGGCGCCATCGCCGTGGGCGATCGGGAGCAGGAGATCTTCCTCGGCCGCGAGCTGGCGCAGCGGCGCGAGATCAGCGAGCGCACGTCCGAGCTGGTGGACGAGGAAATCAAGCGGATCATCGACACGGCGTACCGGCGCGCCCGCGAGATCCTCGAGGGCAAGCGCCCGATCCTCGACTCGCTGGCGGCGGCCCTGCTCGAGCGGGAGACGCTGGAGCGCGACGATATCCAGGAGGTCGTGGCCGGCCGGCCGCTTCCGCCGCGGCGGGAGACGCCGGCAGCGCTGGAGCCGGGCGCGCCGGCGGCGCCCGCGGCCCAGAAGAGCGCGACGCCTGCGCCCTTCGTCCCGCCGAAAGAAGCTCCGAGCCCGGCGTGAGAGTGACGGCGCTCGCCGGGGAGGTGCCGGCGGCGCTGGCATCCGCGCTCACGGCGCGGGGACTCGATCCGGTCCGCGCCGAGGCGCTGGCCACCGGGGGCGCGCAGGTGGCCCTGCTCCTCGAGCCGCTGGACGACGCCGACGCGATGCCGCTGATGCGCGAAGCCGGCGTGGCCGGCGTGGACTGCCACACGGGCGACGGGTGGGCGGTGGTGGTCGGCACGCTCGCGCGGCTGGGCGGACTCGCGCGCGGCGGCGGCCCGTCGCGCCTCCCCGAACGCCTCAGCGCCGAGCTGGGGCGTTTTCTTTCGGACCGGCAGGAGCGGCCCGAGGCGTGGCGCACGGCGCGCCGCAGCATCCCGCTCGCCCGCTCGTGCCTGGTCGGCATCCTCAACGTGACGCCGGATTCGTTCAGCGACGGGGGCCGGCACTTCGCGCCGGCCGACGCGCTGGCCGGAGCGCGCGCGATGCGGGAGGCCGGCGCCGCGGTCCTGGACGTCGGCGGCGAGTCCACCCGTCCGCTCGCCGCGACGCCGGACGAGGCCGAGGAGCTGCGCCGCGTGATCCCGGTGGTGCGCGCGCTGGCCGCCGAGATCGCGCTCCCGATCAGCGTCGACACGCGCCGCAGCCGCGTCGCGGAGGCGGCGCTCGCGGCCGGGGCGGAGATCGTCAACGACGTGTCGGCTCTGACGCACGACCCGCGGATGGCGGGCGTGGTGCGGGACGCGGGCGCCGGCGTGGTCCTCATGCACATGCGCGGCGATCCGGGCACGATGGACGCGCACGCGACGTACCGCGACGTCGCGACCGAGGTGGCGGCGGAGCTGGCCGAGCGGCGCGACCGGGCGCTGGAGGCGGGGATCGCGCGCGACGCGATCGTGCTCGATCCCGGCCTCGGGTTCGCCAAGACCCCGGAGCAGAACTTCGCCGTGCTCGACCGGCTGGCGAGCGTCACCGCGCTGGGCCACCCCGTGATGGTGGGTCCGTCGCGCAAGCGTTTCCTCGGCGCGGTCACCGGCGCGCCGGTGGACCGGCGCGACGGCGGGACCGCCGCCGCCTGCGTGGCCGCGCGCATCCGCGGGGCCCGGCTGTTCCGCGTGCACGACGTGGCGTCCGCGGCCGAAGCGCTGGCCGTGGCCGACGCGATGCTCGGAGCCTAGGGAGGGCGCGGGGCCGATGGAGGAGCGGTTCTTCCCGCTGGTGCCGCACTGGCGCGACGTGATCGAGATCCTGATCGTCGCGTACGTCATCTACCGCGCGCTGCTCCTGCTGGTCGGCACGCGGGCGCTCCACATCCTCCTGGGGCTGGTCCTGCTCGGCGCGACCTATCTCCTCGCGGTCCTGCTCAAGTTCACGATGATCTCGTACCTGCTGGGCCTGTTGTTCAGCAACGCGGCCCTGGTCCTGCTGATCGCCCTCCTGATCCTCTTCCAGCCCGAGCTGCGCTCCTGGCTCGCCCGGCTGGGCCAGTCCCGCGTGATGCGCTTCTTCTACCGCGGCGAGGCGCACCAGGTGGCGGAAGAGATCGCCGAGGCGGCCGACCGGCTGAGCCGCGCGGGCACCGGCGCCATCATCGCGGTGGAAGGGGAGGTGGGGCTCGGGGACTACCTGGCGAGCGGCACACCGCTCTCCGCCAAGGTCTCCGCCGATCTCGTGACGACGATCTTCACGCCGTACTCGCCGCTCCACGATGGCGCGCTGATCGTGCGCGGCGACACCATCGTCGGGGCGGGGTGCATCCTGCCGCTCACCCAGTTCCCGGTGGACGACAAGGCGCTCGGCACGCGACACCGCGCCGCGCTGGGCCTCTCCGAGGAGACCGACGCCCTCGTCATCGTGATCTCGGAGGAAACGTCCGTGGTCTCGGTCGCGCGGCGCGGGGCCCTGGAGCGCGGCGTCGGCGTCGAGCGTCTGAAGGAGCTCCTGGCCGGCGGGCCGTTCGCGCGCCTGAGCCCCGTGGGCTTGAACGCGGTGCGGTCCTAGACGCCTCGCCGCGGCCTTCGGCTCCCGTCCCGCTTCCCGCAACTGTATTGTTAAAGGTTATGGATCTGGCGGCCGTCCGCGGGCGCATCGCCGCTGCGGCGGCGCGTGCGGGCCGGCGGACCGACGACGTGACGATCATCGCCGTCACGAAGGGGCATCCGCTGGAGCGGGTGCGGGAGGCCGCCGGCGCGGGGCTCCTCGACGTCGGCGAGAGCCGGGTGCAGGAGGCCGCCGCCAAGCAGGCGGCCTGGCCGGACGCTCCGGTGCGCTGGCACCTGGTCGGCCACCTCCAGCGCAACAAGGCGCGGCTGGCCGCGGGGCGCTTCGCGCTGATCCACTCGCTCGACTCGCTCCGCCTCGCGGACGCGCTGGAAGCCGGGGCGGCGGCCGCGGGCGTGGTGCAGGACGTGCTGGTCGAGGTCAACGTGGCGCGCGAGCCGCAGAAGAGCGGCGTGATGCCGGAGGAAGCACCCGACCTCGTCGCGCGCGCGGCACGGCTTCCGCACCTCGTGGTGCGCGGGCTGATGACGCTGGCGCCGTACGACGCTCCCGCCGCCGTGCAGCACCGGGTGTTCGGGGAGTTGCGGGAACTGCGGGATCGGCTGGCGACTTCCGACTTGGAACTTGCCGTCTTGTCCATGGGCATGTCCGCGGATTTCGAGGCCGCGGTGGAAGAGGGAGCGACGATGGTGCGGTTGGGAACGATTCTGTTCGGGGAGCGTGTCTCATGACCGACGATCCGTTTCGCCTCACGCCGTTGGACGTCCGCAAGCAGGAGTTCCGGACGACGATGCGCGGGTTCGACCGCGCGGAGGTCGACGACTTCCGCACGCGCGTCGGCGACGAGCTGGAGCGCGTGGTGCGCGAGCGCATCGCGCTCGAGGAGAAGGTGAAGACGCAGGAGGAGCAGCTCGCCACCTTCCGGGAGCGCGAGCGGGCGATGAACGACGCGCTGGTCGCGGCGCAGCAGCTCCGCGCCGAGACCCGCGAGCAGGCCGAGCGCGAGGCCCAGATGATCGTGCGCGAGGCGGCGGCGGAGGCGGAGCGGCTGGTGGACCGGGCGCGCCGGGAGATCGAGCGGCTCGAGGCCTCGGCCGAGAACCTCGCGCGGCAGCACCACGCGTACCTCGCGGCGCTGCGCAGCCTGGTGGAGCGGCAGAAGGCGGAGCTGGACGCGCTGGCCGACGCTCAGCCCTCGCCGTTCGGCAAGGTCGCCGGGACGATCGCCCCCGCGGCCGCGCCGGATGTCCAGCGCGAGGCCCGCAAGTCGTCGCCGAAGTGGATCAAGTCGATCGTCGAGGAGTGAGCGCCGAAGGGGTGCGCCGCGCCGCCGACGCGATCAAAGCGCGGCACGCGCGCGCGCCCGGGATCGCGATCATCCTCGGGACGGGGCTCGGGGGGCTCGCGCGCGACATCGCCGTCGAGGCGGAGATCGCCTACCGCGACATCCCGGGGTTTCCCGCCGCGACGGTGGAGTCGCACGCGGGCAAGCTGATCTGCGGCACGCTGGCCGGGCGGCCGGTCGCCGCGATGGCGGGGCGGTTCCATCACTACGAGGGCTACGCCCTCGACCAGATCGCCTTCCCGGTGCGGGTCCTCCGGGCCCTCGGCGCGCAGGTGCTGATCGTCTCGAACGCCTGCGGCGGGATGCACCCGCTCTGGGCGCCCGGCGACCTCGTGCTGATCACCGACCACATCAACCTGCTGGGGGACAGCCCGCTGGTGGGCGCGAACGACGCCGCCGTGGGTCCGCGGTTCCCGGACATGTCCGAGCCGTACGATCCGGCCTTGCGGCAGCTGGCGCGCGACGCCGCGCTGGCGCGCCGGATCCCGCTGCGTGAGGGGGTCTACGCCGCGGTGACCGGGCCCAATCTCGAGACCCGCGCGGAGTACCGGTGGCTGCGGTACATCGGCGCCGACGTGGTCGGCATGAGCACGGTGCCCGAGGTCATCGCCGCCGTGCACTGCGGGATGCGCGTGCTCGGCATCTCGATCATCACCGACCAGTGTCTCCCGGACGCGCTGGAGCGCGCCGACGTGCAGCGCATCATCCGCGTCGCGACGGAGGCGGAGCCGCGGCTCACGGCCGTGATCCGGGACGTCGTGGAGCGCCTCGCCGCGTGAGCGCGCCGGACGGCCGCCGAATCGGGCACGACACCTCCGACGCGCCGCCCGCTCGAACCGGCCCCGGCGCGAGCACCACCGACCGCTATCCGCCGCTGTCGTCGTCCGCCGCGCCCGACGCCCTGGAGCGCGAGCTGCTCCAGCGCTGGAAGGCGGAGGACCTGTTCCACGCGACCCAGCGCCAGACAAGCCAAGGCACGCCGTTCGTCTTCTACGAGGGACCGCCCACCGCGAACGGCCGGCCCGGCATTCACCACGTCGTGGCGCGGACGATCAAGGACCTGGCCTGCCGCTTCCAGACCATGCGCGGCCACCGGGTCGGCCGCATCGCCGGCTGGGACACGCACGGGCTCCCGGTCGAGATCGAGGTGGAGCGCCAGCTCGGCCTCTCGGGGAAGATGGACATCGGCGACGGCCCCGGCGCCAAGGTGTCGGTCGCCGAGTTCAACCGGCTGTGCCGCGAGAGCGTCTGGAAGTACAAGACCGAGTGGGAGTCGCTGTCCGCGCGCATCGGGTACTGGCTGGACTACGACCGCCCGTACGTCACCTACACGAAGGAGTACATCGAGTCGGTCTGGTGGCTGCTGGGCCGCCTGTACGAGAAGGGGCTGCTGATCAAAGGCCACAAGGTGCTGCCGTACTGCCCGCGCTGCGGCACCACCCTCTCGAGCCACGAGCTGGCGCTCGGCTACGACACCGCGAAGGACCCCGCGGTCACCGTGCTCTTCCCGGTGGAGGGCGAGCCGGACCGCTCCCTGCTCGTCTGGACCACGACGCCGTGGACGCTGATCGCCAACTTCGCGGTCGCGGTGCATCCCGACCTGGACTACGTCGAGGTCGAGCACCGCGGGCGCCGGCTCGTGCTGGCCGAAGCCCGCGCGCCGCACGTGGCGCCCGGGGGCGAGGCGGAGCCGCTCGGCGCCAAGCCGGTGCTGCGGCGGTTCAAGGGGCGCGAGCTGGTGGGGCTCAGGTACCTGCGCCCGATCGACGTCGTGCCGCCGGTGCCCGGGCGGCAGCGGGAAGTGGTGGCCGGCTCGTTCGTCACGGCGGAAGACGGGACGGGGCTGGTGCACATGGCGGCGTTCGGCGCCGACGACTTCGGCGTCGCGCAGACGCACGGCTTCGCGTACACGGTGCCGGTGGACACGGCGGGGAAGTTCAAGGGCACCACCTGGCCGGCGATCGAAGGGGTGTTCGTCAAGGACGCCGACGCGGCGATCATCCAGCGGCTCAAGGACGAGGGGAAGCTCCTCCACCGCGAGACGATCGAGCACACCTATCCGTTCTGCTGGCGCTGCGACACGCCGCTGCTCTACTACCCGCGCGAGTCGTGGTTCGTGCGGACCAGCCGGATCAAGGACCGACTGCTCGAGCTGAACCGCGGCATCGCGTGGCACCCGCCGGAGATCGGCACCGGGCGGTTCGGCGAGTGGCTCGAGAACAACGTGGACTGGGCGCTGTCGCGCGACCGGTTCTGGGGGACGCCGCTCCCGGTGTGGCTGTGCGACCGCGACGGCGCACACCGCGAAGTGATCGGCTCGTTCGCGGAGCTGGCGCGGCGGTGGGGCAGGGCGCTGCCCGCCGACTTCGATCCGCACAAGCCGGGCATCGACACGTTCACCTGGTCGTGCGCCTCGTGCGGCGGGACGATGCGCCGGGTGAGCGAAGTGATCGACGCCTGGTTCGATTCGGGCTCGATGCCGGTGGCGCAGTGGCACTACCCGTTCGAGCACGAGGCGGAATTCCGCGAGCAGTTCCCGGCGGACCTGATCGCGGAGGGCGTGGACCAGACGCGGGGCTGGTTCTACTCGCTGCTCGCGATCGCCGCGGGCGTGTTCGACCAGGCCGCCTACCGGCACGTGATCGTCAACGAGCTGGTGCTCGATGCGAGCGGCCAGAAGATGTCGAAGAGCCGGGGCAACGTCGTGGAGCCGTCCGCGGTCATCGCCCGGCACGGGGCCGACGCGGTCCGCCTCTATCTCCTCGCCGCCAGCCAGGTCTGGCTCCCCAAGCGGTTCGACGAGAGCGCGATCCGGGACGTGGCGGGCACGGCGCTCGAGAAGCTGCGCCACACCTACAGCCTCTTCCCCCTGTACGCCGAGGGGTGGCGGCCGTCCGCGGGCGACCCGCCGCGGCGCGCGCGGCCGCTCGCCGACCGGTGGCTCCTGGGGCGGCTCGCGTCCACGGTCCGCGCCGTCACGGAGGCGTGGTCGGGCTACGACGTCACGGCGGGGACGCGCGCGATCCTCGCGTTCATCGTGGACGACCTGTCGAACTGGTGGGTGCGCCTCAGCCGGGCGCGGTTCTGGGTCCCGGGCGGCGCGGCCGATGCGGCGGCGCTCGCGACCCTGAGCGAAGTGCTCACCGTCACCGCGCGGCTGCTGGCCCCCGCCGCACCGTTCCTGTCGGACGCGCTGCACCGGTGCCTGACGGGCACGTCGGTGCACCTCGCGCCGTTCCCGGTCGTGGGCCCGGCGGTGGCGGAGGTGGAGGACGCGAAGCTCGCGCGCGCAATGGACGTGGTGCGGCGGCTGGCGTCGCTGGCGCGCAGCGCGCGCGAGGACGTGGGGATCCGGGTGCGGCAGCCGCTGGCGCGGATGCTGGCCGCCGTCCCCGGCGACGTGGACCGCTCGACCTTCGAGGCGCTGCTGCCCCTACTCGCGGCCGAAGTCAATGTCAAGCGGGTCGAAGTGGTGACCCGGGACACGGACCTTGTTTCGCTGGAGGCTCGACCTAGTTTTCGTGCCCTCGGAAAGCGGTTCGGAAAGGCCACGCCGGAAGCGGCGGAGGCGATCCGGCGCCTTCCGGCGGAAGCGGTGGCCCGGTTCGAGGCCGGGGAGCCGGTGACGATCGACATCGGGGGCGCGGCGCACGCGCTCGTGGCGGGCGACCTGGAAGTGCAGCGGCACGCGCGCGGCGACGTGGTGGTCCGCAGCGACGGCGCGGTGGTCGCCGCGATCGATCCGGCGCTCAGCGACGCGCTGAAGCAGGAGGGGCTGGCCCGCGAAGTGGTGAGCCGGGTGCAGCGGCTGCGGCGCGAGGCCGGCTTCCAGGTCACCGACCGGATCGTGGTGTGGGTGAGCGGGGATGCGGCCGTGGAAGAGGCGGCCCGTTGCCACGGCGGCTACATTGCGGGAGAAGTGCTGGCGCGCGAGGTGAACGTGGGCAACGGGGCGCCGGCGGCAGACCTGGGCCAGGACGTGGACCTGGACGGGATGCGGGCGCATCTGGCGGTGCGGCGCGCGGACTGAAGCGGCAGGCGACTTCTGGAGAGGGTGCATGAACAAGAAACAGCTCGCGCACTTCGAGAAGCGACTGCTCGAGGAGCGCGCCCGCGCGATCAAGGAGATCGGGCACTACGACGAGAGCTTCAACGCGACGCTGCAGGCCGCCGACGGCGACCTGTCGTCGTACTCGTTCCACATGGCCGATCAGGGCACCGACGCGATGGAGCGCGAGAAGGCGTTCCTGATGGCGTCGAAGGAGGGCCGCTTCCTCTGGCACCTGAACCAGGCGCTGCGCCGGCTCTACGAGACCCCGGACAAGTACGGCAAGTGCGAGAGCTGCGGTCAGGAGATCGCGTTCGAGCGGCTCGACGCCTTGCCGCACGCGCGTCTCTGCATCAACTGCAAGGAGAAGGAGGAGAATGGCAAGCGGCAGCAGGCCTGAGGTTCGCCGCTTCGCCGCGGTGGTCGGGGTCGTCGTGGTCCTCGACCTCCTCACCAAACTCGTCGCCGAGCGGGTGCTGCCCCGCACGGCGGGCGTCCCGATCCTCGGTGACGCCGTGCAGCTCCGCCTCGTCTTCAACGAGGGTGCCGCGTTCGGCCTCAACGTCGGCGAGCATTCGCGCTGGATCTTCATGGGGCTCTCCGTCACCGCGATCGTCGTGCTCGGCTCGATGCTGCGTTCCACGCGGCCCGACGACCGGCTGCGCTTCTACGCCCTGGCGGCGATCTGCGCCGGCGCGCTCGGCAACCTGATCGACCGCATCCGCTCCCCCCGCGGCGTGGTGGACTTCCTCGACATCGGGGTGGGCGCCCTCCGCTGGCCGACGTTCAACGTGGCGGACATGGCCGTGACCTGCGGCGCCGTCGCGCTCGCGCTCTCGCTCTGGGGCGAAGGCAAGAAGGGGGCGGGGGACACGGCGCGCGCGCCGTCGCCGGGCGCGGCTCCGCCTTCGAGCGCGTAGCGCCCGTGCCGCTGCCGCCGGCGACGCGGTTCTCCGTCGCGGTGAATCGCGCCGAGCGCCTTGACCGGTTTCTCGCCGACCAGCTCCATCTCTCCCGGACCGTCGCCGCGCGCCTGATCGCGGACGGCGGCGTCCTGCTCGACGGCGAGCCGGCGCGGCCCTCGGCCGAGCCGGAGCGCGGCGCCGTTCTCTCCGTGCGCTTCCCGGAGCGGCCGCTGCGCCGCCTGGTGCCGGCCGACATCCCGCTCGAGATCGCCTACGAGGACGACGAGCTGGCCGTGGTGGACAAGCCGGCCGGGCTCGTCGTGCATCCGGCGCCGGGCCACTGGGAGGACACGCTCGTCAACGCCCTCGTGGCCCGCGGCCTCCGGCTCGGCGGCGCGCCCGGCGCGCCCCGGCCCGGGATCGTCCACCGCCTCGACAAGGACACATCGGGGCTCCTCGTCGTCGCCAAGACGGAGCGCGCGCACGAGCGGCTCGGCGCCGCCCTGGCCGCGCGGCGCATCGAGCGGCGCTACGCGCTGCTCGCGTGGGGGCACCTGGGCGCCGGCGTGCGGGTGATCGAGGCGCCGCTGGCGCGCGCCGCGGGCGACCGGAAACGGATGGCGGTCTCCGCCGGCGGGCGCCCCGCGCTCACGCGGGTGCGGACCGTGGCGCGCGGCGCGGCGGCCGACCTCGCCCTCGCCGGGCTCCTCACCGGACGCACCCACCAGATCCGCGTGCACCTCGCGTCCATCGGGCATCCGGTGGTCGGGGACGCCGTCTACGGGGGGCTCGCGCAGCAGCGCTCGGACCGCACGGCGGGGGTGGCCGCGGCCCTGGCCCGGGCCACCCCGCGACAGGCCCTCCACGCGGCGTACCTGGCGCTCGTCCATCCCGCCACGGGGGAGCGTCTCGAAGTGCGGTCGGAGTGGCCGGCCGACCTCCGGCCGGCGCTCGCGGTGGCGCTCGGCGACCCGAATTTGCTTGCCGTGCCTAAACCCTTGGAGTATCTTGGCTTGTTCGCATTCGGGGCGTGGGATGAACGCCCATAAACTGCTCCTGTTCCGGACCGGGGGCCGGGTCTTCGCGGTCGACGCCGGTGCGGTTCGCGAAATCCTGCCCGCCACACCGCCCACGCGCATCCCCGGTTCGCCGGCTGCCGTGCGGGGCCTCGTCAACGTGCGGGGGACCCTGGTCACGGTGGTGGACGTTGGCGTAGCCCTCGGCGTGGAGGCCGTGCGTGGCGAGCCGGCCGACGGCGAGGAGGGGAGCGCAGGCAAGACGCTGGTGCTGGTGGAGCGGTCGTCCCGCGCCATCGGGCTCATCGTGGATGACGTGCTCGATCTCGTGACGGTGGACGACGATGCCCTCACGGCCGGCGGAGCGGTTCCCGGCGTGCCGCCCGGCGTGGTGACGGCGACCGGCACGGCCGGAGGGGAACGGTTCGCGCAGCTGGCGACCGACGTGCTACTGGAGCCCTTGCTGGCGTAGGAGGTGTGTGTGGCTCAGAAAGTCCTCGTGTGCGACGACGCGATCTTCATGCGGACGATGATCAGCGACATCCTCACCGGTGCCGGCTACGAGGTGGTCGGCGAAGCGGAGACGGGGCTGCAGGCCATCGAGCGCTATCGCAGTCTCCGCCCGGACCTCGTGACGATGGACATCGTCATGCCGGACATGGGAGGGATCGATGCCGTCCGGGAGATCGTCAAGGAGGACGCGAACGCCAAGATCCTGATGTGCAGCGCCATGGGCCAGCAGGCGCTGGTGGTCGAGGCGATCCAGGCGGGGGCGAAGGACTTCGTGGTGAAGCCGTTCCAGCCCTCGCGCGTGCTCGAGGCCGTGCAGCGGGTGCTCGGCTAGGATGGACGTCGGCCGCTACGCGGACCTCTTCGTCAGCGAGAGCCGCGAGCAACTCACCGCGTTCAACCACCTGCTGCTGGCGTGGGAGCGCGATCCGCGCTCCGCGGAGCCGGTGGACGGGCTGTTCCGGGCGGTGCACTCGCTGAAGGGGATGGCGGCGACGATGGGCTACGCCGGCGTCGCCGACCTGGCGCACCGGGCGGAGAACCTGCTCGACGTGCTGCGGCGCAGCGCCGCGCCGGTGACGGCGCCGCAGCTCGAGCTGCTGTTCCGGTCCGCGGACGCGCTGGAGCACGGAGTGGACGGCGCGGCCGCCGCCCGGCCGGACGATCCGGCGGCGGCGGCCCTCGCGGCGGAGCTGGATGCCGAGGTGGCGCGGATGGAGCCGGCGGCCGGGGGGCGGGGGCCGCGGCGAGCCTCGCGGCCGTCCATGCCGGTCGTGCTTCCCGGCACCGGGCCGGGCAAGGGGCCGCTGGTGCGGGTCGTGCTGAACGCTGACGCCGCGCTCAAGGGGGCGCGCGCGCTGCTCGTGCTCCGCCGGGTCGAGGCGCTCGGCGCGGTGCAGGCGGTCGTGCCGGCTGCGACGGCGTTCGCGGGCGACGAGTTCGACGGCCGCTTCAGCTTCCGGCTGGACACCGCCGTACCGGCGGGGCAGATCGAGGCCGCCGTGCGCGCGGCGGGGGAGGTCGAGCGGGTCGAGGTCGCGGAGGAGGCCGCGGCGGCCCAGACGCGCGGCCGGCACATCCGCGTGGACCTGCGGCGGCTCGACGACCTGATGAACCTGATCGGCGAGCTGGTCCTCGCGCGGGGACGCCTGGCGGCGCTGTCGCGGCGCTTCGCCGAGCCGGATCTGGACGACGTGACGCGCGCGATCGAGCGGCTGAGCGGGGCCCTGCAGTACGAGATCATCCAGGCGCGGATGGTGCCGGTGTGGCAGGTGTTCGACCGCTTCCCCCGGATGGTGCGGGACCTGGCCCGGCAGATGGGACGCGAGGTCGCGTTCCGGGTGGAGGGGAAGGAGATCGAGCTGGACCGGGCGATCCTGGACGAGATCGCCGAGCCGCTGGTGCACCTGCTGCGCAACGCGGTGGACCACGGCATCGAGCCGCCGGAGGAGCGCGCGGCGCGCGGCAAGCCGGCGGTCGGCCAGCTGGTGCTGGCGGCGGTGCGGGAGCGGTCGTCGGTCGCGATCAGCGTCCGCGACGACGGGCGCGGGATCGACCGGGCCGCGGTGCTGCGGCGCTGCCGGGAGCTGGGTCTGGGCGAGGGCGCCGGGGGGATCGAGCAGGTCGGGGACGAGGTGCTGTTGCACCTGATCGCCCAGGCCGGCTTCACGACGTCCGAGCACGTGACGGACGTCTCGGGGCGGGGCGTGGGGATCGACGCGGTCTTGTCGGCGGTGCGCGCGCTCGGCGGCTCGGTCGAGCTGCACTCGGAGGTGGGCCGCGGCACCACCTTCACCCTGCGGCTGCCGGCCACGCTCGCGGTCGTGCGCGCGCTGCTGGCGCGGGTGGGCCGGGAGACCTACGCGGTCCCGCTCACGCACGTCGCCGAGGCCGTCGATCCGCGTCACGGCGAGGTGCAGCAGGTGGACGGGCGGGAGGCGCTGGTGCTCCGCGGGCGCGCGATCCCGCTGGTGCACTTGCGCGAGCTGCTCGGCGTGACGGACGGCGCGGCGCCGTCCGGGCGCCAGCCGATCATCGTGCTGGAGATCGGCGAGCGGCGCGGCGGCGTGGTGGTGGACGCGGTGCTGGGGCACCAGGAGATCGTGGTGAAGCCGGTCCAGCTGCCGCGTGGGGCGCCGCCGGTGTTCAGCGGCGCGACGATTCTGGGCGATGGCGCCCCGGCGTTGATTCTCGACGCCGGCGGCCTGATCTAGCGGGAGCGCGATGGACGACATCCGGGATCTCAAGGAGCTGCAGCTCGACGCGCTGAAGGAGATCGAGAACATCGGCGCGGGCCATGCGGCGACGGCGCTTTCGCAGATGACCAACCGCCGCATCATGATCACCGTGCCGCGGATCACCGTGGCGCGGCTCGAGGACGTGGCGGGGCTGCTCGGCGATCCGCAGCAGGTGGTCGCCGCGGTCCTGCTCCACATGCTCGGCGACCTCACCGGCCGGACCCTGCTCGTCTTCCCCGAGCGGGCGGCGTTGCGGCTGTGCGACCTGCTGCTCAACCGCCCCGCGGGGAAGACGGTCCAGTTCGGCGCCCTCGAGCAGTCGAGCCTCAAGGAGGCGGGCAACATCCTGTGCGGGGCCTACATGAACGCGCTGTCGCAGTTCATGGGGATGCTGCTGCTGCCCTCGGTGCCGACGCTCGCGGTGGATCTGTCGGCGGCGGTGCTGACGTCCACGTATCTCGAATTCGGCGGCGAGCGGGACTACGTCTTCTGCGTCGAGACGGAGTTCCAGTTCGCGGTGGAGGGGGAAGCGCTGCGGGGTCACTTCCTGCTCGTGCCGGACTTCGCCTCCCTCCGCGCCATCCTTCAGGCCGTCCGCCTGACCTGAGGCCGGGGGCGGCGATGGCGTCCACCGTGTCCTCGGAGCGCGATCTCGCGGTGCTGCGCTCGTTCGCCCGTCGCATCGATCCGTCGGACGCCGGGGCGCACAACAATCTGGGCGTCCTGTACTTCCGCAAGGCGCTGTACCCCGAAGCGGTGTCGAGCTTCAGCCGCGCGCTCGAGCTCGATCCGAAGATGTCCGTGGCCCAGCGCAACCTCGAGATCGCCTACAAGAGCAGCGGCTACTACGACCGGCGCATCACGGAGCTGCGGGAGGCGCTGCGGCGCCACCCGGAGGACCGCGACCCGCGCTGGGAGCTGGCGCGCGCGTTCGCCGCGGTGGGGCAGTACGAGGAGGCGGTGGCGGAGTTCACCGCGCTGCTCGGCCAGAACCGGCGCGACCTCGGTGCGCTGATCCAGCTCGGCCTGCTCGAGCAGCGCCTGGGCAACCTCGAGACGGCGCTCGAGTGGTTCGACCGCGCGCGCGAGCTGGATCCGGACTCGTCGGTGGTGGAGTTCCATCGCGGCGAGGTGTTCTACAACCTCGGGACGAACGACGCCGCCCTCGTCGCGCTGGAGCACGCGGTGGCGCTGAACCCGGACAACCCGGAGGCGCACCATCTCGAGGCGT
The DNA here is from genome assembly GCA_963835535.1 of uncultured Gemmatimonadales bacterium. GTDB lineage: Bacteria > Gemmatimonadota > Gemmatimonadetes > Gemmatimonadales > JACORV01 > Fen-1245. Next base: position 38,579 of record CAWIFL010000002.1, read on the forward strand.
TCGTCCTCGGCGACCTGGGGCGCCACGCCGACGCCCGCGCCGCGGCGAAGCGGGCCGCCCGGCTCAACCCGGCGCTGGCCCGGGCCCAGGCCAACCTCACCCTGGAGCCCAAGGACGCGCCCCGCCCCGCCGCCGACGTGCAGCGGCCCGCGGAGCGAGCGGCGGCGAAAGGCGAGCGGGGCCGCCTGGCGCACTACCACCTGGGCCGCGTCTTCCGCGACAAGGGCCTCTACCTCGAGGCGCTGCGCGAGTACCGGCTGGCGCTGGAGCGGGGCGAGGACCGCGCTCTGGTGCGGCGCGCGATGGCGGAGGTGCACCTGGTGCGGCGCGACCTCTCCAGCGCGCTCGAGCTTTACGACGCGCTGGTCGAGGAGCAGCCGGCGTCGGGGAAGTACTGGAACGAGCGCGGGGTCGCGCTGCACCAGTGCGGGCGCCGGGACGAAGCGGTGGCGTCGTACCGCAGGGCGCTGCAGGCGGAGCCTGCGCACGCGGCCGCCGGGAACAACCTCGGCGTCGCGCTCGCGTCGGCGGGGCAGGTCGAGGCCGCGATGCAGGCGTTCCGCACGGCGCTGGCGCACCAGGCGGACCTCCTCGCCGCCCGCCTCAACCTGGCGCTGCTCCTGACGCAGCAGCGGCGCTACCAGCCGGCGCTGGAGGCGTACCGGCAGGCGCTGGAGGTGGCGCCGGAGTCGGCGATCGCGTGGAACGGGGTGGGTGTGGCGCTCATGGAGCTGCAGCGCTACGCCGACGCGCGCAACGCCTTCGCCCGCGCGGTCGAGGCGGACGAGCAGTCGGCCTCCGCGCACTACAACCTCAGCTTCACACTGTCCCGGCTCGGGGAGTTCGACGGCGCGCTGCGCGAGGTGAAGCGGGCGCTGGAGCTGGACCCGTACTATGTCCCGCAGAAGTACCTGCTCTCGATCGAGGTGGTGGAAGGGGAAGGGGGGGGCGCGCTCGGGGTCTTGCCGGACCTGTCGACCGAGCGGCCGGAGAGCGGGGCGGAGGGATTCGTCTTCGATCCGAAGATGCTCGACGGCCTGTTCGCGGAGCTGAAGCCCGCGGCGGGCGCAGTGCGGGGGCCTGGGGGGGGGCGGCGGAGGCCGCGCCGGCGGACGATCCGTTCCGGCTGGCGCGCGATTTCTTCACGAAGTCGCTGTTCGAACACGCGGTGGCGGAGGTGAACCGGGCGGTGGGGCGCGGCGCCGACCGGGCGGAAGGCGCGGCGCTGCTGGGCGACGTCTTCGCCCGGCGCGGGCTCTACGGCGAGGCGCTGGAGCGCTATCGCGAGGCGCGCACCGGCGGCAGCGCGCCCCGGCGCGCGCGGCTCGGGGAGGTGCGCTGCCTGCTGGCGCTGAACCGCGTCGCCGAAGCGATGCCGGCCGCCGAGGCGCTGCTGTCCGAGACGCCGGACGACGTGGACGCCGCCTTGCTCGCCGCCGAGGCGCGGAGCCGGTTCGGCGATCCGGCGGCGGCGCTGGATCTGCTGCAGCGGGCGGCGGCGCGCTCGCCGGCACGGGCCGACGTGCGCAAGCTGCTCGGGGACGTGGCGCGCGGCGTGGGCGACGGCGACCTCGCGCGGGAGGCGTATCGCGTCGCGCTGGACCTCGACCCCGGCTACGTGGAGGTGTGGGTCGAGTACGGTCGCCTGTGCGAGCGGCGCGGCCTCGCCCGCGAGGCGGAGGACGCCTATCGCGCAGCCCTGATGCATCTGCCGGGCTACGGCGCCGCGGTGCACGCGCTGGCGCGCCTCCAGCTCCACGAGGGCCGGGGTGCGGAGGCGATGCGCGCGCTCATCGCGCAGCTGGAGCACGACCCATACGACTTCGAGGCGCTGGTGCTGCTCGCGCGGTGCCTCCTCGAGCGCGGGCGCGACGGCGATGCACGCTCGGCCCTCGAGCGGGTCGTGCGCTTCGAGCCCGACCACGCGGGCGCGCGCTACCACCTCGGGCTGGCGCTGGCCCGCGAGCGCCGTTACCGCGAGGCCGTCGCCGAGTTCGATCGCGTCATCGCGCTCGAGCCCTCGGGCCCGCTGGCGCAGCAGGCGCGGGCGCACGCGCGCACCGCGCGCGACCTCGCCCACGTCCTGGCCGGAGAGGCGGCCTAGCCGTGGCGATCGAAGGCCCGCTCAAGGAGCTCGGGCTCCACGACGTCTTCCAGTTGCTCGACCTGAGCCGCAAGACCGGGGTGCTGCGCATCACGAGCGACCTGCGCAACAACGAGGGCACGGTCTTCTTCGACCGCGGAGCCATCGTCTTCGCGACCGCCCGCGCCAAGGCGCAGCGCATCGGGGAGCGGCTGGTCCACGCGGGGAAGATCACGCCGGCGGAGCTGGAGCACGCGCGCGCCGTGCAGCAGCGCGAGGGCGGCAAGCGGCGTCTCGGGAGGATCTTCGTCGAGGACGGAGCGCTCACGCCGCGCGAGCTGGAACGTGAAGTGGAGCACCAGGTCGAGGAAGTGGTCTTCGACCTCCTGTCGTGGCGCGAGGGCTTCTTCTCCTTCAGCGAGGGATCGCTGGACGCCGCGCCGTCCGACGCGCTGGTGCGCGTCCCCACCGAGAAAGTGCTGATGGAGGGGGCGCGGCGGATCGACGAGTGGTCGCGCATCGAGGCGCAGGTGCCGCACCTCGGGGTGATCCCGGTGCTGGCGCCGCTCGAGGCGGCGGGCGCCGGCGCGGCGCCGATGCTGGATCTTCGGCCGGCGGAATGGTCGGTCCTCGCCGAAGTGGACGCGGTGCGCGACCTGCGGCAGATCGCGGCGGCGCTGCACCTTCCCGAGTTCGACGTCTCGCGCACCGTGTTCGGCCTGGTGGCGACGGGCGTGGTGGTCCTGCGCGACCCGACGGCGCGGCATTCCGGCGCGGGGACGGCGGCGGACGCGAAGGCGCTCGTGGCGGCGGCGGAGGTGCGCCTCGCGAGCGGCGACCCGGCGGCCGCGCGGGAGGCGGCCGAGGCCGCGCTCGCCCTGAGGCCCGAGGAGCCGCGCGGGCACCTCGCGCTCGGGCGCGCCCACCTGGCCGAGGGACTCTACGGCGAGGCGGTGGAGGAGTGCCGGCGCGCCATCCGGCTCGCGCCGGACCTGGCGGACGCGTATCGCTGGTGCGGGTTCGCGCTGGCCGCGTCGGGCCGGTTCCACGAGGCGCGCGCGAGCTGGGAGCGGTGGCAGCAGATGATGAACGGCGCGGCGGGCGCCGAGCAGCGGCGGGAGGTCGCCGACGCCCTCGCCGCGGCGGCGTCCCTCGAGCGGCTCCTCGGAGGCGATCGTGCCTGACGACATCCGTTCCCTGACAGCGGCGCTGGCGCGCGATCCCAAGAGCCTGGTGTACGCGGACCTCGCCGAGGCGCTCCGGCGCCGCGGCCAGCGTCAGGAGGCGCTGCAGGTCGTGCTCCAGGGGCTGACGCGGCACCCGATGCACGCCGACGGCCACGATTGCCTCGCCCGCATCTACGCCGACCTCGGCGACCTCGAGCGGGCCCGGCTCGCCTGGAGCAAGGCGCTGGAGATCGCTCCCGACCACATGGGCTCGCTCAGGGGCGTGGCCTTCCTCCTCTTCCGGCAGGGCGACCTCGCGGCGGCGGAGTCGGCCCTCCAGAAGGTGCTCGCGCGCGCACCCTGGGACGAGGGGGCCCGCCGGGCGCTGGCCGGCGTGCGCGCCGGGCGCGGCGCGGAGGGGGGGGCGGCGGGCGCGACGGGCGCAGCGCCGAGGGCCGTGCCGGAGCAAGCGGCGCCGTCTCCGGCGGGACAGCGCCCCGAGGTCTTCCACGGCTTCGACGGCGCGTCGGCCGACATCCTGCTCCTCGATCAGCGGGGGCTGGTCCTCGCCGGCGGCCTCACCGACGCGCAGGGGAAGGACGCGTCGGAGCTGGCGGCTGCGGCGCTGGCCGGGGTCTCCGGCGAAGCGGCGCGGACGGCGGAGTACCTCGGCCTGGAGTCGTGGAGCGCGATCGTGGCCGAAGCGGAGCACTCCAACCTGGTCGTCGCGCCCGTGGGCGAGGGGGCGCTCCTGCTGGTGCGGCGCGACCGGAGCATGGCCGTCGGCCTGGCGCTGCGGTTCGCGGAGCGGGCGCGGGGGATCGCGCTCGCCTGGCTGAAGGGGCAGGGCGCATGAGCGAGCCACTGCAGCGGGCCCTCGACCGGATCTCGCGCGTGCGCGGCGTGCGCGGCTCGATGTGGGTCGCGGCCGAGGACGGGATCCCGGTGGCGCAGCTCCTGATGGAGGGCGTGAAGGGCAAGGCGGTGGCGGCGCTGGCGGCCTCGCTGGCCCGGAAGGTCAGCGGCGCGGCGGCGGCCACGGGCGCCGGCCGGGTGCGCTTCGTGCAGATGGAAGCGGCGGGCGGGACGCTGCTCGTGGCGCCGGCGGCGCAGGACCTCCTGATCGTCGCGCTGGCCGACAGCCGGGTGAACGTCGGCCTGGCGCGGCTCGAGATGATCCGCGCGGCCGAGGCGGCGCTCGCGTGAGCACGACGACGGTCGTCGAGACCTGGACCGAGGCGCCCCTGGTCCGATACGTCGGCCAGGCGAGCGCCCGGCTCGTGGTCGTGATGACGCCGTCGGGGCAGGTGCTGGCGCAGCACGGCTTCGCGCGCGCGATGGACCTGATGTCGGCCGCCGCGCTCGGCGCGGCGATCATGGCCTCCTCGGGCGCTCTCGCGCAGCTGCTCGGCGAGCAGACGTTCGGCGCGTTGTTCCACGGGGGCGTGCACCACGGGATCCATCTCGCGCCGTGCGCCACGCCGCGCGGCGCTTTGATCGTGCTCACGGTGTTCGGGCGCGAGACGTCGATCGGGCTGGTGGAGCTGTTCTACGAGGAGTTCGCGGCGGCGCTGAAGCGCGCGGCGCCGGTGGATCAGGTCCGGGAGCCGGTCCTCGCGAAGGACTTCGAGGCGGATCTGAACCGGAGCCTCACCTCACTCTTTCGTCGGTGACGGCATGTCCCTGGTCAACTTCACGACACGGGAAATCACCTGCAAGATCGTCTACTACGGCCCGGGACGGTCGGGGAAGACGACCAACCTGCAGTACGTGTACTCGCAGGTGCCGTCCGACCGGAAGGGCCAGATGGTCTCGCTCGCGACCCAGACCGACCGGACGCTCTTCTTCGATTTCCTGCCCCTGGACCTCGGCACGATCTCGGGCTTCACCACCAAGTTCCAGCTCTACACGGTGCCGGGGCAGGTGTACTACAACGCCACGCGCAAGCTCGTGCTGCAGGGCGCGGACGGCGTCGTGTTCGTCGCCGACAGCCAGCTGCGCCAGCTCGACGAGAACATGGAGAGCCTGCAGAACCTCCACGCCAACATTCTCGAGCACGGCCTGGACATCCGCACCATGCCGATGGTGATCCAGTTCAACAAGCAGGACCTGCCGCCCGAGCTCATCCTCAGGCCGCCGGAGCTCGACGACGCGCTCAACTTCCGCGGGCTCCAGACCTTTCCCGCCGACGCGCTGCACGGCGCGGGGGTCTTCGAGACGCTCAAGGGGATCGCCGCCGACGTGCTGCGGAAGCTGAGCGAAGGCGGCGGCGGGGTCCGGCGGCTGTAGCGTGGACCTGAACCCGCGGTTCCGGTTCGAGACCTTCGTGGTCGGCGCGGGCAACCAGACCGCGGCGGCCGCGGCGCGCTCCGTGGCCGAGTCGCCGGGCACGACCTACAACCCGCTCTGCATCTACGGTAAGTCGGGGCTCGGCAAGACGCACCTCCTCCAGGCCATCGGCTTCCTCGCGCTCGAGCGGCAGCCGAGCCTGCGGACGGAGTACCTGACGCTGGAGGAGTTCGTCGAGCGCTATAACGCGTCGGTGGCCGCGGGCCAGCTCGACGCCTTCCGGCGCAGCGCCCAGGAGACCGACCTCCTGCTGCTCGACGACGTGCAGTTCCTCGCCGCGCACCTCGAGATGCAGGCCGAGCTGCTGCGGCTGAGCGAGGCGATGCAGGCGGTGGGGCGGCAGGTCGTCCTGGCCAGTGACCGGCCGCCGGGCGAGATCGGCGAGCTGGACGAGCGACTGGTGACGCGGCTCTCCGGCGGGCTGCTGGTGGACGTCGCCGCGCCGGACTTCGAGACGCGCCTGGCCATTCTGCGGCGCAAGGCGGAAGAGCGGGGCGCGCTGCTTCCGCCGGCGGTGCTCAAGACCGTGGCCGGGATCGCCTCGGCGAACGTGCGCGAGCTGATCGGGATGATCAACCGCCTGATCGCGTATCAGGGAGTCTCGGACGGCCCGATCACGCCGGAGAGCGCGCGGATGCTGCTCACGGGCGAGCCGCCGGAGAAGGAGCCGGTGGTGGTCGTGGCGCCGCCCGACGCTCCCGCGGGCCCCGACGAGTTCTCCTCGTTCCTGTCGGCCGTGTCCACCACCGTGGCGCAGACCGTCGAGGCGTGGCGCTCGCGCGTGGGCGAGGCGGTGCTCCGCTGGCAGGGTGAGGGGTACCGCACGCACCGGCTCGAGCAGCTGCTCATGGGGGACGGCATCCCGGACGTCGCGTCCGAGCTGGGGCGGTTCGGCGCGGAGGTGGACGAGCTCAAGCGGCTGGCCGAGGAGGTCGCGGCGTTCGATGCGGCGGCGGCGGGCCACGCCTGCTTCCGGGACCCCGACGCGCTCGAGGAGGCGCGGGCCTACGCCGAGCGCGTGAAGGAAGGCGTGACGCCGCCTCCGCCGCCGTCGCGCGGGCTGGACTTCGCCGGCTACGTCGAGGGCGCGGGGAACGAGGGAGCGGTGCGCGCCGCACAGGCGGTCTGCGCGGACCCGGGACGGCGCTTCAACCCGTTCTTCATCGCCGGTCCGTCGGGCACGGGCAAGACGCACCTGCTGCACGCCGTGGGCAACGCGCTGCTGGCCGCGCGTCCGGGCGGCACGGTCGCCTGCCTCTCGGCGCAGGTCTACATGGACGAGCTGGTCGCCGCGCTCGACGCCGGGCGCATCGAGTGGTGGCGCCGGCGCTACCGGCGCGCCGACGTGCTCCTCCTCGACGACATCCAGCTCCTCGCGGGGCGGGAGCGGACGCAGGAGGAGCTGTTCAACCTCTTCAATGCCTTCACGGACGAGGGCCGGCAGCTCGGGTTCACCGCCGACCGGACGCCGGGCCAGCTCGCCGGCATCGCGCCGCGGCTCACCACGCGGTTCGAGGCCGGGCTCGTGGTCGAGCTGACCGCGCCCGACCGGCCGATGCGCGCCGAGATGGTGCGCCGGCTGCTGGTGGCGCGCGGTGTCGGCGCCGAGGACGACGTGGTGCAGTACATCGCCGCGCGGCCGGCCGACAGCGCGCGGGCGGTGCAGGGGCTGGTCAACCGGGCGCTGTCGCGGATGGACCCGGCGAGCGAGGCGCTCACCGTGGAGACCGCGCGCCTCGCAGTCGAAGGGCGGCCGCCACGCCCGTCCCAGGCCCAGGCCGTCTCCGCGACCGTGCCCGCCGGCCTCGACGCGGCGCTGGGCAGCCGTGAGAAGGTCGTCTGGGACTGGCCCAACGTCGGGGATCGCCTCGTCGAGGAGCTGCGCTGATGGCGATCAAGGGCAGCCTCAAGGAGGCGAGCCTCCCCGACGTGCTCCAGCTCCTCTCGATGGGGCAGAAGACGGGGTGTCTCTCGGTCGCCGACCGCAGCAACTTCGGCTACGTCTACTTCGACCACGGCTTCATCACCTACGCCTCGATCGTCAACCGGCGCGACCGGCTGGGCGACATCCTGGTCAAGGGCGGCCTGATCACGCCCGAGCAGCTGCAGGCGGGCATCGAGCGGCAGGCGCACGAGCGGGACCAGCGGCTGGGCGAGCTGCTGGTCGCGATGGGCTCGATCTCGCGGCCGGACCTCGAGCGCTACATGCGCGTGCAGATCGAGGAAGCCGTCTACTACCTCTTCACCTGGATGTCCGGCTCGTTCTCCTTCGAGCCCGACGTCCAGCCCGAGGAGCAGGACTTCCTCGTCCGCATCACGCCGGAGTCGCTACTCCTCGAGGGCGCGCGGCGCGTGGACGAGTGGAGCCTCATCGAGAAGAAGATCCCCTCCTTCGACCTCATTTTCGTGGTGGACCGGTCGCGGCTGGCGGCCTCCGGCGTCTCGCTCACCGCCGAGCAGCAGCGCCTGCTCCCGCTGCTGGACGGCCGGCGCGACGTGGCGGGGCTGATCGACGACTCCGGGTTGCTGGAGTTCGACGTGGGGAAGGCGCTCTACGGGCTCATCACGGCGGGCTTCGCACACCGGCTGGGGAAGACGCAGGCGGACGTGGTGCCGGTCGGCAGCGACGCGCGGGTGGAGGAGCACCGCAACCTGGGCCTCGCCTTCTTCAAGACGGCGATGCTGGACGAGGCCGGGCGCGAGTTCCGGCGCGTCGTGGAACTCCGGCCCGCCGATCCGCAGGCGCACTTCTACATCGGCCTGGTATCGCTGCGCCAGGGCCGGTGGGGCGACGCGGTGGACGCGCTGCGGCTCGCGGCGGAGAAGGGCGGCGGCCGGCCGGAGGTGCTCCACGACCTCGGCGTGGCGCTGGAGCAGCTCGGGCGTCTCGCGGAGGCGGAGGCGGCGTTCGCGGAGGCGGCCTCGCGCGCCAAGGACGACTGGCGGGTCATGCTCGGCTGGGGGATCGTCGCGCTGAAGCGGGGCCAGGGTGACGTGGCAGTCGAGCGGTTGGACCGCGCGCGCGGCCTCGCGCCCGGCGGGATGCCGCCGAGCGCGCTCTGGTACTGGGCCCGTTCGCTCGCCGCGGTCATGGCGGGCCGCGAGGCGGAGGCGCTCCCGACCGCGGAGGAGGGGCTGAGCCGCTTCCCGCACAACGCGCCGCTCCGCAACAACGTCGCCGTGCTGTGCGAGCGCCGCGGCGAGCTGGAGCGCGCCGAGCAGCTGCTGACCGCGGCCCTGGAGGACGAGCCGTCCCTCCCGCAGCTGTCGAAGAACCTCGGCGACCTCTACTACCGCAGCGGCCGGCCCGAGGAGGCGCAGCTGGCCTACCAGCGCGCGGTGAAGCTCGCGCCGCGCCTCGGCGACGACGTGTACTTCAAGCTGGGGAACCTCGCCTACCGCGAGAAGCGCCCGGCGGAGGCGGCCGCGGCCTGGAAGGAGGCGCTCGTCCTGAACCCCGCCCACGAGCTCGCGCGCGCCAACCTCACGACCCTGGATCAAGTGTCCTGATGGCCGCGTCCCGGGCGCGGCCGGACGATCCCGCGTTGGACTCCCTGATGGGCAAGATCGAGCGCGAACACGGGCTGCGGCTGGCGAGCTACAAGCAGCCGTGCCTCCGGCGCCGCCTCGCGGTGCGGATGCGGGCGTGCGGGGCGCACACCTTCGGCGCGTACGCCGAGGTGCTGGATGCGGTGCCGGCCGAATACGACCGCCTGCTCGACGCGCTCACCGTGAACGTCACGCGTTTCTTCCGCAACCCGGAGACCTGGGCCCTGCTCGGACGGCGGGTGGTGCCGGAGCTGTGGGCGAGGCCGGGACGGGTGCGGGTCTGGTCGGCGGGCTGCGCGTCGGGCGAGGAGCCGTACTCGCTGGCGCTGCTGTTCGCGGAGCACGCCGCCGCGGGGGAGGGCGTCGAGGCGGCGCTGGTGCGGCTCCGGATCGACGCGACCGACCTCGATCCGGAGGCGGTGGAGGTCGCGCGCCGGGCGGAGTATCCGGCGGCGGCGCTCGCGGAGGTGCCGCCGGCGCTCCTGGCCCGGTGGTTCTCGGCGGAGCCGCCGCACCGGGTCGCCCCCGCGCTCGCGCGGCGCGTGCGGGTGGCGGTGCACGACCTCACGCGCGAGCCGCCGCCCGCGCCGCCCTACCACCTCATCGTGTGCCGCAACGCCGTGATCTACTTCGACCGCGCGACCCAGGAGCGGATCTTCGCGGCGTTCGCCGAGGCGCTCGTGCCCGGCGGGCGGCTGCTCCTCGGCAAGGTCGAGACCCTCTGCGGGCCGGCGCGCGCGCGCTTCGACCTCGAGGAGCCGCGGGAGCGGCTGTTCCGCCGGCGATGAGGGAGCGCGTGGTCGGCGTGGCCCGCTGGGCGGTGGACCGGGGCGACGCGGTGCTGGTCACCCTGGGGCTCGGCTCGTGTGTGGCGGTGGCGCTCTACGACGCGGAAGCCAAGGTCGGGGCGCTGCTGCACCTCCTCCTGCCGTCGCAGCAGATGGCGCGCGACCACTCGAATCCCGGCCGGTTCCCCGAGACGGCGCTCCCCCTCGCGCTCGCGGAGATGGAGGCCGCCGGCGCGCAACGCGACCGCCTGGCGGCGTGGCTGGTCGGCGGGGCGAGCATGTTCGGCGCGGCGTCCCCCACGATCGCGATGGGCGAGCGGAACGTCGTGGCCGCGCGGCAGGCGCTCGCGAACGCGCACGTCCCCCTGGTCGCCGAAGACGTCCGCGAGCGGCACGGCCGCTCGGTGTACTTCCACCTCGAGGACGGGCGCATCGAGGTGCGCACGGTGGCGCATGGGTCCCGAACGCTCTAGCGCGCCGCGGTCCGTGCTGGTGGTGGACGACAGCGCCCTCATCCGGCGCGTGCTGGCGGACATCGTGTCCGGCTCGGGCGAGTTTTACGTGGTCGCGACGGCGCGCGACGGGAACGACGCCCTCGCCAAAGTGCGCGCGCACCGGCCCGATGTCGTGACGATGGATCTCTCGATGCCCGGGCTCGACGGGCTCGCGGCCATCGAGCGGATCATGGAGGAGGCGCCGCGGCCGATCGTGGTCGTGTCGGCGCGCGCCGGCCGGAGCTGCGCCGAGGCGGTGCGCGCCCTGGAGCTGGGCGCGGTCGAGCTGGTGGAGAAGCCGGAGGCCGGCGCGGCGCGGGCCACCGGGATGGCGGACCTGGGGCCGCGACTGCTCGCCGCGCTGCGGGCGGCGGCGGCCGCGGACCTGTCGGCGGTGGCACGCCGCGCCGCGCCGGCGCCCGTGGCGGAGCGAGCGGCGGTGGTGCCCGGCGCGGCCCGGTTCGCGCTGGCGATCGCGGCCTCGGCGGGCGGACCCCGGGCGCTGGCCGAGCTGCTTCCCGCTCTCCGCACCGGCCTGGACGCCGCCACGCTCGTCGTGCAGCACATGCCGCGAGGCTTCACGCGGAGCCTCGCCGAGCGGCTCGACGGCCTGTGCGGCGCCCATGTGGTCGAGGCGGAGCAGGGCGTGGTCGTGGCGGCCGACACGATCTACGTCGCGCCCGGCGACTTCCACATGCGCCTGCGCGGCGGCAGCGGCTCGGCCACCGTCGCGTTGAGCCGGGACGAGCCCCTGTGGGGCGTGCGGCCCGCCGCGGACCATCTGTTCCGGAGCGTGGCCGAAGCCTTCGGCCCACGGGCGGTGGGGCTGGTCCTGACCGGCATGGGCCGCGACGGGGCCGAGGGCCTGGCCGCCATCCGGCGCGCGGGCGGCTCGACGCTCGCGCAGGACCGCTCGACCGCGGTCGTCTTCGGGATGCCGCACGCCGCCGTGGAGGCGGGTGCGGTGGAAGAGGTCGCGCCGCTGGGCGCTCTGGCGGAGCGGTGTCTGGCGGCGATCGGGCGCCGTCGTGCCGGGGCACGGGCATGACGGTGCTGTCCTTCGGAGAGGAACATGGCTGACGACCTGATGCAGGCCCTCAAGTCGCGCCGCGAGCAGATCAGTGCGGCGCTCGATGCCGCCAAGGCGCCCCCGGCGCTGGCGGCGGTCAAGAAGGACATCATCGCGCTCTTCAAGCAGGTGGACGGCGCGATCACGGATCTCTCGGCCCTCAAGGAGGAGATCCGCGTCCTGGTGGACCGCTACAAGCAGGCCGAGGAGCGGGAGGAGGCGGGTACGGGAGCCGCGCCCGGCTTCGAGACCGCGCGCCCCGTCGTCCAGGCGGACCACATCGGCGCGTCCACCTTCATCGAGAAGGGGTGGAGCCTCATCTCGCTCGGCGACTACGACGGCGCGATCCAGGCCCTCACCAAGGCGCTGGCGCTCTCGCCCGGCGAAGTGCAGGCCGAGTCGCTCCTGGGCTGGGCCCAGATGCTGAAGGAAGACTTCGACGACGCGCTCGCCACGCTCCAGAAGGTCCTGATGAAGGAGCCCGGCAATTCCCTGGCGCGCATCAACCTGGGGTACGTCTGTCTCAAGAAGAAGATCTACGGCGAGGCGATCGAGCACCTCTCGAAGGCGATCCGGATGGCCAACGACAAGAAGGCCACCCTGTACGCCAACTTCTACCTCGGCCTCGTCTACCTGCAGCGCGAGATGTTCGAGGACGCGGAGAACTTCTTCAAGAAGACCCTCGACATCGGGCCCAACATGATCGAGGCCTACTACGAGCTGGGCCGGGCCCAGTGGCTCTGCGGCAATCCCGATGCGGCCAAGGCCACCTGGCAGGCGGGGTTCGCGGCGAACAAGTTCAATCCCTGGGGCAAGAAGTGCCGCGACATCCTCGCCACGGTGGAGGCGGGCGGCGCGCCGCCGCCGCCCTAGACGGCGCGCTTGACGCCCCACCGGGCGGCCGCTATCCTCAACCGCTGTGCAGAGTTCCGAGCCTCAGGCGCGACTCCAGTTCGGGGTCGTCAACGCCGCCCTGTTCGTCGGGGCGGCCATTGCGTTGGGCGCTGGCTACCTGCTGCTCGGGCACGGGTCGACGACAGCGGCACCCATCTTGCTCGTGGTGGGATACTGCGTGCTATTGCCGCTCGGCCTCATCCTGTAGGAAGCGCACGGGCGAATAGCTCAGCTGGTCCAGAGCGCCTGCCTTACACGCAGGAAGTCGGGGGTTCGAATCCCTCTTCGCCCACTTCGGGCGTCGGCGGGTACAATCGGATGGCGCTTCATCGGAGGATCCATCGCATGACGTGGCGTACAGCGTCTTTCGGCGCGTGGACGCGATCGGTCGGGATCGCCCTGGGGAGCGCCGCGTGCCTGGCGGTGCCCGCTGTCGCGCAGCTGGTGCGGGTGCCCCCGCCGCAGAACGGTCCGAAGGTTCTGATTGTGCCGTTCGGGCGCGTCCAGGCCGCCGACTCCAGCATCGCCATCGAAGTCAGCGACGCGTTCCGCGACCGGATCCAGTCCGCCCATGCCGACGACTTCACCGCGATCCAGAAGCGGGTGATGTGCGACGCGCTCGACCAGAGCGGCTTCGGCTGCACCGCGGAGCTGGAGCCCACCCAGGTCGGCCAGCTCGCCTCGGTGCTGAACGCGCGCTTCATCGTGGACGGACGGGTCTTCCCGCGCGGCAGCGACTCCGTGCTGGTCCTGGCGCGGCTGGTCCAGGCCGTCCGCACCAATCCGATGGGCACGGCGGCGTCGGTGGTCGTGGCCCGCTCGAGGGTGAGCGGCTCCATCGGCAACACCCTGGCCGACCGGATCGACGACAAGTTCAGCTCCTTCGAGCACATCCAGCACTGCCGCGACGCGCGCGAGCAGAAGAACTACGACCGCGCCATCGACATGGCCCGCCGCGCGTTGCACTACGATCCCCAGAGCGGCGGGGCGCTCCTCTGCCTGGCGCTGACGCTCCAGGACGAGGGCGCGCCGCAGGACTCGGTGCAGCGATCGCTCGAGCGCGCGCACGACGCCGACTCGCTCAATACCACGGTCGCGCGGACGCTCGCGTACATCTACCAGGAGAAGCACGACACGACGCAGCTGCTCCACATGCTGCACCACATCCTCCAGGTCGACATCAACGACAACGACCTGCGCAAGAGCGCGGCCCAGCTCTACGTGCTGCGCGGCCAGTCCGACAGCGCCGTGCTGCTGCTGGACGACGCGCTCCAGCGGAACCCGACGCAGTGGGACCTGCTGTACGCCAAGGCCATCGCGTTCGGCGCGTGGGAGAAGTGGGACAGCGCGGCCGCGGTGATGAGCCTCGCGGCGCAGGCGGATTCGGCGAAGGTGGACTCGACGTTCATCACCCGGATGCTCGACTTCTCCGGGCGCGCGGGGGACAGCGCGCGCACCCTGCGGTGGGTGCAGCGGGCCACGGTAAGGGTGCCCGCCTGGGCGAACAACTGGTATCTCTACGCGACGCTGCTCCTGGGGAAGAGCGACACGACCGGGGCGATGGCGGCGGTGCAGCAGTTCATGAAGCTGGCGCCCCAGGACGGGCGCGGGCACCTGGTGTACGCCAACCTGCTGCAGGCGCGCGGGCAGGGTGATTCGGCCGTCGTGCACGCGAAAATGGCCGGCGATGCGGACTCGCTGTACCGCCCCTCGGCCGCCGGCGTCTTCCTCCGGGCCGCCGTGAAGGCGCTGCAGGACACAGCCTTTGCGCGCGCCGATACCCTGTTCGCGGCGGCGCAGAACTGGGCCACCGGTGACGCGCAGAAGACGGCGACGTTCTACCGCGGGGTGGCCCAGTTCCAGGAGGGCTATGCCCAGCTGCATGTGGCCACGGAGGCGTACAAGCGGTTGCAGGCGAAGGATCAGACGGCCCGCGAACCCGGCTGCGCCGCGGTCAAGGCGAGCACCGACTTCCTGAGCCAGTCGGAGGCGAACATCACGGCGAACGTCGCGGTCAACCGGGACACCGCGAGCCAGCTGCTGACTTACCTGCCGCAGCTCCGGACGACGTTGACGCAGCTCGCGGGTCCCCGCGCGTTCAAGTGCGGCTCGTAGCTTGTAGCCGGCCCCCCGCGTTTCTATATTGACGTGCTTGGCCGCGGGGGGCTGTAGCTCAGCTGGTTAGAGTGCCGGTCTGTCACACCGGAGGTCGCGGGTTCGATCCCCGTCAGCCCCGCCATTATGCCGCCCCACCAGGCAACTCTGTGTGGGGCGGTTTCCGTTGGGTGGGGCGAGTGAGAGGTGAGAAGTGAGAGGTGAGACGGCCAAGTGAGAAGTGAGAGGGGGAAAGGCGTGAGAGGTGAGAGGGCGCGCCCCGATGCCGGGGCGAATCCTCTCACTTCGTCTTCTCACCCCTCACCTGAACTTCTCACGTCTCACGATTCTCACTTCTCACAGTCGCCCTTCGCGCACATTCCGGTTCTGCTTGACGAGGTTGCGAGTCTTTTCGCGGGATGTGAGCGTGTCCTCGATGGCACCGTCGGCGCAGGCGGCCACGCGGCGCGGCTCCTCGCCGCCGGCGCCGAGGTCCTGGGACTGGACCGGGATCCGGCCGCCGTGCGTGCGGCCCGCGAGCGCCTCGGAGCGCGGGCGCGCGTGCGCGAGGGGGACTTCGCCGACGCCGCCGCCGAGGCGGATGTGGTCGCATTGCGGCCCGACGGGATCCTCCTCGATCTCGGCGTCTCCTCGCCCCAGCTGGACGATCCTGCCCGCGGCTTCAGCTTCCGTCCCGGCACCGTGCTCGACATGCGCATGACGCCCGGCGCCTCGGTGACGGCGGCGGAGTGGCTCAACCGGTCGGACGAGCCCGAGCTCGCCGCCGCGTTCCGCTACTACGGCGACGAGCGCCGCTCGCGCGCGCTGGCGCGCGAGATCGGGCGGCGCCGCGCCACGCGCCCCTTCGCCATCAGCGAAGACCTGGTCGGGGCGATCCGGGCGGTGCTGGGGCCGCGGAGCGGGCCCGACGACTTCGCCCGGCTCTTCCAGGCCGTGCGCATCGCCGTCAACGGCGAGATCGAGCGCCTGCGCCGCGCGCTCCCGGCGCTCCTCGACGTGGCCGCGCCGGCGGCGGTGCTCGCCGTCATCAGCTACCACTCGGGCGAGGATCGCGAGGTGAAGGTGGCGATGCGGGACTGGGCGCGCTCGTGCATCTGCCCGCCGGGCCAGCCCATCTGCACCTGCCGCGGACGGCCCCTCGGCACCCTGCTCACGCGGCACCCCGTCCGCCCGGCGGCGGAGGAGACGATGCGGAACCCTCGCGCGCGGAGCGCGCGCCTCCGCGCCTTCCGGAAGGCGGCGTGAAGCTCAAGGGCCGGCATTGGGTCGCGATCTGGCTTGCCGGCTTCCTCGTGACGGCGGCCGCCGTGGTCTGGCGGCAAACGGAGGCGCTGGCCACGGTGCGGCAGCTCCGCGCGCTTCAGGCGGCCCGCGGCGCGCTCGAGGCCACCCGCGCCGACGCGGTCGCCGCGATCCGCCACGCCCAAAGCCGCGCGGTCCTGGTCCCGCTGGCCGAAGCGCGCCTCGGCCTGCGCTTGCCCCAGGACACCGAGATCGTCATTCTGCAAGTTCCCCGGGCCCGGTGACACGGTGATCAAGCGCCCGTCGCGCATCACGCTGGTCGGTGCCGCCTTCGTCCTCGCCGCGATCGCGATCGTCGTCCGCGCGGTGGAGGTGCAGCTGCTGCACGGGGACTCGTGGCGCCGCCGGGCGGCCGAGCAGCAGACGGTAAAGGTCGAATTGCCGGCGCCGCGCGGCGCGATCTACGACCGCAACGGCGTGGCGATCGCCCTGAGCCAGGTGACGTACGGCGTCGGTGTCGCGCCCAAGGAGGTCTCGGACCCGTCGCGCGCCGCCGGCCTCCTGGCCAAGGCCCTGGGGAAGCAGCGGGGCGAGATCGCGCGGGTCCTCGCGTCCGACCGGGTGTGGGTGGAGTGGCCCGGGCCGTACGACTGGAACGCGGTCGCGCCGCTGAAGTCGGTGCGGGGCGTCTACCTGGAGCAGCGACTCCAGCGCTTCTATCCGCGGCCCGATCTGGCGGCGGGGCTCATCGGCCGGACGGACCAGACGGGGCACGGCGCGTCGGGACTGGAGCGGGCGCTGGATTCGACGCTCGCCGGCCGGCCCGGCAGCGCGGTGATGCTCCGCGACCGCGCCGGCCATACCTATCCCTCGCCGTCGCGCCCGGCCGCCGAGCCCCAGAGCGGCGGCGACGTGTACCTGACCCTGGACGCCGAGCTGGAGGAGATCGCCGAGCGCGCGCTGGCCACCGCGGTGGCGACGACGCGGGCGAGCGGCGGCGACGTCGTCATCCTCCAGCCGGCCACCGGCGAGATCCTCGCGCTCTCGAGCATCCGGCAGAAAGCGGAGGAGGGCAGCGGGCTCGGCGACGCCTTCGAGCCCGGCTCCACCGCCAAGCTCTTCACCGCGGCGGCGCTGCTGCGCACGGGGAAGGCCACGGCGGCCGACACCGTCTTCGGCGAGAACGGGCACTACGTCCTCGACGGGCGCGCGATCGACGACGTGCACCCGAACCGCGAGCTGACGTTGGCCGACGTCATCCGGGTTTCGAGCAACATCGGCATCTCGAAGTTCAGCACGCGCCTGACGCCGCCGGAGCAGTTCGAGGCGCTGCGCGACTTCGGGTTCGGGACGCCGACCGGCATCGAGATCGCGGGCGAGTCGCCCGGGCGGCTCCGGAACCCGCGGTTCTGGACCGTCGAGAGTCCCGCCAGCCTGGCGATGGGCTACGAGGTCGCGGTGACGCCGTTGCAGCTCGCGGCGGCGTATGGCGCGCTGGCCAACGGCGGCGTGCTCCTGGAGCCGACGCTGGTGCGCGAGATCCGGGACGCGGACGGCACGGTGCGGTCGGTGGCGCGCGCGCGCCCGGTGCGCCGCGCGGTGAGCGCGAGCATCGCCTCGCAGCTCATCCACATGCTCCAGGGCGTGGTGGAGGAGGGCACCGGGCGGAGCGCGGCACTGGGCACCTACTCCCTCGCCGGGAAGACCGGCACGCCGCGCCGCACCGTGAACGGCCATTATCTGGCCGGGCACTACACCCCCAACTTCGTCGGCCTCTTCCCCGCGCAGGACCCGCAGCTCGTGCTGGTGGTGAAGCTGGACGACCCGCAGGGCGATTACCTGAGCGGGGCGACCGCGGCGCCCGTGGTCCGCTCGATCCTCGAGGCGGCGCTCGCGACGCCGGGCGTGACGGTGGACCGCGGCCGCCTGGCGGAGGTCGCCAGGGAGCGTCGGCCCGTTGGCCCGAGCGCGGTCCCCGCCGGGGACACCGCCGCAGGATCCGCCCGGGCGGAGGAGGTGGCCCCCGTCTCGGACGTCGTCGTCTCCTGGCCGCCGCCCGCGGCGCCCCGCGACGGCGCGCGCCCCCGCGCGGTGCCGGACGTCGCCGGGCTCTCGCTCAGGGCTGCGGCGCGGGCCCTGCACCGGCAGGGGTTCGAGGTCCGCGTCGAGGGCTGGGGGAAGGTCGCGGCCACGTCGCCAGAGGCGGGGAGCGCGGCGCCGGCCGGAAGCACCGTGACCGTGCGCGCGGGCGGAGCGGCGACCGGGGGGGGGGCCAAACGGTGAAGGCCGCCGCGCTGCGCGAGCGGCTCGAGCGCGCGAAACTCCTGGTGCGCTGGCCCCCGCGGCCGTCGGGTGCCCCGTCGGCCGAGTGGACCGCGGTGACCACCGACAGCCGCCGCGTGGTGCCGGGCACGCTGTTCTGCGCCTACGCCGGCTCGGCCGCGGACGGCCACGCCTTCGTCGCCGCTGCGGCGAAGGCGGGGGCGACCGCGGCGCTGGTCGAGAGGCCGGTGCCCGACGCGCCGATCCCCCTGATCGAGGTCACCGACGGCAAGGTGGCGGCCGCGGCCGCGGCGGCGCTCTTCTACGGGGATCCCGCAAGGTCGCTCGAGCTGCTCGGGGTCACCGGCACCAACGGGAAGACGACGACGGTACACCTGCTGCGCCACCTCTTCAGCGATCGCGGACGGGCGGGCTCGATCGGGACGCTGGGCGCGATAGACGGGGACGGGAACATCCTGCCGACCGCGGGCTCGCTCACGACGCCGGGGCCGGTGGATCTCCAGGCGGCGCTGGCGGCGCTGCGGGACGGCGGCGTGCGGGTCGTGGCGATGGAGACGTCGTCGCACAGCCTGGACCAGGGCCGCGTCGCCGGCCTCGAGTTCCTCGTCGGCGTCTTCACCAACCTCACGCGCGACCACCTCGACTACCACGGGGACGTCGCGTCGTATCTGGCGGCGAAGGCGAAGCTCGACCGCTACCTCGCGCCGGAAGGGTTCCAGGTGGTGAACGCGGACGATCCCGCATGGGCCGGCCTGCCGGCGCGGGCGCAGCGCCTCACGTTCGGCATCGCCCACGGCGCGGACGTGATGGCCGAGGGGGTCGAGGGCGACCGCGCGGGGATGCGGTTCGTGCTGAACGCGCACGGCCGCTCGGAGAAGGTCGCGCTGCCCCTCCTCGGACGCTTCAACGTCGAGAACGCGCTGGGCGCCGCCGCGGCCGCGATCGCCCTGGGCCGGGATCTCGCCGAGGTCGCCGCGCGGCTCTCGTGCGCGCCGCAGGTGCCCGGGCGGATGGAGCGGATCGCGGACGCGCCGTGCGTCGTGCTGCGCGACTACGCGCACACCCCCGACGCTCTGGAGCGCGCGCTCGCGGCGCTGCGCCCGCTGACCCGGGGCCGCCTCATCGTGGTCTTCGGCGCGGGCGGGGACCGCGACAAAGGCAAGCGTCCGCTGATGGGGGCCATCGCCGCGCGCGACGCCGACCTCGCCGTCGTCACCTCCGACAACCCGCGCACCGAGTCCCCCGAGCAGATCCTCGACGACATCGAGGCGGGGATGGGGCAGACGCCGCACCTCAGGATCGTGGACCGGCGCGCCGCCATCGTCCGCGCCCTCTCGATCGCGAAGCCGGACGACGTGCTCGTCCTGGCGGGGAAGGGGCACGAGACCTACCAGGTGATCGGGACCGAGCACGTGCCGATGGACGAGCGCGAGATCGTCGCCTCCGCGCTCGCGGCTTCGCAGTGACCGCCTTCCTCTGGAGTGCGCGCGACGTGACCCGGGCCCTCGGCCTGCCCGCGGCGACCTGGGTCCACGATTACACGGGCGTCTCCACGGATACGCGCTCTCTCAAGGAAGGGGAGCTGTTCGTCGCCTTGAAGGGCGAGCGGTTCGACGCGCACGACTTCCTGAGCGACGCGCGGCTGGCCGGCGTCGGCGGCGTGATCGTGCGTCAGGGCACGCCGCGCTGGCCCGGCTTCGACTGGTTCGAGGTGGACGACACGCTCGAGGCCCTCGGCAAGCTGGCGCGCTTCCGCCGCGACACCTTCCACGGCCCGGTCGTGGCCATCACGGGCACCACGGGGAAGACCAGCACGAAGGAGCTGACCGCGGCGGCCCTGGGCGCGAAGTACCGGGTGCACCGCTCCGAGCGGAACCTGAACAACCTGGTCGGCGTCCCACTCACGGTGCTCGCGATCCCGGTGGACGCCGAGGCCGCGGTGATCGAATGCGGCGCCAGCGTGCCCGGGGAGATCCCGCGCCAGCGCGAGATCGTGCGCCCCGACGTCGCGGTCGTGACCACGGTGGATGCGGGGCACCTGGAGGGCTTCGGCTCGCTCGAGAAGCTCTTCGAGGAAAAGACCTCCCTCCTGGACGGTGCCGCGACCGCGGTGGTCGGCACTCGGCCGCCGAGGCTGGCCGAAGCCGCGCGCCGCAAGGCCAGGAAGGTGGTGACGGCGGGGCTCGCGGGGGCCGATTGGACGGCGGAAAAGGTGCAGATCCTGCCCGACGGTCGGCCGCGTTTCACGGTGCGCGGCGTCGAGGTCGAGCTGCCGCTCCCGGGCCGGCACATGGTGGCCAACGCGCTGGTGGCGCTGGCGATCGCCGATGCGGTGGGCGTGCCGCTCAAGGATGCGGCGCCGGCGCTTGCGGCGGCGCGGCTTCCGGCCGGGCGCTCCGAGATCGTGGAGATCGAAGGCACCACGGTCATCGACGACACCTACAACGCCAATCCGTCGTCCTTCGCCGCCGCGCTCGACCTGCTGACGTCCATCCGCGGCAGCCGCCGCGCGGTCGTCGTCGCCGGGACGATGCGCGAGCTGGGCGCGCGCTCGGCGGAGCTGCACCGCCAGGTCGCCGAGCAGATCGTTGGGACGGAGCCGGACGTCGTGGCGGCGGTCGGCGAGTTCGTCCCCGCCTTCGAGGCGCTCAAGGGGAAGCTCAAGGCGACGCTGCTCTCCGGCGAGACGCCGCAGGCGGTGGCGCCGAAGCTCAGGGACCAGCTCCGGAAGGGAGACGTCGTGCTCCTCAAGGCCTCCCGCGGAGTGCGGCTCGAGACCATCATTCCGCTGCTCTGGCCCTCCCACGAGGCGAGCGAGGCGCACGCGTGATCTACCGACTGCTCTGGCCGTACGCGCACCAGTACGCGCTGGCGAACCTGATCACGTACATCTCCTTCCGGGCCGGCGCGGCGATCGCCACGGCGCTCCTGATCGCCTTCGTCGTCGGCCCCGCGATCATCCGGCGGCTCACCGCGCTCAAGGTCGGCCAGATCGTCCGGGCCGACGGGCCGGCCACCCACCTCGGGAAGCGCGGCACGCCGACGATGGGCGGCGTCATCATCATCATCGCGACCGTGGCCTCGACGCTGCTCTGGGCGCAGCTGGACAACCGCTTCGTGCTGATCGTTCTCCTGGCCACCGTCTGGATGGGCGCGATCGGATTCGTGGACGACTACCTCAAAGTCGTCCAGCGGCGTTCGTCCGGGCTGGTGGCGCGCTACAAGCTCGCGGGCCAGGTCTCCTTCGGCCTGGCGCTCGGCGTGGCACTGCTGGTCTTTCCGTGGACCGGCACCGTGCTCCCGGCGTCCTCGACCACCGTGCCGTTCTTCAAGTACGTCTACTTCCTGATGTGGCCGCCCCTCTACATCGCCTTCGTGACCTTCGTCGAGACGGCTTGGTCCAATGCGGTGAACCTGACCGACGGGCTCGACGGGCTGTCCGCCGGTCTCTCGGCCATCGCGGCGCTCACCTTCGCCGCCTTCGCGTATCTGTTCGGCCGCACCGACGCGTCGGACTACCTCAAGGTCTTCTACTTCCCGGGCGCGGGTGAGCTGGCGGTCTTCTGCGCCAGCCTGATGGGGGCATGCCTCGGCTTCCTCTGGTTCAACGCGTACCCCGCCAAGGTGTTCATGGGCGACACCGGCTCGCTCGCCATCGGCGGCGCGCTCGGCACCACGGCGATCCTGCTCAAGTCGGAGTTCCTGCTGCTCCTGGTCGGCGGCGTGTTCGTGGCCGAAACCACCTCGGTGGTGCTCCAGACCGGCGTCTTCAAGTGGCGGATGCGCCGCCACGGGCGGCCGTACGCCGAGCAGCACCGGCTGTTCCGGATGGCGCCGCTGCACCACCACTTCGAGCAGATGGGGTGGCACGAGTCCACGGTGGTCACGCGGTTCTACATCCTGGGCATCATCTGCGCGCTCGTCGCCCTCGCGACCCTCAAGATCCGGTGATGCCGGAACGCTGGATGCAGCGCGGGGTCGCGGTCGTCGGCCTGATGCGGAGCGGCCGCGCCGCGGCCCTGCTGCTGCGCCGCCACGGCGTGCCGGTGTACGCGTCCGACGCGGCCGACAAGCCGGCGCTGCGGGAGAACGCAGAGGCGCTGCGGAAGGCCGGATGCGACGTGGAGCTGGGGCGGCACGACCTGGAGAGGATCGCCCGCTCCGCGATCGTGATCCTGTCGCCCGGCGTGCCGCCCGACGCGCCGCCCGTGGTGGCGGCGCGGAATGCCGGCGTTCCGGTCGTCGCCGAGTTGTCCCTGGGAATGCGTTTCCTCGCCGAGACGAAGTTCATCGTCGTGACCGGCACGAAGGGGAAGTCCACGACGACGGCCTGCATCGCGCACCTGCTCGGCGCGTTGGAGCTGGGCGAGGCGGAAAGCGCAGGCAACATCGGTCTCGCGCTCACCGAGGTGGCGCTGGCGCTTAAGTCGCCGCAGTGGCTGGCCGTGGAGGCCAGCTCGTTCCAGCTCCACGACTCGCCGGAGCTGGCGCCCGCCGTCGGGGTCCTCACGAATCTCTCGCCCGATCACCTCGACCGGTACGGCACGGTGGAGGCGTACTACGCCGACAAGGCGCTGCTCTACCGGAACGCCAAGCCCGGGAGCCGCTGGGTCACCAACGGCGACGACGCGGCGGCGCTGGCGATGGCCTCGAAGGCGGCGGGCACCCACGAGGCCTTCTCGCTGGTGCAGCGCGCCGCCGCGGGCTTCTACGACCGGAAGGCCGGATGGCTGGTGGTGCGGGGGACGCCGCTCATCAAGCGGCAGGATGTCCATCTCCTGGGCGATCACAATGTGGCGAACGCGCTCGCGGCCGTGCTGGCACTCCCCCCCGACGCGGACCGTGACAAGCTCGCGGCGGCGCTCCGGACGTTTCGACCGCTGCACCATCGCCTCGAGCCGGTGCGCGAGCTGGACGGCGTGCTCTGGATCAACGACTCCAAGGCCACGGTGCTGAGCGCGGTCGAGGTCGCCCTGGAGAGCGTGACGCGGCCGGTGGTCCTGCTGCTGGGCGGGCGGCCCAAGATCGCGTCGTTCTCCGCCCTGGCCCCGTCGCTCGAGCGGGTGCGCGCCGTCGTGGCGTACGGGGAAGCCGCGCCGATCATCGAGCGCGACCTGGCGGGTGCGGCCCGCGTTGAGCGCGTCGAGGGCCGGGACTTCGAGGCGGTGCTGGCGCGCGCCCGCCAGCTGGCGCAGCCCGGCGACGCGGCCCTGCTGGCGCCGGGCTGCACGAGCTTCGACATGTTCACCAACGCCGAGGAGCGCGGGGAGCGGTTCCGCGCCATCGTCGAGGGCTGGAAATGACCGTGCGCGACCGGATGCTCGGCTGGGAGGCGCGGCTGATGGTGATCATCACCGCCGCGCTGGTGGTCTTCGGCCTGGTGTCGGTCTACGGCGCGTCGTCGGCGTTGATGCAGAAGGGGCGGCCGATCGGCTCGTCGCTCGCCCTCGATCAGGCGATGGGCGCGGCCGTGGGCGCGCTCCTCCTCATCGTCGCCTCGCGCTTCGACCTCGAGCGGCTGCGGCGGTGGGCCTGGCCGCTGATGATCGCCACCTTCTTCGCGCTGGTCCTGCTCGTGCTCCCGTTCACGCACGCCATTGCGCCCCGCGTGAACGGCTCGCGCCGCTGGCTGGTGCTGGGCGTCTCGATCCAGGTGTCGGAGGTGGCGAAGCTCATCGTGGTCGTCTGGACCGCGATGCTCTGCGCGAAGAAAACCAAGGAGCTGACCCACCTCAGCAAGGGCCTGCTCCCGGTCCTCGTCGTCGTGGTCCCGCTCAGCCTGCTCGTGCTGGTGGAGCCCGACCTCTCGACCGCCGTCGTGATCGGGCTGCTGGCGATGATCGTGCTCTTCGCCGCGGGAGCCCGGATCGGGCACTTCATCCTGCTCGGCCTGATCGCGATGCCGCTGGTCTGGGAGCAGATCCAGCACATGCAGTACCGGGTGCTGCGGATGACGGCGTTCCTCGATCCCGGCGCGGACCGGTTGGCCTCGGGCTACCAGATAGACCAGTCGCTCATCGGGCTCGGGGCGGGGAAGCTGTTCGGCGTCGGCTTCGGGCAGGGACAGCAGAAGCTCGGATTCCTGCCGTATCCCTACAGCGATTTCATCTTCGCGACGGTGGGCGAGGAGTGGGGGTTCGTCGGCGTCGTCTTCCTGGTGCTGCTCTACTCGGCCTGGCTCGTCCTCGCGCTTCGGATGGCGAAGGCGACGAACGACCCGTTCCGCCAGTATCTCGGGGTCGGCCTCGCGGCCCTGGTCGGCGTGGACGCGTTCCTGCACATGGGCGTGGGGCTCGCCCTCGTCCCGACGACGGGGCTGGTCCTGCCGTTCATCTCCTACGGCCGCTCGGCGATGGTGGTGGCGCTCGTG
The DNA here is from genome assembly GCA_963835535.1 of uncultured Gemmatimonadales bacterium. Lineage (GTDB taxonomy): Bacteria > Gemmatimonadota > Gemmatimonadetes > Gemmatimonadales > JACORV01 > Fen-1245. The sequence continues at coordinate 62,981 of CAWIFL010000002.1, forward strand.
GCCACGGGCTTGCTGATCAACCTCGGCTCGCGCAAGCGCGCGATCGTGGTGTGATCACCGTCCTCTTCACCGGCGGCGGCACGGGCGGGCACCTGATGCCGGCGCTCGCCATCGCCGAGGAGATGGTCCGGCTCGATCCCGAGATCCGGCCGTTCTTCGTCGGGAGCCGGCGTGGCCTTGAGGCCGCGGTCCTCCCCCAGCGGCCGTGGGGCTTCGAGCTGCTGCCCTTGGAGCCGATCTGGCGGCAGCGGTGGTGGCGGAACATCCGTCTCCCGTTCGCCCTCTTGGAGTCGTTCCGCGTGCTGCGCAGGATCCTGGTGCGCGAGAATCCGTCCCTGGTCGTCGGCACCGGCGGCTACGTCGCCGGGCCCGTCGTGTGGGCCGCCATGAACCGCGGCATCCCGGCCGTGCTCCAGGAGGCGAACGCCTATCCCGGGATCTCCACCCGATGGCTCGCGCGCCGCGCCCGCCAGGTACACCTCGGCTTCCCGGAAGCCCGCGCGCGTCTCGCGGTCGGTCCGAACACGGAGGTGTTCGACAGCGGCAATCCGATCCCGCCGCCGCCATCGCCCCGGCCGCCGAAGCGGGATGCGAAACGGGTACTGGGATTCCCACCCGACCGCCCACTCGTGTTCGTCACGGGCGGGAGCCAGGGAGCGCTGCCGATCAACCTCGCGGTCGCGGAGGCGCTCGAGTCCGGGAAGCTGCCCGGCGGGGCGTCGCTGCTCTGGCAGACGGGGCAGGGGATGCTGGAGCAGTTCATCCGGTTCCGGAGTGCGGGCCGGGTGGCGGTCGAGGCGTTCGTGGACCCCGTGGCCGAGGCCTACGCCGCCGCCGACCTGGTCGTCTCGAGAGCCGGCGGCACGGTCACCTCGCTCGCGGCGTGGGGCCTGCCGGCGATCCTCGTCCCGCTCCCCTCGGCGGCCGCCGGACACCAGCTCTCCAACGCCCGGGCGGCGGCCGAGGCAGGCGCCGCGGTGCTGCTTGAGCAGTCGAAACTGACCGGCGAAGCCCTCGCAACTCTCGTCTCGCAACTGTTGGGCAGTCCTGCAAGAATGGCGGACCTCGCGGCGGGTGCCGCGCGCCGCGCAAGGCCGAATGCCGCCACCGAAATTGCCTCCCAGGCCCTCAGACTGCTCTCGGAAAAATAGCTTCCGGTCTTTCGCAACTTGCGGTGGGATTTTATATTAGCCGCCTGTCAATGCGGTTTTTCTCCCCCGCCGATCCGCGCCCCGTGCACTTCATGGGGGTAGCCGGCGCTGGGATGAGCGCATTGGCGGTGCTCCTCAGGCACAGGGGGGTGGCGGTCACGGGATGCGACCGCGACCCGGATGGACCGGGGGGAGCAGCGAGCTCGGGGGACGTCAGGGCAGCCGGCGGGGTGGTCGTGGCCGGCCACGACCCGAGCCACGTGGAGGGCGCGCAGGCCGTGATCGTCACGGCCGCCGTTCCTCCAGGTCATGCGGAACTTGAACGGGCGCGCGCACTTGGCATTCCGGTGGTGCGCCGCGCCGATGCGCTGGCAGCCGCAATCGCTCCTGGTCAGGTCGTCGCCGTCGCCGGAACCCACGGCAAGACCACGACGACGGCGATGACGACCGAAGCGCTGGCAGCCGCCGGACTCGACCCAACCGGGATCGCCGGCGGCCGCATCGCTTCATGGTCAGGGAACACCAGGCTGGGCGGCAATGCCATCTTCGTTGTCGAGGCGGACGAGTACGATAAGTCGTTTCTCGCGCTGTCCGCCGAAGTCGCTGTGATCAATAATGTTGAGGCCGACCACCTCGAGTGCTATGGAAGTCTGCAGAACCTCGAGGACGCGTTCGTGGAGTTCTGTCGGCCGGCCCGGCGGGTGATCGCCGGGGCGGATGACGCGGGGGCGAGGCGGGTGACTGCCCGGACCGGTCGCCCGACCTGGACGGTAGGCGTTGCGGCACAAGCGGATGTGCGCATCGCCGACCTCGGGCAGACGGCCTCCGGGACGACCGCGAAGGTCGCGATGCCGGGGGGCAGGACGGTGGGGCTGCGGCTCCGGGTGCCGGGACTCCACAACGTGCGGAACGCGGCTGCCGCTTTGGCGGTGACCATGGAGATGGGCGGGAAGCTGGAACCGGCGCTGGAAGCCCTCGCGGCATTCGCGGGAGTGCTTCGCCGGTTCGAGCTGGTGGGGTCGGTCGGCGGGGTGACGCTGGTGGACGACTACGCGCACCACCCGACCGAGATCGCCGCGACGCTCGAGGGAGCGCGGCAGGCGTACCCGGGCCGGAGACTGGTGGCGGTGTTCCAGCCGCACCTGTTCTCGCGCACCGCCGCGCACGGTTCGGCGATGGGGAAGGCGCTCGCGGCGGCGGACGTCGTGGTGGTGACCGACGTGTACGCGGCGCGCGAGGCGCCGATCCCGGGCGTGAGCGGACGGATGGTGGCGGACGCGGCGCGCGCGGAAGGCGGAGAAGTGCACTGGGTGCCGTCGCGCGCGGAGCTGGCCACCGAGGTCGCCGCGCTCGCGAAGAAGGGGGACGTGGTCCTGACGCTCGGCGCGGGCGACATCACGGCGGCGGCGCGCGAGATCGGCGCGCTGCTCGAGAACCGCAAGTGATGCGCGTCCAGCGGGTGGCGATCGCAGCGGCGGTTGTCGTGGTGATCGCGTCGCCCTGGTGGGGCCCGGTGGTGTTGAGGCGGTTCGCGTTCTTCGAGGTGCGGCGGGTCGAGGTGGTGGGAGCGCGATACCTCGCGCCGGCCCAGATCATCGGGGCGCTGGGGTTGAAGAGCGGGGCGAGCGTCTGGCAGCCCTTGGGAGCGCTGGAGCGGCGCGTGGGCTCGCTCGGCGGCATCGCGACGGTGCGGGTCTCGCGGCATCTGCCGGCGACGCTGCGCGTCGAGGTAACCGAGGTGGAGCCGGTGGCGATGGCGGCGGGGCCCACGGGAATGGTGCCGGTGGGAGCTGATGGCCGCCCGCTCCCGTACGATCCGGCGACGGCGCCGGTGGATGCTCCGGTGGTGGAGCGCGCCGAGGCGCCGCTGATCGCCGCCCTTGCGGCAGTGCAGTCGGCCGACCCCGCGCTGTTTGGACTGGTCTCGGCGGCGCGTACCGATGGTGGAGTTGGAGGGGGAGGCGGCGTGGCGTTGGAGCTGGACGGCGGACGACTGCTTCTGGGAACACCGGTGGATGCGGCCGTGGTCCGCGCGATGGCGGCGGTGCGAAAGGATCTGGGGAGCCGTGGCCGCTCGTGGCAGGAGCTGGACGGACGGTTCCAGGGCTGGGTGGTGGTGCGCGGCGGGACCCACGCGGCGAGCGCCAGGGTGGTGAGCCCCAGGGCCCGACGCCGCGGGCGCCCGAAGGCGGCCTGATGCGCGATCGGCTCGTCTGTGGCCTGGACGTCGGCACGACGAAGATCTGTGCCGTGATCGCGGAGGTGGCGGGGGAGCCGCGGGCTCCGGAGGCGCGGATCCTTGGCGTGGGCCGGGCGCGGACGACCGGCGTGCGGCGCGGCGTGGTGCGGGACATCGACGAGACGACCCGATCGGTGTCCGAGGCGGTGGCCTCGGCCGAGCGGATGGCGGGCTTCAAAATCGAAGGGGTGTGGTGCGGCATCGCGGGCGAGCACGTGCGCGCGATCACGTCGCCGGGTGTGGTGGCGGTGACGAGTCCGGAGATCCGCCCGGCGGACGTGGAGCGCGTGATCGAGGTCGCGCGCGCGGTGGTGCTGGGGCCGGACAGCGAGATCCTGCACGTGATTCCGCAGGAGTTCATCGTGGACCGGCAGCGCGGGATCTCGGACCCGGTGGGGATGACCGGGACGCGGCTGGAGACGGACGTCTTCCTGGTGACGATGTCCACCTCGGTCGGCCAGAACCTGCGGAAGGCGATCGAGCGGGCCGGGTACCACGTGGCGGGGTTCGTGCTGGAGCCGCTGGCGGCGAGCTACGCCACGGTGACGGAGGACGAGCGGGAGCTGGGCGCGGCGCTCGTGGAGCTGGGCGGGAGCAGCACGGACCTGGCCATCTTCCACGACGAGAAGTTCCGGCACCTGTGGACGTTCGGGTTCGCCGGCGCGCACGTGACCAGCGACATCGCGATGGGGCTGTCGGTGACGCAGGCCGACGCCGAGCGGCTGAAGGAGCAGTACGGGATCGCGTACCGGCCGCTGGTGGACCCGCAGGAGACGATCGAGCTGCCGAGCCCGGCGGGGCAGGAGCCGCGGCACGTGCTGCGCGACATCCTGGCGGACATCATCCACCAGCGCCTCGACGAGGTGCTGGGCGCGGTGGCCCGGGAGATCGAGCGGGTCGGGTACATCGGGAAGCTGCCGGCGGGCGTGATCCTGACCGGCGGGACGGCGCAGCTGGCGGGGGTGGTGGAGCTGGCGCGCGAAGTGTTCGGGATGCCGGTGCGCCTCGGCGTGCCGGGCCAGCATCTGTCGGGGAACCTGATCGACGCGGTGGAGCAGCCGCGGTTCAGCACCGCGACGGGCCTGGCGATGTACGCGATCCACGAGATTTCGCGCGGCGCGGCGCAGGCGGGAGCGAGGGCGATGACGGTGGACCGGGTGTTGGGCTCGGTGCGCCGGTGGTTGACCGATTTCTTCTGATGTCCACAAGCGAAGCGGGAGCCAGGTCATGATCTTCGAGCTCGAGGAAACGGTTCAGCAGAACGCGCGCATGAAGGTCGCCGGCATCGGCGGCGGCGGCGGCAACGCGGTGAACCGGATGATCGAGGAGCATCTGACGGGCGTCGAGTTCATCTCGGTGAACACGGACGCCCAGGCGCTGCTCAACTCCCGGTCGGACATCAAGGTCCAGATCGGCAAGAAGCTCACGCGCGGCCTCGGGGCCGGCGCGCGCCCGGAGATCGGGCGCCAGGCGATCGAGGAGAACCGCGACGACGTCACGCGCGTCCTCCAGGGTGCGGACCTCGTCTTCGTGACCTGCGGGATGGGCGGCGGCACCGGGACGGGCGCCGCGCCGATCATCGCGGCGATGGCGCGCGAGATGGGCGCGCTCACCGTCGGGATCGTGACCAAGCCGTTCCTGTTCGAAGGCAAGAAGCGGATGAAGCAGGCGGAGATGGGCATCGCCGAGATGCGCAAGCACGTGGACACGATGATCGTCGTGCCCAACGAGCGGCTCCTCGCGGTGGCCGGGAAGGGGATGCCCTTCCTCGACGCCCTCAAGAAGGCGGACGAGGTCCTGCTCAACGCGACGCGCGGCATCTCGACCCTGATCAGCGTGACGGGCCTGGTGAACGTGGACTTCGCCGACGTCCGCACGGTGATGCAGAACGGCGGCTCGGCCCTGATGGGCACGGGCACCGGCAAGGGCGAGAACCGGGCGCTCGAGGCGGCGCAGCAGGCGATCTCGAGCCCGCTGCTCGACAACGTCTCGATCAACGGGGCGACGGGGGCGCTGGTCAACATCACCGGTGGCACCGACCTGACGCTGGGCGAGGTCACCCAGATCAGCGACACGATCCACGACGCGGCGGGCGACGACGCCGACGTGATCTTCGGCGCGGTGGTGGACCCGGCGATGGAGGGCGAGGTCCGGGTCACCGTCATCGCGACCGGATTCGACCGCCGCGAGGCGAAGGAGACCGGCGCCGGCCGCGCCGCGGGCGTCATCCAGTTCCCGCAGCGGCAGGTCGCCAACCTCCGCGCCTCCGGCCAGCAGGTGGCGGCGGCCGGCGGCGGCTCGGCCCCGGGCTCCCCGGCTCGGCGCAGCTCCCCGCAGATCACGCCGCCGCCGGGACAGACGGCGCCCGTGGCGGAGCCGCTCTCCGACATGGAGATCCCGACCTTCATCCGCAGGCAGATGGATTGAGTACCGCCGCGCGGAGCACCCGGGCCGCCCTGGCGGCGGCCTTGGGCTTGGCGGGCGGCGCCGGGTTCCTCGTCGCGCGGCACAACGGCTACCTCGGCGGGCTCAAGAGCGCGCCGGCGCTGGTCGTTTCGGTGCCGGTCCGCACGGTCGCGGACACGCTGCACGCGCGCGAGACGGTCTCGCAGCTGTTCGTCCGCCGCGGCGTCAACGACGTGAACTGGACGGCCCTCGCCCAGGCGGTGCGCAGCTTCGATCCCGCCCGCGTGAAGGCGGGGCTGGTCTTCCTCTTCCAGCAGCGGCACGGCGATTCGACGCCGTACGCCGTGAACGCCCGCGTTTCCCGCGACGAGCGGCTCTGGCTCCGGCGCGTCTCTACCGGCTGGTCGGCGAGCCTGGAGCGGATCCCGTGGCGGACCGAGCCGCTGGTCTTCAGCGGCACGATCGAGGGCACGCTGTACGACGCGATGGAGCAGGCGAACGCGCAGGCCGACGTTCCGGCATCCGAGCGCAGCCGCCTCGCGAGCGCGCTGGCCGACGTCTACGACTGGGACATCGACTTCGCGCGCGACATCCGGCCGGGCGACCGCTTCCGCGTCTACGCCGAGCGGCTCGTTTCGGCTGAAGGCGAGACGGTGTTCGGGCGCATTCTCGCCGCGCGGATCGACGTGGGGGACAAGCGGCACTACGCCTTCCGCGACGACGACGGCGACTCGCCACAGTTCTGGGACGAGAACGGGCGGTCGCTGCGCCGCGACTTCCTGCGCGCGCCGCTGCAGTACAAGTACGTGAGCAGCGGCTTCAGCACCTCGCGCTGGCAGCCGATCCTCCACTACTACCGCGCCCACCAGGGCACCGATTTCGCAGCGCCGTATGGCACCCCGGTCCGCAGCATCGCGGATGGCACGGTGTCGTTCGCCGGGCGCGAGGGCGACTACGGCAACATGGTGGAGGTCCGGCACGCCAACGGCGTCACGACCCGCTACGGGCACCTGTCGGCGTTCGCCGCGGGGATCCGCCCCGGCCTGGCGGTGCAGCAGGGGCAGTTCATCGGGAACGTCGGCGCCAGCGGCCTGGCCACGGGCCCGCATTTGCACTTCGAGGTCCGGATCAACGGCCGGGCCGTGAATCCGCGGACGAAGCTGGGCAGCGGCACGGGGGCGCCGATCGCGGCGTCGCGCCGGGCCGAGTTCGAGCGGGAGAAGGACCTGCTGCTCGAAGTGCTGGAGCCCAAGCTGGGCCCGGCGATCGCCCGCACCGACTGACCGACCCCGGCGCGGCGAGCCGGGAAACCCCATCTTACAACGCGTGGAACTCTACCCCGCCATCGACATCCGGGCCGGGCGGGTCGTGCGCGTGCGTCGCGGCGACCCGGGGTCCGAGAGGCTCTACCACACTGATCCGCTCGCCGTCGCCGAGGGATACGCGCGGGATGGGGCACGGTGGATCCACGTCGTGGACCTCGACCACGTGTTCGGCGCGGGGAATCAGAGCGCCCTGATCGCGGATCTGGTGCGGCGCGTGCCGCTGCGCTGGCAGGCGGGCGGGGGAGCGGCGACGGCTGAGGAGGCCGAAGCGCTGTTCGCCTGCGGCATCTCGCGCGTGATCATGCGCCCTGCCGGGGGTGCGGCTCTTTTGCAGGACGTGGCCCGGCGCTGCGGCGGCTCGCGCCTCGCCCTTGCGCTCGACGTGGCCGGCCCGCCGGCCGACTCTTCCCAGCACGCTCCGCGCGCGCTCGATCACGCGGGCGCGGTGGCGCTGGCGCGCGCGGCTGCGTCGGCGGGCATCGGCACGGTCGTCTACACCGACCTCGCCCTCGAGGGCCGGCTGGGCGGAGCGGACGTCGGCGGCGCAGCCGCGCTGGCCAGCGCCGCCGGCGTCGAGGTCGTGGTGTCGGGCGGGATCCACAGCCTCGAGGAGATCTCGGCGATCCGCGCCGCGGGCCTCGCGGGTGCGGTGGTGGGGCGCGCGCTGTACGAAGGGACGTTCACGCTGCGCGAGGCGCTCGCGTGCTCGTCGCGGTAGGCGTCGCCGCGCTCGCGGCGGCGTTGGCCCTCTATCTCGGCCTGGAGCGGACCGGCGCGGCGGGGATCCCGCTGGCCGTCCTGCGCGCCGTCGCGTGGGGCTCCGTCGCGCTGCTGCTGCTCGACCCCGGCTGTCATCGGAGCGGCCGGGGTGAGCCCGCGGTCGTGCTCCTCGATGCCTCGCTCTCGATGTCGGATCCCGGCGACCCGGCGGCCGGCGGCGCGCGCTGGCAGGCGGCGCTCGACAGCGCACGCGCCATCGCGGGTCCCAGGGGCCACGTGCTGCTGTTCGGAGAGGAGCCGACGTCGCTGCGCCCCGGTGCGCACCCATACGCCGCGGCCACGCGGCTCCTGCCCGCCTGGCGCGAGGCGGCGGCGCTGGGAGGGGAGATCTCGGTCGTAACCGACGGCGAGGTGGACGACGCTGCCGACCTCCCCGACGACTTCACGGCGACGCGCGTGGTCGTGGTTCCGAGGCCCGCGCGCACCGACGTGGGGATCGCGGCCCTCGCTCTTCCCATCTCCTTCCGCGCCGGCGATACGGTCACGGCGGTCGTGGCGGTCGTCTCGGCCGGCACGGCGCCGGGCGACACCGCGACGCTGGAGCTTCGGGAGGGCTCGCGTGTGGTCGCACACGAACGGGTGGCCGTCGGCGCGGGAGGCGTGTTCCGCCGCGAGCTGAAGTTCGTTCCTGGCCCCCCTGCCGCTGGCGCCGACCGCGAGGTGCGGCGCTACGAGGCCCGCGTCCGGGGGATCAAGGCCGACGCCGAGCCGCGGGACGACGTCCGCGCGCTGGTCGCGGAAGTCACCCGCGCCAGCGCCATCGCCCTCTTCTCCGACAGTCCGGATTGGGACTTCCGCACGCTGGTCTCCACGCTGAGGGCGACGAGCGGCGTGCCGGTCGCGGCCTTCGTGCACCTGGCGAGCGGCTCGTGGCGCGACGCGGCGACCCTGCATCTGGTGTCGGACGGCGCGGTGGCGGCGGCCGCCCGCGACGCCGAGCTGGTCGTGGCCCACGGCACGCCGCTGGGCGCGGCCGCGATCCTGGCGCGCGCGCGCCACAACGTCTGGCGGTGGTCGCCGGACCGGGGGCCGACGGCCACCGGTGACTGGTACGTCACGCCGACGGACGCGCCCTCGCCGCTGGGCGCCGCGCTGGCCGGCGTGCCTGCCGAGAGCCTGCCGCCGCTCGAGGCCGTGGGCGTGCCGGTGCGGGACACGGCGGCCTGGGTCGGTCTGGCGGCGCAGCTCGCCCGCCGCGGCCGCCCGCGGCCCGTGATCGAGGGCTCCGAGGCGGGCGGCCGACGCACGTTGCGCGTGACGGGCTCCGGCCTCTGGCGCTGGGCGAGCCAGGGTGGCGTCGCCCAGGAGGGGTACCGCGCGCTGACGGCGGCGATGACCGATTGGCTGCTGGGCGAAACGGAGCGGCGCTCGCCCGCCTTGGAGGCCGCGCGCGACTCCCTCACCCGCGGGCTGGACGAGTTCCTGCCAAGACGGCGGACGGTGAGCGCGCAGCCCGGAGAGCGGGGGGTGGCGACAGGGGCGACGATCTCCGTGAGACAATCGCCGTGGCTCTATGCGGCGGCCCTGGGCGCGCTCATGTTGGAGTGGATTGCGAGACGACGGAGAGGGATGCGATGAGAAGTGAGAGGTGAGAGGTGAGAAGGCGAAGTGAGACGTGAGAAGCAACTGCGTGAGAGGCAAAGGCGTGAGAAGGCCCTTCTCACCTGAACTTCTCACTTGATCTTCTCACCTCTCACCCTTGGGGAGGGTCTCTGGTAGGTCTGTGGAGCAAGCTCAAGCAACTCGCCGTCACCGACGTTGGGGCGCTCCTGCGCGGCCTCCCCAAGGAGGATCTGCGCGAGTTCGAGCGCACCCTGATCGAGGCGGACCTCGGCGTCGCCGCCGCCGCCGACCTGGTCGCCGAGGTCGAAGCCCAAGTGCGGCGCGGGAAGGTGAAGACGGCCGAGGACGTGCGCGCGGCGCTCGAGGAGCGGCTCCTTGCGATCCTCGCGCAGCCGGGCGCGGACCCGGGCGTGGTCGCGCGCGGAGCGGGCGGCTCCACCGTGATCCTGATGGTCGGCGTGAACGGCACCGGAAAGACCACGGCCGCGGCGAAGCTCGCCAGGCGCCTCGCGGCGGAGGGCCGGAAGGTCCTGCTGGTCGCCGCCGACACCTATCGCGCCGGCGCGGTGCAGCAGCTGGAGCAGTGGGCCGGGCGGGTCGGCGTGCCGTGCATCAAGGGTACTCCGGGCGGCGACCCTGCCGCGGTGGTGTTCGACGCGATCACCGCCGCCGCGTCACGGGGCCTCGACACGATCATCGCGGACACGGCGGGCCGGCTCCACACGCAGGACGACCTGATGAAGGAGCTGCAGAAGATCGCGCGGATCGCCGCGCGGAAGTCCGAGGGGGCGCCGCACGAGACCCTCCTCGTCCTCGACGGCTCGACCGGGCAGAACGCCGTGGCGCAGGGCAAGGTGTTCAAGGCCGCGCTCCCCATCACCGGGCTGTTCGTCACGAAGCTCGACGGGACGGCGCGCGGCGGGGCGGTGGTCGCGCTGCGCAAAGAGCTGGGCCTGCCGATCCGTTTCCTCGGCGTGGGCGAGGCCGCCGGCGACCTCGAGGTCTTCGAGCCGGCGCAGTACGCGCGGAGACTGCTTGGCGACGACCGCTAGGTTCCGGCTCGACGCCCCCGTCCAGTTTCTCAAGGGCGTGGGGGAGCGGCGCGCGGAGCTGCTCGCCCGCATGGGCATCCGCACCGCCCGCGACCTCCTCTTCCACATCCCGTTCCGCTACCTCGACGCCACCCAGATCACGCCCATCGCGCGGGTGCGGGACGCGCGCGTCGGCACGGACGTCACCGTCGTGGGCCGCGTGATCTCGACCGGCGTCATCCCGACGCGCCGCGGCCTGCGCGTCTTCCAGGCGGTGCTCCAGGACGCGTCGGGCCTGATCGAATGCGGCTGGCCCGGCCGGCCGTTCCTCGCGCGGCAGATCACCAAAGGACAGCTCCTCCTCGTCACCGGACCCGTGCGCCACTTCCACGGCAAGCAGCTCCAGCCGCGGGAGTTCATCGTGCTCGCGGAGGAGGACGAGGAGCCGCGCGGCAAGCTGCTCCCGGTCTACCGGGTGACCGAGGGGCTCACCGTGCGGCAGCTGCGGCGCCTCTTCGACCAGCACCTCGACGGGCTCCTGGCCAACGTGGAGGACGAGCTGCCCGCGGCCTGGCGCACCGCGGCCGGCGCCGTCGACCTCAAGACCAGCCTCACCGCGGTACACCGGCCCGAGACGATCGCGACGGCCGAGGCGGGGCGGCGGCGGCTCGCGTTCGAGGAGCTGATGCTCTTCCAGCTCGTGCTGGCGCGCGCCCGCTGGCTGGCGAAGCGCTCGCGCACCGGCATCCGCTTCGAGGTGCGGCGCGAGGCGACCACGGGGCTCCGCGAGCACCTGCCATTCGAGCTGACGGCGGCGCAGAAGCGCTGCATCCGGGAGATCGTCGCCGATCAGACCTCGCCGGAGCGCATGCACCGGCTGCTCCAGGGCGACGTCGGTTCGGGGAAGACCGTCGTGGCGCTGTTCGCGATGCTGGTCGCCGTCGAGAACGGCTATCAGGCCGCGATGATGGCGCCCACGGAGCTGCTGGCCGAGCAGCACGCCGCGACGCTCACGCGGCTCCTCGCGCCGCTCGGCATGATGCCCGAGCTCTTGATCGGGCGGATGACGGCCGCGGAGAAGGCGGCGACGCGCGCGCGCCTGGAGAGCGGCAGCGCGCGCCTGGTGGTCGGCACGCACGCGCTCATCCAGGAGGGCGTGGCGTTCGACAAGCTGGGCCTCGTCGTGATCGACGAGCAGCACCGCTTCGGCGTCGAGCAGCGCGCGCTCCTGGCCGAGAAGACCGCCGGACCGGCCCCCGACGTGCTCCTCCTTTCGGCGACGCCGATCCCGCGCACCCTCGCCTTGGCGCTCTACGGCGACCTCGACGTCTCGCGTCTCGACGAGCAGCCGCCGGGCCGCAAGCCGATCAAGACGGCGATCCGCGGCGAGAAGTCCCGCGTGCGGGTCTTCGACTTCGTCCGGCGGGAGGTCCAGGCCGGGCACCAGGCGTACATCGTCTATCCGGTGATCGACGAGACCGAGACGCTCGACCTCAAGGCCGCGACGCGGATGGCGGACTTTCTGTCGAAGGAGATCTTCCCGGACCTCACCATCGGCCTGGTCCACGGCCGCGTCCCGGCCGACGAGCGCGACGTCGTGATGCGCCGCTTCCGCGCGGGCGAGATCCAGGTGCTGGTGGCGACCACGGTGATCGAGGTCGGCATCGACGTCCCCAACGCCACCGTGATGGTGATCGAGCACCCCGAGCGCTTCGGCCTCGCGCAGCTGCACCAGCTGCGGGGCCGGATCGGGCGGGGGGCGGCGGCCAGCCACTGCATCCTGATGGTCGGGGAAGGGGAAGCCCGGGAACGGCTGGAGCGGTTCGCCGCGACCGAGGATGGCTTCGCCATTGCCGAGCTGGACCTCATGGAGCGCGGCCAGGGGGAGCTGGTCGGCGCCAGGCAGGCCGGCGCCGTGGAGTTCCGCTACGCCGACTGGACCAAAGACCTCGATCTCCTGGCCGTGGCCCACCGCCTCGCCCGCGACGTCATCGCCGCCGATCCGGCGCTCCAGGCGCGGGGCCTGAGCCCCGTCGTCGCACAGATCGGGCGCAGGTTCGAGCGCGGGCTGGAACTCTTCAGGGCGATCCCCGGTTAAACAGGTGCGCGTCATCCAGTCACGTGGAAGCAGCAGCGTGTTTGCCGGGGGGAATCATGTCCGAGAAAGCCGTGAAGCCGGTCGCCGCCATCGAAGCGCGCGGCTACACCTATCCCGACGTCCTGGTGTCCACGGATTGGGTCGCGAAACACTTCGAGGATCCGAAGGTCCGGCTCGTCGAATCTGACGAGGACGTGCTGCTGTACGAGACGGGCCACCTGCCCGGCGCCGTGAAGCTCGATTGGGTCGCCGACCTCAACGATCCCGTGCTGCGCGACTACCTGGATCGGGACCACTTCCAGCGCCTGCTCCGCTCGAAGGGGATCAACCACGACACCACCGTCGTCTTCTACGGCGACAAGAACAACTGGTGGTCGACCTACGCCTTCTGGGTGTTCCGCCTCTTCGGTCTCTCGAACCTCAAGGTGATGGACGGCGGCCGGCTGCGCTGGGCCGAGGAAGGGCGCCCCATCACGACCTTCATGCCGAAGACCAGGGAAGGCAACGTCAGGATCGGCGACCGGAAGGACGCGCCGATCCGCGCGTTCCGTGACGACGTCCTCAAGCACGTCGACGCGCACGGCAAGCTGGTGGACGTGCGGAGCCCCGAGGAGTACCGCGGCGAGCGGCTCCACATGCCCGAGTACCCCAACGAGGGCGCCCTGCGCGGCGGGCACATCCCCGGCGCGAGGAGCATCCCGTGGGGCCGGGCCGTGGAAAGCGAGACGCACTGCTTCCGCAGCGCGGCCGAGCTGCGCACGATCTACCAGGAGGAGATGGGGCTGAAGGCGGACGAGGAGACGATCGTCTACTGCCGCATCGGCGAGCGCTCGTCGCACACCTGGTTCGCCCTGACCTACCTGCTCGGCTTCACGAAGGTGCGGAACTACGACGGATCGTGGACGGAGTGGGGCAACCTGGTGAAGGCACCAGTTGAGAGGCCGTGAGATTGCAGGAGAGTTGCGAGACGGGGAGTTGCGAGCGGTTACGAGGAGCGAGTCAGCGGTGGATAGAGAGACGCGGATCGCCTGGCTGGTGGATCACTATCAGCACCCGAGGCACCGGGGGAAGCTGGAGGGGGCCGACGTGCGCATGCCGGGCGGCAATCCGGGGTGCGGCGATCTCCTCGCGGCCTACCTGAAGGCCGACCCCGGCTCGGACCGCGTGGAGGCCCTGACGTACGAAGGGGAGGGCTGCACGCTGAGCCAGGCGGCGGCTTCGATCCTCGCGGAGCGGGTGAACAAGGAGCACCCGACCTTCGAGGCCGTGATGGCGATGAGCTACGAGGAGATGATGGAGATCCTGGGTCGCGACCTGGTCAGCTCGCGGCCTCGCTGCGCCACGCTGGCCCTCGGGACGCTGAAGGCCGCGGTGCGGCGCGTCGAGATGGACCGGCGGCTCCGTGCGGCCGGCCGGTCGGAAGAGGAGATTCGTGCCCTGCGCGGCGAGGCGCCGGTGTCGGAAGAAGCGGGCCTGGTCTTCGGCGAGCGCGTGGAGCGACGCGAGGGGTGAGGTCGCTCACTGCTCATTGTATCTGCAGCGTATAGCTCCCCGTCTCTCCCGTCTTCGAGCTCCCGACCCAGATGGTGTACGCCCCCTGCGCCATGGCGATCGCCGCGAGCGAGGCCGTCGTGCCGGTGGTGTCCGCTGTCGCGGTGAGCGTGTTGCCCCCACCGGCCAGCGCCAGCTCCGGCGGGAACGACGTGGAAGTCTCGGTGAGGACGACCAGCTGGGTCTGCAAGAGCACCAGCGCGTAGGCGTGGGTGTAGTACAACGACCCCATCGGCCCCAGCCCGCAGTCCGCGGCCGTGATCGTCTGCGAGGTCGTGATCCCCGGGGTCACCCACACCGGGTCGCAGCCCCTCACCGCCGTCGTGTCCGTGGCCATCACGAAGCGGAAAGCGCCGCTCTGGCCCGTGTTGAGCGGGATCACCGCGAGCAGGTAGCTCCCGCTCCCCAGCATCATCCGAACGGTCGTCGCGGAGTCCGGCGCGTTCGTCAGCGCCGAGTTCATGATGATGGCCCCGTTCGAGTCGAAAAGTTGCAGCAGCGTCGTCAGACCGGGCGACGACAGGTGGAAGCGGACGTTGGTCTGGCTGTCGACAGCGAACTGATAGAGGCGCCGGCACGTGTGCGCCGTGAGCGTGTCGGCGATCGAGTCCCCGAGCGTGTAGCTGGGGACCGGGACCGTGGGGCTGCAGCCCACGTCCGTCGCCCCGAGGCACGCGGTCGCGGCCACCGGAGCGCCCAACGCGGCGGCCAGGGCGAGGATTGCTCGAGTTTGACGCACGGCAACGCCTCCTCCGCGACACCGGCCTGTCGGCTGGTCGGTCATCGAAACCTAGCTCATGAGCCTCGCGCGGCCAACGCGTTGACTTCCGGACCCGGATTTCTGTAATTGGGCGCACCATGGACAGATCGCGCAGCGTGCGCGTGGCCGCCGTCCAGGCGAGTCCCGCCTTCCTCGACCTCGACAAGACGATGGCTCGCCTCGACACGTGGGCGCGCCGGGCCGCGAAGGAAGGTGCCCAGGTCATCGCCTTCGCCGAGACTTGGATTCCGGGCTATCCGGCCTGGCTCGATTCCTCCCCCGACGCGGCGCTGTGGGGGCACGCCGGCGGCAAGGCCCTCTTCCAGCGCTTGGTCGAGAACGCGGTCGAGGTGCCGGGACCGGCCGCGCAGGCGCTCGCGGCCCTCGCGCGCGAGCTCAAGGTCACCCTCGTCGTCGGCGTCCACGAGCGGCGCGGCCGCACGCTCTACAACGCGCTTCTCACCTTCGGCCCCGACGGCGCGCTCGCCAACCACCACCGCAAGCTCATGCCCACCTACCACGAGCGGATGGTCTGGGGCCAGGGCGACGGTGCCGGCCTCAAGGCCGTGCCGGCTGGCGGGGCGAAGGTCGGCGGCCTGATCTGCTGGGAGCACTGGATGCCGCTGGCGCGGCAGGCGATGCACGATGCGGACGAGGAGATCCACGTCGCGGCCTGGCCCGGCGTCCAGGAGATGCACCAGGTCGCCTCGCGCCACTACGCGTTCGAGGGCCGGTGCTTCGTCGTCGCCGTCGGCAGCATTCTCGCCTTCGCCGACTGGCCCAAAGAGCTGCCACCGGCTGAGAAGTACGCCAACGACCCGTCCGGGCTGGCGATCAAGGGGGGCAGCGCGATCATCGCGCCCAACGGCCGCTACCTCGCGGGACCCGTCTACGACACGGAGGCCGTCGTCGTCGCGGATTGCGACCTGGCGGAGATCACGCGTGAAGCGATGACGCTGGACGTGAGCGGGCACTACAGCCGCCCCAACGTCCTGCGGCTGACCGTCGACGACCGGCGCCAGCACCCATAGCAGGGGTGGGAACCTGGCGGGGGTCCTCTTACTATTAAATACCATGGACCCACTCAGGATTATGCGTCAGCCGGCGCCCACGCAGCAGACGCTCTACGACGAGCGCTTCATCGCTCCGATGCGGAAGGAGCTCACCGACCTGGGCTTCCGGGAGATGCGCACCGCCGAGGAGGTGGATGCGCAGTTCAAGGACGCCTCGGGCACGATGATGGTCGTCGTGAACTCGATGTGCGGATGCGCGGCCGGCCGCGCGCGCCCCGGCATCGCGCTGGCGATGCGCCACCCGGTGCGCCCCCAGGTTCTCCGGACGGTCTTCGCCGGGCAGGATCGCGAGGCGACGGAGCGGGCGCGCAGCTACTTCGTCGGCCAACCGCCGTCCTCGCCGTCGGTCGGACTGTTCAAGGACGGCAAGCTGATCTGGATGATGCACCGGTTTCAGATCGAGGGACGGGACGCACCGGAGATCTCGGCCGAGCTGGTGGCGGCGTTCGACACGTACTGCAGGTAGCCCCTCCGCGCGTTGACGGGGGCACAGGCCCCCGCTAGAATCGCACGCCACATGCCGACGCGCTTCGACATCTCCGCGCTCCCGGGCCAGATCGGCTCGACCGTTGCCGTCCAGGGATGGGTGCTCACCACGCGCTCGTCGGGGAAGATCGCGTTCGTCGTGATCCGCGACGGCTCCGGGTACCTGCAGGGCGTGCTCGCCAAGTCCGAGGCCGACCCCGCGACCTGGGAGCGCTTCGGCGCGCTCACCCAGGAGACCTGCGTGCGGCTGTCGGGGGAGGTGCGCGCCGACAAGCGGTCGCCGGGTGGCGTCGAGCTGGGGATCCGGGAGGTCGAGATCCTCGGGCCGAGCACCGATTTCCCGATCAGCCCCAAGGAGCACGGCACGCCGTTCCTGCTGGACCACCGCCACCTCTGGCTGCGCAGCCGGCGCCAGGTGGCGATCATGAAGGTCCGGCACGAGATCATCCAGGCGATCCGCGATTTCTTCCACGAGCGCGGCTTCGTGCTGGTGGACACGCCGATCCTGACCGGCAGCATCGGCGAGTCGGGCGGCACGCTGTTCGAGACCGAGTACTTCGACCTCGGGAAGGCGTACCTCGCACAGACCGGCCAGCTGTACGTCGAGGCCGCGTGCGCCGCGCTCGGCAAGGTCTACTGCTTCGGCCCGACGTTCCGCGCCGAGAAGTCGAAGACGCGCCGCCACCTCACGGAGTTCTGGATGGTCGAGCCCGAGGTGGCCTTCAACGACTCCGACGACAACATGCGCCTGCAGGAGGAGTTCATCAGCGCGATCGTGGCGCGGGTGCTCGACCGGCGGGCCGGGGAGCTGAAGGAGCTGGAACGGGACACGTCGCGCCTGGCGAGCGTGGTGCCGCCGTTCCCGCGCGTCTCGTACACCGAGGCGGTGGAGCGGCTCAAGGCCAAGGGTTCGCCGATCACGTGGGGCCAGGACCTCGGCGCCGAGGACGAGACGGCGATCGCGCAGGACGCGGACCGCCCGGTCTTCGTCTACAACTATCCGCGCGCGGCGAAGGCGTTCTACATGAAGGAGAATCCCTCCGATCCCCGCACGGTCCTGTGTAACGACTGCCTCGCGCCCGAGGGGTACGGCGAGATCATCGGCGGGAGCCAGCGCGAGGACGACCACGACCGGCTGCTGGCGCGCATCCGGGAGCAGGGACTCCCTGCCGAGGCGTACGGCTGGTACCTCGACCTGCGGAAGTACGGCACCTTCGTGCACTCCGGCTTCGGTCTCGGCGTGGAGCGCACGGTGGCGTGGATCACGGGCACGCAGCACATCCGCGAGACGATCGCGTTCCCGCGGATGATCTACCGCCTCACCCCGTAGCTTCCGCCGCCTTCACTTCGTCCCAGAGCCGGTCGAGGGCCGCGAGGTCCGCGCGGCCCAGCTCGACGCCGCGCGCCGCGGCCTTCTGCTCCAGGGCACGGAAGCGTCGGACGAACTTGTCCGTGGCCGCGCGCAGGGCGACCGACGGGTGCACCCCGGCCTTCCGCGCGACGTTCACCGCCGCGAAGAAGACGTCGCCGATCTCCGCCTGCGGGTGGACGCGCGCCTCGTCCACCTCCTCCTCGAGCTTGTCGAGCGGTCCCGCGAGATCGTCCCAGTCGAAGCCGACGGAGGCGGCGCGCTCCTGGAAGCGGAACGCCCGCTCCAGCTCGGGGAGGCCGGGAGGCAGACGGCCGAGGACGCTCGGCGGCTCCTCGCTCCGGTGCTCGCGGCGCCGCTCCTCCGCCTTCAAGCGCTCCCAGTCCGGCTTGGCTTCCCCGGCGAAGAGGTGCGGATGGCGCCGGCGCATCTTGGTGCCCAGCGTCTCGGTCACGTCGGCCAGGGTGAACGAGCCGCGCTCCTCGGCGATGACGAGCTGGAAGCAGAGGTGGAGGACCAGGTCGCCCAGCTCGGCAGCGATGCGTGCCTCGTCTCCCAGGGCCAGCGCCTCGTCCAGCTCGGCCACCTCCTCGCGGAGGTAGGGGCGCAGGGTCTGCCGGGTCTGGACCCGGTCCCAATCGCACCGTTTCCGGAGGTCCCGGACCAGGTCCAGAATGCCGCCAAACGTCGAATCGTCTTGCATTTAGCCTCCCAGCCGGGTACGGTACTCAACTCGTGAAACCTGAGCAAACCCCCGCGCCGGACGGCCGCCGATCAGCGGGCGACACCTCCGCTGCGCCGCCCGCACGGTCACGCCCTGCATCGAGTGCCACCGGGCATCCGCGCACCTGGATCGAGGTGGATCTGGAGGCGCTCGTCGCGAACGCCCGGACGGTCCAGGCGCTCGCGCCGCGCGCGCGGCTGCTGCCGATGGTCAAGGCGAACGCTTACGGCCTCGGCGTCGTTCCGGTGGTGCGCGCCCTGGAGCAGGTGGATCCGTGGGGCTTCGCCGTCGCGACCGCGCACGAGGGGTCCGAGCTGCGGGACGCCGGGATCCGCTCGCGCGTGCTGGTGATGGGACCGCAGACGGAGACGCTGGAGCTGCTGGTCCGTCGCGATCTCACGCCGGCTCTGGGGAGCGTCGAGCAGATCGCCGCCTGGCTCGCGCTGGCGCCCGGCCGCCCGTTCCACGTCGAGGTGGACACCGGGATGGCGCGGTGGGGGCTGTGGTGGGAGTCGTTCGCGGCCGATGCGGCCGCCTTCGGCAGCGCCCCCGGCTTCGAGGGGATCTTCACCCACTTCCACTCGCCGGCGGAGAAGCCCGAGACGGTGCGCGAGCAGTGGGCGCGGTTCCAGGCGGTGCTCGGGGCGCTGCCGCGGCGGCCCGCGCTGGTGCACGCGGCCAACAGCGCCGCCGCGGTCGCGTTCCCCGAGACGATCGGCGATCTGGCGCGGCCGGGGATCTTCCTCTACGGGGGCAGGGCGGGGGCGCGCCGGCCGCGGCCGGTGGTCGAGTGGCGCGCCCGGGTGCTCGCGACCCGGTGGCGTGAGGCGGGGCAGACGGTGAGCTACGGGGCGACGTACACGACCGCGGTGCGCACCTGCCTGGCGACGCTCGCGGCGGGCTACGGCGACGGGCTGCCCCGCTCGCTCTCCAACGTGGGCGCGGCGCTGATCGAGGGCCGTCGGCTGCCGTTCGCCGGACGGATCACGATGGACTTCACGATGGTCGCGTCGACCGGGTGGGCGCCGGCGGTGGGGAGCGTGGCCACGCTGATCGGGCGCGACGGCGACGCCGCGATCGAGCTCGACGAGGTGGCGGAAGCTGCGGGAACGATCAGCTACGAGATCCTGACGGGTCTGGGGCAGCGCGTGGCGCGCTTCTACACGTGAAGCGGTTCTTCCTCATCGTCCTCGACGGCCTGGGGTGCGGCGCCGCGTCCGACGCCGCCGCCTACGGCGACGGGGGCAGCGACACGATCGGGAACGTGGCCCGCGCGGTGGGCGGCCTGCGCCTGCCGGTGCTGGAGGGGCTGGGCCTGGGCCGCATCCGCCCGATCGCCGGCGTCCGGCCCGTCGAGGTACCGCGCGCGGCCTTCGGGCTGATGCGGCCTGCGAGCGCGGGGAAGGACAGCACGACCGGGCACTGGGAGATCTGCGGGCTCACGGTCAGGCGGCCGTTCCCGACCTACCCGCACGGCTTCCCGAAGGACGTGCTGGCCGAGTTCTCGCGCCGGACCGGGCGCGGCGTCCTCGGCAACAAGCCGGCCTCCGGCACCGCCATCATCGCGGAGCTGGGGGAACGGCAGCTCGCCACGGGCGACTGGATCGTGTACACCTCGGGCGACTCCGTCTTCCAGGTGGCGGCGCACGAGGAGAAGATCCCGCTCGACGAGCTCTACCGCGCATGCACCGAGGCGCGCGGGATGCTCACCGGCGCGCACGGCGTGGCGCGCGTCATCGCGCGGCCGTTCGTCGGGACGCCCGGCGCCTTCACCCGCACCGCCCACCGCCGCGACTTCTCGCTGGACCCGGTCGGGCCCACGTTGCTGGACTACCTGGCCGACGCCGGGGTCCCGCGCACCGGGATCGGCAAGGTGGACGACCTGTTCGCCGGCCGGAACATCACCGCCACCCACACCCCGACCAACGCGGATGCGTACCGCCTTCTTCGGGACGCCCTCGCGCGTGTAGATTCCGGGCTGGTATTCGCCAACGTGGTCGAGTTCGACCAGAGCTGGGGGCACCGCAATGACGTCGCCGGCTTTCACCGCGGGCTCCTCGAGCTGGATCGGGAGCTGGGGTCGTTGCTGGAGTTGCTCCGGGAGGACGATCTGTTCGTGCTGACGGCCGACCACGGCAACGATCCGACGACGGCGTCCACGGACCACGCGCGCGAGAACGTGCCGCTGCTGGTCTGCGGCCCGCGGGTCAAAGCCGTCGCGCTGGGCGAGCGGGCGACGTTCGCCGACCTGGGCCAGACGGCGGCGGAGTACTTCGGCGTCGGGCCGCTCGAGACCGGCACGTCGTTCCTCCGCGAGGTCCTCGCGTGAGCGACCGCCTCCTCGAGGCGGCGCGTGCGGCGCAGGCACGGGCGCACGCCCCGTACTCGCGGTTCAAGGTGGGGGCCGCGCTCGAGGCGGCCGACGGGACGGTGATCGCGGGCTGCAACGTGGAGAGCGCGTCGTACGGGGGAACCATCTGCGCCGAGCGGGGTGCGGTGATGGCGGCGGTCGCGGCGGGGCATCGCGCCTTCCGGCGCCTGCTGATCACCAGCGACGCCGACGAGCCGGTCGCGCCGTGCGGGCTGTGCCGCCAGCTGCTGGCGGAGTTCGGGCTGGACCTGGAGATCGTGTCCGTGGGCTCGCGCGGCGGCCGGGAGACCTGGCGCCTCGACGCCCTGCTGCCTCACGCCTTCACCAGCAAGCACCTGCGGGAGCGCGCATGAAGATGGGCCGCATCGTCGGGTCGGTCGTCGCGACCCGCAAGGATCCGTCCCTGGTCGGCGCCAAGTTCCTGGTCGTCGAGAACCTGTCGCCCGACCTGAAGCCGGAGGGCGGGTACGTCGTGGCGGTGGACTCGGTAGGCGCCGGGGCGAGCGAAGTCGTGCTGTACGCGTCGGGCTCGTCGGCGCGCCAGACGCCGGTGACGAAGGACCGTCCGGTGGACGCCGTAATCATGGCAATCGTGGACAGCTTCGAGGCGCATGGCAAGAACGTCCGTCTGGCGTAACACCCTCCTCGCGGGCCTGGTCGCGGCCGGGGGATGCACCGAGAAGCTCACGACCCCCGCGCACTGCCCGGAGGTGTGCCCGAACAGCAGCGTGCAGCTCGCGGACACGCTGCTCACCGGGGCCGACGCGGCGGACACGACGGCCCGAGGGTACGTGCTGACGAGTGAGGCCACGTACGTCGCGGCCTCGACCCTCGATTCCCTGAAGAGCGTGATCCTGCTCCGCTTCGGGCCGATGCCGACGTCGTGGGTCCAGACGGCGACGGACACCGTGCAGGCCGTCTTTCCTCCCGACAGCGTGTTCGCGACGCTGCAGGTCACCTTCCAGGACAGCACGGTCCATCCGCGGATCGTGTTCTACCGTCTCCCGGCGCAATTCGACACCACGATGACGTACGCGCAGGCGCAGGCGTACTTCGTGGACGCGGCGGTGCTGGACACGGTGGCGGTCCCCGACACCGGGGTCATGGAGGCCCGGTTGCCAACCAGCCTGGTCCCGCTGCCGGCCGACTCGGGGATCGTCTCGATCGGCGCCAGGGTCATCGCGGATTCCCCGACCGTCGTGGCGTTCTCCTCGGGACACAGCCTCACCACGTCGCCGCAGCTTTCCTATTTCGTGCGCGGCCAGCCTCCGCAGGACTCGCTGACCCGGAACTTGGACACCACGGCGGCCTTCGCGACCTTCGTTCAGTCGCCCGCGGCCGGCCAGCCGCCCCCCGGTGTGCTCGCAATCGGCGGCCTGCCGGCGGCCCACTCGCTCGTCCATTTGTCGCTCCCCAGCGTGGCGGTGGATTCGATCGGCATCGTGCGAGCGACGCTGTTCCTGCACCTGGTGCGCCCGGCCATCGGTTTCCCGGGCGACAGCTTCTTCGTCAACGTCTTCCCGATCCTCAGGGACTACGGCCCGAAGTCCGTGCTCTACCCGGACACGTCGATCACGGGCGAGGCGGTCATCTACGCCGGCCAAACGGGGACCGTGGAGGTTGACATCGCGCCGATCCTCCGCCTCTGGGGCACGACCACCGGAGACTCCATGCCGCGGGCCATCATGCTGGGGGTGTACGCCGAGGGGTATGCCTTCGGCGAGGTGGATATCCAGGGGCGCTCGGCAGGCGGCGGGGGCCCGCAGCTCGAGGTGACGTACGTGAAGAAATACGAGGTCGGGGTTCCGTGACGCGTTTCCCGCCCGGCCTGCTGGTCGTGGCCGCCCTGCTGGGGGCGCGTCCCGCGGCGGCCCAGGACTCCGTCTTCGGGATCCGGGGGCTGGGATTCCTGGGGCAGCCCATCTCGGCGCACAGCGCCGCGATGGGGGGCGGCGAGTCGATGTTCGACGGGAGCTCGGCCGTGGGCCCGGCGTCCCTCGCGTCCTGGCGCACGCTGGCCGGATGGGCAGTGGGCGCACAGTCGGAGCGCACCTTCAACCCGGGGACCGGGGCGGTCTCGCTGAGTTCGATGCGCTTCCCGATGTTCGGCTTCGCCGCGCCCGTCGGAAACCGGCTGGTCATCGGCGTCAACGTCTCCGACTACCTGAACCGCAACTGGGACGTGCAACGGACGGACACGGTGATGCCGCGGGATTCGGCGCTGCCGGTCACGGACCGGACCCGCTCACTCGGCGGCGTGACGGACATCCGCTTCGCGGCGGCGTACCGGGTCTCGAGCCGCATCGCGCTGGGCGTCGGCCTCCACGTGCTCACGGGCTCGGTGCAGACCGCCGTGGAGCGCGACTTCCCGACCGATTCCACGTACCACACCTTCGGTCAGGTGACGGAAACGGACTACCACGGCCTTGGCGCGTCGCTGGGCCTGTTCGTGTCGCCGATCCAGCGGGTGGTCGTCGGCGCCAGCGCCCGCATCAACGGGCGGCTGTCGGAGGTCAATCCGGGCGGCAACGCGAGCGTGCGGCTGCCCACGGAGCTGGCCGGCGGGCTCTACGTCACCCCGTGGGACGGGGTGATGTTCGCCACGACCGTCATCCACGACAATTGGAGCGTTGCGGCGCCCGTCCTGGTGGCGGACAGCCAACCTCCCTCCCGGGACGTGTGGAGCGTCGGGGTCGGCGCTGAGGTCACGCTGCTGAAGCTGTTCGGCGAGGTGACCCCGCTGCGCGCCGGATACCGGTGGCGGCAGCTGCCGTTCCCCGTGGGCACGGCCGCCCTGAGCGAGCGCGCGGTTTCCGGCGGCCTCAGCTTCGCGCTGGCCGGCGGGCGAGCGAACGTGGACTTCTCCGTGGAGGGGGGCTCGCGCACGGCCGGTGCGCTGACGGAGAGCTTCACTACGATGCTGGTGGGCCTCTCGATCTTCCCGTGAACGTCTTCCTTTACACCTTCGGCTGCAAAGCCAATCAGTACGACACGGAAGTGGTGCGCCAGCGTCTGGAGGACGCGGGGTGCCGCGTCGTGGCGGCGCCCGATGGGGCGGACGCCGCGGTGGTGAACTCGTGCACGGTGACGCACGTGGGCGAGGGGAAGATGCGCGCGTTGGTCCGGCGGCTGGCGCGGAAGAACCCGGCCATCCGCACCGTGGTAATGGGGTGCGCCGCGGCGGTGGACGACGGCCGCATCGCGGAGCTCCCGAACGTGGCCGCCGTGGTGCCGGGTGCCGACGGCGGTGCGGTGGCGCGGGCGCTCGCGCTGCCGGACCGGGAGGCGCCCGAGGCGGGACTGCGGCGGTTCGCGTCCGGCTCCCGAGCCTGGCTCAAGATCCAGGACGGATGCGACGAGCACTGCACCTTCTGCGCGACGGTGCTCGCGCGCGGCGCCAGCCGGTCGCGCCGCCCCGAGGAGCTGGTGCGGGAGGCGGAGCGACTGGCGGCGGTGCACGCCGAAATCGTGCTCACCGGCGTGCACATCGGCTCGTACGGACTCGACCTCGAAGGGAAATGGTCGCTGTCGGCGCTGGTGGGGCTGCTGGTCGAGCGGGTGAGCGGCGTCCGGTTCCGGCTGACTTCGATCGAGGCCACCGAGCTGGACGACGGGCTGATCGCGCTGATGGCCACGGCGCGCGACCGGGTCGCGCCACACCTCCACGCGCCGCTCCAGTCCGGGAGCGACCGCGTCCTCAGACGGATGGGGCGCCACTGGTACACCGCGGCCGCGTACCGCCGGAACGTGGAGCGCCTCGCGGCGCGCGTCGCCCCGCTCGGGTTGGGGGCGGACATCCTGGTCGGGTTCCCGGGCGAGTCGGAGGCCGACCACCGGGCCACGGCGCGGATGGTCGAGGAGCTGCCCTTCACCTACCTGCACGTCTTCCCGTACTCGCCGCGGCAGGGCACCGCCGCGCCGCGGCTGGGGCCGCCTGCCGAGAGCGCGGCGACGCGCGAGCGGAGCGCGGAGCTGCGCGCGCTGGGCGAGGCGAAGGCGGCGGCGCACCGCCGCTCCCGCGCGGGCGGCCCCGCCGATCTGGTCCTGGAGGCCCGCCGGGCCGGCCAGCGCGAGGCGGTGACGGAGGACTACCTGAGCGCGACGGTGCCCGCCGACGCGCCCTGGGTGCTGGGCAAGCGCCGGGTCGCAGCCCGCCTGGTGGCGCGCGGCGGCCTGCTCGCGGCGGAGAGCGCGTGAGCGCGCCGGACGGCCGCCGAATCGGGCACGACACCTCCGATGCGCCGCCCGCTCGATCCGGCCCTGACAGGAGTACCACCGGGGCGTCCTTCTTCATCGAGACCTACGGCTGCCAGATGAACGCGGCCGACGCGCAGCTGATGGCCGGGGTGCTGCTCAAGGACGGGTTCGCCCCCGCGCCGTCGCCGGAGGCGGCGGACGTCGTGATCGTCAACACCTGCGCCATCCGCGACCGCGCGGAGCAGCGCGTGCTCGGGCGGGTCGGCGAGCTCAAGCGCAGCAAGCGGCCGGGGGACGTCCTGGGCGTGGTCGGGTGCATGGCCCAGCGCCTCGGCGAGCGGCTGCTGGAGCGGGCGCCCTACGTGGACTTCGTGGCGGGCCCCGATGCCTACCGCGACCTGCCGCAGCTGGTGCGCCGGGCGCGGGAAGGGGAACGGGCCGCAGATACGTCCCTGCGCTCCACCGAGCACTACGAGGACATCCTGCCGGTACGGGAGACGGCGGCCAGCGCGTTCGTCACGGTCCAGCGCGGCTGCGATTACCGGTGCACGTTCTGCATAGTTCCGATGACGCGGGGTCCGGAGCGGAGCCGGAGATTGGCCGACGTCGTACGCGAGGCGGAGCTGCTGGCCTCTCGCGGGGTGACGGAGGTGACGCTCCTTGGGCAGACGGTCAACTCGTACTTCGACGGCGCGCACGATTTCGCCGACTTGCTCCGCGCGGTGGGCGCCCTCGCTGGCATCCGGCGGCTGCGGTTCACCAGCCCGCACCCGAACGCCTTCTCCGACCGGGTGGTCGCGGCGATCGCGGAGGTCGAGGCGGTGTGCGAGCACGTGCACCTGCCGGCG
This sequence comes from uncultured Gemmatimonadales bacterium, assembly GCA_963835535.1. Classification (GTDB taxonomy): domain Bacteria; phylum Gemmatimonadota; class Gemmatimonadetes; order Gemmatimonadales; family JACORV01; genus Fen-1245. The sequence goes on from CAWIFL010000002.1 coordinate 88,953, forward strand.
CAGAGCGGCTCGAGTGCGGTGCTCAAGCGGATGCGGCGGCGGTACACGCGCGAGGAGTACCTGCGGGTCGTCGAGCGGCTGCGCTTGGGCGTCCCCGACCTGGCGCTCACGACGGACATCATCGTGGGCTTCCCCGGAGAGACCGACGCGGACTTCGACGCCACGCTCCGTCTGGTCGCCGAGGTCGGCTTCGACGAGGCCTACACCTTCCGGTTCAGCCCGCGCGAGGGGACGCCGGCCACGCGGCTGCCGGACGCGGTGCCGGAGGCGGTGGCGGCGGAGCGGCTCGTGCGCGTCATCGCGGAGGTGCGGCGGGTCTCGCGTGCGCGGAACGCGGGGCTCGTCGGCACGACGCACGAGATTCTGGTCGAGCAGATGGCGCGGCGCGGTTCGCAGCTGCAGGGGCGCACCCGGCAGCACCGCGTGGCGATGGTGGACGGCCCGCCGGAGTGGATCGGCAGCTATCGGACGGTGCGTTTCACGGGCACGACGGGCGCGACCTTCAGCGCGGTGCCGGTTGCGGCGGACCGCGAGGTGGTGGGCGCATGAAGAACGTGGTGGAGGCGCTGGTGCTCCGGGAGTACGAGCGGCTGCTGCCGACGGTGAGCGGCGCGTGCGGCTGCGTGATGTGCCGGGAGGACGTGATGGTGTACGCGCTGAACCGGCTCCAGCCGCACTACGTGGCCACGCCCGCGGGCGAGGTGATCTCCGGCGTCGAGATGGAGAAAGTGCAGGGGCAGGCGGACATCGCGGTGGCGCTGATGGACGCGTTCCGCGTGGTCGCGTCGGCCCCGCGCCACGGCAGGCGGGCCACCAAGGTGCGCTGACGCTTGCGGGCCGGCGCTAGATGCCGGCCGTCGTGTGGTGTGCGATCGGCTTCGTGGCCGGCGACGCAGCCGGCCTCTTGCGTTCGGGGGCCTGGTGGCCGCTGGCTCCGCTCCTCGCGGCGGCCGCGTTTGCGGCGCGCGCCCGGCTCGCCGCCTGGACCGCGCTGGCCGCGGCGGCGACGGGAGTCCTGTGGGGTGCGGCCTCGGCGGCGCGCGCCGACCGGGACTGCCGCTCCCGGTGGCGGGAAGGGGAGCGCGTCGCCGTGGAAGTCCGGCTGTGGGATGCCGCGACCGCAGGCGCAGCCTCGCGTGCTACCGTCACGTGGCCGGCGCGCTGCGCGGGGCCGCTGGAGGTGCTGTGGCCCGCGTGGGCCGCGGCGCCAAGCGCGGCGGCGGTCGTGGTGGGGACGTGGCACCGCGGCGCGCGCAGTCCGCTCTGGCCCGCGCGCCCCGAGCGCATGGGGCGCCTCGTCGCCCGGCGCGTCCGCCCGCTCGCGCAGGGCCCGGGGCCGCGCGCCGCGGTACGCCTCGCCACCGAGCGGCGCATCCGGGAGCTGTTCGGGCCAGCCCTCGCGCCGCTCGCGGCGGCGCTCACGGTCGGCGCCGGGGACCAGCTCGACCGCGACATCCGCCGCCGCTTCGCCCGCGCGGGCATCGCCCACATCCTCGCCATCTCCGGGCTGCACGTCGGCATCCTCGCGGCGGCGCTGCTGCTGGTCTTGCGCGCGGCGCGCGTGAGGGACACGTCCGCCCGACTCGCCGCCACCGGCCTGGTGGCGCTCTACGTCTTCCTCCTCGGGCTGCCGCCCCCAGCCGTGCGCGCCCTGGGACTGATGGCGCTCTGGTGCTGGGCCCGCGTCCGCCAGCGCCCCCTGGTGCCCGGCGCCGCGCTCGGCACGACGGCGCTGGTCGTGCTCGCGGTGGACCCGTTCGCCGCAGCGGAGGCAGGCCCGTGGCTCTCCTTCGCAGGTGCGTGGGGCTGCACGCGGGCCGCCCGGGCATGGGCGGCGCTGCGAAGGGCGCGCGCGGTCCCGCGAAACCGCACGGCAGCGGCCGCGCTCTCCCTCGCGGCCGTGTCGGGCGGCGCCACGCTGGCCACCGCTCCCTTCAGCGTCATCGCTTTCGGCACCATGGCGCCCGCGGCGCTGATCTCGAACGTCCTGGCGGTTCCCCTCGCGTGCGTCGTGATGCCGGCGCTCGCCCTGACCGTTCTTCTGGCCTCCGTCCTGCCCGCGGCGGCGCGCTGGGTGTCGCCGGTGGCCGCCGTGGGGCTGGGCGCGCTCGACGCGGTGGCGCGGTTCGCGGGAGCGCTCCCGCTGGCCAGCGTCGGCATCGAGCGCCGCCTCCTCGCTGCGGCGCTGCTCGCCCTAGTGGCCTGGACGCTCCTCAAGCCGTTGCGGCCGCAGGCGAAGGGCGGGGTGGTCCGGGTCCTGCGCGGACGCGCCGTGGCGGCGGCGGCCGTCGCGGTCGCCGCCGGGGTCTGGTGGCCCCTGATTCCCGGTGCTCCGTCGGGTGACAGGCGGGGCTGGCTGGCGCTACATTTTCTCGCCGTCGGGCAGGGGGATGCGGCGGCGATCCGGACGCCCGGCGGCCGCTGGATCGTCGTGGACGGGGGCCCGCGCACCTTCGGCTACGACGCGGGGAGCGCGGTTGTCGTTCCCTTCCTCCGGCGCGCGGGCGCCGACACGAGGGGCGTGGCCCTGGTCGTCGCCTCGCATGGCGACGAGGATCACCTGGGTGGTCTGCCGGCGGTGGTGCACGCCTTTCCACCGGCGCTCGTGCTCGAGCCGGGCGAGCCGCTCCCGAAGCCGAGCTATCGTCGCTGGCTCGCCGCGGTCGCCGAGGCCGGGAGCCGCTGGCGGGCCGCTCGCGCCGGCGACAGCATCGCGGTGGACGGGGTCGTCGTGCGGGTGCTGCATCCCGACAGCGCCTGGATGACACGCGGGTTGCCCGCCAACGAGAACGGCGTCGTCGCGGCGATCGAGTACGGCGCGTTCCGCGCCCTGATGACGGGCGACGCGGGTCTCCCGTTCGAGGCCGCGGAGGCGGGGCGGTTGCCGCGGGCCGCGCTCCTCAAGGTGGCGCACCACGGCAGCATCGGCGCGACGGGGCCGGCGCTGGTGGCCGCCGTGCGGCCGCGGATCTGCGTCGTGTCGGTGGGGCCGAATCACTTCGGCCAGCCGGATTCGCGGGTGCTCGCGGCACTGCGCCGGTCGGGGTGCGACGTCTTTCGCACGGATGCCGACGGCGCCGTCACGGTCGAGACGGATGGCCGCAGCGTGCACGTCGAGGCCGGGAAGCGGGACACGTCCTTCACTCCCACGAAGGAGGAGCCGTGAAGTCGCCGTTGTCGCGCGTCATCACGATCGAGCGGTTCATCCTGGACCAGGAGGAGCTGCACCCCGAGGCCACCGGGGAGCTCTCCAACCTGCTGTACGACATCGCCCTCGCCGCCAAGATCATCAACAGCCACATCCGGATGGCGGGGCTGGCGGACATCCTGGGCAGCGCCGGCCTCATCAACGTGCAGGGCGAGGTCGTGCAGAAGCTGGACGCGTTCGCCAACGAGACGATGAAGCACGCCCTCCTGCACACCGGCCGCGTCTGCCTGGTCGGGTCGGAAGAGGACGAGCACCCGGTGCCGACGCCGCCGGAGTACGGCTCGGGCAAGTACGTCGTCCTGTACGATCCGCTCGACGGCTCGGCGAACATCGACGTCAACGTGTCCATCGGCACGATCTTCTCGGTCCACCGGCGCCGTTCGCCCGAAGGCACGCCCGGGACGCTGGCCGACTGCCTGCAGAACGGGCGCACGCAGGCCGCGGCGGGGTACGTCCTCTACGGCTCCAGCACGATGATGGTGTACACGACGGGGCAGGGCGTGCACGGGTTCACGTACGACCCGAACATCGGCGAGTTCCTCCTGTCGCATCCCAACATCACGACGCCGCGGGTCGGCAGGTACTACAGCGTGAACGAGAGCCACTTCCCCGAGTGGGCGCCCCAGGTGCAGGCGCTGGTCAAGAAGTACAAGGGGCTCGACCGCGAATACGAGGGGAAGAACTCGCGGTACATCGGCTCGCTGGTGGCGGACTTCCATCGCAACCTGATCGCGGGCGGCGTATTCTGCTACCCGGCGGATGCGAAGTCGCCGCACGGCAAGCTGCGGCTGATGTACGAGTGCTCGCCGCTGGCCCTGATCTGCGAGCAGGCGGGGGGCTACGCCTCGGACGGGTGCCGTCCCATCCTCGACATCGAGCCCGGGCAGCTGCATCAGCGCTCGGAGTTCTTCGTCGGGAGCCTGGACGACGTGCGTCTGGCCGAGCGAATGGTGTCGGGCCTCTGCGAGTGACGGAGCCCAAGGCCTCCGGAGGCGGCGCGGTGTACGGGCCCGGCGACGTGCCGCCGGACCTGGAGAGCCGGCTGGGAGCGCCCGGCGCCTTCCCGTACACGCGCGGGATCCACGCGTCCATGTACCGCGGCCGGCTCTGGACGATGCGCCAGTACGCCGGCTACGGGACGGCGGAAGAGACGAACGCGCGGTTCCGCGAGCTGCTGGCGGCCGGGCAGACCGGCCTCTCGACCGCGTTCGATCTCCCCACCCAGATGGGCTACGACTCCGACCACCCGCTGGCGGCGGGCGAGGTGGGCCGGGCCGGCGTGGCGATCAACACCGTGGACGACCTGGCGCGCGTCTTCGAAGGCATCCCGCTCGACCGCGTGACCACGTCCATGACGATCAACGCGACGGCGGCCATCCTCCTGGCGATGTACCTCGTGGTCGGCGAGGAGCGGGGCGTCGCGACCGACAAGCTCGGCGGCACGATCCAGAACGACGTGCTGAAGGAGTACATCGCGCGCGGCACGTACGTCTTCCCGCCGGAGGCGAGCCTCCGCCTGGTGACGGACCTGTTCCGCTTCGTGCTGGAGCGCGGCCTCAACTTCAATCCGATCTCGATCAGCGGGTACCACATGCGGGAGGCGGGGGCGACCGCCGCGCAGGAGCTGGGCTTCACCTTCGCCGATGCGCTCGCGTACCTGCGGCACGCCGCCGCCGCCGGCCTCGACGTGAACCGCCTGCTCCCGCGCATCTCCTTCTTCTTCGCCGCGCACAACGACCTGTTCGAGGAGGTCGCCAAGTTCCGCGCCGCGCGCCGCCTCTGGGCGACGCTGCTCAAGGACGAGTTCGCCGCCGACGAGGACAGCTGTCGCCTTCGCTTCCACGCGCAGACCGCAGGCTCGACCCTGACCGCCCAGCAGCCGCAGGTGAACGTGGTGCGCGTGGCGGTGCAGGCGATGGCCGCCGTCCTGGGGGGCACGCAGTCGCTCCACACCAACGGCTTCGACGAGGCGCTGGCGCTGCCGACCGCCGACTCGGCGCGCCTGGCGCTGCGGACCCAGCAGGTGCTGGCGCAGGAGACCGCTGTCGCGCACACCGTGGACCCGTTCGCCGGCTCGTACTACGTCGAGGCGCTGACCGCCGCCGTGGAGGATCGCGCCCGCGGGATCATCGCCGAGGTGGAGCGGCGGGGCGGGGCGGTGCGCGCCATCGCCGAAGGCTACATCCAGCGGGAGATCGCGCAGTCGGCCTGGGCCGCCCAGCAGGCGATCGAACGGGGCGACGCCGTGGTGGTGGGCGTGAACCGGTTCGACGACGGGTCCCCGGTCGAGGCCCCGCGCGCCCCCGACTACACCGCCCTGGCCGCCAAGCAGGTCGAGCGGCTCAAGGCGGCCCGGCTCGCGCGCGACGCCGCCCGCACCACCCGGGCCCTGGCCGCCCTCGGGCGGGCCGCCGCGGCCCCCGCCGGTCCGCTGATGGAAGGGATCCTGGAAGCAGTGCGCTCCCGGGCGACCGTCGGTGAGATCACCGCCGCGCTCGTGGAAAGGTGGGGGCGGTTCGGGACTTCCTTGACAACTTCATCACGTGCTGGCTAAGCTTTTGTGTCCCTTAGCGTTAGGGCGTTAGGCAGGATGCCGACCTACGATTACAAGTGCCCGAAGTGCGGCACCGTTTTCGAGCGGGTCCAGAGGATCACCGCGCCGCCGAAGTTGCCGTGCCCGAAGTGCGGGGCGACGGCGCAGCGTCTGATTTCCGGCGGTCACGGGATCGTCTTCAAGGGCTCCGGCTTCTACGAGACGGACTACAAGCGCCCCGGTGAGAAGGCCAAGCACGACAAGCGGAAGGCGAAGGAAGAAGGGGGCGCGTCCGGGGGGAGCGAGAAGCCGGCGTCGTCCAAGACGGATTCGTCGCAGGCCAAGCCGAAAGCCGACTGACGGTGGCTCGGGAGGAGATCCGGGCCGAGCTCGCCCGCGTGGCCGCCTCGCTGGGCGTGCCCGACGCGGTGGTGGAGCTGGAGACGCCGCGCGAGAAGAGCCACGGCGACCTGGCGACCAACCTGGCGCTGCTCCTGGCCAAGCCGCTCAAGTCGTCGCCACGGCGCCTGGCGGAGCAGATCGTGGCGGCGCTCGCCTTTCCCCCCGGGCTCGTCGCGTCGGTGGAGATTGCCGGCCCGGGGTTCATCAACTTCCGGCTCGCCTCCGATCAGCTGGCGGGCGTCCTCCGCACGATCATCGCGGCGGGGGCGCTCTACGGGCGGACGCAGGCGGCCGCGCCGAAGCCGGTGAACGTCGAGTTCGTCTCGGCGAACCCGACCGGCCCGCTGCACGTGGGGCACGGGCGCCAGGCCGCGATCGGGGACGCCATCGCGGCGCTGCTCGAGTGGACCGGCTGGGCCGTCACGAGGGAGTTCTACTACAACGACGCTGGCGCGCAGATCCTGAAGCTCGCGGCGAGCGTGCAGGCGCGCGCCCGCGAGCTGGGCGGCCGCCCCGCGGAGATCCCCGAGGGCGGCTACCACGGCGAGTACATCCGCGAGATCGCGCAGCGCTATCGGGACGCGCACCCGGGCGACCGCGACGCGTCGGACCTCGAGGCGGTGCGCGCCTTCGCCGTCCGGGAGCTGCGGAAGGAGCAGGACGGCGATCTCCAGGCGTTCGGCGTCAAGTTCGACGTCTACTTCCTCGAGACGTCGCTGTACGCGGACGGCCGCGTGGAGGACACGGTCCGCCGGTGGACGGCGGCGGGGCACGCGTACGAGCGGGACGGCGCGCTCTGGCTCAGGACGACGGACTTCGGCGACGACAAGGACCGGGTGATCCGCCGCAGCGCGGAGCGGGGCGGGGAGTACACCTACTTCGTGCCGGACGTCGCCTATCACGTCACGAAGTGGCAGAGGGGCTTTGCCCGCGCGATCAACGTGCAGGGGGCCGACCACCACAGCACCGTCACGCGGGTGCGGATCGGGCTCCAGGCGCTGGACGTCGGGATCCCGGCCGGCTATCCGGACTATGTGCTGCACCAGATGGTGACGGTGATGAAGGGCGGCGAGGAGATGAAGGTCTCCAAGCGCGCGGGCAGTTACGTCACCGTGCGGGACCTGGTGGACGAGGTGGGGCGCGACGCGGTGCGCTACTTCTTCGTGATGCGGAAGGCCGATTCGCACCTCCAGTTCGACGTGGACCTGGCGCTGAAGCGCACCGAGGAGAACCCGGTCTTCTACGTCCAGATGGCGCACGCGCGGATGTCGGGGATCTTCCGGGTGGGGAACGTGGACCCCGCGTCGGCCACGGCGGACGGAGTGGACGTCGCGGAGCTGAGCGATCCGAGCGAGGCGGAGCTGCTGAAGCTGCTGGCGCGCTTCCCGGAGGTGGTCGCGCGCGCGGCCGACGCGCTGGAGCCGCAGCGCATCACCGGCTACCTGGAAGAGCTCGCGCGCGCCGCGCACCTCTGGTACCACAAGTGCCGGGTGCTCGGAGAGCGCGCCGAGGTGGAGCGCGCGCGCCTGGCGCTGGCGCGCGCCACGCGGATCGTCCTGGCGAACGCGCTGGCGCTGCTGGGGCTGTCGGCGCCGGACCGGATGTAGCGAGGTGACGGCATGAGTCTCCTGGTGGTGGGCAGCATCGCGCTCGATTCGGTCGAAACGCCGTTCGGCAGGACGGAGAACGCCCTCGGCGGCTCGGCGGTGTATTTCGCCGCGGCCGGCGCACTGCTCCATCCGGTGCAGGTGGTCGGGGTCGTCGGGCGCGACTATCCGATGGCGGAGCTCAAGCGGCTCGAGCGGCGGGGCGTGGACCTCCGCGGCGTCACCGTCGCCGACGGCGAGAGCTTCCGCTGGGCGGGGAAGTACGGCTTCGACCTGCAGACCCGCGACACGCTGGAGACGCGGCTGGGCGTGTTCGCCAACTTCAAGCCCGTGATCCCGGAGGCGTTCCGGGACGCGGAGTTCGTCTTCCTCGGCAACATCGACCCGGAGCTGCAGCTCCAGGTCCTCGAGCAGGTGCACCGGCCGAAGCTGGTCGCCTGCGACACGATGAACTACTGGATCCAGGGGAAGCGCACCGCGCTGCTGAAGCTCCTGGAGAAGGTGGACGTGCTGCTGGTCAACGACTCCGAGGTGCGGGAGCTGTCCGGGGACTGGCACATCCACCGGGCGGCGCGGTGGGTTCTGGAGCGCGGCCCGAAGTTCGTCGTGGTGAAGAAGGGGGAGCACGGCGCCGTGCTGGTCGAGCGGGACCGCATCTTCTACGTCCCGGCGTTCCCGCTGGACGACGTCTTCGATCCGACCGGCGCCGGTGACGCGTTCGCGGGCGGCTTCATGGCGCACCTGGCGCGGACCGGGGACCTCTCCGACCCGAACCTCCGGGTCGCGATGGTCTACGGCTCGACGATGGGCTCGTTCGCGGTGGAGCGCTTCTCCATCGGGCGCTTCGAGGAGATCTCGCCGGCCGACATCACGGCGCGGGTCCGGGCGCACCGGGACCTGGTGCACTTCGAGCTGGAGCCGGGCGATGACGACCGGCGCTGACCGCTACCGGCGCGCCGGCGTGGACCTGGCCGCCGCCGAGGCGGCCAAGACGAAGATCGCGGAGCTGGTGCGCGGCACCCGGACCGCGGCGTCGGCGGGGGCGGTGGGGGCGTTCGGCGGCCTGGTCCGCATCCCCGCGGACGTCCCCAAGCCGCTCCTCGTCGCCTCGACCGACGGCGTGGGCACCAAGGTGCTGGTGGCCATCCGCGCCCGCCGCTACGACACCGTCGGCGAGGACCTCGTCAACCACTGCGTCAACGACATCCTCGTCCACGCGGCGCGCCCGATCGGGTTCCTCGACTACTTCGCCTCGGGCCGGCTCGATCCGGCGGTCGCCGCGGACGTGGTGAGCGGGGTGGCGCGCGCGTGCCGCGCCCACGAGATGCCGCTGGTGGGGGGCGAGACGGCCGAAATGCCCGACGTGTACCGGCCGGGGGAGTTCGATCTCGCCGGCACGATCCTCGGCGTCGTCGCCGAGGATGAGGCGCTGCACGGCGACCGCATCCGTGCGGGCGACGTGCTCGTCGGCTACGCCTCCAGCGGCTTCCACACCAACGGCTACTCGCTGCTGCGCCGGGTGCTGTTCGGCGACATGGAGCTGGGACTCGACGACCCGTTCCCCGGGGCGGGCGGGACGGTGGCCGAGGTGCTGCTGGCGGTGCACCGGAGCTACTTCGCCGCCGTCTGGCCGGTCCGCCGGCGGTTCCACGCCCTCGCCCACATTACCGGGGGAGGGATAAGCGGCAATCTGGTCCGTGTTTTGCCCGACACGACCGATGCGGTGGTGCGGGGCGCATCGTGGCCCGTACCGGCCCCGTTCCGCGTGGTGCAGGAAGGCGGGTCGGTGGGGGACGAGGAGATGCGCGCAGTCTTCAACCTCGGCGTGGGGCTGATCGGCGTCTGCCCCCCGCTCGAGGCGGGCGCGGTGCGCGCGGCGGCGCGCGAGGCCGGGGTCGAGACGTGGGAGATCGGGGTGGTGGAGCGGGGGCAGGGCCGGGTGCGCTGGGAGCCGGCGACGTAGCCGTGGACGACGCGGAGCTGATGCGGCGCGCGATCGCGCTCGCGTGGGGCGGCTGGGGCCGCGTCGGAAGGAACCCGCTCGTGGGCGCGGTGGTGGTCAAGGACGGCGTGGTGGTGGGCGAGGGGTTTCACGCCGAGTTCGGCGGGCGGCACGGCGAGGTGGCGGCGCTCGAGGCGGCGGGGCCCAAGGCGCGCGGGGCGGACCTGGTGGTCAGCCTCGAACCGTGCGTGCACTACGGGAAGACGCCGCCGTGCAGCGATGCCATCGTCGCGGCCGGGATCCGGCGCGTGGTCTTCGGCGCGCACGACGTGGACCCGAAGGCCGGCGGCGGCGCGGGGGCTCTGCGGCGCGCGGGGGTGTCCGTGGTCGCGGGGGTCCTGGAGCAGGAGGCGCGCGCCCAGAACGCCGCGTTCTTCCATCGCTTCGCGAGCCCACGCCCCTTCGTCGCGTTGAAGCTCGCGGTGTCGCTGGATGGGAAGATCGCGGACGGCAGCGGCCGCTCACAGTGGGTGTCGGGGGGCGAGGCGCGGGACTATGTGCACTGGCTGCGCGCCGGTTTCGACGCGATCGCGGTCGGCGCGGGCACCGCGACAGCCGACGACCCCAGCCTCACCGTCCGGGGCCCGGTGAAGCCCTCCCGGCCGCCGCTGCGCGTCGCCCTCGATCGCCGCGGCGCAGTGCCGCTCGGCGCCGTGATGGTGAAGACCGCGCGCGAGATCCCGACGCTCGTGCTGCTTGGACGCGAGGTGCCCGCCTCGCAGCGCGTCGCGCTCGAGGCCGCGGGGGCGCAGGTGGCGACCGCGGATGGGCCGAGCGAGGCGCTGGCCGAGATCGCGCGTCTCGGGATGGCGAGCCTGCTCATCGAAGGCGGCGGCGTCGTGGCGGGACGGTGGCTCAAGGAGGGCCTGGTGGATCGCATTCATCTGATCATGGCGCCGATCCTGCTCGGGGGCGACGGCGTTCCCGCCTTCGCCGGCGTGCCCGGCACCGCGATCGAGGCCGCCGAACGGTGGCACACGGTCGACCGCCGCACCCTGGGGAACGACAGTCTCCTCGTGATGGACCGCGCCTGATGTTCACGGGGCTGGTCACGGCGATGGGCACGGTGCGGCGCGTGCGCAGCACGGCCCGCGGCCTCGAAGTCATGATCGCGCACCCGTACCGCCGCCGTCCGACCATCGGCGAGAGCATCGCGATAGACGGGACCTGTCTGACGGTGGTGAAGACGGGGCGGGGCACCTTCACGGTCGAAGCGGTCACGATGACGCGGAGCCGGACGAACATCGGCGCCTACCGCGCCGGCCGCCCGGTGAACCTGGAGCGTTCGCTCAAGCTGGGGGATCTGCTGGGAGGGCACCTCGTCGCGGGCCACGTGGACGGCGTCGGGACGGTCGTCCGGCGCAGGGCGCTCGACGACTCGGTGCTGCTCGACATCCGGGTCCCGAAGCTCGTGGCCGAGCTGTCGGTGCTGCACGGCTCCGTCGCGGTGGACGGCATCAGCATGACGGTCAACGACCTCCCGCGGCGCGGCGTGGTGCAGATTTCCGTCATTCCGCACACCCTCGAGGTCACGACCCTGGGTAGAGCGAGGGTGGGCACGCGCGTACATTTAGAAGCGGATCTGATCGGGAAGTTCGTGCAGCACCTCCTGGCGCCGTATCGCGGCCGTCCGGGAGAGGGGGACTAGATGCCGTTTGGCACGGTCGAACAGGCGATCGCCGACGTGCGGGCAGGGAAGCTCGTGCTGGTGGCGGACGACGAGGCCCGGGAGAACGAAGGCGACCTGATCGCGGCGGCGGAGAAGATCACGCCGGAGGCGATCAACTTCATGCTGGTGCACGGCCGCGGGTTGATCTGCCTCACGCTGACGCAGGAGCGGTGCGAGGCGCTGGGGCTCCCGCAGATGGTGGACCACAATACCGAGGCGCACGAGACCGCCTTCACGGTGAGCGTGGACGCGGCCGCCCGGTTCGGCGTGACCACGGGCATCAGCGCCGCCGACCGGTCCACGACCATCCGCGTCGCGATCGACCCCGTGTCCACCGCCGCGGACCTGCGGCGCCCCGGCCACGTCTTCCCGCTCCGGTCGCGCCCCGGCGGGGTGCTGCAGCGGGTCGGCCAGACCGAAGCGAGCGTGGACCTGGCCCGCCTCGCCGGATTGTATCCCGCGGGCGTGATCTGCGAGGTGCTGAACCCGGACGGCACCATGGCGCGCCGCCCGGAGCTGGAGCGCTTCGCCGCCGAGCACGGGATCACCTTCATCACGGTGGCGCAGATCGTCGCCCATCGCCTGCAGCACGAGCGGCTGGTGCACCGTGTGGCCGAGGCGCGGTTGCCGACGCCCTTCGGCGAGTTCCGCATCATCGGCTACGGCAACGACGTGGACGACGCGGAGCACGTGGCGCTGGTCTACGGCGACGTCGCGTCGGGCGGCGACGTGCTGGTGCGCATCCACTCGAGGTGCCTGACCGGGGACGTGTTCGGCTCGTCGCGCTGCGATTGCGGCTGGCAGCTCACGACCGCGATGCGGATGATCGCCCAGGAGGGGCGCGGCGCCGTGGTGTACCTCGACCAGGAGGGCCGCGGCATCGGCCTGCTCAACAAGCTCAAGGCCTACGAGCTGCAGGACGCCGGACACGACACGGTGGAGGCCAACACGCAGCTCGGCTTCCTCCCCGACCTGCGCAACTACGGGATCGGCGCCCAGATCCTGCTGGACCTCGGCGTGAAGACGATCCGCATCCTGACCAACAACCCGATGAAGCTGGTGGGGATCGAGGGCTACGGCCTGACCATCGCGGAGCGCGTGCCGATCATCCCGCCGAGGACCGACGAGAACGCCGGCTACCTCGACGTCAAGCGCGACAAGCTCGGTCACCTGTTCGCCCACTGATGCCCGCCGTCGGCAAGGCCCGGCGCGCCGCCCCGCGGATCGGCATCGTCGTCAGCCGGTTCAACGAGGACGTCACGCGGCGGCTCCTGGCCGGGGCCGAGCGGTGTCTCGCCGAGCGGCGCGTGCCGGCGAGCCGCGTGGACGTGTGCCGGGTGGCGGGCGCGTGGGAGCTGCCGGTGGTGGTGCGCCATCTCGCGGCGACGGGGCGCTACGAGGCGATCGCGGCGCTCGGCGCGGTGATCCGCGGCGAGACGCTGCACTACGAGATCATCGCGGCCGAAGCGTCGCGCGGACTCATGGCGGTGGCGGTCGAGTACGGCGTGCCGGTGGGCTTCGGCGTGCTGACCTGCGACACCGAGGAGCAGGCGCTGGAGCGCTCCGGCGGTGCGGAGGGGGACAAGGGGTTCGACGCCGTCGCGGCGGCGCTGGACGCCGCGGCGACGCTGCGGACGCGTGGCGGCGTGCCGCCGGGGCAGCACCGTCCGGGCGGCGCGAAGAACGCTCGGTCTCGGAGAGGGCCTCCTCCGGCGCGCCGTGGCCATCCGCGCTGAGACGCGGGCCCGCGCCCTCGCGCTCCAGCTGCTCTACGCCTGGGACCAGTCCCCGGACAAGGCGGGCGATCCGCGCGCGGCCTGGGCCCGCGTGCTGCCGCTCCTGTCGGGCAGCGCCGCGGTCCAGGACCGCGCGCTGAGCCTCGCCGCAGCGACCGTGGCCGGCTGCGCGCGGCTCGATGCCGAGCTGGAGCGCGCCGCGGACCGCTGGCGGCTGGAGCGGCTGGCGGTGGTGGACCGCAACCTCCTGCGGCTGGCGGCGTGCGAGCTGGAGGGCGGGGCGACCCCGCCCCGGGTGGTCATCGACGAGGCGGTGCGCCTCGCCCACTGGTTCGGCGGCGCGAAGTCCCCGGCGTTCGTCAACGGCATCCTCGACCGGATCGCGCACGACCAGGGCCGCCTGTGAAGATCGTCGTGGTGAACTGGCGCGACCGGACGCACCCGGAGGCCGGCGGCGCCGAAGTGCACCTGCACGAGATTTTCGGCCGGCTCGCGGCGCGCGGCCACGAGGTGCACCTCCTGGCGAGCGGCTGGCCGGGGTGCGAGGCGTCGGAGGTGATCGACGGCATCACGGTCCATCGCGCCGCCGGCGCGTACACCTTCGCGCTCAGGGGCCGGCGCGCGTTCATGCGCCTGGCGCGGCAGCTGCGCCCCGACGTGGTGGTGGAAGACGTGAACAAGCTCCCGCTCTACCTTCCGCTGCTGTGGGGCGGGCCGTTCGTCCTCCTCGTGCCGCACCTGTTCGGCACGACGGCGTTCCGGGAAGTGTCGTGGCCGATGGCGCTGGCGGTCTGGGCGGCGGAGCAGCCGATGCCGCGGGTCTACCGCGGCCTCCCGGTCCACGCCATCAGCCGGAGCACGGCCGACGACCTGGTGGCGCGGGGCTTCGCCGAGGAGCGGATTCGTGTGATCTATCCAGGCGTGGACGCGGAGCATTACGCTCCCGCCGCCGGTGTGGCGCGGTCGCCGCGCCCGACGTTCCTGTACGTCGGGCGGCTCAAGCGTTATAAGGCGATGGACACGGCCATCGCCGCGGCCGGGGCCCTGGCGCGCTCCGGCCACCCGGTGGAGCTGTGGATCGCGGGGGGCGGCTCCGACCGCGCCCGCCTCGAGCGGGTGGCGGCGGCCGTCGGCGGCGGGGCGGTCACGTTCCTCGGCTTCGTGAGCGAGGAGCGGAAGCTGGAGTTGTACCGGCGGGCGTGGGCCGTGGTCTTCCCGTCGCCCAAGGAAGGGTGGGGGATCACCAACCTCGAGGCCGCCGGGTGCGGGACGCCGGCGGTGGCCTCGAACAGCCCCGGCCTGCGGGAATCGGTGCACGACGGCGAGACCGGGGTCCTGGTCCCGCACGGTGACGTCGCGGCGCTGCAGGCGGCGCTGCTGGCGCTGGCGACCGACGCCGCGCTGCGCGAACGTCTGTCGACGGGGGCGCGGGCCTTCGCCCGCTCGCTGAGCTGGGAGAAGGCCGCCGCGGAGACCGAAGCTCATCTCGAAGCTGCCGTCGCCTCCGGGCGAGGGAGCTAGGAGCCGATCGCATGGACATCATCATCACGGCGCGGCACGGCGAGGTGCCGGAGGCCCTGCGTCTCCGGGCCGAGCAGGTCGTGACGCGGCTGGCCCGGTTCGCGCACCGGCCCACGGGCGCGAACATCACGTTCGACGCGGGGCACCAGCGGGCGCTGGCGGAGCTGCGGCTCACGGCGGCCCGGGGCGTGCTCTACGTCGCGACCGGCGAGGCCGCCGACCACCGGACCGCACTCGATCGGGCGGTGTCGAAATTGCGCCGGCAGCTCGACAAGGCCGCTCCGAGCCCGCGCCGCGCGGGCCGCCCGGGGAGGTAGCTACGGTCCGCCTGCGCGATCTCCTGGAGCAGCGCGCCGAGGCGCTCCAGCTGGAGGCGCTGACCGGCGACACGGGATTGGAGCGCGCCATCCCGTCGTCCGAAGTGTCGAGCCCCGGGCTCGTCCTGGCGGGGTACACGGCGCGGTTCGCCCCCGACCGCGTACACGTGCTCGGGGAGACGGAGGTGTCCTATCTCCTCTCGCTGAAGGCCGCCGAGCGGCGCCGCACGCTGGAGCAGCTCTTCGAGCTGGGCGTGCCGTGCCTGTTCGTGACCAAGGGGCTCGAGGTCCCGCCCGAGCTGGTGGAGCTGGGGCAGAAGCACGGCGTGGCCGTGCTCCGCTCGCGCCTCAAGACGTCGGAGTTCTACGACCGGCTCAAGCCCTTCCTCGAGGAGGCGTTCGCCACGCAGACGGCGATCCACGGGTCGCTCGCGGACGTGTACGGCGTGGGCCTCCTGTTCATCGGGCGGTCGGGGATCGGGAAGAGCGAGTGCGTGCTCGACCTGGTCGAGCGGGGCCACCGCGTCGTCGCCGACGACGTCGTGCTGGTGCGCCGGCTCGGCCACGACGTCCTGATCGGGCGTGGGCACGAGCACCAGCATCACTTCATGGAGATCCGCGGCATCGGTCTGATCGACGTCGCGGCGCTGTTCGGCGTCCGCGCGGTGCGCCAGCAGAAGCGCATCGAGGTGGTGGTCCAGCTGGAGGATTGGGACAGCGCGGCGCCGTACGACCGCACCGGGATCGACGTCGAAGAGACGGACATCCTCGACGTGAAGCTGCCGCGCGTCGTGGTGCCGCTGAACCCGGGCAAGAACATCACCGTGATCGCCGAGATCGTGGCGATGCGGCATCTGCTGAAGTACAGCGGCGTGGATTCCGCCCGCGAGTTCAACGAGCGGCTGATCGGGCGGATGCGGGAACGGCGGCTGATCCGCGAGTACCTCGAAGAGGACTATGAGTGAGAAGCTGACGGGCGTCGTCGTGGCGCACACCGAGCTGGCCGACGCCCTGCTCGCGGCCGTGGCCGCGATCGCGGGCGACGACACGGGACTGGTGGCGGTGTCGAACCGGGGGTGCGACCGGACGGCGCTGCTCAGGCGGCTGGACGAGGCGGTGCAGGGGCGCCCCGCCCTGATCTTCACCGACATGGCGGGTGGCTCGTGCGCGTTCACGGCCGCCCATCTGGCGCGGGCGCGCCCGGACCTGCGCGTGGTCACGGGCGTGAACCTCGCGATGCTGGTGGACTTCGCGTTCCACCGGGAGCTGCCGCTGGACGCGGCGGCCGAGCGCGCCGTGCAGACCGGCCGCGCCGGCGTGGGGATCGTCGCCCGGTGATCGGGTTGTATCGCATCGATGACCGCCTGATCCACGGGCAGGTGGTCGTAGGCTGGGCCCAGCGCCTGGGGATCGGCTTCATCGTCCTGGTCAACGACGACGTGCGCGCCAGCGACTGGGAGCAGGAGCTCTACCGGATGGGCGTGCCCCCCTCCATCGAGCTGATCTTCGCGAGCGTGGCGGAGGCGGCCGCGCGGCTCCCGGAGTGGGAGCGGGACCGCCGCTGTGGGATCGTGCTCACCGGGGACGTGGACACGATGGTGTCCCTGGCGCGGGCGATGCCGGGCCGGCGCTGCGTCAATCTCGGCGGCATCCACGCGCGCGAGGGCCGCACCGAGCGGCTCCGCTACGTCTTCCTGACGCCGGACGAAGCCGCGAAGCTCAAGGCGCTGGCTGCCGAGGGCGTGGAGGTGTCGGCGCAGGACGTGCCGACCGCCAGGCCCGTGCCGATCGCGGAGCTGGTGTGAACGCGTCGTCCTTCGTCGCCCTGCTCGTGGTCGGCGCCGTCGTCGGGCTCGATCTGGTCAGCGTACCGCAGGCGATGTTGTCGCGACCGCTGGTGGCCGGCTTCCTGGGCGGCGCGGTCGCCGGACGGCCGCTGGCGGGCCTGACGATCGGCGCGCTCCTCGAGCTGTTCGCGTTCGAGACGCTGCCGGTCGGGGCGGCGCGCTACCCGGACTGGGGACCGGCGGCCTGCGCCGCCGGCGCGCTGGCCGCGCTGAGGGGCGGGTGGGACGGGACGTGGATGGTGGGCGTGATGGTGGTGGCGCTGGTGGCGGCGTGGCTCGGGGGCCTGCTGATGCACCTGGCGCGGCGCCTGACGGGAGCGCAGATGCGGAGATGGGAGTCCACGGTCGAGGCGGGTGACCCGCGCGGCCTGGCGGCGCTGCAGGTGGGCGGGATTGCGCGCGACGCGGTGCGCGCCGTCCTGCTCACCGCGTTCACCTTCCTGGTCGGCGAGCGCGTAGCCCGCGCCGTCGAGGCGGGCTGGCGGGCGCCCCGGGCCCTGGCGGACATCGCGGTGATCGGCACCGCGCTCGGCGTGGCCGCCTGGAGCGCCTGGCGCCTGTACGGACAGCGCCCGTCCCGGCGGTATCTGGCGGCCGGCGCGGTGGCGGGGTTGGCGGTGCTGGGAGCCCTCGCGTGGTAGCCCGCACAGCGATCCCGGGGTTCGGCGTGGCCGTGGCGCGCCTCTTCACGATCCAGGCCGCGTGGACCTACGAGCGGATGCTCGGCATCGGGTTCGGTTACGTCGCCGAGCCGATGCTGCGGGGCCTGCGACGGGAGGGCGACGGGTCGGCATTCCGCAAGGCGGTGGCGCGGCAGTCGCGCTTCTTCAACGCGCATCCCTACTTCGCCTCGCTGGCCGTGGGGGCGGCGGTCCGCGCGGAGCTGGACGGCGTGGAGCCGGAGAAGATCGAGCGCCTGCGCTCGGCGCTGGTGGGCCCGCTCGGCTCGCTCGGCGACCGTCTGATCTGGGCCGGATGGCTGCCGGCCTGCGCCGCTATCGCCCTGATCCTGGTGGCCCTCTCGGCCGGGTTCTGGGCGGTGGTGGCGTTTCTCGTGCTGTACAACGCGATGCACGTCTGGCTGCGCGTCTGGGGCCTGAAGGCGGGCTTCCGATCGGGGGTGCGGGTGGCGGGGGCGCTCGCCGCACCGGGCCTGCAGCGCGCCCTGGAGATCGTGGCGCCGATCGCGGCGTTCCTGGTCGGAGGCGCGCTGGTCTCGGTGCTGGCGTGGATCCCGGTGCACCGGCGCTGGGAGACGCTGGCGGGCGCGGCGGCGGCGCTGCTGTTCGCGGGCGTCGTGCGGGCGATCCAGCCGCGTGCGACCGGGATGGTCGTGGCGGGCGGCGTGCTGGCGGCCGTGCTGGCCGTGGGGGTCCTGTGGTAGTCGAGCGCCTCGCGCCGATCGTCAATTCGCTCGGGCTCCACGCGCGGCCCGCGGCGGAATTCGTGAAGGTCGCCAACAAGTTCCAGGCGCACATCACGGTCACGAAGGACGGGCTGGAGGTGAACGGCAAGAGCATCATGGGAATGATGATGCTGGCGGCGGAATGCGGGAGCTCGCTGCTCATCAAGGCGGATGGCGACGATGCCGAGGCGGCGGTCACCGCGCTCCTGGCGCTGGTGGCCGCGGGTTTCGGGGAGGACTGAATGCCGCAGCGGATCATGAAGGGGGTCGCGGTTTCGCCCGGCGTGGCGGTGGGGCCGGCGCTCGTGGTGCGCTGGGAAGCGCCCGTGGTGCCGGACACGGCCATCGCGGAGGGGAGCGTCGAGGCGGAGGTGGCTCGGCTCACCGAGGCGCTGGGTTACGCGCGCGGCCGGATCACGCGCAGCCGCGGCAAGGCCGCCGAGCGCGCCGGAGAGGACGAGGCGCGCATCTTCGACGCGCAGCTGCTGGTGTTGGAGGACAAGGACCTCCTGGGCGGGGTCGCGCGCCTGATCCGGGAGAACCACTTCACGGCCGAGCGGGCCTTCCAGCTGAAGATGCTGGAGTGGCGCGGGCTGTGGAGCACGACGGGGAGCGCGATGCTGCGGGAGCGGCTCGCCGACCTGACGGACGTCGAGATCCTGGTGTTGACGCACCTGTTGGGCGTCGAGGAGCCGACGCTGGAGGCCGCGAGCCACGACGCCCCCGTGATCCTGGTGGCCAGAGACCTGACGCCGTCGCTGACGGTCCAGCTCGACCGTGAGGCCGTGCTGGCCATCGCGTGCCAGGAGGGGACCCGCACCTCCCACGCGGCGATCCTCGCGCACTCGATCGGCATCCCGGCCGTGATGGCGCTGCCGGAGGTCCTGGACCGCGTCACCACCGGGCAGACGGTGGTGCTGGACGGGTGGGCGGGCACGCTGCAGGTCGAGGCGTCGCCGCAGGTCATCGAGGCGGCGCGGCGCCGCGACAGGCAGCGCCGGGAGCTGGAGCGCGACCTGGAGGCCGGCTCCGAGCTGCCCGCGCAGACGAGCGACGGCGCGATGCTCGCGGTGCGCGCGAACCTCGACCTGCCCGAAGAGATGGAACTCGCGCTGCGCCACCGGGCCGAGGGCGTGGGACTGCTCCGCACCGAGTTCCTGGTGGTGGGCCGCGGCCGGATGCCGTCGGAGGACGAGCAGACGGAGGTGTACCGGCGCATCGGGCAGGGTTTCGCGCCGCACCCGGTCATCATCCGCACCTACGACCTCGGCGGGGACAAGTTCCCCGCACCGTTCGGGCGGATGGCGGAGGGCAACCCGATGCTGGGGTGGCGCGCGATCCGCGTGTGCCTCGACCAGCCGGAGATCTTCCGGCCGCAGATCCGGGCGATCCTGCGCGCGGCGGCGCACGCGAAGCTGCGCCTGATGATCCCGCTGGTGACGCGCGTGGACGAGGTGCTGCGCACGCGGGAGCTGGTCGAGGAGGAGTCGCGCGCGCTGCGCAAGAAGGGGATCGAGGCCGCCATCTCCGTGCCGGTCGGCGTGATGGTGGAGACGCCCGCGGCCGCCATCGTGGCCGACCGGCTGGCGGAGGTGTCGGACTTCCTCTCGGTCGGCACCAACGACCTGGTGCAGTACACCCTGGCGGTGGACCGCGGCAACGCGCGGCTCTCCGAGCGGTTCAACGCGCACCATCCCGCGCTGCTGCGCCTGCTGCGCGCGGTGGCCCGCGCGGCGCGCGCGGCCCGGCGCGAGGTGTCGGTGTGCGGTGAGATGGCGGCCGACCCGGTGTCCATCTACCTGCTGGTCGGACTGGGCTTCCGCGTCTTCTCCGTCGCCTCGCCGAGCCTGCCGCTCGCCAAGTGGATGATCCGCCAGATCAGCGCGAAGGATGCGGCGACCTGCGCGGAGGCCGCGCTCGAGCTGCCCACGACCGATGAGATCTCCGCGTTCGTCCGCCGATCCGTCGGAAGTGTCGTGGATCTGCGCTTGTTGGACCCGTCGTCCCCGTTGCCAGCCCGTGCACGCAGGGCTAGCTTCCGCCATTAGCGACCCCAAAGACAGAGACGAGAACGACATGAGCGCGTCACGCCGCTGGCTCTTCACCTCCGAGTCGGTCACGGAGGGACATCCCGACAAGATCGCCGACCAGATCTCCGACGCGGTGCTCGACGCGATCCTCTCGCGCGATGCCGCGGCGCGCGTGGCCTGCGAGACCTACGTCACCACCGGGATGGCGCTGGTGGGAGGCGAGATCACGACCACGACCTACGTGCACGTACCGGACATCGTGCGCGGCACGGTCGAGGCGATCGGATACACCGACTGTTCCATGGGCTACGACGCGGAAACCTGCGCGGTACTGACGACGATCGACCGGCAGTCGCCGGACATCAAGGTGGGTGTGGACACCGGCGGCGCGGGCGACCAGGGGATGATGTTCGGTTTCGCCACCGACGAGACGCCGGAGCTGATGCCGCTGCCCATCATGCTGGCGCACGGCCTCACCCGCCGGCTCGCGGAGGTGCGCAAGTCGGGGACGCTGCCCTGGCTCCGGCCCGACGGGAAGTCGCAGGTCACGGTGGAGTACGAGGGCGACCGCCCCCGCCGGGTGCACACCGTGGTGGTGTCGGCCCAGCACGCACCGACCATCGACAACGACGAGCTGCACGCCGAGATCATCCAGCACGTCATCACGCCGGTGATCCACCAGTGGGTGGCGGACGGGGAGCCGCGCTACCTCATCAATCCCACCGGCCGGTTCGTGGTCGGGGGGCCGCAGGGCGACGCGGGCCTCACCGGCCGCAAGATCATCGTGGACACCTACGGCGGCTTCGCGCGTCACGGCGGCGGCGCCTTCAGCGGGAAGGATCCGTCGAAGGTGGACCGTTCGGGCGCGTACGCCGCGCGCTGGGTGGCGAAGAACGTCGTGGCGGCTGCTCTGGCGCGGCGCTGCGAGGTCCAGATCGCCTACGCGATCGGCGTCGTGCAGCCGGTCTCGCTGCTGGTGGACACGTTCGGCACCGGGACGGTGCCCGACAGCGTGCTGGAGGCCGCGGTCCGCGAGCAGTTCGACCTCGCGCCGCGCGCGATCATCGAGGCGCTGGACCTGCGCAAGCCGATCTTCAAGCCGACCGCGGCGTACGGACACTTCGGCCGCAAGCCCGAGCGCGTGACGGTGGACGGCGTCGAAGTGGACCTGTTCAACTGGGAGCGGACCGACCGCGCGGCCGAGCTGGCGGAGACGGCGAAGCGCCTGGCGGGGTCGGCGCAGGTGGGGAGGGGGGCCCGGTGACCGTCGCGACGAAGAAGGCGTCCTACGACGTGAAGGACCTCGCCCTCGCGGACGAGGGCCGGCGGCGGGTCGAATGGGCGGAGCGTTCGATGCCGGTGATGCGGCTGATCCGCGAGCGGTTCGCGAAGGAGCAGCCGCTCAAGGGGCGCCGCCTCAGCGCCTGCCTGCACGTGACGACCGAGACCGCCAACCTGGCGATCGCCCTCAAGGCGGGCGGCGCCGAGGTGGCGCTGTGCGCCTCGAACCCGCTCTCGACCCAGGACGACGCCGCGGCGTACCTGGTGCGCGAGCACGGCATCTCCGTGTTCGCGATCAAGGGCGAGGACCACGCGACCTACTACGAACACATCCGTGCCGCGCTCGCGCACCGGCCCGACGTCACGATGGACGACGGCGCCGATCTCGTGGGCTCGCTGCACATGATCGCGCTGAACCGGATGGACGATCTCGCGCCGCCGGTGCGGAAGTGGGTGGAGTCGCTCTCGAAGGATGAGCGCGCCGCCCTGCTCAAGGGCGTCGTCGGATCCACCGAGGAGACGACCACCGGCGTGATCCGCCTCAAGGCGATGGCCAAGGACGGCGTGCTCCAGTTCCCGGTCATCGCGGTCAACGACTCGGATACCAAGCACCTGTTCGACAACCGCTACGGCACCGGCCAGTCCACCGTGGACGGCGTGGTGCGCGCGACCAACATCCTGCTGGCCGGCTCCACCGCGGTGGTGGCGGGCTACGGGTGGTGCGGCCGCGGGGTCGCGTCGCGGCTGCGCGGCGCCGGCTCCAAGGTCATCGTGACGGAGGTGGATCCGGTCAAGGCAATCGAGGCCACGATGGACGGCTTCGAGGTCATGCCGATGGCCGATGCCGCACCGCGCGGCGACCTCTTCATCACCCTCACCGGCGACGTCAACGTCATCCGGGTCGAGCACATGCGCCGCATGAAGGACGGCGCGATCGTGGCCAACAGCGGCCACTTCAACGTCGAGATCGACCTCGAGTCGCTGAAGCAGGCGGCCCAGGGGCCGCGCCAGGCGCGGCCGTTCGTGGAGGAGTGGCTGCTCGACGGGAAACGCGTCTTCGTCCTGGCCGAGGGCCGGCTGATCAACCTCGCGGCGGCCGAGGGCCATCCGGCGAGCGTGATGGACATGTCGTTCGCCAACCAGGCGCTGGGCGCCGAGTATCTGCTGAAGCACGTCCAGGAGCTGACGAAGGACGTGCATCGCGTGCCCGCGGAGATCG
The DNA here is from genome assembly GCA_963835535.1 of uncultured Gemmatimonadales bacterium. Taxonomy (GTDB): domain Bacteria; phylum Gemmatimonadota; class Gemmatimonadetes; order Gemmatimonadales; family JACORV01; genus Fen-1245. The sequence continues at coordinate 111,730 of CAWIFL010000002.1, forward strand.
ACAAGGAGATCGCGCGCCTCAAGCTCGCGGGGATGGGGCTCGCCATCGACACGCTGACCGCGGAGCAGCGCCACTACCTGGCGTCGTGGGATCTTGGCACCTGACGCTGCCGGCGGCGGACTGGTCGAGGTCCGGGTCGCGCACCTCGGCCTCGACCGGAGCACCAACGCGCCGGTGGTGGTCCTGCAGGAGAAGGACGGCCCGCGCGTCCTGCCGATCTGGATCGGGCCGAGCGAGGCCAGCGCCATCGCGATGGAGCTGGCCGGGGTCAAGTTCTCCCGCCCGCTGACGCACGACCTCCTGAAGCAGGTGATCGTCGGCCTCGGCGGCGAGCTGCGCCGGGTGCTGATCACCGGGGTCAAGGAGAACACCTACTACGCCGAGCTGCACATCTACCGGAACGGCGACGTCGTGCAGGTGGACGCGCGCCCGTCCGACAGCATCGCCATCGCCCTGCGCCTGAAGGCGCCGATCTTCAGCAACGGTGACCTGCTCGACACGTCGTCGGTCGACACGGTCGATGCGCCGCCCGACCAGGGGCCGCTCGACAAGGAATCGCTCAAGACCTACCTGCAGAACCTGGATCCCGAGGACTTTGGCAAGTTCATGCCGTAGCGCCCTGGCCGGCGCGGCGCTGGCCCTCGCCGCCTTCGCCGTCCCGCTCCTCGCGCAGGGCCCGGCCGCGCCGCTGGTCCTCAGCGGCCACGCCGTGCGGGTCCGCGGCGCGGATACCACGGCCCTGGCCGGTGCGGTGGTCGTGGCGCACCGGATCGGGATGCGGGAGCAGGGCCCGCTCGACTCGCTGCATGCGGACGCGCGCGGCGCCTTCCGGTTCCGCATCGCGAGGCCCGACACGGGCTCGATGTACGTCGTCTCGACGCGCTACGCCGGCATCGGGTACTTCTCGGAGCCGTTCTCCGTGAAGGACCACGCGGGCGCCGACACCATCCGCCTCGCCGTCTACGACACCGCGACCGCGGGCGCGCCATTGAACGTGGCCGTGCGGCACCTGGTGATCTCGGCGCCGGGGGGCGACGGCTCGCGCGACGTGCTCGACATCGTGCAGGTGGGCAACCCCGGCGAGACCACGCGCGTGCCGCGTGATTCCACGGCGTCGACCTGGCACATGAAGCTGCCGCGCGGGATCGAAGGGTTCCGTGTGGGCGAGGGCGAGGTCCCGAACAGCGCGGTGGTGCAGGCGGGTGACTCGATCGTGGTGAGCGCGCCCTTCCCGCCGGGACTGAAGCAGGTGGTGGTCACGTACGTGGTGCCGCGCGACCTCAGGACGCTGCGGGTCCCGCTCGATCAGCCGACCCTGCGACTCGAGCTGCTCGTCGAGGACAGCAGCGCCTCGGCGACGGGTGCCGACCTGGCGGCCGCGGATCCGTTGACGATCCAGGGCCGGAGGTTCCGCCGCTTCTCCGCGTCGGACATCCGGGCGGGCGAGACCGCGGAGATCACCTTCGGCGGCGCGGCGTCCCGCAACCTCGGGTGGCTGGCCGTGGTGCTCTCGGCCGTGCTGCTGGGCGCCGGGGGATACATCGCCGCTGGGCGGCGCCGCCCCGGCGCGCCGGCCGCCGAGCCGAATGCGGACGGCGACGCGCTGCTCCGGCAGATCGTCGCCCTGGACGAGCGCTACGCGGCGCGGGAGGCGGAGACGCCGCCGGCCGAGTGGGCGGACTACCAGGCGAAGCGGGCGGCGCTGAAGGCGCAGCTCTCCGGAAGGCTTGCGCGGCGCTGAGCTGGCCGCGCAGATTGCGTTGCAGGACAACTGACGTTCGCGAACGGGGATCTCGGAAGCCGGTGTGAATCCGGCGCGGCCCCGCCACTGTAACGGGTAGGGATTCTTCCCACCGTCCGCTCTGACGCCACTGGCTTCGGCCGGGAAGGCGAGCGGACGGGCCCGGAGCCAGGAGACCTCGCCGTTCGCGTTCCACCGAAGGCCCTCGCGGGAGGGGTGGTGGCTCGAGTTTCCTGGATTCCGCTTGCGCTGCTCGCGGCGTGCACCAGCCGCCCGGCAGCTCCCTCGCTCTCCGTCACCGACGATTGGGGACGCCCGGTCGCGCTCGCCGCGCCGGCGCGCCGCATCGTCTCGCTCGCCCCCGCGTTCACCGAGCTCCTGTTCCGCCTCGGACTCGGTTCCCGCGTGGTCGGCCGCACCCATTTCTGCGACTGGCCCCCCGCGGTGCGCGCCGTACCCGACCTCGGCAACGGCATCGGGCCCGACGTGGAGGCCGTCGCGGCGCGGAAACCCGATCTCGTCCTCCTCTACGCCTCGGCCGCCGACCGCGCGGCGGCCGATCGCCTGGCCGCGCTGGGCATCGCCACCGCGGTCCTGCAGCTCGACCGCTCCGACGATCTGCGCCGCGTCGCCCGCGCCATCGGGACGCTGGCAGGCGTGCGGCCGGCCGCGGACTCCTTTGTCGCGGCGTTCGACTCCTCGCTCCATGCGGTGGCGGCGGCCGTGGGACCGGGGCGCCGGCCCAGGCTCTACGTGGACGCGTGGGCGAGCCCGCCGATGACGGTGGGGCGGGGGAGCTATCTGTCGGAGGTGATCCGTGCCGCCGGGGCGGAGAACGTGTTCGACGACGTGGCGGCGTCGTCCGTCACGGTGAGCCTCGAGGCGATCGCCGCGCGCGACCCGGACGCGATCCTCTACCTCGCGCCCGACACGTCGCACGCCCCGGACCTCGCGTCCCGGCCCGGGTGGCGGGTGCTGCGCGCGGTGCGACTGGGCCGCGTGCTGGTGGTGGATGGGAGCCTCTACGACCGGCCCTCACCCCGGATGCCGCTGGCGGCGGCCGATCTCGCCGCGCGCCTGGCCCGCCTGAGCGGGGCGAACGGAGCGCCGCGGTGATGTCGATGCGATCCCTGCTCGAGTGCGGGCGGCGCGGATGTGGTGTCGTGAGGGGCTCCACACCCGAGGCGCCGCGGTGAAGCGCCCCTCCACGGTGGCGCTCTTCACAGCGCTCGCCGCGCTGGCGGCCCTCGCCGCCGCGGCGGGCATCGCGCTCGGCGCCGCAGGACTCTCCCCGCGCGAGATCGCCCTGGCGCTGGCGCGCCGCGGGGACGAGGTCACCGTGGGCATCGTCTGGACGCTGCGGCTGCCGCGCGTGGCGCTGGGGTTCGTGGTGGGCGGCGTCCTCGCGGTGTCCGGCGCCGCGCTCCAGGCCCTGGTCCGCAATCCCCTGGCCGACCCGTACCTCCTCGGCCTCTCGGGCGGGGCGGGGCTCGGCGCGGTCCTGGCCCTGGTCGCCGGCGTGATCTCCGCGTGGGTCCTGCCGGCGGCGGCGTTCGCAGGCGCGCTCGCCGCGACCCTCCTGGTCTACCGGCTCGCCCTCGTGGCGGGCGGCGCCCTCGACAGCCGGATGCTGCTCCTGGGCGGCGTCGTGGTCGGCGCGTTCGGCGGCGCGCTCGTGTCCGGCATCCTCTCGGTGAGCGACGCGGCCCAGCTCCGGACCGCGACGCTGTGGCTGATGGGAGGGCTGGGCGGCGTGGGCTGGTCGGGCGTGCTCGTCCTCGTCGTGTACGCCGTGCCGGCGCTCGCCGTCCTCGTAGCCGAGTCGCGGGCGTTGAACCTCCTGGCCCTGGGCGAGGAGCCGGCCCTCCACCTCGGGGCGAACGTCGCGAGGACCAAGCGGCGGGTCTTCGTGGCCGCCTCGCTCCTCACCGCGGCCTCGGTCGCGGCGGCCGGGATCATCGGGTTCGTCGGGCTGGTGGTTCCGCATGCCATCCGGCTCATCAAGGGGCACGATCACCGCGTGCTCCTGCCGGCCGCCTTCCTGCTGGGCGGCGCGTTCCTGGTGCTCGCCGACACGCTGGCGCGCACGGTGTTCGCGCCGCTCGAGCTGCCGGTCGGCGTCGTGACGGCGGTCGTCGGCGTGCCCTTTTTCGTGGGACTGCTGAGGCGATGGACGGGCCGGTCTTCGAGCTGAGCGACGCGACCGTGCGCTACGCCGGTGCCGCGCCCGCGGCTTCGGCGGCGCTGGAGCGCGTCACGTTCAGCATGCGCGGCGGGGAATGCGTCGCGCTGGTGGGGCCGAACGGGGCGGGGAAGACGACGCTGCTGCGCGCCCTCCTGGGACAGGTGCCGTGCGCGTCGGGGCGCGCCCTCGCGCTGGGCCGCGACGCGCGGAGCTGGCCGCGCGACGCGCTGGCGCGGGTGGTGGGCGTGGTCACGCAGCGCGAGGAGCCGGCCTTCCCGCTGACCGTGCGCGAAGCGGTGGAGATGGGGCGCTACCCGCACCTCGGGGCGTGGCGCGCGAGCGGGAGCGCGGACCGCGCGGCCGTCGAGCGCGCGATGCGCCGGGCCGACGTCGCCGCGCTGGGGGAGCGCTGGGTCGGGACGCTGTCCGGCGGCGAATGGCAGCGCGTGCGGATCGCCCGCGCCCTCGCGCAGGAGCCGCGCGTTCTGGTCCTGGACGAGCCGACGGCCTCGCTGGACCTGGGCCACGAGATGCAGCTCTTCGAGCTGGTCCTCGATCTGGTCCGTCGCGACGGCCTCGCCGCGCTGGTCGTCTCGCACCACATCAACCTCGCCGCCCGCTTCGCCGACCGGCTGGTCCTGGTCGCCGGCGGCCGACTCGTGGCCGACGGCCCGAGCGAGAGGGTCCTGGAGCCGCGGCGCTTGGCCGAGGTCTTCGGGTGGCCGGTGGCCGTCCACCGGCTCGCCGACGGCTCCCTCCAACTGTATCCCGAGCGGCAGCCCGTCACACCGGATTCCGGAGTCGTCCCGTGACCTTTCTTCGCTCCATCGCCATCGTCCTGGCCCCGGCCGTCGTCGGCGCGGCCGCGCTCGGCGCGCAGGAGCCGCGCGACACCGTGCAGCTCCCCGAGCTCGTCGTCACCGCCACCCGCCTGCCGATGCCGCTGGCGTCCACCACGGCGGCGGTGACGGTGATCTCGGGCGACGAGCTGCGCTCACACGGGATCGCGACCGTCTCCGACGCGCTCCGCACGGTGAACGGCTCGGCGGTCGTGGAGACCGGGCCGCTCGGAAGCGCGACGTCCCTCTTCCTGCGCGGCGGCGAGAGCAACATGGTGCGCGTCCTGCTGGACGGCGTCCCGCTCAACGCCCCGGGCGGCGCGGTGGATCTGGCGAACCTCAGCACGGACGATGTGGAGCGGATCGAGATCGTGCGCGGGCCCGCCAGCGTGCTCTACGGGTCCGACGCGGTGGCGGGCGTGGTGCAGATCTTCACGCGGGGCGGCGGAGGTGCGCACTGGGAGGCTGGGGCGCGCGGCGGCTCGTTCGGCTCGCGGAGCGCCGATCTGCGGCTCGCGACCGGCGGCGCGGTGGGAGGGGGGTCAAACGCTGCGGGCGGCGCGACGGAAGCGGCGGGAGGCGGCGCGGTCTCCTCCGGCGCGGTCGCCGACGCGTCGCTCTCGGCATCGCACCTGTCGACGGACGGCACCTACGCCTTCAACAACGCGTATCGCGACGACGTGATCTCCGGCTCGGCCGGCCTCGCGCCCGACGCGCGCACCACGGCGCGCCTCACGGTGCGCTACACGAACGCGCTGTACCACTACCCGACCGACGGCTCGGGCAACGTGGTCTACCACGACCAGTTCCAGACGGGCTCGGGCGTCGTGGCGAGCCTCGACGCCGGCCGCTACGTCGCGCCGCGGCTCGAGACCCGGCTGCTGCTGGGGCTTACGGAGAACACCGGCCGCCAGGACCAGGAGCCGAACGGCCCCGCGGACACGCTCGGCTACTACGCTTTCTGGAGCATCGACCGCGTGAGCCGGCGCAGCGCGGACCTGCGGCTCAACTGGCATCTCGCCCCGGCCACCGTCTTGACCGGTGGCGCGGCGCTGGAGACCGAGGCGGAGCGGAGCGGCAACGTATCGCAGAGCCAGTTCGGGCCCAGCGCCGGGTCGCTGGTCGTGAGCCGCTGGAACCGCGCGTACTACACGCAGGCCGTCGCGGACGCGGGGGCGCACGTGTCGGTCACCGCCGGCCTGAGGCTCGAGGACAACGAGGCATTCGGGACCTTCGTGACCTATCGCGGGGGCGTGGCCTGGCACGCCGGCGGGACCCGGGTGCGGGCGGCGATCGGCACCGCCTTCAAGGAGCCGGGCTTCCTCGACAACTACGGCACCGGCTACGTGACCGGGAACCCGGGCCTGAAGCCGGAGCGCTCGCGGAGCTGGGACGTGGGGCTCGAGCAGCAGGTGGGGCGGGTGGCGCTCTCCGCCACCTGGTTCGACCAGCGGTTCCGCGATCTGATCCAGTACACCTTCGCGCCCCCGACCCCGTCCTCGCCCAACTACTACAACGTGGCCGCCGCGAACGCGTACGGCCTCGAGCTGGAGGCGCGGGCCGCGGCGCCGGCGTCGCTCGTTCTCACCGCCCGGTACACCTACACCCACACCGCGTCGGCGGACTCCGGCTTCGATGGCGCCACCTTCGCGCAGGGGAGGCGACTGATCCGGCGGCCCACCAATGCGGCGAGCCTGGATTTGGCCTACCGGCTCGGCGCGCGCGGGAGCGCGTCCGTGACCGCGCAGTACGTCGGCGACCGGGACGACGAGGACTTCTCGACCTTCCCCGGGACGCGGGTGACGCTGCCGTCCTACGTCCGCGTGGACCTGGCCGGCGAGTGGGCGCTGCTCGAGAGGCCCGGGCGGAGGCTGGCGGCGACCCTCAAGGTGGAGAACCTGTTCGACCGGCACTACGAGCAGGTGCTCCACTTCCCGGCGCGCCGCCGCGCGCTGTTCGTGGGCGTGAAGGCCGACGGCGGGCGTTGATCGAGGAATGAGGGGCCGCGACGCTGATCCATTCCTGGTCCGTGGTACGGCGCAGTTCCGCGGCAGACGGCGGCGCGGTTGGTGCTCTGTATCGGTAAGGCCAGGTATGGAAGGGGCCCGGGTACGGCGCTAGCCGAGAGCGACGCGCCAGGTGCCTCGTGGCGGCTCGATCGGACGGGCGGCAGCGGGAAGGAGGGCACAGGTCCGGTCACGGCGCGCTGCGAGCGGGCCTGGAGGCGTACCGGATGGTGCTTTGCGCCTGCGGGTGGGAATAGGTTCGGCGTCGATTCTACTCGTGCCCTCGCGGGCGGGCGGGAGCGTGCTGAGCGTCGGTCGGACGACAGGCGCCCCGGCTCATCTGAGGCGGCACAATGCGCGCGGCGCTTGCGGGTCGCCGCGCCCCGAGCCAGCCCTTCCAATCGGGCGCCGGACGGCGGGGGATCCGGTCACGTATGCGGATCTCTCCTGGCCGCTCCCTTGCTCCGCCACTTCGGGGTCACGCAAGGCAACCGGCTGAAGGCGACGTGGCACCTCGGGTCCGTCTCGCCAGGGGAATTGGTTCGGCACCGAATCAATTGGCCAGGTTGCCGCCGCTACGCCCGACCCGTGAGCGCTTCACTGGCCGGCGCCGGGCCGGATCCCGCCGGGCGCAACTCCGGTCTCCGCACGCGCCTCGATCGCCTCTCCTGCGTCCGCCCATCACGCGCCCGTCACCGGGAACCGTACGCCTCCTGCGGCGGGGGCACCCGCGCGCGCTCGCCTGCGCGGCCGTCGGAAGGCGGGCGGCTCCGCATCGCGCGCGCACGCCGGCGCGCGCTGTTCGTGGGGCTCGCGGCACGCGGCGGCGCCTAGCCGCTCTTCCGGGCACCCCCTCCGCGCGCTACTTTGGCGGGCGTCACCGCGTGAGCGGGTGAAGGGATTTCGCAAGCGTGCAGCAGTTCTTTCTCGGGTGCTTCGCCTTCGGCCTCGTCTTCACCGTCGCCAGCTTCCTGCTGGGTGCCTTCGGCGGCGGGCACGGCCTGCACATCCCCGGTCTGGACGGGCTCCTGGGTCACGGCGATGCCGGCGGCCATGGGGCCGGCGGGCACCCCGGCACCGGCATCTCGCCGTTCAACCTCAGCACCATCAGCGCTTTCCTGACCTGGTTCGGCGGCGCCGGCTTTCTGCTGGAGCGCTACTCGAGCTTCGCCGGGACGTTGATCGTCGTGCTCGCGACGGCGTCGGGCCTGGTGGGCGGCGGGATCATCTTCGTGACCCTGGCGCGGTACGTCGCGCCGCGGCTGACCGAGATGCGGCCCGAGGACTATCAGATAGTGGGAACCGCCGCCCGGATCTCGAGCCCGATCCGGGCTGGCGGGACGGGTGAGATCGTCTACACGCTGGCGGGCACGCGGCGGTCTGATGGGGCGCGCTGCGTCTCCGGCGAGGCGTTGGAGCGGGGCGCCGAAGTCGTGATCCTCAAGGTTGAGCGCGGCATCGCGTACGTCGAGCGCTGGGACAGCTACGCCAGGCGGCTCGGCCTTCCGCCGGGGGACGCCGACCCGGCCAAACCGGAGATCGGTCCATGACGGAAACAGTGCTGATCATCAGCGGGCTCGCGGTCGCGGTGCTGTTGCTCGTCCTCGGCTCGTTCGCGCGCATGCTGCACAAGGTGGGGCCCAACCAGGCGCTGATCCGGTACGGACTCGGCGGGACGCGCATCGTGCAGGGAGGGGCGAGTCTGGTGCTCCCGCTGGTGCACAGCTCGCAGGAGCTGTCCCTGGAGCTGATGTCGTTCGACGTGGCGCCCCAGCAGGATCTCTACACCAACCAGGGCGTCGCCGTCACGGTGGAGGCCGTCGCGCAGCTCAAGATCAAGTCCGATCCGGAGTCCATCCGGACCTCGGCCGAGCAGTTCCTGACGAAGGACTCGCGGCAGCGGGAGGGACTCATCCGCCTGGTGATGGAAGGCCACCTGCGCGGCATCATCGGCCAGCTGACGGTCGAGCAGATCGTGAAACAGCCGGAGATGGTGGCGGAGCGGATGCGATCGAACGTCGCGGAGGACGTCGCAAAGATGGGGCTCGAGGTCGTCTCGTTCACGTTGCGGGAGGTCAAGGACAAGAACCAGTACATCGAGAACATGGGCAAGCCGGACATCGCGCGCATCAAGCGCGACGCGGACATCGCCACGGTCGAGGCGGAGCGCGACACCGCGATCCGCCAGGCGACCACGATGCGCGAAGCCTCCGTGGCCCGCGCCCAGGCCGACCAGGAACGCGTGCTCGCCGAGACCCTGTCCCAGGCCAAGCAGGCGGAAGCGCAAAAGGAGCTGGCGGTGAAGAAGGCGTTGTACGAAGCGGAGTCCAAGAAGCAGCAGGCCCAGGCCGACAAGACCTACGAGATCCAGGCCAACATCATGCAGCAGCAGGTCGTGGCCGAGGCGGTGGCCGTGGACCGGGTGCGCAAGGAGGGCGAGATCAAGGTGCAGGAGGCCGAGATCATGCGGCGCGAGAAGGAGCTGGCGGCCACGATGCTGAAGCAGGCGGATGCCGAGCGGCAGAAGATCCAGACCCTGGCGGAGGCCGAGCGGCAGCGCCTCGCGCTCGAGGCGACGGGTCGCGCGGAAGCGCAGAAGATCGAAGGCACCGCTGCAGCCGACGTCATCCGTCTCAAGGGCACCGCCGAGGCCGAGATCATCAAGGCCAAGGGGCAGAGCGAGGCCGGCGCCATGCAGCTCAAGGCCGGTGCGTTCTCCGACTACAACCAGGCCGCGATCCTGGACAAGCTGCTCGCCGGCTTCCCGGAGGTGGTCCGCGCGTTCGCCGAGCCGCTGTCGAAGGTGGACCGGATCACGGTCGTCTCCACCGGCAGCGGGAACGAGGGCGCCGGCGTGAGCCGCATCACCGCTGACATCGCGCAGATGGTGGCGCAGGTGCCGGCGCTGTTCGAGGCCCTGACCGGCAAGAAGGTGTCGGAGCTGATGGACCGCGTGAAGCCGATCACCGCGGGTTCGGCGCCGGCCGACGAGATCGTGGTGGATCCCGCGCCAGGAGGGCCGCGCAAGAAGGCGTAGCGCGCCTGTCGCGGTATCTTCCAGCGCATGCCGCTCGTCTCGACCCCCGCCGTCATCCTCCACGTGATGCCGTACGGCGACACGTCGAAGATCCTGCGCCTGTTGACCAGGGACCTCGGACTCCAGAGCGCGATCGCGCGTGGCGCCCGGCGGCCGCGCAGCCCCACCGGCCCGCGGCTGGACCTCTTCGCCTTCGGCACGGCCAGTCTCCGCGTGCGCGAGCGCCGCGAGCTGAGCCCGCTGACCGGTTTCGAGGCCGGAGACAGCCACGCCGCGCTGGCGCACGACGTCGGACGCTTTTCGGCCGCCTCGGCCCTGGCCGAGCTGGCGCTCAAGTGCGCGCCGGCGGAGGCGCATCCCCCGGTCTTCGACGCCGTCGCGGGCGGCCTGCAGGCGCTGGCCGAGGCCGGCGAGGCGGACGTCGGCGCGGTGGCCCTCGCCGCCTGCTGGGCGGTCGTCGTCGCGCTCGGCTTCTCGCCCGCCCTGGACCGCTGCGCCGTGTGCGGCGCGCCGGTGGACGGCGCCACGCACTTCTCCGCCGCCCTGGGCGGCGCGCTCTGCAGCTCCCACCGCTCCGGCGCCGGCTCCGTCGCGAAGCTGACCGCGACGGACCGTGAGGCGCTCGCGGCGCTCGTCGGCGGCCTCCTCCCCGAGCCGCCGCTCGACGATCGCCACGCGGCGGCGCACCGGCGGCTCCTCTTCTCCTTCATTCGCCATCACCTCGCCGAGGATCGTCCCCTGCCGGCGATGGCCTTCTGGGACAAGGAAGCGTGGAACGGCACGTCGTCGTAGGCACCGCCGGCCACATCGACCACGGCAAGACCGCGCTGGTCAAGGCGCTGACCGGAGTGGACACCGACCGGCTCGAAGAGGAGAAGCGGCGCGGGATCACGATCGATCTCGGCTTCGCGCCCCTGGCGCTCGGCGACGTGGCCGCCAGCGTGGTGGACGTCCCCGGCCACGAAGGCTTCGTCCGCAACATGGTCGCCGGCGCGACCGGCGTGGATCTGGCGCTGTTGGTGGTCGCGGCGGACGAAGGCGTGATGCCGCAGACCACGGAACACCTCGCGATCCTCCGCTTCCTCGGCGTGGAGCGCGGGGTGGTGGCCCTGACCAAGTGCGACCTGGCCCCCGACGCGGCGTGGCGCGAGCTGGTCGCCGAGGAGATCGGCGCCAAGGTGATGGACGCCTTCGGCCGCCCCTGGCCGATCGTGGAGGTCTCGGCGACCGCGCTCACCGGGCTCGAGCAGTTGAAGCAGGCGCTGGCGGGGGAAGCGCGCTCGCTCACCGCGCGCGCGGTGGACGATCGGTTCCGGCTCCCCGTGGATCGCGCCTTCGCCCTGGCCGGCGCCGGCACCATCGTCACCGGCACGCTGTGGAGCGGGACGGCCGCCGACGGGGACAAGCTGCTCGTGCTGCCCGCGGGCGTGGAGGCGCGCGTCCGCAGCATCGAGGTGCACGGCCGGGCCGCGCCGAGGGCCGAGCCGGGGCGCCGCGTCGCCCTCGCCCTGGTCGGCGTCTCGCGCGAGCAGGTGGAGCGCGGCGCCGTGGTCGTCTCCGGAGCAGGGTGGACGGCGAGCCGGGCGATGGACGTCTCCCTCACGATGCTGCCGGAGGCGGCCCCCGGGCTGCGCCCGCGCGTCCGGGTCCGCGTCCACCACGGCACGGCCGAGGTGTTGGCTCGCGTGGTTCTCCCGCCCGAGGCGGATGCGCGCTCGTCGCGCGTCGCCGCCCGCCTCCTCCTCGAATCGCCATTGGTCGCCCGCGCCGGCGACCGGTTCGTCGTGCGATCCTACTCGCCGGTCACGACGATCGGCGGCGGTACCGTCGTGGATCCCGGGGACTGGAGCGCCGAGGACCCCAGGGCGCGGCGCCGGAAAGCGGCGCCGATCGCGGTGCTGCCGGCGAGCGACGCCGACCTCGTCTCCCTCCTCGTCCAGCGCCGCGGGCCCCGGGGGATGGAGCGAGTGACGCTCGAGGTCGCCGCCGGGATGGATCGGCCCCGACTGGCCGCCGCCGTCGCGGCGGCGCTCGGGGGCCCCCTGATCGAGACCGGCGGCTGGCTGGTCGCGGCCGCGGAGGTGAAGACCCTCGCGGAGCGCCTGAGCGAGGCGCTCGACGGATTCCACTCCGGCCATCCGCTCGAGCCCGGGATGCCGATCCAGTCATGGCGCGCCTCCGTCGGGGAAGCGCCTCCGCCGCGGCTGCTCGTGGATCTGGCGGAGCAGCGCCTCGTTTCGGAGGGCCGCATCGCGCGCGACACGGCCCTGGTGCGACGCGCCGGCTGGACGCCGCAGCTCCACGGCAAGGACCAGCAGCTGCGCTCGACGCTGCTGGAGCACCTCGAGCGCTCGGGCGCCGAGCCGCCCTCGGTGGGAGAGTTGGCCGCCCTCCATCCGGGCGCTGACGTCGCGGGCCTCCTCAGGCTGATGGCCCGCGAGGGGCTCGTCGTCGCGGTGGGGAAGGACCGCTTCTACGAGGCCGGGGCCCTGCGCGCCGAGCGGGAGCGAATTGTGACTTTGCTCACAGAGCTGGGATCGGCGACGCCGGCCGCCATCCGCGAGCGCCTCGGCAGGTCGAGGAAATGGTTGATCCCGCTGCTGGAGTGGTGTGATACACAAGGAATTACGCTCCGGAAGGGCGACGAACGGGTATTGGGGAGTGCGCTCCGCGCTTGACGAATGCGTTGCAGAGCCGTAGTTTAGCCGATGACTAGGTGAAGTCCGTTCACTCTCGACAGGAGTCAGTCGCTAAGAACCTTTTTTGTTAGAAATGGAGTGTTGGGGATGCGGCGCTCTGCGCTGGCATGGCTCGTCATCGGGCTGGCCCTGGCAACTCCGCAACAGGCGAGATCACAGAACACGACGCCGCGCGGCGGCCAGGTCGAGCTGCAGCAGAATTACCCGAACCCGTTTAACCCGACGACAACGATCCCGTTTCGTCTGAGCGCGGATTTGTTCGTCAACGGGCATCGCCCAGTCGTGTCCCTCCGCATCTACAACATTCTCGCCCAGCTGGTGGCGATCCCGACCCTGCAGGGGACCGGGCTACCGTTGAACGGTGTCCAGCTGGATTGCCTGGATCAGAGCGGCGGGTACTGCAACTACACCGCCTGGTGGGACGGCAGCTACCTCAACAGCGGACGTGAGGCGGCCTCGGGGATCTACGTCTACCAGCTGGTCGTGGACGGGGCGCGCCAGTCCAAGAAGATGATCGTGATGAAGTAGAAAGCATCAGGTTTTGCTGCGAGGCGCACGCGTCGGTCCTGGTGGCCGGCGCGTTGCGTTTTGGTGCCGGGTTGGCAGATTCCCGTCAACGCGGCCAGCGGTCCGCCAGCGCGGCAAGGCTCGGCGAGGCACGCGGCTTGCCCTTCCGCGACGGTGCTATGCCCAATTTCGAGAAGCTGACCATCAAGAGCGCGGAGGCGCTCGAGGCGGCGCGCGCACTCGCGCGGAGCCGCGGCAATCCCGTCGCCAACGACGCGCACCTGCTCGCGGCGCTGCTGGACCAGGACGAAGGCGTCGTCGCCCCGCTGATCAACAAGGTCGGGGTGAACGTCGCGCGTCTCAAGGACGAGGTGCGGCGCGAGCTGGACCGCTTCCCGAAGCAGAGCGGAGGGGGGGCGGCGAGCCGCAGCTGTCGCGCGAGCTGCTCGGGGTCATCGACAAGGCGGAGCAGGACGCGGCGGCGCTGGGCGACGACTTCACGTCCACGGAGCACCTGCTGCTGGCGCTGGCGGCGGCGAAGGGCACGACGGCGCACGAACTGTTCACGGCGCAAGGCGTGTCGCGCGACGACCTGCTGGCGGCCTTCGAGTCGGTGCGCGGCGCGCACCGGGTGACCGACCAGCATCCGGAGGGGCAGTACCAGGCGATCGAGCGGTTCACGCGCGACCTCACCGAGCAGGCGCGGGCGGGCAAGCTCGATCCGGTGATCGGGCGCGACGAGGAGATCCGCCGCGTGGTGCAGGTGCTCAGCCGGCGCACCAAGAACAACCCGGTGCTGATCGGCGAGCCCGGGGTCGGCAAGACGGCGATCGTCGAGGGGCTGGCCCAGCGGATCGTGAACGGCGACGTGCCGGAGTCCCTCAAGAACAAGCGGCTGGTGGCGCTCGACATCGGGCAGCTGGTGGCGGGCACCAAGTATCGCGGCGAGTTCGAGGAGCGCCTCAAGGCGGTGCTGAAGGAGATCACCGCCGGCGAGGGGAAGTTCGTCGTCTTCATCGACGAGCTGCACACGATCGTCGGCGCGGGCGCGGCCGAGGGGGCGGTGGACGCCTCCAACATGCTCAAGCCGATGCTGGCCCGCGGCGAGCTGCACGTGGTGGGCGCCACCACGCTGGACGAGTACCGCAAGCACATCGAGAAGGACGCGGCGCTCGAGCGTCGCTTCCAGCCCGTGCTGGTGGGCGAGCCGTCCGTGGCGGACACCATCGCCATCCTGCGCGGCCTCAAGGAGCGCTACGAGGTGCACCACGGCGTCCGGATCACCGATCCGGCGATCGTCGCGGCGGCGACGCTCTCCGACCGGTACATCGGCGACCGGTTCCTCCCCGACAAGGCGATCGACCTGATCGACGAGGCCGCGTCGCGGCTCCGGATCGAGATCGACTCGCTCCCCTCCGAGATCGACGAGGTGGAGCGGCGGATCGTGCAGCTGGAGATCGAGAAGGCGGCGCTCTCCAAGGAGAAGGACAAGGCGAGCCGCGAGCGGCTCAAGGCGCTGGAGAAAGAGCTGGGCGGCGCGCGCGAGCAGTCGGCCGCGATGAAGGTGCGCTGGCAGGCCGAGAAGGACGCGATCCAGCGGCTGCGCGGCCTCAAGGCGAAGCTCGAGTCGCTCAAGGCGGAGGCGGAGCAGGCCACGCGGCGGGGCGACCTGGCCAAGGCGGCCGAGATCACCTACGGCACGACGCCGGGGGTGGAGCGCGAGCTGAAGGAGGCGGAGGCGAAGCTGGCCGAGCTGCAGAAGGGCGGGCAGTACCTGAAGGAAGAGGTGGACGCCGAGGACGTGGCGGAGATCGTGGCCCGCTGGACCGGCATCCCGGTCACGCGGATGATGGCATCCGAGCAGGAGCGTCTGGCGCACCTCGAGGAGCACCTGGCGGCGCGCGTCGTCGGCCAGGTCGAGGCGGTCAAGGCGGTCGCGGACGCCGTGCGGCGCTCCCGCGCCGGTCTGTCGGACCCCAACCGGCCGATCGGCTCCTTCATCTTCCTGGGCCCGACGGGGGTGGGAAAGACGGAAACGGCCCGTGCCCTCGCCGAGTTCCTGTTCGACGATGAGCGGGCGCTGGTCCGCCTGGACATGTCCGAGTACATGGAGAAGCACGCCGTCGCGAGGATGATCGGCGCCCCTCCGGGCTACGTCGGCTACGAGGAAGGCGGGCAGCTCACGGAGGCGATCCGGCGGCGCCCGTACAGCGTGGTGCTGTTCGACGAGATCGAGAAGGCGCACGCCGACGTGTTCAACGTGCTCCTGCAGATCCTCGACGACGGGCGGCTCACCGACTCGCAGGGCCGCACGGTGGACTTCCGGAACACCGTGATCATCATGACCTCGAACCTGGGCGGCCAGTGGATCCTCGAGCTGGGCACGGAGAACTGGGAGGAGGTCGAGAAGCGGGTGACCGAGGCGCTGCGGCACCATTTCCGGCCGGAGTTCCTCAACCGCGTGGACGACACGATCATCTTCCGGCCGCTCGGCCCGGAGCAGCTGGAGAAGATCGTGGACCTGCAGCTCAAGCGGGCGACGGCGCTGCTGGCGGAGAAGAAGCTCGCCCTGGAGGTGACGCCGGAGGCGAAGCGGCTGCTGGCGAGCGAGGGGTACGATCCGGCGTTCGGCGCGCGGCCCCTGAAGCGCGCGATCCAGCGCCTGCTCCAGAACCCGCTGGCGCTGGCGGTGCTCGAGGGGAAGTACGCCGAGGGCGACGTGATCCGGGTGGACCGGGCGCCTTCGGGCGGCGCGCTCGTCTTCGCGAAGGCGCCGGCGCTCGCGCGTGCCTAGCGTCCGCGCCGAGGACGAGGCCGGGGTCCGGCTCGCGCTCCTGGAGGCGGAGGGCGCCAGGGCGGCGGGCGACGTGCCCGTGGGCGCCGTGCTGATGCGGGGCGGGGAAGTCGTGGCGGCGGGCCGGAACCGGATGAAGGCCTCGGGCGACCCACGCGACCATGCCGAGATGGTCTGCTTGGACGCCGCGGTGGCCGCCGGGTGCCGGGGCCCGGACGGGTTCGCCGGCACGACGCTCTGCGTCACCCTGGAGCCGTGCGCGCAGTGCGCCGGCGCGATCGTGCTGGCGCGCATTCCGCGGGTCGTCTTCGGCGCCTGGGACCCCAAGGCGGGGATGGCGGGCTCCATCCACGACCTCCTGCGCAGTCCGGCGCTGAACCACCGAGTGGAAGTGGTGCCCGGCGTGCTCGAGAAGGAGTGCGGGGCGCTGCTCGAGGCGTTCTTCCGAGAGGTCAGGAAGTAGGTCGGCGGATTTCGGATCAGTGGCAAGACGCCAAGTTGCCAGTGGTTCCCAGGTGCCAGTGCCAGTGGCCAGACCAGTTACCAGAGGCCCCGCCGCAGTGCCGCTTCGGGGCCTGTTCCGTCTCCGCAGTCTGGCGTCTCGGAACCACTGACAGCTTGGCGTCTGGCAACTCCTCTGCGCGCTGTCGTCTCTGCTTCTCCCTGACTACTTTTCTCCTCGAGCAAGGACAGGTGGCCGAGTGGCTGAAGGCGCCGGTCTCGAAAACCGGTGGGCCCGTAAGGGTCTCGTGAGTTCGAATCTCACCCTGTCCGCTCTGAAGACTGGTTGCCAGTTGCGCAGACGCCAAGTTGCCGTGGTTCCCCGTCGCGAGTTGGCGGATGGCAGACCAGAGGCCGGTATGTGCCTGTCCTGTGCCTGACGGCTGGCAACTGGTAACCACTGGCAACTGGCAACTTGGCGTCTGGCAACCAGTAGTTCGGATGGGTGGCCGAGTGGCTTAAGGCGCACGCCTGGAGAGCGTGTGGGGCCCAAAAGGCTCTCGTGGGTTCGAATCCCACCCCATCCGCTCTATTCGCATCGCTTTACGACTTCCTACTTGGGCCCTGGCGCGGCCCTATTTGGCTCCCCTGTGTCCGTTCCTGTGTCCGTTGCAAGCCCGTTTGCGGTCAAGACGCCGCGTCGAGCCAGCGCTTCGCGCTGGGTTTGCGGGTCCGCCAGGATGTAGCACTCCAAGAGCGTCGAGGGTGCCTTCCAGCCCCCCAGGGCTTGCAGATCTTTGAGCGGAAGATGCTTCAGCTCCGTGGCGAACGCGCGCCGGAGACTGTGCCAGCCGCGCCCCGGTTCCGGTTTGAGTCCAGCCCTCTTCTCAAGTTCCTTCCACCACGCCATGGCCGTGTAGCGGGAGATCGGCACATCCGGATTTGTGTGGCAGGGAAAGATCCAAGGGCTCCGCCGACCGACAGCCCGGCGTGCCCGTAGCGCTTCCAGCACGACGGACGTTAGGGGCGTGTAGTGGTCGTACCCGCACTTGTCCGCGTCACCCCGCCAATGCATGAGGCCTGCTGCGTCGTCTACGTCGTCCCAACGCAGTTGCCGAACGCTGGCGATGCGGTGGCCGGTCTCGTGGACCAGCAGCAACGCGTGATCGGCCAAGGGATGCACGGCCGGGGCAATGCTGCGTAGGGCGTGGTACTGGGACGCCGTGCAGATGGGCCGCCGGACCGTTGTGACCCGGGGCCAGGGCGAGCCCTTCAGCGGATTCCGGTCCAAGAGGAACTGACCGGCTGGCGTCCGGACCGTCGTCGCCCAGTTCAGCACGCTGTGCAGGAACTTCAGGTCATACGTGATGATGCGGGGCCCGATCGGATGCTCGCGTGCCTTGCTATAGCGGGTGTCCCCGCCGTGCTGGCGCCACGCGATGAACCCGTCCCAGTCCCTCCGGTCCAGCGTGGCGGCCCTCCGGGTGCCGAACAATGCCGAAAACATCCGGGCCGCGAGACGGTCGTGCGCCTGCTTGCTCGCGCCCTTGGTGGGCGTGACCTCTCGGAGATACTCGGCTATCAAAGAGCCCAGCGTCGGGTCGGGCGCTGGAGCAACGGGCGCCTCACGCAGCCGCGCCGCCAGCTTGTCCGCCTTCGCCTTCGCGTCGTCGCGGTCCCGGTGCCGGAGGGCGACCCGCACCCTGCGGCCGTCTTCACGCACTTCGAGGTAGAGCAGCCCATTGCGCGGGTGCTCGTACGCCCGGACCCGGTTACGCCCCTTCTCGCCGGTCACGTACGACCAGCGTTTGCCGTTCGTTCGCGTCATCGGTTCCTCTCGGAAGCGACGGCGCGCGCGAGGTTGCCCGGCGACTGAAGATTGACGCCCTTGCCGGCGCGCGGCAACGGGGCGCGGCGGGGCAGGTCGGCGCGACGAATGCGGGGCGCATGGGGGCGGCCGGCATTGGGAATCCGGCCTTCGCGCACGAGCCGGCCGAGGTGGTCGGGGCTGAAGCCGCTCTCGCGGGCGGCTTCGCGCAAGGTCAACCGGGCGTTCTGCTGGGCGTCGAGGGCCGCGTCGAGTTCGTCGGCGGCCCGTTCATACGCCAGGGCGGCGGCAGGGGCGTAGGGGCGCAACGTCGCGGCGACCGTGCGCCAGGTCGCGCCTGCTGATCAGGGGTCAGTAGCCGTGAATCGGGCGACTGATTAAGGGTCAGTGCACTGTGAGGCTCGCTGACCCCGATTTCCCCTCGCTGGTCGCTTGCACGACAACGGTTCCAGTGCGCCGCGGTCGCACGATGGCGGACGCCCCATAGGGATACAGGTCCGCAATCGTCGTGTCGGACAGGAACCAGGCAATGGACCGCCCAGAGAGCGGGCCCCCGGACGCGCTCTCGAGTGTAGCAGTGAAGCCCACGCTGTCCCCAACCGCGGCACTCGCCGTCGCGGGGGCCACCGTCACGCTCGCGACTGTGTCCAGGGAGCCGTTGGCGACCACTGTGACGAGGATCGAGTCGCGCTTCCCCACGCTCGTCGCAGTGACATACGCGGACCCGGCGCTGCGGCCCCGAGTGGTGTCCGCCGCGCCGAACCCCTGAGTGACAGCGATCATCGTATCGGAGGAGGTCCATATCACGGCAGGATTCGCGACGGGATTGCCCGCCGAATCCACCACCGCGGCGGCGAGGGTGATCCAGCCCCCTACGCCGACAGTGGACGGACCCGAGATGTGGATGCTCGCGTTTGCCCCGCTGGCGGCGGCCAAGGACGGCGACTCGGTCGTGCTCGTCCCGGCCGTCACCTGCACGCCCGGCACGAAGACGGAGGCGAGGAAGGGGTTGTCGACCTTCGAGACGCCCAGGGTGTACGTCCCCGGAGAGAGAAACGCGACGCGGTAGTGCCCGGTGCTGTCGGTGTGTCCCGTGGCTACCACGGGAGATGCCTCCGATGAGGTCGGCGGAGTGCCTGCATAGACAGTGATATCCGCGCTTTTCACCGGGAGCGTCGTTCCGGTGTAGCTGGTCGACACGGTACCGGCGATTGCCCCGGTCGCTGCGCCGTTAACCGCCCGCAGCCAGGGAATGAAGTCGAAATGGCCATCGCCGAAGAGATTGTAGGGGAAGCTCTGGCCTACATCGAAGTCCAGGACGATGTCCGCCCCGGCATTGCCCACTGAGAACGGGGGCTGGACAAACGCGTTCAGCGTCATTCGGCCGCTCTGCGGCCAATTCACCTGAGCGCGCGAACCGTTGCGCCAGACGATGGACGACGAATCCACGTCAATCGTCATCCGCACCGCACGATACTGCCCAACAGAGAGCTGCCCCTGCCCCACCAAGGCGGTGACCCCTTGCTGGACCGCGAGCAAGTTGAACGCCTGATGCGGTGCGGCGACGGTGACCCACGCGGTCGCGGTCGTATCTGTCGTCGCGGACGCCTCAATGCTGTCCACGTAGACGTTGGCGCTCGCGACGGAATCGAAGGGGAACGGCGAGTCGGTCAGGAGCACCCGCACCACCGACTTGCCGTTCGACAGTCCGGAGATATCGTCGGTGTAGCAGCCCGCCGCGAAACTGCCGGCGACGATGGCCGATGCGAGGAGTACGAAGGCAGAGCGTGGCCGCATGGCGACAAGCTCCCGACGAGGTGAGGTAGCGACAACCGTGTCCCAAGGAGATACCCTCGCGGCCTGCGCCGAGTCACAATGCGGGGTAATGTGGGGTTGTGACGCAGCGGAGGGGTCGCTGGGTACTCCTAGAGTAGTGGGGACGGGGGACGGCGACCTCGTACGCCTGGTGGTCGCGGGCGATGCCCGGGCGTACGCCGGGCTCGTGGCGCGCCATCAGGCACGCTTGGCGCGGTATGCACGCCACGCACTTGGGAACCGCGAAGACGCCGAGGAGGCGGTGCAGGATGCGTTTATGCGGGCCTACCGGTCGCTCCGCAGGTGCGAGGACCCCGACGGCTTCGGCCCCTGGCTCTTCGGCATCCTCGTAAACCGCTGTCGAACCCGAGGGGCGCAAGCCGCACGCCGGGCGCGGGTCGTGGTGCACGACGACATCGCAATGAGTACAGCGACTACGTCCAACACCGACGACGATGCAGCCTGGGGGGAGACGGTGGACCGGGCGCTGGCCCGGCTGGACCCGCACTACCGCGAAGCGTTCCTGCTGAAGCACGTGGAGGACTTGAGCTACGAAGAGATGGCGAAAATCACCGGTGTGGGGATATCGGCACTCAAGATGCGCACCAAGCGGGCGTGCGAGAAACTGCGCGTGATGTTGGAGGAGGTCCAGCGTGCCCGACAATGACCGTGACTTAATTGACCGAGTGACGGAGCACCTCCGGCGCCCGGTGGACATCGGCGCCGGCTTCGAGTCGGCGGTCATGGACGGTGTCCTCGGAGAGCGCCAGAGGCGGCGTCCGTACCGCCTTTTCGCCGCTCTCGGGTCGCTCGCGGCGGCCGCAGGCGTGGTACTCTTCTTAGTTCCGCGCCATGCACCTGCTCCGCCGGCCGCCGGCCGCAATGTAGCGACGGAGGTGCGTTTCGAGCTGGTCGCCCCCCAGGCGTCGAGCGTCGCGGTGGTGGGAGACTTCAACGACTGGCGCGCGTCTGGCATTCCGCTCTCGCGGGCGGCGTCCGGCCGGTGGACCGCGATCGCGCTTCTCCCGCCTGGGCTCTACAACTACGCGTTCCTCGTGGACGGCACGCAATGGACTCTGGACCCGGCTGCCCCTCGCGCTGCTGCCGACGACTTCGGACGGCCGAACTCCGTGGTCACCGTTGGAGGGCCGTCGCTATGACCTCTTGGCTCCGGACGCTTGCCCTCGGCTTGATCCTGCCAGTCGCGCTTGAAGCGCAGAATTGGGATCCCCGGCTGGACCGACTTTCGCCGGCCATCCGAGACCAGGTGGCGGCGGTCGTGGATTCCGCGAGACGCGACGGGCTTCCGACACTACCTCTGATCGAGAAGGCGCTCGAAGGGACCACCAAGCGCGCCTCGGACCAAGCGATAATGACAGTGGTGCGTGCCGTTGCTGACGCCCTCCGCACCGCGCGGGCGGCCCTTGGACCGCGGTGCACGCCCGAGGAGCTGGCCGCCGCGGCGGTGGCGTTGCGCGCGGGCGCGCGACCTGCGGATCTGGCCGGGCTGCGCGCCGCTCGGCCGACCCAGAATCTCGCCGTGCCGCTTGGAGTGCTGTCCGATCTCGTGGCCCGCGGCGTCCCAGCGGACACGGCGGCGCGCATCATGCTTGCGCTGGCCGTTACGCACGCGCGCGACGAGGACTACGTCGTCCTCCGGCGCGGCGTGGATCGCGACATTGATCTCGGCGTTCCGCCCATCTCGTCCGCGTTCAGGCAACTGAACGCCTCGGCGCGGGCGGCGCTCCTCGCACCCGCGAAGCAGCCGTGACCGAGTGCCGGCGCTGAGCGGCCGCGCCCCCCGTCGCGCGGGCGGCGGCGCCGTGCTTTGCTGGCTGCTCGGCTCGTTCCTGCTTTCCATTCCGCGCCCCCTCGTTGCACAAGCCTCGGCCTCTCTGGATGTCGGGGCGTCCGCTCTCCGCTACGATCAGTTTCGGACAACCTGGGGCGTCGCCGCCGCGCCGTCCCTTCGCCTCGATTACGGCCCGGCCTCGCTCGTCGGCCGCGGTTCGGTCCTGCAGTTCGCCAGCGGCCACAGAGACCTGCATGGCTCCCTCATAGCCACGACACTCACGCCAGCCCTCGGCGCGTTGCGAGGTGAGCTCACGGTGGACGGTGGGGCGAGCCGCTATCTGAGCTTCCCGACCTTCTCGCATCTTTTCGCTGGCGCCCACATACATCTGGCCGGAGCGCGTCAGGGAGTCTGGGTTGGCACCAGTCTCGGACGAACTTCGATCGGTGCAGGCCCTCGGGCGGCGACCACGATTGACTTGGGACTTTGGGCGTCTCTGCCACTGGCAACGATCACCTTCACGACCCAGCACAACGCGATTGGCGACACGACCTACACGGACTTCGAGGGCACCGCGCGCGTGAGGCCAGGCGGGATCGAGGTGGACGGTGTCTTGGGCGCGAGGGCGTGGAGTCACGGCGCTGGCCGGGGACTGTACGGCGACGTGTCCGCGACGATCCCTCTGGCGCGCTACATGGGTCTGGTCATTGGCTTCGGCCGGGACGCCACAGATCCCACGCAGGGGACGATAGCTGTTCGCTATCTGACGGTTGGCATCCAGTTGTCATCATCTCCGTTGAGGCCAGTTTCGCGCGGCTACGCCGCAACGCAAGGGATACGCATGCCCGGCGATGCCTCCGAAACGGACGCATCGGATGGCCCCACACTTGAGATCGGAAAGTCGCGCCGCGACGGGCGCCTCATCCGGGTACACGCCGAGGGCGCCGAAAGCGTCGACCTCATGGGAGACTTTACCGACTGGCAGCCGGTCAGCCTGACGCACGTGCGCGCCGACGCCTGGGAGATCGTCATGATACTGACGCCCGGGCCGCACTACGCGGAGATCCGTATCAATGGCGGGCCCTGGCGCGCGCCGGCTGGGATGGCTCGTGCCCCGGATGATTTTGGTGGGCAGACGGGTCTGCTCCTCGTTCCCAACTCTAACGAATAGGCGCCTAGCCTCCGCCCCTGGCACGATTGCCCGTGGCAGCAGACCCTCTGCCCTGAGCCGGCGGCGTAGTGAGCCAGTTTCTGAGCCAGTTTCGGGTGTCAAAGGCCAACATTTCGGGCCTGCAAATCCGGCAGCGGGCGACACGACCTCGCGGTTGGACAACATTTTGCCGGGAAACGATGCGGTCTTAGCTGCGCCTCTTAATCAGTAAGTCCCAGGTTCGATTCCTAGGCGGATGAGGCAGGACAAGGTATGATGGAACAGGCACCAAGAGGCTAGCGCGAATCAGAGATGGAGAGGAGCGTCTGACGGAGGGCCAGAAGCCACTTCATAAGCACGCACAGCAGGCAGCCAAGAGAATCGGAAAGAGATGCGGCAGGGAAAATCTCGGGTGGGATGACTTCGAGTGGGCCTGCTGAGCGGTCGGATGTCGGCGCTCGCATGGGTTACGGGAGACGAGTGGGATGAATCCCTCCACACGTGAGACCGTAGGTCGCCGGACCCCGAGCTGCGGCGGGCGTCCGTCCGTGCGTCCGGTGGAACGCGGTTTCCTGTAGGTTGAGCCGACGCTGAGGCGTGGTTCGTCAAGCGGCTAGGAGCGGTCATGCAGATGGTTGCGGTGCCGTACACCGGTCCCACACCTCGCCTAATGGCATTCATCGACGGGGAGAATCTCGTCGCGCGGTATCAGGCGATGCGTGAGCGCGGGAAGCAGCCACAGGCCGGGACGCAGCACGCGCCGGACGAATACGTCTGGAATCCCGGCTTTCACCTTCCAGGCCGCTTCGAGGTCATCAGAGCCCACCACTACGCGTCAGTCGTGGGGGACGAGCCCAAGGTCGCTGACGTCGGAAGCCGCATCAAGTCGGTGCGCTTCTGCGCAAACGACTTCTCGTCGGATTCGACCTCCTTGTACGCGCATGTCTTCAAGAAACCGTCGAAGTCTCAAAAGACCAGCACGGTCGACATTCAAATGGTTGTGGACGCGCTTTCGCACACGTACCAGCGAACCGCAGACACGATTCTACTGGTTACTGGTGATGGGGATTTTGAGCCCCTCGCAGAGGAAATAGCGGGACGCGGGATCAAGCTCCTCCTGGCTGCACTCTCTGACGGTCTAAGCACCCGGTTGATGCAGCACGCGGATCGTTTCATCGATCTGGACCCGTGGCTTCTTGCTCGCCCGGCCTGAGCGGCGCCTGTGGTACGCGCCTGGGGTATTGATGTGAGCTAGGGCAGGGCATTATCTCAACGGCGAGCATCGGCCGGCAACCGAGGCGCGACTTGTATGCTGGCGGTCCGAAATGGCACGAGTGGCTCTCATCAACCAAGCCGCGGTACCGACGAGCCTCCTTGAGGATATCCTCGTTGAAGCTGCTCTTCCCAGCGGTGAGCTTCTGCTCCTGATCGGAGATCAACTGCTAGGAGGAGAGTCTCAAGCGGTTACGGTTCCGCGTCGCTTCGTGAAAGAAGCCGGCGACATTTGCGGGCTTGAGGCGCATCTCGACAAGCTCTGGGAGTGCGGAATCTCTGTCGGAACCACATGGGCCGACCGAGCTAGAGGATTTCCCGCCTACTTCTCATACTTGCTCGGTCATGAACTCGGCCATGCAAGTACGATCCTGGCGAACCCGACTCTAGCCGTGTATGAGGATATGCTAACCCGCTACATCGGCCAGGCTGCGCCGCACAAGAAATGGAGGTGGATGGAGCTGCCCCATGAGATTCGCTACGACCAGTTTGGCAAGGCCGTCGCGGTGGCAATCCACGGGGCAGAAACCCTTGTAACTGAGTTAGATCGAATCCTCCGCGAAGGTCTGAGCAGCGACACTCGGAGATTGGATTTGATACGCGCTGCCGAGCCCCGCAAGGACCTCGGTGGTCTGAGAACAGACCTCGCGCGCTTTTCGGCGCCCTACCGTGATAAGCTACTCGATTTGTGGTATGGCGCGCGGCAGACGCACCAGCTTCGGATCGCGGATGGGATCGAGGATCTAGCATGGCTTTGGAGCGTTGTCTGACTGACGCGCCGGTTCGTTGGTGCGGCTTACCTCGCAGGCGGATCCGCTGCGTCCGTTCCTGTGTCCGTTGGGACCGGCTTCTTGCCCTATGGTGGGAAAGCGTGCCGGGCAACTTCCGCACGCCGCCTGAGTTTTCCGGCATGGTGCCGTGATTTGGGGATTATCTTGACTGCCTGGAGAGCGTGTGGGGCCCAAAAGGCTCTCGTGGGTTCGAATCCCACCCCATCCGTCGGCGGCGGCGCGTTGATTAAGTCGCGCCGCCGCCTTACGTTTGGGGCTCACTATGCCGCCTGAAGAGCGCCAGCTCCTCCTGGACGCCAGCGCGATCGAGCGCACGCTCCACCGAATGGCCCAGGACATCGTGCGGCAGACCCCGGATCCGCGTCTCCTGGTCCTGATCGGCGTACAGCGCCGAGGCGTCGAGATCGCCGCGCGCCTGGCGGCGATCGTGGCCCGCGAGGCGCACGTCGAGGTGCCGCGGGGGCAGATGGACATCACGCTCTACCGGGATGACCTCGAGGTCGTGGGCCCACGGCCGCTGATCGGGCCGACCGAGCTGCCGGTCGCCCTGGAGGGGCGGCACGCCTGGATCGTGGACGACGTCCTCTTCAGCGGGCGCACGGTGCGCGCGGCCCTCGACCAGTTCGCCGACTTCGGGCGGCCGGCGCGGATCGGCCTGGCGGTGCTCGTGGACCGCGGCGGCCGGGAGCTGCCGATCCAGGCGGACGTGGTGGGGGAGAAGGTGGCGACGGCGCCGGGGGACCGGGTGGACGTCTTCGTGCGGGAGCTGGACGGCCGCGACGCGGTGGAGATCGTGCGCGGGGCGCGGGGGAGCGCGTGAGCGCCGGCCGGCTGGGCAAGGACCTGCTCGGGCTCGAGCACCTGTCGGCCGACGACATCCGCCTGATCCTCGACACCGCCGAGCCGTTCAAGGAGATCTCGGAGCGGGCGATCAAGAAGGTCCCGGTGCTCCGGGGCAAGACGATCGTCAACCTCTTCTTCGAGCCTTCGACCCGCACCCGCGTGTCGTTCGAGTTCGCGGAGCATCGGCTCTCGGCGGACACGGTGAACGTGGCGACCGCGGGCTCGTCGGTCTCCAAGGGCGAGACGCTGGTGGACACCGCGCGCAACCTCGAGGCGATGCGCATCGACATGGTGGTGATGCGCCACCCCTCCTCGGGCGCCGCGAAGTTCCTGGCCGACCGCATCAAGTCGAACGTGATCAACGCCGGCGACGGCAAGCACGAGCATCCCACGCAGGGGCTGCTGGACCTCCTCACCATCCGGGACCACCGGCCGATCGAGGGCACGCGGGTCTGCATCGTCGGCGACGTGCTCCACTCGCGCGTGGCGCGGTCCAACATCTGGGGCCTCCTCAAGCTCGGCGCCGAGGTGGCGGTGTGCGGCCCGCAGACCCTGCTGCCGATGGGGATCGAGGAGCTGGGCGTGCGGGTCTTCCGCCGGATCGAGGAAGCGATCGAGTGGGCCGCCGTCCTCAACGTGCTGCGGCTCCAGCTCGAGCGGATGCAGGGGGGCTACGTCCCCTCGCTGCGGGAGTACTACCGCGTCTTCGGCGTGACGCTGGAGCGGCTGGAGCGCGCGCCGCGCGAGCTGCTGATCCTGCACCCCGGGCCGATGAACCGCGGGGTGGAGATCGACTCGCGGGTGGCCGACGGGCCGCACTCGGTGATCCTGAGCCAGGTCACCAACGGCGTGGCGGTGCGGATGGCGGTGCTCTACCTCCTGGCCGGCGGGCGGCCGGAGCTGGCGGAGAGCGCGAAGGGAGCGCCCGAAAGGTGAAGCCGATCCTGATCCGCGGCGGCCGCGTGATCGACCCGGCCAGCGGGATGGACGCCGCGGCCGACGTCCTCCTGGTGGACGGCAAGGTCAACGCGGTGTCGCCGCAGGTCGGGGCGCGCGGCGACGCGGAGGTCCTCGACGCCGCCGGCTGCGTGGTCGCGCCCGGCTTCGTGGACCTGCACGTGCACCTCCGGGAGCCGGGGCGCGAGGACGTCGAGACGATCGCGACCGGGGCGCGGGCGGCGGTGGCCGGCGGCTTCACGTCCGTCTGCGCGATGCCGAACACCGATCCCGTGACCGACAACCAGGCGGCGGTCGGCTTCATCGTGAGCCAGGCCCGGCGCGCGGGCACGGCCCGCGTGTACCCGATCGGCGCCGTGTCGCTGGGGCAGCGCG
Source organism: uncultured Gemmatimonadales bacterium (assembly GCA_963835535.1). Classification (GTDB taxonomy): domain Bacteria; phylum Gemmatimonadota; class Gemmatimonadetes; order Gemmatimonadales; family JACORV01; genus Fen-1245. Next base: position 138,802 of record CAWIFL010000002.1, read on the forward strand.
GGGAGCAGCTCGCGGAGTTCGGCGAGCTGGTCGCCGCCGGCGCCGTCGGCGTCTCCGACGACGGCCGGCCGGTCGCGACCGCGCACCTGATGCGCACCGCGCTCGAGTACGCGCTGACCTTCGGGATCCCGGTCATCGATCACTGCGAGGACGTCTCGCTCTCGGCCGGCGGCTCGATGCACGAGGGGCTGGTCTCCACCCGGCTCGGCCTCAAGGGCATCCCGCGCTCCGCCGAGGACGTGATCGTGGCGCGGGATCTCCAGCTCGCCGAGCTGACGGGCGGGCACCTGCACTGCGCGCACGTCTCCACCGCCGGCGCGGTGGCGATGATCCGCGCGGCGAAGGCGCGCGGCGTCCGCGTGACGGCCGAGGTCACGCCGCACCACCTGGTCCTGACCGACGCGGCCTGCGAGGGATACGAGACCAACGCGAAGATGAACCCGCCGCTCCGCGAGCCAGCGGACCTGGCGGCGCTGCGCGCCGGCTTGGCCGACGGCACGATCGACTGCATCGTGACTGATCACGCGCCGCACCATTACGACGCGAAGGAGCAGGAGTTCGACAATGCGCCGTTCGGCGTCGTCGGGCTGGAGACCGCCCTCGGCGTGGCGATGACGGAGCTGGTGGACGGCGGCGTGCTCTCGCTCCCCGCGCTGGTGCGCTGCCTCTCGACCCGCCCGGCCGAGGTCGCGCACCTCCCGGCGGGCACGCTCGCACCCGGCGCTCCGGCCGACGTCGTCGTCTTCGATCCGTCGGCGGCCTGGACGGTGGACCCGGCGCGCTTCTTCTCGAAGAGCCGGAACACGGCGTTCGCCGGCCGGAAGCTCCGCGGGCTGGTGCGGTGGACGATCGTGGGCGGGGCCGTCGCGCACCGCGCCGCCGACCGCCCGGCCGCGCGGTGAGCCGCTGGAGCGTCGCCCGCGCCATCTGTGAGGCGGGGCGGCGGCTTGCGGAGCGGGGGCTGATCGCGGGCGCCGAGGGCAACATCTCCGCCCGCGTCGGCGAGCGGGTGCTGGTGACGCCGGCCGGCCGCGCCAAGAGCGACCTGACGCCCGCCGACCTGGTCGAGGTGGACCTCGCGGGCAGGACGCGTGGCCCGGGCGTGCCGTCCTCGGAGTTGGGGCTGCATCTGGTCGTTCTGGGCGCGAGGCCCGATGTTGCAGCGGTCGTGCACGCCCATCCGCCGGTGGCGACGGGGTTCGCCGCCGCGGGGCTCGCGCTGGACGACGACGTGCTGCCGGAGCTGCTGGCGCAGTTCGGCAGGGTGCCGCTGGTGCCGTACGGGATGCCGGGCTCGCCGGAGCTGGGGGAGCGGGCGCTCCCGTTCGTCGCCGGGCACGACGCGCTGCTCCTGGCCAACCACGGGGCCGTGACCTTCGGGCCCGGCGTCGCCGAGGCGGTGCAGCGGATGGAGAGCCTCGAGCAGGGCGCGCGGATCCTGCTCGCGGCGCGTCTCTTGGGAGGCGCGCGGTCGCTGCCCGCGGCCGAGGTCGAGAGGATTCGCACGTTGTGGAGGCACGCATGACCCGGAAGGCCGGCAAGTCGCACTCGGCAGTGGAGCGGCTGATCGAGCAGCGCCGCCAGTACAAGGATTGGCTGGCGAAGCTCGATGCCGACGCCGCCACGGCGGCGCCGTCGCACGTGGCGGACCGCGTGCGCGAGGACTACGCGGCGCGCCTCGAGTCGGTCATGCAGGAGCTGAGTCAGCACGAGGACGGCGTCCGCCAGGCGCTGATGGAAACCGCGTCGCACGTCGAGGAGCTGGTGCAGGAGCGCCAGGCGCGGACCGACGAGCTGGCCGAAGCGCGGCTGCGCCGCCAGGTGGGCGAGTTCAGCGAGGATCGGTTCGACGAGGTCCAGGAGCGGTGCAAGAGCGCGCTGGCCGACCTGGCCAAGGAGATCGCGACGAACGAGCGCGACATCGAGCGGCTCGAGGAAGTGCTGGCCCTGATCCAGGGCAAGCCGCTCGAGGAGCCGCCGAGCGCCGCCGCGCCGCCGGCCCCGCCCGCTCTTCAGCCGCCCACGGTCGAGCCGGCCAAGGCCGAGCCGCCTGCGGCCGCGCCCCCGCCGCCCCAGACCCCCGCGCCCGCGGCGAAGCCGGGGCAGGGGGGCCAGATGGACCTCGACGAGCTGGAGTTCCTGCGATCCGTGGTCCAGTCGCCGGCGCGGCCCTCGATCGTCGCGTCGGCGATCCCGGCCGCGGCCGCGCCGCCGCCCCCGCCCGCCAAGGGCCCGGAGGCTCCGCCGCCCCCGCCGCCGCCGCCGCCCCCGCTCCCGCCGCCCATGGCCCCCGAGCCGCCCAGGACGGTCGGGGCTCCGCCGGTGCCGAAGCCGGCGCCGCCGCCCCCGCCTCCTCCCGCCCCCAAGGCGAAAGAACGCCGCCCCTCGGAGACTCCCCGAGAGGCGGATGCGAATGCCAAGACGCTGAGGTGCGCGGAGTGCGGAACGATGAATGCGCCGACGGAGTGGTACTGCGAGAAGTGCGGCGCCGAGCTGTCGACCTTCTAGGGCTTCTGTTTGGCGAGCAGGCGCGCCAGGCGCGACTTCTTGCGCGCCGCGGTATTGCGGTGGATCTGGCCCTTGGTCGCGCCGCGGTCCAGGGCGCGCATCGCGTCGCGCACCGACTCCGCCGTGGTCTGGGCCCGGGCCTTCTTCACCGCCGTCTTGATGGCCGAACGCTGCGCACGGTTGTGCTCCAGGTGCGCGATGGACTGCCGCATCTTCTTCTTCGCCGACTTGATCCGAGGCACGCGTCCACTCCCGATGTGACTGGTTTTCTCGAACCGCGAAGAGTAGCGGCGCGCCCGCGGCCAGTCAAGCGAAGTGCGCGTTTTGACAAGGGTTTGCGGGCTCGTTACGTTGCCCGCTCCCGCCACCCGCGAGCCCCCGAGAACCGGTGATCTCGTTCCTCGTTTTCCTGCCGATCCTGCTCTTTTCCGTCGTCGCCCACGAGTACGCCCACGCCTGGACGGCCTACCGCGAGGGCGATCCGACGGCGTACATGCTGGGGCGGCTCACGCTGAATCCGCTTCCGCACATCGACCCGATGATGAGCGTGCTCGTCCCGGTCGGGCTCTGGCTGCTGAGCCACGGCACCTTCACCTTCGGCGCGGCGAAGCCGGTCCCGATCAACCCGCGCAACTTCCGCAACTACCGGCGCGGCGACCTGATCGTCTCCTCGGCGGGGATCGTCATGAACCTGCTTCTCGCCGCGCTCTGCGCCCTGGCCTTCGTCGTGCTGGGGACGGCCGGCCGCGCGCTCCCCGCGTTCGGCGGCGTCCTGAGCGTCCTGCAGCAGATGGTGTTCTACGGGGTGTTCCTGAACTACATTCTCGCCTACTTCAACCTGATCCCGGTGCCGCCGCTGGATGGCTCGCACATCTTCTACCATCTGCTCCCGCCCGCGCAGGGCGCGCGCTACCGGCAGCTCGGCCGGTTCGGCTTCGTGCTGATCGTGGCGGCGTTCCTGGTCCCGGGCGTGGCGGACGTCCTCTTCTGGCCGGCCGCCGCGGCTACCCGGGCGACCTTCGCGGCGATCGGCGGCTTCGCGCTGCCGGGGCTGACGCCGTGACGGCGCCCACCGGCGCGCTCGACGCCGCGTCCAGCGGCGGCTTCGTCGTCTCGCTGGAGCGCTACAACGGCCCGCTGGACCTCCTCCTCTCGCTCATCCGCCAGGAGGAGATCGACATCTGGGACATCCCGATCGCGCGCATCGCCGACCAGTTCCTCCTGGCGATCCACGCCCTCGGACTCGACGAGGCCGCGGAGTACCTCGAGATGGCGGCGCGGCTCCTCCGGATCAAGGCGCAGATGCTGCTGCCGCGCCGCGGCGACGAGGAGCCGTGGGAGGACCCGCGGCACGAGCTGGTGCGGCGGCTGCTCGAGTACCAGCAGATCCGCGAGGTGGTGGACTGGCTCGCCGCGGCCGCGCGCCGCCGGGCCGACCGCTACCCCCGGGGCTTCCTGCCGCAGCTCCCCGACCGGCCGCCGCCGCCGCTGGAGCTGGACCTGCGCGAGCTGATGGAAGCCGTCGAGCGCGTGCTCGCGATGATGCCGGATCCGGTCATCTTCCGCGTGATGCCGCGTCCGCTCGACGTGGAGGGCGCGAACCGCAGGATCCTCTCGCTCCTGGCCGAGCGCACGACGTTCGGCTGGCGCGAGCTGCTGGGCGAGCGCCCGACGATCGCCGACGTGCTGTCGGCCCTGGTGTCCCTGCTCGAGCTGGCCCGCCGCGGCCAGCTGACGATCGTGCAGCCCAGGGCGTTCACCCCCTTCGAGATCGGCCGTGGACCAGCGTACCAGGCTGCTTGAGGCGGCGCTGTTCGCCGCGCCGCGCCCGCTCGCCCTCGACGAGCTGGGCATCCTCGACCCCGAGGCGACCGAGGACGACTGGAAGAAGGCGCTGGGGGAGCTGAAGGAGCACTACGAGACCGGCAATCACGGCGTGGAGCTGGTCGAGCTTGCGCACGGCTGGCAGATCCTCACCATCCCGCTGTTCGCCGAGGCGATCGAGCGCGCGGCGTTCGCGGCGCGGCCCGCCAAGCTCTCCGCCGCGGCGCTCGAGGTCCTGGCGATCGTCGCCTACCGCCAGCCCGTGGGGCGCGCGGAGATCGAGGAGATCCGCGGCGTCTCGTGCGGCGGCGTGCTGCGGATGCTCCAGGAGCGCGGCCTCCTCGAGGTGGCCGGCCGGAGCGAGGGGCTCGGCCGGCCGATCCTCTACGCCACGACGCCGCAGTTCCTCGAGCTGATGGGGCTGGCCGATCTCTCCGACCTGCCGCGCACCGAGGAGCTGGCCGTGGCGCTGAGGCCGCCGCAGACGGAGCCGTGAGCGCGATCCGGCTCGCGCGCTTTCTGGCGCGGGCGGGAGTCGCGTCGCGCCGCGGCGCGGCCGAGTTGGTCGCGGCGGGGCGGGTGCGCGTCAACGGCGCGCCGCCGCTGGGGCCCGGCGACCCGATCGAGCCGGGCAGGGACGAGGTGACGCTGGACGGCCGCCCGCTCGCGATCACCGCCACCGCCTGGATCGTCCTGAACAAGCCCCCGGGCTACGTCACCTCCAGGTGCGGAACCGCCAGACGCCCAAGCATATTTGCGCTGCTCGACGCGCCCCCGGCGGCGCTGGTCGCCGTGGGCCGCCTGGACGTCAACTCCGAAGGCGTGCTGCTCTTCACCACCGACGGGGAGGCGGCGAACCGGCTGATGCACCCGCGCTGGCAGGTCCCGCGCACCTACCGCGTCCTGGTGACGGGCAGTCTCGGGAAGGCCGGGCAAGCGGCGCTGGCACGGGGTGTGCCGCTCGAGGACGGAGCGGTCCGTCCGAGCTCGTGGCGGTTCCGGCCGGACCGCCGGGGTGGCGAGCTGGAGCTGGTGCTGCGCGAGGGGCGCACGCGTGTGGTGCGGCGTCTCGCCGCGGCCCTCGGGCTCGGCGTCCGGCGGCTCGTGCGCACGGCGTACGGCCCCGTCCGGCTCGGGCCGCTCGGATCAGGCGAATCCCGGGCGCTCGGCGACCGGGAGCTGGCCGACCTCTACGAGGCGATCGGCCTCCCCCAGTCCCTCACCTTATTGCGATAGGCGCTCGCCCATTATGGAACTCTCAGGCGCGACAGTCATGATCCTCGGCGGCAGCGGGTTGGTGGGCCACGCAGTGGCGCGCCGGCTGCTGGAGCGAAGCCCCAAGTCCATCGTCGTCGTCGCGCTCACGCAGCGCGAGACGGACGAGGCGTCCGCGGCGCTGCGGCCCGCTGCCGGCGGGACCGCGATCGCGACCGAGCACGGCAACGTGTATCTGCCCGCGTCGCTCGCGCGGGTCGAGCGTGCGCAGCTCACGGACGACGCCGCCAACCGCCGGCTCCTCATCGAGGACGTGTACGGCGACCTCACCGACGAGGTGATCGGCCGCTCCTTCCTCGTCCAGCTGCTGGAGCGCTACAAGCCGGACGTGGTCGTGGACTGCATCAACACCGCGACGGCGTTCGCCTACCAGGACGTCTACCGCTCGGCGCGCGGGCTCCACGCGACCGCGGTGCAGGGCGGCGTGGACCTCGCCGCCGTGGAGAAGCACCTGCTGACCGAGCCGATCCCCCAGCTCACGCGGCACATCCAGATCCTGGTCGAGGGGATGCGGCGCGCGGGCACCCGGGCCTACGTGAAGATCGGGACCTCGGGCACCGGCGGGATGGGATTCAACATTCCCTACACGCACTCCGAGGAGCGGCCGTCGCGCACCCTGATGACGAAGTCGGCGGTCGCGGGGGCGCACACACTGCTGCTCTTCCTGCTGGGCCGGACGCCCGACGCGCCGGCGACGGTGGAGTTCAAGCCGACGGCGGCGATCGCGTGGCGCGAGATCGGCGCCGGGCCGGTGCGGCGCGGCGGGACGCCGATCCCGCTGTACGACTGCCCGAAGCCGCTCCCCCTGGCGAAGGCGTTCGCCGCGGGCGGCGAGGGCTGGGTGTCGCTGGGCCGTCCGCTGGAGTCGGTGTACATCGACGTCGGGGAGAACGGCTGGTTCAGCCGCGAGGAGTTCGCGACGATCACGGCGATGGGGCAGATGGAGTTCATCACGCCGGAGGAGATCGCGGACCAGGTGGTGATGGAGCTGGAGGGTCGGCCGACCGGCCACGACGTGATCGCGGCGCTGGATGCCTCGACGGCGGGCCCGACCTACCGGGCGGGGATCCTGCGCGAGGCCGCGATGCGGCGGCTGGCGGACCTCACGGCGCAGCGGGGCTTCCCGTCGGTGGCGTTCGAGATGCTGGGGCCGCCGCGCCTCAGCAAGCTGCTGTTCGAGGCGCATCTCTGGTCGCGGCTGCACGCCAGCGTCGCGCAGCTCGCGTCGGCCGATCCGGTCAAGCTGGGGCGCGACGCGCAGGAGTTGATCGAGCGGGATGCGCGGCTGCGTGCGGAGATCGTGTCGGTGGGGATCCCGATCTTCTGCCAGGACGGCGCGGCCGTGTACCGGGGCGCCTCCGTGGCGGTGACGCCGGTCGGCGGCGACGCGATGGCCGCCGCGCCGCGCGGGTGGGTGGATCTCCGGACGTCGAACTGCGCCTTGTGGGTCGAGCGCGCGCGGCGCATCGTCTCGCAGGCGGAAGAGCGCCTGCGCGGGAGGATGGGGTCGGGCAGCGACGAGGACTGGTGGGCGGTGGAGCCCTCGGAGCCGATCGCCCCGTGGCGGATGGCGACCTGGATCTTCCGCCACGAGGACAAGGGGGAGCGCATCAAGCGCTGAGGATGGACGCCAAGCAGATCGAAGCGATCCTCGCCGAGGTCGGCAAGGTCTTCCGTCTCTCACGGTTCTATCCCGCCGCGCATCCCACCGTGCTGCAGGCGATGGCCGATCTCTCGGCGGCGCTGCCGGCGCTCGCCGCGCTGGGCGAGATCGAGCTGCGGATCGGACCGACCGGCCTGAGCCTCGACGCGGCGACGGTGACGGGGAAGAACCTGCAGCTGCAGGAATTCGCAGGTCTGCTCCACGCCCAGGGGTTCCGCGCGATGCGCCTGTGCCCCGGCGCGACGGCGGAGGAGTTCGCGACGCTGGTGCGTGCCACCGCGAGCGCGTCGGCCAGGAGCGGCTCCTCGCCGGGCGTCGTGCACCAGATGCCTCAGCTTCCCCACATTCAGCTCGAGAAGGTGGCGAGCCGGAAGACCGCCGCGGCGCGGACGGCGCGGAAATCGGCGCCGGCGATGGACGCCGTGGACGACGGACCCGCGCTCTCCTCGCGCGGGACCGGCGTTTTCCGCCCGAACGCGCTGCCGGCGGAGATCGAGGTGAGCCGGCTGACGTCCCTGCTCGAGTTCGCGACGACCGAGGGGGCGCGTGGGCCGCTGACGCGGCTGGCGGAGGTGGCGGCGCGCCTCGGGGATGAGCGGGACTTCGGGACGCTGGCGGTGGCGGTGCGGGCGGCGGGGAAGTGGCAGGGGTCCCAGGACGGACCGGCCGCGGAAGCGGCGGGGCGCGTGCTCGCCGCGGGAGGGAGCGACGCGGCGCTGGCGGGGATGGTCGGTCTGGTCTCCGATCCCCATTTGCAGGCGGAGCGGCGGCGCGTGGCGGCCGAGGCGCTCGGGGTCCTTGGCGAGCGGGCGACGCCGGCGCTCTTCGAGGCGTACGTCGGCGCTGCGGACGACGCGGTGCGCGAGGCGTACGCGCACGCCCTCGTGACTTGTGCACCGGCGCGGGACTACCTGCTCTCGCGGCTGGCCTCGGAACACGCCGAGGCCGTGCGCGCGGCCGCGACGCTGCTGGGCGTTCGCGGCGATGCGGAGGCGGTGAGCGCGGTGGCGCCGCTGGCGCACCATGCCGACGCGAGCCTGCGCTGCGCGGCGATCGGCGCGATGGCGCGGCTCGGCGGCGCCGAGGCCTCGCGTGCGGTCCTCGCCGGGCTCAAGGACTCCGACGCCAGCGTCCGGCTCGAGGCGGCCTCGGGCGTGGCGCGGCTCGGCGACCGCGGTCTCGGCTCCATCGTGCTGGCCCGGCTCGACGCCGAACCGGACGACGTCGTCGTCGCCGCGCTCGTGGACGCGCTCGGCCAGCTCAAGGAAGCGCGCGCGGTGCCGCAGTTGATCGAGCTGGCGAGGGGCGTGAGCGGCGTCTTCCGCCGCTTCCCGGCCGCCGTGCGCGTCGCCGCCGTTCGCGCGCTCGCGGCGGTGGGCACCCCGGACGCCCTGGCGGCGGTCGAGCCGTTCAAGGCCGACCGGAACGCCGACCTGAGGAACGCGGCGACGGGTGGTCCCGCAGGGCCGCCGGTCCGCTGATGGCGCGGCGCATCGCCCTTCTGTCCGACGTCGTCGCCAACCGCATCGCGGCCGGCGAGGTGGTGGAGCGCCCGGCCTCCGTGGTCAAGGAGCTCCTGGAGAACGCGCTCGACGCCGGTGCGAAGGCCGTCGCCATCGCGATCGAGTCGGGCGGCAAGACGCTGGTGCGCGTCGCCGACGACGGGGAAGGGATGGGCCGGGAGGATGCCCTGCTCGCCCTGGACCGCCACGCCACCAGCAAGATCCGCTCCGCCGACGACCTGGTCGGCGTCGCCACCTTCGGGTTCCGCGGCGAAGCGCTGCCGAGCATCGCGGCGGTGAGCCGCTTCGAGCTGGAGACCGCCGACGCGTCGGGCGAGGTGGGCACGCGTCTCGTCGCGAACGGCGGGCTCGTCTCGACCATCGAGGACGCGGTCCGGCAGCCCGGCACCACGGTCGTGGTCCGCTCCCTCTTCTTCAACACGCCGGCGCGCCGGAAATTCCTCCGCTCCGCCCGCAGCGAGACGCGCGCCGCCGTGGAGGCCGTGACTGCGCTGGCGCTGGCGCTCCCACGGCTCGGCGTCTCGATGCTCGCCGACGGGAAGCAGGTGATCGAGGCGCTGCCTGCGCCGTCCCTGGCCGAACGGGTGGCGCAGCTGCTGGGCCGCCGCTTCGCGGCGACGCTGCTCCCCGTCGCGCACGAGGCCGGCGGCGTCCGGATCGGCGGCCTCGTCCAGCGGCCCGCGGAGGCGACGCCCACCGGGCGCGCCGCCTATCTGTTCGTGAACGGGCGCCCCTTCCGCGACCCGTTCCTGGTGCGCGCCGCCGAGCGCGGGTACCGGGCGACGGTGCCCTCGGGGAGCCGGCCCTCGGTCATCCTGGTGCTCGACGTGCCGGCGGCCGACGTGGACGTGAACGTGCATCCCGCCAAGCTCGAGGTCCGCTTCCGCGATCGCTACGGCCTCGAGGCGGCCGTCGAGGACGCGGTGCATCGCGCCCTGGGCGAGCTCGTGAGCGCGGCGCCGCTGGGCGGTGCAGGGAGCGGCCCGATGCCGTGGGAGCACCAGGCCGTGTCGGCGTCGTGGCCGCGCGCGGGATCGGCGCCGGCGCTGCCGGGTCTCGGCTTCGGCGGGGACGGCGAGGGGGGCGACGACGAGGAGGAAGGCGGGCCGGCGGCCGAGGGAGAGGCCGCGCCACGGGTGGAGGGCGCGCCCGTACAGTCCCGGATCCTGGGGCAGGTGCACGCCTCCTACATCCTGGTCGAGGCGCCCGACGGTCTCCTGATCGTGGACCAGCACTCGGCGCACGAGCGGATCCTCTACGAGCGCACGATGCGGGTGCTTGCGGAGCAGGCCGACGGCGCCCAGAAGCTCCTCTTCCCGCTGACGCTCCAGTTCACGCCGGCCGAGCTCGACGCCGTGGAGGCCCACGCGGAACCGCTGGCGCGGCTCGGGTACGAGATCGAGGGCTTCGGTGGGACGAGCCTCATCGTGCACGCGGTGCCGGCGCCCCACGCGCGGTTCGACGCCGAACGCTGCCTGCGCGACGTGGTGGCCGATCTGGCCGGCGGCCGGTTCGGCGGCCTCGCCAATCCGCTCGAGCGTTTCGCCTCCACCTTCGCCTGCCGCGCGGCGATCAAGGCGGGCCAGGTGCTGACCGAGCAGGAGATGCGCGAGCTGGTGGATCGCCTCTTCGCCAGCGAGCTGCCGGCGCACGACGTGCACGGTCGCCCGACCATCGTACAGCTGCCCAAGGCCGAGCTCGAGCGCCGCTTCGGGCGCCGCTAGTTGCCTCCCGTCCTCGTCCTCACCGGAGCCACGGGCGTCGGGAAGACGCGCGTGGCCACCGCGCTCGCGGCACTCGCCGACATCGAGGTCGTCTCCGCCGATTCGCGCCAAGTCTACCGCGGGCTCGACATCGGGACGGCCAAGCCGTCGGCGGCCGAGCGCGCGGCCGCACCGTATCACGGGCTCGACTTCGTCGAGCCCGCCGAGCGCTACTCCGCCGGCGCCTTCGCGGCGGACGCCTCGAAGTGGATCGCCGCGATCGCGGCGCGCCACCGGCTGCCGGTCGTGGTCGGCGGCACGGGCTTCTATCTGCGGGCGCTGTTCGACGGCCTCTTCGAAGAGCCGCCCCTGGAGCCGGAGCGGCGCCGGAGCCTGCGCGGCGTTCTCGCATCGCTCCCCGGCGACGCGCTGAACCGGTGGGCGCGGCGGCTCGACGCCGCCTTTCGCGGAGGCGGACGGCAGCGCGCCGCGCGCGCGGTGGAAGTGGCGCTCCTGTCCGGCCGGCCGCTCTCGACGCTGCAGGCCACGCCCGTCCGATCCACCGGTCTCAGCGCCTGGTATGCGGTGCTCGCGCTGCCCCGGCCGCTCCTGGCGGCGCGGATCGCCGAGCGCGCGCGGCGGATGCTGGAGGCGGGGCTGATCGCGGAGGTGCGGAGCCTCCTCGCCGCGGGCGTGGCCGCGGACGCGCCGGGACTCACCGGGGTCGGCTATCGGGAGGTGGTCGCGCACCTGACGGGCGCGTTGCCGGCGGCCGAGCTGCCCGAGGCGATCGCAGCGGCGACGCGGCAGTACGCCAAGCGACAGGAGACCTGGTTCCGCCACCAGCTGCGGGGCCCGGTCTCGCGGTTCGACGCGGCCGCCGAGCCGGATGCGCTGGCGCGGGAGGTGCTGGCCGGCTATCGTGCGGCGGCGTCCTGATCCATGCGCATCGGCATCGTCTGTTACCCGACCTACGGCGGCTCCGGCGCCGTCGCCACCGAGCTGGGCCTCGCCCTGGCCCAGCGCGGCCACGAGGTGCACTTCGTGTCCTACGCGCAGCCGTTCCGGCTCCGCGGCTTCAACGAGCGGGTCACCTTCCACGAGGTGAAGATCGGCGCGTACCCGCTCTTCGAGCACCCGCCGTACTCGCTCGCCCTCGCGGTCATGCTCCACCAGGTGACGGTGAAGGAGCACCTCGACGTCATCCACGCGCACTACGCGATCCCGCACGCCACCAGCGCGATCGAGGCGAGGCAACTGCTCGGCGACAAGCAGACCGTGGCCGTCGTGACGACGCTGCACGGGACCGACATCACCCTGGTCGGCCAGGACCCGAGCTACCACACCATCACCAAGTACTCGATCGAGCACTCCGACGCGGTCACCGCCGTCTCGGCATACCTGCGGGACGAGACGTATCGCGCCTTCGGCTGCACGACCTGTGAGATCGAGGTGATCCCGAACTTCGTGGATCTGCAGGAATTCCAGCCGCGCGCTCCCGGCACCTGCGGCGATGGCGCCGAAGAGAAGACGCTGATGCACATCTCCAACATGCGGCCGGTGAAGCGGCTCCAGGACGTGGTGCGGATCTTCGCGAAGGTGCGCGAGCGGATCCCCTCGCGGCTGGTGCTGGTGGGCGACGGCCCCGACCGTCCGCTGGCGGAGCGGGAGGCCGAGGCGCTGGGCATCGCGTCGCGCGTCCGGTTCCTCGGCAAGGTGGAGGACGTGGCTCAGGCCCTGCGGTGGGCCGATCTGTATCTCCTCCCCAGCGAGGTCGAGTCGTTCGGCCTCTCGGCGCTCGAGGCGCTGGCCACCGGCGTGCCGGTGGTGGGTACGAACGCGGGCGGCCTCCCGGAGGTGGTGGAGCACGGGGTGTCGGGATACCTCGGCGCCGTGGGCGACGTGGACGCGCTCGCCGAGGGCGCCGTCGCGCTGCTCGAGAACGGCCAGAGGTGGAAGACGGCCTCTGCGGCGGCGCGCCGGCGGGCCGCGGAATTCGCCACCGAGCGGGTGGTGCCCCAGTACGAGCGGTTCTATGCGGCGGTCGCGGGCGGCTAGCGCGCTCGCGCTGGTCCGCCCCCGCAACCTGCTGATCGCCGCGGCGGGCGTCGCGGTCGGGGGCATCCTCGCGCTCGGCCGCGTGGCGTTCCCGGCCGGGCTCCTCTGGGCGATGGCCAGCGCCCTCGGCCTGGGCGGGGCGGGGAACGCCGCGAACGACGTCTTCGATCTTGAGGCCGACCGGATCAACCGGCCGCTCCGGCCTCTGGTGGCCGGCGAGCTGTCGCGGCAAGCCGCGATCGCGATCGCGGGCGTCGCCGGCGGCTTCGGCCTGTTCGCGGCCTGGTGGGTGAGCCGCACGCTGTTCGCGTTGGCGCTGACGGCCCTCGTCGTGATGCTCGCCTACTCGCCGTGGCTGAAGTCGCGCGGCATCCGCGGCAACCTCGCCGTCGCGGTCGTCGCGAGCCTGCCGCTCATTTACGGCGCGGTGGCCGCGGGCGACTGGCGCGCGGGGCTGGTCCCGTCGGCGCTGGCCGCGCTCCTGCACCTGGCGCGGGAGATCGTGAAGGACGTGGAGGATGTGGCCGGCGACCTCGCCCTGGGCCGGCGCACCCTGCCCATCGTCTGGGGCACCGAGGCCGGGTACCTCGCCGCGACGGGCATCCTCGCCGTCTTCGTGCCGCTGGCGCTGCTGCCCTGGGCAGCGGGCTGGTACGGATGGCGGTACGGGGCGGTGGTGTCGGTGCTCGACGTCGGGCTCGTCATCCTCGCGGCCCGTCTCGCGCGCGGGCGGCTGGCGGGAGCCCGCGCCGCCCTCAAGGTGGCGATGGTGGTCGGCCTCGCGGCCCTGCTCTGGGAGCGGCTCTGATGCACGATTACCTGCTGAGTCTGGCGCTGGGGGTGGTCGAGGGCGTGACGGAGTTCCTGCCGGTCAGCTCGACCGCGCACCTCCGGATCTTCGAGGCGCTGGCGGGCGTGAACCTCTCCGACGGCTACTGGAAGATGTTCACGATCGTCATCCAGCTCGGCGCGATCCTCTGCCTGCCCGTGTACTTCCGGGCCCGCATCCGCGGTCTGTTCGGCAGCTTCGCACGCGCCCGGGACGAGGGGCGCGCGCTCGTGCACCCGCTCACCCTGACGCTCGTGGCCTTCGTCGTCACCGCCGTGCCGGCGTTCCTCCTGGCCAGGGTGATCGGCAGGCAGCTGGAGAGTCTGGTCGTGATGGGAACGGCGCTCGTGGTCGGCGGCGTCGTCATGTGGGTGGTGGACTGGCTCTTCGCCCGCGGGCGTCTCCGCACGAACACCCCCGAGATGGAGCAGATGACGCTGGCGCAGGCGGTCTGGATCGGCTTCTGCCAGATCGCCTCGGCGGTCTTTCCCGGTACGTCGCGCTCGATGGCGACGATCGTCGCGGGACAGGTGGGCAGGATGACGCGCGCCGCGGCGCTGGAGTTCTCCTTCTTCCTCTCGATGCCGACGATGGTCGCGGCCACCGGCTACGACCTGTACAAGACGCTGCGCGAGGGGCAGGCCTCGGCGCTCGGCGGCGCCGCGATGACGCCGCACCTGTGGGGGGTGCTGGGCGTCGGGTTCTGGGTGTCCTTCGTCGTGGCCTACGCCGTCGTGGCCTGGTTCATGGGCTGGGTGCGGCGCCGCGGCTTCGTCCCGTTCGCCGTCTGGCGCATCCTGGTGGGCGCTTCGGTGCTGCTCTGGATGACCGGGGGCGCGCGCTGATCGCGCCGCAGTACGACGGTCTCGACGCCGAGGAGATCCGGCGCCGCACCGGCGCCGTGCGCGTCGAGCTGCGCGATACGGTCGGCTCGACGCTGGACGTGGCGCACGAGCTGGCGGCGGCCGGCGCGCCCGAGCGCATGCTGGTGCTGGCGGACGAGCAGACGGCGGGCCGGGGGCGCCAGGGGCGCAGCTGGCACTCGCCGGCCGGCGCCGGCGTCTGGTTCGTCGTGCTGCTGCGGCCCGCCGAGGCGCCCGCGATGGGCGCGGTCGCGATCCGCGTCGGGCTGGCGCTGGTGGACGCGGTGGCGGAGATTGCGCCGCGCGCGGCGCCGCGCCTCAAGTGGCCCAACGACCTGATCGTGCGACACCGGAAGGCCGGCGGGATCCTGTGCGAAGCGCGCTGGCAGGGCGGCAGACTGGGGTGGGTCGCGGTCGGGATCGGGGTCAACGTGCGCGGACCGGTGGCCCCGGCCGTGGCGCACACCGCGATCGCGCTCAAGGCCGTCGAGGCGACGGTGACGCGGGTGCGCCTCCTCGAGGCGCTGGCCCCGCGGCTCTGGACCGCCGCCGCTCCCGGCCTGCTGGATGAAGCGGAGCGCGACGCTTTCCAGCGGTCCCGGTGGCACGAGGACGGGGTGGGGGCGGCGGACGCCGGCGCGGTCGGCGTGGACGAGGAGGGGGCCCTCCTGATCCCCGCGGCCGACGGCTCGCTTGACCGTCGCGTGGTCCCGGCCTAGCCTATGACTGCCATGCTGCTCGCGCTCGACATCGGGAATACCGAAATCACGGTCGGTCTCTTCGCCGGCGCGGAGCTGGAGCGCAGCTGGCGGCTGACGACCCATCCGCCGCGCACGGCCGACGAATGGGCGGCGGTGATCCGCTCCCTGTTCGATCAGGCGGGGCTCGACATCACGCGCGTGACCGCCACGATCCTCGCGTCGGTGGTGCCGAGCGTGACCGACGGCGTGGCCGACGCCCTGCTGATCGCCACCGGCACCACGCCGGTCGAGATCGGCGCGCACTCGCCGCTCCCGATCAGGCTCGACGTCGAGGAGCCGATGACCGTGGGTGCCGATCGCATCGTGAACACGGTGGCCGCGAGCCGGCTCTTCGGCGTGGACACGATCGTCGTGGACTTCGGCACGGCCACGACGCTGGATTGCATCACGAAGGACGGGGTCTTCCTCGGCGGGATCATCGCCCCCGGACTCCGGACGTCCGGTGAGAACCTGATCCGCCGCACCGCCAAGCTCCAGCCCACGGAGCTGGCGCCGCCCGCGAGGGCGATGGGCCGCCGCACCGAGGACTGCATCAGGGCGGGGCTCGTCTACGGGGCGGCGGACGCGGTGGACGGATTGGTGCGACGGCTCAAGGCCGAATGGCCGACGCGCGACGTGCCGAAGGTGATCGCGACCGGGGGCTACGCGTCGCTGGTGGCGAAGTACTCGGCGGAGATCGAGGAAGTGCATCCCGACCTCACGCTCCGGGGCCTGCAGATCTCGCATCAGCTCATGGGCAGCGGGGGCAAGGCGGCATGAGCGCCGACGCCCGCACCGTCAACCTCTGGCGGCGGGCCGGCTACCGGTGGTTCCCCGGCGAGTCGTTCTCCTACGTCCTGCACCTCAGGCCCGCCGAGTGGCCCATCATGGCCGCGCACACGGCGCTGGGTTTCATCCTCGCCGTCGGCCTGGCGCCGGCGCTGCACGGCGCGCAGCTCAGGACGGGGCTCTGGGCGCTGCTGATCTGGGTCGTGCTGATGAACGGCGGCACCCTCGCGCTGAACAGCGTGTTCGACAAGGACGAGGGGGACATCGGCTACCTGCGGGCGCCGCCCGCGCCGCCCAGGCACCTGCTGGCCTTCTCCCTCGGCCTGCTGGTGCTCGGCCAGCTCCTCGCGTTCACGCTGCCGACCGGGTACCGGATCGTGTACGCCGCGTGCTTCCTCATGAGCCTGGCCTACTCCGTCCCGCCGCTCCGGTTCAAGGCGGTGGCCGGGGTGGACTGGGTGATCAACATGTGGGGCTT
This sequence comes from uncultured Gemmatimonadales bacterium, assembly GCA_963835535.1. Lineage (GTDB taxonomy): Bacteria > Gemmatimonadota > Gemmatimonadetes > Gemmatimonadales > JACORV01 > Fen-1245. The sequence continues at coordinate 155,055 of CAWIFL010000002.1, forward strand.
CGGCACGTTGACGCCGTACGCCGGGTGGGCGGCGACCGGGCGGCCGCTGGACCTGACCCACGGCCTGGTCCTGCTGGGCTTCTGTCCCCTGTTCGCCTCCCTCTATCCGCTCACGCAGATCTACCAGTTCGAGGAGGACCGCCGCCGCGGCGACCGCACGCTCGCGCTGATCCTGGGGATGAAGGCGAGCCTGATCGCGGCGATCGTGGCGGCGCTGATCGCGTTCGCGTGTTTCGCGGCGGCCGCACTCCACCGCGGCGCGCTGCTCTGGCAGTGGGTGTTCCTCGCCATCGCCCTGGCGGGCTGGCTCGCGGTCCTGGTCCCGTGGTATCGCCGGCGCGATGCCATGACGTCTGCCGAGCACCAGCGCGGGTTCTATGCGGCGCTGTCGGCCTGGGCGGTCACGGACGTGGCGGTGTTGCTCGCCTTCGCCGTCTAGCGTGCTCTGCACGGTGACGCACACATGATCGTCGATCTCTCGCATCCGATCGTCCGCGACGGCTTCATCTACCCGGGGTTCCCGACCCCGGAGGTCTTCCAGTGGCGGTCGCACAACCAGAAGGGGCGGCCGTACGCCCCCGGCGTCTCGTTCGCCATGACGCGGGTGAACGCCGTGATGAACATCGGGACGTACCTGGACAGCCCGCTGCACCGCTACGAGAAGGGTCCCGATTTCACCGGCGTGCCGCTGGAGAAGCTCGTGAACCTGCCCGGCGTCGTGGTGGACGCGCGGCGGCGTCCGGGGCGCAAGCTCCCCGTCGCGCTCTTCCCGCGGAAGGAGCTGCGGGGCAAGGCGGTGCTGATCCTCACCGGGTGGGCGGCACGCTGGAACACGCCGCGCTACACCGAGCCGGGCCCGTTCGTGGGGAAGGAAGCCAGCGCGGCGCTGGTGGACGCGGAGCCCACGCTGGTCGGGATCGATTGCATGAACCTCGACGATACGGAAGACGGAGAGCGCCCGGCGCACACGCTGCTGCTCGGCGCGAAGATCCCGATCTGCGAGCACCTCTGCAGTGTGGAGAAACTGGTGGGGAAGCGGTTCCGCTTCTTCAGTGCGCCGCCGGCGTGGGCGGGCGTGGCGAGCTTCCCGGTGCGCGCCTTCGCCGTCGTGGAATGAGGGGGGAACGCATGCGACTCCTTGACATTCCGTTTCAGGCGACCGACTGGACCAGCGTGCCTCCCACCACGCACCCGGGAAACCCGGGCGTCGCGGTGTGGCGCACGAAGCAGCACGGCGACCTGCGGGTGCGGATGGTGGAATACTCGCCGGGCTACGTGGCGGACCATTGGTGCAGCAAGGGTCACGTGCTCCTGGTCCTCGAGGGGGAGCTCCACACCGAGCTCCAGGACGGCCGGGTCGTGGTGCTGCGGCCGGGCATGAGCTACGAGGTCGCCGACGGCGTCGTTCCGCACAAGAGCAGGGCGCCCACGGGAGCGAAGCTCTTCATCGTCGATTAGCCAGCCGGTATCACATCCACTTGCTACGGGAGACTCGATGAGCGAACAGACACCACACCCGGATGCCATCGTCGCCAGCGCGCTCGCGGTGTCGCTGACCGTCAAGGACCTCCAGAAGAGCCTGCGCTGGTACCGCGACGTCGTGGGATTCTCGGAGGTCCGGAGGATCGAGCGCGAGGGGAAGCTGCACGGTGTCTCGCTGCAGGCCGGGGATGCACGGATCGCGATCAATCAGGACGACGGGGCGAAGGGCTGGACCCGGGTGAAGGGCGAAGGGTTCTCGTTCAACCTGACGACGAGCCAGAGCATCGACGCCGTCGCGAAGGGGATCAAGGAGCGCGGCGGCGTCCTCGATTCCGAGCCGGCCGATATGCCGTGGGGCGTGCGCATGTTCCGGCTGCGCGACCTCGACGGCTACAAGTTCGCGATCGCGTCGCCGCGTCCGTCCTGACCGGGCCAGCCGGGCGGATGATCTCCGCGCGGGAGGCGCTGGCGCGGCTCCGGGAGGGCAATCGCCGCTTCGTGGCGGGCGCCGCGGCGGAGGAACCCGTGCTCGACGCGGCCCGGAGACGCGCACTCGCCCGCTCGCAGGAGCCATTCGCCGTCGTCCTCGGCTGTTCGGACTCCCGGGTGCCTGCCGAGCTGGTCTTCGGGCAGGGGTTCGGCGATCTGTTCGTGATCCGGGTGGCGGGCAACATCGTCGCGCCGTCGCAGGTCGGCAGCGTGGAATTCGCCGCGACGCGCTTCGGTACGCGGCTCGTCGTCGTCCTCGGCCACACGGCATGCGGCGCCGTCACCGCGACGGTGGAGGAGCTGCGGCGTCCCGCGCCGGGGCAGTCGCCGGGTCTGCGAGAGATCGTGGAGCGCGTGCGCCCGGCGGTCGAACCGCTGCTCGCCACGCCACTCGGGCGGCAGACGGACCGCCTGATCGCCGAGGCCGTGCGCGCGAACGTCCGCTCTGCGGTGGACGAGCTGCGCCACGGATCGGACGTGCTGAGACCGCTCGCCGAGCGGGGTGAGCTCGCCGTAGTCGGTGCCGAGTACGACCTCCAGACGGGCGTGGTGGACTTCTTCTACGGAGACGTGTGAGGGCATGAAGACGCGCCGACCGTCACCCGCGCGCGCGAAGTGACGTCGCGCGGAGGTGGCGTGCGCATCCGCTCGCTGGTGCTGCTGCTCCTGCTCGCGACTGCCTCGGCAGCGTGCTATGCCTACCGGACGACGGCGGTCGCGCCGATCACCGGCACACGCGTGCGGATCGTCCTGAGCAGTGCGGCGCCGATCACGGCGATGACGCCGGGGCGCGAGGAGTCGCGCCGCACCGTCGCGGGTGTGCTCGAGGTCAGGGGCCGCTTCGAGGCCGGCGCGGCGGACACGCTGGTCGTGCGCCTCGGGGAGCTGCGGACGGCGGCAGGCGCGGCGCCGGATGTCGCCGAGCAAGTCGCGCTGGTGCCCACGTCGCTCATCGCCCGCATCGATGAACGCCGCTTCCAGGCCGGCACCACGCTCCTGGCCGGCACCGGACTGGCGATGATCGCGCTCACTGCGTTCCTCGTCGTGATCGTCGCGACGCTCACCAAGGCGGCGTGACCGCTAGGAGACGCCCATGTTCGTTCTCGTCCGCACCGTCACGTACGCCGCCCTGTTCATCGCCTTCGTCCTGCTGTACCTGCCGGCGCGCGTCCTCGATTGGGCGGGCGTCGGCCGGCCCGCGGCCTTCGGGGCGCCGCAGGTCCTCGCGCTCGCGGTGGGGGCCGTCGGGGCGGCGATCGCGCTCTGGTGCGTCTTCACGTTCGCTTTCGTGGGACGCGGTACCCCGGCGCCGTTCGATCCGCCGCGCCGGCTCGTCGTGCGGGGGCCGTATCGGCGCGTACGCAACCCGATGTACCTCGGCGCCGCCGTGGCGCTCGGTGCCGCGGCGCTCTACTACCAGTCGCTCGCGCTCCTGGCCTTCACGGCCGGCTTCCTCCTGGTGACGCACTTGTTCGTGATCGGGTACGAGGAGCCGGCGCTGCGCAGGACCTTCGGCGAGCAGTACGACGCGTACTGCCGGGACGTGCGGCGGTGGTTGCCCAGGCTAGTTCCGCGCTGACCGTCGGTGTGTTCGCGCTCCTTCTCCCGAGGTGGCGTGAGGATGCGGCCCCCGGATGCGGGGGCAGGGCCCCTAGGCGCTGTTCGGGTTGCCGCCGGCGCGCGGGCGGGACCATCTTACGCTCCCATGGCCATCACCTTCGAACCTGACGTGCGGAAGCAGGCGGTCGCCTCGATCCGCCGGTATGTCGCCGAGAGCTGGGACCTGGATGTCGGGGACCTCAAGGCGGGCCTGCTCCTCGATTATTTCCTGAAGGAAATCGGCCCATCGGTATACAATCGGGCGATCGGCGACGCCCAGGTGTACTTCCGGGATCGGGTCGTGGATCTGGAAGCGACCTGCTTCGAGAAGGAGTTCGGGTTCTGGCCGCCGGCGTCGCAGCGCAAGCGCGAGTAGCGCGGCCGGTGCAACCTTCCTACCGCCGACTCGAAGCGCCGCGCGCCGCGACGCGGTCCTGACGTGCGCGTCGTCCTCTTCGGGGCCACCGGGATGGTCGGGGCGGGCGCGCTGCTCGAGTGCCTCGACGACGCGCGGGTGGACTCGGTGCTCGCGGTCGTGCGCCGCCCCACGGGCCTCGCGCACCCGAAGCTCACCGAGGCCGTGCATGCCGACTTCTTCGACTACGACGGCCTGCGCGCACAGTTCGCGGAGTGCGACGCGTGCTTCTTTTGTCTCGGCGTGTCGTCGGCGGGGATGGACGAAGCCGCCTACCATCGTCAGACGTACGATCTGACGCTCGCGGCGGCCCGGGTGCTGGTCGCGGCCAACCCGCGCATGACCTTCTGCTACGTATCCGGCCAGGGCACCGACAGCACGGAGCGCGGACGCTCGATGTGGGCGCGGGTCAAGGGGAAGACGGAGAACGCATTGCTCGCCCTGCCGTTCAAGGCCGCGTACATGCTGCGCCCCGGATTCATCCAGCCGCTCCGGGGCGTGCGATCGCGGACGAGGCTCTACCAGGCCTTCTACTCGGCGCTCGGATTCCTCCTCCCCGTTCTGCGGCGGCTGGCGCCGGACCAGATCACGACCACGGTGAACGTGGGGCGCGCGCTGATCCGGCTGGCTGCCGAGGGCGATGGGAAGCGGATCCTCCTGGCGGCCGACATCAACCGGCTGGCGGCGTGAGCGCGCCGATTCCAAGGGGCGCGCCGGAGCCTCCCACCGGCCTGGCGCGCGCGCCGGACGGGGCGCTGCGCGTCATCGCCGTGTACAAGTTCTGCAAGACGGTGCTGATGACGGCGATCGGGCTCGGCACGCTGCGGCTCCTCAACCCCAGTGTGGCGGCGTGGGCCGACCGGTGGGCTGCCGCGCTCGCGCTGCGCCACGACCGCAGGCTGCTGAGTCAGTTCTTCGCCCTCGTGAGCGGGCTGAGTCCGCGCCGACTGCACGAGCTGGCCATCGGCGCCTTCACGATCGCGCTGCTGTTCCTCACGGAGGGCGTCGGGCTCTGGCTGGGGAAGCGGTGGGCGGCGTACCTGACGGTGGTCGCGACGTCCGTGTTCGTGCCGTTCGAGATCGTGGAGCTCGCGCGGCGCGTCACGGTGACGCGCTCGGCGGCGCTGCTGATCAACCTGGCCGTCGTGGCGTTCCTGATCTATCGCCTGCGCCGCTCCGAAGCGATGCGCGCGGCCTAGGCCGCGCGCGAGCTCACCCGTCGGGCCCACCCGCCCGCGTACCCATCATCAGCAGAAACGCGGCGTAGAACGCCGCGATCGCGGCGACGGTCCCGATCGTGGCGGCTGCCGCGCGCACGGCCAGGAGTGCCTGCTTCCGCCCCGTGGCCGGTATGGTGCCCGCCCCGAGCACCCGCAGGCGTTGCGTGGCCAGCCCCCAGACGCCGAGCGCGGAGACGCTGACGAACGGCATCGCGAGCAGCCACAGACGGGGGAGGAAGACGGCCAGGCCCGCGGCGTCGAGCCAGCCCACGATCGCCCAGGCGGCGAGCAGTCGCCCGTCGGCGCGGCCCGCCCAGCGGGCGAGCGCCAGATACACGTTCTCGGCAGGGTGGGACGGCGAAGCGGTGACGACCGGCATCGGAGCGCTCATCGTGGAGCCTCCCGGCTGGCGGTGACACCAGTTAACCTATCGTACCGCGTAGCCGCGGTCCAGCGTTCACCTGCTGCCAGGGAGCCCACACGCCCACCAAACTCCCGTCCACCGTTTCGGCGTTTCTGGCCGCGCAGCCGGCCCGGCGCCGCGCCGATCTGGAACGCGTGCTGGCCGTGGTTCGTGGGCACGTGCCCGCCGGGTACGAGGAGGCCATGGTGAAGGGCATGGTCGTCTGGCAGGTGCCCCTCGAACGCTACCCCGACACGTACAACGGGCACGCGCTCTGGTACGCCGCGCTGGCGGCGCAGAAGAACTACTGCTCGCTCTATCTGATGAACGCCTACGGCGATCCCGCGCTGGCCCGCCGGCTGAAGGACGGTTTCAAGGCGGCCGGCAAGAAGCTCGACATGGGCAAGTCGTGCGTTCACTTCAAGGCGGCGGACGACCTCGCGCTGGACGCGGTCGGCGCAGTGATTGCGAGCACGCCGCTCGAGCGGTGGATCGCGGCCGCGAAGGCGGTCCGCCGGCGCTGAGCCGCCGCTACTTCCCCAGCGAGATCCCCACGAACATCTCGCGCTCCGCCGCCGGCTGATACGAGTTCCCGTCGGGGTCGGGCTCGGTGTACCCCATGTACTGCACGGCGAAAATGTTCCGCACCTCGGCGGTGATCGCCATCCGCGTCCCGCTCAGCACCACCCGCCAGGCGATCCGCGCGTGGAGGAGCGTGTAGCCTGCGACCGACGCCACGTTGCTGGGGTCCACGTACCAGCGGCTCACCGTCTCGCTGGTCACGCCGAGCGTCGCGGGGCCGATGGTGTACGCGCCGTCGGCGACGAGCCGGTGCTCCGGTGAGTTGGGCAGCCAGTGCCCCTGGACGTCGCCGTAGGCGCTCTGCGAGTTCGTGTACTTGAAGTCCGACCAGGTGTAGGCGACCTGGACCAGCAGCGGAGAGACCGGCGCCCACGCGGCCGAGGTCTCGACGCCGAACCGCCGGCTGGAGCCCGCATTGCGATAGAACGTCTCGAGGGGCCGGCTCGCCACGCGGTACCGGTCGAAGTCGTTCGCCGTGTTGAGATGGAAGGCGCCGATATCGAAGACGACGGTGCCCACGGCGCCGCGCGCCCCCACCTCCTCGCCGAGCGACGTCGCCGCCTTGAGGCTCTCGTTGAACCCGCCGATGTGATCCGGGTTCGCGGCCAGCTCCTCCGTGGCCGGAGGGAGGAAGCCCTGGCCGACGTTGCCGTAGAAGCTCAGCGCCGGAGTCGGGTTCCAGGTGAGGCCGCCGCGCACGGTCCAGGCCCAGAAGTTGGCGTTGCCCGAAAGGTCCACGCCGCCCGACTTGAGATGGTCGGTGAGCTTGTTCCCTATGTAGTCGTACCGGACGTTCAGCATCACGCCCCACTGCCGGCTCAGGTCGATCCGGTCCAGCGCGAACACGCCGGCGCCCGACTGGCTGAACGTCTGGTCGCTGAGGAGGGTGTCGCCTTCGACCGCGCCGCCGAGGTTCGGGTGCGTGTAGTCGTCTATCGTCTGCCACTTCACGTCGGTGCCGACGCTCACGTGATGCCGCAGGGCACCGGTCGCTCGCTCGACGGTGTACTGCAGCGTCGCGCCGGGCGAATCCATGGAGCGGTGGTCCACCGACGAGGGGACCGATTCCCTCCACGCCGTGTGGCGCAGGAAGACGTCGCCGGAGATGCTCTGCGCCCCACCGAGATCCCACTGGCCCACGATGCCGCCGACCACGCGCTTCGTATCCTGGTACTCGTTGTAGGTAAGCGCATCGGGGTTCGCCATTCGCCGGTCCTGGGCGAGCCAGGTCAGGTTCAACCCCTCGGCGTTCTGGTTGAAGTAGGTCGTGTAGCCGAGGATCGGCGTCAGGTGCAGCGACGGCGACGGGCTCCAGTGGGCCTTCGCGTAGAGGTTGTCGCCGTTGAAGGCGGTGTGCACGCGATAACCGTCCCCGGTGTTGTGTGTGTACGACATGCGGTAGTTGACGTCACCCAGCGTCCCGCCCAGCTCCGCGGACCCGCGCCAGAAGCCGTTGGAGCCGTAGGTGCTCGACAGGTCGCCGCGCGCCGGCGAGAGCGCGCCGTCGGCCGTCGTAACGTTGATGATGCCCGCCGAAGAGCCCCCGCCGTAGAGCGACCCGGCGGGCCCGCGCTGCACTTCGACCTGGCTCACGGTGGGCCAGTCGATGTCGTACAGGTCCGGCGCGAAGCCCGTGGGATCGTTCAGGGGCAGCCCGTCCAGGAGAATGCCGATGCCGCGAATGCCGGTCTCGGCGAGAATGCCCTGGCCGCGCATTTCGAGGTGGACGCGCTTCCCGTCCGCCTGGTTCTCGACGCGCACGCCGGGCACGAGCATCATCGCCTCGTCCACCGCGATGCCGCGCGGCAGATCGAGCTGCTCGGCTCCGATGACTTTGGTTGCCGCGGGGTCCTCGGTCAGCGGGAGGGCGAGGCGCGGAGCCGTGACGACGATCGCCGGCAATACCACCGTGTCGCGGCGGGCTGGTGTGTCTTGGGCGGCCGCGGGTCGCGGCAGCAGGAACAGCATGAGCGGAAGGACGGGCGTCAGTTTCATGTCCGCAATATTCCGCGTAAGCGGCGTGGGAAAAAGGCAGCGTGCAGTCGGGTTTGTCGGCCGCCCATTGAGCGTGGGACACGGTCAGGGTGTGGACAGCGTTGCGCTGCCGTGTTCAGGTTTCGGAATGGAATTCCGAGCGACGGCACTGCTGTTCGACCTCGACGGAGTCCTGGTGGACTCACGCGCGGTGGTGGAGCGCACCTGGCGGCGCTGGGCGGCCAGGCACGGGCTCGATGCCGGACCACTGCTGGCCGTGGCCCACGGGCGCCGGGTCAGCGACACCCTGAAGGCCGTCCTGCCTCACCTCGATCCGGCGCCCGAGGTCGCGTGGCTCGACGCCGCCGAGTTGGAGGACCTCGAGGGCGTGGTGGCGGTGCCGGGGGCGGCGGCGCTGCTCGAGTCGCTGCCAGACCGACGGTGGGCAGTCGTCACCTCCTGCAGCCGGGAGCTGGCGGCGCGGCGGCTCGCGCACGCCGGGCTCGCGCTGCCGCCGTTGCTCGTCACCAGCGAGGACGTGACGCGGGGCAAGCCCGCCCCCGATGGCTATCTCCTCGGTGCCCGCCGGTGCGGGGCCGCGCCGGCCGCATGCCTTGTGTTCGAGGATGCGCCTCCCGGCATCGCCGCGGCTCGTGCCGCCGGCTGCCCGGTCGTCGCACTCGGCACGACGCATGCGCCGGCACAGCTGGGCGGCGCCGAGGCGGTCGTGCCGGACCTCCGATCCGTTACGGTGCTGTCGGGCACCGCAGGACTCGTCGTCAGTATCGCCTGATGCCGCCCTCGCCTGTGCGCCGCGGCGACCTTCGGTTACTGTTCGCGCCATGATGCCACTCCGCTCGCTCGGTCGCTCGCCGGTCCGGATCACCCCCGTCGGGCTTGGCTGCTGGCAGTTCTCTGAAGGCGGGGGCCTTGGCGGCAGCTATTGGCCGACACTGCCGGTGGACCTGGAGAACCGGATCGTCGCCGTCTCGCTCGCGGCCGGCATCAACTGGTTCGACACGGCGGAGGCCTACGGCGCCGGGCGCTCGGAGGCGGCGCTGTCGCGAGCCCTCCTCGCCGCGGGCAGGAAGAACGGCGACGTGGTCGTCGCGACGAAATGGTTGCCGTTGCTGCGTGGGGCCGGGAGCATCAGGGCGACCATCGCGACACGCCGGGAACGGCTTGCGCCGTTCGACATTGATCTCTACCAGGTGCACCAGCCCATCGCCTTCGCCACGACGGCCGCGCAGATGAATGCGATGGCGGATCTGGTGGAAGCCGGCGCCATCCGCACGGTTGGCGTGAGCAACTTCTCGGCCCGCCGGATGCGCATGGCGCACGCGGCGCTGGCGGCCCGGAGCCTCCCGCTGGTGTCCAATCAGGTGCGGTACAGCCTCCTGTATCGCGGGATCGAGACGAACGGGGTGCTCGACGCTGCCCGGGAGCTGGGCATCACGATCATCGCCTACTCGCCGCTCGCCCAGGGAATCCTGTCCGGGAAGTTCCACAGGGATTCAAGTCTCATCCGGGCGCGGAGCGGGCCGCGTAAGTGGATGCCGTCCTTCCGCCGCAGCGGCCTGGAGCGGAGCCGCCCACTGGTCGCGGCGCTCGAAGAGATCGCGGCTGCCCACGGCGCCACGCCGTCGCAGGTGGCGCTGAACTGGCTCGCGAACGCCCACGGCGAAACTGTGGTCGTGATTCCGGGCGCCACCTCCGTGGCCCAGGCCGAAGACAACGGCCGCTGCCTCGGCTTCACGCTCACCGAAGCGGAATCCCGGCGCCTCGACGAGCTGTCCCGGCAATTCCGGTAACTGCGGCAGGGATAGGGCGGAGGTACCCTAACGGCCGACTGACGCCGGTTCCCATATTGGGGCCGCCCTCACGGGAGGCTCCGTGCTGCACCTTCTGCTCGCCGCCGCGCTTGCCGTTGAGGAGCCGCAACAGCCCACGCCGCCACCCCCACCGGACACGACCCAGGGGGCGCTCCGGGTCTACCTCGATTGCGGCCTGTGCGACCTCGACTTCCTCCGCACCGAGATGACGTTCGTGGATTGGGTGCGCGACCGGCACGACGCGCAGGTGTACCTGCTGGTGAGCACGCAGGGCACGGGCGCGGGCGGGACGGAGTACACCCTCACCTTCATCGGGCAGGAGAGGTTCGAGGCCCACGCGGACACACTGCGGTACGACGCCAGGCCCGATGCGAGCGACGACGAGGTGCGCCGCGGACTCACGCACATGATGGCGCTCGGCCTGGCCCGCTACGTCGCGCAGACACCCCTGGCGGAGGAGATCGAGGTGCGCCGCCGGCCGCCCGCGCCGGGGCAGAGTGGGGGGCCGGGGCCGGGCGTCCAGCCGCACGATCCCTGGAACTACTGGGTGTTCACGCTGAACGGCCAGCTGCAACTCCAGGGCGAGGCGTCGTACCGGTACACGTACTGGTACAACACCGTTGCGGCGAACCGGGTCACGGATGCGTGGAAGTTCAGCTTCAACCTCTCGCAGAACAGCGTCACCAACAAATCGCAGGTGACGGATACCTCCTGGTACATCAGCAAGACGTCCAGCTACTACTACACCGGGCTGGTGGTCCGGAGTCTGGGCCCGCACTGGTCGGCCGGGCTCAAGACCGGCGCGAGCTCCTCGACCACCTACAATCGAGACTGGAGAGTCTCGGCGGGGCCGGCGATCGAATACGACGTGTGGCCGTACTCGGAGTCCACGCGCCGGGTGCTGCGGATCAACTACTCGATCGGCCTCGAGCACGACAAGTACGACACCGTCACGGTCTACCAGAAGACCGCCGAGACGCTCGCCAATCACTCGCTCGAGGTGTACGTCGCGTCCGTTCAGCGGTGGGGGACCTTGAGCGTGGACCTCACCGGCAACCAATACCTTCGCGATCTGCGGCTGTGGGACTATGGCGTGTTCGGCGGGTTCAGCCTGCATGTCGTGCGCGGGCTCTCGTTCGGCGGCTACGTGAGCTACTCTCGCATCCACGATCAGCTCTACCTGCCCGCGGCACAGGCGACGCCGTATCAGATCCTGACACACCAGGTCCAGCTACCGACGAGTTACGACTACTCCACGTACTTCTCGCTGTCCTACACGTTCGGCTCGATCCACAACAACGTCGTCAACCCGCGGTTCGGGAACACCGGAGGCGGCAGCTCGATGACCATCTCGTTCTGAGCGCGAACTACGCGGCGGCTGTCGGGCTCCGAGCGGCCTTCGGGGCCCGAAGCAGGCCGAAGGCCTCGCGGGGGACGAAGCGCAACATCAGGAGCGCAACGACGATCAGCCCGTAGGCCGTCGGCGCGCCCAGGTCGGCCTTCACTTCCCAGACGAAGTGGATGATGCCGCCGAGCGCGGCGACGTAGACCAGGGCGTGGAGCTGCGCCCACCGCTTCCCCAGCCGCCGCACCATCCGGCTGCTCGAGGTGATGGCGAGCGGGATCATCAGCAGGAAGCTCGCGAACCCCACCGTGATGTAGGGCCGCTTCACGATGTCCTTCCAGATGTACCGGACCGCGAAGAACTGATCTACCCCCAGCCAGTCGAGGAAGTGCAGGCTGATGTAACCGAAGGCGAAGAGCCCCAGCATGCGGCGGTGGCCGCCGAGCCAGTTCCAGCCCGTGAAGCGGCGCAGCGGCGTGACGGCGAGTGTGACGATGAGCAGGATCAGGCCCGCCTGTCCCGTGCGCAGCTCGGAGGCGCGGATCGGGTCGGCGCCGAGTCGGCCGCCGAAGAGGTCCGCGAGCAGCAGCGCGAGGGGAAGCAGGCAAGCGAGGAACACGGCGACCTTCGCCGCCTTCTTCAAGGTCTTGGGGCTCGGCACGGCGTCAGAAGTTGCGCCGCAGGTCCATGCCGGCGTAGAGCGACGCGACCTGGTCGCCGTAGCCGTTGAACATCAGCGTCGGGCGGCGGAGGAACTCGCCGATGCGCCGCTCGCGCGCCTGGCTCCAGCGCGGATGGTCCACCGTCGGGTTCACGTTGGCGTAGAAGCCGTATTCGTTCGGCGCCGTGACGTTCCAGGTGTTGGCAGGCTGCTCCTCCACGAACCGGATCCGGACCAGCGACTTGGCGCTCTTGAAGCCGTACTTCCAGGGCACGTGGATGCGGAGCGGCGCGCCGTTCTGATTGGGGAGGGCGCGGCCGTAGAGCCCGGTCACGACCAGCGTGAGCGGATGCATCGCCTCGTCCATCCGGAGCCCCTCGACGTACGGCCACGGCAGGACGCCGCTCCGCTGCCCGGGCATCTGCTCCGGGTCGAGCAGGGTGGTGAACTCGATGTACTTCGCGCGTGCGCCCGGCTGGAACCGGTTGATCAGGTTGCGCAGCGGGAACCCGTTCCACGGGATGACCATGGACCAGGCCTCGACGCAGCGATGACGGTAGATGCGCTCTTCGATGGTCTGGCCGTGCAGCAGGTCGTCGAGGTCGTAGTGCCCCGGCTTGGCCACCAGGCCCGCGACCTCGACCTTCCACGGGCGGGTCTTGAGGCTCCCGGCGTACTTCGCGGGATCCTCCTTGTCGGTCCCGAACTCGTAGAAGTTGTTGTAGTGGGTGATGTCCTCGAACGAGTTGGGCTTGTCGTCGCCGGAGCGCGGCCGCACGGCGGCCCGGGCGGCGGCCGGCACGGCCAGGTTCACAGCCGCGGCCGACGCGGCCGCGATGAACTCCCGGCGGCCGAAGTAGAGCTGCTCCGGCGTGATCTCGGAGGAACGGAGGTCGGGGGCCCGGCCAATCAGCACGAATAGCTCCGGCGACGGGATGTTCGGAATGGCGTTCCAACAGTAATACGATTGCGGGGCCGGCGGGTTCCCGGGCGGTGGCACCCGTGCCCGGGCCGGATCGAGCGGGCGGCGCATCGGAGGAGTCGGTCCCGGGTCGGCTTGCGTCCGGCGCGGTTTGACAGGGGCCTGGCGCGCCCGTAACGTCGCACCATGCCGTTGCTGAAGTTGATCCGGCAGCTGATCGGCTCCCGCAAATCCGAAGGCACTCCGCGCCAGGTGGCGGCGGGGATCGCGCTGGGCGCGGTGTTCGGCCTGACGCCGCTGATGAACCTGCACAACCTGGTGTTGTTCGGCCTCGCCCTGATCCTCAATCTCTCGATGGGGGGCGTCTTCCTGGGGTGGGCGGTCTTCGTGCCCGTCGGCTTCGCCCTGGATCCGCTGTTCGACGTCATCGGCAAGGCCCTGCTCGGCGCCGATGGGCTCCGGGGCTTCTGGACGACGCTCTACAACGTGCCCGTGGTGCCGTTCACCAACTTCAACAACTCCGTGGTGCTCGGCAGCTTCGTCTTCTGGGTGGCGACCTTGGTGCCGTTCTACTTCCTCTGGAAGTGGGCGGTGACGCGCTACCGGGCGCGGGTGTACGAGCGGCTCAAGCGGATGCGGAATCTTCCACGTCCTGACGGCGTCGAAGCTGTACGCGACGTACCGCTCGTTCTCCAGGTTCGTCCCGTGAAGCTCTTCCGCTGGAAGGCCCTGGGCCCGCTGGCGTTGTTCGTCGCGGTCGTCGTGCTGGCCTGGGTGCTGTTCGTCGACCGGCTGGTCAAACTGGGCATCGAGGCCGGAGGTACGGCGGTCAACGGCGCGCGGGTGGAGCTCGCTTCGGCGCGGCTCCGGCTCTTCCAGGGCGACCTGCGGCTCCGCGGCCTCCAGGTGACGGACGCCGGCCAGCCGATGCGCAACCTGTTCGCGGTGGACGAGATCGAGCTGGACCTCGGCCTCCGCGCGCTGCTGGAGAAGAAGTTCGACGCGGAGACGGTGGCCGTGCGGGGCCTGACCTTCGGCGGGGTGCGGAAGACGTCGGGGGCGCTGCCGAAGCGCGCGCAGGCGCCGGCAGTGGAGACCCGGGACTCCGTTCAGGTCTGGGCGCACGAGCTCCCGATCCCCTCGCTGGATCTGGGGAACCTCGGCAAGGCGCTCGACATCAGGGGCGTGAGTCCCGACAGCCTCCAGTCGCTGGCGCAGGCGCGAGCGCTGGCCCAGTCGGGCGATTCGCTCAAGACCGCGTGGGAAGGGAAGCTGGCCGCGGCGAACCCGCGGCCGGTGATCGATTCGGCGCAGGCGCTGGCGAAGCGCCTCTCGGGCACGGACGTCCGGCGGCTGGGGCTCTCCGGGGCGCGTGACGCCGCCGCGGCGATCCGCTCCCAGCTGACGGCGATCAAGGGCACCCGCGACCGGCTCACGTCCCTTCAGAACGACGTGACCGGCCAGGTGGGCTCGCTCCGCTCGCGCGCCGCGGCGCTCGACCAGGCGCGGGCGGCCGATTACGCCTACGCGCGCCGCCTCGTCAAGGTGCCGTCGCTCGATCCCAAGGACCTCGCGGCCTCGCTGGTGGGTCGCTCGGCGCTGGAGCGGATGGCGCCCCAGCTCGCCTACCTGCACATCCTCGACCACCGGATCCCGCCCGGTATGCAGCCGCAGCGACAGGCCGGCCCGAAGCGTGCCCGGACGGCGGGGACGACCTTCGTCTTCCCCAAGGCGCGCCGCTATCCCACGCTGCTGCTCGAGTTCGCCGAGGGGACGTTCACCTTGCCCGGGCGCACGACGGCGGCGGGCGATTACGTCGCGCGCCTGACCGGCGTCACCACGGAGCCGGCCGTCTACGGCAAGCCGCTGACCTTCCTTGCCGACCGGGCGGGCGCGGTGGCCGTGGGGCCGCAGCGCCTCCACGTTGCGGGGACGATCGACCGGACGGGGGAGGTCCCGCGCGACTCGGTGGTGGCGGATCTGGCGGGCGTCGGCCTCCCGGCGCTGGACCTCGCGGCCGCCGGTGCGCGGGTGGACCTGCGGACCGGCGACCTGAGCTTCGCGTTCTCGCGCGTCGGCGACAGCATCAGCGGCCGGTGGTTCGTGCACTCCGACAGCGTCACGTGGTCGCGGCAGGCCGACAGCGCCGCGGCCCCCGCGGCATCGGCGCCCATCGGGAGCAAAGCCTGGCTGGACGCCCTGGTCTGGGGCGCCGTCTCCTCGCTCAAGGACGTCGAGATCGAAGCGCGGATCCACGGCCGTTTCGCCTCGCCCGCATTCGACGTCTCGTCCAACATCGGCGGCGCGGTCTCCCGCGCCCTCGGCCAGGCGGTCGCAGCCGAAGTGCGCCGCGCCGAGACCGCTGTGCGGGCCAAGGTGGACAGCCTGGTCGGCCAGCAGGTCAACGCGGCGAAGGCGAGCCTCGCGGCACTCGATACGGGGCCCCTCAAGGCCCTGACGGACCATCGGTCGCAGCTGGATGCGGCGCAGGCCCAGCTCGAGCAGCGACTCCGTGGGCTGACGCCTGGAGGCATCCGACTGCCTTGAGACTGCTCCTGCTCAGCAACTCGAAGAACTATGGCGGGCGGTACCTCGGCCACGCCGAAGCCGAGATCCAGGACTTTCTCGGGAAGCGCATCAAGAAGGTCCTTTTCGTTCCCTACGCCGCCGTGCGGGTGACGTGGGACGATTTCGCGGCCACGGTGCGCACGCGCTTCGAGGAACTCGGCTACGGTCTCGAGTCCGTGCACGCGGCGGCGGACCCCGTCGCGGCGGCACTGCACGCCGAGGCGATCGTCGTGGGCGGCGGGAACACCTGGCACCTGCTCGACGCGCTCTACCGGACGAAGGTGCTCGAGGTGATCCGCGAGCGTGCGCGCGGCGGCGCGCCGTACATCGGCTGGAGCGCGGGGTCCAACATCGCCGGGCTCACGATCAAGACCACCAACGACATGCCGATCGTGCTGCCGCCCCGCGTCGACGCGCTCGCGCTGCTCCCGTTCCAGCTCAACCCGCATTACACGGACGAGGTGATCCCCAACCACGCGGGGGAGACGCGCGCCGAGCGACTGCTCGAGTTCATCGCTGCGAACCCCGGCGTGCGAGTCGTGGGGTTGAGGGAAGGGAGCATCCTGCGGGTGGAGGGCAGCAAGCTCACGCTCCTGGGCGAGAAACCCGCGCGTCTCTTCGTCAGCGGCAAGCAGCCGGCCGAGTACGCGCCGGGTGACTCGCTCCAGTTCCTCCTGCGCTGAGCTGTTCCGATCGGAACAGGTGTGTGTGCCGACCCGCGCATTTGTCCGGGGCGTCGAATATCCTGGCCTTCCAATCCCCAATCCCCAATCCCCAATCCCCGCAAGGGTTTGTCCGCGATCTGGTGAGCCTGCGCCAGAGTGGTCCCGGACCTGCCTTAAGTGATGCCGAAGACGTGAAGCACCGGCAGAACCTGAGGTAGGAGCAACCATGACGCACGCGAACGAAACTCACGAGCCCATCGCCCACGGTCCGTCGGCCGCAGTGCCGCACCGCGGGCTCGATCTCCCCGCCGCCGTCGCGATCTCCTGGTCGCTGGCCGGCGGAATGATCCTCGGCGGCGCGACCGTCGTGGCGCTGATCCTGACCAACCAGATGAGCGGCCACCTGCTGCTCATGGCCAGCGCAACGCTGTTCGCCATCGGCGCGGTCCTGGGGATGGTGCACGGCGTGATCCTCGGCATCGTCGGACGGCCCGAGGGCACGACGCCGCGCCAGGCCTGGAGCGCGATGGTCCACGGGCTGCTGTATCTGGTGCCCGCGCTGCTGCTGGGCTGGCTGATCGCAGGGTGGGTGGCGGCGATGCCGATCGCGCTGAACGGCGGCCACGTCGTCGCCGCGGTCATCTCCGCGTTCGCCTGGGTCGGGATGATCCTGACGGTCTACTTCGCCGGGAGCACCGGCCTGCACGCGCTCTCGCTGGCCTATCGGCGCTGGCCCGAGCGCGTGCCGGGGACGGTGATGGTCGGCGCGACGCTCGCCGCGCTCGTCGTCGCCTTCGCGGTCGAGCCCCCCACGATCTGGTTCACCGACATCCGCCTCACGATGCCGGGCGCGCTGGTCCTGGCACTCGCCGCGACCTTCTGGTTCTACGGTCCGATCATCACGTTCGCGCTGTCGGTGCTGCGCAGGGTGCTGCCGCTCTTCCCGAAGAGCTGGGCGCTGCTTCGTGCGCACGCGTGGCGCGGGGCGCTGCTGCGGGTCGGCATCGCGCTCGCGGTCGGTGTCGGCATCGCGCTGCTGGCGCTCCCGTTCCACAAGGGCGCGCTCGGCCTGCCGACCGACGTAGAGCGCTTCGGCCTCGTCGCCGCGATGGGGAAGGCCGCCGCGGACGCTGTCACCGACGAGCTGCTGCTCCGGCTGTTCGTCTTCACCGCCGCGCTCGCCATCGCGATCCGCTACCTCCCGAACGAGAAGACATGGGCCGTCGGTCTCGCCATCGCCGTCGCCACCATCGCCGACCTGCTCCTGCATTGGCCGTCGGTCAGCGCGCTCGGGCTCCCGGGTCTCCCGATGGTCTTCGCCTACGCGGTCGCACGGATGGCAATCCCGGCCGTGCTATTCGGATATCTCTACTGGCGGCGGGGTCTCGGCACCGCCGTAGCGGCGCACGCCATAGCCGGCGCCGCGGTGGGGTTGCTGGCCCTCTAAGGTCATAGGCTGTCCCCAATTGCGCAGTCCGCGTGAAATACGGCACGCGGATTGCGCTTTTCTGCGCACGGATATGAGGCTGCGCGATCTGTCGATACAGGCCAAGGTCCTGGTGACCGCGCTGGGAGCGCTCCTGGTCGTTCTGGGAGTCGCCACCATCGCGTCCCTCCGGTACTGGGAGAGCGAGCAATTCGCCCTCACCAGCGATCATGCGCTGATGGCGGTGGCGGCGGCGAAGGAGCCGGTCGAGGCGGCGCTCGCCCACGGCCAGGTGGGGCTCATCCGGGACGAGCTGCAGGGGATGATCGCGCACCGGCCGGCGGTGGGCTACCGGATCGTGTCGGCCGAGGGCCTGGTCCTGCTGTCGAGCGCGCGGGGAGAGGAGGGCCGGCCGCGGCCGGGCGACGGCGCTGCCGAGCCCGTGGGACATTCCGGCGGGGGGCCAGGTGGTCGGCGGGCGCGGCGACTCGACGCTGAGCGCGATCATCGCGGTGGCGGGGGTCGGCGGTCCCGGCGCCCGGGCGACGCTCGAGCTGCAGCTGGGGGTGCGCGGGATCGACGATGCGATCCGGCGCGGCCGGACCTACGGTCTGATCCTCACCCTGGTGCTGGTGATCGGGTTCGCGGCGGCGCTGGTCGCGATGATGGAGCGCGAGGTGCTGGCGCCGATGCGCCAGCTGCGCCGCGGCCTCGCGCGCGCGAGCGCCGGCGAGGACGGCGTGCGGATCGGGATGGAGCGGAAGGACGAGTTCGGCCGCCTCGCTTCTACGGTGGACGCCTTGCTGGAGCGGGACGAGGCCAAGGCGCGCCTGGCCGCGACGCAACAGCGCACCCTGACGGAGCAGGCGGGGTTCGCGGAGGTCGGGGCGCTCGCGGCGCAGGTCGCGCACGAGATCAAGCGGCCGCTGGCCGGGATCAAGAGCGCGATGGAGCTCATCACGCAGGAGTACGCGATGAGCGACGCGGAGCGGACGCTCCTCGCGCGCGTCGAGGACGAGCTGCAGCACGTGGACGAGACGCTCCGCGACCTGCTGAGCCTGGCCCGACCGGTGGGCCTCAACTCCCAGCCACTCGATCTCCACGCCGTCATCAACGGGGCGCTGGTGCGGCTGTCCGGGCTGCCGGGCGCCGACCGCGTGAGCGTGCAGCGCGATTACGCGCCGCAGCTCCCGCCGATGACGGGCGACGCCGCGCGGCTGGAGCAGGCGGTGCTGAACCTGTGCGTCAACGCGGTGGAAGCGATGCCGGAGGGCGGCAGGCTGACCATCACCACGCGTGCCTCCGCAGGCACCGTGGAGCTCGACGTCGCCGACACCGGCGCCGGGATCCCGCCCGAGAACCTGGACAAGATCCTCAAGCCCTTCTTCTCCACGAAGTCGTTCGGGACAGGCCTCGGCCTGCCGCTGGTCGCGCGCGTCGTCGCGGCGCACGGCGGCCGGCTGTGGGTCGAGAGCGAGACGGGGGCGAAGGGCGGCACCCACGGCACGACGTTCCACATCCATCTGCCGGTCGCCGCTGCGGCGGTCCCGGCGGAAGGGGCGGGAGGCTAGGCATGGCCGGCGAACGACTCCTGATCGTCGAGGACGATCCCCTGTTGCTGAGCGTCCTGACCGAGCGGCTGGGGCGCGAGGGACTCGAGGTGACCGCGGCGGCGACGCTGGCGGAGGCGCGGAAGGCGCTGGAGGCGGCGGAGCCCGACGTGGGTCTGCTCGACCTCCGCCTGCCCGACGGCGAAGGGCTCTCGCTCCTCCGGGAGCAGGCGCCCAAGGGCGCCACGGTCTGGGTGGTGATGACGGCGCACGCCACGGTCTCCTCCGCCGTCGAGGCGCTGAAGCTGGGCGCGAAGGACTACCTCGAGAAGCCGTTCACCCTGGACCGCGCGGTCGCGACGATCCGGCAGGCGCTGGAGATGACGGCGTTGCGGCGCGAGGTGGCGGCGCTGCGGAGCTCGAGCTCGCACGCCGGCACGACGGTGATCGGCGAGTCGGCGCCGATGCGGCGCGTGTTCGAGCTGGTGGAGCGGCTGGCGGCCGTGGATGCGACGACGGTCCTGATCGAGGGGGAGAGCGGCACGGGGAAGGGGGCCATCGCGCAGGCGCTGCACCGGCTGAGCAAGCGGAGCGGCGGGCCGTTCCTCAACGTCACGAGCTCGGCGCTGCCCGAGACGCTGATGGAGTCGGAGCTGTTCGGGCACGAGAAGGGGGCCTTCACCGACGCGCACGCGGCCAAGCGCGGCCTCGTCGAGATGGCGGACGGGGGCACGCTGTTCCTGGACGAGGTGGGCGAGCTGACGCCCGGCGTGCAGGCCAAGCTGCTGCGGTTCATCGAGGAGAAGACGTTCCGGCGGCTGGGCGGGACGCGCGATCTGGTGGTGGACGTGCGCATCATGGCGGCGACCAACCGCGACCTGGCGGCGGAAGTGGCCGCCGGCCGGTTCCGCGCGGACCTGTTCTACCGCCTGCGGGTCATTCCGATCACGCTGCCGCCGCTCCGGGAGCGGCGCGAGGACATCTTCCCGCTGGTCAAGCACTTCGTGGCGCACTTCAACCGCGAGTTCGGGAAGAAGGTGCGCGAGATCGCGCCGGAGGCTCAGGCGCTGCTCAACGGCTACGCCTGGCCGGGGAACGTGCGCGAGCTGCGGAACGTGATCGAGCGTGCGGTGCTCCTCACCGACGGCGAGGTGATCGGCGCGCGCGAGCTGCCCCTGGAGGTGACGGCGCCGATGGCGTCGGCCGCGATGCCGTCGCTTCCCGACGGCGGCGTGAAGCTCGAGGAGATGGAGCGGCGGCTGCTGGTCGAGGCGCTGGAGCGGGTGCACGGGAACCAGTCCCAGGCGGCGGAGCTGCTCGGGCTGAGCCGGCACCAGGTGCGCACGCGGATGAAGCGGCACGGCCTGCTCGTCGGACTCCTGCTGGCCGCGGGATTGGGCGCGTTCGCGCCGGCGGCGCGGGCGCAGCGCGCGCCGCACGCCGCCCCCAGTTCGCTGGCGTGCCTGCGGTGTCACGGCTCCCGGGAGTTCCTGGAGCGCGCGGCGCCGACCGGGACGTTCCGGCCCTCGCTGGTGGTGCGCTCCGAGAGCGCTCCGGGCACGGCGCACGCGCAGCTCTCGTGCGTCTCGTGCCACGTGGGGGCGACGCACTTCCCGCACGGTAGCGAGGCCGCCACGCCGATCGGCTGCATCCGGTGCCATCCGGCGGCGGACAGCGTCCGGCTCCAGAGCGTGCACGGCTCCGGCGGCGTCAAGGTGGAATGCACGGACTGCCACGGCGCGCACGACGTGAAGACCGCCGCCTGGCTGCGGAGCTTCGAGGGTCGCGCCGCGACGGTACGTGCCTGCGGGCGCTGCCACGCGTCCCAGTTGCCCGACGCGCGGGACGTCCATGGCACTCGCGCGACTTGCACGGACTGCCACGGCGCGCACGCCATCCGCCCGGTGCGCGATCCGCTCACCCGGGGCGTCGCGCTGGCCACGGCGCGGCGCTGCGCGGCCTGCCACGCGAAGGAGGCGGCCGCCTACTGGGCCGACGCCCACGGCACGCGGGCGCTTCGCGACGCCGCCAGCCGGACGCCGCTCGGCCGCGACACCGGCGCCACGTGCGTGGACTGCCACCGCGGCCACGCCGTGCGCAATCCGGCGGACAGCGCCGCGCACTTCGCCTTCGCCGAGACCTGCACCCATTGCCACCAGGCGTACGGCGCGACGTTCCGCGAGAACTACCACGGCCAGGCCACGCAGGTGGGGTCGGAGCGCGCGGCGCTGTGCGCCGACTGCCACACCGCGCACAGCGTCTACCCGGCGTCGGACCCGCGGTCCTCGGTCGCGCCCGCGCACCGGCTGGCGACCTGCCGCCGCTGCCACGTCGAGGCCGCCGGCCAGTTCGCCGACTACCGGCCGCATGCGGACCCGCGGTCCGGTTCGCCCGGGCTGTTCGCCGTCTGGCTGGCGATGACGCTGCTGCTCAGTGCGGTCACACTCGTCTACGTCGTGCACGCGGTCCTGGTGTCCCGCCGCACGCTCATGGAGCGGAGGAGCCAGCCGTGAAGCGCCAGGACGTCTACTTCAACGGGGTCGCGCTCGACGCGGCCGACCGGGGCCGCGGGCCGTACCTGTGGCGCTTCTCGGTGCTGCAGCGCGTGCTGCACGGGGTGCTGGTGGTGGCGTTCTTCGTGCTGGCGTTCACCGGCCTGCCGCTCCGCTTCAGCTGCATCGCCTGGGCGCCGAAGCTGATGCGGCTGTGGGGCGGGGCGCGGAGCGCCGGGCTGATCCATCGCTGGGCGGGCGGCACGGTGCTGGCCGTGTTCGCCGCGTACCTGGTCCAGGGCGCGGTGGCGCTGGCGCGCGCGCGCGACCGGCGGCGGCTGCTGTGGGGGCCCGACGGCATCCTGCTCCAGCGGCGGGACTTCCGCGAGTTCTGGCAGATGCTGCGGTGGTCGGTGGGCCGCGGGCCGAAGCCCCGGTTCGGCCGGTACAGCTACCGCGAGAAGTTCAACTTCCTGATGGTCTTCCTGGGCCTGGGCGCCGTGGCCGTGACCGGCCTGCTGCTCTGGTTCCCGGAGTTCTTCGGCCGCTGGCTCCCCGGCGTGGCGTTCAACGTCGCGACGATCATCCACTCGTACAACGTGATGCTGCTCGCCGCCCTCATCGTGGCGTACCACTTCTTCGACGTGCACCTGAGGCCCGGCAAGTTCCCGCTCGACGGGGTGATGTTCACGGGGCGCGCGACCTACGGCTACATGAAGGAAGAGCATCCCCTGGTCGCCGCCGCGATCGGCGATCCGGCGGCCCAGACGCCCAGCCGGGCGGCGGTGGTGGATCGCGTCGCGCCGGCCACGCCGCGGTGGATGGGGCTGGTGAGCGCGGTCCTCGGGCTACTCTTCCTCGTCCTGGGGCTGCTGCTGGTCGGGCTCGGGCTCTGGGACGCCCTGTGCTAGGGCGCAGGCTTCCCCTCGCGGCTCTGCTCCTCTGCCTCGCCGCGGCCGCGCGGGCCCAGCAGGGCGGGCCGGCGGCGGAGCGCCGCGCGAGCGAGCAGTGCGCGCTGTGCCACGCCGACCGCGAGTTCCTCGTGCACAACGCGCCGCGCGGATACGACCCCGACTCCCTGCTGGTGAGCCGGGCCGTGCTGTCGCGTTCGGTGCACGCGAACGTGCCGTGCCTGCGGTGCCATCCGATCCCGGGGCTGATGTCGCACCCCGCGGAGGCGCGGACCACCGTGCCGTGCGGCACCTGCCACGCCGCGGCCGACTCGCTCTGGCGCGCCGGGCCGCACGGCGGGCGGCGGGGCCTGCCCGACGCGCCGTGCCAGACCTGCCACGGCACGCACGACGTGCGGCCGGCGAAGGAGCTGGAGCGGGGCGCGGGCGCGATCACGCTGTCGCGGCGCTGCGTGGTGTGCCACCAGGACCGGGAGCTCAAGCCCGGCGACGTGCACAAGGACAAGGTGAGCTGCGCCGTCTGCCACGGCGCGCACATGATCCAGCCCGTCCGGAACCCCGCCACGCACGGCATCGCCATCGGGATCGCCCAGCGGTGCGCCGCGTGTCACGACTCCGTGGCGACCCAGGCGTTCGGCGACATCCACGGGGTCACCGCGCGCGCGCAGGCGGCGAGCCGGGCGCCCCTGACGGGCGACACGGCCGCCACGTGCATCTCCTGCCACGGCGGACACGGGATCCAGCCCGCCCACGCGCTGGACCGCGAGGTCGCGCTGGTGCAGACGTGCGCGGGGTGCCACAAGCGCGAAGGCGAGACCTACGCCGATACCTACCACGGCCGCGCCACGCGCCTCGGCGACTACCGCGCCGCGCGCTGCACCGATTGCCACGGCTCGCACCGGATCTTCCCCTCGAGCGACCCGCGCTCGTCCACGTCGGCCGGCCGGCTGGTCGGGACCTGCGCCAAGTGCCACGGCTCGGCCGCCCGGCCGAGCTTCGTCTCCTACCGCGCGCACGTCCGTCCCACGGACATCAACGACAATCCGATCGTGTTCGGCGCGTGGGTGCTGATGAACGTGCTGCTGTTCTCGGTGTTCGCCGTGTTCGGCCTGCACACCGTGCTGTGGCTCGCCCGCCTGCTCGAGCTCCGCTGGCGCGAGCGGCAGCGGCGCCGCGAGCTGGGACTCGAGGACGAGCCGCTCGAGGTGAAGCCGATCGACAGCGCGGCGCGCGGCACGGGCCCCTTCGTCTGGCGGTTCAAGCTGTTCCACCGGTGGATCCACGGGATCTCGGTGGTGAGCTTCTTCGCGCTCATCATCACGGGGTTGCCGCTGCGCTTCACCTGCGCGGCGTGGGCCACCGACATGATGCGGCTGCTGGGCGGGGTGCGGACCGCCGGGATCGTGCACCGCACCGCCGGCGCGATCACGGTGCTCTACTTCACCGCGCACCTGGTCTACCTCGCAGTCCTGTTCGCACGGTCGACGAACCGGAAGGCGCTGCTGTGGGGCCCGGACTCGATGATCCCGCAGCCGCGGGACTTCCGGGACTTCCTGCAGATGTTCAAGTGGTTCTTCGGCCGCGCGCCGTACCCGAAGTTCGGGCGCTACGGCTACAACGAGAAGTTCCACTACTTCGGCGCGTTCTGGGGCATCGTCCTGCTCGGCGGCTCGGGGATCGTCCGCTGGTTCCCGGGCGTCTTCACGCGCGTGCTGCCCGGCTGGGCGTTCAACGTCGCGGCGATCTTCCACTCGGAGGAGGCGCTGCTGGCCGCCGGCTTCATGTTCATCATCCACTTCTTCAACGTGCACCTCAGGCCGGGGAAGTTCCCGCTCGACGCCGTGATGTTCACCGGCCGCGCGACCGCCCAGGTGCTGGAGGAGGACCACGCCCGGACGGCGGAGGCGTGGGGCGACCTGGCGTCGAAACCGGTGAGCCGGAAGGCCATTCCCGACCTGCCGGCGCCGCCCCCGCCGCACTGGATGACGGTGGCGGCCGCGTCGCTGGGGCTGATCGCGCTCGCGGTCGGCCTGGTGCTGATCGGGATGATCATGTGGGTGCAGATGTGCTGAGAGCGCTGGCGGCGACGGCGGCCCTGGCCCTGGCGCTCGCGGCGCCCGCGCCCGCGGCGGCGCAGCTCGGCGGGAGCTGCGAGCGCTGCCACGCGAGCCGCGAGTACCTGCTGCAGGCGGCGTCCGACCGGAACGTGGGCGCCGACCTGGTGGTGACGCGGGCCGCGCTGTCCGGCGGGCCGCACGCGAGCGTCGCCTGCGTGGCCTGCCACACCGGCGTCACCTTCTTCCCCCACGAGCCGCAGGCGGCCCGCCGCGTCGCGTGCGGTCGCTGTCACGCGGCGCAGGACGCGGCCTGGCGCGCGGGGGTGCACGGCCCGCAGGCCGGAGCGCCGCGCGCCGGATGCGTGGATTGCCACGGGGGTCACGCCGTCGCGCGGAAGGGCTTCCTGCCGACCGCGGCGGGGCGCGCGGCCATGCGGGAAGCGTGCGCGCGCTGCCATCCGGCGCAGGTCGCGAGCGCGGAGCGCGGCGTCCATGCCGACACGATCCCGTGCACGAGCTGCCACGGCGCGCACGACATGCCGCCGGTGCCCGACGCTGCGACCCGCCGGATCGACGTCCGGCTGGCGCGCGCCTGCGCCGCCTGCCACCCGAAGGAAGGCGCGAGCTACTTCGCCGACATCCACGGCCGCACGGCCGTGCGCCAGGCGCTGGGCCACGCGCCGATCACGGGCGACACGGCCGCGACCTGCATCTCCTGCCACGGCGAGCACGGGATCCGGCGGGCCAACGACCCGACCTGGCGCTTCGCCGTCGCCGACGCCTGCACGCGGTGCCATGTTGAGTACGGCAGCACCTACCGCGACAGCTACCACGGGCAGGCATCGCGCGTCGGCTCCACGCGGGCCGCCCAGTGCGCCGACTGCCACACGCCGCACAACGTGCGGCCCGCCTCGGACACCGCCTCCTCGGTGGCCCCGGCGCACCAGATCCGGACCTGCCGCCAGTGCCACTCCGAGGCGCGCGGCAAGTTCGCCGGCTACCAGCCGCACGCGAACCCGCGCAACCCGCGCCAGAACCCGGTGCTCTTCTACGTCTGGGCGTTCATGACCACCGTGCTCACGGGCACGATGGTCGTGTGGGGGGCCCACACCCTGCTGTGGTACCGGCGCACCTCCATCGAGCGAAGCCGGCGCGCGGTGGCGGGGGCCGGGGCGGCCATGGCTGTGGCGGAGGAGCCGCCGCACGAGACGTCGGGTGCCACGCCGCTCGACTCGGCCCTGCGGGGCGGCGGGCCCATGGTCTGGCGCTTCAACCTGTATTTCCGCGTCATCCACGCGCTGATCATCGCGACGTTCTTCGTCCTGGTCGTCACCGGCTTGCCGCTGCGGTTCTCCTGCACCGCGTGGGCGCCGGGGCTCATGCGGATCCTCGGGGGCGCGACGCGGGCAGGGGTCCTGCACCGCGCCGCCGGTCTGATGGTGTTCGGCTACTTCGCGATGTACGCCGCCTACGTGACCTGGCGCGGGTGGAGGAATCCCCGGGCGGTGCGCGGCTGGATCGGCAAGGACTCGATCATCCTGGGGCCCCAGGACGCCCGCGATGCCCTGGCCATGGTGAAGTGGTTCTTCGGCAAGGGGGCGCAGCCCCGGTTCGGCCGCTACAGCTACATGGAGAAGTTCGACTACTTCGCCGAGCTGTGGGGCGTCGGCGCGATCGGCTTCACCGGCCTGATGCTCTGGCAGCCGGAGTTCTTCGCGCGCTTCTTCCCCGGCATCCTGTTCAACGTGGCCATCATCGTCCACTCGTACGAGGCGATGATCGCGACGGCGTTCATCTTCACGATCCACTTCTTCAACGTGCACCTCCGCCCCGACAAGTGGCCGCTCGACGCGGTGATGTTCACCGGCCGGGCCACGGTCGAGTACATGGAGGAGGAGCACCCGCAGCTCGCCGCGACGTTGCAGCGGAACGTGGCGGAGCAGCCTCCCAGCCCCCGCGCGATCGTGGACGCGCCTGCGCCGCCGCCCCCGCGATGGATGAACGTCGTCGGCGCCGGCGGCGGGCTCGTCCTGATGGGGATCGGGCTCGTCCTGATCGGGCTCATTCTCTGGGGCTCGCTGTGCTAGGCGTCCGGCGCGCCCTCGCGGCGGCCGCGATCTTCCTGCTGGCGGGATGTGCGCACGGCGTTGCCGGCGGCGGCGACCCGCACGCGCAGGTGGCGTGCGTCGGCTGTCACCGCGGCGCCCCGACCGCCTCGGGGCGGAGCGGCGTGCCCGACGTGGCGTGCTCGTCCCGCGGCTGTCACCCGAACGGCGGGCCGGACACCGCGCACATCGCGATGGTCGCCTTCCGGCACAGCCGCCACCCGATGAGCTCGCAGCGCTCGGTGCCGTGCGCCGCCTGTCACACGCACGCCGAGGGGAGCCGGGTGCTGCGCGCCGACAGCACCACCTGCGCCCTCTGCCACTTCGCCGACGTCTCCGGTGCGCGCGACGCGGGGTGCGCCACGTGCCATCCGAGCCCGCGGCACACGGCCGCCACCAGCCAGGGCGTGCCGCTGTCGCATCCGCTCCTCAGCCAGGCGCACGTGCCCTGCGCCCGCTGCCACTTCCGCCTGGTCGCAGGGGACACGACCGTGGTCGTGGCGCGCTGCGCCGCGTGCCACCAGGGCAAGCCGCCGGCGAAGCTCCCGCCGGCCGACAGCGCGCACGCGCTGCACCCCGAGCTCTCGTGCCGCTCCTGCCACAGCGCCGTCGTCCACCGCGTGATGGCGATGAGCGGCTCGATCGCCCTGGAGTGCCTGGACTGTCACGACCGCCGCCACCGGCGGCCGATCCCCGCCGACACCTCCCGCACGGCGAAGTGCGCGGATTGCCACGCCGGCGTTCACGCCGAGCAGCAGCGCCTGATCCTCGGCGTGATGCCGGGGGAGCCGCTCACCCCCAGCCTGATGTTCATGGGCGGGGTCACCTGCCGGTCCTGCCACGTGACGCCCGAGGGGCCCAGTCCGCGGCCGGGGATGTCCCTCAGGCCCGGCGGCGCCGCATGCGTGGGCTGCCACGGGAGCGGTTGGTCCGGCGTGCTGGGGCGGTGGAAGCGCGGCTTCCAGCGGCGGGACGCCTGGATCGGCGCGTATCTGCGCGCGGCCGAAGCCTCGCTCGGCGGACCTGCGGCCGCCCCGCCCTCCGCGCTCGCGCGGCTGGCGGAGGCGAAGGGGCTGATGGACTACCTGCGGCGCACCGGCGCGGTCCACAACCTCACGGCGTCGGATCGGATCATGCGGCAAGCCCTCGATCTGGCCGCCGGCGCGTATCGCATCGCGGGAAGGGAAGTGCCCCCCGTGCCGGAGCTCGGACCCCAGGTGCGCCCCGGCGCCTGCATCTCCTGCCACTACGGGATCGAGGAGGCCGCGGCCGGGCGCGACAGCGTCAGCGGCCGGCCGATGACCCATGCCGAGCACCTCCTCCGCGCCTTCCTCCCATGCGACGCCTGCCACGCCGCAGGCGCGGCTCCCCCCGGCGTCCCCGACAGCCTCTGGATCGATACGCTGAGAGCCGTCAGAGGTTTACCGGGCCCCCGGCCGGCAATCCGCTGGTAACAGCACTGTAACATATTGTCCAACAACATGTTATAAGCAGCAGCGCGAGGCCTTGACGTACGGCCTCCGCGGGTCTACACTTCGGCATGGCTTAGCACTCAGTTCATGAGACTGCTAACACGTTTGGGGCAACGATTCCATCACTTGGAGGAGGTCGGAGACACATGGCCACGACCACCAAAGGGAAGTTGAAGGTGCATCCCCTGGCTGATCGTGTGGCGATCCGTCCGCTCGAGGAGACCGAGCAGATGCGGGGCGGGCTGTACATCCCGGACACCGCGAAGGAAAAGCCGCAGCAGGGGGAGATCATCGCCGTCGGACCCGGCCGCTACGAGAAGGGTGAGCGGGTCGCGATGGAGCTGAAGGTCGGCGACAAGGTGCTGTACGGGAAGTATGCCGGCACCGAGGTCACCATCGAGACCGAGACGTTCCTGGTCATCAAGGAGTCGGACGTCCTCGCCAAGCTCGGCTGAGCGTCCACCACATAGGGAGAGAGCGCAATGGCTGCGAAGGAACTCATTTTCGGCGTGGACGCGCGCGCGAAGTTGAAGCGGGGCGTGGACCAGCTCGCCGAAGCGGTGAAGGCGACGCTCGGCCCGAAGGGGCGGAACGTCGTCATCGACAAGAAGTTCGGGAACCCCACGGTGACGAAGGACGGGGTGACGGTGGCGAAGGAGATCGAGCTGCCGGATCCGATCGAGAACATGGGCGCCCAGATGGTGAAGGAGGTGGCGACCAAGACCTCGGACATCGCGGGGGACGGCACCACGACGGCGACGGTGCTGGCCCAGGCGATCTTTCGTGAAGGGCTGAAGAACGTGACGTCGGGCGTGAGCCCGATGGCCCTCAAGCGCGGCATCGACAAGGCGGTCGAGGTCGTGCTGGAGGAGCTGAAGAAGGTGTCGGTCCCGACCAAGGGGAAGAAGGAGATCGCCCAGGTCGGCGCCATCTCGGCCAACAACGACCACGACGTCGGCGACATCATCGCCGACGCGATGGAGAAGGTCGGGAAGGACGGCGTGATCACCGTCGAGGAGGCGAAGGGCCTCCAGACGGAACTGGAGACCGTGGACGGGATGCAGTTCGACCGCGGCTATCTGTCGCCGTACTTCGTGACCGATCCGGACAAGATGGAGGCGGTGCTCGAAGACGCGCTGATCCTGATCCACGACAAGAAGATCAGCTCGATGAAGGACCTGCTGCCGGTGCTCGAGAAGGTCGCGCAGATGGGGAAGCCGCTGCTGATCGTCGCGGAGGACGTCGAGGGTGAGGCGCTGGCCACGCTGGTGGTGAACAAGCTGCGCGGTACCCTCAAGGTGTGCGGCGTGAAGGCGCCGGGCTTCGGCGACCGGCGCAAGGAGATGCTGCAGGACGTCGCGGTCCTGACCGGCGGGAAGGTGGTCAGTGAGGAAGCGGGCTTCAAGCTCGAGAACGCGGTGCTCACGGATCTCGGCAAGGCCAAGCGGATCGTGATCGACAAGGACAACACGACGATCGTGGACGGAGCCGGCAAGCACGCCGAGATCGACGGCCGGATCGGCCAGATTCGTGCCGCGATCGAGAAGTCCACGTCGGACTACGACAAGGAGAAGCTCCAGGAGCGTCTGGCCAAGCTGGCCGGCGGCGTGGCGATCATCAACGTCGGCGCGGCGACCGAGACGGAGATGAAGGAGAAGAAGGCCCGGGTCGAGGACGCGCTGCACGCCACGCGCGCCGCCGTCGAGGAGGGCATCGTCACGGGCGGCGGCGTCGCGTTGCTGCGCTGCCAGCCGGCCGTGGCGAAGCTGAAGCTGGAAGAGGAGGAGCAGATCGGCGCCGAGATCGTGCGGCGCGCCCTCGAGGAGCCGATCCGGATGATCGCGCAGAACGCCGGAGCCGAGGGCTCGATCGTCGTCGCGAAGGTGCGGGAGTCGAAGGAGAAGAACTTCGGGTACAACGCCCTGACCGACAATTACGAGGACCTCGTGGCGGCCGGCGTCATCGACCCGACCAAAGTGACCCGCACGGCGCTGCAGAACGCGGCGTCCATCGCGGGGCTGCTCCTCACCACCGAAGCGGTCATCGTGGAGAAGAAGGAAGAGGAGAAGCACCCCGCGATGCCGGCCGGGGCAGGCGGCATGGGCGGGATGTACTAGACAGGTTGCCGGTTCCAAGACGGCAAGTGGCACGGGGGCCCCGGAGCGATTCCGGGGCCTCCTTGCGTGATGGTGCTCGCGGCAACCCCCGGCGATATCTTGTTCCAATGACCGAGCCGGGTTCTCCGACCCAGCCCGCCCCGCCGCGTCAGTCCGCGGTGCTGCGCACGGCCCTGCCGCGCGAGCTGTCGGACTTCCTCATCGAGTTGTCCATCGCCCTGCACAAGCACGCGATGTACCCCGGCGGTCACCCCACCCTGGCGCCCGCGTCTCTCGGCGTCGCCCGGCGGCTCGAGTCGCTGCTGGCCGAGCGGGGCACGCTGTCCCTCGGCGTCGCGCGCGAGCAGCTGGTGATCGAAGGCGTCGCGACCGATCCCCGTCACCCGGTGCTGAAGGACCTCGCCGAGCGGCTCCACCGGCACCATCTGGGCGCCATCGCGTTCGCGCGGGGCGTGTCCGGCGAGGAGATCGACGAGTCGCTGAAGCTGATGGCCGAGGACCCGTCCCGTGGGAGCGAGCCGATCGGCCTCCGGCCGATGAGCAAGGTCGCGACGTGGCAGCACATCCGGCTCTTCCCGCTGACCTTCGACCGGCTGCAGCTGGTGGACGCCCCGGAGCATGCGGGTGCGGGGGAGCGCGCGCCGTCGGCGAGCGCGAAGTCGGCGCAGCTCTGGGTCGGCCTGGCGCAGGCGGCGCTCGCGTCGGAGGATGTCGAGAAGCCGGTACCGGTGGAGCGGCGCGAGCCGGACCAGCCGATCGAGCCGCACGTGCCGGGCCGGGAGCAGGCCGCGCCGCTGTCCGATGTGGAGATCGAGGCGGCGCTCGACGCGGTCGAGCCGGCGGCGCCGCTCGAGGCGGCCGCGGCGGAGCCGGTGATGGTCGCGCAGGCGATCGAGGCGCACGAGCGCGGCACGGCGTACGACCAGGTGATCGTCGGCTACATGCTCCAGATCGCCGATGAGCTGAAGGAAGCCGGCGGCAGCGGCGCCGTGGCGCTGCGGAAGCGGATGAGCAAGCTGATCGCCGAGCTCGACGAGCAGACGCTCGCGCGGCTCCTGGACATGGGCGGCGACCTGTCGCAGCGGCGCCAGTTCATCCTGAACGCGTCCCAGGGGATGGCGGTGGACGCGGTCGTGGAGATCGTTCGCGCCGCGTCCGGCGCCGGGGCGCCCATCTCGCGGTCGATGCTGCGGATGCTCACCAAGCTGGGCTACCACGCCGAGCGCGGCGGCGCGGCGGCCCGCGAGATCGCCGAGACCAACCTGCGGGACCAGGTCGCGGAGCTGGTGCAGGGGTGGGCCCTCCTGGACCCGAACCCCGACGGCTACTCCACCGCCCTGGAGCGGATGGCGCAGGCCTCGCCGGCCCTCCTGGCGCCGGGCGAGGCGCGGTACGTCCCCGAGCCGCTGCGCCTGCTCGAGATGGCGTGCGAGACGGGCGCGAGCGGCGACACGGTGCTGCGCGCGGTGGACCAGCTGGTGCTGGACGGACGTCTGGTCGAGGCGCTCGAGATCGTGGACCGCGCGCCGCGGCCGTCCGCCGCCAGCGAGGCGATTGCGGCGCGCGCGGCGACGCCGGAATCGGTGCGGGTGCTGCTGTCCACCCCGCCGGTGGACCTCGCGCTCCTCGACCGCCTCCTCTCCCACACCGGCGACGCGGCCGCCGAGCCGATGCTCGACACGCTCGCGCTGTCGGAGTCGCGGCAGCTGCGGCGCGCGCTCATCGACCGGCTGGTCCGGATCGGTCCGCCGCTCGGGCCGCACCTGATCCCACGGCTCGGCGACGAGCGCTGGTACGTGGTGCGCAACCTGCTTCATCTGGCCGCCGAGTTGCCGGCGGCTCCGTCGGGGCTCAACGCGGCGCAGTTCGCCCAGCACGAGGATCTGCGGGTGCGGCGCGAGGCGCTCCGGGTATTGTTCAAGGACCCGGCGGTGCGGACCCGCGCGATCTGCACGGCGCTCACCGACGCGGACCCCCGCGTCAAACGGCTGGCGCTCGCGGCGGCGGCGGACGGCGCCTGTCCGGAGGCCGCCGTGCCCCTCGTCGTGGCCCTGGCCACCGGGGACGAGGATTCGGAGCTCCGCGTGGCGGCCATCCGGACGCTGGCGTCCGAGGGCGGCAGGCTCTCCCTGGATGCGCTGCTCCGGCTGACGCGTATGCGGCGGAGCGTCCTCGGGAGCGTGAAGCGGGTCCATAGTGAGCCCGAGTTCCTCGCCGCGCTGGCCGCGCTCGGCCGATTCGCCGGCGAGCGCCGCGCGCGCGAGCAGCTCGAGCAGGCAGCCGCGTCGAAGGACCCCGAGACCGCGAAGATCGCGGGCGATGCCCTCAAGGGAGTGCGATGAGCGATGCCACGGTGTTCCTGACGACCCTGGCCCAGGCGCTGTCCACGATGTCCCTCTATCCCGACGGCCATCCGTCGCGGGAGGGGATCGTGGACACCGCCTACGGGCATCTGCAGACCCTCCAGAAGGTGGACCGGCGGGTGTCGTTCTCCTTCCTCGGAGACGACGTCGTGTTCGGCGACCGGCCGATCCGCGCGCTCCGCGGCTGGGACTGGAGCAGCCGGCTGGCGGGGGCGGGCATCCAGCGCATCGAATTCGAGACGGAGGTCACGCGCGACGAGTTCGACGGCTTCCTCTCGGAGGTGCTGGCGAAGCTGACGCTGTACGCGGCGTCGCAGGCGGGTCCGGGCCGGCGCGGCGGCGGCCCGATCAAGTTCGGCGAGGTGGGCCTGCGCGAGATGGACTCGGCGCCCCAGCTCGCCACCGCCACCATGGCACTCTCCCTGCGCGAGGAAGCGGACACGGTGCAGTGGATGCACGAGGAGACGCAGGGCGGCCACGGCCTGCCGTTGGCCGAGGCGGAGGCGGTGGTGCGCTCACTCGCCGCCGCGATGCACGGCGATCAGGCGATCGTCCTCCCCTTGCTCGAAATGCGGCGGTACGACGAATACACGACCACGCACTCCCTCAACGTGTGCGTGCTCGCGATGGCGCTCGCCGAGTGGATCGGGCTCGGCGCGCGAGACGTGCGCGCCTTCGGCGTCGCGGGGCTGCTGCACGACATCGGCAAGGTGAAGATCCCGACCGAGGTCCTGAACAAGCCGGGCCGGCTCACGCCGGAGGAGCGGGACATCATGAACCGCCATCCGGTGGAGGGGGCGAAGATCATCCTGACCTCGGAAGAGAACCTCGACCTCGCGGCGGTGGTCGCCTACGAGCACCACATCATGCAGAACGGCGGCGGCTACCCGCGGCTCGATTACCCGCGCGAGTGCCACCAGGCGTCGAAGCTGGTGCACGT
Source organism: uncultured Gemmatimonadales bacterium (assembly GCA_963835535.1). GTDB lineage: Bacteria > Gemmatimonadota > Gemmatimonadetes > Gemmatimonadales > JACORV01 > Fen-1245. Next base: position 188,645 of record CAWIFL010000002.1, read on the forward strand.
CTGCGACGTGTACGACGCGCTCAGGACCAATCGCCCGTATCGGGCCGCGTGGCCTCCGGCCAAGGTGCTGGGGTATCTGGAGGAGCGCGCCGGCACGGAGTTCGAGCCCGACATCGCGCGCCGCTTCGTCAAGATGATGGGCGAGTGGGAGCCGAAGGAGGCCGCGCTCGACGACCAGCCGGTGGTGGCCGCGGAGAGCGCGGGCGCCGCGCCCTCAGGCCCGGCCGCCGCTCCGCAGGGGTAGCGTCAGCTGCTCGAGCGCCGCACCCACTTCGAGCGGGGGGAGCGGCGCATCCTGTTTCGCCACCACCAGCCGGCCCCGGAACGCCGAGCCCGCGAGGGCGGCCGCCACCGTGCCCAGCGCCAGCTCCGGCGTGTTGCACAGGTCCGAGAGGTGGGCCAGCACCAGCAGCGCCAGCCCCGCGTGCGCCACCTCGGCGGCGAGCAGCCCCGCTTCCCGGTTGCTGAGGTGGCCGCCGCGCCCGGCGATCCGCGCGCGCACGGTCGCAGGATAGCGGCTGGAGCGGAGCATCACCTCGTCGTGGTTGGTTTCGAGGACGAGCGCGTCCAGGTCGCGACAGGCGTGCTTCAGCGCGCTGGTGGGCGAGCCGACGTCGTAGGCGATGCCCACGCGCCGGCCCTCGGCGTCCTCCACCACCAGCATCAACGGCTCGCCGGCGTCGTGCGCCGTCGGGAACGCGCGCACCGTGAAGCTCGCGCAGCGCGTGCTCCCGCCCACCGCGAGGACCTTCTGCGCCGTGCCGCTCTTGAGACGCGGGGCGAGGGCGTCGAGCGTGCCGCGGCTCGCGAAGATCGGAACGCCCCAGGCCGCCGCGGCACCCGGCGCGCCGCGCGCGTGGTCCCCGTGCTCGTGCGTGAGGGCGATGCCCGCGAGGCCGGGCGGCCTGCCGCCGACGCTCGCCATCCGCCGCTCGAGGTCGCGGATCGAGAACCCGGCATCGATCAGCAGGGCGTCGCCGCCCGATTCGAGGAGCAGGGCGTTGCCCCGGCTCCCCGAGCCGAGCACCGTCAGCCGCACGGCGTCCGGCGGGTCGCGGCGCCCCAGACCGCGGCGAGGTAGCGGCGCGTCCGGTCGTCCACCGCGACGTCGCGGCGCGGGAGTACCCGCCCGGCGATCTCGACGAAGCGCCCGCACTCCATCACCACGCCCGGCTCGTCGAGCCCCCACGCGAAGGCCGGCACCTCGCTCGGCGGACGGCGCGATCCGAACAGGTTGGCGCCGACCCCGATCACGCACCCGGTCGGCAGCATCGTGCCGATCGCCGTCTTCACGTGGTCGCCGATCAGCGAGCCGAGGAAGGTGAGCCCGGTTTCGTACCGCGTGGCGCCGAGCGTCACGCGCACCGGGCCGTACGTGTTCTTGAGGTTCGAGGTGATGGTGCCCGCACCCAGGTTGGCCCAGCGCCCGACCACCGACGAGCCGAGGAACCCGTCGTGCGACTTGTTCGCGTACCCGAGGAAGACGCTCCCCGAGATCTCGCCACGCACCACGCACTTGGGTCCGATGGCGCTGCCGGAGATCTCCCCGCCGACCACCCGTGCGTCGCGCGCCACGGCGAGCGGTCCCGCGAGCCGGGCGGTCGAGCGCACCTCGACGCCCGGCGACAGGAAGATCGGGCCCTTGCGCACGTCGAAGACGACGCCGGGCTCGACCGCGGCCTCGGCGGCCAGCACCAGCGCCGGGTCGCCGAGCACGGTGGTGCCGCGCGGCACCGCGCCGCCCGCCTGGGCGGACCGCATCCGCTCGAGGTCCGCGGGGAGGGCGGTGGCGAGGTCGCCGACCAGATCCCACGCGCCGGCCAGGAGCTTGCCCTCGAGGGCGGTCGCCGGCCACTGCGCGGCGGCGCCGAATCCGTCCCAGGCCGCGCGGCGGGGGATCGCGAAGCCCACCGTGGCCCCGGCGGAGTCCACGAAGCGGACGGCGTCTGTGGGCTCGGCCGGGAGCCCGGCGCCGGGCGCCGGGGCGAAGGTCGAGCGCAGGAAGAGCCGCGCCTCGACCTTCTCGCCGGGCCCGGCGACGACCGGCGGGGCCCCGGCCTCGATGAAGTCCGTCAGGTGCGCGTGCGGGCTGACGCAGCCGGCGACGGGGAGGTCGAGCAGCGCGGACCAGCGCTCGCGCAGGAGGAAGGCGCCGTAGCGCAGCTCCCCGAGCGGGCGCGAGAGGGAGAAGGGCAGGAACCGCTCCAGGTCCTCGGCGGCGTCGTAGAGGAACAGCTTCGTCATCGGCCCTCCGCTCCGGGGGTGCCGTCGCCCGCCAGCTCGGGCGGCAGGCGGGCCAGCAGCTCCTTGAGGTGCGGCGCGCGCTCGCGCGTCGTCACCAGCACGATCCCGCGCGCGCGCACCACCACGAGGTCCGCGACGCCGTCCAGCACCGTCGGACCGTCCTCGCTCCAGACCACGCACCCGCTCGCGTCCACGGTGTGCACTGCGCCCACCGCGACGTTGCCCGCGCCGTCGGCTGCGCGCACGCGCCGCAGCGCGGCCCACGAGCCGACGTCGTCCCACCCGAAATCGCCGGCCACCACGACGCCGGCTGTCGTGCGCTCGAACAGCCCGACGTCCACGCTGACCGGCTTGGCCGCGCGGTAGAACGCCTCCACGTCGCCGCGGTCCAGGGCGCTCAGGGCCGAGGCCAGCTCCGGCGTGTGGCGCGCAAGCTCCTCGTGGAACCGTTCCGCCGTCCAGGCGAACATCCCCGTGTTCCACAGGGCGCCGGAGGCGATGAGCCGCGCAGCCTCGGTCGCCGACGGTTTCTCGACGAACCGGAGGATCTTCCGCGCGCTCCCGCCGCCCATCGGCTCGCCGGGCACGATGTACCCATAGCCGATCTCGGGGCGCGTGGCGCGCGCGCCGACCGTGACGATCGCGCCCTCCCGCTCCGCGAGATCGAGCGCGGCGGCGGCCGTGCTCCGGAAGGCCGCCGGGTCCCCGACGGTCCAGTCCGCGTGCACGCTCAGCACCGTCGCGGACGCGTCGGAGGCGCGCGCGCGTGCCGTGGCCCAGGCGAGGGCCGGCGCGGTCGAGGCCGCGAACGGCTCGGCGAGCACGTTGGCGCGCGGCACGTCGGGGAGCGCGGCCTGGATCGTCTGCTGCAGCGCCCGCGAGGTCACGAGCAGCACGCGCTCGGGGGGCACGACGCCGGCCAGCCGCGCGACGCTGTCGACCACGAGCGGGCGCGCGCCGGCGAGCGGCAGCAGTTGCTTCGGGCGCGCCGCGGTCGAGAGGGGCCAGAACCGCGAGCCCACGCCCCCGGCGAGCACCACCGCCCAGCGCATCAGCCCTCCTCCGGCGCTGGGGCGTCGGGGTCGTCGCCGAGGATCGCCGCCACCTGGCGGGCCAGCTTCTTGGGCGAGAACGGCTTGGTGAGGAACGCCGCGGCGCCGAGCGCCTTCGCTCGCTCGGAGTATGTGGACTGACCCGCGGCGGTGAGGACCACGAACGGCACCGTGGCCAGCGCGGGGTCGGCCTTCGCTTCCGCGAGCACGTCGAGTCCCGAGCGGTTCGGCATGTTCACGTCGAGCAGCACGAGGTCCACGTCGGGATTGGCGCGCAGGAAGGCCAGCCCCTCGTTGCCGTCGGACGCGATGGAGACCCGGTAGGGGCCCTGCTCGAACTCGAGCCGGACGATCCGGCCGATGAAGGGTTCGTCGTCGATGACCAGCAGGTGGTGCGGCCTCGCGACCACGCTAGAGCAACCCGGCGATCTCCGCGCGGTGGCGTTTCAGATCGTACAGCAGCGGGCCGAGGTCGGAGCGCGGGCGCAGCAGCACGAGGAGCTTCGCGTCACGCGAGAGGTTGGCGACGATGGCGAAGCCGGCGGCGTATTCGATCACGCCGGTGGTGACGGCGCCGCGGCCGGCATGCTGGCCCAGCTCCTCGCACGCCTGGAGCACGGCCGGCAGGTGCGCGGCGACCACTTCGGGGTCCACGCCGTCCACGGTGTGGCTGTCGATCGGCAGGCCGTCGCTGCCCAGGATGACGGCCGCATCGACCCCCTCGCGGCGGGCGAGGGCCTGGACGACGTCCCTGATGCTCGGCATCACGCTCCCGGGGGTGGTGGCGGCCTGCAACGTAGGCCGCGCCCCGGGCAGTGTCAAGCACTTTGCGCCCGTTGCACTGGCCGCGCAACTCGTCTATTCTTCGCCGGTTAGACTATGTCGAGACCTCTCGCTGCCACCGGGCTCGCGGCGCTCTGCGCCCTCGCGGTCGGCGCCGCGTTCGCGGCGTGCGACAACCCCTACGCGCTCCCTCCCGCGCTCACGCTCCCGAAAGACACGACCTACACGCTGTTCTCGATGACGGGCACGCCGGTGTTCGAGCCGTCGGCGTACGACATGGTGGACAGTGAGCTGGTGCGCACCGACCGCACCGGCACTTTCGACTTCGCGCTCGACATGCCCGACTCGCTGGGGGACACGATCCCGCTGCTCCTGCCGCCGGGCGCGCTCGGCCTGTCGCGCGACGGCGGCCTGCAAGTCTCGCTGACGCCCTTCGATTCAATCACCTACGCGCCGAATAGCGGCTACCAGCAGGCCGTGGGGCAGAAGCTCGTGCTCGGGATGGTGCTGCTCGCGTCGTCGCGCACCCAGACCTGCAACTACAACCTCTACTACCCGGTGTACGCGAAGCTGGAGGTCCTGGCGATCGACACGGTCGCCCGCTCCGTGACGTTCCATATGCTGCTCGACGACAACTGTGGCTACCGGAGCCTGCGGGCCGACTCACTCCCTCCCACCAACTGACATGCTGGATCCACGGCTGTTCCGGGACGCGGAGGCCTTCACGGCGCTGCGCCTGCGGCTGGCCGCGCGGGGCGCGGGACCCGACCTCGACGCGCTCCTGGAGCGGCTGCGCGCGCTGGCGGAGCGCCGCCGTGCCGCGATCGGGGAGTCGGACGCCGCCCAGGCGGAGCTGAACGCGAAGAGCAAGGAGGTCGGGGAGCGGAAGCGCCGCCGGGAGGACTCCGCGGACCTCCTCGCGACCCTCGGGCCCATCTCGGCACGCGCGGAGGCGGCCGGGGCCGCGGCGGCGGAGGCCGACGCCGCCTTCGAGGACGCGCTGCGGTACGTCCCGAACGTCCCGGCCGCCGACGTGCCCGCCGGAGACGCGAAGAACAACGCGGTGGTGCGCACGTGGGGGACGGCGGTGGATCCGCAGCCCTGGCATCAGGCGCACTGGGATCTCGGCAAGTCGCTCGGGCTGTTCGACCTCGAGCGTGGCGCGCGGCTGGCGGGGTCCGGCTTCCCGCTGTTCATCGGCCGGGGCGCGAAGCTGGAGCGCGCGCTGATCGCCTTCATGCTCGACCTGCACACCCGCGAGCACGGCTACACCGAGATCTCGCCGCCCCTCCTGGCGAACCGCGAGACGATGACCGGCACGGGCCAGCTCCCGAAGTTCGAGGACGACCTGTACCGCGTGTCGGACGACCTGTTCCTGATCCCGACCGCGGAGGTGCCGGTCACGAACCTGCACCGCGGCGAAGTGTTGCTCGGCGAGGAGTTGCCGAAGCGCTACGTCGCGTACACGCCCTGCTTCCGCCGCGAGGCGGGCGCGCACGGCGCGGACACGCGGGGGCTGACGCGGGTGCACCAGTTCGACAAGGTGGAGCTGGTGCGCATCGAACGCCCCGAGGCGAGCGCCGCGGCCCACGAGGAGCTGACGCGGCACGCGGAGACGGTGCTGCAGCGGCTGGAGCTGGCGTATCGCGTCGTGCTGATCGCGGCGGGGGACATGGGCTTCGCGAACCATCGCCAGTACGACCTGGAGGTGTGGGCGCCCGGCGCGCGGAAATGGCTCGAGGTGTCGAGCTGCAGCACCTACCAGGATTTCCAGGCGCGGCGGATGGACCTGCGGTACCGCGCGGGCCGCGGCGCGAAGCCGGAGTTCGTGCACACCCTGAACGGCTCCGCGCTCGCCCTCCCGCGGACCGTGATCGCGCTGCTCGAGGCCGGCCAGCAGCCGGACGGCTCGGTGCGGGTGCCGCAGGCGCTCGCGTCGTACCTGGGGACGGAGCGCCTTGAGGCCGGCGGACGCTGAGGCGCAGGACCGCGCCTGGCTGCGGCGGCCGGGGGCGGTGTGGGTGCTGGCGGCCGCGGCGGCCGCGCTGACGCTCGGCGCGGCGTACCTGGTGGCGGACCATCTGACGGCCGACGCGCGCCGCGCCTCGGCGCTGTACGCCCACGTCTTCGCCGGGCTCGCCGATCCGAAAGAGACCGCCACGACCGAGGCGCTGCTGGGCCTCGCCACGGAGATTCGCGACCAGGGCATCCCCCTGGTCATCACCGACGCCCGCGGCGTCGCGACCGACACCGCCAACCTCCCGCGCTCGATGGCGCCGGATTCACCCGAGCTCAAGCGTTTCGTGGAGCAGCTGGACCGCGACACGCCGCCCCTCATCGAGCGCACGGTGGGGACGATCCACGTGGGCGCGCCGCCGCTCCGCGCGCCGCTGCGCCTGCTCTTCGTGCTGGAGGTGGCGACACTGCTCGCGCTGGCGGGGGTGGCGATGCTGGCCCATCGCGCCTCGCTGCGCGCGGCCGGCGATCGCGTGTGGGTCGCGATGGCGCGCGAATCCGCGCACCAGCTCGGCACGCCGCTCATGTCGCTGGCGGGGTGGATCGAGCGGCTGCGCGAGGGACGGGACAGCGCGGTGGAGATCGCCGGCCACCTGGACGACGACTACGCCCGCCTCGACCGCGTGGCGCGCCGCTTCGAGCGGATCGGGCAGCCGCCGCGCGCGGAGGAGGTGGACGTCGCCGCCGTCGCCGACGCGGTCGCCGCCTATTTCCGGCCGCGCCTCCCGACGCTCTCCAACCGCGTGACGTTGAAGTTCGAGTCCGACGGCGGCGCCGCGCTCGTGAGCGGCGACGCCCTGCTCCTGGAGTGGGCGCTGGAGGCGCTGGTGCGGAACGCGCTCGACGCGCTGAAGGGGCGGGAAGGGACGATCACGCTCGCGGTCGCGGGCGAGCCGGAGAGCGTGGTGGTGGTGGTCGCGGACGACGGCCCGGGCGTGCCGCGCGAGGTGCGGCACCGGCTCTTCCAGGCCGGGGCGACCACCAAGCAGCGGGGCTGGGGACTGGGCCTGGCGCTGGCGCGCCGCGTCGTCGAGGAGGGACACGGGGGCCGGCTGACGCTGGAACCTACGGCGGTCGGCGCCCGCTTCGCCGTGCGCCTCCCGCGCGAGCGCGCGGGCGCATGATCGCCGTTCCCCTCAACGATCCCCAGCGCGAGGCCGTTTCCCACGTCGCCGGCCCGATGCTGGTCCTGGCCGGCGCGGGCTCCGGCAAGACCCGCGTGCTCACCGTGCGCCTGGCGCGGCTGATCGAGGAGCACGGCGTGGACCCGCGCCACATCCTCGCCGTCACCTTCACCAACAAGGCGGCGGGCGAGATGAAGGCGCGCGTCGCGCAGCTGCTGGCGCGCGAGCCCGACGGGCTGTGGATCGGCACCTTCCACGCGGTGTGCGCTCGGCTCCTCAGGCGCGAGGCGCCGCACATCGGCTTCGCCCACACGTTCTCGATCTACGACGAGGACGACGTGGAGGCGCTGGTGCGCCGCCTCGTCGAGGACCTCGGGCTCCCCGCGAAGCTGTACGGCGCCCGCGGCGTGCGGCACGAGATCTCCCGAGCCAAGAACGCGATGATCCCGCCCGACGTGTACACCGCGGAGGCGGCCGACCCGTACCACCGCAACGTGGGGCGCGTCTACGAGGCGATGGGCGCGGCACTGCGGCGCGCCAACGCGATGGACTTCGACGACCTGCTGCTGCACCCGCTGGCGCTGTTCGAGGCGCAGCCCGCCGTGCTGGAGCGCTACCGGGAGCGCTTCCGGTTCCTCCTGGTGGACGAGTACCAGGACACCAACCGGGCGCAGTACCTCTTCCTGCACGCGTTGGCCGGCGGGGAGGGGAACCTGTTCGTCGTGGGCGACGACGACCAGTCCATCTACGGGTGGCGCGGCGCGGACCTCCGCAACATCCTGGAGTTCCAGCGCGACTTCCCCGGCGCGAAGCTGGTGCGCCTCGAGGAGAACTACCGGTCCACCGGCGGCATCCTCGACGCGGCGAACAGCGTGATCGCGCCGAACACCGGCCGCCTCGGGAAGACGCTCTTCACGCGGCGCGAGGGGGGCGAGCCGATCACCATGGTGCGCGCGGCGGACGAGCGCGACGAAGCGGAGTGGCTGGTCAAGGAGTTCGTCGCGCGCGCGCGGCGCGGCGAGCACGCCTTCGAGGAGATGGTCGTGCTGGTCCGCACCAACGCGCAGACGCGGGCCTTCGAGGAGGAGCTGCGGCGCGGCGGCGTCCCGTACCGCGTGGTCGGCGCGGTGAGCTTCTACGAGCGGCGCGAGGTGAAGGACCTGCTGGCGCACCTCCGGCTGGTCGTGAACCCCGACGACGACGCGGCCTTCCGCCGCGCCGTCGCGGTGCCGCGCCGCGGGATCGGCGAGCAGAGCCTCGAGGTGCTCGCCCGCTGGGCGACGACGTGGGGCTGGTCGCTGGCCCGCACCGCCGCCGCGGCCGGCCGCCTCCCCGAGCTGAGGCCCAAGGCCCGCGAGGCGCTCGAGCAGTTCGCCGCCGCGCTCGATGCGACCCGCGCGGAGCTGAGGGACCTGCAGCCCGCCGAGGCCCTGCGCGCCATCGTCGCGCGCACCGGGATCGAGCAGTTCCTCCTCGAGGAGGACGAGACCGGGCCGGAGCGGCTGGAGAACGTGTCCGAGCTGATCAACGCGGCGCAGGCGTGGTCGGAGGAGTTCGGCGCCGTGGTGGAGGAGGACCGGCCCGAAGGGGAGACGCCGATCGCGCGGTTCGTCGCCCAGGCGACGCTCACGACCAGCGCCGAGGTCCAGCAGGGGGAGAGCGGCGTGACGCTGATGACCCTCCACGCCGCCAAGGGGCTCGAGTTCCCCCTGGTCGCGATCGCGGGGCTCGAGGAGGGGCTCTTCCCGCTCTCGCGCGCCGACACGCCGGAGGCGCTGGAGGAGGAGCGGCGCCTCTGCTACGTCGGGATCACGCGCGCGAAGGACAAAGTCTTCCTCTCCTACGCGTCCGCGCGGCGCCGCGGCGGCGACTTGCGCCCGGCGTTCCCGTCCCGCTTCCTGGACGACGTCCCGCCCGCCCTGATCGAGGAGCGGGTGACGCGGCCGTCGTGGAGCTTCGCGCGCGAGCCGCGCCGCCGTCCCCTGGCCGGCACGCGGTCGCTCGAGCTGGTGATCGACGAGATGGCCGAGGCGCAGGGCATCAGCGACGTGACGCCGCTCTTCCGCGCCGGCGAGCGCGTGCGGCACCGCCGCTTCGGGAGCGGGACGATCCGCCGGGTCGAGGGGCGGGGCCGCGAGCTCAAGGTGGCGGTGGAATTCGACGACACCGAGGTGGGGACCAAGCAGCTCCTGGCCGCGTATGCCGGATTGGAGAAGGAGGACGAGGGCGCCTAGCCGATGCGCGTGACCCGCAAGGACATCGAGAAGGTCGCCGCCCTCGCCGAGCTGGGGGTGGACGACGCGTCCGCGGCGGAGCTGCAGCAGCAGCTCACTCGGATCCTCGACTACGTCGCCCAGCTCTCGGAGGTCGCGGACGACGCCACGTCCGCGGTGGACGAACGGGCGGCGCGGCTGCGGCGCGACGTCGTGGACCCCGATCCGCTCTCCCGCACGCCGCAGGAGATCGCCCCCGCCTTCAAGGACGGCCTCTTCACCGTGCCGCGCCTCGGCGAGCTGGACCGGGGAGAGGACGCGCCTTGACCGACTTCGTCCGGGCGGCGCGAGAGGCCGCGCAGCGCCTCGCCGCGTGCGAGGCCAAGGGCACGCACGCCTTCCTCGCCTGGTCCGAGGCGGCGCTCGTGGACCAGGCGGAGCGGCTGGCGAAGAACGGCGCGTCGGGGCCGCTCGCCGGCGAGGCGGTGGCGGTGAAGGACGTCATCGCCGAGTCCCAGTTCCCCACGACCTGCGGCTCGAAGATCCTCGAGGGGTGGCGCTCGCCGTTCGAGGCCACCGCGGTACGCCGCCTTCGCGAGGCGGGCGCGCTGGTCGCGGGGAAGGCGAACTGCGACGAGTTCGCGATGGGCTCCTCGACCGAGTGGTCGGCATACGGTCCGAGCCGGAATCCGGTGGACCCGACGCGCGTGCCGGGCGGCTCCTCCGGCGGCTCCGCGGCAGCCGTGGCCGCCGGGGCCGTCACCATGGCGCTGGGCTCGGAGACCGGCGGCTCGGTGCGCCAGCCCGCCGCCTTCTGCGGCATCGTGGGGATCAAGCCGACCTACGGGCGGGTGAGCCGCTACGGACTGGTGGCGTTCGGCTCCTCGCTCGACCAGATCGGCACGTTCGGGAAGGACGTGACGTCCGCGGCGCGACTGCTCGGCGTGATCAGCGGGCGCGACGACCGCGACGCGACCTCGCTCGACCGCATTCCCCTCGGTGAGCCCGGTCCCGCACCTCGGAACCTCGAGGGCACCGTGATCGGCGTGCCGCGCGAGTATTTCCCCGAGGGACTGCACGCCGGCATCCGGGCGGCCAGCGACCGGGCCCTCGCGCGGTTCAGGGACCTCGGCGCCGAGGTGCGCGACGTCTCCCTGCCGCACACGAAGTACGCGGTGCCCACCTACTACATCGTCGCCCCCGCCGAGGCGTCGTCGAACCTGGCGCGCTACGACGGGGTCCGGTACGGGCCCCGGGCCGACGGCGGCCTGAAGGACGTGCGCGCCGTCTACCGCGCCACGCGCGGGCACGGCTTCGGCCCCGAGGTGCGGCGGCGCATCCTGCTCGGCACCTACGTGCTGTGCGCCGGCTATTACGACGCGTACTACCGGAAGGCGCAACGGGTGCGCGAGGCGATCCGCGCCGACTTCTCCCGCGTCTTCGCGCAGGGCGTGCACGCGCTCTTCACGCCGACCACGCCGACGCCGGCGTTCAAGTTCGGCGAGCACACCGCCGACCCGCTGGCGATGTACCTCTCGGACGTCTACGTCTGCACGGCGAACCTGGCCTGGGTGCCGGCGCTCTCGCTCCCCATCGGCCGCGACCAGGGGCTCCCGGTCGGCGGCCAGCTGATCGGCGCGATGGAGGGCGAGGCGAGGATCATCCGCATCGCCCAGGCGCTCGAACGCGCCGTGGATGCGACCGCGGAGGTGCGATGAGCTGGGAGCCCGTCGTCGGCCTCGAGGTGCACGTCCAGCTCCTCACCGCGACCAAGATGTTCTGCGGCTGCTCCTCGCGGTTCGGCGACCCGCCGAACACGCACGTCTGCCCGGTGTGCCTCGGGCTCCCGGGCGCGCTGCCGGTGCCCAACGAGCAGGCGGTGCGGCTGGCGGTGCGCGCCGCCTTCGCCCTGGGCTGCACGGTGCATCCCCGCAGCATCTTCGCCCGCAAGAACTACTTCTATCCCGACCTGCCGAAAGGCTACCAGATCAGCCAGTTCGAGGAGCCGCTCGCGACGGATGGCAAGCTGGAGTTCGTCTCGGCGGAGCGGGGCCCGATCACGGTGCGCATCAAGCGGCTGCACCTGGAGGAGGATGCGGGGAAGTCGTTCCACGACCGCGTGCCGGGGATGACGGCGGTGGACTTCAACCGCTCGGGCGTGCCGCTGATCGAGATCGTGAGCGAGCCGGACCTGCGCTCGCCCGCGGAGGCGCGGGCGTACCTCACGACGCTCAAGCAGGTCCTGAGGTACGTCGAGGTCTCGGACTGCAACATGGAGGAGGGGAGTCTCCGGGTGGATGCCAATCTCTCCATCCGTCCCACGGGCGCTTCCGAGCTGAGGACGCGCACCGAGGTGAAGAACATGAACTCCTTCTCCGGCGTGGAGCGCGCGCTGACGGCGGAGCGGGAGCGGCAGATCGCGGCGACCGAGCGGGGCTTGGGCATCGTGCCGACGACGATGCTCTTCGACGCGGCCTCGGGCGAGGTGCGGCCGATGCGCTCCAAGGAGGAAGCCCAAGACTACCGCTACTTCCCGGAGCCCGATCTCCCGCCGCTGGTCCTGACCGGGAAGTGGCTGGCCGCGGAGCGCGGGAGGCTGCCCGAGCTGCCGGCCGCGAAGCGCGAGCGGTTCCAGGAGCAGTACGCGCTGCCCGCGGCCGATGCGGCCGTGCTCTCCGCGTCGCGCGAGCTGGGAGACTACTACGAGCGCGTGGTGAAAGCCGGCGTGCTGCCGAAGGATGCGACGAACTGGGTCATGAACGATCTGCTGGCCCTGAGCCCCGACGGTGAGACGCTGGCGCTCGCGCCCGAGCGGCTGGTCGAAGTGATCGGCCTCGTGTCGGGCGGGAAGGTGAGCCGCCAGGCGGCGAGGCGCGTGCTGGGCGAGATGGTGGGCGCGCCGAAGGACGCCGCGCTCGCCGTCGCCGAGCGGCTGGGCCTCCTCCAGGTCTCGGATACCGGCGCGATTGATGGCTGGGTGCGCGAGACGCTCGAGGCGCATCCCGCCGAGGTCGCGCGCTACAAGGCCGGCGAGACGAAGCTGATGGGCTTTCTGGTGGGGCAAGTGATGAAGCGGTCCAAGGGGAAGGCGGACCCCAAGGCGGTCAACGCCGCGCTGGCGGCAGCGCTGGCCAGGTAGCCGCCTCCGGGCCGGGGACCAACGAACGGGGCGCCTCGCGGCGCCCCGTCGTGTCTCCGGCACGCCCCAGGCGCTAGCGCCGCCGCTTCTTCGCGGGCGCGGGCTGTGCGGCCCGGTCGGTGGTCGAGATGTCATTCGAGATCAGCCACGTCCCGCCGACCTTTCGCCATGTGGTCACGTACTTCATCGTGTCGGTGAACGCCGCCTTCATGGTGGCGGGCGCGTTGGGCCCAGGCGTGTAGGTCTCCAGGCCGCGGCCCGTCTCGATGGCGAGCGGCCCGCTCGCCTCGACCGAGTACGTTGACGGCGCCACCGTCCATGCCCCGGCCGCTCCCCAGCTCTTGAACAGGGCCAGGATCGCCGGGCGCCCCCGCACGGCGGGGATGTTGGCCGGATAGAAGACCGCGTCCTCGGCGTACAGCATCGCGGCCGAGTCCATCTGGTTGGCCGCGACGTACTTCGCCATGCGCGCGTTCGCGGCGACGATGGCCGTGCGGGCGGTGTCCGCCTCGGCCTTCATCCGCGCCGCGGCCTGGTCGGGTGTCTCGGGCTTGGGTGCACAGGCGGCCAGCAGGAGAGCCGCTGCTGCATAGGGCGCGACGCGCATGGCATGATCTCCGTAGAAGGAACGCCTAGCATGCGGCGGCGCGGGCGAATCCGCCAGGTGACGGCGCGAGCCGAGCACGATTGTGATCCTCGGCATTGCATCGTCCTGCCGATTCCACTCGCAAGGCCCTCGCCGACCGGCCGTGTGCCGCACATCTTGTTGGGTCGTCACCCCACGCATGGAGCTTCGATGGTCCGGTTCCACATCCACCTCGGTCGGCGCGCGCTCGGCGCCGTGATCTGCCTGGGCGCGGTGGCGATGCCCTCCGCGCTGCGTGCCCAGGCGACGCCGTTCAACGACTCGCTGCTGCCCCGCGTGCGGGCCATGGCGGCCGCGACGCCTGGCGAGCGTCCCCAGTCCCTCCACGTCATGAAGATCGTGGAATCCGCGGGCCCGCTCAGGAACTACGTCGAGGGCGCGGACAGCACGCGCGTGCCCTCCTGCTTCAGCGTCTTCCAGATCCGCTGGCGCGACCGGTGGATCGTCGTGGACGCGGCGCTGGACACCGCAACGATCGCCGAGTACTACGGCGCGGCGCGGAGCCGCATCACGTACCACCAGGACCGCTACGACCGCCTCCAGCTTGCCCTGCGCGATGCCGACAAGGTGGTGCTCACCCACGAGCACCTGGACCACGCCGAGGGCGTCGAGCGCGGGCCCTACTTCCGCACGGTGGCGGCGAAAACGCTGCTCACGGCGGAGCAGCTGCGGACGCTGCTCGATCCGCCGGCGCGCGTGGACGTGCCGCTGCCCCGCGATTCGGCGGCCGCGTTCCCCGTCCTCAGCTACGACCTGCTCTATCCCCTCGCGCCGGGCGTGGTGCTCATCAAGGCGCCGGGCCACACGGCGGGCTCGCAGTACGTCTACGTGCAGCTCGCGGGCGGCAAGGAAGTCCTGCTCCTGGCGGACCTGGCCTGGCAGCACGAGGGCCTCGAGACGGACCGGCAGCGGCCGGAAGCCACCAGCCGCTCGCTCGCCGAGGACCGGGACGCACTGCAGCCGCAGCTGGAGTGGGCCCGGAAGATCTGGCAGGGCGGGGCCGTGGCCATCGCGCTGAGCCATGACAGCCGGCTGCTCGATTCGCTGGTGACTGCGGGTGTGCTGGTGAACGACTTCGACCTGCGACTGCCCTAGGCGTCGGGCCCGCGGCCGCTACGCCGCGCCCGCCCTCCGCCACGGCGGCACGACGTCGTACCTGTCCCAGTAGCCCAGCGCGGACGGCTTGAGCCCGAAGTGCGCCTCGGCCACCTCGAGCACGCGCTCGGGGTCCTTCCGCCCGCCGTTCGACATCGCGAGCCGCCGCATCCGCTTCGCCTCGGCCAGCGCCCGGGCGCCTGAGGGGTCGTAGCGGTGCGCCTGCGCGCCCTCGCCCGCGTTGAACATGTCCATCACGTAGTCGAACGACGTGGCGACGTGCCGCTCCACGTCGCGGTCGGTCAGGTCCCACCGGCTCGCGTCGGCCGCCAGCTGCACGACGCGACGCCAGTTGGTCCAGTCGGTGAGCTGCACCATCCCGTGGAACAGCCGGCGGCTGGTCCCGACGCTGAAGATCGTGGGCGAGATGATCCGGTCGAGGTGCTCGTCGTCGGCGGCGTGGTCGCCGCCCAGGACCTCATGTGCCGTGCGCGCGGCGGCCTCGCCGACGTGCATGTCGAACCGGCCCTCCCAGTAGGAGTGGCCGAGCGCGCGCGTCGAGGACGTGACCACCAGCTGCCGCGGGACGAAGAAGTTGTGCGCGACGACGTCGGCGGCGAGGTGCGCGAGGTAGCCGTAGCCGAAGGCGCGCAGCCGGCTCTCGCCCGCCAGCTCGACGATCTCCTGCCCGACGTGCCACGAATGGCTGTGGCGCCCCACCGGCGCGTACTTCTTGGCGAAGGAGGTGTCGGCGGCGATCGAGCCGTAGAGGAAGTCGAGCGGGTGCGCCCGGAGCAGCTCGGCGAGGTAGCCCGGGACGAACGGCAGGTTCGCGAGGACCGACTGGCCGACGAAGATGTGGGTGCCCGGCGACCAGGCCCAGGCGGCGTGCGGCAGCAGGGTGAGGAGAAGCAGGACCGCGACCCCGACGAAGACGGCTCTCTTCAAAGGGTCAGCCCGATCTTTCGCGGGGACGCTTCTTGCTGAGGGCGCGGCGTGCGGCGCCCAGGATATTGCCGGACCGGCGGACGGTGCGCAGGAGAGACGCGGTGCTGAGCGCGGTCTCCTGTACCTCCTCCTGGACGACCTCCGCGAGGGCGTCGAGGTCCTGCAGCCGCGTCTCGACGGCGTTCATCCCGCGCTTGAGCTTGACCCGCGCCTCGGTGGAGATGTCGGCGAAGCCGTCGATCTCGTGCCGCAGGCGCGCGGCGACGGTCTTCGCGTCCGCGGTCAGCGCGCTCAGCTGCGCCGCCACGTCGCGCGTCCGCTTGCGCAGGCCGAAGCCGATGACCAGCGCGATGACGCCGACGGTCAGCATGCTCGCCGCGATGATCACCAGGGAAAGGGCGATGGTCGGGGCGACCCAGGCGGGAATAGACTCCATCAAGGTGCAACATCGACCCCCGGGCGATGGGTGTCAAGCAATCGCGACCACGAGTGCCATCCGCTTGACGCTCACCGCGCGCGCCCTGCATTGTTGGAGGCGATGACTCCCTACTTCGTCGTCGAAGGCGGGCACCGGCTCGCCGGAACCGTCCGTCCCGCGGGAAACAAAAACGCTGCGCTCCCCATCCTCGCTGCCACGCTGCTCGCCGACGGCCCCTGTACGCTCGACAACGTGCCGCGCATCCGCGACGTCGAGACCATGCTCGAGCTGCTCGTGGCGCAGGGCGTCACGGCGGCGTGGGAAGGGGAGCACACGCTGAAGGTCGACGCGCGGAAGGCCCTGGCCGGCGACCCGGACCCGGCCCTGTGCGCGAAGATCCGCGCGTCGGTCCTGCTGGTGGGGCCGATGCTCGCGCGCTTCGGGCGGGTGCGGCTGCCGCCCCCCGGCGGGGACGTCATCGGCCGGCGGAGGATCGATACGCACCTGCTCGCGCTGGCACGGCTCGGGGCCGACATCAGCATCGGCGCGACCTACGATTTCGAGGCGAAGCAGCTCACCGGCGCGGAGGTGTTCCTCGACGAGGCCTCGGTCACCGGGACCGAGAACGCGCTGATGGCCGCGGTCGGCGCGAAGGGGCGGACGGTCATCGGGAACGCCGCGTCCGAGCCCCACGTCCAGGATCTCGCCCGGTTCCTGGTGGCGATGGGTGCCGACATCCAGGGGGTCGGGACGAACACCCTGACCATCGAAGGGGGGCGCTCGCTCAAGGGCGCGCAGTTCGCCCTCGGCCCCGACCACATCGAGATCGGGTCGTTCGTCGGCCTCGCGGCGGTCACCAACTCCCCGCTCACCATCGAGGGCGTCCGCGCCGAGGACCTGCGCGCCAGCCTGCTGGGGTTCGAGCGCCTCGGGGTCGCGCCCCATCTGGACGGAGACCGCCTCGTGATCGGCGCGGGCCAGGCGCGGCGGGTGCGCGAGGACCTCGGCGGCCACGTGCCGAAGCTCGAGGACGGGCCGTGGCCGGCGTTCCCGGCAGACTTGATGAGCATCGCGCTGGTCACGGCGACGCAGTGCGAGGGGATAATCCTGTTGTTCGAGAAGATGTTCGAGTCCCGGCTCTTCTTCGTGGACAAGCTGATCGGGATGGGCGCGCGGATCGTGCTCTGCGATCCGCACCGCGCGGTCGTCGCCGGCCCCTCGCCGCTCCGGGCCGGCGTGGTCGAGAGCCCCGACATCCGGGCGGGGATGGCGATCCTGCTGGCGGCGCTTGCCGCCGAAGGCACCAGCACCATCCACAACGTCGGGCAGATCGAGCGCGGCTACGAGAACATCCATCAGCGTCTCTCCGCCCTCGGCGCGGTGATCCGCCGGGACGAGCGTTGAGTCTTGTCGTGACGGCGCGGAAGCCGCCGGCCTGGCGCGCCGCGGCCGAGCAGCGCGTCGCCGATCCCATCATCCCGCGCTCGGAGCTGGAAGAGTGGCGCGAGCGGTTCGGCCTGACGGCGGGCCTCACCATGCGCGGCGGGAACGGCGGCTTCTCGCTCGGCCTCGCCACCGAGGAGCCGGTCGGGCAGGTGATGGGCCGCTGGCGGGCGTTCCTCCACGCGATGAAGCCCGCGTTCCAGGCGGTCCAGGCGGCGCAGCAGGTCCACTCGGCGCGGGTCGCCTGGCACGAGCAGGTGGGCCCCGGGATGCACCTCGCGGAGCCCTGCGACGGACACGCGACCGCGCAGCGCGGCCTCCTCCTCGCCGTCACGATCGCGGACTGCATTCCGGTCTACCTCGCCGCGGGCCCCCGGATGTTCGCGCTGCTGCACGCCGGCTGGCGGGGGATCGCGGCGGGCGTGCTGGAGCGGGGCGTCGCGCTGCTGGCGGAGCGCTCGGGCGTCGCTCCCGACCACATGGTCCTGCACCTCGGCGTCGGGATCTGCGGCGACTGCTACGAGGTCGGTCCGGAGGTCGTGAAGGCGCTGGAGGGCCGCCGCGTGCGTCGCCCGACCCAGCTCGACCTCCGGGACGTGCTGGTCGAGCGCGCGGCGCGGCTGGGCGTGGGCGAGGTGACCCGGTCGCCGCAATGCACGTCGTGCAACCGCGACGTCTTCTTCACGCACCGCGGCTCGGCGGGCCGCGACGGGCGGATGGTGGCGTATCTGGGCCGCCCGCTTGACGGGGCCACCCTGGCGGTCTAGCTTCCTCGGCGGTGTTGCGGGCCGTGGGGGCGCGGCTCGTTTTCTCAGATGTGGGGTTGTTGCCCCACATTTTTGTTTTTCCGGGGTTCCCGTGCCGCTGCCACCCGACCTCCAACGCGAGCTGACCGAGCGCGTCGTCGCGCTGGGTTACGAGGTTGTCGAGCTGAAGGTCGGCGGGAGCAGCCGGCGTCCGCGCCTCGCGCTCCGCATCGACCGGCCCGACAGCGGTCCGGGCCGAGGGGGGGGGATCACGGTGGACGAATGCGCCGCCGTGAGCCGCGCGCTCGAGCCGTGGCTGGACGAGCTCGGCGTGGGCGAGGGGCGCTACATGCTGGAGGTGTCTTCGCCCGGGCTGGAGCGGCCGCTGCACCGGGCCGCCGAATGGCGCCGGTTCCTCGGCGCGAGCGTGGAAGTGCTGGTGCCGAGCCTCAACGGCCGCTTCCGCGTGAAGGCGGTGGCGGTGCTCGACGAGGGAAGCGAGCCGAGCGTGGAGCTGGAGTTTCCCCAGGGCGTGCGTCGCACGCTGAAGCTCTCTGAGATCAAGGAGGCGCGCCTCACTTTCGAGTGGTAGGGCGCGCGCGGAGTCGAAACCATGAGCAGCACTGAAGTCCTGACGGCGTTCAAGGAGCTGGCGTCGCTGAAGCAGCTGGACCGTACCGAGCTGCGCGACCTGATTCGCGACGGCGTGCTCGCGGCGCTGACCAAGAAATACGGCCCCAACGTGCGGGCCGACATCGGCATCGACGAGATGAACGGCCAGATCCGCATCACCGTGCTCCGCGAGGTCGTGGAGGCGGTGGAGGACCCGAGCCGCCAGGTCTCCCTCGAGGAAGCCCGCTGGAACGATGAGAACTTCCAGGTGGGCGACGTGCTCGAGGAGGACGTGGACTTCGCCGAGTTCGGGCGCAACGCCGTCCAGGCGGCGAAGCAGCGCATCATCCAGCGCGTGCGGGAAGGGGAGCGGAGCCGGATCCGCGAGGAGTTCGCCGACCGCGTCGGGGAGCTGCTCTCGGGCGAGGTCCAGCAGATCGAGCGCGGCAAGGTCGTGGTGATGCTGAACAAGTTCCGCGAGGCGGAGGCGATCATCCCCTACCGCGAGCAGAACCACCGCGAGCACTTCCACCAGGGCGACACGATCCGCGCGGTCCTCAAGCGCCTCGAGGAGACGCCCAAGGGCCCGCGCCTGATCCTCTCGCGCGGCGATCCGCTGTTCGTGAAGGCGCTCTTCAAGCTCGAGGTGCCGGAGATCCAGCAGGGGATCGTGGACATCCGCGCGACGGCGCGCGAGGTCGGGAGCCGCACCAAGATCGCGGTCTTCAGCCGCGACGACGGGATCGACCCGGTCGGCGCGTGCGTGGGCCTCAAGGGGAGCCGCGTGCAGGCGGTCGTGAACGAGCTGGGGGGCGAGCGGATCGACATCGTGCCCTGGAGCCCGGACCCGGAGCGGTTCGCGCGGCTGGCGCTGGCGCCGGCCCGTGTGGCGCGCGTCTTCTCGGATCCCGACTCCAAGACGATCCAGGCGATCGTGGACGAAGACCAGCTGAGCCTCGCCATCGGGCGCAACGGGCAGAACGTGCGCCTCGCCTCGGAGCTGACGGGGTGGAAGATCGACCTGTACTCCAGCCGCGAGTGGCTGGAGCGCGGCGGCGAGCGGCCCCTCTTCGCGCCCCTGCCTCCGGCGGCCTCGGGCGAGGCGGAAGCGGAAGGGGAGGACGTCGCGTCGGTGCAGCTGGCCGAGCTGGGCGGGATCACGCAGGACCTGCTGGCCGTGCTCGACGGGGCGGGCTACAAGACCTTCTCCGACATCCTGGACCTGGAGCCGGACGAGGTGCGGGCGATCCCCGGCATGGCGCCGGAGATGGCCGACCGGCTGCTGACGCTCATCGACGAGCTGACGACGACCGACGCGCCGGACGCGGGCCGAGCTGGAATCGACACTTCCGATGCGCCGCCCGCTCGATCGGGCTCTGGCACGAGTGCCACCGCGCCGGACGCGGGCCGAGCCGGGACCGAGACGGCCGTCGCGCCGCCCGAAGCGCCGAAGCCGGAGGCGGCGCCTTCCGATGCAGCAGCGGCCAAGCCGGAGTCCGGCGAGGAACCGGCGGCGTGATGACGGAGCGCACGCGGGCCGCGCTGGGTCTGCTGGGGCTGGGCGCGCGCGCCCGGCGGCTGGCGATCGGCGTGGACGCGGCGCGCGAGGCGCTGCGGCGCGGCAAGGCCGAAGCGCTGGTGTTGTCGAGTGACGCGAGCGCGCGGGCGCGCGAGCGCCTGACCCCGCTGGCGGGGCATCGCGACGTCGCGGTGCTGGTCGGGCCGGACGCCGACGCGCTCGGGCGGGCGCTGGGGGGCCGTCCCCCGGTCCACGGGGTGGCGGTGCTGGACAGGCAGCTGGCGCGCGGGCTCCGCGCGTATCTGGTGGTGGCGAACCAAGGGGAGAAGGTCGGGCGATGACCATGCGGGTGCACGATCTGGCGGCCGAGTTCGGCGTGGCCAGCGACGAGCTGATGAAGTTGCTCCGGGAGATGGACATCTTCGTCCGGAGCCACCTGAGCGCCCTCGAGGAGGACAAGGTCTCCCGGGTGCGCGCCCGGTGGGAGCGGGAGAAGCGCAAGGAGAAGGCGCCCGCGCCCTCCAAGGGCCGGCGCCGCGCCGCGCCCAAGGCCAGGGCGAAGCCCGTCGAGGAGGCGCCACCCCCGGTGGAGGCCCGGCCCAAGCGCCGGCGCCGCACGGCGGCCGAGGTGGCCGCCCAGGAGGCCGAGGCGGCGGCCGTGGCCGCAGCCGAAGCCGCCACGCGCGAGCCGGAGATCGCCCCGCTCGTGTTCGAGGAAGTGCCGGAGGAGCCGGCGCTGCACGTGACCGAGCTGTTCCCGCCGGAGCTGGCCCCGCCCGAAGAGGAGCCGTCGGAGGCGGCCGCTCAAGCCGCCGAGACCCCGACGTTCCTGCTGCCGGCCGAGCCGCCGCCGCCCCCGATCACCGCGGTCCCGGTCGCCTCCGCGTCACCCCAGAGCCGCCCGCAGCCGTTCATCCCGACTCCGGTGCAGCGTCCGATCTCGGCCCGGCCGAAGCCGGTCGCTTCGGCGGTGCCCGGCGCCGGCGCGCCGCCGCCGCGACCCGTGGCGTCGGCCGCCCCGGGCGGCATCATCGAGGATCGCCGCCGCGACAAGAAGAAGCGGAAGAAGGGAAAGAAGTGGACGGTGGACCAGGAGGCGGTGGCCGAGAACGTGGCCCGCACCCTGGCGACGATCCGCGGCCCCGCCAAGCGGGGCGTGCGGCGCCGCGACGACGAGCCGTCGTTCCGCGAGCTGGAGGCGCAGCGCGCCGCCGAGGAGAAGGAGAAGGAGAAGACGCTGGTCCGCGTCAACGAGTTCATCTCGGTCGCGGAGCTGGCCGAGATCCTGAAGGTGCCGGCGTCGCAGATCGTCGCCTTCGCCTTCAAGGAGCTGGGGATGATGGTCACCGTCAACCAGCGCCTCGACTTCGACCAGATCGAGCTGATCTGCTCCGAGTACGGTTTCCAGGCGGTCAAGGAGACCGAGTACGAGGCCGCGGAGTCGGCGCCGGAGGCGACGGAGGTGGACGAGAACCTCCAGCACCGGCCGCCGATCGTGACCGTGATGGGGCACGTGGACCACGGCAAGACGTCGCTGCTCGACTTCATCCGCAAGACCAACGTCATCGCGGGCGAGGCGGGGGGCATCACGCAGCACATCGGCGCGTACAACGTGCAGCTCGCCGGCGGCCGCCGCGTGACGTTCCTCGACACGCCGGGCCACGAGGCCTTCACCGCCATGCGCGCGCGCGGCGCCCAGGTCACGGACCTGGTGGTGCTGGTCGTCGCGGCCGACGACCAGGTGATGCCGCAGACCGTCGAGGCCATCAGCCACGCCAAGAACGCCGGCGTGCCGATGGTCATCGCCATCAACAAGATCGACCTGCCCACGGCGAACGTGGACAAGGTCAAGCGCGACCTGCTGCAGCAGGGCGTCGTGCTCGAGGAGTTCGGGGGCCAGACCCTCGCCACGGCGATCTCGGCCAAGAAGGGGACCGGCGTGGACAAGCTCCTGGAGCAGATCCTGCTCCAGGCCGAGCTGCTGGACCTCAAGGCCAATCCCGACCGGCCGGCCGTCGGCACGGTGCTCGAGGCCTCCCTCGACGCCGGCAAGGGGCCGATGGCGACGGTGCTGGTCACCAACGGGACGCTGAAGACCGGCGACGCCTTCATCAGCGGCATGTACTCCGGCGTGGTCCGCGCGATGTTCGACGAGCGCGGCAACCCGGTGAAGGACGTGGGCCCCTCGACCCCGGTGCAGGTCCTGGGCTACCAGGGCATCCCCGAGGCGGGCGACTCGTTCGCGGTGGTGGCCGACAGCGGCATGGCGCGCGAGACCGCCCAGAAGCGCCAGCGGCTCGACCGCGAAGCGCAGATGCGCCGCGGCAGCCGGGCCGGCGTGACGCTGGAAGAGTTCTTCCAGCGGAAGGACGAGGCCGCGGGCGCGGCGCTCCGGATCATCATCAAGGCGGACCAGGGCGGCCCGGCCGAAGCGCTGGCCGATGCGCTGTCCCAGCTCTCCACCGCCGAAGTGAAGGTCGAGGTGGTGCACCGCGGCGTCGGCGCCATCAACGAGTCCGACGTGCTGCTGGCCAAGGCGGCGCAGGCCATCATCGTCGGCTTCCACGTCCGCCCCGACTCCAACGCCCGCGCGGCCGCGGAGCGCGAGCACGTGGACATCCGCACCTACCGCATCATCTACGAGGCGGTCGAGGAGGTGAAGGCGGCGCTCGAGGGCCTCCTCAAGCCGGAGCAGAAGGAAGTCGTGCTCGGCGAGGCCGATGTGCGCCAGCTGTTCAAGATCTCCGGCGTCGGCACGGTCGCGGGCTGCTTCGTGAAGAGCGGGGTCATCCAGCGCACCGCGAAGGCCCGCGTGATCCGCGACGGCGCGGTGGTCTACACCGGCGCCTTCGCCTCGCTGCGCCGCTTCAAGGACGACGTGAAGGAGGTCAAGGACGGGCTGGAGTGCGGGATCGGCATCGAGAACTTCAACGACGTCAAGGTCGCTGACGTGATCGAAGCGTTCCGCATCGAGAGCGTGGCCCGCAGTCTCGAGACGGCGGGGCCGGCCCGGGTCGGGTAAGGCCGTGGTCGTCGGCGTCAGGTCGTGGGAGCTCGCCCTCGCCGGCTGCCAGTCGCTCAAGGACAAGCGGCGGATCGTGAAGAGCCTGAAGGACCGGCTGCACGACCGGTTCAACGTCTCGGCCGCCGAGGTGGACCACCAGGACAGCTGGCAGCGCGCGGCGCTGGCCTGCAGCGTCGTCACCACGGAGCGGCGCCACGCCGAGGAGGTCCTCTCCTCGTGCGACCGTCTGATCGCCGGCGAGCCGCTCGCCTACGTCATCTCCAGCGAGACTACCTTCGCATGAACAACCGGACCCCGGGACGGCGTCCCCAGCGCGTGGCCGAGGCGATCCGCGAGGCGGTCGCCGAGTTCCTCACGGCCGAGGCGCGGGATCCGCGCATCGGCTTCGTCACCGTGACGCAGGTCAAGGTGACGGCCGATCTCAAGCGCGCGGTCGTGGCCGTGATGGCCCGCGGCGACGAGGAAGAGAAGAAGCAGTGCCTCTACGGCCTGGCACACGCGGAAGGGGCGGTCCGGCGTGCGATCGCGGCGCGCCTCACCGTGAAGACGGTGCCGGAAGTGGTTTTCGAGCTGGACCGGGACATGGAACGCGCGGCGCGCATCAACACGCTGCTGGCGCAGCTCCATCCGCCGGGAGAAAAGGCCCCCTGACCGACGGCCTGCTGCTGATCGACAAGCCCGCCGGTCCCACCTCGCACGACGTCGTCGCGGCCGTGCGGCGCGCGCTGGGAGAGCGGCGCGTCGGGCACGCGGGCACCCTCGATCCGGCGGCGACCGGCCTGCTGGTGGTCCTCGTGGGCCGCGCGACCCGCCTGGCGCGGTTCATCGCCCTGCTCGCCAAGCACTACGTGGGGACGGTGCGCTTCGGCTGGGAGACCTCCACCGACGACGCGGCGGGCGAGCCGCTCGCACGGGACGAAGGGTGGCGCGCGCTCACCGACGCTCAGATCGCCGCGGCGCTGGCGCGCGTGGCGGCCGAGCCGCTGCAGCTGCCGCCCAGAGTGTCGGCGAAACTGGTGAATGGTGAGCGCGCGTACCGGCGGGTGCGCCGCGGCGAGGAGCCGGACCTCTCTCCCGCGCCGGTGGCGATCCACGCGCTCACGGCGACGGCGTACGACGCCGCGGCCGGCACGCTGAGGATCGACGTTGAATGCGGCGCCGGAACGTACGTGCGGGCCATCGCCCGCGACCTCGGGCGCGCCCTCGGCACCCGGGCGCACCTGGCCGGCCTGCGGCGGCTGGCGGTAGGGCCCTGGCGCGTGGAGGAGGCGCAGCCGCTCGACGCCGTCGAGCTGCACGCGCCGCTCACCCTGCGGCCGATGGCGGAGGCGGTCGCCCACCTGCCGGCGCTCCAGGTGGGTCCCGAGGCCGCCGCGGCGGTCGCGCACGGCCGGAGAATCGAGGAGCCCGGTCGGCTCGACGGACCGGTGGCCGTATTCGGATCGGGGGAGCTGCTGGCGGTGGCCGAATGGCGCGAGGGGCGCTACGCCCCGCTGGTGGTATTGACGCCGTGAGCCGCGACGTCGTCACGGTCGGGACCTTCGACGGCGTGCACCGCGGGCACTGGGCGGTGCTGGAGGAGATCGCGCGGCGCGCGGCGGCCTCGGGCGGCCGGAGCGTCCTGGTGACCTTCGAGCCGCATCCGCTCGAGGTCGTCAACCCGGAGGCCGCACCCCGGCTCCTGACGCTGGATGACGAGAAGCGCGCCGTGCTGGCGCAGTCGGCGGTGGACCATGTGGCGTTCCTTCCCTTCACGCACGCGCTGTCGCTCCTCTCGCCGGAGCAGTTCGTCCGGGACGTGCTGGAGAAGCGCTTCGGCCTCGGCGAGCTGGTCATCGGCCACGATCACGGCTTCGGGCGCGGGCGCTCGGGCGACGTGGCACTGCTGCGGAAGATCGGGCTCGAGGACTCTTTCGCCGTGGACGTCGTGCCGGCGGTGATGCTGGACGGGCGCCCGGTCTCGAGCACCCTGATCCGGCGTGCCGTGGCGGGCGGCGACCTGGAGACGGCCCGGCGCGGCCTCGGCCGCTGGTACTCGGCGACGGCGCCGGTGGTGCGCGGGGCGGGGCGGGGGCGCGGCATCGGCGTGCCGACGGCGAACCTGGCGCCGCTCTCGCCCAGGAAGCTGCTGCCGCCGGACGGGGTCTACGCGGCCCGCGTCTCCTTCGAGGGCGAGCGCAGGGGCGCGATGGTGAACCTGGGCACGCAGCCGACCTTCGGCGACCCGACCCGGCGGCTGGAAGCGCACGTGCTCGATTTCGACGGGGACCTGATGGGCCGGACGGTGACGGTGGAGTTCCAGCGGCGGCTGCGGGACACGGTACGGTTCGAGTCGGCGGAGGCGTTGAAAGGCCAGCTGGCGCGGGACCGCGCGGATGCCCTGCGCGCGTTGACGGAGCTGGGTGAGGCGACTACTCTCTAACGTTTGCCACTTTTTGCGAAGGCCGAAATGCTCGATTCCATTCGCTCACGACTGATCGTCATCGGCATCCTGGTCGCCTTGTCCGTGCTCAGTCTCTGGCCGCGCGACGTCACGGTGCGCATGCGCGGCGCCGACGGCCGGATGCGCGACACGACGGAGCGGCGGGTCCCGATCAAGCAGGGCCTCGACCTCCAGGGCGGCATCCACCTCGGCCTCGAGATCGACCAGAGCAAGGGCCAGGTCGCCGACGTCGCCGACGCCATCGACCGCGCGCTCAAGGTCATCCGCACGCGGATCGACGAGTTCGGCGTCGCCGAGCCGCTGGTCCAGAAGCTCGGCACGAGCCGCATCATCGTCGATCTGCCGGGGCTCAAGGACCCGAATCGCGCCAAGGCGATCGTCCAGCGGTCCGCCTTCCTCCAGTTCGAGATGACCGACAAGGACCAGGTGTTCCGCCGCGCCTTGCCGGCCATGGACCGGGCGCTCAAGGAGGCCGGCGTGACGGAGCAGAACATCGGCCTCGCCCTGGCCGACACGTCGCGGCGTAATGCGGCGGCGAGCGGCGCCGCTCCGGTCTCGGCGGTCGAGGACATCCTCGGCAAGCCGCAGCCGGACACGACGGCGGCGAAGCGCGACACGGCGAAGGCGGGTAAGCGTCCCGCCGCGGCGCCGAAGAACGACACGACGACCGACACGCTCGGCGCGCTCGGCCAGGGACCGCTGTCGCCGATGCTGTACCAGGGCGGCATGCCCGGCGAGTACATGGTGCAGGAGGAGAAGGAAGTCGTCCTCGACTCGATGCTGAAGCGGCCCGAGGTCCAGCGGCTGATGCCGCGCGGCACCGTGCTGCGGTGGGGGGCGGAGCCGGTGTCGCGGGGCGCCGTCGCCTACCGGCCGCTCTACGCGCTGGTCGAGAGGCCGATCATCACGGGTGAGTACCTCACCGACGCGCGGGCGCAGCTCGACCCGCTGACCAACCAGGCGGTGGTCAACTTCACGCTGTCCCGCCGCGGCGGCAGCATCTTCGAGCGCGAGACCGGGAAGCACGTCGGCGACTACATGGCGATCGTTCTCGACGGGCTGGTCCAGAGCCAGCCGCCCGTGATCAAGAGCCAGATCTCGACCCACGGCCAGATCGAGCTGGGGAGCGCCAGCCTCCAGAACGCGCAGGACCTGGCCCTGGTGCTGAAGGCGGGCGCGCTGCCCGCGCCGCTGATGATCGTGGAGGAGCGCACCGTCGGCCCGACGCTGGGACGCGACTCGATCAACGCCGCCGGCGTGGCGGCCGCGGTCGGTCTCGGGCTCGTCATCATCATCATGGTCGGGTACTACCGTCTGGCGGGCGCGCTGGCCGTGGGCGCCCTGACCATCTACGTGCTCTTCACGCTCGGCGGCCTCGCCGGGCTGAGCGCGACGCTGACGCTGCCCGGCGTCGCCGGGTTCGTGCTCTCGGTGGGCATCGCGGTGGACGCCAACGTGCTGATCTTCGAACGGATCCGGGAGGAGCTGGCGCTCGGCAAGTCGGTCCGGCTGGCGATCGACGCGGGCTACAAGATGGCGATGAACGCCATCGTGGACTCCAACGTCTCGACGATCCTCACGGCGGCCTGCCTGTTCCAGTTCGGCACGGGCCCCGTCAAGGGCTTCGCGGTCACGCTGATCCTCGGCATCATCGCCTCGATGGTGACGGCGATCTACGTGACGCGCACCTTCTACATGATCTACTTGGAGCGCCGGCCGGGGCTCCAGACCCTGAGCATCTAAATGACCAGATTCTTCGCGCACGCCAACTACGACTTCATCGGGTTCCGGAAGTACGCCTACGGCCTGACGGCCGCGATCATCATCCCGGGCCTCATCTGGATCCTGCTCGGCGGGCTGAACTACAGCATCGAGTTCACCGGCGGCACGCTGGTGCAGATCCAGACCGTCCAGCCCACGACCGCCGGCGCGATCCGCGCCGCGCTGGACAAGGGCGGCCTCCACAACGCGGAGATCCAGCAGTTCGGCTCCGTGCGCGAGTACGTGATCCGTGCCCGGCTCTCGGCCACGGAGGCGGTGAGCCAGCAGGAGGCCGAGCGCACCTCGGCCGCCGTGGATTCGGCGCTGGCGCACCAGTTCGGGCCGAACGCGTTCACGGTGGGGCGCGTCGAGGCCGTCGGCCCCAAGGTGGGCGGCGAGCTCCGGCAGAAGGCGTTCCTCGCGATCCTGCTCTCGTTCCTGCTCACGCTGATCTACCTGGCGTTCCGGTTCGAGTTCCGGTTCGGCGTCGCGGCCACGCTCGCGACCGCGCACGACATCCTCACCACGCTCGCGTTCATCAGGTACATGAACCTCGAGGTGTCGCTGGTGGTGGTGGCGGCGATCCTCACCGTGGTGGGGTACTCGCTGAACGACACCATCATCATCTTCGACCGGGTGCGGGAGAACCTGCACAAGTACAAGCGGGACGACCTGGCGGGGATCCTGAACCGGAGCATCAACGAGACGCTGCCCCGGAGCGTGCTGACCCACGGCACGACGATGGCCACGACGATGGCGCTGCTGATCTTCGCGGGCGAGGTGATCCGGCCGTTCGCGTGGGTGATGACGTTCGGTATCTTCACGGGGACCTTCTCGTCCATCTACATCGCCAGCCCGGTCCTGCTGGCCATCGAGCACCGGTGGCCCGGCAAGGACGCGCGCGGCGTGCGCGCCCGGGTGGCGGCGGCGCAGGGCGGCGCGGGGGCGACCCCGGTGCCGATGTCGCGCACGCAGACGCCGGTGAGGCCATGACGCAGTGGGCCTGGTAGACTCGCACTGTCATCTCGCCGACGCCGCGTTCGATCCCGACCGCGGCGTCGTGCTGTCGCGGGCCCGTGCAGCGGGCGTGGAGGCGATCGTCGTCGTCGCGGACGGCATCCCGGCGTCCCGCGCGTGCCTCGCGCTCTGCGAGGGGCACGGCGCCGCCACGGCGGACGCTCCGCAGCTGGCGCCGACGGCCGGCATTCACCCGCACAACGCCTCGAGCTTCGACGCTGCGGCCGCGAAGGAGCTGGAGGCGCTGCTCGCCGACCCGCGCGTGGTCGCCGTGGGGGAGACGGGGCTCGATTACCACTACGACCGCTCGCCCAGGGACATTCAGCGCGAGGCGTTCGCCTGGCACCTCGCGCAAGCCGCGGCCCTCGGCAAGCCCGTGGTCGTCCATTCTCGCGAGGCCGATGATGACACTGGGCGGCTTCTGGCAACTGCCCCGTCCGGTCTCGTGGGAGTGCTGCACTGCTTCAGCGCCGGGCCCGCCGTCCTCGAGGCCGCGCTCGCGCGGGGCCTCGCCGTGTCCTGGAGCGGGATGATCACCTTCCGGAACTGGGGCGACGCGCGCGCGCTCGAGGCCGTGCCCGACGCCAGCCTGCTGGTGGAGACCGACGCGCCGTACCTGGCGCCGGTGCCGGAGCGCGGGAAGCGCAACGAGCCGGCGTTCGTCGCGCTGACCGCGGCGCGGTTGGCGGAGCTGCGCGGCGTCCCGGTGGAGCGGATGGCGGGCTTGACCGCGGCCAACGCGCGCCGTCTGTTCGGTCTGGCTAGCTTTGAGGGTCGCTGACACCGTCCACGTCCGACGTTCGAGATCGAGGAGTCCCATGGCTCAGGTTCACGCCGTCAGTACCGAGCACGCTCCGCAGGCCATCGGCCCGTACAGCCAGGCGGTCGTGGCGGGCGGCTTCGTCTTCCTGTCGGGGCAGATCCCGCTCAATCCGGCGACCGGCAAGGTGGTCGAGGGCGACATCAAGCTGCAGACCGAGCGGGTGCTCCAGAACCTGGCGGCGGTCCTGGAGGCGGCGGGGACGAGCTTCCGCTACGTCGTGAAGACCACGGTCTTCCTCCACAACATGGACGACTTCGCCGGGATGAACGAGATCTACGCGAGCGCCTTCGGCGAGCACCGGCCCGCGCGCTCCACGGTCGCAGTGAAGTCGCTGCCGAAGAACGTGCTCGTGGAGATCGATCTGATTGCGCAGGTGTGAACGGTCGGTCTTTGCATCGGCTATCGCGGGGGCGGATCGGGCCTGGTGGTCTGACTGGTCTTCAAAACCAGCTGGGGCCTGCTACGCGGACCCTGGTGGGTTCGATTCCCACACGCTCCCGCCAAGCTGACGGTCCAGTGACACGCGGCGCTCGTGGCGTCGCACCGTGAGGCCCCATGCCGCTCAAGTTCGAGTTCGAGCACCTTCTGAAGTACACCGAATGGGACCGCGCCCAGTGGGAAGTTTGGTTCCGGGAGCAGGGGTCGCCGGCTCTGGCCGTCGGCCTGGGGCCGAACGGTGACGGCAAGGTCAACACCGTCGGTGAGATGGTGCGGCACATCTTCGCCGCCGAGCTGCGCTACGTGCAGCGGGTCCGCGGCGTGCCGCTGCTGGATCCGAGCACCGTGGCGGCGGATGACGTCGAGGCCCTGTTCGCGTTCGGCCGGCAATCCCGTTCAGCCCTGCGCGCGCTCCTGGCCGAGCTGCCGGACGAGCGATGGGACGTCCCCCAGGAGATCCAGATCGGCTCCCACAAGCGCGCGATCACCCCGAAGACGATGATCGTCCAGGCCGTGACCCATGAGATCCGCCACTGGGCTCAGATGGCCACGCTCCTGCGCACGAGCGGCCGGAAGACGGGGCCGCACGATTTCCTCGTGAGCGGCGTCTTCGACTCGCAAGCATCCCCATGAAGGCGATGGTCTATCGCGACTATGGCACGGCCGACGTTCTCAAACTCGAGGAAGTCGAGAAGCCAACCCCCGCCGACAACGAAGTCCTGATCCGCGTTCGCGCCGCCGCCGCCAATCCGGCCGACTATCACCTCATGCGCGGCGCATACGTGATGCGCCTGATGACCGGGCTGCGCAGGCCGAAGCCGACGTGTCCGGGAATGGACCTGGCCGGGGAGGTCGAGGCGGTCGGCGGGAACGTCACACGCTTTCATCCGGGCGATCCGGTGTTCGGCGGAGCCAAGGGAGCCTTC
The DNA here is from genome assembly GCA_963835535.1 of uncultured Gemmatimonadales bacterium. Taxonomy (GTDB): domain Bacteria; phylum Gemmatimonadota; class Gemmatimonadetes; order Gemmatimonadales; family JACORV01; genus Fen-1245. Next base: position 219,076 of record CAWIFL010000002.1, read on the forward strand.
GCCGAGTATGCCTGCGCCTCGGAGGACCGATTGGTCCCCAAACCGGCCAACCTCACCTTCGAGCAGGCGGCGGCCATCCCCGTGGCGGGGCTGACAGCCCTGCAGGGCCTCCGCGACAAAGGCCGCCTGCAGCCGGGCCAGAAGGTCCTGATCAACGGCGCTGCCGGTGGAGTGGGCACCTTCGCGGTGCAGATCGCCAAGGCGTTCGGCGCCGACGTGACCGGTGTGTGCAGCGCGAAGAACGTCGATCTCGTCCGATCGCTCGGCGCAGACCAGGTCATCGACTACACCCGGGACGATTACACCCGGAGCGCGCAGCGCTACGACCTGTTGTTCGATGGCGTGGGGAATCGCGCGCTGTCGGCGTGCCGGCGCGTCATGACGGCAAAGGGGACGTTCGTCGCCGTCGGCGTGAGACCCGGCGGTCGCTGGGTCGGGCCGCTGCCGCACCTGTTCGGGCTGCTCGTGTCGGCCCGGTTCGTCGGCCAGCGCGTCGTCTTCTTCGTCGCCAAGACCCTCAGGAACGACCTGATGGTCCTCAAGGAGCTGATCGAGAGGAAGAAGGTGACGCCAGTCGTCGACCGAAGGTACCCCCTGACCGAGGCCGCCGAGGCCATCCGGTATCTCCGGGAAGGACACGCGCGAGGGAAAGTGGTCATCACGGTCTGAGGAGCCGCCATGCGCTATTTCGTTCGAATCGTCTGCGCCGCCGTGACGGCGCTCGCCGGCGGAGTCGTCGCCGCCACGGCCCAACTCGTGCCGTCCACATCCGTCCAAGTAACGCCGGATCACCTGGTCTGGACGCCGTATCCGGCCGGGGGCGTGCAGGCGTTCCTGCTCGGCGACCCGTCGCAGCCGGGGACCTACGTCGTGCGGATCCGCCTCCCCGCCGGCCTCAAGCTCGCGCCGCACGCGCACCCCGACGGGAGGATCGTGCAGGTGCTGTCGGGCACCATGTATTTCGCGCTGGGCGACAGCGGCGACTCGACGCGCCTCAAGGCCTTCCCGCCGGGCAGCCTGTGGACCGAGCCGCCAGGTGCGCCGCATTACGCGTGGGCGCGGGACGGCGAGGTCGTGCTCCAGATCGTGGGTACGGGGCCGTCGGGTTCGCGGCCCGTCTTGCCGGGACGGCAGTAGACGGGTGAACATTTTGGGGTCGCAGGGTATCAAATAGCAGGTCTGGAGGCTACGATGATATTGCCACTTACGCTCCTACTGCTCGCCGTGCCGCCCCATGCGGCGCAGGCACCGGCGCAGAGCGCTCCGGCGGTGAAGGTCTGGCTCGACAACGATCGCGTCGACCCGGGCAGCTGGGTGCGCGTGCAGGTGCGCCTGGCCGACGACGGCTACCTTCTGGTCCTCGCGGCCGATCCGCAGGGCAACGTGCGGGTGCTCTTCCCGCTGGATCCGGGCGCCGACGCGTTCGTGCGGACCGGGCGCACCGTGGACGTGCGGGGCCGCGGAAACCGCGGCTCGTTCCTGGTCGGCGAGGTGGGCGGCGATGGCGTGGTCCTGGCGGCACGCACCGCCGCGCCACTCCGGCTCGCCGGGTTCGTCCGCGGTGACCACTGGGACTACGGCGCGCTCGACTCGGCGGCCCACGCTCCGGCCGCGGGCGCAGGCGCGAACCCGGATGATCTGCTCCTGGGACTCGCACAGCAGATGGCCGGCGGGAACCAGTTGGACTACGACGCCGCGACTTACACGGTGAATGGCGACGTCGCCGCTGACCGGTCGTACGCGCAGCCGGGGTACATCTACGACGGGCCGGGCTACGGGTACGGGTACCCGTACTGGTACGGCTGCTATGACCCCTGGTTCTGCGGCTCGTCGTTCTTCGTGGGCTTCGGCTTCGGCCTGTTCTACAGCCCGTTCGCCTACCGCCCGTACTACAGTCCCTTCTTCGGGCGGCCGGGGATCGTGGGTTCGGGATACCCGCGCGTCGCAGGCTACAGGAACCGCTCCTACATCGGCAGCCGGTACATCGCGAACCGGTCGCCCGCCCAGTACCGCAGCAGTGGCCGCGTCGCCGGCTACCGGTCGTATGCCGCCTCACGGGCGCGGGTCGGCTACGCGGCGCGGCGTTCCTCTCCGTCGCGCGCGGCGATGCCGTCCTTCCGGGGCGGCGGGGGCGGCCGCAGTGGGGGCGGCGGCCGGAGCGGCGGCGGGGGCGGCCGGAGCGGCGGCGGGGGCGGCGGCCGCAGGGGGCGCTAGGAGTCCTCTGCCGCTGACGCAGCAGCCAAGCACCTCCTCACCACGCAACGCCCGTTAGTCCGACGGCGGCCGCGCCAGCGCGCCGCTCGCGCCCGACTTCGATCCGCTGTATCGTTGGCCCGCGACCCTGAGGGACGATGGGCCCGGGAGGCAGCGTGAGCGAGCGGTTCGAGACGATCATCCTCATCGGCCGCCCGGCGGCCGGCAAGAGCGAGACGATCGACTTCCTCAAGAAGACCGACGAGCAGACCCGGGCCATGCGCTTCCACATCGGAGCGTTCGAGGAGATCGACGACTTCCCCTTCGTCTGGGAGACCTTCGAGATCGACGACCTGCTCGAGCGCCTCGGCCAGCCGCGCGTCTTCACCACGAAGAACTACTACTTCAAGGGCGAGCACCTCTGGAACCTGTTCATCGGGCGCATCAACCTCGAGTTCCGGAAGAAGCTCGCTCGCGATCCCGACTTCACGAAGCGCCAGACGGTGCTGGTCGAGTTCTCGCGGGGCGGCGAGCACGGCTTCGCCGAGGCGTTCGGCTACCTCGCCGACGAGATCCTGCGCCGCGCCGGGATCGTGTACATCAACGTCTCGTACGAGGAGTCGGCGCGGAAGAACCGGCGCCGCTTCGATCCCGGCCAGGCCGATTCCGTCCTCTTCCATTCGCTCCCCGACGAGAAGATGGAGTTCTACTACAAGACGAACGACTGGGAGCGGCTCTCCGGCGGGAAGAAGACGGGGCGGATCCGCATCCGTGACATCGACGTGCCGTTCGCCGTGTTCGACAACGAGCCCGAGAAGACCGACGACCCGAAGAAGCTCGGCCCCGCCCTGGAGCAGGTCTTCGCGCTCCTGTGGGACGTGATGCACCCCACGCCGAAGTAGGGAGCTTTGATGCCGAACCCCATGGGCCACAGCCGCGCCTACCGCACGCGCCGGTTCTGGAACTGGTTCCCGCTCGGGTTGACGTACGCGACCTTCTACATGGGCCGCTACAACCTGAACGTCTCCTCGTCGACGATCATGGACCGCTTCCATCTCGACAAGGCGCAGTTCGGGACGATCGCGACCGCCGGGTTCTGGACCTACGCGCTGTCGGTGATCGTGAACGGCCCGCTGTCCGACCGGATCGGGGGGAAGAAGGCGATCCTCATCGGCGCGGCCGGGACGGCGATCCTGAACCTCGTGATCGGGCTCCTGTTCCTGGGCGGGTGGCAGACCAAGATCGTGGTCGGGATGTCGCTGCTCTTCGCGGTGAGCCAGTACTTCCAGTCGTACGGGGCGATGTCCATCGTGAAGGCGAACGCGCCGTGGTTCCACGTGAAGGAGCGCGGCGTGTTCGGCGGGATCTTCGGCGTGATGATCTCGAGCGGCTACCTCCTCGCGCTCGGCGTGGGCGGGTGGATCCTCGCCCATTTCGCCTGGTACTGGGTCTTCCTGATCCCGTCCGCCGCCATCGGCATCATGGCCGTGGTGGACGCGGTGCTGGTCCGGAACACGCCGGCCGAGGCCGGCTTCCCGAACATCGACACCGAGGACGCGACGGCGCACGACGCGGACCGCGACAAGCCCGTGAACTGGCACTATCTCGCGACGCGCGTCTTCAGCAACCCCATCATCATCACGCTGGCGGTGGCGGAGTTCTGCACGGGGTTCGTCCGGCAGGGGCTGATGCTGTGGTTCGTGCCGTTCCTCAAGGAAGTGCACCACGTCGTTCCCGGGACGGGCCTGTTCCAGGTCGCGTCGCTCGGGGTCACGGTCGGCGGGATCGCGGGCGCCCTCCTGGCCGGCTACATGTCGGACCGCCTGTTCCAGTCCCGGCGGCCGCCGGTCGCGCTGATCTTCTACCTCGCCCAGATCGTCTGCCTCTTCATCCTCGGGCAGGCGGCGCCGGCCCTCGCCGCCTACATGATCGGCATCACCTGCATCTGGATCTTCGGCGTGCACGGGATGCTGACCGGAACGGCCTCGATGGACTTCGGCGGCTCGAAGGGGGCGGCGACGGTCGCGGGGATGCTGGACGGCGTGCAGTACCTCGCGTCGGGCCTCACGGGTTTCCTGCTGGGGCACTTCCTCGACATCTGGGGCTGGGGCGTCTGGACCTGGATGATCATGCCGTTCTCGGCTGTCGGCGCGATCCTGATGGTCCGGCTCTGGAACGCGACGCCGATGCAGGGTAGGGCGGTGCAGCCGGCGGCGGCGAAGGCCTAGAGCTGCTCCTCGAGGAACCGCTCGGCCAACTGCGCCAGGCGGTCGTTCTTCTCCCCGCGGGCCTCCTGCAGGATGCGCTCGACGTGGGGCTTCAGCTTCGGCTCGCCCCAGCGGTAGCCGGTGGCGCGCTCCGCGCCGTAGGAGTCCCCGACGTCCGCTCCCTCCAGTAATGCCGACGCGGCGGCCGCGTCGTAGCCGGGGTCGCCCTTCCTGGGCAGCACGTAGCGGCGCTCGGGACCGCCGTCGTCTTCCTTGACGAATGCGCGGGACATGGGCCTAGCCGAGGTTGAGCTGGGCGAGCAGGGCGCGGAACCGCGGGTGGCCGCGCACCGTGTCGTAGATCGGATGGATCTTGAGCCAGACGACGTCGGCCGCCCGGAGCGCCGCGGCCTCCTCGAGCCGCTCCAGCGCCGTCTCGCTGTTGCCCAGGCCGATGTGGATCTGCGCGAGGAGCGCCGGCGAAACGTAGCTCGCCCGCGAGCGCTGTTCCAGCTCGCCGAGGAGCCGCTCGGCTTCGTCCCGGTGGTAGGCGAGCGCGTGCGCCGTCGCGAGGGCCGCCTCCGTCTCCGCGCTCCCGCCCTGGAGCGTCACGGCACGCTCCAAGGCGCCGATCGCCTCGTCGTAGCGGCCCATCGCGATGTGGACGTGGCCGAGGAAGTAGTGCGCGGTTCCGAAGTCGGCTTTCAGCTCGAGCGTGTCCCGCAACGCCCCGGCCGCCGACGCCAGCTCCCGCTCGTAGAAGTGGCAGAGCCCCACGCTCATGCGCACGGCGAGCGACAGCGGGTCCAGCTCGAGCGCCCGCTCCAGCTCGACGCGGGCATCCGCGAAGCGGCCTTGCGGCACGAGGCAGTTCATCGCGTACCACTGGTGCGCCGTCGCGTACTGCGGGTTGTGGGCGATCGCGCGCCGGAACCCGGCATCCGCGGCCGCCCAATCCCACTCGTACAGCGCGCGGACGCACGCCAGCGAGGTGTGCGCCTCCGCGAGGGAGGCGTCGATGGCCAGCGCCTGCTCGGCGGCGGCCTTCGCCTTCGGCATCACCTCGTCCGGCGGCAGGTGGCTGTACACGCCGAGGATGACGTACGAGTCGGCGATCCCGGCGTACGACTGCGCGTGCCTGGGATCGATGGCGAGGGCCTTCCCGAGCTCCTCGACGCTGGCCAGGAGCGCGGTGGCCGTGCGCTCGTTCCAGAGATGGCGGCCGCGCAGGTAGTGCTGGTACGCCTTCGGGTCCCCGGTGGGCGTCGCCTCCGTGGCGTACGCCTTCGGCGCGCCCAGCAGCTTCGCCTGGAGCACGTCGGCGATGGCGCCGGAGATCTCGTCCTGGATGGCGAAGATGTCCTCCACCTCGCGGTCGTAGCGCTCCGACCAGAGGCGGTAGCCGTCCGCCACGCTCACCAGCTCGGCGGTCAGCCGGACCCGGTTGCCGGAGCGCCGCACGCTCCCCTCCAGCACCGTTCCGACGCCCAGGCGCCGGCCGATCTCGCGCACGTCCTCCTGCTTGCCCTTGAAGGCGAAGGCCGACGCCCGCGCCACGACCCTGAGACCGTCCAGCTTCGAGAGCAGGTTGGTCAGCTCTTCGGCGATGCCGTCGCTGAAGATCTCGCCGTCGGGGTCGCCGCCCACGTTGGTGAACGGGAGGACGGCGATGGACGCTCGGCCCGCCGGGGCGGCGAGGCCGGTGCGCCGGGCCTTGCCCGGCGTCTCGCCCCCGGCCGCGATCTCCAGCGCCGCCGCGAACTCCGCCGCGGTCGAGTAGCGGTCCTCCGCCTTCGCGGCGAGCACGCGCTGCAGGACGCCGTCCAGCGCCTCCGGCGCGTCGTCGCGCAGGCTCCGGAGCGCCGGGACCGGGTCCACGAGCTTCTGCGCCGTGATCGCCATCGGCGTGTCGCCGGTGTAGGGCGGCTTCCCGGTGAGCATCTCGTACAGCACGCACCCCGCGGAGTAGAGATCGCTGCGCGCGTCCACCGGATCGCCCATCGCCTGCTCGGGGCTCATGTAGACCGGCGTCCCGATCGCGATCCCCGCCTCCTCTGCCGGCGTCCCCGCGTGCCCGGAGTGGAGCGCCAGGGCGATGCCGAAGTCGGTCACCAGCGCGGCGTCCTCGTAGAGCATGATGTTCTCGGGCTTGATGTCCCGGTGGACCAGCCCGCGGCGGTGCGCGTAGTCGAGCGCCCCCACGACCTCCCGCGCGATCTTGAGCGCCTCGGCGAGCGGGAGGCGCCGCTCGCCGACCAGCCGCTCGCGCAGGGAGGGGCCTTCGACGTACGGCATCACGTAGTAGACGATGCCGTCGGCCTCGCCCGAGTCGTACAGCGGCAGGATGTGGGGGTGGGTCAGCGCCGCCGCGATCTCGATCTCGACCAGGAACCGCTGCGCCTCCATCGAGGCCGCCAGCTCCCCGCGGAGGGTCTTGAGGGCGATGTGGCGGTGGTGCCGGCGGTCCTCGGCGAGGTAGACGGTGGCCATGCCGCCGGCCCCGAGCTCCCGCTCGACGGCGTACCGGTCGGCCACTGCCAAGCGCAGGCGCTCCAGGGCGTCGGTCATGGAAGGGCGGCAACGTAGTACTTCATCAGCCGCGGCGCAAATGCCGACGCCGCCGCGCCTTACGCGTCGCGCTCGCTAGCGGCTCGAGGGGTCTCGGATGAGGTGGAACTGGTACTCGAGCCCGATGTCGTCCTCGACACTCAGCACGATCGCCACGCGGGGCTGCGTCATCCCGAAGTCCTCGAACTTGACGCGGGTGGCGGCCGTCCCGGTGAAGCCGCCGTCCTTCGCCTCGGCGGTCACCTGCCAGGTGGACGGACGGGTCACGCCGTGGATCGTGAGGTCGCCGACGATCTGGAAGTTCAGCGTGCCGGAGTCGGGCAGAGGCCAGGGCAGGCCGGGCAGCGCCGTGACGGCGAGGTCGGCCGTGGGGAACCGGCCCGTCTCCAGGGTCCGCTGCTTGATGTAGCCGTCGCGCCGGTCGCGGTCGCTCTTGAGGGAGTCGAGGGCGACGGAGAACCGGGATTCGGACGGCACGACCTTGCCGTTGTCGAGGGTCAGGGCGCCCGTGATGCGGCTGGTGACGCCGACGGCGACGTTCGGCATCGTCAGCATCGCGAGCTGCTCCTTGACGCGGAATCGGACTTCGTTGCCCTCGGGCGCGACGACCAGGCGGACGCGCGTGGCCGTGGGCCCCGGGGGGGTGCGCGGGGCGGGGGCGGCGAGCGCCAGGAGGAGCACGGCGGCGGAAGTGCGCAGCATCTCTGCCTCGTCGGTGAGCGATGGCGTTGGGTGCTGGAAGTTACGGGCCGCGCGGCCGCGGCGTTGAGGCGCCCGCCGCTTTCCGCCCGCGCGGGCCGGTGCTAGGTTCGCTGCCACCGATGGCGCACCGACCCGGGCCGTCCGCCCCGCACACCCTTCTGATCCTCAACCCCGCCAGCGGGCGGGGGAGGGGCCGCAAGCTGCGCACGCGCATCGAGCGCGCGATGCACGCGGCCGGCGTCAAGTTCGAGCTGGTGGAGACCACGGGCCCCGGCCATGCGCTGGGGATCGCCCGCGACGCGGCCCACGCGCACGTCGAGCGGATCATCTGCGCGGGCGGGGACGGGACGCTGCACGAGGCGGCCAACGGCCTGATGCAGGCGCCGCGCGCAGAGGACGGCGCAACCCGCACCGCGCTCGGCACCATCCCGATCGGCACCGGCAACGACTTCGCCAAGCTCCTCGGCGTCTTCAAGCTCCCGCCCGAGACGGCCGCGGTGCGCATGGCGCACGCGGAGACCCGCCGCTTCGACGTCGGCCGCGTCATCGGCGAGTACTACGTCAACTCGCTGGGCATCGGCTTCGACGCGGAGGCCGTGCGGCAATCCAACAAGATCGCTCGGCTCACCGGGATGGCCGTCTACCTGGTCGCGGTGTACAAGACGTTCGTCCTGTTCCGCGCGCCCGTGCTGGAAGTGCGGTCGGAGGCGCACACCGAGACCGGCCCGATGATGATGCTCGAGTGCTCCATCGGCGTGAGCGCGGGCGGCGGCTTCTATTTGACGCCGCAGGCCGATCCCTCCGACGGGCTGCTCGACGTCTGCCTCATCCGGAAGGTGGGCCTGCTCAAGTTCCTGCGGTACGTGCCGCGCGTGCTCAAGGGCACGCACGTGACCCTCGACGAGGTGGCGATGTTCCGCACGCCGTCGCTCCGGATCCGCTCGACGGCGCAGCCGCTGCTGCTGCACCTCGACGGCGAGCTGCGCCAGCCGGAATCGCCCGAGATCGAAGTGACGCTCGAGCCCAGGCGCCTGCGCGTGCTGGTGGGGCGATGACGCGCTGGCTCGTCGTTCTCGCCCTCGCGGCCGCGCCGCTCGCCGCGCAGAACCCGCCCGCGGCGCCGCCCCCACGGCCGGCGGCCGCGGACACCGCGCCCCGCGACACCGCGGCGCAGCAGCCGACCCGGGGAGACTCCGTGCGTCCGGTGCCGCCGGTCACGCCCTTCGGCGCGTTCCTGCGCTCGCTCGCCATCCCGGGATGGGGGCAGGCGCGGCTGGGGCGGAACGTGACCGGAGGGATCTTCCTGCTGTGGGAGGGCGTCTGTGAGACCATGGTGTGGAAGACGATGTGGCAGCTCGAGTACGCGCGCGAGCGCGGGAAGTTCGTCGCCTCGCACACCCAGGAGCGCGAGGACTGGATCGTGATGCTCGTCTTCAACCATCTGCTCGCCGGCGCCGAGGCCTACGTCTCGGCACACCTCTACGACTTCCCGGCGGCCCTCAAGGTCCGGGCGCTGCCCGGCGGCCGCACCGGGGTCGGCCTGAGCGTGCCGCTCAAATGAACCGCCGCCCCATCGGCGTCTTCGACTCGGGCATCGGCGGGCTCACCGTCGTCCGGGAGTTGATGCGCCAGCTCCCCCACGAGTCGCTCATCTACTTCGGCGACACGGCGCGCGTGCCGTACGGCAACAAATCCCCGGAGACGGTGCGGCGGTTCAGCCGCGAGATCCTGGGTTTCCTGGTCGAGCGCGACGTGAAGCTGGTGGTGGTGGCGTGCAACACCGCCAGCGCGCACGCCCTCGAGGAGCTGCAGCGCGTGGCCACCGTGCCGGTCGAGGGCGTGATCGAGCCCGGCGCGCGCGCCGGCGTGGCGGCGAGCCGGAGCGGCCGGATCGGCGTGATCGGCACCGCCGGCACCATCCTGAGCGGCGCCTACGAGCGGGCGATCCGCGCGGCGGACGGGAAGGTGGACGTCACCGCGCGCGCCTGCCCGCTCTTCGTGCCGCTGGTCGAGGAAGGGTGGCTGGACCATCCCGCCTCCCGGTTGATCGCCGAGGAGTACCTCGCCCCCCTCCGGGAGCACCGCATCGACACCCTGGTGCTGGGCTGCACGCACTATCCGCTGCTGAAGCCGCTCATCGCCGACGTGCTGGGCCCGTCCATCACGCTGATCGACAGCGCCGAGCAGACGGCGGCCGCGGTCTCCCGCGAGCTGGCGGCGTCCACCCTGCACGCGCCCACGACGCAGTCGGGACGCGTCCACTTCGTCGTGTCCGATGCGCCTCAACAGTTCGTGAAGGTGGGACAGAGGTTCTTGGGGGAGCGGGTGAAGGATGTTGAGGTCAAGGCGATGGGTGAACGGTGAAAAGGCGTGAGAGGAATGGGTGAGACGTGAGAGGGGGAAAGGCGTAAGAGGTGAGAGGGCGACGGCGTGAGAGGGAATCCGCCGCCTCTTACGCCTTTCCCGTCTCACTTCTCACGCAGTTCCCCCTCTCACGTCTCACGGATCCGTCTCACCTCTCACGCCTGACGTCTCACGTGTCCCATTTCAAGAGCTGGATCTCTCGCTCCGTCACCAGCGCGTAGTGCCGGTCCACCATCCACTGCCCGGCATTGAGATAGAACCGTCCCGGCCCGTGCTCGACCAGGCGCTGCCGATGGGTGTGCGCCATGATCACCAGAGCCAGCTCGGGCCGCCGGTCCAGCACGGCGAGCGCATACGCCTCCTGCGCCGCCGCGGCGCGGGCGATGGCCTCCTCCGACCGGTTCCCCTCCGCCAGCCCGCCTGACAGCCGGTCCGCCAGCCAGAAGCCGAGATTGGGCGGCAGCAGCCGGAACGTGCCGACGGTCAGCGGATGCCGTGTGACCCGGTGGATGATCCGTCCGCCCAGCTTGGTCTCGACCAGACCGTCCCCGTGCACCACCCACGACCGGCGGCCCGCCAGCTCCATCTCCGCCCCTTCCGGGTGGAAGGCGATGCCGAGGTCCTTGTCCCAGAACGAGCCGCCCCAGCGGTCGTGGTTGCCGCCGAAGAAGTGCACGTCCACGCCCTGCTCGACCAGCGCGGCGAGCCGGGCGATGGTCAGGAACGGGCGCCGCGGGATCACCGCCCGGTACTCGAACCAGAAGTCGAACAGATCGCCCATGATGACGAGACGGCGGGCGAGGGAAGGGACGGCCCGGAGGAACGTATGGAACGCCCGCTCGTCCGCTTCCGCGGCGGATCCGAGGTGCGCATCCCCGACGACGATGACCGGTCCGGCGCTCACGGGGCACCAAGATGCGAACGCCGCGGAAGGGGCGCAAGCGTTTGCTACGATTGACTTTTGGCGCGGGAGCACCTATCGTAGCACGGCATCTTTCAAAACCGTGCCACCTGGGGGAGAAGCCATGCCACTTGAAGCGCTTGGGCTCATTGAGACCAAGGGCCTCGTCGGCTCGATCGAGGCGGCGGACGCCATGGTCAAGGCCGCCAACGTCAAGCTGATCGGCAAGGAGAAGGTGGGCGGCGGGTACGTGACCGTGTTCGTGCGCGGCGACGTGGGGGCGGTGAAGGCCGCCACCGACGCCGGCGCGGCGGCTGCCGAGCGCGTCGGCGAGCTGGTTTCGGTGCACGTGATCCCGCGCCCGCACGCGGAACTGGAGCTGATCCTCCCGCAGGCCAGCTCGGAGTAGGGTCGTGTCCTGGACCGAGCAGGCCCTCGGCCTGATCGAGACCAGGGGGTTGGTCGGCGCGATCGAGGCGGCCGATGCCGGGATAAAGGCCGCGCCGGTCACGCTCCTCGGCTCCGAGCGGGTGGATGCCGCGCTGGTCACCGTCCTCTTCGCGGGGGACACGGCGTCGGTCAAGGCCGCGGTGGACGCGGGCTCCGCCGCCGCTTCGCGCGTCGGTCAGCTGGTCTCCGCGCACGTGATCCCGCGCCCCGATCCGCAGCTGGCCGCCCTCGAGCACGACACGGAGGACGGGAATGGCGGCCGGCCGTCCGTCCCGCTCTCGGAGATGAAGGTCGTCGAGCTGCGGCACCGCGCCCGCCAGATGAAGGACTTCCCCCTCAAGGGCCGCGAGCTCTCCAGCGCGAACCGCGATGAGCTGCTGGCGCTGTTCCGCCGGCTGGGGCACAGCACATAGGCGCGGCTGAAGGGCGCTGATGGATCGCGATCTCGCGTCCGTCCAGGAGGCCCGCGACCTCGTCCGCCGTGCGGACGAGGCTCAGCGGGCCTTCGTGCGCGCGACCCAGGCCGAGACCGACCGGGTGGTGGAGGCGATGGGGCGCGCGGCGTCGGCGGAGGCGGAGCGGCTGGCGCGGCTCGCGGTGGACGAGACCGGCATGGGCCGGTACGAGGACAAGATCCTCAAGAACCGCTTCGCCTCCGACGACGTGCTCCGCTACATCCTCCCGCTCAAGACCGTCGGCATCATCCGGGACCTCCCCGAGATCAAGGTGAAGGAGCTGGCGGTCCCGATGGGGGTGGTCGCCGCCCTGATCCCGGTGACGAATCCGACCTCCACGGCGATCTACAAGGCGTTGATCAGCGTGAAGGGGCGCAACGCGATCGTGATGAGCCCGCACCCGCGGGCGGTGAAGTGCATCAACGAGGCGGCGCGGATCATGGCCGACGCGGTCGAGCGCGCGGGGGCGCCACGGGATCTCGTCCTGGCGATGTCGGCGCCGACGCTGGAGGGGACGCAGGAGCTGATGCGCCACCGGAAGACGGCGGTGATCCTCGCCACCGGCGGCTCGGACATGGTGCGCTCCGCGTACAGCTCCGGGAAGCCGGCCTTCGGCGTGGGCCCGGGCAACGTCCCCGCGATCATCGAGCGCACCGCCGACGTCGCCAAGGCCGCCGCCGACATCGTGGCGGGGAAGAGCTTCGACAACGGGGTCCTCTGCTCGGCCGAGAACTCGGTCATCTGCGACGCGCCCGTGGACGCGGAGGCGCGCCGGGAGCTGAAGCGGCAGGGGGCGGTCTTCGTGACCGGCGACGCGCGGGACGCGCTGCAGCAGGTGATGCAGGACTCGCGCACCGGCGGCATCTCCCACGCGATCGTGGGCCTGCCGGCGGCGGAGATCGCGGCGCGGGCGGGGCTCGACGTCCCGGCGGACACCCGGGCGCTGGTGGTGGAATGCCAGGCCGTGGGCAAGGACGAGTTCTTCTCGCGCGAGAAGCTCTCGCCCGTGCTGGCCTACTACGTCGAGGACGGGTGGGAGAAGTGCTGCGAGCGCAGCATCGAGCTGCTGCAGTACGGCGGGGTCGGCCACTCGCTGGCGATCCACTCGCGCGACGAGCACGTGATCATGCGGTTCTTCGAGGAGAAGCCCGCGTTCCGCATCCTGGTCAACACGATGGCGGCGATGGGCGCCACGGGGTACACCACCGGGCTCGCCCCCGCGATGACGCTGGGGCCGGGGACGCTCGGGGGCAGCAGCACGTCAGCGACAACATCAGCGCGCTCCATCTGGTCAATATGAAGAGACTGGCGTACGAAATCAGACCCTACAAGGCAGCGGGCACGGGGGCACAGGCGCACGGAGGCACGGAGAAGGCAAAGCTGTCCGCCCCGCCGCCCCCCGCCGCGCCGCTCTCCGCCGCCGACGTGCGCACGATCGTGGAGGAATTCCTCGGCGCGCGCCAACTCACCCGTCGAGGCACCTGATGGACAAGGACGACGTGCAGCGTCTCTCCGAGAAGATCGCCGCGGCGCTGGGCGCCGCGGCGGGCCGCCCCTGGCTGCCGACGCCGGTCCGTCCGGAGCCCCGGGTGCCGACGCCGGGCGCGCTCCCGTCCTTCGCGGGCTCGGCGCAGCTCCTTTCGGACGTCGCTCCGGTCCGCAGGCCGTCGGGCACGCCGCACCACCGCGCCGACTACCCGGCGATGGTGGTGGCGGAGCGCCAGGCCGCGGCGGCGCGCGGGCCCTCGCCGCTCCCGGCAGGCTCCCGGGCCGGCGCGGACCGCGCGGCGACGACGCGCACCGTCCGGGAAGTGACGATCGGCGTCTCGAACCGCCACCTCCACGTGTCGGAGACGGACTTCGCGGCCCTGTTCGGCGCCGGCAAGGGGCTCACCCCCCAGCGCCAGATCTCGCAGCCGGGGCAGTACGCGGCGAGCGAGACCGTGGGCGTCGTCGGGAAGGGCGGCCGCATCGCGGACGTGCGCATCGTCGGCCCCGCGCGCGGGCGCACCCAGCTCGAGCTGTCGCCCGCCGACTGCCGCGCGCTCGGGATCGCGGCGCCCGTCGCGCTCTCGGGGAAGCTCGAGGGCTCCGCGGGCGGCGTGACGCTCGAGGGCCCGGCGGGGAAGGTGACCCTGGAGAGCGGCGTGATCGTCGCGCAGCGCCACCTGCACGTGGCACCGGCCGACGCGCGCCGCCTCGGCGTGGCCGACGGCGACCGGGTGGCGGTGGAGTGCGGGCCGGCGGGCCGGCGGGTCACGCTGCACGACGTGCTGGTGCGGCTGGGACCGACCCACGCGACCGAGCTGCATCTCGACACCGACGAGGCCAACGCGGCGCAGGCCAGGACCGGCGACCGGGCGCTCGTCGTCGCGACCTCGCGCGCCGGCCGACCGTCGGGGCGGCGGCCGCTCCTCACCGAGCGCGACGTCTCGGCGCTCGCCGCCCGCGGCGAGAAGCTGGTGTCGGGCGGTCCGTACCTGCTCACGCCCGCCGCGCGCGATCGGGCCAAGGCGCTCGGCATCTGGCGAGAGGAGCCGTGACCGGCCGACCCGAGTCGTCCGTCGAGTTCCGCGTCCGATACAGCGAAACCGATCAGATGGGGTTCGCGCACCACGGCCACTACCTGGCGTGGTGTGAGATGGCGCGTACGGAACACATGCGGCGCCTCGGGGTGACGTACCGGGAGCTGGAGGAGCGCGGCGCCCGGCTCGCGGTGGCGGATGCGCACCTCCGCTACGGGAAGCCGGCACGCTACGACGACCCGCTCAGGGTAACCGCCTGGCTCACGGACGCTGCTTCCCGGCGACTGACCTTCAGCTACAGGATCGAGCGCATGGACGACGGGGCGCAGCTGGCCACGGCCGAGACGACCCTGGTGTCCATCGACGCGGCGGGGCGGCCGGCGCGCCTGCCCGAGGACGTCATCGCCCGGCTGAAGGAGATTTTCGGTGCGTAGCGCCGCGCGCGTCGGCGCGCTGCTCTTCGCGGCGGCCGCGTGGGTCGTGCCGGACGTGCGCCCAACCGCACACGACACCTCCGCTGCGCCGCCCGCTCGATCCAGCCCTGGCACGAGCGCCACCGTGCCGCTCGCCGCGCAGGGCGAGTCGCGGGTCGCCGACCTCGCGCAGCTGCTGGCCCTGGAGGACCGGCGGGAGTTCGATGCCGCGGCGCTGCGCCGCGCCGCCCGCCATCCGGACGCCCTGGTCCGCGCCGAGGCCGCGGTCGCCATCGGGAGGATCGCCGACCCGGCAGGCGGTCCCGTGCTGATCGACCTGCTCTCCGACCCCGACACGGCGGTGCGCGCCGAGGCGGCTTTCGCCATCGGCCTCTTGCACGACACGCTGGCGGTCGAGGAGCTGGCACGGCGGCTCGACGCCTTCCCGCAGGTCGCATCCGATCCGGACCAGCTCGAGATGGTGACGGCCCTGGCCAGGATCGGGGGCCCGCGCGCCGCGTCCGCAATCGAGGCGCTCCTCCAGCGCCACCCGCCGAGCGGCGGCTCCGACGACCCGGCGACGGCGCGGGCCCTCCTCGAATCGTGGCGGCTGCGGCAGCGCGCCCCCGCCGCGCGCCTGGTCGAGTACGCGCGCGCCGGCAGCGGCGAGTGGCGCCGCAACGCCACCTACTCGACGGCGCGCCTCGCCGCGCTCGGCGCGCTGCCGGATGCGGGCGCGGCCGCAGCCGCTCTCGTGGAGGCCGCGTCGGATTCCGATCCGCTGACGCGCTCCTACGCGGCGCGCGGCCTGACCGCGGCAGTGGCGGATTCGGCGCACCTCGGGCGCGAGACCTTCGTCGGCCGCCTGCGCGTGCTGCTGAGCGACGACGACGCCCAGGTCCGGATCACCGCGCTGCGCTCCCTCGGGACGTACCGCGACTCCACGCTCGCGGGGCTCGCGCTGCAGCGCCTGGTGGACCCGGATCCCAACGCCGTCGTGCAGGCGGTGCAGACGCTGGGTGCGCTCGGGGGCTCGCGCGCGATCGCGGCGCTGGAGGAGCGCTTCGGCCGCGGCACGAGCTTCGCCGTCCAGCGCGCGGCCCTCGCGGCGCTGGCGCAGGCGGCGCCCGCCCGCGTGCTTCAGGCCGGCCAGGCGTGGCGGACCGCAGCCGACTGGCGGCTGCGCGCCGCCTTCACCGAGGCGCTGGGGAGCGTGCAGACCGCCGCCTCGCGCTCGGCCCTGCAGGAGCTGGCCGGCGACACCGAACCGCGGGTCGTCGAGACCGCCCTCGCCTCACTCGAGACGGTCGTGCCGCGGGGGGACACGGCGCTGCTCGCGCTTGCGCGCTCCCGCCTGGCGGGCCCGGACGTGATGGTCCGCGCGGCCGCGATCGACGTCCTCGATCGCGAGCGGGACGCGGCGTTCCTTCCCGACCTGGTAGCCGCGTACCGGCGCGCCGCCGGCGACGATGCGAGCGACGCCCGGCTCGCGGTCGTGACGGCGCTCGGCCACCTCGTCCGGGCCGACCCGGCCCGACAGGAGACGGTCGCGCGGGAGTTCCTGGGCGCGGTGCCCCGGAGCGGCGACTATCTGGTGCGCCGCGCCGTCGCCGAGCAGCTCGGCGCCGACGCGGAGCGGCGCTACTGGGGCGGCGTCTACCCGGTCGAGACCGGCCGCTCGACCGAGGACTACCGCAACCTGGTGCGTACCGTCCAGCTCCCGGCGCTCGAGGGCGGGACGTTGCCGCAGGTGACGATCGAGACCGATCACGGCAACCTCGTCCTCCAGCTATACGCGGGAGACGCGCCGCTCACCGTGCAGAACTTCCTCCGGCTGGTGGACCGGCGCTTCTTCGACGGCGGCCGCTGGCACCGCGTCGTCCCGAACTTCGTCATTCAGGACGGAGACCCGCGCGGCGACGGCAACGGCGGCCCGGGCTGGGTCATTCGCGACGAGATCAACCGCCGCCGCTACGATCGCGGCGCCGTCGGCATGGCGCTCTCCGGACCGGACACCGGCGGCTCGCAGTTCTTCGTCACGCATTCGCCCCAGCCGCACCTCGATGGCGGCTACACCGTTTTCGGCCACGTCGTGCAGGGGACCGATGTGCTCGATCAGATCGTGCAGGGGGACCGCATCCGGAGGATCACGCGTTAGCATGCGCGGGCGGAGCTTCGTCGTCGCCGCACGTTTCCTTGCCGCCCTCCGGCGCCGTTCCTATCTTGCGGTGTCGCTGGCGGTTACGGCCGGAGCGTGCGCCGGGCCTCCGGCGCCCCTCGCGCCGACCGGCGCCTGGGTGCCGATGCGCGCCGAGGCGTTCGCCGCCGTGGCGGCGCGCACGGTGCCGACGGCGGCCCAGCTGATCCGGGTCCACTGGAGGTACGACGACGGCAATCAGGAGTCGAGCGGGAGGGGAGCGGTGCGGCTTGCTCCGCCCGATTCGCTGCGGCTCGACGTCGCGGTGCCGGTCGTGGGGCGCGCGACGCTGGTGCTGGCGGGCGACTCCTCGTGGTCGCAGCCCCGCGACCTGGCGGCGCAGGTGCCGCGCTCGCGCGCGCTCCTGTGGGCGCTGTTCGGCATCATCCGGCCCCAGGACGCGCTCACGCGCATCGAGACCGGCGACGCGCCCGGCCGGCGCCTGTACCGGCTGACGGCGCCGGACGGCCTGGTCACGCGGCTGGAATGTCGGGGCGACACGCTGCTCGCCGCCACGGAGCTCAGGGGCGATCGCATCGTGGGCCGCTTGGCGCTGACGCGCGACGCGGCGGGAGCGGTGGTCAAGGCGGACGCGTCGGACGTCGAGCACGGCGTGAGATTCGTGGTGGAGGTGGACCATCGAGAGGCGAGTGAGCCGTTCCCCGCTGAGATCTGGCGCCGTCCGTAGCGCGGGCGCGCTCGCGCTCCTGCTGGCCGCGGGGTGCCTGTACCACTTCAGCGGCGGCGGGCTGCCCAGCGACGTCAGGACCGTCGCCATCCTCCCGTTCGACAACAAGACGGGCGAGCCCGCGCTGACGCAGGAGGCGAGTACCGCCCTCCGGAACGCGGTGGAGGGCCGCCTGGGGCTGCGGGAGACGTCGGAGGCCAATGCCGACGTGATCGTGCGCGGGGAGATCGTGCGCTACGATCCGGACATCCCGCTCTCCTATTCCAGCACCGGCCTGGCCGGCCAGCCCGGCCAGAGCGGCTTCGACGTGACGCGGCGGCGCGTCCAGATCACGCTGAACGTGGAGCTGTACGACCAGAAGAGCGGCAAGACGCTGTGGAAGCAGAACAGCCTGACGGTGGATGGCGAGTATACGCCGCCGACCGAAACCGACGGCCGCACGCTGGCGTGGGCCAAGCTGGTCACGCAGGTGGTGGAAGGGGCGCAGTCCCAGTGGTGACACCGTGGCGTGACGAGAGCGGGAAGGGCAAGCTCGGATGCCTCTTCGGCATCCTGCTCGTGGTGCTGGTCATCTACGCCGTCAAGGATTTCGGCGCCGTCTACTGGCGCTACTACCAGCTCAGCGACGTGGTGAAGAGCCAGGCATCGTTCGCGCCCGGCCTCACGGACCAGGCGATCCGCGACCGGCTGGTGCTCGAATGCGACACCCTCAACATCCCGCTCGGCCCCAAGGAGTGGCAGATCACGCGCACCCGCTCGCCGAGCGAGATCTCGATCAGCGCGACGTACACCGACAGCGTGGTCATCGACCTCCCGGGCTACCACAGGGTGTTCTACTTCCACTTCACGCCCAGGGCGACCGCGGGACTCTAGTGTCCGCGCCCTCTCCCGCCGACCCGTCGGAGAAGCTCCTGAGCCGCGAGGCCGCGGTCGCCCGGCGGCGGGGCGCGCGCGGGAAGGTGGTGTTCGCCAACGGCATCTTCGATGTCCTGCATCGGGGCCACGTCGCGCTGCTCTGCGCGGCGCGCGCCGAGGGCGACCTCCTGATCGTCGGGCTCAACACGGACGCGTCGGCGCGGCGCCTCAAGGGACCCGATCGGCCGGTCAACCGGGCGGAGGACAGGGCCTTCGTCCTCGGCGGCCTCGCTTGCGTGGACGCGGTGGTGCTCTTCGACGAGGACACGCCGGCCGAGCTGATCGCCGCGCTTCAGCCCGACGTGCTGGTCAAGGGCGCCGACTACGGCCCGGGGCAGATCGTCGGCGCGGACGTCGTGGAGGCGCGCGGCGGGCGGGTGGTGCGCGTGCCGCTCGAGCCGGGGTTCTCCACGACGGGGCTCATCGCCAGGATGCGGCGTGGCGCGGCCTGACGGGCGCGGCGCGGCGGATCTCCGGCCGCTGGTGCTCGAGCGCGGGACCAACCCGTACGCCGAAGGGTCGTGCCTGGTGCGCATGGGCGGGACGCTCGTGCTGTGCACGGCGTCGGTGGAGGCGGGCGTGCCGGGGTGGCGCAAGGGCACGGGGCTCGGCTGGGTGACGGCGGAGTACGCGATGCTGCCGCGCGCGACGACCGAGCGCACGCCGCGCGAGCGGCAGGGGCCGGGCGGGCGCACGCACGAGATCCAGCGCTTGATCGGCCGGAGCGTGCGCGCGGCGCTCACCGGCTTCGACTTCGGCGAGCACACGATCCGGCTCGACTGCGACGTGCTCCAGGCGGACGGCGGCACGCGGACGGCGGCGGTCACCGGTGCCGCGGTGGCGCTGGCCGACGCCTGCAGCCATCTCGCCGCGGCGGCCAAGGTGAAGAACCCCTTCGGCCGCCTCGTCGCCGCGGTGAGCGTCGGGATGGTGGACGGCGAGGCGCGCCTGGACCTCGCCTACGCGGAGGACCGCGCGGCCGACGTGGACGCGAACGTGGTCGTGGCCGAGCCGGACGCGCTGGTGGAGGTGCAGGGCACCGGCGAACACGGCACTTTCTCGCGGGCCGACCTCGACCGGATGCTCGACCTGGCGCTCGCCGGCACCGCCCGGATCTTCGCCGCGCAGCGCTCCGCGCTGGCGCGGTGAGTCGCCTGCTCCTGGCCACCAGGAGCGCGGACAAGGTGCGCGAGATCCGCCGCATCCTCGCCGCCGCCGGCCTCGCGCTCGAGGTCGAATCGCTCGACGAGGCCCACGTCCATTGGGCCAGCGAGGAAGAGCGGATCGAGGAGTTCGACTCCTTCCTCGCCAACGCCCGCGCCAAGGCCCAGTACTTCGCCAAGCTCACCGGCCGGCCGGCCGTCGCCGACGACTCCGGGATCGAGGTGATCTCCCTCGGCGGCGCGCCCGGTGTGCGGTCGAAGCGCTTCGCGCCCGAGGGCGGCGCGCTGAGCGGCAAGGAGCTGGATGCGGCGAACAACGCGGAGCTGCTGCGCCGATTGCGGGGGGCGGACGCGGCGCGACGCCGGGCCTGCTACGTCTGCGTGGCCGTGCTGCTCCGGAGGGACGCGGCGCCGCCCGAGTCGTTCACGGGGCGGAGCTGGGGCCGGATCCTCGAGGAGCCGCGCGGCAGCGGCGGCTTCGGCTACGACCCGCTGTTCCTGCACGAAGGCGTCGGCAAAAGCTTCGGCGAGATCGGGCCGGAGGAGAAGGACGCCGTGAGCCATCGCGGCGAGGCGTTCCGGCAGCTGGCCGCCGCGCTGGCGGCCCGGCCGCTCTGATCGCCGCGCCCGTGCACGGCCGCCCGCCGTTAACGACGGAACACGGACGCCGTCTACAGGTACAAGCCCACGTGAGCACCCCTACCGCATCCTCGACATCCTCGCCGGTGCCCGTGACGGGCGCCGCGCCAGTCTCTGACCGCGGCATCGCGCGCCCGCTCGCCGCGTGCGCCCTCCTCGCCGTGGCGGCCACCGCGTGCTACAAGCTCGAGACCACGTCGCCGCCGGGCGCGACCCTCACCTTCAAGAGCAACCCGTGCCTCTCGCCGGACACGGTGCAGCTGGCGGTGGCCCAGACCCAGCGCATCGACTGCTCCAACGGCGGCACGACGGTGACCTTCGCGGGGGCCGGGGCGAGCTACGTCGTCGTCCCGGAGTTCGCGACCGACCAGGCGGCGTTCCAGTTCGTCGAGTACGCGGTGGACAGCGGCGCGGCCGCGCCGGCGGCGGCTCTCAGCTGGGTCGGAGCGCGCACGAGCCACGGGGCTGCCGCAGCGGCGGCGCGCCTCGTGCCCGCGGTGCAGCACTCCGTCGCGCAGCGCCTGGCCGACGCGCGGATGCTTCGGCGCGGCCAGACGCTGGCGCCCGCGATCCGGGCCGCCCGCGCGCGGAGCGCGGCGAGGGCGGCCCGTGCCGCCCAGGCGGTGGTGCCCGCGCAGGGGAGCCTGCGGAATTTCCAGGTGCTGTCGAACCTGCTCGGCACGACCGACGAGTGGGCGACGGTGAACGCGTCGCTCCAGTACGTGGGCAACAACATCCTGCTGTACGTGGACACGCTGGCGCCGGCCGGGGGATTCACGCCGACCCAGCTGCAGACGTACGGGCAGTACTTCGACCAGACGCTCTTCCCGGTCGACACGACGGCCTTCGGCGGGCCTACCGACATCGACGGAAACGGCCACGTCATCGTTCTGATGTCGAACGTCGTGAATGCCGACACGCCGGCCGCCACATGCGCGTCCGAGGGGTTCATCGCGGGATTCTTCAACGCCGAGGACTACACCCCCACCGCGTCGGACCCGAACTCGAACCAGGGCGAGATCTTCTACACGATCGTCCCCGATCCGCTGGGCCAGTACAGTTGCGCGCACCCCCTGTCGGACCTGGAAAGCATCGTCCCGCCCACCTTTCTGCACGAATTGCAGCATCTGATCGACTTCGGGGAGCACGTGGTGGTGAACGGCGGCCAGCCGCTGTCGAGCTGGCTGGACGAAGGGCTGAGCATCGCGGCGGAGGAATTGGGCTCCATCCACTATGAGCTGCAGTGCCCGGGGACGGCCTGCCGGACCGACCCGACGCAGCTCTTCCCCGATTCGTCCGAGCCCTTCGTGCAGGACTTCCTGTACGACTCGTATCAGTATGGGCTGCTGCCGGACACGGCGAGCATTCTGCTGGAGAACGACGCCGACGGGGGTTTCTCCTGGCGCGGCGGTGCCTGGCTCCTGGTCCGCTGGATGGCGGATCAGAGGGGGAGCGCGGTCTTCCGGGCGCTCGAGCGGGGCCCGGATGACGGCGTGGCGGCCATCGCGCAGGTGATGGGCGAGCCGTTCCCGCAGGCGTTCTCCGACTTCGGGCTGGCGCTGTACACGGACAGCCTGCCGGGCTTGGCGCGGACGACCGCCCCGCCGGCCGACCGGTTCGCGAGCCGGAACCTGCGCCAGATGTGGGGCCGGCTCTACACCACGTCCGGGGGGACGGACATTCCGCTCCCCATGCCGGTGCAGCTCTACTCGATCACATCCGACACTACGGCCTATGTCCTCTACCCCGGGACGGTGACCTACCTCCGGCTCGATACGCCGACGAACTCCGCCAGGGTGTCCGTCCAGTTCGCCGGCCCCGGCGGCGCCCCGTTCGCAGCGGGCCTGATGCCGCAGCTGGCGATCTTCCGCCTCCCGCCGGGGCAGTAGGCTACGGGAGGCCTTGCGGGCGCCGCGGACTCTGCGGCGCCCGTTTTGTCTCTGCCCTCTCCTCCCTTTATACTGGTAACCACTGCCGACTTGCCGTCTGGCAACTGGCACTGTAGGACGGGGTGTGGCGCAGCCCGGTAGCGCGCCTGGTTTGGGACCAGGAGGTCGCGGGTTCGAATCCCGCCGCCCCGACTCCGCAGAGCCAACGATGTGACGCTCGGCCGGCGCCGCGCCCAGGGGGCCGCCATGTACGAGGCTCGCCACCATCCCCCGCTCCCGTTCCGCCGCTTCCTGCGCCGGATGGTCGTGCACTTCCTGGTCTCCAGCGCGTTCGTCGCCGGCTCGCTGCTCATCGGCATCGCGGGCTACGCCTATTTCGAGCATATGGGGTGGCTGGACGCCTTCCTCAACGCCGCGATGCTCATGGGGGGGATGGGGCCCGTGGCGACGCCGCAGACTCCCGGCGGCAAGCTGTTCGCCGGGCTGTACGCGCTCTACTGCGGCCTCATCCTCCTCGTCGCGGCCGCCATCTTCATCGCGCCGGTCATCCACCGCATGCTCCACATGTTCCATTGGAAGGCGGACCGCGCGGTCTGAGCGTGCGTGGCGCGGCCCCGGCGCCGCCCCGTAGATTCCGGCCGACGCGCCAGTAGCTCAGCTGGATAGAGCGGCAGCCTTCTAAGCTGCGGGCCGCAGGTTCGAGTCCTGCCTGGCGCACTTGCCTCTCCACAGTGAATCGTCCGTGACCGCCTGGGGACGAGGTCCCAGCGGCGGAACCCCGGCCGCGCCGCGGCGTAGAATGCGGTTCATGCCCGGGTCCCGCGTCGTCCCCCCCTTCGTCGCGCTGTTCCTCGCCTGCGCCGCGCACGCGGTCGCACAGCGCCCGGCTGCGGCCACCGTGGCCGCTCCCGCGTCGGACACGGCGGACCCCGACAGCATCGTCGCGCGCGCGATCGCGCGCCGCAATGACGTGCTCGCGGCGATCGGCCACGTGCGCTACGAGGCCTACGTGAAGTACGTGGCGCGCGACCTGAACCCGAGGCGCGACACGGCCCGGTCGGTCCTGTTCCTCTCCGAGACGCACAGCACGGCCTATTGGGAGCCGCGCCGCCACTACCAGGAGATCGTGGACGCGCGCCGCCAATCGCGCGGGTACGGACCGCCGCGCAGCCTCGTGGCGGTGGACGAGATCGTGGACGTCAACCGGGCCACGATCGTCCTCGGGGGCTATACCAGCGCGGGGCGCAGCAGGGAGGAAGGGTTCGAGCGCCGGGGCGGCGGGAGGTCGCACTCGTACGTCGTGCCGTCCCCGATCGGCCGCGATGCCTTCGATCGCTACGCCTTCCGCCTCCTCGACACCGTCGCAGTGGGCGGCAGGCGTGCCTATCGCCTCGCCGTCATCCCGCGCTCGAGCACCACGCCCCTGTTCGTGGGGACCATCGAGGTCGCGGACTCGACCTTCGACCTCCTCGCGATGGACCTGGGGTTCAACGACGCCGTCCGCTTCGGCTCGGTGCGCTATCTCCGCTACCGGGAGATTTCCGCCGACGCGGGTGACGGGCGGTGGCTGCCCGTCGAGGTTCACCTGAGCGGAGAAGTGCGGCCGAATATCACGGCCGAGGGGCTGCCGCGACAGGTGGCCGGCGTCTCCATCCCGGGCCTCCCGGAGGAGCTGGCGTTCGAGCAGGTCGCCGCGCTCGGGTCCTTCCGCTTCGATGCGGGCGACCGGCCGCCGGGCCTCGGCGAGTACCGCGTGATCGTGCGCGACGACGCCGACCATCCGGACACCGCGACGTGGGACGAGCCTGGGGCCGTGCCCTTGACCGACGCCGAGCGCGCGGCCTGGATCCGGTCGGACTCGGCCGCGCGGCACCCGCCGGCGCTGATCAGGATCGGGCAGGGGATCGGCGCCGTCGGCGAGGTCGCCTCGAACCCCGGCTACTTCCACTTCAACCGCGTGGACGGCTACTACCTCGGCATCGCCCCCACGTGGCGCGCGGCGCCGGAACTGATACTGGACACGAAGCTGGGCTACGCGCTCGGCAGCCGCGCGTGGCAATACCGCTTCGGCGGCCAGGTGCGGCTGTCGCAGGACCAGCGGATGTGGGTCGGTGCTGCCTACGGCGACGAGACGGTCAGCCGGCCCACGCTCATCTCGAACCAGTACAACCCGACGTTCCGGGCGCTGTTCTCGCGGGCGGATCCGCTCGACTACTACCGCGAGCGAGGCCTCAACGTGGCGCTGCGCACGAAACTGCTCGACCTCACGCAGCTCGAGCTGGGCTACGAGGACGCGCGGCAATCGAGTCTCGACACGCTCCCCGGCTACTCGTTCCATTCGACGCGTTACCCGCCGCGTGACAACCCGCCCATCGCCGCGGGCCACCTCCGCGCCGTGTCCGCGACGCTGAGCTGGGACTCGCGCCAGATGGTGCGCAGCGGCGAAACGGACTTCCGCCTGAACCCGGCGAGCTGGACGCGGATCACGGCCGGCGTCGAGGTGGCGGCGCCCTCCGTCCTCCCCGACGACTTCTCGTATCGCCGCTACCAGGTCCAGATCGAGCGCGCGCAGCCGCTCTTCGGGTGGGGCACGACCACCATCTCCGCGGTGGGCGGCATCGCCACGGGACTGGTGCCGCCGCAGCGCTACTTCACGGTGGACTTCGGCATGGACTTCCTGGCCGTGGAGGGGAACGCCTTCAGCACCCTGTCACGGACCAACTACTACGGGAACCGGGCCGCGGTCCTCACCGTGCGGCACGACTTCGACCGGATCCTCCTCGCCCGGAGCGGCCTGCCGCTGATCCGCGACCTGCCGTTCACCCTGAGCGTGCAGGGAGGCCTCTTCTGGGCCGACTTCGTGAACCACCGGCCGAGCCCGGCCGACTCGATGCTGGCGACGGCGCCGACCCCCTACACGGAGGTCGGGTTCTCGCTGGGCAACCTGACCCCGTTCCTCTCGCCCTTCAACTTCTCCGCCACGTTCGCCTGGCAGCTGTCGTCGTACGCGACGCGCCGGTTCCGCTTCGGGATCGGCCTCACCGGTCCCTGACCGGCCGGGCTTCCCGCCTCGAGGGGAGCCGCGCGTTCGCGCTCCACGAAGCTCCGCCGGCGAACGCCTAGAAGAGTCCGACGACCTTCCCCGACTTCAGGTCCAGGTCCACGTCGTAGTAGGCCGGCCTGGTGGGCAGCCCCGGCATCGTCTGCATCGTGCCGCAGAGGGGATAGAGGAACCCCGCGCCGACCGACGCCCTGATGTCGCGGATCGGCAGGCGCCAGCCGGTGGGGCGGCCCTTGAGGGCCGGGTCGTGCGACAGGCTGAGGTGCGTCTTGGCCATGCAGATCGGCAGCTTGTCGAAGCCGAGCCGGGTGTAGAGCTCGACCTTGGCCTCCGCCTCCGGGAGGTAGTCCACGCCGGCCGCGCCGTAGAGCCGCGTCGCGATCGCCTCGATCTTCCGCTTGATCGGCCAGTCGAGCGGGTAGAGGAACTCGAAGTGATTGGTCTGCCGCGCCGCGCCGACCACCGCCTCCGCCAGCTCGATCGCCCCCTTGCCGCCGTGCATCCAGTGGGTGCACTTGAACGCCCCCTCGGCGCCGGCCTCCCGCGCGATCCGCTGCACCAGCGCGACCTCCGCCGGCGTGTCGTACTTGAAGGAGTTCACCGCGACGCAGACCGGGACGCCGAACAGCTTGGCGTTCTCGATGTGCTTGACCAGGTTGACGGCGCCCTTCTCCAGCAGCGCGAGGTTCTCCTCCGTGTACGCGGCATCGAGCGGCCGCCCGGCGACGACCTTGGGCCCGCCGCCGTGCATCTTGAGGGCGCGCACGGTCGCCACGATCACGATGACGTTCGGCACGAGTCCGGAGTAGCGGCACTTGATGTCGAGGAACTTCTCCATCCCGATGTCGGCGCCGAAGCCCGATTCGGTGACGACGTAGTCGGCGAGCTTGAGGGCGATCTGGTCCGCCACGATGGAGGAGTTGCCGTGCGCGATGTTGGCGAACGGCCCGGCGTGGACGAAGGCCGGCGTGCCCTCGAGGGTCTGCATGAGGTTGGGCATGACGGCGTCCTTCATCAGGACCGCCATCGCGCCGGCCACGCCGAGGTCCTCGGCGGTCACCGGCTCGCCGGCCATGCTGGTCCCGATGACCATCCGGCCGAGCCGTTCGCGCATGTCCTCGAGCCCGGTCGTGAGCGCGAGGATCGCCATCACCTCGCTCGCCACCGAGATGTCGAAGCCGGCGATGCGCTCGTTGCCCTTCTCGGCGTCGCCCAGGCCGATCTGGATGCGGCGCAGGAATCGGTCGTTGACGTCGAGCACCCGCTGCCAGGTGATGCTGGCGGGATCGATGTCCATCCGGAACAGGCGGCGCGCCTCCTCGGGCTTCAGGTCCTCGAGGCGCCGGGCCTTGATGCCGAGCCGCCTGGCCCGGAGCGCGATCCCCTTGGCGAAGGACCCGTCGGGGCAGAGGGCGCGGCCGAGCTTGGCGTCGTCGGGCGTGGCCCGCTCGTGGAGGATCCGGGTGTCGATCGCGGCCGCGAGCAGGTTGTTGGCCGCGGTGACGGCGTGGATGTCGCCCGTCAGGTGGAGGTTGAAGTCCTCCATCGGCACGATCTGCGAGTACCCGCCGCCGGCGGCGCCGCCCTTGATGCCGAAGGTCGGGCCCTGCGACGGCTGGCGGATGCAGGCGAACACGCTCTTGCCCAGGTGCGCGCCGATCGCCTGGGAAAGCCCCACCGACGTCGTGGTCTTCCCCTCGCCGAGCGGCGTCGGGGTGATGGCGGTGACGTCGATGTACTTGCCGCTCTTGTGCTTCTTGAGGCGGCCCAAGACCTCGAGGTGGACCTTGGCCTTGTAGCGGCCGAACAGCTCCAGCTCGCTCGCCCTGAGGCCGGCCTCCTGGGCGATCTCGAGGATGGGGCGCAGCTTCGCGGATTGGGCGATCTCGATGTCGCTGGGGACGCGCTGCTTGATCGTGACGCTCATCGGTGCATCGCCTCGGTGCGCGGAGCGCTTTCGGGTGGAACGGGGCGGCCGGATAGGGCCCCAATCTACGCAACTTGGGCGTCATCTGGGAGTTGACTTGCCCCCATGCCTGGTCTATTTTTCAAGTCTCGCCACGGAGTTTTTCCCGTGGCCGCTCTTTGAAAATCGAAGTCGGAGAGTGCGGAACTCTGGTGGCCCCGCTCGACCGGTGCGTTCTCAGATACGTGCCGGGAGGGGACCATATTCTGAGTTTCTGTGATTCGGACGACCATGTCGTTCGGTCAATGAGCTATTCAAACTTTGGAGAGTTTGATCCTGGCTCAGGACGAACGCTGGCGGCGTGCCTAACACATGCAAGTCGAACGGGCCTGGGGGCAACTCCAGGTCAGTGGCGGACGGGTGCGTAACACGTGAGCAACATGTCCGATGGTGGGGGATAGCCGGCCTAACGGCCGGGTAATACCGCATGCGGTCACCGGGGGCATCCCTGGTGACGAAAGTGGGGGCAACCTCACGCCGACGGAGTGGCTCGCGGCCTATCAGCTAGTTGGTGGGGTCACGGCTCACCAAGGCTACGACGGGTAGCTGGTCTGAGAGGATGACCAGCCACATTGGGACTGAGACACGGCCCAGACTCCTACGGGAGGCAGCAGTGGGGAATATTGCGCAATGGGCGAATGCCTGACGCAGCGACGCCGCGTGTGGGATGACGGCCTTCGGGTTGTAAACCACTGTCGGAGGGGACGAAGGCCCGGCGGCGAATAGTCGACCGGGATTGACGGTACCCTCAAAGGAAGCACCGGCTAACTCCGTGCCAGCAGCCGCGGTAATACGGAGGGTGCGAGCGTTGTCCGGAATCACTGGGCGTAAAGGGTGCGTAGGCGGCTGGGTAAGTCGCGTGTGAAAGCCCGGGGCTCAACCCCGGAGCTGCATGCGAGACTGCCTGGCTCGAGCATGGTAGAGGCGGGCGGAATTCCTGGTGTAGCGGTGGAATGCGTAGAGATCAGGAAGAACACCGGTGGCGAAGGCGGCTCGCTGGGCCATTGCTGACGCTGAGGCACGAAAGCGTGGGGAGCAAACAGGATTAGATACCCTGGTAGTCCACGCCCTAAACGATGGACACTAGGCGTCGGGGGGAGCGACCCTCCCGGTGCCGTCGCTAACGCAATAAGTGTCCCGCCTGGGGAGTACGGCCGCAAGGCTGAAACTCAAAGGAATTGACGGGGGCCCGCACAAGCGGTGGAGCATGTGGTTTAATTCGATGCAACGCGAAGAACCTTACCTGGGCTTGACATGCACGTGAAAGCCGGTGGAAACACTGGTCCTCCTTCGGGACGCGTGCACAGGTGCTGCATGGCTGTCGTCAGCTCGTGTCGTGAGATGTTGGGTTAAGTCCCGCAACGAGCGCAACCCTCGCTCCCAGTTGCCAGCGGGTTATGCCGGGGACTCTGGGGGGACTGCCGGTGCCAAACCGGAGGAAGGTGGGGACGACGTCAAGTCATCATGGCCCTTACGTCCAGGGCGACACACGTGCTACAATGGCCGGTACAGCGCGTCGCAAACCCGCGAGGGGGAGCCAATCGCTAAAAGCCGGTCTAAGTGCGGATCGGAGTCTGCAACTCGACTCCGTGAAGTCGGAATCGCTAGTAATCGTGGATCAGCCACGCCACGGTGAATACGTTCCCGGGCCTTGTACACACCGCCCGTCACGCCATGGAAGCTGGAGGGACCCGAAGCCGGTGGGCGAACCGCAAGGACGCAGCCGCCTAAGGTCAATTCAGTGACTGGGGCGAAGTCGTAACAAGGTAGCCGTAGGGGAACCTGCGGCTGGATCACCTCCTTTCTGGAGTGCCGAGTAGACCGCCGGCAGCAGGGCGGCCGAAAGGCCTCTTGAGTCGCCCACCTGAGTTTCGCACTTCTCCGATTTCGTTTCCTTGAATGTGCCCGGGACCGCCGGTCGGGTCCGGGGCCGCTCTTTGACAATCGAAGCCAGGTGACGTGGTGTTAATGGAATCCAGCCGATGTAAACTCGAGTAATGAGATCAAGCGCGAAAAGGCGCACGGTGGATGCCTTGGCACGAGGAGGCGATGAAGGACGTGGTAAGCTGCGATAAGCCCGGGGGAGCCGCACACAGGCCGTGATCCCGGGATGTCCGAATGGGGCAACCCTCCGTGGCGTGAGCCGCGGAATCCGCGCAAGCGGAGGCCAACCCGGGGAACTGAAACATCTCAGTACCCGGAGGAAGAGAAAGCAACCGCGATTCCCCTAGTAGCGGTGAGCGAACGGGGACCAGCCCAAACCGATCCGGCTTGCCGGGTCGGGGTTGTGGGACCGCGACATGGGAGTCCGACGATCGAGCCGAAGCGGCCTGGAACGGCCCGCCAGAGACGGTGACAGCCCGGTACGCGAAGATCCGAGGCCCCTAGCGGTATCCCGAGTACCGCGGGACACGTGGAATCCTGCGGGAAGCTGGGGGGACCACCCTCCAAGGCTAAATACTCCCTCGTGACCGATAGTGCACCAGTACCGTGAGGGAAAGGTGAAAAGTACGCCAGGTGGCGAGTGAAACAGACCCTGAAACCGTGTGCCGACAAGCGGTGGGAGGACGTTCGGCGGCTTCGGCCGCCGCGTGTCTGACCGCGTGCCTTTTGCATTATGATCCGGCGAGTCAGTCCTCAGATGCATGGTTAAGGTCCTCAGGACCGGAGCCACAGCGAAAGCGAGTCTGAAATGGGCGTTGGTATCTGGGGCTGGACCCGAAGCCGAGGCGATCTACCTATGGCCAGGTTGAAGCGTGCGTAACAGCGCGTGGAGGACCGAACCGTTGTGGGTTGAAAACCGCTCGGATGAGCTGTGGGTAGGGGTGAAAGGCCAATCAAGCTCGGAGATAGCTGGTTCTCCCCGAAATCTATTTTGGTAGGGCCTCTGGAAATGAGCGCACGGGAGGTAGAGCACTGGATGGGTCCGGGAACCGACGAGGTTTACCACCCCCAACCAAACTCCGAATGCCTGTGCGTGCTGCCAGGGAGGCAGTCGTAGGGCGATAATGTCCTATGGCGAGAGGGAAAGAACCCAGACCCTCTGCTAAGGCCCCAGAGTGACGGCTAAGTGTAGCGAAGGATGTGGTCATGCTTAGACAGCTGGGAGGTTGGCTTAGAAGCAGCCATTCCTTTAAAGAGTGCGTAACAGCTCACCAGTCAAGCGTGGCCGCGCCGAGAATGGTCGGGACTATGAAGCCGTCCGCCGAAGCAAGGGCTTGGACCGCGGTTCGCCGCGGTCCAGGGGTAGGGGAGCGTTCCCGGAGCTGCGAAGCGCGGGCGGAAGCTTACGCGTGGAGCGACGGGAAGTGAGGATGCCGGAACGAGTACGCGCGAAGCCGGGCGAGAACCCCGGCCATCGAAAACCTAAGGGTTCCTGAGCCATGGCAATCAGCTCAGGGTTAGTCGGTCC
This sequence comes from uncultured Gemmatimonadales bacterium, assembly GCA_963835535.1. Lineage (GTDB taxonomy): Bacteria > Gemmatimonadota > Gemmatimonadetes > Gemmatimonadales > JACORV01 > Fen-1245. Next base: position 249,784 of record CAWIFL010000002.1, read on the forward strand.
CTAAGACGAGGCCGAGAGGCGTAGTCGATGGGAAACGGGTCAATATTCCCGTACCACGTCGTGGCCGTTCGATCCCAAGGGGGGACGCAGGAGCAGGCTTGCCGTCGGAGGGTGGTTGTGCCGATGTAAGGTGGTAGGCGATCCTGGACAGGGAAATCCATCCAGGCAGCCGAGCGCCGATGCCGAAGGGTCCTTCGGGACCCGCAAAGGGCAGGTGACGCACACTGCCGAGAAAAGCCCCGTGGGTAGGACACGACGTGACCGTACCGTAATCCGACACAGGTAGGTGAGGCGAGAAGCCTAAGATGCTCGAGTGATTTACGGTCAAGGAACTCGGCAAAATTACCCCGTAACTTCGGGAGAAGGGGTGGCGGTAGTAGGTGATGGCGATGCAGCCGGAGCCCAATCCGCTCGCAGAGAATCGCGTCAAGCGACTGTTTAGCAAAAACACAGGTGCCTGCCAACGCGTGATCCAAGCAGACGTATAGGCACTGACGCCTGCCCGGTGCCGGAAGGTTAAGGTGAGCGGTCAGCCGCAAGGCGAAGCTGCGAGCCGAAGCCCCGGTAAACGGCGGCCGTAACTATAACGGTCCTAAGGTAGCGAAATTCCTTGTCGGGTAAGTTCCGACCTGCACGAATGGCGTAACGACTTGACGGCTGTCTCGACCGTAAGCTCGGCGAAACTGCAGTATCGGTGAGGATTCCGATTACCCGCGACAGGACAAAAAGACCCCGTGCACCTTTACTATATCCTGTCATTGGATGTCGGCATGATCTGCGTAGCATAGGTGGGAGGCGTTGAGCCAGGGGCTTCGGCTCTTGGGGAGCCAACAGTGAAATACCACCCTTATCTTGGTGACATTCTCACTCCGTTCGCGTGACGCGGACGAGGACCGTGGCAGGTGGGTAGTTTGTCTGGGGCGGACGCCTCCGAAAGCGTAACGGAGGCGCGCGAAGGTGCTCTCAGTGCGGTCGGTAATCGCACGGCGAGTGCATAGGCATAAGAGCGCCTGACGGCGAGATCGACGGATCGAGCCGGGACGAAAGTCGGCCTAAGTGATCCGGTGGTACCGTGTGGACGGGCCATCGCTCAACGGATAAAAGGTACGCTGGGGATAACAGGCTTATCGCGCCCGAGAGTTCACATCGACGGCGCGGTTTGGCACCTCGATGTCGGCTTATCACATCCTGGGGCTGGAGAAGGTCCCAAGGGTCCGGCTGTTCGCCGGTTAAAGTGGTACATGAGCTGGGTTCAGAACGTCGTGAGACAGTTCGGTCTGTATCCGTCGTGGGCGCTGGAGCATTGAGGGGTGCCGACCTTAGTACGAGAGGACCGGGTCGGACCGACCGCTCGTGTCCCGGCTGTCCCGCCAGGGGCAACGCCGGTTAGCGATGTCGGGCGGGGATAACCGCTGAACGCATCTAAGTGGGAAGCCCTCCCCAAGATGAATGCTCCCGGAGCGCAAGCTCCCTCAAGGGCCCTGGGAGACTACCAGGTCGATAGGCGGCAGGTGTACAGGCGCGTAAGCGTGTCAGCCGAGCCGTACTAATCGCCCGTGAGGCTTGATCTCTTCCTGTTGTTCGTTGGCTGGATTCCAGCCACGTCACTCGGCTTCGACGGTTGCCGACCGAGATGCATGTTCCGCAAGGCGGTTGCATGCAACTTGCCGTCTGGCAACCGGCCTAGTTTTGGCTGGCGACTAGCGCGCCGGGGCCACACCCGTTCCCATCCCGAACACGGCAGTTAAGCCCGGCAGCGTCGATGGTACTTCCGACGATCGTCGGTGGGAGAGTAGACCGCCGCCAGCCATTCCCCTTCGAAAGCCCGTCCGGCGAACGCCGGGCGGGCTTTCGTGTTCTGGCAACTGTTCTGGACACTGCCTCCTCCTCGTAACTATTCTCCATGACCCGCTGCGGCATCGTGGCCTTCGCCGGCCTCCCCAACGCCGGCAAGTCCACGCTCCTCAACGCCCTCGTCGGCGAGCGGCTGGCGGCCGTCTCCCCCAAGCCGCAGACCACCCGCGTGCCCGTGCGCGGCCTCGTCACCGACCAGACCACGCAGATCGTGCTCGTGGACCCCGCCGGCCTGATGGACCCGTCGTATCCGCTGCAGCACGCCATGCGGCACAGCGCGCTGGCCGAGATCCACGGCGCGGACCTCGTCGTGCACGTGCATCCGCTGCCGGACGCCCCGGCGCCGGAGCTCGGCGCGCTGCTCGGCGACGCGCGACCGATCTCGCGCAGCCTTCTGGTGTATAGCAAGGCGGATCTCGTGAGGGGTCCGCGGCCGGTCCTCGGCGACGCGCTCGCCGTGTCCGCGACGACCGGGGAAGGGCTCGACGGGCTGCTCGCGGCCCTCCGCGCGCGACTGCCCGAAGGTCCGTTCCTCTACGACCCGTCCGACGTCGGCACGCAGCCGCTGCGGTTCTTCGCCGCCGAGTACGTGCGGGAGGCCGCGTTCGCCCGGCTCGAGCAGGAGCTGCCGTACTGCGTCGCGGTGGAGCTGGACGCATTCCGGGAGGCGGAAGACCCGGTGTATATTCGCGCCACCCTCGCCGTCGAACGCGAGAGTCAGAAGCCGATCGTGCTCGGCAAAGGCGGGCGCACCATCAAGGCCATCGGCATCGCGGCCCGCGAGCGGATCGAGGGCCTGCTGGGGCGGAAGGTGCGACTGGAGCTGTGGGTCACCGTGTGGCCCAGGTGGCGCCGCGACGCCGCCCGTCTCGCGCAACTCGGCTTGAACGTCCCACATCAGGAGCCGCGATGACCTTGCCCAAGGATCTGCTCGAGATCCTCGTGTGCCCCAAGTGCAAGGGCGACCTCGAGTACCGCACCGCGCCCGTCGAAGAGCTCGTCTGTCATGGTTGCCGGCTCCGCTACGCCGTGGACGACGGCATCCCGATCATGCTCATCGATGAGGCGAAGCCGCTGTAGGGCGCGGCTCGGCGCCACCCTGGCCGCGCTTTTCATCGCCGCGGGCGGGTGGAGCGCCGTGCCCGCTGCCGCGCAGAACGTCTCCGCCGGCGTCGAGGGCGGCGCGTTCCTGCTCCTCCCGGTCGGCGCCAAGGCCACCGCGCTGGGCCAGGCGGCCACCGCCGACGGCGGGTCGTCGGAGGCGGTCTTCTGGAATCCCGCCGGGCTCGCGACGCTCGCCCGCGGCGAGTTCGCCCTGCATCACTACGACGCGTTCTTCGGCAGCGGTGACGCGGTCGTGATCGCCGTGCCGTCGTCCCGGTTCGGCACCTTCGCCTTCACGGCGTACCTCGTCAACTACGGCGACCTGGCCGTCACGCGCGCCGACCTCGGCCCGGAGCCGGTCGGGCAGATCAGCCCGCGCAACCTGGCCCTGATGGCGAGCTACGCCACCGACGTGGCGGGCGGCGTCGCGATCGGCCTCACCTACAAGCTCGTGCAGTTCCGGGTGGACTGCACGGGCGATTGCAGCGAGGTGCCGACGGCGACCGGAACCACCAACGCGGTGGACGTGGGCCTGCGCTACGACGCCTCCGGATGGCTGCCCGTCGTCTTCGGCGTGACCGTCCGCAACCTCGGGTTCCCGCTGCAGGTGAACAACCGCTCGCAGGAGGATCCGCTCCCGACGCGCGTGGTGGTGGGCGTGAGTGTGGCCGTGCTGCGGCCGAGCGCCGGGACGCAGGGGATCGATGCACGGGTCCTCGCCGATCTCCAGGGGACGGTGAACGAGGGCGCGGTCGAGCCGGTGACGCTGATCGGCGTCGAGTCGGGGGTGGGGGAGCTGGTACGGCTCCGGGCCGGCTACGCGTTCCTGAACTCGGACGCGCGGGGGCCGAGTCTGGGGTTCGGCGTGCGGTTCGGCAACATCGCGTTCGATCTCGCGAGCGTGTTCTCCGGCGCCGAGGCGGTCGGCGACAAGCAGCCGGTGCAGATCTCCTTCCGGGTGATCTTCTGACGTGAGCGCGCGCCTCGTCCTGTGCGTGCTCCTGCTCGCGGCGCTCCCGGCGCTCTCCCGGGCGCAGCGGCCGGACTCCGCGCCGTCGGTGCTGCCGGCCCGGGAGCCGGTGTGGCGCCGCCCGTGGGTGCGGCCGCTGGCGTCGCTGGTCGTGCCGGGCTCCGGTCAGCTGCTCGGCGGACGCGACCGCGGGATGGTGTACCTCGCGGCCGAGGTCTGGTTCGCCGCGCGCGCCCTGGCGCTCTCGGGGCAGGGACGCAGGGAGCGGGATCAGTTCATCACCCTCGGGTTCGACGTCGCGCGCGCGCAGTTCACTCCGTACCGGCTCGACGCGCCGTGGGAGTATTACGAGGCGATGAGCCACTGGGTCGAGAGCGGGCACTACAGCCTGACCTCCGCGGGGCCCATTCAGCCCGAGACGGATACCCTGACCTACAACGGGGCGATGTGGCTGCTGGCGCGGCGCAACTACCTCACGAACCCCGATTCCATCCCGCCGCCGACCGACCCGGCCTACCAGGCGGCGCTCGCCTTTTACCGGCAGCGTGCGTTCGTCAATGCGCTCCGCTGGAGCTGGAGGGATGCGCAGCTCGAGATGGACGCCTACGCGCAGAAGATCCGGAACAGCGACAACGATTTCCGGTACGCCACGACCTACCTCGGCGCGATCGTCCTGAACCACCTGGCGAGCGCGGTGGACGCGTTCATCACCCTGCGCGTGGCGGGCGGCAGCATCCTGCCGCGCACCGGCGTTTCCGGGAACCCGCCGTCCTACTATCTGATCTGGAGCCGGCAGTTCTGAGGGCGTGAGGGGCTGGGCAGGGAGGGGCCCGTGGACGATCGCGTCTCCCCAGCGCCACTCGAAAATTGACACCCCCCCCCAAGGGGCCTATTTTGTTGTCTCCTCGCACGTTGCGAGCTGATACCGGTGCGGACGCGGCCCACGATCATCTTCTATTCGCCCGCGGCCCGACCGATGCCGAAGCTGGTATCGGCATGGATCGCCGGGAAGGGATTCCCGTCGATCGCGGTCGATGACGCCGCGCAGATCGAGCAGATGACCCTGCGAGCCCTCCCCGCGATGGTGCTGGTGGATGGCGACGGCGCACCGTCCGAGGGGCGCGCGCTGTGCCAGCGTCTGAAGGCGGATCCGTACACCGCCATCGTCCCGGTGGCGTTCCTGGTGGATGATCACGGGGACGCGAACGTGCACGCGGCCTTCCGGGCGGGCGCCGACGAGGTCCTGACGCCGATCTTCGACCCGGAGGAGCAGCGCTCGCGGCTCGACGTCCTGCTGCTGCGGACCGAGCGGAACGTCAGCGTCCATCCGTCCACGCGGCTTCCGGGCACCAACGAGATCGAGCGCGAGATCAAGCTGTTCATGGACGCGGGCAACCCGTTCGCCGTCTGCTACGCGGACCTCGATCACTTCAAGGAGTTCAACGACCGCTACTCGTACTACGACGGCGACCGGGTCATCCTGCTGCTCTCGCGGATCCTGCACGACGTGGTGAAGGGTCTCTGCGGTCTCAGGGGCTTCGTGGGGCACATCGGCGGCGACGACTTCATCCTGGTGCTGCCGCTCGAGGATGCCGCGCCGTGCTGCAGCGAGATCCTGACGGTGTTCGATACGCTGATCCCGTTCCAGTACTCGGAGCAGGACCGCCGGGCGGGATACTTCTTCGGAAAGGACCGGCGCGGGCAGCTGCACAAGGTGCCGTTCATGACGCTGTCCATCGGCATCGTGACGAACGAGCGCAGGCGCTTCACCCACCCCGCGCAGGTGAGCTCGCTCGCGACCGAGATGAAGAGCTACGCCAAGACGCTCCCAGGGTCGGTCTTCGTCTTCGACCGGCGCTCCGACCCCGATAAGGAAGAGGAATCCGGTAGATGAACGCGACCTGTCCGAGCTGTCAGACGGTCTTCCGCGTGGATCCGGCGAAGGTGCCGGCGGGCGGAGTGCGTGCCCGCTGCTCGGTGTGCCGCACGGTGTTCTCCGTCGGTGCCGCGGCGGCAGGGGCGCTCGCGGCGACTGCGCCGGCCCCGCTGAGCGCGGCGCGGCCTGCGGCTCCGCCGAGCCCGCCGCCGGCGCCCCCCGTGGCCGCGATGCCGCCCGCGGCGCCGCGGCTCTCGGTCCCCGCCGTGCCGCCGATGACGGCGCCGCCGCGGCCGGCCGCCCCGATGCCGACGGCTCCGGCCGCGCCGTTCGCGCCGCCCGCCGCCGCCCCTCCGCCGCGGCCCGCCGCGCCGTTCGCGCCGCCCGCCGCCGCCCCTCCGCCGCGGCCCGCCGCGCCCGCGTTCGTGCCGCCGCCGCCGCCGGCCGCGCCGCCGCCCCCACCGCCCCAGGCGCCCCCGGCGCCCCCACCGCCCCCGGCGCCCGTGATGCGTCCGCCGGAGGCGCCTGCGCCGATGCCTGCGCCGCCGGCTGTCGAGGCGCCCGCGCCGCCGCCTCCGCCTCCTCCGCCCCCGCCCCCGCCCGTCGTCGAGGTGCCGGTCGCGCCGCCGCCCAGGGCGGAGCCGCCGACGCTCGTCACGCCGGCCATCCCGGTGGCCGAGCCCAGGCGCGGCACCATTCCGGGCACGCCGGGCCGGATCATCAACCCGTTCCTGGTACAGGACCCGTCGGTGAAGGCGCGCCGCCTCGCGCGGGCGCTCATCTCGGACATGATCTCCTACCACCCCGCCAAGCGCGCCCAGGGGCTGAAGGACGGCACGCTCAAGGACATCTTCCGCGAGGAGATCAAGAAGAGTTACGAAGAGTACGTGCTCCAGGTCGGTGAAGAGACCGCCAAGGGCACGTCGCACTTCAACGACGCCCTCAACGAGATCCTGGCCGGGGGGCAGAAGATCTTTTGATGCGCATCCTGGCGCTCGCGATCGCGGCGTATCTCATCGGGTCGCTGCCGAGCGCGTTCGTGGTGGTCCGGCTGTCCCGGGGCACGGACCTGAGGGCCGTCGAAAGCGGGAGCGTCGGGGCGCTGAACGCCTTCCGCGCCACCGGCGCCGGCTGGATCGGCGTGGTCGTGCTCATCCTCGACGTCGGCAAAGGGGTCCTCGCCGTCGTGCTGGCGGGCGACGGGGCCGGCCTGGCGACCCTCGCGATGGTCAGCGCCCTTGCGGTCGCAGGCCACAACTGGCCGATCTGGCTGGGCGGCAAGGGAGGGAAGGGGCTCGCCACGGCCGCGGGCGCCCTCACGCTGGTCACCCCGCTCAGCGTGCCGCTCTGGTGTGTGCTCTGGGGTCTGGGGTACGTCGTCTCCGGCTACATCGCCTTCGGAACGATCGTCGCGACCGCGCTCCTGCCTGTGGCGCTCGGCATCTTCGCCGGGTGGGCCTACGGCCTCGTGGCGCTGCCGACGGCCCTCCTCGTCCTGGCCCGCCACCGCGAGAAGATGCGGCGCCTCCTGCTCGGCGCCGAGCCCAAACACTACTGGCGTGGCGGGGTGTAACCTCTTACCTTTCCTAGTGTTACTTAACTCCGAGTGGAATTGGGATGATCGCCACCGCAGTCCGTGACACGCTCCGCGACCTGGACAGCCGCCTCACCGAACTCAGGGGCTATCTTTGACGTCGAATCCAAGGTAGCCCGGCAAGCCGCCCTCGAAGCCGCGATGGCCAAGCCCGGCTTCTGGGACAACGCCGATTCCGCCCGCAAGACCGTCGAGGAAGTCAAAGCGCTCAACCGGTGGACCCAGCCGTACCAGGAGATCCGGCGGCGGGTCGACCACGCGCGCGAGCTGGGCGAGCTGCTCGAGCACGAGTCGGACGCGGAGATCGAGCGCGAGCTGGAGACCGAGGCGGGGGATCTCTCGCGTGAGGTCGAGCAACTGGTGCTGCAGGCGATGCTGCAGGGGCCCGAGGACCAGCTCGACGCGCTGCTGACGATCCATCCGGGCGCGGGCGGGACGGAGTCGCAGGACTGGGCCGAGATGCTGATGCGGATGTACCGCCGCTGGGCGGAGCGGAAGGGCTACACGGTGGACGTGCTCGACCTGCTGGCGGGCGAGGAGGCGGGGATCAAATCCGTCTCGATCGAAGTGAAGGGGCAGTACGCGTTCGGGTTCCTGAAGGCGGAGAAGGGCGTGCACCGGCTGGTGCGCATCTCGCCGTTCGACGCGCAGGCGCGGCGCCACACCTCGTTCGCTTCGGTCTTCGTCTACCCGCTGGTGGACGACACGATCGAGATCGACCTCAGGGACGAGGACATCAAGATGGACGTGTTCCGCGCGTCGGGCGCCGGCGGGCAGCACGTGAACAAGACCTCGTCCGCCGTGCGGCTCACGCACCTGCCGACGGGGATCGTCGTCTCGTGCCAGCAGGAGCGCTCACAGCACAAGAACAAGGCGACGGCGATGAAGATGCTGAAGGCGGCGCTCTACCAGCGCGCCCTCGACGAGCAGGAAAAGAAGCGGCAGGTGATCGAGGCGACGAAGACGGACAACTCGTGGGGGAACCAGATCCGGTCGTACGTGTTCCAGCCCTATACGATGGTGAACGACCACCGGACGGAGCTCAAGGTGGGCGACGTGCAGCGGGTGATGGACGGGGACATCGATCCGTTCATCGAGGCGTACCTCAAGCGGTTCGGGCGGACGGCCCGATGAGCGGGAAGACGGCGGAGCGCACCTTCGTGGAGCTGGCGCGGCGCGACAAGCTGGCCGAGCTCCGCAGCCGCGGCGTGGAGCCGTTCCCCTACCGGTTCGCGCGCACGCACACGGCGGCCGAGGCGCTGGCGGCGCTGCCGGCCTCCGGTGAGGGGCCGTCGGTGACCGTCGCCGGCCGCCTCGTGGCCCTCCGGGCGCACGGCAAGACGACCTTCGCGCACCTGGCCGACGCGACCGGGCGCCTCCAGCTCTACTTCAAGCGGGACGACCTCGGCGAGGAGACGTACGACCTGCTGGAGCTGCTGGACCTCGGCGACCATCTCGGCGTCGAGGGCGCGCTGTTCCGCACCCGCACGGGCGAGACCACGGTGCACGCGTCGCGCTTCACCCTGCTGGCCAAGGCGCTGCGGCCCCTGCCGCTCGGCAAGAGCGTGACGCACGCGGACGGCACGGTGGAGCAGCACTCGGAGCTGTCGGACCCGGAGCAGCGCTACCGCCAGCGCTACGCCGATCTGGCGGTGCACGCCGAGCGGCGCGTCGTGTTCGAGAAGCGCTCGGCCATCGTCCGCGCCATCCGCCGGTTCCTCGACGGGCACGGCTTCCTCGAGGTGGAGACGCCGATCCTGCAGCCGCTGTACGGCGGGGCGTCGGCGCGGCCGTTCGTGACGCGCTACAACGCCCTCGACGCGGCCTTCTACCTCCGCATCGCCGACGAGCTGTACCTGAAGCGGCTGATCGTGGGCGGATGCGAGCGGGTCTACGAGATCGGGAAGGACTTCCGGAACGAGGGGATGGACCGGCTGCACAACCCCGAGTTCACGATGCTCGAGGCGTACCAGGCGTACGCCGACTATCTGGACGTGCTCGAGTGGACGCAGCAGCTGATCCTCGACGTCGTGCGCGACGTGACCGGCGGTCTGGTGGTCGAGGCGAAGGGTCGCCCGATCGACCTGACGCCGCCGTGGCGCCGCGTGCCCTTCGTGGAGCTGTTCCGCGAGCACGCCGGCGTGGATCTCCGGACGGCCGACGCCGCGGCCCTGGAGCGGGAAGTGCGCAAGCGCGGGCTCGAGCCGGAGGCCGCGGCGGGTCGCGGACGGTTGATCAACCAGCTGTTCGGGGTGGCGGTCGAGCCCAAGCTGGAAGCGCCGGTCTTCATCCTGGACTTCCCGATCGAGATGTCGCCGCTCGCCAAGCCGAAGCGGGGCGATCCGCTCTTCGCCGAGCGCTTCGAGCTGTTCATCGGCGGCTACGAGATGGCCAACGCCTTCTCCGAGCTGAACGACCCCGACGACCAGCGCCGGCGCTTCGAGGCGCAGGTCGCGCTGCGGGCGGCCGGGGACGACGAGGCGCAGGCCCTGGACGAGGACTACCTGCGCGCCCTCGAGTACGGCATGCCGCCGACCGGCGGGATGGGGCTGGGGATCGACCGCCTGACGATGCTGGTCACCGGGGTGCGCTCGATCCGCGACGCCATCCTCTTCCCGGCGCTGAGGCCCGAGTGAGCGGCGTCGAGTGGTGGATCGCCGGGCGGTACCTCCGGAGCCGGCGCGCGTCCCGCTTCGTGTCCCTGATCACGCTCATCGCGGTGTCCGGGGTGGCGCTCGGCGTGATGGCGCTGATCGTCGTCATCGGCGTGATGAGCGGCCTGCAGAAGGATCTCCGCGAGAAGATCCTGATCGCCAACCCGCACCTCCGCGTGCTCACGTACGGGGAAGGGCTGCGGATCGACGACTGGGCCAAGACCCTCGCGACGGTGCGGCGCGACCCGCACGTGGTCGCGGCGGCGCCGTTCGTCCTCTCGCAGGGGCTCCTGTCGGCCGGGCACGACTACGCCGAAGGGGTCGCGGTGATCGGGATGGAGCGCGACACCGGCCGCGCCGCGGTCACTGGGCTGGCGAAGAGCTTCGTGAGCGGCGACCTCAGGTTCGCGACGCACGCGAGCGATGTGGACGGCGGCATCGTGCTCGGCCGGCGGCTCGCCCAGCGGCTCAGCGTCTATCCCGGCAGCGTGGTCACGCTGATCTCGCCGGCCGGCTCGAAGTTCAACCCGGCGATCGGCGCTCGGGTGCCGCGCTACTGGCGCTTCGAGGTCACGGGGCTGTTCGAGACGGGGATGTACGAGTACGACAACTCGTACGTCGTGATGCCGCGGGAAGTGGCCCAGCGCTTCGCCGGCCTCGGCAGCGCCGTGACCGGCATCGAGGTCCGGGTGCAGGACCCGTGGAAGGCCGGGGAGGTGGCGCGCGAGCTGGAGACGCGCCTCGGCTATCCGTACCGCGCGCTCGACTGGTCGGCCCAGAACTCGCAGCTCTTCTCGGCCCTGAAGCTCGAGAAGCTGGCGATGGCGGTGATCCTCCTGCTGATCGTGCTGGTGGCCGCCTTCAACATCGTCTCCACCCTCACGATGACGGTGGGCGACCGTACCAAGGAGATCGGCATCCTCCGAGCCATGGGGATGACCGCGGGCCAGATCCGCCGGATCTTCGTGACGCAGGGGGTCGTGGTCGGCGTGGTCGGGACGGCCGTGGGCGCGATCGGCGGCGTGCTCCTCGCCGCTGCGGTGGGCACGTACCACCTCATCTCGCTCGATCCGACGGTCTACTTCATCGATCACCTGCCCGTGGACCTGGCGCCGACCGACGTGCTGACCGTGATCGTCGCGAGCCTGGCGATCGCGGCGCTCGCCACCGTGTACCCCTCCAGCCAGGCGGCCAGGCTCGCGCCGGTCGAGGCGATCCGGCACGAATGAGCGCGCTCCTCGAGGTCCGCGGGCTCCGGAAGCGGTATCCGTCGGGGGACGCCGGCTTCCTCGACGTGCTGCTCGGCGTGGACCTCACGCTGGCGCGGGGAGAGGTCGTCGCGATCGCGGGGGCCAGCGGCTCGGGGAAGAGCACGCTGCTCCACCTGCTCGGGGCGCTGGACGCGCCGACCGACGGCGAGATCCTGCTCGACGGGACGGCGTACGGGGCGCTGTCGGACGGGGCGCTGGCCGCGTTCAGGAACCGGCGGCTGGGGTTCGTCTTCCAGTTCCACCACCTGCTCCGGGAGTTCAGCGCGCTGGAGAACGTGATGATGCCGCTCCGGATCGCCGGATGGAGCGCGCCGCGCGCCCGCTCGCGCGCCGAGGAGCTGCTGGCGGCGGTGGGGCTCGCGGGACGGATGACCCATCGCCCGGCGGCGCTGTCGGGCGGGGAGCAGCAGCGCTGCGCGGTGGCGCGGGCGCTGGTCCACGATCCCGCCCTGGTGCTGGCCGACGAGCCCACGGGGAACCTCGACCACGCCAACGGCGTCCTGCTCGCGGACCTCTTCTTCCGTCTCGCGCGGGAGCTGGAGACGGCGGTGATGATCGTGACCCACAACCGCCAGCTGGCGCAGCGCGCCGACCGGGTCCTGCTGCTGGACGACGGGCGCCTGAGCGCCGTGAAGGAAGTGGAGGCGTTGCCCTGATGCTGTGCGACAACTGCGGCGAGCGCGAGGCGGCCATCCACCTCACGCAGATCGTCAACAACAGCGTGACGACGCTGCACCTGTGCGAGCGGTGCGCGGCGGAGAAGGGCGTGGAGACGGGCGCGAGCGTCGCCAAGTTCCCGCTCGGAGACTTCCTGGCGTCGCTGGGGAAGACGGCGGGCGGGGAGCAGGCCGAGGTCGCGTCCGGCGCGGCCTGTCCCTTCTGCGGCGGCACCCTGAAGGATTTCCGGGAGACCGGCCGGCTGGGGTGCGCGATGTGCTACACGACGTTCGAGGCCCATCTGCGGGACCTGCTGCGGCGCCTGCACGGCAGCTCGCAGCACGCCGGCGAGCGGTACACCGGAACGGCGGCCGCGCCCGCCGCCGAGGCGCCCGCGGACGTCGGCGCGCCCGAGGCGGGCGAGCTGCGTGAGCAGCTCAAGCGCGCCGTCGAGGCGGAGAACTTCGAGCTGGCCGCCGAGCTCCGGGACAGGCTCAAGGTGCTGGAATGATCGACCTCGCGCTGATCCCGGACGGGGGACTGACCTGGCTCGACGCCAGCGGGCCGGTGTCGAACATCGTCCTCTCGACGCGGGTGCGGCTGGCGCGCAACCTCGCCGGATTCCCGTTCGCCGTGCGCGGCGGCGAGGAGGACCGGCGCCGCGTGCTCGAGCAGGTGGACCGCGTCTGGCAGCGCTCCGCGTTCTCCCGGGGCGGGATGCGGTTCCTGGTGGACGACCTGGAGCCGGCCGACCGCCTCCTGCTGCACGAGCGGCACCTCATCAGCAAGGAGCTGGCCTCCGGGACGGGCCACGGCGGGGGTCGGAGCCACGCCGCCGTCTACCTGGCGGGGCCGCTCGGCCTCATGGTGAACGAGGAAGACCACCTGCGGTTGCAGGTGTTCCACTCGGGATTCGCCCTTGCTTCCGCCTATGCCGATCTGGAGCGGCTGGATCGCGAGCTCGGAGCGGCACTTCCCGTCGCCTTCCACCAGGAGTTTGGCTATCTTACGGCCTGTCCGACCAACGCGGGGACGGGGCTTCGGGCGTCGGTCCTGATCCACCTGCCCGGGCTGGTCCTGACCAAGGAGATCGCGAAGGTCCTGCAGGGGTTGTCGCAGGTCGGCCTGACCTTCCGCGGGCTCTACGGGGAAGGCAGCGAGGTGGTCGGGAACTTCTTCCAGCTGTCGAACCAGACGACGCTGGGGAAGTCGGAGGAGGAGTTGCTGGACCACCTGGGCAAGATCGTCCGCCAGGTGGTGACGTACGAGGAGCAGGCGCGGCAGGTGCTGCTCCGGGACGCGCCGACCATCATCGAGGACAAGGTGTGGCGGGCGTACGCGCTGCTCCGCTATGCGCGCAGCCTGTCGTTCGAAGAGGCGATGAATCTGCTCTCGGGGGTGCGACTGGGTGTCGGGCTGAACCTGATCCCGCAGCTGAGTGTATACACGTTGAACAAGCTGTTGATCTACACGCAGCCCGCCCATCTCGCCGCTCTCGACGTGCGCGCGCCCAAGGATCAGGAGCAGCGCGCCGCGCGAGCGGCGTATGTGCGTCAGGTCCTCGAAGACGAGGCGGCACGCGCCGGGTGACCGGCAGGCTCAGACGAGGAGACGAGGCTCCAGGATGAACGGCTACAATTTCACCGATCGCGTTCGGAAGGTGCTGCAGATGGCCCGCGAGGAAGCGGCGCGGCTGCACCACGAGTACGTCGGGACGGAGCACATCCTGCTCGGTCTGATCCGCGAGGGGGAGGGGGTCGCGGCGGCGGTGCTGGCGAACCTCCAAGTGGACCTGGAGGAGATCCAGCAGAAGATCGAGGACACGGTGAAGAAGGGGAAGGCGGCGGCCGCGGCGGGCCCCGACCTGCCGTACACGTCGCGCGCCAAGAAGGTGCTGGAGCTGGCGATGTCGGAGGCGCGGGAGCTGAACCACTCCTACGTGGGCACCGAGCACCTGCTGCTCGGGCTGCTGCGCGAGGAGAAGGGGATCGCCGCGCAGGTGCTGACGGACGCCGGCGTGAACCTGGAGCAGGCGCGCGCCGAGGTACTGCGGCTCCTCGGGAGCGAGATGCCGCCGCAGCCCGCGGGCGGGCCGGCCGCGGCGCCGGCGCCCCAGAAGTCGGAGAAGAAGTCGAAGACGCCGGCGCTGGACCACTTCTGCCGGGACCTCACGCAGCTGGCCGGCGAGAACCAGCTCGACCCGACCATCGGCCGCCAGAAGGAGATCGAGCGGGTGATGGAGGTCCTGTCGCGCCGCAAGAAGAACAACCCGGTGCTGATCGGCGAGCCGGGCGTGGGGAAGACGGCCATCGTCGAGGGGCTCGCCCAGCTCATCGCGTCGGGGACCTGCCCGGACGCGCTGAAGGACCACCGGGTGCTGGCGCTCGACATGGCGGCGGTGATCGCGGGGACCAAGTACCGCGGGCAGTTCGAGGAGCGGCTCAAGGCGGTGATGAACGAGATCGCCCAGAACCGCAACATCGTGCTGTTCATCGACGAGCTGCACACGCTGGTCGGCGCGGGCGCGGCGGAGGGGGCGATCGACGCCTCGAACATGCTGAAGCCGGCGCTGGCGCGGGGCGAGCTGCAGTGCGTCGGCGCCTCGACGCTGAACGAGTACCGGAAGTACATCGAGAAGGACGGGGCGCTCGAGCGGCGCTTCCAGACGGTGATCGTGGAGCCGCCGACGCTGGAGGAGACCATCGCGATCCTCAAGGGGCTGCGGAAGCGCTACGAGGACCATCACCGCATCCAGATCCCGGACGAGTCGCTCGAGGCGGCGGCGCGGCTGTCGGAGCGCTACATCACCGACCGCTTCCTGCCGGACAAGGCGATCGACGTGATCGACGAGGCGGGGGCGCGGGCGCGGATCGGCGCCCAGGTGCCGCCGCCGGAAGTGGCGGAGCTGAAGGGCAAGCTCGAGGGGATCAACCGCGAGAAGGAAGCCGCGGTGCGGGATCAGAACTTCGAGCGCGCGGCGGCGCTGCGCGACCAGGAGCGCGACCTGCAGGGCGAGATCCTCGCCCGGCAGGAGGCGTGGGAGCGCGAGCGGCAGACCCGCCGGCCGGTGGTGGGCGAGGAGGAGATCGCCTTCATCGTGTCCCGGTGGACCGGAATCCCGGTCACGCGCCTCCAGGAGGCGGAGACGTCGCGCCTGGTGCGGATGGAGGACGAGCTGCACAAGGCGGTGGTCGGCCAGGACGAGGCGATCCAGGCGATCTCGCGCGCGATCCGCCGCTCGCGGGCCGGCCTCAAGGATCCCCGCCGCCCGATCGGCTCGTTCATCTTCTCGGGCCCGACCGGCGTCGGGAAGACGGAGCTGGCGCGCGCGCTGGCGCGGTTCCTGTTCGCCGACGCCCAGGCCCTGATCCGCGTGGACATGTCGGAGTACATGGAGAAGTTCAGCGTCTCGCGGCTCATCGGCGCGCCCCCGGGCTACGTCGGCTACGAGGACTCGGGCACGCTCACCAAGGCGGTGCGGCGCAAGCCGTACGCGGTGGTCCTGCTCGACGAGATCGAGAAGGCGCACCCCGACGTCTTCAACATCCTGCTCCAGGTGCTGGACGAGGGCCGGCTGACCGACAATTACGGCCGCGTGATCGACTTCAAGAACACCGTGGTGATCATGACGTCCAACGTCGGCGCCCGGGACATCACGAAGAGCGGGACGCTGGGCTTCGTGGCCGCGGGGCCCGAGGGCACCTTCGCCAAGATGGTCGAGAAGGTGAAGGAAGAGATCAACCGGACCTTCAACCCCGAGTTCCTGAACCGGCTGGACGACGTCATCGTCTTCCATCCGCTCAGCCGTGACCACATCACGCAGATCGTGGGCATCGTGCTCAAGGAGCTGATGCTGCGGCTGGCCGACGAGGAGCTGACGATCCGGCTGACCGAGCCGGCCACGGAGTTCCTGGTCCAGCACGGCTACGACGAGCACTTCGGCGCCCGCCCCCTGAAGCGCGCGATCCAGCGGTACATCGAGGACCCGCTCTCGGAGAAGATCCTCCTCCGCGAGTTTGCGCGCGGCGACGAGATCGAGGTGGACACCGCGCCGGACGGCGACCGCCTGCAGTTCCGGGCGCTGTCGAGCTCGAAGGCGTAGCGTCCCGCCCTTGATGCGGCTACCGATCGTCGCGGCCGTCCTGGCGGTCGGCGTCGGCCTCGCCGCACGGCCCGCCGGGGCCCGGGCCCAGGAGCCGGAGGCCGTGGGCCCCAAGGTGGACTCGGTGGCGGTCCAGGGCAACCACCGCATCGCGCGCCAGAGCATCGTCAACACCGCCGCGATCCCGCTGCACGCGCCCATCGGCTTCCGCGACCTCCAGCGCGCCATCAAGGCGCTCTACGGCACCGCGCAGTTCGACGACGTCCGGATCCTGACCGAGGTCGAGCCCGACAGCACCGAGATCCTCGTCATCGCCGTGAAGGAGCGCCCGCTGCTGGTGCGGGCCACCGTGCGCGGCGTGGACAAGCTGTCGGAGAGCTCGGTGCGCGACCGGATCGAGCTGCCCATCGGCCGGCCCCTGGACTACGGCATGGTGGTGCGCGCCGTCCAGCGGATCGACTCCCTCTACCAGTCCGAGGGCTATTACCTCGCCCAGGTGAAGCCGGAGATCCTCCCCCAGGACAGCGAGCACGTCCGGGTGGACTTCACCGTCGACGAGGGCCGCCGCATCGCGATCTCCGCGGTGCGCATCGAGGGCGCCCAGGGCCTCGCCGCCCGCCAGATCGTCGCCGCGATGAAGACCACGCCCGAGGGCTTCTGGTGGTTCCAGCGCGGCGAGTACGACCAGGACGAGCTGCGGAAGGACCTCGAGGAGCGGATCCCCGGCGTCTACGGCGCCCACGGGTACGTGGACTTCCGCGTGGTGCACGACACGCTCCTGGTGGACCGGGACAACGGGAAGGCCGTGCTCGACGTCAGCGTCGAGGAGGGGCGGCCGTACGAGATCGGGACCCTGACGGTGGAGGGCAACCACGCCTTCTCCACCGAGCAGATCCTCTCGCTCAACCCCTTCGCCGGCACCCAGTCGGGGCTGCGCTGCTTCCTCCACGGCTGCAAGGGGCCGGCCTGGTTCGACCAGACCCGGTGGGACGCGGCGACCGAGAAGCTGCGGACCCAGTACAACAACAGCGGCTACATCTACGCGCAGGTCGACCCCAGGGTGGACCGGGTGATCCCGGCGGACTCGACCCAGGCGCCGGTGGTCAACCTCAGGTGGCTGGTGGACGAGGGGCGGCCGGCGATCATCAACAAGATCGAGTTCATGGGCAACGACGTGACGTACGACCGGGTGATCCGCGACGCCCTGTTCATCATCCCGGGGGACGTGTTCGCCCAGGATCGGATCATCAAGTCCTACCAGGCCATTTCCAACCTCGGCTACTTCGAGCAGCCGCTGCCGTTCCCGGACACGCACAAGGTCAACCCCGACGATCCCTACAGCGACATCGACCTGATCTTCAAGGTGAAGGAGAAGCACACCGGGAGCGTCAACTTCGGGGCGTCGGTGGGGCAGGGCACCGGGATCGGCGGCTTCATCGGGCTGGACGAGCCGAACCTGTTCGGCCAGGGGAAGAAGGGGCACCTGCAGTGGCAGTTCGGCGGCAACCTCAACGATTTCGAGCTGAGCTACACCGACCCGCAGCTGTGGGAGAGCCGCGTCTCGGGGACGGTGAGCCTGCACGACACGCGGACGACGTACACGGTCGCCAATCTCGGCACCATCGCCACGCGCGGCGCCACCATCCAGTTCGGGTTCCCGCTCCCCAACAACCGGTACGCGCGGATCTTCCCCTCGTACACGCTCGAGTGGGAGCGCTACTCGGGGGAGGCCCAGACGCTCGGGGGGCTGCCGCGCTGCTCGGAGTGCCTGCGGTCCACCGCGAGCCTGGCGTTCATGTACGACACGCGATCGGGCCTCCCGTTCCCGACATCGGGCTCGATGCACACGGTGACGCTCTCCACGACGGGCGGCCTCCTGGGCGGCTCGGCGGAGTACCAGCGGCTCGACCTGGAGGGGCACTGGTACGCGCCGGTGGCGGTGCTGGGCGGCACGGGGGGACTGGCCGGGGGCGGGGTGGGGCTGGTCCTGGGGCTCACGGCGAAGTCGGGGTTCGTCTTCGGCAACTCGGCCCCGTTCTTCGAGCAGCTCTACTCGATGGGCGGCACGCAGTACGGCATCCCCCTGCGCGGCTACGACGAGTTCTCGATCACGCCGCAGGGCTTCAACCCGCTGGCGACGTCGGGGGCGACGGTCTCGACGGGCGCCTTCGGGAAGTCGTTCTTCGCGGCGACGGCGGAGTTCGGCGCGCGCATCAGCCAGTCGGTGTACACCGACATCTTCTACGACGTCGGCAACGTGTACGCGACCGCGGCGGCGTTCAATCCCACGCGGCTGTTCCGCGGGGCGGGGATCGGGGTCGCGCTGGTGACGCCGCTGGGGCCGATCGGCCTCGACCTCGGGTACGGCTTCGACAGGGTCGACACATCGGGCAACCCCGCCCCGGGCTGGAAATTGCACTTCAAGATGGGCAACGTGTTCCAGTGATCCACCCTAAGGACGCAGCGAGGAGAATGACATGAACCGGTTGACCGGGGCAGCGCTGGCAGTGCTGCTCGCAGGAGTGGCTGCCGCACCGGCCGCGCGCGCGCAGGCGCCGGGCGCGCCTGCCCAGCCCGTGAAGCTCGCCTTCATCAACTCCCAGCTCATCCTGGCGAACACGCCGGGGCGGGCCGAGGCGGAGTCCACCTTCAGCAGGGAGCTGGTCGGCTACCAGGCGCAGGTGCAGACGCTGCAGGCCGCGCTCGACTCCGCGGTGGCGGACTACAACCGGGCGTCCTTGGTGCTGAGCCCCACGGCGAAGGCGCAGCGGGAGCAGCAGATCCGCGATCTGGAGACGCGCACGCGGAGCCAGATCAACGACCTGCAGCAGCGGGCGAACGCGCGCGAGCAGCAGCTGACGGCGCCGATCATGGCGCGGGTGCAGGCGGTGATCGAGGGGGTCCGCGCCGAGTTCAACTACTCGATGATCTTCGACGCGTCGGCCCAGAACGGCGGGCTCGTTACGGCCGACCGGTCGCTGGATCTCACGCAGCTGGTGATCCAGCGGCTGCAGGCGGGCGGGACGCCGCCGCCGCTGACGCCGGACAGCGGCGCCGTGGCGGCCGACTCGGCCCACGCGGCCAAGCCCGACTCGACGCGGCGCCCGCGTCCGCGCCCCGCGCGGCCGCAGCAGCCCTAGGCCGGCGCGCGGGCGCATGGGCGGTGACGTGAACGGCTCTCTGGCGGCCGCGGACGTCGCCGCGCTGGTGGGCGGCGCGCTCGTCGGGGACGGCGCGGTCCGGGTGCGGGCGGTGGCCCCCCTGGATCGCGCCGGCGAGGGCGACCTCACATTTCTTGCCGCGAGCCGGTACCTCCCCTACTTTCACGCCTCGCAGGCGGCCGTCGTGCTGGTGACGGCGGCCAACCGGACCACGGAGCCGGGCCCCGCCACGCGGATCGTGGTGGACGACCCGCACCGCGCGATGCTGGTCGCGGTGCAGGCGCTGTATGCGGCGCCGCGCCGCGAGCCGGCGGTGCATCCGACGGCCGTGATCGGCGCCGGGGCCGAGCTGGGGCAGGATCTCGTCGCCGGCCCGCGCGCGGTGATCGGCGCCGGGGCACGGCTCGGCTCTCGCGTCACCCTGATGGCGGGCGCCGTGGTCGGCGACGGCGTGGTGCTCGGGGACGACGTCATGCTGTATCCCAACGTCGTCTGCTATCCCGGCACGGTCGTCGGCTCGCGCGTCATCCTGCACGCGGGCGTGGTGCTCGGATCGGACGGCTTCGGCTACGTCCCCGGCAAGACCGGCCACGAGAAGATCCCGCACGTCGGACGGTGCGTGATCGGCGACGACGTCGAGATCGGCGCGAACTCGACGATCGACCGGGGCAGCGTGGACGACACGGTCGTCGGGCCGGGCACGAAGATCGACAACCTGGTGCAGATCGGGCACAACTGCCGCATCGGCGCGCGCTGCCTGCTGATGGCGCAGGTGGGCCTGGCGGGCTCGACCCACGTCG
Source organism: uncultured Gemmatimonadales bacterium (assembly GCA_963835535.1). GTDB lineage: Bacteria > Gemmatimonadota > Gemmatimonadetes > Gemmatimonadales > JACORV01 > Fen-1245. The sequence goes on from CAWIFL010000002.1 coordinate 269,827, forward strand.
AGGACGACGTGATCCTCGCCGGGCAGGTTGGGGTGGCCGGCCACCTCACGATCGGGAGCGGCGCCCGCGTGGGAGCGCAGAGCGGCATTATGGTCGAGATCCCGGCCGGGACGTCCTGGTTCGGGTACCCGGCGCAGCCACGGGGCGAGGCGATGCGCATGATCGCGGCGACGCGCCGGCTCGCGAAGATCATCGGTGCCCTGGAGGACCTGGTGGGACGTGGGAAGCACCCCAAAGAGTAGTCCGCCGCGCCGCACGCTGGCGCGCTCGGCTGCGCGCGAGGGCATCGGGATCCACACCGGCGCCAGGACCCGCGTGACCTTCCATCCGGCCGAGAGCGGCACGGGGATCGTCTTCCGGCGCACCGACCTCGACGGTGCGCCCTGCATCCCGGCCCGCCTGTCCAGCGTGACCGGGGTCGAGCGCCGCACGACGCTGGCGCGGGACGGCGCCGAGATCCACACCGTGGAGCACGTCCTGGCCGCCATCGCGGGGCTGCTTCTGGACGACGTCCTGATCGACCTCACCGGGCCCGAGCCGCCGGTCCTCGACGGCTCCTTCCAGCCGTTCGTCGAGGCGCTTGAGGAGGCCGGGCCGGTGGAGGCGGGCGGCGAGGCGGTGCAGCTCACCGTGACCGAGCCGTTCACCGTGACCGAGGGCGAGGCGCGCTACCTCGTCGGCCCGGCGCCGCAGCTCCGGCTCTCCGTGATGATCGACTTTCCGCATCCCCTGATCGGGCGCCAGATGGGCAGCTACGACGTCACGCCCGAGGGCTTCGCCGCGGAGCTGGCGGGGGCGCGCACCTTCGGGTTCATGCACGAGGTGGAGGCGCTGCGGAAGAAGGGGCTGATCGTCGGCGCGTCGGTGGAGAACGCCGTGGTGCTGGACGAGAAGGGCGTCGTGGGCTCGACGCTGCGCTGGCCCGACGAGTTCGTGCGCCACAAGGCGGCCGATCTGGTCGGCGATCTCGCGTTGCTGGGCGGCCGCCTCAGGGCACACGTCGTCGCCGAGAAGCCCAGCCACCGCGGCAACGTGGCCCTCGGGAACGCCATCAGCCGCCGCGCCGCGCTGGCGGGGCGCCCGCCGCTCGACATCCGGCACGTGCTCGACGTCCTGCCGCACCGCTACCCGATGCTGCTGGTGGACCGCATCATCGAGATCGAGGACGGGCGGCGGATCGTCGGGATCAAGAACGTGACGATCAACGAGCCCTTCTTCCAGGGCCATTTCCCGGGGCATCCGGTGATGCCCGGGGTGCTCATCATCGAGGCGATGGCCCAGGTGGGCGGCGTGCTCCTGATGGGGCACCTGCAGGAGTCGGGGAACGCCGACGAGAAGGTCGTCTACTTCATGTCCCTGGACAACATCAAGTTCCGGCGCCCGGTGGTCCCCGGCGACCAGATCCGCTTCGAGCTGGAGCTGATCCAGCACAAGGAGCGCGCGAGCCGGATGCGCGGAGTGGGCTACGTCGACGGGCACGTGGTCGTGGAGGCGGAGATGATGGCCCGCGTCGTGGACAAGTGAGGCGTCCGTGAGTGCAGCCGTGATTCACCCGACCGCGATCGTCTCGCCGGAGGCGGAGCTCGGCGCGGACGTCGAGGTGGGGCCGTTCGTGATCATCGGCCCCGCCGTGACCGTGGGTCCGCGCTGCAAGATCGCGGCGCGGGCGATCCTCGAGCAGAACGTCCGGTTGGGCGCGGACTGCCGCGTCGGCACGGGCAGCATCCTGGGCGGGGCGCCGCAGGACCTCAAGTACGCGGGCGAGGAAACCTGGCTGGAGGTCGGCGAGGGGACCGTGATCCGCGAGTACAGCACCATCAACCGCGGCACCACGCAATCGCGGCTGACCCGACTGGGCAAGGAGTGCCTGGTGATGACGTACGCGCACGTCGCGCACGACTGCCACATCGGCGAGCGGGTCATCCTCGCCAACGGCGTGCAGCTGGCTGGGCACGTGACGATCGACAAGTGCGCGACGATCAGCGGCCTCTCGGCGATCCACCAGTTCGTGAAGATCGGGGCGTACGCGTTCGTGGGCGGGATGTCGCGGGTGACCAAGGACGTGCCGCCGTACACCAAGGCGGTGGGCAGCCCGATGAAGCTGTACGGCCTGAACGCGGTGGGGCTGCAGCGCCACGGGTTCAGCCCCGAGGCGGTGACGGAGCTGAAGAAGGCCTACCGCCTCTTCTTCCGCTCGGGCCTCAACATCAGCCAGGCGCTCGACCGCGCGCGCACCGAGCTGGCGCAGCTGCCGGAGGTCACGAGCTTCCTCCAGTTCGTCGAGGAGAGCGGGCGCGGGGTGCTGGTGTGACCACCGCCCCGCTCCCGGTCGGCGTCGTGGGGGTGGGGAGCCTCGGACAGCATCACGCGCGGCTGTACGCCTCCCTGCCGGAAGCGCGGTTGGTCGGCATCTTCGACACGCGCGCCGAGCGCGCGGCCGAGATCGCGAAGCAGTTCCGCACCACCGCCTATCCCTCGCTCGACGCGCTCCTGGCCGACGTCGAGGCCGTGTCCGTCGTGGTGCCGACGTCGGCGCACCACGAGGTCGGTCTCGCCGCCCTCGCGCGCGGGCGGCACGTGCTGATGGAGAAGCCGATCGCCGCGCAGATCGGCCAGGCGGAGGCGCTGGTGGCGGCGGCCGCCAGGGCCGGCGTGGTCCTCCAGACCGGCCACGTGGAGCGCTTCAACCGGGCGCTGCGCGCCGCCGCTCCGTACCTCGCGTCGCCCCGGTTCATCGAATCGGACCGCGTCGCGCCGTTCGCCGCGCGCGGCTCCGACGTCGCCGTGATCCTCGACCTCATGATCCACGACCTGGACCTGGTGCTCGCCCTGGTCGGGGAGCCGGTGGTGGACGTGCGCGCGTCGGGGATCGGGGTCGTGACGAAGAGCGTGGACATCGCCACGGCGCGCATCGAGTTCGCGTCCGGCGCGGTGGCCAACCTGACGGCGAGCCGCCTGGCGCGCGAGCGGGTGCGCAAGCTCCGCATCTTCCAGCCCTCCGGCTACTTCTCGCTCGACCTCGCGGCGGGGAAGGGCGAGTTCCTGCGTCTCAGGCCCGACGCGCAGCAGCGGATCGCGGGGGGCGAGACCGATCTGGTGAAGCTGGTGGAGCGGATCAAGCTGGACGCCCCCGAGGCGGAGCCGCTCGGCCTGGAGCTGACCAATTTCGTGCGCGCCGTGGGCGGGAAGGAGCAGCCGGCGGTGACGGGAGCCGACGGCCTCTCCGCCCTCTCGCTCGCGTTCCGCGTGCTGGAGGCCGTCCGGGCGTCCCCGACCGCGCCGCGCGCGTGAGCGCGCCGGACGGCTGCCGAACCGGGCGCGACACCTCCGATGCGCCGCCCGCTCGATCCGGCCCCGGCACGAGCGCCACCGGCACCGTTTTCGTGTCGGCCGGCGAGCCGTCGGGCGACGCGCACGCCGGCGCCTTGGTCGCGGCGCTGCGCCGTCTGGTGCCGGACGTCGCGGTGGAAGGCGTCGGGGGAGCGCACCTGGAGGCCGCCGGCGCCCGGCTGATCGCCCGCATCGAGGACCTCACCGTCATCGGCTTCGTCGAGGTGGTGCGCAAGATCCCCGCGCACTGGCGGCTGCTCCGCCGGATCGAGGAGCGCCTCGCGCGCGGCGACGTCGCCCTGGTGGTGCTGGTGGACTACCCGGGCTTCCATCTGCGGGTGGCCGCGGCGGCGGCCCGCGCGCACGTGCCGGTGCTCTACTACGTGGCACCGCAGCTCTGGGCGTGGCACGAGTCGCGGGTGCATCAGATGGCGCGCACCGTCTCGCACCTGGCCGTCATCCTCCCGTTCGAGGAGGAGTTCTTCTCCGCGCGCGGCGTCCGGACCACCTTCGTCGGGCACCCGCTCCTCGACCGTCCGCCGCTCGCCGTGGAGGGGGCCGCCCTCAAGCGCTCCCTCGGCCTCGACGGCGACCGGCCGGTCCTCGGGCTCTTTCCCGGGAGCCGTCCGCAGGAGGTGCGGCGCCTCTGGCCGCCCTTCCGGGCCGCGGCGGAGCGGATCCGCCGGGACCTGCCGGCCGTGCAGGTCGTGGTGGCGGCGATCCCCGGCGGGTCGTACCCCGATGCCGGCGAGATCCGGATCGTGCCGGGCCGCCCGCGCGAGTGCTTCGCCGCCGCGGACGCCGCGCTCTGCAAGTCCGGCACCTCGACGCTCGAGGCGGCGATGGCCCTGACGCCGCTGGTGATCGCGTACAGGATGCACCCGCTGTCGTACCTGCTGGCGCGGCATCTGGTGCGGGTGGACCGGATCGGGATGGTGAATCTCGTGGCCGGCCGCCAGGTCGCGCCCGAGCTGATCCAGGGCGCGGTGACGCCCGAGGCGCTCGAGCGCGCCGTGCGCCCGCTGCTCGATCCGGACAGCCCCGAGCGCCGCGCCCAGCTCGAAGGGCTGGCCGAAGTGCGGCGCCGGCTCGGGGAGAGCGGGGCGGCGAGGCGGGCCGCGGAGATCGCGCGCTCGCTCCTGGCGGCGTGAACGGCGAGCGCTTAACGCTGGCGCGTCACGTGTGGCGCGGCGCGTCGCTCGGCGCGCGAGTCCTGCGCGCGGCGCTCCTGATCCCTGCGGCGGTCTACCGGGCAGGCGTGGCGCTGCGGAACGCGGCCTACGACGTGGGGCTGCTCCGCTCGCGAACGCTGAGCGTGCCGTCGGTGGGCGTCGGGAACATCGCCGTCGGCGGCACGGGGAAGACTCCGGTGGCCGCGTACCTGGCCGCGCAGCTGGCGCGGCGGGGCCGGCGGCCCGGCATCCTGCTCCGGGGCTACCGGGGCGGCGACGAGGCCGCGGAGCATGCCGAGCGCGTGAGCGGCGCGGTGGTGGTGGCGGAAGCAGACCGGCACCGTGGGGCGCTGCGCGCCATCCGGGAGGGGGCCGATGCGCTGGTGCTGGACGACTGCCTCCAGCGGCGGGACGTCCGGACCGACCTGCTCCTGGCGGTGCTCGCGGCCGAGTCGGAGGGGGAGCGGAGGTGGCCGCTGCCCGCCGGACCGTGGCGGGAGGGGCTGGGCGCCCTCGGGCGCTGCGATGCCGTCGTAGTTACCTATAAGGTGGCCCCCCCCGACGAGGCGGCGGCCGCGGCCCGCAGACTGGCGGAGCGGACGCGTCTCGGAGTGGGGGTCGCCGCAGGACTCAAGTTGGCACGTTTTCTGCCACTTTCGGGTGGCGCGCCGCTGGCGGCGGGGGCCCTCGCGGGCCGGGACGTCGTGGCGGTGTGCGGGATCGGCGCTCCCGAGCGGTTCGGGGCGCAGCTCGAGGCGCTGGGCGCCCGGGTGCGCCTCTTCGACTTCGGCGATCACCACGCCTACGTGGCGTCGGACCTGACCGCCGCGGTCGAGGCGGCCGGCCCCGACGGGCTGATCGTCACGACCGCGAAGGACGCGGTGAAGCTTCGCAGCCTGTACCGGGGCCAGGCTCCGGCGTGCGTCGTCGCCGAGCTCGAGGTACGGGTGACCTACGGTGAACGTGATCTGGCGCGCCTGCTCGACCGGGTGGCGCGAGCGCAAGTAAACCCTGTGACGGCGGCGGGTCTGCCGCCCTTGAGATGAAGGATCCCATGAGCGATACGAAGCCGGTGATCGAGGCGCGGGCACGGAGGACGGGCGAGTTCGTCCACCCCGAGAAGGACCACTTCCTCAGCGAAGAGAACCCGTTCGAGGCGATGATGTCGCGGTTCGACATCGCCGCGAAGCTGCTGAGCCTCGATGCGGGGCTGTACAAGGTCCTCCGACACCCCGAGAAGCAGATCATCGTGTCGCTCCCCGTGATGATGGACACGGGAGAGGTGGATGTGTTCACCGGCTACCGCGTGCTGTACAGCACGGTCCGCGGGCCCGGGAAGGGCGGGATCCGGTTCGACCTCGGGGTGACGCTGGACGAGGTCCGGGCGCTGGCCGCGTGGATGACCTGGAAGTGCGCGGTGGTGAACATCCCGTTCGGCGGCGCGAAGGGGGGCGTGATCTGCGACCCGCTGACGATGTCCATGGGCGAGCTGGAGCGGCTGACCCGCCGCTACACGTCCAGCATCATCGAGATTCTGGGACCCGACTCCGATGTCCCGGCGCCCGACGTGAACACCAACGAGCGCGTGATGGCGTGGATCATGGACACCTACTCCATGCACAAGCGCCACACCGTGACGGCAGTGGTCACCGGCAAGCCGATCGAGATGGGCGGCTCGGCGGGGCGGCGCGAGGCGACGGGGCGGGGCGTCATGCTGATGACGCGCGAGGCGCTGAAGCAGATGAGCCTGCCGCTCAGGGGCGCGAAGGTCGTGGTCCAGGGCTTCGGCAACGTCGGCTCCATCACGGCGGAGCTGCTGCAGGCGCACGGCGCCAGGATCCTGGCGGTGAGCGACGTGTCCGGTGGGGTCTACAACGAGAAGGGGCTCGACGTCACGGACGTGATCCAGTGGCGCGAGGCGCATCGGTACGTGTCGGGCTACCCCAAAGGGCAGGCGCTGACCAACGAGGAGCTGCTGGTGCTCCCGACGGACGTACTGGTGCCGGCGGCCCTGGAGAACGTGATCACGGCGCGCAACGCGAAGGACATCCAGGCGAAGGTGATCATCGAGGGCGCCAACGGCCCGACGGCGGCCGCGGCGGACGAGGTCCTCGACAAGAAGGGGATCGTCGTCGTGCCGGACATCCTGGCCAACGCCGGCGGCGTCACGGTCAGCTACTTCGAGTGGGTGCAGGACCGCGACGGCTACTTCTGGACCGAGGAGCTGGTGAACAGCCGGCTCGAGGAGATCATGGTGAAGAGCTTCGAGAACGTGCTCGCGGTCTCGAAGCGCTACAAGATCAACATGCGCATCGCGGCGTACACGCTCGCGATCGAGCGGGTCGCGGCCGTGCACCGGCTGCGGGGCATGTACGCCTAGCCAGACGGCCGAATCTGCGCTGCTGTCGAGCGCGGCCCTCTCCGCGCTGCTGGAGCTGGCGCGCCGGGCGGTGGTGGCGTCGGTGGAGGGAAGGGCGCTGCCGAGGGTCCCCGACCTGCTCGAGCTGACGTGGCCGCGCGGCGTGTTCGTGTCGCTGCACATGCAGGGCGAGCTGCGCGGCTGCCTCGGGCACCTCGAGGCGGACGTCCCGATCGGTGAGGCGACGCGCCGGATGGCGGTCGCCTCCTCGCGCGACGATCCGAGGTTCCCGCCGGTGACGCCCGGCGAGCTGGGGGACCTCGAGGTCGAGGTCTCGGTGCTCTCGCCCTTCGAGCGGATCCGCCCGGAGGACGTGGTCCCGGGCCGCGACGGTCTCCTGATCCGGCGGGGGCCGCGCTCCGGCGTCCTGCTTCCGCAGGTGGCGACCGAGCACCGGTGGGATCGGGTGGCCTTCCTGCGCGCCGTCTGCCAGAAGGCCGCCCTCCCGTCGGAGGCATGGAAGGACCCGGGGACGGAGCTGTGGGCCTTTCGCGCCCAGGTCGTGCCCCCGGGGGCGAGACCCTGATCGGAGCAACCGCACAGCGATGACGTTGCGATTCGACGCCACGGCTCTCTCTCTCGACGGGCTGGACGCCACGGCTCTTCTCGCCGCCCGCGCGGCGCAGGAACGCCGCCGGTTCCCCGCCGCCGCGGCCGGCGCCCTGCTTGCGGCCGGGCACGCCGCCGAAGCCAACCGCGACGCCCTCCTGGCGGGCAAGGCGCTCGCCGTCACCACCGGACAGCAGCCGGGGCTCTTCACCGGCCCGCTCTATACCGTCTACAAGGCCCTGACTGCCGCGGCGCTGGCCGAGCAGCTCGGCAGGCGCTGGGGCCGGCCGGTCGTTCCCGTCTTCTGGGTGGCGGGCGACGACCACGACTTCGCCGAAGTGAACCACTGTGCGGTGCTGGCCGCGGACGGGTCGGTCCGCACCGTGACGCTCCGCGAGCGAGCGGCCGACGCCGTGATGCTGCCGGCCTTCCGGGAGCCGGTCGGCGCGGACGGCGCCGCCGCCCTGGCCGCGCTGGAGGCGGCCCTCCCGCCGAGCGAGTTCCGGTCGGAGACCGTCGCCTGGCTGGGGAGGGCGTACGGCGCGGAGCGCTCGATGGCCGAGGCGGCCGCCGTCGCCCTGGCGCAGCTCCTCGAGCCCTTCGGCGTCGTGGTGTGCAGGGGATGGGACGGTGCGCTCAAGCGGGCCGCATCCGACGTCTTCCTCGAGGCGCTCCGCTCGGCGAAGGTGCTCGACGAGGCGCTGGCCCGCGAAGCGGCGCGGCTGAAGGCGTCCGGGGCAGCGGTGCCCGTGACGGTCGGGGAGGGGATGACCCTCGCGATGCTCGAGGGGAAGCTGGGGCGCGACCGGCTGCGGATCTCGGACGGCGGCTTCGTCACCCGCCGCTCCGGCGAGAGCCTGACCCTGAAGGACATCGAGTCGGTGCTGCACTCCACGCCGGAACGGCTCTCGGCCAACGTCCTCCTGCGGCCGGTCGTGGAGGCGTACGTCTTCCCGACCGTGGCCTACGTCGGCGGCCCCGCCGAGCTGGCCTACCTCAGGCAGGTCGCGCCGGTCTTCGCGCATCTCGCCGTCCCGCGGCCCGCGCCGGCGCCGCGCCTCTCCGGCTTCCTCGTGGACGCCAAGACCGACAAGACGCTCGAGCGGCTGGGCCTCAAGCCGGCCGATCTCGCGCAGGACGAGGGCGCGCTGGCCACGGCGCTCGCGAAGGATGCGCTCCCGGCGGATGCCGCGGGCGCGCTGGCGACGCTCCGCTCCGCGCTCGCGGAGCGCTACCGGGCGGTGACCGAGGCCGCGCTCGCCCTGGAGAAGACCCTCGAGCGCCCGATCGAAACGGCGCGGAACCAGGCTCTGCACGCGGTGGACGAAGTCGAGAAGCGCCTGGTCGCGGCGCTGAAGCGGCGGAACGAGACTGCGCTCCAGCAGCTGGCGCGGACGCGCACCGGCCTCTTTCCCGGCGGCGAGCCGCAGGAGCGGGTCCTCACGGCGGCGAGCTGGCTCGCGCGCTACGGCCCCGACCTCCTGGCGCCGCCTTGGGCGGCGGCCCGCGAGCAGGCGGGGCGGCTACTTGATGCGCCTCCGGCTGGGGCCTAGGTTACCGGAATGGGCGCCGCCGCCATCATCCTCATCGCGTTCGCGTTGATGATCCCCCTGACCGCCATCGTGCTGGATTCCCCGGTCGTGCGGGCGTGGGTGGAACGGATGCACGGAGCGCCGCTGGAGGGCGGGGCCGACATCAGGGAACTGTCCAAGAAGGTCGGGATCCTCGAGGCCGATCTCGAGACCGTGACGCGCCAGCTGGCCCAGCTCCAGGAAGAGCATCAGTTCATGCAGCGGCTGCTCGAGGACCCCGCGCACCGGGCGGCCGCGCAGAAGTCCCTGCCCAAGTCCGGCTCCTAGCCATGCCGCGGTCCGCCGGAGGGCGCTCGGCGGCGCTGGTGGCCTCCGGGATCTTCCTCAGCCGCGTCGCCGGCTTCGCCCGCCAGTGGATCATCAACCGGTATTTGGGCCTCGGCCTCGTGGCCGACGCGCTGGGCGTCTCGTTCCGCATTCCCAACCTGCTGCAGAACCTGTTCGGCGAGGGCGTGCTTTCGGCGTCGTTCATCCCGGTGTACGCGCGGCTGGTGAGCCAGGGGCGCGAGCGGGACGCGGCGCGCGTGGCGGAGGCGGTGGCGTCGCTGCTCGTCTTCGCCGTGGCGGTCATCGTGGCGATCGGCGTCGGCGCGACGCCGCTGGTGGTCGACGTGCTGGCGCCGGGCTACAGCGGCGACAAGAGAATGCTGGTCATCGTCCTGGTCCGGATTCTCTTTCCCGCGACCGGAGTCCTGGTCTTCTCCGCCTGGTGCCTCGGCGTCCTCAACAGCCACCGCAAGTTCTTCCTCTCGTACACCGCGCCCGTGGTGTGGAACGCGGCGATCATCATCGCGGCGATCCTCGGCCGCCACGCCGGGCAGCTCCGGTTCGCGGTCATCGTCGCCTGGGGCGCCGCGGCGGGCAGCCTCCTCCAGGTGCTGGTGCAACTGCCCACCGTGCTGGCGTTGGCCCGGAACCTCCAGTTCCGGACCAACCTCGCCGACCCGGAGGTGCGCACCGTCGTCCGCAACTTCTGGCCCGCGCTCCTCGGCCGGGGCGTCAACCAGGTCAGCGCCTTCGTGGACACGGTGATCTCGACGCTGCTGGGCAACAGTCCGGCCGCCGGCCTGGTCAACGCGCAGCTGCTCTACACCCTGCCGGTGAGCCTCTTCGGGATGTCGGTCGCCGCCGCCGAGCTGCCGGAGATGTCGGCCGCGAACGGCTCGGAGGAGGAGCGCCACGCGGTGCTGCGCGCACGGCTCACGGACGGCTCCCACCGGATCGCGTACTTCATCGTCCCGACGGCTGTGGGGTTCCTCGCCCTGGGACAGGTGCTGGTGGCGCTGCTCTTCCAGACGGGGCGGTTCAGCGCGGCGAACAGCCGCTACGTCTGGGCGATCCTCGCCGGATCGGCCGTGGGGCTGCTCGCATCGACGCTCAGCCGGCTCCTGTCGTCGGCCTTCTATGCGCTCCGGGACACCCGCACGCCCCTCAAGTTCGCCGCCGTCCGGGTCGGGCTCACCACCGTGCTCGGCTTCCTCTGTGCGGTGCCGCTGCCTCCGCTGCTCGGTCTGGCCCTGAGGTGGGGCGCCGTCGGGCTCACGGCGAGCGCGGGGTTCTCGGCGTGGGTGGAGTTCGCGCTGCTCCGGCGCAGCCTCGCGCGCCGCATCGGCCCCACGCCGTTCGAGACCGGGTACCTCGCCAAGCTCTGGGTCTCGGCCCTCGCCGCCGGCGCCGCCGGCTGGGGACTCTGGCTCTGGTCGGGCCGGTGGGGCCCGATCGTATCCGGCGTCGCGGTCCTCGTGCCGTACGCTCTCGTCTACGGCGCACTGACGCTGTTGTTCCGGATCCCTACGGCGAAGGCCATCGTGTCCGAGGTGCTGCGGCGTGCCTGAGGAAGCCCTTCAGCGCAAGCTGGAGAGCCTGCCCGACGCGCCCGGTGTCTACCTGTGGAAGGACGCTGCGGGCGAAGTGCTGTACGTCGGGAAGGCGAACAGCCTCAAAGGCCGGGTCCGGTACTACTTCGGCGACGAGGCGGCGGCCGATCCGCGCCTCAGTCTGCTGGTCGAGCGGATCGCGGATCTCGAGACCATCGTCGTGCAGAGCCCCTCGCAGGCGCTGCTGCTCGAGAACAACCTCATCAAGGAGTATCACCCGCGGTTCAACGTGAACCTGCGGGACGACAAGCGGTATCCGTGGCTGGCGGTGACGATGCAGGAGCCGTTCCCGCGCATCCTCGTCACGCGGAAGGCGGCCGACGACGGCGCCCGCTACTTCGGCCCGTACACCGACGTCGGTTCCCTCCGCCAGACGCTCCGGATCATCCGTCGCATCTTCACCGTGCGCTCGTGCAGCTACGACCTGCCGGACGACGCGCCCGACCGGCCGTGCCTCGACTACCACATCCGGAAGTGCAAGGCGCCGTGCGTGGGGTGGGAGACCCGGGAGGACTACCGCCGGATGATCGGCGACGTGCTCCTCTTCCTCGAGGGGAAGACGCTGGAGGTGCGGCAGCACCTGCGGGAGCGGATGCAGGCCGCCTCGGCCGCGACCGACTTCGAGCTGGCCGCCGAGCTGAGGGACGCGCTCAAGCGGCTGGACCAGATCGAGGAGCCCGCGACCGTGGAGCGGGTGGGCGGCGGCGACTGCGACGCGATCGGCCTGGCCCGTGACGAGGACGACGCGTGCGCGGTGGTGCTGCGGATCCGGGAGGGGAAGGTGGTCGGAAGCGAGCACACCTTCCTCGAGGGCGTGGAGGGTGTGAGCGAGAGCGAGGTGCTCACCGCGTTCGTGGTGCGCTACTACCTGCCGCGGGAGCGGCGCGCGCCGATCGCGTACCTGCCCGCGATGCCCGCCGACGAGGCCGAGCTGGCCGAGGCGTTCGGCGAGGCCCACTACGCCGTGCCGGCGCGCGGGCTGGGACGGCGGCTCGTGGACCTGGCGGACCAGAATGCGCGCCATCTTCTGGAGACGTTGCGCCTGGAGACCTTCGAGGGCGCGGAGCGCGCGGAGGATCCCGTGTATTCCCTCGGCCGCGATCTGGGGCTGGCCACGGTGCCGCGGCGGATGGCGTGCATCGACATCAGCACGGCGCAGGGCAGGGACACGGTGGGCGCGATCGTCTGGTTCGAGAACGGCCGGCCCAAGCGCGGCGAGTATCGCACCTTCAAGCTGAAGACGGTGGAGGGACAGGACGACTTCGCCTCCGTGCACGAGGTGCTGACGCGCTGGTTCAGGCGGCGCCTGGACGAGAAGAAGGTGCTGCCCGACCTCCTGGTGGTGGACGGGGGGCGCGGGCAGCTGAACGCCGCGCTCGCCGCCGCGCAGGAGACGGCGGTGCCCGCTCTGGCGATGGCCTCGCTGGCCAAGAAAGAGGAGGAGGTCTATCTGCCGGATCGCGCCGAGCCCCTGCGGCTGCCCCGGCGCAGCCCGGCCCTGAAGCTGTTGCAGCGCATCCGGGATGAGACGCATCGCGTGGCCGTGACCTTCAACCGGAAGCGGCGCGCCAAGCGGACGCTGACGTCGGAGCTGCTGGCGATCCCGGGCGTCGGCCCGTCGCGGCGGCGCGCGCTGCTGGAACGTTTCGGGTCCCTCGCGGGTGTCACATCCGCGAGCTTCGAGGAGCTGACCGCGGTGCCGGGCATCTCGCGCGGCATCGCGGAGCGGGTCGTCGCCCACCTTCACCCCAAGGCCTAGGTCAATGGACTGGACGCTGGAGTGCTCCGGCTGCCCGAGGCATCAGGACGCGAACGGTCTGCCGACCGTCTGTCCCGACTGCGGCTCCCCGTGGCTGGTGAAGTACGCTCGGCAGACCGGCGCCGGCGCCCGCGCCGTGCTGGAGAAGCGCGGCGGCGGCATGTGGCGCTATCGCGAGTTCCTGCCGCTGGTGGGCGACGAGGAGCCGATCACGCTGGGGGAGGGGACGACGCCGCTGCTTCCGGCGCGGCGGCTCGGGGAGGCGATCGGCGTCCCGGATCTCTGGGTCAAGGACGAGGCGGCCAATCCCACCGGCTCGTTCAAGGCGCGTGGACTCTCCGCGGCGGTGACGCGGGCGGTGCGCGCGGGTGCGACGCGGTTCGTGCTTCCGACGGCGGGGAACGCCGGCGTCGCGGCGGCGGCGTACGGAGCGAAGGCCGGCGCGACGGTGCGCGTGTACGCCCCGCGGACCACGCCGCGCCCGCTCCTTGGGCAGATCGCCGCCTACGGGGCGCAGCTCGAGCTGGTGGACGGGCACATCGGCGACTGCGGCAAGCTCGCGAAGGCGTACGCGGCGGAGACGCTCGCGATGGATCTCTCCACGCTGCGGGAGCCGTACCGCATCGAGGGGAAGAAGACCCTCGGCCTGGAGATCGCCGAGCAGCTCGGCTGGCGGTTGCCGGGAGCGATCATCTATCCCGCGGGCGGCGGGACCGGCCTCATCGGAATGTGGAAGGCGTTCCTGGAGTTGATCGCCGCCGGCTGGGTGAAGGGGCCGATGCCGCGGATGTTCGCCGTGCAGTCGTCGGGGTGCGCGCCGGTCGTGAAGGCGTTCGAGGCGGGAGCGGCAAAGACGGAAGCGTGGCAGGATCCGAAGACCGTGGCGGCGGGGCTGCGGGTCCCCAGCCCACTGGGTGGCGCGCTGATGCTGAAGGCGCTTAGGGAGAGCGTGGGTGGTGCGGTGGCGGTCTCCGACCAGGCCCTGACGGAGGGCCAGCGGCAGCTGTCCACGCTGGAGGGGGTGGACGCCTGTCCGGAGGGTGGGGCGGCCGTGGCGGCCGTGAAGGTGCTGGTCGAGCGCGGGCGCCTCCCGCGGGACGAGCGGGTCGTGGTCTTCAACACGGGGGCGGGGGTCCTGTACGGGCGGGGTTGATCCCGGCCTGGTCGGTTGCCTGGAAATGCGGTACGAACTACTATGTGAGGCATAGCATGCGGGCGTAATTCAGGGGTAGAATGCCAGCTTCCCAAGCTGGACGTCGCCGGTTCGAATCCGGTCGCCCGCTCCTGGAAGTACAATGGACTGAATGGCTTGATGCACACCGGGCCGAGGGGCGACCTCTCGGCCCGGCGCATCTTCGGGGGCGCCGGACTTGCCAATACCTATCTAGCTAGGTATAGCTGGAGAGGTATCCATGGGCCGCCATCGCAACGACATCCTCCAGGGCACGCTCGCCCTCCTCGTCCTCCGGACCCTGTCGGTCTTCGGACCGCTCCACGGCTACGCCATCACCCGGCACATCCAGACGGCCTCGCAGGAGCTGCTGCGCGTGGAGGAAGGCTCGCTCTATCCGGCGCTGCACCGCATGGAGCAGGACGGATGGGTGAAGGCCGAGTGGGGCACGACCGAGAAGAACCGCCCGGCCCGCCTCTACTCGCTCGCGGCGGCCGGCCGCCGCCAGCTGGAGCAGGAGCAGGAAAGCTGGGCCCGCCTCACGCTCGGCGTCAGCCGAGTGCTGCGCTTCGCCTGAGCCGTCGACACCCGAGCAAGGACCTCTCCATGGCCTGGTACCACCGGCTCCGGAACCTGATGCGCGGCGACGCCCTCTCGCGTGATCTCGACCGCGAGCTGCAGTTTCACATCGCCGAGCGCGCCGAGGAGCTAGTGGCGCAGGGAATGAGCGAGCGCGACGCGCTGCGCGAGGCGCGCCGGCGCTTCGGCCACGTCCAGCAACAGAAGGAGCGCGCGCGGGACCAGGACATCGTCGTGTGGCTCGAGTCTCTGGTGGCCGACGTGCGCTACGCGCTGCGGGCCCTGCGCCTGAGTCCCGCCTTCACCCTCGTCGCCGTGCTCTCGATCGCCCTCGGCGTCGGCGCCAACACCGCGATCTTCAGCCTCATCAATGCCGTGATGCTCAAGTCGCTTCCGGTTCCGCATGCGGAGGAGCTGGTGAGCGTGGTGCGCTTCGATGGGAGCGACCGGGATCCGGGCTCGGCCGGGACCGACTTCACCAATCCGCTCTGGGAGCAGATCCGCGACCACCAGGGCGCGGTGGACGCGTTCGCGTACGGCCATGCGTCGTTCAACCTGGCGACGGGCGGCGAGTCGCGCCGCGTCGAGGGCAGCTGGGTGAGCGGCAGCTATTTCCCGGTGCTCGGCGCCCGCCCGCTGGCCGGACGTCTGCTGACGCGCAGCGACGACAACCGCGGCTGCGCCGCTGTCGCCGTGGTGAGTGCCGGCTTCGCGAGTCAGGAATATGGGGCGCCGGAGGGCGCGCTCGGCCGCTCCGTGTCGCTCGACGGCCATCCCTTCGTCGTCGTCGGCGTGACCGAGCCGTCGTTCTTCGGGGTGGACGTGGGGAGCCGGGTCCAGGTCTACGCACCGATCTGCGCCGAGGCGATCGTGCGGGGCGATGCGAACTTCCTCGACGGCCGCAGCACCTGGTGGCTGCAGCTCATGGGCCGGCCGCGGAACCACTACGGGTCTGATCAGGTCGACGCCCGGCTCGCGGCGGCGTCGCCGGCCATCGATGCCGCCACCCTTCCGGCGGATATGCAAGTGAAGTTCCAGACCCAGTATCTGCGTGCCACGCTGGGCTCCGAGCCAGCGCGGACCGGCTACTCCGACCTGCGCGACGACTACAGCACGGCGCTGTTCGCGCTGATGGTGGTCGTCGGCGTGGTCCTGCTGATCGCGTGCGCCAACGTGGCGCACCTGCTGCTGGCCCGCGCGGCGGCACGGCAGCGCGAGATGGCGCTTCGACTGGCGCTGGGCGCCGGACGCGGCCGGCTCATCCGCCAGTTGCTCACCGAGAGCCTCCTGCTCGCCTTGGTGGGATCCGCGCTCGGCGCCGTCTTCGCGCGCTGGGCCAGCGGCGTCGTGGTCGGGCTGCTCTCGAACGGTCACAGCCAGATATGGCTCGATCTCGGCCTGGACCTGCACGTTCTGGGTTTCACCGTCGGCGTCGCGATCCTCACGGGCGTCCTGTTCGGCCTCGTGCCCGCCTGGCGCGCCACGCGAGCCGCCCCCCAGTCGGCGCTGCAGGCGCAGGGGCGCGGCGCCACGTCCGGACCGGGTCGGTTCGCCGTCACCAGGGGCCTGGTGGTCGGCCAGGTCGCGCTCTCGCTGGTGCTGCTGGTCGCGGCCGGACTGTTGCTCCGGTCGTTCCAGAAGCTAGTCACCCTCGATCCCGGCTTCCAGCGCGAGGGCGTGCTGCTCGTGAGCATGGACGCCGCGAATACCGGGTATCCGAACGAGCAGCTGCACGCCGTCTGCCGCGACATGCTCGAGCGTCTGCGCGCCTTGCCGGGCGTGCGGTCGGCGAGCGCGTCGCTCCTCACGCCGATCAGCGGCTCCGGGTGGAACGGCGGCATCGAGGCGGACGGCTTCCGGCCGAAGAGCGAGCGCGACGGGGTCGTCTGGTTCAACGGGGTGTCGGGCGGCTACTTCGCCACGATGGGGACCCGTATGGTGGCCGGACGCGACTTCGGCCCTCAGGACGTGGCTGGGGCCGCGCCGGTCGCGATCATCAACGAGTCGCTGGCGCGGAAAGTCTTCGGCGCCGCGAACCCCATCGGCAAGGCATTCCGGACCCGGACGGGCCGCGGAATCAGCCCGCCGACGGAAGTCATCGGAGTGGTACGCGACGCGAAGTACGTGAGGCTGAACGAGACCGAAACGGCCACCGCCTACCTGCCGCTGATGCAGAGCGAACTGTGGGGCAGCAGCATGAACTTCGCGCTACGGGCGGATGAGGACCCCAGGGCGCTGGTGCCGGCAGTCCGGACGCTGGCGGGCGAATTCAACCACGCGATCTCGCTCGACTTCGTCACGTTGTCGGAGCAGGTCGCCGCGTCGCTGGCCAGGCCGCGCCTCCTGGCGACTCTGTCCGCCTTCTTCGGCGCGCTGGCCCTGCTGCTGGCGACCGTCGGGCTCTACGGCACGATCGCCTACTCGGTGGCGCGACGGCACGGGGAGATCGGGATCCGCATCGCCCTGGGCGCCGACGGTTCGCGCGTGATCCGCATGATCATGGGCGAAGCAGGCCGGCTGATGGCGGCCGGCGCCGTGGTTGGCACCCTCATCGCGCTGGCGACGACGCGGTTGCTGAGGTCGTTCCTGTACGGGCTCACGGCCACCGATCCCACGACGATCGTTCTCGCGGTGACGTCGCTCGCGGCGGTCGCGCTCGTCGCGGGCGCCCTGCCGGCCTGGCGCGCGGCCCGGCTCGACCCGATGGCGGCGCTGCGCGAGGAGTGACGAGATCGACGGCGAGGCTCGGAGCGGCCGCCCACCCGAGACCGAGCTTCCCAAGCTGGACGTCGCCGGTTCGAATCCGGTCGCCCGCTCCTGGAAGTACAATGGACTGAATGGCTTGATGCACATCGGGCCGAGGGGCGACCTCTCGGCCCGATGCCTTTTCCGGACAGGTCGACGCACCGCCAGCCTTTGCACTAACGCCTGACTGACGCCTGCGCGCTATACTGCCGCCACGCGCCGCATAGCGCCGGGGCGATTCCGCAGTCCGTTTCCCAAGATTCGGCGCTTTCGGCAGTTGCGGAATGGGCCGGAGAGTCGTTCTGTCGCTACCTTGCGAGCGCGGGCCCAATCGGCGCGCTACGCGGTTCTGTCCAAATGTTGTTAGGCAGCGCTCGTAGCCCGGAGGTGATCCATGCGTGCGCACCAGGGCTCATGGCCCCTGCTGGTCCTTGTGCTTGGTATCGCTGTTCCGACGACAGCCCTCGGTCAAGCCGTCGAGATCGGCCCTTTGGTGGGCGTCTACGCTCCGGTCGGGACCTTCAGGTCGCCCGATGCCTTCTCGTTCACACTCCCGACCACGCCGAGCGATCTCGGGGCCGTGGCGTGGGGCGGGCAAGGACGGCTTTGGGTGACCCCCCGCTTTGGCCTCCAGCTCCAGGCCGAGGTGGCTGCCAGCCGCCGCGTCGCGCCGTTTAACGCCCCCTCCTCAGGATCGGGGGGGGTCGATACCATACACGCGCAGATCGTGATCCTGACCGCCCAGGTGCTTTATCGCCCTGCACCCCGAGCTTTGCCGCTCGTGCTCAGCGCGGGGATCGGCATCGTGCGCCATGGAGGGGACGCGTATGCCGGCTTCAGTACTCCGAGCCCCGTGGCGGGCGTGGTTGGATTCGGCTTCGACGTGCACGTCGGTCATGCACTGACCGCGACTCTGGGCCTCACGACGCTCTTCTACTCGATCGACCTGCAGGACAGCGGTGGACGTAGTCTTGAGCGCGGGTTCCAGGCGGATCTGCTTCCGCATCTGAGTCTGGCCTGGCGGTCGCCGACGCGGAACTGACGCCAGCGCCGCCTAACCCGCGCCTGCAGCGGACGGGCACGGCCGCCTCACGCCCGACTAACGCTTGACGCATAGACTAGAGACGGTTACCCAGGCGGGTCGCGGTGCCAGCCCGCCGCTGAGGCGCACTTCGTTAGGTGGCGCGCAAATGGATGATGTGATCCACCAGACCGAGGCGGCAGTCTCGATTCGCTTCGAGCTGGACGGCAAGGAGTGGGGCCGTGCTGAGATCGCGGCTATGCGAGCCACTCCATCGGGCGCTTGATCTGGCGGCACCCGATTCTGCCTTGCTCGTTCCCTGCCTTCGTAGCTGCCGTCATCTGGCGCGGGACCGGCGCTCGACATCATCACGGCCGCCGTGCCGTGGGAACTCATGGCGCTGTTCTTCTACGCCATTCTCGCCCTCTGGCCCTCGGTAATGGCTCCGCTCAACGCCCGCCGCATCCGCGGACGCCCGGAGGAACGCACCGTCTCTGAGGCAGGGCTCGACGTCGCTGGCAGCATCGACGCGACGTTCCTCCCGTGGGCAGACACGCGATGGACTGGGGAGACCCCGGAGTTCTTCCTGTTTCGCGGCCCGCGCGCGACGTTCTTTGTACCGAAGCGCCTGCTCACCGAGGGCCAGGTCGGCCGAGTGCGCTCCCTGGCGAGCCAACACTGCGTCGCGCCGATCAGACTCCTGCCGCCTGCCGGGCGGGCCACCTGACCAGCGCCACGAGCGGGCGGGCACGGCCGCCTCACGCCCGACTGACGCAGGAGGTATGGACGAGGCACGGTATGAGGTTGAGCATGGGTGTGTGGATTCTCTTGCTGCTGCTTCCGGTCGTGAACGTGGCCGCAGGGCTGCAGCAGCCCAGGCTGCGGCCGATGAGGTGGTAGCTGTCGACGGGCGACCTGCGGGCCGGCGACTCCGAGCCACGGCGTCGTGGCGCTGCACGCTCGAATTGACCCCGGGTGGCATCTGTATTCCCTGACGCAGCCTGCGGGCGGACCCCGCGCGACGGCGATGCGGATTCTCAGCGATCCTCCCCCGACTGGCCGGCGCCATCGGCCAACCGGCGCCAGACACGATCCCGGCCGGACCTAGCCGGGGTGAGGGAGCTGTACAGCGACTCAGTCACCTACCGCTGAGCATCGAGCCCGGTCCCGGCTGCCTGAGGGGAAGCCCCGGCTCGTGTCGCCAACTACCAGGCGTGCAACGCCCGCCGTGCATCGCGCCGCGCACCGACTCCATGAGTGTGAGCACCACCGTCGTCCACTGAGTGTATTCGCACGAGCACGCGGAGGCCGCGACATGAGCTGATCTCGATTCGTTCCCAGCCTGGCCCTTGCGATCCTGCTGGCCGTTCCGCTGCCGGCCGCGCGGGGGCAGAGCACCGGGAGGACCCTGGCCGATCGCCTGAGCTGGTTCAACTATGCGATGGATTACGCCGGTGGCGTGGCGGAAGCGCGTGCGCATCCGCAGGAGCTGCGGGATCCCCGGGCGGCGGCATGGTACGTCCTGCTCCTGGCCAGGGATCAGGAAACGCCTGCGTCGCTGGCCCTGGCAGATTCGATGATGGCCGCAGACCCAAGCTCCGTCTGGACCTGGTTCGCACGGACGGCGGCCTTGGCCTACCACTCCTTCGCCGACTCGTCGGCTGGCGCCTTCGCGGCGAGCGACTCGATGTACAGCCGCGCCCCGCGCGATCCCGATGTCCTGTGGCTCCGCGTCGCGATGCTGAGCAACGCCGGGCGGACGAAGGACGTGATTCCGGTCGTGGACTCCGCCCTCGCCCGCGATCCGTCAGCCACACGGTTGCTCGTGCTGCGCGCGAACGCAACCTGGACCGCGGCGAGTCAGACGCACCCGCCGAATCAAGCCATGCGGGACACCGCCGAATCGCTCTGGGCGAAGGCCCGCTCGATTGACTCGAGCGACGTCCGCGCGTGGGAGTTCGCCGGCTCCTATCTGCTGGACGTGGGCAGGCTCGAGGACGCGCAGGCGCTGCTGCGGCGCGCCTCAGAGCTGGCTCCGCTCTCGCTGGGCGTGAACGCCGACTACTGGCGCGCGCTGCGCAGCCTGCACGTGCGCGATCGGGAGCAGGCCGCGTCCGCGGCGTTGCCGGGGATCGAGCGCGTGCGTTCCGCCCGGGGGAACGATCCGGCGGCGCTTCAGCTCCTCGCCAACGAGTATGTTGCGTTCGGGATGCCCGATTCGCAGCGGGTGACGGAGGACCGGATTCTCCAAGACCACCCGGCCTCGATCGCCGCCGAGTGGGTCCTCGTCAGCCGGTATCGAGCCGTCGGCACGAAGTTGGCGGACACAACGGTGCACGATTCAACGCTCAAGGGCACCTACCGCGGAATGCTCGCGGCGTTCATCGCGCGCCCGACGCACCTTAACGAGCGGCTCTTGGGGGACGCGTATCGGCAGCTGTTCTTCCAGGCCGATTCGACGACCCATCCCGATACGCTGCTGTACATCATCCTCGGCATGGAGCAGTACGAGGGTATCAATCCGCAGATCGTCTTTGCGCAGGGAGCGATCGCGCTGGCGGACCGGGGCGTCCACCTGGACCAGGCGGAGCGTCTCGCACGCCAGGGGGTGATCGCCGGCCGCCAGCGCATCGAGCAGGAGCGCAGCTTCCTCGACCCGGACCAGTACACCCAGGCGCGCGATTGGATGGCCTCGACCATGGCGGACGCGCTGGGCTGGGTGTACTTCCGCGCCGGGCGGCCGCAGGATTCAGAACAACAGCTCCGCCAGGCACTGGACCTCGCGCCGAAGAATCTGACGACGCTGAACCACCTCGGGCGCCTGTTCGAAGCGGCCGGCGCGCTGGATTCGGCAGAGGGGTACTACATCAGGGGCGCGATGGTGCCTACCCCTGGCAAGAATCCGAATCGGGACGCTCTCCAGAAGCTCTATGTGACCCGCCACGGCTCCGCCGAGGGATACGAGGCGTACTATGCCTCGATCCGGGAGCGCGATCGCGCCCGGCGCCGCGCGGAGGTCACGGCGGAGCTCAAGACCGTGCGCGACACGCTGCCCGCCTTCACGCTGGTCTCGCTCGCCGGTGACACCGTGCGCTCGAGCGCGCTCGCGGGCCACGTGACCGTGATCAACTTCTGGGGCATGTGGTGCGGGCCGTGCGTGATGGAGATGCCGGAGGTGCAGCGGTACTGGCGGCAGGTCGCGCAGGACAGCACTGTCCGGCTGTTGACGATCAACAACGATCCGGACCTCACCGCGTTGCGCGAGTGGATGCAGCGGCGCCAGTACGACCTGCCGGTACTCGTGGACGCCGGGTACGCAGGCCGTGCCGGCGTGCAGGCGTATCCGACCACGTGGTTCGTGGACCGGGCCGGCCGGATCGCCTTCAGCAAGTCCGGCTGGAGCGAGGAATTGGCGGAGGAGTTCGGGTGGCGAGTGGAGACACTGAAGGCGGAGCCGCGGTAAGGCTCCGGTCTTGGAGGAGTTGAGCAGCGGGAGGCTCCTGAATCCGGGGGGGGGCGCACATGCAACGCCGGTTGAGTGTGTCCGTACGAGCCGTGCTCGCGAGCAGCCTGGTGGTGCTGGGATGTCGCGAGACGCTCGCTCCGGGCGCGAACGCCGTGCGCCCGATCACCTTCATGCAACTCCTGCCCCCCTCTAGCTGGCGGCTCTACCAGGTCGGACTGGACGGTGCGGCGCCCGACAGCCTGTCGCTCTCGGGCGTTACGGGCGACCTCGTATATCCGGCCGAGTCGCGCGACGGGCAGTTCCTGGCATTCTACGTCGAGGTGGGTAACGGCGACCTCGTCGTGCTCCACGCCGACAGCACCATGCCGCGCGTCATCTACCAGAACTCCTATATCGAGCAGCTCGCGTGGTCACCGAACGACAGCGCGTTGGTCGTGGCCCTGGCGTGGAACGCTCTTCAGTACGGCGGAGCACTCCAGGTGGTGCGGCTCGCGGATGGAGGCGTGACGGTCATCGCATCGAACCTCCGCGAGCCGACATGGTCGCCAGATGGGCGCACGATCCTCGCGGCGGCGGGTGGCCAGCCGCTTCTGAGCCCGCGCGGGAACGGCGTATACAGCATTACGCCACCCGACACCACCGCGCACCTTGTTTTCGCCTCGGACAGCCTTGAGGCGAGGACCCCGGCGTGGTCGCCTGACGGCTCACTTGTGGCCTTCGCGCTCGGTCAGCCCGGCGGGGGAGATCTCATCTACACGATGCGCCCTGACGGCTCCGGCCTCACGCGCCTCACGTCGCCAGTCAGTGGTCAGACGGCCACCGATATGAAGCCCGTGTGGGCTCCGGACGGCTCGCGCCTCGCGTTTCAGCGTTACCAGGAGGTCTGCGTCGGGAGCACCTGCAGCATGAGATACGACATCTACGTGGTGAACCCGGACGGGTCCGGCCTCCGGAATCTGACCGCTCAGGCGGTGTGGGGCGGCTCAGCGCCGACTTGGTGAGACGCAGCGAGGACGCAGTTCAACGTAGGCTGGTGCCCTGCTTGGCATTTCGTTCGGCTGCAACGAAGGCCGGCTTCTTCAGTTCACGGGGGTTGCGCACATGACTGGTCTGCCAGCGGTCAACATCTCCGCCATAACGAACGAGATCGTACGCCACGAGCCTCCCCCTGGCCGACGGCGGACGTACTGGGTGTTGCGGCGGATCGCAGTCGTGTTCAGCGTCCTCTACCTCGGCTCCTTTGCCATCCCAACGGCCCTCGCGGGACCTGTGCGCCGCCTCGCGTCGGGGCGCGCCATGTGGATCGAACTCGCGATTTCGCTCATGCTCGCGGCGGGGCTCACAGCCTGGTCGCTCCGCACCTACCGCGCTCCGCGTGAGGCAAGAGTTGAGAACTCGGTTCTGCGTCTGCAGCGGGGCTGGGCGCAGATGACGCGAGGGCACTGGGTGCTCCGGGTCATCGCAATGGGGCTGGCGATGGCGGCGTTTATCGGGCTGACCGTCGGCACGCTCATCGCCGCGACATCGGCGCCGGCGGAGCTGTTGGGTGGCAGCCGAGTGCTCACGGTGCTCGCGTTCCTTGGTCTGACGCTGGCCTGGTGCATCCCGATGGCCTTTGTCATCCGTTGGCTGTACCTCTGGCGGTGGCACCGGTTCATCGTTGCTGCCTGACCTGCGCCTGCAGCGGCGGGCAGCTTCAGCCGATACCCGGTGGTGAGTTGACCTGCGGTCATGCGGGTGTTGTGTAGCTGGCGGGCGTGAGGCCCGCCGCTGAGGCGCGCTTCGTTCGCTAGAGAGCTCCGCCTCTGGGAGGAACACCGTGCCGCGTGATGTCGCCTTCGCAGTCCTCGTGATCTTGGCAGCATGCCATTCGGCGCCGCTCCCAGCCCCGGCCGCGCCGCCCCCAGCCCCCGTCGAGACCGCGCCACCAAACGAGGCGACGCCGGAAGTACTCCACGCCAGAGGCGTGGCGGTCCTGAAGCTCTTTTCGGGCGGCAGCATCCCGGCGGGAGACATATTTGTCACGTGGACTCCCAAACCGGACCTGTACACGGCCGTGAGCCGCACAGACTCGACCGTCGCGTCGAGCTTGGTGAGCACTGACGGCCTGGTCGGAACCGCGGCGGCAGTCTGGCAGGCGGGCCGACAGCGAGACGTGCACGTTCGGTGGACGAAGGGCTCGGCCACGTTGCTGGAATTGAACGTGCGGCTTGAGGCCGGGGTCATCCACCTCGCCGGCGCGCGCGATACGGCCCTTCCTGCGCCCTCGCTGCCGTGGGCCGTTGCCGACTCTGGCATGGAGGACCAGCTCCTTCCACTGATCCAGGCTCCGGGCGCCGATGCCCGCGAAGTGCGCCTGGCCATCTACCGGCCGTATCAGTCGAAATGGGACACTATCAGCGTCGTTTGCCGGAGGACGCAGGGAGCGACGCTCGCGACCGAGACCGCGCCGGACGGGGAACACTTCTTCTGGACCATCACCGCGGACGGTGCCCTGGTGCGGCTCACTCGCGACCGCAATCCGGGTTTCGAGCGACGACCGCTCGACATGACTCAGAGAGTGGCGGACTACGTGAGGCTGCGTGAGCTCTGGGAGCACTAGGGCCGCGCAGCCGGTAGGCAGCGTGTGCCAACAGTCCGAGGAGGCGCGATGAAGGGTCCTGGGCGGATTCTGCTCCTGGTAGCGGCGGGCTGCAGCCTGTTCGTCGCTGTCCTCCACGTGTCGATCGCCATCGCGGGGCCGGCGTGGTACCGCTACTTCGGTGCACCCTCCCTGGCCGCGCGGATCGAAGCCGGTGCGCCCCTCGTGCCGACGCTGCTCGCGCTCGCCGTGGCCGCCGTCTTCGTGCTGTGGGCGTGCTACGCCCTGTCCGGGGCCGGGGCGATACGACATCTGCCGCTGCTCCGAACCGCGCTCTTCGTGATCGCGGCGGTGTACCTCCTGCGCGGGTTGCAGGTGGTGCCGGAGGTGGGCAGGGTGGCGCGCGGCGCGCTCCCAGGGCGGTATGCGGTGTTCTCGGCCTTCTCCGCCTGTGCCGGCGTGGTGTACCTGCTGGGCGTCATACGGCTCGGCCGTACGGGGAGCGCCCCAAGCAAGTGACTCAGTCGGCGAGAGTGCTGGTGCTCGGCGGCACCGGCCACTACGGTCGGCACATCGTTCGCAGTCTCGCGGCCAAGGGCGTCCCGGTGCGAGTGCTCACCCGGAATGCCGCGCGGGCGAGGGGAGTCCTTCCGGAGAACGTGGAGCTGACGGAGGGCGATCTCGAGTCGCACGACGCCGTCGCTCGTGCGCTCCAGGGCATCGACCGCGTTGTCGTTGCCGTGTCGGCATTCACGCGGGATCAGATTCGCAAGATGGTGGCCGTCGAGCGGGACGCCGTGATTGCGGCGCTCGACCAGGCCGCAGCGGCGGGAGTGAGACGCGTTGTCTACCTGTCGGTTTTCGACATTCAGCCCCAGAAGATGCCCCGTCGGGTGCGCCTGGACACCGCGACGGTCAAGCAGGACGTCGAGGCCTATCTCAAGTCGTCCGGCTTCAACTGGACGGTCCTCGGCGCTCCGCCGTCGATGGAGCTGTTCTTCGCGATGACGCGCGGTGACCGCATGCTGGTGCCCGGCGGCGGGCCGGCGTCGCTTCCTACGATCTCGCCCGTGGATGTGGGTGAGATCGCAGCCCAGGCAGTTCTGCGCGATGACCTGGACAGGCAGCGCATCCGTCTGGTCGGGCCGGAACCGCTGTCGTTTCCCGAAGCGGCGAGCAGGCTCTCGGCGGTCTACGGCAGGGCGGTCCGCTTCACGGCGATTCCCCTGATCCTGCCGACGATCGCCTGGTACGCGACCTGGCCCCTGGCCAGGTTCTCAGGTCCGGCGTGTTACGTACACCAGCTCCTGGGCCTCATCCGACTCCTGAACTCGTTTCCGCAAGCCGTAGCTCTCGCGTCGGTGCAGGACCATGCCAAGCTCGTGCGCATCTTCAGCTACACGCCGACCACGCTGGAGATGGAGGCGCGGCGGCGACACAAGCCCGGCTGAGCCTCGGCCATGAACGCACTACGCGAGGAGTGACGCGGGCGCTCGGGTTGCTGAGCCTTCCAAATGACAGGTAGCTTTCGTCTTCGGGCTCGGCTCCTTACTCGATCTCGACCTTGAAGGGCTGCGTATGAGAACGCGACTCCCGATCGTCATGCTCGTGGCACTCTCGGGTGCGAGCTGCTCGCGCGAGGTGAAGCCGGCCGAGGTGACGATCATCGCAGTGACCAACGCCCGGCCGCCGGTGCCCTATGACTACGTGGCGCCGACGGCGGTCTCGGCGGGGCCGACGCTGTTCCGGTTCGTGAACAGCGGCACGCGGACGCACGAGCTGCGCCTGTTCCGCTTCCGGCCGGGCATTTCCGAGGACTCGGGCCTAGCCCTGCTCGCGCACGGGCGCCTCGCCGACTCGCTCGTCGAAGCGGGCGCGGCGGTGCTCGTCGCGCCGGCGCACACCACGGCGCCCCAGGAGGTGCTGGCCTACCTGAAGCCCGGAGAACTGTACGGCCTGATGTGCCAGCTCAGGGACAGCGCCGGAGCGCCTACGCACGACCGGCTCGGGGAGTTCATGGTGCTCCCGGTTCGCGCCTCCAAGTAGAGCGAGTCTGTGCGACGCCGTATCGCGGTACGGCAACGCGCGTTAGCTTCCCCTCCGACCGGCTGGTGCCACGGAACCGTTATGCTGCGATGCCCCGTTCCGCTCTCGCTCACTGCCGCCCTTGGATGCGCCGTCACGATCGGATGCAGCGCCTCGCGCGGAGGGAACCGTGCTCCGCAGGCGGAGCGCGTGGTGTGCGTCTCCAAGCAGCTCAACGAGTTCATGTACGCCATCGGGGCGCAGGGCCTGCTGGTGGGCCGCGACCTCACGTCCATCTATCCGCCTCAGATCCGGCAGGTCACGTCGGTCGGGTACCATCGTGCCCTCAGCGCCGAGGGCATCATCTCGCTCAAGCCCACGCTGTTCCTCACCGACGGGAACTACGGCCCGGCCGCCGTGCAAACGCAGCTTCAGGAGGTGGGCATTCCCATCTGGACCCTGGAGCCCGGCGGCACGTTGGAGGGCGCCGAAGCGCTGCTGGACTCGCTCGGACGCCGGTTTGACCGGGAGGCCGCGGCTGAAAGCGTGCTGGCCGCGTGGAAGCGGGGGATGGCGGAGGCGCTCAAGGACACGCTGAAACGGGTCGGCACGCTCCGGCCCCGGGTCCTCATCATCCACTTCGGACAGATCGCCAACGACTACCTGGCGCTCAAGCGGGGCGGCGTCGCCGACGCCATGCTGCGCTGGGCCGGCGCGGAGAACGCGGTGGATTCGGCGGGGGGCATGATGCGCCTGACGCCGGAGCTGATCGCCAAGGTGGCGCCGGACATCATCGTCGCCACGGACGTCGGGTTCGACCGGTACGGCTCTCCCGCCAAGTTCGCCACGATGCCGGGCGTCAGTCTCACGCCGGCCGGCAGGGCGCTGCGCATTTACCGCATCGAGGAAACCGACGTCATGTATCTCGGTCCGCGCACGCCGGAGGCCATCCGGCGCCTGGAGGGCTTCTTCCACCCGACCGACACGCGCGCCGTGACCCGCTGATGCGGCGGCCGCTCTCGTTCGGCGCCGTCTATCTGCTCCTCGGCGCGGCCCTCGTGGCCGCCGTCGTCGCGTCGGCAGGCATCGGGGCGTTCCCGTTCACGCCGCCCAGGATGGTGAAGTACCTCGCCGAGGCCGCCGGATGGATCTCTGCGGGCCCCACCGACGCACTCGGCCGCAATGTGTTCTTGAAGCTCCGTCTGCCGCGCGTGTGCCTGGCGGGCCTCACGGGCGCGGTCCTCGGGGTCTCGGGCACGCTTATGCAGGGGCTGTTTCGCAACCCGATCGTCGAGCCGGGTTTGGCGGGCACCTCGGCGGGGGCGGCGCTGGGCGCCTCGCTGGTCTTCGTGTTCGGCGGCACCACGGCCGCCGCGTTTCTGTCGTTGGGGTCGCTGGTGTTGCCGGCGCTCGCGTTCGTCGGCGCCTTCGGCGCCACGATGCTCGTCTACCGGGTATCCGCGTCGTTCGGCAAGGTGAACGTGTTCACGCTGCTCCTCGCCGGCATCGCGGTGAACGCCGTGTGCAGCGCGGGAACGGGCTTCCTCTCGTACATCGCCCGCGATCCGCAGGCGCGGAACATCACGTTCTGGAATCTCGGGACGTTCACCACCGCCGATTGGCGCGGCGTGATCCTCGTGGCCGCCATCTTCGCCATCTGCTTCGTGTGGTCGCTGCGGCACGGCAAGTCGCTCAACGCGCTGATGCTGGGCGAAGACGAAGCCGCCGCGCTGGGGATCGAGCCGCGGCGACTGATCCTGCAGCTCATCGTCATCAACACGGCCATGGTCGCGATGGATACCGCGATGGTGGGTGTGATCGCATTCATCGGGCTGGTCGTCCCGCATATCCTGCGCATGCTGCGGTCGGCGGACTACACCTTCCTGCTGCCGGCGTCCGCGCTGCTCGGCGCCGTCCTGATGGAGCTGATCGACGTCGTCGCCCGGCTGATTATTCCTCCGGCCGAGCTGCCGATCGGAATCATCACGGCCGTGACGGGTGCTCCGGTGTTTCTCTGGATTCTGCTCCGGCAGCAGCGGCGCGGCCAGGCCGCCTTCTATGGTTGAGCTGGAGAAGGTCTCGTATGAAGCCGGCGGCGCCCACATCCTGAGCGACGTGAGCGTCCGGTTCCGGACTGAGCGCTTCAACGTCATTCTCGGTCCGAACGGCGCCGGGAAAACGACCCTGCTCAGGATCGCTTCGGGCCTGCTCGCTCCCACTCGAGGTGCGGTACGCTACGGCGAGCGCCTCGTCGGGACATTCGGTGCGGAGGCACTCGCCCGGAGGCGTGCGGTGCTGTCGCAGCACGTGGAGCTGGCGTTTCCGCTGCCGGTCGAAGACGTCGTCATGATGGGGCGGTACCCGCACTACGGTCGGACGCCGTCGACGCGCGACCGGCGGATCGTGGACGGCGCGCTCGCCCTCGTCGATCTGGCCGCCGAACGCGGGCGCTCGTATCCCACCCTCTCCGGCGGCGAGCAGCAGAAGGTGCAGCTCGCGCGCGTGCTGGCCCAGATCTGGGTCGAGGACGAGGCCGGGGAACCCACGTATCTCTTCCTGGACGAGCCTACGCTCAACCTCGACGTCCACTATCAGCTGCAGCTGCTGGATGTCACGCGGGGGTTGCTGGGGTCGCGCTGCACGGTGATCGCCGTCCTGCACGATCTGAACGTCGCGCTCCAATACGGCGACAGCTTCGTCGTTCTGGAGCACGGGCGCCTCGCCCTGGCGTGCGACGATCCGGCGGAACTCACCGCCGAGTTCATCGAACGGGTCTTCCGCGTGCGCGCGCACCGGGTGACGGACGCCGAGGGGAACGGGGTATGGCGGTTCACGCGGTGAGGCCGCGGAGCGGTGGCGAGCCGCGGCGATCCGTCACATATTGCGCGCTCCGTCTCGCAGCCGCGGTCCCGGAGCTACCATGCGCATCCGCACCCTGCTCTCACTCCTGGCAGCACTCCTCTGGTGCGGCGCCGTGACGCCCCTCCATGCGCAGCGGCCGCCGCAGCGCCCCCGTACGGGGCAGCCCCGCCAGGCCGAGGACCCGCGCTACGCCCAAACGGAGAAGCCTCCGCTCCACGCGATCCACTGGCTGGCCATCACCGGCAAGCCGCTTTCGGCGACGGCCGGGGCGCTGATCTTCGCCAAGGGGGGGAACGCGGTGGATGCGGCCGCGGCCATGCTCGCCGCCGGGTGCACGATGTGGGACACCCTGTCCTGCGGTGGCGAGACGCAGGCGCTCATCTACAACCCGCACACGCACCAGGTCGTCGGGATCGACGCGCTCGGCGTCGCGCCGACCGGCGCCACCGCGGCGTTCTACCGGGCGAAGGGCTACCGCTTCCCGCCGGAGTACGGGCCGCTGGCCGCAGTCACGCCTGGCACGGTCGGCGGGCTGCTGACGATGGTGGCGGAGTACGGCAGGCTCTCGCTCAAGGACGTCCTCGCGCCCGCCATCCGGATGGCCGACGGCTATCCGATGGAGGCGCAGCTCTCGCGGACGATCGAGCACTACAAGTCCTGGATCAAGCAATGGAAGTATGCACCCGCGGTGATGCTCACCCATCCCGGGGCGGCGTACGAGGCGCCGGAGCCGGGCGAGATCTTCGTGCAGCGGGATCTGGCTGCGACCTGGCGCAAGCTGGTGGAAGCGGAGCAGCGGGCACTCGCGGCCGGGAAGACGCGCAAGGAGGCGATCTACGCGGCCTACGACCGCTTCTACCGGGGCGACATCGCCCGCGAGCTGGTGCGCGGGGTGCAGGAGGACGGCGGGCTGATCACCTTGCAGGACCTCGCCGCCTGGCGCGTCAGGATCGAAGAGCCCCTGCACACCAGCTACAAGGGGATCGAGGTCTACAAGCTCCCGATCTGGCAGCAGGGGCCGGCAATGCTGCAGGCCTTGAACATGCTGGCGGATACGGACGTGAAGGCGATGGGCTACAACTCGCCGGCATACCTGCACACGCTCTACCAGGTCATGAACCTCGCCTTCGCGGACCGCGACTTCTATTACGGTGATCCGTACTTCCCGCCCGAAAAGCCGGTCGAGGGGTTGCTCTCGGCGGCGTACGCGAGAGCACGGTTCGCGACCATCAACTGGATGCACAACGATCCCGGCGTGAAGCCGGGCGATCCGTATCCGTATCAGGGAGGCACGAATCCGTTCGCAGATCTGCTCGCGCAGTGGAATCCGGCCGCTTTCGCGCCGCACGACACGACCCCGGCGGGCGGAACGCAGGACCGGGCCGTTCCCGCGGCGCGGCCCGACACGAGCGGCTCGGAGTTCCCCGCCGACCAGGAGGCCTTCTACCGCGGCACGACGTCCATCGAGGCGGCCGACTCGGAGGGCTGGGTGGTGTCGGTGACGCCCAGCGGCGGGTGGGTGCCGGCGGTGATCGCGGGACACACGGGGATCGGCCTGAGCCAGCGCGCGCAGAGCTTCGTCACCCAGGCGAGCGACGGCCCCTACAACGTGATCGAGCCGGGCAAGCGCCCCCGCGTAACGCTCACGCCCACGCTTGCGCTTCGGGATGGCGCACCCTACCTGGCCTTCGCCGTGCAGGGCGGCGACTCGCAGGACCAGAACCTGTTGCAGTTCTTCCTGAACGTGGTGGAGTTCGGGATGACGGTGCAGCAGGCGGTGGAAGCGCCGAACATGAACAGCTTCCAGATGCGCTCGTCCTTCGGGCAGCACGAGACGGAGCTGGGGAGGATGCTCGTGGCCACCTCGCTGCCCGACTCCACGCGCGCGGCGCTGCAGGCGATGGGGTACACCCTGGAGTTCGCCGAGCGTACCTCGGGTCCCATCAATGCGATCCTGTTCGACCGGGTGCACCACTCGATGTGGGGCGGCTCGAGCAATCACGGCGAGGACTACGGGATCGCCTGGTAACCATGCTCCGCGGCGGACGGCCGCGGAGGTGACCATGACGGACGTCGAGGTTCGCGCATCCCCCATCGAGGGGCTCGGGCTGTTCGCCGCTCGGCCGTTCAAGGCAGGGGAGCGCGTCCGGCGGGTGAACGTCGTGCGTGAAGTCACCGCCGAGGCGCCCCTCCGGGAGGAGCTGGGCGAGCGGTGGGACCACTGCGACTACCCCGACGGCCGGGTGGTCCTGCTGGGTTTCCCCGACCGACACACCAACCACAGCTGCGACCCCAGCGCCTGGGTCCTGTACGAAGGGGAGGGGGCCTGGCTGGTGGCCCGCCGGGACCTCGCCCCCGGGGACGAGATCACCTGCGACTACAACATCAACATCGCCGGCGGGACCTCCTGGCCCTGCCACTGTGGCGCCCGAAGGTGTCGCGGCGTAACCACCGGGGACTTCTTCCTCCTGCCGCCGGATATCCAGCGCGAGTACCGGCCGCTCCTGGCCGCGTGGTTCGTGCGCCGCCACGAAGCCGAAGTGGCGGCCCTGGATGCGAAGGCACATTAGCTCCCTTCGACATCGCTTGAGGTCGCACGCCGAATCTATTGTGGAGTAACGCGTTACGCGGTATCATTGATGGCCAATGTTACGCGTGGCTGCCGTCGCTCCCGACTCCATCGGCTCCCAGCTAGGCCTCGAACGCGGGGAAGAGCTGCTGGCCATCAACGGCCGCGAGCTGGTGGACTTCCTGGACTGGGAGTTCCTGGCTGCGGACGAGCAATTCCGTCTCGATACCCGCACGGCGGCCGGCACCGCCCGCAGCTTCGAGGTGGAGCGCTCGGACGGCGTCCCCCTCGGCGTGGCGCTGGAGCCGCCCAAGATCCGCCGCTGCAACAACCGCTGTGATTTCTGCTTCGTGGACGGCAATCCGGACGGGGCCCGGAAGGCGCTGCTGATCCGGGACGACGATTACCGCCTCAGCTTCCGGTACGGCAACTTCGCGACCCTCTCGAACCTGAAGGACAAGGACGTCCGGCGGATCCTCGAGTACCGGCTCTCGCCGCTCTACGTGTCGGTGCACGCGACCGACCCTGAGATCCGGCGGGCGCTGCTCCGGAACCCGAAGGCGCCCGCCATCCTGCCGCAGCTCGAGATGTTCGCCAAGGGCGGCCTCCAGTTCCACACGCAGATCGTGATGGTGCCGGGGGTCAACGACGGGGCCGTGATGGAGCGGTCGCTCGGCGACCTCTATGCGTTCGGCGCGCCGGTCCTCAGCGTTTCGGTGGTGCCGGTGGCGCTGACCGCGCACTCGAAGCTCGACGTGGTACGCGCGCCGACGCGCGAGGAGGCGCGCCGCGCCCTGCGCACGGTGCAGAAGTGGGCGGCGCGCGCGCGGGGCGAGCGGCGAGAAGGGTGGGTGTACGGCTCCGACGAGCTCTACATGCTCGGCGGCGAGCCATTCCCCACGGCCGACGCGTACGACGACTTCCAGCAGGTGGAGAACGGGGTCGGCGCGGTGCGGTACCTCCAGAAGCTGATCGCCGAAGACGAGCGGGAGCTGGGCGCGCACGCCCTGGCGGGCCGGCGCGTGCTCGTGCTGACCGGCACGGCGATGGGCCCGCTGATGCCCGAGGTGCTCGCGTCGCTCGCGAAGGCGACCGGCGCGCGGTTCGACTGCGTGGCGCTGGAGAACTCGTTCTTCGGTCCGACCGTCACGACGGCGGGGCTGCTGGCGGGCGCCGACTTCCGTCGAGCGCTGGCCGCGTCGGGGCAGGGCGGGGGCGCGCGCTACGACCTCGCGCTGCTGCCCGCCGAGTCGGTGAACGACGACGGCGTATTCGTGGACGACCTCTCGTTCGCCGCACTGGAAGCTGGGGCCCCCATGCCGCTCAGGCTCTCGTACCACTTCACCGACGCCCTGGGCGTGGAGGCGGCCGCGTGAACGCGCCGGACAGGACCGCCGCGACGGTGGCGGTCATCGGCCGGCCGAACGTCGGCAAGTCCACGCTCTTCAACCGGATCGTGGGCGGCCGGAAGGCGATCGTGGACGAGCTCCCCGGCTCGACGCGCGACCGGCACTTCGGCAAGGCGGAGTGGAACGGGCGCGTCTTCTGGCTGGTGGACACCGGAGGCCTCCTCCCGTTGTCCCCGGAGCCGATGGACGCGGCGATCCGGACGCAGGTCGAAATGGCGGTCTCGGCCGCCGACCTGATCCTGCTCCTGGTGGACGTCGAGGTCGGGCCCGCGCCGGGGGACCAGGAGATCGCCCAGTACCTGCGCGGGAAGGGGAAGCCGGTGGTGCTGGCGGCCAACAAGGCCGACGCCCTGGCGAAGGAAGCCCGCCACCTGGTCTTCTACGAGCTGGGGCTGGGCGACCCGATCCCCGTTTCGGCCGGGACCGGGAAGGGCGTCGGGGACCTGCTGGACGCCGTGACGGCGGCGCTGCCGCCGGGCCCGGAGGCCGCGGTCGAGCCCGGGCTCGCCATCGCCGTCGTGGGCCGCCCCAACGTCGGGAAGTCGAGCCTGGTGAACAAGCTGCTGGGGCAGGAGCGCTCGATCGTCGCCCCGCAGCCGGGCACGACGCGCGACGCGATCGACACGCCGCTCAACTACCAGGGCCGCGTCCTCACCTTCGTGGACACGGCGGGGCTCCGGCGGCGCGGGAAGATCGACGAGGCGGTGGAGTTCTACGCGCTCCTCCGGACGCAGCGCGCGATCGAGCGCGCGGACGTGTGCGTGATCGTCGTGGACGCGGCGGAGGGGCTGCACACGCAGGACCTCAAGGTGGCGGCGCAGGCGTGGGACGCGGGGACGGGGCTGGTGGTCGCGGTGAACAAGTGGGACCTCGTCGAGAAGGACACGAAGACCGCCGAAGAGGGCCGGAAGCACGCCGTCGAGCGGGTGCCGTTCCTGGAGGACGTGCCGTTCGTGTTCGTGTCGGCGCTGACGGGGCAGCGGGTGCAGAAGGTGCTCGACGCGGTCGTGGAGGTCGCGGAGGCGCGCGGCGCCCGCGTCCAGACATCGCTCGTCAATCGCGCGATCAAGGAGATGACGGCGGAGCGCCAGCCGCCCCAGGCCGGCGGCTCGGAGGTGAAGCTCCTCTACGGCTCGCAGATCGGCGAGGCGCCGCCGTCCTTCGCCATCGTCGCCACCCGCCCCGAGGAGATCCCCGACGACTACCGGCGGTTCGTGATCAACGGTCTGCGGGCGCGCTTCGGCTTCCTCGGCACACCGATCCGGGTCAAGTTCACGCGCCGCCGCCGCGGGGGCGTCACGACGTGATGGATTCCCCGACGTTCCCGGCGATCCTCTGGCTGCCGTGCGCGTACCTGCTCGGCGCGATCCCGACCTCGTATCTGGTGGCGCGCGCGGTCCGCGGCGTGGACCTGCGGGAGTTCGGCAGCCGGAGCCTCGGCGCCACGAACCTGTATCGCCTGCTCGGCTGGGGCGGGGCCGTCCCGGTGGCGCTGTTCGACGTCGCGAAGGGCGCGGTGCCGGTGCTCCTCTGGCTCACGCTCGGGCGCGGGCCCGCGTGGTGGGCCCTGGCGATCGGGAGCGCGGCGGTGCTGGGCCACGTGTTCTCGCCGTTCGTGCGCTTCAGGGGCGGCAAAGGTGTGGCGACGGCGGCCGGCGTCTTCCTCGCGTACCTGCCGGGAGCGATCGGCGCGGACGCCCTCGTGTGGACGGGTCTGGTCGTGGGGACGGGGTACGTGTCGGTCGGCTCGGTGAGCGCGGCCGTCGCCTTCCCGGTCCTGGTGGCCGTGCTCTATCCGAGCCGTCCGGAGGGGCTCTGGGCCGCGCTGGCGGTGGCGCTGTTCGTGATCTTCAATCACCGCTCGAACCTGCGGCGGCTGATGGCCGGGACCGAGGCGCGCTTCGGCCACAGGGGCAAGGCGGCGTCGTGACGCGCGCGGCGGTCATCGGCGCGGGGAGCTGGGGCACGACGCTCGCGAACCTGCTGTGCGATCGCGGGGAGACGGTGACGCTCTGGGCCTACGAGCCCGAGGTGGCGGAAGAGATCAACCGCCGCCATCGCAACGACCTGTTCCTTCCGGACGCGCCGCTCAAGCCCGAGCTCAAGGCCACCACCGACCTGGGCGCCGCGCTGGAGGGCGCGTCGCTCGTGGTTTCCGCCCTGCCGTCCCACGTGGTGCGCCGCGTGATGATGGGCGCGGCGCCGCACGTCGCGCGGGGCGCGGTCGTGGTCAGCGCGTCGAAGGGACTGGAGCCGGACACGCTCAAGCGGATGACGGAGGTGCTGGCCGAGGTGCTCCCCGGGGCCGCGATCGCCGCGTTGTCCGGCCCGACGTTCTCGCGCGAGGTCTACGAGCGCCAGCCGACCGCGGCGGTCGCGGCGTCCCGGGCGGCGGACACGGCGCGCAGGGCCCAGCAGGCCATCAGCGCGCCCTGGTTCCGGCTGTACACGAACGACGACGTCATCGGGGTCGAGCTGGCGGGCGCGCTCAAGAACGTGGTCGCGATCGCGGCGGGGATCCTCGACGGGCTGGGGATGGGCAACAACTCGAGGGCCGCGCTCATCACGCGGGGGCTGGCGGAGATCGCGCGCCTGGGCGCCGCGCTCGGCGCCAAGCCGGCCACGTTCGCCGGGCTGGCGGGGATGGGCGACCTGCTGATGACGGCCACGGGCCCGCTGTCGCGCAACCGCAGTCTGGGGATCGAGGTCGGGAGGGGGAAGCCGCTCGAGGAGGTGCTGACGCGCCGGCTCTCGGTGGCCGAAGGCGTCGGCACCGCGCGGGCCGCGGTGGCGCTGGCGGCGAAGGTCGGGGTCGAGCTGCCGATCGCGCGGGAGGTGGCTGCCGTGCTGTTCGAGCACAAGCCGCCGCGCCAGGCGATCGGCGAGCTCATGGAGCGCTCCTTGAAGAGCGAGACCTGGAGCTGACCGTGACGGAACCGGTCCAGGAGTTCTTCTCGATCGGCGAGGTCTGCAGCCTGACGGACCTCAAGCCGCACGTCCTGCGCTACTGGGAGAGCCAGTTCCGGTTCCTGAACCCGGCCAAGAACCGGTCCGGGAACCGCGTCTACCAGCGGCGCGAGATCGAGCTGATCCTGCTGGTGAAGCATCTGCTCTACTCCGAGAAGTACACGATCGAGGGGGCGCGACAGCGGATCGAGCATTACCGGCGCACGGGCGAGCTGAAGCCGGCGGCGCGCCGGGCCCTGGCGCTCGAGACGGTGCGCGACCTGCGGGCGGAACTGGAGCGCGTGCTCCAGATCCTCAACGGCGACAACGGCGACGACCGTGGTGAGTAGCGGCGGGGGCGGAGGGCAGGATGCCTCGCCGGCGCTCGCCGTCGTGATCCCCGCCTTCCGCGTGGCCGCGGTGCTGCCCGGCGTGCTCGAGCGCGTGAAGCAGGCGGCGCCGGGCGCGACGATCCTGGTGGTGGACGACGGCTCCGACGACGACACGGCCGCGCTGGCGGCGTGCGCCGGCGCCGTCGTGCTGCGGCACCCCGCCAACCGGGGCAAGGGCCGCGCGCTCGCCACGGGCCTCGCCGCCGCCGTGGCCGGCGGCGCTCGCGTGATCGTGACGATGGACGCGGACGGACAACACCCGCCGGAGGCGATAGCGCTGCTCGTCGAGCCGGTGACCGCCGGCCGCGCCGACCTGGTCGTGGGAGCGCGCGAGCGCGACGGCGAGATGCCTGCGTCGCGCAAGATGAGCAACTGGCTCTCGAGCGCGCTGGTCTCGCGCGCCGTCGGCTTCCGGGTTCCGGATTCGCAGTCCGGCTTCCGGGCGATGCGGCGCGAGGTCGCCGCCGCGGTCCGGCCGCGAGGCCGCCGCTACGAGTACGAGACGGAGTTCCTGCTGCTCGCCGCGCGGGCGGGGTACCGCCTCGCCGCCGTCCAGGTCCCCACCGTCTACGACGGCGCGCCAAGCCATTTCCGCTACGGCGCCGACACGCTCGCGGTGGCGTCGGTCTTCGCGCGCCACTGGCGGGGGGTCCTCCTCGGACCGGGCACGGCGCCATGAGAATCCTCTGCACCAACGACGACGGTCTCCACTCGCGCGGCCTGGCACTGCTGACCGAGCTGTGCTCGGGGCTCGGGGAGGTGTTCTGCGTCGCGCCCGACCGCGAGCAGAGCGCGACGAGCCACTCCCTGACGCTGCACCGGCCGCTCAGGGCCATCCCGCGCGGCGAGCGCCGCTGGCAGGTGGACGGGACGCCCACCGACTGCGTGGTGCTCGCGCTGGGGGCGCTCCTCACGCCGCCGCCGGACGTCGTCGTCGCCGGGATCAACCACGGCCCCAACATGGGCGAGGACGTGCTCTACTCGGGCACGGTGGCCGCGGCGATGGAGGCGCAGATCCTCGGCGTGCCCGGCATCGCCGTGTCGTTCGCCGGCGCGGAGTTCGATTTTCTCGCGTCGCATCGCGACGGCGTGCAGCAGCTGCTCAAGGCGATCCTCGCCGTCGAGCGCCTGCCGAAGCAGACGCTGCTCAACATCAACCTGCCGCCGATCCCCGGCGACCAGGTGCGCGGCGTCCGCGTCACCACTCTCGGCAAGCGCGTCTACGACGGTTCGCTCTCCCGGATGAAGGATCCGTGGGGGCGCGAGATCTTCTGGATCGGCGGCGGCCGGCCGGTGTGGTCGGGCGGGGACGAGGTGGACTTCAAGGCGGTCGAGGACGGCTACATCTCGGTCACGCCGCTCGTCGCCGACCTGACGGGCTACGAGCTGCTGGATTCCGTGCGTTCGTGGCGCCTGGGCGCGTAGCCGACCCCTACGCGGCGCACCGCGCCCGGCTGGTCGCGGCCGTGAGGGCGCGGGGCATCACGGACGCCGCGGTGCTGGGCGCGGTCGGCGCCGTGCCGCGGCACCTCTTCGTCCCGCGCGCCCTGGAGCCGAGGGCGTACGAGGACACCGCGCTCCCGATCGGCAACGGCCAGACGATGTCACAGCCCTCGATGCAGGCGCGCTGCCTCACGGCGCTGTGCCTCCGCGGACATGAGAAAGTGCTTGAGGTGGGCACCGGCTCGGGCTATCAGACCGCGCTGCTGGGCCGGCTCGTGGCTCAGGTCTTCTCGATCGAGCGTGTGGCCCGGCTCCGGGAGGCGGCGCTCGCGGCGCTCCGGGCGGCGGGCGTCCAGAACGTCTCGCTGCTGCTGGGCGACGGCACGCTGGGGTGGAGGGACTACGCGCCGTACGACGCCATCGTCGTCGCGGCGGCGTCGCCGGAGGTGCCGCAGCCCCTCCTCGATCAGCTCGCGCCGGGCGGCCGCGTCCTCCTCCCGCTGGGGGAGAAGGGCAACCAGGTGCTGACGCTGGTCACCGCGACGGACCGCGGCACGCGGCGGGAGCCGCTGGCGGACGCGCGCTTCGTTCCCCTCCTCGGGACTTTCGGCTTCGATGGTTGAGCACTTCCTGACCTGGCTCGTGGACACGATCGGGCGGATGGGTTACCCCGGCATCGCCGTGCTGATGGCGATCGAGTCCTCCGTCATCCCGCTGCCCTCCGAGCTGGTGATGCCGCCGGCCGGCTACCTCGTCGCGATGGGCCGGATGAACGCGGCCCTCGTGATGACGGCCTGCATCGTCGGCGGGCTGCTCGGTTCGTACGCGAACTACTGGATCGCCTCGCGGGTCGGCCGCTGGGCGTTCGTGCGATACGGGAAGTGGGTGCTGGTGAGCGAGCGATCGCTCGAGCGCTCGGAGCGCTTCTTCCAGAAGCACGGACCGATCGCCGTCTTCATCGCGCGGCTCTTCCCGGTGCTGCGCCACCTCGTCTCGATCCCCGCGGGGATCGCGCGGATGCCGGTGGGGTTGTTCTTCCTGTACACCGGTGCGGGGGCGGGGCTCTGGGGCTCCATCCTGATGGGGATCGGCTGGGTGATCGGGAAGGAGGGGAAGGCCCTCTCGCACGAGCAGGTCATGCTGTACTCGCACCGCGCGGTGCTGATCCTCCTCCCGGCGGTGGCAGTCCTGATCGCCGTCTATGTCATCCGGCACCGGCGCCAGGTCCGTTCAGCCGGAGGGAAGGGGTGATGGCGTCCCCGGAAGGCGGGGGTTCCCTCGTCGGCCGTCGCTGGGTCCTGAAGGGGCGGGTCCAGGGCGTGGGGTTCCGATGGTTCGTGATGAACCGGGCCCAGGCGCTCGGCGCGCGGGGCTGGGTGCGGAACACGGAAGACGGGGCGGTGGAGGTCGTCGCGCTCGCCACGGCGCACACGATCGACGCGCTCGATGCGATCCTGTCCAAGGGGCCACCGGGCGCGCACGTCCTGGAGGTGGAGCGGGATGAGGTTCAACAGGAGCATGTTGACGGTAAGTCGTTTGTTATCAAGCACTAAGATGGCATATGCACATCGGGGTCAAAGGGGCCGTGTGAAAAGAGGGTCCAAGTGCTTTGCTGGCTCAGCGCTTGAGTGAAACTCGTCGGCTAGTGACATTACGTGGCTATCCATTGGCCCCTGTAGCTCAGCATGGATAGAGCAGCGGTTTCCTAAACCGTTGGTCGGGTGTTCGAGTCACCCCAGGGGCATCACCTTTCATCCGACAGTTCAGAGGAACCGAGACGTCCATGGGTGCGCCGCTTCCAGCTGGCACGACTCCCGCCGCGCAACGCGACTGGGGCGAATACTTCAGGACCCACGCGCGCGAGGTGGCGTACGGCGCGACCGCGGTGGTCGTCATCGGCGTCGCGATCTGGCTGTACGTCACGTCGGAAATGCGCAAGCAGGCCTTCGCCGCGCAGGCACTCTCTCAGGCGCGCGCGGAGGCGGACGCGGGGAACCTGCCGCTCGCGGCCAACGACCTCAGCAGGCTGGTGGACCGCTACGGCGGGACGCGCGCCGCGGACGACGCCGTGGTGCTGCTCAACGACGTACGGCTCCTCATGGGTAAGACGGCGGACGCGGTGCAGGACCTCCGGGTCTTCCTCGCGAAGGGCCACCCCAAGGACATCCTCGCGTCCGGCTGGTCGCTCCTGGGCGGCGGCCTGGAGAGCCAGCGGAAGTTCAAGGACGCCGCGGCCGCCTATCGGAAGGTGGCGGAGATCGCGACGCACGACTTCCTCAGGGCGCAGGGGCTGCTCGATGCGGGACGGGTGCTGACCGCCGCCGGCGACACGGCGGGCGCGCGCGCGGCCTACGGTGAGCTCCTCGAGAAGTACGGCGAGCTGTCGCAGGCCGCCGAGGCGCGCGTCAGGATGGGAGAGGTCGGGGGCACCGTGCCCGCGACCAAGCCCAAGTCCGCCACGGGTAGCCAGGGCTAGCCCCCCTCGAGAGATGCGCCCGATCCCGACGCACTCGCGGTTTGGCGTTCTCGTGCTCGCGGCGGCCGTGAGCGCGTGGAGCTGCAAGGAGTCCACGGCGCCGGGTCGCTACGCCGCCGCGTCCGTCACGGCGGGAACCCAGCACAGCTGCAGCCTCACGACGAGCGGGGCGGGGCACTGCTGGGGCTGGAACGCATATGGCCAGCTTGGCCTCGGCGGCACCGACAGCGCGGCTCACGCCAGCCCCGCCTCCGTTTCCGGAGGGCTCACCTTCGCCACAATGAGCGCGGGTGGCTATCACACCTGCGGTGTGACGGCCGGCGGCGCGGCGTACTGCTGGGGGAACGGCGTCCACGGTCAGCTGGGAAACGGCTCGCCGGCCGTCGACTCCGTGCCGGGCGCGGTGTCGGGGGGGCTCGTCTTCACGGCCGTAAGCGCGGGGCTGTACCACACGTGCGGCCTGGTGTCGGGCGGGGCAGCGCGCTGCTGGGGATTCAACGTGGCTGGCGCGCTGGGGGTCGGAAGCTCCGACACTACGCCTCACGGGACGCCGATGGCGGTCTCCGGTGGGCTCAGCTTCATGGCGGTGAGCGCCGGAGGCTACCACACCTGCGGCCTGACGTCGGCGGGAGCGGCCTACTGCTGGGGCGACAACACCGACGGCCAGCTGGGCGATGGGTCGAACGCCACACGCACGGTGCCCGTGCCGGTGTCGGGCGCTCTCACCTTCATGTCGATCAGTGCCGGCGGGTATCACACCTGCGGCCTCACGAGCACCGCTTTGGTCTACTGCTGGGGGGCGAACGGCTACGGCGAGCTCGGCACTGGGACGACGTCGAGCAGTACGTATCCGGAGCTGCTGCCGGGGGGCCTGACGTTCGCGTCGGTCAGCGCCGGACTCCTCCACACCTGCGGCGTCACCACCGGCGGCGCGACCTACTGCTGGGGTTACAACGACGCCGGCCAGCTCGGCAACGGATCGGTCAGCACCGACTCGCTGCCGGCGGCCGTCTCCGGCGGCGTCCGGTTCGTGGCCGTGAGTGCCGGCGGGTACCATACCTGCGGCCTCACCGCCGGCGGGGCGGTCTACTGCTGGGGCTACGGCCAGTTCGGCCAGGTGGGGAACGGCTCGACGAACACCGCCTACATTCCCGCTCTCGCCTCGAGCCCCTGAGGATCCTCCTCGCGCCAACTGATCCGCGAGCGTCTACAGGACCAACACGCTCACCGCCGCACTGACGGTGAATTCATGCGACAGCGGGGCCTGCACCGAGGCGGTTTGCATTTCAGGAGGAGCAGGGGTTTCGAGGGGCGGGCCCAAGGCCCTTTGCCACACCTGATAGATGACATCCTCGGTGCTCACCGTGAGGCGGAGGCGAGACGAGAATGCGTACGCAGCCGATAGTCCGCCCGCGACTCCATACGCAGTTTGATGCGCGCCGTAACTGTCCAAGAACGGGCCGACCCCATACTCCGAGTCACCGAAGCGGATCATCGCCGGTCCAAGGCTGGCTGCGAGCTGGAGCCTTCGCCCGGCCGCCTGCCGAGCGGCAAGACGGAGCGACGCGACTAACTGCGTTGTGCTCGTTTCGTCCGGCTTCCCGGGGACGAGGCTGAGAAGGCCGTTCGGCGTTGTGGCATAGGCCCGTGTGAGGTGGAGGTCTACGGTGCCTTGTATCCCGAAGTGCGCTAGCGGCCAGTATGACGCGAGCGCGCCGACAAGGAGGCCACCGCCATCCCATGATCGGACGACAAAACCATCCCCAAGCGTTCTAAAGAACTGGGTTCCGGTCGGTGGCGAGTAACCGAATCGGGCGCCGATCTCAAGGCGCTGCGCGGTCAGAGGAGTTGCGATCGCGGTAGCGAGCAGCGAGGCGGAAAGAGCGATGACACGAGGACGCAACATGGCCGCGGCCCTCCGTGGACTGCGCAGGCGGGCGAGCCCGCCCTAAGGTACGAGCCCGCACCAACCAGTTACCCACACGGGTCCGCACCCGGAGGGCAGTTATGCACGCCGAACCTAGGGTGCCGGACGACCGTTCGCCAGCCAGCGGGGCGCCTGCATCATCCGGGCACTGTCGCGCCAAGGCCACTTCGTATAAGATATGGTCTGGCAGGCAATTAGCGCGACAGCTTAACCGATTATTCGGTCCCCGCGCGATGCTAGATCGCGCGCGGCTCCACCGCCCGAAACACCAACTCACTAACGCGAGCAACGCCTAACCGCGCCGCAAGGCGGAGCGGGAGGCCCTTTGCTCGCGCGCGGCCAGGATGGCGCTACCGCTAGTGAGCGGGGGCTCTCGCACGCCCGCGCGTCGGGAGAGCCCGATGACACACACGACGGAGAGCAACGGCGCTCGGACCCCGGCGGAGATGCTCGCGGATGTGGCGAGCTGGCCCGCGCGGATTCGAGCGATCTACTGCGACCTGACGGAGAGCGAGCTGTCGGCACTACTCGGAGAGGTCGCGCTGTTTGCGATGGCGGTGGACGCGATGGAGCGCGACGTGACGAGGCGCCGCAGCGAGGTGGAGGCGCGCGACCGTGCGGAGCTGCGGGCGGCGCAGCTCGCGCGCGAGGCGCGACGCCAAGCGCCGCACGAGTTGCACTTGATGGGGAGGACGCGGACCGGCGCCGTCTCGTAGAAGCGTGGGCCGCTCAGCTCGAAGCTGACGGCCCCTGGCCTCTGTTCCTCACGCTCACCTTTCGAGGCGACCGCGTACACCCGGAGCAGGCCGACAAGGTGTTCCGGGTGTTCATCGGCGAGATCAACCGCGAGCTGTACGGCCCGCGCTGGCGCGAGCGCGGCCAGGGTGTGCGGTGGGTGCGCGCCATGGAGATGCAGCGGCGCGGCGTGCTCCACTTCCACGCGCTGCTCGGCGGCGAGCGCGTGGACGAGCTGCGCCGCTTGTTGCTGATGGACCGATGGAACCAGCTCGCGGGCTTCGCGAGGATCGAGGCGCCGCGGAGTGGCCGCGCCGTGAGGAGCTACTGCGCCAAGTACGTCACCAAGGGCGGCGGGGGCGAGTTGGACCTGGGCGGGCCGGGGATGCACGAGCCGCCCCGAACCACCTGGCCCGCGCCGATCGTACGCCTGAGGGGCGTGCAGCGCGCGGAGCTGGACGACGTGCGGCGCCTGACGACGCGCCGCCAATACCGCGCGCTGATGGAGCTGATGCGCGGCCATCCCTCCGCCGGCGCCGACGAACTGCTCGACCAGGTGCGCCGGCGCGTGGAGGACCTGCGCGGGGGGCGGGCCTCGTCAGCTGCGAAGCGAGTCCGCCAGACTCGGCTACCTCGGACAGCGCAGACGGGCGAGCCCGCCTCTCTCTGGGCAACTCAGGAGCCGCAGGCTCCCCGCTGGCCGGGCGCATCTCCCGCACGGCCAGCGACAGCGAGTCCAGCGACCGAAGCAACCTAGCCCGCGCGGAGCGGGCGGGCCGAGACTCCCTCGGTGCCGCGTGCCCGACATGGCCCGCGCGAGCCCCCGGCGCTGCAGGCGCTCCGGGGTGAGGAGAACGGGGAAGGGGAGCCCGGCACACTCCGCCCCGTTACTTGACGGGCGGAGTGTGTCCTGCAACGGAAATGCAAGCAGGATAGCATGAAGCGGACCGTCGAAACGCGTCCGTCTTACTGGGGAGTGAGGGTAACCGCGACGTCGTCGACATAGTACGTTCTCGCTACCTCAAACGTGCCCCACACACCGATGACGACGTAGATGAGGCCACTCGCATTGCCGTTGGCTGACATCTGAACGGACTTGCGCAGCCATACGTAGCCGCTGCTGTTCGCCCCGCTTCCGGTATCATCGTGCAGAGTGGCGGCCAAGAGCGAGGGGCCGTCCACCGGCGCCGTCGGTGCGGCGCCGGTAAGAAGCACGAAGTGGTTCGCGGTGCCATAATCCTCTGTCCCGAATGCGTATGACACATCGACAGTGTACGTTCGGCCCGAGTCAGCGGCGAAGGCGCGCACGATCCAGATCTTTGCCGCGTCGGTGGAGTTGTTCACCTGAAACTTGAGCGAC
The DNA here is from genome assembly GCA_963835535.1 of uncultured Gemmatimonadales bacterium. GTDB lineage: Bacteria > Gemmatimonadota > Gemmatimonadetes > Gemmatimonadales > JACORV01 > Fen-1245. The sequence continues at coordinate 314,232 of CAWIFL010000002.1, forward strand.
CGCTGTCCAGTGCAAACCAGCTCGGTCGTGGGGCCGACGGACCAAGGGGCGTACGCCGAACCAGGGGAGCCTGTGTCCGCGCCAACGGGCGTCCAGCCCTCCAGCCCCTGCTCGAAGGAGAAGGTGTACTGCCCACCGGGAGCTACGCAGGCCGCTGGCGCCGTCATGGTCTTGGCACAACCCTGGGCCACCGCGATGACGCATGCCGCGCGAAGAACCAGATTCTTGAACATTCAGACTGCTCCGTGACGCGCCCAGCCCTCAGTGCGCTCGACCAAGATGGTGCAAGAACCGGCGGCGGGCCAACTCGACGGGCGGAGTGCGCCTAGCCCCTCAGGTTGCCACGGTTGGACTGCCGTCCGCTCTGGCTCTCCTCGCGCGCGCGTAGGCCCCTGGAAATGCCTTCAAAATGCCGTCAGAAACGCCGCTGGGACTTGATCTGGCTCAGCAGCGGTCGCCGCACGCGTGCGCGTGCGGGGCAGCATCGGTGGACGAGAGCGGCGCGGTCTCGACCGCCCAGCACCGGAAAACCGTCTGCAATCGCGAGAGTCATCTGAAGCCCTAGGCGGAATGCGGACAATCGCCGGGGTGATCAGTTAAGGGCCGTCTGCACTTCTGCCCCGCCTAGAGGCCAACTCTTGACAGCGGACGCCCGATCCGCAAACGTAGCCTTGTCGCGGCCAGCCGCCCGACAGCAGGGGCCCGCAGGACAACCTAACTCAAAGCATACGGCGGCCGACCATCGTGACGCGCAGCGCGTCCGCTGGGAGGTTGCATGTCCAAGCCAACGAGCATCACGCTCCGCCGCGTGATCGAGGGCCGGGAGTACCACGCGCAGGCGTCGGCGCGCGGGTTCCTCTCTCTCACCGAAGCGGCGCACGTCGCCCGCGTGGACTTCTCCACCGTCTGGCGCTGGCTGCATAGCGGCAGGCTGAGCGGCAGATCTGGAACGCGGCCCGTCCGCGTCTCTGAGCTACTGCGGTTTCTCCGACTGCGCGCGGCTACGCGCGTGCGCCACGAAGGGAGGTGAGTGACGGATGGCGAACAAGCCTACCAAGGCCGACCTGGAGGCGGAGAACGCTTCGCTCAACGAAGCGCTCGACGCAGTCACGGACGCGCTGGAAGACGACGAGCTGAGTGCGACCCGCAAGGTCTCAGCCGCCCTTGAGGAGCTGGACAAGCTCGAAGACGAGGGCGACCAGGAAGACGACCAGGACGAGGGCGAGTGACGGGGCAGGTGTGCGGCGCGGCGCCCGGCAGCTCTACCGGGCGCACCGCCGAGGCCGAGGTCGCTCCGGGGCCAGGCGACCGTAACGAGCTGTCGCAGGGAAGGCGCGATGAAGCTCAACGTGCGCAGCGCCGCCGAGGTCATTGCAGATGTCGGCACTTGGGCCGTCCGTCTGGGGCAGATGGGAGCTGACCTGACCGCTGAAGAGTTGCACCGGCTGGCCGGAGATGTGTCGCTGTTCGGCGTGCAGTTTGAGGCGCTAGAACGGGCCGTCCAGAGGCGGCGGCAGGAGCGGGCGGAGACCGACGCTCGGGCGGTCGGGCTTGCGCTCAAGGCCCAGGGCGGCAAACAATCGAAGGGCCCCGGGCGGCAACCCGGAGCCCCTCACGAACCACTTACCCACACGGGTCCGCACCCGGAGGGCAGTTATGCACCCCGAACCTAGGATAGCTGACGTACCATCCGCAAGCCAGCGAGGCGCCTGCATCATCCCGTCAGCGTCGCGCACAACAGCGACTTCGTATAAGATATGTTATGTTAAGTTGATTTGTGGGCAAGTGTGGATATCGGAAGTGGGTTCCGAAGTGCGTTCCCTAGTCGCTTGGAAGAGCTTGGTTTACAGTCGGCCCAGAATCCCGCGGTAGACGACTCTCCCCTCGCCGCGGAGGCGGATGGACTTGGCTCCGGACGGAGTGCGGTCCCAGGAGACCACCAGCGGGAGCCCCGACCGAGTCCAGAGCTTCACCGGAGGTTGAACCAGTTTCTCACCTGCTAGGACCAGGGCGCAGGCGACGGCGCCGGTCCCGCAGGCCAGCGTCTCTCCTTCGACACCGCGTTCGAAGGTCCTGTAGGCCCAGGTGCCGTCGCCCTTGGGAGCGACCCAGTTGACGTTGGCTCCCCCATCGCCGAGGGCGGGATCCCGTCGGAGTCCCGGCCCGCGCTCCTCGAGGGGTACCCGCTCGACGTCCTTCACGCGCAGGACGAGGTGCGGGACGGACGGCCGGGCGAGCATGGGCCCCTCCTCCCCGGCCGCGGTTTTGACCGCCGGGACCGCCTTGGGAGCGGCGCAATCGGGGAGCCAGATCTCCGACTCCCCCTCCACCACCCTGCCCCGATGGATGCCGGCCTCGGTCGCAAACCGGACCTCTTCGCCCGTGCGGGCGAGCTCGAGCACCCCGGCCAGGGTCGTGGCGCAGAGGGCCCCGTTGCCGCACATCGGGCCCTGCGACCCGTCGCGGTTCCAGAACCGGAAGACGAAGTGCACGCCCTCCTGGTCCGTAGGATCGAGGACCGCGACGCCGTCGGCCCCGATGCCCAGCCGCCGGTCGCAGATCGCCTCGATGGCCGCCGTGGTCAGCTCGTCGGCTTTCAAGTACCGCCCGTCGAACATCACGAAGTCGTTGCCCGACCCCGTCATCTTGTAGAAGACCGTGCCCTGCTTCATAGGCGCCCCAGCAGTGCCCAGAGGCGGAGCCGCCAGACCATCCAGACCGCTTCCCGTACGATGGCCCCGGACATCTTGCTCCGGCCGACGTTCCGGTCGCTGAAGGTGATGGTGATCTCCTTGATGCGGAACCCCCGCTTCCAGGCGCGGAACGAGGTCTCGATCTGGAACGAATATCCGTTCGAGCGCACCTGTTCCAGGTTGATACCCTCGAGCACGCGGCGCCGGTAGCACTTGTAGCCGCCGGTCGAGTCCCAGAGCTTGAGCCCCGTGACCCAGCGCGCGTACACGTTGGCGAAGTACGAGAGCATCAGTCGCGACATCGGCCAGTTGATGACCGTGACGCGGCGGTTGAGGTAACGGGAGCCGATCACGAGATCGGCGTCCTGGATCTCGGCGAGGAACTTGGGCAGGTGCCGCGGGTCGTGGGAGAAATCCGCGTCCATCTCGAAGACGTAGTCGTAGCCCTGCTCGATGGCCCACCGGAAGCCGGCACGGTACGCCGTGCCCAGGCCCTGCTTGGCGCTCCGGTGGACGACGTGCACGCGCGGCGAGGCGGCCGCCAGGGCGTCGGCCAGTTCGCCGGTGCCGTCGGGCGAATTGTCGTCGATGACCAGGACCTCGAGGCGCGGGTCCTGCTCGAGCACCAGCGGCACGATGTTGGGCAGGTTCTCCCGCTCGTTGTAGGTGGGAATCACGACGACTGCGCGCTCAGCCACGCCGCCTCCGCAGGGCCAGCGGGACCAGGAGCCAGAGCGCCGCGATGCCGAGCGAGGCGAAGGAGAGGCTCTTCCCCGTGACGTAGCTCGCGCTGGCGAACCACAGTCGCACCTCGCGCGCACCGCGCGGCACCGGCACCGTGATCAGCGTGTGCTGGCCGCGCAGGACCTGGGCCGGCTTGCCGTCCACGGTGGCGTGCCAGTCGGGATACCAGTTCTCGGCGACCACGAGGTACGCGTCGTGCTCCGGCGCCGGATCGAGGCGCACGGTCATCGCGCCCGGCTCCCACGCAGGGAAGGACGCGCGGGAGGCCATCGCCGGCGGCATCGAATCGATCTTCGGCGGGTTCACCGGCGCGTCCTCGGGCAGGAGCACGAGCCGGTTGAAGTCGAGCCGCGGGTCGAGGAGGGTCGGCACGATGCGGTCGTCCGGCACCTTGACCGCCGCCGGCACGACGCGCGCGTACGGCGGGATCGTGTCCGCCTCGTAGAGGAAGCCGTCCCGGCCGCGCGGCGTTCCGGCCGCTCGAACCACGAAGTGGTACCCCGGCACCTTTGCAGACACGGGGGCGATCAGATAGCGGATGGCCAGGAGGTCGAACAAATGCAGGTTCCCGGCGTTCGCCCAGACCCCCTTCCCGCCCCAGACCTGGTCGTAGGCGTTCAGCTCGTTCCCGTGGTGCCCGAAGGCGTTGGGGATCCGCTTCTCCATCAGGAACGCGGTCGGATAGACCCCGCCGCTTCCTGCCTCGAAATCATTGGGGAAGTCGAGGGCGCGGTACGGCACCGGCGTCGCCTCGAGGCGGCGCGTGATGTCGTCTCCGGCGTAGAGCTGCGCCATCGGCGGAGACCAGAAGAAGAAGCGCCGCGCGTTCACGAACAGATCGCCCCCGACCACGACCAGCAGGAGCGCCGCCAGCGCAGGGCCCTTGACCGTCCCGTGCCCGGCGGCCAGGCCGAGCCACGCGACGACGGCCAGAACCGCGGCCGAGCCGATCGCGCCGAGCGCGATGGCGCCCGCATTGGCCGCGGCCTGCTGGGCCATCTGGTCGGTCGCCAGGCTGCGCGCCAGCCCGCCCAGGGCGCCGCTCGCGCCGAGGAGCAGGAGGACGCCGGCGGCGATCGCCACGCCCCGCAGCGTCTTCGCGCCCTCGCCCCGCTCCAGGCGCTCCACGCCGAAGGCTGCGAAGCATGCGAAGACGAAGGTCGGGATGAAGAACGCCATCCCGGGAGCGCGGGTCACCTTGACCCCTGGCACCAGCGCGTACCAGAGCCGGTAGAACGGCGTGTGCCCGCCGAGCGCGACGAGGAGGAACAGCGCGGCCGCGCCGCCCAGGAACCAGACGAGCTGCCGGCGGCGCGCGTTCGCCACGCCCAGCGCCGCCAGCGCGAGCGTCGCCGCGCCGACGTACTCGGAGTGCAGCTTGAAGAAGTTGCTCCCCCAGTACTTGTCGAGGATGCCGGAGAAGGTCGGGACCAGCCAGTCGAGGATATTCTCGGGCGGCATGGCGTAGCTGGTCGCGTAGGCCCACCCCTGCTGGCCGACCGTCCGCGCCGCGTACGGTGCGTACTTGATGAACGGGAGGAGCTGGATCGTCGCCACGCCGAACCCGACGGCCACCGCCAGGGCGGCGAGGCCGAGCGAGGTCCAGCGCCAGCGCGGGTCGGGCCGCTCGTCGTCGCCGAAACAGAGCCAGAGCGTGAAGAGGCCGGCGAGGATGAGCGAGTACTGCGTCATCTGGAGCTGCGGGCTCAGCAGGTCGAGGCCGACGACCAGGGCGACGAGCCCGAACCCCTCGAGGCGGCGCTTCCGGATCCCGAGCAGCAGTCCGACCAGGAGCAGCGGCAGGAGCGCCGAGACCGCCATCTTCCCGTCGTGCCCGGGGCTCACCAGCGAGGCGACGATGCCCGAGAGCTGGTAGGCGAGACCGCCGGTGACGGACGCCGTCCAGGTGGCGCCGATGGTCCGGAGGAAGACGTAGGTGAAGAGCCCCGCCAGGACGAGGTGCAGCGCGAAAACGATGTTCAGCACCGTGTCGGGCGACAGGAGCAGGCGCAGGAACGAGGTCGGATAGAAGATGTCGCCGTGCATCGCGCCCACGAACGGCAGCCCGCCGAACATGTACGGGTTCCACAGGGGGATGTGCCCCGTCCGGTGGAACTCCGAGGCCCAGAAGAAGCGGAACGGGATGCCGGTCCAGGTCTGGTCGCTGTTCTGCCCGCCGAGGAAGCTCCCGCCGAGCATCGGGTAGCACAGCAGGATCACGCCGACGCACAGCACGCCCAGCGCGAGCAGCGTGGGACGGCCCGGCGCGAAGCCGGCTGCGGTGGTCTCAGGCTCTTGCTTCGTCACGCTGGGACCTCATCGGGAAAGTGATCGCCGCGGCCAGGAGCTCGGTCGCGGTCAGCAGCAGCCGCGAGCCCACCAGGACGATGATGGCGCGCCTCGGGCCCATGAGCGGCGCGAGCCAGATGCCGAGCACTCCTTCACGCACGCCGAGCCCGCCAGGGGTGAACACCGCCAGCAATCCCGCCAGGGAACTGCCGGTGAAGATACCAACTGCCGACCAGATGCCCAGTCTCGTGGGCCCGACCAGACCAACGGCGCACAGATAGAGCGCGAGGCCCTGGGCGAGCCAGGCGAGGGTGGTGACGGCCGCCGAGAGCATGAGGGCGCCCTTCCCCACCGGTGCCAGTTCGAGCTGCCTGCCGAACATGGCGCCCAGCCATCGGGCGAGGACGTGGGTCCCACGAGGCCAAGCCAGAATCGCGGCGGTCCCCGCGGCGACGATCCCGCAGACGGCGACGGCCCAGGGGTGCTGTTTCCACGCCGGAGCGGCGACGCCCGTGACCAGCGCGCCGGTCGCCACGCTCACCAGCTGGACGATGATCGCCGAGCCGGCCGCGGCCCACGGGGAGACGCCGGCGCGCTGGGCGAGCGCGGCCATCCCGCCGATCTGCCAGACCTTCCCGGGGACGTAACGCGCCAGATTCGACACGCACCAGACGCGTGCCGCCGAAGTGTAGCGGAGCCTGGTGGGTCCCTCCCACCCGGCGAGCACCGCGCGCCAAGCGCTGATCAGCGCCGCGTAGCTGGCGAGCACGATCCCGCCCGCCTCGGCAAGGGCCGGGATATCCAGCTGCAGCCGGGTGTCGGAGGTGCGAATCTCCGTCCAGTTCAGAGCGATGGCACGAATGACGAAGTAGGCGACGGCGATGCCTATCAGCCATTGCAGCAGTACCCAGGCGCGCCGCATCACTCAGGCAACGCGGGCGTAAACACGCGCGAACTCCGCCGCAATGGTGTCCGGGGACAGCTGGGTGCGAAGGCGGTTGCCAGCGCTCACCGCGGCGGCGCGCATGCCGGGATCGGCCAGACAACGCCGCAGGGCGGCACCTACGGCCTCGGGCGTCGGAGCCACGATGAAGGCGCCCTCGCCGTCGTGCACCAGATCGAGCACGCCTCCTCCGTCGGCCGTGGCCACCACGGGGACACCCGACATCTGCGCCTCCGCCGCCGCGAGCCCGAGTCCCTCGTCGCGCGACGGGAACGCCGCGGCGTCCGCCGAGCCGAGCACCGCGGGGATTTCCTCATCAGGCAAGGCGCCCCGAAAGCGGACGTTGGCGAGATGCAATGCCCGCGTGAGGTCCTCCAGCTCGCCCCGCGCCGGGCCGTCTCCGACGATCGTTACGGGGACGTCGAGCCGCACGGCGTGCAGCGCCCGGAGCAGCAGGTCCACCCGCTTCTGCCGGGTGAGGCGGCCGAGATACACTACGCCTCCCCCGCCGGACCCCGACGGAGCGAAGCGCCCGACGTCCACAGGCACCGGAATCCGCACGATGTCCAGCCCCGGCATCCGCAGCAATCGGCGCGCATGCGCCGCGAGATACGTCGAGAGCGCCGTAACACAGGCGCACCGCGCGGCCACGCGGCGGGCGAGCATGCGCGCCGGCGGCAGGCGCATCATCGTCACGTCGGTGCCGAGAAGACTCAGGACGACGGGCAGCGCGCTGCCGCTGGCCGCCCAGCCGCCCGGGACCCACCAGAAGGCGTGCACGAGCTGGGCATTGATGCGCCGCTCCTCCGCGCGCACCCCGGCCGCCAGCGCCCGCACCAGCCTGAGGAATGTCCAGGCGCCCATGGGGGATTTCGCCTGCCGCAGCATCTCGCCCGTATAGGCCAGGGTCTCGCGCTCGGGACTCGCGTAACGAACTTGCAGGACCTCTACGCCGCCCAGCGTGAAGCGACCGCCGCGGCCGCGGTCCGCGGGTGCGACGACGGCGACCGTGTGGCCATGGCGGACGAGGTTTTCGGCCAGCCGCCCAAGGAAGGAACCCGCGACATCTCCCGCCCAGCGCGGAAACGCGTGGGCGACGATCACCAGGCGCACGGGTGTCCACTCATTGAAGCAACAACGTAGCCGGCCGTTGCCCGCCGGGCCAGAGCGGTGGTTCTGCACGACGATCCGAGGATGGCGGAATGCGCGGAGCACACCCTATCTTCAATGCCCACTCTCAGCCCACTGGTGGCTCATGGCGTGGACGTCCAAGCGCGTGGCGGTGACCGGTGCCGGCGGGTTCATCGGCAGCCACCTTGCCGAGGCGCTGGTGCGCGCGGGCGCGGAGGTCTCGGCCGTCGTGCGCTACAACTCCCGCGGTGACGACGGAAACCTGCGCTTCCTGGACCCCGAGGTGCGCGCGAGCCTCCGGGTGAGCCGCATTGACCTCGCCGACGAGGACGCCGCGCGGCAGGCCCTCAAGGGGGCGCAGGTGATCTTCCATCTGGCCGCCTTCGTGGGCATTCCCTATTCTTACGCCAACCCGCGCGATACGGTAGCGAACAACGTCCTCTCCACCCTCAACGTCCTCAGCGTCGCCCGCGACGAGGGGCTCGAGAAGGTGGTGCAGACGTCCACCAGCGAGGTGTACGGCTCGGCCCGGCAGGTGCCGATCCCCGAAACGCATCCCCTGCAGCCGCAGTCGCCGTACTCGGCGAGCAAGATCGCGACCGACAACATCGCCCTCAGCTACCACTACTCCTTCAACCTGCCCGTGACGGTCGTGCGCCCCTTCAACACCTTCGGCCCGCGACAGTCCGCCCGGGCGGTACTCCCCACCGTCATCACCCAGGCGCTCGTGGGGAAAGAGATCAAGATCGGCACCACCACGACCACCCGGGATTTCACGTACGTCGAGGACACGGTGCGCGGGTTCATGCTCGCCGGCGACTCTGCGGCGACGACCGGCCAGGTGATCAACATCGGCACCGGTCGTGAGATCAGCATCGAGGAGGCGATCCGGATCATCGCCAGGACCGTGGGCGAGGAGGTGCGTCTGGTGCCGGAGGAGAGCCGCCTCCGTCCGGCGACGAGTGAGGTGTCGCGCCTGTGCGCCGACATCTCGACGGCCGCGCGGCTGCTCCACTATCAGCCGCAGGTCACGTTCGAGGAGGGGATCAAGCGCACGGTCGCCTGGATCGGCGAGCACCTCGACGCCTATCGCCCCGGCGCCTACTCGGTATGAAGGCCGTCGTCCTCGCCGGAGGCCAGGGAAGCCGCCTGCGACCCTACACCTTCACGGTCCCCAAGCCCCTGTTGCCGCTGGGCGACCGCCCCCTCCTCGACTACATCGTCGCCCAGCTCGCCCGCTGCAAGGTCACGGACATCGTCCTGGCGCTCGGCTACCAGGCCGAGTTGATCCGGGCGTACTGCGGCGACGGCAGCCGTTTCGGCGTCAGCATCTCCTATGTCGAGGAGCCGCGCCCGCTGGGCACCGCCGGCCCCATCGCGCTGTGCCGGGCCCTGCTGGATCCCGCCGAGCCGTTTCTCCTGATGAACGGGGACATCGTCACACGGCTCGATTTCGAGCGGCTGGCGCGCTTCCACTCGGAGCGCGGCGCGCAGCTGACCATCGGGTACATCAAGCACACCGACCGGATCCCCTTCGGTGTGCTGGAGCTGGCGGATGACTTGGTCGTCAGGGTGCGGGAAAAGCCCAGCTACGAGTACGCGGTCAGCGCGGGAATCTACGCCGTGTCACCGGAAGCCGCGGCCCTGGTCCCGGCCGACACGTTTCTCACGATGCCGGAGCTGGCCGAGCGGGTGCACGGCAAGCACGGGACGGTGGCCGCCTGCGAGATCACGGAATTCTGGCGCGCCCTGGAGACACCCGGCCACTTCGAGCAGCTCCTGAACGACGCGGAGAGCCTGCGGGCGCTCGGCGAGCCCTGACGGCGACCCCGGCGCACCGGCGCCGGGTCGCCGCCGCCTCCCCCCTCACTTGATGTAGTCTATCCACCCGCCCTCGTTCGCGACGATGCCGACGCTGCCGTCGGGCGCGAACGCGATGCGGCGCGGCGTGCCTCCAGTCATGATCACGCGCACGATGCGTTGCGTCGCCGGATCTATGACGTGCACGCGCGATCCATAGTAACTGGTGCTTACGTAGAGCAGCCCGGTCGTCGGATCTTGCGCCAGCGCGAAGCCGCCTCCCCCCGGCAGGTTCACGTGCCCCGACATCGTGCCGGTGGTCAGGTTCCAGATCTGCAGCTGTCCGATCTCGTTCGCGAGGTACAGCGTGGTCCCGTTCGAGGCCACGAGGACGCCCTGCGGCACCCCGCCCGCGTTCAGCGTCCGGACCACCGTCCGCGTCCGCAGGTTGATCTCCGCCACGCCGCCCGTGAACTGCTCGCTCGCGAAGACCGTGGTGTCCCCACGCATGACGAGCGCGTTCGCGATGGGAACCGGAACTGAATCAACGACCGCCGACGTTGACAGCCGCACGATATAGAGCCGGCCCGCGTCCGACGCCACGAGCAAGAGGGAGTCGCCCGGCGTCACCAGCACCGTGAGCACCGTGCCGGTGATCGGAATGGTGCCCGTGACCGCATTCGTCGAGGTGCTGATCACGCTGACCGAGCTGGAGCCCTGGTTCCCCACATAGGCGATGGTGCCGGCGTGGTTGATGGCGATCGAACGTCGGCAGGGCCCCGACGCCCACCCGTCCGGCGGCTGCCGGCGTTGACAGGCTCAGCCGCTGGACCGAGTCCGCGGCGTCAAGCGTGACATAGGCGCCACTCGAGGAAATGGCACCAACCCCGAAGGGAGTGCCACCCGTCGTCACGCGCGCGATGAGGGCGGTCACGAGGGCGCTGTCGCGCGCCGTCCCGCTCGCGACGACCACATACGCTGTGCCGACGCCGGTCCTGGTCAGCACCCCGGTCGCGCTCGCGGTGACGATCGTCACGTCACGTGAAATGAAGATGACCGGCGCCGACGGCAGCACGTTCCCCAGCAGATCGCGGGCCACAGCAGCGAGCTGCAGGGTCTGGGATCCGGTCAGAAGAACGGTATCGGGTTGGACGACTATGGTCGCCGCGCCGGACACGTTCACGACCACGGTCGCGGACGCGCTGCCGCTCGCAACGCGGATGAAGGTCGTTCCAGATGCCACCGCGGTCACCAGGCCGGAAGCGCTCACCGTGGCCACGGTCGTGTCGTTCGAGTGGAACGTCACCGCGGCCGCGAGGACGCTGTCGCTGGCGTCGTATACGGTCGCCTGGAGCTGCTGCGTACCTCCGATGGCCAGGGACGTAAACACGGGGGTCACGTCAACGCGGCTGGGGACCCGCGACCCAGACTCGGTGGTGGACTTGGAGCAGGCAACGAGGCCAAGGAGCGCCGCGAGGGCGCCGGCGCGGAGCTGCCGGACGATCCGGAAACCCGGGCGCCGGGTGGCAGCCGACCGTGTGTTGCGCGGGTGCACCACGAGGAATCCCCGACAAGCACAGCGCATATGGTACCTCCTCTACTACATGACGTACTTGGTCTTGTTCCACGGCGTGTGTCGCGGCCGCCTCACGGGCGCGCGATCCGAGCCCGGTGACGGCCCCAATCTAGCAACGAGGCGTGAGGGAGGCGTTATGGCGCGTATCCGACACGGAAGGAGGGGATTACGCGCGCCGGCTAGTCGCTGTCCTTCGGCCTCCCCTCGCGCCCGCGGGACAGCTCCGCGGTCAGGTCCTGGATGGCGCGGTGGAGTCCGTGCAGCTCCTCGCGCTGGCCGGCCAGCAGCTCCCCGATGAAGCCGAACCCGAACAGCGCGATCCCGGAGATGACGAGCGTTTCGATGAGGTTGAGGAGCGGCCGGAACCCGACGCCGTATCCGAACCGGATGATCAGCGCCGCGACGCCGGCCAGGAAGCCGAGGACGAAGAGGATCGTGCCGGAGACGCCGAAGAACAGCATCGGCTTGCGGCCGAACTTGAGCTGGAACCAGACGGACAGGAGGTCCAGCACGCCGACCGGGATGCGGCCGATCCCGAACTTGCTCCGCCCCGCGTGGCGCGGCAGGAGCGTGACCGGCCGTTCCGCGAGGACGAACCCCTGCGCCGCCGCGACGACGGCGAAGAAGCGGTGCCAGTCGGGCCGCGCCGGCACGGCCTGCATCACCGCGCGCCGGTACGCCTTGACCGAGTTGAGGTCCGTGACCCGGATCCCGAACAGCAGGCGGCAGAGCCCGTTGTAGATGCCGGAGACGAACGCCTTCTCGTAGTGCCCCTGCTTGGTGCCCGTGACCAGGTCCGCCTCGCCCGCCAGGATCGGCGCGACGAGCGACGGGATCTCGGACGGCAGGTACTGCAGGTCGGCCGGATAGAACACGAGGATGTCGCCGCGGGCGGCGTCCCCCGCGGTCCTGAGCGCGTCGGCGATCCCCTGCTGGGTGCGGTGCCGCTCCCAGCGGAGGAAGGGGTGCCGCGCCGCGAGAGCCTTCAGGACCTCGGCGGTGCCGTCCGTGCTGCCGTCGTCCACGACGACGACCTCGGCGGTGAACGGCGCCGGGCCCAGCGCCGCGGCCGCCTGGGCGACGAACTCGGGGAGGTTCTCCGCCTCGTCCTTCGCCGGGACGAGCACGCTGACGTCCACCGGCCCCCTGCCGCTGGCAAGGCTCATACGCGCTTCCGCATCCGGGCCGACAGGATCCCCAGCTGGTCGCGGTACTTCGCGACCGTGCGCCGCGCGATGCGCACGCCCTTCTCGCGCAGCCTCTGGACGATCTGCTGGTCCGTGAGCGGCTCCTGGGTGTCTTCCTCGGAGACGAGCTTCTGGATCTGCGCCTTGATGGCCCGGGCGCTGGCGTCCTCGCCCGTGGTGGTCGAGAGGGCGCTGGAGAAGAAGAACTTGAGCGGCAGGACCCCGCGCGGGGTCTGCACGTACTTCTCGTTCGTCACCCGGCTCACCGTGCTCTCGTGCATGTTGATGACTTCCGCCACCTCGCGCAGCGTGAGCGGCTTGAGGTGCTCGATCCCCTTCTCGAAGAAGTCGTGCTGCCGGTCCACGATGAAGTTCATCACCTTGAGCATCGTCTGGCGGCGCTGCTCGATCGCCTGGATCATCCACTGCGCGCTGTTGAGCCGCTGGGTGATGAACTCCCGGTTCTCGCCCACGAACTTCTTCTTGTCGCGCGCCACCTCCTGATAGGCGCGGGAGAGCCGGAGGCGCGGGAGGTTGGTGTCGTTGAGGAAGACCCGGTACTTGCCGTCGATCTTCTCGACGATGAGGTCCGGGATGATGTAGTCGCCCTCGGTGGGGCTGTACCTGAGGCCGGGCTTGGGGTCGAGCTTGGCGATCTCGTCGGCCGCCGCCTGGACCTCCCCGGTCTCGAGCCCCATGCGCTTGGCGAGGTCGCTCCACCGGTGGGCGATCAGGTCGTCGTAGGCCTCGTTGAGGAGCCGGTAGGCGAGCGACTCCGTCCCGCCCTTGTCCTTGAGCTGGAGCATCAGGCACTCGCGCAGGTTGCGCGCCGCGACGCCCGGCGGGTCGAGCGCCTGCATGACCGCCAGCATCCGCTCGGCGTGCTCGAGCGCGTACGGCTCGGGCGCCTTCAGATTCTCGTGCTCGGTGGCGAACTCGGTCTGCAGATCGTTCGCGCCCTTCACGATCTCCTCGAGCCCAGCCGCGAGGTAGCCGTCGCTGCCGATGTTGCCGATGAACTCCTCGGCCAGGAGCAGCTGCCGATCGTCGAGCTGCAGCAGCTGCAGCTGGTCGCGGAGGTGCTCGGCGAGGTCGTGGCCCTGCACGGTCACCGGCTCGATGTACTCGCGCGTCTCCGTCTGGCCGTGCCAATCGCCGTCGTCGAAGCCGTCGAGCAGGATGTCGTCCCAGTTCGTCCCGGTCGTCTCGGCCGGCTCCGGCGTCTCGCGCTTCTCCTGGACCTGCGGCGTCTCCTCTTCCTCCTCGGGCTCCAGCAGCTCGAGGAAGGGGTTCGCCATCAGCTCCTGCTTGAGGTGCTGCTGGAGGTCGAGGAGCGGCATGTACAGCAGGTCCATCGCCTGGTAGAGCCGCGGATTGATCCGCAGGTCCTGCCGGAGGACGGTGTGCTGGCCGAGCGAGGTCTTCATGCCGCCGGCGAGAGGCGCGAGCGGAGCCGCGCCGTGAGGGTCGGGCCGAGATACAGATCGGCGACCCGGTCGTCGTACACGAGGGCGCGGACGGTGCCGGAGACCTGCACCCGGCCCTCGAACATGATGTAGGCCCGGTCCACGATGTCGAGGGTCTGCTCGACGTTGTGGTCGGTGATCAGCACGCCGATCCCCTTGTGCCGGAGGCCGGCGACGATGGTCTGGATGTCGTGGACCGCGATCGGATCCACGCCCGAGAACGGCTCGTCCAGCAGCATGAACTTCGGCCGCGTCACCAGCGCCCGGGTGATCTCCAGCCGGCGCCGCTCGCCGCCCGAGAGGGAATACGCCTTGTTGCGGCGGAGGTGGCGGATGGACAGCTCGTCGAGGAGCGTCTCGAGCCGGTGGTGCCGCTCCTCGCTGCTGATCGGCAGCATCTCGAGGATGGCGAGGAGGTTCTCCTCGACCGTGAGCTTGCGGAACACCGACGGCTCCTGCGCCAGGTAGCCGATGCCCCGCCGCGCCCGCAGGTACATCGGCAGCGCGCTGATGTCCGAGCCGTCCAGGACGATGCGGCCGGCCTCGGGCGTGATCAGGCCGACCATCATGTAGAAGGTGGTGGTCTTCCCCGCCCCGTTCGGCCCGAGGAGGCCGACGATCTCCCCCTGCGCCAGCCGCACGTTCACGTCATCCACCACCGCGCGCCGGCTGTACGTCTTCCTGAGGCCGAAGGCCTCCAGGACGCTGCGCCCTCCCGCAGCCGCCTCCGCGTCGGCAACGGCGCGCTCGCCGGTGCTGTGGGTGATCATCCCCTGCCAGGCGGCCTCGAGGAGGGCCTGCCGCGCCGCGGCGCGGTCGGCGCCGAGGGCCGTCCACGTTTCGGCCTTGAACTGCACCACCGAGTTCTGGTCCCAGCCCCTGCCCGTGTCGCTGATGACGGCCTCGGTCGCCAGGCGCGGCAGCACGGAGGTCGCCAGGTGGCGCCGTACGTCGTCCACGGAGAGGCTGCCCGGGTCGGTGCGCCCGGACTCCCCCTCGGTGCGGCGGAGGGCGTCGAGGTAGTCCTCGCGGAACGCGACGGCGGCGGCGCCGAAGGGCGTCGCGCCCTGCTCGTCGCCGGCCTTCAGGAGCGCCGCCACGGCGAGGCAGATCGAGGGATCGCGGCCCGTGAGCTGGGTCAGCAGCACGTGGTCGCTCACGGGCGGCTCGGGCGCGGCTTCGTGGTGTCGGCCGGCAGCGGTGGATGCCGCGTCGCGTCCGGTGTGGCGCGGCGCGTGCTGTCCGGCGTCGCCGCGCCCGTCGTGTCCGCACCCGCGCGGCGCAGGGAGTCGGCCTTGGCCGAGTCGGGCTTGGGCGGCGGCAGCGGCTCGAGATAGATGCCGTCCACCTTCCCGACCACGTCCACGGTCGCGACCTTGGACTGCTGCATCGCGATGTCGATCCGCCGGCCGCGGGAGTAGTTGACGCCCTTGGGCTCGCCGGGATGATCCGAGTTGTCCACGTGATAGAGCGCGTGGGCCGAGCCGAACGAGGTCAGGTGGTCGAGCTGGGACTTCTTCGCGCCGCTGCTGTCGGTCACGACGCCGAAGTCGGCGCGGAGGGTGTCGCCGGTCAGCCAGTCCTCATCGGCGCGGAACAGCGGCGGGGCGACCTTGGCCGTCGTGTCGTGCGCGGTCGTGTCGTGCGCCGTGGCGGTCCGCGCCGCCGTCGTGTCGCGCGAGGCCGGGTTGCGGACGGTCGTGTCGCGCGAGGCCGGGGCGCCCCCGCCCGTGGTGTCGCGCACGGTCGTGTCCCGGCTGGTCGTCCGCGCATGCCCGTAGGCCCAGACCAGGCGCACGATCTGGGCGGGCATGTGGATGTCGAGGGAGTCGGCGACGATCGTGTTCACGCCGCTGAGGGCGTTGGGCCGTTTGATCTTCCCCCAGGCCCGCGCCCGCTGGACCTTCCCGCTGTCGATGGTCATGTCCAGCGTGTCGGCCGTGAGCCGCCAGTCGGGCCCGTGAGCCAGCGCGTCGCCCCTGGACACCACCTGGCGGAACTCGTGGCTGTCGGTGAGGGCGAACCGGATGTCCTTGCCGGTGAGGTGGTAGGCGTCCTTTCCCTTCCCGTCCACCACCGGCGTCCCGCCGACCAGCGCGCCGAGGTTCCGCGCCAGGTCCAGCTGCGCGGAATCCCCGCGGGCCGCGACGTCGGAGCGGTCCACCGTCACGTGGCCTCCGCCCCACATCTGGTCGTTGCCCCGCATGTGGGTCCGGTCCGCCACGACGACGAACGCCTCGGTGTCGACGGGGGCGGCGGGAGGCGTGGTGTCGCGGCGCGCCGAGTGGAAGTGGATCGTCGGCCGGCCGGTCGCGTACAGCTCCAGCGTGTCCCGCAGCGGCGGCGCGGCCCGGTAGTAGTCGAGGTTGGGCCCGCGCAGGTCCGAGCCGCTGTGGAGGTTCTTGGTGTAGACGTTCCCCTCCGCGTAGAGCCGCTCCTGCCGCAGGTAGTAGGTAACGTGGTCCGCGTCCAGCACGGAGGACGTGTCCCGGAAGTGCACGTGCCCCACGAGGAACAGGAGGTCTCGCTCCGGATACCAGGCCACCGAGTCGGAGTACATGGTCGTCGTGGGCTGGTTGATGCAATGCGACCACATCCCGCCGCCGGCGAAGACATCGGAGACGCCCGCGGCTTTGGGCGCCTGCACCATGTGGCTGGTCCCGTGGCTCGAGTCGATCTGCACGTTGCAGGTCGTCTGGGCAGGCGCGGGCTGCGGCTGCTGGGCCAGCGCGGGAGCGGCGACGAGGCCGATCGCGAGTGCAGCGATGAGGCGCACGTCACGGTCCCGGCATCACGAGGCGCCCGGCGGTGCCCCGCGCGCCCAGCACGGTGCAGTTGGTGAACCCCGGGTCGCACGTGAAGCCCTTGTCGCCCTCGATGTGCTGGGCGGCCTTGTCCGCGACGAAGGGCCGGGTGGTCGTCACCTGGTTCTTGGCGGGATCGTACTCGAGGAAGTCGGTCTTGAGTCGCGCGCCGTCCGCGGTGCGCACGACCACCACGTTGCCGCTGGCCGACATCTGGTTGGTGCGCATCCAGTACACGCCCGTCAGCGACGTCAGGATCGACAGCTGCACCCCCTCGGGCGAGAAGAAGGTCACCGTGACCTTCCGCAGGTCCACGCGCCCGGGAGCCTCGTAGACGAGGGCGGAGTCGGACCTCAGGACGGCCTGCTTGACGCCCATGCTCGTGAGGAACTGCGTGACCCCGAACATCACCTGGTCGGCGCTGTCGGCCTGGGCCCCGAGGTTCCCCATGCCCTTCCCGCCGCCGCCGCAGCCACAAAGCAGGAGGGCACAGAGGCACAGGGGCACGGAGGCACGAAGACGGTGGGCACGGGGGCAGAGGTGCACGGGGATACCCCGCCGTGCCGCTGTGCCCCTGTGCTCCCGTGCCTCCTGTTTCACGCCGCCCCCGCCCGCATCAGGTCGTGCAGGTGCACGACGCCGACCAGGTGGCCGCCGTCGTCCACCACCGGCATCGCCATGATCCCGCGCTGCTCCATCGTGTTCACCGCGCCGCTGGCCAGGTCGCCGGGCCGGGCGAGCTTCGGCGTGCGCGTCATCACGTCGCCGACCTTCGCCTCCAGGAAGTCCGTCCGCTTCTCCATCAGCCGCGTCAGGTCGCCGGCGGTGACCACGCCGATGACGACGCCCTGGGGGCCCGTGACCGCGACCGTGCCGCGGCGCTCGGCCAGGAGGACGACGCATTCGCGCATCGAGGCGTCGGGACCGAGCGCCGGGAGCTTCTCCGTGACCATCACGTCCCGGACCACCAGCAGCAGGCGGCGACCCAGGGCCCCGCCCGGATGCAGGCGCGCGAAGTCGTCGGGCTTGAACCCCTTGGCCTCGAACAGCGCGATGGCGAGCGCGTCGCCGAGGGCGAGCGCGACCGTAGTGCTGGTCGTCGGCGCCAGGTCGAGCGGGCACGCCTCGGACTCGACCGCCGCGTCGAGGGCGACGTCGGCATGCCGGGCGAGGGTGGAATCGGCCTTCCCCGTGATCGCGACCATCCTGACGCCGAGGCGCTTCAGGAAACCGACCAGCCCGAACAGCTCGTCGGTCTCGCCGCTCTTCGAGATGAGGATCGCGGCGTCGTCGCGGCCCACGATCCCGAGGTCCCCGTGCACGCTGTCCACCGCGTGGAGGAAGGTCGCCGGCGTGCCGGTCGAGGTGAGCGTCGCCGCGATCTTGCGCGCGATGACGCCGGACTTGCCGACCCCGGAGACGATGATGCGGCCCCGGCATGACAGCAGGAGCTGCACGGCCTCGGCGAAGCGGCCGTCGAGACGACCCGCGAGCGCGGCCAGGGCGCCGGCCTCCTGCTCCAGCACCCGGCGCCCGAGGGCCACCAGCTCCCTGGCCTCACCGCCCGAGGACATCGCCCCGCTCAAGGAGTGCGACTTAGCGCCCGAGGACATCGCCCCGCTCCTTGAGGTAGGCGCGCACCACGTCGTTCCAGACGCCGCGCGCCTTGAGGAACGCTTCGGCGAACTCACGGAGGGCGCCGCGGCCCCCGGCGTGCACGGTCGTGAAGCGGGCGACCTCCCGCACCTCGGCGCAGGCGTTCGCGACGCCGACCGGGAGCGCGACCCGACGCAGCAGCGGCAGGTCGGGGAGGTCGTCGCCGATGAAGCACGCTTCCTCCCAGCGCATCTGACGCCGCAGCAGCATTCCTTCGAACACCGGCAGCTTCCGCGCGCCCGCGTCGGCCGCGAACTCGTCCGCCTGCAGCTCCTGGGCGCGAATGCGCGCCGCGTCGCCGGCACGCCCGGTCACGACGACGACCACCAGGCCGGCGGCGCGCAGCAGGTGCACGCCCAGGCCGTCCTGGATGTCGAACCGCTTGAGCTCCACGCTCTGGCCGCCGGCCGTCCCGATGTAGAGGCCGCCGTCGGTCATGGTGCCGTCCACGTCGAACCCGATGATGCGGATCCGCTTGGCGACCGCGGGCTCAATCATGGTGCCCTCGCGCCGCGTGCCATACGTCCATGGCGCGGGCGATGATGTCGTAGAGATCGTGGAGGCGGATCATGTTCGGGCCGTCCGACGGGGCGTGGTCGGGGTCCGGGTGGGTCTCGACGAAGAAGCCGTCGGCGCCCGCCGCCGCCGCCGCGCACAGCAGCGCCGGGATGTGCTCGCGGAGGCCGCCGCTCGCGCCGCCCCGGCCCTGCCCCGGCTGCTGCACGCTGTGCGTCGCGTCGAACACCGCCGGGCAGGCGCACGCGTCCTTCAGGCGGGCGAAGTTCCGCATGTCCACGACCAGATCGCCGTAGCCGAAGAAGGTCCCCCGCTCCGTCACGGCTACCGTGGCCGCGCCGCCGCTGCGGACCTTCTCGAGCGAGCCGGCCATCCCCTCGGGGCTCATCCACTGGCCCTTCTTCACGTTGACCGGCCGCCCCGCGGCGCCGACGGCGACCAGGAGGTCGGTCTGGCGGCACAGGAACGCGGGCACCTGGAGCACGTCCGCGACCGCCGCCGCGGCGGCGACCTGCGCCACCTCGTGCACGTCCGTCAGGACGGGCAGGCCCGTCGCGGCGCGGACGCGCTCCAGCGCGGCGAGGCCCGCCTCCATCCCGGGACCGCGGGCCGCGCCGAGCCGCGCGCGGTTGGCCTTGTCGTAGGACGCCTTGTAGGTGACCGGGATCTTCAGCCGCTGCGCCAGCTCGGCCAGCCGCTCGCCGACCTGGAGGTTGAGCCGGTCGTCTTCGACCACACAGGGGCCCGCGAGCAGGAACGGGCCGGGTCCGAACGGCTCGGGGCGCATCCTACCTCGAGGCCGCCGCGAGCGATTCGGGCGTGGGGACCCCCGCCGCTCCCCGGCGCCGGCGGGCGTCGTAGGCGGCCGCGATGAAGCTGGCGAACAGCGGGTGCGGGCGCGTGGGGCGCGACTTCAGCTCCGGATGGAACTGGCACCCGATGTACCAGGGGTGCTCCGGCAGCTCCAGCATCTCCACCAGCGAGCCGTCCGGCGAGAGGCCGGTCAGCCGCATCCCGTGCTCCGCGAACAGGTCGCGGTACCCGTTGTCCACCTCGTAGCGGTGGCGGTGCCGCTCGGAGATCTCCGAGACGCCGTAGATGCGGGCGATCTGCGAGCCCGCCCGCAGCTTGCAGGTGTAGGCGCCGAGCCGCATGGTGCCGCCCAGGTCCTGCACGTTGCGCTGCGACGGCAGGAGCGAGATCACCGGGTTGCCGCACTCGGCCTCGAACTCGGACGAGTTGGCGTCGGGGATCTTGCAGACGTTACGCGCGAACTCGATGATCGCCACCTGCATCCCCAGGCAGATCCCGAAGAACGGCATCCGGCGCACCCGCGCCGCCTCCGCCGCCTGCACCATCCCCTCGATGCCTCGGATCCCGAACCCGCCCGGGATCAGCAGCGCGTCGTACGGCGCCAGGAGCTTCTGCGCGGTCTCCATGTCGGTGAAGCGGTCGGAGGACACCCATTCCATGGTGATGCCGACGTTGTTGGCGATCCCGCCGTGGATCAGGGCTTCCTGCACCGACTTGTAGGCGTCCACCAGCTGCGTGTACTTGCCCACGATCGCGATCTTCACCTGGTCGTTGGGCCGCAGGATCTTCTCGACCATCTCCCGCCACAGACGCAGGTCGGGCTCCGGCGTGTCGAGGCGCAGCCGCTGGCAGACCTCGCGGTCCAGCCCCTGCGCGTGCAGGCGCAGCGGCACCTCGTAGATCGTCGCCACGTCGGTGGACTCGACCACGCACCCGAAGTCCACGTTGCAGAAGAGCGCGATCTTGCGCCGCAGCTCCTCCGGCAGCGGCTGCTCGCACCGCGCGATCAGGATGTCGGGCTGGATCCCGATTTCCATCAGCTCGCGCACCGAGTGCTGCGTCGGCTTGGTCTTGAGCTCGCCGGTCGCCGCGATGAACGGCACCAGCGTCAGGTGGATGAACAGCGAGTTGTCCCGGCCCACCTCCTGCCGGAACTGGCGGATCGCCTCCAGGAACGGCAGCGACTCGATGTCGCCCACCGTGCCGCCGATCTCGGTGATCACGACGTCGTGGTCGGGCGCCAGCCGCCGGATCGCGCTCTTGATCTCGTCGGTGATGTGCGGGATCACCTGCACCGTCGAGCCGAGATACTCGCCGCGGCGCTCCTTGGTGATGACCGACTGGTAGATCCGCCCGGTCGTGACGTTGTTGGCCTGCGAGAGCGAGCGGTCGATGAACCGCTCGTAGTGGCCGAGGTCCAGGTCCGTCTCGGCCCCGTCGTCCGTCACGTACACCTCGCCGTGCTGGAACGGCGACATCGTCCCGGGATCCACGTTGATGTACGGGTCGAACTTCTGGATCGTCACGCGGAGTCCGCGCTCGGTCAGGAGGCGCCCAAGCGACGCGGCGGCGATGCCTTTCCCGAGGGAGGACACGACACCGCCGGTCACGAACACGTACTTGGTCGCATGCTGGGTCACGGTGCGATCAGGCACTCCGTTCCTCTCCTCTCGCGAGCAGGTACGCTTCCGCGCGCCTCAGGTCCTCTTCCGTGTCGATGCCGGGCTGCGCGCCCCTGGCCAGCCGCGCCACCCCGATCGTCATCCCGTGCGCCAGGGGCCGCAGCTGCTCCAGCTTCTCGGAGCGCTCCGGCGCCGTCGGCGCCAGCGCCATCCACCGCTCGAGCGCCGCCGGCCGGAAGGCGTACACGCCCAGGTGCTGCCAGTAGGTCGCGCCGGCCCCGCCGTCCCGCGGGTACGGGATCAGGCTGCGGGAGAAGTACATGGCCCGGCCGTCCTCGCGCAGCACCACCTTCACCACGTTGGGCGAGACCGCCCCGGAGCCGTCCAGCGGCACCGCCGCCGTCCCGATGTCCGCGCCGCCCAGCACCTGCTCCACCGCGCCCCGGATCGCCTCGGCGGGGAGGAACGGTTCGTCCCCCTGCACGTTGACGACCACGTCGAACCCGCGGTACTCGGCGCGGGCGGCCACCTCTGCTACCCGCGACGTCCCGGAATCGTGGGTCGCCCCCGTCATCAGGCCCCGGCACCCGGCCCGCGCCGCCACCCGCACGATCTCGTCGGCGTCCGTGGCCACCACGACCGCCTCGAACACGCCCGACTCCAGCGCGTTGCGTGCAACGCGCTCGATCAGCGGCTTGCCCGCCAGCATCCGCAGCGGCTTGTCCGGGAGCCGCTCGGCCCCCAGCCGCGCCGGAATGACCCCCAAAACTCTAGCGGCGGCCACGAGGGGCGGCCGCGCGTGCAAGAATCACACCGAAAACTACCTGGAGGCCGCGAACAAGTCAAAACGTTGTGGGAGTTCTACTTAGGAAAGCGAAGGGGTCTGCAATCTAAGGCTGACTTGCCGCGGGCGCCAGAGGGTGCCCGCACAATCCGAGGAAGTTGCCGAGGATGGTCCTGCCCACGGCCGTCCCGATGGATTCCGGGTGGAACTGCACCCCGTGGATCGGGAGCGTGCGATGGGCCATCGCCATCACTTCCGGGGCGCCTCCGTCGTCGTCGGACCAGGCGCTCGCGACGAGCGCCTCGGGCAGGCCCGAGGGCTCGACGACCAGCGAGTGGTAGCGCATCGCCTCGAACGGCGATGGGAGTCCGGCGAGGACCCCGGTGCCGTCGTGGCGGACCATGGAGGTCTTGCCGTGCATCAGCCGGCGCGCCCGTCCCACCTTCCCGCCGAACGCGACCGCGATCGCCTGGTGGCCGAGGCAGACGCCGAGCA
Source organism: uncultured Gemmatimonadales bacterium (assembly GCA_963835535.1). Taxonomy (GTDB): domain Bacteria; phylum Gemmatimonadota; class Gemmatimonadetes; order Gemmatimonadales; family JACORV01; genus Fen-1245. The sequence continues at coordinate 336,751 of CAWIFL010000002.1, forward strand.
CGGGTACGCGCTTTCGCGCCGCGGCCTGGACCAGCGCGACTGCGATGCCTGCGCGTTCTGGCACGCCCGGCCCCGGAGAGATCACGATCCCCTCGGGAGAAAGGGCGAGTACTTCGTCGGCCGTGAGGGCGTCGTTGCGGCGCACCTCGGGCTCGGCCCCCAGCTCGCCCAGGTACTGGACGAGGTTGAAGGTGAACGAGTCGTAGTTGTCGAGGACGAAGATCATCCGATCCCAATGTGGCCGGTCAGGCCCTGGGATGGAAGGTCCGGTGCACGCTGCGCAGGTAGTCGCGGTCCACCTTCGTGTAGAGCTGCGTGGTGCTGAGGTCGGCGTGGCCGAGCATCTCCTGGACCGCCCGGAGGTCGGCCCCGCCCTCGAGCAGGTGGGTCGCGAAGGTGTGCCGCAGGGTGTGCGGCGTGACGCGCTTGGTGAGCGCGGCCGCCCGGGCGCAGCGGCGGATGATGCCCCAGGCCCCGACCCGGGAGAGCGGTTTGCCGCGCGCGTTCAGGAAGAGCCGGCCGGCCCCCTTCCCCTTTTCCAGCTTGGGCCGGATCTCGCGGACGTAGAGGGCGACGGCCCCGAGCGCGCGGCGGCCGACCGGCACGAGGCGCTCCTTGCTCCCCTTGCCGTACAGCCGCGCCAGCCCCTCGTCGAACAGGACGTCCTTGACCTCGATCCCGCACAGCTCGGAGACGCGGGCGCCCGTGGCGTAGGCGAACTCGAGGAGCGCGCGGTCCCGCCAGGCCAGCGGATGGTCGGCGTGCGGGGCGGCCAGCAGGCGCTCCACCTCCTGGACCGTGAGCACCGCCGGCAGGGTGCGCCACTTCTTGGGGCTGGCGAGCCGCTCCGTCGGGTCCCGGACGACGTGCCCTTCCCCGACCAGGAACCGGTAGTAGGTGCGGGTGGCCGAGATGTGGCGGCGAATGCTGGTCGCGGCGAGGCCGAGGTCCTTGAGACGGAAGACGAAGTCGCGAAGCATCGCCGTGGTCGCGCCCTCAGGGGCTCCTGCGCCGCGGTCCGCGAGGAACTCGACCAGGTGGGCGAGGTCGCGCTGATACGCGGCGACCGTGTTGGGAGAGGCGCCGCGCTCCAGGGTGAGGTAGTCGGCGAACTGCTCCACCCGGAAGGCCGCCGGGGCCGCGGGAGGCGCTTCAGGCTTCACGGGCGGGAGCGCCTGGTCGATCAGCCGGTCGCCGCCTGGATCACCGTCGCCACCGCGATGGCGGCGATCCCTTCGCCGCGCCCGATCCAGCCCATTCCCTCGTTCGTCTTCGCCTTGATGCTCACCGCGCCCATGTCCACCCCCAGCGCCTTGGCGGTCGCGGCGCGCATCGCCCCGATCTTGTCCGCCAGCTTGGGGCGCTCGGCGATGATCGTGACGTCCACCTGCTGCACCGCGAGGTGGTCCTGCTGGAGCGTCTCGACGACCTTCTTCACGAAGCGGGTCGAGTCGGCGCCCTTCCACTGCGGATCGTCGTCCGGGAAGAAGCTGCCGATGTCGCCGATCGCCGCGGCGCCGAGCAGCGCGTCCACCACCGCGTGCAGGGCGACGTCCCCGTCCGAATGCCCGGCGAGGCCGTGGGTGTGCGGGACCGTGACGCCCCCCAGGCGCAGGGGGCGCCCCGCGCTGAAGCGGTGCGAGTCGTAGCCGATGCCGACGCGTGTGCTCATGAGCGGAGGATCCGGATGGCAAGATGGGCGGCGTTCTTCGCGTTGTCGATGCCGACCGTCGCGACCGGCACGCCGCTGGGCGTCTGCACCATCGAGTATAGCGCGTCGGTGCCGTGCAGCGCACCGACGTCGAACGGAATGCCGATGACCGGCAGATCGCTCTGCGCGGACACGGCACCCGGGAGCGCGGCGGCCAGTCCCGCCCCACAGATGACCACGCGGTAGCCCTTGGATCGGGCCGAGCGCGCGAGGGCGGCCGTCTTCTCCGGCTCGCGGTGAGCGGAGGACACGAGGAAATCGTATCCGATGCCGGCGTCGTCCAGGATCTTGAAGGCCGGCTCGATGCGCGGGCGGTCCGACTCCGAGCCCACGAGGATCAGGACCTGCTTGGCGCCCTCGGTGGCACTCGGCCCAGGGCCAGATCTTGCGGACGGCGCATCGGAAGTGTCGTGTGGGGTTCGGCTCCCGTCCGGCGCGCTCACGCGGCCTCCTCGACCGGGCTGTAGTCCTGGCGCCGCCGCACCGGCGTGAAGCCCGCGCCGGTGATGAGGCGCCGGATCTCCTCCGCGGTCGTGCGGAAGGTGGTCCCGGCGGCCGAGACCACGCTCTCCTCCATCATCAGCGAGCCGAAGTCGTTGGCGCCGAAGTGCAGCGAGATCTGGCCGATCTTCATCCCCATCGTCACCCAGCTCACCTGGAGGTTGTCGAAGTTGTCGAGCGCCAGCCGCGCGACGGCCAGCGTCCTGAGGTAGGTCACGGCGTCGGTCTTCGGCGTGCCCTCCATCTCGGTGTGCTCGGGCTGGAGCGGCCAGCAGATGAAGGCCGTGAAGCCGCCGGTCCGCGCCTGCTGCTCCCGCAGGCGCAGGAGGTGCTCGATCCGCTCGGCGTTGGTCTCGCCCAGGCCGTACGTCATCGTGCAGGTGGTCTTCATCCCGTGGCGGTGCGCGGAGTCCATCACCTCGAGCCACTCGTCGGTCATCGCCTTCTTCGGCGCGACCAGCTTCCGCACGCGGTCCACCAGGATCTCGCCGCCGCCGCCCGGCACGGAGTCGAGCCCCGCCTCCTGCAGCGCCTCGACCACCTGGTCCACGGACATGCGGAAGCGCCGGGCGAAGAACTGCACCTCCGACGGCGAGAAGCCGTGGATGTGGATCGGGTGCTCCCGCTTGATGAAGTGCAGCAGGTCCAGGTACCAGTCGAACGGGATGTACGGGTTGTGCCCGCCCTGCATCAGGATCTGCACCGCGCCGATCGCCTTGGCCTCGTCGATCTTCCGGCCGATCTCCTCGAACGACAGCGTGTAGCCTTCCGGGTGCTTGGGGCGGCGGTAGAACGCGCAGAACTTGCAGTCCGCGACGCAGACGTTCGTGTAGTTGATGTTGCGGTCCACGATGTACGTCACGATCCCGTCGGGATGGCGGCGGCGCCGCTCGGCATCCGCCAGCGCGCCCAGCTCGACCAGCGGCGCGCGCTCGTACAGCTCGAGGAGCTCGGTGGCGTCAGACACCGGCACTGCCTCGGACGCACAGGGCGCACAGGCGCACAAAGGCACGGGCAACGCCACGTGGGAGGTGGCCCCGGTGCCGTGCCTCCGTGCCCCCGTGCCCGCTGTGTTCATGCCGCTCCCAGGAACGAGAGCGTGCCGTCCGGCACCGCGCCGCGGGCCGCGAGCCGGCGCAGGAAGTCGGTGAGGCCGGCCAGGTGCCGGTACGAGAGCCCGTAGTCGAGCCCGGCCAGATACTCGCGGCAGCCGGCCTGCTCGACGCCGGTGGCCTCGCTGGCGCGCTCGGCCAGATCCCCCAGATGAGCCAGCCCCCACTTCCGGCTCGCCAGCAGGGCGCGGTGCACGTCGCGCACCGCCTGCCGGTCCACCGCCCGCCGGGCCGCCCAGACCGCGAACACGAACGGGAGCCCGGTCCACGCCTTCCAGGCCTGGCCGAGGTCCGTGACGTGCGGGTAGGCGTGCCGGGCGCTCAGCACCAGGGCGGAGTCGCCGATCACCAGGACGCCGTCGTGCGGCACGGCGGAGAGCCCCGAGAGGTCGCCGACCTCGGTCGGTGCCGGCGCGACGTCCAGCGCTACGTGCCAGTGGTCCCGTGCCAGGAGGTCGAGCAGCTCCACCGAGGTCCGCGAGGAGGTCGAGACCAGCACCCGCGCCCCGTCCAGCTCTTCGGGCGCCCGCCGGCTGAACAGGAGCACGCTCCGGACCGGCCCGTCCGAGCTGATCGCGAGATCGGGGAGCAGGTCGTAGTCGGCCGCGTGGCGCGCGTAGGCGACCGCCGAGATCACGCTCACGTCGAGGCGTCCGTCGGCCAGCCGGTCGTTGAGCTCGGCCGGCGTGCCGGTCACGAGGGATGCCGGGGCCGCCACCAGGCCGCGGTCGATCGCCCCGTAGACCGGGTAGCAGTTCACGTAGCCGATCCGGCCGAGGCGCATCAGTCGAAGGTCCGCACGGTCTGGTAGAGCGAATCGCGCTCGACGGGCGTCTTTCCCGCGCCGCGGATCAGCTCGACCAGGCCGCCCAAGGTGAGCTCCATCGGCGTGCGCGCCCCCGCCTCGTGGTAGACGCGCTCGTAGACCACGGTGCCCTCGAGGTCGTCGCACCCGAAGTGGAGCGCCACCTGCGAGACGAAGGCCGACACCATCGGCCAGTGCGTTTTCACGTGCGGCACGTTGTCCAGCACCAGGCGGCCCACCGCGATGTTCATCAGGTCGTCCACGCCCGTGGTGGCGCGCCCCTGCCAGCCGTGTTCCTCGCCCAGCGCGTTGTGGTCGGGGTGGTAGGCGAGCGGGATGTAGGTCAGGAAGCCGGGGCTCTCGTCCTGGAGGGCGCGCAGGATCAGCAGGTGCTCCGCCCGGTCGCGCATCGTCTCGACGTGCCCGTACAGCATCGTGCAGTTGGTCGGGATGCCGAGCGCGTGCGCCTGGCGGTGCACCTCGAGCCAGTCCTCGGCCGCCAGCTTCCGAGCGGCGATCGTCATGCGTACGGCGCGCCCGAAGACCTCGGCCCCGCCGCCCGGGAGGCTGGTCAGGCCGGCTTCCTTGAGCTGCACGAGGACCTCCCGGAAGGAGCACTGCTCGATCCGGGCGAGGTGCGCGATCTCGACCGCGGTCAGCGCCTTGACGTGCACCCCCGGGTACGCCGCGCGCAGGGCGCGGATCATGTCCGTGTAGTACGAGAGCGTGAGCTTCGGGTGCAGCCCGCCGACGATGTGGAACTCGCGGGTCGGGGCGCTCTTGGCGCGCGCGGCCTCGGCCAGCACCTCCTCCAGCGTCCGCGTGTACGCGCCTTCTTCCTTCGGCATGCGCGCGAAGGAGCAGAAGACGCAGGTGTTCCGGAGGATGCAGACGTTGGTCGGGTTGATGTGCTGGTTCGACGCGAAGAAGACGCGGTCCCCGTTCTTCTCCCGGTTCCGGGCGTCGGCCAGGGCGCCCACCGCGAGGAAGTCCCGGCTCTCGAAGAGCCGGACCGCGTCCTCGACGTCGAGGCGCTCGAGCGCGGCGAGCTTCTCCACGACGGGGCGCAGGCCGTCGTCGTGCAGCGGGATGTCCGTGATGTCGCGGAGCGCGGTGGTCATGCCGCGGCCCTAGGCGTCGAACCGCTTGACGATGAGCGAGACGTTGTGCCCGCCGAAGCCGAACGAGTTGGACATCGCGACATCCACGCGGCGCTCGACCGCGCGGTTGGGCGCGCAGTCCAGGTCGCACTCGGGATCCGGGGTGCGGTAGTTGATGGTCGGCGGGATCACCCCGTGGGCGATCACCAGCGTGCAGATCGCGAACTCCACTCCGCCCGCGGCGCCGAGCAGGTGGCCGGTCATGGACTTGGTGGAGCCGAACACCAGCTTCCGGGCGTCGTCGCCGAAGACCTTCTTGAGCGCCTGCGTCTCGGCCACGTCGCCCGGAGGCGTGGACGTGCCGTGCGCGTTCACGTAGCCGATGGCGGAGGTCTCGACCTTGGCGTCGGCCAGGGCCCCCCGCATGGCCTGCTGCGCGCCCCGGCCCTCCGGCGCGGGATTGGTCATGTGGTACGCGTCGGCGCTCATCCCGAAGCCGGCGACCTCGCCCAGGATCCGCGCGCCGCGCCGCTCCGCGTGCTCGAGGCTCTCCAGCACGACCACGCCCGAGCCGTCCCCCATCACGAACCCGTCCCGCGTCTTGTCGAACGGCCGGGAGGCGTGCTCCGGGTCGTCGTTGCGGGTGGACAGGGCCTTCATGTTGGCGAAGCCGGCGATCGCCAGCGGCGTGATCGCGGACTCCGCTCCGCCCACGATCATCGCGTCGGCGTCGCAGTCCTGGATCAGGCGGTAGCCCTCGCCGATGGCGTGCGCCGAGGAGGCGCAGGCCGACACGGTGCAGTAGTTCGGACCCGTGAGGCCGTACCGTATCGCCACCAGCCCCGACGCCATGTCGGGGATGAACATCGGGACGAAGAACGGGGACACGCGGGACGGCCCCTGCTGGAGGAAGATCTTGCACTGCTCCTCGAACGTGCCGATCCCGCCGATCCCGCTCCCGATGATGACCCCGGTGCGCGAGGAGTCCGGGAACTTCCCTTCCAGGCCCGCGTCGCCGACCGCCTGCGTCGCGGCGGCGAGCGCGTACTGCGCGAACAGGTCGCAGCGCTTCGCTTCCTTCTTCTCCAGGTAGGCCAGCGGGTCGAACCCCTTCACCTCGCAGGCGAACGTCACATCGAGCGGCGTGGGGTCGAAACGCTGAATGCGCGCGGCCCCGGACGTCCCGGCGACCAGCGCGCTCCAGCTTTCTGCCACGGTGTTGCCGACGGGCGTCACCAGCCCGAGGCCGGTGACGACGACCCTCCGCGCCACTACTTCGCGCCCATCCGCTGATGCAGATACGTGAGCGCGTCCCCGACGGTGCGGAGCTTCTCCGCCTCTTCGTCCGGGATGTCGAGGTCGAACTCCTTCTCGAAGGCCATTACGAGCTCGACGGTGTCGAGGCTGTCGGCACCGAGATCCTCCATGAAGCTCGCCTCGTTCGTGAGCTTCTCGCGCTCGACGCCGAGCTCTTCGGCAATGATGTCCTTCACTCGCGCTTCGAGATTCGCCATGTCGGCCATGAGAGTCCTGCCCCTCCTAGAGTTGGACCGCTACATCACCATTCCGCCGTCGACCACGATCACCTGGCCCGTAATGTACGATGCGGCATCGGATGCGAGGAAGGCCACGGCGGCGGCCACGTCCTCGGGCGTTCCGAGCCTTCCCAGGGCGATCTGGGCGCTCAACGCTTCCCGGGCCTGCGGAGACAGCCCGGCCGTCATGTCCGTTTCGATGAACCCGGGGGCCACCGCGTTCACCCGGATGTTCCGCGACGCCAGCTCCTTCGCCGCGCTCTTCGTCAACGCGATCAGCCCGCCCTTCGACGCCGCGTAGTTGGACTGCCCCTTGTTGCCCACCATGCCGACCACGCTCGCCACGTTGATGATCCGCCCCGACCGGCGCTGCATCATCCCGCGAATGACCACCTTCATCGTGCGGTAGGCACCCTTCAGGTTGACGTCGAGCACCGTGTCCCACTGCTCCTCGGAGAGCCGCGCCAGCAGGTTGTCGCGCGTGATCCCGGCGTTGTTGACCAGGATCTCGATGGGGCCGAGGTCGCGCTCCACCTCCGCCACGCACTGCTCGATCGCGGCGGTGTCCACCACGTCCACCCGGAAGCCCCGGGAGCCGCAGCCGATCTCGGCGGCGACCTCGAGCGCGTGCTCGTAATCCCGGTCCAGGACGGCGACGTGCGCCCCCTGCCCGCACGCCAGCTCCTTGGCGATGAACCGGCCGATGCCCCGGCCCGCCCCCGTCACCATCGCCACCTTGTCGTCCAGCCCGAAGTTCACGCCGCCTCCAGGAAGGCCCGCAGCTCGGCCGCGGTGCCGAGGTTCGCCGTCCGCGCCCCGGGCAGGATCCGCTTGGCCAGGCCCGTGAGCACGTTCCCCGGCCCGATCTCCACGAAGGTCGCGCCGTCGCCGGCGAGCGCCGCCAGCGTCCGCACCGAGTCCACCCACCGGACGGGGCTGGTGAGCTGCGCGTCCAGCAGCCGCCGGGCGAGGTCGCTCTCGCGCACCGGCTCCGCGCTCGCGTTGGCCACGACCGGGAACCTGGGGCTCGCGAGCGCCACCGCCTTCAGCGCCCGGCCGAACTCGGCCGCGGCCGGCTCCATCAGCGGCGAGTGGAACGCCCCGCTCACCTTGAGCGGGATCACGCGCTTGGCCCCGGCCGCCTTGAGCAGCTCCCCGGCACGGGCGACCGCCGCCGGATCCCCCGAGACGACGACCTGGTCGGGGGCGTTCAGGTTCGCCGCCACCACGACGCCGTCCTTCCCGCTCGCCTCGCGGCAGACGGCGACGACCCGTTCGGCGTCGAGCCCCATCACCGCCGCCATGGTGCCGGGCCGCTGGACGCCCGCGTCGCGCATCAGCTCACCGCGCCGCCGCACCAGCCGCGCCGCTTCCGGGCCGCCGAGTGCGCCCGCCGCCAGGTAGGCGCTGTACTCGCCCAGCGAATGGCCCGCCGCGGCCGCCACCTGGGGCGCCAGCTTCGGCCCCGCCACCGCCCACACCGCCCAGCTGTGCGCCAGGATCGCCGGCTGCGCGTGATCGGTGCGGGTGAGCAGAGACTCCGGCCCGCTCCACATCACCGCCGAGAGCGCGAAGCCGAGCGCCTCGTCCACCGCCTCCAGCGCGGCCCGCGCCGCCGGAAACGCCTCCGCCAGGTCCTTCGCCATCCCGACCCGCTGCGCGCCCTGGCCGGGACACAGCAGCGCCACGCTCACCAGCGGACGACCATCGCTCCCCAGGTGAACCCGGAGCCGAAGGTGACGAGGAGGACGAGCATGCCGGGCGTGAGCCGCCCGCTGCGGCGCGCCTCGTCGAGCGCCAGCGGGATCGACGCGGAGCTCGTGTTCCCGAAACGGTCCACGTTGGTGAACACCTTCTCCATCGGGATCTTCGCGTGCTCCGCCGTCGCGGTGATGATGCGCATGTTGGCCTGGTGCGGCACCAGCAGGTCCACCTGCTCGCCGGTCACCCCCGCCAGATCGAGCGCACACTGCGCCGCGTCCGACATCGCCCGCACGGCCGCCTTGAAGACCTCGCGTCCGGCCATCTTGAGGTAGTAGCTGTGGTCCTTCAGCAGCTCCTCGCTGGGAGGGTGCGCCGCGCCCCCGCCCGGCCGGTAGAGCAGCTCGGCCAGCGTGCCATCCGACTTCAGGTAGCTCGACAGGATCCCCCGCTCGCCCGTGGCCTTCACCAGCACGGCCGCCCCGGCGCCGTCGCCCAGCAGCACGGCGGTGGACCGGTCGGTCTGGTCGGTGATGCAGCTCAACCGCTCGCTGCCGACGACGAGGGCCCGCGACGCGGTACCGGCATCGATCATCGATTTCCCGACCACGAGCGCGTACACCCACCCCGGACAGGCGGCGATCACGTCGAAGGCGGCGGCGTTCTTCGCGCCGATCAGCGCCTGGACGTCGCAGGCCATCGAGGGCAGCAGCCGGTCCGGCGACGCGGTCGCCCCGACGATCAGGTCCAGATCCGCCGGCTCGAGCTTCGCGTCGGCCAGCGCGAGCATGCTGGCGTCGCGCGCCATCCCGGACGTCGTCTCGCCCGGCCCGGCGAAGTAGCGCTGCTTGATGCCGGTGCGCTCCTGGATCCAGGTGTCCGACGTGTCGAGCACCTTCTCGAAGTCGGCGTTGGTCACGAGACGGCTCGGCACGCAGGAGCCGAGCCCGGCGAAGGTCACAGTCGGTTGGATCATGGCCTCATGTGGTCACGAGCGAACTCGCGCTCCATGTGCTGGACCAGGTGGTGCTGTGCGGCGTCCACGGCGACCTTGACGGCGTTCCGGATCGCGTCGGGCGACGAGCGCCCGTGGCAGATGATGGACACCCCGCGGACCCCGAGCAGCGGGGCGCCGCCGATCTCCGCGTAGTCGAGACGGCGCCAGATCCGGGTCATCGGTTCGCCGGCCGCGGTGGACGCGCCCAGCTCGCGCTCGATCAGGGTCCGGAACAGGCGGGCGACCGACTCGTAGAACTTGAGCAACACGTTGCCGGTGAAGCCGTCGCAGAGCACCACGTCGAACTCGCCGGCTTCGCAGCGTCCCAGGAGGATGTGGCGGCCCTCGACGTTCCCCACGAACTTGAGGCCGCTTTCCCGCAGCAGGCGGTGCGCCTCCTTCGCCGCCGCGTTCCCCTTCTCCTCCTCCTCGCCGATGTTGAGCAGCCCGATGACCGGATCCGAGCGGCCCATCACGTCCCGCGCGTACAGCGCGCCGAGATGGGCGAAGCCGACCAGCTCGGTGGCGGAGCAGTCCACGTTGGCGCCGACGTCCAGCACCAGCACCGTCTGCTGGCTGGTCGGGAACGGCGTCCCGATGGCGGGCCGCTCGAACCCGTCGAACAGGCGGAGCGTGAGGGTGGAGGCGGCCATCACGGCGCCGGTATTGCCCGCGCTGATGAACGCGTCGGACTGGCCGGCCTTCTGGAGTCCCAGCCCTAACACGATGGAGGAGTTACGCTTGGAGCGGATCGCCTGAAGCGGTTTCTCTCCCATCGCGATGACTTCTGGAGCGTCCACGATCTGAATCCGGCTGCGATCGACCTTGGAGCGCTCGAGCTCCCGCTCGACGGCGTGCTGCTGCCCTACGAGCTGGATCCCGACGTCCCCCGGAAGCTCCGCCAGCGCCAGGGCGGCGCCGGCGACCGGGACGGCCGGGGCATGGTCGCCCCCCATCGCGTCGATCGCGATGCGGATCACTCAGTCCTCGATGTCGATGCGCCGTTCGCCCTTGTAGAACCCGCAGTTCGGGCACACGCGATGCGGGATGCGCATCTCGCCGCACTTGGGGCACGGGGCCAGCGTCGGCGCCACGGCCTTGAAGTGGGTCCGCCGCATCCGCTTCTTCGATTTCGAGGTCCGTCGCTTCGGGACAGCCATGGGGTCAATCGCCTTTGCGTAGCTTGGTGAGCGCCGCCCAGCGCGGATCGGTCTCCGGCCGGCAGCTGCAGGGGCCGGCGTTGAGATCGGCGCCGCACCGCGGACACAGGCCGCGACAATCGTCGCGGCATTCCACGAACTGCGGCACGGCGAGGATCAGCTCCTCCCGGACCGCTCGAGACAGATCCAGCCACGTCGCGCGGGCCGGCACGACGTAGCAATCGTCTTCCTCGGCGGCCTCGCCCTCGGTGACGAAGACCAGCCCCAGGGACTGCGCGAGCGGGACGCGCACCGGCGTCAGGCAGCGGCGGCACTCGGACTGGACCACGGTCACGAGCCGCGCCTGCCAGTAGTATTTCCCTTCCCCTGCCGTGCTGAGCCGCCCTGTGACGACGAGAGGAGAGGCGAGCGTGATGCCGGTGCCCGCTACGAGGGGGTCGTCGGCCGCTACCTCCGCGGCCGTCTCAACCGGCCCCTCGCGCACCGCCGCGAGGTCGATGCGCAACATAGCCGACGAACCTAACTCCTTGTCCTGCTTGGGTCAACCGAATCCTGGGGCGCGCTCTCGGAGCTTTCCGAGGCGCTACGCCAAGTCCGCTTCCGGGAAGAAGAAGGCCACCTCCCGGGCGGCGTTTTCGGGGCTGTCGGAGGCGTGGATGGCGTTCCGCTCCTTGGACTCCGCGTACAGCGCCCGCACGGTACCTGGGGCGGCGTCCTTGGGGTCGGTGGCGCCGATGACCTCGCGGAGCTTGGAGACGGCGTCCGGCCGCTCCAGGGCCATCGGGAGGCAGGGGCCGGAGGTCATGAAGGTGACCAGCGGGCGGAAGAACGGCCGCTCCCGGTGGACGGCGTAGAAGGCCTCCGCCTGCGCCGTGGTGAGCCGGACCATCCGGGCCGCGCGGACCTTGAATCCAGCCGCCTCGAGGTGGGCGAGGACCTTCCCTGCCTTGCCGGACGCCAGGGCGTCGGGCTTGATGATGGCGAGCGTGAGCATCGGCGGTTCAGTACCCCAGGAGTTTGCGGACGATGTCGCCGCGCGTCAGGAACCCGACCAGGGCGCCGTCGCGCGTGACGGGGAATCTATCCACCTCTTTGGCCAGCATCAGGGCCGCGACGTCGGCGATGGTCTGATCCTCGGCCAGGCAGAGCACGGTCCGGTCCATGGCGTCGCGAACGGGCACGGCGCCTGGCGCCGTCGGCGACCCGCGGGCCGTCCGGCGCTTGACGGCCTTCATCTGACCCGTGGAGAGCTGCTGGACCGTCTGCGGGAGGAGGTGCTTGAGCAGGTGCCCGTCGGTCAGGAGGCCCACCACCTCGCCGCTGGGGCCGGTCACCGGGAGGGCCCGGACGCCGCGGCTGAGCATCACGCGCGCGGCCTCGCCGAGCGGGGTCTCGGGTCCGACCGTGGTCACGTTGGTCGTCATCAGGTCGTGGACGGTGACCTCGCCGGGCACGGCCGTCTCGCGCAGCGCCGGGATGGCGAGGACCTCGTCGGCGCTCCTTGCCGCGTGCAGCCCCGCGAGGATGTCGTCGGAGGCGAGGGCGCGCGCGACCGCGCTCATGGCGCGCAGGTACTCGGATGCCTCGTGGATCGGGGCCAGGATGAGCACCACGACGCGGGCGCAGCGGTTCGGGTCGTTGTCGCGGCAGATCGGCTGCGCCGAGACGCCGATGGCCACCGCGAGGGCGGTGGCCGCGTCGGTGCGGAAATGCGGGAGGAAGGCGCGGCCGGCGACCATGACCACGTCCTCCGGCCACTCGTGCTTGAGGATCTCGGTGAGGCGCGGCTCGTCGGCCACGGCGCCGGACTTGACCAGCGTGCGGGCGAGCCTGGAGGTCGCCTCCCGCACGCTCCGCGCCTCGAGCGGGACGATGATCCGGCGCCGGTCGAGCAGATCGGCCAGTATCATTCTTCTTCTTCTTCACCGGTTTCTTCGCCGCCTGCTTCGGCGCCTGCTTCGCCGGCTTGCCCGCCTTCCGTATCCTGCTCGATCCCCGTATCCTGCTCGATCCCCGTATCCTGCTCGATCCCCGTATCCTGCTCGATATCAAGGGCACCACGTCGGCCGGCCGCTTCATGACCGAGATGCCGGCGCGCTCGAACGCCGCGATCTTCTCCGCGGCGGTGCCGGAGGACCCGGAGATGATGGCGCCGGCGTGGCCCATCCGGCGGCCCGGCGGCGCGGTCTGGCCGGCGATGAACCCGACCACCGGCTTGGTCATCTTCTTCGCCACGAACTCGGCCGCCTTCTGCTCGTCGGTCCCGCCGATCTCCCCGATGATCACGACCGCCTTCGTGTCCCTGTCGGCCTCGAACGCGGCCAGGCAGTCGATGAAGTTCGTGCCGATGATCGGGTCGCCGCCGATCCCGACGCAGGTGGTCTGACCCAGGCCCGCGCGGGTGAGCTGGTACACGACCTCGTAGGTGAGCGTGCCCGAGCGCGAGACCACCCCGATCGGCCCCGGCGTGCAGATCTGCCCGGGGATGATGCCGACCTTGGCGATGCCCGGCGTGATGATCCCCGGACAGTTGGGGCCGATCAACCGCACGCCCCGCTCGACCAGGTACGGGAAGACCCGCGTCATGTCGAGGACCGGGACGCCTTCGCTGATGCACACGACCAGCTTGATGCCGGCGTCCGCGGCTTCGAAGACGGCGTCCGCCGCGAACCTCGCCGGCACGTAAATGACCGAGGTGTTCGCGCGGGTGGCGGCGACCGCCTCCGCCACCGTGTTGAAGATCGGGACCTGGTTCTCGAACTTCTGCCCGCCCTTGCCCGGCGTCACGCCGGCGACGATGGGCGTGCCGTACGCGAGCATCTGCCTGGCGTGGAACGAGCCGTCGCGACCCGTGATCCCCTGCACCACCAGTCTGGTGCCCTTGTCGACGAAGATGCTCACGCGGCCGCCCCTCCCTTCGCCATCTTCACCGCCTGCTCCACGGCGGCATCCATGTCGGTCAGCGCGCGCATCCCCACGCCCTCGAGGATCTTCAGCGCCGCCTGCTCGTTGGTCCCGGTCAGGCGGATCACCAGCGGGCGGTCCACCTTGAACTGGCGGGTCGCGGCGACGATGCCGTTCGCCACGTCGTCGCACCGCGTGATCCCGCCGAAGATGTTGAAGAGGATGGCTCTCACCTTGGGATCGGAGGTGATGATCTTGAGGGCCGTGACGACCTTCTCGGGGTTCGACGACCCCCCGATGTCGAGGAAGTTGGCCGGCTCCCCGCCGTAGTACTTCACGAGGTCCATCGTCGCCATCGCGAGGCCCGCGCCGTTCACGCAGCACCCCACGTTCCCGTCGAGCTTGATGTAGGTGAGGTTGGCCTCACGCGCCATCGCCTCGGACGGATCCTCCGCGGCGACGTCGCGCAGCGCCGCGATCGCCGGCTTGCGCTCCAGCTCGTTGTCGTCCACGACGACCTTCGCGTCGAGGGCCACGACCTCGCCCTTGGGGGTGACGACCAGCGGATTGATCTCCGCCAGCGAGGCGCCGGCGTCCACGAAGGCGCGGTAGAGCTTCTGGAGGATGTCGGCGGCCTGACGCACCAGCGCGACATCGCTGTAGAGGCGGAAGCCCAGCGCCATCGCCTGGTGGGTCAGCAGCCCGTAACGCGCGTCCACCGTCGCCCGGAAGATCTTCTCCGGCGTCTTGGCCGCGACCTCCTCGATGTCGATGCCGCCGGCCGGGCTTACCATGAAGACCGGAGAGTGGCTGGCGCGATCCACGATCACGCCGACGTAGGCCTCGGACGCGATCTCGGTGGCGGGTACGATCAGCACTTTGCCGACCGTCAGCCCCTTGATCTTCATCCCGAGGATCTGGCCGGCCAGACGCTCGGCCTGCTCCGGCGAGTCGGCGAGCTTCACGCCGCCGGCCTTGCCGCGCCCTCCGGCGTGGACCTGCGCCTTCACGACGACCTTGGGGACGCCGAGGCGCTCCATCGCGCGCCTGGCTTCGGCGGGCGTCCCGGCGACCACGCCGGGCGGCACCGCGATCCCGGCCTGCGCGAGCAGCTCGCGCGCCTGATACTCGTGTATGTTCATCGCTCCTCAGCCACAATGGTTGTACCCGTTTCGCCGCGGATCGCGGCGAGTCCCGAGCCCAGCGCCGCGATCACCGCGCGGGCACCACCGCCCCGGACGAACGCGATCGCGGCTTCCACCTTGGGGCGCATGCTCCCGTCCGCGAATTGGCCTTCGCTGAGCAGGATTTCCGCCTCCGCGGTGCTCATACGCCGGATGGGTGCCGCACGGTCCGTGCCGTAGTCCCGCTCGACCGCCTCGACATCCGTAAGAATCAGGAGCAGCTCCGCGTCCAGCTCGCGCGCCAGGATCGCCGCCGTCCGGTCCTTGTCCACGACGGCGTCCACGCCCTCCAGGCGGAGCACCGGGTCGCGATAGACCGGGGGGCCGCCTCCGCCCGCCGCCACGACGATGGCGCCCGCCTCGACCAGGCGCCGCACCATCGGGGCTTCGACGACGTCGATCGGCACCGGGCTCGCGGTGAGCCGCCGCCACCGGCCGGACTTGTCCTTCCCGACGGGCTCGCCGCGCCGCTCCAGGGCCGCGCGCCGCTCCGCCGTGAGCTCGTGCCCGATCGGCTTGACCGGCTTCGCGAGGCGCGGATCGTCCTGCGCGACCAGGGTCTGGGTGATCAGCGTGACGACGGCGCGGTCGACGCGGGCGCGCTCCAGCGCGTTCTGGAGCGACTGCTGGATCATGTAGCCGATCCAGCCCGCGGTCTCGGCCACCAGCACCCCCAGCGGCAGCGGCTCGACCTCGGCCGCGGCCAGCTCGTTGCGCGCCAGCGAGTCGCCCACCTGCGGGCCATTGCCGTGGACGATGGCGATGCGCCACCCCTCGCGCGCCAGGTCCACGATCGGCGCCAGGCTTTCGCGCGTGTGCCGGAACTGGCTCGCGATGGTGCCGCGCTCGCCGGCCGGCGCCAGCGCATTGCCTCCAAGGGCCACGACCAGCGTATGCCCTGCCATCACGCCTCCTGAGGGCCGCCGAAAGTAGGTGTGCGTGCCCCTCGCCTCAAGGCCGGCGTGCCCCCGCCGGCGGAGGAGCGAGGACGCGCCGCAATGCCTCGTAGGCGCGTGCGAACGCCGCCCAGTCCCCGTGGCGCGAGGCCGAGTCGAGCGCCGCGAAGGCGGCGCGCGCCGCCGTGAGCGACGCCGCGGCACCCGCGAACGACGTCGCCGGCGCCCCGCGACCGGAGCCCAGCGCATCCGCCGCGGCCCCGACGCCGTCGCCGACGCCCAGCCGCCCCGACGCGAGGAGCGCGGCGCCACGCGGCATCAGCGGGTCCCGGGTGCGGCGCTGCGACGCGAACAGGAACTCCAGAAAGGCGACTGTCCCCGCCGCGGGGAGCGCGGTGACCGCGCTCCGGCGCACCGCGCCGTCAGGCCCGGCCGCGCCCGCCACGGCGGCGACGACGGCCGGCGCGGAAGCGAACCGGCTGGCCACCGCCGCGACCGTCGGGAACGTCCCCGCGGTGACGCGCAGCAGCCGCAGCCACGGCGTGCCGTCGGGCCGCGCAGTGCCCGCGGCGATGGCCGCGAGCGCGGTGCCGGCTGCGTCCGTGAGCGGCGTCAGGCGCCACAGCGCCGGCGGAGTGCCCGCGAGCGAAAGCAGCGCCTGCCCCGCGGCCGGCGCGAGCGCTCCGGCCGCCTCGGCGCCCGTCGCCTGATCGGGTTCCTGCCGTGCGACGACCCACCGCGCGCCGACCGGGTTGCCACGGTGCCGCGCCAGCATCTCGACCTGCGCGTCGAAGAGCTGCTCCGGGTACCCGAGATGCCGCTTGAGCTCCACCCCGAGGCTGTCGGACGGCAGCGGTGCGGAGCCGTAGGCCGCGGCCAGGGCGGAGGCGAACGCCAGGTCCGGTGGACGCAGATACAGACGGGTGCGGCCGCTGACGGCGTCCACGGTCGCGACGAACGCGGCGCGCAGGAAGTTCACCGCGTCGCCGTTCCAGGGCACGTGCTCGGCGAGCGGGAAGCGCGCGGACGCGAGATACCCGTCCGCCACCCAGAGCAGGCGTCCGTCCACCAGGGTCGCCCGCGGCGCGTCGAACGACGCGAAGGGGTACAGGAGCTCGAGGCGGCGCGGCACGTCGCGCCAGACGAGCAGCCGGTCCGCCACGCTGGTTCGGCGATCGAGCAGCGGCGGCGACTGGAGTGCCCACGCGAAGAGCAGGCGGCGCAGCATGCCGCCGAGCCTCAGCCCCGAGGGCCCGTCCGGAGGAGCGGCCTCGTCGGGGCCCACCACCGCGCTTTCCGCCGCACGGGCCAGGTAGCGGATGCGGCCCGGTGCGCGCGTCAGCGGCATGGGCGCCGCCGTGGCGGCCGCGACGTCGGGGAGGGCCACGAAGGAGAGGCCCGTCGCCGCGTCCGCGTCGGCCGCGACCGCGACCGGCTCCCCGGCCCACGACAAGGGGCCGCGGTGCGACGCGGTCCAGTCGGGGCGGCGCGGTGCGCGGTCGAGCCCGAGCGCATCCGTCTCGGGCACCGCGAGCGCGACGAGCCTCGGCGACGCGCCTGTCCCCGGGTAGACGTCCAGCGTCACGGTCCAGGTGCGCGGCCGCTCCGTGTCGGGGAGCGCGGCGCTCAGCGCCGCCTCGAGGAGCGCCGGCTCGAGCGCCCACGGGGACGCGCCGCCCAGCTCACGGCCGAGCGCCGCGAGGCTGTCGTCGCTTACCGTCGCTCGCGCATCGAGACGTTCGTCCCTCACATCCAGGATGCCTAGGCCGGCGCGCGAATACCGGTCGTCGTACTGCGCGAGCGCGAGGGCGACTTCCGCGTCCGGGCGGCCGCGCCACGCGTCCCACAGGTAGGGCGCCACGTACCGCCCGAGGACCGCGACCAGAGCCAACGTGCCCCACGCCGCGAGCAGGACGCCGCCCCGCTTGAACCGGAGCGTCAGGACGCTCCCGGCGGCCACCACGAGAGCCAGCGCCGCCAGCGCCGCCGACGCCGGCAGCCGGACCGAGCGGTCGGCCGGCGAGAGCGCGCCGTCCGCGCTGCCGCCGCCGCCGACGATGCCGAAGGCGTCGAGCTGGAAGCCCCAGGCGAGGACCAGCGCGAGGCAGGCGGCGAGCGCGATCATGTGCGCCCGCGCGTGCGGCGTCATCCGGAGGCGGCGCGCACCGTAGGTGATGCTCCCGGTCAGGGCGTAGAGCGCCGCGGACACGAAGATCCCGAACAGCACCAGGGCGAGCGCGACGAGGTGCAGGGTCTCCAGCAGCGGGAGCGTCGCGAGGTAGAAGGAGGCGTCGCGCCCGAGGACCGGCTCGCGCAGGTCCAGCGGCGTCGCGTGGCGGGCGAGGGTGATCAGCTCCGGAACGTCGGCGAAGGTCACCGCGGTCACGATGCCGAGCAGAAGCGCCAGCGCGAAGGCGATCCATCGGAGGGTGCGGCGCGGCACCGCCTCGGCGATCTCCAGGTCGCCGACCCGACGCGGCAGGTGGACGGCCCCGATCGAGCGGTAGACGCCGAAGGTCTGGACGGCGTACCAGAGGGTGGCCCCCGCCGCGACGGCCACCTGCCACCCGAGGTCGTGGAGGAGGCGCGCCCAGTACTCGCGCGCCAGCCCGAGGTCGGCGAACCAGGACGCCTCCGTGTAACGGATGGCGAGGAACCGGCCGCCGAACAGCACGACGAACACGGCCGCGACCGCGTAGAGCGCGATGCGCCGCCGGCTCATGCCCCGATTCCGCCGACTCCCTCGGCCTTCAGCACCTGCTCGGCCTCGCGGCGAATGGTCTCCAGGCCCTGCGCGCTCCTGGCCTCGAACCGCAGCACCAGGATCGGCTGCGTGTTCGACGCGCGGATCAGCCCCCACCCGTCGCCGGTGCGCCAGCGCACGCCGTCGATGGTGACCGTCGGATACTGCGCGGCGAAGTGTCGCGCGGCGGCCTCGACCACCGGGACCTTCCGGTCTTCGGGAACGTCCACCCGGATCTCCGGCGTCGAGACGTAGTGGGGCAGCGCCCCGGTGAGGGCCGAGAGCGGTCGCTGCTGCCCCGCGAGAATCTTGAGGAGGCGCGCCGCGGCGTACATGGCGTCGTCGTACCCGAGGTAGTCGGGCGGCCCGAAGAACATGTGGCCGCTCATCTCGCCCGCGAGGACGGCGCCGCTCTCCTTCATCTTCTTCTTGATGTACGAGTGCCCGGTCATCCACATCACGGGCTTGGCACCGGCCCGCTCCAGCGCCTCGGGGAGTGCGTCGGAGCACTTCACGTCGAAGATGACCTCCCTGCCCGGACCAAGGCGTCGCACCACGTCCTGGCCGAGGAGCGCGAGGATCTGATCGCCGAAGATGACCTCGCCGCGCTCGTCCACCGCACCGATCCGATCGCCGTCGCCGTCGAACGCGATCCCGAGATCCGCGCGCTCCGCGCGCACGCGGGCCTGCAGGTCGCGCAGGTTGGCGAGCACCGTCGGGTCGGGATGGTGGTTCGGGAAGGTGCCGTCCGAGTCGCAGTACAGGCGGTCCACCCGGGCGCCGAGCGCCTCGAGGATCGCGGGGCCCGCCAGGCTCGCCGTGCCGTTGCCGCAGTCCACCACCACGCGCAGCGCCCGGGCGAGGGGCCCGATCCGTCCCACGACCTCGCGGTGGTACGCGTCGAGGACGCTGTGCGACTCGATCGCGCCGCGCCCCGTGGCGAACGCGTCGCGCTCGATCCGCGCCCGCAGCCCCTGGATGTCTTCACCGGCGAACGGCAGGCCGCCCAGCACCATCTTGAACCCGTTGAACTCGGGCGGGTTGTGGGAGCCGGTGATTTGGACGCCGCCGTCGGCGCGCAGGTGGTGGATGGCGAAATAGAGCGTCGGCGTGGGCACCAGGCCCACCCCCAGGACCCTGGTCCCCGTCGCCACGAGGCCGTCGATCAGGGCGGCGGCGAGACGCTCTCCGCTCGGCCGGTTGTCCCGGCCCACGGCGAGCGTCGGCGCGTGACCCAGCCGGTCCCTCGCCTCGGAGCCGATCGCGAGCCCCACCGCGCGCGCCACCTCGGGCGTGAGGTCCACGTCCACGGTGCCCCGAATGTCGTATTGCCGGAAGATGACGGGATCGATGCGCATGTCTGGAAGGTGTCCCGCGCCGCTCCCGCGGTCCAGCCTCGGCTAGTTCCCCGCGTGAACCGGCGCCGCGATGGAGATCACGCTCTGCGGCAGGAAGGCGTGCGAGCCGTTCCGCGCTGCGTCGAGGATCGGGTTCGGCCAGAGGCCGAAGGCGAGCAGCGCCGCGACCAGGACCGCCAGCGTGATCGCGGCCGTACGCGGCACGCGCACGAGCGCATGGGCCTGGTCGTGCGCGGGCGGCTTCATGTACATCGCCATCACCACGGGCAGATAGTATCCCGCCGAGATGACGCTCGTCACGACGAGGACCACCGCCAGGATCGGGTACCCGCCGCCGGTCGCCGACACGAGGATGTACCACTTGCCGACGAACCCGGCCGTGCCCGGGAACCCGAGCAGCGAGAGCATGCAGATCGTCATCGCGAAGGCGAGCCACGGGTGCGGCTCCGAGAGCCCCGCGAAGTCGTCCACCAGCACGTCCCGCTCGCCGCCCCGCCCCTTGAGCGCGAGGATCGCGAACGCGCCCACGGTCATGAGGGTGTAGAACAGCAGGTAGAACAGGAACGCCGCCGCGCCCGCCACCGACCCCGCCACCAGGGCCGTGAGCAAGTACCCGGCGTGCGCGATGCTCGAGTAGGCGAGCATCCGCTTCAGGCTCCGCTGCGCCAGCGCGACCAGATTGCCCACGAGCATCGTGACCGCCGCGAGCCACCAGATGACCTGTTCCCAGTCGGGATGGATGCTCCCGAACCCCTGGAGCAGGACGCGCACCAGGGCCGCGAACGCCGCAGCCTTCACCGCCACCGCCATGAAGGCGGTCACCGTCGTCGGCGCGCCGTCGTACACGTCCGGCGTCCACATGTGGAACGGGACCGCCGCGATCTTGAAGCCGAACCCGATGAACAGGAGGGCCATGCCCCCGGTCAGCATCGGATGGCCCGCCAGGCCCAGCGGGGCCAGTTGCGCCGCGATCACCGGGATCTTCGTGGAGCCCGTGGCGCCGTACAGCAGCGCGATGCCGTACAGGAAGAAGGCGGAGGCGAACGCCCCCAGGAGGAAGTACTTGAGCGCCGCCTCGCCGCCCACCTTGCTCCGGCGGTCGATCCCCGAGAGCACGTAGACGGAGATCGACATCAGCTCGAGGCCGAGGAAGACGACGAACAGGTCCGAGCCTCCCGCCATCAGCATCATCCCCACGGCGGCGAACAGCACCATCACGTGGTACTCGGGGATGAGGATCCCTTCCCGCTCCAGGTAGCCGATCGCGAAGAGCGTGGTCAGCGCGGCGCCCAGCAGCACGATCAGGTCCACCGCCCAGCGGAACGCGTCCACCGCGACGCTCCCGGGCGCCCCGACGGCGTGGGCGTTCGACAGCCAGAGCGTCAGTGCGGCCGCGGCGGCCAGCGCGATGCCGACCAGCGCGAGCACGCCGGCGCGGCGCTGCGCGTCGGCGCGACGGTGGTGCCAGGCCGCGTCCAGCAGCAGGGCCATCGCCCAGAGCGTGAGCACGGTCTCCGGGAGGAGGGCCAGGAGCAGATCCCGGCCGCGCGTGAGGTCGAGGAGCACCGTCACGGAACCCGCGAGTCGGCCACCGTGGGGGCGGGCCTACCCTGCACCGACTCGATGAAGTGCCGCGCTGACGGTTCCATCCGTCGCAGCACGGGACCGGGGAAGAGCCCGAGCCAGAGAATGACCGCGACCAGGGGCAGCAAGACGCCCCATTCCCGCGGCACCAGGTCGGTGAGGCCCTCGTTCTCCTTCTTGTCGAGCGCGTAGTAGATGACCCGCTGCAGCGCCCACAGGAGGTACACGGCGGCGAAGATCACGCCCGTCGCGGCGATGCCCGCCGCGATCGGATGGGTCCGGAAGGTGCCCAGCAGCACGAGGAACTCGCCCACGAAGCCGTTGGTCCCCGGCAGGCCGATGGACGAGAGGCTCACCAGCGTGAGCACCGCGGCGTAGGCCGGCATCACCCGCGCGATGCCGCCGAAGTCGGCGACGAGGCGGCTGTGGCGGCGCTCGTAGATCATCCCCACCAGGAAGAAGAGCGCTCCCGTCGAGATCCCGTGGTTGATCATCACCATGAGGGCGCCCTGCGTGCTCTGGATGGTCAGCGCCCAGATCCCGAGCACCACGAAGCCGAGGTGGCTCACCGACGAGTACGCGATCAGCTTCTTGAAGTCCGGCTGGACCATCGCGACCAGCGCCCCGTACACGATCCCCACCACCGCGAGTGTGATGACCACCGCGCTCACCGTCGGGTTGGTGGCGACCGACGGGAAGAGCGGGAGCGCGAACCGCAGGAAGCCGTAGGTCCCCATCTTGAGCAGGATCCCCGCCAGGATCACCGATCCGGCCGTGGGCGCCTCGACGTGGGCGTCGGGCAGCCAGGTGTGGAACGGGACCATCGGGACCTTGATCGCGAACGCCAGGAAGAAGGCGCCGAACAGCCAGAACTGCGCCGACATCGGCAGGGTCGCGTAGCGGAGGACGTGGTCGTATGCGAACGAGTACACGCCGCCCGACGCGCGCCCGGCGTTGAAGTACAGCACCAGGATCGCCACCAGCATCAGCAGCGAGCCCAGGAAGGTGTAGATGAAGAACTTGATGCTGGCGTAGAGCCGGCCCTTGCCGCCCCAGACCCCGATGATGAAGTACATCGGGATCAGCATCACTTCCCAGAACACGTAGAAGAGGAACAGGTCCATCGCGACGAAGACGCCGATCATCCCGGTCGTCAGCACCAGCATCAGCGCGTAGTAGGCCTTCTCCCGCTTCGTGATGCCCGACCAGCTGCCCAGCACGGCCAGCGGCATCAGGAAGGTCGTGAGCAGCACCATGAACAGCGAGATGCCGTCCACGCCGATCCGGTACTCGATGCCCCAGGCGGGGATCCACGGCAGCGCCCCGCCGACCTGCATCGTGGGGCCGGCCGGGTCGTAGGCCCACCAGAGGCCGACCGAGACGGCGAACTCCACGAGCGCGACGGCGAAGGCGATCTTCTTCGCGGCCGGGGCCGGCGCCGCCCAGATCGCCAGCGCGCCGGCGAGCGGGATCAGCAGCAGCGCGCTGACGCCCCAGCGGGCGTAGTCGATGGAGGCGAGGAACGCGCTCACGCTTCCTACTTGAGGAGCGCCGCCAGCACGGCGACCGCCCCGAGGACGAAGAAGACGACGTACGTGCCGACCTGTCCCGACTGGAGCCGGCTCCCGATCCACCCCAGGCCGCGGGCCAGCGCGGCCGACCCGTTCACGCCGGCGGTGTCGATGACGCCGGAATCCACGCCCTTCCACAGGACCACCCGGGCGAACCAGATCAGCGGCCGCACGATGAACCGGTCGTACAGCTCGTCCACGCGGTACTTCTCCAGCAGCAGCTTGGCGAACCCGGTCTCCTGCGGCGAGCGCTCAGGCGGCACGAGGGCTTCGGGCTTCAGCATCCGGGTCGCGAGCCACAGCCCCGCGATGCCGATCAGCGCCGCGGCTGCCATCAGGACGACCTCGACGCCGGTGGACGGCACGAGGTCCGGGAGGAACGCGGCGCTCGCCGCGGTCAACGGCTCGAGCCACTTCTGCAGCGTCTCGACGTGCGGGAGGTTGAGCGCGCCGCCGACGATCGTCAGGGCGGCCAGCACCACCAGCGGCCCGGTCATCACCCACGGCGCTTCCGCGAGGTGCGGCCGCTCCAGCTCGCCGGTGCGGTTCGGGCCGTGGAAGGTGTACAGCATCAGGCGCGCCATGTAGAACGCCGTCAGGAACGCGGCGACGATGCCGAACAGCCAGACGATCAGGTAAAACGGCTGCGAGGCGCCGCGCGTGAACGCCGCCCCCAGGATCTCGTCCTTCGAGAAGAACCCGGCCAGCGGCGGGATGCCCGCGATGGCGAGCGTGGCGACCCACATCGCGCGCGCCGTCCACGGCATGTACGCCGCGAGCCCGCCCATGTTGCGCATGTCCTGCGCGTCGGCGTGGCGGTGCGAGTGGTGGTACGCCTGGTGCATCACGTGGATCACGCTGCCCGCGCCGAGGAAGAGCAGCGCCTTGAAGAAGGCGTGCGTGACCAGGTGGAAGATCCCCGCCGCGTAGGCCCCGACCCCCACCCCGACGAACATGTATCCGAGCTGCGAGATGGTGCTGTAGGCCAGCACCTTCTTGATGTCCCACTGCTTGAGGCCGATGGTGGCGGCGAACAGGGCCGTGAGCGCGCCAACGCCCGCCACCACGGCCGACGCCACCGGCGCCATCGCGAACAGGACATTGGTGCGCGCCACCAGATAGACGCCGGCGGTCACCATCGTCGCGGCGTGGATCAGCGCGGAGACCGGCGTCGGACCCGCCATCGCGTCGGGGAGCCAGACGTACAGCGGGATCTGCGCCGACTTCCCCACGCACCCCATGAACAGGAAGAGCGCGATCGCGGTCACCGCGCCGCCACCCGCGGTCAGCCCCTGCGGCGCGCGGGCGAGGGTCTCGCGGAAATCCAGCGTCCCGAGGTGGGAGAAGATCAGGAACATCGCGACGAGGAAGCCCACGTCCCCGATGCGGTTCACCAGGAACGCCTTCAGCCCGGCGTCCGCCTTCTCCTTCTCCTCGAACCAGAAGCCGATCAGGAGGTAGGAGCACAGGCCGACGCCCTCCCAACCGATGAACATCACCGGGAAGCTCGCCCCGAGGACCAGCACGAGCATGAACGCGACGAACAGGTTCATGTACGCGAAGTAGCGGGCGTAGCCCGGATCCTCGTGCATGTAGCCGACGCTGAACAGGTGGATCAGCGAGGAGACGCCGGTCACGACCAGGAGCATGACGACCGACAGCTGGTCCACCTGGAGGGCGGCGCTCACGGACAGGTCGCCGACCGGGATCCACGACCACAGCGCCTGCACGTACGGGGCGGCCGGGGGCGCCGCGCGCACCGCGAGGAACACGGCCACCGCGACCACGAAGGCGGCGACGACCGTGCCGACGCCGACGATCGACACCGCGCGCCGCGCCTTCGGCCGCCAGAACGCCAGCGCGCCGTTCACCAGGAACCCGGCGAACGGGAGCAGGATGGCAAGCCCCACCCAGTCGGCGGCCGTCCCGGCGAGCGGGTTCATCCGCGCAGCAGGTTGATGCTCTGCAGGTTCACGGTGTCCCGGTGCCGGTACAGGGCGATCACGATCGCGAGCCCCACGGCGGCCTCCGCGGCGGCCACGGTCATCACGAAGAAGACGAACACCTGCCCGTCGAGCCCGATCTGCTGCGACAGCGCGACGAACGTCAGGTTCACGGCGTTGAGCATCAGCTCGATGCACATGAAGATCACGATGGCGTTGCGCCGGAGCAGCACGCCGACCACGCCGAGCGAGAAGAGGATCGCGGAGACCGCGAGGGACGGCCCGAGCAGCATCACAGCCTCCGCTTGGCGAGGACGACGGCGCCCACGATCGCCGCCAGCAGCAGCACCGACGTGATCTCGAAGGGCACCAGGTAGCCCTGGAAGAGCGGCTCGGCCACGACGCGCACCGCCCCGCGCTCGGCCACCTCCGCCGCCACCGTGCCCGGCGGCAGCTGCAGGGACCACGGGGGCGTCACGTTGCGCAGCACGATCAGCTCGCCGACCAGCACCAGCCCGCCGACGCCGGCGATCACCTTGCCCCACGGCCCCTTGATGTCGCTGGGACCGCCGCGGCCGAGGTTGAGCAGCATGATCACGAACAGGAACAGCACCATGATCGCGCCGGCGTACACGAGCACCTGCACGGCGGCGATGAAGTGCGCGTCCAGCATGACGTAGATGGCGGCCAGCTGGAACAGGGTGTTGACCAGCCAGAGGGCCGAGGCCACCGGACTCTTCCGGGTGATGCACAGGAGGGCCGACCCCATCGCCAGCGCCGCGACGACCCAGAAGAACACGATCACGCGGTCACTCCCCCTTCGGGTCCGCGGGATCCCACAGGCTCGACACCTCGTGGGTCTGCTTCATCAGCCGCTCGAGATCGTAGACGAAGTCCCCGCGGCTGTATTCCGCGTTCTCGTAGTGCACGCCGACGTGGATCGCCTCTTCCGGGCAGACTTCCTGGCAGTAGCCGCAGAAGACGCACCGGAACTCGTCGATCTCGTAGACCAGCGGGTACCGGTTCCCCTTCTCGTCCTCGCCGGGGATGAGCTTGATGCAGTTGGCCGGGCAGACCTGCGGGCAGAGCCCGCACGCCACGCACTTCGCCTTGCCGTCCTCGGTCACGGCCATCCGGTGCGTCCCGCGCCACCGCCCCGACAGCTTCCAGTCGGGCGCCGCGGTCTGCTCCGGGTACTGCATCGTCCACTTCTTCTGGAACAGGTGCTGGAACGTCAGCGCCATCCCCTTGAGGGTGGCCCGCATGTACGAGCTCTCGGCCTCCGGCCGGCGCATGGTCTTGACGGCTATCGCCATGTCACGCGGCTCCTTTCACGCGGCCCGCCTGCGCGCGCCACCGGTCGTGCTGCCGCGCCGCCGAGCCGCCGATCACGCGGTTGGCGTCCAGCACCTTGAAGATCAGCACGGCCAGCACCGCGTTCACCCCCGTCAGCGCCAGGGCGTACGCGATGCCGAACCGGACGCCGGCGGCCTCGAGCGCCCACACGGAGACCGCGACCACCATCACGAAGCCCAAGGCGATCGGCAGGAGCACCTTCCACCCGAGGTCCATCAGCTGGTCGAAGCGGAACCGTGGCAAGGTCCAGCGCACCCAGATGTACGCGAACATGAAGAACAGCACCTTCGCCCAGAAGGCGCCGAACGTCGCGACGAACTTGAGCACCGTCCACGGCGGGGTGTTGTCCCACGCGGTGAACGGGATGTCCCAGCCCCCGAAGAAGAGCGTGACCATGAGCGCCGAGGCCGTGACCATGTTCGAATACTCGGCGATGTAGAACATCGCGAACTTCATCGCCGAGTACTCGGTATGGTAGCCGGCGACCAACTCGGCCTCCGCCTCCGGGAGGTCGAACGGCAGCCGGTTCGTCTCGGCGAAGCTCGAGACCAGGAAGGTGAAGAATGCGACGAACAGCGGCAGCACGAACCAGAGGCTCTGCTGCTGCCGCGCCACGATCTCGTTCATGGTGATGTTGCCCGCCAGCACCAGCACCGCCACCGCCGAGAGCCCCATCGAGACTTCGTACGAGATCAGCTGTGCCGAGCCCCGGAGCCCGCCCAGCAGCGAGTACTTGTTGTTGGACGACCAGCCCGCCAGCACCACGCCGTACACGCCCAGCGAGGTGATCGCCAGGATGTACAGGAAGCCCACCGGCAGGTCGGCGATGGCCGTGTTCACCAGCCCCCACGGCGTCGGCAGCGGCGAGGCGAACGGCACCACGGCGAAGGTGATCAGCGCCGGCGTGAAGGCCAGCATCGGCGCGAGGATGAACACGGCGCGATCGGCGAACGGCGGGAGGGTCTCTTCCTTGATGAAGTTCTTGAGCCCGTCCGCCACCGGCTGGAACAGGCCCTCGGGACCGACCCGGTTCGGTCCGAGCCGGTTCTGGATGAAGGCGCACACCCTCCGCTCCACCAGCGTCCAGAACGCGATCAGCCCCAGCAGGCCGCCGAACACGACCAGGATCTTGACGATCGAGATCCAGATGAACGCCTCGCCGGTCACGGGCGTCATGCCGTCGCTCCCGCCGTGTGCCCGGCTGCCTCGAGGATCGCGCCGAGGATCCAGGCCGCCGGGCGCGCCATCCCGGGCGGGCTCTTCGCCTGGCCGTAGCGCTGGCGGATGCCGCGGAGGTTCTCGAAGGTCCCCTCTTCCTCCGCCATGTTGGCGCACGGCAGCACGACCGCAGCGCCGCGCGCGGGCTCCGGGAGGACCGTCCCCACGTAGACGACCCTGCCCGCCGGCAGCGGCTGGGCCAGCCCCGCGAGATCTTCGTCGAGCACGAGGACCAGGCCGGCACGGCCGGCGGCGTCCACGGCCGCCGCCCAGTCGCGGGTGAATCCCGCCTTCAGCGCGCCGTTCACGTTGGGGGCGCGCTCTTTCCGCAGCGCCAGGTCCGGCACGCCCGGCAGGGGGGCTTCAGGGCCCTCCGTCACGCGGAAGGCCCCGCTGCCGCCGTGCGCCTTGAGCAGCCGTGCCGCGGCCTGGAGCGCCTCGCACGAGGCTCCCGGAGAGACCAGCCCCACCCAGGGGCCCTTCGCCGAGCGGATCACCTCGGCGACCCGCGCGAGCGCCTGATCCCAGTCCACCGGCACGAGCCGCCCGTCGCGCTGGACCAGCGGCGCCTCGATCCGGTCGGACCGGTTGAGCCAGGCGTAGTTCAGCCGGCCGTGGTCGCACATCCACCAGCGGTTGACCGCCGGATTGGGCCGGGGCTTGATCCGCACGACGGTGTTCTCGCGGGACTCCAGGACGATGTTGCAGCCCTGCGTGCAGCCGGGGCAGACCGACGCCGTCCGGTCGAAGTCCCAGACGCGCGCCTTGTTCAGGAAGTCCTTCGAGAGCAGGGAGCCGACGGGGCAGATGTCCACCACGTTCCCCGACCAGGGGTGGTCGAGCGGGCGTCCGTCGAACACGCCGATATGCGCCCGGTCGCCGCGCTCCTCCACGTTGAGCGTCGCTTCCTGCGCCACATCCTCCATGAACCGCACGCAGCGGGTGCAGAGGACGCAGCGGTTCGGGACGTACAGGATGTCGGGCCCGAAATCCTCCACGGGGTTGAAGCGCTTGGCGTAGTCGCCGTAGCGGCCCGAGGAGCGGCCCTCCTGCTCCGTGTAGTCCTGCAGCGAGCACTCGCCCGACTTGTCGCAGATCGGGCAGTCGAGCGGGTGGTTGATCAGCAGGAACTCCAGGACCGCGCGCCGCGCGGCCTCGGCCTGCTCGGTGTACACCTTCACGACCATCCCGGGCGCGACCGGCGTGGCGCACGACGGCACCGGCTTGGGGCTCTTCTCGAGGTCCACCAGGCACATGCGGCAGGACCCGGCGACCGGCAGCCCCGGATGGTAGCAGTAGTGCGGGATCAGGACGCCGACGAGCTTCGCGGCCTCGAGCACGGAGGTCCCGGGCGGGACCTCGACCTCGCGTCCCTCGATCGTGAGCTTGACCAGGTCGCTCATGTGCGCGACGCCGGCTTCGTGAGGTACGCCTCGAACTCGGGGCGGAACTTCTTCATCGCGCTCACCACCGGCGCCGCGCACGAATCCGAGAGCACGCAGATCGTGCGGCCGGTCATCTGCTCGGAGAGGTCCAGCAGGAGGTCCAGGTCCTCCGTGCGCCCCTCGCCGTTGAGGAGCCGCTGCAGGATCTTCACGGTCCAGGCGGTGCCCTCGCGGCACTGGGTGCACTGGGCGCACGACTCGTGGGCGTAGAACTTCGCCAGGCGCATCACCTGGTAGACCATGTCCGTGGTGTCGTCGAGGACGATCATGCCGCCGGATCCCAGCATCGTCCCCTTCGCCACGCATCCCTCGTAGTCGAGCAGCGTCTCTTCCGCTTCGGCCGCCGTCAGGATCGGGACCGACGAGCCGCCGGGGATCACGGCCTTGAGCTTCCGTCCCGGCAGCATCCCGCCGGCCACGTCGTACAGCAGCTCCTTGAGCGGAAAGCCCATCGTGACTTCGTAGTTGCCCGGCTTGGCGATGGCGCCGCAGATCGAGAAGAGCTTGGTGCCGGTGCTCTTCGGGTTGGAGAGCGACAGCCCCTTGTACCAGGCCCCGCCCTTCTCGATGATGTGGGGCACGCTGGCGAGCGTCTCGACGTTGTTGATGGTCGTCGGGCAGCCGAACACGCCCACGGCGGCGGGGAACGGCGGCCGGATCCGCGGGTTGCCGCGCTTCCCCTCGATGGAGTTCATCAGCGCGGTCTCTTCGCCGCAGATGTAGGCGCCGGCGCCGCGGTGGATCGTGATGTCGATCCGGACGCCCTTCCCCATCGCGTTCGCGCCCAGGACGCCCTTCGCATACACCTCGTCGAGCGCGGCCTGCATCACCTGGAGCGGCTCGGTGAACTCGCCGCGGATGTAGATGTAGACCTGCTCGGCCTGGATGGCGTAGGCCGCGATGGCGCACCCCTCGATGAGGGCGTGCGGCGTCCAGCGCATGATCTCGCGATCCTTGAAGGTGCCGGGCTCCGACTCGTCCGCGTTGCAGCAGAGGTAGTGGGGCTTCGTCTTCTGCTTCGGCATGAAGCTCCACTTCACGCCGGCCGGGAAGCCGGCGCCGCCGCGGCCCCGGAGGCCGGAGGCCTTCACTTCCTCGATGACCTGGTCGCGGGTCATCCCCAGCGCCTTCTCGAGCGCGCGGTAGCCGCCACGCTTGACCCAGCCGTCGTAGCGCCGCGCCTCGGCCTCGCCGAAGTGCCGGCTGAGGACCGGGTTCTCCCTGGGGTGGGTCGGGTGCGGGAAGCCCATGGCGCTACTTGTACTTCGCGACGAGGGCGGGCACCGACTCGGGCGTCACGCTCTCGACGAACTCGTCGTTGATCATCACGGGCGTGGCGAAGCCGCAGGCGCCGAGGCACTCCACCTCGACGATGGTCCACTGCCCGTCGGGGCTCGTCTCGCCGTAGCGCTTCGCGCCGGTCGCCTTCAGGAACGCCTCGCCCACCTTCTCCGCGCCGCAGACGTTGCACGGCGTGGTCGTGCATACCTGCACGAAGTGCCGCCCGACCGGGTGCTGGTGGTACATCGTGTAGAAGGTCACCACGCCCTTCACGTACGCCGCCGTCAGGCCGAGCACCTCCGCGACCTCGGCCATCCCGGTGGGCGAGATCCAGCCGTGCTTCTCCTGGACCATCCACAGCGCCGGCAGCAGCGCCCCGGCCTTGGCGGGGTACTTGGCCAGGATGGCGTCGAGCTTCTTGCGTCCCTCGCCCACGAAGACCGGCTGGTAGTCGGCGGCCGGCGCCTCCGTGCGTCCGTGCGTCTGTGCGTCCGTGCGTCCGTGCATCTGGCTGCTCACCGGTCGATCTCTCCCATGACGATGTCCACGCTGGCGTTGATCGCGATCAGGTCCGAGAGCAGGTGTCCCTCCGCCATCTTGGGCAGCGCCGCGAGGTTGAGGAAGGCCGGCGGCCGGATCCGCCACCGGACCGGCTTCGCCGTGCCGTCCGACACCAGGTAGGTGCCCAGCTCGCCCTTCGGATTCTCGACCGGGAAGTAGACCTCCCCCGCCGGCGCCGGGACCCCCTCCATCACCTGCTTGAAGTGGTGGATCATGGACTCCATGTCGCTCATCGCCTTGCGCTTGGGCGGCAGGATCACGCGCGGGTCGTCCGCGTTGATCGGCCCGTCGGGCAGGCGGTCCAGGGCCTGGAGGATGATGCGCACCGATTGCCGCATCTCCTCCATGCGCACGAGGTACCGGTCGTACACGTCGCCGCGCTCCCCGACCGGCACCTCGAAGTCGTAGGCGTCGTAGTCGAGGTAGGGCTGGTCCTTGCGCACGTCGAACGGCACGCCGCTCGCGCGCAGCATCGGGCCCGTGAGCGACCAGTTGGTGGCCTCCACCGCCGTCATGACGCCCACGTCCTGGGTGCGCCCGAGCCAGATGCCGTTCCGGAGCAGCATCCGGTCGACCTCGTCCAGGGTCTGCGGGAGGTGGCGGGCCCACTCCCGCAGCCGGTCCGTCCAGCCGTCGGGCACGTCGGCCATCAGGCCGCCGACCCGCGTCAGCGACGTGGTCATCCGGGCCCCGGTCCACGCCTCGAGCAGGTTGTAGGCGCGCTCGCGCTCCTGGAACATCCAGAGGAAGACGGTGAACGCCCCGATGTCGATGCCGGTGGTGCCGGCCCAGACGAGGTGCGAGATGATGCGGCTCAGCTCGCAGGCGATCACGCGCAGCACCGTGCAGCGCGGCGTGATCTCGATGCCCATCAGCCGCTCCGCCGCGAGGGCGAAGCCGACGTTGTTGGCCGGTGCGGAGAGGTAGTCGGTGCGGTCGGTGAGCGGGATGATCTGGTTGTAGTGCCGGTACTCGCCGAGCTTCTCGAACCCGGAGTGCAGGTACCCGATGTGCGGGATCACCCGCATCACGACCTCGCCGTCCAGCTCGACGACCAGCCGCAGGACGCCGTGCGTGGCCGGGTGCTGCGGGCCGATGTTGATCAGCATGTGATCGGAGTCGAGCTCCGGCTCCTGCGCCGTGTGGTCCGCCGAAACCAGCGGAACGCGCAGCACGTTCCCGGCCTCGTCCACGCCGGGTGTGGCCAGAGCCAGCTCGAGCACGCGCTTTTCGGCCATCAGGCGCCGGCCTCGCTCTTCCCGGGTCCCGCCTCGCGCGCGAGGCCCGCGCGCATGGCGGCCGGGAGGGCCGTGTACGCCTCGGCGATGGAGAGCTCGTCCATCGAGTAGTGGGCGGCCAGGTCGGCCCCGAGCGCCCGCCGCACCTGCTCGGCCCGGCTGAAGCGGCCCCGCAGCGGGAAGTCCTTCCGCAGGGGATGGCCCTCGTCGTACGTCTCCCACATCAGGATGCGGCGCAGGTCCGGATGTCCGGCGAACCGGACGCCGAACATGTCCCAGACCTCGCGCTCGAGCCAGTTGGCCCCCTGCCAGAGATCCACGACGGAGTCCACCTCCAGCGGGCCGGACGCGTCGAGCTCGATCTTGACCCGGAGGACGGCGTTGCGCGGGATGGACCGCAGCTGGTAGACGACCTCGAGCGGCCGCTCCCGGTCGCGGTATTCCACCGCCGTCAGGTCCACCAGATAGTCGTAGCGCTGCTCCGGGTCGTCCCGGAGCCAGGCGAACACGTCGTGCGCGCGCGAGCGCTCCACGACCACGATCGTGGCGCCGAGCACGACCGTGCTGCGCCCGATGGAGGCGCCGAAGCGTTCGCGGAGAGTGGCGACCGAGGAGTTCGGTGTCGCGGCGCCGGTCACGGGACGGTCAGGCCGACCGGGTCTGGTGCACCGAGTTGCCGAACGGCTCCGACAGCTCGTCCACGGCCGCCGGCTCGAGGAAGAGGCCGTTCTTGTCCGCCAGCTGCTCCACGCGCAGCGACGGATCGAACACCGACTCGCGCTTGATCTTCTTCTGGAGGAGCAGGATGCCGTAGAGCAGCCCTTCGGGGCGCGGCGGGCAGCCCGGCACGTACACGTCCACCGGGACGATCGTGTCGATGCCCTGCACCATCGCGTAGTTGTCGAAGATGCCGCCGGTGGAGGCGCAGGCGCCCATCGAGATGCACCACTTGGGCTGGGGCATCTGGTCCCAGATGCGGCGGATCACCGGCGCGAGCTTGAAGGGGAGCCGCCCCGCGCAGATCAGCACGTCGGCCTGGCGCGGCGAGTAGGCCACGCGCTCCATCCCGAAGCGGGCGAGGTCGAAGCGGCTGGCGGCCGTGGCCATGAACTCGATGGCGCAGCACGCCGTCCCGAACGCCATCGGCCACAGCGAGTTCGCCCGCGACCAGTTGACGAGGTCGTCGAGGCGCGTCGTCACCCAGTTGGGCGAGACGAAGCCGGAACGATCGCCGGCGCTCAGTTCCACTCGAGGGCCCCCCGCTTCCAGACGTACACGTACCCTACCGCCAGAATGAGCACGAAGATCCCCATCTCGATCAGGCCGCCGGCCATCCCGAGGCCGAACAGGTCGAGCTGCCGGAACGCCACGGCCCACGGCATCATGAAGACCACCTCGATGTCGAAGACGATGAACAGCACGGCCACGAGGTAGAACTTCACGTCGTACCGCTCGCGCGCGCTGCCCAGGGGCGGCATGCCGGATTCGTACGGAACGGACTTGATGGCGGTGGGGCGCGACGACGAAAACAGGTGCGACAACGCGACCATCATCACCGCGTTGAACGCGACGAACACGACCAGCAGCACCAGCGGGATGTAAGGTTGCAGCATGCACTCCACTGCGCGTGTCTGAGGACCCGTCCGCTCCGGCCGGGAAAGTTAGTGGCGGCCAAAACGGAATTCAAGAAATCGGTATATTGTCCGCGCCACTCACCACACGGAATCGCCATGAGCATCAAGTCCGACCGCTGGATCCGCCGGATGGCGAAGGAGCACGGGATGATCGAGCCCTTCGCCGACGCGCAGGTGCGCGACGGGGTGATCTCCTACGGCGTCTCGAGCTACGGCTACGACATGCGGGTCGCCCGCGAGTTCAAGATCTTCACCAACGCCCTCTCGGCGATCGTGGACCCCAAAGCCTTCGATCCGAAGTCGTTCGTGGCGTACGAGGGGGACGTGTGCATCGTGCCGCCGAACTCCTTCGCCCTGGCCCGGTCGGTCGAGTACTTCCGGATCCCGCGGGACGTGCTGACGATCTGCGTGGGAAAGTCCACGTACGCCCGCTGCGGCATCATCACCAACGTCACGCCCTTCGAGCCCGAGTGGGAGGGGTTCGTGACGCTGGAGATCTCGAACACCACGCCGCTGCCGGCGCGCATCTACGCCAACGAGGGGATCGCGCAGGTGCTCTTCTTCGAGGGCGACGAGCCGCCCGAGGTGTCGTACGCGGACAAGAAGGGGAAGTATCAGAAGCAGCAGGGGGTGACGCTGCCCAAGCTGTAGGGACGTGAGACGTGAGGCGTGAGGGGTGAGACGGACACGTGAGACGTGAGAGGGCAAGTGCGTGAAAGGTGAGAAGTCGCGCTGCACCCCTCTCACCTCTCACCCGGGCCTCTCACCTCTCACTCGGCCTTCTCACGTCTCCCCGCTCCCCTCTCCCTCGTTCTCGTCCTCGTCGCTGACGCGCGGGCGCACCAGGACGAGGATGGCCGCCTGCGGCACGACGAGGTACTTGCGGCTCTCGAACGTGATCTCGACCGCGGCCTTCCGGAAGAACAGCGCGTAGTCGCCCGCCCGCGCCTGGATGGGCACGTACCGTGCCCCCTCCCGGGCGTGGATCTTCCACGGCTCTTCGTCGAGGCTCGCCGGCTCGGCCATCGGCGTGCCGGGCCCCGTCGCGACGATCCGGCCCCCCTGCACCGCCAGCGCGTCGAGCGCGGTCTGCGGGAGGTAGAGACCCACCCGCGTGCGCTCCTCGCCCTCCTCGGGCGTGACGAGCACGCGGTCCCCGACGACGATCAGCCGCTTCGGCCCCTTGTCCATGGCGCGCCTCCCGGCTCCGGCTCAGCCGTACGTGACGGCGAACATCTCGTGGAGATCGACCGACAACAGGCCCGCCCGCACCATCGGCTGGTTCTCGACCAGGTCCGTGGCTTCCCGCACCGACTGGACGTCGTAGACCACGATCCCGGCGCTCTGGTCG
The DNA here is from genome assembly GCA_963835535.1 of uncultured Gemmatimonadales bacterium. Lineage (GTDB taxonomy): Bacteria > Gemmatimonadota > Gemmatimonadetes > Gemmatimonadales > JACORV01 > Fen-1245. The sequence goes on from CAWIFL010000002.1 coordinate 371,640, forward strand.
GCGAGCGGTCCCGAGAGGAAGATCTCCCCGCTCCGCTGCAGCCCCGCGAGGTATTCCTTCTCTCGATGCATCAGGGTCTCGTCGGCTCGGGACGCGAACACCTCGGGTGCGACACAGACCCGCACCCAGCCCATGATCATCTTCTTTTCGGTGGACATCGTACGCCCAGCTTACCGGCGCCCTTGCGTGGCGCGCAAGGCATCTCCGAATATTCGTGTCGCCGGGCCTGGCGGTCCGGCCCTTTGGAGGCAGGCGATGGTGCGCGCATGACGGCGATCCCGATCCCGTTCCGTGTGAGGCTCCCGTACGTCACCTCCACCATCGGCCGCAAGGCCGTCATGGCGGTCACCGGCCTCATCCTCTTCGGCTTCATCCTCGTCCATCTCGTCGGCAACCTGACGCTCTACATCGGCCCTGAAGCGATCAACGCGTACGGCGCGTTGCTCCGGACGCTGCTCCACGGCAGCGCCCTGTGGATCGCGCGGGCGGTGCTGCTGGCGGCGGTGGTGCTCCACATCTGGTCGGCTACCTCGCTGACCCTCGACAGCTGGGCGGCGAGGCCGAAGGGCTACAAGCGGTGGACCGCGAAAGACTCCACCTACGCCTCCCGCACCATGCGCTGGGGCGGCGTGATCCTGGCCGCGTTCATCGTCTTCCACCTGCTGCACTTCACGCTCGGCACGGTGCACCCCGACTTCAGGCCCGGGGACGTGTACCACAACGTCGTCGCCGGCTTCCAGGTCTGGCAGGTCTCCGTCTTCTACATCGTGTCGATGGTGCTGCTGGCGCTCCACCTCGACCACGGGGTCTGGAGCATGTGCCAGACGCTGGGGCTCACGGCCCACCCGCGCTACAAGGGCTGGGCCCGCCGCGCCGCGCTGCTCTTCGCCCTCGTCGTGGGCGTCGGCAACTGCTCCTTCCCGATCGCCGTGCTCGCGGGGTGGGTCCGATGAACCTCGACGCCAGGATCCCCGCGGGACCGCTCGAGCGGAAGTGGTCGCAGCACAAGTTCGAGCTGAAGCTCGTCAATCCGGCGAACAAGCGGAAATACACCATCCTGATGGTGGGCTCGGGGCTCGCGGGGGCGGGCGGGGCCGCGTCCCTCGCCGAGCTGGGCTACGAGGTCAAGTGCTTCTGCTACCAGGACAGCCCGCGCCGGGCGCACTCCATCGCGGCACAGGGCGGCATCAACGCGTCCAAGAACTACCCCAACGACGGCGACAGCGTCTTCCGGCTGTTCTACGACACCGTCAAGGGCGGTGACTTCCGCTCCCGCGAGGCGAACGTCTACCGTCTCGCCGAGGTGTCGGGGAACATCATCGACCAGTGCGCCGCGCTGGGGGTGCCGTTCGCGCGGGAGTACGGCGGCCTGCTCGACAACCGGTCGTTCGGCGGCGCCCAGGTGTCGCGCACCTTCTACGCCCGCGGGCAGACCGGCCAGCAGCTGCTGCTCGGCGCGTACCAGGCGCTCGAGCGCCAGATCGGCCTGGGCAAGGTGCAGATGTTCTCGCGCCACGAGATGCTGGAGCTGATCGTGGTGGACGGCCGGGCGCGGGGCATCGTGGTGCGGGACCTGCGGACCGGCGAGCTGGAGACCCATTTCGGCGACGCGGTCTGCCTCGCCACCGGCGGCTACGGCAACGTCTTCTACCTCTCGACCAACGCGAAGGGGTGCAATACCACCGCCATCTGGCGCGCGTACAAGAAGGGCGCCGGGTTCGCGAACCCCTGCTTCACCCAGATCCACCCGACCTGCATCCCGGTGACCGGCGAGCACCAGTCGAAGCTGACGCTGATGAGCGAGTCGCTGCGCAACGACGGCCGGATCTGGGTGCCGAAGCAGCCCGGGGACCCGCGGCCGCCGGACAAGATCCCGGAGGACGAGCGGGACTACTACCTCGAGCGGAAGTACCCGAGCTACGGCAACCTCGCGCCCCGCGACATCTCCTCGCGCGCGGCGAAGCAGGTGTGCGACGAGGGGCTCGGCGTGGGGCCGGGCGGCCAGGGCGTCTATCTCGACTTCGCCGATGCCATCGGGCGGCTCGGCGAAGACGCGATCCGGGAGAAGTACGGCAACCTGTTCGAGATGTACGAGCGGATCACCGCCGAGAATCCGTACCGGGCGCCGATGCGGATCTACCCCGCCTCCCATTACACGATGGGCGGGCTCTGGGTGGACTACAACCTGATGAGCACGATCCCCGGGCTGTTCGTCCTCGGGGAGGCGAACTTCTCCGATCACGGGGCCAACCGGCTCGGGGCGAGCGCGCTGATGCAGGGGCTGGCCGACGGCTACTTCATCATCGCCTACACCATCGGCGACTACCTCGCGCGCACGCGTCACGCCGCGGTCGCCGCCGACCATCCCGACGCGCGCGCCGCCGTCGCCGCCGTGCGCGGCCGCCTCGAGCGGCTCCTGGCGGTGCGCGGGAAACGGACGCCCACCTCCTTCTACCGGGAGCTGGGGCGGATCCTGTGGGAGGACTGCGGGATGGCGCGCAACCAGGCCGGGCTGGAGCGGGCGCTGCGGCTCGTCCCCGCCCTGCGCGAGGAATTCTGGCGGAACGTCACGGTGGCCGGCGAAGCGGGCGACCTGAACCAGTCGCTCGAGCTCGCCGGCCGGGTGGCCGACTTCCTGGAGCTGGGCGAGCTGCTGTGCCGCGACGCGCTCGCGCGCGACGAGTCCTGCGGGTGCCACTTCCGGGAGGAGCACCAGACCGAGGACGGCGAGGCGAAGCGCGACGACGAGCGGTTCTGCCACGCCGCGGTCTGGGAGTACACCGGGGACGACACGGCTCCGCGCCGGCACGAGGAGTTGCTCACCTACGAGACCGTCCACCTCGCCACGCGGAGCTACAAGTGATGAAGCTCACGCTGCACGTGTGGCGGCAGAAGGGACCGAGCGACGCCGGCCGGTTCGAGACCTACCGGGCCACGGACGTGAGCCCCGAGATGTCGTTCCTCGAGATGCTCGACGTGGTCAACGAGGAGCTGCTCCTCAAGGGCGAGGACCCGATCGCCTTCGACCACGACTGCCGCGAGGGGATCTGCGGGGCCTGCGGGATGGTGATCAACGGGCGGCCGCACGGCCCGCGGGAGCGGACCACCACCTGTCAGCTGCACCTGCGCAGCTTCAGGGACGGCGACGAGCTGTGGCTCGAGCCGTGGCGGTCCAAGGCGTTCCCGGTGCTGAAGGACCTGATCGTGGACCGGAGCGCGTTCGACCGCATCATCGCGGCCGGCGGTTTCATCTCGGTGCCGATCGGGAGCGCGCCGGATGCCAACGCCCTGCCCGTCCGCAAGGAGAACGCCGACCTGGCGATGGACGCGGCGGCGTGCATCGGGTGCGGCGCCTGCGTCGCGGCGTGCCCCAACGCCTCGGCGATGCTGTTCACGGCGGCGAAGATCTCGCACCTCGGCCTGCTTCCCCAGGGCCAGCCCGAGCGGATGGAGCGCGCACTCGGGATGGTGGCGCAGATGGACGAGGAAGGGTTCGGGAGCTGCACCAACCACAACGAGTGCGAGGCGGCGTGCCCCAAGGGGATCAGCGTCGGCTTCATCGCCCGCCTGAACGCCGACTTCCTCAAGGCCGGGCTGAGCGAGGGTCGCAGGACAGCAAAAGCAGGAGAGGCGGGATCAGGATAGTTCCCAGACGCCAAGTTGCCAGTGGTTACCGGTTGCCAGCCTGACAGACGCAGCAAGAGGCCTCGCCACGAAGCGGTGACGAGGCCTGTTCTTGCTCTCCGAACTGACGTCTTGGAACCACTGGCAACTTGGCGTCTGGCAACTTCCCTGTGAACTCCGCCCCGCCCTCTGCCTTCTACAGCTTGACCTGGGCGATCGATTCCCGCACCGCGTCCGCCGACTTGCCGAGCTCGATCCGCTCGCGGCTCGTCAGCTCGACCTCGACGATCTGCTCCAGCCCCCGGGCGCCGAGTTTGCACGGCACGCCGAGGAAGACGCCCTTCAGCCCGTATTCCCCCTCGAGCCACGCCGCGCACGGCAGGATCCGCTTCCGGTCGCGGACGATGGACTCGACCATCTGGACCGCGGCCGCGGAGGGCGCGTAGTACGCGGAGCCGGTCTTGAGGTACGACACGATCTCGGCGCCGCCCCCCCGCGTCCGCTCCACGAGCTTGTCCACCTCGTCCTGCTTGAGGAACTGGGTGACGGGGATCCCCGCGATGGTCGTGTAGCTGACCAGCGGCACCATCGTGTCGCCGTGGCCGCCCAGGACCATCGCCTGGATGTCCTCGACGCTGACGTCGAGCCGCTCGGCGATGAACGACCGGAACCGCGCGGTGTCCAGCACGCCGGCCATGCCTAGGACTCTCTCGCGCGGAGCGGAGAGCGTCTCCTTCATCACGTAGCACATCGTGTCGAGCGGGTTCGACACCACGATCACGATGGCCTTGGGCGCGACCTTCTTGATCTCCAGCGCGACCGACTTGACGATGTCCACGTTGGTCCGGAGCAGGTCCTCGCGGCTCATCCCGGGCTTGCGCGCGATGCCCGCCGTGACCACGAACAGCTCGGAGCCCGCGGCGTCGCCGTAGCTCGTCGCCCCGGTCACGCGCGAGTCGAACCGCTCGATCGGCGCGGACTCCCACTGGTCGAGGCCCTTGCCCTGCGGGATCCCCTCGACCACGTCCACCATCACGATCTGGCGCGCCAGCTGCTTCTCCGCCAGCCGCTGCGCGGTCGTCGCGCCCACGTTCCCTGCCCCGACCACCGTGATCTTGTTCACCGTGTAGCTCCCGCCTCCGGACGGTTGTGGGTCTTCAGGACGTCGTACAGGACGATCCCCGCCGCCGTGGCGAGGTTGAGGCTCCGGACGCTCCCCGACATCGGGATGCGGTACACGCGCTCCGGGTGCTTCTCCAGGATCCGCGCCGGCAGCCCCTGCGTCTCGTTGCCGAACACGAGGCACGCGCCGTCGGGGATCTCGGCCTCCCACAGCGACTGCGTGCCGTGCGCCGAGAAATACCAGCACCGCTCCCGGGCGATCGCCTCGCGGAAATAGCGCCAGGACCGATGGACCCACAGGTCCACGGCGTCCCAGTAATCGAGCCCCGCCCGCCGGACTTCCGCGTCGTCGATCGAGAAGCCGAGCGGCTCGATCAGGTGCAGCGACGTCTCCGTGGCCGCGCAGAGCCGGGCGATGTTCCCCGTGTTCGGCGGGATCTGCGGCTCGATCAACGCGACGTGGAGCGTCAGGGCTCGCCTCCCGCGGGTCGCCCCTCGACCCAGCGCGCCGCGCCGGACGCCAAGCGCTCCTTCTTCCAGATCGGCGCCCGCCGCTTCGTCTCCTCGATCACGAACCGGCTCGCGGCGTACGCGTCGGCCCGATGGGGGGCCGATACCGCGATCACCAGGCTCGCCTCGCCCGTCGGCACGACGCCGAGCCGGTGCTGCAGCGCGATGCGGGCCCCGGGCCACTTCGCGAGCGCCTCCTGGACGATGCGCGCGAGCTCCGGCTCGGCCATCTCACGGTACGCCGAGTACTCGATGGCCTCGACGTCTCCGTCCTCGGCCGAGCGCCGCACCGTGCCCAGAAAGACCACCGTTCCGCCGTTGCCGTCCGCGGTGACGGCGGCCAGCAGCGCCGCCACGTCGATCGCCCGCTCCGTCAGCCACGCCTGCACAGGACCAATAGCTAGGGCATCGAGGGGGCCGGGGCAAGGCTCCGAGCCGGGAAAAGCGCTAGCCGCCCGCCACCGGGGGGATGACCGCCACCTCGTCGCCGTCCTGAAGCACGATGTCGCCCTTCGCGTAGCGGCGGTTGACCGCGAGCGCGGGGCCCGGGGGGACGCGCGATGCCCACGAGGCGGAGCGCACCGCGGCCAGGCAGTCCGCGGCCGTGGCGCCGGCGGGGAGCGTCACGCTCAGCTCGTCCGTGCCCGCCGCCTCGGCATACGAGGCGAACAAGCGGACCCGTATCTCAGGCATCCCCGCCCCCGCCCTCCCGACCGGCGATTGCCGTCGTCATTGTCCGGTGATCCCCTCCAGGATGGCCCGCGCCGCCGGCGTCGCCGCCGGATCGCGGCGCAGCCGCACCGCGCGCTCGATCTGCACGCGGATCGTCCCCGTGCGCGAGATCTCCCTGTCGGCGTGACGGAAGACGACCTGCACCTCGCGCCCCTCGGCGCCGGCGTAGCGCAGGCGGAAGGTGATCGGCCACATCGGGCCGTTCGTCGCGACGTCGCCCACCCGCAGCAGCACGTCCCCGCTCTGGAGACCGATCGCGTCGGCGAGGGAGCCCGGCGCCACCGACGACACGAGCGCCCCGCCGTCCTGGTCCTTCTCCGACGACACCCCGACCATCGGGACCTTGCTCTCCTGCTGGTCCACCGCGATGCCGCCGCGCGGAAGCACCTCGGCGTACGGGAGCGGCTCGCGGCCCTGGATGTAGCGCCGGTAGAAGTCGTCCACGCCGGGGTACCAGGCCCGGATGATCCCGAGCAGATCCTGCGTCGTGAAGCCGCGCCCCCTGCCCCACGAGTCCGCCAGCAGCTGGCGCATCACGTCGTCGAGGCCGTGGGCGTTGCCGGTCGCTTCGCGGATCCGGATGTCCAGCATCAATCCGAGGAGCGCGCCCTTCGGGTAGTAGTACTGCTCCTCGTCCACCCAGACCGGCTTGATCCAGGTGTCGATGCTCGCATCCTCCACGCTCACGATCTCGGCGGCGGCCTCCACCTGCGCGACGTCGGCGCCCATGCTCGCCACGAACTGATCGAGGGTCCACAGCCGGCTGCGCGCGAGCGTGACGTCGGCGTAGTAATCCGTCACGCCCTCGGACCACCAGAGCAGCGGCGTGTACTGGGCGTGCGCGTAGTCGTACGGCCACATGTCCGCCGGCCGGGCGCGCTTCACGTTCCAGAGGTGGAAGAACTCGTGGGACAGGAGCGGCCGCGTGAACTCGCCGAGCACGCCGCGGCGCCGGTCCGGCGCGAAGAAGCCGATCGAGATGGCGTCGAGCTGCGAGTTCCGGTGCTCCAGCCCGCCCGCCCACTCCATCTCCGACGGCGGCGCCAGGACCAGGACCGTGTAGTCGTCGTACGGGGGACCGCCCATGATGCGGTTCTGCTCGGCGGCGATGCGGCGCAGGACGTCGGCCACGGTGTCCCAGAGCGCCGGCGTCAGGTCCGTGTCCGGCCAGATCGCGAACCGGATCGGCCGGCCGTCCACCGCGACGCTGTCCAGGGCGAAGTGGCCGAGGAAGGTCGGCGAGTCCACCAGATCGTGGTAGCTCGCGGCCCGGTAGTGGCCGCTCTCTCCCGTGCCCGCGAGCCCGGTGGCGATCCGCCAGCCGGCCGGCACGTCGAAGTAGACGTCCGACGGGAAGTCGAGCCCCCCGGCGACGGGATAGAGGAAGAGATTCGTGCCGTTGAAGTACGCGAAGTCGGCTCCGGCGCGGCTCAGTTCGAGCGCCAGCGAATCCGGGTCGGTCAGGAACTGGACGGCGACCCTCGTCGCGCCGTGCGTCGCGATGCGCCAGGTGTCCTTGTCGAGCTTGTCCCAGAAGAGCGGCTGGCCGTCCGGCGTGGACGCGCCGAAGCCGTGGACGTACCGCGCATAATCCTGGATCTCGTAGGAGCCCGGCGACCAGGCCGGGAGCGAGAGGAGCAGCGTGTCGCGCCCCGGCGGCACCGGGAACTCCGCATGGACGAGGAAGGACCGCTCCGCCGACGGCGTGCCCACCGCGACATGGTACACCACGCCCTGCGCCCGGAGGGCCGGCGGCAGGAGCAGCGCCACGAGCGCTGCGGTCAGGATGCGGTGTCGCACGGTCCTGGAGCCCTCTGTCGGGTCGAAGGTGGATGCTGCACTGTTAGGCCGGCGCGCAGCGGAACATAACCTCACCGCCTCTCCTTCCGGAGCCTCGATGGCGGCGTTCGGCCCGGTCACGTCTCCCCGCATCGTCGGACGCCGGTTCCTCGCGACCGCGACGATCGTGGCCGTCGTACTCGGCCTGACGAGTGATCCGCACTGGTTCGCCGCGTCCGGCGCCTTCGGCGTCGCGTGGTGGGCCTGGGATGCGATCTGGGAGAACGTCCTCGGACCGATCGGCGGGTGGTTCGCCTCGATGCTCACGGGGACCTACGGCGTCGAAGAGCCGCCGGACCTGACGGTGGACGACACGATCCGCCTGCTCGAGGGCCACCTCTCCGCGGACGCCGTTCCGCGCCACGTGCAGATCCAGTCCGCCCTGCGCCTCGCGGAGATCTACCGGCTGACCAGGCAGGATCCGGAGCGCGCGCGGGACGTCATCGCGCGGGTGCGGGCGCGGTGGCCCGACGCGCCGGAGCTGCAGCGCTTCGAGCCACCGGCCGGCGGCGCGCCACACCAGGGCGCGCCGTAGCACGCCGCTCGCCCGGCCGAAAAAAGAAAGTCGGCGCCGCGAGGACGCCGACCCGATCACCGCCACGCGCGCAACCGCCGCGTCAGCTCTTGGGCGCCATCTGCTCGTCCCGCTCCGCCACCATCGCCCGCAACTCCTTGCTGGGCTTGAAGACAGGCACCGGACGGGCGGCCACCTCAACCGGATCGCCGGTGCGCGGGTTGCGCGCCATCCGGGTCTTCCGGCTGCGGATCTTGAAGGTCCCGAAGCCGCGTATCTCGATGTTCTTCTGCTCGGCAAGAGCATCCTTGACCGCGTCCAGGAAGCTGTCCACCACCCGGGCGCAGTCCTTCTTGCTGATCATCGGGCCGGCCGTCCGCGCGATCTGCGCGGTGACCCTTTCGACGAGGTCGGCCTTGGTCATCAGCTCCTCCCGACTCGGCTGAAGAGCCCCGAAATGGGGCACGGGAGCGCTAATGTGGAAGCTTACTCGTTGAATGTCAAGGGGTTGAGGACATCAGCCGGACAAACTCCGCGAAGTGGTACCTGGCGTCGTGCGGGCCGGGGCTGGCTTCGGGGTGGTACTGGACCGCGAAGATAGGCAATTCGCGGTGCCTGACGCCTTCTACGGTGTGGTCATTGAGGTTACGGTGGGTGACCTCGAGCGAAGGGGCCCCGGGGACCAGGGTCGAGCCCTCCTCGCCCTGGATGGCGAAGCCGTGGTTCTGGGAGGTGATCAGCACCCGCCCCGTCCCCAGCTCGCGCACGGGGTGGTTTCCGCCCCGGTGGCCGTACGGGAGCTTCACCGTGGCGGCTCCGAAGGCGAGCCCCAAGAGCTGATGCCCCAGACAGATGCCGAACATCGGCGTGCCGCTGCTGGCGAGCTCGCGGAGGATCGCCGGCGCGTAGCTCACGGCCGCCGGGTCGCCCGGGCCGTTGGAGAGGAAGACGCCGTGCGGCTTCCGCTCGAGCACGGCGGCCGCGGGCGTGCTGGCGGGCACGACGGTGACCTGGCAGCCGGCGGCGACCAGGAGCCGGACGATGTTCTCCTTCATGCCGTAGTCGTACGCCACCACCCGGAAGCGCGCGTCGTCGGGGCCGACCGTGCGCCCTTCCTCGCAGGTGACGCGCGAGGCAAGATCGAGCCCCTCCATCCGCGGCGACGCCGCGAGGATGCGGCGCGCCTCGTCCGACGGCTCCGCGCCGGAGGCGATCACGCCCCGCATCGCGCCCTGCTCCCGGATGTGGCGGGTGAGGCGGCGCGTGTCCACCTCGGTGACGATCGGGATCCGGTGCGCGCCAAGCCATCCGTCGAGCGTGCCCGTCGCGCGCCAGGAGGACGCCATGCGCGAGAGCTCGCGCACGACGATGCCGGCGACCGTCGGGGCCGGCGATTCGAGATCCTCCTCGTTGATCCCGTAGTTCCCGATCATCGGCGCGGTCATCACCACGATCTGCCCGGCGTAGGACGGGTCGGTGAAGACCTCCTGGTAGCCGCTCAGGTTCGTCGTGAAGACGACCTCGGCGGCCGCAACGTCAAACGGGGCGCTCGTGGCGCCCCGGTACCAGGTGTCGTCTTCGAGGAGGACGTAGGCGGGGGCGAGTCGCTCGCTCACTGCCTCAGCGCGCCGGGGTCTTGGACGTGCCCAGCGGCGGCGTCCGCGCCGGCGTCTGGCTGGGCGCCGCGTTCTCGAGCGGCAGCGGGGCCAACGGAGCCGGCGCCGCTTCCTGGGTCGTCGGCTGCTCGAACACCGAGCGCGGCTGCGCGCTCCGCGAGGAGAGCATGGACAGGATGAAGCACAGGGCGAGGAAGATGCCGCCGCCCCACCAGCTCGCCTTGGTCAGGAGCGTCGCGGCCTGCCGGTTCCCGACGAACGCATCGGTCGAGGAGGCGCCGCCGAACGAAGCGGCCAGCCCGCCGCCCTGCCCCGACTGCAGCAGGACCGCCGCGGACAGGACGAAGGCGTCCAGGACGAGAAGGATCAGGAAGAACGTGTACATGCCGGGAGAAATGTACCGGGGCTGGCGCCCGCGGGGAAGTGAGAGGTGAGGCGTGAGAGGTGAGACGGACGGGTGAGACGTGAGAGGGGGAAATGCGTGAGCCGTGAGACGGGAAAGGCGTGAGAAGTTGGGCTACCCTCTCACGCCCTTCGCCCTCTCACGTCTCACCTCTACCTCTCACCTCTTAGGCCTCTCGGTCCCGAGGATGCTGATCCATGACTCCGCCTCCAGGCTCGCTCCCCCCACCAGGAACCCGTCGATCTCCTCCTCGGCGAGCAGGGCTGCCGCGTTGGCCGGGCTCACGGAGCCGCCGTAGAGCACGGTCGCGCGAGCCGCGGGCGGCGTGCGGCGCTGGAGCCACGCGCGGATCGTGCGGTGCACGGCTGCCGCGTCGGCGGGCGTCGCGTTCACGCCGGTGCCGATCGCCCAGACCGGCTCGTAGGCGATGACGACGCGCGCGGTCACGGCGGCGTCGAGCCCGCCGAGTCCGGCCGCGAGCTGGCGCAGCACGACCTCCTCCGTCCTGCCGGCGCGCCGCTCCTCGATCAGCTCACCGACGCACAGCAGGGGCGAGAGTCCGGCCGCGAAGGCGGCGCCCACCTTCTTGCCGGTCTGCTCGTCCGTCTCGCCGAACTTGTGCCGCCGCTCCGAGTGCCCGACCAGGGCCCAGGTGGCGCCCGCTTCGGCGGCGATGCCCGCGGATACCTCGCCGGTGAACGCGCCCTTGGCCTCCCAGTACAGGTTCTGGATGCCGACGGCGACGTCCCGTCGCCCCTTCGCCTCCTCGACGACCGCGGGGAGCGTGGGCGCCGGCGGGAAGAAGAGCAGGTCTCTGCCCTCCTGCGGGCGGCAGCGCGCCAGCACCGCGCGCACGAGCGAGCGCCCCGCGGCGGGCCCGTGGTGCATCTTCCAGTTCGCGGCGAAGACGATGCGGCTCATGGGCGGTCGTCCAGGGCCGCGACGCCGGGCAGGACCTTCCCTTCGAGGAACTCGAGGGACGCGCCGCCGCCGGTCGAAACGTGGCTCACCTTGTCCGCGAGCCCCGCCTGCTCGATCGCCGCGGCGGAGTCGCCGCCGCCGATCACCGTCACCGCGCCCTTGGCGGTCGCGTCGGCCATGGCGCGCGCGATCCCCTTCGTCCCCGCGTCGAACGGCGGCGTCTCGAAGACCCCCATCGGGCCGTTCCACACCACCGTCTTCGCCTCGCCGATGATCTTCGCGAAGCGGCCGACGCTCGCCGCGTCGATGTCGTACATCCCCCACCCGTCCGGCACGGCGTTCCACGCGACCTCGCGGCGCGTCTCGGGTTTCTCGAGCCCCTGCGCGATGACGCCGCCGTCGGGGAGCACGAGCTTGTCCCCCGCCTTCGCGAGCACCTGCTTCGCCATCTCGATCCGGTCCTCCTCGACGAGGCTGGTGCCGGTCTTGGCCCCCTTGGCCCGGAAGAACGTGTTGGCCATCGCCCCGCCGACGAGGATCCGGTCCACCTTGGGGAGGAGATTCTCGATGACGTCGATCTTCCCCGAGATCTTGGCGCCGCCCAGGACGGCGACGAACGGCCGCTTGGGCGCCGTGAGCGCCCCGCCCAGATACTCCAGCTCCTTCTCCATCAGGAGGCCGGCGACCGCGGGCTTCAGCAGGTGCGCGACGGCCTCGGTGGACGCGTGAGCGCGGTGGGCCGAGCCGAACGCGTCGTTGACGTAGAAGTCGCCCAGCGCGGCGAAGATCTTCGCGGCGGCCGGGTCGTTGGTCTCTTCCCCGGGCACGAAGCGCGTGTTCTCCACCAGCGCCACCGCGCCGCGCGCCAGATGCTTCGTGGCCTCAACCGCGGCCGGCGACGCCGGATCCTCGATGAAGGTCACCGGCATCCCGAGCAGCCGCTCGAGGACCGCCTGCACCGGCTTGAGGGAGTACTTCGGCTCCTTCACGCCGCCCTTGGGACGCCCCAGATGCGACAGCAGGACGATCCGGGCACCGCGGTCCTTGAGGTCCTCGATCGTCGGCATCGCGGCACGGATGCGGGTCTCGTCCGTGACCTTCCCGTCCTTGACCGGGACGTTGAAGTCCACGCGCACCAGCGCGCGGCGGCCCAGCACCGCCGCCGGATCGAGGTTCTCGATCGTCAGTTTCGCGATCACAGCTTCGCCGCCACGAGATCCATGAGATCCACGCAGCGCATCGAGTAACCCCACTCGTTGTCGTACCAGGACGACACCTGGATCATCGTGCCGTCCACCACCGCCGTGCTCATCGCGTCCACGATGGAGGAGAACGGGTTGCCGATGAAGTCGCAGGACACCAGCGGCGCGTCGCACACGTCGAGAATGCCCTTCAGCGGGCCGGCCGACGCGGCCTTCTTGAACGCCTCGTTGACCTCGGCCGGGGTCGTGCTCTTCTCGACCTGCACGATCAGATTGACCGAGGAGACGTCGGCGGTCGGCACCCGCAGCGAGACGCCGTCGATCTTCCCCTTCACCTCCGGGATCACGAGGCCCGTGGCCTTCGCTGCCCCCGTGGTGGTCGGGATGATGCTCAGCGCCGCCGCGCGTGCGCGCCGCAGGTCCTTGTGCGGGAAGTCGAGCACGTTCTGGTCGTTCGTATAGGAGTGCACGGTGATCATGTAGCCGCGCACCCAGCCGAACGCGTCGCGCACCACTTTCACGACCGGCACGAGGCAGTTGGTCGTGCAGGAGGCGTTGGAGAGGAGGTGGTGCTTGGCCGGATCGTACTTGTCGTGGTTGACGCCCATCACGATGGTGATGTCCTCGCCCTTGGCCGGCGCCGAGATGATGACCTTCTTCGCCCCGGCGGCGAAGTGCCCGGCCGCCTTCTCCTTGTCGGTGAACTTGCCGGTGGACTCGACGACCAGCGTCGCGCCGAGGTCCTTCCACGGCAGCTTCGCCGGGTCCTTCTCGGCGGTGACGAGGATCTTCTTGCCGTTGATGACGAGGTGGTCCGGACCCGCCGACACTTCGCCGGGGAAGGTGCGGTGGACCGAGTCGTACTTGAAGAGATGGGCCAGCGTCTTCGTGTCGGTGATGTCGTTGACCGCGACGAACTCCAGATTGCTCCTCGGCTTCTGCAGCGCGGCCCGCAACACCAGTCGCCCGATCCGCCCGAACCCGTTGATACCCACGCGCACGGCCATGTCCGTCGACCTCCGTCGGTCTGAATGTCGATCAGGCGGGGACGAGGGCGCGGGCGAACGTCACCGCGCCGATGGAAGCCGTCCCCAGTTCGGCGAGCGCCTGGGCCGCTGCGCCCAGCGTCGCGCCCGTCGTCACAACGTCATCCACCAGTGCAACATGCATGCCGCCCGACGCCTCGCCGGACGCGGCAAACGCGCCCCGGGTGTTCTCCCACCGGCCGGCCGGCGAGAGCCTCGTCTGGGTCCGCGTCTCGCGCGCCCGGACCAGCGCCGCGTGCAGGACCCGCACCCCCGTCGCGCGGCCGAGCGCGTCCGCGAGCAGCGCCGCCTGGTTGTGTCCCCGCTCCCGCAGGCGTGTGCGCCCCAGCGGCACCGGGACCAGGGCGTCGAGGCCGCGCAGCCGGGGCGCCAGCGCGGCGACGAGCACCGACGCCATCGGCCGCGCCGCGATGCCCCACCCGCCGTACTTCAGCGCATACACCAGGCTGCGCGCCGGCCCCTCCTCCAGCCACACCGCCGACGCGGCCCACGCCAGCTCGGCGGGCCACTGCGCGCAGAACTCGCACCGCGCGCCTCCGGCCCCCTCCGCCTCCCAGCCGGCACTCCACTTGTCGAGCGGCTGCCCGCAGCGCCCGCACAGCGGCGGCGCGATGCGCCGCATCCGGTGACGGCACAACGTGCAGCACGCATCCGGCTCCTCGCTCCGGGCCAGCTGGCGCTCGCAACCCAGACAGGCCTGCGGGAGCGCCAGCGCCTCGAGGTCCAGCGCCAGCGCCCGGGTCGCGGGCAACATGCTAGGCGCCCAGAGCATCCTCTACCGCCGCGCGCATGATCTCCACCGGCGCCTCGACCCCGAGGAAGAGGCGGAACGCTGCCGCCCCCTGCGCCACCAGGACGCCGCGGCCGTCCGCCGCCGCCGCGCCGGCCGCCCGTGCCTCGCGGACCAGCGTCGTGCCGCCGCGCGCGTACACGAGGTCCAGGACCGCGGCGGGCGCGACGCGCCGCAGCGCCTCCGCCCCGAGCGGTGAGGGGTCGCCCGCGCGGAGCCCGAGAGGCGTCGCGTTGACGACCAGATCAACTTTCGGATCTTCACCACCACCTGCCACCCGACACCTGACGCCCGCTTGTTGCGCCCACGAGGCGAATTCCGCCCCGCGCGCCCCGTCGCGCGAAGAGACCGCGACGTCCGCCCCGGCCCACGCGTCAGCGATCGCCACCGCGGCTGCCCGCGCCGAACCGCCGGTGCCGAGGAGGAGCGCGCGCAGCACCGGCTTCCCGCCCATCAGGCGCCGCGCCTCCGCGCTGACGCCGGCCACGTCGGTGTTGTCGCCGACGACCGCGCCGTCCTGCCGCCAGATCGTGTTGCAGGCCCCCGTCCGCCGCACCAGCTCCGAGGGCTCGTCGAGCAGCTCCGCCGCAGCCTGCTTGTGCGGCACGGTGACGCACGCCGCTCCCCCGGCCGCGAGCAGCCCCTGGATCACCGTCTCCAGCTCGGCCGGACTCGCGCGCAGCGCCACGAAGACGGCGTCGAGCCCCAGCGCCCCGATCGCCGCGTTGTGCATCGCCGGCGACAGCGACTGCGCGATGGGATCGCCGAGGACGGCGAGCAGTCTAGTCGTCGCCCGGATTCGCATCGGTCTGCGGGTTGGCGAGCCGCTCCACGGCGGCGGTCAGCAGTGTCTCCAGCTGCGCGAACGTGCGGCGATACTCGTCCAGGTCTCCGCCGAAGGGGTCCTCCACCTGCGCGGTCGCCGCCGGCGCGCCGGCGTACTCGCCCAGCAGATGGCTCTTCCCCGTGCCGCCCAGCGCCTCCGCGCGCTCCAGGTGGTTCGCGCTCATCCCCAGCACCAGGTCGGCCCCGGCCACCATGTCCGCGGTGAGCTGGCGCGCGCGGTGCGCGGAGACATCGAGCCCGTGCTCGAGCGTCACCAGGTACGCGCCTTCCGACGCCGGCGAGCCGTCCCACGCCGCGGTGCCGGCCGACGCGACCTCCACGCCTTGCACGGCACGCTGCCCGAGCAGATGCCGCGCGATCGCCTCGGCCATCGGGCTCCGGCAGATGTTGCCCGTGCAGACGAACAGGACCTTCACGAGTCAGATCACCAGCGAGGGGACGATGGCTTTGAGGTGCCCCGCCGGGATGGCGCCTGCGCGGACCAGGCGCGGCGCGGGGCCGGTGCAGTCCACGAGCGTCGAGGGCGCCGAGGGCTGCCGGGCGCCGGCGTCGAGGACCAGGAGCGTCCCGTCGGCGACCGCGGCCGCGAAGCTCTGCTCGATGGACGCGGCATCGAGGAGCGCCGGCTGACGCGGCCGGTTGGCGCTCGTCGAGGTGATCGGCGAGCCCAGCGTCGCGATGAGCTGCTGCGCGCCGGCGTGCGACGTCCAGCGCACCGCGATCCCGCCTTCGGGTCCGCGCAGCGTGTCCGGCAGCACGCCTTCCCCTCCCGGCAGCGCCAGCGTCAGGGGGCCGGGCCAGAACGCGGCGGCGAACCGCTCCGCGGCGTCGGTGAGGCGCAACCCGACGCCCAGCAGCATCCGGCGGCTGGCCACGAGCACGAGGAACGGCTTCCCCGGCTCCCGTCCCTTGAGCGCGGCGAGGCGCTCGACCGCGGGCGCGGACGTGATGGAGCCGAAGCCGTAGACGGTCTCGGTCGGGTAGGCGATCATGCCGCGGCGCGCCAGGTGCGTGACGACCGTGGGCAGCGCCGCCGTGATCTGGTCGGGAGTGAGGAACGGGATCACGCGGGCCGCTCCGCGGCAGCCAGCGCCTCGGCCAGCGCGAAGTCCTCGGGCGTCGTGATCTTGATGTTCCAGGGACTGCCCGCCACCACCCGCACCGGATGGCCGAGCCGCTCGCAGAGCGTGGCGTCGTCGGTCGCGGGAGCGGAAGAGTCGCCCTTCGCGCGCTGGTGCGCCGTCTCCAGCATGGCGCGCGGAAAGGCCTGCGGCGTCTGCACCGCCACCAGCCGCTCGCGCGGCACCGTGCGGACGACCAGCCCTGCCGCGTCCGTCTCCTTCACCGTATCCGAAAGCGGGACGCCCGGAACGGCCACGGCGCCGCGCGCGGCCACCGCGAGCACCCGGTCGATCACCTCGGCGGCGACGAACGGGCGCGCGGCGTCGTGCACCAGCACCAGCGTCGGGCCGGCCGGGAGGGCCTTGAGGCCGTTGGCGACCGATTCCTGGCGCTCCTCTCCTCCGGCGGCGAGCAGCAGCCGGTCGGAGCGCAGCTCGCGCAGCCAGTCGGGCGGAGCGGACACCAGCTCCGGCGGGAGGACGACGACGATGGGGCCGACGCGCGGATGTCGCGCGAAGGCGCGGACGGAGCGGAGCAGCATCGGGACCCCGGCGACGGGGCGCAGCTGCTTCGGCTCCTCCGACCCGGCCAGCCGGGCGCGCACCCCGCGTCCGGCCGCTACGATGATCGCGCCGGCGTCAGGCGGCGAGGCGATGGGCCAGCTCCCCGAGATGCTCCACCCGCACCAGCTCGACCCCGCCGTCGGGCTGCTTGAGCGCCGTGCGGGAGCCGACGAAGGCGCGGCGGAAGCCGTGGCGCGCCGCCTCGGCCAGCCGGCGCTCCGCCCCCGCCACGGCCCGGACCTCGCCCCCGAGCCCCACCTCGCCCAGGAAGAGCGCGTCCGCCGGAAGGGCCCGGTCGCGCACGCTCGAGATCAGCGCGGCGACGATGGCCAGGTCGCTCGACGGCTCCGAGAGGCGCACGCCGCCGACGACGTTGACGAAGACGTCGAGATCGCCGAACGGGAGCGACGCGCGGCGCTCGAGGACCGCGAGGAGGACCGCGAGGCGCCGGTGGTCCAGCCCCGCGCTCACCCGCTGCGGGGTGCCGAAGCCGGCGCGCGAGGCCAACGCCTGGATCTCGACCAGCATCGGGCGCGTGCCTTCCATCAGCGCGGTGACGGCGCTCCCCGAGATGCCGGCGTGGCGCGCCGCCAGGAACGCCGCCGAAGGATTGGCGACGGGGATCAGCCCCGCCGAGGTCATCTCGAAGACGCCGATCTCGTCCACGCCGCCGAACCGGTTCTTGGTCGCCCGGAGGATGCGGTGGTCGAGCGAGCCCTCGCCCTCGAAGTAGAGCACGGTGTCCACGATGTGCTCGAGCGTCTTCGGCCCGGCGATCCCGCCGCCCTTCGTCACGTGCCCCACCAGCAGGACCGAGGGTCCCGATTCCTTCGCGAACCGCATCAGTCGCGCGGCGCACTCGCGCACCTGCCCGACGTTGCCGGGCGCGCCCTCGAGATCCGCCGGTGTACGCCGTCTGGATGGAGTCCACCACGAGCACGCGGGAATCGAGTCGGATGGCATGCTCGATCACCCGCTCCAGCACCGTCTCCGCCAGGACGTGGACGCGGCCTGCGGGCTCCTCGAGGCGGTCGGCCCGGAGGCGCACCTGGTCGGGGGACTCCTCGCCGGACGCGTACAGCGTCGGGATCCCCGCCGCCTCCAGCCGCGCCGCCACCTGCAGCAGCAGCGTGGACTTGCCGATGCCGGGCTCGCCGCCCACCAGCACCAGCGAGCCGGGAACGATGCCGCCGCCGAGGACGTAGTCGAACTCGGCCAGGCCCGTGCGGTAGCGCGGAACCGCTTCCGTGGAAAGGTCCCCGAGGCGCACCGGCTGCGCGCCCGCGGCTGTCCCGTGCGTCCGTGCGCCCGCGCGTCCGCGCGTCCTGCTGCCGGCCGCGACCTCCTCGACGAGCGTGTTCCACTCCCCGCAGGCGTCGCAGCGGCCGGTCCACTTCGGCTGCTCGGCCCCGCATTCCGTGCAGCGGAAGACGGAATGCGCCTTAGCGGCCATTCCCCTCGTCCTCGGTTTCGCGCGGACTGTAGTTGTCGAAGCGGGTGTACGCCTTGTGGAAGTGCAGCTTGATGGTGCCGGTGGGCCCGTTGCGCTGCTTGCCGATGATCACCTCGGCCTGCCCCTCGATGTTGGCGCCGGTCTTCGGGTCCTCGATCCCGGAGTACATCTCCTCGCGGTAGATGAACAGGACGACGTCGGCGTCCTGCTCGATCGCGCCCGACTCGCGGAGGTCCGAGAGCTGGGGGCGGCGGTGCTCGCCGCCGCGCTGCTCCGGCGCGCGCGACAGCTGCGAGAGCGCGATCACCGGCACGTTCAGCTCCTTGGCCAGCGCTTTCAGGGAGCGGGAGATCGCGCTGATCTCCTGGACCCGGTTCTCCGCCTGCTCCGGCGAGCGCATCAGCTGCAGGTAGTCCACGATCAGCAGCCCGATGTTCTGCTCCGCCTTGATCCGCCTCGCCTTGGAGCGCAGCTCCAGCGGCGTGAGGGCGGCGCTGTCGTCGATCCAGATCGGCGCCGAGGAGAGCAGCCCCGCCGCCCGCGCCAGCAGCGCGTAGTCGGCGTCCTTCAGCATCCCCTGGCGCAGGCGGTGGGCGTCCACGCGGGCCTCCGCCGTCAGGAGCCGCTGCACCAGCTGCGCCTTCGACATCTCGAGGCTGAAGATCGCCACCGGGACGTTCTTCTCGATGGCCGCGTGCTGCGCGACGTTCAGGCAGAGCGCCGTCTTTCCCATGGCCGGGCGCGCTGCGACGATGACCAGGTCGGCCGGCTGGAAGCCCGCCGTCTTGTCGTCCAAGTCTTTGAACCCCGACGCGACACCGGTAATCGATTGCCCGCCGGCGTGGAGCGATTCGATGCGCTCCATCGTCGGCCACAGCAGCTCCTTGAGGCGGATGAATCCCTCGGTCTTCCGGGTCTCGGAGACCTCGAAGATCCGCTGCTCCGCGCTGTCGAGGACTTCGTCGGCGAGGCGTTTGCCCTCGTACGCATCCTGCACGATGCTCGTGGCCGCCTCGATGAGGCGCCGCAGCATCGCCTTGTCGCGCACGATCTTGGCGTGATAGTCGAGGTTCGCGGCGGTCGGGACGACGTCGAGCAGGTACGAGAGGTACTCGATCCCGCCGACCGCCTCCATCTCGCCCCGGCGGTCCACCTCTTCCTTGAGGGTGACCGGGTCCACGACGCCGCCGCGCTCGATGATGGCCTTCATCGCCCGGAACAGCCGGCGGTGCCCCTCGCGGTAGAACATCGAATCGTCGAGCAGGGCCGCGCCGCTGAGCGCCGCCTCGGCGTCCAGCAGCATCGCCGCCAGCACGGCCTGCTCCGCTTCGACGACGTACGGCGGCTGGCGGCCGCCGAAAACGTCAGACTCTTTCGCCGTCGTAGATCCGGCGCGCGATACGGACGTCATCCCAGGTCGGACGCTTCCAGTGGGGGTTTCGAAGGAGGGCCGCCGGGTGGTACGTCACGATCAACGGGACGCCCCGGTAGCGGTGTACTTTGCCGCGCAGCTCGTTCAGCGACGCGTTGCTGCCCAGCAACGCGTGCGCCGCGGGTCGGCCCATCGCCAGGATCACCCGCGGCCCGATGAGCTCCAGCTGCCGATGGAGATACGGTGAGCACGCGGAGACTTCAAGCGGCTCGGGATCGCGGTTCAGTGGCGGCCGGCACTTGAGGACGTTGCAGATGAAGACTTCCTCCCGCGGCAGATGGATCGCCTTGAGGATCTCGGTCAGGAGCTGGCCCGCGCGCCCCACGAACGGGCGGCCCGTCTCGTCCTCGGTGGCACCCGGCGCCTCGCCCACCACGACCAGCCCCGAGCGCGGGTCGCCCTCGCCGGGCACGCTGTGCAGCCGCGACGAGCCGAGCTGGCACTTCCGGCATGCATCGATCAGCGGCACCAGCGCGTCGAGCGTCGCGCACGTGCGGAGCGGGTCGGCCGCGAACAGGTCGTCGCCGCCCCCGGGCGCGTCCACGGATATGCCGGCCGGCAGCGGCGTCGCCGCCGGCGGAGCCTTCGGTGGCACGCGGACCGGCGCGGCAGTGTGATCTGCCTCCGCCTTCTTGGGACTGGGAACCACTGATGTACTTGCCGTCTGGGAACTGTTCTGTGGACTGGTCCCCGACCTCTGGCCTCTCTCGAGGATCAGGTCCGTCTCACCGAGCTCCAGCAGCTGTTCGAGATACCGGCGGCGGGCGTTATCCACCCTTGGAAAGTAACACCTGGACCCGCTCCAGGACGGCCTCGGCGGCCTCCGACTTGGCGAGCAGCGGGAGCGGCTCGACGCCGGCGCGGGAGACGATGGTGACCCGGTTCGTGGGCACCTCGGGTCCTGCACCGGGCTCGGTGGCGTCGTTCGCGATGACGAGATCGAGCTGCTTGGCCTTGAGCTTGGCCTGCGCTCCCGCCACCGCGTCCCCGGTCTCCAGGGCGAACCCCACGATCACCGCGCCCTTCTTCCGCCGGGCGGCCGTCCCCGAGAGGATGTCCGCCGTGGGCTCCAGCTCGAGCTTGAGACCCCCCTCGCCGCGCTTCGCCTTCCTCGCCAACGGCGCGGCGGGCCGGTAGTCCGCCGGCGCCGCGGCCATCAGCAGGACGTCCGCGAGCGGAAGGGCCTCCGCGACCGCGGCCGCCATCTGCTCCGTGGACTGCACGAAGACGAGGGCGACGCCGGGCGGCGGCTCGAGGGCCGAGGGCCCGCTCACCAGCGTCACGTCGGCGCCCCGGAGCCAGGCCGCGCGCGCCAGCGCGTAGCCCATCCGGCCGCTCGAGCGGTTGGTCAGGACGCGCACCGGATCCAGCGCCTCGCGCGTCGGGCCGGCGGTGACCAGCACGCGGCGGCCGGTCCACGGAGCGCCGCGCCGCAGCAGCCGCTCCACGTGGGCGACGATCTCCTCGGGCTCCACCATCCGGCCCGGCCCCTCCGCCTCGCCCTCGGCGAGCGGCCCGGTCGCCGGGCCGAGGACCTCGACGCCTCGCGAGCGCAGCAGCGACAAGTTCGTCTGCGTCTCGGGGTGGGCGTACATCCGGTCGTTCATCGCCGGGCACAGCAGGACCGGGGCGCGCACCGCCAGGAGGAGCGCCGTCAGGAAGTCGTCCGCCATCCCCTGTGCGAACCGCGCGATGAGGTGGGCCGTGGCCGGCGCCACGACCACGAGGTCGGCCTCGCGGCCGAGCCGCACGTGATCGAGGGCCCGCCCGCTCTGCCAGAGCGACGTGACGACCGGATGGCCTGTGAGGGCTTCGAACGTGACGGGACCGACGAATTCGGCCGCGGCGGCGGTGAGCACCGTCTCCACGGACACGCCGGCCCCGGTGAGGCGGCGTGCAACGACGCACGTCTTGTAGGCGGCGATGCCGCCCGACACGCCGAGAACAACGTGCCGGCCGGCGATGCGACTCACACTTCCTGCCTGCGCCGCCGCGTGATCTTGTACTTCAGGTTGCCGCCCGCCAGCTCCTCGAACGACGTGGTGGTGAGCTTCTTCTCCCGCTCCACCATCCGTTCCTTCGGAAAGTCGTTCACGTAACGGGCGAACTTCGCGGCGACCAGCACGCCGATGTACTTGTTGCCGGCCTCGCGCGCGATCTCGGTCGGGGTAAACACCCGCATGCTCAATCCTCCTTGGTCGTGTTCAGCCGCTCGGCCAGTGCGCCGATCTCGCGGCCCAGGTCCGCCAGCTCCTTCGCCAGGTCGGGGTTCCGGCGCGGCCGCTTGCTCTCCGCGTCGAGGATGGCCGCCACTTCCGCCACCGCCTCCGTCCGATCGGCGTTGAACACCACGTAGTCGTAAAGCGGCGCCTCGCGCAGCTCCACCACCGCCTGCCTGAGTCGCGCCACCAGCGACGACCCGCGCGTCCCGCTCGGGCCGCCCAGGCGGCGCATCAGCTCGTCCGCCGAGGGCGGCACGATGAACACCAGCACCGCTTCGGGATAGTGCTGCTGGACGGTGCGCGCGCCCTGGATCTCGATGTCGAGGACCGCGTGCCGCCCGGCGGCCAGCACTTTCTCGATGTCCGCCTTGAGCGTGCCGTATCGCTCGCCGCCGTACTCGGCCCACTCCAGGAACTCCCCCGCCGCGACCCGCCGGTCGAACTCGGCGCGCGAGACGAAGTGGTAATCCACACCGTCCTTCTCCTTCGGTCGCGCAGGGCGCGTCGTCGCCGACACCGAATAGCCGACGTCCTCGCGTGCCGCGACGAGCGCGTTGGCGATCGTCGTCTTGCCGCCGCCCGACGGGGCCGAGAGGACGAGGGGGAACCCTCTCATTCGAGGTTCTCGACCTGTTCCCGGAGCTTCTCCAGCTCCGTCTTCATCGTGATCACCGCGGCGGCGATCCCGGCGTCGTTGGCCTTCGACCCGATCGTGTTGACTTCCCGCCCCATCTCCTGGAGCAGGAACGACAGGCGCCGCCCCGCCGCGTCGCTCCCCGCCAGCGCCTCGCGCATCGCCGCCACGTGCGCCTCGAAGCGCACCAGCTCCTCGGTGATGTCGAGGCGGTCCGCCAGGTACGCGATCTCCTGGCTCAGCCGCGCCGGGTCCACCGCGACCCCACCGGCCAGCTCGCGCACCGCCGCGGCCAGGCGGTCCCGCTCCCGCACCAGCCGCTCGGGCGCCGCCGCCGCGATCTGCCGCGCCTGCGCCGCCAGCGCGTCGAGCCGAGCGAGGAGGTCCGCGCACAGCGCCGCCCCTTCCCGCTCCCGCGCCGCCACGCAGGAGACCGCCGCGCGGTCGAGCAGGGCCAGCACGCCGGATCCGTCCGGCGACGCCTCCGCCCTCGCGACGCGCACGACCTCGGGGAGCCGCGCCACCGTCGCCAGGTCCACCTTCCCCGTGAGCTTGAGGTCCCGGCCGAGCTTCCGCAGCGCTCCGACCAGCGCCCGCGCCCGCTCGACGTCCACCGTCACCGCGTCCGAGCGCTGCGGCTCCTCGACCCACCGGCCCGACACCGTGACGTGGCCCCGGTCGAAGTGACTGCGCAGCCGCTCCCGGATCGAGCCCTCGGCGTCGCTCAACTCCGACGGCACCTTGAGCTGGACGCTCAGGTGCCGATGGTTCACCGAGCGGATTTCGAGCCGGAGCCGGCCGCCGGCGACTTCCCCGTCGGCTGCTCCGAACCCCGTCATGCTCCTGGGTGGCATAGGGACCCGGTTCTGGGCAAGCCTTATAATTTACTGCCGCGGCGCTAGTTGGAGAACTCCCACCTTACCCCGTACGTTTGGTTGCCCACCGGCATGTTCAGGCCCGGGATGACCGAGTACCGCTCCCCCCGGGCGTTCCGGATGCTCCAGAAGAGCGCCGCGTTCAGCAGCCGCAGCTCCACGCGGTAGTCCAGGATCGTGGCCCCCTTGAGCAGATAGGGCCCCCCGGACGCCCCGGCCGAGTCGGCGCCCCAGGCGCCCCGCCCCCACCCCTCCATCGCGACTTCCGCGGTGAAGTCGAACGCCCCGCGCCGCAGCACCGGCAGGAGGCGGGAGCGGAAGGTGGCCCAGATCCGCGAATGGTGCGGCGGCTCGTAGGCGGAGGTCTCCAGCTCCGCCGTGCCCTTGACCAGCGGCTCTCTGAGCCAGCCCGAGAGGGTGATGTAGGCCCTGGGACGCCAGGCGAAGGAGACCGTCGCGGTGCGCACCGCGAACGACGGGTAGGCCGGCACGATGGGCCCGAAGGTGCCGGGCACCGCCGGCGCGAACACGCCGTGCCGGGCGAGCGAGACGTCGAGATCCAGCGGCCGCGTGGTCAGGCTGATCCCCGTCGTGAAGTCGGTGACCTTCTGGGCGGTGTCCGTCAGCAGCGCCGGCGCGCCGACGGCGTTCCGGAGCCGGATCGCGCCGTGCAGCGCGATGGCGGCGATGGGCCGCAGCTCGGCCTGCGCCGCGACGTCGGAGGAATGGCGGCCGCCGAGGTGGGAGCGGCTGATCGCGTATCCCGAGACCGTGAGCAGGGCCGATGGAGACATCGCACCCCGCACCTCGAACTCGAGCGGCGTGCTGTTGCTGCGGACGCGCGTCGTCGCCTCCGTGGACCAGCGCTCCGCCCGGTAGCCGAGGATCGCACTGCCCTGCATTTCCTGGCGGCCGAGCGCGTCCGACGTGTCGGTGTAGTTGCTGCCGCCGGCGATCGCGTCCAGGCGCAAACCCATCCCGTCGTCCCGCGAGGCGATGAACCCGCGCAGGAACATGTCGGTCCGGTGCGCGTGGCGGCTCGGCAGGTACGGGAGGCTCTGGGGGTTGCTGCCCAGCGTTACGCTGTCGCGGTCCAGCGAGACGCTGAGCACCTGCCACGCGACGCCGTAGCGCTGCGACGGGATCCAGGAGCCCTTCGCCCACAGCGTGACGTCGCTCGTGCGCCCCGGGGAGGTCACGACCCCCGAGCTGCCCTGGAAGTTCACGCCCAGGTCGAGCCCGGTCCCGTTCTTCCAGCGGTTCAGGTAGCGGATGCGGTACGAGTTGGTGCTGGCGTCCCCGGTCGCGAACGACGTCTCGGTGCGCGGCTTCCGGACCACCTGCTCGTCCGAGTAGAGGTACACGCGCACCACCGAGGGGAGGACCTCGACCTCGACCCGCTGGACGAGTCCGAGGTTGAGCTCGCTCAGGTCGAGGCCGGTGCTGTCCTGTCCGAGCGGGTCCATGGCGAAGCCGTCCCAGTAGACCTCGATCGAGCTGGCGCCCTGCCCGGCGTACTGGATGATCTCGGACCGGCCGAACCATCCGGCCCGCACCAGGAAGACGCCGGGGATGCGTTCGAGCAGCTCGCCCAAGGTCACGGCGCCGGAGAACCAGAGCTCGTCGTGGTCGAAGACGATGCGGCCTGCCCGCGGCAGCGGACCCGGCGGCGCGCCCAGCGGGGGCAGTTGCGGCCGGAAGCTGTCGGGCGAGAGCGAGTCGGGGAGCGGAATGCTGTCGCGGCGCGCTCGCGCCGCTGCGCCCGTGTCCTGCCGCGCGGCGCCCGGGGCCCGTGCGGTGTCCACCCGCGGCGGCGGCGGAGGAGGATTCTGCGCCGCGAGCTCCGCGGCCCCGACCAGGAGGGCGGCCGCGAGCAGGAGCCCGGGCGCTCGGAGCGTCACGTCAGCGGGCGCGCCCCAGCAGGAACTCGACGAACAGACGCGTCGGCACTGCGGTGGGGCCCTTGGCGAGGGGCGGCGAGTCGGCGTCGGTGTACGCCGTTCCCGCCACGTCGATGTGCACCCACGGATACCCGTCGGCGAACTCGCGCAGGAACCAGCCGGCCGTGATGGTGCCCGCGGGCCGCCCGCCGCTGTTCTTCACGTCGGCGATGTCCGATTTGATCATGTCCCGGTACTCGTCGTACATCGGCAGGGGCCACACCGGCTCGCCGGCGCGGTCGCCGGCGCGACGCACCTCCTCGAGCAGCGCCTCGTCGCTTCCCATGATCGCGCTCGCCGTGTGCCCCAGCGCGATGACCGCCGCGCCCGTCAGCGTCGCGGCGTCGAGCACCGCGGCCGGCTTGAACCGGCGCACGTAGGAGAGCGCGTCCGCCAGGAGCAGGCGCCCCTCCGCGTCGGTGTTGACGATCTCGATCGTCTTCCCCGAATGGCTCTTCACCACGTCGGCGGGGCGGTACGCCGAGCCGCCGGGCATGTTGTCCGCGGACGGGATGGCGCCGATCACGTTGAGCTTCGGCTTGAGGCGGCCGAGGGCCTCGAACGCCCCCAGCACGGCCGCCGCGCCGGACATGTCGTACTTCATCTCCTCCATCTGCGCCGCCGGCTTGATCGAGATGCCGCCCGTATCGAACGTCACCCCCTTGCCCAGCAGCGCCACCGGCGCGGCGTCGCCGGCCCCGCGGTACTCCAGCACGACGAACCGCGGCTCCGTCTGGGAGCCCTGCGCCACGGCGAGCGCGGCGCCCATCCCTTCCTTCCGCATCTGCTCGCGGTCCAGCACGGTCACCGTGAAGCCGTAGGTCTTGCCGAGCTGCTGCGCCACCTCGCCCAGGTAGGCGGGCGTGCAGGTGTTGGGCGGCAGGAACTGGAGGCGGCGCGCCAGCGCCTGCCCCTCCGCCACCGCCTGCCCGAGGCGGAAGCCAGGCCGCGCGGCCGCCTCTTCGGCCGCCTCGACCACGACCGCGATGGACGTGACCGGCGGCTTGCGCTCGCCATTCGGCGACTTCAGCTCGTCGAACTGCCACGCCCCCTGCCCCGCGCCCTCGGCCGCGACCTGCGCGAAGTCGGCCGGAGCGACCCCGCCGCGCAGGGCCGACGGCACCGCGAACGTCACGGCGCCCGTGCCCAGCGCCTTCGCGCGGCGGCCCGCGACCGCAGCCGCCCGGCGGAGCGCCGTGCGGGCGGCGATCTCGCGCTGCGCCGGCGCCTCTTCCGGCTTGCCGAGCCCCACCAGCAGCAGCCGCGCCCCCCCCCCGGACGCCCCGGGCAGGTAGATCAGGGAGGTCTCGTCGCGCGCCCCGGCGAAGTCCCCCGAGGCGAACAGCCGCCCGAGGGCTCCGCCGCCCCGCGCATCCAGGGCGGCCAGGGCCGCGGGCAGCTTCTTGTCGTGCTTGGGCACCGCCACCGCGAGCAGCGGCGCTTCGACCGACTCGAGCGCGGCGGCGAGCAGCGTGTAGTTCATCCGAGATGCGCGACGATGGCGTCCGCGAAGACCGACGTCCGCACCTCCTTCGCGCCCTCCATCTGCCGGGCGAGATCGTACGTCACGTGCTTCGCCGTGATCGCCCGCTCGATGCCCTTCACGATGGACGTCGCGACGTCATCCCATCCCAGGTGCTCGAACATCATCACCCCGGAGAGGATCACGCTGCACGGGTTCACCTTGTCGAGGTCGGCGTACTTCGGCGCCGTCCCGTGCGTCGCCTCGAAGATCGCGTATCCGTCGCCGATGTTGGCGCCCGGCGCCATCCCGAGGCCGCCCACCTGCGCCGCGCACGCGTCAGACAGATAGTCCCCGTTCAGGTTGGGCGTGGCGAGCACCGAGTATTCCGTGGGCCGCAGCAGCACCTGCTGGAAGATGCTGTCCGCGATCCGGTCCTTGACGAGCACGCGGTCGCCCTGCTTCTGGCCGTCCACGTCGGCCTCGGCGATCAGCTTCCCCGTGAAGCGCTTCTCCTGCGCGACCTGGTACCCCCAGTCGCGGAAGGCGCCCTCGGTGAACTTCATGATGTTGCCTTTGTGGACCAGCGTCACCGTCGGGAGCTTCTTGTCGATCGCGTGCTGGAACGCCCGCGCGATGAGCCGCTTCGAGCCGAACTCGCTCATCGGCTTGATCCCGATCGCCGTCCCCTCGCGGACCTTCGCCTTCAGCTCGTTCACCAGAAAGTCGCGCAGCTTGGCGGCCTCCTTGGTGCCCGCCTGGTACTCGATCCCCGCGTACACGTCCTCGGTGTTCTCGCGGAAGATGACGACGTTGAGGTCCTGCGGCCGCTTCACCGGCGAGGGAACGCCGTCGAAGTAGCGCACCGGCCGCACGCAGGCGTACAGGTCGAGCAGCTGCCGCAGCGCCACGTTGAGCGAGCGGATCCCGCCCCCGATCGGCGTCGTCAGCGGGCCCTTGATGCCGACCCGGTACTGCTTGACCGTCGCGAGCGTGGCCTCGGGAAGCCAGCTGCCCGTTTCCTTGAAGGCCTTTTCCCCCGCCAGCATCTCGACCCACGCGACCCGCCGCTTGCCGCCCGACGCCTTCGCCACCGCGGCATCGAACACCTTCTTCGACGCACGCCAGATGTCGCGGCCCGTGCCGTCCCCTTCGATGAACGGGATGATCGGGTCGTTGGGCACGACGTACGTGCCGTCGCGATAGCTGATCGGGGTTCCCTGGACTGGCTCGGACATCGTCCGCTTGCCTCCGGTCGGCGGTGGAAGGCCTCGTACCGAATTGTCGCGTAAGGAGATGCGCGGCAGCCGCTAAACCTAGTTCTGACGTTCGGCGTGGGCAACGGCGCCAGACGCAGACGGGGACCGCCGCAGCGGTCCCCGTCTCCGGTTGCCGGGTGCGTCGAGACTCAGGGCGCGACCACCGCCGTCGGAATCGTGTGGTTCTCGGTGTCCCCGGTGCCGAGCTGCCCTTCGGCGTTCCGGCCCCAGCACTGCGCGGCGCCGTCCGCGGTGACCGCACAGCTGAACTGGCGGCCCGTGGCGATGGCCTTGTAGCTCGCACTCCCCTGGACCGGCGCCGGGACCGAGCTGTTCGCCGCCGCGCTTCCGTTGCCGAGCTCACCCTGGTTGTTGTCGCCCCAGCACGACGCCTGGCCGGCGGCGCTGATCGCGCAGACGTGGGAGAAGAAACCGCTGATCGAGAGGTAGGGTCCGCTCGCGTGCACCGCTTTCGGAGTCGAGCTGCACGGCATCGCGGGCGTGCCGCACTGCTGGATCGTCGAATCCACGCCGAGCTGGCCGTAGCAGTTCGCGCCCCAGCAGTAGAGGGAGCTGTCCCGGCCGACGGCGCAGGTGTAGTCGAACTGGCCCGCTGCCTCCACAGTGCGCGCGGCGAAGTCGCCCGCGACGCGGACCGGCAGGCCGTGCGCGGCGGTGGTCCCGTCGCCCGTCTCCCCCTGCTCGTTCCGGCCCCAGCAGTAGGTCGCGCCGCTGCGCGTCACGCCGCACGTGTGGTAGTAGCCCGCGCTGATCGTGCGGAACGACAGGCCGCCGGCCACCAGAGCCGGCGCCGTGTGGCCGCCGGTCAGCGATGCCCCGGTCCCGAGCCTGCCTCCGGCGTTGCTGCCCCAGCAGTACGCCGCGCCGGTCGTGGACACGGCGCAGGCATGCGTGAAGCCGGCGCTGATCGTCTGGAACGCCACGCCCTCCGCCGCGACGCGCTCAGGCCGATCGGCCGACGCCTGACTTCCGGTCCCGAGCTGACCCTGGGCTCCCGTGCCCCAGCAGTAGGCGGTGCCCACCGTCGTGACGCCGCAGGTGAAGTTGTTCCCCGCGCTGATCACGCTGAAGGCGAAGCCGCCCTCGACGCGCACCGGCTTGGTGCTGCACCTCGTGCCGGCCTCGGAGCAGGCCTCCCGGACGGACGGATTCCCCAGCTGGCCCTCGTCGTTGCGGCCCCAGCAGTAGGCCACGTGCTGCGCGGTGATCCCGCAGGCGTGACTCGTACCGGCGCTGACCGACTGGAAGACCAGGGGAGGTGTCTGGGCCGGCGAGATCACGAAGCCGGCACTGGCCGCGAGGCCGACCGCCGCGGAGAAACCGGCACCAGCAATTCTGCGAAGAGCGTTGCAAAGAACTGACATGGCGCACCCCGAAGAGGGCTACGCCATGTCGGAAGGTCAAAAACCGTGCCGGGTTAGCGAAACAGGACCGGCTGTGTCGCTTACTTGGACTTCGCGGCTGCCTTGCTGGATACGGCCACCTTGCTGCTCGCGGCCACCTTGCCGGTCGCGGCCACCTTGCCGTTCGCGGCTGCCTTGCCGTTCGCGGCTGCCTTGCCGTTCGCGGCTGCCTTGCTCCGCCGGGCCCAGTGCTCCCGGTCGGTCATGGCGCGGTGGGCGAGGTGGTTCGAGTAGTACGCCACGATCCGCTCCTGCACCGAGGCGCGAGTGTCCCGCGAGGCGGTGTGGAACGGGGCGTAGCGGTTGCCGTCGTGGGAGACGGTGAACCACCACCACGCCTCGGGCTGCGAGCCGTTGGGCTCCTCCCGCAGGCAGGCGTAGGTGCGGTTGTCGTGGACAAAGGTGAAGGACCGGAGCATCGGGTCTCCTTTGGGCGAAACGAAATCTAATCAGGGGGGGAAGACCGTTGCTTGCTGGCGCCCCGCTGCGACCGGCGCGAGCTGGCCGCGCTGGCGTAAGCTCAAGCGCCATATCCGATTAACCGACTCCCCATGAGGATCACGCCGGTCTGACGCTTTGGTCCCAAACCAGACACTGAAGCGCGCTTGCTGCGCGCGTCGGTGCCCGCGACTACGGCGACCGCAACCGCCACCTTCACCAACAGCAGCTGCAGGACGGCGCACTACATGACGACGGGCTCGTCGCGCTTCGTTGCGGCGCGCGGGCGTCTGCAACAGAATTGGTCCATCGTGACGGAGTCCGCCAATCGAGGATTCCAGCTCAAGGCGGAGCAGAGCCGGCCGTCCGCCAGCCGGCCGGTGTGGCGCCGACGCCTCCGGTGCGTCTCCGCCGCGCTTCTGGTCGGACCGAGGCAGCAGCTGGCGGATCTGAGGCCGGGCCGCGACACCGTTGCCGTCTGGGGCACTGCCATCGCGAATGGAAGGCTCAAGGTCTGGCAGCTCGCGAGCCAGGGCCGCGCGGTGGAGGAAGCCGCGCCGTGACGAAAAGCCCGCGTACGCCTCTGAGGCTGCCTCGCCGAGTCGTGACGGCCCTGCGCGATGGCACGACCCTGCGGATCCGTGCCGGCGCGGGCCGTCATCGCTTCATCGGTATCTGGGTCGTGGTCGTGGAGGGTCGCGTCTTCGTGCGGTCGTGGAGCCTCAAGCCGCGCAGCTGGTGGCGGAGTCTGCTGATCGAGCCGGTCGGGGCGATCCAGGTGGCCGGCAGGACGGTCGCGGTCCGCGCCGTGCGGACGCGCAGCGAGCGCCTGAAGGACGCGGTGAGCCGCGCGTACCTGGAGAAGTACGGCTCGGGCGGATCGCTCAGGTACGCCCGCGATCTGGGGAGCGCGAAGTCACGCGCGACCACCACGGAGCTCGTGCCGCTGTGACGCGGCGCCCCGGAAGGAGGAGCAATCATGTCTCTGATGCGCGTCGTGATCGCCGGTGCGGTTGGCGGATTCCTCTCGATCTTCACCAGTTGGCTCGTCACGGGCTACCTGTTCCATGGATATCAGCGACGGACGCCCGAGGCGTGGCGTCCCGAGGGACCGAAGCAGTACGCCACCAGCAGCATCATTCAGGTGCTGGGGGGTGCAGCGGTCGGACTGCTCTGGTTCGCGACCGGCGGGGCCGGGCGCCTCGGCACGACATCGTGGCTTCTGGGGGGCGTGCTGTTCGGCGGTCTGGCCTGGCTCGCGGTCGCGTGTCCCATTCACGTCACCACGGCGGTCTACGTGAAGGTGCATCGCGGCGTCGTGGCGGGCCTGTTGCTCGACTCGCTGCTCGCCTTGTGCGTCGTGGGGTGCGCCTGCGCCTGGGGCGCGTCCTGAGGGAGGCCGTTCTGCGTCCGAGGACACATGAGGTTCGGTGAGTCCGGGGGATAGCGGGGGGATAGAGAGTCACGCCCTTCTGCGGGGCAAGCGCATGGTCTGGGGCGGGCGGGCCCCCGTGCGCGCCGCGCTCTACATGGCCGCGCTCGTGGCCGCCCGGCGCAACCCCGTGATCCGGACTTTCTACGCGCGCCTCCGGGCCGCCGGCAAGCCGGCCAAGGTGGCCCTCGTCGCCTGCATGCGAAAGCTGCTCCCCATCCTCAACGCGATCCTCCGCACCGGCACCCCCTGGCGCCCCGTCGGAGCCGGAGCTACCTCGTGATCAAGACAGGTGCTAACGCTTCGAGGCTAGAGTTGGGAGAAAGCCACATGATGCGACGTCCATATGTCGCCGTACTCTTATCACTCTTCATTACGGCAGCCGTATCCGCACAAAACCCGGAGTCTGCGCCACGCGCCATCCTGCTCCCGGATACCATGGGCGCCAACTTCGCCGTGGCGGACACTCTCACCGGGACAAGCGGGCCCGCAGACTTCGACTTCCTCGTGGGCACGTGGCGCTTCACGTTCCAAGCGCGGCGGCGTGATGGCTCGTTTGCTCTTGCGTTCACCGGCCACTGGGTTTTCACGAAGAAGCAGACCGGAGGCCAGGGGGTGCTGCTGGAGGATCACTGGCGGCCGGACGACCCGAGCTTGACCTGGGACGCCGGCACTTGGACCTATCGCGCGTACAACCCGGAACGCAAAATCTGGGAGATGCAGGGAATAAACACCAACATCGGCGCCTGGCAGCCGGGGCTGATGTGGACCGCTGGAGACAGCCGATTGCTCACTGAATGGTATGGGCCGATGCTGGTGCGTTATCGCTACTTTGCCATCGAACCGGACAAGTTTCTCTGGCGCGCCGATGCCACATTCGATCGCGGAAGAACCTGGATCACGGACTACTGGACAATGGAAGTGCACCGAATCTCGCGGTGAAAGCCGTCGATTGCCTGTGGAGCCTCCGCCGCCATTCACTTAACCCGTGCCTGCAGCGGCGGGCGTCTTCGGCCGGTACTGGCTGGTGAGTTGACCTGAGGTTATGCAGGTGTTGTGTGGCTGGCGGGCGTGAGGCCCGCCGCTGGGGGGTAGTAGCAAGTGCTCAAGTCTTTCCTAACCTGGCGGCTCGTCGCAGTGATCGGGTGCGGCGCCGTTGTCGCGTGCGGCACACCGCCTGACTACGGCATGACGTGCGGCCCGCCGCTCGCAATCTCAGGCGGTCGCCTGCTTCACGCCGGGGATGTGGTGGTTTCGGTTGGGGAAGAGGCCGCTCGCCTGGGCGGACACCTCCTGGTGTCCCGCGACGGTTTAGCACGGGACACGCAGAACGCGGTGGAGGTCAGCGCCCCGAACGGCTTTTCCG
The DNA here is from genome assembly GCA_963835535.1 of uncultured Gemmatimonadales bacterium. Lineage (GTDB taxonomy): Bacteria > Gemmatimonadota > Gemmatimonadetes > Gemmatimonadales > JACORV01 > Fen-1245. The sequence continues at coordinate 404,427 of CAWIFL010000002.1, forward strand.
CACGCTGCTGGACGTCCTCGGGCGGACCGGTACAGATCGGGCTAGACACGTTTCGGACCGCCCAGGTCCGACTTCACGGCCCTGACTCGGTCACTGTGCTTGTACGGAGCACCGGTGGCCGAGACCTCACGGGCGTGCGTGTCGCGCCGGCGCCAGGACGCATCGACACCGTCGCGTGGGCGCCGAGCTGGATGAGCGGGGCGAAGTGAAGCGATACGGCCTCCGGTGGCGCGGGATCGCCCCCTTGCTCTACCACGTCCACCTTGCTCCAGCTGCGGGGGGAAGTCGGGCGGCAGCGCCCCGAGAGGCCTCGCGCCGCCTGGGGTTCCAGACGCCAACAGGATTCCCAGACCCGATTCGCCCCGGCGCGGAGAGGTTTCAACCGAGTTTGGGCACAGAACGGGCACAGTAGCCCCCGAAACGCCGATGGCCGCCGAAGCGGCCACCATCGCGAAAACCCTTGTCCTGCTTGGAATGCCCGAGGTGAGAGTCGAACTCACACGCCGTTGCCGGCACGGGATTTTGAGTCCCGCGTGTCTGCCATTCCACCACTCGGGCAAGCTGTTGCTGCGCTACATCTTCGCGGGTTGAGGCTCTGAGGGCGTACCCCCCGTTTGGCACGATGTTGGCACGATCGAGCCGGAGTCCGCTTCTGGCTCCGCATCCTAGCACCTTCGCCCCCAACTCTCTAGGGACAAAACCGACAGAACTGCCAATACTCCTCACGCGGGCACTCCCTCAGGCGTCGGGGGCGCAGCGGGCGCGTGGAGCTTCTTCACAGCGGCACGCAGGTCGTCCTCGGTGGTAATCGCGTACCGCTGGTACATGGAGTCGGTGCGGTGGCCGACGAGGCGCTTGGCGATGCTGCGCGGCACGCCGCCCGTCTCCAGGGCGCGCACGGCCGAGCGCCGGAAGTCGTGCGGGCGCTTGGGCCGGCCATCGGCGCCAAGCACCCCGGCCTTCCTACAGGCGGCGCGCCACGGCGCGTAGAAGCGCGACTCGCTGAGCGGCTTCCCCTCGACGTGGAACACGAACGGGACGGGCTTGCCGGTGCGCTGCTCCACAGCATCGGTCGCCGCGCGGCGCCGCTCCAGCGCGGCCAGGACGGTTGGTGCCTCGGCGAAGGGATAGAGCCGGGCGTCGCTGTTCTTCGTGGTGTACCGCTCCAGGCGCACGAGGCCGCGGTCCCAATCCACCTGGCCCCACTCCAGCAGCCGCAGCTCGCTCTTGCAGCGCCAGCCCATCGTGATCGCCATGTCGCCCATGTCCTGCCAGTAGTCGGGCAGCTCGGGCCGCAGGAGCGCCCATTCCCAGTCTTCCACGAACTCGCACCGCGCGTTCTGAATCTCGCCCATCCGGGGGAACGGCACCCGGTAGGGCAGCAGCCCGCGCTCAACGGCGAGGTTAAGACTGCGCTTCACGCTGGCGAGTTCCTTCTGCACCGTCGAGCGGGCCGCGCTGGCCTCCAGGCGGGCCGTGAGGTACTGGTGCAGCCGGTCGGCGGTGAGGCGGGACACCTTGCACCGCTCGCCGAACACGGCCTCGACGGCCGCGAAGGCGCGCTCGGCCCGGTCCCAGCTCTTACGCCCGCGCTGGGTGTAGTCCTCTTTCAGAATCGCGCGGAGTTCCGCGAGCGTGAGCTTCTCCCCTTCCCGTCCGGTGGGTCGGCCCTCGGCGACGGCGGCTTGCCGCCGCTGCAACACCTTGAGGGCGTCCTTCTCCGAGCCGCGCACCGTCTCCGACTTCGGCCGGCCGTCCTCGTACCAGCGGACTTGGTAGCCGCGTCCGCGCTGGCGGATCATCCCGTCGCCGTACTTCCGGCGTGGGGCGCTCATCGGCTCCCCCGCTTCCCGCTGAGGTACTGCCGCAGCGCGGCCTCGACCAGCTCGGCCATCGAGACGCCGCGGCGCACGGCTTCGAGCTTCAACCGCTTGTGCAGCTCCACCGGCACGCGCGCCCCGAACAGCTTGTAACCCGGTTTCGCAATCATCCTGCGGCCCCTTGTTCGAGTTGTTAACAAGGTACGCTAGATGCGCTGGGGCAGCAAGCCTCACCGCGACGCCAGCCACCGACTCAGCCCCGCGGCACTCACCCGCACGGTGCCTCCTGGCAGATACGTCTTGAGGAAGGGCAGCTCCTGCCGGTGGTCGGTGAGCCAGCGTTTCGGCACGCCCAGCCGCTGGGCCGCTTCCTCCAGGGTCAACATCACGTCCGGGGCGGGGCGCGTCGCCGGCCAGCCGTCCACCGATTCCAGCTCGGCGAGCACCGTGCGCAGCGTGACGGCGAGCGGTGCCATTGCGGCGAACTTATCGGCCTCGACGGCCCGGGCCGCGAGCTGGCCAGCCCACTCCTCGCGGGTCACGCGCCCACCAGCCCCGGGTAAACGTCCCATCGCTCGGCGGGGCGCCCGGGCCGCTTCTCGTCCAGCGCCGGCCGAATCCAACCGCGCTCCTCCAGCACGGCGAGCGCCGCCTTGGCGGTCTCGGGGCTGAGCGTCGCGTTGCTGCGGTAGGCGTCGCGGGTGGTGAACGTCGTCAGGCCCTCGCGCTTGATCCAGTCGAGTATGATCCCGGCGTCGAACAGCGCCGGGTTAGCGCCCATCATGCCGAAGGCGGCCAGGGCGTGCTCCGCCGCGTACGCCCCGAGCTGCACGGCAGCGGCCATCGTCGCGGCCTCGACGGTCGGTGCGATCCGGCCCGACGCCGCTCCCTCGACCGCGTGCAGCACGCCAGCCAGGCGCGCCACGAGTCCTGGGAGCTTTCCCGCCCAGTCGCGGAGCGCCGCGTAGCGCCCGCCGGGCGCGAGTTCAGCTTCGACCGCGAGTGCGAAGGCGTGCCACTCCGCGAAGGCGTCCGGTGCCAGCGTGAACGGCTCGGCTTGCGCGGGCCACCGGCAGAGCCACCGCACCGTGTCCCGATACCTTGTCCGCACCAACGCCGACACCGGGGGGCCGTCGAAGGTGCGCTCTCCGACGACCGATCGCGGCACCGCGTACAAGAAGCGCGCGAGCAACCCCCGTTCCCGGAACGTCCGATCCCGCGCCAGTCCGTGCAGCACGTCCGGTTGCACCGCCAGCGCGACGGTAAGCGCCGGATTGGCCACGGTGACGGGCGCCGCGTGGCGCCGGTCCACCCGCAGTTCGTCGCCGGCGTGCGCTTTCAAGTAGCACTCGAAGTTGGGGGCGCCGTCCTTCGAGTACCGCTTGAGCAGGGCGAGCACGTCGCCCTCCGGGCTGAACACGGCGAGCCGGCCCCCCTGCTCCGCCAACCCATGCGCGACGGCTTCCGGCGTCGCGTCGCTCATCAGCACGCGCGGCTCCGCGGGAACGGCTGCGGCGCGGGCCGCGACGGCGAGCGCCTGCACGTCGGCCTGGAGTCGCGCCCGCTGCTCCCCCGGCGCCTTCGCCAGCTTCGCCTCGCAGTCGGCCAGCTCCCGCGCCTGGACGCGGGCGCGACTCTGCGCGTCGGCGATCTGCGGCCCCAGCTCGGCGAGCAACTCGCGCTCGTAATCCACCAGCGGCGTCTCCGCGTCCTCAAACACGCTGCTCTTTCGTGTGCCCGAGGGCATGGCCACGACGGCGAAGATGTTGAGCGGCTCCCGGTAGTCCGGCCGCACGGTGAGCGTGGTTTTCCGGGCTACGGCCGCCGCCGCGACGGCGAGCGCGAGCACTCCCGGTAGGTCGGCCGGCACCTCCGCGAAGGCCGCCAGCGCGCGCACATAGTCGGCGAGCACCGGCGGCAGCGCGTCCACCGGGAACGGCGGCACCGTACCGGCGTCCAACTCGACCGGCGCTTCCCACGCCCCGGTGTTGCTGAGCGGCTCGGCTCCGGCGCCAGCGATGGCCCGCACGGCGGCGTCGTACTGCGCCTCGCTGAGTGGCTTCGTCGCCGTCACGCGGCCTGGCCTTGGTGCGCGAGCCGCGCAGCCAGCTCCTGGCGCGCGCGCTCCCGTAGCCGGTCACATCGCTCCAGGTCGCCCGCTTGCTCGGCCTCCCATGCGGCCTGCTCCCACGTCGCTGCGGCCCACAGCGCGGTGAGCTGCCAGGTAGACGGCGCCTCGGCGCGCTGGCCGTCCTCCCCGGCGCGGATGCGGCGTTGCCACAGGGCGAGCGCGGGGAACCGGCGCGCGTCAATGGGATCGCTCAGGGCGCCGCCACCCTTCGCGGTTGGCGCTTCGGCATCGTCACCACAGCGCGGAGCTGCCCGAGCGCGGTTTCGTCGCCGAGGGCGAGTTGCACCCGCCGGAGGTGTTTGCAGGAGCCGCCGCGGAGCTGGTGGTCCGGGCAATCGCAGCTCGTCACCGCGGCGTTGACGACGTGGGGCTGGGCGCCGCCGGTGACGAGCCAGGTGCCGTCGTCCTGTCGCACACAGTCGAGGAACACGGCCCGGGCTACGCGACGGTCGGCGGCCGGCTGGGAGGTTGCAGCCGCCGGAGAGGGGACCGGGTGCTCGCGCACACCGCCGCCGTTCGCGTTGCTGTCTTCGGGAGCGTGTTCTAGCTTCCTCAACGTCGGCCCCTCCTGCCGATGATGTGCGCGAGGCCCGCCCGCCCGGCGGGCTTCGTGTTAGTAGCGGGTCCGCGCTGCGGGTGGCTGACGCGAGGCCAGCGACCGCCGCTGTTCCTTCGCTCGCTCCGAATCGCCACCGACGAGAATCCCCGGCGTGAGCACCTCCGGGTTCGGGACCGGGTGCGCGCGCTCCGCCCGGATGATGGCGAGCGCCGCCAGCGCCGGCCCCACGCTCTTGGCGAGCGTCAGCAGGTCGGGCGTCAGACGACAGTCACCGGCCGAGGGTGCCACGACGGGCACGCTCGGGAAGCGCCGCTGGAACTTCTCCAGCTCCGCGTTGAGCGCGCGGCCCTTCGCAAACGCCAGCTCCCAGGCCGCCCACCTCGCCGGCACCGCACGCAGCGATTCCTCGATGCCGCGCAGCGCCGCGGCCTGCTCGTCGTTCGAGACGGCGATCTTGCCCGCGAGCCCCGCGGCTTCACTCTGGCCGGCAGCGGCCTTCCGCGCGGTGCGCGCGAGTGCGAGGTCGCGCTCCACGCTGGCGACCCGCTGCTCCAGCGCGTCGCGTTCGGCACTCAGCCGGGCCAGGGGCGGCCCGCTCACGCCCTCGGCGATCGCGGCCAGGTGCCGGGACTCGACCAGCTCCAGCGCGCGGCCCGCGTGTTCCAGGTTCCGCTCACACTCCGCCACGGCCTTGGCAGCCGCGTCTTCGGCGGCGCGCAGCTCGGCCGGCGTCTGCGCCACGCTCTGCGCCATCGGACTAGCTGAGTCCGTCTTCCTGCCCGTCCGTCCGAACAGGCTCATCGTGGGCCTCCTTTCGTGGTGGGGCGCGCCGTGCGGTGAGAGCCGCGCCGGCCGCCAACGCCCCATTTGGCGACGCGCCGGCGCGCAGCATCTTCGAGAAGCGCGGCGACCGTCTTGGACAACGTGCGATTCTCGCGGGCGGCGATGGCCTGCAAGGTTCGCCGCAGCGCCGGCCGAATTCGGCATCCCACGATCAGGCTCTCCATTGCCACCCCCGATACCACGGCTTGTGAACGTCTGTCCCATGCCTTAGCGTTTACGCATCGCGTAAAACCGTGCACAGCCAAACTGTGCACGGCCGGGGTTCACCTCAAGGGCCAAACAGGGCCAAACGGGGCTCGTGGCCAGGTTACGCGGCTTGTGCTGAGGGCGCGTAATGTCTTCCGGGGGGATCATGGCAAGGCGACCGCGAGACAAGTTGAAGCTCACCGATCCGCTCATGGAGATTGACGGCGCTCGGGTCGCTGCGGCCATCGCCGAACGCAAGCTGAAGGTGCGCGAGGTCGCCCGGCGAGTGAAGAAGCGCGACACGCGCCTCAAGGACGTGAATGAGGCGCGTATCCGCCGCATTAAGATCGGCCGGACGAGGAAGTGCCGGCGTTCGCTCCTGATCGCCCTGGCCGCCGTACTCGATCAGCCGATCTGGTTTCTCTCAGGTGGGAACCTCGGATGGCGTCAGCTCGGGGTGTCCCTTGACACGACGCCCCGCGCCTACCTCGCCGCGCACAAGCTCGTGGGCGCCGTGGCCAAGCGAGCCGCCCGCGAGCCGCGCCTCTCCGCCGACGCGGTGGACCGACTCAATCGCGTCCTGCTCGACTTGCTCGACCCGCGCACGTGGCGCGCGAACCTGCTCGGCTGGCCGCCACGGCAAAGGCGGGACGTGCGGCCGGCGGAGATGGAGGTCGCGGTGTCGGCACTGGCCGGGGCGCTCACCGTCATCCTCGCGCCTTGGCTCCGCGCCGACGCCGTGACGCTCAACGTGGACGCGCTGGCCGGGCTCCTGCCCCTCGGCGCGCGCCAGCCGGTGCTCACCTCAGGCGCGTCCGCGGTCCTGCCGCCACTCGACGGCGCGGCGCGCGAGGATACCAGCAATCCCGATGACTTCACGGCCGCCGAGCGCGACCCCGACCGCTTCCTGCCGCCGTTGGGTGCGCCGAGCCACGAGTGGTGACACGGCGAGCATCACGCCGAGGCTGACGACAGAGGGCCGCTTCGGCGGCCCTCTCGGCTTCCGGTCAGCTCTCCGGCACCTACGCCTTAGCGGATGGCGCGCGACCGCCTGTCACCTCAAGGACTTCCTCGGCGGTCGCCAAGGACAGGTTCGCGAACCAATGGTGGCCTTGGGCCAGAACCGACCTGCCGCACATAGTTCAAGGGTGCGCCGGCCCAGCCAACTCGAATGACACCGCAGGTATCAAGGTCTCGAACTTGGCTACCAGGTAGGGCGCTGCCTTGGTGACGTAGTAGTTCACGGTCGTCGCGTCCCTGGCTACCTCGACCTTCCAGCACAGAAAGGTGCCTGCCGGCACCGTCACAGTCTCCTCTCCCGCCACCAACAAGCTGGTCGTACGGACCGCGCCTTGGGCTGCGTCATAGGCGGTGAGTGTCCAGCGCCCGCCGTCCACCAAGGGCATCGCGGGAAGGAGCGTCTCGATCGGGCGGCCAAGCGCAGTCACGGCTACGGTGGTGTCCACATCGGCGTCGCGCACGGCCTGTCCGACTAGGGTGTGAACGTGCCCTCGTAGGTGCGTCCCTGCGTAGTCGAGGGTCACTCTTTCTGGCTGACCGCCCCAGCTCCCTGACTCTCGCACTTGGATCGGCATCAGCGTCGCCGCGTCCACGGTGGTGGTGTCGTCAAGACTGATCATATCCGTGTCCGCGCCGATTCTTGTGCTTGACGTCAGGTGCAGCACCTGCCGACCGCCTTTGGTCCCACGATCCAAGGCCCGCGTGACCTGACCGATCCGAGTCCCCTGGACCATCACCTGGAAGGTCCATGAGTGGGGAACCAGACGTTCTTGCGCCCAACTCAGCGGCGAAGGTGCCCTCCCAACTAGCTCAAACGGGCTCGAAGGATCAAACCAGTACTTGACTACAAGGTAGGGGGCGGTCTTGGTCACGTCGTAGGTGCCGCCTCCCCGGTCGTCCACCACGTCAACCTTCCAGCACGCGAAGGTGCCCGCTGGGACGGTGACCGATTCCTCTCCCATCACAGACACCTTGGTCGTTACGACCAGTCCTCGCGCTCCATCGTAATAGCGCAGCGTCCAGCGACCAGCGTTCACCAGCGGCAATGCGGGCAGGACGGCCTCCAAGTGATTCCTGTCTAGGGCAGCGATGGCCAGCGTCGTGTCCACATCGGCGTCGCGCCCGGTTACGTGGACGTGACCCCGCAGGCGAGTCCCCTGGTAGTCGAGAGTCAGCCTCACCGGCTGTCCGTCCCAGGTCCCGCCCTCCCGCAGCCTGATCGGTTGCAGCGTCGCCGCGTCCATGGTGACGGTGTCTTCGAGCCGGATCGTCCCGGCCCCGGTCCCGGCTCCCCCCGCCATTCCTTCGGTCAACCGCAGGACGGCCCGCTCCCCATCCGTCGTACGAGCCCACGAGAGGCTCACCACACCCATCGAGTCCCCATGGACCATGATGCGGAAGGTGGACGGGCCTGTTCCGAGGCGGTCCAGCGCCCAAGGCACGAGCGAAGGTGCCATCGCGACATCGGGCTGGACCGGCGGTTGGCCTTCGGCTGCTGGACGCAGAGCGCGCCCGAGATCGTCAAGGTACTCCTGTAGTTGCTGGCCGGCCTTGCCGTGCGTAACGTCCGTGACCTCCTCGTAGCCCGTGCCAGGGTTCGTGACCATCGCGACCGCCCCTATCACCCTAACGCCATCCCCTTGCTCTACGAGTGTCAGAGTCTCCCGCCAGACGGCCACGGGGTTCGCCTCGGAGCCCATCAGCGCGCCGACAATCCCAGTCATCGGCTGGGTCACCACCACCTGGTATTCCGAGGATGTCTGGAGCGACCACCCGGCGCTCGCCGTTGACCCGACGATCGCGTTCATCACCGCGTGCTTCGTCGCGCCCTCGATGAGCGTCTCCGGATTTCCGCTCGGGGTCGTGAAGGTCGCCGGCGGAACGCAGCCGGCCAGAGCCGCGGCACCGAGCAACGCGGTGCCCGTACGTCGAACGAGGTTCATCCGACACCTCCAGGGGTGGCCAGGGCGAGCAGTACCCGGAAGTCACGCTCCGCGAGCACCCGAATTCGCTGGCCCTTCGCAATCAACTCCTCCGCCATGCGGTGTTTCATGCTCTTGTCATGCCCGGCGAGCTGGCGAATGTCCTGGTCGCCGACGACGAGCAGCGTGGTCTTGTGGCCCACGCTCCCCGCGACCTCGCAGCCGGCGGCGGCGGCCAGGTCGGCCGCCTCGTGCCGCGGCATGGACAACGCGCCGGTGAACACCACGACCTCGCCGAACAGCTCGCCATCCGGGTTCCCCGCGCGGGTCGGCCGTGCCGCGAGCGGGTCAATCGGCTCGGCGGTGCGGACCAGCCAGCCCTCGACGTCGAGGCCGGTGTCGGCGATCGCGCGCAGGAGCACGAGGCCCGCCGCACGCGCATCCTCGAGTGCGTCGTGGTGCCGAAACTGGATGCCGCAATACTCGGCGACCGAAGCCAGGCCGTACCCTTCCCGGGCGAACTGGCCCCACGCCCTCCGACACACGCGGGCCGTGTCCAGCCAGCGGCACTCCACGGCGGGTGTCGTGTACTTGTCGCGCACGCGCGAAAGCGCCACCCGGTCGAAGGCCGTGTGCGTGGCCACGACCTGACCGACCAGCAGACCGGCGAGCTGCGCCGCCACGTCGGGAAAGCGCGGCGCGCCGCGCACGGCCGCCTCGTCAATGCCGTGAATAGCGACGTTGAAGGGATCGAACCAGTCCTCGGGGTCCACCAGCGACTGCCACGAGGCTTGCGCCTTGCCGTCAACGAACGTCACCGCCCCGATCTGGCAGATGCTCGCCAGGTCCGGGTTGGCCGTCTCTACGTCGAGCGCGACGAAGGCGGTGCCCATCCTGCTCCTATTCAACGGCGCGGAACAGGGTAGCGCCAGGGCGTTAGGCGGGCGTCAGGGCGACTGAGAAGCGAGGTTGGGAGCCGGTACGGTCGCGTCCCAAGTTCGCCGTTGCTCGGCGCGGCCCCTGAAGGTACGCCGACTTCCCGGCCCGCCTATCGGCCCCGGCCGGTGGGGCGTAGAATCGGGCCGTGCGGCAAGCCGTAGTCGGTATCGGGCTGTTGCTCCTCGGATTCCTGGCTCCTCTTGTTCTGGAGCGGATCTTGAGTGCCGCCCCCGAATGGGCGTGGCGCGCGGTTTCCTTGGCGGTCATCCTATTGGGGGTGTGGGTTGTTGTCCTCTCCGACCCCGTCTGGACGAGATTGCGCGATGCTCGGGGCCATCCAATCATCTCGACGGTAGGATGGGCTCTCGTTGCCGCGGTCCTGGTGGGTTCCGCTTGGTATTTCTTTGCCGTCAAGAGAACCACATTCACGCCCATGACGGTTGGTGCGCTCGCCTCGGATGCAGACTATCCGACCGGAACCGATATTGCCGGCGTCCCATGGAACGCCCGGCTCTCTGAACTGAGAGTGTGGCTCAAGAACGGTTCAGCCAATGACTATGAAGACTTGAACGTCCTCATCAAGCCCGACCAGCCGGTCGTTGCCGTCGTGCAGACGACGCCGTGGCCGGACGTTACGCTAGTGGACCAAGGCATCATGAGCTTCTACCTGGCTCGCATCGGCCCCTCTGCCAAGGAAGCTCATCCGACGAAGATGCTGGCAACCTCGGTGGGGTTCCGGCTCCGCTGCCCTCGGCTCCCGAGAAAGAGCGGTCTAGACTTGGTGTTCGTAATTGGTGCACCACTCGGCGACAAAGGCATCCTGGCCAAGATGAAGGGCGGCGAGCGTTACTGGTTCCGACGGACTACTGATGAGCGGTGGAGCTTCGCCGACTACTTTGGCCCCAAGGTGGTCGCAGCCGACGTGCTAGTTGAGGGTGAATACACGGCCAGCAAGAGGGCGGTAAAGATCGCTACCCACGTTGCACCGGAGCGCCTCCCCGGCCCGCCATCCCCGACGCTCCGTCAATCGTCCTGACGGGATTCCGTGAGCTTTTCGCTGGCCCTCACATCGTCCAGCGCGGCCACCCCACCGCTCGCGGGGGCGCGTCGTCGTCGTCCCAGCTCGACCGCGGCACCGGCGCATCCTCCCCGGCCCGCTCGAACAGCCGCGCGATCACGGCGTCCCGCCGGGCTTCCAGCTTCGCGATCAGCGCCGCCTCGCGCGCGTCGAGGTCGTCCTGCCGTGCCAGCAGCTCGTCCACGAGCGTCTCGCGCCGCTTCGCGGCCTCCACGTCGAGTTGTGCGCACGTGGCCGCGAGCCGTTCCTGCTCGCTCTCCCACCGCCGCCGGCTCGGATGGCACGGCGGCAGCCCGGGGCCGGCCGCGCTGCACTTGCCGCCGTGCGCCAGCGCGCACGCCTCGCACGTCGCGGCCATCGTCCCGCTGCCGATGCTCGCCCCCTTGTCCACCGGAGAGATTTCGACGATGCGCACCTTCACGATCGCGCGGAGCGCGCCCGCCGCAATCTCCGCGTCCGTCAACGGTCGGGACTCCACCTCGGTCAAGGACCATGACCAGTCTGGCCGTTCGCGCTCGGTGCGCTCCGCCGCGTGGCGGCCCTCCGGCGTGTCGTTGAAAACGACGGTCGCGCGCAGCTCGCCGCCCTCCTCCCGCACCATGCCGAACCCGGCCGCCGGCGCGTTCCGGTCGCGGGTATAGCTGTGGTTCCACTCCGAGCATGGGATACGATCGCCGGGGGGGTTCCGCAGCAGTCCCGGACAGAGCACGTCGCCTTGGCGGTCCACCACGGGGTGCGCCGGGTCGGTCGAAATCTTCCCGAGAATCACCCGCGCGGTGCCGGCACCCGGCCCTTTGACTTCAGCGGTGCGGCTCCATTCCCGGCGCTGCCGCTTGTCCTCGTGCTCCAGGAGGTCGGCGATCGCGGCGTCGCGCTCCTCCTGCTCGGCGCGCGCGAGCGCCGCCAGCGTCTCCTCCAGCGACCAGATGAAGGCGTCGCGCCCCTGCTCCGTGGTGAAGTCGTGCAGCTCGAAGTCCATTGCAGTTTCTCCCCTCGCTCAGATAGGACAATCTTGGGAACCGTACCCACCGGAACAAGCGCCAATCACCCGCCACGGCGCGGCGGCCACGACCCGAACGGCGGCGACGGCACGAAGGGACGGACCGCCTCGCCGCTCCCACGAAACCCGGGGAACCAGGGCGCGAGCGGCGCCGCCTGATTTCGCTCCCCCGCGTGCACCAGGACGCCGCACACGCTGTTCGCGACGTCGTCGTGCGAGCCCGCGCCGGGCGGGTGGTCCACCACGTCCCGCCCCGTGCCGCGCACCGTCCGGCGTTCGAGCTGCGCGAGCTGCGCCAGCAAGCGCGGGGAGTCCAGGAGCTGCACGCGGCCCGCGTTGAGGAGCGGCAACGCCGCGAGGTACAGGTCCGACTTCGCCAACGCGCTCGCGCGGTAGGTGACGCCGTTCTTGAGAAACTGTGTCGTCACCCACGCCGCGCCGTACTTGTCGCCGGTCACCGCCCGCAGCCCGTAGCTCTTGAGGAACGCCGCGCACTCCGCCGTCACCTGGTCCGGGTCGAAGCGCGGGCGCCACTCGCGCACGGCGTCCAGCACCATGCCCTCACCTTCCGCGTGCGCCACCGCACAGGTGAACGAGTCGGCCGAGCCGCCCGACACATCCACGAACCCGACGAACGGCCGGCCCGCCTCCGGCGGCAGCTCGTACCGGCCGGGCACCACGCAGGCACGCAGCGTGTCCGGGTCGAACAGCGAGGACACATCGGAGCGGAACGCCACCAGCCCCTCGCTGCCGTACTCGCTGGCCGCGCGGGCCGCGTCCTCCTCGAACGCGCGCACGATCGCCGCGGTCGGCACGGTGGGATTGAGCGATACGGTGCTGGCGTTGAACACCAGCACGTCGTCGCCGTCGCGGCCCCAATGATCGGTGACGGCCGCGTGCAGGATGCCGCGCCGGGCGTAGGGCGAGCTGATGCCGTACACGCGCGCGTCGCCGATCGTGAGCAGCGCCGGCCGCACCGCCGCCAGCAGCTCCTCGTCGGGATTCGCGCTCGCCTCGTCGGCGTAGAACGCGCACTCCTCGAGCACCACGTCGAGGAAGGTGTAGCCGCGCGTCGCCCGCCAATTCGCGGTCACCACCCGCACCTCGGCGCCCGTCGTGAACCCCACGCTGTCACGCCGGACGTGCGCGACGAACGGCGCGACCAGCGGGTGCTTCGCCAGCCCCTTCAAGAGCCGCAGCGTGTTCCGGGCCTGGTCCTTGTCGCTGGCGATCACCGGCAACGTCCCGACTTCCCCCGCGGCGAGGTGCTCGCGCCAGTCGCGGGCGATGCACCGCCACGTTGCGCGTAGCATCACGTTCTCGCTCTTGCCGCTCCTCCGGCCCGCCGGCACCCACACCTCACGGCAGGGCGCCGCCGGCGCATCCTGCCGGCCCGTGTGGAGTCGCCACGCGGCGAGCTGCTCGGCGTCGAGCGGCAGGCCGTCCACCGCACGCCAGAGCACCGTCCACAGCCCGCGGGTCGGCCCGCCACGCCCCACCGCCTCACGGAACGTCAGGAAGTCGCCACCGTAGGGGGGCGGGCCTGCCGCCCTGGCCGCGCGCCTGGCCGTCGCCGTGGCCAGTCCGCCGCGCCGGCCCGCCTCCTTGGCCCGTTGCCGGGTGAACTGCCCGCGCCTCATGCGGCCACCGCTAGGCTGCCGCTACCACGGCCGCTAGGCGTGCGCCTGGCGGCGCGACCGGCCGCGGATCGTGCCGAGACCGTGCCAGCCGCTCGTAACCCCTTGCGGCGCCACCGCCTCCAAACCGCTGCGGGACTGAGAATCCCACGACGCCCGCCAACCCCACGCCGCCGGTGTGACGCTGAGCGAACCGCGCGCGCCGCGCGCCGGCAGGGACGCCCGGACCAACGCCTAACGGCTGACTAACGCCTGTGCTATAGGTTTGCACGGTTTGTCGCTGGGAAGTCGCCAACTCTGACGCCGGAGGTTCTCCATGAGGTTGCTTCGAGCCGCTCTTGTTCTTGCGATCGCATGCCAGATCGGGGCGTGCGCCGCGATCTTCCAGGGCACGCACGAGAATATCCCTGTTCAGTCGGCCCCAAGCGGCGCTTCGGTAGCGACCAACCCCGCGACTGGCACGTTCACCACGCCAACCACACTCGACCTTCAACGCAAAGAGACCTACGTCCTGACCTTCACCGCGGCCGGCTACAGTCCTGCCTCGTTCACCATCAGCAGTCACCTGCAGGCAGGCTACGTCGTGGCCGACGTGCTCCTCACGGGCCTCATTGGAGTAGTCGTTGATGCCGCGACGGGCGCGTGGTACTCTCTCCACCCGGAGTCTGCTACTGTGTCGCTGACCCGCACAACGGGGATGCTGGGGCCGGACACGATCCGGATCGAGATTGGGGACGCGCACAACGGGCATGTGGACGTGAACTCGCCTGTGCCGGTGCACGTTACGGTGACGAAGGTCCCCTAGGGGCAACACCGCGGGGTGCGGCGCATACTTGGGTTTTGTCGGTTTTGGCAGTTTTGGCATAGAGACGTAGAGCGTGAATGGGAACACTCTCGCTCTCTCGGAAAACGGGCACGATCTTGGCACGTTGTTCGACGTAGTAGACCGTCGAGCGGTGCTTCGCTCGGAGGACTGGAAGTCGGGTGAAGCGGTGTGGGCGCTACGGTTAGCTACGGTGGGGTACGTCCTGCCCGAGCGGCTGTTCCGATTTTGAGTCCCGCGTGTCTGCCATTCCACCACTCGGGCGGTAGCGGAAATATACCCCCGCAAAGCCAAACCCCCAGCGGGCGCTGGGGGCTCGGGTCGTCCGCACCCGACCGCTGCGGGCCGGAGGCTCCTGCAGGCCGGATTCCTACTCCCCCAGATACATCACGTGGACGTAGGTCCCCAAGCGCACGTTGTAACCGAGGTACCAACCGTCGTGGTCGGGGTCGGCATAGATGACGATGTCGTCGCTGTCCCAGAGCCAATCGCTGACATAGTCATACTCGAACGGGGCCACGTCGAAGAAGAAGCCGCCGACGTTGAATCGTCCACGATCGCCGCCCTGAAGCCGCCAGACGTGCTGCGCACCGATCGGGCCCGTGAACCTCCCCTGCTGCCACGGGTGATCGAGATGGAGATTCGGATCGTTGGGGGCCGCATGGCCCACCCATTGATCATTGACCGCATGCACGTGAGGGGCCACGGGATGACCCGGCTTGTCGGCGGTTCGCTGGACGGGCTGCGCAGGCTGGGCAGCGCGGCGAGCTGGAGCCGCCGCCGTTGCCCGTGTGCGGGTTGGGCCGCGCGCAGGAATGTGCCCGCCGCCCACCTCGGGCTGGGCCCGTTGCGCGGGCCGTGCCTGTTGTGCGGGCCGTGCTGTTGCGCGGGCCGTGCCTGTTGCGCGGGCTTCGCCTGCGCGCCGCGCTGCTGCGCGAGTGCGGTGCTGGAGGCCATTACGGCCGCCGCGAGGATTCCACCGGCCACCAATAGAACCGAATGTCGTGCGCGCATAGCACCAGAACTCCTAGCAGGATCGTTCCAGGGTCATCTGCGGGACTGCACACAAGGCTACCTCCCTGCCCCCTCGACCGACATCGCTCGATTGGATGAAGTGCGGCCTGACACCAATGGGGGATGGACTGCGGGGACGAGGTCGCCGGGGGATGGGCACGCGGGGTCCGCAATGCCAAACCCCCAGCGGGTGCCGGGGGTTTGGGTCCTTCGGGCGCTCCTGCTTGCGGTATACTGCGAAGAACTCGGGCTACCGCGTTCCCGGGCCAGGGCTCATTCCAGGGGTCCGCCCGGAAAACCGGGCCTACCCGCCGGCGGACTCCACCGGCCCTCGCGAATCGCCTGCACCCGCTGCATCAACGCCTGCCGCATCATCAGGAGACGCGCCCGCTGCACGGGCGTCAGGAACTGCCCCAGTTCCCGCATTTCCTGCTGCTCCTCCTGCGCCCTCGACACGTGGTTCGCCGCGATCGCGTCGAGCAGGTGGGCGAGACTGTCCGCATTCGCGGCCACACCGGGCTGCAGCTGCTCACCGACCGCACTCCGCAGGTCCTGCTCCCGATCCGCCAGCGCCTGGTGCCGATCCCGCGTGTTGCGCTCCGCGGCCCGCAGCCGATCCATCTGTTGATCGGTCAGGCCCAGCTCCATCTGGACCCGCTGCCCGAACCGCTCCTCGATCTGCGTACGCAGCTCCTGGGCCCGCTGCTGATCGAAGGCGCCGCGACGGCCCATGCCGGGCCCGAACGGCATCATCGAGTCGGGTGCCCGCCCCGGCATCTGACCGGCCGGCGGATTCTGCGCAACGGCCGTCCCTGCCGCGGCCAGGCCGAGTGCCACCACCCACGCGTACTGCCTCATCCCGTTCATCGCTTCCCTCCCTGACCGGCCGCGCCCTACAGGGACGCGAGCACTTGCTGAAGTTGCTGCTCCGACAGCCTGTCCAACGACCCACTGGACGACGTCACCGGCACGAAGTTGGCCGCGCGCACTTCGCCGGCCGCCTTGAGGACCGCCTCGAGCTGCTGGGCGCTGAGCGAATCCACCGGGATGGACACCGGCAGGCGCACGGCGGCCTGAGCCGAATGCTGCCTGACGGCGCTCACCGTCCACCCCGCGGCCACCAGGAGGACGACCGCGGCGGCCGCACGGAGCGCCACCGGACTCATCCACCAGATCCGCGAGTCCGCCGCCCCCTCGCGCCGGAGCCGCTCCAGGACCCGCGATGCCACACGGTCGGGACTCACCTGCGCCGCATGCGCCGCCGCCCGCGCGTCGAGCGCACGGACCGCCGCCGCGAGCTTGTCGGGAAGTTCTGCGTTCATTGGATCCATGCCATCAGCCTCTTCACCGCGTGATGATAGTGCACCCGCGCCGCTCCTTCACTGATGCCGAGCGCGGTCGAGATCTCGGAGTACTCGAGCCCCTGCTGCGCTCGCAGCGTGAACACCTCGCGCTGCAGCCGCGCCAGCTTCCCGATCCCCTCCTCCAGCCGCTGCAGCGTCCAGCCCGCGTCGGCGTGCTCGGCGGGGTCGCCCGACGGGTCCCGGATCTCCGGGCTCAGCTCGACCACCTGCCGGCGCCGCCACCGCCGCCGCCCATCCCGCAGCACGTTCCCCCCGATCGCCAGCAGCCAGGTGCGGAAGCTCGCCCCGCCCCGGAACGACGCCAGCGCCCGGAACCCCTTGAAGAACGCCTCCTGCGTCAGGTCTTCCAGCTCCTCCGCCGGCGCGCCCTGCGCCGCCAGATAGCGCGCCAGCGCGGCGGTGTGGCGCCGGACCAGCTCGCCTGCCGCCTGCTCGTCGCCCGCGAGGTACCGGGCTATCAGCTCGCCGTCAGCTGCGGCGGCCAGGGCCGGAAGTCCCATGCTGCACTTCGTTGGACGGCCCCTTGCGTATCTCGTTAAGGGGCAGCGATATTGCGGTTCGAACAATCGTTCGAACCAAAGACGAGTGACTATGGAGCAATTCGACCGCCGCCGCGAGAATCTGCTGGCCGTGGCCGCCCGGGTGTTTGCCGCCCGCGGTTACGACCGGACCACCATGCGGGACCTCTCCCGGGCTAGCCAGATGAGCCTGGCGGGAATGTACTACTACGTCCGCGGCAAGGAGGACCTGCTGTTCGAGATCCAGCGCGGGTGCTTCGAGCGCGTGCGCGAGGGCGCCGAGCGCGCGCTGGCCGACGCACCGGGTCCCGAGGAGCGGCTGCAGGCGTTCATCCGGCACCACGTGCAGTTCTTCGCGACCCACATGGACGAGATGAAGGTGCTGTCGCACGAAGCGGAGTCGCTGACCGGCGCGCCGCTCGAGGAAGTGCGCAAGCTGAAGCGCGCCTACGTGGACCTGTGCGAGGAGCTGCTGGCGCGGCTGGAGGAGCAGAACGGCGGGGAGCGCGTCAATCGCCACGTCGCGACGTACGCGCTGTTCGGAATGATGAACTGGATCTACACCTGGTACGACCCCGCCGGGAGCGTCGGGGCCCTCGAGCTGGCGGACTCCATCTGCCGGCTCTTTCTCAACGGTTACGCTGCGGAGGTACAGGTCCGATGACGGCAACGATGGAACAGGCGACGGGAACGGCGAAGCGGCTCCTCGACTACACGAAGCAGGACGGGCTGGCGATCATCGCCCTGAACGACCCGCCGGCCAACACCTACACGTACGAGATGAACCGGCAGCTCGACGAAGCCATCCTGGACGCGCGGATGGACGAATCGGTCTACGTGATCATCCTGCGCGGCGCCGGCTACAAGTTCTTCTCGGCCGGGGCGAGCATCCAGATGCTCAACTCCGTGACGCCGACGTTCAAGTACTACTTCTGCCTCCACGCCAACGAGACGCTGAACCGGCTCGAGCAGACGCCGAAGCTGGTAATCGCGGCGCTGAACGGCCACACCGTGGGCGGCGGGCTCGAGATCGCGATGGCGGCCGACATCCGCCTCGCGCGCAAGGAGGCCGGCAAGATCGGCCTCCCCGAGGTGAACCTCGGCGTCCTTCCTGGGACCGGCGGGACGCAGCGCCTCTCGCGCATCGTCGGCAAGAGCCGCGCGATCGAGATGATGGTGTCGGGGCAGACCTTCTCCTTCGAGAAGGCGCAGGAGATCGGGCTGGTGAACGAGGTGTGGGACGGCAAGCCCGAGGAATGGTGGGAGCGGGTGCTGCTCTATGCGAAGCAGTTCTGCCCGCCGAACAAGGCCTCCAAGGCGGTCGGCAACATCAAGCGCGCCGTCTGCTCCGGCGCCGAAGTGCCGTTCGAGAGCGCGCTGGCGATCGAGCGCGAGCTGCAGCAGCTGCTCTTCCAGAGCCAGGACGCGAAGGAAGGCATCTCGGCCTACGTCGAGAAGCGCGTGCCGGCGTTCAAGGGGAAGTAGTGCAGACCAGGCACTACATCGGGGGGGAGTTCGCGCCCTCGGCGAGCGGGCGCTGCTTCTCCGTGGAGAACCCGGCGACCGAGGAGGTGCTGGCCGAGGTCGCCGAGGCGGGCGCGGAGGACGTGGATCGCGCGGTCGGCGCCGCGCGGCAGTGCTTCGAGTCGGATGCGTGGCAGAAGCTCGAGCCCCGGCAGCGCGGGAAGATGCTGGCCAGGGCCGCGGATCTGCTCGAAGCCAGAGCCCAGGAATTCGCGGAGGTCGAGACCCGGCAGAACGGGAAGCCGTTCTTCGAGTCGAGGATCGACGTCGCCATGAGCGTGGAGACGCTCCGCTACTACGCGGGGTGGGCCGACAAGGTCACCGGCGCCACGCTGCCCGTTAACCCCGCCTCGTTCGTCTACACGCTGAAGGAGCCGGTCGGGGTCGTCGCGGCGATCGTGCCGTGGAACTTCCCGCTCAATCTCGCGAGCTGGAAGTTCGCCCCGGCCCTCGCCGCCGGGTGCACGGTCGTCCTCAAGCCCGCGTCGGAAACGCCCCTCACCGCCCTGCTCTTCGCGGAGATCGCCCAGGCCGCGGGCATCCCGCCGGGCGCGTTCAACGTGGTGGCGGGCGACGGCCGGACCGCCGGCGCCGCACTGGTCAAGCACCCGGGCGTGGACAAGATCGCCTTCACCGGCTCGACCGCCGTGGGCCAGGGGATCATGCGCGAGGCGGCCACGACGCTGAAGCGCGTCACCCTGGAGCTGGGCGGGAAGTCGCCGAACATCGTGTTCGCGGACGCCGACGTCGCGGCGGCGGTCCGGGGCGCGCAGACGGCGATCTTCTACGGCAAGGGCGAGGTGTGCGCCGCCGGCTCGCGGCTGCTGGTGGAGCGGAAGATCCACGACCAGGTGGTGGAGCAGCTCGCGGCCCGGGCGAAGAAGCTCGTCCCAGGGGATCCCTTCGACAAGACCACGCGGCTCGGCGCGGTCGTCTCGAAGCGCCAGCAGCAGACGGTGCTCGGCTACATCGAGAAGGGCAAAGCCGAGGGCGCGAAGCTCGCGGCCGGCGGCAAGAGCGCCACGGTGAACGGCAAGGGGTACTTCGTCGAGGCCACGGTGTTCGACGGCGTGAAGCCCGAGATGACGATCGCGCGCGAGGAGATCTTCGGACCGGTGCTCGCGGTGCTCGCCTTCGACGATCTGGAAGAGGGGATCCGGCTCGCCAACCAGTCCATGTACGGGCTCGCGGCGGGGATCTGGACCCGGGACATCAGCAAGGCGCACCAGGTCGCGCGGGCGATCAAGGCCGGTACGGTCTGGGTGAACACGTACAACCTGTACGACAGCGCCGCGCCGTTCGGCGGATACAAGGCTTCGGGGTTCGGGCGGGATCTCGGGAGAGAGGCGCTCGACGGATATCTCGAGACCAAGACGGTGTGGATCGGACTATGACAGAGCGCAGGCCGGATGGGAGTGAGCGGTGAGTAGAGAGGCCGTCATCGTTGATGCGGTGCGGACCCCCGTCGGGAGGCACGGGGGCGCGTTGGCGTCGGTGCGGGCGGACGACCTCGCCGCCATCCCGATCCGGGCCCTGGTCGAGCGGACGCGGCTGGACGCGGGCGACGTGGACGACGTCATCCTCGGATGCTCGAACGGCGCGGGCGAGGACAACCGGAACGTGGCGCGCATGGCCGGCCTGCTGGCCGGGTTGCCGGTCGAGGTCCCGGGACAGACGGTGAACCGGCTGTGCGGCTCGGGGCTGCAGGCGGTCGCCAGTGCCGCCCAGGCCATCCGCGCGGGCGAGGGCGATTGCATCGTCGCGGGCGGGGTCGAGTCCATGACCCGCGCGCCGTGGGTGATGCTGAAGACCGCCGAGCCGTTCGCGCGCACCGCCCCTTCCCTCGCCGACTCGACCATCGGGTGGCGGTTCGTCAACCCGAAGATGCGGAAGGAGTGGACCATCTCGCTGGGCGAGACCGCCGAGGTCGTGGCGGGCCTCCACCGGATCAGCCGGGAGGATCAGGACTGCTTCGCGCTGGAGAGCCAGCGACGCGCGGCGGAGGCCGTGCGGAGCGGCGCCTTCGACGACGAGATGGTGAGCGTCGTGATCCCCGGCGCCGGGCCGGGCAAGAGCGACGTCGTCGTGCAGCACGACGAGCATCCCCGCCCCGACGCGACGCTCGAACAGCTCAAGAAGCTCAAGCCGGCCTTCCGTGAAGGCGGCACGGTCACCGCGGGCAGCAGCTCGGGGATCAACGACGGCGCGGCGGCGCTGCTGGTGATGGAGCGGCAGGCGGCTCGGGCGCACGGCTATCAGCCGCTCGCCCGGGTGGTGTGCAGCGCGGTGGTGGGCGTGGATCCCCAGGTGATGGGGGTGGGGCCGATTCCCGCCGTCCGCAAGGCGGCGGAGCGCGCCGGCCTGGACGTCCGCGACATGGACCTCATCGAGCTCAACGAGGCGTTCGCCGCGCAGGCGCTGGCCTGCATCAAGGAGCTGGAGCTCGACGTCGCGAAGATCAACGTCTACGGGGGCGCGATCGCGCTCGGGCATCCCCTCGGCGCCACCGGAGCCCGGATGCTCACGACGCTGGTCCACGCGCTCAAACGGCGGGGCGCGCGCTACGGGCTGGCGACGATGTGCATCGGGGTGGGACAGGGGATAGCCATGATCGTGGAGCGTGAGAGGTGAGGGGTGAGAAGTGAGAGGGCGAAGTGAGAGGTGAGAAGGAAAGGCGTGAGAGGATCATGACATCGTTCGAGCAGATCAGCGTGGCGATGGACGGGCCGGTCGCGACGGTCACGTTGAACCGTCCCGACAAGCTCAACGCGTTCACGGTCGAGATGGTGCGCGAGCTGTCGGACGCGCTCACGATGCTCGGCCGCGCCGAGGCCGTGCGCGCCATCGTCCTCACCGGCGCCGGGCGCGCCTTCTGCGCCGGGGCCGACGTGGGCCTGCTCAAGGACCTCATCGAGCGGCAGGACGAGCCGCGGGGCCGGGCGCTGGTGGACGGGATGCGGCAGGTCGCACACGCCATCCGCGAGGCGCCGCAGCCCGTGCTCTGCTCCGTCAACGGCGTCGCGGCAGGCGGGGGGGCGAACCTGGTCCTGGCCTGCGATCTCAGGATCGCGGCCGACACCGCGCAGATCGGCCAGGTCTTCATGAAGATCGGCCTGCATCCGGACTGGGGCGGCGCCTACTTCCTGCCCCGCCTCGTCGGGGCGTCCAAGGCGCTCGAGCTGTTCATCGGCGCGGAGATGGTCGGCGCCGCCGAGGCGCTGCGGCTGGGCCTCGTGAACCGCGTGGCGCCTGCAGCGCAGCTGGCGGAGGCGACGCGGGAGTGGGCGCGGCAGATCGCGGCCGCGCCCCCGCTCGCCGTGCGGCGCGCCAAGCGCGCCGTCTACCTGAGCGAGCGCGCCACGCTGGAAGAGATGCTGGATTACGAGCTGGACGCGCAGCTGGCGTGCTTCCGCAGCGCGGACGGCAAGGAAGGCCTGGCGGCGTTCTTCGAGAAGCGTTCCCCCCACTTCACCGGTCGTTGAGGGTATCGCGATGCTGAAGGTACACACGTTCGACGAGTGGATCGACCTGTTCCGGGCCTGGCAGACCGACATCGGCCTCGAGGCCAAGGAGCTGCGCGAGTTCAAGTTCGAGGCGAAGTTCGGGGAGCCCGAGGCGGAGCACATCGAGTTCGGGCACTTCAAGGGCCAGCGGAAGTGGCCGACCGTGATGCACATCCCCGACCAGCGCATCCGCGACGCCCTCCAAAACCTGATCGTCTACCAGGGCGACACCGAGTTCGCCTCGGTCGAGCAGCAGCGCGCCCTCCTGGAGAACGCGCCGTCGAGCTACGACCTGCTCTCGATCATGCGGGTGATGGCCGAGGAGATGCGCCACGGCTGGCAGATGTCGTACCTCCTGGTCGAGCACTTCGGCGAGGAGGGCAAGCGCGAGGCGCAGAAGCTGCTCGAGCGGCGCGCCGAGGAGGGGAAGCGGCTGCTGGGCTCCTTCAACGAGCGCGTGGACAACTGGCTCGACTTCTTCACTTACACCCAGTTCATCGACCGCGACGGCAAGTTCCAGCTGAAGATGCTCTCCACCTCGGCGTTCCATCCGCTGGCGCGCTCGATGGGCCCGATGCTGAAGGAGGAATCCTACCACCTCGGCACGGGGAACAACGGGCTGCTCCGGATCATCAAGGCCGGGCGGATCCCTCCGGAGATCGTGCAGCGCTTCTTCAACAAGTGGGTCCCGACCGCGTTCGACCTCTTCGGCACCGACAACTCGTCCTCGGCGCACTGGGCGTACGAGTGGGGACTCAAGGGGAGGTTCGACGAGCGGGACAACGGCAACCCGGCCGACCGCGTGCACCTGAACGAGGCGTCCCGCGGTCTCTACCGCGACGAGATCTGCCGTCTGGTGGACCGGCTGAACCAGCTCATCCCCGACCGGGAGCGGTGGCTCAAGGTGCCGGAACTGCAGTTCAACCGGCGCATCGGACAGTGGGCCCACCAGTGCTGGTCGGTCGAGGGGCAGCCGGTCCCCCAGGAGCGGTACGCGGCGTACCTGGCATCGGTCCTCCCCAGCCTCGAGGACCGCGCGCAGCTGGCCGACATCTTCAAGGAACCCGACTGGATAGCCCCCAAGAAGAGTGATACAATGGACGGGTGAGCCGTCCGCTGGTCATCGCGCACCGCGGCGCGTCGGGGTACGAGGTCGAGAATTCCCTCGCTGCCTTCAGCGCCGCGGGTGACCGGGGCGCCGACGCCGTCGAGCTGGACATCCACGCGACGGCCGACGGCGCCCTGGTGGTCCATCACGGGGACCGCGTCGCCGGCCGGCTGATCCCGCAGTCCTCGCTGCACGACGTGCAGAGCCATCCCCTGCCGAACGGTGAGGCCATCCCGACGCTCCAGGAGGCCCTCCGCGTCATCGTGCCGCGCATGATCGCCTTCGTGGAGGTCAAGACGCTCCCGCCGTGGCTCGACGAGAAGCTCTTCGAGTCGATCGAGCACACCGGCGCGCCGGACCGGGTGGCCCTGCACGGGTTCGACCACCGGGTGATCCGCCGGCTGGGCGAGCGGCGGCCGCACATCCGCCGCGGGGCGCTCATGGCGTCCTACCCCGTGGACCCGGTGCGCTGCCTTCAGGACGCGGACGCGACCATCCTGTGGCAGCACACTTCGTACGTGGACGAGGCGCTGGTCGCCGCCGTCCACGGCGCCGGGATGACCATCTACGTCTACACCGTCAACGATCCCGATGAGATGCGCCACCTCGCGAAGATCCGCGTGGACGGGATCTGCACGGACTTCCCCGACCGGGCACGCGGCGAGATCGCTTCTCTCCCCGCGTGAGCGACGTCACGACGGTCGCCGTCATCGGCGCGGGCACGATGGGCCACGGCATCGCGCAGGTCGCCGCGCAGGCGGGCTGCGCCGTCCGCCTGGCCGACGCCGTTCCCGGGGCGGCGGCGCGTGGCCTGGCGCGGGTGCGCAAGAACCTCGACGGCGCCGTCGAGCGCGGCAAGACGACGCCAGCCGAGCGCGATGCGGCGCTCGGGCGCCTCGTCGCGTCGGATGCGGTGGAAGGGGCGGCGCGCGGCGCCGACCTGGTCGTGGAAGCCGTTCCCGAGGATCTCGACCTCAAGCGCGCCCTGTTCGCGCAGCTGGACGCCGTCGCGCCGGAGCGGGCCCTGCTCGCCACGAACACTTCGTCCCTCTCGGTGGCGGCGATCGCCGCAGCGACCGCGCGGCCCGGCCGCGTCCTGGGAATGCACTTCTTCAACCCCGTGCACCTGATGAAGCTGGTCGAGGTGGTCACGCACGCGGGCACCGCCCCCGCCTCCACGGAGTTGGCGGTGGCGCTCGCCCGCCGCTTCGGGAAGGAGCCCATCGTCGTCAGGGACTCGCCCGGCTTCGCGTCGAGCCGCCTGGGCGTGGCGCTGGGACTGGAGGCGATGCGGATGCTCGAGGAGAGCGTGGCGAGCGCGGAGGACATCGACCGCGCGATGACGCTGGGCTACAACCATCCGGTCGGTCCCCTGCGCCTCACCGACCTGGTCGGACTGGACGTGCGGCTCGCCATCGCCCGCTACCTGCACCGCACCCTCGGCGACGCGCGGTTCGCGCCGCCCGCGATCCTCGAGCGCCTGGTCGCGGAGGGGAAGCTGGGGCGGAAGACCGGCCAGGGCTTCTTCATCTGGCCCGTCGCATGAGCGACGGCACTTAGCCTCTCACTGAATCTGGGGACTCGCACTCTGGGAACCACTGGCAACTTGCCGTCTGGCAACTCGCCTCCGGGCATTACGGACGTCCACGTCCACATCCAGCCGTGGCGGCAGCTCAAGCCCGAAGTCATGGCGGCGATGCGGCGCGGGAAGGAAGACCATTGGGATTTCCTGCTCGCGCTGATGGACGATCCGAAGGCGCTGCTCGAGGTGATGGACCGCTCCGGCGTGTGGCGCGTCGGCCTGGTCAACTATCCGAGCCCGGACCTGATGGGGTTCACCGACGAAACGAACAGCTTCGCGGCGCGCTATGCCGAAGCGGCGCCCGAGCGGCTGCTGCCCTATGGGGGCGTGCACCCGCGGTTCGCCGGCGACATCAAGGGGCACGTGGACGAGCTGCTCGAGCTCGGCATCCGCTGCCTCAAGATCCACCCGCCGCACCAGCTCTTCCCCGCCAACGCGCACACCCAGGGGATGCAGACGCTCGGCGTCCTGTACCGGCGCTGCGAAGACCGCGGCCTGCCGGTCATGATCCACACGGGAACGAGCATCTTCCCGGGCGCCCGCTGCAAGTACGGCCACCCGATGGAGCTGGACGACGTCGCGATCGACTTCCCCGACCTCACCATCATCATGGCCCACGGCGGCCGCCCCCTCTGGATGGACGAGGCGTTCTTCATCCTGCGGCGGCACGCCAACGTGCATCTGGACGTGAGCGGCATCCCGCCGCTCAAGCTGCTGGAGTACTTCCCCCGGCTTGCGGACATCGCGGACCGGGTGCTATGGGGAACGGACTGGCCCAGCCCCGGGGTCCACGACCTCAGGCGCAACCTGGATCAGTTCCTGACGCTGGATCTGCCGAAGCAGGTGCAGACCAGGATCACGTCGGAGAATGCGCTCAAGGTGTTTCCTGCTCAGTAGAGAGGAGTGGCGAGTGAACAGACGTCGGAAGAGTTGCCAGACGGCAAGTTGGGCAGCGGTTGCCAGACGCAAGGTGCCTGGAGCGGTCGTGGCGGGAGCGTCCGCCATCGCCGCGCTCCTTTCCTTGGCGGCCTCCCCCCTGGCAGCCCAGCAGGTGGGACAGATCACGTACGACACGTACACGCTGACGAACGGGCTGACGGTGGTGCTGTCGGAGGACCACACGACGCCGGTCGTGACCGTGAACGTATGGTATCACGTAGGCAGCGCCAACGAGACGCCGCACCACTCCGGTTTCGCCCATCTCTTCGAGCACATGATGTTCCAGGGCTCGGCCCACGTGAAGAAGTCCGAGCACATGCAGCTGGTGGAGCGGGCCGGCGGCTCGATGAACGGATCGACGGTGGACGACCGGACCAACTACTTCGAGAGCCTCCCATCGAACCGCATGAACCTCGGCCTGTGGCTCGAGGCCGATCGCATGCGCTCGCTCGCCGTCAACCAGACCAACTTCGAGAACCAGCGGCAGACGGTGGAGGAGGAGCGCCGGCTCGGCGTGGACAACCAGCCGTACGCCAAGGCGTTCCTTGGCGCGCTGACCGCGCCGTTCGACTCCTCGGGCTGCTTTGCCTACGCGCACTCCACGATCGGGGAGTATGCCGATCTCAACGCCGCCACCGTAGACGAGGTCCGGAGCTTTCACAGCGAGTACTACGCGCCGAACAACGCGGTGCTGACGCTCGTCGGGGACTTCGATCCGGCGGAAGCGCGCCGCCTGATCCGGCAGTACTTCGGCGACATCCCGCAGGTTCCGGCCCCGCCGGCCGTCTCGTGCACCTATCAGTACGCCACGGGCGCCAAGCAGCTCACGGTGACGGACAGCAACGCCACACTGCCGGCGGTGGTGCTGATCTACAAGGCGCCTTCCGAGCGCGACGCCGACACGCCGGCACTCGACCTGCTCGCGAGTGTGCTCAGCACGGGCGAGTCCTCGCGGCTCAACCGCTCGCTCGTGCGTGAGTCGCGGGCCGCGGTGACCGCCAGCGGCGGCAGCAATTCGTACCGGGAGGCGGGGGTGGCGATCTTCTTCGCCATCGACAACCAGGGCGTTCCGGCGCAGCGCGTGGACTCGCTGCTCAATGCCGTGATCGACCAGGTGCGGAACGACACCGTCTCGACCGCGGAGCTGGTCAAGGCGAAGAACCAGTACCGCTCCGACGCCATCCGCAGCCGGCAGACCACGATGGGCGTGGCGGAGGCGCTCCAGAGCGCACTCTGGTTCGACGGCTCGCTGGGCGCGGCGAACGAGGACGTGGCCAGGCACCTCGCGGTGACGGCGGCAGATCTCCAGCGGGTGGCCCGCAAGTACCTGGATCCCGCCAATCAGCTCGTCCTGATCGTCAACCCGCCCGCCAAGAGCGGAGGGTCCAACTGATGAAAGCCCTCATACTCGGATTGAGCGCCTTGCTCGCAGCCGCGCCGGCTCACGCCCAATACCCGACGCAACCGCCGGCGCCGGCGCCGCTCAGGCCGGTCCACTTCCCGTCGTTCTCCAAGGGCAAGCTCCCCGACGGCGTGAACATGATCCTCGTGGAGCACCACAAGCAGCCGGTCGTGACGATCACACTCGCGCTGCCGGCGGGCGCGAGCTACGTGGCTCCCGACCGGACGGGGCTGGACGGCATCGTGGCCGAGGTCCTGACCAAGGGGACGGTGAGCCGGACGGCGGAGCAGATCGCGGCCGAGATCGAGGGCGCCGGCGGCTCCATCGAGGCCTCCTCGGACCAGGACTTCCTCCGCATCACGGTCTCGTCGCTGGCGGAGAACCTCCCGCTGGCGATGAACGTGCTGGCCGACGTGGTCATGCACTCGACCTTCCCGGCCAGCGAGGTCGAGCTGGCGCGAACCCGCGCCCTGTCGGCGCTGCAGCTCGAGCTTTCGGAACCCGGTGCGATCGCGCAGCGCATCTTCTCGCACGAGGTGTACGGCGACAATCCGTACGGGAGCAGCCCCACCGGGACCACCCTCCACGCCATCACCCGCGACGACGTGGTGTCGTTCTACAACGCGCGGGTGAAGCCGCAGGGTGCGCTGCTGGTCGTCGCGGGCGACGTGCGTGCAGCGGAGGTGCGCAGCCTGGCCGCGAAGGCGTTCGCCGACTGGAAGGGCGCCCCGGCGCCCGCCCCCGCGCTCGCGACGATCCCCGCGCGTACCTCGACGGAGATCGTCCTCGTCCACAAGACGGGCGCGGTGCAATCCAACATCCTGGCGGGGTTCACGATGATCACCCCGCGGGATCCGGCGGTCTATCCGTTGACGATCGCGAACAAGATCCTGGGCGGCGGGACCGACGCCCGGCTGTTCCTGATCCTGCGCGAGCAGAAGAGCTGGACGTACGGGGCGTACTCGCAGTTCACGCGGCCCTATGGCATGGGGATGTTCATGGCCAACGCCGAGGTGCGCACGCCGGTCACGGACAGCGCCCTGGCGGAGATGATGCACCAGCTCGACCGGCTTCGGAACCAGGTGCCGGCCGACAGCGAGATCGCGGCGGCGAAAGACTACCTCGTGGGCAATTTCCCGCTGACGATCCAGACGCCTGAGCAGATCGCCAACGCCGTCGCCTCGGCCCGCTTGCGCGGCCTGCCCGACGACTACGTGCCGCGCTTCCGCGACCGGCTCGCGGCGGTGACGCGGGCCCAGCTGGGCGCGGCCGACAAGCGCTTCTTCACGACCGACAAGATGGTGATCGTGGTCGTGGGCGACGGCACGAAGATCCTCGGCGGCCTCAAGCGCCTCGGCACCGTCCGCGTCGTGGACGTCGAGGGCAAGCCTCTGGCCGAGTCCGAGCTCACCGCCGCGCCGACGGCCGTCGCCTGGGCGCCGGATCGCCTGACACCCTCGTCGTTCACGTACCGGGTGATGGTCCAGGGCAACGCGATGGGCCAGGCGACGTCCGCGATGGAGCGGGCCTCGGAGGGCGACCGGCAGGTGCTGCGCCTGACCTCGAGCCTGAACCTCGGCGGCATGGTGTCCCAGCTGGACACCGTGACCGTGGATGCGGCGACGCTGGCCCCGCTGCACCTGCGCGAAGGCGGAAGCCAAGGCGGCCAGGCGATGTCCATGTTGCTGGATTACCAGGGGACGCACGTCACCGGTCACGTGCACGTGCCGAGCCGGGAGGGCGTGCGCGACGCCGCGGTGGACACCACGCTGGCGGAGGGCACACTCGACCAGAACGTCTTCTCGGCCCTGCTCACCGCTCTGCCGCTCGCGAGCGGGGCGCACTGGATGGTGAGCGCGTACGACGGCACGGAAGGCGTCGTGCGGCCGCTGACGGCGACCGTGGTCGGCGAGGACTCCGTGACGGTGCCCGCCGGCGCGTTTGCCTGCTGGAAGATGGCGCTGACGGGAGGGCAGTTCCCCATCAACTTCTACATCACGAAGACGGCCCCGTACCTGATCGCGAAATACGAGCTGGTGGGGCCGCCGGTCGTGTTCGAGCTGACGACGAAGACGCCCTAGCTCTTCGGCGGCTCCGCCGTGTCTGCGGGCGGGCTCGCGGCGTCGGTGGCCGCGGGCCCGTCGTGCGTGGGGCCGGTCGAGTGGTGCTCGGCGCGGATCCTGTCGATGGCGGCCTGGACGCGCGCCACCTCCGCCTCCGCGTCAGCGATGCGCCGCGTGAGGGACGCGATCTCCCCTTCCGGCGCGCCCTGCCCCTTCGCCTGGCGGTAGGTGACGTAGCCGAGGTCCCGAGCCGCGGCGTCCATCCGGCGGCGCGCGCGCAACAGGTCCACCCGGAGCTTGCCCTCGTCCAGCGCCTGGTTGGCTTTCTTCCCCAGCGTTTCCAGTCCGCCCGCGATCCGATCCATCAGGCTCATTCTCGCACCCTCCCCCTCGACATCCTACGGTGGGCCGGCGCCGCAGGTTCCACAGGATCGAGCACGACGCCCTGCCAGACCGTGACGTCATCCATCATCGCCAGCGTCCGGTACGACTGGCCCCCGAGCGTGAGGGTCCACGCCGGCTGGGCGTTAATGTCGGCCTTCGCGGGCGGGACGATCTCTTTCCCGTCGGCGAACCAGCGGACCTCTCCCGACGGATAGACGGCCAGCCGGTACCGATGCCAGCGGCCGTCCCGCAGGGCGAGGGGCAGGTCTCCGCTGGAGGACCGCATGTCGGCGAACAGGGACGCCTGCATCTGGACGTTGGCGTCGTCCGGGTTGGGCGCGCGTGCGGCGATGACCGGGTAGCTGCCGGGCGGGTACGGATCCCCCCGCCGGAGGGCGAAGGAGTCGGCCGGGCCGGAGCTGAACGCAACGTCCACCGACTCCCAGAGGGGATAGCGGATCGGCACCTTCGTCCAGTACTCCACCGTCAACCCGTTGGCGAGGCTGAGCGGCCGGCGCAGGGCGACACCGCTCGCGCGCGAGTAGTCGCCGTCGTTGTTGAAGCCGGCCGAGCCGCCGCGTCCCGCGCGGGGGATGACGAGGGGCGGCGGAAAGCCGTACGGCTGCCAGAGGCGCCGGTCCAGCCCCTGGTCGAACGTCTCGTACAGGAGGCGCACCGGCTCTTCGGGCGGCACGGTCACGTATGACGTGTCGCTCTCGAGGAGGCCAAGCGCGGCGATGATGCGGGCGCGGCCGGGGCGGTCCGCCACCAGCGCGCCGGCCGCCGTGACGCGAACGATCTCGGTATCGCAGTTGACCCATCGCACGCCGGCGAGCGGCTGGACTACGCGGCCCGAGTCGTCGACCCCGTATGCCGCCAGGGCGAATCCGCGACCGGTACGGGCCGCGAGGGAATCCGGCCGCACCACGACGCGCACCACGCGGGGCCGCGACTGCCGCGGCACCCACGAGACCGTCGGGGTTGGCTCCTCCAGGGCCCAGACCAGCGTCGGCGCTTTCCGGCCGGAGGCGTCGACCACGTAGATGCCGGGCGTGGGACGGTTCATCGCGATGGCCAGGTATCGCGAGTCGGGCGACCACGCCGGCGCCGACGCGGGGGGATAGTCGAGCGGAAGCACCGTGAAGACGTCGGGCGAGCCGGCGAACGCGAGCGTGAGCGAGCGCTGGCCGGGGCCGGCGCACGCGATCATCGCCCCGTCCGGCGACCATGCGTCCTCCGGTGCATCCCGGCACCACGGTACTGCGCGCACCGAGCCGTCCGTGCCCATCAGCACCATCTCGCGGCGGGGGCCCAGCGAACGCAGGGCAAGGAATTCGGCCCCATCTGGCGAGACGGCCGTGACGTGGTAGTTGAAGCTGTCGCGGACGACCGTGCGCGTGATGCCGCCCACCGAGTCGACCAGCAGGATCGCGTATGCGTAGCCGCCGTTCCGGGAGGACAGGGAGCCTCCCGAGGCCACGAAATGCGCCCCGTCCGGCAGCCAGCCGAGTGACGCCGCGTCGCCGCCATAGCGGAACAGCGGCCGTCGCTTGCCCGTCGCCAGGTCCACGGCGCACACGGCCGTGGGGTCCACCTCCGGCAGCGCGCATGTCGTGAGAACCTCGCGGCCGCCGGGCCGGACGTCGCTCTCCGGGTATCCGTCGCGAACGCCCGGCGGAAGCGCCTCACGCGGCAGCGATTCCGCGACGAACTGCGAATCCACGCGCAGGCCAAGCACCCTGGCCCCGCCGCCCGGCTGACCACCCCAGCGCACGGCGAGGTAGCCTCCGCCGAGCGGCGGGGGATGCGGGCGCGAGCGGAGCACGCGGGGGACGAACAGCGCCGCCGCAAGGAGGAGCACCGCTCCCGCGACGGCGCCGGCGATACGGAACCGCCTGGGCCACGCCGTGCGCTCGGCCAGCCAGCGGCGTGCCGACCAGCGGCCTTCCAGGACGCGCTGGAGGGCGATCTGCAGGTGGGCGCGTGCCTCCTGCGGCATCGTGCCCAGGGCCCTGGTCAGAAGGTCCTGGCCCGCGGCGCGGCCCGAAGAGCGCTCGACGGTCGCGGCGGCGTGCGCCAGGTCCATGGCCGCGCGCTCGAGTCGCCCGGCCAGCGCGGCGTACCGGGCAGCCGCCATCCAGTCCCCGGCGCGGCCGCCGCGCGCCGCGTCACGGGCGAGGCGCGCCGCCCGCTCGTGCAGCTGCTCGAGGAAGGCGCCCGGCGCCGAACGCAGGGCGGCGGCGCTCAGGGCCTCGTGCGCGACCGTCGGGAGCCCGTCCTCCCGTACGACGAGGCGCCGCCGCTCGAGCGCCGCGACGGCGTGGTCCACCTCGTGCCCGTCGAGACCGGTCAGCCCCGTCAGGACGTCCGTTCGCGCCGCCCGCCCCCACACCGCCATCGCCGCCAGCACCGCCGCCGGGCGGTCCCCGACGGTCTGCAGCCGGAACTCGAGGATCGCCGCGGCGCTCTCGGGAATGGGGAGATCGCCGCCGGGGTTCAGGCCGGCCCCGAAGACCCAGCGCCCCCCCCGCTCGGCGAGCAATCCGGAATCGTGAAGCGATTTCAGGACTTCGAGGATGTACAGCGGCACACCCTGGGTGCGCTGCAGCAGCTCTCTCGCGAGCCAGCGACCGGACGCGGGGTCCGGCAGCTCGGCGATCGAGCTCAGCAGCTGCTCGACCTCCGGCAGGTCGAGCGGCCCGAGCGCCACCTCCCTGACGGCGCCGGTGGCGGTCAAGGCCCGCAGCGACTCGGTGGCACCGGGCACGTCGCCGTAGTCCCGCGCCGTGAGCAGGAGCAGGACGTGGTGCGACTGCGCTCGGCGCGCCAGACGGTGCGCGAACTCGATCGCCTCGGGCGAAGCCCAGTGCAGGTCCTCCACGACCAGCAGGAGTGGCACCTCTTCGGCGATCGCCGCAACGGCCTCGAGCAGCGCCGTCCCGAGGGACTGGGGATCGACCGGCAGCGCGCTCGGGGCCACGGCGGAGCGGAACCGGTCGGCGATCTCGGGCACGAACGCGCCGAGGATGGAGAGGCACGAGGGGGAAGCGCCGGCGAGCCCGGGCGCGCGCGGCGCAGAGCGCAACAGATCCACGAACGGTGCCATCGGGTCCGACTGCTCGACCGCGTAGCAGGCGCTGCGCAGGATGAGGCCGCGATCGCGCCGGAGCCGCCCCACCAGCTCACGCGTCAGGCGCGTCTTGCCGATGCCCGCCTCGCCGGTGAGGAGCGCGGCCTTGCCCCGCCCTTCCAGCGCGCTCCGCCACTTGTCCACGAGCACCCGGAACTCGGCCGCGCGCCCGACCATTTCGGGGAGACGGGTCAACGGCTCGACGGCCTCCCGCGCGGCGGGCACCACCGGCGCGAGCGCCAGGGCGATGGCGTGCTCGACCTCCGGGGAGAGTTGGTTGCCCTCGATGGACTCCACGAAGGCGCGAGCGTCCGCCGCGGCGCCCGCCGCGCGAATCGCGTCCCCCGACAACGCGAGCAGCTCGACGAGCTTCACACGCGGCTCCAGAACGCCGGGATCAGCCTCGATCAGGAGCTGGGCATACTGGGCGCCCTCGCTCCAGCGAGCCTGGTCGGCCATCCGGGCGATGAGCGTGCGCAGGACCTGGCGGCGCTCGGCGGACAGTTGCTGCCGCAGTCCCTCGGTCCACTCCTCGAACTCCCCCGCGCCCGCCTGCGCGACATTGGAGAGGAAATCGGCCTCGTAGAGCTGGAGCGCCTCCTCGAGCCGCCCCTGCGCGTGGTGGACGCGGAAGAGGTCCACGTCGAAATCCACGTCCTCCCGCCGCAGCAGCAGCACCTCGTCCCCCACCACCAGATCGGGGTCGGTGGCCTGCCGGATCTGGTAGAGGACCTGCCGCAGCGAGCTGCGGGCATCGTGCTCCGCGGCTCCGCCCCACAGGAGACCGAGCAGCTCTTCGCGCGTCGCCCGGGCCCGCGGCCGCAGGGCGAGGTAGATGATGAGGGTGAGCTGTTTCGAGAAGCGGATGCGCTCCGGCTCGTCCTGGCTGGTGACGAGGCCCGGCTTCAACGTCAATGTACGGAGCGTGTAGCGCATGGCGCGCCGCTTTTGCACCGGGAGGGGATGGAGATTATGGCGCGCCGCCGGGAAGAGCGCAAATCGGCCGGACCGACGAGCCCGCCGACCGTAGCGGGGGATGGGCAGCAAAACGGCCCCCGATCGCCCGGGAGCCTTATGCTGCTGCCATCCTGCCGGGCCTCGCCGCCACTGCTCCGGCGGCTGGCCGGCTATGTCCTGCCGGGCCTCGGTGCCGATCCCCTGGCACCTGGCCGGCTATGTCCTACGCCGCCGGTACGATGCTGACTGCCCGGCGACCCTTCCCCTGCCACTCGAACCGCACCAAACCGTCGGTCAGCGCGAACAGCGTGTCGTCCTTGCCGCGGCCCACGTTGTGGCCCGCGTGGATCCTCGTCCCGCGCTGCCGCACGATGATGTTGCCCGCCACGACCCGCTCGCCGCCGTAGAGCTTCACGCCGAGGTACTTCGGCCCCGAGTCGCGCCCGTTCCGGCTGCTGCCTACACCTTTCTTATGCGCCATGGCTCAACCGAGCTCCACTGAATCGATCCTGATCTCCGTGAATCCCTGCCGATGCCCCTGCTTGCGTGCGTAGTTCTTCCGCCGCTTGAACTTGAAGACGATGATCTTCTTCTCCTTGCCGTGCCGAACGACTTCCGCCGTGACCTTGGCGCCTTTCAGCACGGGCGTTCCGGCCTTCACCTGCTTGCCGTCGGAACCCAGCAGCACCTCGTCAAAGGTGAGCTTGGCGCCCGGCTCGGCCTCGAGCGTCGGAATCTGGAGCTTGCGCCCCGGCTCGGCGCGGAACTGCTTCCCCGCGGTACGGAAGATCGCATACATAGACGGGGAAGCTTAATCGGGGTATGGACTTGAGTCAACGGCGGGGTGTAGGGTTTAGGGTGTAGGGTTTAGCAGCCCGTTCTCCCTACACCCTATCACCCTACCCCCTACACCCGCCCCTTCAGGCCACGAGGTAGTTCTCCGTCACATCCCGCCCCGCCGGCTGGCTCATGAGCTTGAACTCGTCGAGCCGCATCATCGGGTCATCCCGCACCTCGAGGTCGATCCCCGTCAGCTTCTCGAGGTTCTTGAGGAAGTTGGGCTCCTGCTCCATGAGGTACAGCGCGACCTCGGGATGGAGCCGCACGGTCATCCGGGGATCCCGGTTCTGCACCGCCGCCCGCTTCAGGGAGCGCTCCAGGCGCCCCACCACCGACTCGGGGAGGAAGACCCTGCCCGTCCCGCTGCAGGTGGGGCACGCCTCCGTCATGGACTGCATGAGGGACGGCCGCACGCGCTGCCGGGTCATCTCGATCAGCCCCAGCTCGCTCACGGCGAACGCCCGCGTCCGCGCGCGGTCCCGCGCCAGGTGCTGCCGCAGCTCCTGGAGCACCTTGTCGCGGTTGGCCCGGGTCTCCATGTCGATGAAGTCGCACACGATGATCCCGCCGATGTCCCGCAGTCGCAGCTGGCGGGCGATCTCGCGCGCCGCCTCGAGGTTGGTCTTGAGGATCGTCTTCTCGGGATCCTTCTTGCCGGTGTACCGGCCGGTGTTGACGTCGATCGAGACCAGCGCCTCCGTCTGCTCGATCACCACGTAGCCGCCGGTCGGCAGGTCGACGCGCCGGTTGAACAGGCTGCGGATCTCGGCCTCGATCTCGTACTTGTCGAACAGCGGCGCGTCGCCATCGTACAGCTCGACCCGCTCCTTCAGCTCCGGCCCGACCTGGTCGAGATAATTCTGGATCTCGTTGTGGAGCTCCTTCGAGTCCACGGCGAGGTGGTCCACTTTGGCGCTGAACAGGTCGCGGATGATCCCGCGGGTCAGGCTGGTCTCGCGCTGCACCAACGTCGGCGCGCGCGCGAACGTGGACTTCTTCTTGATTTTCTTCCAGAGCTTGAGGAGGGAGTCCAGCTCGCGCTTGAAGTGCTCTTCCGTCAGCTCCTCGCCGACGGTGCGGACGATGACGCCGCCCGAGTCCTTGGGCAGGATGTTCGACACCATCTGCCGCAGCCGGGCGCGTTCCTCGCGCGCCTCGATCTTGCGGCTGACTCCGACGCGGCTCGCCGAGGGCATGTAGACGAGGAACCGGCCGGGAATCGAGATCTGCGCGGTGACGCGCGGCCCCTTGGTCCCGATCGGCTCCTTGCTGACCTGCACCAGCAGGGTCTCGCCCTTCTTGACGACGTCCTGGATGGCCGGGAACCGGCCGCGACGGCCTTCCCCGTTCCCGCCGCCGTTCTTCTCCCGGGTCTGGCCATTCTCCTGGCTCGCGCCGGACTCGCCGGACGCGTCGGCCTCCCCGTTCTCCTCTTCCAGCTCGTCTTCCTCCGGCTCCACCAGATCGGAGGCGTGGAGGAAGGCGCTCTTCTCGGCCCCGATGTCTACGAAGGCCGCCTGGATCCCCGGCAGGACCGCTTCCACTTTGCCGAGGTAGATGTCGCCGACCGAGCGGCGCGTGTCCGGACGATCCACCAACAGCTCAACGAGGGTGTCGTCCTCCAGAATCGCCACGCGGGTCTCCCGCGTGGACCCATTGATCAGAATCTCCCGTTTCAACTGACATGTCTCCGACGGTGCTCCGGCACCCCTCCAGCGGCGTACCGCCGCCGGCGAGCCGGGTGTCCGTCTTGTGAATGTTGACGAGCGGCGTCAGGTGCCTCGGCACCTCGAATGCCGCCTCGAGTAGTTCGGTCGGCTTCGCCGACCCGTTGTCGGCCGTCCGCACTTCGAGCGCGACCGTGTGCCCGTCGAGGGCCGCCAGGTCGTGCACGAGCGGACGGAGATCCACCGTGAAGCGTCTTCCCCCGCGCTCCCGCTCGAAGGGCACCGCATCCCGCGACAGGAACGTCCGGCAGCCGGCGTCGAGCGCCGCGAAGGCGGGCTCGAACGGCGGCTCCGGAAACGTCGCGCGGAACGTGCTGCGCTCGATCAGGGCGCTCAGGGAAGCACTCCGGGACGGCACGCCGGCCGCGAGAAACCGCAGCCCGGGCGCCGCACACCGGTTCAACTGCTGCAACAGTCCTTCGAGACGATCCGCGTCCCAGGCTCCGGACAGCTCCAGGTCCACCCACTCGCTGGCCGACGTCCAGCCGGTCGCGAGCGAGGGCCCCGCGGAGAGCCGCGGGCGCGGCATGTATCCCACGGACATCACCAGCGGCGCGCGCGCTCTGCGAAAGGTGCGCACGAGCTCCTGGAGCACATCGAGGTGCGAGAGGAAACGCAGGGGGGCGTCCTTGGCGTACCTGAAGCGAACCCACGACGAGGGGTTAGGGGCCAGGGGACAGGGGTTAGGGAGTCGATGACTGGCAGGCTGACAGCTTTCCCTAATCCCTAACCCCTGATCCCTAACCCCTGCCTCATCGGCCGCCAGGCGATTCTGAATCAGGTCGAAGTCGCATGCGCCGCAGGCGGAGGTGCATCGCGTCCGACAGTCCTCCGTCAGCGCCTCGGCGTAGGCCTTCCGCCGCTCCCCCAGGAACCAGCTCCGCTCGATGCGGTACGAGACGACCTCCCAGGGCAGAGCCTCGCGCTCGTCTCGCTCCCGCAGGCAGTCCTCGGGCGCGAGCCCCAGATCGGCGAGGGCCGCGCGCCAGGCCTCCGGGCGCGCGCATTCCGCCCACGCGTCGAACCGCGCGCCACGCCGCCAGGCCCCCTCGATCAGGGCGGCCGTGTCCCGCCCTCCGCGCGAGATCATCCCCTCGATCAGCGTGCCCTCGAGATCGTGGTGCTTGATCTCGACGCCGCGCCCGCTGACGCGCTTGCGGATGGCCTTGAGCTTCGCCCTGGTCTCTACGAGCGCATCCTGCCGCTCCCATTGGAACGGCGTGTGCGGCTTGGGGACGAAGGGTGCGACGCTCAGGGTGATCTTGCTCCCCGGATGCGCGCTCAGCACTTCGCGCAGCCTGCCGGCCAGCGCCGCCAGCGCGTCCAGGTCCGCGTCCGACTCGGTCGGAAGGCCTGTCATCAGATAGAGCTTGACCGCGCCCCACCCCGCCCCGAGCGCGCCGTCCACCGCGCGCAGGATGTCGGCCTCGGTGAGACCCTTGTTGATCACGCGCCGCAACCGCTCGGAGCCCGCCTCGGGCGCGAAGGTGAATCCGGTGCGGCGCACCCGGGACGCGGCGGCCGCCAGCTCGACGGAGAACGCGTCCGCCCGGAGGCTCGGCAGCGCCACGGCGACGCCGCGCTCCGCCGCCACGTCGGCCACCCGGGAGACCAACGCTCCGATCTGCGAGTGATCGGCCGTCGAGAGCGAAAGGAGCGAGATCTCCTCGTTCCCGCCGTGCTCGATCCCTTCCCGGGCGATCGCGACGCACGTCTCGACCTCCCGCTCCCGCACCGGCCGGTAGAGGTAGCCGGCCTGGCAGAACCGGCAGCCCCGCACACACCCGCGCTGGACCTCGATCGGCAGCCGCTCGTGCGTGACACGCATCAGCGGCACGAGCATGCGCTTCGGATGGTCCTCCGGCTTCAGCTCCGAGACCGTCCTCGCCACGACCGGCCACGGGAGCCGCGCGTCCGTGGGGCGGGCGGTGCCGCCTTCGGGAGGGACCTCGTAGAGGCTTGGGACGTAGACGCCCGCAATGCTGGTCGCCAGTTGCCAGAGTATGAGTTGCCGGTCCAGGCAGCCACGAGCCTTGCAGTCCGCAACGAGCGAGAGAATCTCCGGCAACGCTTCCTCTGCGTCCCCGATCAGGAATGCATCCACGAAGGCCGCGAGCGGCTCCGGGTTCGCCGCGCCGGGACCTCCCGCGATCACCAGCGGGTCGCCCGAGCGCCGATCCGCCTGGCGCAGCGGCAGCCCCGCGAGGTCGAGCATCGTCAGGATGTTGGTGTAGGTCAGCTCGGACTGCAGGGTGAAGCCGATCAGGTCGAAGTCGCGGGCCGGGCGACGGCTCTCCAGGGAGAAGAGCGGCAGGCCCCGTTCCCGCATCCTGGCCTCCATGTCGGGCCAGGGGGCGTAGGCGCGCTCCATCAGCCACGCCCCACGCCGGTTCACGATGTGGTAGAGCAGCTGCGTCCCCGTGTGGCTCATCCCGACCTCGTAGACGTCGGGATAGCAGAACAGGAGGCGAACCTGCGTGGCGTCCCAGTCCTTGTGGACGGCACCCAGTTCGTGGCCAACGTAGCGGTGGGGCTTCGCGACCAGCGGTAGGACCTCACGCTCCAGAATGGAGCCCAAGGCTGAGGCTGCTTCTGACACCATCAAAGGTAAGGTAATGCCAATATTGGACTTAGTCAATCCCTGATCAAATCTCCGAGGATTTGGCGCGCGATGACGAGCCGCTGGACCTCGCTCGTCCCCTCCCCGATCTCCCCCACCTTGGCATCCCGCATCAT
This sequence comes from uncultured Gemmatimonadales bacterium, assembly GCA_963835535.1. Classification (GTDB taxonomy): domain Bacteria; phylum Gemmatimonadota; class Gemmatimonadetes; order Gemmatimonadales; family JACORV01; genus Fen-1245. Next base: position 443,176 of record CAWIFL010000002.1, read on the forward strand.
CCGCTCCACCGGATACTCGGTCGTGTAGCCGTAGGCCCCGTGGAGCTGCACCGCCTTGATGGTCGTGCGGGTGGCCAGCTCGGAACAGTACAGCTTCGCCATCGCCGCCTCCGTCTTGTGCGGTTTGCCGTGCTGCTTGAGCCAGGCCGCCTGGTAGGTGAGGAAGCGCCCCGCCTCGATCTCGGTGGCCATGTCCGCCAGCGCGAAATGCACACCCTGGAAGCCGGCCACGTAGCGCCCGAACTGCTTGCGCTGGCTCGTGTACTTCACCGCCGCTTCGTACGCGCCTTCGGCAAGCCCCAGGGAGAGGGCGGCGACCCCGATGCGTCCGGAGTCCAGCGTCTTGAGGAACTGCACGAACCCCTTCCCCAGCTCGCCCAGCACGTTCTCCTTCGGGACCACGGCGTCTTCGAAGTGCAGCTCCCGCGTGTCCGAAGCGCGCCAGCCCATCTTGTCTTCCTTCTTCCCGGCGCTCAAGCCCCTGGTCCACTTGAGGCTCGGCTCGTGCCCCATCCCGACCGCGGCCGCTTCGGCCTTGTCCGTCGTCTCCTTCGTGACGATGAAGGAGGTGATGCCCTTGTTGGAGTGGCCCGGCGTGGTGCGCGCAGTGCACACGAAGATCTCCCCCACGCCCGCGTGCGTGATGAAGATCTTCGACCCGTTGAGGAGGTAGTGGTCGCCCTTGTCCACGGCCGTCGTCGCCGTGCCTCCGGCATCGGAGCCCGCGCCCGGCTCGGTGAGGCCGAAGCCGCCGAGGACCTTCCCGCCGGCGAGCAGTGGCGCGAACCGCCGTTTCTGCTCCTCGGTGCCGAAGTCCATGATCGGCGAGGTGCCGAGGGTGGTGTGCGCCGAGACGGTGATGCTGTGCGAGCAGTCCACCTTGGCGAGCTCGTGCACGGTGATGATGTAGCTCAGGTAGTCCATCCCCGAGCCGCCCAGCTCTTCCGGCCATGGCACGCCGAGCATCCCGAGGTCGGCCATCCGCTTGACCGTCGGCCAGGGGAACCGGCACTCCGCGTCGTACTGTCGCGCGATCGGTGCGATCTCCGCGCGGGCGAAGTCGCGCACGGTCTCGCGGACCTGCAGGTGCTGGTCCGTGAAGAAAAGGGCGTCGTCCATGCCCAAATGTAGGAGGTGGCAGGTGGTAGGTGGTAGTTTGCAGGCCGGCACAAGGAGCCATCGCATGACGTCCGTCGCACGTGGAATCCCGCGGCACTCCGAAGCCAGGAGCCTGATCCCTGCGTCGTCGCGGGACGAGATGGACGTGGCGGTCGGCGCGGTGGCTGCCGCGAAGGATGCCTGGGCGGCCGTGCCGCCCACCGAGCGCGTGCGGCTCCTGGGCCGCCTGCTCGAAGACTTCGCTGCGGTGGCGGACCGCTGGGTGGCGGCGTCGCTCGAGGCGAAGGGCATCGCGCCCGGCTCGCCCGCCGAGGGCGAGGAGTGGATCGCGGGGCCCTTCTGCGTGCTGCGGAACATCCGCCTGCTGCGCGAGGCGCTGCGTGACGTCGCCCGTGGCGGCACACCGCGCATCCCCGGCCCCGTCTGGACTGGCGGCGAAGGGCGGGTGGCGGCGGGTGTCTTCCCGGCGAGCGTGTGGGACCGGCTCTTCTACTCGGGCGTGACGGCCGAGATCTGGATGGAGCCCGGGGTCACGGCCGAGGCCGTGGCCGGAACGCAGGCGGCCGCGTATGCGAGCCGGCGTGAGCACGGAACCACCTGCCTCGTCCTCGGAGCGGGGAACGTCTCCTCCATCGGCCCGATGGACGCCCTCTACAAGCTCTTCGTCGAGAACCACGCGGTCGTGTACAAGGCCCATCCGGTCAACGCGTACCTGGGGCCGCTCCTGGGCGAGGCGTTCAAGTGCCTGGTCCAGATCGGGGCCCTCAGGATCGTGTACGGTGGCGCGGCCGAGGGGGCGTACCTCTGCCAGCACGCGCAGGTGGACGAGATCCACATCACCGGGTCGGACAAGACGTACGAGGCGATCGTGTTCGGGCCCGGGGACGAGGGTGACCGCCGCAAGGCGGAGCGCCGGCCGCTGCTGGGGAAGCGCGTCACGGCGGAGCTGGGGAACGTGAGCCCGGTGATCGTCGTGCCCGGGCCGTGGTCGGCGAGCGACTACCGCTATCAGGCGGCGAACCTGGTCTCGATGCTGACCAACAACGCCGGGTTCAACTGCAACGCCGCCCGGGTGATCGTGACCGACGCCACCTGGCCCGGGCGGCAGCGGCTGATGGACGAGATCCGCTCCCTGCTCGCGCGCGTGCCGACGCGGAAGGCCTACTACCCGGGCGCCGCCGCGCGCGCTGCACAGTTCGCCGCCGCCCATCCCGAAGCCGAACACTTCGGCGCCGCGTCGGAAGGCGTGCTCCCGTGGACTCTGGTGGCGGGGATGACCGCCCGAAAGTCGGCGGACCCCTGCTACACGACCGAGGCGTTCTGCGGGCTGTTCGCGGAGACTGCGCTCGAGGCGTCCGGCGTGGCCGACTTCCTGCCTCGGGCGGTCGAGTTCTGCAACGAGGTTCTGTGGGGGACGCTCAACGCAACCATCCTCATCCACCCGCGCTCGGTCGAAGAAGCGGCGAGGCACGGCGTGCTGGAGCAGGCCATCGCGGACCTGCGCTACGGCTCCGTCAGCATCAACCACTGGGCCGCCATCAACTACGCCCTCGGCGTGACGACCTGGGGAGCGTTCCCGGGCCATCCGGCGCACGACATCCAGTCCGGCACCGGCGTCGTGCACAACACCCTGATGTTCTCGCGGCCGGAGAAGTCGGTGGTGCGCGCGCCGTTCCGGGTGTGGCCCCTGCCGCCGTGGTTCGTGACGAACCGTGCCGCCGCGCGCCTGGGGCCGAGGCTCGCGCAGTTCGAGGCAGGCCCGTCGCTCGCAAGGCCCTGGGGATCTTCGCAACCGCGGTGAGAGGGTAGATCGCGTGATTCAGCTACGCAGGTCCCGCGTTCTGAACCGTCGCTCGATCGTCGTCGGGCTGGCGCTGAGCGCCGCCCTCCTCTATGCAGCCCCGGCGCACGCGCAGCAGCCGCCGTGCGGGGATACGAGCTTCGCTCGTGACGCCCTCGACCAGGATTGGGCGCCCTTCACACTGCCCGGCAACGCCGTAGTGCGCGGCAACGTCATCCAACAACTGAGTCCGACCGATGTTCACGAGGTCGTGACCGATTCGAGTGAGTGCAGGCGGATCCTCCACGCGGCGAGACACCACCTGCCGCCGCCGCGCACGTGGGGCACGCACTGGATCTATCGCTTCGGGCCGTACGTCGCCGTTGAGATCATGTCGAAGGTGCCACCCGGGATCATCATGGAGGGCGGTGATGCGCTCTACATCTTCCGGGAGGCGGACATGAGCTACGTGATCGTCAGAATCGGAGTGTAGGCACCCCTCTTCCCCAGCCACCTCCCCCATTTCACGCACCTGTCGCACCCGAGGATCCGACCTACGCCGGCAGTGCAACCATGGGCTTGGCGCCGGCGGGATGGACACGCTTGCCCGTCCTGTATCCCGGGCGTATCTACATGGGCCGCACCTTGAGAGCACGGGGGTAGATCAGCAATGAGATCGGTGACCGCTGCCATTCTGAGCTTCGCGCTAAGCGTCGCGGCACCCACGCTCAGTCGCGCGCAGGGCGCCGCAGACTCGGCCCGGGAATTCGTTCAGCGCTTCTACGATGGGTATCTGTCCGCGATGGCGGCTGGCTCAGGTGCGGATACGCGCGAGTTGACAGAGGACACCGCCCACGCTCTTGCGCCCGAGCTAGTGGACATGTTGAGATGGAATCAGTCTCAGTTCGACCCCATGCGTGGACAAGAAGGATTGGACTTCGACCCAATCGCCAATGCGCAGGATCCATGTGAGCGCTACGTCGTCGGAGGGGTCTCCACTCGGTCGCACCATTTCTTCGTCGAGGTCTACGGCGTCTGTGGTGGCAGCAGGACCAAGCGTCCGATAGTGATCGCAGAGGTTGCGAGGGTCCGTGCTTCCTGGGTCTTCGTCGACTTTGGGTACCCTGATCACCACTCAGACCTGAAGAGCGATGTGAGACGGCTCCAGCGGAGGAGTCGCAAACCGGGCCCCTGAGCGTGTGGCGACTACTCCTCTTCAGATGGCGCTGCGGGCTCGCATGGCCGGCTAGGACCGGGCGGAGTCGGAGCGGTTCCGCGGGCGCCTACGGTCCAACACAGTCTCCAGAGCTGGGTGTCCTGACCTCGATGATCGAGTCCAGCGCGAATTTGTACGGCGATGCGTCCATGTGGCCGTAATGGCCGGGACCCTCCAGGGTTCCCGTCCAGCGCACGAAGTACTGCGGGTAGTTCCAGGGGGGATGCACGGGCTTGGGCGCTGGCCACTCAGACGGCCCGCCGGGAGTCTGCTGATGGCGCGGCCATTCCACCCACGCGTCCAGCTCACGTTCGCTCTCGCCGGCGCTGTCGGTGCGAGGCCACAACACGTCTGCCGGGCAAGGAATGAACTCCGACTGTTCGAAGCCAAAGGAATAGTGGCCCCGGAACGTCCCTCGCACCAAGTGAAACGGGCGAGGGTCGCACCCACTGGTCGTGGTCAGGAAGTCCAGCTGTCGATGCTCGCCAATCCGCAACATGACGGTCGTTTCCGCAATCAACTTCCCTTCGATCCACTTCCTGCCGGTACAGGCGACTGTGATCCGATTGGCACCGAACAACAGGCTGTCCAGCACATACCTTCCCAGCGTATCCACATACGCGCAGCGTGACCACGTGCCGTCCCGCCCTAGGTTGTAGTCGCGGCAGATGGACGTCCTCAATACCGGGGCCCCGGTGATTGAGTCGTAGACACGACCCTCGAGACGTGAGTCGCCCAACGGGATGGTGACCTGCGCTCTCCCCAACGATGTCAGGGCAAACCCTAGAGCAGCGAGGACGACCTGGGCGTGGCGCATCGGGGTGAGAAGGTACGGTGTTCCGCAGTCCACGGCATTCGCGACGCCCTGCGCGCCACACCTACCCCCTGCTTCTTCCCGAAGCAACTGCCGCCACTTCACGCACCGGTCGCAGCCGCCGCAGTGCGTCATGCGCTCGCCGAAGTGGGCGAGCAGCAGCGCGCGGCGGCAGCCGAAGGCCGTGAGGTAGCGCAGCAGCGGGTCGAGCCGCCGGTCGTCGGCGACGATCATCCGGAGCAGCTTCAGGTCGCCCTTGGTCCAGAGCACCTCGCAGCGGCTGGGCTTCCCATCCCTGCCGGCGCGGCCCGCCTCCTGGTAGTACGCCTCCAGACTGGTCGCCAGCCCCAGGTGGATCACGCGGCGCACGTCGGCCTTGTCGATGCCGAGGCCGAAGGCCGTGGTCGCGACCACGCAGTCCAGCCGGTCGGCGAGGAACTGGTGCTGGATCCCGCGCCGCACCGAGTGCTCGAGCCCCGCGTGATACGGAGCCGCCGCGATGCCGGCGTTCCCCAGACTCCGGGCCCACCGCTCGGCGAGGCGCCGGCTCGGCACGTAGACCAGCGCGGGCCCGGGATACGGCCGCAGCATCGCCAGGAGGGCGTCGCGGCGCTCTTCCTCCCCGCGCACCCAGCGGGCCGCGAGGAAGAGATTCGGGCGGTCGAAGCTCCCGACGATGCGCTCGACGAGCCCGAGCCGCAGGGACTCCACGATGTCGTCGCGCACGGCGCGCCTCGCGGTCGCCGTGAGGGCGAGCGTCGGCGGCTTGCCGAGCACCAGGCGGGCGAGGCCGATCCGCCGGTACGCCGGTCGGAAGTCGTGCCCCCATTCCGAGACGCAGTGGGCCTCGTCCACGGCGAGGAGCGTGGGCCGCGCACGCCTCAGCGTGCCCAGCACCTCGCCCGTCATGAGCCGCTCGGGCGCGAGGTAGAGGAGCTTGAGGCCGCCGCCCGCCACGTCGTCGAGCACCTGCTGGCGTTCCGCCGGGGGCGAGGCGCTGGTGAGCGCAGCGGCCCAGATCCCTCGCGCTCGTGCGGCGCCGACCTGGTCGTGCATCAGGGAGATGAGCGGCGAGACGACCACCGAGAGGCCGTCGAGGACGAGGGCCGGGATCTGGTAGCAGAGGGACTTGCCGCCGCCGGTGGGCAGAACGACCAGGGCGCTGCGGCCCGCCAACGCGGCGCGGACCGCCCGGAGCTGGCCCGGCCTGAAGTCGGCGAAACCGAAACGGGCTCGGAGAACGTCCCGGGCCCGATCCACCCGCGCCGCGAGCAGCGTCACGGCGCGCCAAGCTAGGCTCTTGGGCTAGGTGCCTGGTCCCGAACCGTTGCGGGGCTCAGCGTTTCCGTGCCGCCAGAACCGCAGGAAGAACGCCGCCAGGATCAGGCCGAGGCCGAGCCAGCCGAGCTGCGGATTCTCCCAGCGGTCGGCCGCCAGCACGATCGCCACGCCGCTCAGGGCGAGCGCGTACTTGGCGAGGGTCAGCGCGTTCACTTCTTCAGGAACGCCTGAATGGCCTGCCGGAAATCGGGGGTCTGGCGCGCGACGGAGTTCACGCGAGCCCCCAGCCTGATCCCCGTCTCGAAGCTCAGGTCGTCCAGGGCGTAGAGCTGGTGCTTGGTCAGCGCGAGCGCGGACGCGGAGAAGCCGGCGAGCTGGGCGAGGAGCTGGCGCACCTCCTCCTCGAAGTCCTCGGCCGGAACCACACGGCTGATGAGGCCGAGCTGCTCGGCCTCCTCGGCGACGACCAGCCGGCCCGTCGCGGCGAGATCGAACGCCACTTTCTCACCGACGGAGCGGCGCAGGATCGTCAGAACCATCGCCGGGACGAAGCCGCGATTGATCTCGGGGTAGCCGAACTGGGCACCCGCGCGCGCGATGACGAGGTCGCACGCGGTCGCCAGGCCGCAACCGCCGGCCAGTGCCCGCCCCTCCACGACCGCCACGCAGACCTTGGGCAGCGCCCGCAGCGCGAGGAAGAGACCCCCCAGCTCCATCGAGCTCTTCTCGTTCGCCTCGGGGGTGAGGTCGGCGGAGGCGAGCAGCTCCTCCAGATCGAGCCCCGCGCAGAAGTCCTTCCCCGCTCCGCGCAGGGCCACGACGCGCACGTCGGCCGCCAGGGCGCATGTCTCGAGCGCGGCCTTCAGCTCCGCGAGCATCCTCTTGTCGAGGGCATTGCGCTTGTCGGGGCGGTTCAGGGTGAGGGTGGCGACGCCCCCGGAGCGGGCCACCAGAACTCGGGGCTCCGTGCCCCCGTGCCCCCGTGCCCCTGTGCCCGCCGCTTCAGACGGTGCCATCGGGGACCTCGATCTCCATCCGGAGGAGCGCGGTGCTGAGGGTCTTGCCCTGGGCGTCCGTCTTGAGCGAAACGGTTCCGCCGCCGCCCAGGGCACCGTGGAGGAGGAAGTTCAGCGCGTGGAGATTGGGCAGCTCGAAGCGCTCCACACCGCCGCGGAGCATCCCGGCGAAGTGCGCGGCCACGCGCTCGGCGGTCAACTCGCGGACCAGGAGCGCATAGTGCGCCGGCTGGCGCGCGATGACGCCGACGTTGGCCGTGTCGCCCTTGTCGCCGCTGCGCGCGTGCGCGAGGTCCAGCAGGCGGACCTTCATCCCTGCCCCTCCAGCTCCTTGAGCTTCGCGGCCAGCACCGCCGCGCGCCGGCGCGTGGACCGGACGAGCCCCACCGCCATCAGGGCCAGCAGCGCGAACAGGACGCCGAACACGATCCAGCCGAAGCGCAGTGCAAGGCCGCTGATCAGGGCGAGCAGCACCGCCCGGTAGGTCCACTGCAGCGCGTCGCGGCGCGCCCGCTTCACCAGCGCCTTCTGGTCGTCGAGAACGGGCACCGCCGACGGCATCCGGCCGGTCATACGGTGACCACGTTCACGACGGGGTGAATTTCGCTCTTGGGCACGAGGGCCGGCCAGTAGGCGACGATCTCCTCGACCTTGGGGCGGCCGCCCGCGAAGCCGGTGACCGACGGCGGGCCGTTCAGGATCAGGGGCGCCAGCTCCCGCGTGAACCGCTCGACGGCGGCCCGGTCGCCGGAGCGGACGCCGACGCGGAGCTGGACCTCCGGAAGATCGGCTCGCGGCTCCCCGGCGAGCGGCCCGTGGGCCGCGTTCGCGCCGACGTACTCGGTCAGGATCTCGTCGAAGGACAGCCTGAGGCGCTCGAGCCGCGCGCGCAGCACCCGGTCCGCCTCGCGCGCCTTGGCGTACGCGTCCGGCCAGACGTAGACGAGCGTGCCCACGGCCTTGAAGCCGGCGGCGTAGGCGATCGAGACCTTGAGCGAATCGGTCGCCGCCCGTCCGCGGATGCCGCTCACGCGCACGCGGTCGGCTCCCGCCTGCTCCAGGCGGATGGTCGTGAAGTCGGCCACGCAGTCGGGCGTGATGTACTCACGCGGATTCCCCATCTCGTAGAGCAGCTGCTCCGACACGCTCGCCACCGTGACGGTGCCACCCGTCCCCGGGTGCTTGGTCACGACGAACGAGCCGTCGGCTTCCGCCGCGACGATCGGATACCCGATGTCCTCGAGGTCCGGCACCCGCGGCCAGCCGCCCTGGAAGTTGCCCCCCGAGCACTGCGCTCCGCACTCGATGATGTGGCCGGCGATCGTTCCGGCGGCCATCAGGTCCCACGCGTCGCTCGCCCATCCGAAACCCTGGATCAGCGGAGCCAGCGTGAGGCCGGTGTCGGTCACGCGCCCGGTGATCACGACCTGCGCGCCGCCGCGCAGCGCCTCCACGACGGGCGCGGCGCCGAGGTACGCGTTGGCCGAGAGCACCCGAGAGCGCACCTCGCTCAAGGGGCGCCCCGTGTCCATGTCGGCGAGGGCGATCCCCTTCTCCAGCAGCGCGTCGAGCCGCGGCAGGATGTCGTCACCGGTCACGATGCCGAGCCTGAGCCTGCCCGTGAGACCGAGCTTCCGGGCGGCCTCCGCCACCGCGTCGGCGCAGCCCTGAGGGTTCACGCCGCCGGCGTTGGTCGTCACGCGGATCCCCCGCTCGACCACCCGCGGGAGGATGCGCTGCATCAATGGCACGACGTCCCGCGCGTACCCGAGGCTCGGGTCGCGCGCCTTCTGCTTCTGCAGGATGGACATCGTGACTTCGGCCAGATAGTCCATCATCAGGCAGTCGATCGGCCCGCCCTCGACCTGCCGGACGGGGGCCTCGAGCCAGTCGCCCCAGAAGCCCTGACCGGACGCTATACGAAGGGTCACGGACTCACCGAGATCAATCGCCGGATGCTGACCCAATCGCTGTCGCTGCCGGCGACCATGACGCGCACCAGGTCGCGCCACTCCGGGGTCGGCGCGAGGGAGGTCAGCGGCAGGATGGGCAGAGAGGCCACGCCGTGCGCCGGGATCGTCAGCGTGCCCTGCGCGAGCGGACGCGCCGGGCCGGTGAACGCGAGCCGGACGGTGGCGTCGAAGCTCGCGGGCGGCTCCGGGTGCGCAAACGCCGGGAACAGCTCCACGACGACGGGGAACGCCCCCGACCGCTTCGCAGGCAGGTCCACCTTCACCCGGTGGAAGGCGTAGTTCATCGCGCCCTGACCCAGCTGCGCGCCGCTGCTGTCGTACAGCACGATGCCGAAGTCGGTCACGCTGTTCCAGAACTCGGGCGTGAGCTGCACTTCGACGACGGCGCCGGTCGCCCACTCGGGCGCCGCGAACGTGCGGCGATACGGCCCGCCCCGCTCGACGGTGGCCTGCCACCCCGTCTCGATCCCGACCTGCTCGACGCTCGCCCTCAGCGCGGTGTCGCCGGCCGCCGGCGAGAAGAACGAGACCGAGGGCCGGGGCCCGGTCGAGTCCACCCGGGCGATGGACACGCCGGGCACGCTCGCGGCGAAGTCGTAGTGAAACTCGCGGCCCGGCGCCGCCTGCACGACCGCCTCCCACACGCCGGGCTGGATGTCGTTGGAGGTGACCGCGAGGACGCATTGCCGCTCGCGCGACCTTCCGAGGCCGCACTGATCCTCCGTGCGGGACGGCCGGCCACCGGGCTCGAAGAGGTACAGGAAGAAGCCCTCGCTCGTATCGGCCCGCACCACGCGCACCGAGAGGTCCGCCGCCCCGACCGGTACGTTCACGTAGTACCGATAGGCGCGGTCCGGACCGAGCTTGCGCGCCGGCGCCGATACGGTGCGCCACTGCCCGCTGTCGGGGACGATGATCTCGCTGACCAGGCGGAACGCGGTCCCGGCGGCGCTGTCGGACGCCGCCACTGCGGACACCACCCCGACGTAGCGCCCCGGTCTGGTCAGGCGCGACGCATCGTAGTGCACGTCCATCTGGGCCGTGCCGCCGGGGCCAAGGATGACCGTGGGCCGGACGGGATCGAGCCACGGCTGATCCGCGGAGAGACGATACAGCTCCGCCGCAGCGCTCTGGCCCGGAGCGTCTGGAAGACGCGTGATCGCGAACCGCTGGATGGTGTCCTCCGCTCCGAGCAGGCCCCAGCGCCGATAGGCGACGCTCGGCGTGCTGGCGGGGCGCATCGGGGCCACGGGCGATCCGGCGCGCGGGATCGCGCCGCCGACCGTGGACGGGCGCGGCGTCGGCACGGCGCGCACCCGGAACCGCGACGCGGCGTGGCCGGCCTCGAGCCATTCGTAGGCGGCCTGGACCTGCGGCACTCCGTACCCCTGATCCAGGGCGCTCTCGCCGTTCAGCGGAGCGGATGTCGCCCGCAGCGCCTGCACGACCTGGGCGGCGCTCACCTGACGGTCTTCGGCTCGCGACGCCGAGAGGAGGAGCGCGACCAGGCCGGCAGCGTGCGGCGACGCCATCGAGGTCCCGAGTTTGATCTCGTCTCCGGTGTTCCAGGTCGGCACCGTGGAATAGGCGACCCCCGGCGTCACGACGTCCGGCTTGTCGAGCGCGCCGCCGCGCGAAGACCACCAGCCCATCACGTCTGCCGTCGGCGCGCCGACGTACGGGAGACCGAAGGCGCTGGGAAAGACGGCGCCGACCGTCAGCGCTGCTTCCGCCGAAGCCGGAAGGCCCATCGTCTCCACGCCCGGGCCGTCGTTCCCGGCGCTGATGGCGAAGACGACGTCGGGGTGCGCGAGCAGGAAGGCGTTCACCAGGGAGTCCATCGCCGCGGCGCCGGGCTGCTCGTTCCCGATGCCGAAGGACATGTTGAGCACCAGCGGCAGTTTCCGCTCGGCCGCGAAGCGCACGGCGTACTCCATCGCGCGGATCATCGAGCCGGTGGTGGACAGGCCGCCGCGGGCGTTGTCGGCGATCTTGAGGGCGATGATCTGGGCGCCCGGCGCGACGCCGTCGAACCCGGCCACGTCGTACAGGTCGTGCCCCGCGGCGATTCCCGCCACGTGCGTGCCGTGGCCCCCGGTGTCGAGGACCAGGGACAGCCGGGGACGCCCTGCGGCGTCCACCGTGAGGTTCACGGCGCCGGCGATCGGTCCGCTGCCCGGAGCGCCGGTCGGCGCGCGGAAGGTGAAGGTCTGCGCGCGGACGAGGTAGTCGGCGATGGGCGTCTCGTCGGCCAGCGATCCGTCGCCGTTGGTGTCGATGAGGGCGACCCATCCCGACGCGGTGCGCACCACCACGACGCCGTAGCTGTCGCGGTTCGAGCCGTTGCCGTTGAAGTCCGCTGCGGGAACGTCGCCGAAAGGCAGCTCCCGGATCACGCCGCCGTACCAGGCGGTGTCGGCGGCCACGGCGCGCACCGCGTCGGCGCCGCGCAACGCCAGTCCGCCTGGAAGAGCGATCGTGCCGTCCGCGCCGGGGCGCACCGGCGCAAGGGCGATGTCGCCCTCCCCCGAGAAGTTGCGCAGGTCGAGGATCTTCGCCTGGCCCGTGCTCGTGGTCTTGAGCCCCGGCACGCTCGGATCCACGCCGGTGTCGAGGATCGCGATGAGGGTGCCGCGGCCGTCCCAGTCCGCGTGCGCCGTGTGCCAGTCGGCGACTCCGGTGCCGGCGAGCGCCATGAGGCCGAGCCGGTACGCCACGACGGGCGGAGCGATGCGCTCCTTCGGCTTCGGGAGGGCGTCCTTCGGCGCCGCCGGGACGGGAGCGGCGGACGGCGCGGGCGGCGCGGCGGCTGACGGAGGCGCGGCCTGCGGAGCCGCGGCCTCGGGCCCACGCAGACCGGGAGTGCACGCAGCCGCGAGGGCGAGAGCGGCCGCGAAGCCCGAGCTGCGGGGCATCATCAGGCGAGCGTAGCCGGCAGGACGAAGGGGCCCAGGTGCGGGCCCGGCTCCGCGGAGACGACCTTGAGCGCGAAGGCCAGCTGCGCGCGAAGCTCCTCCGGCGCGAGGATCCCGTCCACGAACCCGCGGGCGCCCGCGAAGCGCGCGTCGAGCCACTGCTCGTAATCCTCGCGCATCTTCCCCACCGCTTCCGTGAGCTTCGGCGACGGGCTCCCCTTCCCGGCCTTCTCCAGCTCGGGGCCATACACCGCCTGCACGGCCGACTCCCCTTCCATCACCCCCATCCGCCCGGTGGGGAGCGAGAAGATGAAATCGGGATCGAAGCCCTGCCCCGCCATCGCGTAGTAGCCCGCGCCGGACGCGTGGTTGACCGTGAGCACGAGCTTCGGCACCGTGGCGGTCGCCATCGCCTCCACGAACTGGGCCCCGGCGCGGATGATGCCCGACGTCTCCGCCTCCGGCCCGACCATGAACCCCGACACGTCCTGCACGAAGAGGAGCGGGATGCGCTCGCGGTTCGCCGTCTCGATGAAGTAGGCGACCTTCTCCGCGCTCTCGGTGTAGACGATCCCGCCGAAGCGTGGCGCCTCGCCCGGCTGCCCCTTGATCAGCCGGCGCTCGTTGGCGATCACCGCCACGACGCGGCCCTCGATCGCCGCGTGCGCGCAGATCATCTCCCGCGCCAGGTCTTTCTGGAACTCGTCGAGCTGGCCGCCGTCCACGACGCAGGACAGGATCTCGCGCATCTCGTAACCCATCCGGTGGTCCGCGGGGAGGAGATCGTAGAGGTCCTCGGCCGGACGCCGCGGCGGCCGCGCCACGCGCTGCGGCGCGAGGCGCGCGGGATCGGGGCGCGGGAGCCGCGCGACCGCCTCGCGCACCATCGCGAGGCACTCCTTGTCGTCCTTCGCCATGTAGTGCGCGACGCCGCTGGTGCTCGTGTGCATCCGCGCGCCGCCCAGCGCCTCCCGCTCGACGACCTGGCCGGTGGCGCCCTTGACCAGGTTCGGACCGCCCAGGCCCATGAAGCTGGTGCCGTCCACCATCAGGATGACGTCGGAGAGCGCCGGCAGGTACGCACCGCCGGCCACGCACGGCCCCATCACGGCCGCGATCTGCGGCACGCGGAGGTAGCGCCGCATCAGCGAGTTGTAGTAGAAGATGCGCCCGGCGCCGTACTGCCCGGGGAAGACGCCGCCCTGATACGGGAGGTTCACGCCGCCGGAGTCCACCAGGTAGATGATGGGGATCCGCTCGCGCATCGCGATCTCCTGCGCGCGCAGGATCTTCTTGATCGTCTCGGGCCACCACGTCCCCGCCTTCACCGTGGCGTCGTTCGCCACGACGACGACGTCGCGCCCCACCACCGTGCCGACCCCCGTCACGACGCCCGCGCCCGGCGCCTGGCCGTCGTACTGATCGTAGGCGACCAGCAATCCGATCTCGAGCCAGGGGGCGCCCTCGTCGGTGAGCAGCCCCACGCGCTCGCGCGCCGTCAGTTTCCCGTCGGCGTGCTGCTTCGCGATCTTCTCGGGCCCGCCGCCCTGCCGCAGCCGGTCGGCCAGCTCCCGATACTCTTCGCTGAGCTTCCTGAGACGGGACGGATGGGAGGCCACTACGGCCTCAGGTGGTCGAGGGCCCAGGCGCGGATGTAGGCCACGAGCTCGGAGGTCGGCGTGCCGGGGCCGAACAGGCGCCCCACGCCGCGCGCCGCGAGCGCGTCCATGTCCTCGCGCGGGATGATGCCGCCGCCGGTCACGAGCACGTCGCCGCGCCCCGCCTCGCGGAGCAGCTCGACCACCTTCGGGAACAGGGTGAGGTGCGCGCCCGAGAGCACCGACAGCCCCACCACGTCCGCATCCTCCTGCACCGCGGCGGCGACGATCATCTGCGGCGTCTGGTGCAGGCCGGTGTAGATGACCTCCATCCCGGCGTCGCGCAGGGCCGCCGCCACGACCTTGGCCCCGCGATCGTGCCCGTCGAGGCCGGGCTTGGCCACGAGCACGCGGATGGGGCGCGGCAGCGCCGGAGCGGACTGAGGGGGGGGACCGGCCATAGCGCGCGGAACCTATCCGCGGCCCAGCGACGATACAAGCGCGCGGCAGAAGGAAGGCACGTCGGGCGCCGTGCGGCATCCGCGGTCGCCATAGCGGCCGAGCGGGTCGAGGAGCACCGGCTCCAGCCCGGCCCGGCGCGCCCCGACGACGTCCACGGGATAGAGGTCGCCCACGTGCATCGCTTCGGCGGCCTCGACGCCGGCCCGGCGGAGCGCGATGCGGAAGATCTCCGGGTCCGGCTTCTCCACACCCACCGCGCCGCTGTCCACGACGAAGTCGAGAAAGGCGGCGAGACCGACGTCGGCGAGCAACTGGGCCACCGTGCCGTTGGAATTCGAGACGCACCCGACCACCAGACCGTGGCCACGGAGCGAATCCAGGGCCTCGGCTGCGCCGCTCTGGACCACCGTCCAGAGGTTCGCCCGCTCGTGCTCGGCGCGGATCGCCGGCGCCGCGCGGTGCAGCTCGTCCGCGGAGAACCCCAGCGAGGTGAGGGCGCCGAAGAAGTGGAGCTGCCAGCGCGAGCCGTCGTCCAGGGCCGGGTCGGCGGCCATCGCCGCCTCGACCGCCGCGCGGCCCGCGTACTCGGCCTCGGAGAGCGCCTCGCGGGAGGGCGCGCGGCCGACGGTGCGTCGCATCGCCTCCGTGACGCGCCCGTAGTCCGGGTGCACGAGGGTGCCGCCGGCGTCGAAGAAGACGGCCCGGAGCACTATCGGGTCGTGCGGAAGCGCAGGATCCCGGCCAGGCGGTCGAAGCGCCGCGCGTCCTCCCCGCGCACGACCGCGACCCGCGCGCGCTGCCGCAGGGCGTCCTCGATCGCGTCGTCGAGCAGGTCGGCGATCGGCACGGTCTCCCCTTCGCCGCGCCCGCTCGAGGGCACCTCGGTCAGCCGCCCGCTCCCGGAGCACCGGAAGCCGGGCACCACCGCGTCGCCATCCACGACGAGCGTCCGCACCTGTCCGCGGGCCAGGGCCCGGAGCGTCGGCTCGGTGGATTCCACCGCCCACCCGGTTCCGCGCTGCGACACCAGCTCGGCCACCGCCTCGGCGGAGGCGCGCAGCGCCGCATCGGCGAGCAGCTCCATCGCGCGATCCCGGATCTCGGCGGGCGACGCGGTCCGTGGCGCCAGATGCAGCACCCCGAGCACCCGGGCGCTCAGCGCCGGGCCGAGGTGCGGCAGCAGCGCGCTGGCGTCCACGCCGACCCCGCCGATCACGAGGCCGTCGAAGGGCTTCGACCGGAGATGCTCGGCGGCGGCCTCCGCCACGTACGCGAAGTGACGGTGGCGCTCCTCGCGAATGCGGTTGTGGAAGCGGTACTCGCCGACGCCGGGCGAGGCGCCGCGCTCGGGGTGGAAGCGCCGGGGCCGCGTGGAGTCGAGGGCGGCGACGCCGTCGAGCTCGACGACGCTCTCCAGCCCGACGTCGAAGAAGCGGGCACTGCGCCGGTCGGCGACCGCCGCCAGCAGCCGGCTGCCCCCCTCCGTGAGCGCCACCAGCTCGCCCAGGACCGGCGTCCGATCCACCATCACGCGGCTCTTGAGCACGTAGGGGAGCACGACGGAGCGGAAGAACCCCTGCGCGGCGAAGACCGCGATGCCCCGGCCCCCGGAGAGGTTCGACGAGTTCCGGAAGAAGGTCTCGATCCGGTCCAGCTCCCCGGCGACGGCCTCCCGGTCGGCGCGCGAGAAGCCGAGGATGTCGAGCCGCTCGGCGGCGCGGCGGAGACGGTTCTTGACCTTGATCCGGTACTTCTCGCCGGCCCGATCGGCGGGCTCGAGCTTCTGGTAGCAGGACACCACCCAGCCGCGGCTCTCGCCCAGAGACAGCAGCTCCGCGAGGATGCCGGGTACGCCGGCGCCGTCGGTCCCGCGGCGACCGCGCGAGGCGGTCGCCCGGCGGGCCGGCGATCTAGAAGAAGACGGGCTCGCGGTACGAGCCATACACACGCTCCAGAGCATCGCGGATCTCGAACAGCGTCGCGTAGGCGCGCGCCGCGTCGAGCATCGGCGGGATGACGTTCTCCTTGCGGCGGGCCGCCTCCGACAGGGCGTCCAGCGTCCGCTTCACCGCGTCCCCCGCGCGGCCGGCGCGCAGCTGCTTCAGCCGCTCCGCCTGCTCCCGCGCGGCCTCTTCCCCGATCTTGAGGAGCGGGATGGTCACTTCGGGCTCGTCCACGACGAACTCGTTCACCCCGACGATCAGGCGCCGCCGCTCCTCCACTTCGCGCTGCTGGCGGCTCGCCGACTGCGCGATCAGCCGCTGGAAGTACCCGGTCTCGATCCCCCGCACCACGCCGCCGAGCCGCTCGATCTCCGCGAAGGTGGCCTCCGCCTCGTCCTCGAGCTGGCGCGTCAGCGCCTCCACGTACCACGAGCCGCCGAGGGGATCGATCACGTTCGCGACGCCGCTCTCGTACGCCAGGACCTGCTGCGTCCGCAGCGCGAGCTGCACCGCCTCCTCGGTCGGCAGGGCGAGCGTCTCGTCCATCGAGTTGGTGTGCAGCGACTGCGTCCCCCCGAGCACCGCGGCCAGCGCCTGGTAGGCCACGCGCACGACGTTGTTCATCGGCTGCTGCGCCGTCAAAGTGACGCCGGCCGTCTGCGCGTGGAACCGCATCTTGAGCGCGGCGTCCGCGCTCGCCCCGTGCCGCTCGCGCATGTGGCGCGCCCAGATGCGCCGCGCGGCGCGGAGCTTCGCGATCTCCTCGAAGAAGTCGTTGTGGATGTCCCAGAAGAAGCTGAGCCGCGGCGCGAACGCGTTCACGTCCAGGCCCCGCTCGATGCCGCGCTCGACGTAGGTGAAGCCGTTCGCCAGCGTGAACGCCAGCTCCTGCGCCGCCGTCGCGCCGGCCTCGCGGATGTGGTAGCCGGAGATGGAGATCGTGTTCCACTGCGGGGCGTGCACCGTGCCCCACTCGAACAGATCCACGATGATCTTCAGCGCCGGCTCCACCCCGTAGATCCAGGCGTGCTGCGCCATGTACTCCTTGAGGATGTCGTTCTGCACCGTGCCGCGGAGCCGCTCGCTCGAGGTGCCCTGACGCCCGGCCGCGGCCACGTAGAAGCAGAACAGCATCGCCGCCGGGCCGTTGATCGTCATCGAGGTCGAGACCTGGTCGAGGGGGATCCCCTCGAACAGCCGCTCCATGTCGGCCAGGCTCGAGATCGCCACCCCGCACTTCCCCACCTCGCCGAGCGAGCGCGGGTGATCGGAGTCGTAGCCCATCAGCGTCGGGAAATCGAACGCGACCGACAGCCCCGTCTGACCGCGGGCGAGCAGGAACTTGTACCGCTCGTTGGTCTGGCGCGCCGTGCCGAAGCCGGAGAACTGCCGCATCGTCCAGAGCCGGCCGCGATAGCCGGTGGCGTGGATGCCGCGGGTGAACGGGTATTCCCCGGGCTGCCCCAGCTCCGACGCGGGGTCGAAATCCGGCAGGTCGAGCGGAGTGTAGACCAGCTGGTCCTGCACGCCCGGCACCGTCGGTTCGGCCTCGAATACGCTCATCGCCTTCCCCCGTCCTTCGGGCGGATGCGCTCGAGCACCTCCGCGGCCGCCTCGTACGGACTCCGCTTGCCCGCGGCCACGTCGGCCAGAGCCCCGTCCACCGCCGCCCTGGGCCCGGCGTCCGACCAGACCCACCGCCGCAGCGCCCGCTCCAGGACCTCGCGCGTCCGCGTCTCGAGCCGCCGCCGCCGCCGCGCCGCGAGAGCCCCGCTCGCCTCGAGGGCGGCGAAGTGGCGGTCCAGCGTCTCGACCAGCTCGCCCACCCCTTCGTCCCGGAACGCGGTGGTCACAACGACGGGCGGCTCCCACTCGGACGCACCGACGGACGGATCCTCTGTCCCTCCGTGCGTCTGTCCGTCTGTGCGTCCGTGATGGGCAGGCACATGACGGAACGTATGCCCGTGCCGGAGCCCCATCGCCACCTCCAGCTCCTGCCGGAGCCGGTCGGCGCCTGGCCGGTCCGCCTTGTTGACGACGAACACGTCGGCGATCTCCATCAGCCCGGCTTTCATCACCTGGATCCCGTCGCCGGACTCCGGCACGAGCACGACCACCGTGCTGTCGGCCGCCGTGGCGACGTCCAGCTCCGACTGCCCTACACCCACGGTCTCGATGAGGATCCGCTCGAAGCCGAAGGCGTCCATCACGTCTGCCACCTCGCCAGTGGTCGTCGCCATCCCTCCCAGGGAGCCGCGGGAGGCCATCGAGCGGATGAAGACCCCGCTGTCGCCCGACGCACTCTCCATCCGGATGCGGTCGCCGAGCAGCGCCCCGCCCGAGAACGGGCTCGAGGGATCCACGGCCACGATGCCGACCGTGCGGCCCGCCGACCGGTAGTGGGCGGTGAGGCGCTCGATGAGCGTGCTCTTGCCGCCCCCCGGGGGGCCGGTGACGCCGATCCTTCGTGCCCGGCCGATCTCCGAATGCACGGCCGCGAGCAGACCCTCGAAGCCGGGGGTGCCATTCTCCACCATCGAGATCGCGCGGGCCAGGGCGGCCGGCTTGCGATCCCTCAGGCTGTCGAGAATGGCGCTGGACGTCACGGCCTAAAGTGAGTCAGGACAGGCACTTTGGTCAAGCCTGATAAACCGCCTCGGAAGGGGGCCGAGAACCGCCGGCTCACTGGCCGCGCGGAAGGGGCCGGTCGTGGCCTAACTGGCGGCCCCCTGCCGCGGCGCTCCGGGTTGCAGCGCCATGGACAGGGGGGGACTGCTGCGCAGCGTTTGGAGGACGACGCAATACCGTTCGGTCAGCTCCAGGAGCTTGGCCAGCTGCTCCGGCGTGGCGTCCGAGTCCACCTGAACCGCGACCCGGATGGCACTGAAGCCGACCGGAGCGTCCTTGCTCACGCCCAAGGTGCCCCGGAAGTCCAGGTCGCCTTCCGCGCGCAGGGTGCCGCTGCGCACCTCGATGCCCAGCGCGGTCGCGACGGCGTTGAGCGTCACGCCCGCACAGGCGACCAGGGCCTGAAGCAGGAGATCCCCGGAGCACGCGAGATCCCCCGCGCCGCCGGTCGCGGGGTGGAGCCCCGCCTTCACCAGGGCTTGTCCGGCGGCGACGCTGCAGCTCAGCCCCTCGCTCAGCCGCCCCTCGGCGCTGAGTGTGACGACGGCAGCCTGTGGCTCGCTGCGGTAGCGCGCCTTCAGCGGCGCCTGCAGGGCCCGGATCTCCTCAGCCCTCATATGCGCACCTCGGGTTCGTCAGGACAGCAGCTCTTCGATGCCGGCGGCGCGCAGCAGCCGCGCGTAGCGAGGGTCGCGGGCCAGGCCGTGGTGGTCGTAGGGCAGATCGTTCAGCACCCGTCGGAGCCGGCCGGGGCGGCGGTGATAGGCGCGCTCGACCCAGTCCATGGCCTGGCTCCATTCGCCCAGCTCCGCGAGCACGACGAGCACCTTGTCCGCCACTTGCCGGGTGGTGTGCCGGTCCTCGAAGGCGTCCTCGCGCTCCGCGCGGGCCACCAGGTCGGTGAGCTCGCGTCGCAGGTCGTTCTCGCGCGCCACCAGCCACCCGCGCTCGGCCGCGTCGGCGGCGAGCTGGGCGATGCGGTCGCCGCCAGCCCCCCGGATGCCGAGCAGCATGCGCCGGGCATCGAGCGCCTCGTCGTGGCGGCCGGCACGGTGGCAGCTCATCTCGAGTCGCTCCAGCGCGGCGTCGTAGCGGGGCAAGAGGCGCAGCGCCTGGCGCAGCGGGCCGATCGCCTCGTCGTAGCGTCCCAGGGCCATGAGCACGTCGGCGTGCCCCACGTACATGAACGGGGCCTTCGGCGCCAGACGCACCGCCGCGCGCATGTGGTCGAGAGCCTCCTGCGGCCGTCCGGCGATGCGCAGCCACGCCCCGTAGATCCGGTGGCCCTCGGCGTCGTCGGGGGCCAACTCGACCCCGCGCGCCAGCTCGGTGCCGGCCATCTCGAAGTCGTCTTCCCAGTAAAGGAACACGGCGCCCATGGAGATGTGGATCTCGCCCGTGGTGTCGTCCGCGGCCAGCGCCTTCATCCGCAGGTCCCGGACCCGGGACATGACCTCCTCCGCGTCCGCGAACCCCCGCAGCGTGAGGAGGTGGACGATGTCGGCGAGGATAGCGAGGGCCCTCGCGCTGCCGGGCGCGAGGTTCACCGCCTTTTCGGCGTACACCTGCGCCATGAGCAGCTTGTCGCGGGAGCCGTCGCCGCCCTGCATCGTGGTCCAATAGAGGTCGCGCGCCTTCAGCGCCGCGTCGCGGACCTCGGGCGGTTCGCTCCAGACCCTCGACGGCGCGGGCCGGGGGCCGACGGCCTCACGGCGCTGCGGACCGGACTGCGCCTCGAGCGGCCGCAGGGCGTCGAGCACGGCGGCCGCGTCGGCCGGGCGCGAGTCGCGGTCCTTGGCGAGGAGCCGCTCGATCAGCGCCGCCAGCGCCGGATCAGCGTCCGGCCGGCAGGCCCGCACCGATGGGACGGGGCCCGACATGAGGGACGCCAGAATCGCGAGCGCCGATGGCCCCTCGAACGGCGGCCGGCCGGTCAGCAGCTCGAAGGCGACGCACCCGAGGCTGAAGAGATCCGCCCGGCCGTCGAGACCCCGCTCGCCGGACGCCTGCTCCGGGCTCATGTACGACACGGTGCCGATGATCGTGCCCGCGGTGGTCAGGGTGTTCCCGCCCGGGGCGACGCCTTCGCCGGTGGCGATGCCGAAGTCGGCCAGCAGTGCCCGCCCGCCGTAGGAGAAGATGTTTTCCGGCTTGACGTCGCGGTGCACGATCCCCAGGCCGTGCGCGTACGCGAGGGCCTCCGCGGTGTCGGCGACGATCCGGATCACCTCCGGTATCGTGAGCGGCTGGCCGCTGCCCAGCCGCGTGCGCAGCGTGGGGCCGTCGATGAACGGCATCACGTAGAACAGCCACCCGTCGGACTCCCCGGAGTCGAACAGCGGCACGATGTTGGGGTGGACCAGCTGCGCGGTGAGCCGGATCTCGCGGGTGAAGCGCTCCGGGCCCAGTATGCGCGAGAGCTCCGGAGTCAGCACCTTGATGGCGACCGACCGGCCGAGGGTCCGGTCCCGCGCGAGCAGCACGGTCCCCATGCCCCCTCGGCCCAGCTCCCGCTCCACCGCGAACCGGGGAGGGAGCGAGGGCCTGAAGGGCTGTGGAGCGCTCATGCGCCGGCGCGCCCGGGCGGCTCTAGCGTTTGAGCTCGGCCCGGATCTTCGCCAGATGATGCCAGCTGTGACCCAGGGCGTGGCCCTCGACGAAGAACTGCGCCGTCACCGGGGCATCCGCGTTGAGCGAGCACGGCGCCGCGGTGTCCAGCTGCCCGTCGGTGAACGCGCGCACCCCGTCGGCCGCGGCCCGCGCGTTCTTGAGCAGCAGCTCGATCGCCTCACGTTTGGAGGCGCCGGCGTGCTCGCGCGCGTGCTTGGCGTTGATTTCGGCGACGTTGCCCCACGTCAGACCGGCGACCGGCTGGCCCGATGCAAGGGTCCGCGCCAGATCCACCTCGACCGGGTACATGCTGGCGACGTGGTGCACGATGACGCCAGCCGTGCGGCCGTCCGGCCGCACCGCCGTCCGCCACTCCGCATCGGACATTCCCTCCGCGAAGCTGGCGAGATTGCGAGCACCCTGTTCGATGCGGTCGCCGAGAGCGTTGGCGCGAACACCCATGGAGATCTCCTTGCATGGCGATAAGACCGTCCCAGGCATGCCGAGCGCGCGCACGCCTGCGGTCGTGGAGGCTGCGTCGATTGAGGGACCCCGGAACGTAACGTCCGAAGGAACAGGCACAAGCTAGCCGGCGGGGAGCGGCAGCCTCACTGGCCGCGCGGAAGGGGCGCGGCGCCGGTCCGGACCACCAACTTGACCAGCCGGGTCGCCGTGGCCTCCAGCACGTCGAATTCGAGTCCTGCTGCCGCCACGCGATCCCCCTGCTGGGGGATCCGGCCGGCCGCCCAGGTGAGGAATCCGCCCGCCGTTTCCACCTTGGGGGGCGCCTCGATCGGTAACCCGAAATGGTCGCGGAGCTGAGCGAGGCTGAAGCCGGCATCGACGACGAGAACGCCGCCCCCGCCCTGCACGGCCGGGGCGGGCACGTCCAGCTCGTCGAAGATCTCGCCGACCAGAGCTTCCAGCAGGTTCTCCATCGTCACCAGCCCGGCCGTGCCGCCGAACTCGTCGAGCACGACGGCCAGGTGGCGGCCCTCCCGCCGCATGTCCAGGAGCGCGTCGGCGCAGCGGCGCGTGGCGGGCAGCTGCGCGACGGGGCGCACACGCACGCTGCCCGCCGGCCCCGCCTTGATGACGTCGAACGCGTGCACCATCCCGACGATCTCGTCGAGGGAGCCGCGGTAGAGCGGGACCCTCGTAAACCCCGACGAGGTGACGAGCCGGGCCAGCTCGGCCGTGCTCGCACCCTCCGGCGCGGCCGTAACCCGGGTGCGCGGCGTCATGACCTCGCGCACCAGCCGGTCCGCGAAGCTCATCACCCCGGTCACGATCTCCAGCTCGTCCTCCCGCGCCAGTCCGGCAGCGGCCGTGTCACGCAGGAGCGCCGCCAGCTCGGCACGCTCGGTTGCCGCCCGGCCGCGCACGATCCGGCCGACCAGGGCCCCCGCCCCCCTGAGGCGCGGCACGACCGACCGCACGACCGCCTCCGGCCAGCGACGCCCCACGGCGCGCGGGATGAAATAGGCGACGACGCCCAACGCCGGGACGCCGACCACCAGCTCGAGCGCCAGCGTGGTGGCGAGCCCGGTGGTGCGCAGCGCCCACGGCGCCGCGACGCCCGCGATCGCCACCCCGATCGCGACGAGCGCGTCGCCGGCCGCGGCCACATCGCCGGGTCGCGACAGGAGGGTGATCGCCGCGTCGTGCCCCTCGAGCTGGCGCGCGACCCAGCGCGTCAGCTCCATGCGACTTGCCGCCAGGGCCGCGACGGAGGCCGTCGCCCCGTACGCGGCGAGCGCGAGCCCGAGCAGCACGACGAGCACGCTCACGGGGCGATGCGCTCGACCTTCAGGCGCCGGATGCTGCGGCGCACGACCTGTTCGACGGACACCCGGAATCCCTGCAGCTCGACCTGCTCGCCCGCGACCGGAACCCGGCCGAGCACGGTGTACACCAGCCCGCCGATGGTGGAGACCTCCTCGTGGGTGATCGGGACGCCGAGCGCGTCGGACACGGCTTCCAGCGACGCGCGCCCGTCCACCAGCCACACGCCCGGCCTCTGCGCCACGATCTCCGGCTGCTCGCCGGTGTCATACTCGTCGCGGATCTCGCCCACGATCTCCTCGAGCACGTCCTCGAGCGTGACGATCCCCGCCGTCCCGCCGAACTCGTCCACCACCACGGCCAGGTGGCTCGGTCCGCGCTGGAAGTCGCGCAGCTGGGAGTCAAGCGTCTTGGTCTCCGGCACGATGTCCACGGGCCGGACCAGCGTTCGCCAGCTCCGTCCCGCGGCGTCGCCGTCGAACAGCGCCGGGAGCAGGTCCTTGGCGTAGAGGACGCCGACGATGTGGTCCAGGTCCCCCTCGTACGCGGGGAGCCGCGCATGCTCGGCGGCGGCGACGGCGCGCACGGTCTCCTCGAACGAGGCGGAGCCGTCGAGGCCGAGCACGTCCACGCGCGGCGTCATCACCTCGCTCACCATCGTGTCGGCGAGGGCGAACACGCCGAGCAGCATGTCGCGCTGCGCGGGATCCGGCGTGCGGGGACTCTGCGCCGCGACACCGAACAGTCGCGCGATCGCACGGTCCACGATCCCGGCCGCAACGATGATCGGTGCGAGGAGCGCGAGGGACGTGTCCGCGGTTCGCACGGCCCAGCGCCCGAGCCGCACGGCCCGCCACAGTCCGACGGCCCGCGGGGCCAGGTCGCCCAGCAGCGCCACGGCCGCGACGAGGAGCACGAGGAGGAGCGCCGCGCCGGCAGGCCCCGCGCGCCACCAGGCCAGCGCGCCGGAGGCTCCGACGGCGGCCAGGCCCAGGAGCGTGATCCGGCCCAGCGCGAGCGCACGGCGGAAGCGCTCGGGCTTCTCGCCGTACGGGCCGCTCAGGGCGGTGTCGCCGAGCTTGGGATCGGCCGCGAGCGCGCCGTCCGCGAGCGCGAGCAGCGCCGCCCATCCCGTCGCCAGCAGGGCACCGATGAGTGCGATCATCGCCCGCTCGGTGCGCGCCGCCCGGCGAGACGGGCCAGCAGCCGCTCCTGGCGCCGCCACATCGGGCTCGAGAACCGGCCGCCGCCCTCCGGATGGACGTAGCCCAGCACGTGCAGGACGCCGTGAATCACCAGGCGCCCCAGCTCCTCGCGCGGCGTCGCCCCGAACCTCCGCGATTGAGCGACCCCGGCGGGCGCGCACACGTAGATGTCACCTACCACCATGCCCCCGTGCGCCCGTGCCCCCGTGCCCTCCACCATCCTGAAAGCGATCACGTCGGTCTCGCGATCCCGTCCGAAGGTCCGGCGATTCAGGCTGCGGATGCGCCGGCGCCCGACGAACGCGACGGAGAGCATCGCGTTCTTCACCCCCTCGGCGCGAAGCACGGCGCGGGCGAGACGCTCGGCCTCGGCCCGCGCCAGGGGACTCGCCACCGTGGCGGAGACGGCCACCTCAACCGCGATGGTCGACCTCCCAGTCGGCGGTGATGCCCCCGGCATCTTCCGGGTACTCCACGCGGCTGTGGGACATCGCCGCGTAGACGCGCCTGAACTCGCCCTTCACGATCTCGATCTGGGCGAGGGTGAGCGGGGCTTCCTTCAGCTGCCCGTCGCCGACTCGGGTCTCCACGAGGTGCTCGATCGCGTCGGCGACGGTCTCCGGCGCGGGGTCATCGAGGACCCGGAGCGCGGCCTCGACGGCATCGCCGAGGAGCGCGACCGCGGTCTCGGCCGAGCGCGGCCGGGGCCCGGGGTAGCGGAACAGCTCCTCGCGCGCCTGCGCCGCGGGCTCCTCGGCGCGCGCCCGCTCCAGGAAGTAGGAGATCGCCGTCGTCCCGTGGTGCTCGGGGATGAACGCCTGGATCGCCCGGGGGAGCCGGTGCTCGACCGCGAGCGCCAACCCGTCCTCGACGTGCCGCCGGATCACCGCCGCCGACAGGGCCGGCTTCAGCTGGTCGTGCGGGTTCCGCGGATGGGTCTGGTTCTCGGCGAAGTACTGCGGATGCTTGAGCTTCCCCACGTCGTGGTAGTAGCAGCCGACGCGGGCCAGGAGGCCGTTCGCGCCGATCGCGTTGCAGGCCGCCTCGCACAGGTTCGCCATCGCGACGGAGTGCGCGTAGGTGCCGGGCGCTTCGATCGCGAGCCGCCGCAGCAGCGGGCGGTCGGGATCCGACAGCTCGAGCAGCGTCAGGTCGGTGGTGCTGCGCGTGAAGCGCTCGGCCAGCGGGAGCGCCAGCATCGCGAGCGCCGCAGAGGCGAGGGCGTTGACGCCGCCCAGGCCCGCGGACCGCGCGATCGAGATCGCCTGCTCCCCGGCCGCGGCGCCGGAGACCGTCGCGGCCGCGGCGTACACCGCCGTCACGATCGCGATGGAGTAGTAGACCTCCGACCGGCGGCGGATGCGCTCGACCGAGAGCGCCGCCGCCACGCCGCCCACGAAGGTGATGAACAGCGCCTCGGAGCCGGCGAACGGCCGCTGGATGCCGAGGAAGGCGGCCAGCACCATCGCCGCCACCGCCGCGATCCGGCCGTCGAACAGCACCGAGAACAGGATGACCGCGAAGGCCACGGGGATGAGCTCGGGCCGCGACGGGACGAAGCGCGCGAGCAACCCCGCCGCGACCGTCACCACGGCGAACCCGACGGCGAAGAAGGCGAGCGCGCGGTAATCCTGGTAGATGTGCGGGCGGACGAACAGGCAGAGGACGCCGAACAGCACCATCAGCCCCGTGTCGAGGCCCAGCTCGCCGATCGTGGTGACGGCGCCGCGTACGCGCCCCGTCGTGCCCCGCTCGATCACGGCCCGGTACGCGGCGAGCTTGGCGGCGGCCGCCGCATCCACCACCTCGTGCGCGCCGATGATCTTCTCGCCCGGCTGCACGACCGCCTGCACCGAATCCACCGAGCGCCGCAGCTCGTCACGCCGCCGCTCCGTCTCGGCGCGCTCGTAGACCAGCGTCGGCCGGAAGAAGAAGCCGAGCAGGCGTACGTACAGCCCTTCCCCGCCCCCGGGCCGCTGGCCGGGCCGCTGCTGCGCCGCGCGCTCCAGGAAGTCGCCGAACGCCCGGAGACTGTCGCTGGGCAGGACGCGCTCGTCGGCGCCGCGCCGGACGACCACCTCCGGACCCAGCTCCGTGGTGGACGCGCCCGCGGGCAGGTAGCCGGCGGCGGAGAGGCGCAGCGCGCCGATCACCGCCCGCCGCAGCTCGGCGCGCAGCGCCGCCCCACCCAGCGCGGCGGCGTCGCCCGAGGAGGCCGCGAACCCCTGGGCCCGCGCGGCCTCGACGAGGCTCGCGCCCACCCCCGCCGCCGAATCGAGGACCGCGAAGAAGTGCCCCGCCTGGGCGGCGGCCGCCTCCGCGGCCTCGGGATGCGCGGTCACCACCGGTCGCACCGTGGCCGCCAGGGCCTCCGCCTCCCGCACCCGCTGCGGCTCGGGCTTGGGCACCAGGAAGCCCACCGGCGCGATCACGTCGGTCGGCGCGACGCTGCCCACCGCGGAGGAATGCGGCAGCAGCGAGCCTGCGCGGGGAAAGGCCAGGTAGGCCACGAAGGCGACGAGCGGCGCGAGGAGGAATCGCGCCGCATGACGACCGACGGCGCCGGAGGACAGCATCAGCCGCCCGGATCCTCTCGGTACGCGCGGATGATCTGGCGCACCAGCCGGTGCCGCAGCACGTCACCCTCGTCGAGGTAGCAGAACCCGATCCCGTCGATCCCGGGCAGGATCCGCTCGACCTGCACGATGCCCGACTCCTCGTGCGAGGGCAGGTCGATCTGCGTCTTGTCCGCGGTGATGACCGCTCTTGAGTTCAGTCCGAGTCTCGTGAGTAGCATCTTCATCTGCATGCCGGTCGTGTTCTGCGCCTCGTCCAGGATCACGAAGGCGTCGGCCAGCGTCCGGCCGCGCATGTAGGCCAGCGGCGCGATCTCGATCACCCGGGACTCGAGGGCGCGCTGCACCTTCTCGTGCGGCATCATGTCCTCGAGCGCGTCGTACAGCGGCCGCAGGTAGGGGTCCACCTTGGCCTGCATGTCCCCCGGCAGGAACCCGAGACGCTCCCCCGCTTCGACCGCCGGCCTGGCCAGGATGATCCGCTTGACCCGCTTCTTGTGGAGCATGTCCACCGCGACGGCGACCGCGAGATACGTCTTGCCGGTGCCCGCCGGGCCGATCGAGACCACGATGTCGTCGTCGTACATCGCCTGCACGTAGGCGCGCTGCCCCGCCGTCTTCGGCGTGACGATCCGCCGCAGACCGGGGAGCACGATCTTGAGCTCGCCGTTCTTCGAGTTCTCCGCCGGCCCCTCCTCGACCATCCGCCGGACGTCCTCCGGGCCGAACTGCTCTCCCATCCGCGCGAGGTCCACCATCGCCTGCGCCATCGCGGTCGCGCGCTCGACCGCCGCCAGCGCGCCGCCGAGCGAGAGCTGATCCCCGCGCAGCGACACGCGCACCCCGGAGAGCCGCGCCAGCTCGTGCAGGTTGGCGTCGTTCACGCCCGACAGCGCGAGCAGGTCCGCCCCCTCGACGTTCAGGCGGTGGACGACGTCGTCCGCACCGTTCACGGGGTGACCTTCAGGTGGAGGACGTCGAGATCCGCCTGCGGCACCGCCGTCGGCGCACCCTCGAACAGGGCGCGCGCCTGCGCGGTCTTCGGGAACGCGATCACGTCCCGCAGCGAATCGCCGCCCGTCAGCAGCAGCGTGATGCGGTCGAAGCCGAGCGCGATGCCGCCGTGCGGCGGCGCTCCGCTCCGCAGCCCCTCGAGCAGCCAGCCGAAGCGGTGCTCCGTCTCCTCGCGGCCGAGACCCAGACGCTCGAAGACCAGGGCCTGGAGCGCCGGATCCGTGATCCGGATCGAGCCGCTCCCCAGCTCCACGCCGTTGTAGACCGCGTCGTAATGCAGCGAGCGGGCGCGCTCGGGCGCCGTCGTCAGCAGCCCCACGTCGTCGGGGTGCGGCGCCGTGAAGGGATGATGCATGAACGTCAACGCGCCGGGATGCGCCGCGTCGGGCTCGAACAGCGGGAACTGCTCGATCCAGACGAACGCGTGCTCGCCCTGGGGTTTCAGGCCGAGCCGCCGGATGACCTCCAGGCGGACCCTGCCGAGCGCCGGCAGCGCCACCGCATCGCTTCCCGCGCAGGCCAGCACGAGATCGCCCTCGGACAGGCCGAGCAGATCGAGGGCGCCGCCGAACGCCTTCGCCCCCGGGCCCGTGACGCCGTCGGCGCCGCGCTTCGCCCAGACGAGGCCCGAGGCGCGCATCGCCTTCGCCTCGTCGGAGAGGGCGTCGAGGTCCTTCCGCGACAGCGTCGCTCCACCCGGGACGACCAGGCTGCGCACCCGCTCGCCGCGCGCGACGGCGGCGCGCAGGAACTCCCCGCTCTCCTCGCCGATCCGCGCGGTCAGGTCGCCCAGCTCGAGGCCGAAGCGCAGGTCGGGCTTGTCCACGCCGTAGCGCTCCATCGCCTCGTGCCAGGCCATCCGCGGGAACGGCGTCTCGACCGTGTGCCCGGCCTCCGCCCACAGCGCGGCGAGCACCCCCTCCGTCACCGCGTAGATGTCCTCCGGCCCGACGAACGCGCACTCGAGGTCGATCTGCGTGAACTCCAGCTGGCGGTCGGCGCGCTGGTCCTCGTCGCGGAAGCAGCGGGCGAGCTGGAAGTAGCGGTCGAACCCGGCCACCATCAGCAGCTGCTTGTAGAGCTGGGGCGACTGCGGCAGGGCGTAGAACTGCCCGGGGTACATGCGGGAGGGCACGATGAAGTCGCGCGCGCCCTCCGGCGTCGGCTTGGTGAGGATCGGCGTCTCGATCTCGAGGAAGCCGCGATCCGAGAGCTCGCGCCGCGTGCGCTGCAGGAGCCGATGCCGGAGCTCGAGGTTCCGGTACATCTCCGGCCGCCGCAGGTCGAGATAACGGTGCCGGAGTCTCAGCTCCTCCGAGGCGAGGGCTTCGCCGCGCACCCGCGCGACCGGGATCGCCGGCGTCACCGTCGGCCCGACCACAGTGACCGACGTGGCGTGCACTTCGACGTCGCCGGTCGGCATGTCGGGGTTGGCCTGCCCCGGCGGCCGGCGGGCCACCACGCCCCGCACGATGATCGCCGCCTCGGCCACGAGCCCCGACGCCCGCGAGAGCACCTCCGGAGGCGACCAGGCGGGGCCGAACGCGACCTGCGCCAGCCCTTCCCGATCCCGCAGGTCCACGAACACCAGACCCCCGAGGTCCCGCCGCCGGTGCACCCATCCACCGAGGCTCACCTCCTGGCCTTCGTGCGACGCGCGCAGCTCGCCACACCAGTGCGAGCGCAGGGACGTCTTCGCTAGCGAAGCCACTTGGCGAACCTCGACTTCATGAGCTGGAACCCGACAGTGAGGCCGGCCGCGGCTCCGAGCGTGTCGCTCAGCCAGTCGAGCACCTCGGCGTCCCGGCCCGGGATGAAGAGCTGGTGCAACTCGTCGAGGGCGGCTCCCACGCTGATGAGCACGGCCGCGATGAGCAGGTACCGCCGCGGCCACACGCGCAGCGACGCGACGCGGGCGATCAGCCCCCCGAGCCCCGCGTACAGGCAGAAGTGCCCCACCCAGTCGATGGGATGAGGCAAACTCACGGGAATCGCGGCGCCCGGAAGCGACGTCAGCGTGAGCTGGATCGCGATCCACACCGCCACCGCGGCCCAACCGTCGCCCAATCTCCTGTTCATCCCTTACTGGCCCTCCGCCTCGCGCACGACCTGACAGAACGCTTCCGGCGTGGCGGCGCCGAGCAGCCGACCCCGGACCCCTTCCTGCCGCACCAGCCGGGCGATGCGCGCCAGCGCGCGCACCTGCGAGCCGGCCATCGCCTCGGGACCGGCGAGCAGGAAGAAGAGCCGCACCGGCTCTCCGTCCAGCGCGCCGTAGTCGATCGGGGTCGCCGTCTGGCCTGCCACCAGCGTCAGGGCAGTGACCGACGGGCTGCGGGCGTGCGGAATGGCGACGCCGTGGCCGAACCCGGTGGACTGGCACGCCTCCCGCTCCCGCACGGCATGCAGGATATCATCGCTCGCGCCGCCGGAGGAGCTTACCAGCAGCTCCACCAACTCGCGGAGGACGCTCGGCTTGTCCCGGGATGTGAGGGGGACTCGGACGCGATCTGGGGCCAGCAACTGGCTCAGCAGCACAGGGGCGGCAAGCGCCTCATGACAGGCGCAAGTTAATGGCGCCTCACAACTTGAGCAAGCTGACCGATTCGCTTGACATCCCCCGCGCCGGGAGCCAACCTTCGCCGATGCCCCCCCGAGAGCACCGGCTGCCCCGCCCGGTCCGGACCGTTCCCCTCCTGCTGATCGTCGCCGGGGGCCTGCTGCGGCCGGCGGACGCCGTCGGGCAACCGGCGGTCGCCTCCGACTTGTGGCGGCTCGCCGCCGGAACCTTGGTCGTGCCACCCGCGCTCGCCGACGACGGCTCGGCGGCGCTCTGGACGCCGGCGGTGCGACTCTCCCCTTCCGGGGCGGGCATGCTCCTGGCCATCGAGGCCATTCACTCCCCGTCCGAGATCGGCATCAACGGCGGCGTCGCCAGCCTGGCCGTCCGCGCCGGTTCTTTCGGGACGGTGAACGTGGTGTACGGCCGCATGGGGGTGGACGGGCTGGTGCGGACCGAGACGAGTCCGGAGGCGATCGGCGGGGACATCGCGGTCTACAACGAGGTCCTGTCGGTCGGTCTGGCCCGCGCCATCGGCTCGGGCTTCACGGCCGGGATCGCGGCGCGCTCGCTGTCCGGTCGGCTCGACATCGTCAGCGCCTCGCAGGTGGGGCTGGACCTCGGCCTGCGCTACGCCGGCGCGTCGGGGTTCTCTTTCGGCGTCGCCACGCGGTTCTTCGACCCGGCGCTGCGTGCGTCGGAATCCGCGGCGAGCTACAGCGCGGCGGTGTCGTACCGCACGGCGGAGGGCCAGGCCTGGGGGACGACGGCGGACCTCCGCTTCTGGTACGGTGCGGGCTGGGCGCACGGCGAGGGGATGCAGCACCTGCTCACGGCGGGCCTCGGCCTCGGCGGGGTCGCCGAAGTGGACGTCGGCGCCGCGCGCGAGGAGACGGCCGGCTTCGAGGTCTGGCGGAGCCGGTTCGGCGTCTCCCTCGACGTCGGGCGCTACCGCGTGTACCTCGGGCGGGACGGCGGCGTCAACGGGTTCGGCGCGACGTACCGGTTCGGCCTGACGGCGGGGATGACGTGAGCACGCTCCTCGACCTCGCGCCCGAAGCGGCCGCGGCCGCGCTGGGCGAGTGGCTGGCCGCGCGCGGGGAAGCACCCTACCGCCTGTCGCAGCTCGTGCCCCGCCTCTGGCAGCGCCCCGTCGCGAGCTGGGCCGCGGCGATGGAGCTGCCGCACGCCCTGCGTCAGGCGCTCGATGCCGAGTGGCCGCTGCCGCGGCTCGAGCTCGAGACGAGCCAGGAATCCGCCGACGGGACGCGGAAGTTCCTGTGGCGCCTGCCCGACGGCGAGGCGATCGAGTCGGTGCTGATTCCGGAGGGGTCGCGCCGCACGCTGTGCATCTCGTCGCAGGCCGGGTGTCCCCTGCGCTGCGCCTTCTGCGCGACGGGGACGATGGGCCTCAAGCGGAACCTCGAGGCGTGGGAGATCGCGGCACAGGTCCGCGCGCTGCTGCTCGCGCCGGAGCCGGTCAAGCCCACGAACGTCGTGTTCATGGGGATGGGGGAGCCGCTGCTCAACTGGCCGGCGGTGGACGCCGCGCTCACGTTGCTCAACCATCCCGAGGCGCTCGGCATCGGCGCGCGCCACATCACCGTTTCGACCGTCGGGATCCTCCCCGCCCTGGCCAAGCTCGCGAAACGTCCGGAGCAGTTCCGCCTCGCGGTGTCGCTCCACGCGCCGACCAGCGCCACGCGGCTGTCCCTCATGCCGATCGAGAAGCGCTACCGGCTCCCCGACGTGCTCGAGGCGATCAAGGCGTTCCAGCGGCGGGTGACGTTCGAGTACGTGCTGATCGAGGGGGTGAACGATCGCGACGAGGATCTCGCCGCCCTCGCCCGCATCGCGAAGCAGGCCGGCGCCCTGGTCAATCTGCTGCCGCTGCATCCCGGCGGCGCGCCACAGTTCGTGCCCGCGTCGCGGCACCGGCTCGCGTGGTTCGCGGGGGCGCTGCGGCGGCGCGGGGTCGAAGCCGTGGCGCGGCGCAGCCGCGGCCTCGACATCGCGGCCGCGTGCGGCCAGCTACGAGTGGCGCGCGGCGAGGCGGGCGGCGAAGTCGCGGCCGATGCGCACCGTGACGTCCACGAGGCGGCCGGCATCGGGAAGCTGCCGGACCGCGCCGACGCCTAGCGCCGCGGCGACCCGCGCCGCGCCGTCGGGCGTGCCGCGCCGGACCAGCACCTGAGTGGAATCCACCACCGCACCGGTATCCGAGCCGAAATAGACGACGTCGATCCCGGCGTCCCGCAGCAGTCGGGTCGCCGCGCGGGCCAGCCCCACCGCCTGCGTGGTGTTGAGGACTTCCACGACGACGCGGTCCCGATCTCCGGGGACCGGACGCGCGAGGCTCGCGTCCTCCCGGTGACCGAGGTGCCACCAGACCGAGAGGCCGGCCGCCGCGAGGCCGACGGCGATCAGCGCGACGACGACGAGCCGACCGCGACCAGTGCGTTCCAGAATGCCCATGTCTCCTCGGCGATGAGGCCGCCCTCCTTGAGACGCCATCCGATGCGTCGCGCCGCCACGTCGCGGAGCACCGCGGCGGGCTCGGCGGGGACGCGGGCCGAGAGCGCGTCGAGGTTGGCCCGGTCGTAGGGGCGTCCGGGCTCGAGGTAATCGGCCAGGTACAGCATCCGCCCCGCCTCGTCCCACCCGGCGTACCCGAGCGAATGAAAGCGCACGGCGTCGAGGACGCCGGCGTCCCGCTCGCCGCCGGCCGCCGCGGCCGAGGCGGCCGCCGGCCCGTGCCAGGTCTTGAGTGGCCAGACGGCGCTGGGCTCGTAGCGCTTCAGCACCGTCTCGTCCGCGTCGCGCAGCGCGTCGTGCAGGAGCGCCGCCCGCCGCCACCGGCCGGCCTCCGCCTCGCCCACATCCCGCGCGCGGGCCCACGCCTCGAGCAGGTCCACCACCCGGGCGATGTGCGCGAGGCGCCGCTCAGCGACCACGGACCAGGGCGGCATGGCCGCCCGCACGTCATCCGGCGACGTGGCCATCGCCCTCCAGTCCTTCACCGAGCACCACGTTGTCTATGAGCCGCGTGCCGCCGACGCGCGCCGCCACCGCGAGCACCGTCGCCGCGTCGGCCACCTCCACCGGCGCCAGGTCGTCCGCGGCGGCGCACGCCACATAGTCGGGCGTGACGCCCCGCTGCCCCGCGAGCGCGCCGCGCGCCGCTTCCGCGATCGCCGCGGCGCGACGCTCGCCCCCGCGGTAGGCCTCGACCCCGCGGCACAGCGCCCGGTACAGCACGGTCGCGGCGGCGCGCGCCGGAGGCTCGAGATAGACGTTCCGCGACGACAGCGCCAGGCCGTCCTGCTCGCGCACCGTGGGCGCGACCACGATGGCCACGGGCAGATTGAGATCCCGCACCATCGCGCGGATCAGCGCCGCCTGCTGGAAGTCCTTCCGGCCGAAGACCGCCACGTCCGGCTCCACCAGCGCGAACAGCTTCAGGACCACGGTGAGGACGCCGGCGAAATGGCCCGGCCGGCTCGCCCCCTCGAGCCGCTCGCCCGCCGGGCCTGGCGAGACGGTGACGCGGGGCGGCTCCGGGTACATCGCGCTCGCCTCCGGCATCCACAGCAGATCCACGCCCGAGCGCTCCGCCAGTCCCCGATCGCGCACCGGATCCCGCGGATAGCGCGCGAAGTCCTCGCCCGCCCCGAACTGCAGCGGGTTGACGAAGATGCTCATCAGCGCGAGATCGGCGCGCGCGCGAGCCGCCTGGACCAGCGACAGGTGCCCCTCGTGCAGCGCGCCCATCGTGGGCACGAAACCGACCCGCCGCCCGCCGCGCTTCGCGTCGCGGACGCAGGCGCGCACGTCCTCGAGCGCGACGACGACGTCCATGCGGTCGCTAGAAGGAGTGCTCGGCGTCCGGGTAGGCGCCGCGCCGCACCTCGTCGCCGTAGCGGGCGACGGCGCCCCGGACGTCATCCGCGAGCGACGCGTAGCGCTTGAGGAACTTGGGCGCGAAGGCGTCGTTGAGGCCGAGCAGATCGGGAAGCACCAGCACCTGGCCGTCGCAGCGCGGGCCGGCGCCGATGCCGATGGTCGGGACGGCGCGCGCGGCCGTGACGGAGGCCGCCAGCGAAGCCGGCACCAGCTCGAGGACGATCGAGAATACGCCGGCCGCCTCCAGCGCCGCCGCGTCGCTTTCGATCCGGCGCGCCGCCTCCTGGTCCCGCCCCTGCACCCGGTACCCGCCGAGCGCGTGCACCGACTGCGGGGTGAGGCCGAGGTGCCCCATCACCGGAATGCCGATCTCCACCAGCGCGCGCACCGTGTCCGCCATCGCCGCGCCGCCCTCCAGCTTCACCGCGCTCGCCCCCGTCTCCTGCATCACCCGGCCGGCGTTCCGGATCGCGTCCTCGCGGCCGACCTGGTAGGAGAGGAACGGCAGGTCCACCACCAGCAGCGCCCGACGGACCCCGCGCCGCACCGCGCGCGCGTGGTAGATCATCTGCTCCAGCGTCGCCGAGAGCGTGGAGGGTTCCCCGCACAGCACCTGGTTCACCGAGTCGCCCACCAACACGCAATCCACGCCCGCCTCGTCCACCAGCCGGCCGAACAGCGCGTCGTAGGCGGTCACGACGACGATCCGGCGCCCCGCGGCCTTCCACGCGAGGAAATCCCGCGTGGTGACGGGGGCGTCCTTCGATGGGGTGGACATGCTCGGAAGGGTAACCGAATGCAGAAGCGGAAGCCAGATAAGTTGCCAGACGGCAAGCCCTGCAGTGGTTGCCAGTCGAGAGCCGTCGGAGGGCAGGCCACTTGCCAGTACTTGCGCCTGGCCTGCCATCTCACCGCCTGCCTCTGGTAACCCCTTCCTCCTTGCCGTCTGGGAACTTCACTGCTGTCCGGGCACTGCTAGCCGTTCTCCGCCGGCGCATGGACTCCCAGTTGGCGCAGCTCGCGCAGCCAGAACTCGCGGTTCGGCAATTCCGGGTGCGGCACGACGAGCCTCGTCCCGCGGATGGTCCGCCCGCCGTACAGCACGATGTCGCAGTCGAGGGTGCGCGGGCCCCACCGCTCGCGGCGCACGCGCCCCTCGGCCTGCTCGAGCGCGAGCAGCGCCTCGAGCAGCGCGAGCGGCTCGAGCGTCGTCTCCACCAGCAGCATCTGGTTGAGGTAGGGACCCTGGGCGACGGGACCGAGCGGCGCTGTCTCCTCGACGTCGGAGGCCGCGAGCAGCCTGGTCAGCGGCAGCCGGGCGATGGCCGCGCGGGCGCGGGCGAGAATGGCCGAGCGGTCGCCGAGATTCGAGCCGAGGGCGATCGCCGCCCGCTCAACGCCCATCGCGCGTGCGCTCGATCACCACCTCGACCGCGTCGAGGGGACCCGCGATCGGCGCGTGGGGCTTGCGGGCGGCGACGCGCACGCGCTCCACGCCGTCCAGCGTGAGCGCCTTCGCCGCGATCCGCTCGCAGAGGCCTTCGAGCAGGCGATGATGGCTCGTGCCCACGGTCTCAGACACCAGCCGGTACAGCGTGCGGTAGTCGAGCAGGGCGCGCGGCGAGTCCGTCTCTCCCACCTGCCGGAGCGACAGATAGACGGTGAGGTCGAGCTCCAGCGGCTGGGGGATGCTCTCTTCGTGGGGCAGCAGCCCGACGAGCGTGTGGAACCGCATTCCCCGGAGCGTGATGGCGTCGTGCGGCATCGTGCCTCAAGCCTACGCCCGCGCGCGCCGCCCGTCCAGCGCCGCGCGGACCGTGCCGAGCCAGGCGAGCGCCTCCGCCGCGCCGCCGCGCGCCATCCGGGAGACCACCGCGCTCCCGATCACCACCCCGTCGGCGACGTCCGCGACCGCACTTGCCTGCGCCGGTGACGAGACGCCGAAGCCCACCGCGATGGGGAGGTCGCTGACGGCGCGCAGGGACGCGACCTGCGCGCCGAGCATGCTGGAGAGCTCGCCGGACTCGCCGGTGACGCCGAGACGCGCGATCAGATAGAGGAATCCCTCGCTGCGCTCGGCGATCGCGCGCCGGCGCGCCGCGGGCGTCGTCGGGGCCACCAGCCGCACGAGCGGCAGCCCCGCCGAGCGCAGCTCCCGCTCCACCGCGTCGTCGGCGCCGACCGGCAGGTCCGTCACGAGCAGTCCCGACGCCCCCGCACGCTTCGCGTCCGCCGCGAACCGCGCGGGGCCCCGCGCCAGCACCGGGTTCAGGTAGGTGAAGACGACGACCGGCAGGTCCGTGCGCGAGCCGGCCAGCAGCTCGAGCGTCCGCGCCAGGGTCGTCCCCCCTGCAGCGCGGCGTGCGTGCTCGCCTGGATCGTGGGTCCGTCGGCCACCGGATCGCTCCACGGCACGCCCAGCTCCACGACGTCGGCGCCGGCCGCCGCCGCGCCGCGGAGGAACGCCGTCGTCTCGCCGGGGCCGGGATACCCGGCCGTGATGTACGGGATCAGGGCCGTCCGCCGTGCCGCGCGGAGCTCGGCCAGGCGCGCCGCGAGGGCGCCGTCAGACAAAGTAGTCGGAGACGCGAATCCCGTACTTGTCGGGATTCGTGACCTTGATGATGCTGCGCACGAAGTTCCCCGAAGCGTCCTGCAGGGCGAGGTCCGCCACGTGCCCGGGGTAGATGACCGCGCCCGCCGCGTCCGAGACGATGCGCACCATCGGCCGGTGGATCACGTCGGGGTTCGGGTTCGCCGCCGTGACGATCGCCAGCTCGTAGCTGTCGAGGATCACCGTCGTCCCGACCGGATAGACGCCGATCAGGTTGATGAACGCCTTCACCAGGATCGTGTCGTACCCGCGCTTCGGGTTCTCGATCATCTCCTTGAGGACCGAGTCGGGCTGGATCGGCATGGTCTGGTAGGCGCGCCGCGAGGTCGCGGCGTCGAACCCGTCGGCCACCGCGATGATCTTCGAGAAGATGGAGAGCTCCCGGGCGCGCACCGACTTCGGGTAGCCCGTCAGATCGACCTTCATGTGGTGCTCGTACGTGCCGATCATGCTGCGGTAGGGCACCTCACCGTAGCCGCGCAGCCCGAACAGCGTGAGCACGCCGAGCCACGGATGGGCCTGCATGATCCGCCATTCCTCTTCGTCGAGGCTGCCCTGCTTGTTGAGCACCTCGAGCGGCACGCGGGACTTGCCGACGTCGTGGAACAGCGCCGCCATCCCCAGGTCGTAGAGCTGCAGCTTGCTGAGGCCGAGCTTCCGGCCGAGGGCGACCGAGAAGATGCAGACGTTGACCGAGTGCGTGAAGGTGTAGTCGTCGTAGTCGCGCAGGGTGGTCAGGCCGAGGAGCGAGGTCTCCTCGGACAGCACCTGGTCCACGATGGCCTGCACCGCGCGCTTGACCTTCTTCACGCTGGCAGTGCGCCCCATCCGCACCGAGTTGATCACTTCCTTGGTGACCGCCACCGAGCGCTGGTAGGTGCGCTTCGACTGCTCCTTGGCGCGCTCCTCCTCCTCCTCGTTGACCTCCGACTCCATCGGCGGTTCGATGACGACGTGGGTGACGCCGGCGTCCTGCAGCTTGTTGGCGAGGTCGAAGAACCGGTTCGCGCTCTCGCGCGACGACATGGTCAGGACCAGGGACAGGAACGACGTCCACTCGCGCCGGTCGACGCCGTCCACCACCCGCACCACGCCGACGCCCACCGCCCTGAGGATGCTCAGGATGTGGGAGAACGAGGCGTAGTTGTCGAGGTCGAGCCGCAGCCGCGTCTGGTTGACGAAGATGAACTCGCCGGTGAGGCGCACTTCGACCTCGTGCTCCCGCTCCAGGATCTGGTTCACCGACGTGGTCAGGTCCTCGAGCGACTTCTGGACCTGGCTGTTCTCCAGCGGATAGAGCTTGAGCGAGCGGAGCGCGGTGTACAGCAGCACGAGGAAGGCGCGGCCCGCCCCCCGGATGTACCCATCCGTGGTCTGGATCGAGTCGACGACCGACGGTCGGTGTCCCGGTCCCGTCATCCTAGCTCCCCATCGCGCCGCGCCGCGCCCTGGCGACCGCGTTGCGCACGAGCGCGTCCTTCGCGCCGGACGCGCGCTCCAGCGCCGCGCGCGCCGCGGGCGTCCCGATCCGGCCGAGCGCCAGCGCCGCGCACGCGCGCAGCTCCGGGTCCTCCCGGCGCTTCAGGAAGCCGCCGCTGTTGAGCATCGCGTCGAGTGACGCGACGCCCTGCTCGCCGACCATGGACCCGTACGCCTCGAAGAACGCCATCTTCTCCGTGAGATCGGCGCCCCGCACCGACTTGCCCTGGATCGCGGCCGTGACCTTCGCCAGCGCCCCGCGGTGCTTCTTCAGCATCAGGATGCGCACCGTCGCCAGCCGCACCTCCCGGTCAGGATCCTCGAGCGCCTTCTCCAGCCCCTGGAGCGCTCCCGGTACGCCGAGATCCGACAGCGCCTGCACCGCCGCGGCGCGCACCGCCGTCTCCTCGTGGCCGAGCGCCAGGGACAGCGCGGGCACCGCCGACGCCAGCTTGAGGCG
Source organism: uncultured Gemmatimonadales bacterium (assembly GCA_963835535.1). GTDB lineage: Bacteria > Gemmatimonadota > Gemmatimonadetes > Gemmatimonadales > JACORV01 > Fen-1245. Next base: position 482,127 of record CAWIFL010000002.1, read on the forward strand.
CCCGGAGAGCTTCACCGCTTCGAGCGCGACCTGCGGATCGCCGCCGCCGATCGCCTCCACCAGCTTCTCGGGGTGGGCCGCCGCGAGGCGCCCGATGGCGCCGTCGAGCACGACCTTGACGCGCTCGTTGTTCAGCTTGGGCATCCACCCCAGCAGCGTGGGCAGCGCCTCGGGCCTGAGTTCGCCGAACAGATCCCCCAGCTCGTCCGCGGACGGATGCGCCGCGGCCTCGTCCAGCGACTGGAGCAGCTGCGAGAGCGGCTCCGCCTCCGACAGCCGGCCCGGCAGGTCCTCGAGCGCCTTGCGGTGCTCCGCCAGCAGCTCGCGCGCCCGCTGCAGGACCGCCTTCACCTCGCGCAGAACGTACGCCACGGCCGAGTAGTCGCCGGCGCCCAGCAGGTACGGCAGGAAGCTCTCCAGGATCGAGATGAGCTCGGCCCTGACGGTCGGATACGGCTGCAGCTCCAGCACGTCGAGCAGCATCGCGAGGACGCTGCGCCGCAGGTCCTGCGCGTACTCGCGGTTCACTTCGTTCTGGAGGTAGGCGATCTCCTTCTCGTCGAGGAAGTAGAGCGTGCTGTCGAAGTCCTCGGGCCGCACCGTCCCGGCGGGCCCCGCCGGCGCCCCACCCTGCTCCACCGCGCCGGAGCTCACATCCTCGTCCACCGCCTGCGAGACTTCGCTCGCTGCTCTGCCGCCCTGCGAGCCGGCCGCGACGGCGACCTCGTCCGACGTCGGAAGCACCATCGTGCCGCTGTCGCCGGACCCCATCTCCTGGAACACGTACCGGATCCGCTGGAAGTCCTTCTCCCAGAGCAAGGTCAGCAGGTCGTCGCTGTCCTCCTGGCGCAGCGTGCGGGCGCGGTGCACCACGTCGAGCAGGCCCACGATCTCGTCCTGCTCGACCCCGGGCAGCAGCGTCACCGCCCGCACGCCGTCCTTGAAGAACACCCAGGCGAGGCTCTCGCCGCGGTTGGTCTGGCTGTAGACGACGTTCCCTTCCCAGTGCAGCTCGTTCTCCTGGACGTCGAGCGCGAGTTCGTCCACCGACTCCCAGACGGGCTTGAACGCGGCCCGCAGCGTGTCGAGGGCCTTCTGATAGACGGGATTGTTCGGGAGGTACAGCTGATGGGCACGCAGCGCCTTGACCGTGGCCTGCATCAGCTCTTCGACCACGGCAGGAGGCAGGACGACTTCCGGCGCTGCACCCATGGTCACCCTGAAGTGCTCCCCGCGGACGCCACGGCCGCGACGTCCTTGTCGCCGCGCCCGCTGAGGTTGATGATCACCACGTCATCCGTCCGCCACCGTCCCGCCTCGAGCAGCACCCACGCGACGGCATGCGCGCTCTCCAGAGCGGGAATGATCCCCTCGAGCCGGCTCAGCCGCTCGAAGGCGTCCAGCGCCTGGGCATCCGTCACCGCCACGTACAGCGCGCGGCCGGAGTCCTTCAGCGCCGAATGCTGGGGCCCGACGCCGGGATAGTCGAGCCCCGCAGCCACCGAGTGGGCCGGCATCACCTGGCCGTCCGCGTCCTGCAGCAGATAGCTCAGGCTCCCGTGCAGGACGCCCGGCCTCCCGGCCAGGAGCGAGGCCGAATGCCGGCCGCCGGCAAGCCCCAAGCCGGCGGCCTCGACGCCCACCAGCTCCACGGCGCGGTCCTCGAGGAACGCCGTCCAGATACCGAGCGCATTCGATCCGCCGCCGACGCACGCGACCACCGACTTCGGCAGCGTCCCGCACCGCTCCAGGCACTGGCCCCGCGCCTCGCGCCCGATCACCGACTGCAGGTCCCGCACCAGCCGCGGGTACGGGTCGGGGCCGACCGCGGAGCCGATAATATAGTGTGTGGTTTCGACATTCGTGACCCAATCCCGGATCGCCTCGCTGGTCGCGTCCTTGAGCGTCCGCGTGCCGGAGGTCACGGGCCGGACCTCGGCCCCGAGGAGACGCATGCGATAGACGTTCAGCGCCTGGCGGGCCATGTCCTCCTCGCCCATGTAGACCACGCACTCCAAGCCGAACCTCGCGCACACCGTCGCCGTCGCGACGCCGTGCTGCCCGGCGCCCGTCTCGGCGATGATGCGCCGCTTCCCCATCCGCCGCGCCAGCAGCGCCTGCCCCAGCGCGTTGTTGATCTTGTGCGCGCCGGTGTGATTCAGGTCCTCGCGCTTGAGGAAGACCCGCGTGCGCGCGGCCTCCGAGAGGCGCGGGGCCTCCGAGAGCGGCGTCGGCCTCCCCACGTACTCGGCCAGGAGCGTCTCGTACTCGTTCCAGAACGTCGTGTCCGCGGCCAGCGCGTCGTAGGTCGCGGCCAACTCCTCCAGCGCGGGGATCAGCGTCTCGGGCACGTACCGCCCGCCGTACGCTCCGAACCGGCCGGTCACGCGCGCCTCCCCTCGCACACGCCCGGCCGCCGCAGCACTCCGGTGAGCGCGCGCAGCGCCGCGCCCGGATCTCCGGCGCCGGCGATCGCCGCGCCGACCAGGACCGCGTCCGCTCCGCACGCCGCCACCGCCTCCACGTCGGCGCGTACGGCGAGTCCGCTCTCGGCCACGGCCACGCGTCCCGCCGGCACCTGCGCGATCAGCTCCTCGACCAGGCCCCGGTTCATCGCCAGCGTGTCGAGGTCCCGCGCGTTGACGCCCACCGCGGTGGGCCGGACCTCCAGGGCCGCCCCCAACTCCGCCTGCGCATGCACCTCCACCAGCGTGGCGAGGCCGAGATCGCGAGCGGCGCCGGCCAGATCCGCGAGCCGCCCGGGACCGAGGATCCGGACGATGAGCAGCACGGCCGACGCCCCGTGCGCGCGGGCCTCGTACAGCTGCACGGGATCCAGGATGAAGTCCTTCCTCAGGATCGGGACCCGGACGGCCCCGGCCGCGCTCGCCAGGTCCTCCAGCGCCCCCCCGAAATGCGCCGGCTCGGTCAGCACCGAGAGCGCCGCCGCCCCTGCGGCCTCGAGAGCGCGCGCGAGCGAGGCCACGTCGCCCTGGCGCCAGAGGGCGCCCGCCGAGGGCGACTTCCGCTTGATCTCGGCGACGACGGCGACCGAGGGGCCGGCGGCCAGCGCCGCACCGAAGTCCGCCGGCCCCGGGGCGCGCGCCGCCAGGCGCTCCAGCTCCCGGCGGGAGGCCCGGGCGGCCGCGACCCGCCGCTCCGCTCCGGCGACGAGCGTGGCCAGCAGTCCGGGCTCTTGTGCTTCGGCTTTCATTCGGTTACGTTCTTTTCGGCGTATCTTCGGGAGGCGCCATCGCCTCCCTCGCGCCGGAAGGAGCCACTGTGCCGCTCACCAAGCGTCAGCGCGAGATCCTCGACTACCTGACAGGCTACATCGACGAGCATGGGTTCGCCCCGAGCTTCGAGGAGATCGCGTCCGCAATGAAATACGCGTCGCTGGCGACGGTGCACGAGCATCTGACGAACCTCGAGCGGAAGGGCGTGATCCGGCGCTCGTACAACGAGAGCCGCTCCATCGAAGTGCTCTCCCGGGCGCGGCAGCCGGGAGTCGTCGAGGTGCCGCTGCTCGGCACCGTCGCCGCCGGCGAACCGATCGAGGCGGTCCAGGACAGCGAGTCCATGACGCTGCCGGAGGAGATGCTCCCCGCCACCGGACCCAACTACGTCCTGCGGGTGCGCGGCGACTCGATGATCGACGAGCAGATCAAGGACGGCGACTACGTCGTCGTCCACGGCCGCAACAGCGCGCGCAACGGGGAAATGGTCATCGCCCTGCTCCAGGGCACTCACGCGACCGTGAAGACCTACTACCGCGAGAAGAGCGGCTGGGTCCGCCTCCAACCCGCCAATGCGGCCCTGGAGCCGATCTACGTCCACGAGAACGACGTAACGATCCAGGGAGTCGTCGTCGGAGTCATCCGGAAGTACTAGGCCGACTCGCGCGTCGCAGCCGTTCGAGCACGCGGCGCGCGGCCCCCGAGTCCAGCGCCTCGCCGGCGCGCTTCACGCCGTCCTTCCAGTCCTTCGCCACGCCTCCCACGATGAGCGCCGCCGCGGCGTTGAGCACGACGGCGCTGCGCCGCACTCCGCGGTCGGTCCCGTCCAGGATCGCCTCGGCCGCGCGCGCGTTGTCGGCCGGCGATCCGCCGGCCAGCGCCGCGGCGTCCCCCGCCGCCAGGCCGAACTCCTCCGCCTGCAGCGTCCAGCGCGTCACGGTCGAGCCGCGCACCTCCCAGACGTCGGTCGCTCCGAGTCCGGGCGGCGCGATCTCGTCGAGTCCCCGCGGCGCGTGCACCACCAGCGCGTGCTCCGCGCCCAGCAGCGCCAGTGTCTCCGCCAGGAGCGGCGCCCGCGCGGGATCGCCCGCGCCCACGACCTGCCTGGCGACCCCCGCCGGATTGGAGAGGGGGCCGATCAGATTCATGATCGTGCCCAGCGCCAGCTCGCGGCGCACCGGCCCGACGAAGCGCATGGCCGGGTGATAGTGCGGCGCGAACAGGAACGTCATCCCGCACTCGTCCAGCAACGCTGCGGAGCGCTCCGGGGGCAGATCGATGGCCACACCGAGCGCTTCGAGCACGTCGGCGCTGCCCGACCGGGTGCTGAACGAACGGTTGCCGTGCTTCGCGACCCGCGCGCCGGCGCCGGCCGCGACGAAGGCGGCGGCGGTCGAGATGTTGAAGGTGCCGACGCTCCCGCCGCCGGTCCCGCAGGTGTCCACGAGGTGGTCGGCGTTGCGCGGCGTGACGCGGACCATCACCTCGCGGAGCGCGAGCACCGCGCCCTGGAGCTCCTGGGCCGTTTCGCCCTTGACGCGCAGCCCCATCAGCAGGGCCGCCATGAGCGCGGGCGTGGCCTCGCCCGCCATCACCTGACCGAACGCCTGGGCGGCGAGGGTGGCGGGGAGATCGCGCCGCTCCGCGAGGGCGGCGATCGCGCGCAGGACGGGGTCCGATTCGGCCATGGGTGACGCCGTCGCGGGGCCGGAGATCGGCCCACCGCGAACGGCGAGCGATTGTAGCGGCGTTGGCGGCGCTTTGTCAATCACGGCAAGCACTTGCGTCGCTTGACCACCCCCCCGCGGACCACTAGGTTTTTTTCACATGGCGGCGCAGCCGACCCTCCTCCTGCTCCAGTACGACGGTGGGTCCTTCGCAGGATGGCAGCGCCAGCCGTCGGCGCGCACGGTTCAGGGCGTGGTCGAGGACATCCTGGCGCGGCTCCTGGAGAAGCGGACACCGGTCATCGGATCGGGCCGGACCGATGCCGGCGTACACGCCACGGGGCAGGCAGCGGCAGCGATGGTCCCCGAACGATGGGAGCCCAGCGATTTGATGCGCGCGATGAATGCTCTCCTGCCCTCCGACGTGTGGGTCGCTGCGGCTCGCCGGATGGTCCCCGGCTTCAATCCGCGTCGCGACGCGCTCGAACGCACCTACTGCTACCGCATCGGCACCGACGTCGGGGGCCGCTCGCCGTTCCGGAGCCGCCACGAGTGGGCCCTGAGCGGCCCGCTCGACGTCCCGCGTCTGGGGACGGCGGCGGCGGCGCTCATCGGCGAGCACTCGTTCCGGGCGCTGTCCGCGAAGGGCCCGGAGAAGGAGCACTACCGGTGCCGGGTCCTCGAGGCGCTGTGGCTCACACGCGAGGACGCCGCGGGCCTGGAGTTCTGGATCACCGCGAACCGGTTCCTGCATCACATGGTGCGGTTCCTCGTCGGGACGATGGTGGACATCGCCCGCGGGCGGCGGGAGCCGTCCGATCTGGCGAAGCTGCTGCGGGACGCGGACAACAGCGACGCCTCGCCTCCCGCTCCGCCGCATGGGCTCTTCCTGGTCGGCGTGCGCTACCCTGCCCATCTCTTCGCGGAGGCGCCGTGAGGCGCCTCGCCGCCGGGCTCGTCCTCTGTGTCCTGGCGCAGCCGGCGACCGCGCAGCAGCGCCGCGACGCGATCGGCGCCGGGCGCCACTCGGCGATCAGCGTGGCCGCCGCCCGCGTCGCGCCCGCGGTCGTGAGCGTCAACGTGGTGGGGCGCGAGCGCGCGGTGCCCAACGACTTCTTCTCCCAGTTCATGTACCCCGGCGGCTACGTCCAGCGCGTCGAGGGACTCGGGTCGGGATTCCTGGTCTCCGCCGACGGGCTGATCATCACCAACCAGCACGTGGTGGCGGGAGCCGACTCGATCGTCGTGACGACGCGCGACGGCCGCGACTTCCAGGCGCGTCTGCTCGGCGAGGACGCGCGCACCGACATCGCCGTCGTGAAGATCGCGGGGACCGGTTTCCCGGTGGCGCCGATCGGCCGGAGCTCCGACCTCGCCATCGGCGACTGGCTCGTGGCCATCGGCAACCCGTACGGCTACGTCCTCGGCAACAGCGAGCCCTCGGTGACGGCGGGCGTCGTGAGCGCGCTGCGGCGTTCGGTGCTCCCGTCGGACGACCAGGCGGGGCTGTACGTGGACATGATCCAGACGGATGCGGCGATCAACCCCGGCAATTCGGGCGGCCCGCTGATCAACGCGGCGGGCGAGGTGGTGGGGGTGAATTCGTTCATCCTCTCGCAATCGGGCGGCAACGTCGGCCTCGGCTTCGCCATCCCGATCGAGCGCGCGATGCGCGTCGCCCGCGACCTGCGCGCCTACGGCCGGGTGCGGCGGGGGTGGACCGGCGTGGACGTCAACGAATCCGCGAGCAGCGAGAACTGGAGGCGCCAGCGCGGCGTCGGCATCAAGGCCGTGGCCGAGGGCGGGCCGGGGGCCGCAGCGGGCCTGAAGTCGGGAGACATCGTCACGCGCGCCGGGGACCGGCCGATCCGCAACTTCCTCGACTGGGAGGCCGCGCTGCTGGATCTGAGTGTCGGCGACAGCCTGCGCGTGGCCGTCCGGCGGGGCGACGAGACGCACCTCGCGACGCTCCGGGCGGTCGAGCTGCCCTCGGAGCGCGCGACCCGCGTGAGCCTCGGGGACCTGCAGCTGATCAGCGTCACGCCGGCGATCCAGGCCGAGCGCCAGCTCGGGATCGGGCGCGGGGCCCTGGTGGTCGCGGCGGGGCCGACCAGCGCGCTCCAGCCGGGCGACGTGGTGCTCCAGATCGACAACATCAAGATCACCAGCGCGGAGCAGGTCCAGCAGGTCATCGCGTACTATCGCGGCAAGGGCTGGCCGATGCGGTTCGTCATCCTGCGGGGCGGCGCGATGATCTACACCGACCTGACGGCCGGCGAATGAGCGACCACGAGCGCTACGTCTCGCCGCTCGGCACCCGCTACGCGTCGGCGCCGATGCAGCGGCTGTGGGGCGCCGCCACGCGGACCGGACTGTGGCGCCGGTTGTGGATCGCGCTGGCCGAAGGGGAACGGGAGCTCGGGCTCGCGATCCCCGACGAAGCGCTGGCCCAGATGCGCGCGCACGTGGACGACGTGGACTTCGCGCGCGCCGCGGAGTACGAGGCGCGGTTCCGGCACGACGTGATGGCGCACGTGCACGCCTACGGCGACGTCGCTCCGGCGGCGCGGCCGTTCATCCACCTCGGGGCGACGTCGGCGTTCGTCACCGACAACGCGGACCTGATCGTGATCCGCGAATCCCTCGGGCTCCTCGCCGCCCGTCTCGGCGCCGTGCTGCGCGCCCTGCGCGAGGTGGCGGCGCGCTGTCGCGCCATCCCGACTCTGGCCTACACGCACCTCCAGCCGGCGCAGCTGACGACCGTGGGCAAGCGGGCGGCGCTGTGGATGCAGGGCTTCGTGACCGACCTCGAGGAGGTGCAGCACCGCCGCGAGGCGCTCGCGTTCCTCGGATGCAAGGGCACGACGGGCACGCAGGCCTCGTTCCTCGACCTGTTCGCCGGCGACCACGACAAGGTGCGCCGGCTCGACCGCCTGGTCGCCGAGAAGGTGGGCTTCCCGCGGGTGGTGCCGATCAGCGGCCAGACCTACCCGCGCAAGGCGGACGCGCAGGTGCTGACGGCGCTGGCCGGGATCGCCCAGTCGGCGTCGAAGTTCGCGGCCGACGTCCGTCTGCTGCAACACATGGGGGAGGTGCTGGAGCCGTTCGAGGCCGAGCAGATCGGCTCCTCCGCGATGGCCTACAAGCGGAACCCGATGCGGTCGGAACGGATCGTCTCCCTCGCGCGATACGCGATGCACCTCCCCGCGAACGCCGAAGAGACCGCCGCGCAGCAGTGGTTCGAGCGCACGCTCGACGACAGCGCGAACCGGCGCCTGGTGCTCCCCGAGGCGTTCCTGGCGGTGGACGCGATCCTGATGCTGGCCGCGGACGTCGCCTGCGGACTCGAGGTGCGGGAGGCGGTGATCCGCGGCCACGTGGCGCGGGAGCTGCCCTTCATGGCGACGGAGCGGTGCCTGATGCTCGGCGTGACGGCCGGCGGCGACCGCCAGGCGCTCCACGAGGTCATCCGGCGGCACAGCCTGGAGGTCGCGCGCGCCGTCGCGGAAACGGGCGCGGCGAACGACCTGCTGGACCGCCTCGCGGCCGACCCGGCGTTCCGCGGCGTGGGCGTGGGCGAGGTGGCGCGCGGGCTCGATGCCCGCCAGTTCGTCGGACGTTCCCCCGAACAGGTGGACGAGTACCTGCGCGAGGTCGTGGACCCCCTGCTGGCGGGCCTCCCGGAGGCGCCGCCGACCGAGGTGCGTGTATGACGGTGTTGATGGAGAGCAAGTTGCCGCTCCCGCTCCTCCGGCGCGGGAAGGTGCGCGAGGTCTACACGGTGGACGCGGACCGGCTGCTGCTCGTGGCCAGCGACCGGATCAGCGCCTTCGACGTCGTGCTCCGCGAGCCGGTGCCGTCCAAGGGCGAGGTGCTGACCCAGCTCAGCGCGTTCTGGTTCGCCCGCCTCGCCGCGGCCAGGCCGCACCACTGCATCAGCGCGGACGCGGACGAGATCGTGCAGGCGGTGAGCGCCCTCGCGCCCCACCGCGACCAGATCGAAGGCCGGGCGATGCTGGTGCGCCGCACCGAGCCCGTGGCCTTCGAGTGCGTGGTGCGCGGCTACATCTCCGGCTCCGCGTGGAAGGAGTACAAGGGCGCGGGGACCCTGGCGGGCGAGCCGATGCCCAGGGGCCTCCAGGAATCCGACAAGCTCGCCGAGCCCATCTTCTCCCCGGCCACCAAGGCCGAGGTCGGGCACGACGAGAACGTGACGTTCGACCGGGTCGCCGACGCCCTCGGCACCAAGCGCGCCGCCGAGCTGCGGGACCGCTCCCTGGAGCTCTACGAGGAGGCGCAGGTCTTCGCGGCCTCCCGCGGGATCATCATCGCGGACACCAAGTTCGAGTTCGGAACCGCCGGCGGCCGCCTGGTGCTGATCGACGAGGTCCTCACACCCGACTCGTCGCGCTTCTGGCCGGCGGACGGGTATCGGCCGGGCAGGTCGCAGCCGAGCTTCGACAAGCAGCCGGTGCGGGACTACCTGGATGCTTTGCGCAAGGCCGGGAAGTGGAACGGGGAAGCCCCCGCTCCTCCGCTGCCGCCCGAGGTGGTGCGGGCGACCAGCGAGCGGTACCGCGACATCTTCCGGCGCCTGTCCGACGGCGCCCGTGGGGGGCAGTGATGCGCATGGCACCGGAGGGGTGGCCGTTCGTGAAGGTCGCGCTCGCGCTCGACGCGGCGCTCCTGGTGGTCTGGTACTCGTGGCCCGGCTGGTCCCTGGCGCTCGTGGGCGTGGGGGTCCTGCTGACGCTCTGGGTGGCGGCGTTCTTCCGGGACCCGCAGCGTCGGGGTCCGCGCGGCGACAATCTCGTCCTCGCGCCGGCGGACGGCCGCGTCTGCAGCATCGCCCAGGTCGATGAGCCGATGTATCTTCATCGCAAAGCCACCCGGGTCAGCATCTTCATGAACGTGCTCAACGTGCACGTGAACCGGTATCCGGTCTCCGGCGAGATCGAGGTGGTCCACTACAACCCGGGGCAATTCACGGTGGCGAGCCATGACAAGGCATCGCTGGTGAACGAGCAGGCGTCGGTGGGCATCCTCGGGCCGCGCGGGCCGGTGCTGGTCCGGCAGATCGCGGGCAACATCGCGCGCCGGATCGTGACGGACGCGGGCGCCGGCGACCGCGCCGTGCAGGGCGAGCGCTTCGGCATGATCCGGTTCGGCTCCCGCGTGGACCTGTTCCTCGATCCGGCGGTGCCGATCAAGGTCGCCCTCGACCAGCGCGTCGTGGCCGGCCAGACGGTGCTCGCGGAGTACGCCGGATGACGGCCCCCCGCCCTCGGCCCCGGGGGATGCGCCGGGCCATCGTGATTCTGCCGAGCGCCTTCACCTCGGGGAATCTCTTTTTCGGCGTCTGGTCCATCGTGGAGTCCGCGCGCGGCAACTTCGGCCTCGCCGCGTGGTTCGTCATCGCGGCGGCGGTGCTCGATATGCTGGACGGCCGCGTGGCGCGGATGAGCCGGACGGGCGGCGCCTTCGGGGCGGAGCTCGACTCGCTCGCGGACGTGGTCTCGTTCGGGGTGGCCCCGGCGATGCTCGTCTACTTCTGGCGGTTCCGAGGCGGCGAGTGGGCGTGGCTCCTGTCGTTCATCTACGTGCTCGCCGCGGCGCTCCGCCTGGCCCGGTTCAACGTGGTCCAGGCCGGGCAGGCCAAGACGCACTTCATCGGCCTGTCGTCGCCGATCTCGGGCATCACCCTCGCGTCCGTCTATCCCTTCACGCAGACAGTCTTCTTCCAGGAGCAGTTCGGCTTCCTGCCGCTGTCGCTGATGGTCGCGCTGCTCGCGATCGTGCTCGCCCTGCTGATGGTGAGCCAGGTGCCGTACCCGGTCCTGCCCACCGCGGGGCTGAGGACGTGGAAGGGGCGCGCCTCGCTGGCCGCGCATCTGCTCGCACTCGCCGGCGCTATCTGGTTCCCGGAGTTCTTCTTCTTCCTGGCCGGCATCGCGTTGATCGCCTACGGCCTGATACGCGCCGTCGCGCTCGGGCTGCTCGAGCGGCTCCCGGAGCGCGACCTGCTGCGGGACGACGACGAGGAGGGCGAGCGCCCCATCGACTACGACGTCGGCCCCGGGCGCGGGCGCTTCGGATTGCGGCGACGCCGTCACTCGGGCGGACAGCGCCCGGGGAGCCCGTGATGCGGTTCCGCGCCCGCGTCCGCGTGATGCCCCGCCCCTCCATCCTCGATCCGCAGGGGCAGGCGGTCGCGCACGCGCTCGGCGAGCTGGGCTTCAGCGGCGTCGCCGGCGTGCGCGTCGGGCGGACCGTGGAGCTCGAGCTGGAGGCCGCCTCCGCCGAGGCCGCTCGGGCGGGCGCGCTCAAGATGTGCGAGCGGCTCCTCGCCAATCCGGTGACCGAGGACTTCGCCCTCGACGCCGTGGAGGCGCAGCCGTGAAGATCGCCGTGGTCCGCTTCCCCGGCTCCAACTGCGACGCCGACGCCCTGGCGGCCGCCGCCGCGTCGGGAGCCGATGCGTATTACGTCTGGCATCGCTCGACCGATCTGGCCGGCGCCGACGTGGCGATCCTGCCCGGCGGGTTCTCGTACGGCGATTACCTGCGGCCCGGCGCCATCGCGCGCTTCAGCCCCGTGATGCGGGCCGTGGCCGCGCACGCCGCGGCCGGCCGGCCGGTGCTCGGCATCTGCAACGGCTTCCAGATCCTGTGTGAGGCGCAGCTGCTGCCGGGCGCCCTGGTGCGGAACGGCGGGCTGTCCTTCGTCTGCCGCCCGGTGAGGCTCCGCGTCGAAACGGATGCGACCCCCTTCACCGCCCGCTACCGGGTCGGCCAGCAGCTCAGCATGCCCGTCGCACACGGCGACGGCCGCTACGTCGCCGACGACGCCACGCTGGACCGCCTCGAGCGCGAGGAGCGCGTCGTCTTCCGGTACGTGGGCGGCAATCCGAACGGCGCGATGCGCGACATCGCGGGCATCACCAACGAGGGCCGCAACGTCGTGGGCCTGATGCCACATCCCGAGCGCGCCTCCGAGGCGCTGCTCGGCTCGAGCGACGGCGCGGCGGTCTTCGCGCTGGCGGCCGCGGCCGCCGTCGCCTAAGGGGAGGACTTATGGCGTCCCGAACCGTCTGCACCCTGCTGGCCTCTCTCGCCCTGATCGCGGCGCCGCTCGCCGCGCAGGACACCACGAGTGCCCCGAAGGACACGACCGGCGCGCGCAAGGACTCGGCCGCCGTGGTCCCGCCCGTCGACTCGGCCGGCTTGCGCAAGGACACGACGGCGACGGTCCAGCCTGCCGCGCGGCCCGCCGACACGACCGCCGCGGCCGCCGCGACGGCGGACAACGCCGTGCGGCCCGGGATGACGGAAGCCGAGGTGCGCTCGCGCTGGGGCGATCCGCTGGCGACGCGCACGGCCAACGACTGGACCTACCTGTTCTACCGGAACCAGCGCGAGCGCCGCGTCGGCTTCGACGACGTCGTCTTCCTGCAGCATGGCCAGGTCATGGACGCGATCGTGCGCTCGCCCGACCACGTGTACGCCGGGGTGAGCAGTTCGCCCGAGGGGCGCGTGCCCGTCTTCACGCCCCCGCAGGGGCGGCCGGACTCCACGAAGGGAGCGGCCGTCACCGGTGTGCAGGTGAAGCCGGACCAGTGACCGCCACGGCCCGCCCCGGCGATCCGCAGATCACACCGGAGCTGGTCCGGCAGCACGGTCTCACCCCCGAAGAGTTCGCCCGCATCCGGACGATGCTCGGCCGCGACCCCACCTGGGTCGAGCTGGGCATCTTCTCGGCGCTGTGGAGCGAGCACTGCGCCTACAAGCACTCCCGCCCCGTCCTGAAGACGTTCCCCACCGAGGGGCCCCAGGTCATCCAGGGCCCCGGCGAGAACGCCGGCGTGCTCCGCCTCGGTGACGGCTGGGCGGTGGCGTTCAAGATGGAATCCCACAACCACCCGTCGGCGGTCGAGCCCTACCAGGGCGCCGCGACGGGCGTCGGCGGGATCCTGCGCGACATCTTCACGATGGGCGCCCGTCCGGTCGCGGTGCTCGACTCCCTCCGCTTCGGCCCGCTCGACAGCGACCGTCAGCGGTATCTGATGAAAGGGGTCGTGCGCGGGATCGGGGACTACGGCAACTGCGTCGGGGTGCCGACCGTGGGGGGCGACGTCGCCTTCGAGCCGGCCTACGAGGGGAACCCACTGGTCAACGCGATGGCGGTGGGGCTGCTGCGCGAGGAGGAGCTGATCCGCGCCCGCGCGGCCGGCCCGGGCAACCCGATCATCGCGGTGGGCGCGCGCACCGGCCGCGACGGCATTCACGGCGCCTCGTTCGCGTCGGAGGAGCTGTCGGAGCTTAGTGAAGCGCGGCGCCCCCAGGTCCAGGTCGGCGACCCGTTCACCGAGAAGCTCCTGATCGAGGCGTCCCTGGAGCTGATCCGTTCCGGCCACATCGTCGCCATCCAGGACATGGGCGCCGCAGGGCTGACCTCGAGCTCGGCCGAGATGGCGGCGCGCGGCGGGGTGGGCGTCGAGATCGACGCCCGGCTGATGCCGACGCGCGAGGCGGACATGACGCCGTACGAGGTGCTGCTCTCGGAGTCGCAGGAGCGGATGCTCGTGGTGGCGATGAAGGGCCGGGAGCGGGAGGTGGACGCGATCTGCCGTGCCTGGGAGCTGACCAGCGCGGTGATCGGCCGGGTCACCGACGACGGGATGTACCGCGTGCGCTGGGGCGAGGACGTCGTCGCGGAAATTCCGGGACAGGCACTGGTCGAAGGCGCGCCGGTCTATCGGCCCGAGGCCCGCGAGAGCGCCGAGGCCCAGGCGCGGCGCGCGCGGCCGGTGCCGCCTCCGCGCCCCGACCTCGACCTGAGCGCGACGCTGGAGGGGCTCCTCGACCTGCCGACGATCGCGTCGAAGCGGTGGGTGTACGAGCAGTACGACACCTCCGTGCAGACCAACACCGTGCTGGGCCCGGGCGGCGACGCGGCGGTCCTGCGCGTGCGCGACACCCCGCTGGGGCTGGCGCTCTCGAGCGGCGGGAGCGGCCGCTTCGTCTGGCTGGACCCGTACGAGGGCGGAAAGGCGGTCGTGGCCGAGGCGGCACGCAACATCGCGGTGACGGGCGCGCGCCCGCTGGGCATCACCGACTGCCTGAACTTCGGCAACCCGGGGCGACCGGAGGTGTTCTTCCAGTTCCGCGAGGCGTGCCGCGGGATCGCCGACGCGTGCCGCGCCCTCGGGACTCCGGTGACCGGCGGCAACGTCTCGTTCTACAACGAGAGCCCGACCGGAGCGGTCCTTCCCTCCCCGATGATCGGGATGGTCGGCGTGCTGCGGGACATCGGGTGCCGGGTGCCTGCGGCGTTCCAGGCGGCCGGCGACGCGGTGCTCTGCCTCGGCGCGACGCGCGGCGCCCTGGGCGGTTCCCAGTATCTCACGCTCACGGCGGGCGACGTCTTCGGCGCACCTCCGCCGGTGGATCTTGCGGCCGAGCGGGCTCTCGTCGACTGCCTCGTGGAGTGTGCCGAATCGCGTCTCCTGGCGTCGGCGCACGACGTTTCGGAGGGCGGACTGGCGGTCGCGCTCGTGGAGTGCGCGGCCCTCGCCCCCGACGCGTTCGGGTGCGACGTGGATCTCGCCGAGGCGGACGGCGCGCTGGCGCCGGCCGCCGTGCTCTTCGGTGAGGACCACGGACGGGCGGTGGTCAGCGCGCGGCAGAGCGACGTGGCCGCTGTACTCGCCAGCGCGCGCCGGTACGGCGTGCCCGCGCGCGTCGTCGGCAGCGTCGGACGAGCCGCGGGCGCGGTGCGCATCGGCGCCGCGGGCCGGCGCGTGGAGTTGCCAGTGCGGCGGCTGCGCCAGATCTACGAGAACGCGATCCCGCGCCGCCTGGACGGGGCCGGCGGCACGCAGCTTGCTCGGGGAGGATAGCTTCGGATGTGCGGCATCATCGGCGTTTCGAATCACCCTGAGGCGGCCCGGCTCGCGTACCTGGGGCTCTACGCGCTCCAGCACCGCGGGCAGGAGTCGGCCGGCATCGTCTCGGTGGACGAGGCCGGCGTGGCGCGGACCCACCGCGGCATGGGCCTCGTGTCCGACGTCTTCTCCGAAGGCGTCATGGAGAGCTTCGAGGGCTCCACGGCGATCGGGCATACGCGCTACAGCACCGCGGGCTCGAGCATCCTGGCGAACTCGCAGCCCGTGCTCGTGCGCTACCGCAGCGGCACGCTGGCGCTCGCGCACAACGGCAACCTGACCAACGCCGCCGAGCTGAGGCGGGAGCTGGTGGACGGTGGGAGCATCTTCCAGTCCACGATGGACTCGGAGATCCTGGTGCATCTCATCGCGCGGGCGCAGCAGCGCGACCCGGCGGACCAGATCCGCGAGGCGCTGAGCCGCGTGGAGGGCGCGTACTCGCTCGTGATCACGGTGAACCAGGTGATGTACGCCGTCGTGGATCCGCGCGGCTTCCGCCCGCTCCTGCTCGGCAAGGTCGGCAACGCGCCGGTCGTGGCCTCCGAGAGCTGCGCCCTGGACATCGTCGGGGCGCGGGCGGTCTGCGAGCTGGAGCCGGGAACGGTGCTCAGGATCGAGGGCGGGAGGATCGACTACCTCGAGCCGCTGCCGCCGCAGGCGCCGAAGCACTGCGTCTTCGAGCTGGTGTACTTCTCGCGCCCCGACAGCCTGATCTTCGGCGAGAGCGTGGACCAGTACCGCCGCGCCCTCGGCCGGCGCCTGGCCAGGGAACATCCGGCGCGCGGTGCTGACTGCGTCTTCTCGGTGCCCGACTCCTCGAACGCGGCCGCGCTGGGGTTCTCGGAGGAATCGGGGATCCCCCTCGAGCACGCCCTCATCCGCAACCACTACGTGGGCCGCACCTTCATCCACCCCGTGCAGGCGGGACGCGACGCCAAGGTCAAGATCAAGTACAACGCCGTGCGCGAGGTCGTCGCAGGCCGGAAGGTCGTCATGGTGGACGACTCCATCGTGCGCGGCACCACCAGCCGCGGGCTCGTGAACATGATCCGGCAGGCGGGGGCGACGGAGGTGCACTTCCGGGTCGCCTCGCCGCCGATCGTGGGCCCCTGCTACTACGGGATCGACACGCCGAACCGCGAAGAGCTCATCGCCGCGACCCACTCCGTCGAGGAGATCGCGGCTTATCTGGGCGTGGACTCGCTCGGGTATCTCTCGCTCGAGGGGATGGTGGAGTCGAGCGCGGGGGATCCGACCCGTTTCTGCCACGCCTGCTTTTCCACCCAATACCCGACGCCCGTCCCGTCCGACTCGGCCAAGCTGCGGTTCGAGTCGGAGCCCGAGCGGGCCCAGAAAGCCTAGCATGACCCGTTACGTCTATTTCTTCGGCGGCGGCCACGCCGACGGCACGGCACAGATGAAGACCGTGCTCGGTGGCAAGGGCGCCAACCTCGCCGAGATGACCAACCTCGGTATCCCCGTTCCCCCCGGCTTCACGATCAGCGCCGAACTGTGCAACGAGTACATCAAGTCGAAGCACTACCCGCCCGAGCTGAAGGCGGAGGTCGAGACCAACCTGGCGAGGGTCGAGAAGGAGATGGGCCGTGCTTTCGGCGCCGCCAAGAAGCCGCTGCTGGTCTCGGTGCGCTCCGGCGCCGCGGTCTCCATGCCCGGCATGATGGACACGATCCTGAACCTCGGGATGAACGACGCGGTCGCGGCCGCGCTGGCCGAGGAGACCGGCAACCCGCAGTTCGTCTACGACGCCTACCGCCGCTTCGTGTCGATGTACGGCGACGTCGTGCTGGGGCTCAAGGGGAGCAAGAGCCCGTTCGAGCCGTTGCTCCACGCCAGGAAGCAGAAGTGCAAGGTCGAGCGCGACATCGACCTGCCGGCCGACGAAATGAAGGCGCTGGTGGGCGACTACAAGGCGGCCCTCAAGAAGCTCCTCCCCCAGGGGTTCCCCGAGGATCCTCAACAGCAGATGTGGGGCGCGATCGAGGCGGTGTGGCGCTCGTGGATGGGCGACCGCGCCGTCTCGTACCGGCGCATCAACCGCGTCCCGGAGACGCTCGGCACCGCGGTCACGGTGATGGCCATGGTCTTCGGCAACTTCGGCGAGGACTCGGGCACGGGCGTCGCGTTCACCCGCGACCCGTCCACCGGGGAGCGGCGCTTCTTCGGCGAGTTCCTCGTCAACGCGCAGGGCGAGGACGTCGTGGCCGGCATCCGGACGCCGGAGCACATCGAGCAGATGGCGCAGCGGTTCCCGAAGGCGTACCAGCAGCTCACCGAGACCTATCAGCGGCTGGAGAAGCACTACCGCGACATGCAGGACCTCGAGTTCACGGTCGAGCGCGGCACGCTGTACCTGCTCCAGACGCGGAACGGGAAGCGGACGGGGCCCGCGGCCGTGCGGATCGCGGTCGAGATGGTGGACGAGGGGATGCTGACCGAGCAGGAGGCGCTGATGCGCGTCACGCCCGACGCGCTCGACCAGCTGCTGCATCCGATGGTGGACCCGGACGCGAAGTGCACGGTGCTGGCCACGGGCCTCCCCGCGTCGCCCGGCGCGGCCGCGGGTCAGGTCGTGTTCGACGCGCACGAGGCGTTCGCCTGGGCGAAGGACGGCAAGGCGGTGGTCCTGGTCCGCGCCGAGACTTCGCCCGAGGACATCGAGGGGATGAACGCGGCGAAGGGGATCCTCACGGCCCGCGGCGGCATGACCTCGCACGCGGCGGTGGTCGCGCGCGGCATGGGCAAGTGCTGCGTGGTCGGCGCCAAGGCCGTCGAGGTGGACGAGGCCGCGGGGCTCTTCCGCGTGAACGGGCGCAGCGTCAAGCGGGGTGACTGGGTGACGCTCGACGGCTCGACCGGCCGGGTGATCGACGGGAAGGTCGCGCTGGTGCAGCCGACGCTGTCCGGACATTTCGCCCGCTTCATGCAGTGGGCCGACAAGGCGCGGCGGCTCAAGGTGCGCACCAACGCCGACACGCCGGCGGACGCGCAGCGGGCCCGGGAGTTCGGCGCAGAGGGAATAGGGCTCACCCGCACCGAACACATGTTCTTCGGGGCGGACCGGATCGCGGCGATGCGCGAGATGATCGTCGCCCGCGACATCGCCGGGCGCCGCAAGGCGCTCGCCAAGCTGCTGCCGATGCAGCGCGGCGACTTCGAGGGGATCTTCACGGCGATGGACGGCCTTCCGGTGACGATCCGGCTCCTCGACCCGCCGCTCCACGAGTTCCTGCCGCACGAGCCGGAGACGCAGGCTGCGCTCGCCAAGACGATGGGGATGAAGGCGGAGGAGCTGGCGGCGATCGTCGAGTCGCTGCGCGAGGCCAACCCGATGCTTGGGCACCGCGGCTGCCGGCTGGGGATCACCTACCCCGAGATCACCGAGATGCAGGCGCAAGCGATCTTCGAAGCCGCCGTGAACGTCGCGGCCAAGGGCGTGAAGGTGCACCCCGAGGTGATGGTGCCGCTGGTCGCGGTGGTGCCGGAGCTGCAGAACCAGGTGGACATCGTCCGCCGGGTCGCGAAAGAGGTGTTCGCGAAGGCGAAGCGCGAGGTGGCGTACATGGTCGGCACGATGATCGAGCTGCCTCGCGCCGCGCTCACCGCGGACGAGATCGCGACGGTCGCCGAGTTCTTCTCGTACGGCACCAACGATCTCACGCAGACCACCTTCGGACTCTCGCGCGACGACGCCGGCCGGTTCCTCCCGGCCTACGTCGAGATGGGGCTCCTCAAGGCCGATCCGTTCCAGGTGCTGGACCAGGACGGCGTCGGCAAGCTGGTGAAGATGGGCATCGAGCTGGGGCGGAAGACCCGCAAGGATCTCAAGGTCGGGATCTGCGGGGAGCACGGCGGCGAACCGTCGAGCGTGATGTTCTGTCACGACGTGGGCATGAACTACGTTTCGTGCTCGCCCTTCCGGGTGCCGATCGCCCGCCTCGCCGCGGCGCAGGCCGCACTCCTCGAGAAGGGGGCCGAGGACAAGACCAGCGCGACCGTCTAGGCGCCCGGACAAAGGAGGATCCATGACCCTTCGCGTAGTCACACTGCTCCTGGCGGGGGCAGTCGGCGCCTGCGCCCCCGCGGCCACCGGTGCGGGGCGGCCTGTCCCCGATCGCAACGTCGTCGAAGCCGCCGAGCTCGCCGCCACGGGAGCCCCCGACCTGTACACCGCGCTGCGCCAGGTCCGTCCCGAGTTCTTTCAGGCGCGCGGGGTCAGCTCGATCCACACCGGCACCCCCGACTATCCCGCCGTCTATCTCGATGGCGTGGAGATGAGCGGGATGGGCGACCTGAGCACCATCAGCGCCATGGATGTCCGGGAGGTGCGCCGGCTCTCCGCGCAGCAGGCCATGGCGCGCACCGGCACCAACAACCCCGGCGGCGCCATCCTCGTCTTCCTGAAGAGGGGGGGCTGAGCGACTCACTACCCGCAGAGACACGCCACCAGGGCCATGGACGCGAGGGCAGTCTTGCCGTTCCGGCCGACGGGCTTCGGGCGGGGGCGTCGCTTAACGCGGCGCCCCTGCCCGCGTCTCATGGGGCACGCAGCACACAGGGAGCAGGAGGGTGAAACACATGCTGTCGAGAATCCGCGCGGCGATCGGCGCCGCCATGGTCATCGGGATCGCAATGCCGGCCGCGGCCCACGCCCAGCGGCCGGCGGCCCGCGCGCGGGTCGAGGCCCAGTGGCTCGAGCGCCGCGGCGCCACGCGGCAGTGGCTGAGAGGGCGGATGGCGCGAAGGCCACTCGCCGCTGTGGCGTGGCGTCGCGGCTACGCTCGGGGGTTCGCGATGGGGTGGTTCCCGCTGCGCGCTAATGGCTGGGGCCAGGCCTACTACGGCCGGGGTTCGGTCCGCGCCCGGATGTACGGCCGGTTCTGGGACCGCCGGCGCGTCGGGCGGATGGGCGGACGCTGGTCGCTCTGAGCCTCCCTGGGGGGAGGGGTGAAACGAGCCGGGCCGCCGACGAGGCGGCCCGGCTCGTCTTTGTCAGGCTGAATCGCTCAACCCTTCTGCAGTGACGCCAGCGCGGCCCCGATCAGCAGCACGATCACGAACGAGGTAATGGCGGCCGTCCAGGCCGTGCTCTTCTTCACGCCCTCCAGGCGCTGGATCCCCACCGCGGTGATGAACAGCCCCCACAGCGGGAGCGGCCCGATGCCCCCCAGAAGCGTAAACATGAAGTGGCTGGCGTTGCCGGAGACGAGCACGTTGAGCCCCAGCGCCGGCTGCGCGTCGGCCACGGACGTGATGGCGTCGCTCGGCGCGCCCCGCATCCGCAGGATGATGCCCTGCAGGACCAGCGTGATCGGGATCATCACCTGGGTGAACACGGTCACCGAGAGCATGCCCCGAAAGCGGGCGCGGCCGCCGGCGACGCTGACCGCGAGGTACAGGATCCCGGCGCCGAGAAGGGCCAGAATCAGGAAGACGACCGGAAGGAAGACCATACCGATCATCGCCCGGGAATGCATCTGGGCGTCCGAGAGCTGGGGCGCGTTCGGAATCGCCTGGATCGCCAGCTCCATGGCCCGCTGCGAGTACGGGAGCTCCCAGAAGCTGATCGCGATACAGAGGATCATGATCACGAGCCACGGGAGAAACCAGGTGGGCCTCGCCTGCTGCTCCTCGAACACCGCGCTGGGGGAATAGAGCACCCGCACCAGACGCATGAAGTCCGTGACGAACGGGGTGTAGGAAGTGGCTGCGGGGGTCTGCGGCGCCGGCGCTGCCATGCGGATCTCCCGGGTTGGGGTGCCCTGATTCTACGGATTCTGCGGAAAAGCGAAAGAGCCGCGCCCGGCGGGGACGTCCAGAGCCGAGCGCAGATCAATCGTCCTCGAGGTCCTTGTCTACGGACTTCTTGAAATGCCCGAAGTCCCTGTCCTTCTTCCGCCTCTCGGCAGGGGACATCTGGTGATGCCCAGACTCCTTCCCCAGCTTCAGGAAGTTCTGGTAGTGGTCGGCGCCGATCCGACCACTCTCCAACGCTTCCAGCACCGCGCAGCCCGGTTCCTTCGTGTGTGTGCAATTCCCGAAGCGACACTGCGACGCGAGCGCCACGATGTCCGCGTACGCCGCCTCCATCCCGCCCTCAGCTGCGGATACACCGAGCTCGCGCATCCCGGGGTTGTCGATGACCATCGCACCATTGTCGAGGAGAAAGAGCTCTCTCCTGACGGTGGTATGTCGCCCCTCACCGGTACCACTTACGACCTTGGTCTCAAGTACATCACGGCCCATCAGGGCATTGATGATCGTGCTCTTCCCGACGCCGGATGAACCGACGAAGCAATACGTCTTGCCCGGGGCCAGGACGCCCGTCAGAGCGTCGACGCCCTCCTTCGTGACATTGCTCAGCGTCATGACGGACTCGGTAATGCCGGCGCTGCGGATGTCCGCTATCAGGGCCGCCAGAACATCGGGCGCCATGAGATCGATCTTCGTCAGCAGGACCAGCGGGATGGCCCCGCCGTCCCTCACCATGACCAGATAGCGCTCCAGCCTCTTGAGGTTGAAGTCGTAGTGGCACGACTGGACGACGATGACAATGTCCACATTGGCCGCGATCATCTGGTATTCGACGGAATCACCAGGCGCTCTGCGACGTAGGGATGTCTGTCGATCGAGGAGCGCATGGACTACTCCGAACTGGTCAGCGGCAGACTTCTCTACGCAAACCCAGTCCCCAACGCAGGGCCGCTGCGACGCGGCACCGGATTCATGCAGGTATGTCCCCGAGAGCTTGGCCCGAAAGAAACCCGGCTTGCCGACCAGGAAGAGCTGGTCACGATCGACCGCAGCAACGCGCGCGACGCCGTCATTGGCGCGACAACGACCGGCCTGCGACGCAAACCGCTCGTTCCAGCCCAGAGCATCAAGCGTAAGTTCGGCCATGCCCATTGCTCGAGAGTGTTCCAGTCGAAGGGTGGTCAACGAAGCACGCGGCGTGTGGCAGAGGACGCCACGCGCCGCGCTCTTCTTGCCCGAGCCACAACGAGTTACGAAAGTGGAGGCGCGGGGAATCGAACCCCGGTCCGAGCGGCGATCCGCAGCTGCGTCTACGTGCGTAGCCCGCGATTCAGACTGTTGCCGAAGGCCGGTTCACGGGCAACCTGCCTCAAGCCGAGCCCCGGTAGAATCTCGCCGTACGCGCCGTGGCGCCACGCACGACCAGCCTGATTTTTCGATACCCGAGCGTCGCTTCAGGCGGGCTCCATCTCGGGCAGGAGCATAAGGCTGTTTAGGCCTTACGCCGCCAGCGCAAAGTCAGCGTTGGCATTTGAAAAGTTCCCAGAGGTTTAGCGAGGATCCAGGGACCTCGGCACGCTGCTGCCACCTCACGACACCCGTCGAATCCTGTCGCCCCCGGCGACGCTATGAAATCTAGTCGTCCTTCCCCCCCGTGGCCACGACGCGGTTCCGGCCCTCCCGCTTCGCCCGGTACAGCGCCGCGTCGGCCGTCGCCATCAGGTTGTCGGGGCTCGGAATCGGCACGGGGCACGCCGACACGCCGCAGGAGATGGTGATCGGGTACTCGAGCCCGCTGATCGGGAACGGGTGCCTCGCCACCAGCCCGCGGAGCCGCTCGGCCACCTCCATGGCCAGCGCCAGGTCGGCGCCTGGCAGCCAGACGGCGAACTCCTCCCCGCCAATCCGGGCCGCCACGTCCCCGGCACGCAGCGCCGCACGGAGCAGCTTGGCCAGGTGCTTCAGCGCCGTGTCGCCCGCCGGATGGCCGAGGCTGTCGTTCACCTGCTTGAAGTGATCGAGGTCGAGCATCACGAGCGCCGACCGCGAGGGGTCGCCCGCTCCCATCGCGGCGTTCAGGGAGCGCCGGTTCGCCAGCCCCGTCAGCTCGTCCGTGTTGGCCTTCCGCTCAGCGATCGCCACGTCGTGCGCCGGGCCGAGCAGCGGAGCGACCCGGATGACGAGCGCTTCCATCCGCGAGATGACCTCCGCGGCCTCCAGCAGCGGCTGCCCCAGCACGAGCACCGCGCCCTCGATGCGGGACGAACTGCGGATCGGCACGGCGACGCCGCCCCGCGGCGGGCGCCGCCGGTCGCCCACGCCCGATCCGATGGCCGCTTCGTCCTCCGGCGCCACCACCGGAATACCGTCCGTGACCGCCCGCCCAGGCCAGGAGTCGGGCCTGACATCCCTGCCGATCAGGCGGGTGTCCTGACCGTCGGAGACGGCCACCACCTTGATCGGCCCGCCGTTCACCTCCCGGAGCACGACCATGGCCGCAAGCCCCACCCAGTCGGAGGCGCGATTGGCGAGCAACCGGGCCAGCACGTCGAGCCGCGCACCGGGAGGAACGTCGGCGGCGGCATCCGCCGCGCGGAGCACCGAGCCGGTGACGGCGCCGGTCGATTCGCGGGGGCGGCCGCGAAGCCCGCGCCTGGAGGCGCCGGCCGCGTACGCGCCGGCGGCCAGCCAGCCCGCCGCGGCGCCGAGACCGGCGCCGATGATCAAGTACGCCGCGCCGCTCACAGGGCGGCGAAGACCTCACCGGTCGCGAGGTAACCGGAGAAGATGCGCTCCACCTCGGCGAGCGACTCCACGCGGTGCAGCCGCTCCCGCAGCTGTGCCGCGCCGGGTAGACCGCGCACATACCACCCCAAGTGCTTGCGGAACTCCAGCACCGTCTTCGGCGTGTCGCCGTCCAGCTCGAGCGAGAGGCGGGCGTGCTCGAGCGCCGTGGCGAAGCGCTCCTCCGGCGCCGGGGGCGGCGGCACGGGGAACCCATCCAGCAGGGCGCGCGCGTCGCGGAAGAGCCAGGGATTGCCGAAGGAGCCACGGGCGATCATCACCCCAGCGCATCCGGTCTCTTCGCGCATCCGCACCACGTCCTCGGCCGTCTTGACGTCGCCGTTCCCGATGACCGGGATGTCGAGAGCCTCGACCACCCGGGCGATCTCCTCCCATCGCGCGGAGCCGGAGAACATCTCGGTGCGGGTGCGCGCGTGGAGCGTCAGCGCCCGCGCTCCCGCGTCCCGGCAGCGGCGCGCGATGCCGACCGGATCCCGGTGCTCTTCGTCCCACCCCGACCGGATCTTCACCGTCACCGGCAGCGCCGTCGCGTCCGACACCGCCCGGATGATCCCCGCGACCAGATCGAAGTCCTTGAGGCATCCCGACCCGCCGTTGCGCTTCACCACCTTCTTGACCGGGCACCCGAAGTTGATGTCCACGAACTCCGGCGCGAACACCTCCGAGACCAGCGCCGCCGCCTCGGCCATCGCCGCCGGCTCGGCGCCGAAGATCTGGATCCCGATCGGACGCTCGGACGCGTCGAACGCCGCCATCGCGAACGTGCGCTCCCGGCCGCGGCGCAGCCCCTCCGACGAAAGGAACTCCGACACGACCACGTCGGCCCCGAACCGGCGGCACAGGCGCCGGAACGGCGCCTCGGAAACGCCGGCCATCGGCGCCAGGTACAGGGGGACGCGGTGCGGGACCGCGTACGGGAAGTCCATGCGGCGCAAAGCTAAGGCGGGCCACGGCGACCGGCAACGTTGCGTTTGACCCGCTCCCGGGCGCTCGATAGGTTTGGGCATGCAACTACGTGAACTCTTCCGCGAAGACGCCGTCGATCTCGCCCTCGCCGCCCGCTCCAAGGACGAGGTCCTCAAGGAGCTCATCCGCCTCCTCAAGCTGGACGAGAAGTCGGAGGGAATGCTCTACAAGATGCTCAAGCGCCGCGAGAACCTCGGCTCCACGGGCGTCGGACGCGGCATCGCGATCCCGCACTGCCGGTCCCTGGTCGTCAACAACCTGCGGCTGGCCTTCGGACGGAAGATGGAGGGTGTGGACTACAAGGCCATCGACGAAAAGCCGGCGCAGTTCTTCTTCCTCATCGTCGCGCCGCCCCTCGAGGTCTCCAACCAGTACCTGCCGGTGCTGGGCAAGATCGCCCAGTTCGCGAAGGACGAGGAGGTCGTCCGGCGCCTGGCAGCGCTTCAGACGCCCGCGGACTTCATGAATCTCGTAGGAGAGAAAGGCGTCTGAGCACGAGGGTCTGGGGGTTAGGGGATAGGGGTTAGGGGTTCGAGCTCCCAGGCCCTAACCCCTAACCCCTGCCCCCTAATCCCTGCATCTCCTACTCCCATTCAATCGTCGCCGGCGGCTTCGAGCTGACGTCGTAGACCACGCGGTTGACGCCCTTGACCTCGTTGATGATCCGCGTAGCGATGCGCCCCAGCACGTCGTGCGGGAACTGGAACCAGTCGGCGGTCATGCCATCCAGGCTCGTAACGGCCCGGAGCGCCACCACGTCGGCGTAGGTGCGGAAGTCACCCATCACCCCGACGGACCGCACCGGCAGGAGCACGGCGAACGCCTGCCAGATGTCGTCGTAGAGCCCCGCCGCCTGGATCTCCTCGAGGTAGATCGCATCGGCGTGCTGCAGCGTGGCGACGCGCACGGCGTCCACCGGGCCGAGGATGCGCACCGCCAGCCCCGGTCCGGGGAACGGGTGCCGGCGCACGATGGTCTCGGCCAGGCCCAGCTCCCGCCCCACCGCCCGCACCTCGTCCTTGAACAGCTCCCGCAGCGGCTCGATCAGCGCGAACGGCAGGTTGGGCCGCAGCCCCCCGACGTTGTGGTGCGTCTTGATCGTGGCCGACGGCCCGCCGCGCGGCGAGACCGACTCGATCACGTCCGGATAGAGCGTCCCCTGCACCAGGAACCCGACGTCCCCGCCGGCGTCGCGCGCCGCCTCCTCGAACACGTCGATGAAGGTGTGGCCGATGCGGCGCCGCTTCTCCTCAGGCTCGGCGATGTCCGCCAGCGCAGCCAGGAAGCGCGCGGAGGCGTCCACCACCCGGAGGTCCGTCTTGAGCTCGGCGCGGAAGGTGCGCTCGACCTGCTCGCGCTCGCCCCGCCTGAGCAGGCCATGGTCCACGAAGATGCAGGTGAGCTGGTTCCCGATGGCCCGCTGGACCAGCGCCGCGGCCACCGCCGAGTCCACGCCCCCCGAGAGGCCGCAGATGGCGCGGCGGCTCCCGACCTTCGCCGCGATCTCCCGCACGGACCGCTCGACGAAGTGGCCCGGCGTCCAGTCGGGGGCGGCCCGGCAGATCCGGAACAGGAAATTCTGGAGGATCTCGGGGCCGCGCGGCGTGTGCGCCACCTCCGGATGGAACTGCACGCCGAACAGCGGCTTCGTCCGGTGCCTGAAGGCCGCCACGGGCGTGTTGCCACTCTTGGCCAGCACCTGCCAGTCCGTCCCGGCGGTCTCGACCCGGTCGCCGTGGTTCATCCACACGGGCGTGCGCGTGCCCGGCGGGAAGCCCTCGAACAGCTCGTCCCCGTCCACCACCTCCAGGTCCGCCCGGCCGTATTCGCGCTCGTTGGCGGGCTCGACGCGGAGGCCCGACAGGTGCGCCAGGACCTGCATGCCGTAGCAGATGCCCAGCACCGGGGCGCCCAGCTCCAGGACGCCCTTGTCCACGGTCGGCACGCCTTCGTCGTAGACGGAGCTGGGCCCGCCGGAGAGGATGATGCCGGTCGGCGCGAACGAGCGCACCCACGCCAGGTCGCGTGACGGGTGGATCTCGCAGTACACGTGCGCCTCGCGCACACGCCTCGCGATGAGCTGCGTGTACTGCCCGCCGAGATCGACGATGAGGATCTTCTGTGTCAGTACGCCTTCGCCCACACGGCCTCTGTCACCGACGCCGCGCCGCACCAGACGCATCGTGCCGGCGGCGACGGCGAGCGGAACTCTGCGTCGGGGAGGACGCGGACGGTCGCCTTCGTCGCCTCCTTGATGGCGTTCTCGCAGGCGACCGAGCCGCAGAAACCGCCGTAGGCGAAGCCGCCGGGCCCGTCCATCATCGCGATCAACTCGTCCTTCGAGACCCCGCGGCGGCTGTTGGCCTCGCGCCGCTCGAGCGCGGTGCGGTAGAGCCCGGCCTGGATCTCGTCCAGGGCCGTCGCGACCCCGGCGGCGAGGCCGGTCAGCGGGATCGGCGACTTGCCTCCGGTGCGCCGGGCGGCGAAGACCTGCCCCTTCGCCACGTCCTTGGGCCCGACCTCGAGCCGCAGGGGGACGCCCCTGCCCTCCCACTCGTAGTACTTGGCGCCCGGCTTCATCCCCTCGCGGGCGTCCAGCTCGACCCGGAGCCCCACCGCCTTGAGCTCGCGCACCGCCCGCTCGGTCACCTCGCCGACGGCCCCACGCTCCGTGTCCGACCGGTAGATCGGCACCACCACCACCTGCGTCGGCGCGAGCTTCGGCGGACACACGATGCCGACGTCGTCGCCGTGCGTCATGACCAGCCCGCCCACGAGCCGCGTCGAGACGCCCCACGAGGTGTTCCAGACGTAATCCAGCCCGCCGGCCGCCGTCTGGTACTGCACCTCGAAGGCGCGCGCGAAGTTCTGGCCGAGGTTGTGCGACGTGCCCGCCTGAATGGACTTGTTGTCCTGCATCAGCGCCTCGACCGCGTAGGTCCTGAGCGCCCCGGCGAACTTCTCCGTCGCGGTCTTGACCCCCGTGATCACCGGCATCGCCATCCACTCCTCGGCGAAGCGGCGGTACACGCCGAGCATTTGCCGCGTCTCCCGCTCCGCGTCGGCCTCGTCCACGTGCGCGGTGTGCCCTTCCTGCCAGAGGAACTCCGTCGTCCGGAGGAACAGGCGGGTCCGCATCTCCCAGCGCACGATGTTGCACCACTGGTTGATGAGCAGGGGGAGATCGCGGTACGACTGGATCCACTTGGCGAACGACGCGTAGATGATCGTCTCCGACGTGGGCCGCACGACCAGCGGCTCCTCCAGCTCCTTGCCGCCGGCCCGCGTCACCACCGCCACCTCGGGGGCGAACCCCTCGACGTGCTCCGCCTCCTTCTGGAGGAAGGACTGCGGGATGAACAGGGGGAAATAGGCGTTCCGGTGCCCGGTGTCCTTGAACATCCTGTCGAGGGCACCCTGCATCAGCTCCCAAATGGCGTAGCCGTTCGGGCGGATCACCATGCAGCCGCGCACGGCCGAATAGTCCGCCAGCTCGGCGCGCATCACCGCCTCGTTGTACCACGCCGAAAAGTCCTTCGCGCGCGGCGTGAGGCCCTGGTCCTCGCTCACTGCGGTCCTTCCCTCCCTGGATGCGTGCGCAGATCCGGCATGAACACCACCTCGGTGTGGTGCGCGGAGCGCGCCGTGCTGGCCGAGACGTCGTCCCAGCCACCGGCCGGGATCCACTCGAGGTACGCGAACGGGACCAGCCCGGGCCCTCCGCGGTCTCCGTGCCCCGGTACGGGCGGCAGGTACCCGAGGACCCGCACCGCGGCCACGGTAGTGTCGCGCCGCGCGTCGTCGGCCACCGCCTCCATCGCGGCGCGGGCCGCCGTCCGCTCGGCGCCCTCCAGGACCACGCTCACGACCAGGCGCGTGACGCCGGAAGCCACCGTGTCCGGACGCCGGCTGAATACCGCGTGCAACGGGCTGCCGGCGCTGTCGCGGGAGGCGTGGGGAGAGGCGCCGGCGCCGGTCCGCGCCGGCGGGGAATTCCCATGCTCCAGCGCGCAGCCCGCGAGCACCAGGGCCGCGAGCGCGGCGGGGAGGCTAGAACGCATAGTCCTTCGCCAGATCCGCGAGGCTCGCCCGGCGCTCGGCCCCCGTCGCCAGCGTGCGCACGACCGCCTGCCCCGCGGCGCGCTCCTCAGGCCCGAGGACCACCGCCGCGCGCGCCCCGCGCGCCGCCGCCAGCTCCAGCTGCTTCCCCAGCGCCTGCTTCTTGAGCGCGAACTCCACGCGGACCCCCCGGTCGCGGAGCGCGTGCGCCAGCGCCAGCGCGGCGGGGCGATCCTCCTCGGTCACCGTCGCGACGAAGACCGCCACCACCGGCTCGGGCCTCGGCGGCCCGTCGCGCTCCTCGATCAGCTCCCCCAGGACGACGTCCCCCATCCCGAAGCCCACGCAGGGCAGGTCCACCCCACCGACCTGCTTGAGCAGCTCGTCGTAGCGCCCGCCGCCGCAGATGGCGCGCAGGGAGCGCTGGGCATCGAACAGCTCGAACACGACGCCGGTGTAGTACGCCAGGCCCCGGACGATGCGGAAATCCGCGTCCACGAACGCCCCGAGGCCCATCGCGCCCAGGTGATCGAGGCACTCGCGCAGGGGCGCAGCGGCCGGACGCGCCAACAGCTCGGCGGGGTCGTCAAGCCGGGCAGCGAAGGCCATCACCGCGTCGGCCGTCGAGCGTCCCTTCGCGCCACCGAACGCCGTCTCCAGGGCCTCCCGGGTCGCCTCGGGTGCCCGCTCGAACTTGTCGAGCGCCGCGAGGGCAGCCGGCACGATCTCCGCCGGCACCCCCAGATCGCCGGTCAGCGCGTCAGACAGGACGCGGCGGTCGGACACGCGCGCCCGCACGTCGCCCGGGCCGAAGCCGAGGGCGCGCACGATGTCCACCGCTGCGCCGATCACCTCCGCGTCGGCCAGCGGCCCCGCCTCGCCGATGATGTCCATGTTCAGCTGGAAGTGCTCGCGCAGCCGGCCGCGCTGCTGCCGCTCGTACCGGAACAGCTGCGGGAGGGAGAACCACCGGATGGGCTTCTTCAGCCGCGCCGCGTGCTGCGCGACCATCCGGGCCAGGGTCGGCGTCATCTCCGGCCGCAGGGTCACCTCGCGGCCGCCCTTGTCCGTGAAGTTGTAGAGCTGCTCGACGATCTCCTCGCCGCTCTTGCGCGTGTACAGCTCCAGCGGCTCGAGCGGCGGCCCGTCGTACTCCTCGAAGCCGTAGCGCGCGGCCACTTCGCGCCACACAGCAAAAATGTGACGGCGCCGCGCTAGGGCGTCGGGAAATGCATCGCGAAACCCCGGCAGAGCCGTCACATTCATGCACGAATCTAGCCGAGCGGCGGAGCTCCGGGCAAGCGAGACATCGCGTCGCCGACGGTGTGGAACGAGCCCGTCACGAGCACCGTGGCGGCGCGCCGCGCCGCTCCGTCGAGCGCGCGGGCAAAGTCCGGCTCGACGGCAGCGTCCATGCCCCGCTCGCGCGCCCAGCGGGACACCTCGTCCAGGTCCCACGCCCGATCCGGAGGGGCACTTGGCGCGCGCGTCAGGACCAGCGCGTCCACCGCGCCCGCGAGCGTCTCCAGCATCTCGCGCCACGCCTTGTCCCTGAGGACCGAGACGACCCCCACGAGTGGTCGCGGTGGACGGACCGTGTCGAGCACCCCCGCGAGCGCCCGCGCGCCGTCCGGGTTGTGCGCCACGTCGAAGATCCACTTCCCCCATCGGTCGAAGCGGCCCGGCACGCGCGCCGCCCGGAGCGCGGCCCGGAGTTCCTCCTCCGCCACCGGAAACGCGGCGCCGGCCAGTTCCGCGAGCCGCAGCGCCAGCAGGGCGTTCTCCGCCTGGTACGCGCCGGCCAATCCGATCTCCAGCCCTTCGTAGCGGCGCACCGGCGTCGTGGCGTCGAACCGGACGCCGGAGCCGTCCGCGACCACCCGCGCCAGGTGGCTCCCGGGTTCCAAGTGCTCCGCCCCGGCTCCGCGCCTCCACGCCTCCGCCAGCAGCACCTCGGCCACGGCCGCGTCCGCTTCCGTCGTGACGAAGGGCACGCCCGGCTTGGCGATCCCCGCCTTCTCCCGCGCGATGCTCGGGCGGTCGCTGCCCAGGTACTCGGTGTGCTCGATGGCGATGCGCGTGACGCCGCTGGCCAGCGGCGTGATCACGTTGGTCGCGTCGAGCCGCCCGCCGAGTCCGACCTCGACGACCGCGACCTCGACGCCGCGCGCCGCGAAGTCCGCGAACGCCAAGGCCGTCGAGATCTCGAAAAAGGTGGCGCCGAGACGGACGGCCGGCTCCTCCAGCCGGGCCGCCCAGCAGGTCACCGCGTCCTCCGAGATGGGGGCGCCGTCCACCAGCACCCGCTCGCGGAACGACACCAGGTGCGGCGACGTGTAGAGCCCCACCCGCCAGCCGCCGGCGCGCAGGATCTCCGCCACCATCGTCGAGACCGACCCCTTGCCGTTGGTCCCGCCGACGTGGACGGCGGCGAAGTGCCGCTCCGGATGGCCGAGCGATGCCAAGAGGGCCTCGGTCGTCTCGAGGCCCCATTTGATCCCACCCGTCGTCCTAGGATAGAGAAACCGGCAGGCGTCTTCGAACGATTGGACCGTCAGGAGGCCCGCTCCCCTTCGATGCACGGCCTCCGCAGCAGCAGGCGCACCAGCTGGGCGCAGGTCGGAGCGAGCCGCCCGCGCGGTACCACCGCGTCGAGCATCCCCCGCTCGAGGAGGAACTCGGCGGTCTGGAACCCCTCGGGCAGGTCCTGGCCGATCGTCTGCTTGATCACCCGGGCCCCGGCGAACCCGATCACGGCACCGGGCTCGGCGATGATCACGTCCCCCTGGAAGGCGTACGACGCCGACACGCCGCCGGTCGTCGGGTTCGTCAGCACCGAGATGAACGGGAGGCCCGCCTCCCGCAGCTCGGCCACCACCACGGAGGTCTTCGCCAGCTGCATCAGGGAGAGGACCCCCTCCTGCATCCGCGCTCCGCCGGAAGCCGACACGATGATCAGGGGTCCTCGCTCCGCCAGCGCCCGCCGCCCCAGCCGGACGATCTTCTCCCCCACGACCGAGCCCATCGAGCCGCCCATGAACTTGAAGTCCATGACGCCCAGGAAGATCGGCTCCCCTTCCAGGGTCGCCGCCCCGGTGCGCACCGCTTCCTCCGGGCCGGCCTTCTTCACGGCGGCCGCCAGGCGGTCCTCGTAGGAGTCGAAGCCCAGAGCATCCACCGAGCGGAGAAGCTGGTCCATCGGGCTCCACGTCCCCTCGTCCGTCAGCAGGGCGATGTACTGGGCGGCGTCTATCCGGCGGTGGTGCCCGCAGTTCGGGCACACCCCGAAGCCCCGCTCGAACTTCTCCTTGACGTCCACATGGCCGCATTCCTCGCACTTGTCCCAGACGTCGGCCGGGATCTCCAGCCGCTCGCGCTGCGACGTACGGGGACGTCGGTCTTTGCGGAACCAGGCCATGGGCACGGGAGCGATGGGGTCAGAGGTCGGCGGGGGCCGCGGGGCCCCCCGGGGAACCGCTCAATTTGAGAGGAGAGCCGGTCGAGCGCCAGAGCGATTCTGTAACTCGTTGCTACAGGCCATGATAGCCGAGCTCGTGCCCTTCCCTGGCGACCCGCATCGCCAGCCCGACGGCCAGGAAGCAGGCCAGCAGGAACGACCCACCGTAGCTGAAGAACGGCAGGGGGATGCCGGTGATCGGCATCACGTTCGCCGTCATCCCGATGTTCTCGAAGATGTGGGTGAAGAAGAGCCCGGCGACCCCGAAAGCGACCAGGCCCCCGAACGGGTCCGGGCTGCGGCGCGCGGCGCGGACCAGGATGGCGAGCAGGGCGAAGAACAGCCAGAGGGCGATCAGGACCCCGACGAAGCCCAGCTCCTCGCCCACGACGGAGAAGATGA
Organism: uncultured Gemmatimonadales bacterium; assembly: GCA_963835535.1. Classification (GTDB taxonomy): domain Bacteria; phylum Gemmatimonadota; class Gemmatimonadetes; order Gemmatimonadales; family JACORV01; genus Fen-1245. Next base: position 514,434 of record CAWIFL010000002.1, read on the forward strand.
AGTCGGTGGGCTGGGCCGGCAGGAACGCGAGGCGCTTCTGCGTCCCCATCGTGAACCCCTTCCCGAGCCACCCTCCGCTCCCGATCGCGATCTTGGACTGGATGATGTGCCAGCCCGTGGCGCGCGGGTCCACGTCCGGATTGAGGAAGGAGATGAACCGGTGCTGCTGGTAGGGGGCGAGGTGCTTCCAGAGCGGGAAGGCGATGATGCCCATCAGCAGATTCCCGCCGAGGACCGCCATGCTCTCCCACACGTACGGGCGCCAGATCAGGAGCAGGACGCACAGAACGAGCATCCAGCCTGCCCAGGTCCACGGGTTGAACGCGAGGAACAGCGAGGCGATCGGGGAGGCGAGCAGGATCAGCAACGGGACGCGCACCCCGGCCCAGTAGAGCATCGCGAACAGGATGCCGGCGAACACGATCGCGCTCCCCAGGTCGGGCTGCAGCACGACCAGCCCGGCGGGGACGGCGGCGATCACGACTGGCAGCACCAGCTCGCGCAGCGAGTTGGGGGCATCACGCCGCGACGCGAGGTAGCGGGCCAGCATCAGGATGACCGTGATCTTCACCAGCTCGGACGGCTGGCCCAGGCGCACGCCGCCCAGCGTGATCCAGGAGCGCTCGGATGCGGCCGTGCCGCCGCCGGTCCCGATTGCGAGCGTGACGAGGAGGACCAGCAGGCCGGCGGCATAACAGGCGGGGGTCGCCCACTCGAGTAGCCGCGGCGAGACGCGCATGACGAGCACCGCTCCGGTCAGCCCCATCGCCAGCCAGACGAGCTGGCGGCTCCAGAGGTGGGCCGCCGCCGTGGGCACGTCGGTCTGCCCCGCCGAGTAGAGCACCAGCAGCCCGTAGACTGTCAGGGCGGCGACCACCGCCGCGAGGGGCGTATCGAGCCGCTTGCCGAAGGTCATCGGACGGTGCCGGCGATCGCGGAGTCCCCGACCCGGACCGGGGCGGCGCCCGGACGCTCCTCACCGGGCACCCTGAGCAGTGGCGCGAGCCGCCCGCGCGTGGAATCGGGTCCGAGGAGGTAGCGCTCGATGATGCGCGCGATCGTGGGCGTGATCCCCGATCCGTGCCCGGCACCCTCGATGATGGCGCCCACGACGATCCTCGGCGCCTCGGCGGGGGCGAACGCGATGAACCAGGCGTGGTCCTTCCCCTGGTACTGCGTGTTCTGCGCCGTGCCGGTCTTCCCCGCGATATGGAGGGCGGCCAGCCTCGCGCCGCGCGCCGTCCCCTGCTCCACCACGGCCACCAGCGCCTGCCGGATGCCGGCGAAGATCGAGTCGGGCAGATCCACGCGGGTCGTGCTCGGCGGGGCCCCGGCGAGGATGTGGGGCTGCGGCTCCGGGCCGCCGTTGGCCAGCGCGGCGTAGAACCGCACCATGTTCACGAGCGTCTGGGCGTTCTCGCCCTGGCCGACGGCGAGGTTCATGGCGACCGCCCGGGTCCATCCTGCCTTGCCGTAGACGCGGTCGTAGTAGGCGGTGGACGCCGGGAATGCAGGCCGCTGTTCGCCCGGCAGGTCCACCCCGCTCCTGTCGCCGAAGCCGAGGTCCATGCCGTCCTGCAGGAAGTCCGGCACGCCGAGGAGGAGGCCGAGCTGGTAGAAGTAGCCGTCGCACGAGTTGGCGATGGCCTGCTCCAGCGTCAGATACCCGTGGCCGGTGGTCCAGCACTTGAAGAACCGGTTGCCGAACCGGATCCCGCCGATGCAGGGGAGCGGCATCTTCGAGTGGAAGTTCACCAGCCCGCGCTTCAGGGCCATGACCGCCGTGGCGAGCTTGAAGGTGGAGGCCGGCGGGTAGCGCGCCGCGATCGCGCGGTCGAGGAGCGGCAGGTCCGGATTCTCGTTCAGCGAGCGCCAGTACGTCGGGTCCACGCCTCCCACGAAGGCGTTGGGATCGTACGACGGGGCCGAGTAGAGCGCGAGGATGTCGCCGCTGCGCGGGTCCATGGCCACGACGGCGCCGCGGCGGCCCGCCGGGAAGGTGGACGCGACGAAGCGTTGCAGGGCGAGGTCGATGGTGGTGTGCACGCTCTGGCCGGGGACGGCGGGGAGCGACTGCGCCGCGCCCTCCTCGCGCACCACCCGCCCCATCGCGTCCACCTCGACGAACCGTACGCCGTCGGCGCCCGCGAGCGACGACTCGTACTCCCGCTCGAGGCCCTCCTTCCCCACGATCGCGCCGAGCGGGCGTCCGCTGTCGGCGCCGGCCAGCTCCTCCTGCGTGGCTTCGCCGACGTAGCCGACCAGGTGCGCCACCTCGCCGCTGTCCGGATAGGCGCGCTTCGGCTCCGTCTGGACCACCAGGCCCGGGAGCACGGTCCGCCGCTCTTCGAGCGACGCGACCAGCGGCAGCGGGGCGTTCTTGACGAGGAGCGTGGGCTCGTACGGCGCGTCGTGGTAACGCTGCACCACGCGCCGGACCTCCTCGGAGTCGAGGGGCAGGATCGGCTCGAGCCGCCGCACCATGGCCAGGAGCGAGTCTTCGTTGACGGCGAGGAGGGAGACCGAGTAGCCGGGGACGTTCTCCGCGATCACCGCCCCGTGCCGATCGAGGATGAGGCCACGCGGCGCGGGCAGCGGCACCGGCCGCAGGCGGTTCGACTCGGACTTCAGGCGGTAGGCGCCGTGCTGCAGCACCTGCAGGCGGAAGAACGCGCCGCTGAGAGCCAAGAAGACGACCGCGAGCACGGTGCGCGCGGCCGACGCGCGCACGGCGAGCAGGAACGGATGGAAGGCGTTGCGCCCGCTGGTCATCGGGACGGCACCGCGGTGAGCCAGCCGCGCAGCAGCAGCAGCGCGACGAGCGCGGCGGCGGCGGTGCTGAGCGCGGCGGCCGGCGACAGGACGAGGAGCTGAAGCCCGAGCGCGCCGCCCCGCAGCTGGTTGCTCGCCGCGACCTCGAGGATGTCCCGGACCCAGCTCGCCGCGAAGACGATGAGGGCGTTCACCAGCAGGTTGTCGGCGAAGACGACCGCCTTGAGCCACCCGGCCGCGAACCCGACGATGGTGAGGGCGAAGGCCCCCGCCCCGAACGTCGTGGGGGCCACGGCGTCCGAGAGCAGGCCGACGACGAACCCGGCGACCGCCCCGACGGCCGGGCGCGTGCGGATCGCGAGGAACACCAGCGCCACCAGGATCAGATCGGGCGCGAAGCGGGACGGGGCGAACAGGGGGCGGAGCGCGAAGTGCAGCACCACCAGCAGCAGGAGGACTGCGGTGAGCTTGACGCGATCGGGCGGGAGTCTCACGGCTGGACGCCCGAGTCGCCGGGCGCCGGCAGCGTGTCGAAGGCCGCAGTGAGCGTGTCGGCCGCGCGCTCCAGCCTCAGCACCATCACGTGGCTCACTTGCGCCGGATGGACCGCCGGCTTGAGCAGGTAGGTCCGCTCCCACCCGGCCGTCTCGCTCAGCTGGCCCTGCACGGTGCCGATCGGGATGCCGCGCGGGAAGATGCCGCCCAGTCCCGACGTCACCACCGGCGCGCCGATCGGGAGGCTCTCCCGGTAGGCGATCCCCGTCAGCTCCATGACATCGCCCTGCGTCTCGCCGCGCCGGGCGGCGACGATGCCGAAGATCCGGCCTCCCTCGACCATGGCGCTCACCCGGAAGTCGGGGTGACTCCACGCCATCGCCACGCTGGTGTGCGCGTCCACGCTGAGCACCGAGCCGACCAGGCCGGCCGGCGCCACCACCGGAGCCAGCTGCTCGACCCCCTCGCGGCGCCCGGCGGAGAGGAGCAGGGTCAGGCCGTCCGTCATCCCGGTCTGGTGCAGGACCTCGGCGCTCACGTACCCATAGTCCAGCCGCCCGCCCAGCCGCAGCAGCGCCCGGAGCTGCGCGTTCTCGGCGCGGAGATCGGGAAGAAGGGCGGCGGCGAGTGCCAGCGAGTCCCGCTGGGCGCGGAGGGCCAGCACGTCCTGGCGTTGCTCGCGCGAGACGGTCGCCTGCCGCTCCGCCGTCACCACGGGGAGGAGCACGGTCCGGCGCAGGGACGACGCGATGGGCAGGCGCAGCGCTTCCGGCAGGGCGAGGGCGACGAGGGACAGCACCAGGCAGACGACGAAGACGGCCGTGTCGGCGCGCGATCCGTACCGCTCGGTCCCGATCGTCACGGCCGGATCAGGTGGTCAGAACGGTGCGGTACTTCTCCGGATCGTCGAGGATGCGTCCGGTGCCGCGCACGACGCAGGTCAGCGGGTCCTCGTCCACGTGGATCGGCAGCCCCGTTTCGTGCGAGAGCAGGATGTCGAGGCCGCGGATCAATGAGCCGCCGCCCGTCATCACGATGCCGCGGTCCACGATGTCGCTCGCCAGCTCGGGGGGCGTGATCTCCAGCGCGCGCCGCACCGCGTCCACGATCTGCTGGATCGGCTCCTGCAGCGCCGCGCGGATCTCGTCGGAGCGCACCGTCACGGTCTTCGGGATCCCCGAGACCAGGTCGCGCCCCTTCACCTCCATCTCCTGCTCGTCCCCGACCGGCGCCGCGCTCCCGATCTCGATCTTGATCCGCTCGGCCGTCGGCTCGCCGATCAGCACGTTGTGGTTCTTCCGCATGTGCTGCACGATCGCGACGTCCATCTCGTCGCCGCCGGTGCGGATCGAGGTGTCGCACACGATCCCCGACAGCGCGATCACCGCGATCTCGGTCGTGCCGCCGCCGATGTCGATGACCATGTTCCCGGTCGGCGTCTCGATCGGCAGCCCCACGCCGATCGCCGCCGCCATCGGCTCGGCCACCATGTACACTTCCTTGGCGCCGGCCGACTGCGCGCTGTCGCGCACCGCGCGCTTCTCCACCTCGGTGATCCCGCTCGGCACGCAGACGATCACCTTCGGCTTCACGCGGAAGACGTGCTTGTTGATGATGGAGGAGAGGAAGTAGCGCAGCATCTTCTCGGTGACGTCGAAATCCGCGATCACGCCGTCCTTGAGCGGCCGCACCGCCATGATCCCGTCGGGCGTGCGCCCGAGCATCCGCTTCGCCTCCAGACCGATGCCCTTGATCCGCCCGGTCGTCTTCTCCAGCGCCACGACCGAGGGTTCGTTCAGCACGATGCCCTCGCCGCGCACGTAGATGAGCGTGTTCGCGGTGCCCAAATCCACGGCAATCTCGTTGGCGGGCAGCCACGACCCGGGGTTCCACGACAACATCTTCATTCCGGTTAAAGACCCACTGGAGGGGGAGCGTGTAACTCGTTGGCCGGTCATTAACATAGCCCGGGCCCAGGTCCGGGGCAACCGCGGCTTGACACCGTTCCCGCGCCCCGGCTATGCTGCGCGCCCATGCCTCGCCCTGCCGTAGCCCGTCGCATCGCGGTCGTGGACACCGTCGCCTGCGACGCCTGCGGCCTGTGCATGCCGCTGTGCCCCCCCGAGGCGATCCACATGACCCGGCGCGGGCTGGAGGTGGAGGCCGAGACCTGCACCGGGTGCGAGAAGTGCATCGCCCCCTGCCCCGTCGGCGCGCTGGAGATGGTGGATGCCGACCGCTGACGTCCTGGTGGTGGGCGGGGGGCCGGCGGGCTGCGTCGCCGCCTGGGAGGCGGCCGCCGCCGGCGCGGGCCACGTGCTCCTGATCGAGCGGGACCGGGCCATCGGGGCGCCGGTCCGCTGCGCCGAGGGCGTGGGGAGCGAGGGCCTGCGGGAGTTCCTGAACCCGGACGGCGCGCCCTGGGTCGCCCGCAAGATCACCAAGGTCATCCTCTGGGCGCCGGACGACACGGAAGTGGTGCTCGGGAGCCGCGACGTCGGGTACGTGCTCGACCGCACGCGGTTCGAGCCGGCGCTGGCCGACCTCGCGGCGCAGGCCGGCGCCGAGATCCGGATCGGCACCGAGGCGGTGCGGATGGAGCGCGCGAACGGCGCGTGGCAGGTCTCGCTGCGCGGGCCGAGGGGCGGCGAGACCTGGAAGGCGAAGGTGGTGATCGGCGCCGACGGCGTGGAGACGATGGTGGGCCGCTGGGCGGGGCTCGACACGCGGGTCGCCTCGCGGGACATGGAGTCGTGCGCGCAGTACGTCGTCGGCAACATCGAGTTCGACCCCGACGCCATCTACCTGCAGTTCGGCCCCAGCGTCGCCCCGGGCGGCTACGCCTGGATCTTCCCCAAGGGCGTCGGCGTGGCCAACGTCGGGCTCGGCGTGGTGGCCCTGCGCTCGGACGGCCGCAACGCGCGCGCGTACCTCGACGACTACCTCGCGAAGCACTTCCCGCACGGGACCGTGACCGGTCTCACGGTCGGCGGCGTGATCAGCGGCGTGACCGTGAAACGCACCGTCGCCGACGGCGTGATCCTCGCGGGCGACGCCGCCCACATGATCAATCCACTGTCGGGAGGCGGGATCATCAATGCGATGAAGGCGGGGCGGCTGGCGGGCCGGCACGCGGCGCGCGCGCTCCGCGCGGGCGACACCTCAGCGGCGAGCCTGCAGGCCTACCACGACGAGTGGATGGAGCTGCTGGGGCACTCGCACACGCTGTACTACAAGCTCAAGGAAACGATCAACAAGTTCGACGACGACTTCCTGAACCGGATCGCCCGGACGGTCAACGGGATCCCGATCGAGAAGCGCACGCTGGGCCGGGTCATGGCGTCCGCCCTGGCCCATCACCCGACGCTGCTTCCTATCGCCGCCAGGCTCTTCGTGCAGGAGTTCTGCTGACGCGCCGCGCCTGGCCGCTCAGTGCGTTCGGCTCACGATCTGGATCACCCCGTTGCCGGTCCCCAGTCCGAAGCGCGACTCCGCCTCGCTCGGCGTGTAGTAACGCACCTCCTGCGCCGAGGTGGTCATGAAGGTCGCCAGCGCGTCGGCCCCCCCATGCATAATGTTGTCCAGGAACACGACGACGTTCTGGACCTCGGTCTCGTTGAACGACAACTGGTAGTTCCGCTGCAGCCACCGCGGGCGATGCGAGCGGATGTAGCTCGCCAGATCGGTCACCGGCGCCGCTCGCAGCTCCTCCGAGCTGATCAGGTTCTCGCTGCTACCGCCCGAGTCCCCCGGGTGCTGCCCCGCGCTCGCACACGCGGCCGCGGCCAGCACGGCGAACGTCGCGACGCCCAAGCGCAATTGTGCCATCGGTCCTCCTCGGCTCAGTGCACCAGCTTCTTGTATTTGATGCGGTGCGGCTGGTCGGCCGCCGCGCCCTTCCGCCGCCGGTAGTCCGCGGCGTAGCCCTCATAGTCTCCTTCGTACCAGTATACCTCGCCGTCCCCCTCGAAGGCGAGGATGTGCGTCGCGATCCGGTCGAGGAACCAGCGGTCGTGGCTGATCACCACGACGCACCCGGCGAAGCGCACCAGCGCGTCCTCGAGCGCCCGCAGGGTGTCCACGTCGAGGTCATTGGTCGGCTCGTCGAGGAGCAGCAGGTTGCCGCCGCTCTTGAGGAGCTTGGCCAGGTGGACGCGGTTGCGCTCACCCCCCGAGAGATCGGCCACCCTCTTCTGCTGGTCGGCGCCGCGGAAGCCGAAGCTGGCGCAGTAGGCGCGGGCGTTCACCTGCCGCTTGCCGAAGTCCAGCGTCTCCTGCCCCCCCGAGATCTCCTCGAACAGGGTCTTCCTCCCGTCGAGCGACTCCCGGCTCTGGTCCACGTAGGCGATCTGCACCGTCGAGCCCACCTTGAGCGCGCCCGCGTCCGGCTTCTCCTGGCCGACGATCATCCGGAACAGGGTCGTCTTCCCCGCCCCGTTGGGCCCGATGACGCCGACGATGCCGCCGCGCGGCAGGCGGAAACTCAGCTTCTCGAAGAGGAGGCGGTCGCCGAAGCCCTTCGACAGGTTCTCCGCCACGATCACCTCGTCCCCGAGGCGGGGTGGCGGCGGGATCAGGATCTCGGCCGTGTCGTCGCGGGCCGCGGTCTCCTCGGCCAGCAGCGACTCGTACGCCGTGATGCGGGCCTTCGACTTGGCCTGCCGCGCGCGCGGCGCCATCCGGATCCACTCCAGCTCGCGCTCGAGGGTCCGGCGGCGCGCGGAGGCCTGCTTCTCCTCGCTGGCGAGCCGCTGCTGCTTCTGGCCCAGCCAGCTCGAGTAGTTCCCCTTCCACGGGATCCCCTCGCCGCGGTCGAGCTCGAGGATCCAGCCGGCCACGTTGTCGAGGAAATAGCGGTCGTGCGTCACGGCGATGACGCAGCCGGGGAACTCCTTGAGGTGCCGCTCCAGCCAGGCCACCGACTCCGCGTCGAGATGGTTGGTCGGCTCGTCGAGGAGCAGCAGGTCGGGCTGCGAGAGGAGCAGGCGGCAGAGCGCCACGCGCCGGCGCTCCCCGCCCGAGATCTTCGTGACGTCCGCGTCGGGCGGCGGCAGGCGCAGGGCGTCCATCGCGATGTCGAGCTTGCGGTCCAGCTCCCAGGCCCCGAGGTGGTCGATCCGGTGCTGCAGATCCCCCTGCTGCTCGAGCAGGGCGTTCATCTCCTCGTCCGACATCGGCTCGGCGAACTTGGCGCTGATCCGCTCGAACTCCTTCAGCAGCGCGTGCACCTCGGCTACGCCTTCCTCGACGTTGCCGCGCACGTCCTTCGTCGGATCGAGCCGCGGCTCCTGCTCCAGCAGGCCGATGCGGATGCCCTCGGCCGGCCGCGCCTCGCCGATGAAGTCGTGGTCCACGCCGGCGAAGATCTTGAGGAGACTGCTCTTGCCGGCGCCGTTGAGGCCGATCACGCCGATCTTGGCGTCGGGGAAGAACGACAGGGAGATGTCCTTGAGCACGTAGCGGCTCGGCGGCACGACCTTGCCGAGCCGCAGCGTCGAGAAGATGTACTGAAGGGTCATGCGGCTCCCGGCACGACGGCTGAGGGCAGGAAGTGGGGGACGCGGCGCATCCGGCTGGCCTGCTCGTACGCGAACGCCGCCTTGATGAGCGTCGCCTCGCTCCACGCGCGGCCGAAGAACGACAGGCCGACGGGCAGCCCCGACACCTGACCCATCGGCACGGTGACGTGCGGATAGCCGGCCACGGCGGCCGGCGTCGTGCAGTTGCCGGCCACGGCGTCGCCGTTGACGTAATCGGTGAGCCAGGCGGGAGCCTGCGTCGGGCAGATGATCGCGCCGAGCCGGTGCCGCGCCATCACCGCGTCGATCCCCTCGTTCCGGGCGTAGCGCCGGCAGCGCGCCAACGCCGTCCGGTACGCGGGCGACGTGATCGGCCCCTTCTTCTGCGCCTGCTCGAACAGCTCCTGCGCGAAGAACGGCATCTCGCGGGCGCGGTTCTGCTCGTCGAAAGCGATGACGTCGGCGAGCGTCCTTACCGGGGCGCCCGGCCCGAGCGCCGCGAGGTAGGCCCGGAGGTCGGCCTTGAATTCGGTGAGCAGAACCTCCTGCTCGGCGCCGCCGAGATGGTCCTCGGTCGTGAGGTCGGCCGGGTCCACGATCACGGCCCCGGCGTCGCGGAGGACGCGCAGCGCGTCCTCGAACAGCGCGTCCACCGCGGGGTTGTAGCCGGTGTAGCGCTTGCGGGCGACACCGAGCCGGAGACCCTTGAGGCCGCCGGGATCGAGGAGGCGCGTGTAGTCGGCGCCGTGTGCGGCGCTGCCGCGCGTCGCCGGGTCGCGCGGATCCCGGCCCGCCAGCGCCGACAGTAGAGCCGCCGCGTCGGCGACGGTCCTGGTGAGCGGGCCCGCCGTGTCCTGCGTGTGTGAGATCGGGATGATGCCCGACCGGCTCACGAGGCCGACCGTCGGCTTGATTCCCACCAGCCCGCACGTCGCGCCGGGGGACGTTATGGAGCCGTCCGTCTCGGTCCCGACCGCGATCGCGCACAGGTTGGCCGCGACCGCCGCCGCGGAGCCGCTGCTCGAGCCCGACGGCGACCGGTCGAGCGCGTACGGATTGTGGCACTGGCCGCCGCGGCCGCTCCACCCGCTCGACGAATGGGTCGAGCGAATGTTCGCCCACTCGCTCAGGTTCGCCTTGCCCAGGATGACCGCGCCGGCGGCCCGCAGCCGCTCCGCCACGAACGAATCCCGCGGCGCGATGGACGCCGCCAGCGCCAGGGAGCCCGCGCTGGTGTGCATCCGGTCCGCCGTGTCGATGTTGTCCTTGATGAGCACGGGGATGCCGTGCAGCGGCCCGCGCGCCCCCTTGCTGGCGCGCTCGGCGTCCAGCTGCGCCGCGATCGCCAGGGCGTCGGGATTGAGCTCGATGATCGTGTGGAGCGCCGGTCCGCGCTGATCCAGCTCCTCGATCCGCGCCAGGTACTGCTCGGCCAAGGCGCGCGACGTCCACCGCCCGGACCGCATCCCGTCCTGGAGCTGCGCGACCGTCATCTCCTCCAGCTCGAACGCGGCCAGGGCGGGAGGGCGTGCGCTGATGCGCGCCACCGCCCGCCGCGCGGGCCAGGTCAGGTCCGCCGCCGCGAGGACCCCTCCGGCGAGGCCCATGCCGAGGAATCCCCGGCGGCTCAGGTCACCTTGATGCATCGCCCTCCTCCTACAGGTTCGAGGTGCAGTGGCCGCAGCGCGTCGCTTTGATCGGTATCGTCGAACAGCAGTACGGGCAGTCCTTGGTCGCCGGCGGCGCCGCCTCGGCCTTCACCAGCGCCGTCTGCATGCGGTTCGCCGTCCGGATGACCAGGAACAGGACGAACGCCACGATCACGAAGTCCACCGTCGCGTTGAGGAACAGCCCGTAATTGATGGTCGCCGCGCCCGCCGCCTTCGCCGCGGCGAGGCTCGGATACGAGGTGCCCGACAGGTTCAGGTACAGACCGCTGAAGTCCACCTTCCCGACCACGCGTCCGATCGGCGGCATCAGGACATCGCCGACCAGCGACGAGATGATCTTGCCGAACGCCGCGCCGATGATGACCGCGACGGCCAGGTCGAGGACGTTGCCGCGCATCACGAACGCCTTGAACTCCTTCAACATGGACCTCGCTCCTTCACGCAAAGGTTCCGGGCGCCGGCGTCAGTGGCTCTTGACCGGCGTCACCTCGAGCATCACCACGGCGTGCGATGGGACCGCGGCGCCGTAGCCGGCGGCGAACGTGCCCCGATCCGCATGCGCCCAGAGGTCGCGCACCGTGGCACGGCCCGGCGCCAGCCCGATCGCCTTCCAGTCCACGGACATCTGTGCCTCCGCCCCGGTCCGGTTGAGGAGCGCGACCGCGCGCGAGCCATCCGTCAGGGGCTTAACCCACACCTGCAGGCCGGGCGCGGGCTGCTCGGCCAGCCACCCCTGCTCGCCCAGCGAGTCCTGATCCACCGCCAGGACTTCCCGATTGGTGAGGATGTCGCGGGTCGCCGCGCTCATCGTCCGCACGTCGTTGCCGGCGATCAGCGGCGCGGCCGCGATCGCCCAGAGGGCGAGGTGGGCGCGATACTCGTCGTCCGTCATCCCGCCGTTGCCCACCTCCAGCATGTCGGGGTCGTTCCAGCCGCCGGGGCCCGCGACGTCCTGGTGCATCGCCGACAGGTCGTAGTTGTAGAGCATGCTCGCCCAGTTGTCGCTGATGTCGTCCGTCGTGCGCCAGAGGTGCCCGGTGCCCGGCGCCCAATCCCACGGCCGGTTGCTGCCCCACTCGCAGATGCTGAGCACGATCGGGCGGCCGGTGGCGACCAGCGCGTCGTGGAACTTCTTGTACTGGGCCCGCGCCGTGAGCCCGCGCGCATTGCACCAGTCCTCCTTCACGTAGTCCACGCCCCACGCGGCGTAGGTGCGCGCGTCCTGCTCCTCGTGGTCGTGGGTCCCGGGCCGGCCCTGGCAGGTGGCCGTCCCCGCATCGGTGTAGATGCCGAACAGCAGGCCCTTCGAGTGGATGTAGTCGGCGAGCGCCTTGATCCCGCTCGGAAACCGCTGCGGGTCGGCCACGATCGTCCCGGCCGTGTCGCGGTACACCTGCCAGCAGTCGTCGATGACGACGTAGCGGTACCCCGCGTCCCGCATCCCCGAGGAGACGATCGCGTCCGCCGTCTCCCTGATCAGCCGCTCGCTCACGTTGCAGGCGAACTTGTTCCAGGTGTTCCAGCCCATCGGCGGCGTGCGGGCGAGTCCGTCGTCGAGGCGGTGCACCTGGGCGCGCACGGGCCCGGAGATGAGCACCGAGCAGGTCACGGTCGCCACCACCATCGTGCAGGCCCATTGGCGCGGTGTCACGGAGAGGCTCCTTTCGATGATCTGAGGACGACGGGGCGACCCGCGGTCACGGGTCGAGGCCGAACGGATCGCCGGGCGGAGCCGTCAACGCCGGCGTCGGCTGCGGCAGCTCGCGCCGCTCGATCCAGCGGGTCAGGTCGCCGGCCACGGCGTCCCAGTGCGCGCGCGCGGCGTCCGATCCGACGCGGGCGCGCTGGCGGGCGAGGTCCCGCAGCCGGGCGATCTTGAAGTCCGCCATCGCACGCACCTCGGGAGCGGCATCCCGGTCGGCGGCGAGCGCCAGCAGCCGGTCCGCCACGGCCCGCGACGCCACGCGCCGCAGCGCCGCCAGCTTCTCGTTAAGCGGCGCATCCACGCGCCAGGTGCACGCCACGAGCGAATCCACCACCTCGCCGAGCGTCAGCGCATTCCGCTGGCGTGGCGCGAACTCCACCAGCCGCGCCGCGCGATCCCGCTGCAGCAGGGCGTCCACCACCATCTGCGCCAGGGTCCGCGCCGCGCCCAGCTCGTCGAAGGCGGGACGCGTCCGGCTCCTGAACAGCTCCTCGGCCGGAGTGACTTCGGCCGCCCCCGGCGCCAGGAGCGTCAGCACGGTGTCCGGCACCGCGAGCTCGGCGGGCTCCAGAGCGCCGAGCAGCGCGCTCAGCGCCGCCCGCTGGTCCGACGCCGGCACCGGAAGCGTGGCCTGCTGCCCGTCTCCGCGCACCGCGTTGGCATACTCCATCCCGCCGACGGTCTTGGCAAGGGCGTTGATCGCGAACCGGTGGAAGAAGTAGAGGGGGACGAACCGCTCCTGCAGCAGGGCGATCGGCTCCCCGGGACGGATGTTGCGCTCGCCGAAGCGGCTCATCGCGACGCGGCGCACCGCCATCTGGCGGCGCAGGAACTCGAGCGGCGTCGCCGCGTCGTCCCACAGGCTCGTGCGCGGATCCGAGGCGAACTCCGGCCGCGCGTCGCCGTCGGAGAGGTAGAGGTAGCCCCGGCGCAGCCCGTCGGCGACGATGGCCTTGAGCGACTCCGCCTCGACCGCCGGCGGGAAGATCCCGTAGCCCCAGCGGATCGCCCAGACATCGTAGGCGCCGGGCCCGACCGCGTACGCCTCGCTGAGATCGATCTCGCCGTTCGCGTTGAGCCGCACGCGCGGCGGCGGGTAGTCCATCACCGACCCGCGATCGTAGCTCGACGCGATGTAGTTGTGCGCGAGGCCGAGGGTGTGCCCGATCTCGTGCGCGGTCACCTGCCGTACCCGCGCCAGGACGAAGGCGCTGTCGGCGGCGGAGGCGTCCGCCCCCATCAGGCCGGCGTAGAGGTCGTAGTCGGTGCGAGCCCGGTGCGAGTCGAGCCGCGCCATCCCCTTGATGATCTCCCCGGTGCGCGGGTCGCCGAGCGAGCCTCCCACCGACCACCCCCGCTCGTTCCGGTTCTCCCACTGCACGACGTTGTAGCGCGCGTCCATCGGGTCCGCCCCCTCCGGCAGATCGCGCATCACGAAGCCGCCCGCGAGACCCGCCTGGGCGAAGGCCTGCTCCCACCACCGCGCCCCCTCGAGCATCGCCGAACGGAGCGGCTCCGGGATCCCGCGGTCGAGGTAGTAGACGATCGGATCCACGATCGGACTGCGCGGATCGGCCGGGTCGGCGCGCTGCAGCCGATGGCGCGCGATCCAGCGCTGTTCCAGCGGCAGCTGCACGGGCTGGGCGTAGTCCTTGAAGGCTACGCCGAAGTACCCGATCCGCGGGTCCCAGGCCCGCGGACGGTAGGCGGTGTCGGGGAGCGCCAGCAGCGAAACGTGCTCGCGGAGCGTGAACGCCTCCGGGTCCGGGAGGATATCGGACACCAGGGGGCCGGGCCGGCCGCTGGTGGTGAACGTGAGCGACGCGTCGAGCTCCGTGTTCTCCGGGAAGGCGACCGTCCGCGCCGCGTCCACGCCGGACCGGTCCCGCGCCAGGGCGTAACTGCCCTGGTGGGCGTCGGTCAGCGCTTGCGGCACGCCGATCCAGTCGCGGATCACGAAGTCGGTCGCGTCCACCAGCAGGCGGCCTCCCTCCTCGGCCACGAGCGGCAGGGCCGCGACCGTGCTCGGTGGGAACGACTCCTCCACCGAGCGCACGTGGGCCGGATTCGCGCTCGAGCTGCGGTACGCCCAGTTCTCGAACACCACCAGCACCCGGTTGCCGTCCCGAACGAACCGCGCGACGTGATTGGGACCGTTGGCGCCGCGATCCAGCCCGACCGGATTCGAGCCGAGGCCCGTCGCGAGGGTGAAGAACGCCAGCACCCGGAGGGAATCGTGCGGCAGCTCGAGGAAGAGCTTCCCCTGCACGCGATCGAGGTAGACCGTGACGAACCCCTCCCGCCGCTCCATGCCCTGGACGCGCGAGGCGATGCCGGTGGTCACAGCTGCTTGGGCGCCGGGAGGCGCGGCGGGGACCTGGGCCGAAGCCGGCAGGGCGCCGGCGAGAGCGACGACGAAGGGCAACGCGCAGACGACGCGAGGGGCCACACGCATGGGAATCCGACCTCCGCTGATGGAATTGAGACCCGCGGAATGTAGCGACCTTCGCCCTGTCGGCGAGGTGCCCCAAAGCCTACATTCGGCCCGTTGTTCACCCTTTGGAGGAATCCGATGAGACGTGCCATTGCGGGCGCGGGCCTTGGTCTCCTTCTGGCCTTCGGCACCGCCGCCGCTCAGACGTTCGCGACCGACAACCCCGTGCTCCGGCGCATCTGGGTGCTCGGCATGGACAGCTCCCAGACCTACGAGATCTCCCAGCCGCTGTTCGACTCGATCGGTCCGCGGCTCACCGGCTCGCCGGGCTACAAGTCGGCGGCCGACTGGTTGATCGCGCTATATCAGAAGTGGGGGATCCAGGCTCGCGCCGAGCAGTACGGCACCTGGCGTGGCTGGCAGCGCGGAAGCGCCCATATCGACCTCGTGGCCCCGCGCGTCCGCACGCTCGAGGCCACCATGCTCTCGTGGAGCCCGGGCACGGGCGGCAAACCGGTGCGCGGTGAGGTCATTCAACTCCCCGACCTGGCCGACAGCGTCGCGTTCCGCGCCTGGCTGCCGTCGGTGAAGGGCAAGTTCGTGGCGATCTCGTTCCCCCAGCCTTCCTGCCGGCCCGATAGCGAATGGGCGACCACCGCGCTGCCGGCCTCGTGGACGAAGTTTCGCGAGGCGCGTGCCACCGCGCAGACGGCGTGGCAGCAGCGCGTGACGAAGGCGGCGTTCAACGCGCGCCGCCTGCAGCTCGCACTCGACAGCGCCGGGGCTGCCGGCATCCTGACCTCGACCTGGACGACCGGCTGGGGTACGGACCGGATCTTCAATACCTGGTCGCAGCACGCGCCGGTGATGGACTTGAGCTGCGAGGACTACGGGCTCGTGTCCCGACTCGCGGAGAACCACCAGGGGCCGGTGGTGCAACTCGTCGCCGAGTCGCAGAACCTGGGCGACGTGCCGGCGTTCAACGTCGTCGCGGAGATTCCCGGCACCGAGCTGCCCAACGAGTACGTCATGCTGTCGGCGCACTTCGATTCCTGGGACGGCGGCTCGGGCGCGACGGACAACGGCACCGGTACCGTGACCATGGTCGAGGCGATGCGGATCCTGAAGCTCGCCTATCCTGCTCCGCGGCGGACGATCCTCGTCGGCCACTGGGCCTCGGAGGAGAACGGGCTCGACGGCTCGAAGGCCTTCGTGGCCGACCACCCCGATATCGTCTCGCACCTCCAGGCCCTCTTCAATCAGGACAACGGGACCGGCCGGGTGGTGAACCTGTCGGCCTCGGGCTATCCGGATGCCGCCGGGAGCCTGGCGCGGTGGCTGGCGCGGGTGC
The DNA here is from genome assembly GCA_963835535.1 of uncultured Gemmatimonadales bacterium. GTDB lineage: Bacteria > Gemmatimonadota > Gemmatimonadetes > Gemmatimonadales > JACORV01 > Fen-1245. The sequence continues at coordinate 530,380 of CAWIFL010000002.1, forward strand.
CCTCCGAGATCACGCGCAACATCACCTTCGGCTTCACGGGCATGCCGGCGGGCGGCGGGACCGACCACGCGTCGTTCGACTGCGCCGGCGCCGCGGGATTCGGCCTCGGCTCCCTCAACTGGGACTACTTCCTCTATACGTGGCACACCACCCGCGACACCTTCGACAAGATCGTCTTCGACGACCTGAAGTCGAACGCGGTGCTCACGGCGATGCTGGTGTATCTCGCCTCCGAGGACCGGCAGAACGTCTCGCACGAGAAGCGGACGGTGTTCCCGGAGCGGGGCGGCTTCGGCCCCGGCGGTCCCCAGCCCGCGTCCTGGCCGACCTGCGTGGCGCCGCCGCGCAACATGAGCGACTACCTGCAGGAGGTGTTGCAGCGCGAGGCGCAGCAGCGGCAGCAGCAGAGCCAGCCGCCGCGCCGGCCGCAGAACTAGCCGTCGCCGGCCGGGGGGGGGTATCAGTCGTTAACGTCGTGGGGCGTGCGCGCGTATCTAGGTGGATGGGTGTCGCGCACGCTCCACATCACCACGAAACCGGAGGACCAATGAAGTCACGCATCACCTTCGTCGTCGCCGCACTGCTGGGGCTCGCCGTCGCCCCGGCGATCGCCCAGGGCCCGCCGGGCGGCGGGATGGGCGGCCAGGGCGGCTTCGCCCAGCGCCGGATGCAGATGATGCTGAACGGCATCACGCTGACGGCGACGCAGCAGGCCAAGATCGACTCGATCCAGAAGACCTATCAGGCCAAGATGCCGGCCTTCACGCCGGGCGAGATGCCGGATTCGGCCAGCCGGGCTCAGCGCTTCGAGCTGATGCGCCAGCAGAACATGGACATCCGGAACGTGCTCACCACGGACCAGCAGACGATCTTCGACAAGAACGTGGCGGACATGCAGGCCCGGATGCCGCGGCGGCCGCCGGGAGAGTGATACAACAAGGGATAGGGATTAGGGGTTAGGGGTTAGGGGTTAGGGGTTAGGGACTCGGGCTGCGATGCGTCTTCCCTAACCCCTATTCCCTGATCCCTAACCCCTTGTCATTGCGGCTCCGCAGCAGGCGTGCGACTTTCCTCCCATGCTGACGAGGAACGATCTCAATCCCGATCTCCTCCGCGCCGAGTACGCGGTCCGCGGGGCGATCCCGATCCGCGCCCAGGAGCTCGAGGCGCAGGGCCGGCGCATCATCTACTGCAACATCGGGAACCCGCAGGCCTTCGTGCAGAAGCCGCTCACCTACCTGCGGCAGATCCTCGCCCTGGTCGAGTACCCCGCCCTGCTGGACGACCCGGTGCTGGCGGGGCGCTTCCCCGGGGACGTCGTCCGCACGGTGCGGCACATCCTCGCGAAGCAGCCCTCGGGAACCGGGGCGTACACGCAGAGCCCGGGCATCGGCTTCATCCGGCAGGCCGTGGCGGACTTCATCACCCGCCGCGACGGGATCCCGGCGGACAAGGACCACATCCTCCTCACGGACGGCGCCAGCAAGGGCGTCGAGGCGGCGATCGTGGCGCTGCTGCGGGACCGCAACGACGGGATCATGATCCCGATCCCGCAGTACCCGCTCTACAGCGCGGAGATCGCCCTGCGAGGGGGCCAGGCCATTCCCTACTACCTCGACGAAGCGCATCACTGGCAGCTCCGGGAGGAGGCGCTGACGGCCGCCATCGCACGGGCCCGCGCCGAAGGGATCCGGCCGGTCGCGATCGCGGTGATCAACCCCGGCAACCCGACCGGCGCCGTGCTGACCCGGGACGAGATCGCGATGATCATCCGGTTCGCCCGGGCCAACGGCCTCGCGCTCTTCGCGGACGAGGTCTACCAGGAGAACGTCTACGCGCAGTTCCAGCGGTTCACGTCGTTCGCGAGGGTGATGCACGATCTGCGTGAGACGACCGTGCCCCTCTTCAGCTTCCACTCGGTCTCGAAGGGATTCCTCGGCGAATGCGGCCACCGTGGCGGGTACGTGGAGCTGCGGAACATCCCCGACGACGTGATGGCGGAGCTGGTGAAGCTGCAGTCCATCGCTCTGTGCGCCAACGTGGCGGGGCAGATCGCGGTGTACGTGATGGTGGCGCCGCCGGTCGAGGGCGAGGAGAGCAGCGCGCAGTACGTGAAGGAGCGCGACGACATCCTCGGAGCGCTCAAGACGAAGGCCGAGGTGCTGGGCCGCGGGATCAACGCGATCGAGGGGATGTCGCTCGAGATGCCGCAGGGCGCGATGTACGGCTTCGTGCGCATCGAGTTGCCGCCCGAGCCCGGCGTGGACGTGGCGGCGATGACCGCGGACGCGCGCCGCGCCTACGAGGCGAGCCGCGACTGCGACTACTGCCTCAAGCTGCTCGAGGAGACGGGGATCTGCGTGGTGCCCGGCTCAGGCCTGGGCCAGGTGCCGGGGACCTACCACTTCCGCACGACCTTCCTCCCGTCCCAGGAGGAGATCGAGGAAGTCGTCGTCAAGCTCGGCGAGTTCCACAAGAAGTACACGGCCCGCGCGACCCGCGCCGGCCACAGCCCTCAGCCCGCGTAGCGACGCCCCAGCAGCCGCTGGATGGCCGCGGTGCCCACGGCACAGCGGTTGGTGAAACGCGCCAGACCCATCCCCACCGCCGCGAGCGGCGAGCGCCTCATCACCAGCGGGACGTCGAACCGGTCCCACCCGTAGACCGGCAGTCGGGGAAGACTGAGCGGATCGGCCCCGCGTTCCGACGGACCGGCGAAGCCGAGGGTGTACCCCGCCCTCGCGGCGAGCGTGCGCACCCGATCGTCCACGGAGCCGAACGGATAGCTCACGCCCCGCGGCGCCTCGCCCAGCCGCCCCGCGATGGCCTCGCGCGAGCGCGCCAGCTCATCGGCCGCTTCCGCGTCGCCGAGCCAGGTCAGGCGTGCGTGCGTCGCCCCGTGCGAATGGACCTCGATCCCCCGCTCCCGCCAGCGTCCCAGCTCGTCCCAGTCCAGGTGCGCGAACCGCCGCCACCCGTACTGCACGTCCCAGGTGTTCTCGCGCCCCACGTAGTCCGTGATGACGAAGACGAGCGCCCGGAACCCGAGGTCCGCCACGACCGGGAAGGCGTGCCGCGCCAGTGCGCCGTATCCGTCGTCGAAGGTGACGACGACGGCCGGTCTCTCCGCGGCCGCGGCCGTTGTACCGGCGGTGAGCGCCTCGGAGAGCTCCGCCGAGCCGAGGGTCCGATAGCCGAGCCGCGCCAGCGTCTCCATCTGGCGCCGAAACACTCGCGGCTCGAGCTGGGTGAAGCCCAACTCGAACCGCGTGTCCACCTTGTGGTAGCAGAGAATCGGCGGGATCGCCGCGCCGGACGTCACGGCACCGTCAGCTCGGACCCAGCCAGACGACGACCTGCCGCTCCGGCGCGTAGAACTCGGCGGCCACGGCCGCCACCTGCTCGGGGGTGACCGCCTCCACCTCCGCCAGCATCGCGTCGAGGCTCCTGTAGGGCTCGCCGTACAGCGCCGAGCCCGCGATGCGGTACATCCGCGACACCGGGCCCTCCAGCGCCAGCACCAGCTGGCCCTGCACCTGCTGCTTCGCGGACGCCAGCTCGTCGGCCGTGAGCGACTGGCGCGCCAGCTTGGCGAACTCGTCGCGGATCGCGTCCGCCGCCTGCTGCGCCGTCGGCGGCTGCGTTCCCACGTAGACGCCGGCCACGCCCGAGGCCTGCATGAACGAGTGGAAGGCGTACACGCTGTACGCGAGCCCCAGCTCCTCGCGCACCCGCTGGAAGAGGCGCGAGCTCATGCCCGAGCCGAAGATGGTCGAGATCAGGACCAGCGCGTGGCGGCGCGCGTCCCCGTACCGGAACGTCTCGGTGCCGAAGACCAGGTGCACCTGCGCGCCGTCCCGCGAGACGCGGCGCTCGACGGCGGTGGCGGCGACCGGACGCGCCACCGTCCTCCCTTCCGGCCCCGGCTCCGCGTCGAACCAGCCTGCCTTGCCGAGCAGCGCCAGCACGTCCTCGTGGTTGACGTTGCCCGCCGCGGCGAAGACCAGCTGGCGCGGCAGGTAGGTGCGGTCGTGCAGCGCCTTCAAGTCGGCCGCCGTGAGCGCCGCCACCGTCTCGCGCGTGCCGAGGATGCGGTAGCCGTAGGTGTGGTCCCGCCACAGCTCGGCCGCGTGGAGGTCGAAGACCAGGTCGTCGGGAGTGTCCTCGACCGTGGCGATCTCCTCGAGCACGACGTTCCGCTCGAGGGCGAGATCGGCGTCCCGGAGCACCGGGCGCCGGACCAGATCGGTGAGGATATCGAGGGCGAGCGGGAGGTCGGCGTCGAGCACCCGCGCCTGGTAGGTCGTGTGGTCGCGCCCGGTGTACGCGTCGAGCGATCCGCCGCGCGACTCGAGGGCCACGGCGATGTCCTGCGCGCTCCGCGTGTCGGTGCCCTTGAAGACCATGTGCTCGAGGAGATGGGAGACGCCCATCTTCTCCTTCGGCTCGTGCGCGGACGCCGTCTTGACCCAGAAGCCCGCTGCGGCCGACCGCAGGTGCGGCATCCGCTCGGTCAGGACGACGAGCCCGTTGGGGGCCTCGCTGCGCCAGACCCCCTCGTCGAGCCGGTCGGTCTTCACTCAGCTCTTCTCGATGAGCGCCTTGCGCGACAGGCGGAGCCGGCCGCGCTCGTCCACCTCGAGCACCTTGACCGTGACCGTGTCGCCCTTCTTCACCACGTCCTCGGTCCGCTCGGTGCGGCCGTGCTGCAGCTCGGAGATGTGCACGAGGCCCTCGACGCCCGGGAGGATCTCGACGAACGCCCCGAAGGCCGTCGTCGTCTTCACCTTCCCCGTGTACGTCTTGCCGACCTCGGCCTCCTGGACCAGCGCCTCCACCATCTCGCGCGCCTTGGCGCCGGCCTCGCCGCCCACCGCGGCGATCGTGACCACGCCGTCGTCGTCGATGCTGACGGACGCGCCGGACTGCTCCTCGATCTCGCGGATCGTCGCGCCCTTGGGCCCGATGATCTTGCCGATGTCCTTGGGCTTCACCTGGATCGTGATGATCCGCGGCGCCCACGGCGACATCTCGGAGCGGTGCTCCTTCAGGGTCTTGCCCATCACGCCGAGGATGTGGAGCCGGCCCTTCCGCGCCTGGTCCAGCGCCTTCGACATGATGTCGAGACTCAGCCCCTGGATCTTGATGTCCATCTGGATCGAGGTGATCCCCTGCTCCGTCCCGGCGACCTTGAAGTCCATGTCGCCGAGCGCGTCCTCGGTGCCGAGGATGTCGGTCAGGATGGCGATCTTGTCGCCTTCCTTGATCAGCCCCATCGCGACGCCGGCGCAGGGCGCCTTGATCGGCACCCCCGCGTCCATCAGCGCCAGGGACGCGCCGCAGACCGACGCCATGGAGGAGGAGCCGTTGGACTCCAGGATCTCGGAGACGATGCGGATCGTGTAGGGGAAGTCCTGGTACAGCGGCAGCAGCGGCGTCACCGCCCGCTCCGCCAGCGCCCCGTGCCCGATCTCCCGCCGCGACGTGCCGCGCATCGGCCGCACCTCGCCGGTCGAGAACGGCGGGAAGTTGTAGTGCAGCATGAACGACTTGGTCGTTTCCTTCGGGACGTCGATGTTGTCGATCCGCTGCTCGTCGTCCACGCTCCCGAGCGTGGTGGTGACCAGCGCCTGCGTCTGGCCCCGGGTGAACAGCGCCGAGCCGTGGACGCGCGGCAGCACGCCGACTTCGCAGGTGATCGGGCGGACGGTGGTCAAGTCGCGGCCGTCGATCCGCTCGCCGCGCTCGAGGACCTGGCTGCGCATCGTGTGGTAGAGCAGATCCTCGAGGATGCCGCCGATGACGCGCCCCTGGTCGGGGAACTCCGCGTCCAGCTCCTGGACGACGGTGGACTGGAGCGCCGCGAGCGCCTGGGCGCGCTCCTCCTTCTTGGCGAGGTTCATCGCCTCCGCGATGCGCGGCTCCGCCGCCGCGCGCACCCGGCCGACGAGGTCCGCCGGCAGCTCCGACTTCTTCCACTCCATCTTGGGGACGCTGTGCTTCTCGAGCAGCTCCTCCTGGACCGTCACCAGCTCCTGCAACCCCTTCTGCGCCACCTTGAGGGCCTCGACCATCTCGGCCTCGGAGATCTCCCCGGCGCCGCCCTCGACCATCATGATGGAGTCCTTCGTGCCGCTCACCACCACGTCCACGTCGGAGAACTCGAGCTGCTGGAAGGTCGGGTTGAGGATCCACTTCCCCTCCACCCGGCCGACGCGCACGCCGGCGAGCGGGCCCGCGAACGGGATCTTCGAGGAGGCCAGGGCGAACGAGGCCGCCACCATCCCGAGCACGTCGGCGTCGTTCTCCTGATCCGCCGAGAGGACGTAGACGAAGACCTGGACTTCGTTCTTGAACCCCTCCGGGAAGAGCGGCCGGATGGACCGGTCGATCAGCCGCGCCGCGAGGATCTCCTCGTCGTGCGGGCGCGCCTCCCGCTTCAGGAAGCCGCCCGGGATCTTCCCCGCGGCGTAGAACTTCTCCCGGTACTCGACCAGCAGCGGGAAGAACGGCAGGTTGCTGACGGAGTCCGAAACCGAAGCCGCGGCGAGCACGGTGGTCTCGCCGAACTGGACGAGGGCGGCACCATGCGCCTGCTTGGCGAGGCGCCCGCACTCAATGCGGAAGGTGCGGCCGGCGAAGGACCGCTCGAGACGGTGCATCATGTGGGTACGTGTCCTGTGATGGAGTCGGTTGCCGGTTGCGAGTTGGAAGTTGCGAGCAAAGACCGCTCAGCTACGGGGCCTTCGCGGCGTGCCGCCTTCCAGCGCGCGACTGGCTTGTTAGTGACGGAGCCCCAGCTCGTCGATGAGCTGGCGGTACGCCACGAGGTCCGTCCGCTTGAGATAGGTCAGCAGACGGCGTCGGCGGCCGACCATCCGGATCAGCCCGAGGCGTCCGTGGTGGTCCTTGCCGTGCTCCCGGAAATGGTCGGTGAGCGAGTTGATGCGAGCGCTGATGAGCGAGATCTGCACGCGGGTCGAACCCGTATCCTGCTCGTGCAGCCGGTACTTGGCGGCCGATGCCGCCTTGTCGTAAGTCATGCGGTTCCCCTGCAAGGCCCCCGTCACGCCGAGTCGGGAGCGATAGTCTAATTCCGCGTAGCAGAGTAACTTAACCATCGGTAAATCCGAACTCAAGGGGCCCTGTTTGGCGCTCGCAGCCGAGTCGCTGGTCGGCCAGACCGTCGGACCGTACACCATCACCGCCCTCCTGGGCGCGGGCGGGATGGCGTGGGTGCTGGCCGCGACGGACAGCCAGGGGTGCCCCGACATCGCCCTCAAGATCCTGAAGCCCAAGTACGCCGGGGACGTCCAGTTCACCGCCCGCTTCCTGAACGAGTCCACGGTGGCGGGCGAGCTCCGCCACCCCAACATCATCCGCATCCTGGACGTCGGGCAGGCCGGCGAGGCCGTCTACTTCGCCATGCCCAGGCTCAAGGGCTCCCTGGCCGCCCGGCTCGACGAGGACGCCGCCCTCCCCGAGCAGCAGGTGATGCGCATCGCGCGCGACGTCGCCCGGGCCTTGGCCTTCGCCCACGAGAGCGGGGTGATCCACCGGGACATCAAGCCCCAGAACATCCTCTTCGACCACGACGACGCCGGCGTCCTCACCGACTTCGGCATCGCGCGCGCCATCGCCAGTTACGTCTCGACGACCGGCAAGCGCCTCACGATCGGCACCCCGCACTACATCTCTCCCGAGCAGGCGCGCGGCCAGAAACTCGACGGCCGGACCGACATCTACGCCCTCGGCGTGACCATGTACCGCGCGGCCACCGGCGCCCTGCCCTTCCGCTCGAGCGACTGGTACGAGCTGGCGCGGCTCCACGTCGAGGAGCCGCCCGCGCCGCTCCGCAGTCACCGGCCCGAGCTGACCAAGGCCTTCGAGAAGGTCGTGCTGACGTGCATGGAGAAGGACCGGGAGAAGCGGTATCCCACCGCGGCCGAGCTGGCCGACGACCTTGACGGCCTGCTCGCAGGGAAGCGGTCCACCACCGGGGTGGCGATAGGGGCAATGAGGAGATTGCTCGGGAAGAGTGAGAAGTGAAGCGTGAGAAGAACAAGTGAGAAGTGAGAGGGCAAGAAGCGTGAGAGGTGAGACGGCAAGGGCGTGAGAAGGGGCATCCCTCCCTCTCACGCCTTTCCCTTCTCACGTGTCACGCCCCTCGCCCTCTCACGTCTCACCATTTCCTCTCACTTCTCACGCCTCACCTCTCACTTGAATAACCTGAGGAAATCATTCGCCAGCGCCAACGCCATGATCCCCACCAGCACGAAGAACCCGAGCTGGGTCAGGCGCTGACGCTGCTCCAGCGACAGCGGCCGGCCGCGCACGCCCTCGATCACCAGGAAGACGATGTGCCCGCCGTCCAGGACGGGGATCGGCAGCAGGTTCAGGATCGCCAGGTTGATCGAGAAGAGCGCGATGAACCCCAGGAAGTAGTCGAGCCCCCGCTGCACGAATTCGCCCGACATCTGTCCCACCAGGATCGGGCCGCCGATGTCGCGGACCGAGACCGCCCCCGTGAACAGGCCCTTGAAGGTCCAGAGGATCAGGCCTCCCGCCCGCACCGTCTGGCTGAACCCTTCGCCGGTGGCGGCCAGCCATCCGAGCGGCCGCGACGGGAGGCTCTGCGTCCCGATCCCGATCCGGCCGACCACACGGGTCTCGCCCGTGGCGAGGTCCCGTGTCCGGCTGGCCTCGCGGCGTCGGCGTCAGCCGCAGCTCCTGAGAGCCCCGGCGGATCTCCAGCGGGAGCGGCTTCCCCGCGCTGCCCTCGATGATCCCGACCAGCACCTCCCAGGACGGCACCGGGTGACCGCCCGCCGCCACGATGCGGTCTCCCGGCCGCAACCCCGCCTGCGCCGCGGGCTGCCCGGACACGACCGTGCCCACGATCGCCTCGTGCCAGGGCTCGACGGCGCCGGCCAGGGAGTCGCGCGCGGCCTCGTCCGACCGGGCGACGTCGACCAGGATCGGCGTGCTGCGCCCCGCGACCTCGATGGTGATCCGCGCTCCGGGAGCGGTGAGGAGCGCCTCCAGGACGTCGTCCCAGGACGCAACGGAATCGCCGTTGATGCGGACGATCCGGTCCCCGCTCTGGAGCGAGCGCAGGGCCGCGGCGCCCAGCGGGAGCCGGGCCGTGTCCACGCTCCCCACCGTGACCGTCGGGTCGAAGCGGACGCCGTAGGCCCTGGCGATGACCACGTAGAGTGCGAAGGCGAAGAGCGCGTTCATCGCGACGCCCGCCAGGATCACGACGATCCGGGCCCAGAGCGGCTTGGCGTCGAAGGTGCGCCCGGGCGCGACCTCCTGCTCCTGCCGCGCGCCCTCGAGGTTTCCCGGGGCCCCCTCCTCCTCCAGCCCCGCCATCTTCACGAAGCCGCCGAACGGGATCCAGGAGATGCAGTAGTCGGTCTCGCCGATCTGGAGGCCGATCGGGGTGCGCGGACCCAGGCCGAAGGAGAAGCGCAGCACCGCGATGCCGACCGCCTTCGCGGCGAGGAAGTGCCCCAGCTCGTGGACGAAGATGAGGACCCCGATCACGACGACGCCGGCGACGATCGCGACGAGGGTCGGATTGGCGCTCAGGAACACGCGAGCAGCTCCCCGGCGCGCCGCCGCGCCCAGCTGTCGGCGGCCAGCACCGCCTCCAGGCTCGCCACCTCGGTGACGACCTGCTCGTCCAGTACGGCCGCGATCACCTCGGCGATCCGGCCGAACGGCGTGCGACCCTCGAGGAAGGCGGCGACCGCCACCTCGTTCGCCGCGTTGAAGACCGCGGGCGCGGACCCGCCGGTGCGGCCGGCGCGCATCCCCAGCGCCAGCGCCGGGAACACCTCCGTGCGCACCGGCTCGAAGGTCAGCGGGCCGGCCGCGATCGGGTCGAAGCGCACGATCCCGTCGTCGGCCACCCGCTCCGGATGCGTCAGCGCGTAGAGGATCGGCAGCTCCATGTTCGGGAAGCCCAGCTGCGCGAGCACCGAGCCGTCCACGAACTCCACGAACGAGTGGATGATGGACTGCGGGTGTACGACCGCCTCGATGTGCTCGTACGGCAGTCCGAAGAGGAAGTGCGCCTCGATCACCTCGAGCGCCTTGTTGGCCAGCGTGGCGCTGTCCACGGTGATCTTGCGCCCCATCCGCCACGTCGGGTGGTTGAGGGCCTGCGCCACCGTCGCGTGGCGGACCCGCTCGGCCTCCCACGAGTGGAACGGCCCACCCGATGCCGTGAGGATCACCCGCGCGACGCCGGTGCCGGGCCGGCCGGCGATGCACTGGAGCACGGCGGAGTGCTCCGAGTCCACCGGGACGAGCTCGCCGCCGCACTCGCGCGCGGTGCGCGTGACCAGCTCCCCCGCCATCACCAGCGTTTCCTTGTTGGCCAGCGCCACCCGCTTCCCCGCCCGCAGCGCCGCCAGCGTCGCCTCGAGACCGGCGGCGCCGACGATGCCGTTGATGACGATGTTCACGTCGGGCCGCGTCACGGCCTCGACGAGGCACTGCACGCCGCTCCTCCACCCGTGCGCCGCGTCACCCCGCACCAGCCCGACGAAGGCCGGGTGGAAGGCGGCCACCTGCGCTTCCAGCTGCTCCTGCCGGCCGAACGCCGTCAGCGCGACGACGCGGAACCGCTCGCGCTGGCGCGCCAGCACCTTGAGCGAGGACCGGCCGATGGAGCCGGTCGAGCCGAGGACGGCGACGCCGACGGTGGCACGCGCAGCAGCGCGAGATCCTGCGGGCGGCGCATCGGAGGGGTTGATCGCGGGGCGGCCCCCGTCCGGCGCGCTCACGTCAGCCCGAACAGCCGGAACAATCCGGCGGTGACGGGGAGGACGAACAGCAGCGAATCCACGCGATCCAGCATCCCGCCGTGCCCGGGGATCAGCGAAGAGCTGTCCTTGACCCCGACCTCGCGCTTGAAGAGCGACTCCGCCAGGTCGCCGACCTGGCCGGAGACGCTGATCGCCGCCCCGCACAGCAGCGCCGCCACGAGACCGAGCGGCCGGCCCATCGGGTCGAGGATCAGCGCCGAATAGGCCCAGGCGCTCAGCAGCGCAGCGGCGAGCCCGCACACCGCCCCGGCCCACGTCTTTCGCGGCGAGAGGACCGGCGCCAGGAGCGGGCCGCCGATCAACTTGCCGCCGGCCATCGCCGCCGTGTCGCCGATCCAGGTCAGCGCGAGCGGGAAGAAGAGGAGCGCGGTGCCCAGCGCCGACTCCAACCCCACCCCCATGGGATGGCGCAGCACGATGGCGAAGCAGAGGAGGCCCGGTGCGTACAGGACGCCGAGGACCGTGACGGCGACGGCGGCGAGGGGACGGTTCTGGGGCCCGCGGCGCCAGGCCGCCAGCACGATGACGGCGAGCAGCCACAGCGCCCCGAGGTAGAGCGTCGGCTCGGCGAAGTGGATCTCCGAGCCCTTGGCCCAGTACGTCGCCAGCGGCAGCGCCGCGGCCGCCACGAGCCCCGAGCGGCGCAGCGGGTCCACCCCCGTCGTCGCCGCGAGGTCGTAGATCTCGCGCGTGGCGAGCACCCCGATGATCGCGAGGAAGACCGCGAGGACCCAGCCGCCGAGGTACACCGCCGCCGCGGCCGCAGGGATGGCGACCGCGGAGAACGCGACGCGGCGCCCCATCTGCTCGGTCGCCATCAGGCCGTGACGCGACCGAACCGGCGCTCGCGCCCCTGGTAGTCGAGGATGGCTTCGAACAGGTGCTGGCGTGTGAAGTCGGGCCAGAGCACGGGCGTGATGTGCAGCTCGGTGTACGCGAGCTGCCAGAGGAGGAAGTTCGAGATGCGCTGCTCGCCCGAGGTGCGCACCAGCAGGTCGGGATCGGGGAGCCCCGCGGTCTGAAGGTGGAGGCTCACGGCGTCCTCGTCCACGTCCTCGAGCGCCAACCTTCCCTGCAGGACGTCCTCGGCCAGCCGCCGCGCCGCGCGGGCGATCTCCGCCCGGCTGGAGTACGAGATGGCGAGGTTGAGGAGCAGCTTCGTGCCTCCGCGCGTCTCGGCCAGGAGCCGGTCCAGCGCCTCGCGCGCCCGCGGCTGCAGCCGCGACAGGTCGCCGAGGACGTGGGCCTCCACGCCGTTGGCCCGCAGCTCGGCCGTCTCCCGCGCGATGTACTCCTCCAGCAGCGACATCAGCGCGCCGATCTCCATCGGCGGCCGGTTCCAGTTCTCCTCGGAGAAGGCGAACAGGGTGAGCACTTCGACGCCCGCCGCGAGGCTCCCCTCGACCGCCTCGCGCACCGCCTTCATCCCCTCGCGGTGGCCGATCGGCCGCGGCAGGTGGCGCTCCTGCGCCCACCGGCCGTTGCCGTCCATGATGACGGCGATGTGCCGGGGGACCTCCCCGCCGGAGCGGACGCGTTGGAGCAGCGCGTCGGACGCGCTCACACTTCCATGATCTCCGCTTCTTTGGCCTTCACCAGCTCGTCGATGTGCTTGATGTGGTCGTCGGTGACCTTCTGGAGCTCGTTGTCGGCGCGCCGCTGGTCGTCCTCGGAGACGTGCTCGACCTTCTTGAGCTGTTCCTTGGACTGGTGCCGCCCGTGGCGCACGGCGACCCGGCCCTCCTCGGCCAGCTTGTGCACGACCTTGACCAGCTCCTTGCGCCGCTCCTCGGTGAGCGGGGGCAGCGGTACGCGGATCACGCCGCCCTGGCTGACCGGGTTGAGCCCCAGGTCGCTCTCGCGCAGCGCCTTGTCGATCGCCTGCGTCAGCGACTTGTCCCACGGGGTCACCGTGAGGAGGCGCGGCTCCGGGGCCGCGACCGAGGCGACCTGATTGAGGGGCATCTCGGTCCCGCCGTAGGCCTGCACCCGGACCAGGTCGAGCAGCGAGGTGGTGGCCTTGCCGCTCCTGATGGTGGCGAACTCGCGGCGGACGTTCTCCATCGCCTTGTCCATCGCGGCCTTCGCCTGCTTGACGATCTCCGGCAGTGTCATAGCGGTCATCGCACGAGGGTGCCGATGCGATCGCCCTTCAGGATCCGGAGGACCGCACCCGGCTGGTTGATGTTGAACACCTGAATCGGCAGTGCGTTGTCCTTGCACAGCCCGAACGCGTTGGCGTCCATCACGCCCAGACCCTGGACGATCGCATCCTGGAACGACACCTCCGGGATGAACTTCGCCTTCGGGTCCTTCCGGGGGTCGGCGGTGTAGATGCCGTCCACATTGGTGCCCTTGAGCAGGATCTGGGCTTCGATCTCGAGGGCCCGCAGCACCGCCGCGGTGTCGGTCGAAAAATACGGGTTCCCGGTCCCGCCCGCGAAGATGACGACGCGGCCCTTCTCCAGGTGCCGGATGGCGCGGCGCCGGATGTACGGCTCGGCCAGGGCCTCCATCCGGATGGCGGTGAGGACGCGGGTGTCGATGCCCTTGCGCTCCAGCACGTCCTGCATGGCCAGCGCGTTGATGATGGTGGCGAGCATCCCCATGTAGTCGGCGGAGACGCGGTCCATCCCCTCCTGGCTGGCGGCGGTGCCGCGGATGATGTTGCCGCCGCCGATGACCAGGCCGACGTCCGCCTGCTCGGCGCGCACCGCCTTGACCTCGTCCGCCAGGCGCTCGACCACCCTGAGGTCGATGCCGAACCCCTTCTCTCCGGCGAGCGCCTCGCCCGAGATCTTGAGGACGGCGCGCCGGAACTTGAGACTCACACGGACTCTCCGAGCTGGAAGCGCACGAAGCGCTTGACCACGACGTTCTCGCCGACCTTACCCGAGACCGCCTTCACCACCTCGCCGACCGTCAGCTTGTCGTCCTTCACGAACGGCTGCTCGAGCAGCACGACCTCGCTGTAGAACTTCTTCAGCTTCCCTTCGACGATCTTGGCGCGGATCGCCTCGGGCTTCCCCTCCTGGGCGACCTGCTCGGTGAAGATGCGCCGCTCGCTCTCGACGACGGCGGGGTCGAGCTGGTCCACGCTCACGGCCTGCGGCGCGGCCGCGGCGATGTGCATCGCCACGTCCTTGGCCAGGGCACGGAAGTCGTCGGTCCGCGCGACGAAATCGGTCTCGCAGTTGAGCTCGAGCAGCACCCCGAGATTGCCGGAGTGGTGCACGTACGACTCGACCACGCCTTCCTTCGCGGCACGGTCGGAGCGCTTGTCGGCCCGTGCCACGCCGTGCGCGCGCAGCCACTCGGTCGCCTTGTCGAAGTCCCCGCCGGTCTCGGCCAGCGCCTTCTTGCATTCCATCATGCCGGCGCCCGTCCTGCGGCGCAGCTCGGCCACGTCCTTCGCGTTGATGCCCGTCATCGTGTCAGCCATTGTCTCCACTCAGGGTTCACCTGCGTCAACCGTTCACGTGCGTCAACCGTTCACCTGCAAAAACCGCCGCCCGCCCGACCGGGCACGGCGGCGGCGCCACGACCGGCTGCGACCGTGCGTTACGGCGTCGCGTCCTCGGCGGCGGCCGTCGGCAGCGGCGGCGCAGCCGGCGCGCCCTCCTCGGTCTTGATCCGCGCCACGATCGCCTCGGGCTTCGGCCGCCGCTTGCGCCGCGGGCGGCGGCGGCGCTTCTCCGCCTCGCTCTCCCCGCCCTCGGTCGCGCCGGCGTCGGTCGAGTACGCGGCGAACTCCGCCTCCTCCGCCTCCTCGCGCACCGGCATCCGGGCCCGCGCCTCGGCGATCGCGTCGGCGATCGCGCCGCTGATCAGCGACACCGAGCGGATCGCGTCGTCGTTCCCCGCGATCGGCACCGTGATCAGGTCGGGGTCCGCGTTGGTGTCCACGATGGCCACCACCGGGATCCCGAGCTTGTTGGCCTCCGCCACCGCGATGCGCTCCTTCTTCGCGTCCACCACGAACAGCGCGCCCGGCAGCCGGCCCATGTTCTTGAGCCCCGAGAGGTTCCGCTCGAGCTTCACCCGCTCCCGCTCCAGCAGGAGCTGCTCCTTCTTGGTGAAGAACTCGAACGTCCCTTCCTCCTGCCCCTGCTCGAGGTCCTTCAGCCGCCGGATCTGCTTCTTGATCGTCGCGTAATTGGTCAGCGTGCCGCCGAGCCACCGCTCGGTCACGTAGTACGCGCTGCACTTCTCGGCGTCCGCCTGGAGGATGGCCTTGAGCTGCTTCTTCGTGCAGACGAACAGCACTCCTTCGCCCCGCCCGACGACTTCGCGCATCAGGTCCTGGGCGAGACGCAGTTGCCGGACCGTCTTCTCGAGGTCGATGATGTAGATGCCGTTGCGTTCGGCGAAAATGAAGCGCCGCATCTTCGGGTTCCAGCGCCTGGTCTGGTGCCCGAAGTGCACGCCCGCTTCCAGCAGTTCCTGAATCTCGGGAAAGGCCATCACCCTCTCACAGCGTTGTGGGGTTCGTCGTCCACCGCCTTCGTCTCCCGCCCGCATTCGCCTTCGGCGAACACCCCAGGCCGGATCCAGCGGTGTGAAGGATATCCTGCGCCGACTACCGCTTGCTGAACTGGAACCGCTTCCGGGCGCCGGGCTGGCCGGGCTTCTTCCGCTCCACGGCGCGCGAATCGCGCGTCAGCAGCCCCTGCTCCCGAAGCTTGCGCCGGTGCTGCTCGTCCACCGTGACCAAGGCCCGCGCGATGCCGAGCCGCAGCGCCCCCGCCTGCCCCGTCACCCCGCCGCCGTTCACGTTCGCCTTCACGTCGAAGGCGCCAAGGGTGTCGGTGACGGTGAACGGCTGCTGGATCAGCTGCACCAGCGAGGCCCGCGGGAAGTAGTCGCCCAAGCGTCCGCCCGTTCACTTCCCACTTCCCCGAGCCGGGCTTCAGGTACACGCGCGCGACCGAGGTCTTCCGCCGGCCCACGGCGTGGAAGCGCATCGGGACGTCGGCGATCGTCATGCCTTCCTCCCGGGTGCGTTCTCCGCCATCCCGAGCGGCGCGGGCTGCTGGGCCGCGTGCGGGTGCTCCGCGCCGGCGTACACCCGCAGCTTCAGCCGCAGAGCCTGCTTCGCCAGCGAGGTCTTGGGCAGCATCCCGAACACCGCCCGCTCGACCACTTTCTCCGGCCGCTGCGCCATCACCTTCTTGAGCGGCGTGAACTTCTCGTGCCCCATGTATCCCGAGTGGCTGAAGTAGCGCTTCTGTTCGAGCTTCTTCCCCGTCAGCCGCACCTTCGCCGCGTTCACCACGATCACGGAGTCACCCGTGTCGAGGTGCGGCGAGAAGATCGGCTTGTGCTTGCCCCGGATCACCTGCGCGACCTTCGATGCGAGGCGTCCCAGCGGCACGTTGGTCGCGTCTACCACGAACCAGCGGTGCTCGATGTCGTTCGGCTTGACCGTGTACGTCTTCATGCTCTCCAAGTCGTTCCCGCGTAAAGGCCTATGCCAGCGAAGCTATGCAAGGTAGCCGGGGCAGCGGCGAGCGTCAACGGCGCAGAATCGCCAGTGTCTCGACGTGGCTGGTCTGGGGAAACATGTCGAAACAGCGGAGGGCGAGCCGCGCCGGATCGGCGCCGAGCCGCTTGAGATCCCGCGCCAGCGTGGCCGGGTCGCACGAGACGTAGACCAGCGCCGCCGGCGGCTGCCGGGCCAGCGCGCCGGTCACCTCCGGGGCCAGGCCGGTCCGCGGCGGGTTCACGACCGCGGCGTCCACCGGGAGAAGACCCGCGAGCCGGTCCTCGACCCGCGCGGCGATCGCCCGGACGGAGAGCCCCACGGCGCGGGCGCGCTCTTCGGCGAGCCGCACCGCCGCATCCTCCGCTTCGACCGAGGCCACCTCGCACCCGCGCCGGGCCAGGGCGAGCGCGACCTCCCCAGTGCCGGCGTACAGATCGACGACCGTGTGCGCCTCGGCGGGCACCGCGTCCAGCACCGCGGCCCGGAGCGCCTCGGCGACCTCGGCGTTCACCTGCTCGAAGGCGACGCTGGCCTTGTCGGCCGCGGGCCCCGCCATCCGCCGCACCGCGCCGCCCGGGGGCTGCCACCAGACGGTAGCCGGGCATCCGGCCTGCCGAGCCGCGTCGGCCAGTGGCTGGGGCGTCGTCCACGCGCGGTCACCGCCGTTCACGATCAGGTGCAGGCTCCCGTCGTGCGCGACGCGGAGCTTGAGGCGGACGTCCTCGCCGCGGGGGAGCGAGCCCACGGCAGGCCGGACCGCGACCCAGAGAGCGGCGACCTCCGCTCGCGCGATCTCGCAGCGCTCCAGGGGGAAGACCTCCCCCGCCCCTTCGCCCTCGCCGGTGGCGCGGTGGAAGCCGACCACGGGCTCGGCGCCGCGCCACCTCACGGTGAGCGTGATGGTCGCGCGATAGCCGAACGCCCGCGGGCTCGGCACCAGCTCCGGGTCCTCGACCGCGAGGCCCCCGAGCCGCCGCAGGGCATCGCCCACCATCCGGCGCTTGGAGCGGTGCTGGGCCTCGAGGGAGAGGTGCTGCCACTGGCAGCCGCCGCACGTGTCCCGCTCGAAGTGGCGACACGGCGGGTCCACGCGGTCGGGGCTCCGTTCGAGCAGCTCCGCCGCCTCGGCGCGAGCGTGGCGGCGCCGGCGACGCAGGTGCGCCAGCGTCACGCGGTCGCCCGGCGCGGTACGCGGGACGAAAACCGTCATCCCGTCGGCGAGGTGGCCGACGCCATCGCCGCCCGCGGCGACCGACTCGATCAGGACTGGATCGCTGTTGGTTGGCACCCTGGCATCAAGGTGCCGACATCAGCGCGGCACGACAAGCAGCGCACCCTCAGTCCGCGCCGGTGAGCTCGATCCAGTGGTCGCGGTACCAGTAATGAACCTCCGACGCCTTGCCCTCGAACCCGTCGTCGATCCCGTCATGGTCCAGCGGCGGCGGCTCGGGGCCACCGTATGACGAATAGAGTCGGCGAATGTCCGTTGTGTCTGCGACGCCCAGGCCACGCGAATAGACGATTCCCTCGGGCATCCCCTGCAGGTAGTTACGATCCGCGGCCTTCGCCAGCTCCGCGACCGAATCCGCTGCGCCGCGCCAGAACACGAGGATTGTTGAAGTGTCGTTACGCGAGCAAAGGACGGCCCAGTCCGTCTGGCCCGGCCGCGCGAACTGTCCGTGCACCACGTTGTGCGGGTGCGTATCGGTGTAGTTCTGCGGGATCAGGCATCCGCGCCGCTCGAGATCGGCACGGACGGCCGCCGGGAGTTGGTGGAACGCGGCCGGCGGGAGCCGCACTATCGCTGCGTTGGCGCTATCCCACTCCTCTGGAGACGGGAAGGTCCGCACCTCCCTTGTTGCGCCCGGAGCGGAGTGGCCGGCGGCTCGGCGCCGCATGTACCGCGCGAGCCGGCTGCCCTCGACGTCGAACTGAACCACCGAGTCAGGGAAGACGCGTCCGTTGTATGACTCTTCCACTTCGTTGCCGTCGCCGACGAATAGCGTCAGTGTGTCGCCGTGAATCCGGTACAGGCTCGCCCATCCGATCGTGTCCTGCGAGGAGACCCGCGGATCGCGGCAGCCAGGCCGCATGGCGCGCGTCCCGCCGTAGGTCGAGTCGTCGAGGAAGACCAGCCGCTCGAACGCCGGAGGCTCAGCAGCATCGCACGGACGCGACCGCAGATCCTGCCACGGCAGCGCGAGGCCTCCGACGCTGTAGAGGTCGAGCGTGTCTCCGACGAGCGGTCCCCGTGGACCCTGAAGCCCCCGGGCCGCGGCGACTGGCACAACGCCGGAGTCGGGGACAACAGAGGTCTGGCGCCCAGGCGCCGCGTGTGCGCCCCGCCGACAACTGCTGGCCAGGAGCGCGAGCAGCACGGCGACCAGAGTACCGGGTCTGTTCATGATGGCATCATTCCTTGCCAGGTTCCTGGCGACAGCGATGTTACCACCGTCCCCCCGGCGCTACCACCCCGTCGGGCACTGGTCGGGGCCACTCGGCATACTCAATCGGAATGCCGCTGATCCGGCGCTTGGCGTGGTGTTGGGCGTCCAGGGAGAGGTGCTGCCACTGGCAGCCGCCGCACGTGTCCCGCTCGACGTGGACGCACGCCGGTGCCACGCGGTCGGGGCTCCGCTCGAGCAGCTCGGCCGCTTCGCCGCGGGCGCCGGCGCTCGAAACAAGGGCGGCGGCCCGACGGACGCCCCTTCCTCTCACCCATATGTGATACCGACAGTATCCCCGCGGCGTTCGATCCGCGAGACTCGCACATCCACGCTGAGCTTCGTGCCTGGCGGGCGCTGCGCGACCGCCGGGCAGCATGTCAGGCTTAGAGCCAGGAGACCCAGAATAGCGCGCATGGCGACCTTCCTAGAACCGGAGATGATAGTGAACGTGGCGGCCCGAAACGAGAGCGGCGCCCTGACGGACGCCGCTCTGCCTAATCGAGAAGTCACCCCACCTCCAAATGTCGCTGCCGGGACGCTATGCCTGCGGCGGCGGCTCGGGTGCCGCGGCCTCCGGCGGCGCCTCTGCGGCGGCCCCGGGCGGAACCTCGCTCCCGGCCTCGCCCGCCGTCTCGTCCAGGTCAATCACGGGCTTCTTGATCTCCCGCAGCGGCTCGTCCGGGAAACCGATGGCCGCCAGCACGATGCGGTGATGGATCGGGTCCACCTCGAGCACCTTCAGCTCGCACACCTGCCCTTCCTTCACCGCGTCGCCGGGCTGCTGGATGTCCGGCACGCCGAGCTGGCTCATCGGCACGAACCCCTCGATGTCGTTGCCGACGTCCACCACGACGCCCTTGTCCATCAGCCGCACCACGTGGCCCTTGAGCTCCATCCCCACCGGATATGTCTCGCCGATCTTGAGCCACGGATCCTCCTCCGCCTGCTTGAGGCCGAGGGAGATCCGCTTGTTGTCGGCGTCGATGTTCAGGATGACGACGCTGACCGTGTCGCCCTTCTTGACCACCTCGGAGGGGTGCTGGACGCGCTTCGTCCACGACATGTCGGAGATGTGGATCAGCCCGTCGATGCCCGGCTCGATCTCGACGAACGCGCCGAAGCTCGTGAGGTTGCGGACCTTCCCGCTGATCCGCGTGCCCACCGGGTACTTGAGCGGCAGCACCATCCACGGATCCTGCTCGGTCTGCTTCATGCCGAGCGAGATCTTCTCCTCCCCTTCGTCCACCTTGAGCACCACCGCCTCGATGGTCTCGCCGATCGAGACGATCTTCGACGGGTGCCGGACGTTGCGGGTCCACGACATCTCGGAGATGTGGACCAGCCCCTCGATCCCCGGCTCCAGCTCGATGAACGCGCCGTAGTTGGTGATCGAGACAACCTTGCCCTGGACGCGCGTGCCGACCGGGTACTTGGCGGCCACGTTGGCCCACGGGTACGGCTGCAGCTGCTTCAGTCCGAGCGAGATGCGCTCGCGCTCCCAGTCGATGTCGAGGATCTTGACCTCGAGCTCCTGGCCGAACTTGACCATCTCGCTGGGGTGCGAGACGCGGCCGTAGGACATGTCGGTGATGTGCAGCAGGCCGTCCACGCCGCCGAGGTCGATGAAGGCGCCGAAGTCCGTGATGTTCTTGACCACGCCCTTCCGCACCTGCGCGACCTCCAGCTCCTTCATCAGCCGCTCGCGCTTCGTCGCGCGCTCGGCCTCGAGGATCACGCGGCGCGAGACGACGATGTTGCGGCGCCGCTTGTTGAGCTTGATGATCTTGAACTGGTAGGTCTGCCCCAGCAGCTCGTCGATGTTGGGCACGCGACGCAGGGCGATCTGGGACCCGGGCAGGAACGCGTCCACGCCCATCAGATCCACCACGACGCCGCCCTTGATCTTCTTGACCAGCGTCCCCCCGACCGGCTCGTCGCTCTCGTAGGCCACGCGGATCTTCTCCCAGACCCGCATGAAGTCGGCCTTCTTCTTCGAGAGGACGACCGCGCCCTCGTTGTCTTCCAGGTTCTCGAGGAAGACCTCGATCTCGTCGCCTTCCTTGAGGAGCTTCGCGTCCTTGAACTCCTCGATCGGGACGGCGCCCTCACTCTTGAAGCCGACGTCGAGGATGACCGCGTTGTCCGTCACGCGGAGCACCCTCGACTTCACGATCTCGCCTTCCTCGATGTGCTGGAGCGTGCCTTCGTACATCGCCATCATCTGCTGGTACTGCTCCGGCGAGTACGATTCGTCGTACAGGTCGGGGCGGACGTTCAGCTTGGTGACGGGCGGAGTCGGCGGAGTGGCGGAAGCCGCGTCCTGCAGGGCGGCGTCCTCGTCCTGGGTCAGCGTTGACACTGCAACCTCGGCGCGCGTCTCTCAGCGCGGAAAAGGGAACCAACCGACCCGCACCGGCGGGTCTCGCGAGCCTTGAAGGTTAGCCGCCCCCGCCAACGCGGTCAAGCGACGGATAGCGCCGCCGCACGAGATCCACGACCGCCTGCACCTGCTGCGCCAGGGTCAGGTGGGTGGTATCCAGCAGCACGGCGTCGGGGGCGCGGATCAGGGGCGCAACCTCCCGCCGGCTGTCGTAGTCGTCCCGCCGCGTCAGCGCGGCGGCCTCCTTCTCGACCGCCCCGCCCTCCGGCGAGCGTCCCCGCTCCAGGAGCCGGCGGCGCGCCCGCTCGCGGGCGTCCGCGACGAGGAAGACCTTCACCTCCGCGTCCGGGAAGACCGTCGTCCCGATGTCGCGGCCCTCGAGGACGACCCCACCCTCCACCGCGAGCCCTCTCAGGATGCCGTTGACGAAGTCGCGGACCTCGGCCATCGCCGCGACCCGGGAGACCTCGCGCGTGACGGCCTCGCTCCGCAGCCGCTCGCCGGCGCTCAGGCCCCCGATCCGGACGTCGCCATGGCCGGAGCCCAGGACCATCGTCACGGCCTTCCGCCGCGCCAGGTCCACCAGCGCCGCCGGCCGCCACGCGTCGGGCGGCTCCGGCTGCTCGAGCGCGAGGAGCGTCACCGCGCGGTAGAGCGCACCGCTGTCCAAGTGGACCAAGCCGAGGGCCTCGGCGACGGCGCGGGCGGTCGTGCTCTTCCCGCTGCCGGCCGGGCCGTCGATGGCGACGACCGGGCGGCTACGCGGAGTGGACGACACGGGCGTAGTCCCGGAAGAAGTCGGGATAGGAGATCCGGACGCAGTGGCTGTCGTCCAGCTCGACCTCTGAGCCGGGCACGGTGCGCAGGACGGCGAACGCCATCGCGAGCCGGTGATCGCCGGCGGTCACGACGCGGCCCCGGGGCGGCGCGTCGGTGCCCTCCACCAGCAGCGTGTCGCCCTCCGTGTGCGCCGCCACGCCGAGCGCGGAGAGGTTGGAGGCCACCAGCGCGAGGCGGTCGCTCTCCTTGACCCGCAGCTCGCCGACCCCGCGGAACACCGAGGTCCAGCCCTTCTCCGCCCGCGAGGCGAGGCACGCGAGCAGCGGGACCTCGTCCACCATGCTCGGGATCTCGTCGGGCTCCACCACGACCGGAGAGAGCCGCGCGGGCCGCACCACCAGCGTGCCGGCCGGCTCGCCGAGGCTCGTCCAGCGGTCCGCGACCTCCACCTGCGCCCCCATGCGCTCCAGCGCGCGCAGGAAGCCCGCTCGGGTCGGATTGAGGCCGACGTTCCGGATCGTCAGCTCGCCGGACTCCGCCAGCACGCCCGCCGCGATCAGGTAGGCCGCCGAGGAGATGTCGCCCGGGATCTCGCCGCCGAAGGCCGGGATGGCGTCGGCGGGGTGCACCGTGACCGTGGTCCCCTCGACCTCCACGCGCACGCCGAGGAGGCGGAGCAGACGCTCGCTGTGGTCGCGGGAGGTCACCGGCTCGGTGACGGACACGCGCACGCCACCGGCGAGGCCGGCGAAGAAGAGGCAGGTCTTGACCTGGGCGCTGGCGACCGCGCTCCGCCACTCGAGGGGCCGCAGCGCGCCGCCGCGGATCGTCATCGGCAGCCGCTCGCCCTCCCCGGCGCCGATCGCCGCCCCCATCTGGCGGAGCGGCTCGGTCACGCGCGCCATCGGCCGGCGGCTCAGGCTGCGGTCGCCGGTGAGCTGCGCCTCGAAGGGGTGGCCGGCCAGGAGGCCGAGCAGCAGGCGGGCCGTGGTGCCCGAGTTGCCGCAGGCGAGGGCGCGGGCCGGCTGGCGGAAGGGCTTCAGTCCCCTGCCGGTCACCGCCACGCGTTTGTGGGAGAGAGGGCTCACCTCGACGCCGAGGGCGCGGAGCGCCGCGGCAGAGGAGCGGGTGTCGCCCGCGGCCAGGGGCGACGTGAAGACGCACCGGCCGTCGGACAGCGCGGCCACCATCAACGCCCGGTGGGTGATCGACTTGTCCCCCGGGACAACGACGTCGCCCCGGGCGATCATCCGCTAGCGCGCGGCGCCGACGGCCCCGAAGTCCGGGATGAAGCTGTGGAGGATGTCCTCGTAGGTCGGGACGCCCTTCTGCGCCGCCTTCTTCCGCAGCTCCTGCTGGCGCGTGATGTAGCTCGGGCGCGCATCACGCCAGATCAGCCCGAGCGTGATCTGCTCCCTGGGATCCTCGAAGGCGATCGCCCGCGACTGCTCCCGCTTGGTGAAGTCGAACCCCTCCGGCACGCCGCGCACGCGCTCCTTCACCCAGTCGAACTGCTGGCGCCCGCGGAAGACCGGGCAGGGCGAGATCATGTGGACGAACGAGAAGCCGTCGTGCTCGATCGCCTCGGCGATCAGCTCCACCGACGTCTTGACCTCGGAGGAGAACGACCGCGCGATGAACGAGGCGCCGCAGGCCAGGGCCGTCAGCACCGGGTTGATCGGATCCTCGATGTTGCCTTCCGGGCTGGTCTTCGTCGGCTCCCCGCTGGGCGTCGTGGGCGACGTCTGCCCCTTGGTGAGGCCGTAGATCGAGTTGTCCATGCACACGTACGTGATGTCCACGTTGCGGCGCGCCGCGTGCACGAAGTGCCCCGTGCCGATGGCGAAGCCGTCGCCGTCGCCGCCGACGACCACCACCGTCAGATCCGGATTGGCGAGCTTGATCCCCGTGGCGATCGGGATCGCGCGGCCGTGGATCGCGTTGAACGAGTAGGTGTTCACGTACCCCGGCAGGCGCGACGAGCACCCGATGCCGCTCACCAGCACCGTGTGGTCCGGATCCAGGTTCAGCTTCGCGAGCGCCTGGTAGACCGCGGCCACCACGCCGAAGTCCCCGCAGCCCGGACACCACACGGGCTGGAGCGCCGCCTTGTAGTCCTTCCCCGAGAGCTTCGTCACCGCCTGATGGGCCATATGTCCCTCACCTCAATCGGCCGCCGCCGCCTGCAGGGACGGCGCGACGAGTTTCGTGATCTCCTGCACGCTGAGCGGCGCCGCCCCGGCCCGCCCGTGCCCCACGAGCCGCGCCGACAGCTCCGGCCGCAGCTGGCTGCGCAGATACGTGCAGAACTGCTGCCCATACGAGAGCTCGAAGACGTGCAAGGTCTTGAGCCCCTCGAGCGCGCGCTCGATCTGGGCCGTCGGGAACGGCATCAGCAGCCGCGGGATCACCGCGCGGGCCCGGATCCCCGAGGCGCCGAGCACTTCGACCGCTTCCAGCACCGCGCCCTTCGACGCGCCCCAGGCCAGGAGCCCCACGTCCGCGTGGGGATCACCCGCCGTGATCAGCAGGTGCGCGTACCGGTCGGGCACGCCCGCCAGCTTGTGGAACCGCTTCTCGCTCATCTGCTGGTGGACGGCCGCACCGGACACCGGCGCGCCCAGCTCGTTGTGCTCCAGCCCCGACGTCAGGTAGTTGCCGCGGGCCTGGCCCGGCACGGTCATCGGGCTCACCCCGTCGGGCGTCAGCGTGTAGCGCTGGAAGCCGTGGTGGGGATCCACCTGCGCCAGCTCTTCCGCCGTCGCGAGCCGCCGGTCCACCGTCCGGACCGCGGACAGGTCGAACGGGCGGATCGCGTCGGTGCGGTGGCCGATCGCCTGGTCGGAGAGGACGATCACCGGCACCTGATACTGCTCCGCGATGTTGAACGCGTCGATCGCGATCGAGAAGCAGTCGGCCACGTCCGTCGGCGCCACCACGACCTTCGACGTGTCGCCCGGGGAGCCGTACAGGGCCTGCATCAGGTCCGCCTGCTCCGTCTTGGTCGGGATGCCCGTGGAGGGCCCCACGCGCTGCACGTTCAGCACGACCAGGGGGACCTCGGCCATGGACGCCAGGCCGATCGCCTCGGCCTTCAGCGCCATCCCCGGCCCCGACGACGCGGTCAGCGCCTTGACGCCGGCGTACGACGCGCCGATGGCCATGGTGACCGACGCCAGCTCGTCCTCGGGCTGCACCATGACGCCGCCGAACTTCGGCAGCTCGCGCGCCAGCCATTCCATCACTTCGGACTGCGGCGTGATCGGGTACCCGGCCATGAAGCGGCAGCCCGCGACGAGCGAGCCGAAGGCGAAGGCGTCGTTGCCGGAGACGACCATCAGCGTCTCGGGCTTCCTGGGTCTCACCTGCACCTTGGCGTGATGCCCGGCCGAGACCTCCACGCCCGCGTCGAGCGCCGCGAGGTTGGCGGCGACGACCTTCTCGCCCTTCTTCGCGAACCGGCGCTCGATCGCGCGGGCGAACGCGTCGCGCGGAAGGTTCAGCGCGCCGGCCAGGACGCCCACGCCCACGATGTTCTTGGCGAGCGCGCTGCCGCCCTTGTCGATCGCCAGCTGCTCGAACGGCACGCGGGTCACGCCGGCCTTCAAGCGCTCGGGAAGCGGAATCTCCCCGGGCGGCGTCTTGTCCATCTCGTCCACGAAGATCAGCGTGTGCGCGTCGGGCACGAGCTCGGTGCGGAACCGGCCGTAGTCGGCCCAGTTGAAGGCGATGAGCACGTCGAGTTCGTCGCCCTGCGCCATCACCGGGCGCGACGATAGCCGCACCCGCACCGACGACTCGCCGCCCCGGATCTGGGGGCCGAAGGCCTTCACCAGCATCCCGAACAGCCCCTCGCGTGCCGCAACCTGGATCAACAACTCACCGGCGGACACCACGCCGTCGCCACCGGCGCCGGCGATGCCAACGATGAGGTCATCTCGAGGCATGCATTCCTTCCTCTCTCACCCGAGCAGATGCCCGCACGAGCAAACGGCGCAATCTAATTCCGTTTGACGCGGCAGACAAAGCGCGCTTCCTTGAATACGATGCCCTCAGGTCCCCGTCCCGTGCCGCGGCCCACAACCGCAGCTTCCGTGCCGAAGGCGCTTCGCGATGCGTGGCTGCTGGCCGCGCTCGAGCGCGAGCACGCCGTTCCGCTCGCCGAGCTCGAAGCCCTGCGGAAGGAAGCGCCCGAGTGGGTGGCCGACGCCGTGGTCGCCAAGGGCCTCGTGGCGGCGGACCTCATGGCTACGCTCGCCGCACGCGCGGCACACGTGCCGGTCGCGGATGTTTCCGCCGCCGAGCCCGCCGCCGTGCAGTTCGTGCCGGAGAGCGTGGCGCGCCAGTACGCCGCGCTCCCCCTCGCCGCGACGAATCGCATCATCCGGATCGCCACGCCGAATCCGCTCGACCTCGACTCCGAGCAGGCGCTCGCTTTCGCGGCGGGCCGGCAGGTCGAATTCCAGTACGCCGCGCCGCAGGCCCTCTTCAAGCGTCTCGACGAGGTCTATCGGCCCGAGCGCTCGATCGAGCGCCTGGTCGGCGGCCTCGCAACGCGGGCCACGGTCGAGCCCACCGGGCAGGCGAAGCCGGGCGCCGCGCTGGGGGTGGATGCGCCGGCCACGAAGCTCGTCGAAGCCACGATCGCGGACGCGGCGCGCGAGCGCGCCACCGACATCTACTTCGAGCCGGTCGAGCAGGGCCTGGTGGTCCGGTACCGGATCGACGGCGTGCTGAAGGAGGTCATGCGGGCGCCGCGCGACGTCGCCGGGTCGGTGGTCCGCCGACTCAAGCTGCTCGCCCGGCTCGACATCGCCGATCCGCGGCACGCGCAGGACGGGCGCGCCACTGCCCGGATCGAGGGCAAGCCCTGGGATCTGTTGGTCGCGACCGCCCCGGTCTCGCGCTACGGCGAGCAGGTGACCGTCCGGCTGCTGGATCCCGCCGCGGCGGCGCCGACGCTCGCGACGCTGGGGCTGTGGCCCGACGAGCTGGCGCTGTTTGAGGGCCTGCTCGCCAACCGGGAAGGGCTCGTGCTCGTGGCGGGCCCGCGGGGGAGTGGGAAGCCCGCTCTTCTGTACGCCGCGCTGGAGCGCGTGCGCGCGGGCCGGGTGGACGTCGCCACGATCGAGGAGCCCGTCGCGTACCACCTGCCCGGCGTCCGGCAATTCGAGGTGGACGAGAAGCGGGGCATGAGCTTCGGTGCGGCGCTGCGCTCCGCCCTGAAGGAGGACGTGGGCGCGATCCTCCTCGGCGAGATCCGGGACGGGGAGACCGCCGCGCTGGCCTGGGAGGCGGCGCTCGGCGGGCGCCTCATCCTCACGGCGCTGCGCACCAACGACGCGGCGTCGGCGCTCGCGCGGCTGGTGAACCTCGGCATCGAGGCGCCGCGCATAGCGAGGGCGGTGAAAGGCCTGATCACCCAACGCGTCGTCCGGCGTCTGTGCCCCCACTGCGCCGAGAGCGCGGACGCGAGCCTGCTGCCGCCGGCGGCACGCCCGCCGCAATCGTCCGAGCCCCCGGTCGCGATCCGCAAGGCGAAGGGGTGCGCCCAGTGCGGGTTCAGCGGCTACACTGGGCGCATCCCCCTGCAGGAGCTGCTCGTGGTGGACGGGCGCGTCGCCGAGCTGATCGCCTCCGGCGCCACGGCGGACGGCCTGGCGCAGGCCGGCCGCCGCCTCGGAATGCGCACCGTCTGGGAGGCCGGCCTCCGCCGCGTCTGGGCGGGTGAGACGACGCACGAGGAGCTGGTGCGCGTGGCCGGCGAGCCGGCCCCCGCCCTGCCGGAGACCGCCGCGCCGGCTCCCGCACCCGCTCCGCCGGTCGAGGTCGCCGCGCCGGCGCCGGCTCCGGTGGTGCTCGTCGCCGACGACGATCCGGCGATGCGGGCCCTCTTCTCTACGATCCTCAAGCCGCAGGGCTTCGTCGTGGCCGAGGCCGCCGACGGGGTCGAGGCGCTCGACCAGGCGCAGCGCCTCGCGCCCGCGATCCTGCTGCTCGACATGTCCATGCCGCGGCTCGACGGCCTCGGGGTCCTCGAGGGCCTGCGCAGTCGCCTCGCCGGCCGCTCGGTGCCGGTCATCGTCGTGACGGCGACGGACGATGCCGCCACCGAGGCCCGCTGCATCGAGCTGGGCGCCGAGGACTACCTCACCAAACCGATCCAGCCGTCGTCTCTCGTCGCCCGCATCCGCGCCGTCCTGCGGCGCGTAGGAGCTGGGAGCGCGTGGCCAAAATCCTGATCGTCGAGGACAACCCCGACAACATGAAACTCTTCCGCGCGGTCCTCACGATCCGCGGCCACCAGGTGGTGGGGCTCCCGGGCGGGGAGACGCTGCTGGAGACGATGCAGGCCGAGGCGCCCGCCATCGTGCTGCTCGACATCCAGCTCCCCGGCGAGGACGGATTCCAGCTCCTCGCGAAGCTGCAGGGCGCCCTCCGGGACACCCTGCCGCCCGTCGTGGCGCTGACCGCGCACGCGATGAGCGGCGACGAGGAGAAGGCCCTCACGGCCGGCTTCACCGGCTACCTGACCAAGCCGATCGACGTCGGCACTTTCGCGAGCACCGTCGAAGCCTTCATCCCGCCCGCCTGATGCGGCGGTTCAGCCCCCTGCTCCTGACGGCGATCGCGGTCGCCGTCGTATGCTGTCTGGCACGCCTCGGCACGCTGCCCCTGATCCAGCCGGACGAAGGACGCAACGCGGAAGTCGCACGCGAGATGGACGCGCGCGGCGCGTGGCTGGTGCCCACGTACGACGGCCTGCCCTACCTGGACAAGCCGGCCTTCTACTTCCGGCTCGTCGGCCTCTCGATGGCGGCGCTGGGCGCCAACGAGACGGCGGCGCGGCTCCCCGGCGCGCTGGCCGCGTTGGGCGTCCTCGCCCTCGTCTACGGCTTTGCGCGCCGGTCCTACGGCGGGCGCGCCGCCGCCTTCGCGGTCCTCGTGGTCGGCACGACGCCGCTGGTGATCGCCTTCGCCCGCATCGTGATCTTCGACATGCTGCTGGCGCTGTTCGTGATTGCGGCCGTCTTCGCCGGTTACGTCGCCGAGGAGAAGGAAGGCGCCGCCCGCCGACGCTGGTACCTGCTCGGGGCCGCGTGCGCGGGGATCGGGACGCTGGTCAAGGGCCCGGTCGGCTTCCTCCTGCCGGCGCTGGTGCTCGCCGCGTTCCATATCCTCGACCGGAGAGCGGCCGCCATCCGGAGGCTCCTGGCGCCGCTCAACATCCTGGTCTTCCTGGCGATCGTGCTGCCGTGGTTCCTGGGCGTCGCGCACCAGCGCCCCGACTTCCCGTACTACGGTCTCGTCGAGGAGTCGCTGCACCGGTTCACGTCCCCGCAGTTCCACCGCAGCGCGCCGTTCTGGTACTACGTCCCGGTCATCGCGGGCGTCTTCTTTCCGTGGAGCATCCTGCTCCCCGAGTCCGCCGTCGCCGCGTGGCGCGCCCGCGTCCGCTGGACGCGCGCCGACCGCCTGCTCGTGGCGTGGGTGCTCGTCGCGGTGGTCTTCTTCTCCATCTCCCAGTCGAAGCTGCCGGGATACGTCCTCACCGCGGTCGTCGCGCTGGGCATGCTCGTCGCGCGCGTGCTGGACCTCGCCTGCGAGCATCCCGAAGGGCGCGCGCGGCGGCTGGTGATCCGCGGCGCGATCGCCCTGGCGGTGATCGCCGCCGTGGGCGCCGTGCTCCTGGCGCTCGCGCTCAAGGTGGAGGGCGGGTTCCCCGCCCTGCTCCACCTCAGGGGCGGTGACATCCAGCGCCTCGGGCCCGCCACCGGGCCGCTCCTCTGGGTGCTGGCGATCCTGGCCCTCGCGGCCGCGCGTCGCCGGCTGGCGGCGCGACGCGCGGATCGCGTCCGCGGCCTTCGCGCTGCCGCCGCTCCTCCTCCTCACGATCGCCTTCGGGGGCGCGCGCGCCTACGCGGAGGCCAGCTCCGCGCGGCAGCTGGCCCTGCGGCTCCCCGCCCTGCCGCCCGCGACGGAGGTGGCCTGCCTCGAGTGCCTGCCCAACGGCCTGCCGTTCTATCTGCGGCGCACGGTCACCATCATCACCCGCGACGGGAGCGAGACGACGAGCAACTACGTCGTCTTCATGCTGAAGCGCGTGACGCCCTGGCCCGATCAGGTCGTCCCGGTCTCCTCGCTCGCGAGCTGGCTCGCGGGCCGCCTCGCCCCCGTCTACCTGCTCGCCGACGCCGGCGGCCGCGCCCGGCTCGACTCCATCGCGACGCCGCGGGCCGCGAGCGTGACGCAGCTGACCGACGGCTGGTGGGGAGCGCTGCTGCCTCGGTCGGGAGGGCGCTGAGATGTGCGGCGTCTGCGGGAGCGTGAAGTTCGATCCCCGCGCGGCCGCGCGGGAGCGGCAGGAGGGCGAAGTGGCCGTGATGCTGCTGGCCCTCGCCCACCGCGGCCCCGACGACGTCGGCTCCCACGCCAGCGGCTCGGCCGTGCTCGGCGCCACCCGGCTCGCGATCCGCGGACTCGCCGGCGGCCAGCAGCCGCTGGTGGACCGCGCCACGGGCGTGGTGGCCGTCTGCAACGGGGAAATCGACAACCACGTCGAGCTGCGCGCCTTCCTCCGCTCGCGCGGGCGCGAAACGACCCTCGAGACCGACATCGCCGTCATCCCCGGGTTGTACCTCGAGCTGGGCGAGACCTTCGTCGAGCGGCTGGCCGGAGCCTTCGCGATCGCGGTCTGGGACCCGCGCGCGGCCCGCCTGCTTCTCGCCCGCGACCGGGCGGGCGAACGGCCGCTCTTCTTCGCGGTCGGCGAGGGCGGCGTGCGCTTCGCCACCGAGATCTCGGCGCTGGCCGCGGAGCCTGCGCAGCGCCTGAGCGCGGATCCGGCGGCCCTGCGCGGCTTCCTCCGCTTCGGCTACTTCGCGTCGCCGACCTCCCCGTTCGCGGAGGTCAGGAAGGTCGGCCCGGCGGAGACGGTCACGATCGACGCCGCGGGCGTGCGCCGGCGGCGCTACTGGCGCTGGGCGATCGGCACCGAGCCGAAGCGCACGCCCGATGCGGACGCGTTCGACGCGACCTTCCGCGAGGCGGTCCG
The DNA here is from genome assembly GCA_963835535.1 of uncultured Gemmatimonadales bacterium. Classification (GTDB taxonomy): domain Bacteria; phylum Gemmatimonadota; class Gemmatimonadetes; order Gemmatimonadales; family JACORV01; genus Fen-1245. Next base: position 561,365 of record CAWIFL010000002.1, read on the forward strand.
GCGCCAGAGCGAGGTGGACGTCCGCTATGGCGCCTTCCTCAGCGGCGGGATCGACTCCTCGCTCGTCGCCGCGATCGCCAGGCGCGTCCGCCCCGACTACCCGCTCAAGGCGTTCACCCTGCGCTTCGAGGAGTCCTCCTTCGACGAGGGGACCTTCGCCGAGCGGATCGCCCGCCAGCTCGGCATCCCCTCCGAGGCCGTCTGGGTGAAGCCGGAAGCGTTCCCGCAGGTGCTCGCCGAGCTGATCGCGCACGCCGGCGAGCCGCTCGCGGATCCGGCGTGGGTCCCGACCGCGATGCTCTCGCGGCGCGCCGCCGAGGAAGTGAAGGTCGCGCTGGTCGGGGAGGGCGGCGACGAGCTGTTCGGCGGCTACCCCACCTACCTCGGCGCGCAGATCGCCCAGCGTTACGCGCGGCTCCCTGCCGGCGTCAGAGGATTGTGCCGGCGGCTGGTGGAGGGGTGGCCGCCGAGCGACAAGAAGGTCAGCATCTCGTTTCTACTCAAGAAGTTCGTCGCCGCCGCCGAGCTGGACGGGATGCGGCGGCATGCGGATTGGACGTCGAACATCGGGCCGGAACTCCTGGCGCGGCTCGGGGTGTCCGATGGTGACACGGCGTGGGCGGAGGCAGTGCCCGCGTCCCTGCTCGACGCCGTGCAGCGCCGCGACCTCGAGACCTCACTGGCCGAAGGGCTCCTCACCAAGGCCGACCGTGCCAGCATGCACTCGGCACTCGAGCTGCGGGCGCCCTTCCTGGATCAGTCGGTGATGGAGTTCGCCGCCACGCTCCCCGAACGGGACCGCGTGCGCGGCGTGACGACGAAGGCGTTCCTGAAACGGTACGCCCTGCGCTACCTGCCGCGCGGGATCGTGCACCGGCGCAAGCGCGGGCTCTCCGTGCCGCTCAGCCGCTGGCTGCGCGGCCCCCTGCGCGAGTGGGCCGAGGGACGGCTCGGCTCCGACCGCCTGGCCGCGGCCGGCGTGGAGCGTCGGGGCGGCGCTGGCGCTGTTCGAGGAGCACCTGAGCCGCCGGGCCGACCACGCCCGGGCGCTGTGGACGCTGATCGTGCTGAGCGAGTGGCTGGAGTGGGCCGGGAGGCGGTCGAGCCGGGGCGCGTGACCGGTCAGCCGGGAGCCCGCGCCACTCCCAGGTGCTTGCGGACGAAGCCCAGGATGCAGAAGTCCATCGCGTGGCGGCGCGCGAACTCCACGAAGGCGTCGTACACCGGCGCGGGGTGCTCCTGCGTGGCCTCGCTCATCCGGCGCGAGCGATCCACGTCGTGGACGACGATCAGTCCGCCGGGCGCCACCATCGGGAGGCCGTTCTCCAGGTCGGCCAGCGCCCCCTCGTACGTGTGGTTCGCATCCACAAGGTAGATGTCGAAGTAGTGCCGGTACCGGTCCTGGATCCCGGGCAGCAGCGCGATGGAGTCCCCGTTGTGGAAGGTCACGCGGCGCAGCTTGAGGCCGACGCGCTCGATGTTCTCTCCCGTGAGCGTCGGGTAGACGCCCTCGTTGTAGGAATCGTTGTCCACGCACACCAGGTGCGGCGGCGTGGGCTCCGTCCCAGCCTCCGCGAGGGCCCGCGCCCATCCGGCGGTGGTGCCGCCGGTCGAGGAGCCCACCTCGAGGATCCGCCGCGCGCCGGTCGCCCTGGCCAGGGCGTAGCAGAATCGCGCGTAGCGCGGATGGTCGTGCTCGCGGCGTTTCCACTTCGGGGGCAGGACGAAGTCGGGCGACGGATCGTACGGCGCGGCGAGGAAGGCCTCGAACACCGCCGGCGGAAGGCGCAGGGCGCCCTGCACCTTCCGCAACCCGAGCCAGCGGAGGTAGAGGTTCTCGAACGGCGGCCTCAGCAGCACGGCCGGCCGCCGGCGACCGAGCGCCCCGCTCGAGTGTCTCTCAATCCACGGACCTCGGCGGCCGCAATTCCGTACCGCCCGGCGTCACGGGCTGCGCCCCCGCCGCCGTCAGGGCCGCGTTCACCCCGCCGAGGTCGCCGGCCAGCGCCGCGCGCGCGGCCGCCAGCTCACGCTGCACGTCGGGCGCGAACAGGTTGAACACGTCGTAGGTCGGCGCCGTGGGACGGGCGTCGAACCCGCTCGCCACGTAGAACAGCGAGCTGATGCGCTCGATCGGGCGCGACGCGTAGACCAGGTTGTCCTCGTCGGCCTGCAGGCGCACCTGGTAGAGCGAGTCTTCGAGCGCGGCCAGCTTGCGGGCGAGCGCCTCCGCCTGCCGGCGCGCCGCCGAGCCGGGGGCGAGGGCCTGCGCGCGGTCCTCGAGCTGCGCGCGCACGCTGCGGAGCCTGATCACCGTGGTGGTGACGGCGTTGACCGTGTCGCGGACGCGCTCGAGGAAGACGAACTGCTCGCGCAGGGCGGCCGCTGTCACCTTCGACCGCGGATCCACCAGGAGGTGGAACGGCTGCTCGGAGGAGCGGCCCCCCACCTCGAGACGCACCGTGTACCGGCCCGGCAGCGCGGTCGGCCCGTCGGTGCCGATGTCGTTCATGCCCCAGAAGGCCGCGGGGCCCGGATAGCGCATGTTCCACGCGAACATGTTGAGCCCGACCTTGTTCGGAGCGCGCGGCGGCGCGGGAGGCCGGTGCGGCCACGGCTTGTCCCCGTCCTTCAGCGTGTCGCCGAGCACGCTGTCGACCTTGGCGCTGTCGAGGCCGGCCTTGAGCAGGCTGTCGCGGCGGGCCTTCAGGGCGGGCGCGAGCCGCGTCGAGTCCGCGGCCGTGAGCGAATCCTGGTCGCTGGTGAAGGCGCGGATGACGTGCCCGGCGGAGTCCAGCACCGTGAGCGTGACGACCTGGCTCGAATCCTTCAGCCAGTAGTAGACGATCGCGCCGCTCGCCGGGTTCGCGCCGACGGGATGCGCGCCGGAGGCGTCGCCGCTGCCCCAGTCCACGCGGTACGCGTCCCGCACCGGGAAGAGGTGCGCGGCCTCCGCGACGATCGAGGGCGCGAGGTGCTCGAGCGGCGTGATGTCGTCGAGGATCCAGAACGAGCGCCCGTGCGTCGCGGCAATCAGGTCGCCGTCCTTCAGCGCCAGATCGTGCACCGGCACGATCGGCAGGTTGCGCCGCAGCGACTGCCAGTGCCCGCCGTCGTCGAACGACACCCAGACCCCGCGCTCCGTGCCCGCGAACAGGAGCCCGCGCCGCGCCGGGTCCTCGCGCACCGTGCGCGCGAACTCGGTGGCGCTTATCCCGTCCACGATCCGGCTCCACGTCCGGCCGTAGTCCGTGGTCTTCAGGATGATCGGCGTCATGTCGTCGAGCTGGTACCGGTTCGCCGCCACGTACGCGGTGCCCGGCGCGAAGTGCGACGCCTCGATGATCGAGATGCGCGTGAAGGCCGGCAGATCGGACGGCGTCACGTCGCTCCAGGTCCGGCCGCCGTCGCGCGTCAGGTGGATGAGCCCGTCATCCGAGCCGGTCCAGATCAGCCCGCGCACCAGCGGCGACTCCGCGAGGGCGAAGATCGTCCCATAGTACTCCGCGGTCGTCTGGTCGAGCGTGATCGGACCGCCCGAGGAACCGAGGGTCCGCGGATCGTGCCGCGTGAGGTCGGGCGAGACCACCGTCCAGCGTTGCCCGCCGTCCGTGGACTTGAACAGGACGTTCGCCCCCGCGTACAGCGTGTTCGGATCGTGCGGCGAGAGCAGCAGCGGCGTCGTCCACTGCATGCGGTACTTCCCCTCCGACGCCGGGTGCCCATCCGGGTCGTCGGGCCAGGGGCTGATCATCCGCGAGAAGCCGGTCTTGTGGTCCACCCGCGCCAGGAACCCGCTGTTGTCCCCGCCGTACGTGATGTCCGCGCTGTCGGGACGCGCCTGGATGTAGCCCGACTCCCCCGACACGTCGTACCACTCCGAGCGGGGGATGCCGCCCGGCCAGCGGCTCGGCCCGCACACGCCGGTGTTGTCCTGCTGCGCGCCGCACACCTTGTACGGGAAGTGGTTGGTCGTGGTCACGTGGTAGAACTGCGCCGTCGCGTAGTCCTGGTCGGTCCAGGTCTTCCCGCCGTTCGTGGAGACGTTGGAGCCGCCGTCGTTCGACTCGATCATCCGCTGCGGGTCGTTCGGCGCGATCCACAGGTCGTGGTTGTCGCCGTGCGGATCGGGCACGTGCTCGAACGTGCGTCCGCCGTCCTTCGACCGGAACAGCCCCGTGTTCACGGCCCACACCACGTTGCTGTCCTTGGGATCGGCGGTGAGACGCATGTAGTACCACGCGCGCTGCCGCAGCTTGTGGTCGCGGTTCACCCAGGTCCATGTGGCGCCGCCGTCGTCGGACCGGTACACGCCGCCGGAATCCGCCTCGATGATCGCCCAGATGCGCTTGGGGCTGGCGGGCGAGACGGCGAGTCCGACGTTCCCCCACAGGCCGCGCGGCAAGCCCGGATTTCCCGTGATCTCGGTCCAGTGCGCGCCGCCGTCGGTGGTCTTGAAGAGGCCACCGCCCTTCCCTCCGCTGGTCAGCCCCCACGGCGTCCGCTCCACCTGCCAGAAGGCGGCGTACAGCACGTCGGGGTTCGAGGGGTCCATGGCGAGGTCCGAGATCCCCGTCGAGTCGTCCCGGAAGAGCACCTGCGTCCAGTTCTTCCCGCCGTCGGCCGTCTTGTAGACGCCGCGCTCGTGGTTGGGGCCGAAGGCGTGGCCCAGGGCGCCCACATAGGCGATGTCCGGATTCGTGGGGTGCACGACGACGCGGGCGATCTGCTGCGTCTCGGCGAGGCCGAGGGAGATCCAGGTCTTCCCGCCGTCCGTCGTCCGGAAGACGCCGTCGCCCTGGGACACGTCGCTGCGCACCGGGTACTCGCCGGTCCCGACGTAGACGATGTCCGGGTTCGACGCGCTCACCGCGATCGCGCCGATCGTGCCGCCGAAGTACTTGTCGGTCGCCGGGAGCCAGGTGTTGCCGCCGTCGGTGGTCTTGAAGACGCCGCCGCCCGTGGTCCCCATCCAGTACTCGTCGTGGCGCGTCGCGGAGCCCGCCGCGGCGACCGTGCGCCCGCCGCGAAAGATGCCGATCTCGCGCCAATGCAGGGCCGCGAACGCAGTCGAGTCGTAGGGAGTCTGGGCCCGGCCGCCCTGGGCGGCCAGAAGGGTCAGCAGCAGGGCGAGGAGCGACGAGCGGCCAGCGAACACGAGCGCCTCCGAAATATGGAACGATGGACCGGATGGAAGCGGGAAGTTACGAGTCCGCCGCCCGCCCGCAACCGCCGCCGGGGCTGGCCGGGGGAAGCGACGATGCTGGTCCCCCAGCGGGGATTACTCGGGCAGGCGTCCCCGGAGGTCCGCGGCGCTGAAGGGACCGCTCTCGGCGAGGAGCCGGCGCGCCGCATCCACCTGGCCCCATGTGTTCCAGAGCAGCACCCCGCGGACACGACCGCCGTCGAGATAGTAGACGACGCCCTCGCGGAACGGCTCCTTCCAGTCGCTCACGGTCTGAAGCCGCGGATCGAGGTCGCCCACCGCCTCGTACCCGACGTCGAACAGATCCGAGTAGAAGAACGGCAAGTGCGTGTAAGGCCCGTCGTCGGCGCCCGCCATCGCCCGTCCCGCGAACCGCCCCATCGTCAGGGCGGCGTCCTCGTGCTCGACGCGCACGCGCCGGCCCAGCACGGCGCTGGGGGCGGCGGCGACGTCGCCGGCGGCGTAGACGTCCGGATGGGTCGTCCGCAAAGCCCCGTCCACCGCCACGCCGTTCTCGACCGTGAGGCCGGCCGCCTCGGCGATCTCCGCGTTCGGCTGCACGCCGAGACCCGCCACGACCAGGTCGGCCGCGACGTCCGCACCGCTCAGCGTGCGCACGGCGTAGGAGCGGCCCTTCTTCACGAGCCCGATCACGGACTGGCCGGCGAGGATGGTGACGCCCTTCGCCTCGTACGACGCGTTGAGGTGGCGCGCGAGATCGAGCGGGAAGGTGCGCGCGCCGATGCCAGGTTCGGGAAAGAGCATCGTGACCTTGCACCCTGCGGTCGCCAGGGCGGCGGCCAGCTCCGAGCCGATGAAACCGCCTCCCAGGACGGCGAATCGCTTTCTTCCTGTCGGCCAGCTCGCGCACGCGCCGGTAGTCGGCGAGGGTGCGGAAGTAAACGACCTCTTCTCCGCCCGCCACCAGGCGCTTCGGCCGGGCGCCGGCGGCCAGCAGCAGCTTCCGGTAGCCGTAGGTCGCGCCGCGGTGGTCGGTCACCTGCCGAGCCGCGGGATCGAGCCGCGTCGCGCGCTTGCCGAGATGGAGCGTGACTCCCGCGTCCTCCGTCTTGCGCCAGACGCCGTCGAGGGCCTCTCCCTTCCAGAGACCCTTGCTGAGCGGCGGACGGCTGTACGGCGCGTCGGGCTCCTCGCTCAGCAGGCCGATGTCGCGCCCCTGATCCACCTCGCGGATCCCGCGCGCGGCGGCGTCGGCGGCCATCCCGCCTCCGACGATCAGATAGTGGTAGTCCGGCATCGGCTCTCCTCCGCGCGAAAGCGCGCGCCCTTGAAGCTTGGGCCGGCGAGGCGGATACTCAACCCGGGTGGGCTCGACGTCGAGCCGACGACCCTTTCTCCCGCGAGCGAAGGCGCATGCACGTCCGCGATCACATGACCGCCAAGGTGTTCACCATCCGGATGGACAAGAAGCTGCTGGCGGTGGACGAGATCATGGGGTGGGCCCACGTCCGCCACGTGCCGGTGGTGGACGAGAAGGGGAAGCTCGTGGGCCTCGTGAGCCAGCGCGACGTCCTGCGCGCCACCCTCTCCGATCTCGCAAGCACGCAGGTGGACCGCCGCAACCAGCTGGGCCACGTCACGCTCGCGCAGGTGATGCGCCGCGACGTGCTGACGATCGGTCCCGACGAGGACGTCCAGATGGCCGCACGGATGATGCGCACGCACAAGTACGGCTGTCTCCCCGTGGTGGATTCCGGCCGTCTCGCCGGCATCATCACCGAGCACGACCTGCTGGCGGTCGTGGAGCGCCTGGGACCCGACGGCGCTCTCAAGCCCGCGGCCTCCTGAGCCGACCGACCAGAGACCGCCACTGAACGAACAAGAGGGGCCGCAGGTTGCGGTCCCTCTCGTACCCGCTTCAAACGGGCACCCTCGACCAGTCGGACGCGCTCCCTACGGCGTTGTTCCCAACGCTTCCTGCGGTACGGGAGACACGACGCGCATCGTCTGTTCCTGGGGACCCTCCAGGTACACCGAGACGAGACAGCGTTTGGATCTGTACACCCGGGACCACCGACCGAACGACCGCTCTTGTCCATAACGAGGATCACCCCACTTGTCCGACGATGGAGAACATATGGGGAGGCGTGAGGGAGGCGTGAGGGAGGCGTGAGGGAGGCGTCAGGGGGTGAAGAAGAGAGAGGGCCGCTCTAGGGAGGGGTCAGCTCGGCGGCCGGCTCGAAGGAGACTTCGACCGAGTATCCATCCGGAGCGAAGAGGCTGACCAGCAACGTCCTGGCGCTCTGCTCGGCGTGCTCGACAACGGCCAGGTCCTGTGCGGCCATGGCCAGCTGCCGGCGGGCCAACTGAAAGATGGTGTCGCGGTCGGCCGGGTGGAACGGGTTCCAGAGACCGCGGCTCTCGTCGTACGTGCGCAGCTCGACGATATCCACGCCGAGCAGTCGAGCGTGCGGGAAGACGAGCGTGATGTGCCGGTCGCTCTGCCGAATACTGACCCTCGGCCGAATCTGCAGGTCGAACCCAACGAGGGTCTTTCCAGTGACGATCACCAGGGATCGCTTGGTAGAGCCCAGCCAGGTGTTCTCATAGGTGACGACGTCGCGGACCATTGCCTCGGTCGTGATCAGTTTGGCGACGCTTTCCAGCCGCTCGACCACGACGGACTGATCAATGGTCGTGTGGCCGGGATGGAGAAGCAGGCCGACGCCGCGGGACAGCGTCAGGCCGAGCACGACGCCAAGGGCGAGGACGATAACCAGCACGATGAACCGCAAAGGGCCGAACTGGGGGAAGCGCATGGCTGGTCGCCCCGCTGTGGGGTTCGACGCGAGATCGGGAGGCGTCATCCAATCTAACTTGACGGGTCCTGGCGCAGCCGCTAGTGCCCGGAGATGAAACGGATCAGCGCGGCCACCAGGAGGACGCCGACTACGGCGAGCCCTCCGCAGAGCATGAGAACGGCGCCGCACAGCAGGGCCAGGAAACGCCGATCGGCCTTGCCCGCTCGGGCAGCGTCAGCCAGGTGACGCTCCAGGAGCGCGACGCTGCGGAGGTTCGCCTTCCAGAAGACGTCGAAGGCGTCGCCCAGCAGCGGGATCGTCCCGCCCACGGCATCCACGGCGAGGTTGTAGAAGATCCGGACCAGGGTGGCGCGCGATGCCCGGAGGCGGGCCGCCTCGATGAGGATCCAGGCTCCCAGGACCGCCCCGGCGGCGTCGCCGATACCGGGCACCAACCCGATGATCGGGTCCACGCCCACGCGCAGCCCTATCCCCGGCAGCCGGATGCCGTCATCCATCCAGTGCGCGAAGCGCCGGAGGCGCCGGAGCCGCACTGCGGCCTCACTGCTGTTCACGACCGGCTCACCGCCGACGATCGCTGCAGGCTCCGATGGGGCAGACCCGTTGCGGCGGCTGCAGAGATGCCCGGGGCGGGACTCGAACCCGCATGGGGTCGCCCCCTGGGGATTTTAAGTCCCCTGCGTCTGCCAGTTTCGCCACCCGGGCGCAGAGCGGGAAACGGGACTCGAACCCGCGACCCCAACCTTGGCAAGGTTGTGCTCTACCAACTGAGCTATTCCCGCGTTTAAAAGGGGGAACCTAGGACTCGGATTTGGGCATCGTCAAGCGAGGCCGCCTAGATTATTGACAAAGTCCGTCGCCATCCGTAGCCTCACTCCCTTGTCCCAGTGGTAACAGAGTTCCATCCCAACGTCAACGTGTCGCTTCCACCACGCCTGTCGGAGGTCCCATGCGGCGAATCGCCGTACTGAGTGCGGCCACAGTGTTGACCGCGATCATCCTCGCGCCGAGCGCCCAGGCTCAGGGGTTCGCCGTGTACGAGCACGATGCCTGCATGACGGCCCGCGGGGCCGCGGGCGTCGCCGCGCCGTGCGCCGGCGGGAGTGCGGTGTTCTTCAATCCCGCGGGGATCATCGGGAGCACGACGCGGTTCAACATCGAGGGCAACCTCACGCTCATCGCGCCGACCGGGAGTTACACGGACAGCGCCAGCCGCGCGAAGACCAACCTCAAGAACGACGTGTTCCCGGTGCCGGCCGGTTACGCCACGTATCAGATCAGCCCCGGCTTCGCGGCGGGGCTCGGCGTCTACGCTCCGTACGGTCTGACGACCGATTGGCCGACGACCTCGCCTGGGCGGTTCCTGGCCTACAAGACGACCATCGCCAGCATCTACATCCAGCCGACGCTCGCGTACTCCCTGACGAAGTCGATCCAGATCGGCGGCGGCCCGGTGTACGTGCATTCCTCGGCCCAAGTGCACCGGCACCTTGACGCGTCCGCCAACCCCATCCCCGGCACGCCGCTGACGCTCGGGTCGCTGGGCGTGCCGGTCGGGACCGACTTCGCCGACGTGCTGTTCGACGTGAGCGGCAACGGGTGGGGCTATCACCTCGGCCTGCTGTGGAAAGCGACGGATCAGCTGAGCTTCGGCGCCCGCTACCTGAGCCAGGTGAAGATCAATTACACGGGCACGGCAAGCTTCACGCAGATCCCCACGGGCCTCACGCTGCCGGCCGGGAACCCTCTCGGCCTGCCGGGCGGCACCCCGTTCGATGCCGTGCTCGCGACCGCCTTCCTCCCCGACTCCGAGCTGTCCAACCAGAGTGCGAGCACGTCCGTCACGATGCCGTGGCAGGTCGTCGTGGGCGCGGCGTACAAGCTGCTGGACAACCTGACCGTGCTGGCCGACTGGCAGCACACCAACTGGTCGTCGTTCCAGGCGCTGACCCTCAACCTGAAGCTCGCCCCCTCCGCCACCGAGGCGGAGAACTACGGGAACACGGACGCCTTCCGCGTCGGGCTCGACTGGCAGGCCACGAGCGGATTGGCCATCCGGCTCGGGGCGCTGCGGCACAACGGAGCCTCTCCCGACCAGTCCGTGACTCCGCTCCTCCCCGAGGGCAACCGGCTCGAGGGCACGGTCGGCGTGGGCATCAAGCTGCTGCCGCAGCTCCGGCTCGACCTCGCCTACCAGTATCTCCAGCAGCAGGACCGGCGCGGGCGAGTGGTGGATCCGCCCACCGGCGTAGCCCCGACCCCGGCGATGAACACCGGTCTCTACAATTTCAAGGCGAACCTCTTCGGCGCCAGCCTGGCGCTGGGGTTCTAACCCATGGAGCCGCGTCCTATGCGCATATCGAGACTCGCTATCGCCGCGCTGGCGCTGCCGCTCCTGGCCGGCTGCAGCAGCCTGGTGGACAACCAGACGATGGGCCCCCACGGCACGCCGTCCGGCGGCGCGATGTTCGCCAACTACGTCGCCCTCGGAACGAGCATCAGCGCCGGTGTCCAGTCGGGCGGGATCGACGACAGCACGCAGAAGCAGGCGTTCCCGTACCTGCTGGCCGAAGCCATGGGGCTCACCCCTGGCGTGAACTGGTTCTATCCGAGCTTCCCGTTCCCCGGCTGCACGCCGCCGTATGCGAACCCGCTCACGACTCCCATTACGTACGTGGGCGGAAACGCGGCCACCTGCACGCTGGTCAACGGTGCGTACGCCCGGCCGTACCAGAACAACCTCGGCGTCCCGAGCATCCGGGCCGCGCAGGTCCTGAACATCAACGACCTCACTTACAAGCCGACCGACACGCTTAAGGCGGCGGAGTTCATTACCGGGGGGCGCAACCCGATCGACATCGTGAAGGCGGCCGTGCCGACCTTCGTGACCATCGAGATCGGGGCGAACGACGTCCTCGGCGCGGCGACGCGCGGCAGCGCCGCACTCCTCACGCCGCTCGCGACCCTGGAGGCCCAGTGGTCGGCGATCGCCGACACCGTCCAAGCGACCGGGGCCAACGTCGCGGTGGCGAACATCCCGAACGTGACCGTGATCCCGCACTTCAGCGCAGGCGTGATCTTCTGGTGCCTGCATAACGGCGGCCCGTACTGCCCGGGCGCCGCGGGGCTGCCGCCGGCCACGCCACCGTACAGCTCGCCCAACTTCGTTGTGGACAGCTCGTGCATCGCCAGCGCGCTGTACCCCGGCAAGGGCGTCGGCGACGAGATGCTGGTCGGGTTCACCGCCACGGCGACGATCACGGGCGTGCTGGCGGGGGGGGCGCCGCGAGCCTCAACTGCGGGGCCGGCACGGCCACCGTCACGACGCTCGCCGGGACGGCCCCTACCGGGCCGGTCCTGACGCCGGCCACGGTCGCCGCCATCGCCACCGAGGTGGTGCAGATTGACAGCTTCATCCACCTCCAGGCGATCGCGCGCAACTGGGCGTACGTGGACTTCAACGGGCTGTTGGCGGCGAACTCGGCGCTCATCCCGAAGTTCCCCAACTTCACGACTCCGGCGACGCTGTTCGGAGCGCTGTTCTCGCTGGACGGGGTCCACCCGACGGCGGCGGGGCACAAGGCCATCGCCGACGCGTTCGTGGCCGCGATCAACGCGAAGTACGGCTCGACGCTGACGGCACCCTGACGTAGCAGGCGGGAGCGGAAACGAACGGGCGGCCACCTTCGGGTGACCGCCCGTTTCACGTCCGGCCGTCCGCCTCAGGGCTCCACCGTCACTCCGTGGCCGGCCAGCTCCACCCGGACTGCCGTCGCCGGGAGGTCGAGCGCGCGCCGCAGAGCCGCCGCCACCTCGGCGCCCCGGCCGCGCACCGCGGCCACCAGCGCCCAGCCGCCCCACCCCGCGCCGACCAGCCGCGCACCGAGCGCGCCGGGCACCTTCCGAGCGGCGGCCACGATCGCGTCCAAGCGCGGCGTGGAGCACTCGTACAGGTCGCGCAGGGAGTCGTGCGACGCGTACACGAGCCGCCCGAAGGCCGCCACGTCGCCGGTCTCGAGGGCGCGCGCCGCATCCAGCGCGCGGCGGTTTTCCTCGATCACGTGCCGAGCCCGCCGGTCGAGCGGAGGCGTCAGCTTCGCGACCTCGCCCATCCTGTCCGCGGGCACGTCCACCAGCCATCCCAGGGTCGGGATGACAGCCCGCAGGGCCGCGATCGCCGCGTCGCCCTCACGCCGCCGCTCCGCGTACGCTCCCTTCCGCAGGGCGTGCGCCTCGAGCGAATCCACGAGGACGACATCCACCGGGGCCGGCACCGCGCGGGTCTTGAGGGTGGCGCAGTCGATCAGGAGCGCCGCGCCCTCCGGCGAGAGCGCGGAGGCCAGCTGGTCCATCATCCCGCACGGGACGCCGACGTAGTCGGTCTCGGTCGTGTGGGCGACCGTGGCGAGGCCGCGCGGCTCGAGTGGGAGCCGCCACGAGGCCGAGAGCGCGGCCGCTGCGCCGACTTCGATGGCCGCGGAGGAGCTGAGCCCCGAGCCGAACGGCACGTCGCTCGCCACCGCCACGGCGACGCCGTCCGGGGAGGGCGCCGCGCGCGGGGCGAGCAGGCTCGCCACGCCGGCCACGTAGTCGGCCCAGGTGCCCGAGCGCGCGACCGGCCACGCGATCTCGACCGCGGCGGCCTGCTCCGATACTGCCCTGAACTTGCCGGGCGCCGGTCCCACGGCCACCGCAGTCCGCTCCGCCGTCGCCATCGGCAGGACATGCCCGCCGTGATAGTCCACGTGCTCGCCGATCAGGTTGACGCGCCCCGGCGCCGAGGCGACCGCGGATGGGGCCGCGCCGTACGTGGACCGGAACAGGGCAACCGCCCGTCGGACAGGACCATCGGTCACGCGCAACTCCCCGGCTCGGACCCGGAGCCTCGCAACTCTCGACTCCCAACTGGTTTGCCACTACACTTCACGCCGATGACGGCACCCGCCCTGCGCCTCGCCATCGCCGCCTCCCTCTGCATCGGCGCCGGTGCCGCGCTCGCCGGCCCCCTGCGGGCGCAGACCGAGATCGCGGTGCCCGTCGCGCGCGGGACCCTGCGCTTCGACATCACGCCCTTCTGGCTCAGCTACGACCACCGCTTCGGACTCGGCGTGCCGGGCTACGCGGACGGCGCCGCGGTACCCATCAATCTCGACTTCCAGGCCGAATCGCTCGGCGTCCAGTCCCTGCCCTTCCTGCGCCCGCTCCAGAGCAACATCCAGGCCGCCGCAGGCCTAGGCGGGTTCTCGCTGAACCTCGGCCACACGACGACGGTGATGGAGGCCAGCGTGCGCACGATCCCGATCGGCCTCGAGTACGGCCTCACCAGCCGGCTGGCTATCGGCGTCGTCGTGCCGATCGTCCGGAGTCGCGTGGACGTGAACTTCGCCGTCGACACGACGACCGGCAAGCGCAGCAACGTATCGCTGGCGAACGCGGACTCCGTCGCACCGTTCCGCGCGCAGGTGGACCGGGCCATCGCCGCCCTGCAGCAGCAGGTTGCCAGCGGGCCGCCGTCGCTGCGCGGGCCGGCCCAGATCCTGCTTCAGCAGCTCCAGCCGTTCCAGTATCTCGCCCACGGTTTCCTGCTGCCGGTCAGCAGCACCGATGCCGGCGACAGCATCGCGCTCCACCTGACCGGCGCGGAGACGGCGTACGCCACCCTCCTGGCGCAGTATGCTTCGAACGGCGTGAGCGCTACCGCTGCTTAACACGGGCCTCACCCTGCCAGACAGCGCGACGACCCGCGACGACCTCGAGCGCCTCTTCTCGGACTCGACGCTCCCGCTGGCTGGGGACACGATCGGCACGATCGTCCGCACGGGGATCGGCGACATCACCGCCCACGCGACGTACCAGTTCGCCGACGGGCCGCGGTACCGCGGCCAGGTGCTGGTCACGACGCAGTTCCCCACCGGGGGCACGCCCTACACGAGCAGCTACCTGGATCTGGGCACGGGGACCCACCAGTTCGCGGTGGAAGGCGCGCTCTCCAACGACGTGCTGATCGGGAGCACCTTCCTGATCCACGCGGTCGCGCGGATCGGCGGGGCGCGCGCCGACGACATCCAGCGCCGGGTCACGCCACCCGACCTCCCGTTCGCCACCATCGCCCAGCTGGCCATGGTCCACCGCAATCCGGGCGCCTGGTTCGGCGTCGAGGTGGCGCCCACCTGGATGCTCGACGACGCGTTCTCCGTGCGGCTGACGTACAGCTACTTCAACCAGGCGCAGACCCACTACACGTACGTGAACGCGGCGGACTCGGCGCGGGTCGGATACAGCGCCGGCGTGCTCGACTTTGGGACCGACCAGCGGCTGTCGCGCATCGGCGGTGCGGTGACGTTCAACACCATGCCGCGCTACCTCGCGGGCACCGCCTCGCTGCCGTACAGCCTGACGGTGAGCTACGAGAACACGGTGTGGGGACGCGGAGGACTGGTGCCGCAGGCGAGCATCTTCAGGATCCAGCTGCGGGCCTACATCCGGCTGTTCGGCGGCGAGCCAAAGCGCCGGGAGTCGACACCGCAGTAGCTATTTTGAGCCAGGCGCCGCCGACTTCTTGAGCAGTTGGGCGGCGTGCCGCTTCGCCGTCTCCAGCGACTCGTCCCCGCCCAGCATCTTCGCGACTTCCTCGACCCGGTCGCCGCCCCGCACTTCCCGCACCTCCACCTTGGAGGCGCCGTCCTCGGCCGCCTTGGACACCACGAGGTGGCGCGCCGCCGCGGCCGCGACCTGCGGCAGATGGGTGATCACGAGCACCTGGTGGGTCTCGGCGGCGCTGGCCAGCGCCGACGCCACGCGACCGCCCACGTGCCCGCCGACCCCCTGATCCACTTCGTCGAAGACCAGCGTCGGCACCGCGTCGTGCCGCGCCAGCTCCGCCTTGAGGGCGAGCATGATGCGCGACAGCTCACCGCCCGAGGCCGAGCGCGCCAGCGACCGCTCGTCCATGCCCGGGTTGAGCCGCACCAGGAACTCGACGTCCTCGGCGCCGAAGCGGGAGGGCGGGTCGAGCGGCGAGAGCCCGACGCGGAACTTGCCATCCGGCATCCCGAGGGAGCCGAGCTGGGTGGTCACGGCCTTCGCGAGCTTCTTCGCGGCGGCGGTCCGCTTGGCGCCAAGCGCGCGGCACCGCTCGGCCAGCTCGTGCCGCGCTTCCTCCAGGCGCCGCGCCAGCGCCGCGAGATCCGTGTCGGCGGTGTCGAGCAGACCCAGCTCGCGCCGCGCCTCCTCGCCCGCCGCGATCACCCGCTCGATCCCCGGCCCGTACTTCCGGTCGAGTTGAGCCAGCACGTCGCGCCGCCGCTCAACGGCATTGAGCCGCGCCGGCTCGAGGTCCACGCCCTCGCGATACGCGCCCAGCGAGCGCGACAGCTCCTCCACGTTGAGGGCCGCCGCGTCGAGCATCCCCCGCCAGGACGCCGAACCCTCGGGATCGATCCGCTCGAGCGACGCCAGCAGGCGGGAGACGTGGCCCAGCGCCGTGCCTGCCGACCGGTCGTCGCCGTCCAGGAGCTGCGCGATCTCCTCGGCCAGACGGCCCAGCTCCTCCGCGTGCTCCAGCCGCCGCGCCTCCGCCTCCACCTGCTCCAGCTCCCCCGGCCGCGGCTTGGCGCGCTCGATCTCCCCGGCGACGTGGCGCAGGTAGTCGGCGCGCCGCCGGGCGTCCGCCTGCCGCTCCTCGAGCTGGCGCTGCTCGGCGGCGAGCCGCTCGCAGTGATCCCACGTGGCGCGCACCGCGGCCGCTTCCGCTCCGGCGTCCGCGAACAGGTCGAGGATCTCCCGCTGCGCCTCCGGCCTGAGCAGGGACTGGGTCTCGTGCTGTCCGTGGAGATCCACCAGGCGGCGCCCGATCTCCGCGAGCACGCCGACCGTGACCGGGCTCCCGTTCACCCAGGCGCGGCTGCGGCCGCCGGCCGCGACCTCGCGCTTCAGGATCAGCCGCCCGTCCTCCGGCTCCACGCCGAGCTCCGCCAGCGCGTCCGCGAGCGCCCCGCGCGCGTCCACGTCGAACGCCCCTTCGACCAGGGCGCGCTCCGCGCCCGGCCGGACCAGCGCGGCATCCGCGCGCTCGCCCAGCAGCAGGGCCAGCGCGTCCACCAGCATGGACTTGCCGGCCCCGGTCTCGCCCGTGAGCACGTTCAGCCCCTGGGCGAGCTCCAGGCGCGCGTCCGCGATGACCGCGAGATCCCGGACCCGCAGCTCTGTCAACACAAGAACGGGTGTTGGGTGTTGGGGGTCAGGTGTTGGGTGTCGCGGGAGGTATGCCGCGTGCGCGAGTGCGAGCGAAGCGCGGCCGGCGAACCGTGCGGCATCAGGACTGGCGATCAGTCAGGTCGCCCCACTGCAGCTTCTGGCGGAGTCGGGCGAAGAACGATTCGGTGTCCACGCGCGCGAGCAGGACGGGCTGGCCGGCGCGCACGACCGTCACGGCCTGCTTCGGCGCCAGCTTCGCCGCCACCTGCCCGTCGATGGACACGAGGAGCTCCTCGGGGCGCGGCACCGGGTCGAGCGCGGCGACGGTGACGGAGGCGGTGGCGGGGACGACGACCGGGCGCACCGCGAGCGTGTGCGGGCAGATGGCGGTGATCACGAACGCGTCCACCGACGGCACCACGATGGGACCGCCCGCCGACATCGAGTAGGCGGTCGAGCCGGTGGGCGTGGCGACGATGAGGCCGTCGGCGGAGTACGTCCCGACCTCCACGCCGTCCACGGACACCGCCAGCCGGATGACGCGCGCGATCCCGCCCTTGTGGATCACGACGTCGTTGACGGCGAGGAACTCCTGCCGCGCATCCCCGATGTGGGCGGTGAGCGCGAGGCGCGACTCGATCGTGTACTCGCCGCGCACCACCCGGCGCAGCAACTCGGTCGCGGTGTTCTGGTCGCCGGCCGCCAGGAAGCCGACGTGCCCGAGGTTGACGCCCAGGACCGGGATCCCGCGCTCGCAGGCCAGGCGCGCCCCGCGCAGCAGCGTACCGTCCCCGCCGAGGCTGAGGAGGACGTCGATGGCCGCGCCCTTGAGGGTGCTCGCCGCCTGACCCGGGACGAGGGCGGCCAGCTCGGGCTCGAGAAAGAGGTGCGCGCCGAGCTTCGGCGCCTCCGCCGCCATCGAGGTGAGGATCTTCTCGATCTGCCGGTAGCGCCGGTTGCCGACGAGCCCGACGTTCATGGCGTGATCGCGGCTTCCTCGGAGGAGAGGGCCCGCACCCGCGCGGCGATGCCGTCCGCGTCGAGGCCGACGGACGCGAGCTGCTGGGGGCGCGGCGCGTGCTCGTACGTCCGGTCCGGAGCGCCGAGCGCGATCACCCGGACCTCGGGCGCGAAGCTCTGCACCACCTCCGCGAGGTACGCGCCGAAGCCGTTGGTGACCACGCCGTCCTCGATGGTCACGAGCAGGTGGTGGTCACGCACGAGGTTCTCCAGCATCGCGCGGTCCAACGGCTTGACGAACCGGCAGTCGACCACCGTCACGTCGAGGCCGCTCGCGGCCAGCTGCTCCGCGGCGTGGAGCGCCGGAGCGCACATCGCGCCCACCGGGAGCAGCGCGCACCCCTTGCCTTGGCGCAGACATCTCCCACGTCCCGTACGGCACGGCAGCGACCTCCGCCGCGGGCGGCGGCTCCGCCGGGGCCTTGTCGCGCGGATAGCGGATGGCGAACGGCCCGTCGGTCCTCTCGAGGGCGCAGCGCAGCAGCCCGATGAGCTCGGCGCCGTCCTTCGGCGCCGCGATGGTCATCCCCGGCACGGCGAGCAGGTAGGCGATGTCGTAGAGCCCCATGTGCGTCTGCCCGTCGTCGCCCACCATCCCCGCGCGGTCGAGGCAGAAGATCACCGGCAGGTGCTGGATCGCCACGTCGTGGATGATGTTGTCGTACGCCCGCTGCAGGAACGTCGAGTAGATCGCCACGACCGGCCGGATCCCCTGTGTCGCCAGTCCCGCGGCGAAGGTCGTCGCATGGCCTTCGGCGATCCCCACGTCGAAGAAGCGATCGGGCCACTTCTTCTGGAAGATGTTGGTCCCGGTCCCCGACGGCATCGCCGCAGTGATCGCCACGAGCGAGGGATACTCGGCGGCGAGCTGCGTGATCGCGTCGCCGAAGACCTTGGTCCACAGCGGCGGGCCCGACGCCGGCGAGCGCAGGTCCCCGGTCGCCGGGTCGTACGGCGCCCGGGCGTGGAACTTCTCGAGGTCCGGCTCCTCGCGGGGGAACCCCTTCCCCTTCTGGGTCAGCACGTGCAGCAAGCGCGGTCCCTTGAGCTGGCGCAGCTTCTCCATCGCGTCGATGAGGGCCCCCACGTCGTGCCCGTCCACCGGCCCGAAGTAGCGCAGTCCCATCTCCTGGAACAGCACCCCGGGCAGCACCAAGTTCTTGAGGCTCTCCTCGACGCGCCTGGCAAAATCCTGCACGCCGTGGCCGACCATTGCGTCCACCTTGAGCGTCAGGCGCTTCAGCTCCTCGCGCACCCGGTTGTAGAGCGGGTTCGTGGCCACGTTGGAGAGGTAGCGGCTGATCGCGCCGACGTTCGGGGCGATGGACATCCCGTTGTCGTTCAGGATGACGATGATGTCGCGGCCCGAGTGGCCGGCGTTGTTCATCCCTTCGTACGAGAGGCCGCAGGTCATGGCGCCGTCGCCGACCACCACGACGACGTCGTGATGCTCGCCCTTGAGGTCGCGCGCCACCGCCATCCCGAACGCCGCCGACATCGCCGTGCCGGCGTGGCCGGCGCCGAAGTGGTCGTGCGGGCTCTCGTCGCGGCGCAGGAAGCCGGAGAGGCCGCCCTGCTGCCG
Organism: uncultured Gemmatimonadales bacterium; assembly: GCA_963835535.1. GTDB lineage: Bacteria > Gemmatimonadota > Gemmatimonadetes > Gemmatimonadales > JACORV01 > Fen-1245. The sequence continues at coordinate 580,152 of CAWIFL010000002.1, forward strand.
GAGGGTCGGGAACCGGTCGTTGCGGCCGGTCAGCAGCTTCCAGGTGTAGGCCTGGTGCCCCACGTCCCAGACGACCTTGTCCCTGGGCGAATCGAAGACGTAGGCGATCGCCGCCGCCAGCTCGACCACGCCCAGGCTCGCGCCGATGTGGCCGCCGGTGGTGGAGACGACGTCGATCAGGCGCCGGCGAATGTCCTCGCACAGCTCCGGAAGCCGCTCGCGCGGCAGCGCCTTGACGTCCTCGATGCCCTTGATGCCTTCGAGCAAGCCCATGGGTGCAGGCGTCCTGATGGGGTTAAGAACGGCGGGCCACGACGTACCGGGCCAGCGCCGCCAGAAGCGGAGAAGATACCCCGGCGCCGGTCAGGTGGGCCACCGCCCGCTCGGCGAGCCGCTCGGCCTCCTGCTGCGCGCCCGCGATCCCGAAGACCATCGGGAAAGTCGGCTTGCCCAGCTTGGCGTCCTTGCCGGGCGTCTTGCCCAATTCCGCCGAGGTGGCGGTCATGTCGAGGATGTCGTCGGCGATCTGGAAGGCCAGGCCCACGTCCTGACCGTACGCCCGGTAGCCGGAGCGGGTGCGCTCGGAGGCCCGGGCCGCCACGGCGCCGATCTCCACCGAGGCGGCGATCAGCGCGCCGGTCTTCCGCACGTCGATCGCCGTCATGGTCTCGCGCGAGGGCTCCTGCCCCGGCCCCTCCAGGTCGAGCACCTGGCCCCCGATCATGCCGCCGCCGCCGGCGGCGCGGAACAGGAGCAGCTCGATCTCGCGCATCTCGGCGTCGGGGAGCCGCAGCAGCCGCCCGCCCCGCACGACGGCCGCAGCGGCGACGGGGACCATCGCGAACCCGGCGACCGTGGCGCGCGGCACGTCGAAGGCGCGGTGCACCGTGGGCCGGCCGCGCCGGAGGTCGTCGTTGTCCATGCAGGGGAGGTCGTCGTGGACCAGGGAGTACGCGTGCACGATCTCCACCGCGGCCGCGAGGTCCGCGATGGCGCCTTCCCTGCCCCCTTCCGACTGGTACGCGCCGAGCATCAGCGCCGGCCGGAACCGCTTCCCCGAGCCCATCACCGCGTAGCGCACGGCGTCGCCCAGGGCGGGCTGGACGGTCGGCAGGATGTCGGCGAGGGCGCGCTCCAGCGCGTGGTCAGTCGCCTCCCGCGCGCGAGCGAGGAAGGCGTCGACGGTGCGGCGGTCGTCAGCGGTGGCACTCGCGCCGGGGCGGGATCCAGCGGGCGGCGCGAGGGAAGAGTCAGTCATCCGTCTGCTGACGTCCGGCGCGGTCGAGATCGTCAAGCCTCAGGCCGCCGTCGGCGGCCTCCCGCAGCGCCTTGAGGCGCACGCCGGCTTCGGTCAGGCGCTCCCGCGCCGTCCGCAGCCGTTCGATGCCTTCCTCGAACAAGGCCAGGGCCCGGTCCAGGTCGAGATCCTCCGCCTCGAGCGCGCGCACGATGGCATCGAGGCGGCTCAGGTCCTGCTCGAGCGAGGGCTTCCCCTGCTCCGCGGCGGTGGCACTCGTATCGGGCCGGGACCGTGCGGGCGGCGCATCGGAGGTGTCGTTCGCGGCTCGGCGTCCGTCCGGCGCCATCAGACCTCCCGCTCCGAGCGCGCCGGCACTTCCCCATCGACGACCCGCAGCCGGAACGCGCGGCCCGGCGGGAAGTCCCCGGTGCGGCGCAGCACCGCGCCGGCCTCGCCCAGCGCCACGGCGTAGCCGCGCTCCAGCACCTTGAGGGGCGACAGCGCGTCCAGCGACGCGGCCAGGCGCAGGGCGGCCGCCTCGCGCGCCGTCAGCCGGGCGGCGCAGGAGGTGCCCATGCGCGCCGCGGAGCGCTCGAGGCGCTCGCCGGCCGACGCGACGCGCCGATCCACCGCGCCCGAGAGCCGCGTCGCCCAGTGGGCGAGCCGCTCGCCCGCGAGCGCGAGGCGGCGCGCCACGCCCGAGCCCAGCCCGCCGGCAGCCGCCTGGAGCCGCAGCAGGACCTCCTGCTGGTCCGGCACCGCGGCCTCGGCCGCGGCGGAGGGGGTGGGCGCGCGCACGTCCGCGACCAGGTCCGTCAGCGTCACGTCGGTCTCGTGCCCCACCGCGGCGATGGTCGGGGCGCGCGACGCGGCGACGGCGCGCGCCACCCGCTCGTCGTTGAAGGCCCAGAGGTCTTCCTTCGATCCGCCCCCGCGCCCGACGATGAGCACGTCCAGGCGTTCCAGGCGCGCGGCCAGCGCCAGCGCGCGGCGCAGGTCCTCGGGCGCGCCGTCCCCCTGCACCCGCGCCCCGATCAGCACGAGCTCCACGTGCGGCCAGCGCCGGGCGACCACCGCGACGATGTCGTGCCAGACCGCGCCCTCCGGACTCGTGATCACCCCGATCACCTGCGGGAAGGCGGGAAGACGCCGCTTCCGCGCCGGATCGAGGAGCCCGTCCTTCTCCAGTGCCGCCCGGGCGCGGGCCAGGGCGATGGCGAAGAAGCCGCCCTGGGTGGTGGCCAGCAGCTCGCGCACCACGAGCTGCAGCTGGCCGCGCTTGGGATCCACCGACAGCTCGCCGCGCGCGAAGACCTTGAGGCCGTCCTCCGGCGTCGCGGGCACGCGCCGCGCGTCGCTGCGCCACATGACGCAGCGCAGCTGCGCCGACGGGTCCTTCAGCGAGAAGTACCAGTGGCCCGACGGATACGTCTTGAAGTTCGAGATCTCCCCTTCGACCCAGAGCGGCGGCAGGGCGTGCTCGACCACGCGCCGCGCGGCCTCCACCGCCTCGAGGACCGTGTACGGCCGCTCACGCGGCGCCTCGTCCAGCGGGAGGGGGAGCGTCACGCGGACTGGCGCGCCGCCTGGACCGTGTTGCGCATCAGCAGGGCGATGGTCATCGGCCCGACCCCGCCGGGCACCGGCGTGATCTTGCTCGCGACCTCCTTCGCCTCGGAGAACTTCACGTCCCCGACCAGGCGGTAGCCCTTTTCCGCCTTCGGGTCCTCGACGCGGTTCACGCCGACGTCGATCACCACCGCGCCGGGACGGATCATGTCGCCGGTGACGACCTCGGGCCGCCCCGCCGCGACGATCAGGATTTCCCCCTGCCGGGTGATGCCCGCCAGGTCCCGCGTCCCGGTGTGCGCGACGGTGACCGTGGCGTTGGCGCCCTTCTCCTTCTGCATCAGGATGTTGGCCACCGGCCGGCCGACGATGAGCGAGCGGCCCACGACGACCACGTGCTTGCCGCCCGGGTCCGCGCCGCTCCGGATCAGCAGCTCCTGGACCCCGGCCGGGGTGCACGGGCGGAAGCCCGTGTGGTCGCCGATCACCAGCTTGCCCACGTTCACGGGGTGGAAGCCGTCCACGTCCTTCTCCGGCATCATCCGCAGCAGGACCTTCGACGAGTCCATGTGCCCGGGGAGCGGGAGCTGGACCAGGATGCCGTGCACGGCCCGGTCCGCGTTCAGCCGGTCGAGGAGGGCGAGGAGCTCGCGCTCCGGCGTGTCGGCGGGCAGACGGATGGTGTCCGACTTCATCCCCAGCTCGTCGGCGGCCTTGCCCTTCATCCGCACGTAGACGTGGCTGGCGGGATCCTCGCCGACCAGCACGACCGTGAGGCCGGGAACGACGCCGCGCTTCCGCAGTTCGGCCACTTCGGCCTTCAGCTCCTCGCGGATCTGCTTGCCGATGGCCGTGCCATCGATGATGCTGGCGCTCATTGGTCCTCGTCCCAAAGGCGTGAGAAGTGAGAAGAACAAGTGAGACGTGAGAGGGTGAACGGCGTGAGAGGTGAGCCGGGAAAGGCGTGAGACGGGACGTTCCCTCTCACGCAGGTCGCCCTCTCACTTCTCACGCAGTAGCCCTCTCACCTCTCACCGGTTCGTCTCACCTCTCACGCATTTCACTTGGCAAACTCCACCGCCCTCGTCTCCCGGATCACGACCACCCGGATCTGCCCGGGATACTGCAACTCGCCCTCGATCTTGCGCGCGATCTCCTCGGCCAGCGCGTTCGCGCGGTCATCGTCCACGACGTCCGGCGTCACCATGATGCGGATCTCGCGGCCGGCCTGGATCGCGAAGACCTTCTCGACGCCCTGGAAGCCCGACGCGATCTCCTCGAGCTTGGTGAGCCGCTTCACGTAGCTCTCGAACGCCTCGCGGCGCGCGCCGGGCCGGGAGCCCGAGACCGCGTCGGCGGCCTGCACGATCACCGAGATCGGCGTCTCGTGCGGCACGTCGTCGTGGTGCGCGGCGATGCAGTTGATCACCACCGGCGGCTCGCCGTACTTGGTCGCCACCTCGACGCCGAGCTGGACGTGCGTGCCCTCGCTCTCGTGCGTGAGCACCTTGCCGATGTCGTGGAGCAGCGCGCCGCGCTTCGCGAGCGCCACGTCGAGCTTCAGCTCGGCGGCCATGATCCCGGCCAGCCAGGCCACCTCCTTCGAGTGCTTCAGCATGTTCTGGCCGTACGAGGTCCGGAACCGCATCCGCCCGACCAGCTTGATCATCTCGGGGTGCAGGCCGTGGATGCCGACCTCGTACGCCGCCTGCTCGCCGGCCTCCTGGATCTGCTGGTCCACGTCGGCCTGGGCCTTCTTGACGACGTCCTCGATCCGCCCGGGATGGATGCGGCCGTCGCTGATCAGCCGTTCCAGGGCGAGGCGCGCCACCTCGCGGCGCACCGGATCGAAGCACGAGACGATCACGGTGTCGGGCGTGTCGTCGATGACCACGTCCACGCCGGTCGCGGTCTCGAACGCGCGGATGTTGCGGCCCTCGCGCCCGATGATCCGCCCCTTCATCTCGTCGTTGGGCAGGGTGACCGTCGCGACCGTGCTCTCGGCGGTGTGGTCGGCCGCGATGCGCTGGATGGCGAGGGCCACGATCTTCTTCCCCTCGCGATCGGCGTCGCGCTTCGCCTGCTCCCGCAGGTTCCGCACGAGCGCGGCGGCCTCGGACCTGGCCTCCTCCTCGATCGAGCGGACCAGCTCCTTCTTGGCGTCCGCCGCCGACAGCCCCGCGACCGCCTCGAGCCGGCGCTTCCGGTCGGCGATCAGCGTCTGCAGCTCCGCGTCCCGCGCCTGGACCCGCTGCTCGGACTTGCCCAGCTCTCCGATCCTCGTCTCGAGCTCCCTGTCCCGCCGGTCCAGGACCTGGAGCTTCTTCTCGAGCCCGTCCTCCCGCTCCTCGAGGCGCCGCTCGATGCGGTCGATCTCCTCGCGCCGGCGGCCGACTTCGACCTCCCACGCCTCGCGGGCCTTCGCCAGCTCTTCCTTGCCGGAGAGGAGCAACGTGTTGCGGAAGGCCTCGGCGTTGGTCCGGGCGTCCGCGAGTATGCGTTCGGCGAGCGCCTCGGCGGTCGCCTTTGCGCGCACCGCCCTGCGCCGCTCCACCCAAACGCCGATGAAGAAGAAAGCGAGCCCCGCCCCCGTCCCCGTCGCCCCGATGGCCACGAGGAGGGCCGCAAAGCTGAAAGCCGTCGTCATATGACCACTCCGGCGGTCGCCCGCCTCGAGTGATGCCGGATATCAGAGTTCGTGAACTGCGCCGCTAAGTTACGACCGGAGGGAGCCCGGGGACAAGTTCAGGCGCCGACGCTCTGCCGCTTCTGCGGCGGGAGGAGCCGGGCCAGCTCGCCGGAAAGCTGCTTCAGACGGTGGGCCAAATCCTGCTGCTGCCGGCGGGATTGGAACAGCTCGTCCGTGATCGCCAGGGCGGCGAGGATCGCCGCCTTGTGGGTTTCCACCAGCGGGCCGGAAGCGAGCACGCGGCGGATGGCGGTGTCCACGTGCGCGGCGACCTGGCGCGTGTAGTCGGGGTCCAGCTCCGACCTCACCGTGTACTCCTCGTCCACGATGACGACTTTCACGGCGTTCTTCTTCACTTCCCCGCCTCGCTTCCCTGGTCGGCGGTGATGGGCGCCTGCTGCTCGAGGAAGTCGAGCCGCCCGACGAGCTCCGTGACCCTGAGGCGCGCCGCCTCGAGCCGCTGCTCGAGCAGACGGTTGGTCTCTTCGAGCTCCCGCAGCCGACTCGGTCCTTCCCCGCCCGACGCGCGCGAGTGATCGGAAACGCGAGCCTCGGCCGTCAGCGCCCGGCGCCGCCACGCGGCGAGCTCCTCGGCGAGGTGCCGCAGCACCTCCTCGAGCTCGCGCAGCGCGTCGAGATCAGGCCTCTCGCCTGCGGACCCCATGTCGCCTTTCCACCTCCGCCAGCGCCCGAGTGAGCGCGGCCTCCACTTCCTTGTCGCGCAGCGTGCGGTCGGCGGCCCGGAACACCAGGCGCCACGCCACGCTGCGCTGCCCCGCGGCCAGGGGCGCCCCCCGGTACTCGTCGAACGGCCGGAGGGACTCCAGCAGCGCGCCGGCCCCGGCCCTGAGCGACGCCTCCACTTCGGCCGCCGCCAGAGCGTCCGGGAGCACCAGCGCCACGTCCTGCTCGACCGCCGGCCACGCCGGCAGCGGGCGGATCCTGAGCGGCTCCCGCGCCGAGGTGCCCAGCGCCAGCTCGAAGCCGAACACCCTCGCGCCCCAGGCGGGCCGGTCGGCGGACAACTCCCCCGCCCAGCCAACCTGCTGGCCGGCGGCGTCTTTCGCAACGAGGTGGTCCCCTTGGGCCGCGATCCGTGCGTCGGGCCGGCCCTGCGCCACCGCGGCGTCGAGCAGGGTCTTGGCGTCGAACAGGTCCGCGTCCGGCGGCTTCGGCTCACTCCAGTGCGAGGGCCGCTGCGCGCCCGAGACGACACCGGCGACGTGCGGCTCCTCGCGCGGAAGCTGCTCGGCGCTCCTGTGAAATACGTGCCCGATCTCGAAGAGGCGGACGTCGCGCTGCTGCATCCGCCAGTTGTGCTCCACGCGGCGCACCAGAGCCGGCAGGAGCGCGGGCCGGAGGAACGCCTCCTCCTGGCTCAGCGGGTTTTGAATCTCGACGCAGCTGTCGTCCGCGCACGGGCCCAGGGGCACCGTCAGCGCCTCGTGCAGCCCGAGGGCGGTCAGGCTCCGCCGCAGCCGCCCCGCCTGCTGCTCGGACGGCGCGTCGGGCACGATGCCGAGGCGCTGCGGCCGAAGCTCGTCGGGGAACCGGTCGTACCCGACGATGCGGGCCACCTCCTCGATCAGGTCCACTTCCCGGGTGAGGTCGGGCCGGCCGCCGGGCACCTGGACCGCGAGCCGGTCCCCCTTGGGGCTCACCACGCACCCGAGCGCGGTGAGCACGCGCTCGATCTCGGTGCGGGGGATCTCCACGCCGAGCAGGTGGCCGACGCGCGCGTCCCGGAGGAAGATCGTGGTCGGCGGCGCGGGCGAGGGATAGACGTCCACCGGCGTGCCGTCCACCGCCCCGCCGGCCACGGCGACGATCAGCTCGAGCGCCCGCGCCAGGTTGGCGGGCAGCGCGCCCAGGTCCATCCCGCGCTCGAAGCGGTAGCTCGCCTCGGTGGACATCCCGAGCGCGCGGCGCGTGGCGCGGATGCGCCTGGGATCGAAATACGCCGCCTCGAGGACGATGTCGGTCGTGCCGGCGGACACTTCGCTGGCCGCGCCGCCCATGACCCCGCCGACGCCCTGCGCCTCCTTCGCGTCGGCGATCACGGTCATCGCCGGCGTGAGCGTGCGCCGGATGCCATCCAGCGTGGTGAGCAGCTCGCCGGCTCGGGCCCTCCGCGCGACCAGCGCCGGCCCCGCGAGCTTCGCGAGGTCGTAGGCGTGCATCGGCTGGCCCACCTCGAGCAGGATGTAATTGGTCGCGTCCACGACGTTGTTGATCGACCTGGAGCCGGCGGCCTCGAGCCGCATCCTGAGCCACGGCGGCGAGGGCGCGATCCTGACGCCGCGCACCACGGCGGCGGTGAAGCGCGAGCAGCCCTCCGCATCCTCGATCGTCACGCGCACGCCCGCCGTCTCGCCGGAGGCGCCGCCGGCGCGTGCGGCGCGCGGCGCGCGGGGCGCGGCGGCCTCGAGGAACGCCGGCAGCCGGACGGGCTTGGCGAGCGAGGCGCCGAGGTCCCGCGCCAGCCCGGCGTGGGAGAGCAGGTCGGGCCGGTTGGGGGTGACGTCGATCTCGAAGCGGGTGTCGGCGATCGGCAGCACCTGGAGCAGCGGGGTGCCCGGGGCCGCATCCGTCTCCAGCTCGAGGATGCCCTCGTGGTCCTCGCCGAGGCGCAGCTCGCGCGCCGAGCAGAGCATGCCCTCGCTGTACTCGCCGCGGATCTTCCGCCGTTCGAGCACGACGCCGCCGGGCAGCGTGGTGCCGACCGCGGCGAAGGGGTAGCGCTTGCCCGCCACGACGTTCGTCGCGCCGCAGACGACCGAGAGCACCGGCCCGCCCGCGTTCACCTTGCAGAGCGAGAGCCGGTCCGCGTTCGGGTGGCGCGCCACCTCGAGCACCTCGGCGACGACCACCTGCGCCAGGTCCTGGTGCAGCGGCTCGGCGCCCTCGACCAGCGCGCCCAGCATCGTCAGGCGCGCGCGCGTCTCGCCCGGCTCGAGCGGGGTGCCGAGCAGGTCGGAGAGCCAGCGCAGCGACGCCTTCACGTGGCGTCCACGAACTGGGCGTGGAACCGCATGTCGGCCTCGAACAGCTGGCGGATGTCGTTGATGCCGTAGCGGTTCATCGCCGTCCGCTCGATCCCCATGCCGAACGCCCAGCCGGTGTAGCGCTCGCTGTCGATGCCGACCGCGTCGAACACCGCCGGGTCCACCATCCCGGCGCCGAGGATCTCCACCCAGCCGCTGCCCTTGCACACCGGACACCCGGAGCCGTGGCAGATCTGGCACTGCACGTCCACCTCGGCCGACGGCTCGGTGAACGGGAAGAAGGACGGCCGGAAGCGCACCTTGACCGAGGGATCGAAGAAGCGGCGGATGAAGAAGGTGATCGCCGCCTTGAGGTCCACGAAGCTGATCCCCTCGTCCACCGCCAGCCCCTCGATCTGGGTGAAGACCGGGGCGTGCGAGGCGTCGAACGGGTCGCGGCGGTAGCACAGGCCGGGAATCACCACGCGGATCGGGGGCTGGTAGGCCTCCATCACGCGGATCTGCACCGGCGAGGTGTGGGTGCGCAGCAACGTCCCGCGCCCGAGGTAGAACGTGTCGTGCTGGTCGAGCGCCGGATGCTCGGGCGGGAAGTTGAGAGCGGTGAAGTTGTTGCGCTCGGTCTCCGCCTCGGGGCCGACGGCGCGCGTGAAGCCGAGCTCGCGGAAGATCCCGCAGATCTCGTCGGTGACGGCGGTGACGGGATGGAGGGCGCCGCGCCAGATCGGCCGCGCGGGCATCGTGAGGTCGGCCGTCTGCGCCGGGGAAGCGGCGACGAGCGCGGCCTCGGCCGCGGCGAGGGCCGCCTCGATGGCCGCCTTCACCTCGTTGCCGGCCTGCCCCACGGGGCGGCGGGCCTCGTCCGGCAGCGACGGCAACTCCTTGAGGATGGCGGTCACACGCCCCGCCTTGCGGCCCAGGTAGTCGGTCTTGAGCCGTTGGAGCGCGTCGCCGTCGGATGCGGAGCGGATCTGCTCTTCCGCCTCCGCCTTCAGGCCGGCGAGCGCGGCGACGAGTTCCGCCGCCCGGTCGCTCACCGGTCAGGCCTTGGTCTTGGCCAGCTCCGTGAGCTTGGCGAACGCTTCGGGATCCCGGACCGCGATGTCCGCGAGCACCTTCCGGTTGATCTCGACGCCCGCCGCCTTCAGGCCGCTCATGAACCGGTTGTAGGACAGGTCATGCTCGCGGGCCGCCGCGTTGATGCGCAGGATCCAGAGCCGCCGGAACTGCCGCTTCTTCTGCTTGCGGTCCCGGTACGCATAGGCCCAGCCGCGCTCGACGGTCTCCTTGGCGGCCTTCCACAGCTTGCTGCGGCCGCCCCGGTTCCCGCGCGCCTCCTTCATGATCTTGTTCTTGCGCTTGAGGCGCACGACGTTGCTCTTGACGCGTGGCATGGTCGCTCCCTACGAGGTCAGCAGAGTCTTGAGGCGCCGCTCGTCGGCGTGCGACGCGATGGCCGCCTTGCGGAGGTGGCGCTTCCGCTTCGGGCTCTTCTTGGTCAGGATGTGGCTCTTGTAGGCTTTGCGCCGCCGCACCCGGCCCTTGCCGGTGAGCCGGAACCGCTTGGCGGCCGCCTTGTTCGTCTTCTTCTTCACGGAATCTCCTGGTCTCCCACGGCCCGACGCGGCCGGTGGCTCACTTCGGCGTGAGCAGCATGGTCATGTTGCGGCCCTCGAGCTTCGCTTCCTGCTCCATCTTGGACACGTCGGCCAGGACCACGGCCACGCGATCCAGCACGTCCCGGCCCAGCTCGGGGTGCGCCATCTGCCGCCCCCGGAACATCATCGTCACCTTCACCTTGTTGCCTTCCTCGAGAAACTGCTTCGCGTGCCGGCACTTGAAGTCGAAGTCGTGCTCGTCGATCCCGGGCCGGAACTTGATCTCCTTCAGCTGGATCGAGTGCTGCTTCTTCTTCGCGGCACGCGCCGCCTTCGCCTGCTCGAACTTGAACTTCCCGTAGTCCATGATGCGGCACACCGGAGGCCGCGCCGTCGGAGCTACTTCGACGAGGTCGAGCCCGCGGGCATCCGCCGCGGCCAGGGCCTCTTCCACCGTCAGGATCCCGAGCTGGGCACCGTCCGGTGCGATCACGCGGACGGGGCTGATCCGGATCATTCGGTTCACACGTGTACGGTTCTTGTTGTCCGGCGTGGGCTTTTCGAGAATTGGGCGCGCCTCCTGTTCAGGGTTCACACCAGCAAAAGCGGACTCCAGAACCCTCCGGAGTCCGCACAAGCATCACGCCCGCCACAGTGCGGGGGCGACATCGTCGCGAGAACCCGAATCCGCCACCCCAAGGGGGTCGGAGGGTGAGGAGCCACCGGCTCCTGCTTGCACCTGCGCCCGGAAGCTAGGAACCACTCGCGACGGTGTCAACCGGTTCGGACGCGTAGCCGTGCCTGGCGTCGGGCGCCACGAAGGCCCGCGCGACCTCCGGATCGTGCTCGAAGATCAGCTGCCAGTGCTCCTGGGCCGCCCGCGTGAGCAGCTGCTTCTTGCTCTGCAGCGTCACCAGGGGCTCCAGGTCGTAGCCCATGATCCAGGGCGCCGGCAGATGCGCCGTCGTGGGCACGAGGTCGCCCAGGAAGCAGGCCGCCTCGCCGCCGTCCGTCACCAGGATGGACTGGTGGTACGGCACGTGGCCCGGCGTCGGCAGGAGGTGGATGCCGGGGAGGATCCCCACCTCCCCGTTCACCAGGCGGAAGCGGCTCGCCTCCGCCACGGGCACGAAGTTGGGCGGGAGGTAGCTCGCGGCGGTGCGCTCGTTGGTGTGGGACGCGAAGCCCAGCTCTCCCTTCTGCACCACGTACGTCGCGTTCGGGAACGCGAGGACGGTCTGGTCGCCGGAGCGGGCGGTGTTCCCACCCGCGTGGTCGAAGTGCAGATGGGTGTTGATCACCCAGCTGACGGAGGCCGCCGCGTGGCCGGTCTCGTGCAGCGCGTCCTCCAGCTGGGTCGGGCCGGCCTGGCCGTCGTTCGCCACGCCGTAAATGTCCCGGAACTTCGCGCTCTCCTTGTTGCCCAGCCCGGTGTCCACGAGGACCAGGCCGTCCGGGTGCTCGATCAGGAGGCAGCGCAGGCCCAGGGGGATGCGGTTGCGCTCGTCGGGACGGATCCGCCGCTCCCAGAGCGGGCGCGGGACGACGCCGAACATCGCGCCCCCGTCGAGCCACTGGCGGCCGCCCTCCAGCGTCCAGCAGGTGAAGCGGCCGACACTGAAGCGCGTGGCGAGCGGGCGGCTTGAGGCGGGCGTCATGGGGCGAGGAGCTTGAGGGTGTGCCACGTCTGGATGCCCCTTTCCTCGGCGCGCTTGAGGAGCCGCCGGAGCACTTCCGCGGTCACCAGGGCGTCGCCGGAGGCGCGGTGCCGCCGGTCGGTCTCGATGCCGAAGAAGAAGCGGACGGTGTCGAGGTCCCGGCGCTCCAGCTCCGGCACCAGCGCGCGCGACAGGCGCACCGTGCAGAGGCGCTGGACGCGCGGCGCGACGCCGCAGGCCCGCTCCACCTCGGCGCGCACGAACGCCCAGTCGAAGCGCACGTTGTGCGCCACGAAGATGCGCCCGCTGAGGGCCGCGAGCACGCTGTCCGCCACGTCCTCGAAGCGCGGCGCGTTCCGGACCAGCGCGTCGTCGATCCCGGTGAGCATCGTGATCCGCGGCGGGATCGGCACGCCGGGGTTGAGCAGCGTCTCGAACGCCACCTCGGCGCGCGCGCCGTCTCCGGCCACGTGCACCACCGCGACCTCCGTCATCCGGTCGCCGTGCCGGGCGCTCATGCCGGTCGTCTCGACGTCCACGACGGCGAAGCGGAGATCCGAGAGCGGAGCCGAGCCGAGTCCCGGCTCGGCGACCGCGCCCCACCGCCCGTCCACGTCGAACGCGAAGCGCGGGTCGGCCCCGAGCAGGGCGAGCACGAGCCGCTCGGCCACCGTGCGCGAGGCCTGCGGGAGCCCCAGCACGTCATGGCAGATCTCCAGCGGCGGCCGCGGCCCGTCCTTCAGAAACGCCGAGGCGCGCTCGGCCAAGGTGGTCACGGGTCGTCCCGCCGCAGCGGCATCGTCATGCAGCGCGGCCCGCCGCCGCCGCGCACCAGCTCGCTCCCCCGGATGGCGATCACCGCCTTCTCCCCGTCGGCCACGTCCTGCTCCCCCTTGAGCAGCTTCGCGGCCGGCACGATCCGGTAGCCGGCCTTCGCCATCTCGGCCAACGTCGCCTCGTTGCGTTCGTACGCGACCAGGACGCCGGGGCGCACCGACAACACGTTGCAGGCCGAGCCCCACTGTTCCCGCTCCTGGTCGGCGCGGCGCGCGCCGCCGCAGAAGACCGGCTCCAGCGGCAGGTCCACCGCGGCCAGTGCCGCGAACAGGTTCGGCGTCTCGCGCATCCCCGCCTCGCCCTTGCGCCGGTGCAGCACCGCGAGCCGCTCCGGCCCCACGCAGTGCGGCGGATAGACGAGGCACCGCTCGCGGTCCATCTGGTTGAAGATCATGTCGAGGTGGATCGCCGTCGGCTCCTTCGGCAGGACGACGACGATCACGTCCCGCACGCCGCACCGCTCGAACAGCAGCTCGGTGAGATGGTCCAGCGCCGCGGGCGAGGAGCGCTCCGAGAAGCCGAGGACGACGAGGTCGGCGCGCAGCGGATGCACGTCCCCGCCCTCCAGCGTGTAGTTGAGCCGCTTCTCCTCGGAGCCGTCGTACAGGATGCCGGCGTTCTCGAACGCCGGATGGTGCCGGAACAGCGCCGAGATGAGCAGCTCCTCCGTCCAGCGCGCCCCATACCGCATCGAGCCCACGATGGCGTGGTCGCCGATCACCATCCCCGCGTCGCGCGTGAAGAAGAGGTTGGGGAGCGGCGGCAGCATGTACGCGGTCTCGTTCAGGGCCGCGGCGATCGGGCCCGCCTCCTCGAGCGCGCCGGCCACGAGCACGTCCAGCAGCTCGCCGACCGGCAGGCGGGCCAGCCGCTGGGCGAGCGCATCCGACGGCACGACGTCGAGGGTGCGGCCGACCAGTGCCTCGCGCACCTCGGCGCGCTTCAGGATCTCTTCCAGGACCGTGCGCGTCTCGAGCACGTCGGCGAAGCGCCGCAGCACGGCGACGAGCTGGCGGTGCTCCTTCCGCGCCAGCTCCAGGTCGATCACGTCGTCGTAGAGGTAGTCCTCGCGCGTTCCCGGCGTCACGGCGAGCAGCTCGGCGCCGGGCGTGTGCAGGAGCACCGCGCGCAGCGGGCCGATCTCCGAGGCGACGTGGACCCGGCTCAGGGCGACCCCCGGGTCAGCGCGTAGCTGAGGCCTTCGAGCTCCATCGCCATGTTCACGTCGGTGACCGCCACGTGGGGCGGCACCGTCAGGGCCACCGGCGCGAAGTTGAGCAGGGCCCGCACGCCTCCGCGCACCAGCCGGTCGGCGAGCACCTGCGCCGCGTCCGCGGGCGTGCCGATCACGGCGATGTCGGCCGGCTCCGCCGCCAGGTCGGCCTCGAGCGTGTCCACGCTCTTCACCGCGAGCCCGTCCACTTTGGTGCCGATGCGGGCCGGATCCGCGTCGTACACCGCCACGACGTCGAACCCGCGGGCGCGGAATCCCGGATAGGCCGCCAGCGCGGAGCCGATCCGCCCCGCCCCCAGCAGGATCACCCGGTAGTGCCGGACGAGGCCGAGGATCTCGCGCAGCCGCGCCGCGAGGTGCGCCACGCCGTAGCCCACGCCGCGGCGTCCGAACGAGCCGAAGAAGGAGAGGTCCTTGCGCACCTGCGCCGACGAGGCGCCGCCGCGCCGCGCCAGATCGGCGGAGGAAACCGTGGTCTGGCCCCGGCGCTCGCATTCGTCGAGGAACTGGAGGTACAGCGACATCCTCCGGACGGTCGAATCCGCAACGGCGCGCAGCGGTGGCACTCGTGTCCTTCCCGGATCGAGCGGGCGGCGCATCGGAGGCGTCGTGCGCGGGTCGGCCCGCGTCCGGCGCGCCCTGTCTCGTGAATGGATTCACGAAGCTAGACGAGGCCCCAGAGCGCGGGCAAGGGCCACCAGCTGCTCCGGCGGGAGCACCTCGACGCGCGCGCCGGGCGCCACGCCCACCTGGACCAGGAGGCGCTCCGCCTCCGGGCGCTCGATGCCGAAGGCCTCGTGCAGCGTGCGCGCGAGCTGCTGGCGCCGGCGCTGGAACGCCGCCCGGATCAGCCGCCGCACCCGCCGCTCCTCCTCGAGCGAGGCGACCAGCGGCGCCGCCCGCGGCGTGAGCCGGACCAGGGCGGAGTCCACCCGCGGCTTCGGCCGGAAGGCGCCGGCCTTCACCGTGAACAGCCGCTCCACGGTCGCGACCAGCTGAACGCCGGCCGTGAGCGCGCCCCAGGTCCGCCCGCCGGGCTCGGCGGCGAGCCGGTCTGCGACCTCACGCTGCACGAGGAAGACGATCCGGGCCGGACGCGGCGGCTGGAGGGCCCGCTCGATCAGCGGCGACGTGATCTGGTAGGGGATGTTGCCGCAGACGACGTCGGCGGCGGGCCACGGCACCTCGAGCGCGTCGCCGGCGACGATCCGCACGTTGCTTCCGCTCGACTCCGCCAGCGCCGCCGCGAGACGCCGGTCGGCCTCGATCGCGACGACCTGCGCCGCGCGGACCGCGAGCGCGCGGGTCAGCGTGCCCTTCCCCGGCCCGATCTCCAGCACGGTCTCGTCCGGCCCGCCGACCGCGGCATCGGCGATCCGGTCGAGGATCGAGGGATCGAAGAGGAAGTGCTGGCCGAGGCGCGCGCCCACGTCAGCGGCGCAGCAGGACCAGCGTCCGGTCGTCCGTCGCCACGTGACCGGAGAAATCCTCGACGTCGTGGAAGACGGCGTCCACGATCTCCGGCGCGGGCCGCGCGGCGTGGGCGCGCACCAGGTCGAGAAGCCGTTCCTCGCCGTAGGCTGCGCCGGCGGCGTTGCACGACTCGGTGAGCCCGTCGGTGAAGAGGCAGAGCAGGTCCGCGTCGCGGCGCCACGCGACCTCGGCCCCGCCGATCTCCCGGTCGCGCGCGAGGCCGAACGGGGGCGCCGTCGCCCGGAGCCGGCGCGGCACGCCGTCGCCGCCCGGGACCAGGAAAGCCTGCGGGTGGCCGGCGTTCGCGTAGCGCAGCACCCCGTGCTCGGCGTCCACGACGCCGTAGAAGAGCGACACGAACATCTCGGTGCGCTCCAGCTCGTCGCCCAGGAGCTGGAGCAGGCGGTTGAGCGCCTCCTGCGGCGTCGCCGCCGACTGCGCGAGCACGTTCGCCGCCGAGATCGTGTTCGCCATCAGCAGCGCCGCGCCCAGGCCGTGGCTCGAGACGTCGCCGATCATCATCCCGACCGCGCCGCCCGCGAGCGGGATGACGTCGAAGAAGTCCCCGCCGATGGACTCCGCGCTCTGGCAGCGGGCGCCCACGTTGCCGACGCCCGCCAGCAGCGGCGCGCTCGGCAGGAGGGCGAGCTGGAGGTTCTGCGCCGCGGCCAGCTCGGTGGACATCCGCTCGCGGTGCTTCTCTTCCGCGGCCAGCCGCGAGTTCTCGATCGCCGCGCCCACCTGGTTGGCGATGGCCATCACCAGCTTCTTGTTGCCGGCCGAGAACGCGTCCTCGCCGAGGCGGTCGGTGAGGTTGATCACGCCGACCGGCCGGGCCGCGCCGTTCTCGCTCGCGTACATGATGGGCACGGACAGGAACGACTGGCCGTGGTAGTCGCGCCCCGTGGGGCACCCGGGATTCGGCGCGGGATCGCTGGGGTCGTACGTGATCGCCTCGCGGGCGCGGAAGACCTGGGCGGCGATGCTGCACTCGTCGTCCACCCGCACCGCCTGGAGCTGCGCGACGTCGAAGCCGCGGCCGGCGACGATCCGGAGCACGCCGGCCTCCTCGTCGTACACCATGATCGAGGCGCGGCGCGCCCCCACCACGTCCGAGACCTCGCGCACGATCCGGTGGGCCGCCTCCTCGAGCGCCACCGTCCGCCCGAGGATCTCGCTGATGGTGTAGAGGAGGTCGATCTCCTCGTAGCGCGCCGCCAGCTCCGCCGCGACCTGCCCCGCCTCGCGCTCGGCGGCGAGCGCCTCCGCGACGATCTTCGCGGCCGCCTGCGCCCGCTGCGGGCGCGTCTTCTCCCTGGAGCCGTCGGGGCCGAGCTGGACCCAGGTGCCGGGGACGCCGGGCACGGGCTCGAGCCACGCCGATCCCTTCCGCGCCTGGATCGCGTGCCCCACGGTGCCTTCGAGCTGCGGCCACCACGCCCCGTGCTCGCCCGAGAGCGCGATCGCGCGCTGGCGACCCGCCTCCTGACGCCACAGGCGGACGTCTCCCCCGGTCAGCTCCTGGAGTGCGGCGAGAAGAGTGTCGAGACGGCTCAGGTGCGCCGGAGGATCATGCAGATGGAGTTCCCCGCCTCGTTGAAGCGCACTTCGTCGACGAGCTGGCGGATCAGGAAGAGCCCCCGGCCGTACGGCCGCATCAGGTTCCCACGGAGCGTCGGGTCGGGCACGTGCCGGAAGTCGAAGCCGCACCCCTCGTCGGTCACTTCCATCTCCACCGCGTTCCGGCCGAACAGGACGCGGATGCCCACTCCTTTGGCGCGGTCCTCGCAGTTGCCGTAGAGGATCGCGTTGGCCACGGCCTCGGCGAGGGCGACGCGCAGGTTGAAGCGGATGGTGTGGCGGTCCACGAACGCGGCCTCGAGATGCCGCGTCACCACCTCGACGGCCTCGTCCACGAGGTTCACGTCGCTGGGCAGGCGGACCCGCAACTCGGCATCGAGGCCGCCCTCGGCGCACTCCCGGCGCGCGAACTCGGCGAACAGCGGAGCGCTCATCGGCAGCTCAGAACGCGGCGAGCGCCTCCGTCGCCGTATCGGTGATCGCGAAGAGCGTGTCCAGCTTCGTCAGCTCGAACAGCGTCTTGAGGTCGTCGTTGAGGCCGGCCAGGCGCAGGTCGCCTCCCTCGTCCCGGATCTTCTTCGAGAGCGAGACCAGGACGCCCAGGCCCGAGGAATCGATGTAGCCGGTCTTGCTGAAGTCGATGAGGAACTTCTTGTCCCCCGCCTCGAGGGCGTCGAGCACCTTCTGCTTCAGCTCCTGCCGGTTGCCGACGATCAGCTGGCCGTCCACTTCGACGACCACGACGCCGCCGGGGTGCTTCCGCGCATTGAACGCCATCAATCCTCCGAAGGAATCGCTCTCAAGCGCCCGCTCAAGCCGCCTGCGATTGGAGCAGCGCGATGGCGGACACCAGCACGATGTCGTCCGCCGTGGCGCCGCGCGAGAGGTCCGAGCAGGGCCGCCGGAGACCCTGGACCACGGGCCCCAACGCCGGAACCTGCGCGATCCGCTGTACCAGTTTGTACGCAATGTTCCCGCTGTCAAGGTCCGGGAATATCAAGATGTTAGCCCGTCCCGCCGCCGGGCTGTCGGGGGCCTTCCGGCGGGCCACGGAGGCCAGCAGCGCGGCGTCCCCCTGGAGGTCGCCGTCGGCCGGAATGCCGGGCTCGAGCGTCCGGAATAGCTCGACCGCCCGCTTCACCTTGACCACGCTCTCGCCCTCGGCGCTCCCGAGCGTCGAATGCGAGAGGAACGCCACGACCGGCTCGTCGCCGACGACCAGCCGGCGGTCGCGCGCGGCCGCGACCGCGATGTCGGCAAGCTGCTCGGCGGTGGGATACTGGACCACGCCGCAGTCGGCGAAGGTCAGGACGCCCGACGTGCGGGTGACCATGTAGAAGCAGCTCGACACGGTCTTGATGCCGGGCGCCGGCCCCACCGCCCAGAGCGCCGCGCGCAGCACGTCGGCCGTCGCGTGGACCGCGCCGCCCACGGTCGCGTCCGCTTCGCCGAGCGCGACCAGGCCGGCCGCGAAGCGGAGCGGATCGGCGGCGAGCGCCAGCGCCGCCACCCGGTCGGGAACGGCCTGCGGCTTCCGGCTCGTCAGGAGATCGGCGACGGCCTTGAGACTGGGGTCGGATCCGGGGATGCGGACCGAGACGCCGGGCGCCTCGCGCGCCGCCCAGGACGCCGTCGAGCCGGTCCCGATCAGGGTGACCTCGGCCACGTGCCCCGCGACCAGGGAGATCGCGGCCTCGCGCACCCGCTCGTCGTCGCCTTCGGAGAGCAGCAGGCGGGCTCGCGCGCGGCGCGCGCGATCGAGGAGGGACTCGACGAAGCCGCTCAACGCCGCTTCGTCTTGGCGGCCAGGGCCTTGGAGACCGCGGGGTGGACCAGGTCCTTCACGTCGCCCCCGAACCGCGCGACCTCGCGCACCAGGGAGCTGGAGAGATAGGTGAGGTCGAACGCGGGCACGAGGAAGAGCGTCTCGATCTCCGGGGCCAGCTTCCGGTTCATCAGCGCCATCTGGTACTCGTACTCGAAGTCGCTGACGTAGCGCAGCCCGCGGACGATCACCTTCGCGCCGACGGTGCGGGCGAAGTCCACCAGCAGGCCGTCGAACGACCGCACCTCGAACCGGGCATCGCGACCCAGGACCTGGGCGACCAGGTCGCACCGCTCCTCGAGGGTGAACAGCGGCTGCTTGGACACCTGAGTGGCCACGGCCACCACGACGCGGTCGGCGAAGACCAGGCTGCGGCGGATGAGGTCTTCGTGCCCATGGGTGATGGGATCGAACGAGCCGGGATAGACGGCGAGCCGCGTCATGGAGCCTCGAGAAAAGTGAGGACGGTCCTGCCGTAGTGGCGGTGATCGCCCGGGCCGACGTCTTCGTGCCGGTCGTGCTCGACGCCCAGAATGCGTGCGAACGGCCGCTCGCGGAAGAGGGCGGCGATCCGCGAGGCGTGATTCGTGGTGTACGGCGGGTCGGCGAAGGCGACGTCGAAGGCGAGCGGCTCCAGCTTGGCGGCGTAGCGCAGGGCGTCGGCGCGGTGGACCCGCGTCCCCGCGGCGCCCAGC
Organism: uncultured Gemmatimonadales bacterium; assembly: GCA_963835535.1. Taxonomy (GTDB): domain Bacteria; phylum Gemmatimonadota; class Gemmatimonadetes; order Gemmatimonadales; family JACORV01; genus Fen-1245. Next base: position 599,553 of record CAWIFL010000002.1, read on the forward strand.
GCGGCGATGTTGCGGTGCAGCGCGGCGAGGCTGGCGGGCGAGAGCTCGACGAAGTCGCACGCGCTGGCGCCGCGCGACAGCGCCTCGAGCCCCATCGCGCCGGAGCCGGCGAACAGGTCCAGGGCGCGTGCGCCCACGAGGTGGTCGGCGACGATGGACATCCACGCCTCCCGCACCCGGTCGGTGGTGGGGCGCGCCCGCTCGTCGGGGGGCGGCTCGATCCGCCGGCTCCGCCACTGCCCTCCCACGATCCGCACCTCAGGCCGCCTCGAAGGCCACGAGCCGGCCCTCGACTTCGTCCCGACCCTGCCAGGTGTCGCGCTCCAGCCGCAGCGCGGCCCGGAACGGCCCCGAGGAGCCGCGGACCGCGCTCTCGATCTCCTCGCGCATCCCGAAGCCGACGAGCCGGAACGTCCCGGTGTCGTCGCGCACGCTGAAGCGGACGTGCTGATCGCCCATCCGGCGCAGCGGGCCGGCCAGTGAGAGGCCGGTGAGCCCGAAGACCGCGCCCGGATTGCCGAGCCCCGTCGGCTCGAGGGCGCGGAGCGCCTGTTCCAGCTCGCGAGTCAGGTCGGCGATGGTGAGCACGGCGTCCACCCGGCGGCTCGGCGTCAGCTCCGCGGGCGCCACCTGCTCCGCGCAGGCGGCGTTGAACGCCTCGCGGAACGCGTCGAACCGGTCGCGGCGCACCGTGAGACCGGCGGCCATCCTGTGCCCGCCCCACCGCTCGAGGTGGCCGGCGCAGCGCTCCAGGGCGAGGTGGAGATCACAGCGCGCCACCGACCGGCCCGACCCCTTCCCCACGTCGCCGTCGAACGCCACGAGGAAGGTCGGCCGCGCGATCCGCTCGACGACGCGCGAGGCGACGATCCCGATCACGCCGGGGTGCCAGGTGTCGCGCGCGAGCACGACGCCCACGTCGCGCGCCGGGTCGAAGGTCTTGTCCAGCTCCTCCAGCGCCTCATCCAGCGTGCGCTGGTCCAGCGCCTGCCGCTCCGTGTTCTGCCGCTCCAGCTGGGCCGCGAGCGCGTATGCCTCGGCGGTGTCGTCGGTGAGGAGGAGTCGCAGGCCGTCGCCCGCGTCGCCGACGCGCCCGGCGGCGTTGAGCCGCGGCCCCAGGGCGAAGCCCAGGTTGACCGCGCGGATCGGCTTCGTGCCGAGGCCGGCCGTGGTCACGAGGGCGGCGAGGCCCGCCGAGCGGCTCGCCCCGATCAGTTTGAGGCCGAGCCGCACCAGGATCCGGTTCTCGCCCACCAGCGGCACCAGGTCGGCGACCGTCGCGAGCGCGACCAGGTCCACGAAGTGCCAGGGAGCGCCGGCCGGGACGCCGAGCGCGGGGGCCAGCGCCTGCGCGAGCTTGAAGGCGAGCCCCGTCGCGCACAGATCGGGGAATGGGTACGTGCTCTCCGGCCGGCGCGGATTGACCAGCGCGGCGGCCTCGGGCCGCACCGGGCCCGGGAGGTGATGGTCCACGACGATCACGTCGATGCCGGCCGCACGCGCCGCAGCGACCGCTTCGACGGCCGTGGTGCCGCAGTCCAGCGCGAGGATCACCTGCGCGCCCGCCTCGCGCGCGGCGGCGACGCCCGCGGCCGAGAGGTCGTAACCGTCGCGCAGGCGATGCGGGATGAACGGCACGACGCGCGCGCCGCCCAGGCGCAGGACCCGCGTGGCGAGCGCCGCCGCGCACTGGCCGTCGGCGTCGTAGTCGCCGTGCACGAGGATGGTCTCCTGGCTCTTCACCGCGGCCGCGAGTCGCGCCACCGCGACCGCCATGTCGGGAAGGAGACCGGGATCGTGGAGATCGTCCCGGGAAGGCCGGAGGAAATGCCGGGCGGCGTCCGCCTCGGCGACGCCGCGCTGGACCAGCAGTCCGGCGAACGGGAGCGGCGCGCCGAGCTCGCGCGCCAGCGCCGCTACGCGCGCCGGATCGGGCGTCGGCTCACACTGCCACCGGCGGGGGAGCCGCTCATTCCTCCGCATACAGGAGTACGCCGCACACCTCGCAGCCCTCGATGGACTGCCCCTGCTGGATGAGGACGCGCCGCTGCATCGGGACCGCCGTGTGGCAGTGCCCACAGGCGTCGTGCTGGAGCGGATAGAGCGCCGCCGGGGCGCGGCCCCGCCGGATCCGCTCGTACTTGACCAGCAGCGGCTGCTTCACGGCCTTCGTCGCCGCCTTCCGCTCGGCTTCCGCCGCCTCGAGCTGCGTGGCCAGCTCGGCCCGCTTCACGGCCAGCGCCTCGCGCGCCTCGGTCTGCTTCGCCACCACCGCCTGATGGTTCTTCTGCGCGTCCTTGACCCTCTTCTGCGCTTCGACGATGAGGTCGCCGCTGCGCATGTACTCGGTCTCCTCCTTCACGAGCACCCCGCGCGCCAGGTCCAGCTCGGCCATCAGCGCCGAGGCCTCCTTGGCGCCGCGCACGTAATCGAGCTGCTGCCGCCGCTGCTCCTGCATCCGCTTGTAGCCGGCGATGCGCTGCTCCAGCTCCACCTTGCGCGCCTCGGCCCCGGACGCCGCGCGCTCCGCGTCCTCCAGCGCCTTCGTGTGTGCGCCCAATTCCGCGTCGAGCGCCTCTTCTTCGGGGCGCAACGCGTCCATGGCCTTCTTCGCGGCGCTGACGGCCTTGTCGCGCTCCTGGAGCGCCAGGAGGGGTTCGAGATCGGGATGCAACTCAGACTCCTTTGATTGACGTGGAACGTTGATGCGACCATCAATGTCGTGGTTCCTGCTCCGCCTTCAGCGCCTTGCGCCGGAAGCGCATCGCGCCCCCGGAGATGAGCGCACGCTTCTCGTTCATCAGCTCGTCCTTCTCCGCCGCACCCGCCAGGCCGATCAGGCGGTCGATCTCCTCCAGGCGCTCGCGCTTCGGGCGATCCAGCACCCAGGCGATCGCCTGCACCAGGTCCACCTCGGGTTCGGGCCGTTCGTACGGCGCGGAGGCGAGCCGCTCCCACGTGTCGCGCTCGGCGCCCGCGTCCGGCGGGCCCGCGCCCGCGTAGAGCAGCTCCGCCAGGCGGCGGTAGACCGGATGCCGGAACTCGGTGGCCGGCAGCTCCGCCTTGACCCGGGCGACGTTCTCGGGCACCGCGAGCATCAGGTGGACCAGCGTGCGCTCGGTGGGGATCTCGGTGACCGGCCGCCCCGCGGGTTGCCGCTCGGGCTCGGGGCCGGCTCGCCCCCGTGCCCCCGTGCCCCCGTGCCCCCGTGCCTCCTGTCTTCCCACCTCCTGCTCCAGCACTTCCTTCCCCACCCCGCTCCACTCGGCCGCGCGCGACATGTACAGCTCCCGCGTAATCGGGTCCTGCGCCGCGCGGATCGTGGGCAGCAGGCGGTCGAGCGCCTCGCGCCGGCCCTCGAGCGTGCCCGCCAGCCCCTTGCGGTCGAGCAGCTGGATCTTGCGCTCGAAGACGTCCACGGCCGCGTCGAGCAGGGCCTTGAACGCCTCCGCGCCGCCGCGCCGCACCAGGGTGTCGGGATCCTCTCCGGAGGGGAGCGTCACCAGGCTCACGCTCGCGCCCTGCCGGAGCAGCTCGTCGGCGTTGCGGAACGAGGACTTCTGCCCCGGCGCGTCGGCGTCGTAGGCCAGCGCCACCTGCTTGGTGTAGCGCCGGAGGAGCCGCGCCTGCTCCGGCGTCAGCGAGGTGCCGAGCGGCGCGACCGCGTTCAGGATCCCCGCGGTCTGGAGCCGGATGGCGTCCACGTACCCTTCGACGAGGACGGCGAGCGACTCGGTGCGGATGGCGGTGCGGGCCCGGTCCAGGGCGTAGAGCAGCGTGCCCTTGTGGAAGACCGGCGTCTCGGGCGAGTTGAGGTACTTCGGCTCGCCCTCGCCGAGGAGGCGCCCGCCGAACCCGACCACGCGCCCGCGCACGTCGGCGATCGGGAAGATGAGGCGGCCGCGGAACCGCGGGACGACCGACTTGTCGTCCCGCTCCGTCACCAGGCCGGCCTTCCGCACCACGTCGTCCTCGACGCCGAGCCCCTTCAGCGCCTCGAGCAGCTCCTCGCCGCGCGCGGGCGCGAAGCCGAGCTGGTACTGGTCGCGCACCGCCTCGTCCAGCTCGCGGCCGTCGAGGTAGTCGCGCGCCCCCTTCGCGTCGGGGGCCTCGCGGAGCCGCCGCGCGAACCAGTCGGCGGCCGTGCTCAGCGCGGAGTACAGCGGCTCGTTCGGGTCGGGCCCCGCGGTGCGCACGTCCGGCACGGCGATCCCCACCTTCGCCGCGATCTCGCGCACCGCCGTCGGATAGTCCAGCCCGAACCGCTTCATCAGGTAGGTGAAGACGTCGCCCGACTCGTGGCAGACGAAGCAGTGGTACATCTGCTTCCGCGGCACGACCGAGAAGTTGCGATGCGTCCCGCCGTGGAACGGGCACGGCGCGCGCCAGTCGCTCCCCGTGCGCTTGAGCTCCACCGACTCGCCGATGATGGCGACGATGTCGGCCGCGTCGCGGATCTGCTCGATCAGCTCGGGAGCGATCACCTCGGGCGCGCCTCAGTGCACCGGGGAAAGCGTCGCCGCGGGCACGCGCACGCGCCGCCCGCGCACCAGGACCGTGGCCTCGTTGCCCTGCACCGTCTCGAGCTGCCCCTCGATGCCGAGCGTGGCGATGCGCACCCGGTCGCCGGGCGAGACCGGCCCGGCCGGGAGCTCGGGGAGCGGCAGCGGCGCTTCGTCGCGCGCTGCGGTGGCCGCGATCGCCTCCTCCACCAGCCGGCGCGCCTCCCGTTCCCGCTGCGCATCCCGTGCCAGCGCGATCGCCTTCTCGACCTCGGCGCGCGCCTCCAGCAGATAGGCGCGCTGCGCCTTCTTCCCGGCGCGCTCCAGCTCCTTTTCCCGGCGCCGCACGTCCTCCTCGCGCGCCGCCACCTCGGCGCGGGCGCGGGCGAGCCCGCCGTCCTCGACGTCCAGCTCCGCCTCCCGCGCGGCCAGCTCCGCGTCGCGGCGGTCCGCCTCCTGGATCCGCTGCTCGAGCTGGGCCAGCGTCGTCTCGAGCGCGCGCACGTCGGCCGGCAGGGCGCGCTCCGCCTCCTCCAGCACCCCCGCGTCCACGCCCAGTCGGCGCGCGATCGCCAGGCCGTACGAGCGGCCGGGGATCCCCTTCGTGAACCGGAAGGTCGGCGTGAGCGTCGCGGCGTCGAACTGCAGCGAGCCGTTCACGATCCCCGGCTCGCGCTCGGCCAGCTCCTTGAGGGAGCCCAGGTGCGTGGTCGCGATCGTCGTCGCGCCGCGCGCCGTCAGGGCCCGCAGCACCGCGCCGGCGAGCGCCGCGCCCTCCGCCGGATCGGTCCCGGTCCCCAGCTCGTCGAGCAGGACCAGCGCGCGCTCGTCCGCGCCCTCCAGCACGTCCTTGATCGCCGCCACGTGGGCGCTGAAGGTCGAGAGGCTCTCCTGGATGCTCTGCCGGTCCCCGATGTCGGCGAACAGGGCGGCGAAGACCGGGAGCCGCGTCGCCGGCCCGACGGGCGGGATCACGCCGCTCTGGGCGAGGGCCACCACCAGACCGACCGCCTTGAGGAGCACCGTCTTCCCGCCCGTGTTCGGGCCGGAGACGAGGACGGTGCGCTCTTCCGGCTCGAGCGCGAGATGGAACGGCACCGCGGGCGCCTCGCCGCGGAGCAGGAGCGGGTGCCTCCCGTGCACGATGGCCAGCGCGCCGCCCTCGCCGACCTCGGGGCGGGTCGCCTTGGCGTCGAGCGCGAACCGGGCGCGGGCCGAACAGCAGTCGGCGGCGATGAGCATCTCGAAGACGCCGTCGAGCGCGTCGGCGTGGGGCCGGAGCCGCTCGGTCAGGGTGCGGAGCACGCGCATCGCCTCGCGCGCCTCCGCGGCCTCGGCCTCGCGGAGCTGGTTGCCCAGCTCGATGGCCTCCGCCGGCTCGACGAAGAGCGTGGCGTGCGTCGCCGACTCGTCGTGGACGATCCCGCCCAGGCGCGAGCGCGCCTCGCGCCGGACCGGGATGACGTACCGGCCGCCGCGCAGCGTGGGCGTGGCGTCGGACGGGACGAGCCGCGCATCGAGCGACGCCGCCAGGGCGCCGAGCTTCCGGATCAGCGTCTCGCGCACCTCGCGGACGTCGCGGCGCGCGCGGGCGAGGTCCCGCGAGGCCGCGTCCCGGACGAGGCCGTCGGGCTCGAGCGACGTCGCCAGCGCGTCCTCCAGCTCGCGCGGGGGGAGCGCCGCGGCGAGCGCCGCGACCAGCGGGGCCGTCTGCGCCGCCCGGGTCAGGCGGCCGTGCACGGCGCGGGCGGCGGCGAGCACGCGGCCGATCGCCGCCAGCTCCGCGCCCTCGAGCACCGAGCCCTCGAGGCGGAGCCGGGCCACAGCGGACGTGACGTCGTCGAACGGCTCGGGGGCGAGGTCGTCGCCGGCGCCGAGGCGCACGGCATACTGCTCGACGCGATCGAGCTCGTGCGAGACCAGCCAGGCGTCGGTTCGGGGGCGGAGGGCCCGGACGCGGGCGGCGCCCAGGGCGGAAACTGCGTGGTCTGCTACAAGATCGAGCGCGGCGTGGAACTCGATGGCGACGAGGGCGGGCTCGGCAAACCCCTCTCTCATGATGTCGCGGCGAGTTCCTCGCGGGCGACGCGGTTGACGTCCTTCCCCTCCGCGCGCCCCTTGAACTGCGGCATCACGGTCTTCATCAGGGCGCCGAGGTCCCTGGCGCCGGCCGCGATGGCGGCGCGCACGGCCGCCCGGATCTCCTCCTCGCTCACCGCCGGCGGGAGGTACTTCTCCAGCTCGGTGATCTCGAACTGCTCCTTGTCGGCCGCGTCGCCGCGGCCGCCCGCCCGGAAGGCGTCGACGGACTCCCGGCGCCGCTTGATGCCGCGGCGCAGGACCTCGACGACCTCGGGGTCCTCGAGGGCGTGCCCGAGCTCGATGTCGCGGTTACCGATGTCGGAGAGGATCGTGGAGTAGAGGAGGGTGCGGTGCTGGTCCCGACCCTTGCGCGCCGCATTCAGCGCGGCGCGGAGCTGCTCGGCGAGACTACCGTTCACTACGGCTGCGGCGATTCTTGCGGCGCGCAGCGTTCATCTTGCGCTTCCGGCGCTCACTGGGCTTCTCGTAGTGCCGATGCTTGCGGAGGTCGGAGAGGATCCCCGCCTTCTCGCACTTCTTCTTGAAGCGCTTCAGCGCGCGCTCGAAGTTCTCGTCTTCGTGGATGATCACTTCAGGCATGTAGCCCGCCAACCTCCAAGAGGGTGTATCCAGCGCAACCTTGAAAATTTACGCGGGTCAGTGTGGCCGGACAAGTACGAGGGGTTAGGGGTCCCCTGACCCCTCTCCTTCTCATCCCGGAGGCCAGTGCATCGCCCGGCCGCCGAGCACGTGGACGTGGATGTGCGGCACGGTCTGCCCCGCCTCGGCCTTGGTGTTGAGGACCACCCGGTAGCCGCGGGCGGCCACCTTCTGCTGGCGGGCCACTTCCCGCGCCGCCACGAGCAGCTCGCCGAGGAGCGCCACGTCCTCGGCCTCGTTCAGGGACTCCACGTGCAGCGTCGGGATCACGAGCACGTGCACCGGCGCCTGCGGATTGATGTCCTTGATGGCGATCACCGTGGGGGTCCTGTAGACGACGTCGGCCTTGACCTCGCCCTTGATGATCTTGCAGAACAGGCAGTCGTTCACCGCACCCTCCTCACTGGTCTTTCCGCCCCCTCATCGCCGCCGTCATCGCCAACGCCGCCACCGCCGCCGTGTCGAAACGCAGGGTGGACCGGCCCAGCGTCACCGGCTTGAAGCCCGCCCCCTTGAGCGCGGCCAGCTCCGCCTCGCTGAAGCCGCCCTCGGGCCCGATGGCCCACTGCACCGCCGCGCCCTCCCTGAGCGGCGGCATCGGGCCGCCCTCGGGATCGGCCAGAAACCGCATCGGGGCGTGCGCCGGGCCCACGCCGGGCGGCTGCCGGATCGCCTCGCCCAGCGAGACTGGCGTGCCGATGGCCGGCGTCCAGGTCGCCCCGCACTGCTTCACGGCCTCGCGGGCGCGCGCCGCCGCCTTCTCGACGTGCATCGCCTGGAAGCGCGAGGCCACGCCGGCCACCCGCTCCGCCAGCACCGGGACGATCCGGGTCGCCCCCAGCTCCGTCGCCTTCTCCACCGCGCTCAGGAACCGGTCGCGGTCCCCCGCGCCCAGGATCAGCTCGGTGGGCGGCGGCGCGCCGATCATCGTGGTGGCCATCACGCGCGCCGACACGATCCGCTCCTCGATCGAGATCCGCGCCGTCGCCACCGCGCCGCGCCCGTCCACCAGCCGGATGACCGAGCCCTCGCCGACCCGCCGCACCTTGAGGTGATGCGCTTCGTCCTCGTCCAGGATGACGACACCGCCGGCCAGGAACGGCCCGCGCGCGACCACGGTCGCCGACGGGGGAGCGCCGCCCCTGAGGCTCATGCGCCGAGCGCGTCCCGCATCCGGTTCCAGAACGACCGGCCGGCGCGGCCCGCGGGCGGCTCGCCCTCGTGCTGCGACAGCTCGCGGAACAGCTTCTCCATCTCGGGCGAGAGCCGCTCGGGCGTCCAGACGCCGATGCGCACGTGCAGGTCGCCCTTGCTCCCGGCGCCGAGGTGCGGCAGCCCCCGGTGCTTGAGGCGCAGCACCGTCCCCGCCTGCGTCCCCGGCGGGACCTTCAGCTTCTCGTCGCCGTACGGCGTCGGCACGACCACCTCGGCGCCGAGCGCCGCCTGGCTGAAGGAGAGCGGGAGATCGTACACGAGGTCGTCCTCGTGCCGCTCGAACCGCTCGTCGTCCTCGACCTCCAGCATCACGACCAGGTCGCCGGCCGGGCCGCCGCGCGGCCCCGCGTGTCCCTGCCCCCTGAGCGTGATGTAGTTGGACGACGACACGCCGGGCGGCACGTCCACCGCGACCGTGCGGTCGGTCCGGGTGCGCCCGTCGCCCCGGCAGATCGGACAGGGCTCGGCGATCACGCGCCCCTCGCCCGCGCAGGTCGGGCAGGGCGAAACGGAGACGAACTGGCCGAAGATGGAGCGCTGCGCGCGCCGCACTTCCCCGCTTCCGCCGCAGGTCTGGCAGGTCTTCGCCGACGTCCCGGGCTTGGCGCCCGAGCCGCCGCAGGTCTCGCAGGGGACGAGCACCTTGTACTTCAGCGTCTTCTTGGCGCCCGTCGCCACCTCGGTCAGCGTGAGCGTCACCGCCGCCCGCAGGTCGTTGCCCTGGCGATCGGCGTGGTGCGAGTGGCGCCCGCCGAACAGGTCCTCGAATCCGCCGAAGCCCCCGCCCCCGAAGTCGCGCATGAAGATGTTGAGCGCCTCGGAGAGGTCGAACGCATGGAAGCCGTACGCCTGCCCCGCCCCGCCCTTGAGCCCGGCTTCGCCGTAGCGGTCATACACGGTGCGCTTCTGCGGGTCGCGGAGCACCTCGTACGCCTCGGTCACTTCCTTGAAGCGCGCCTCGGCCTCGCGGTCGCCGTCGTTGCGGTCGGGGTGGAATTCCATCGCGAGCCGGCGATACGCCTTCTTCAGCGTGGCCTCGTCGGCATCCCGGCTCACGCCCAGGACTTCGTAGAAGTCGCTCATTTGAGGAGGTCGCCGACCAGCTTCGAGGTGTGCGCCACGAGCGAGGCGACCTTGTCGTAGGGCATCCGCGTGGGACCCAGGACCCCGATCACGCCCGAGAGCGGACCGGACCGGTACGGCGCGGTGACGAGCGTGAGCTTGGAGAGATGGCGGCTCTGGTTCTCGCCGCCGATCGTCACGGTGAGTCCGACCGCGTTGCTCCGCGTCTCGAGTGCCTTCCGCAGGACGTCGCGCTGCTCGGTCAACTCGATCAGCTCGCGCATCCGCTCGCCCGACGAGAACTCCGGCTGTTCCGCCAGCACGGACGTGCGGCCGAGGACGACGTCCTGCGCGTCCGCCGCGGGCACGTCGAACAGCTGGTCGCCGGTCGCGATGAAGATGTCGAGCAGATCCCCCTCGGCCGGCGTGCTCGCGCTGTCGCGCACCCGTTCCGGCAGCGTCTGGCGGATCTCGCGCAGCGTCAGGCCGCCGAGCCGCTCGTTCAGGACGACGTTGAGGCTCGTGACCGCCTCCGGGTGCAGCGTGCCGGGCACCTCGACGAAGATGGTGCGCACCACGCCGCTCTTCAGCGTGAGGACCAGCAGCAGCCGATCGTTCGAGACCGCGATCAGCTCGATCCGTTCGAGGGTGGCCGCGTCGAGCGACGGCGCCACCGCCACGCCCAGCTCCTGCGTGAGCACGCTCAGCACCTGCGCGGCCCGCCGCACGACCGCGGAGACCGCCGAGCCCTCGGCCATGAGGTCCTCGCGCAGCCTCTCTTCCTGCCGCGGCGTGAAGGACGGGAAGCGCATCAGCGAATCCACGTAGAGGCGGTAGGCGCGGTCGGTCGGCACGCGCCCGGCCGACGTGTGCGGATGGAAGAGGAACCCCTTCTCCTCCAGGTCGCTCATCGCGTTGCGGATGGTCGCGGCGGACACGCCGAGGCCGAACCGCCGGGCCACGGTGCGGCTGCCCACCGGCTCGGCGGTCTCGACGTAGCTCAGCACGACGGCCTCGAGGACCCGCCGCTCGCGCTCGGTCAGGGATTCTTGCATGGTCTCAAATTCAAGTCCCGCAGCAATTTAGATACTGGCGACCAACTCGTCTAGGCGCAGCCAGCCCTGGGGGGTAAGACGCGCACGGGGGCACGGAGGCACGGAGGCCCGGGCGCCGCCGGAATCGGACGCACCGACGCACCGACGCACGGACGCACGGGCAGGTATTGGCTCCACTTCCAGAACGGCCCAGCCGGCAGCTACCCAGCGCTCCAGCGTCTCGAGGAGCTTGGCCGGACAGGGATCCGGCAGCGCGATCCCGCGCCGCGTCCTCAGGCCGAGGTACAGCTGCTCCAGCCGGCGCTGGTGGTGGTTCAGGATCTCGTGCCCGGCCATCGGCGTCCTCCCCTGCTCCAGCTTCTCCTGCCACCGCACGTACGTCGGCTCGTTCCACCACCGGCTCACGCCGTCGAAGCTGTGGGCCGCGGGGCCCAGGCCGAGGTACGGCTCCAGCTGCCAGTAAGCGCGGTTGTGCACCGCCTCCCGGCCCGCGCGCGCCGCATTCGACACTTCGTAGAACACGTACCCGGCGGCGCCGAGACATTCGTGCGCCAGCAGGTACTCCTCCTCGTAGCGCTCGTCCTCCGCGGGCGCGACGTCGCCGCGGTCCACCTGGCGGAACAGCGGCGTCCCGTGCTCGACCGTGAGCCCGTAGAGCGAGACGTGATCCGGCTCCAGCGCGATCGCCGCCTCGAGGTCGCGCCGCCAGTCGCGCCGCAGATCGGGAGGGAGCGCGAAGATCAGGTCGAGCGAGAGGTTGCCGATCCCGGCGGCGCGCGCCGTGCGCACCGCCGCGCCGATCCGGGCCGCGTCGTGGGTCCGGTGCATCCAGGCCAGCACGCGGTCGTCGAACGACTGCGCGCCGAGCGAGATGCGGTTCACGCCGGCCGTGGCCCAGGCCCGCACGCTCTCCGGGGTGACGTCCTCGGGGTTCGCCTCGAGCGTGAACTCGGCGAGGGCGGGCTCGAAGGTGAGCAGTCGCGCCAGCGCCGCGATCCCGTCGCCGCCCAGCCGCGAGGGCGTCCCGCCGCCCAGGTACAGGGTCTCGACCGCCCGCGCGCCCGTCAGCGCGACCTCGCGCCCGAGCGCGGCCAGGTACGCGGCGACCGGCACGGTGCGCCGCACCGCGATGCTGAAGTCACAGTAGGTGCAGCGCCGCCCGCAGAACGGCACGTGCACGTACAGATGGCGCGTCGTCACGACGCGGTGGTACTCGTCGCGCGGCGGGACCCAGCGGGCGGCGCATCGGAAGTGTCGTTCGCAGGTCGGTCCCCGTCCGGCGCCAAGACGAACTGCTTGCCCGGGAGCTGGACCGCGAGTCCCTTGAGCTCCAGCGACGAGAGCGCCGCCAGCAGGGTGCCGGCATCGAGCGCCGTGCGCTCCGCGATCTCGTCCACGTGCACCGGCTGGGCCGCCAGCAGGTCGAACACCTTCGCTTCCGCGTCGAGCAGGTCCGGCTCGGCGGCGAAGGCCAGCTCCACCTGTGCCGCCAGCTCGCGCCGCTCCCGCGCCTCGATCGCGTCGCCTTGGATCCCGTACGCGTCGAACAGGTCCTCGGGGCCGCGGTACACCGTCGCCCCTTCGCTGATGAGCTTGTTGGGGCTCTCCGCCGTCGCCTCGTCGATCCGGCCGGGCACGGCCAGAACGTGTTTGCCCAGGTTCAGCATCCAGCGCGCGGTGTTGCTCGTGCCCCCCGCGACCTTCCCTTCCACGACCAGCAGGTACTCCACCAGCCCCGCGATGATCCGGTTGCGGCGGGGGAAATGCTCCGGCCACGGGCGGGTGCCCGGCTCCATCTCGCTCAACAGGAGCCCCTTCCCGCGCACTTCGTCGTAGAGATCGCGGTTGCTCAGCGGGTAGCAGACGTCCACGCCGCCGCCCAGGACGGCGATGGTCCTCCCGCCGGCGTCGAGCGCGCCGCGGTGCGCGCGGGCGTCGAGGCCGCGGGCGAGTCCGCTCACGACCACGAGCGCGGCCCGCGCCGCCGCCTTCGCGGCGTCGTAGGTGACACGGATGCCGTACGATGAAGGGTGGCGGCTCCCGACGATGCCGACGCGCCGTCCCTCGAGCATCCCGAGGTCGCCGAGGGCGTAGAGGCGCTCCGGTGGCTTCTCGACCAGCAGGACCGACTTGGGGAAGCACGGGTGGTCCCGCTCGAGGACCTGGATCTCCCCGTTCACGAAGGCGCCTCGGCCTCCCGCCGCACCTCGGCCAGCCGCTGCCAGAGCGAGCCGAGGAAGTGCTCGAGCCCCTGGCGCGACAAGGACGAGATGACGAACAGAGGCACGTCGCCGGGCAGCGCGAGCGTGTCCGCCGGGGAGACCGCCCGCACCAGGTCGGCCTTCGTGATGGCGATGACGTGCGGCTTCGCGGCCAGGGCCGGAGAGAACGCTTCCACCTCGCGCCGCAACACCGCGTAGGCTTCGGCGAAGGGCTGAGCGTCCACAGGAAGCATGTACACCAGCAGACGCGTGCGCTCGATGTGGCGGAGGAACTTGAGGCCCAGCCCCTTGCCGTGGTGCGCTCCCTCGATGATCCCCGGGATGTCGGCGATCACGAAGCTGCGGTGGTCGCTCAGCTGTACGACGCCGAGGTTGGGCTCGAGCGTCGTGAACGGATAATCCGCGATCTTCGGCCGCGCGGCGGTCACGGCCGCCAGGAGCGTGCTCTTGCCGGCGTTCGGCTGGCCGAGCAGGCCGACGTCGGCGATGAGCTTCAGCGTCAGCTCGATCTTCCTCCGCTCGCCGTCCTCGCCCGGCTGGTACTCGTGCGGCGTCTGATGGGTCGGCGTCGCGAAGTGCTGGTTGCCGTAGCCACCCCTGCCCCCCTGCGCGACGAGCATGCGCTCGCCCGGGCGCACGACCTCGCCCAGCATCTCGCCGGTCGCCGCGTCGCGCACCTCCGTCCCGCACGGCACCGGCAGCACGAGGTCCTCGGCCGAGCGCCCCGACTGCTGCGAGGGACCGCCCGGCTGGCCCGAGTCGGCCTCCCATTTCGGTCTGTAGGTGTAGTCGAGCAGGGTCCAGAGCTGCGGATCGGCGCGCAGGTACACGCTCCCACCGCGCCCGCCGTCCCCGCCGGAGGGACCGCCCTTGGGGACGCGACTCTCCCGCCGGAACGCGGTCATTCCGGAGCCGCCGTTCCCGGCGGTCACGTCGACGAGGACCTGGTCGATGAACATCGTCAGTCGTGGACGAGAGTGTCCTTGAGCTCCTGCCAGAGGCTGCGGGCGACCTCGAGGTTGCGCGAGCGCACCGGCAGCGCGGTGGCGACGTTCAGGACTTCATCCACCTGCTCGGCGGTCGCCCCGGCGTTGAGCGCGCCGCTCAGATGCGAAAGGAGCTGGCGCTGGACGCCCTGCGGCACCAGCATCGCGACCGAGCACAGCTCGCGGTGCAGGAGGTCGAGACCGCCGCGGCTCAGCGTCTTCCCGTATCCGTCCACGACCATCCACTGGTCGAGCGCGGGGTGTAGCGCGTGGATGTTGTGCCGCAGCTGCTCGTAGTGCTTCCCGTAGACCTTGCGGCAGGTCGCCTCGCCCCGCGCCAGCCATTCCTGCCACCCCGCGTAGTCGGACGGCTCGCTCCCCGGCGCTGCTTCGGGTTCGAGCCGCCGATAGACCGACCACGCGACGATGGCGCGCGGGAAGCCGATGTAGAGCACGCTCGCGAGGAGCAGCTCCTCCAGCCAGAGCGCCGGCGTGCCTTCCTCACGCGCCCGGCGCATCCAGTCGCCCAGCTCGTTCTCGGCGGCGTGCGGCAGCAGCAGCGCCACGCGCAGCAGTCCCTGCGTCGGAGAGTCGAGCACGGCGGTCACGGTACGCGCTCCGGGACGGCAGCCGTCACCGTTCGGTTGCAGCTGTGCTTCATCGGGCGCGCTCCAGGGAAACGCGGGCCTCCAGGTGGCCCACTTCCTCGCCCAAGGTGTTCTTGATCCGCGGCGAACGGAAGGAGTCCGCCACGCGCACGGCGCCGGGCGCCAGGATCTCCAGGAAGGCGAGCAGGGCCGGCCGCGCGGCATCCATGTCGCCGTCCTCCACCTTCATCGCCAGGCCGAGGCGCGCGCCCGGAAGCGCCGCGCAGTAGACGCCGTCGGCGCCGACCTTGGTGATGACCGCGCCGCGGGAGGAAGCGATGACTTCGGTGCAGAGGCGGCCGGTGCCGGCGATCAGGAATGGCTCTGCAGTCACGGCGCGGATGACACGGAGGGCCGCGCGGGAGGGGTTAGGGGCTAGGGAGTAAGGATTAGGGCCCGCCGCGCCGACTTCCCTAACCCCTAACCCCTCACCCCTAGCCCCTAGTCGTGCATACGCCAGCGCCATGTTGCGCAGAGGCAGCGCGTAGGAGACCACGCCGCACCCATCCGTGCCCTGCCCGATCTTGTCTTCGGCCACGCCCGTCCACGCCGCCACTTCCTCGAGCAGGCGCCGCTGGACCGGATGCTCCGCCTTCCGGTAGTTCGCCGTCGGCCAGCCGTGATGGCGCGCGAGCGCGAGCATCGCGGCGTGCTTCCCCGAGCAGTTGCTGTGGAGCTTGCGCGGCTTCTCACCGCGGCCGGCCATCTCGCGCGCGATGGTGGGCGAGAGCGACGGATGGGGGCCGCATTCCAGGTCCTGCTCCGCGCAGCCGGCTTTCTCGAGCAGGCTCTGGGCGACGGCGAGGTGGCGCGGCTCCCCGTTGTGCGAGGCGCAGGCGAGCGCGATCTCGGCGTCCGTAATGCCGAGCGCGTCGGCGCCGCCCTCCTCGATCAGTGGCAGGACCTGGATCAGCTTGGCGCACGAGCGCCAGTACGTCACCAGATCGCTGTCGCCCGTCGCGCTCACGAGCCTTCCGTCCGCATCCACGACGGCGGCGGAAACCCGATGGCGCGACTCGACAATGTGGCCGCGGATGGCGTCTACGGTGGATGTCACGGGGGCGAAAGCTAACCGGTCGGCTGGGCTGAGCGAGCCCGGACTCGCCTCACGCCGACGGCGAACTGTGGGCCGGCGCGGAGTCTCCGCCGGCGCCTGCCAGGGCCAGGGCGATGCCTCCCAGGGCCAGGACGCCCCCCGTGACAGCCCCGAGGCCGGGCGGTTCGGCGATGGCCGGCAGGAGCCAGGCGAGAAGCGTGGCGCCCACCGGCTCGCCCAGGGCGGCCACGTTGACCGTGTAGGCCGGGAGGTAGCGCAGGGCGTAGTTGAGGCCGCCGTGGCCCACGAGCATCGGGCCCGCGGCCAGGGCGGCGAAGATGAGCCAGTCCTTCGCCGGGTAGGCCACGAACGCCTGGTGGAGGCCCGCTGCCCAGACGAGCAGAACGGCCGCCGCGACGCCGTAGACTGGGGTGATGTAGGCGACGAGTCCGAGGTCGGCGCGGAGCCGGCGGCCGATGACGAAGTACGCGCCTCCGAAGGCTGCTCCGGCCAGGGCGAGCAGGTCCCCGATCAGAGCGCCGCGGCCCGCGCGGCTGGCGTCGCCCAGGGCGATGACGGCGGCGCCGACGATGGCGAGGACGATCCCGAACGCCTGGCGGCGGGCGGGGCGCTCGCCGAGGAAGATGCGGGAGAAGACCCAGGCGAAGACGGGTGAGAGCGAGACCAGGACGGCGGAGGCTGCGACACTGGTGAGGCGCAGCGACGTGATCCAGGAAGCGAAGTGGAGTGCGAGTGCCACGCCCGCGACGGCGGCGATGCGTCGCTCGGGGCCGCCGAGCCTCGCCCACTCACGGCGCGCCGGGGAAACCGCGAGCGCGGGAGCGAGGAGGAGGGTCGCGAAGGTGAGCCGCCAGGCGGCGATGGCCAGGGGCGGCGCGGCGCTGAGCCGGATGAGGGGCGCGGCCCACGACATCGCCACGACCGCGATGGCCATCACGAGGAGCGGATGTGGCCGCTTCGGCACGGGGCCAATATAGGACGCACGGAGGCACAGGCGCACGGGCGGACGGGCCGGACGCCCGGTATATTCGGCGACATGCGACGATGCCTCCTGGCGGCGCTCCTGTCTCTTACGGCTGCCGCCCCGCTTGCGGCGCAGGCGCCGGAGAGCAACCTCTACCTTCCGATCACCTCCTGGGCGACGCCCTATGTGGAGCAGCTGATCCGCGCCGGCGTGCTCCGGGGGCTCGACCCGCTCACGCGGCCCCTGAGACGCGCGGACGTGGCGCGGGCCGTGGCCAGGGCGGACACGACGCGCCTGGCGGAGTCGGTGAAAAGCAGCCTGCGGCTGCTGGCCTGGGAGCTGTCTGAGCGTCCGGACACGGTGCGATGGAAGATCGACGGCGGCGTGGGACTCACGGCCGCATCCGATGCCAGCCGGTGGCCCGACCGGCCATCGCGCGACTCCACGGGCCTCTACCCGCGCGGTGACCTGGAGATGTCGCTGGAGGTACCGCACGCGGCCTTCGTGACGCATCCGTACTTCGACAACCGGCTCAAGTACGACCCCGAGTACATCGGGCGAAAGGACCAGCCCATCGCGGGGCGAACGGACGAGGCGTACGGCATCGCTTCGTGGAAGTACTTTGCGGTGTTCTTCGGCATGGTCGACCGGAACTGGGGGCCGCCCGAGACGCAGGGGCTGATCCTCTCCAACGCTCCATACTCCTACGACCACTTGTTTCTGCGACTCGGCCCCCAGCGCTTCAGACTGGAGATGGTCGCAACCCAGCTCAACAGCCTTCCCGGCTGGGGGCAGACTGTTCCACAGCACCGTTTCCTCTCGGCGCACCGCCTGGTGGTGATTCCGTCCGACCGGTTCGCGTTCTCGCTTTCGGAGGCCGAGCTGTACGCCGACACCGCCAGCCTCGGGCGGTCGTTCGAGCCGTGGTACCTCAATCCGCTCGGTCTGTGGACGTTGGTCCAATACCAGAACAGGCCGGTCGGGAACGCGCTGATCGGCGCGGACGCGTCGTATCAGATCTCGCGCGCGGTCCGCCTGGCTGCGCAGATCTACGCCGACGACATCCAGACGAGTCGAAACAACCAGCACGACAAGAAGCCGGAGGAGCTCGGCTACACCTTCTCCGCCACCGGCGGCGCCCTGCGGGGCCGATGGAGCTGGTCGGCGCTGTACACGCGGGTCGACGCACTCGACTACCGGACCGAGGTCAACCAGGAGCAGTACTCGAGCGACAGCGTGGGCCTGGCCCGGAACCACAGCGACTACGACCAGTGGACTTTCCGCGCCACCACGGCACCCGCTCCGCGGGCACTCGTAGCCGGCGAGATCACCTACATCAGGCAGGGGCAGGGCGACTTCCGAAAGCCGTATCCTCCCGACTCGGCGTTTTCCGATTCGCTCGTTTTCCTCACGGGGGTGGTGGAACGGACGCTGCGTCTCGCCGTGCAGGCGAATTGGACGCCGGTGCCAGGGATCAACCTGAGCACCGACATCGGCCGCCACTTCATCTGGAACGCGAACCACGTGCAGGGCGTGCGTGGCGACCGCTGGGTGTGGCGAATCAAGGCCGAGATCCGGCACCGGATCAGCGGCGGGATCCACTGGGGGGACTGACGGCGGACGCGAGCACGGAGCTTCGCGCCCGGCTGAGTGGGGGCACGAGCGACGCCGCGATCTACGCCATGGTGAGGCGCGCCCTCGAGGCGCGCGGGGCGCGCGGCACCGTGGTGGACCTCGGCTGCGGGAGCGGCCGGCTGGGTGCTTGTCTGGGCGACCTGGCCTCGCGGTACGTCGGCGTGGACGCGGTGCGCTACGAGGGTTTCCCGGACGCAGGCACGTTCCTCGCCTGCGATCTCGACTCGGGAGCCGTGCCGCTGCCGTCCGCCACGGCCGACGTCGCGGTCGCAGTCGAGGTCATCGAGCACCTGGAGAACCCGAGGGCATTCGTGCGGGAGCTGACGCGACTCGCCAAGCCCGGAGGCTGGATCGTGGTCACGACGCCGAACCAGCTCAGCGCGCTCTCCCTCGCCACTCTCGCGATCAAACACCGCTTTTCGGCCTTCCAGGACGTGAGTTATCCCGCCCATCGCACGGCGCTCCTCGAAGTGGACCTGCGGCGGATCGCCCTGGAGTGCGCGCTGACGGACGCGAGCTGCGCGTTCAGCCTGCAGGGACGCATCCCGCTCACGCCGTGGCGGTGGCCCCGGTGGGTGTCGCGCGCGTTTCCCTGCGCCCTGTCGGACAACATCCTGTTGATCGCGCGGAAGCCGGAAACCTCCGGAGGCGATCGCGGACGCTGACGTCGTCGTCATCGGCGCCGGGGTCGTGGGCCTGGCGTGCGCCCGCGAGCTGGCGGTGCGTGGACGCGACGTCATCCTGATCGAGCGGCACGAGCGCTTCGGCGTCGAGACGAGCAGCCGCAACAGCGAAGTCATCCACGCCGGCATCTACTATCCGGTCGGCAGCCTCAAGGCGCGGCTCTGTGCGCGCGGCAATCGGAGTCTCTACGCCTGGTGCGCGGCGCACGGAGTCCCGCACGCGCGGCTCGGGAAGCTGATCGTCGCGACCGCGGAGGACGAGGAGCCGAAGCTCGATCAGATCCTCCGGCAGGCGGTCGAGAACGGCGTCACCTCACTTCAGCGGTTCGCCCCGGCTCAGGTCCGCAGGATCGAGCCCCACGTCCGTGCGACGCACGCCCTCTGGTCCCCCGACACGGGGATCGTGGACTCGCACCAGCTGATGGCGAGCCTCGAAGCGGACGCACGGGCGCACGGCTGCACGGAAGCACTGCGCCACGAGGTGGTTGCGGCCGAGCCCGTCGCCGGGGGTTATCGCCTCGCCGTCCGGAGCGGCGACGAGACCACGTCGCTGGAAACAAGCTCCGTCGTAAATTCGGCGGGACTCGACGCGGACCGGGTCGCCGCGCTGCCCGGTCTCGACGTGGCGGCCGCCGGCTATCGCCTGCACTATGCGCGTGGGCACTACTTCCGCGTGCATCCGCGGAAGCGCCAGCTCGCGAGCCATCTCATCTACCCCGCCCCGCACGCGACGCACCTGGGCATCCACGTCACGCTCGACCTGGCTGGCGGCGTGCGGCTGGGGCCGGACCTCCAGTACCTGAAGGACCGCACGCAGGACTACGCGGTGGCCGAGAGCCTGCGGCCCGCCTTTCACGCTGCGGTCTCGCGCTACCTGGAGGGGCTGGACGAGGCCGACCTGTCGCCCGACCTGGCCGGCATTCGCCCCAAGTTGCAGGGCCCCGGTGAGCCGGTCCGCGATTTCGTGATCCAGGAGGAGTCGGCGCGGGGCCTGCCGGGGTGGGTCAACCTTGTGGGTATCGAGTCGCCGGGGCTAACCTGTTGCCTCGAGATCGGCCGTCTGGTCGCCGACACCCTGGGGGCCGTCAGGTGATCACCCGCGAGCGCGTCAACCTGCTTTTGGAGGAGATGCCCAAGCGGCGCGTCGTCGTCGTGGGCGACGCGATGCTCGACATCTACATGCTCGGGGACGTCGAGCGCATCTCTCCGGAGGCGCCGGTGCCGGTGGTCCGCGTGCAGGATCGCCGCTACGCCCTCGGCGGCGCGGCCAACGTCGCGGCCAACGTGGCTGCCATCGGCGCCGAGGTCACGCTCGTGGCCACGGTCGGCGACGACCGGCGCGGCGAGCAGCTGCGCACCGAGCTGGTGGCCGCCGGTATCCGCGACGAAGGGATCGTGGTGACGCCCGAGCGGCCCACCACATCGAAGACGCGCGTGGTGGCCCGCGGCCAGCAGATGCTGCGGTTCGACGAAGAGGAGGACGCGCTCCTCGAGGGCTCGACCCTCGAGATCCTGCAGAAGCGGATGGCCAAGTCGCTCAAGGGCGTCGACGCGGTGCTGCTCGAGGACTACAACAAGGGAACGCTGACGCCGGCGGTGATCGCGAGCGCGCTGTCGACCGCCCGGTCGCGGGGCATTCCGTCGGTGGTGGACCCCAAGTTCAAGCACTTCTTCAACTACAAGGGCGCCACCGTCTTCAAGCCGAACCGCCGGGAGCTGGAGGCGGCGCTGGGCGCGGCCGTGGACGTCGAGCACGCCGACACGCTACCTGCCGTAATGGAGCGGCTCGAAGTGGACAACCTGCTCTTGACCCTGGGGCCGAACGGCATGGCCCTGCTCACGAAGAACGGAACGATCGATCGCTTTCCCACGCACGCGCGCGAGGTGTACGACGTCTCGGGCGCGGGCGACACGGTCACGGCGTGGGTGGGCACCGCCCTGGCCTCCGGGGCGACGATGCGGGAGGCGGCTGAGCTGGCGAACTACGCCGCGGGCATCGAGGTGGGCAAGGCCGGCGTCGCCGTCGTCTCGCGCGCGGAAGTGCGCGACCTCTTCGAGCGGAAGTACGACGAAGTCGGGATGTTCCGGCGCGGAGGCGTACTGTAGGACTCTCGGCGTGGTGGGACGCCGCGGCCGCCTTCGCCCGCCGCCGCGGAACGCGCGATGTCGGATGGTCGCTGGGCGGCAGCACCGCGCAGATGCTCGTGGGGATCGCGACCACGACGCTGCTCGCCCGCGCCCTCGGCCCGTCGGGCTTCGGCATATTCAGCATCGTCCTCGCCCTCATCTTCATCGTCAGCGGCCTGTCGGACCTCGGCTGGTCGGCGGCCTTCGTGCGCCTGGGCAGCCCCGAGGTCATGCGCGGCGGCGATCTGCGCCGCCTCAACGAGACCTTCCTGGGGCTGCGCGTGGCGCTGGCCCTGCTCATCGGGGCCGTCCTGCTCGCGGCCGGGCGCTGGCTGCTGCCGTCGCTGCAGCTCCCCGCCGACCTGGCCTGGCTCGCAGGCGCCGCGGCCGCTGCCGGGGTGACGCTGGCGGTCGGCACGCACTTCGCCACCGCGATGCAGGTGGCGCGGAACCAGCGCGGCATCGCGACCCTGCGCGCCTCCGCAGGCATGCTGCGGCTCGCCGCCTATGCCACGTTGGCATTCGGGCCGGGCCTCTCGCTCCACTCCGCGCTCGCGGTCGCCCTGGCCGCGATCCCGGTCGAGGCCGGCCTCATGGTCTGGGGCGCGCACCGCTCCCTGCGCCTGTGGCCGCCCCTCTTGCAGGCTCCACCGGTCGCGTGGCTGGTGCTCTCAGCCTGGACCGCCGTCCCGGCGCTGGCATTCGCCCTCATCGGGCAGACCGACACGTTGCTTCTCGCATCGCTCTCGAGCAGCACCGAAACCGGGCTGTGGAACGCTGCGAGCCGCGTGGCGGGTATGGTGACGCTGGTGAGCGGCTCGCTCTGGTCCGTCGCCTTCCCCTACGCGACCGGGACCATCGAGATCGCCCAGCTCGAGCGCTACCTGCGCCTGGCACGCCTGGCCTCGCTGGGCGTGGGGCTCATGTGCGCCCTCGGCATCGCGCTGGCGCCGTGGGTGAGCCTGCTCTTCTTCGGGCACGCCTATGACGGCGCCGTGCCGGCGCTGCGGTGGCTGCTGGCCGCCTACGGCCTCGCGGCCGCGGGCCTGCTGCTCATCCCCGTCGCCTACCGATTGGGACGCGAGCGCCTGGTCGCGACCATCGCACTCCTGCAGTTCGCCGTGAACCTGGGCGGCGACGTGCTGCTGATCCCGCGGTTCGGCGCCTCCGGGTGCGCCGCCGCCACCTTCGTCATGCACGTGCTCAGCCTCGCGATTCTGTTGCCCGCCGTGGGGCGCAGCGCCACGTGGCGGCGTCAGCCGTCCGGCGCGCCGGCTGCGGGGTCCTCCGGCTCGTGAGAATCCTCGTGGCCAACTGGGCCCGCCGCGTCGGGGGCGGCGCCGAGCGATACCTGCAGGCCCTGCTCCCGGCGCTGGCCGCGCGCGGCCACGCCGTGGGACTGCTCGTGGAGCACGACGAAGCGGACCCTCGGCTCCGCATCGACGATCCGGCGGGGGGCGTCGCGCTCATCTCGGCCGAGAGCCTGGGCCCGGAGCGCGGCTCGGCGGCCGTCCGCGCCTGGAGGCCCGACCTGGTGTTCGTCCAGGGCCTGGAGAACCCGGCCCTCGAGCGGAACCTGGTGAGCGACTGCCCCGCGGCGCTCTTCACGCACGGGTATTACGGCACCTGTGTCTCCGGCACCAAGCGGTTCGCTCTTCCGGCGCCTCGCGCCTGCGCACGGGCGCTCGGCCCGGCTTGCCTGGGGTTGTACTACCCGCGCCGTTGCGGCGGCCTCGATCCCCGGACGATGGTACGTGAGTACCGCCGGCAGACGGCGCGGCGCTCGCTCCTGCCCCGGTACCGCGCAGTGGTGGCGGGGAGCGACCACATGGCGCGGGAATACGCGGCCCACGGAGTCGCGGCGAGCCGGCTGTTCACGGTGCCGATGCCGCCGACGGGAATGACGCCCGATTCCGAGGCCCCGGGCGTCCGGCCCGCGACCGGGCGCGTGCTCTTCCTGGGGAGGCTCACGTCTCTCAAGGGCGCGCACTACCTGCTGGAGGCGGCGCCGCTCGCCGAGCGCGCACTGGGCCGGCATCTCGCGCTCGATGTGGCCGGCGACGGCCCCGACGAGCGTATGCTGCGCTCTCGCGCACGGCGCCTGGGGGTGGATGCGACCTTCCACGGGTGGGTCGAGCCCGAAGCACGTGCGCGGCTCATGCGTGGGGCGGACGTGCTCGCCATGCCGAGCCTGTGGCCGGAACCTTTCGGCCTCGTGGGCGTGGAGGCCGCGTGCCTCGGCCTGCCGACCGTGGGGTATGCGATGGGCGCCATACCGGAGTGGCTGGTGGCCGGAGAGACCGGCGAGGTCGCGCCCGCGACTCCGCCGACGGCCGAAGGGCTGGCGGCCGCCCTCGTGCGGGCCCTGGCGAGCGCCGACCACCTCCAGCACCTCCGGCTCGGAGCCTGGGAGGGGTCGCGCCGCAGAACGATGCACCACCACGTCGAAGCACTCGAAGACATCTTTCGGACCGCGGCCACGGGCTGAGGCACACTCACGCCGGGCGGGTGCGCGGTCAGGAGAGGCGCTGTGCTGCAGGAGAACGTCGAGGCGTTGCTCGCGCGGCTGACGCCCAGCGATCTGGTCCTGGACGTCGGCGGGTGGGCGTGCCCCTTCAACCGCGCCCAATGGGTGCTGGACGCGGAGCCCTATGAAACCCGCGGCTTCTACCACACTTTCGGCGCGCCGGCGTCGCAGGGGCCGGCCGAGGAGTGGTTCACGCGCGAGACCTGGGTGCAGCGGGACATCTGCGATCGCTCACCCTGGCCCTTCGCCGACAAGCAGTTCGACTTCGCGGTGTGCTCGCACACGCTGGAGGACCTCCGGGATCCCGTGGGCGTGTGCGTCGAGCTCCAGCGCGTGGCCAGGCGCGGCTACATCGAGGTACCGTCCCGCGAGTGGGAGTCGTGCCGTGGGATCGAGCGCCCGCGGCAGGCCGGGCTGTCCCACCACCGGTGGCTCGTGGAGATCCGCGGCTCCACGGTGTCGTTCCTCCCGAAGTACCACATGATCAACGCCGACTGGCGCTTCTCCCTCCCCGCGAGCCATGCGCGCACGCTGGACGCACGCGCGTCGATCGCCTGGCTGTGGTGGAACGACCGGTTCGACTGTCGCGAGGTCACGATTCACGGGCTCGCCGCGCAGGAGGCGGCGCTGCAGGAGTTCGCGCGCAGCATCGTTCCGCAGCCCGGCTGGCTGCTCGCCCTGGATCGCGCCTATCGCGCGGTCACCGCACTTTCAGCTCGCGCGATGCGGTCGCTCCGCCGCTCGGCCGCGCCACCGCGGTGACGCGGGCCTCGGGCTCGGGCGACCCGGCGGGCGCGCGTGCCGGCTACGACGCCTGGCACGCGACGCTCGACGTGGACGGCGAAGCCGCCGCCCCGTGGCATTTGCTGGTGCAGAAACACCTGGCTCCGGTGGCGGGTCGGCGGGTCATCGAGATCGGCTGCGGCCGGGGCGGCTTCTCGGCGTGGCTGGCGCGCCAGGGCGCGGACGTCGTGGCGATCGACTTCTCGCGCGTCGCCATCGCGAAGGCCGCCGCGTTCGGAAAACGGCTCGCCCCCCTGTGCTTCGCAGTGGGCGACATTCAGGCCATCCCGCACCGCTCCGAGGCCTTCGACGTCGCCGTCTCGTGCGAGACCGTCGAGCACGTGAGCGACCCCGCACGCGCGGTCCGTGAGCTGGCGCGGGTGCTGCGCCCCGGCGGTCGCCTCTATCTCACGACGCCCAACTACCTCGGGATGATGGGGCTCTTCCGGCTGTATCGGCGCCTGACCGGCCGACCGTACACGGAGGTCGGGCAGCCGATCAACAACCTCACGCTGCTCCCGCGGACCTGCGGCTGGGTGCGGCGCGCCGGCCTCCGCATCGTGGCGGTGGCCGGCGTGGGCCACTATCTGCCGGTTCCGGGACGCCCTCCGGTCGCGCTCCCGGCGCTCGACCGCGGGCCTCGCGTCCTGCGGTGGCTGGCGCTGCACTCGCTCGTCGTCGCGGAGAAGCCGCGCTAGATTTGTCAGCGCACTGCGGGCCCTTAGCTCAGGTGGTTAGAGCGGCGGACTCATAATCCGTTGGTCGGAGGTTCGAACCCTCCAGGGCCCATTCCAAGCAAGCGACGGCGGCTCAACGTGGACGGTGGCTGGCGGGCGAGTCGCCCGCTACTGCGGCGCATCTAGTCGGGCACATGCGCCATGGGCAATGGCGCCGCGGTGGCGAGCCGGGAGGAGAGCCGTGTTCGTCCTTGGGAAAACCATCGAGTGGCTTCTGAAGCCGTCTACGGTGGCCATGCTATTACTCACAGCTGGGTGCATCGTTCAGTGGTTTGAGCGCAACCGGCGAACCGGGCGTATTCTCACATCGACCGGTGCGGTGATTCTTCTTCTTCTTGGGTTCGGGATTCCCTGTAATGAGATCGCGCGCGTTCTCGAAAGCCGCTACCAGGCCGTTCTGAACCCCTCCAGGATCACCGGGACACCGTGGATTGTCGTCCTTGGCGGTGGGCATCGCTCGGTCTCTGCTCTCCCGCTTTCAAGTCGGCCGAGTACAGCCGCGTTGTATCGACAAGTCGAGGGCCTCCGACTCCTCCACGCCATTGCAGGAAGCCGGCTGCTACTCTCTGGGGGTGCGGTGTTTGACTCGGTCTCCGAAGCGCGGATAGCGCACGATCTCGCGAGTTCGCTCGGGGTCAGTGACGACGCAATGAAGATTGAGGAACGAGGTCGCACCACCGCAGAGGAAGCCGATGCCATACGCGGGACGGTTGCTGACGAGCCATTTCTGCTCGTCACGTCGGCGCTGCACATGCCACGCGCGATGCTCTTGTTTCAGAGCCGAGGGATGCATCCGATTCCGGCGCCGACCGACTATCGCACGCCTCTCTCGTCAGCCCCTTCGGCCTACAATGTCGACGTTGCCGACGCCACAATGCACGAACTCCTCGGACTCGCGTGGGCGTGGCTTCGGCGCAATTCGGGATCGTGACATGGTCTGTGGCACAATCTCCAGTGACGGCCTTGGCCGGACGCCCCACGGGAAGACGGCTTGGCACGGCTCGATAGGACTCCTAACCGTGCGGCCCCTCACGCGCGCAGCTTCAGGGGACGAGCAGATTCCAGGCGTCGAGCTGGGCCCGCGCGCGCGCATCACGGAAATCCGTCGCTCCCTCGAGCACGGCCCCCAACACGGCCCTTGGATCCTGAGCCGACGCCGCATAGCGCCGCAGGGCACCGGGCGAGACGTTCGCCGCGTTGTCTCCGCGCAGGCCGGAGTGCACGAACCGATAGCGCCGTCGAGCAACCGCCAGCGCGGTCTGGCTGATGCTGGCGAGGTCCCCGTACGTCCAGGCGAAGTGCTCGATCGGCACACCCAAGCGCCGCTCCAGTGCGTCGCCGCTTGCGACGATCTCCTTCTCGAGCCCCTCTATCGACTCGAGCCGCGACAGACGAGGGTGCGTGCACGTGTGCGCGCCTACGGTGTGGCCCTGCTCCAGCAGAGCTTCGAGGTCCGCCCAACCCATGTTGGACCAGTGCTCCGGCAGCGCTCCGGTGCGGGCGGCCGGATAGAGTTCCGCCATGAAGCGCCGCGCCTCCATCCGATCCTCAATGGCAACGAGATCGGACATTGCGAAGAACAGGGCGCGAATCCGCATCGGGTTCAGCACCTGCTCCGCTACCGCGCGCTGAGAAGCGAAGCCGTCGTCAAACGTCAGCAGAAGATGCGATCCGCGGATGGGCTCCTGTCCCGCGACCATCGCGGCGAAACGCTCGGGGGTGACGAAGTTCCAGGTGCGCCCCAGCCAGCGCAGCTGCGACGCGAATCGTTCCCGGTCCTCCGGCGCCACGTCGTGGTAGTACAGCACGCGCAGACGACGCGAGGAGGACAAGCCGAGCGGTCGCGTGACTGCTCTGGCCAACCGCAGCGGCGCGCAGGACCAGGCAAGAGCGTTACGCCGCACCCAGGCACGCATCTGCCCCCTCACATCTCATGAGCCCTGTGGATCAGGCGGGATTCGAACTCGCGGCTGCAACGCACCGCCCCGCAACTGAACGAAGAACATAGTTGGCGCCGATTCGGACCGCGAGCGCCACCTTCGAACCCTCCAAGGCCCACTGATTACGGCTTCGCGTAGGCCTCGGCGCTCTGCGTGAACACCGCCCCGTCGAATCCCCCGGCCGCCACGATCCGGCCGTCGGCGACGGTGGCGCAGCCCTGGCCCTCGCGCGCCGTCCCCAGACTCGCCACCTGGCTCCACGTGTTGGACGCCGCATTGTAGGCGAAGACCGTCGTCACCGTAGCCGACCCGTTGTCGCCGCCGATGAGGTACACGGTGCCCTTAGCGTCCACCGCCCCGCACGCGCTGTAACGCGGCGCCGGCAGATTGGCGAGCGTGCGCCACGTCCCGCTCGCAGCATTGAACGCCCAGACGGTGGCCTGCGGCGCGCTGTCGGTCAGCGCGGCCAGGCCACCCATGACGTAGATCTCTCCGCTCGGCGCGAGCACCACCGCCGCGTCCTGCCGCGGCGCCGGCAACGGCACGCCCGCGGACCACGTGTGGAGGGTGAGGTCGTACGCCTCCACCGTGGCGATCGTTACGGTGTCGCCCCAGCTGACCCCGCCGAACACGTAGAACTTCCCGTTCGCGATCGCCCCGACGGCCTCGGCGTGCGGGACCGCCATCGGCGGCAGCGCCGTCCACGTGTCGGTGGACGGGTCGTAGACCTGTGCGTCGGCCACCGCTGAATCGGTGTCGTACCCGCCGGCGGCGTAGATCCTGCCGTCGGGCCCGAGCGCTGCGGACTGGCCCGTTCGCGGGGCGACCAGCGGACTGACGGCCGTCCACTGGCCGGACGCCGGATCGAAGCGCTCGACGGCCGCGGTGAGGTTCTGCGTGGCGTCCCACCCGCCGATCGCGTAGGCCCGTCCCTGGTTGTCGGCCACCAGCGGGTTCAGGAAGTGCGGGCCCAGCATCGACGCGATCGGCGACCAGGCGCGCGGCGTTCCGCCGGTCCTGACGGCGCCGCAGCCCTCGAACTCGCCCCGGTCCCTGCCCTCATCCACCGGGCCGGACAGGCACGCCCCGGTCGCGCCGGGAGTGAGGGTCAGCGCGTTGATCGGGAAGCGGAAGATCCGTTCTCTCGCATGGTCGCCCCTATGGTCGCCCCCGCGGCCGCCATCACGCCGGGTCGGAAGGTGCTCGTCACAGGCCCGCTCGCCGCCGTTGCTGCCGCCACGCAGCTGGAGCGCCGACGCACCCGCAAACTGCAGGGCGCATCCCTCGGCGTGCTGGACGTCCACATCCCCACCACTCAGCAGTCCGACGCGGACGTAACCGGTGTCCACGCTCAGGTCCACGTGGTGCGTCGAATCACCGGGCTGGATGTCGATCCGCGCGCGCATCGGAAGCGCGGGGCGGAATGCCTCGACCGAGCCCAACGGAACGTTCGTCGAGCTGAGCCCACCGATGGCGTACAGCGTGCCGTCCGGGCCGGCGACGGTGGCACCGAGGCGCCGGGGAACCGACAGGAGCGGCAGGCCGGTCCATGCGTTGGTCGCCGCGCTGTATTGCTGGGCCAGCGTGCCGTTGGTGACGCCGGCGTTCTCCCCGCCCGCTATGAAGAGGCGCCCCGCGAGAGCTGCCGCGCCCAACGCGTCACGCCCGACGTCGAGGGGCGTGGACACACTCCAGGCGTCTCCACCCGGCGTGTACACCAGGACCTGCGTCAGTGGCCCGGACCCGTCGTTGCCGCCGATCAGGTAGACTCGACCGTCGCCCGCCGTGGCCGCCGCCGCCATGAAGCGCGCCGCGGGCAGGCCGCTGGCCGCAGTCCAGGTGTTGGTGGCGGGACTGTAAGCCTCGACGGCAGGGCTCAAGCCGCCGGCGTCACCGCCGATCGCGTAGATCGTCCCGTCCACTCCCAGCGCCACCGCCAGGTAGCTGCGCGGCGTGGGTAACGGAGCCACAGGAGTCCAGGTGCCAGCGGCGGGATCGAGCCGGAGCACCGTCGGGTTGGGGCTGCCGAATGGCGGGCTTCGGCCGCCGATGACGTACACCATGCCGTCGGCGCCCGTCACGGCTGCCAGGCCAGCGCGCGGCTCGGGCAGTGGGGGGCCCGCGGTCCAGCGGTGGCTGAGCGGGTTATAGATCTCTGTGCTTGCGAGCGTGGAGGCTCCGACCCCGATACCGCCGATGACGTAGATCTTCCCGGCGGCGGTCGCGGCGCCGAACGCGTAGCGCGGCGTGGCGAGGGGCGCCATGGCCGTCCAGGATGACGGCGACCTGTCGAGGGACGGGGTGAGGGCGAGGGCGGCGACCTGCGACGCCGGAGCCGTAGCGTCGCGACAGGACGCGAGGGCCAGGGCGGCGGACACACCAACCACGCCCCTGGGGAAAGCCGCTCTCCAGCGCATCGCCAGCACCACAGTCACCCACTCTGTTGGGGAACTTCAGCGAGGCACCAAGTTAGAGGCGCCCCGACTAAATTACCAGGATGATTCTCACGTTCTAGCGGGCGCGGCTTCGCATGGACGATCGGAACGGCGTCACCCAGGGGCACTACTACCGCAAGCAGCTCGGCTGCGCGAGCGGCATCATCGCGTGGAGCCACCGATCGCGCTTCCGGCTCGCCGTGCGGCTCGCGGGGCGCGCGCCCGGACGGATGCTGGACTACGGCTGCGGCGACGGGACGTTCCTGGCCATGGTCGCGGACCGCATCCGCGAGGGCTGCGGCGCCGACATCGCCCCGGACCAGATCGCGGATTGCCGGGAGCGCCTCGCCGCCTTCACGAACCTCCGCTTTTGCACTGTCGCCGAGCTGGCCGACGCGTCCCGGGACGGGGCATACGACGTCGTGATGTGCATGGAGACGCTGGAGCACTGCACGGATGCGGCGGCCGAGGCCGTTCTCCGGGACCTCGCCCGCCTGGTGTCGCCGGGCGGCCGGGTGATCATCAGCGTCCCGATCGAAACCGGGCCGACGTTCCTGCTGAAGACGGTGATCCGCAAGCTCGCCGCGTGGCGCGGCCTGAGCGACTATCGGTTTTACGAGTCGTACACGCTGCGCGACGCGTTCCGCATGCTGCTGGCGAAGCGCAGCACCGCTCTCGACCGGCCCGTCTACGGCGAGCCGGACTCTCCGTTTCACTCGCACTACGGCTTCAACTGGCGAGCGACGCGGGAGCGTGTGGCCACCCACCTCAGGATCGAGCGGACGGTGTTCTCCCCGCTCGGGCTGCTCGGCGGCGTCGTGAGCAGCCAGGCATGGTTCCTGTGCCGGCCGCTGGCGCGGGGCCCCTCCTGAACGGCCCGCCGCCGGACGGCCCGGCCGGGCCCATTCCCGAATGCCCGCCGCCGTGGCACGATGCGCCGGCCCCGTCTATCTTGTTCGCGGTCCGCAGGCCCGGGTGGTTAGCTCAGCTGGTTAGAGCGCCGGTCTCACATACCGGAGGTCGAGGGTTCGAGTCCCCCACCGCCCACTGACGCCACGCGTCCCCCGCTCGTGCTGAACCCCATGCAGATCCGCCGCCTTCTGGCGCGCACCCTCCGCGTCGCGCTCGACGGTGGCCCCGCCCACGCGCAGCTCATCCAGCGGTGGGCGCAGGCCCAGGCGGCCGAGGCGTCGTGGCTCGCGGCCCTCACGTGGGACGGTGTCGGCGCCGCCGCCGGCTGGGCGCTGCGGGCGCTGGATCTCGGGGGGGTCGCCCCGCCCGAGGTGGACGCCGCAGCGTCCGAGGCGTACGAAGAGGCCCGCCAGATCAGCCTGGTGCAGGTCGCCGACCTCACGCGCCTCGGCGTCGAGCTGGCCTCCGTCCAGATTCCGTGCATCGCGCTCAAGGGCTCCGCGCTCCTGGTCGGGAGTCTCTGCCCCGCCCTCGGCATCCGGTGGATGGCCGACGTCGACGTCCTGGTGCGCGAGCAGCAGGTCGAAGACGCGGCCTGGGTGCTCGAGTCGCTCGGTTTCGCGCGCGGTGTGACGCGCGACCTCTCGGTGCCCGAATTCTCCCGTCCGTATCACGACACCTTCACCAGCGTCGACGGCCGCTCGATCGAGCTGCACTGGCGCGTCGGCCCCGCCCGCTGGGGAAAGACCGCCGCGGCCGACCGGTGGTTCGAGCGCGCCACGCCGTCGTCCGCCGACGGCATCCTCCTGCCCTCGGCGCTCGACCTGTTCTGGCATTTCCTGGTGCACGACGCGCGCAATCACGCCTGGAGCAGCGGCTCCCTGCGGGCCGCTCTCGACCTGGCGCTCGTGGCGCGGGCGCCGGGCTTCACGCTCGTGGACGTGATGCGGCGACTGGACGAGGACCCGCGGCCGGGGCCGCTCCTGGAGGCGATCGCCGACGCCGCGACGCTCTCGCCGATCCTCGCGGCGGAGATCGAGCCGTCTCCGGACCCGCGGTATCTCAGGCTGGCGCGGTGGCGCGACGGCATCGGCCGGCGGTCCTGGAAGCTCCAGCGGCGGTCCGAGGCCATCGCGTGGGGGGTGACGCTGGACCGCGCCCGGCGGTTCGGCGGCTGGGGCACGGTGGCCGATCACGCGCTGCGCGCCGTCCCCGAACCCACGCCGCGCCGCTCGCCCGGTGCGCTCCTCCGCCGCTGGTTCCTCACGCTCCGTCACGTCGCGTTCGTCGGCGCGCTCGCGGCCTCGCACCTGATCTCGGTGAGTGGCGGTGTCACGGGCCGGCGCGCGCTCCCTAGCCCAGCGCCTCCCGGTACACGGTGAGATAGCGCTCCCCCATCAGGGCGCTGGAGTACTCGCGCTCGAAGATCTCCCGTGCGCGGCGGCCCATGGCGGAGCGCTGCGGCGCGTCCCCCAGCAGGGAGCGCAGGGCCTCCCGCAACGCGGCCGCGTCGCCCGGCGGCACGACCAGTCCCGTCAGGCCTTGGCGGTTCACCGCCGAGACGCCGGTGGGCAGCGCGGTGGTGACCAACGGCTTTCCGCTCGCCATCGCCTCGAGCAGCACCACGCCGAAGGCCTCCGCGATCGTCACCGACGGGAGGCAGAAGACGTCGCACGCGTGGTAGAAGGCGGGCAGGAGCGCGTCGTCCACTCGCCCGGCGAACACGACGTTCTGCGCGGCGAGGCTCCGCAACGCGCGCTCGAGTGGCCCGGACCCCACCAGGACGGCCACGGCGTCGAGCCCCCGGACCGCCTCGAGCAGCACGTCGAGGCCCTTGTAGCCGACCAGCCGGCCCACCGCGAGCACGACCGGCCGGTTGCCGGCGCCCCAGGCCTCGCGCAGCTCGCGCGCGCGCGCCGCCGTCTCCGGCCGCGCCCCGAAGCGCGAGCCGTCAATCCCGTATGGGATGACACGCACCTTCTGCTCGAACCCCGCCAGCTCGCGCGACGCCGTGACGTACTGCTCGGAGGCGACGACGATGCGCTGCGCCCGCGCGAACGCCCGCCGCACCAGCGGTCCATACAGCGGCCAGAAGGCCCGCTGCCGCACCACGTCGCTGTGCTGCGTGACGACCAGCGGCCGGACGCGATCGCTCAGAACCGCCAGGTCGCCCAGCGGGTTGGGATGGTGGAGGTGGACGACGTCGCCCGCTTCCCGGCGCACCAGGCCGGGCAGACCCGGTGCGATCGGCTGCGACAGGAAGGTCCCGAGCGTGCGCGCGCGCACCACGCGCACCCCGTCAACCTCGGATACGCCGCCCGCGCCGCGCACGGCCGACACGACGCAGGTGACCGCCACGCCGCGCCGCACCAGCTCGGCGTGGAGCGCGACCACAGCCGACTCCAGGCCGCCGTAGTATTCGGGCGGATAGAACTTCCCGACGCCGAGAACGCGCAAGCGTCCCGGGCTACGCGCGCGCCGGCGCCGCGACGCGGGTGGTGGCCGTCGCCAGCGAGGGCCGGAGCACGTCCACGAGCAGGTTCACGTCCGTGAGGAGATCGCCCCGGCCGTAGCGCCGGAACACAGCCAGCTCGCCGTACACCGTGCCGCCGGGCCCGAGCTGGAATGGCATGTGCACGCCCCACTCGTCCGCCTTCACCGGGACCGGCTGCTCGATGACGACGCCCCCCTCCAGCAGGAACTCGCGCCGCTTCGTGCCGGGCCCGCCCTCGTAGAGCGAGAGGCGCACGGCGTCGAATTCGCTGCCGGTGAACAGCTTCGCCAGCGCCGTCACGACGTCCTCCCACGAGGATGCCAGCTCCAGCGCCCGGGCCGCCTTGCGCACCTCGACGTTGAACGCGATGACCCGCCGGTGGAGCAGCCCGCGCTGGGCCATGCGCGCCAGCTCCGTGAACTCGAACAGGCGCAGGTGGCGGACCGACAGCCAGACCAGGATGCCCACCATCGTGAGCAGCACGGCCAGGCCGCGGACGTTGGGGTTCAGGAACAGCATGCTCGCCAGGGCGAACGCCGCCGACACCGCATAGAGCACCGCGACGGCCTGTCGCGGCGTGAGCCCGACGTCCAGCAGCCGGTGGTGCAGGTGCTCGCGGTCGCCCCGGAAGATCGGCGCCCCTCGGGCCGCGCGGCGCGCCATCGCGATCAGCGTGTCCATCACCGGCAGTCCGAAGGCCACGATCGGGATCGCGATCGCCACCAGGGTCGGTGACTTGGTCGCGCCGCGGATCGAGAGCGTGGCGAGGAGGAAGCCAAGGGTCAGGCTCCCGGCGTCGCCGAGGTAGATGCGCGCCGGGGCGAAGTTGTAGCGCAGGAAGCCCAGCGTGGCGCCGGCGAGCGCGACGGTGAGCAGGGCCACGAGGGGCTGGCCCAGCGCCACGGACGTGACGAACACGGCGAGCAGGGCGAAGACCGCCGCGCCGGCCGCAGCTCCGTCGATCCCGTCCAGCAGGTTGAACGCGTTCGTTATCCCGACGATCCAGAGCACCGTAAACGCCAGGCCCCAGACGTTTCCCAGCTCCACGATGCCGAA
Source organism: uncultured Gemmatimonadales bacterium (assembly GCA_963835535.1). Lineage (GTDB taxonomy): Bacteria > Gemmatimonadota > Gemmatimonadetes > Gemmatimonadales > JACORV01 > Fen-1245. The sequence continues at coordinate 633,334 of CAWIFL010000002.1, forward strand.
CGGGAGCCACATTGTGGCCGCCCGGACGCCGGCCACGTACAGGGCGACGGCGACGGCGATCTCGATCAGGAACTTGGGGGTGGCCTTGAGGCTCCAGATGTCGTCCGCGACGCCGAGCGCCAGAATCACGAGCGCCCCGAGGTACACGGCCTGCAACTCCAGACGCGAATAGGCGAGGAGCGCGCGGACCGGCGCGAAGACCGCCGCCAGCAGCGCCAGCGCGAGCACCCAGGCCGCCGCGATGCCCAGCCCGCCCGAGCGAGGGATCGGCGGGTCCCTCGTGAGGTCCACCGCGCCGATCCGGCGGCCCAGACGCCCGGCCGCCGGGACCAGGACGAGCCCCAGCAGCAACGCAAGGACGAACACGGAGAGGTATGAGCGCATGCCTTTGAATAACGTGGCGCGGCGACCTCTGCAACCCCATATTCCGGCGTGACCTACGCCGCGTTCGCCGCCGGCGCCCGGACCGGAGCGCCCGAGTGACGAAGCGCGTCGTTCTTTATTGCCCGGACCTGCCTCCGATCGCCGGCGGCGTATCCGACCACACGGGCGCCCTGGCGCGTGCGCTCGCGGCGCGCGGCGTGGACCTCGAGGTACTCGGCCGGCGCGGCGACCCCGCCCTGCTCGCCCCCATCGCCTGCCGGACTGGAATCACCCCGCACGCCGTCGCCTCCGCAGCGTCCGGCGCGAGCGGCGTGATCGTCCAGTACGTGCCGTTCCTGTACGCGCGGCTCGGCGTCGCCCCGTCGCTGGTGCGCGCCGTCGCGGCGCTCCGGCGCGCGCGGCTGGCGGTCGGCGTGCTGCTGCACGAGCCGTTCGTCCCATTCACACGGCTGCCCTGGCTGGTGACCGGGTGGCCGATGCGGTGGCAGTTCCGCGCGATCATGCGCCGCGCCGACGTCATCTGGTCGCCGGTCCCCGCCTTCCTGGAGCTGGCGCGCGCGGCGGCGCGAGCGGGGACGCGTCTCGCCGTGACGCCGGTGGGCTCCACCGTCGCCGTGGCCCCCGTCGCCCGGGCGCAGGCGCGCGACGCCCTCGCCCTCGGCCCGGCCGACGTCGCCCTCGGACTCTTCAGCCCCGATGCGTCCGGCGCGTTGCCCGGCTGGATTGCCGCGGCCGCGGCCGCCGTGCGGGACCTGCCCCAGGTCGTATGGGTGGCGTTCGGCAAAGGGAGCGAGCGCGCCGTGGACTCGCCCGTCGGCGGCGCGCGCGTCCTGCGGCTGGGATGGCTCTCCCCGGAGCGGATCAGCCACGTCTTCCAGGCGCTCGACGTATCGCTCGCGCCGTTCATGGACGGGCTGACGCTGCGGCGCACCAGCGCCATGACGGCGCTCGCCCACGGAATCCCGCTGGTCTCCTCGCGCGGACATCTCTTCGATCCGGCCCTCGCCGGCGCGGCCGCGTGCGAGCGCACGCCCGAGGAGTTCGGCGCCACCGTCCGGGCGCTGGTCACGGATCCGGTCCGTCGGCGTGCACTGGGGGCGGCGGGGCTGGCGTTCTATCGAGACCACGCGTCGGTGGACGTGCTCGCCGCGCGCGTGGCCGCGGACGTGGCGGCATGGTGACGAACGGCGTCCTGTTCGTTCCCGACCTCGCGCTGGAGCGGTGGGCCAGCATGGAGCGGTATGCCGAGGAGATCGCTCGCCGCCTGAGCGTCGTGGTCCCGAGCGAGGCGGCCACCATGAGGGGGCCCCGCTATGTGGCGCGCTACCTCCTCTACCCCCGCCGCCTCGCGCGCTACCATCCCCGGGCGGTCCACGTCGCGGATCACGCGTACGCCCACTGCCTTCGCGGCTTCCCGGGCATCCCGTCCGTCGTGACCATCCACGACCTCTACCCGGTCCATGCGCTCGCGGCGCGCGGGCGGTCGCCGCGCGCCGGCCTGCGCAACGCGCTGCTCGCGCATACGCTCCGCTGGCTGCGGCAGGCATCGCGCTGGATCGCGGTCAGCGACTTCACCGCGGGCGAGGCCATGCGGCTGCTGGCGCTCCCGGCGGAGCGCGTGACCGTCATCCACTCGGGAGTGGACGCCGCGTTTGCCGCCGTTCCGGAGAGCGCCGCGGTGGCGGCGCTGAGGCGCGCGTGGCTGGGCCGGATGCACGGCGTCGTCGAGGGGGGCACTCGGGTGGTCCTGCACGTCGGCTCCTGCGTGCCGCGCAAGCGGGTGGAAGTGGCGATCGGCGCCGTGGGCGAGCTGTGCCGCGCCGGGGTGGACGCCGCACTGGTCCAGATCGGCGGGCGGTTCGGCGCGGAGCACCGCCGCGCGGCCGCCGCCGCCGGCGTCGGGGACCGCGTGCTGGAGTGCGGCGCCGTGGACGAGGCGACGCTGCGACTCGCCTACCACGCCGCCGACGCGCTCGCCCTCCCGTCCAGCTACGAAGGATTCGGTTTCCCCGCGCTCGAGGCGCTGGCGGCCGGCCTGCCGGTGGCCACCAGCGGAGCCGGTGGGCTCGCGGAGGCCGTCGGCGAGGCCGGTCTGCTGGTCGAGCCCTGCACGCCGCGCGCTCTGGCGGACGCGCTGGCCCGCCTCCTGACCGATGCCGCCCTCCGCGATGGGCTCGTCGCCGCAGGCCGCGCACGGGCGAAGCTGCGCACGTGGGACCGCACGGCCGCCGCGGTGCGCGAGGTCTACGCGGCCCTTGGAGCGGCCGCGTGACGGCCCCGCTCACGGACCCGACCTCCCTCAACCTGGGGGCCGGCGCCGCCGGGCACCTGCCGGGGGCGGTGCGGCTCGATCGCGCCCGCGGGACCCGTCCTCACGTGGTCGCCGATCTCGACCACCCACTGCCCTTCCGGGACGCCAGCTTCGCGACGGTCGGGGCCTTCGACGTCGTGGAGCACGTGGCTGACCTCGTGGCCTTGTTCGAGGAGGTGCACCGCGTGCTGCGGCCCGGCGGCCGGTTCGTCCTCACCACGCCCCACTACTCGAGTGCCAACGCGCACACCGACCCCACGCACCGCCGGTCGCTCGGCCTGCGGTCGTTCGACTACTTCACCGTCGGCCACCCGCTCGCGTTCTATTCTCGCGCGCGGTTCCGGAAGGCCGCGGTCACGCTCCACTTCAAGGGCGCGCTCCTCGGCCGGCTCCTGTTCCACCTGGCGCGCCGGTGGCCGGCGTGGTACGAAGAGCGTCTCGCCTGGATCTTCCCGGCGTGGTTCCTCTATGCCGAGCTGGAGGCGGAGAAGTGAGCGAGGTCGCGGCACCCGTGCGGGTCGCGTGCGTCTCGGTGAGCGCCGCTCTGGGCGGATCGGAGCGGGTGCTGCTCGAGTTCGCCGCGCGGGCCGCGCGCTACGGCATCGAGCCGACGGTCGTGCTGCCCAAGGACGGCCCGCTCGCCGAGGCGCTGGGGACGGCGGGCGTCGCGGTCGCCGTCGCACCCGCATCGGAGGGGTTCCTCGCGCTGTCGCAGCGCACGCGCGGCGCGCCCGACGTCTGGGAGCTGGTCCGCGGACTGCGGGACTGGGCGCGCGCCATCCGCGCGCAGCTTCCCGCCGGCACCCGGGTGCTCTACTCCAACGGCTTCAAGGCCCACCTCGCGTGCGCCGGCATTCCGGGGTATCGCCGCATCTGGCACCTGCACGAGTTTCCGCCGGAGCGAACCGGCCCGATCTGGCCGCTGCTCGCGGCCGCGCTGTCCCACCGCACCATCGCGGTCTCCGAGGCCGTCGCCCACGCCTGGCGCGTGCCGCGCCTCCTGACGCCCACGGTGGTGCTGAACGGCGTGGACCTCGAGTTGTTCCGCCCCGCCGAGCGCACCTTCTGGGTTCACGACGCGCTCGCCGTGCCGCGCGCCGCCAGGCTCATCGGGATGCCGGCGGTCTTCGCGAAGTGGAAAGGCCAGCTTCTCGTGGTCGAGGCGTTCGAGCGCGCCGCATCCCAGCTCCCCGACGTCCACCTCGTCATCGTGGGCGGGGCGATCTACGACACGGCGGCCGAGCGGGGCTACGCGGAGCAGCTGGTGCGCCGCGTGTCGCGCGCCTCCCAGGGCGGCGCCGCCGCGCCGCGCCCGCTCAACGACCGGATCCACTTTCTCAAGTTCCAGCCCGATCCGTGGCGGCTCTACCCCGAGTTCGATCTGGTGGTGCACTACTCCACCAGGCCCGAGCCGTTCGGCCGCGTCGTGCTCGAGGCGCTCGCGTGCGGGATACCGGTGCTCGCGGCGCAGGCGGGTGGCCCCCTGGAGATCGTGGAGGCGGGACGGTCGGGCTGGCTGGTGCCGCCGAACGACCCCGCCGCGCTGGCCGGCGCGATGATCCGGGCCGCCGGCGCGGATCTCGCGCCGCTCAGGGAGGCCGCCCGGCGCCGGGCGGAGAGCCGCTTCTCGGCGGACCGCCACGCCGAGGAGGTGGCACGACTCCTCCGCACCGTGGCGTCCGGCAATGGCTGACCGTCACGCGGCGCCGCGCGTCACGCACGTCGTGCCGGCGCTGTTCGACCGCGCGGCCGGCGTGATCGGCGGCGCTGAGCGCTACGCGTTCGAGCTGGCCCGCTACATGGCTTCCCGCGTTCCGACCACCCTGCTCGCTTTCGGCGACGCCGCCCGGGAGGAAACGGACGGCCCCCTCCGCGTGCGCGTGCTCGGCCCGGCGCGCTACGTCCGCGGGCAGCGCGCCAATCCGTTCACGCTCTCCCTGTTCGGCGAGCTGCGGCGCGCCGACGTCGTTCACTGCCACCAGCAGCACATTGTGGCCAGCTCGGCCGCGGCGCTGTTCGGCCGGTGCACCGGCCGCCGCGTCTTCGTGAGCAATCTCGGCGGCGGCGGCTGGGACGTCTCCGGCTACGTCTCCACTGACCGCTGGTACGCAGGCCACCTGCACATCAGCGAGTACAGCCGGCGCCTCGCCGGCCACGAGGGCAAGCCGTGGGCCCGCGTGATCCTGGGCGGCGTGGACCTGGAGAAGTTCTCTCCCGAAGCTGCCGCGGCGCGCTCCCGCGCCGTCGCCTTCGTCGGGCGCCTTCTGCCCCATAAGGGCGTGGACGTGCTCGTACGGGCCCTGCCGCCGGGCGTCGCCGCCGAAGTCGTGGGCCCGGCACCCGACGCGCGCTATCGGGCCGATCTGGGCCGCCTGGCGGCGGGCAAGCCGGTGCGATTCCGCGGGGCCTGCGACGACGAGGAGCTGGTGGAGGTGTATCGCTCGGCGCTGTGCGTCGCCCTGCCGAGCGTCTACCGCTCGATGTACGGGCAGGAAACACGGGCGCCGGAACTGCTCGGCCAGACCCTTCTGGAGGCGATGGCGTGCGGGACGCCGGTCCTCGGCACCACGGTGGCGAGCATCCCCGAGGTCATCGAGGACGGTGTCACGGGGTTCCTCGTCCCGCCCGGCGACGCGGAGGCGCTTGGCGCCAGGATCGCCTGGCTGGCCGCGCATCCGGCGGACGCGGCGCGGATGGGCGAGGCGGCGCGCCGGCGCGCCGTCGAGCGCTTCGACTGGATGCGGGTCGTGGACCGCTGCCTCGAGGCGTACGCGGCGCCCCACGGAGCCGGCTGAACCGCCATGCGCATCGTGCTGGCCTCGTTCGTCGCCGACGATCCCGACACCGGAATGGGAAGGTGGCAGCACCGGATCGCCGCCGCGCTGCGAGCCATGGGGCACGACACCACGATCTGGTTCGCGGAGGACTTTCCCGCCGTCGGTCGAACGGGCCGCTTTGCGTTCCTCACGTATCCGCCCGCGGTCGCGCTGCGGCTGGTCCGCCGCCGCGGGGATTTCGACGCGGTGGTGCTGCACGAGCCGGCGGGTCTCTGGTACGGCCTGGCGCGGCGCGTCCGGCCCGCGCTGCCGCCGCTGGTCGCGATGTGTCACAACGTGGAAGCCAAGGTTCACGACGTGATGCGGGCGGCTGAGCGGCGCGGCCTCGCCGCGCGACGACCGTGGACGGCGATCAGCACCCGCCTGCTGCGCCTGCCGCAGTCGCGCGCCGCGATCCGGCGCGCCGACCACGTGGTGTGCCTCTCCAGTGAGGATGAGCGCTACATCGCCGAGGCGCTTCGGGTCGCGCCGGCGCGCATCACCCGGCTCACGAACGGCCTCGCGGCCGGCGAGGCGGGTGGCGGCCGCGAGCCGCCGTCCGGCCGCCGCGTGCTGTTCGTCGGCGGCTGGCTGGACGTGAAGGGGCGCAGACTCCTCCCGCCGCTGTGGCGCGCGGTGCGCTGCGCGCTGCCCGACGCGTCGCTCACCCTGGTGGGCGTCCACGACGCGGGGGCGGCGGTGGCGTCGGAGTTCGCCCCGGAGGATCGGGCCGATCTCGTGTGCATTCCGGTCGTCCGGGACGGCGCGGAAATGCGCCGGCTCTTCGCGGAGCACGACGCGCTGATCGTGCCGTCGCTCTCCGAGGGGAGCCCGCTCACCGTGCTCGAGGCGATGGGCGCCGGCCTTCCCGTCGTGGCCGCGGCCGTCGGCGGCATTCCGGACATCGCCGCCGACGGGAGCGAGGCGTTGCTGTTCCGGCCGATGGACGCGGCCGACGGCGCCGCGAAGCTGATCCGACTCCTCGGCGACCCGGCCCTGGCGGGGCGTCTGAGCGCCGCCGCCGCCGCGCGCGTCCGAGGCTTCACCTGGGAGGCCGCGGCCCGCGCCCTGGTCCGCGCCATCGAACGGACGCGCGCGTGAGGCTGTGCTTCGTCGTGGAGAGCGGCACGGACGTGCGCATGGTCGAGGGGCTCGCGGAGCGCTGCGATCTGACCGTCGTCGCCCGCCGGATCCGGGGCGGAGTGGAAATCAGCCGGGAGCCGACGCGCCCGGTGCGCCTGACCGTCGGCTCCGCGTCCCGGTCCCGCTTCGCCGCCGGCGTGTTCAGCACCATCTGCTTCGGCCGCATGCGATTCGACCAGGTGCTCGTGCAGGGGTACGGGCCCGCGGCGCTCGCCGCGAACCTCGCGGGCCGCCTGACGCGCACGCCGGTGACGATGCTGGTGTGCAGTCCGGTCGAGAGCTACTACCGCTGCCGCCGGGCGCACGCCGAGCCGGGCAAGCCATTCCGGGCCTGGGAGCTGCGCACGCTGACCGGGCTCGCCCGGCTCAACGCCCTCGTGGGCGGGCGCTATGTGGTGGTGAGCGAGTATCTGGCCGGCGTCGTGCGCTCGCACGGGGGTCGGCGGCCGGTCCACGTGGTGCCGGTCTACGGGGTCGACATGGACGTGTTCAGGCCGGCATCAGCGCCGAAGGAGGAGCTGCGTCGCCGCCTGGGCATCGGCACGGGCGGCTCCCTGATCTTCTTCAGCAGCCGCGTGAGCCCCGAGAAGGACAGCGACACGCTGCTCGATGCGCTGGCGCTGCTGCGCCAGGAGGGGCGCGACGTGCGGCTGCTGCACCGCAGCGGCGGCCACCGCGCCCTGCAGGCGCTCGCCGCCGCGCACGGACTCGCGGACGCGGTCCTCGCGACCGACGCAGTGCATCCCGAACGGGAGCTGCCGTTGTCCTATCAGGCGTCGGATCTGTGCGTGCAGGCGAGTCGCGACGAGGGGCTGGGGTTTTCCCCGCTCGAGGCGCTCGCGTGCGAGGTGCCCGTGGTCGCGACCGCGGTGGGGGGCCTGCGGGAGACGATCGTCGAGGGCGAAACCGGGTGGAGCGTTCCCGCGGGCGACGCGGCTGCACTGGCCCGCGCCATCGCCGACGCCCTCGACCATCCGGAGCAAGCGCGCCGGCGCGCCGCGGCCGGTCGCGCGATGGTGGCGCGACGCTTCGAGCGGCGCGCCGTGTTCGACCGCCTCTTCGAGGTGTGGGCCGCCGCGCGGCCCGGCTAGGGCGTTCCCTCGCCCGCGACGCGCCGGTAGACCTCCAGCGTCCGGGCGGCGATGCGATCCCACCCCAGCTCCGCGACCGCCTGCCTCGCAGCCCTGCCCATCGCCATTCGGCCGGTCTCGTCCGCGAGGACGGAGTCCGCGGCCGCGGCGAAGGCGGGGGCGTCGCGCGGATCCGCGATGACGCGTCCGGAGACGCCCTCCCGGATCAACTCGGCGGCCCCGGCGGCCGCGCTGGTCACGACCGGAACTCCGCAGGCCATCGCTTCGGCGATGACCATCCCGAACGGCTCGTAGCGCGTGGGAAAGAGAAACAGGTCCGCATCCGCCATCACCGCGGCGATTCCGCCGCGGGGCGGCTCCAGCCGCACGCGGTCCCCGACGCCGGCCCGCGCCGCCTGGCGGCGGAACGCCGCCCGGTCGCCATCGCCGACCGCCACCAGCTCCGCATCGCACCTCATCGCGGCGAGCGCCGCGATGGCGGTTTCGAGCCCCTTCCGCCCGTAGGCGCCTACGAACAGGATCCGCCGCCGCCGGCCGGCCTCCCGGGCTCCTCCGCTTCGGGGAGCGAAGGTCTCGAGGTCCACCCCGTTCGGAATGACCGTGAGCGGCGCGGCCAGGGGGCCGTAGTGGCGCTCCAGCTCGGCAGCGGTGCGCGCCGACACGGCGATGACCGCCGCCAGACGCGGGTGGCGGTAGGCCCGACGCTCGTCGCGCACCGCCTGCAGGCTCACCAGCCGCTGATAGGCCGACCGCGGCCCGCCCTGGGCACGCCACGCCGCGTGGCAGAACGGCGCGGTGATGACCGAGGCGCCGGGGAGCGCGCCGCCGATGCCGTGGACGACGTCGCAGCCGAGGGGCGCGACGGCGCGCGCCGCCGCGCGGCGGAACAGGGGCGCGGCCAGCAGCAGCGGGCGACGCGGCACGGCGAGCCGATGCACCCGCACCGCCGCGGGAAGCGGACCCTCGACGCGCGCCGCGATGATGTGCACCTCACAGGTGCCGGCGAGGTGGCGCGCCAACTCCAGCACGTAGCGATCCTGGCCCCCGGTCGCTCGCACCTGGTGTACCGCGAGCGCGACCCTCACCGCCGCACGACCGCCCGGTACAGCGCCTCCACGCTGCGCGTCATGCGCGTCACGTCGAACCGCTCGCGCACCGTCCGCTCCCCCGCCGCGGCCAGCACGGCGCGGCGCGGCGGATCGTCACACAGGTCGAGCAGGGCCACCGCCAGCGCTTCGTGGTCCCCCGGCGGCACCAGCAGGCCGTCGGAGCCGTGTCGCACGATCTCCCGGGCGCCCCCGCCGTCGGCCGCCACCAATGCCGTGCCCGCGGCCATGGCCTCGATCAGCACCAGGCCGAACGGCTCCGGGTGCACCGAGGCGTGCACGGCCACGTCGAGCCCCGCGAGGCAGTCCGGGACGTCGTCGCGGTGGCCCGTAAAGACGGTCTGCCCGGCGATGCCGAGCTGCTGGGCCAGGCGGCGCAGCTCGGCCTCGAAGTCCTTTTCGAGCCCGAACAGCGACCCGCCGATCACGAAGAGGCGCGAGTGCGGCCGCGCGCGGATCAGGGATGCCGCCGCGCGCAGCACCACGTCCTGCCCCTTCCAGCGCTGCAGGCGACCCACGATCCCGACGGCGAACTCTCCCTCCCCGACGCCGAGCGCGGCGCGGCCCCGCTGCCGCCGCAGCGCGCGGGGCTCCGTCGGCAGACGAGTGCCCAGATGGATCACGGCAATCGGTCGCCGCAACGGATTCAACCGCCGCTGGGCCGCGGCGGTGAAATGCGAGTTGGCGATGATCGTGTTGGTCTTCACGAGGGCGGCCCAGAGATCGAGCGGACGGAGAGCCGGAATGACCTGCTGGAACCACACGCTCGGTCGTCGCGCACGACGGGCCGCACGCCCGCCGTAGACGTGCCCCCACGCCATCGAGCTGTTCACGAGGTCCACCTGCTGGGCGACGATCAGATTGGCCAGGGCGCCGACCACACGGCGCGCCTTGAGGGGCCGCCTGAGGCGCGGCGCCACGAGCAGCGACGTCTGTATGCCCAGCTCGTCCCGGCACCGCGCCACGAGCGGACCGTCGCGCAGGAAGCAGATCGACGGCTCGACGGCCGCCCGGTCGTGCAGCGCCAGCAGATCCAGGATCGTCCGCTCCGCCCCGCCGAGTTCGGCGAAGGGGGACACGTAGAGCACGCGCAGCGCGCCGCTACGCACGCTGCGGCACGAGCTGCTGAGGCGCCGTGGCAGCCGCCGCTTCCCGGTCCATGCGCAGCACGGCCGCGTACAGCCCCGCGAACATCCAGAAGTACGCCGTGATCGGGTTGCTCATGAGCGGTTGCGACCCCCACGACATGACCAGGAAGGCGAAGAACAGTCCGGCGATGGACGCGCACACGTCCACGTAGAGCGGATCGGAGACGCGCGCGGCGAGCCGCATCGCCCCCACCATCAGCCCGATCAGCACCGTCACCATCATGATCACTCCCGGCAACCCCGTCTCCGTGATCATGTCGGCGAAGTAGTTGTCGGACCACCCGACCTCCTCCTCGATGCGGGCGCTCGCCGGATCCGCCGTCAGCTGCGCGGTCATGTTCCCCCCCACGGGCCCGGTCCGCCCCAGACCCGCCCCGAACGGGTAGTGCTCGATGCGGAACATGACCCGTCCCAATGCCCCCGAGCGAGCGGTGGACAGCGTGCCGAGCTGGGTCAGCGACTTGAGGCGGTCCGTGACGTCCTGCTGGCGCCAGATGGTCAGCGACCGGGGATCGCTGATCACCGCCTCGCGGGAGATCGGCTCCAGGACTTCCGTGACCGCCACGAAGCCGCCGACGCCCAGCACCGCCACCGCCAGCAGCGTGACCACCCCTCGCCCCCCGCGCCGGCCCATCGCGATCGCGGCCATCGCCAGGACGGCGAGCAGCGCGCCGACGTCCAGCGACCGGATCCCTGATGCGATGAACGTCCCGACCGCACCCAGGATGGAGACCACCGCCAGGAGCCGCGCGCGCCCCGACACGCCGGGGGCACGCAACAGGGCGATGGCCGCGGGCGTGGCCAGCAGGGCGAACACCGCCGCACCGCCGGGGACGTTGCTCGTGCCGAAGGGCCGCCACTCGTGATACGCGCTGATGCGGGCCCAGTAACGCTCCGAGAGGTCGAGCACGCTGGACGGGCCGAGGGCGTATTGCAGCAGCGCGGCGGCGAACGGCACCAGCGAGATCGCGGTGAGCGCCACCAGCAGGCGGACCACGTCCTTCCGCGTGCGCACCAGCATCGCCGTCATGAGGTACAGGGGGATCATCGTCAGGTGCATCTTGAACGAGGCGACGCTGACGTAGAGGCCGGCGCTCAGCGGATGGAACACGAGCAGCAGCACCCACGCCACGAACAACGCCACCACCCGGATCCACGGCAGGTCGGGGAGCCGCGCCCGGTGCTGGGCGATCGCGCCGGCCAGCCAGTAGGCGGCCACCGTGAGGACGATGAGGTCGATGCCGACGTGGACGATGGGATTGTTGTTGGAGATGAGCTTCAGCGTGCCTTCGATGGCCAGGTAGGCGAAGATCACCACCAGGACGAGCAGCCGCCGGCCCAGCCACAGGCACAACGCCGACAGCAGGATCGGGATGAGCGCGTACTCCACGCCAACAATATCAGCGCCGCCACGGCGCGACGCCACAGCGGATCATGGCCCTGGAGTCCCCCGCAGGAAGCGGAACCACGCGGCCGACGAGTCCCGCGCCACCCAGGCCGTGCGGCCGTCGAGCGCCGCCGCGACCGCGCCCGCGCGGCGGACCTGCGAGCGCCCGAGCGCCAGAGCGAAGCCCGGCAGGACCGTGCAGCTCCCTCGCAGCGCGGGAGCTTCGCGCGCCAGCCGGGCCACCGCTGCCGCCTCCCGCCGGGCGAGCACCGGCATCAGCGCGAAGTACGACCGCACGCCGGCGAGCGAGACGTCCGCGGGCCGCCCGTCGGGCCAGACCGTCGCGAAGCGCTCGCGGGGCGTCGCGCGGCGGAGCGTTTCGGCGCTGTCCTCGCCGGTCAGAAGGGCCGCGCACACCGTGCGGGTGAACAGCGCCGTGTCGCTCACGCCCCACGCCTCGAGAAACGGATACCAGTACGGAGTGTTGGGCAGCGCGAGGGTGAGAGCGAAGCGCGCCGGGCGCGGCACCGCGATCTGGACACCCCCTTCCGGCGGCACGCCGCCCAGCGCCGCCAGCCGCCGCGCGTTCTCCCACGCGATCGCCGGCTGGTCGCCCGCCGCCGCGAGCCCCCGCAGTGCCAGCCAGGGTCCCAGCAGCGCCGCTCCCGCCACCAGCACGCAGCCGGCCGCACACAACCACCGGGACCGGCGCGCCCAATGCCTCCATCCGTACCACGCCGCCGCAGAGTATGTCAGCGCCGAGAGCGGACCGAGGGCCATGTCGTAGTGGTGGCTCTGGACGTCCCAGCCGGTGATCGGGGTGTGCACCAGCACCAGCGCCCACGCACCGACGGCGGCGATGCCCAGCGCGCGCGCGGCCGGCGCGACGCGCCAGGGCGCCAGAGCGAGCAGAGCCGCCACTGCGGCGGCGAACCAGAAGCCGGCGTGCGTCAGGAAGACGGGCCGGCTGGTGCGGATGAAGCCGATGCGCAGGGCATGCTCCACCAGGTCGTCGCGGCTCCCGACGCCGTTCAGCGCGACCAGGAGCAGCATCGCCAATCCCGCCGGGACCAGCCAGCGGAGCACCGCCCGCCTCCGCGGGTGCACGAGGACCACCGCGACGGCGCTCGCCAGCGCGGTCGTCCAGTAGAAGAAGTACCCCGCGAGACCGAGCGCGGCGAACGCGCCCACTGCGACCGCGGCGGATGGGCGGCGGCCTCGTGGACCGGCCGAACGCACCAGCACCAGGAGCACACCGGCGAAGAACGGGAGGAGGAAGCTGGGCGTGTAGAGACGTGCCATCGGCAGCGACTCGGCATCGAACGCTGCCCACCGGCCCGTGAACAGGAGCACCAGCGGCTTGCCGTTGTAGGTCCCGGGATCGAGCAGCGCCAATGTCGCCGCCGCCGCGCCTACGGCCGGCGACGCGACCGCGGCGCCCACTCGAATCAGCAGGTAGGCGCCGGTCGCGCTCGCCGCCCACCGCGACAGGTCGGACCAGAGGCCCGGGGGAACGCCCAGCCGCAGCGGCAAGCCCACGAGCTGCGGCAGCATCCAGCCGTAGGGGCTCGAGGCCTGCCGCCACTCGCGATCGAAGGGATCGGTGGTGGTCGGCGGCGTGGCCGCGGCGCGGCGCACCAGCGACGCGTAGAACATCTCGTCCACGGTGCCGTAGTAGCCTCCGGCGTGCCCCTCGAGCCGCCAGACGACCGGCGCGAGCTGGGCCGCAGTCGCCAGCGCGACGCTGAGCCCGATGGTCCGCCACCCGCGCAGTCCCTGCTCCATGGCCGCCGCCCTTTCGTGCACCGCGGATTCACCCTAACTTGGCACCTGCCGCGTGAGCGCTCAACCGTCTCCCGCCCCGCCGGTCCCTCTCCGCCTGCCGCCCGCACGCTGGGCGGTCCTCTGGGTCGCCTGCTTCTGCGCCGGCGCCTGGCTCGCGCCCGGGTTCAACTCCTTCGAGTCCCCCGATCCGAATGTCGCCCAACAGATGGCCACCGCGGGCCGGCTGACGTTCGATGCGCCGCCACCCGACTTCCCTTACTACCTGGGGAGGGGGGGGCGCTACTACGCGCATCACGAGCTGGGCCCCGATCTGCTCGCGGCCCCGTTCGCTCTGGTGGCCCTGCAGGTTTCCCGGCAGAGTGGCATCCCGTTCCGGCGAAGCTTCGGGTTCGTGATGAGCCTCGTGGCGCCGGCGTTCTTCGCCACGACGATCGTCCTGCTGGCGGCCCTGGGCGCCCTGCTCGGCATGCCCCCGTACCAGGCGACCGCGCTCCTCGTCGTCCTTTGCCTCGGGAGCCAGTACGCGGTCTATGCCGGCAGCCCCCCGGACGTTTCAATGGCGTCGCCCCTCATGGCGGGCTGCCTCCTCGCGTGGGCGCGCGCCGAGCGCGGGATGCGCTCAGGATGGCTGGCGGCCGGCGTGCTGGCCGGATTGCTCCCAGCCTTCAAGCTGAGCAACGCGCCCGTGATCCCGGTCCTGCTCCTGCTCGCCGCGACCGCGCAGCCCTCGCGGCCGGGCGACCGGTGGCGGCGCGTCGCCTGGACGCTCGTGGGCCTCGTGCCGGGGCTCGCCCTGGTCGTCGCGTGGAACGTGGCGCGCACCGGCAGCGCCCTCGACGCGACGTACGGCCACGAGCTGTTCGCGTACCACCCCGGCTCCCTGCTCGCGGGACTGGCGGGGTCGCTCGTGAGTCCCGGCAAGGGACTGCTGGCCTACACCCCGGTCCTGGTGCTGCTCGCGCCGGCGCTGGGGACCAAGGGCACGTGCCGGGCGCACCCGCGCCTCGCGTTCTTCGTTCTCGCGAGCCTCGCGCTCGCGATGCTGCGGCTGGCCGGCACACCCGAGTGGAGCGGCGCCGGCGGATGGGGCATCCGCTACTACGTCCCGTGGCTGCCGCCGCTCCTGCTGCTCGTCGCCGCGGAGCTGTGGCGCCTGAGGGGCGAGCGCGGGCCGTGGAAGGCCGTGGCGGCGGTGGCGCTCGCCGCGGGCGCCGTCGTCAACCTCTCGGCCGCGGCCACCGGCTACCACTACCGCGAGCAGCTCTGCGGTTACGAGGCGTGGTCGCTGCGCGGCGCGAACGCCTGCGCCGTCGCGGCGCTGCCCGCCAACCTGGCGCGCACGGCCGGCCTGGCGGTGCCGGAGGTCGTGGTGCCGGGCGCCTCGAGAGCCGACGTGTTCGCCTCCAACCGCCTGGCGCTGTGGTGGTACGCGATCCGGTTCGTCGGCGTGCGGCCGGCAGTCTCGTGGGCGATCGGGGGCGCCCTGCTGCTCCTCGGCGCCGCGTGCTGGCGCCTGGCGCGCGGCCGCCCGCAGGAGGCCGCGCCGTGACCGGCTTCGGCGCGGACTACTTCGCGACCGCCTACGGCGCGGACTACGCGCGCCGCAACCCGCCCTACAAGTGGCGCTCGTTCCTCCGCGTCGCCACGCGCTTCAAGCCCGGGGGCGACCTGCTCGACGTGGGGTGCGCGTACGGCCTGTTTCTCGCCGAAGCCGTGCGACGCTATCGCTGCGCCGGCTGCGACGTCTCGGAGCAGGTCGTGGCCGCCGCGCGCCCGCGCCTGCCGGAGGGCGTACCGCTGTTTGCGGCATCGCTCCCCGCCATTCCGGGCGCGGGCCGCTACGACGTCGTGACCTGCTTCGACGTGCTCGAGCACGTCGAGGACCTCGACGCCGCGCTCGCCAACCTGCGGGCGCTGCTCAAGCCGGGCGGCATCCTCGTCGCCACGATGCCCGTCTACGATGGCCCGCTGGGCGCTCTGGTGGACCGCCTCGACCATGACACGACGCACGTCCACCGGAGGCCGCGGCGCTTCTGGCTGGAGCGCTTCGCGCGCTATTTCACCGTCCGCCACTACGCCGGCGTGTGGCGCTACTTCTTCTTCGGACGCTGGTATCTCAACGTCGTCTCGCGGGCGTCGCGCCGCTGGACGACGGCGATCCTGCTCGTCGCCGCGAAGGAGCCCACGTGATCTTCGTCGTGCTGCCCGCCTACAACGAGGCCGAAGGGATCGGCCGGCTCCTCGACCGGCTGGAAAAGGTCGCGCTCGAGCGATCCCTCGCCCTCACGGTGATCGTGGTGGACGACGGCAGCAGCGACGGGACGGCGGACCATGCGAAGGGGGGCGCGGCGCTGCCGGTGCGGGTCATCCGCCATCCGGTCAATCGGGGCCTCGGCGAGGCCATCAAGACCGGGCTGGTGGCGGCGGTCGAGGCGGCGGGCGACGACGACATCGTCGTCACGATGGACTCCGACGACAGCCACAGCCCGGCCCTGATCCAGCGCATGGTGGCGCGGCTGGACGAGGGGAGCGACGTGGTCATCGCGTCGCGCTACCTCCCCGAGTCCCGCGTCGTGGGCCTCTCGCATTACCGCGCATTCCTCAGCTGGGGAGCGGCGCGACTCTTCCGGCTCGTCTGCCCGGTGCCCGGGGTGCGCGACTACACCTGCGGCTACCGGGCCTACCGCGCGTCGGTGCTGCGCGACGCCTTCCGGCGCTGGGGACGCGAGTTCGTGGACCAGCCCGGCTTCTCCTGCATGGTGGACATCCTGCTCAAGCTGAGCCTGACGCCGGTGGTCTTCTCCGAGGTCTCGCTGATCCTGCGCTACGACCGCAAGCCCGGCGCGAGCAAGATGAACGTGCGCCGCACCATCACCCAGACGCTGCGGCTGTTGCTCCGCCGCCGGCTGGGCCGCTACGGGGCGCCGGCGACCCCATGAGGGCTCTGCAGCTCCTGAGCATGGCACTCGCGGCGGTCACCGTCGCGGTTCGGCCGGGTGTGGCTCAGCAGTGCTCCGGTATACGGGGCGGGCGCGCCGCCGCCATCGGCGGCACGTACGTGGCCGGCGAAGCACTCGCGGCGGCCTTCCACCCCGGCGACTGGTGGCAGGGTCCCGTCGGCGGCTTCCGGCTCAGCTGGGTCAACGACGGCGGGAGCCCAGCCGCGAGCCAGGACTATCTGCTTCACGTCACGGCCTCCTACGAGGCGTCCCAGGCGGCAGCGCTGGCTTGGGCGTGGGCCTGCGCGTCGCCGATGACCGCGGCCTGGCTCGGCGCGGCAACGGCCTTCGCGGCCGGGCTTCCCAAGAAGGTCGTGGACGGCTTCCACTCGACCGGGTTCGAGACCGCCAAGAACCTGATGAACGCCGCGGGCGCGCTGCTCCCGGTGGTGCACACGCGGTGGCCGGCGACGAAGGCGGTGAGCCTCAAGGTCTGGTACTGGCCCTCGGCCGAGTTCCGCCACCGGAACGGCGCGGGAGAGCCGAACCTGCTGAGCGACTACGCGGGCCAGCGCTACTACTTGAGCTTCAATCCGGCGCGCGGCGGCATCGGACCCGCGTGGTGGCCGCGCTGGCTCGGCGTGGCCGTCGGCCACTCGACGCCGGCGTGGGTGACACAGTTCCCCGCCCAGCACGAATGGTACGCAGCGCTCGATTTGGAGTTGCGCGGCCTGCCGGTGCACACGGCGTGGTGGCCGAAGCTCGCCGCCGTGCTGGATCAGATCCACTTCCCGCTCCCCGGCGTGCGGCTCCGGGGCGGAACGCTCAGCCCCGGGTTGTTCTAGGGCAAATCCCTCGCTACGGCGCGAAGGGCTGCACGGGATCGCCCAGCAGCGCGGCCACGATGCGCCCGGCCGCGCGGCCGTCGCCGTAGGGGTTGCCCTTCCCCGTCATGCGGCGCCGGGCGCCGGGGTCGGAGAGCAGCTCGTGCGCGGCGGCGGCGATCGTCTGGCGGCGGGTGCCCACCAGCCTCGCGGTACCCCGCTCCACCGCCTCCGGCCGCTCCGTCACGTCGCGCATCACCAGCACCGGCACGTCGAGACTGGGCGCCTCCTCCTGGATCCCGCCCGAATCGGTGAGGACGAGGTACGCTCGCTTGAGGAGCCGCACGAAGCTCACGTAGTCGAGCGGATCGAGGAGCGCGACGTTGGGCACGCCGTCGAGGATCGCCCGGACGGGCGCCTGGACGTTGGGATTGAGGTGAACCGGGTAGACGAGCTGCACGTCCTCGGGATGCGCTTCCGCGATGTCCCGCAGGGCGAGGCAGAGGTCGCGGAACGGCTCCCCGAAGCTTTCCCGGCGGTGCGCGGTCACCAGGACCAGTCGGCGCGAAGCGCCCGCGAAGCGGGCCAGCAGCGGCGCGAGATCCCCTGGACGCGAGGCCACGTCGAGCAGCGCGTCCACCACCGTGTTGCCGGTGACGAGCACGCGCTCGGGCGCCACGCCCTCGGCGAGCAGGTTGGCGCGGGCGCCGGCCGTGGGAGCGAAGCACCAGCGCGCCGCGACATCGGCGACGCGGCGATTGAACTCCTCCGGGAACGGCCGCGCGAAGTCGTGGGAGCGAAGCCCCGCCTCCACGTGGGCGAACGGCACTCGCTCGTGGAACGCGGCGACGGCGGCGGCCATCACGGTCGTCGTGTCGCCCTCGGCCAGGACCCAATCCGGGCGTTCGTCGCGCAGCACGCGCTCCAGGCCCGTGACGGCCGCGGCCAGCACCTCGCTCAGCGTCTGGCTCGGCCGCATGATGCCGAGGTCGAGATCGGGGTGGATGTCGAAGACCGGGAGCAGCTCGTCGAGCATCGAGCGGTGCTGGCCGGTGACGCAGACGCGCGAGACGGCGCGCCGGTCGCGGGCCAGGGCACCGAGGATCGGCGCCATCTTCACGACCTCGGGCCGGGTGCCGAGGACGGAGAGGATCTTCATGAAGGCCTGGCCGTCAGTACTCCAGCGGCAATCCCACCTGCCGGCCGTCGCGGGCCGACTGGTAGATCGCGATCAGCAGCTCCAGCGAGCGCAGCCCTTCCCGCCCGTCCGTCTCCGCCGGCGCCTCGCCGCGCAGGGCCTTGATCACGTTGTCGTAGTAGAGCGCGTGGCCATGGCCGTAGATCGAGCTGGGCTGGTAGCTCGCCTCCTGCCACTTCGCGTCGTCCTCGGCGTCGGGCTCCTTGAACTCCCAGTGCTCGATCTTGTTCACCGCGACGCCGCCCAGCCGCACCGTGCCCTTCTCCCCGAGGATCGTGACCGAGCCCTCGAGGTTCTTGGGGTAGGTGCACATCGTGACGTTGATCGAGCCCAGGGCGCCGTTGCGCCAGCGGATGGCGGCGACGCCCGTGTCCTCCACCTCGATGCGGCGCGCGAGGGTGGCGGTGTAGGCGTACACCGACTCGACCGGGCCGATGAGCCACTCCAGGAGGTCCACGTAGTGGCTGGCCTGGTTCATGAAGGCGCCGCCGTCGAACTCCCAGGTGCCGCGCCACTTTGCCGAGTCGTAGTACTCCTGCGGCCGGGTCCAGAAGACGTTGCAGGTGACCGTGTAGATGCGCCCGAACCGGTTCTTCGCGATGGCGCGCTTGACGAGCCGCACGGTGGGGTTGAGCCGGTTCTGCTTGACGACGAAGAGCTGGACCCCCGCCTTGTCGCACACCTCGACCATCCGCTTTCCGTCGTCCCAGCGGGTGGCCATCGGCTTCTCGGTCATCACGTGCCGGCCTGCCTGGGCCGCCTGGATCGCCTGTGCGGGGTGGAGGCCTGAGGGCGTCGCGAGCACGACCAGCTCTGCGTCCGACTTGGCGAGGAGGGCGTCGAGGGATGCGAAGCCGGGCGCGCCTGTCTTTTCCTGCGCCGCGGCGAGCGCCTTGGGCTCAATGTCGCAGACCGCCACCAACTCCGCGTCAGCCTTGTGGGCCTCGAGCGCGTCGAAGTGGCTCTTGGAGATCCGGCCGCAACCCACGAGCGCGACGCGGATCCGGCGGCCCCCGGGGACCGGCTTACGGACAAGCGAAGCCGAAGTTGTAGTCATGGCCAGCAATGGTAACGCGCCACCCCCGCGCCCCGCGAGGGCGTGCCGCTCTCACCCTTCCAAACGGAAGTGGGCGGACTCGGGACGCGCCAGCCATTCGGCGAGGGTCTGGGCGCTCCGGTCCTTGTCGGAGACGATCGGGTTCTTCTCGGGCCACTCGATGCCGAGGGCCGGGTCGTCCCAGCGAATGCCGGACTCGCCCGGCTGGTTCCAGATGCTCGTGCAGAGATACTCGACATCGGCCACGTCGGAGAGGACGCAGAAGCCGCGCGCGAAGGAAGCCGGCGCCCATACCATGCGCGGGCGGGTGTCGTCGAGCGTGGTGGCGAAGTGCCTGCCCAGCGTCGGAGAGCCCTTCCGGAGATCCACCGCCACGACGCAGGCCGCGCCGCGCGCGACGCGCATCAGCTTCCCCTGCGGCGGGTCGAACTGGAAGTGCAGCCCGCGGATCGTGCCGCGGCGGGAACGGGAGAGGTTCACCTGGACGAACGCGTCCGGGAGCCCGGCGGCGCGATAGACGTCGCTGCGGAAGACCTCGGCGAAGAAGCCGCGGTGGTCGTCGAACGTCTCTGGCGTCACGACCAGCACGCCGGCGATGGGAGTCTGCTCGACGGTGATCCTCATGGGCCGGTTATGTTAGCGTCCCGGAGCGGTGGCGCAAACCCCCTGCCTCTTCGGTACTTACCTGCCTCTTGACGGGGCCGGTGCCGCGCCCCAAGTTTGCTTTACCTTGCAGAGTACTTTGTACAACACGGCAAGCCACCCCATGCGGGTGCTCCAGAGCGCCTGGCGCTTCACCCGGCGCCCGATGATCACTCTGGCCGCGATGGAGCTTGCCTCGACGCTCCTGGGCGCTGCGGCTGGGCCCCTGACCCCTAACCCCTATCCCCTAACCCCTGTCTTTCTCGCCGCCCAGCAGCCCGCCGGAGTGTCGGACCAACAGCTCCAGCAATACCTCCAGCAGCCGGGCATCGCCGACCAGCTGCGCCAGCGCATCCAGCAGAGCGGCCTCTCGGCCGACGAGATCCGCTCACGCCTCCGGGCCGCGGGTTACCCCGACAGCGCCATGAACGCCTACCTCGCCCCCGGTGCGGCGGGGGTGCAGGCGCCCGCGCCGACGCTCGAGACGCTCCGCGCCGCCACGGCGCTGGGGCTGGGGACGTTCGGGCCCTCGCCCGACACGCTGAACGCGCTCCGCCGGGTCGTGGCGCTCTCGCAGGGGGACTCGATCCTCCTCGACTCCCTGGGCTTCGAGATCGGCCGCGACTCGATCCCCGGCCGGATGGGGAGCGACGGCGTGATGCGCCTCGACACGGCCGCGGCGCTCCGGATCTCGGCGTGGCTCAAGCGGCCCAAGGTCTTCGGCCTCGACGTCTTCAGGCGCACGACGACGCAGTTCAGTCCGGTCGCCTCCGGGCCGGTGGACGCCGGCTACCGCCTCGGGCCGGGGGACGACCTGATCCTGATCCTCACCGGAGACGCGGACGTCGTCGAGGAGCTGCCCGTCACGCGCGAGGGGTTCGTGGTGATCCCGCAGGTAGGGCGCGTGCCGGTCGCGAACCTCACCCTGGGCGAGCTGCGGACGCTGCTCGCGACGCGGCTGGCGCGCGTGTACTCCGGCGTGAGGACGGGGACGATCCGCTACGACGTGACCGTCTCGCGGGTGCGGATGAACCAGGTGTTCGTGGACGGCGAGGTGGTGCGGCCCGGCTCCTACCCGGTGAGCGCGCTCGGCACCGTGATGAACGCGCTCTACCTGGCGGGGGGCCCGACCGAGGCGGCCGACTTCCGCGACGTGCGCGTCATGAGGGGCGGCGCCGTGATCCAGCAGCTCGACCTCTACGACTACCTGGTCCGCGGGAACACGCGCGGCGACATCCGGCTCGAGCAGGGCGACGTGGTCTTCGTGCCGCCGGTCCAGCGGCGCGTGCAGGTCACGGGCGCCGTGCTGCGGCCGGGCTTCTACGACCTGGCCGACACGGAGGACCTGGGCGCCCTGATCCACTACGCCGGCGGGCTGCTGCCCAATGCGGATCAGGGACGGGCGCACATCGAGCGCATCCTCCCGGAGGCCCAGCGGCAGGCGGGCGGGCGCGATCGCGTGGCGATGGACGTGAACGATCTCGCCGGGGTGCTCCGGAGGGGGGGGCGGGGGGCGGCACGACGCCTCACTTCCGGCTGGAGCCCGGCGACCGCGTCACGATCTTCCCCGTCACCGAGGCCGTCCGGGGCGAGGTCACGCTGCGGGGGAGCGTCTGGAAGCCCGGCCCCTACGCCGTGGAGCCGGGGATGACGCTCTCGCGCCTCCTCGCCGAGGCGGGCGGCCTCAAGCCCGACGCGTATCTCGATCGAGCGCACGTCGTGCGCCTGATGCCGGATTCGACGCGGCGGCTGATCACCGCGGATCTGCGCTCGCTCCTCGGGCCCGGAGGGGCGATCCTGCCGAATCCGCCGGCGGCCGACGACCCGCAGCTCGCGGAGAACGACGAGGTGACGGTCTTCGCCACGCCGGAGTTCCGGCCGCCGCGCGAGATCCGGGTCTTCGGCGCCGTGCAGCACCCCGGCACCTATTCCTTCCGGGACTCGATGACGGTGCGGGACGCCGTCATTCTCGCGGGCGGGCTCGGCGACGACGCGTATCTGCTCGAGGCGGAGATCTCGCGCCTGCCGCAAAGCCCGACGGACACCTCCGCGCTCGCCCAGATCATCCACGTCCCGCTCGACTCGAGCTACGTGATCGATCCGACGTCATACGTGCGGCGCGTCACCGCGCCGCAGGGGTCGAATCCGGTCCTGCAGCCGTCCGACTACGTCTTCGTCCGGCGGGTGCCGGGGCTGGAGCCGCAGCGGACGGTGGTCGTCACGGGCCAGGTGCGATTCCCCGGCCACTACGCGCTGACGAGCCGGGACGATCGGCTGGCGGACGTCCTGCGCCGCGCGGGGGGCGTGACGACGAACGCGTACGTGCACGGCGCGCAGTTCTTCCGCTCGTTGGGCCATGCCGGCCGGATCGGCATCGACTTCGAGGGGGTGCTGAAGGACCAGCGCAACCGGGACAACCTGCCGCTCTTCGGCGGCGACTCGATCTACGTGCCGGAGTACCAGCCGATCGTGAGCGTCGAAGGGGCGGTGAACAGCCCGGTCGCGGTGGCGTACGAGCAGGGGCGCGGGACGGGCTTCTACATCGAGCGGGCGGGCGGGTTCACGCGCCACGCGGACAAGGGGCGGACGTACGTGATCCAGCCCAACGGCTCGGTGTTCACGCGGAGCGCCACGCCCGAGCCGGGGGCCAGGGTCGTGGTGCCGGAGACGCCGCCGGGCGAGCGCACCAACTGGATACAGATCCTGTCCAGCGTAGGCCAGCTCCTGGTGAGCACGGTGACGCTGGCGATCCTGGCCAAGCAGGTGCTGTAGCGGCCGTCCTAGCGGAGAGCGTACCTCACGCTCAGGATGACGTTCAGGTTGAAGGCGTCGTGCTGGAAGTATCGGTTGAACTCGTAGACAGCACCCACGTGGGCCAACACGTCGTAGCGGCCGAGGAAGGCGAGGCGCTCGACGGCCAGCTCGTGCTGGACGTCGAAGGCGTGCGGGATGGCCTGACTCGGCTGCGCGTTGCCTCCCTGTTGAGCCTGCAGGATCCGGGTCCACGAGAAGGTCCAGCGGCCGGTCGGGCGAGTAGGAGTCCACGGCCACGACCGACGCCCGCGCCGCCCGGTCCGCGGACGGACCCGAGCACTTGGCCCAGCTCAGTGTGGCCCTGTGTCGGCACGTCTCACGTGCGTGTAGAACGGTCGACGGTGGCGCGACCCTGCGCCAGCACCGAGGGCTGCGTGTTCTGCAGCTTCCGCCCGCACGGCAAGCAGCCGGTTCCCGGCCCGCCGCATCACCTTGCGGAAGCCGATCGTGTAGCCGCCGTCGTGATCGGGTTCCTCGATGATATCGCGGAGATTCATGTTGTAGTCTTCGCGGCCATACTCGCCGTAGACCTCGAACCCGCTGTGCGGCAGCACCCAGCGGAAGTAGGCCGAAGCCAGCTGGTAGTCGATTTCCCTTGAGGCTGGCGTTGAGTGCCCCCTGATACCGCAGCACCTTCAGGAGGTCGGCATGGAGGAGGCCGCCGGCCGGCCAGGGCTGGTGGGAGAAGCGCGTGACTCCAAGCTCCAGACCCGGGAGCCAGCGGGAGGTGAGGTTCAAGTTGATCCCGGTAGCGTACCTGACGCCGGCAGAGGCTGTCTCCGGCGAGAAGGCGGACTGGCTCGAGCCGTCCCCAGAGCATCCGGACGTGGACGCGAAGAAGCCAGAGGTCCAGCGGATGAGCTGTTCCCGACGAAGGCTTGCGGGAAGCCCGCCGCGTTGTTGCCGAGGACGATCGGGAACTCGGTGGCGGGGCCCCAGTACTGATTCGCGGTGGTCACGCCTGCCGCGAGGGGACCCCAGTCGAGCCGGGCAGTGGACTGCCCGGGATCCACCCGCGCATAGGCGCCGCTTCCGAACCGCTGCGGCAGGTCAATCTGGTCGGGCAGCACGCCATCCGCGTAGGCGAGCGTTCCCGTCTCGCCGTTGGGCATCAGGGGGAAGCCGGCGTTCTGCGCGACGAACGCCATGGGGGCGACGGTCAGCGACAGCACACCCCACCGCAACGCCACGCCCGCCTGGCCGGCGAGCGTGAGGCCCCGCCCCGCCCAGATCGGGCCGTCGTTGTAGCCATACGGGAACGTCGAGTTGTACCGCACACTCGCGGTCGGGGCCACCCAATCCACGGAGATGCCCTTCGCGGCCCGCGGCGTCAGGTCGTAGCGATCAGCCCAGGGATGGAGCGTGTCACGGGGCATGAGCCGGTCCAGCTCGGCCGGTGAGAACGCCCGGACGCCCCACGGATACGGCGCGACCTCGCCCAGGGTCTGGAGATAGCGGAGGTAATTCTCCAGCTCGCCGCCGGCGAAGATCTCGGAGCGCCCGCCCACGCTCGGTGCGCCTTGGGCGGCGGCGGAGCGCGTGGCAGCTGCGATCGCCAGGCTGAGGAGAATCGCGGCGGGAACTGGACGAATCACGGCGTGAGCTTACTTGACCCCCCAGATGCGCGTCAACATCTTGACTCGCGCATGGACCCCGACAAGCTCACCCTGCCGGCGCTGGTGGCCGGCATCCTCTCCCGCTGGCGCACCGTGGTCAGGGTGACGGTCGCGATCGCCGTGCTCGCCCTGGTCCTCTCGTTCGTCCTGCCGCCCGGCTACGAGAGCCAGGCGACGTTCGTCACGAGCGACACCCAGATCCAGCTCCCCAACGGCCTCTCCGACCTGGCGAGCGGGCCCGGAGTGTCGGGCATCGTCTCGCAGCTGGGCCTGGGCGGAAGCAAGGACCCTTCGACCTCCCCGGCGTTCTACGAGCAGCTCCTGGGCAGCCGCGAATTGCTGACGCGGCTCGTGCTGTCGCCGTTCCCGGACCCGCGCAAGACGACGGCGGACAGCTCGGATCTCCTCTCCATCCTGCGGATCAGGAACGAGGATCGCGAGCGCGCGATCGAGATCGGGATCAAGCGCGCCAAGCGGGCGATGAAGGTCGGCGTGGATCCGCGGACGAGCTTCGTCTCCGTCACCGTCAGCACCCCGTGGGCGCCGCTCAGCGCCGAGGTGGCGAACCGGATCGTGGACCTGGTGAGCGCGTTCAACGGCGCGCAACGGCAGTCCCGGGCCCGGGCGCGGCGGATCTTCCTCGCGGGCCGCGTCGACAGCGCGCAGGCCGAGGTGAGCGCGGCCGAACGGGGGCTGAGCGATTTCTACGAGCGGAACCGGCTGTGGCGCAGCTCGCCCGCGCTCATCGTCCGGGAGGCGAGCCTCCGGCGGCAGGTGGAGATGGCCGGCGAGCTGTACCTCTCGATCCGGCAGCAGTTCGAGGGCGCCCGCATCGACGAGGTCAACACCACGCCGGTGATCACCGTCGTGGACGCCGCCGTGCCGTCGCACCAGCCGCTGTGGCCCCGCCGTGTCGCCATCGTCGTCACGGCCGCTTTCGCGGGGCTCTGGCTCGGGCTGCTCTGGGTGGCGCTGCGCGTGCTCGCGGGCCACTGGGCGGCGAGCCACCCGGCGGACGCCTCGTCCCTCCGCGATGCGATGGCCCGCACGTGGCGCGAAGCCGGCGAGACGCTGCGCCGGCGGCACGCGTAGCCGCTCCACCGCCGTTCCCATGCCGCTCACCCCCCGGGCGCTCCTTCTCGCCGGCGCGGCCGTGCTTCCGCGCCGCGCGCCGACGCTCAGGGCATCCCGTGGAGCCGCCTCGTCACCATCGGCGGCGAGGCCGACGATCGCGCCCGCGCCGCCCAGCTCCTCGGCGACACGACGCCGGGGTACCTGCTGCGCAGCGCCTCGACGCTCACCCCCGCGCTGCCGGGCGATACCACGCGGCCGCGGTGGGCGCTGCTGCTCCCCGAGGTCACGACCATCGCGAACTCGACGATCCCCTTCTCCCTCAACGACGGCTCGCTGTGGGCGGGTCGCGGGTGGAACGAGCGGGTTCGCTTCGGATTCCGGCTCGAGTCGGGGAGCTTCTTCCTGGTCGTCGCGCCGGAGGTCGTCGCCAGCCAGAACCTCCCCTACCCGATGCCCGATCCGGCCACGATCCCTCGTCAGCCGCCGGATCGGAACGCGCTGGCCAACCCCTGGCACCTCGATCCGTCCATTGACGCGCCGCTGCGCTTCGGATACACGGGCTTCTGGTCGGTGGACCCGGGCCAGACCGCGCTCGGGCTGCACGCGGGCGCCCTCACGGTCGGCGCCGGCACCGAGAACGAGTGGTGGGGCCCCGGCATTCAGAACGCCATCGTCCTGAGCGACAACGCCGCCGGCATCCCGCGGCTGTTCGTGCGCACCACGCGCCCGATCCGCACGCCCATCGGCGACGTGGAAGGCGACTGGTTCCTGGGGGGCCTCACGGAGTCCCGCTATTTCGACACGCACCACTCCGACGCCTGGCGCTCGATCTCGGGGATCGCCCTCCTCTGGCATCCCCTCTTCGAGAGAGACCTGTCGCTCGGCATCGAGCGCACGGTGTACGCGCCGCTCGATACCTGGACCCAGCTCCCCGGGCGCATCTTCGACGTGCTCCTGGGCAGCGGCCGGCGCGCGGCCCCGTCCCCCGACACGGGCTACGTCGCCGCCCGGGACCAGATCTTCGCCCTCTTCGGGCGCTGGGTCTTTCCGAAGGACCACCTCGCCGTGCACGTCGAGTGGGCCCGCACGGTGCTGCCGTCTTCCCTCGCCGACCTGCTCACCGACCCCAACTACTCGCAGGGGTACACGCTGGGCCTCGAGTGGGGGGCTCCAGTCCACAGCGGTCGGGACCTCATCCGGTTGCAGGCGGAGGAGACGTACCTGGAGAAGAGCCCGGCGTACCGCGACCGGCCGGAGGCGAGCTTCTACACCAGCAGCGCGGTGCCGCAGGGCTACACGCAGGACGGAAAGGTGATCGGGGCCGCGATCGGGCCAGGCGCTTCCGGCCAGTGGCTCGGGATCGACTACATCGCCCCGAAGTGGCTCGTCGGCGTCTTCGGCGGGCGGATCCGCTGGGACGACGATGCGCTGTACTCGTTCCCTACGCCGATCACGGCCACCGACGTCAACAAGTGGTGCGCGCACGACGTGTCGCTCTACGGCGGAGCCCGAGCGGCGGTCCAGAGCCCCTGGGGCCGGTTGAGCGTGTCCGTCACGCGGGGCGAGCGGCTGAACCTCTTCTTCGACAACCTCACGCAGTGCGACCCGAACCCCAACCAGAACCTCATCCTCGACGCGCGGAACACCACGCTCGAGGTGCGCTTCACGCCGTGACGTCCGGATGACGGCCTCCACCCTCACCGCCGGAGCGGCGCCGGCACCAGGGGCCGGGGCCGACGGGCTCGGCTGGGCGCTGGGCGCCTTCATCTGGCTCCTCCCCTTCCACATCCTCGCGATGGCCCTGCTGTTCGGTTTGTTCGGGGTCAGCGCGACCGTGGTGCGGGTGCTCTCGGCGTGGAAGGAGATGCTCGCGGCCGCGCTCATCGCGTTCGTGGTCGTGCGGGCGCTCGCGGGAAGCAGGCCGAGGCTCACGGTCCGGGCAGCCGATCCGGTCCTTGCCGCGCTCGGGCTCCTGGCGCTGGTGTACTTCCTCGGCGCGGGAGTGTGGTTCGGATACGACATCCCGCTCGGCGCGCAGGCCCTCGGGCTGAGGGACGCGGCGGGATTCTGCCTGCTCTACTTCGTCGGGCGCTGCGCCCCCCGGATCGCGGACGACCCTCGCTACCTGCGCGCCATCGTCGCGGTGGGGGTCGTGACGAGCGTCATCGCGATATTCGAGCGCCTGCTCGTGACTCCTGAGGCGCTCGTGCTCCTGGGCGCGACGCGGTACATCAAGGACTTCCTGGGGCTCGGGATCACGACCAGCCACAACCCGTACGGGCTCCCGGACAGCTACTGGACCATCCTCGGCAGCCACCTCGTCCAGCGGGCCGGCTCGACCTACCTGTCGAGCCAGGGCTTCGCGGTGCAGTTCCTGGTCATACTCCCGGCGGCCACGATCGCCCTGTTCACGGCGCAGCGGCGCCGGGGATGGGCGCTCGCCGCCTGTGCCGTCCTCTGGGCGGGCCTGTTGCTCTCGATCACCAGGGTGACGACGCTCGCGTGCGTGATCCAGCTGTTCGTGCTGGCGGCGCTGTACGACCGCTGGGGCACGGTGGTGCGTGGCGCCGCCATCGTCACGGCGGTGCTGGCGGCCGCCCTCGTCGCCGTCCCCGGCTTCGCCACCCTGGTCCTGGAGACGCTGACGTGGCAGAGCGCGAGCAGCATCTCCCATCTCGAGATCTGGGGCATGGGGCTCGCGCAGCTCCTCGAGCACCCGCTCGGCCTGGGGCTCGGGGCGGGCAGCCTGGCGGCCGCCCGCTTCGGCCTTCCCGTCATCGCCGGCGACAATCAGTACCTGACCTACTCCACGACGCTGGGCCTGCCGGGGCTGCTCCTGTACGCCGCCGTTCTCGTCACGCTTCTCGCGGCGGGGTTGCGGGCATTCCGGACGGCCGCCACGGCGAGCGCCCGGGATTACGGCGCGCTGGTCGCGGTCGCGGCCTTGGGCATCGCGATCAATGGGATCACCACGGACCTGATCTCGAATGCGTTCCTCTCGTACACCTTCTTCTGGCTCGCCGGCACGGCGGTGAGCGCGATCCGGGACCGGGTGTGAGCGCGCCGGACGGGTGCCGAACCGGGGACAACTCCTCCGAGGCGCCGCCCGCTGGATCGCGCCCGGGCACGAGTGCCACCGGGTCGCGCGTCGCATTCGACGATTCCTACGGCCGGCTCGTGGCGATCGGCACGGGCGTCTACATCCGGAGCCTGTCCGCGGCGCTCGAGTCCCTCGTGGGCCAGCGGTTCGTGCGTGTGACGGAGCCGGTTCGCGCGGCGGCCCAAGAGCGCACGGCGCACGCCCCGCGAGCAATTCGACACGCTGATGAGGGACCTCTGGTGGCACCAGGCGGGCGCCGAGGTCGCCGCGCGGCGGCGAGGCGCCGCGCTGCTGCACATGCCCGTCGGGTTGGGGCCCCTCGCGGGCAGTCTGCCGATCGTCACCACCGTCCACGACGTGATGCCGATCCGCTTCGCGAAGCTGTTCCGTCCGTGGTACCGGTGGTATGCGGGCGTGGTGATGCCACGACTTGGCGCGCCGGGCGCGTGCCGTCATCACCGTCTCCGAGGCCGCGAAGCAGGAGATCGTCGAGTGGTTCCGCGTCGCGCCCGAGCGGATCACCGTGATCCCCCACGGCATAGACCCGGCGTTCGTGCCGCTCGCGGCCGGCGATCCGCAGGCCGCCGAGGTGAGGCAGCGGCATGACCTCCCGGCGGATTTCATCCTCGCGGTAGGGTCGGTGGAGCCCCGGAAGAACCTCCAGCGCCTGCTGGAGGCGGTGCACCTCCTCCGAGACCGCCCCGGGACTCGCGATGTCCGGCTCGTGCACGCGGGTCCCGAGGGGTGGCGGACGGAGGAGATCGCGGCGGCGGTGCGAAGGCTGTCGCTGGACGGCGCCGTGCGCTTCCTGGGCCACGTCCCGGCCGCGGACCTGCGCGTGCTGTTCGGCGCCGCACGCGCCTTCGTGTACCCGTCGCTCTGGGAGGGGTTCGGGATCCCCGTGCTCGAAGCGATGGCCTGCGGGTGCCCGGTCGTGGCCTCGGGCGTGGGGTCCATCCCCGAGGTGGCCGGCGGAGCAGCGCTCCTCGTGGACCCGGAATCGGTGGAGGACATCGCGGCGAGCATTGCGTCCGTGTGGAACGGCGACCCGGTGCGCGCGGACTTGGTCCGCCGCGGCCTCGAGCGGGCCCGGAGCTTCACCTGGGATCGCGCCGCGCGCGCGACCGTCGCGGTCTATGATGCGGCCCTGGCCTGAAGCGGCCGCGGCGCTCGCCGCGCTCCTGCTGGCCGCCGGGTGCACGAGCTTCGACCCTTCCGGCCAGCCGGTGCCGGACATCACCGGCACCTACGCGACGACGATCAGCCTCACGTTGCGCAACGAGTTCGAGACCCGGACCGATACGCTGGCCGCGAGGCTCACCCTCAGGGGCCTCGGATACCGCGGGCTGTTCACGGGAACGTACGCGATCCCGCCGGGCGATTCGGGGACCGTCGCCGGCACCGAGTCCTTCGACGGCACGTTCATCATTGACACCCTCGGGCCCCCGCCCAAGCCGATCGCCGCCGTCCAGTCCATCCGGGCGCTCTACCCCTGGTGCGATTGGGCCCTCCTCGGGCTTCCGCCCATCCGGGGCGCGCTTGCCGGCGACACGGTCCGCGCCACCGTCGGCCCCTCCGTGCCCTGCAGCTACCAGGTCAACGGCGGGACCGTGACCGTGAACACCACCGTGGCGTTCAGTCTTGCAGGGGTGCGGTAGGCGGGTGAGGCTCGTCCCCATCGGGGTCGCCGTCGTCAACTGGAACGGGCGGGACGACACGCTCGCGTGCCTGGAGTCGCTTCTCGCGGCCGACCCTCGTCCGGCGCGCGTCGTCGTCGTGGACAACGCCTCCAGCGACGGCTCGGCCGCGGCGATCTCCGACTGGATCCGGAGCCACGGGGTGGCCGGCTTCGACGTGTTCGCTGCCGGCTCCAACGTCGGCTTCGCGGCGGCCTGCAATCTCGCGCTGGATCGCCTCGGCGCCGTCCCCGACCTGAAGCACTTCTTCCTGCTGAACAACGACGCGACCGTGGATCCGCGGTGCTTCGCCGAGATCGAGGCTGCGTCGTCGGGGGCGCCGGCGACGGGGATCCTGGGCGTGACGATCCTGGAAGCCGGAAGTCGGCGCCCCTGGTACGCCGGAGGCCGGGTGGCGCGGTGGCGGGCGTTCGGACGGAACCTCCGGAAGGTGCCGCGCGACGGCCGTCCACTGGTGCCCACGGAATACGTCAGCGGCTGCGCGATGCTGATCTCGCGGACCGCATGGCTCGCGCTGGGCCCGCTCCCGGAGTGCTACTTCATGTACTTCGAGGACGCGGAGTACTGCCTGCGAGCGGCCGCGGCGGGCCTCGCTGTGGCGTACGCGCCCAGGGCCGTGGTCAACCATCGAGTCGCAGGCACCGTCGAGCGCGGGGCCGTGGCCTGGGCGCTGGGTGAGTACCGGTTCGCGAGATCGCGCGCCCTGTTCGCGCGCCGCAACTTGCGCGGCGCGGTCAGGTGGAGTGCGCTCGCCTACCTGGTCGTGGTCGGCTTCGCCAAGGCCGCGCTCAGGACGCTCCGCGGGCGCCCTGCCCGCGCCTGGACGGCGTATCGCGGCACCTGGGCCGGGCTATTGGCGGTAGAAGGTCAGGGCCAGGCCGGCCGTGCCGCCGGTCAGGGTCCCGACCAGAGTGGTGTCCCCCACCAGTAGCCCGCTGAAGCTGTAAGTCGCACCCCCCGCCGTAAGCGTCAGCGCCACCGTCGTGTCCGATCGCGTGCCGGTGACCGAGGCGGGACTGGCGGGTGGAGCGATGCTGCCGGTTCCGGCCACGGAGCCGTTGCTGTCGGTGAGATCCAGGATGATCCGCGCGGAATCCTGAGATGCCGCCCACCTCCCCGTCAGCGAGGCGGCGGAATCGAGCTGGAGCGTCACCGGAATGCGCAGGCTGTCGGTCGGAACGACGATCGAGATGCTCGCGCTGTAGCTCCCCGGCGCGAGGCCGGCAGGCCGCCCGCCCACGTGCAGGAAGAAGGGCACGGTATCGCCGGTCGCGGCGAGCAGGAACCAGTTTGCGCTGACGTACGCGTGCCATCGGGCCGAAACGACCGTGTCGAGGCCGATGCTGATGTACTGGTCCGGAAGCAGCGTCGCACCGAGGCGGCCATGGAACGCCAGGCTCTCGGGCGTGACGATCAGTCGCGGCGCCCGCGTGTCCGGGACGCGCGCCTCCGTGCCGAGGCGGCAGCCGGACGTGACCGCCGCGAGCAGGAGCAGCCGAGCGAGTCGCCTCACGCGATCGCCCTCTCACGCACCGGGTGCCCCACCCACCACATCGCCGCGCCGAGGAGGACCGCGTCAAGCGTGACCCTGAGCGTCCAGGCCAGGGCGGCCCCCGCGACGCCGTACGCTTCGATCAGCACCCACGCCGCCGCCGCGTACAGCGGCAGCTCGATGAGGTGGAACATGGCCGGGATGTCGGGGCGGCCCCTGGCGAGGAGATACGCCGAGGGGAGGTACGCGAGCCCGTTGACGAGCACGCCGCCGGCCAGGATCGCGAGCGCCGTCGCCCCATTCGCGGCGTAGGCGTCGCCCAGCCACACGCTGAGCAGCGGATGCGCGAAGAGCGCGGCGAGGCCGGTGGGGAGCGCCAGGGCGGGAAGCAGGTACCAGAGCGCCCGTCCGACCAGCCGCTCGCTCTCGCGGCCCCCCCCTGCTCCGCTCTGCGCGGCACTCGCGCTCACGAGCGGGAAGAGCGCGCCCGCCAGGCTGGCCGGGACGATCGAGATCCGGATGATGGCCTCGAACGGCGCGGTGTAGTAGGCCACGGCCGCCACGCCCGCGAGCGACGCGAGCAGGAACCGCTCGAGGTAGCCCAGGACTGGCGCGATGGCGTTCGAGACGCTCACCCAGCCGCCGTAGGCCAGCAAGCGGCCGAAGCACCGCCCAGCTCGGCCGCAGCTCCCAGCGGAACTCCGGCAGCGAGCGCCGGATCGCCACGGCCAGCGCCCAGCACGCCGCGATGCGGGTGGCCAGCAGCAGGAGCACGATCGTGGCGAGGCTGGCGCCGAGCGGCGCGGCGATGGCGGGTATGGCGAACCCCGCCACGGCCAGCGGGCCCCGCACCAGGTTGCCGAGATCGAACCGCTGCGCCCCCTCGAGGATCCCCCTGAGGCTCGCGGAGAGCACCACGAACGGGACCGAGGCGGCGAGCGCGATCAGCGCGAGGTGCGCCTCGCGATGCAGCGCGGCCGGGATGCCGAGGGCGCTCGTGAGCCATCCGCTCGCCAGCGCGAGAGCGACCCCGCCGATCACCCCGAGCCCGGTCTGGCTCGCGACCGTGAGGCCGGCCACGCGCCGCAGCTCGGCGTGCTTCCCCAGAGACAGATACTCGGCCACGTACTTGGTGGTCGCACGGCCCAGGCCGAGGTCGAGCGCCACGGCGGAACCCAGGATCGCCCAGATCAGGCCGAGCAGTCCGAACCGGGGTGCGCCGAGGTAGCGCGTGGCGATGGGGATCGCCGCGACACCTACCAGGAGGGGGACGGCCTGGCCCAGCAGGTTGTAGAGGGTGTTCCGCGCGAGGGCGCGGCCGTGCTCAGCAGTGCTGCTCGACGTAGTCATCCAGGCGCGCCACGAACGCGTCCCACGAGTAGAGCCGCGAGCGCTCGATCCCGGCGGCTCCCATCCGCCGCGCGGCCTCGGGGTTCCCCGCGAGCCACGCCATCCGCTCCGCGAACGCCTCCACCTTGGGCTCGAGCAGGAATCCGGTGACGCCGTCCTGCACCGTCTCGGTCGGACCGGCCCGGTTCACGGCGAGCACCGGCTTCCCGTAGGCCATCGCCTCGACGGGGACCATTCCCCACGGCTCGCTCAGCGACGGGAACACGAGCGCATAGCAGCGGTCGTACAGGCGCTCGATCTCGGCAGCGCCCGGGTCGAGCCGGAACTCGATCGCCGGCTCCTTGGACGCGAGCGAGCGCAGCGAGCGCAGGTAAGCGCCGTCCATGCGGTCCACGTCGCCGGCGATGACCAGCCGCCAGGGCGTGTCCGGGTTCAGACGCCGGAACTCCAGGAACGCCCCGATCGCCAGCTCGGCGTTCTTGGTCCACTTCACGCGACTCAGGAAGAGGAAATACGGCTCCGACGTCAGCGTCGGCCGCACCCGCGCGGGATCCACTCCCGGATGCAGGACCTCCACCCGGTCGGGCGCGCAGAGGCCCGCGCTGACTACCTGGCGGCGGACCTCCTCGCCATTCACGAACACGTGCTGGTAGTGCCGCCACGCACGCCGCGTGGCCCGGTGGTAAATGCCCCGGTACAGCGCCAGCGGCAGGCGATAGAGCGGGCGCTGCTCCAGGAGCGTCTCCCGGTACACGGGGTCGTAGACGGGCCGCACGAGCGTGTGGCAGTAGCAGATGACGGGTTTGGCGTGATTGCGGAACGTGATGAAGTCGCCCAGGCCCTCCGAGGAGACGACGAGTGCGTCGAACGTCGAAGGATCGAGCTTCTCCGCGGCGATGGTGGCGGCTCCGGTGAGCGCCTTGCCGAGCGTGCGCTTCACCGAGACGCGGTGCAGCTCGACCACCCGTTCCAGGTTCCGAAACTCCGGGAACGTCCCGTCGTAGTCCACGTGGCTGGTGTAGATCACGTACTCGTGGCGGCTGCGCGTCGCCATCTCGAGGATGCACCGCTCGGCCCCGGACCGCAGGTGCACCCATGGATAGTACAGCGCGACGCGTTTCGTCATGCGTGATACACCCGGTCCACGATGGAGGCGGTCCGCTCCCAGGAGAACCGCGCGGCGTTGGCGAAGCCACGGCGCACCAGGTCGCCTCTCAGGGTGCTGTCATCGAGCACGCGCTCGAGCTGCGCGGCCAGCTCCTCCGGCGCGTTCGGGTCGAACGGGAGCGCCGCGTCGCCGTACACCTCGGGCAGCGCCGCCGCGTTGGAGCAGACGACGGGGCACCCGCAGCTCATCGCCTCGAGCACGGGCATGCCGAATCCCTCGAAGAGCGAGGGGAAGACGAAGGCCGCCGCGGTGTTGTACAACCCGACCAGGGCCTCGGTGTCAACGGACTCGAGGTGGTGGACGACGCCGCCCAGCCCCTTCTCTGCCACGAACCGGAACACGTCTCCAGCTTCCCATCCCCGCCGCCCGACGAGGACGAGGTGCAGGTCGTCGCGGCGGCGCGCACGCACCATCTCGTACGCCCTCAGCAGCGTGACCAGGTTCTTGCGGGCCTGGATAGCGCCGACGTAGAGGAGGAACTCGAACGCAAATCCGGTCCGCCGCCGGGCCTCGGCCCGGCCCTCCGCGTCCAGCGGCCGGAAGACGCTCCGGTCGGCGGCGCAGGGCGTGACCGTGATCTGCCCCTCGTCCACGCCGTACCGATCCGCGATCGAGCGCCTGGAGAATTCCGACAGCGTCAGTAGGTGATCCGCGTGCCGCGCCGCGAACCGCGTCAGCCACGTCATGCGCGCCCGCTCCACCGGGGCGTAGGCGCGAGGGAGGTCCAGGAACGCGAGATCGTGAATAGTGACCACCTTCCTCGCCCGGAAGGCGGGGAAGAAGTTGAACGGGACGTGCAGCACGTCGAGGTCCAGCCGGCTGCAATAATACGGTATCTCGACGGCGCGCTGCCAGTAGACGGATCGCGCCGCAAGCGGCAGGTGGGTCAGCCGGTCCCCCGGGAGGCGTTGCCGCCCTGCCAGACGGTACGAGAACACGTAATACTCGTCGTCCGGCCGCGCGATCGTTGAAAGGTGCCTCAGGATGTTCTCGAAGTAAAGCTCGTTGCCGCCGTGGCGCACACCGACGAAGTGGGCGTCCACACCGATGCGCATCAGTCTCCCGGTCCTACGCCGCGCCGCGGCGGCGGACCACGGCCGGGATCGTGAGGAGGAGGATCTTGAGGTCCAGCCAGAGGGACCAATCGCGCAGGTACTCGGTGTCCAGGGCCACGACCTCCTCGAAGTCCACGATGTCGCTGCGGCCGCTCACCTGCCAGAGGCCGGTGATCCCGGGCTTCATGCCGAGGCGACCGAAGTGGTGGATCTCGTAGTAGTCGAGGTCGCTCTCGAAGAAGGGCCGCGGGCCGACGAGGGACATCTCTCCCTTGAGGACGTTCCAGAGCTGCGGCAGCTCGTCGAGGCTCCAGCGCCGCAGCCACGCGCCGACGCGCGTCACCCTCGGGTCCTCGATGATCTTGAAGAGCCGCGGGTCGCCGGAATGGTTGAGATGGGCGAGCTTCCCCTTCAGGCCATCGGCGCCGTCCTGCATCGTCCTGAGCTTCCACATCCTGAACGGCCGCCCGCCGATCCCCGCGCGCCTCTGGGTGAAGAACACCGGGCCCCTGGAGCCGAGCTTGATGGCCACGGCGAGCACGGCGAAGACCGGAGAGAGAATCAACAGGCCGAGGGCGCCGGCCAGGAAGTCCATGGCACGCTTCACCAGGAACTGTTGGGCCTTGAGCGTCTGGCCGACCAGCTCGACCAGCGGCAGGCCGCGCTTCCAGACGACGACCGGGCTCACGCCGGGGACTTCGAAGACCGGCGGCACGGCGAAGATGTGGCACCCCGACGTCACGGCGTGGTCCACCACCTCGCGCAGTGTCGCCCGGTCCACGGCGCCGCACAGCACCACCGTCTCGACCCGACGCTCGTGGATGATGCCGGGGAGCATCGCCACGTGGCCGAGGGATTCGGGATGCGCGGGCGCCGCCACGTCCACGAAGCCCAGGACCGCGTGCTCGGAGCGGTGGGCGAAGGCCCGCTGGTTGCCGACGCTGCGGCAGGCGGCCGCGGGCCCGACCAGGACGGTGCGCGAAGACGCCGGCTGCCGGCCGATGATGCGGGCGTCCACGGCCTCGAGCGTGAGGCGGAAGACCGCAACCACGGCCCAGAGGGTCAGGGTGGTGACCGCGTACTGCGCAGCCACGAGCGCGAGGCCATGGCCCCAGAATGGCGCCCAGAGCGGCAGGGCCGAAGCGAGCGCGCACCCGAGGAGGAGGCGGGTCGGGTCTCGCCTGTGGTCGCCGGCGCCGTAGTTGCCCGTGACCACGAGACCGGCCAGGAGCGCCGCGGCAAATTGCCACCCCCCGAACGCCGCGTCAGGGTAGAGCGAGCGGACGGGGGCGGCGAGAGCCGGCCCCAGCGCGGCACGCTCGCCGACCAGACGGTACAGCGCCCGAACCGCCCAGAACGCCGCGAGATCGGAGACGGCGAGGACGATCACCCGCGCCACCTCGCGCACCAGGTGCCGGCGCAGGATGCGGGGCGCCCGGCGCTGCAGCCCCATCTTGAGGTGGCCGGCGCCGTCTTCGCGTTCGGTTACGAGGGTCAACTCGGCCAGGTCCGCCTCACGGAGGGACGCCAGTAGGGTTTCGGCGCGTTCAAAGCTAACTTCCGCTGCCACGAGCGGCTACTGACATTGCGCGCCTCTCTTGACGGATGGGGTGACGTGAAGCACATTCACTTTGCCATGCAAAGTACTTTTTCGCGCCCGATCGTGTTCCTGGTGGCCCTGGAGCTGGGGTTGACAGCTTCTCGGGGGCGGCTGGGTGGTCGCTACACCCTACACCCTACACCCTATCACCCTCGCCTTTGGCCGCCCAGCAGATCCCTACTAGGCCCGCCAACGTCTCCGACCAGCAGCTGCAGCAGTACACCCAGCAGCCGGGGATGGGGGCCCAGATCCAGCAGGCGATCCAGCAGAGCGGCCTGACGCCGGACCAGATCAGGGCGCGCCTGCGCGCGGCGGGATACCCCGAGAACCTGATTGACCAGTACATGCAGGCCCCGGCGGCCGGGCAGGCGGTGCCGAACCCCACAGCGCAAATGCTGAGAGCGGTGTCGGCTTTGGGCATCGGCACCTTTGGAGCGCTTCCCGATACGCTTGCCGCCCGCCGCGACTCGATCTTCCTGACGCGCGACGATTCCCTGCTCCTCGACTCCCTCGGCTTCACGATCGGCGTGGACTCGATCCCGACCAGGCGGGATACGCTCGGCTTCCTGCGCATAGACTCGCTGGCCACGTTCCGGTTGGCGGAGCGGGTGCACCGCC
Source organism: uncultured Gemmatimonadales bacterium (assembly GCA_963835535.1). Lineage (GTDB taxonomy): Bacteria > Gemmatimonadota > Gemmatimonadetes > Gemmatimonadales > JACORV01 > Fen-1245. The sequence goes on from CAWIFL010000002.1 coordinate 670,749, forward strand.
TGCGAGTCTTCGGCCTCGACGTCTTCCGGCGCACGACGACGCAGTTCAATCCCGCGGCCACCGGGCCTGTGGACCCCGACTACCGGCTCGGGCCGGGTGACCAGCTCGTGCTGATCCTCACCGGGGATGTGGAGACGGGTGTCGAGCTACCCGTCACACGGGAGGGCTTCATCGTCATCCCGCAGGTGGGGCAGCTCTACGTGGCCAACCTCACGATGGACCAGCTCCGGGACCTGCTCTACTCGCGGCTGGGACGGGTGTACTCGGGGGTCAAGCGCGGGGCAGGCGCGACCACGCACTTCCAGGTCGCCGTGTCGCAGGTCAGGGTGAATCAGATCTTCGTGACCGGCGAGGTGGCGCGGCCCGGCGCATTCTCGGTGAGCGCTCTGGGCACGGTGATGAACGCGCTTTACGCCGCGGGCGGGCCGACCGAGCACGCCGACTTCCGTGGGGTGAAGGTGATGCGGGCCGGGAAGGCGGTCGCGACGCTCGACCTTTACGACTATCTGCTGTCGGGGAACACTCGCAACGACGTCCGGCTCGAGCAGGGCGACGTGGTCTTCGTGCCACCCGTGAGCCGTCGCGTGGAGATCCGGGGCCAGGTGATGCGGCCGGCGCTGTACGATCTGGCCCAGGGGCAAGACCTCCGCGAATTGATCCAGATGGCCGGCGGACTTCTGCCGCAGGCGTACACGGGGCGTGCGCAGATCGAGCGAATTCTCCCGCCCGACCAGCGGCCGCCGGGGGGCCGGGACCGCACCGTGGTGGACGTGGATCTCGCGGCTGCGCTGGGTCCCGGTGCCCCGTCCGTCCAGCTGGAGCCGGACGACCGGATCACGATCTTCGGCGTGAGCGTTCCGGTCAGGAACCGCGTCGTCGTCAAGGGCGACGTGTGGCGGCCGGGGGCGTACCAGGTCGATTCGGGGATGAAGCTGACCCAGCTCATCGCGGAGGCCGGAGGGCTGAAGCCCGACGCGTATCTGGACCGCGCGCACATCGTGCGATTGAACCCGGATTCGACTCGGGTCCTGATCCCGGTCAGCCTCGTGGGCATCCCGCCCCAAGGCGCGCCGGACTCCGGGCCCGCCGACACCCTACACCCTACACCCTACACCCATCTTGCCCCTACTGGGCATATCGCGTTCGATCCAGATCTCCAAGAGTTCGACGAAGTTACAGTCTATTCACGCACGGCCTTCCGCCCGACGCGGCAGATCGTGGTGTACGGCAACGTCCAGCATCCCGGCTTGTTCGCGTTCACCGACTCCCTGACCTTGCGGGACGCGGTGATGATGGCCGGGGGCTTGAGGGACGACGCGTACCTGTTGGAGGCGGAGATCTCGCGGATCCCCGAGCATCGGACGGAGGGGGAGCTGGCCCGCGTGATCCAGGTCCCGCTCGATTCCAGCTACGTGTTCGACCCGACCGGCTACCTCAGCCGGCCGGCCGGGTCGGCCGCTCGGTCGCCCCGGCTCGAGCCGTACGACAACATCTTCATCAGGCGGGTCCCGGGCTGGGACCTCCAGCGGAACGTCTACATCACGGGCGAAGTGAAGTTCCCCGGCCGGTACACGCTCACGCGTCGCGACGAGAAGTTGCTGGATGTCCTCGACAGGGCCGGCGGGCTCACGCCGGACGCGTACATCGGCGGGGCGCAGTTCTATCGAGCGCAGGGGAATGCGGGCCGCGTCGGCATTGACCTGAACAGGATCCTGAAGGACTCGACGTACAGGGACAACATGATCCTGTTCGCCGGCGACTCGCTGTACGTGCCGCAGTACCAGCCGGTGGTCTCGGTGGAAGGCGGCGTCAACAGCCCGGTGACGGTCGCCTATGTGCCCGGGCAGGGTACGTCGTACTACATTGACCGGGCGGGCGGGTTCTCGCGGCGCGCGGACAAAGGGCGGACCTACGTGGTGCAGCCCAACGGCTCGGTCGAGCGCGCGCAGCGCCACGCCGCAGCCGGGGGCGCGCGTCGTGGTGCCCGAGGTGCCGCCGGGTGAGGAGAGGACCAACTGGGCCGGGATTCTGAGCGCCGTCGCGACCATCCTCACCAGCGCGCTGACGATCGTGCTGGTGGTCCAGCGCCTGTGACGCCGGAGGCGTGAGCCGGCCGCCTTCGCCGTGCAGATGAGTTGGGACGATCATGGTACGGCACACATCTCCGTCGAGCCGGCTTAGAACCGAAAATCGCCGGCCCGTCGGGCTTAGGGCCTGCCAGGCATCTAGCGGAAGACGAAGTAGAACAGCCGGCCGTACACTTCCCGCCAAGCCAGTTCCGTCAGTCTGAGCGCCTCCGCCGTCGGCAGAAAATCGAGCACGCTGAAGGCGCGGTGCGCCGACACCTGAAAGTCCACCGGAAAAGGCACCACCGTCATCCCGGCGCCCTCGAAGAGGCGCCGGGCACGTGCCATGTGGTAAGCGGAGGTCACCAGGAGAACGCGCGGAGCGGTCGCCCGGTCTGCCGGCGCCGAAAGCCGGCCCCGCAGGAGCGTCGCCACGGCCAGCGCCTCTTCCGCGGTGTTCGTGACACGACCGGTGGTCAAGATGCCGCCGGCGGGCACTCCCATCTCCTTGGCATAGCCGGCAAGGACCTCGCCCTCCGGCTCGGCCTGGGGTCTCCCCGGCACCAGGCCATTGGTGAACACCAGCAGCGGCGCCTTCCCCGCCTTGAACAGCTCCACGCCGCCGAAGAAGCGATCGGGATCCTCCCATTCGCTGATGGCGGCTTTGCCCGGAGCCACAATGCGCCCCCCGCTCAATACGACGATGGCGTCGGCCCCGGGCGCGTTCGTGGCCGGTATCCTCTCCGCCGATCCTTCCACCGCCCGGATCACCAGCGCGCTCACCAGAGGCGTGCTGCTCAGCCACAACAGCGCGAGGCCGGCCCAGATCAGAGCCCGGCGGCGCATCCAGAGTCCGGCCAGCACCAGGAACAGCGTGATGCCGACCGGCAGGAAGAAGACGGGGAGGGCTCTGTGGAGGTAGATCAGGTTCCCGTCACCTGCTTGTAGACGCTGAGAGTCTGGGCAGCGATGGCCTCCCAACCGTATCGCTCGCGCTGCAGCTGGCGCGCGTTCCGTGCCATCCAGGCCCTGGTATCGCCCTCGAGACATCGCGCCACCGCTGTCGCGATTGCGGCGGCGTCCCTAGGCAGCACCAGGTAGCCGGTTACTCCGTCCTCGATCATCTCCGACAGCCCCCCTACTCGGGTCGACACCACGGGAATGCCGGCGGCGTAAGCCATGGCTGTGCTCCCGCTCTGGGATGCCGTCACATAGGGTTGCACCAGCACATCTGTCGCCGAGACATACGCCTGGAGATCGGCCAGCGGCAGGTAGCGCACGTCGAGGATACAGTTCTGCGCGCCACAGCTGCGGTCCAGGCGCGCTTCGACCTCTTCCTTGCTGCCCGCGAGTATCGAGCCCGCGATCACGAAGAACGTCTCAGGTTGCAGCCTGCGAATGAGGGGCAGCGAGTCAATGAAGTACTCCAGGCCCTTGTAAGGCCGGATGTGGCCCAGGAAGCTGATGACGCTCCTGCCCGCGGCGCGTCGTCTCACCTGCGCGAGGAGACCCTGGTTCGCCGGGCACGCCGCGAACAGCGGTCCGTAGTCGCCGTGGGGGATGACCGATATCTTGCCGGCGCTGATACCCGCCCGGTCCACGATCTCCCGCCGGGTATACTCGCTTAAGGCTATCACGTGGTCGACCTGCTGGTAGATCCGCGTGAAGGACCTCACGTGCCCCGGCTTGAACTCCTGCGGAAAGGGGTTGTGGGCCGTGTAGACGACCTTACGTCCCATCAGGCGAAGGGTCCGGATCACCCACCGATCGACCGCCGGCCAGGGTGCCCACATGACGTGAACGAGCGTGATGCGCCTGATCAGCACGTACGACAGCAGCATCACCCAGTCGAGAGGGTACTCAAGCGCCCGCAGCGCTCTCCGCACAACGGCGGATGTCGTGATCCGTCCCGCCGCCCACGCCACGAGGAAGAAGGGGCGTATGACTCGCAAGCGCGGGGGATCAGGAAGCCCCTCGTAGGGAAATCTGGTGGTGGCGTAAACGACGGCCGCGCCGTTCCGTGCCAGATGCGACAGCAGGCAGAAATTGTAGTTCGCGGAGAACAGAGCGGGGTCCACCACCAAGTAGCTGGGAGTCATGTCTGTGGGGACGGAGCGCGGTGATCCAGCTGCGTACCGAGGATCGCCGACAGGCGGGCCACCCCCGCGGAGAACGAAAAGCGCTGCACGTAGAGAGTCTGAATCCGTCGGCGCGTCGCAAGGTCCGGCGGCGCCAGTCGCACGCGCTCCAGCGCGGCGACACACTCGTCCGGCCAGCGAAACACCTGGAGCAGCGGACTCGGAAGCAGGTCCGCGTACCCACGCGCCGATACCGCGTGACTGACGACCGGCAAGCCGCAGCGCAGGCCGTCGCTCACCCGCAACTTCAACCCGCTGCCCAGGCGGAACGGCGCGACGTAGACATCGGCGTGCCGGACGACGGCATCCATCTCCCCGGGATCCGGCACCAGGCGGACACCGGCCTGCGCCACCAACCGTCGGACCTTGCTGGTCGGCGCACGCCCGGCCACAGTCACCATCACGTCCGGCACCCGGGCCTTGAGCCGCGGGTAGATTTCCGTGAGGAACCAAGCCACACCGTCCACGGTCTGCGCATCGCACAACGATCCCGTGGTCACGACATGGAATGGCCGCCTGTCCGGCGACTCCACATCCGGCGTGGTTGGCGACAATCTGTCGAAGCGGGCAAAGGTCCCGAGGACCTCCGTGGCCCGGCCTTCTGCCATCCCATACAAGTCACGCAGGCGCTCCTGGTCCTCACGGGTCATCGCCAAGTTGATGGAGCTGTGGTGCACGGCCATCCGCTCGTTCTTCCTGATGACGTGGACGAGCCGGGGACGGAGGAGGACATTCGATTCAGTGCTGGCGATGTAGTCAACTTCCACGTTATGATGCACCGTCACCACGGGAATGCCCATACCAGCCAAGCGGGGGGCGAAACGGCCGATTCGCGAGCGGTCGAGCAGGGCGAGCGCAGGAAGCTCCTCGGCGGCCGAGAGCCACCGGTCCACGAACGGAGACAGCAAGTCGTAACCGCGCGCTGTGGCGAGCCACCACACCTTCTGCCAGGTGCTGCGACGCGGGACCACGACGTACCGGCCGGCGGGCCTGGGCAAGGGGACACTTTGCAGCTCCTCTCGTCCGATGATCGTCAGGCAGGCTCCATACAGGTAGCTCATGGCCTGCAGCAGCGCCACGGTATGCTGCACGCCTCCGCCGCCCGAGGTTCCGGACGCCGTGAGGAACCAGACCGCCCCCCCCCGATGCACGTCAGGCACGGAGCCTCGCCAGGACCCTGGCGAACACGTCCTTCTCCGCTGCCGTCACCCAAGCGACCCGCCAGCGAAACCCGGTCCTCCCGTGCACGTAGGCGAGTGTCAGAACAGTCATCAGGATGCCTCCGAGGACGTTCCCCATCGCCAGCCCCTTCGCCCCCTCGAGCCTCCCCAGGATCACATAGCAGGCGAGCGTTCCCAGCGCCGAAGGCAGCACCGCCAGGAAAAAGACCTCCTGGATCCGGTGGACAACGGTGCCATAGGAAATGAGCGGTCGGAAGGTGTTGTACAAGCACAGCCCCGCGACGATGTAGAACCCCAGCGTGTAGATCTCTTCGACGTCTCTTCCGACAACGATCTGGATCGCAAGCCGACCCAGGAGGGCATACGCCACCAAAACCGCGAGGCTCACGAGGAAGCAGTACTTGACGAAGAGGAACGTGATCTCATCCTGGCGCCGCGCGTCCTGGGTGTGGCTGAGCCCCAACGTCGCGTTGTACTGGAGGATCTGGGGCACGACCTTGGTGAAGTTCCCCATCTGCAGGGCGATGTTGTAGTTCCCCACGGTGCGGAACGGTGCCCCCAGCCAGCCGAGGATCAGGAGGTCCGCCCGGTAGATGACGTTGGTCATGACGCCGATCAGGTGTGACCAGAGCGAGAAGCCGACCAGGCTCTCCAGGATCAACCGGCGGCTGCCAGAGCCGCCGAGAACGCCACGCAGGGGGAAGATCCTCCTCGCGTATCCGGCCGTCAGCGCCAGGCCGACAAACGCGACCGCCGCGTTCTTCACCGAAACGTAGAGCGCGGTGGGCACCAGGAGCGCCCCCGCCGACACGGTGATGTTGGTCACCGAGGACACCAGGTTCACCCTGGTGAGCATCGCCTGGCGGAAATCCACGTTGAGCAGGGTCGTGAATGGCTCGGCCACGTACAACAGCATGATGGATAGGGCGTTCACGGCCAGAACCAGGAGCATGGCGGGATCGTCATACCTGCGATACAGGAAGAGGCCGATCCCCACGCTTAGGACCAGGACCACGAGGCACTTCGCGAGCGCGAACAGCACGAACGCTCGCATGTACTCGCGGATCCGCCCCTTGACCTTCTCGTAGTCGCGCAACAGGACGGCGCTCACGCTCACGTTCAGCATGTTGAAGATCACGCCGTAGCTCAGGACGACGGACAGCATCCCGTACTCCTGCCGCGTGAGCGAGCGCACAATCAGCGTCGTCACGACCAGGACCGTGATGACATCGAGCGCCCGCTGGATCCCCATGTTCAGGATGGACAGCCCGACATTGTCGCGAAGGGACGGGCGCGTCCCGGCGTCCGTCATGTCCCGCCGGCGGACCGGTTCTCCCACCGGCCCGTGAGATGGTTGTAACGCTTGACGATCGCTGCGGGATTGCCAGCGACCACGCAGTAGTCAGGCACGGGCACGGTGACGACGGCGTTGGCCCCGACGACGACGTTGCGCCCGAGGGTCACGCCGCCGAGCACGCAGGCGCCGCGCCCGATCCAGCTCCCCCGTCCGATCCGGATCGGTCCGGTGCTAAAAGGCTGCTGCTCCTTGATCGGCCTGTGAATGTCATCGTAGCCGTGATTCCCGTTGATGAGCTGGACGAAGGCCGCGAACAGGCAATCATCTTCGATCACGATTTCGTCGAAGGAGGCGACGACGTGCGCGAACCCGTTCGCGAACCGGACGTTCTTGCCGATGACGAGCCGGCTCGCAGGCGTCGCCAGCAGGTGCGTGTACTCATCGAACTGGCAGTTGTCGCCGATCGAGATGTTTTCCGGGCACGAGATCTTCACGCTTCTCGGAATGACAGGGCCGTAGTGCCTCCCCCACCCGATGTTGTCTCCGTAGGCTCCGAAGATCCGTCGGTAGTACGGAAGGAACACGAGGCGATACGGAACCCGGAGCAACCGATTGCCGATCCGTCGCGCCAGGCTGTTCGTCAGGAACACGGGAACCCGCTCGGTTTGGGGGTCGAGGCGTCCACATGCACGGCCTTCTACATCGCCTTCGAGAACACCAGCACCCTGGTACTAACGTCCGCAGGCAAGACCTTGGCAAGCGAGTAGTCAAGCGCCGAGCATGCACGATCGAGACTGCGCCACCGCAGCCGATCCACCATGAGCTTGAGGATCGCGTAGTAGGCCTGGAACTTAAAGACACTCACCAGCGTCATGCTCCGCCGCTCGAACTCGCGAACGATCTCTTTGAAGTAAAAATGGTTGACGTGCGCTCCCGGATGGTGATTGTACGGCTGAGCTTTCCACCGAAGGGTCTTCCAATTGACGTCGTGCAGAACTGAATATCCGCCAAAGACCGACGGCACGATGACCAGGCAGAGGCCGCCGCATGGGAGCATGGTGCCGATCCGGTCCAGCCATAGCCGATACTCGACAATGTGCTCGAGGACCGAGTCCAGCAGAACTACCGAGAAACATCCGTCGAGGTCAATGTCCGGAAAACGGCCCGAGATGAAGTGGATGTTGCGCAAGCCTTCGGCATCGGCCAGCACCGCTCCGCATCGGATGGCGTCCCCGTCGACATCCAGACAGACGAACTCCCTCGGGCATTGCCTGGCCAACTCGCGCGTCACGCTCCCTGTTCCGCCGCCAATGTCAAGAACCGGGAGGGCGATGTCGCAGCCGTGGACCTGACGCACCAGGAATTCGACCTTCTTCCTCTGTATGTAATTGAGCGTAGGCGCGAACAAGGCCTGTAGCTGCTCATCGCTGAGCGAGGATATCGACCAGCCATAGACGCGAGTCCACGGCGCGGCGACGTTCTTCTCCTGCAGAATGCGGCGGATCTCACCCAATGCGGCGGACGCTCTCATCTGCAAGCACCGTTCATGGCCATCGGAGCCTCGATCCGGCACACTGCGTCCCATCGCAGCGTCTCTCCCTTGCCCAGTCGGGCCATGGGATAGGCGCTCGGCGAAAAGACGCGAGCGAGCCTGCCCCGCCATGGGCGCCGCTCACCGCGGTACCACAATGCCTCCCTGAAGAGCGGCACCGCCAGCAGCGGAGCGCTCACGATCCGTGGCAACGACCGCGTACCGAACCACCGGGAGCACAGCTTGATCACTTCCCTATCCCAGGACCCCGGCAGCATCCGGAGGTGGAGCGTCCAGGCGCCGTCGCCATCGCGGAGATAGACGTGAGCCCTCATGCGGGCCGGCACGGTCGCTCCGACGGCCACGACGCGCACGGAGAAGCGGTCGTTTCCGACGGAGGCCTCTTCAACCGGGTACTGGTAGTGCACGCGACTCTCGGCGTACGGCAGGGCGCGGCCGGCGATATATCCCCTGGGGAACCAGGAGGCTAGAAATCGATAGCGCAGGACGAAATCCATCAGCGTGGTGTCTTCCAGGCAGGTCAGCGTGCACGTCCGGCGGAACGCGCGCGGCCCCTCCAGCCGCTCCGCAAGCTCCAGTCGAACCATCCCCTCCCGCAGTCGCACGATCTGGAGCAGATCGCGACCATCGCCCCTGGTCGTTGCCTGCTCCTCGAGCAACTCGTACCGGTACCCGACGCCGTCCTCCAGGGAGTAGAACGCCGACGAGTCGGCGAACTCGACGCCCCAGGGTAGAATGGCGTTCTGGCCGTCCACGGACAGCTCCCGGAGGGCCCTCCCCCCGTAGACCGGGCCGGAAAACTCCGGCAACGGAGGAGCCGCGCGCGTCTCGGCAGCGCCGCCGGCCGTCACTCCAGGCTCCCACCGACGAGCAGCTGCGCGTACCGCAGCCAGGCCTTGCCGTTGCCCTTCCAGAGCGCGATGGACCTCCTAAGGGCCGTTTTGGCGAGATCACGGTCGCCCGCCAGGGCCGCCCGGTGAGCCAGCCAGCGGTACTTCTCCGAGAGGTTCTTGGTCATGCCCGTCCGCTCGTAGAGAGCCGCATGCTTCGCGTAGCATCGATGGAATCCTTCGAGCGCCCCGGGCGAGGTGCCGATCCTCGCCCTGCCGTGCTTGTGATGCAGAGCCAGCACTTCCTGCGCCAGATCCACGTCGTACCCGGCCTCGGCGATTCGCGTCCACATGTCCCAGTCCTGACAGCTCGGCAGGCTTTCGTCGAACCATCCCGCCCTCTCCAGCACCGCGCGTCGGACAACGACCGTGGGCGAAGGGACGAAGCACGCATCCAGCAGTTCCGCGAGGACGCACCCGCGGTGGGCGGCGCGGTACCGCTCCAGGACGGTGCCGTCCTCGTCCACGGCGTCCGCCCATGCATAGACCAGTCCCAGCCGTTCCCCCGAGGCCCGCACCACCGCCGCCTGCCGCTCGAGCTTGGCCGGCAGCCATTCGTCATCATCGTCCACAAAGGCGACCAGCTCCCCCTGCGACTCCGCGATGCCCCGGTTCCGGCAATACTGGGCGCCCCGGTTCTCCTTGTTTCTCAGGAACCGCAGCGGAAAGTCCCTAGAGAACTGCGCCTCGACGCGCTCGTAGGCCTGGCGGTCCGCCGATGCGTCGTCAACGACCACGACGTCGAAGTCCCTGAATGACTGGCGCCGGATGGACTCGAGCAGGCGCGCCAGGAAGTCCGCACGGTTGAAGCTCGGGATCACGACGCTGAACAGGCTCACGGAAGCACCCCGAGACGCAGACGGACCGTGCATCGCGCCGACGGCTCCCGCGCGACCAGGACCTGCAGCGGCCCGCCCCAGTAATACTCCCGGGTCGGCTGAATCTCCATGGGCACCGAGAACTCCACGACCGCACCGCCGCGGACGACGAAGGTGCGCTCGTCCCGGCGCAGCACCTGGTCGAACAGGTAGCGCGCGAAGGGCTTCCCCGCACCGAGCATCAAGTCCTGCACGACGATTCCATCGTCCGCGAAGCGGAACCGCCGCACCAGAAGCCCCCGCAGCGTCAGAACCACCAAGCAGTTGCCCAAGAAGAGCGACCACAGGCGTCCGTCCCGCAACAGCCGGCGGCGCCCCCTTCGCTCGATCGCCGGTAGGGGAATGCCGGCCGAGGAGTACAGCGTGGAACCAAACTGCTCGCCACCGTACGAGGGAGTGACTCGCTTCCCGTTCCACACCACGTACGGAAACGGCAAGTCGTTCGTCCAGTAACCGCCTCCCCCGCCCCAGCCTCCGCCCGGCCGCGATACGACCGCCTCATAGCTGCGGGTGCGCGACACCAAGAAGTCGCGGTCCCGGTAGCCGGCCGGCGGCGGGGCCTGCTCGCGGGGAGGCGCCCCGTCGAGCACGTCCGCGGCCTTCCCCAAGAAGACGCCCAGAAACGGGAGGTAGTCGAAGTAGTTGTTGTAGGCGTACCATCCCGGGAACCGGGGATCGCCGGCCGCCTCCGAAGGCGGATATCCTTCCTCGACTTCGTTCAGCACCAGCGGGAAGCTCCCATCGGAACGCCGGTGACCTTCCAGGTAGGCTACGCATCGCGCGAGGGCCGACAAGTGGCGGGGGGTCCCGAACTGCCGGTACGCGATCGCGAGGAGGCAGGCGAGCGCCCCGTAGCCGAACGACTGCTCTTGTCCCCGCCCCACGTAGAGCGTGTCGCCCGTCCGAAGAACGAAGGGCTCGATGAAGTTCGCCGCGTGGCGGAAGCGGTCCAGGAAGAACGGCTCCCCCCCAAGCGCGTGGATCTCCGCGACCAGGACGGCCGAGAAGCAATGGTACTGGAAGCTGCGCACGTTCGGCTGGTCGCAAATCAGCCCGGACCGCGACTGGCAGCGGCGGAGGACGTCGGCCGCCGCGCGCGACGCCTCGGCGGTCTCGATGCCGGCCAGGTGGCGCGTGCACGATCGCAGGAGCGCCCAGTTCGTTACGGGCGTGCCTCGAAACCGGAGCGGTAGCGCAAGTTCCTTCACTGCCTGATCGCCGGTCGTCCGGTACAGAGAGCACCAGGCGTACTTGTTGAACTCCCAATGGAAGGACGGATCCTCCTTGTCCTTCTCGCGGTAGAGGTCGAACAGCCGCGGCACCAAGGAGGCATATGGCGAGCCCGGCTGCCCGAGCAGTAGCGCCGAGAACGATTCGCCGTAGAAGGAGCGCGCGGGCAGCTTCCCATGCGAGAGCAGCACGCCGTGGAGGTAGCTCGCTATGCCATCGGACAGACCGCGAAGGCGCCGGGCGAGGCCGACGGGCGCCGCCCAATCTTCCGCCGGAGCCATCGGTGGAGGCCCGGTCATTCGGGAGGCCTTCCCGCGCGGCGCCGCACGCGAGCGATCGCGTCCAGCCACTTCTTCTTCCAGTCCTGGTAGCCGTGGTGTCGCACCACGTACTCGCGGGCCCGCACGGAGAAGACCGCGTGCGCGGCTCGAATCGTGGGGAGCCGGTCCGCAAACTTCTGCGCTACAGTTTCCCAGGGGCCACCCACAACGAATTCCGGGATCTCGCGCGCGATATCCGGTCCGGCGCCGACCGACGTCATCACGATGGGCGTGCCGCACGCCATGGCCTCGAGCGCCACGATGCCGCACCCTTCGAAACGGCTAGGAAGGAGCAAGACGCTGTAACGGGTGTAATACGAAGGCAGCTCCTCGTTGGGGACGTTGCCGAGCCAGCCAAGCCGGGAGTCGCGCGGCCGGACCGAGGTCACGCAGTCGATGGGTACGCCAGCGTCGGCCAGCTTCCCGAGGATGTCAAACCCCTTCCCGAAGTAGTCGGAAGAACCGACGAACAGACACCGCTGGCTCTTCGGGATGTCCGGAGCGGGTCGGAACCGTTCCACATCTATGGCGTTGTCTATGACCATGTCCACGTGGACGCCCTGCTCTTCGAGCACGCGCGCGAGGGTGCGCGAGACCGCGACCACGTATTTCCCGCTGGCCCCGATCTTCTGCTGGTCCGCCAGCCGCATCAGCCCGCGGTACCTGCGCTCGGCGATCCAGGGACGCAACGCCCTGGCATATCCGAAGTAGCAACCGTGAAAGGTGTTGACCGCCGCCGGGTGGCGCACGCCGAAGCTGAACTCGCCGTTGCAGATGACCACGTCAGTGTTCGCCGAGTGATGCCGGGCAAAGTGACGGGCCAGCAAGCGGTTGAGCCCAAAGAGCCTCTTCTTCAACCGAACCAACGCTCCGCCGCCGATGGCCTCCTGGCTTATGACTCGAGTCTCGAACCCCTCCTGGTCCAGCATCGCGACCAGCATCGCGTTCACCGTCTCGACGCCGCCGTGATACCTGGCGTGAGGCGTCAGAACGGCCACCGATGGACGTCTCGCGGACGGCTCCGGGATCATCGGAGGCCCCAGCGCCGCAGCGCCTGGCCCACGTAGTGCCTCGCCAGGCGCCCGACCACGTGTGCCGCGACGAAACGACCCTGCATGTACAGGATGGGCGCCCGTATGCCCAGCCGGTCGCGAATCACGCCGCGATGCCTCCGGAGCACCTTCCAGTTGTTCCGGCAGGCCCTCCATTCATATCCGATCGGGGTCGTAGAGGCGCGGCAACCGCCTCCGTCCCGGGTTCGCGTGAGGTCCACTAGGACCGGACGGACGCAGGCGATCATCCGGAATCCCGCGGCGATCGCCTTCAGCTGGAAATCGGTTTCGTCCCGGTAGCCGCTGGTTCCGAGCGTCTCGTCGTAGCTCACCCTGTCGAGCACGGCCCGGCGCATCAGCATCACCCCGCAAGCCAGCGGCGTGACGACCGAGGCCGGAAACGTCGTAGCGGCGAGCACGCTTCGCGAACAAAGCTCCAGCGTGTGCCGGTGGAACAGCGGCGGCGCCCCAGCCGCGGACGCGGCGATCGACGGCAGCCCGTCGAGCACCGCCGACTCCGGAAGGATGTGGAGCGGCGCTGCGATATCGGCGTCCTGCGCCTCCATCTCCCGTGACATGATCACCAGCCCCTCGTCTGGCACCGGCAGCATGTCGTCATCTGCGAAGAACACCAGCGGCGCCGTCGCTTCGCGCGCGCCCGCGTTCCGCGCGGCGGATGGCCCCAGATTCGTTGGGAGATGAACGCATGTTAGGTGCATGCCCCGTCGCGCCTCATCCTCGAGCCACTGCCGCGACCCATCGGTGCTACCGTCGTTGACCACGATGACGCGACGAACCTCCGGTCGTCGGAGGTAGAAGGCCGCGACTCGCGGCAATGCCCACAGCCGGTTGTAGGTGGGAATTACGACGTCTATGACGCCCGCCAGGCCCGTGTTCACCCCCTGCGGCGCAGTGCGGTGCTCGTCCCGATGGGCCATCGCACTAGATGAGGTGCTTCCTGAGGCCGTGCCACGCGTAGCTGACCATCATCCGCGCCGACGCGACGAGGCCGAGCCCCTCCCGTCTTCGATAGATGCCCCAGGTCATTAGATACCCGCGCACCTTGTTCGCGGAGAGCGAATTGGCCCGCACGCGATAGATCGTCAGCGGCTCCGGCATGCCATAGGCCCTGTGCCCTTCGTGGAGAATCTCCAGCCACAGCGCATAGTCATGGGACCGGCGCAAGTCAGGGAAGAACCGGGGTCCGAGCACGTTCCTGTCAAGCATGACAGTCGAGCATCCGATGGCATTCGTCCCCAGCAGGGACTTGTAGCTCACCTGCAACGGCGGACGGAACACGCGACCGGACAAAACACCGTCTTCCGAGGACTTCTCGTAGGCGGTGTAGCTGAGAGCGGCCCCCGTCACCTCCATGAGGGCAAGCTGCCGGGCGAGCTTCTCGGGCCTCCAGAGGTCATCCGCGTCGAGAAAGGCGACAAACCTGCCCTGCGCCAGCTTCAACCCGTGGTTGCGCGCGGCGGCTCCGCCTCGCGGGTGAGCCAGACGTTCCAGGCGCACCCGGGGATCCTCCCCACTATGCTCGAGCGCGATCGCCGCCGAGTCGTCTCGGGACCCGTCATCTATAACCAGCAGCTCCCAATCCCTGAACGTCTGCCCCTGGACCGATCGTATCGCCACGTCCAGCCAGCGACCGGCGTTGTGGCACGGGGTAATGACGGAAACCAGGGGCGTCATGACCCCCGCCCCCAACACCACGGTCACGATGATAATGGGCAAGTAAGCGATCATCACTCCCAGCGATCCGTCCAGCGATCCCCGCGCGACCAGTACGGCGAGGGGCAGCAACCAGCAGAGATTGATGACGCCGACCGAGATGGTGACCGGCCGGTGCGCGCCCCACAACTGGGCCGCGTGCTGGTAGGCGTGGCTCCGGTGCGCCTCGTAGAACCTGTCGCCCCGCGCCACACGGCGAATCAGCGTCACCGTAGCGTCTACCACGAAGACACCGAGCAGTACCGCCCAGCTCCAGAAGAGCCGGGGCGCCAGCCAGCCCGCCTGCAGCGAGAGCGCCGCCAGCATCAGCCCGAGAAAGCCGCTGCCGGAATCGCCCATGAAAATCTTCGCCGGGGGCCAGTTCCAGACCAGAAAACCCGCGGTCGCCGCCGCCAGCACCAGCGGGACAAGCCACTGTGAAGATCCCGGGGCCGCGATGAGGGCAGACAGCACGCCGCCCAAGCAGACCGTGATCCCCTCGACGCCGGCGATGCCGTCTATGCCGTCCATGAAGTTGGTGAGGTTGAGCAGCCACACCAGGTACAGGGCTGCGAGAACGTAGCCGACAAAGCCGAAGTGGTGCTCCGACCCGAGCAGCGGGACGGGCGGCATACCGCCCAGCCACACTAGGATCCACCCAGCGGCGACGAAAGGGCGCCAGCAGGCGCCACTGCGGCGCGATGTGCCGATGGTCGTCCACCGCGCCGATCGCGGCGACGATCGCCCCTCCGCCCGGAAGGCCCCACACCACGGACCAGTCCTCGAGGCCCATCCACCCCAGCACCGGCAGTGCGGCCAGCGTGGTCAGCGCGATGGCGATCCCGCCGCCGCGCGGCGTCGGCCGCGTGTGCGAGCTGCGCGCGTTGGGGAGATCCATCACCTCGCGGCGGACGGCGTAGCGCTGCGCCGCGCCGGCCAGGAGCCAGCTCAATGCCGCCGCCGCGGCGCCAAGGAACAGCCAGTGAAGACTCACGCCGACGGCATCCGCCGGGCCCGAAACCAGGCCGCGGTCGCGGCCAGACCCGCTGACAGGCTGTGCGGCGGGACGTACCCGGTTCTCCTCAGCCGCGTCGAGTCGAGGACCAGCGAACCGGTCAGACCGTCCATGCCGTTCGCACTTATCCCGATAGGCACCACTCGCGAAACAAGCTCCGCGATCACTCCCCCCAGTCGCAGCAGCGCCGGCGGCACGGCCACCAGGCGGGCCGGGACATCGAGGGCCTGCGCGACCGCCCGCACGAGAAGCGGCGTGGACACGATCTCGGGGTCCGCAACCACGTACGTGCCCTCCGACCTCCCGTCGGCCAGAACCGCGAGCAGCGCCGCAACGAGGTTGCCGACGAACAGCATGCTGCGCTGGTTCCTGACGGCGCCCACGGGGATCGGAAGCCCACGGTCCACGACCTGGAACAAGCCGAAGCAGGTTGCCCTTCATGCCCGGCCCGTATACGAGCGGAGGGCGGAAGATCAGCGCTCTCATCCCGGCGCCGGCGGCCACTTCACGCACCAGGCCCTCGGCCTCCAGCTTGCTCACGCCGTACGCGCTGACCGGCGCCGGCGCCGTCGCTTCGTTGACGGGCCGCTCACTCTTCCCGCACGTCGCGGCGATAGAGCTCATGAAGAGGAAATGCCGCACGCCAGCGCGCTCCGATTCCTCGAGCAGCGCCCGCGTGCCCTCCACGTTGACGCGCCGGAATTCGTCGGACCTGAGGGCGTCCCGGATCACGACGTGGACCGCACCCGCCAGGTGGACGACGGTACGCACGCCGTCCAGCGCAGCGCCGAGCGCGGCGCGATCGAGCAGATCCCCGGAGACGGCCGCGACACCCGCCGGAAGTGACGTGGCGGGTGGCAGCACGAGCGCGCGCACCCTCATCCCGGAGCCGACGAGCGCCCGCGAGACGTGCTGGCCGATGAAGCCGGTGGCGCCCGTGACGAGCACAACGTCACCGCCGTCGCCTGCCACGTCAGCTCCCACCCCCTGTCGGGCGCCCCGCTTCGAGCGCCTCCCGAATCCAGGCGGCCGTCTGGTCAACGCCCTGCTGGAGTGTGTAAGGGAGCGGGCCGCAGATCTCCTGCGTCGCCGACAGATCCAGCTGGTAAGCCGTCAACACGTTGTTAAGTCGGAATGTGTTGAACGGGAATCGACGAGCTCCGGCGAGGTTCAGAAGGTCCCCGACGTGCGCGGCCGTCCTGGCGACCATCAGGGGCATGGTACGGATCGGCGGGCCGCCGAGAGCGAGCCTAAACCGCTCCGCCCAATCTTCAATCGCGAGCGGCTCGTAGTCGGCGAGATAGAACACCCGGCGATGGATCCTCGCCGGCGGCGCCTCGGCCAGTCGCAGGTATTGGTGCACGACGTTGCCGATGTAGCCGTAGGATTTGCGGGTCGGCCCTCTGCCGACGTGGAAGTAGCGTCCGTCGCGCAGCATCCGGAAGAAGCGCAGATAGTGCGGGTTCATTCGCGCGCCCCAGATGGTCGTGGGACGCACCAGGCACCAGGGCACACCTCCGCCGTCGCCGGCGCGGACGATCTGCTCGGTGCGCACCTTGCTCCGGCCATACTGCGTGGTCGGGCAGTAATCCCCGTCGTGCGCCGCACGGTAGCCGATCCGGCACACCAGCTGCGTGGACGTGCACACGAACCGGCGCACGCCCGGCGTTGCGCCGATCGCCGCCACCAGGTGCTCGACACCGGCGATGTTGGCGGCGTATCCTGTTTCGAGATCGGCGTGCTCGTCGAGATCGGTCCGTGCGGCGAGGTGAAAAATGACTTCCGGTTGGAACCGCTGCAGTTGACCCGTCAAGCCAGGGAGGTCGAGCAGGTCGCAGTCACGCTGCTCCACGCCCTCGATCGGCGTGTGACCAGTCCGCCTGTCGAGCCCGAGAACCTGATCGCCGCGGCGCGCCAGAGCGTCCGCGAGGTGACTCCCGATGAAGCCTGAGGTACCGGTCACCAGCACCCTGGTCATGTGGTCGGTAATCTCCCCTGACGAGGCCGTCTGCGTCGCTCGTTCGCCGAGAAGTATAGCAGTCGCAGGCGGTTGCGAAAACCTCGCCACCGACCGAACTTAGGGGCCAGCCGCGGCAAAGAGCCGCGTCACTTTCCGACTATGCGGAGGATGAATGTCCGTGGAACGCGTCTTGATAGCGGGAGGAGGAGGGTTCATCGGCGGGCACCTCGCCGCTGAATTGCGCCGCCGGGGATGCGCCGTCCGAGCCGTGGACATCAAGCCAATCGAAGAGTGGTATCAGGTCTTCGACGATGTGGAGAACGTCGTCGCCGACCTCAAGCTCCGGGAGGCATGCGAGCGTGCCTGTCGCGGCGTCGACACCGTGTATCAGCTCGCGGCCGACATGGGAGGCATGGGCTTCATCGAGAACAACAAGGCGCTGTGCATGCTCTCAGTGCTCATCAACACCCACATGCTCCAGGCGGCCCGCGCGGCCGGGGTCAGCCGGTACTTCTACTCCTCTTCGGCGTGCGTGTACAACGCAGACAAGCAGACGCTCGACCAACGTCGTGCCTCTCAAGGAGGAAGACGCCTATCCCGCGATGCCCGAGGACGGCTACGGGTGGGAGAAGCTCTTCTCGGAGCGGATGTGCCGGCATTTCCGCGAGGACTTCGGCTTCCCACGCGCGTGGCCCGGTTCCACAACGTCTACGGCCCGCTTGGCACGTGGGACGGCGGACGGGAGAAGGCTCCCGCGGCGATTTGCCGGAAGGTCATTCACGCGCTGGAGAACCGGCGAGAACGGCATCGAGATCTGGGGCAGCGGGGAGCAGACGCGTTCGTTCATGTACATCGACGACTGCATCAAGGGCATCCTGCAAATTACGGCCAGCGACATCATCGAGCCCATCAACCTCGGATCCAACGAGCTCGTCACGATCAACCAGCTCGTGGACATCGTCGAGGACATCGCCGGCGTGAAACTCGAGCGCCGCTACAACCTCGCGGCCCCGAAGGGCGTCAACGGACGCAACTCCGACAACACGCGCATCAAGAAGCTCCTGGGATGGGAGCCGTCCATTCCCCTGCGCACGGGCATGGAAACCACTTATCGCTGGATTCACGACGAATACGTGAAAGCCAACGGCGCCAAGCGTTCGTGACGGCGCAGGCGCAGGCGACGCCGGCGGCCGCCACGCGGCCGCCTCGCCCGAAGACCATCGTTCTCCTCTGCCAGCATTTCTTCCCCGAGATGATCTCGACGGGGATCCACATGACGGAACTGGCCGTCGCCCTCACGCGACTGGGCTGGGCCATCAGCGCCGTCTGCGCCCAACCACGCCTGCTGGTCGCAACCAACAACGCGCGCGTCCCGACCCAAATGACATACCAAGGCATCAGGATAGCCAGATCCGGCGCCTTGGGTTCACATGACGGCCTCGCGAGCCGGCTGCTCTTCGCGATGACGTTTTCGCTGACCAGCATCGTGCAGGTCCTCCGTGTCGGGCGCGGGGCGCGGGGCGTCGTCCTGACAACCAACCCTCCTTTCCTTGGCTTGGCGGCGTGGCTGATCAGCAAGATGCGTTTCTTACCCTACGCGCTCATTGTCTACGATGTCTACCCGGAGATCGCAGTTCGCCTCGGCGTGGTCCGAGCCGGGTCCTTCCTGGAGCGCCTGTGGGAGCATCTGACTCGGGCCGTGCTGAACGAGGCCGCCGCAGTGATCGTGATCGGCCGGGACATGGAACCGATCATCGCGGCCAAGATGCGACCCGACCGCCGAGAGCGCATTCGACTCATCCCGAACTGGTCGGACGACCACGTCGTCGCTCCGATGCGGCCGGAGGAGAACCCGTTCATTCAGGAGCATCACCTTCACGGGCGGTTTGTCGTCCAGTACGCCGGTCGAATGGGGCGCACGCACAACCTCGAGCCGCTGGTCGCGGCAGCCGATCTGCTGCGTGACGAGGGCATAGTCTTCCAGTTCATCGGCGATGGGGCAAAACGTAGTGACCTGCTCACGCTGTGTCGCGTCCAGGGCTTGTCAAACGTCGTGTTCCTTCCCTACCAGCCGATGGAGCGGCTGCGCGAGATGCTGGCAGCCGCTGACGTCTCCGTGGTATGCCTGGAGCGCCAGTTCACCGGACTCTCGGTGCCCAGCAAGACCTACGGCGTGATGGCTGCGGGAAGGCCAATCCTCGCCTTCCTCGATCCGGAGAGCGAGATAGGACGAACAATCGTGGAGAACAACTGCGGTGTGGTGCTTCGGGATCCCACTGGCACGCAAGTGGCTTCTATCGTCCGCGAGCTGAAGCAGAATCGTGCCCGACTCGAGCGAATGGGGCAGAACGGCCGATCCGCGTTTCTGGCGAACTACACGCTCAGTCTCGCAGCCCAGCGGTACGATGCCTGCCTATCCGCCGTGCTCTGACCTGCCATTTGCAGCGGCGGGCCGTAGCACCTCTCGGTACAGGGTCTCAAGCCGTGACACCACCGCAGGAAGCGTGTAGTCCCGAACGAGGATCTCTCGGCCTGCCGCCCCAAAGCGTGCGCGCAAGCCGGGATCATCAAGCAGGCGCCGCAACCCGCTAGCCATCGCCTTGCTCTCGCACGGGACAACGATCGCGGCTCGATCCCGAAATGCTGGCGCCAGCTGGCAGCCTTCTGAGAGAAGCATCGGCCGAGATGCGGCGCAAGCCTCCAGAACCACCATCCCGAAGGAATCGTAGCGGCTTGGCAGCGCGAACACATCCGCGTCGATCATGGCTTCGATTACCTCCCTATCGTCGTGTAGCGGGCCCGTCATCACGATGGATCGCCCCCGCGCAGCGCGAGCAATCATCTCTCGCAGTTGCCCTGCGAGCCCATGATCGGGGCCAACGAGCACGAGCACCGCATCCGCAGCCTGGAGCTCGCAGAAAGCTCGCAGGAGCACGTCGGGCCCCTTCGTCAGCTCGAGCCGCCCAAGGAACAGGACCATGCGGCTCTCCGGCGCAATGCTGTGACGGGCGCGAAATCGCCCGCGCTCGGGAAGCGGCTCAAGACGCGTGAGATCGAGCCCATTGGGCACGACAACGGAGCGCTCCCGGCTCACTCCCGCTTGCGCGAAAAGCTCCCTCTCGCTTTCCGTATCAGCGATGAAGCGGGAAGCGCCCTCAAGCAGCGGCCGTCCTAGCCATCGGTCGTAGACTCGCTTGAGCCGCTGACTCCGCTCTCCAGGCCGAAGGGTTCCGTGTGGCTGAAGCAGGTATGGCACTCCAGCTCTCCGCGCAGCCCGAGCGGCTGCGTAGGCGAGGAACGATCGGAACTCATGTAGATGCAGGAGGTCGTGCACCCTCAGTTCGGCCTCCAGCCGCCGCGCGGCTCCATGGACGTAGTGTGGACCGAAGCTCCCTGGCCACCAAGGAATCGTCGACGTCCGGAGGTAGACCACCCGAACTCCGTCCTCGGTAATGCGCTCCTCCGTACCAGGAAAGAGTGACGTGCGCCGATCTCTGCGATTGGTGCAGATGTACGTGACTTGATGTCCGCGAGCCACCAGCGCTCGGGCGTTGGCCTGCGCGACTCGTACGGAGCCGCCGAGGTTGTCTCCGGCACCGAAGCCGAGAGCCTCAAAAAGTATGCGCATGTCGGTGGGCTGGCCGCGCTATCTAGCAGGCAATGTACGGAAAATGCGCCGCTTGACTTCGCCGGCGTCCGCGAGCGCCAGGTGGTAGTCCGCCGGAACGCCGATCTCCAGGTGCGGTGAGGAACCGGTCAAGGCGCGCACCTCCGCGATATCCGCACAGCGGCGCGCAACGCACGCGGAAGCCGTTCCGCGCTCACACGGCCGCCAGCGTGAAACCAACACACCCCACGCCAATGACGGCGACCTGCGTCGTGTTGTTGCTCGCGTCCGGACTCATGACGCTCCCGTGGCGCCGGCCCGGGCCAGCAGCTCGGCGTAGACGTGACGAAGAACCTCCACCTCGCGCTCGACCCCGAACTCGGGCGCCCGAGCCCGTCCGGCCTGGGACAGTCGCCCCCACAACGCGGCGTCTCGCAGCAGGCGCACCACTCCCGCGGCGATGGCTGCGGGGTCCTTGGGTGGGACCACCAGCCCGTCCTCGCCGTGCCGGACGATCTCCGGCACCACGGCCACGTTCGTCGTCACGAAGGGCGTGCCGACCAGCCACGCCTCGAGGAGTACCCGGGGCAGGCCGTCGTAGCCAGGGTCTGACGGGAACACGAACACGTCCAGCTGCGCCATCGCGCTGCGCCCCTCTGGCACCCACCCCACGAAATCCACCCGGTCCCGAACCCCCATGTCACCCGCAAGCGCCTCGAGCGACGGGCGGTAGGAACCATCCCCCACCACGCGGAAGCGCACCTCCGGGACCGCCTGGACGATGGCCGGAGCGGCCCGCAGCAGGTGCTGCACCCCCTTTTCCGGGATGAGCTCCCCGATTGTGCCCACGACGGGCTGATCGCGCCGCAGTCCCTGACGCGGGGCGTCGCCCGCATCCAGTTCTACGCCGCTGTATAGCACCTGCACCTGATCCGGGGCGTACCCGAATTCCTCGATCAGCTCACGCCTCGTCGCCCCGGAGATAGCCAGCACCCGGTCGATGCGGCGTCGCGCCAAGCCGATGCCGGCACGGTAGAGACGCGCCTTCCACGCCGACGTGTGCGCCACGAGATAGCCGATTCCCGACGACACTACCACCGGCACGCCAGCCAGTCGCGCCGCCACGCTACCGAGGATATCCCCCTGGACCATCACCGAATGCACGATGTGGGGACGCTCGGCCTTGAACAAACGCCGCAGCGCAGCGATCGCGGGCACGTAGAGCAACGCCGGAGACCGCAGTGCACCGACGTGGATTAGCCGCACGTGAGGCCAGGGCGCCAACGCGGCCTCGACCCGCTCAGGCTCGCGCGAAAAGTATGCCAGAGACAGATCGTAGCAGTCCGCCGTGAGGTGCCGGATCCATCCCCGAAGTATGTCAAAGCCCCCGCCACGCGCTACCAGGGGGGAAACCACCCAAATGACCTTGAGCCGCGACACGGGCGCGAAATCTACGGCCATCCACTCGAGGACACCAGCGGAGCGACGATTGCAATACGATTCTCGGCGACCCACATTTCACGCGTGGGCACGCAAGATCTCGCGCTCCCTAGGGTCCAGGCCGGTCTGGGGGCCGACAGCCCCGGCGGTCGCCTCACGACCAAGGCGACCGCCGGTTATCTCGCGGGCAGTGCGCTTGTGGCTGCGTTGGGCGCAATGGTCCACTCCGGTCCGCAAACCGACGCTCTGGTCGCCGGTGCGTTCCTCGCCGCATTGCCCTGGCTGCTGGCAGCCAGCACCGAGTCGCTGCTGGTTCTCACCGTGCTCGCGCTCCCGTTCGACACGTGGAAGATCTGGTCGGTGCTGTCCGCTACGAATGTGCTTATCACGATCGTGGTTCTCCGGATGGTCTTCGACGCCGCGCGCGGGGTGCGCCGGTTGCGGCCGAGTTTCGCGTACCGGCCACTCCTTGCGGTGGGCTTCGCCGTCGTCGCATCGACCGCGTTGGCCGCGGATCGCGCCAGCGCCGCCCGCCTTCTTGTGTCGGTGTTCGGGGCCGGTGGCTTCGCCGTGGCTCTTGTGAACTACGCTGACCGCCCACAGGTACGCGAGCGTCTGCTCGATGCCCTCTTTGCAGCCAGTCTCGTGATGAGCACGACGGCGATTGTACAGTTCATTGCGTACCAATACGGGCGGGAATTGTGGGCCCCCTCTGCGGCGTACTATGTGTACAATCTCGGCAGCTACCAGATCAAGGCGAGCGGCCTGTTCAACGCGCCCGGCAACCTTTCGGCCTACCTTCTGCCTGGCGTCGCGTGCGGCTTGGTCTTGTGGGGCCGACCACTGCCCGGCGTTCAACGTGCGATTCGCAATATCGCCACCGTGCTCTGCGTCGCGGCATCCGCACTCACCTTCACACGCGCGTCGCTGCTGACAATCGCAGTTCTTGGCACCGGCATCGCCATTGCGAAGTTATCCAGCCGGCTGCGCCATGTGTGGACGGCAGTGCTCACCGCGATCACACTGTCCGCGGTCGCAGCGATTGTTGCCGGCCCGAGGTTGATTGCGTTCCTCACCGCAATGAGTCCGTTCTCTGTCTATAGCCGTGCGAGTATCTACCTAGGTGCGCTCGACAGCTTCCGAGCGCACCCGGTCTTCGGCACGGGACTCGGCGCGCAGGTTCACCAGAACTGGACGAATCCGGAGTTGTACGACCTCGCCTCCTCGGTAACATCCCAGGACATTGGCGCGAACACCGTCGCCCCGCGCGATACGCACAGCACGCCGCTGCAGATCGCCGTCGACATGGGGATAGTCGGGCTGCTTGCCTACGGGTGGCTGTTTGCTGCGACGTTCCGCCGCGGAGTCCGCGCTGTACGAGCGCCGGATCAGGACGATCGGGCCGTGGCGGCGGCGATGCTGGCCGCCACCCTCGGCACGCTCTTTGTGCTTCTCTTCAACGATGGTGTGGCGATGAAGCCACTGTGGATGATGCTCGGGTTGCTGTGGACCCTGGCACCCGGGGCATCAACCGCCTCCTGACCGCCTCCGCAGCCTCGGGAGCAGAGGGCCAACTCGCCTGCGAAACGTCGCCGCCACGGCCTGCAGTTGCTCACGCTGCAACTCGTAGAACACCGCCCAGCTTGCCGTCAGTCCGAGCATCACGACAGCGACGCCAATGAGTGTCCGGCTCCGGTTTGGAGCCGACTTGCGAGTTGGGACCAGCGCCGGCTCTATCACCGTGAGCACAGGCGACTCGTCGGCCTCCCTGATGCGGGCCAGCTCCAGCTCCCGGCTGAGTGAGAGGTAGAGGTCCTGTCTGATGTCCAGCTGTCGCCTCAGCCGCCCCTCCTCGAACCGTAGGGCCGGCGATTTGTCGAACGACCGGTTCCGCTCGTAGAACCCGCGCAGCGCGGCCTCGGCCTCGGTGAGGGCACCCTCAGCCTCGTGCACCCGCGATTCCGTGAAGACCCGGCGGCTCTTCGCCTGGGACTGCCGAGAGTCCCGGTTGAACAGCAGCAGGCGGTGCACGAACTCGTCGGCTATGCCGGCGGCGAGGGCTGGCTTGGCCGCGACCACGGTGAGACGCACTACACCGGTCGGGCGGTCAACCGAGAACGTCGGTGAGCCCGCGCAGCGTATTGGCTGCGCGCTCCAGGCGTCGGGGGAGCGGTTCCGTGCCGGGCTCCAGGTAGTCCACCAGCGTGGCGGAGTCCGATGCCTCGCCCGCCTGCCCGCGCATGAGCCCTCCGAACCGGGTCTGCAGGACGCCGTAAACGATGGGTGTACTGCGCAGCAAGTCGCCGTAGAACTGCGGAGTCTGCCCCGGCTCGGCTGCGCCGACCGTGATCCCGGCCACCGCCGCCAGGCCGGCCAGGGTGGAGCTGGCGCTGCCGGCGCGCGTCTCCGGCACGAAACTGGTCACCGCCCTGTAGCTGTTGGGCGTCAGGAGCACGAAGACAAGGGCGACGACGGACGCCGCTGCCGCGACCCCGATCACGGCGCGCCACCGACGGGCCAGCGCCACAGCCACGTCCACGAGGAGCGGGTCTCGATCCACACCAGCTGCAGTCCCGTTGGCCATGTCTACCTCAACCCTCGTTGCGCTGCTCACCGTCTAGCGGCGCTCGCCCACCACCCGCGCGGGGATGCCAACGGCGATGGCGTACGGAGCGAGATCCTTGGTGACGATCGCCCCGGCGCCCACCACAGCGCCCGTCCCGACCGTCACCCCACCCAAGACTACGACCCCCACACCGAGCCACACGTCGTCGCCGACGATAACGTCGGCTTCTTCAAACCCTTGCTCGCGGATCAGCCGAGCCCGGTCCTTGTACCGATACTGGCCGCCGACCAGTGAGACGAACTGGGCAATGCGGACGTCGTGCCCGATCTGTATCCGCCGACTACTGCGGATGTTGACGTGAGCCCCGATGTAGACGTCGTCGCCGATCTCCACTACGGCCCCTTCGTCGACTGCGATCTCACACCCCTGCATCACGGCACTCCGATCGCCGACCCTCAGCGTCCCATCGGCAAGAACGGTAACGCTCCCGAGCCCACGCAACGTGGATCCGCGACCGAGCTTCAAGATGGCGCCGTGGTTGAGAAGGAGCGACGTGGACCACGCGACGCGGCTTCGTCGCGCCGGGAATGTAGCAGCGAGCGCCACTTTCTTGAACGCACCCCGAGCACGACGTGCGAACGGGGCGAGCAGGAATGAAGGCCCGGCCATCGGCGCGTCAGTCTAGCGCCGCGTCATCGTGCATACGAGCGGCCAAGAACGGTGTGCCCTCGACGATCCCGCGGCACACGGCGTCGAGGTTCGCGTCTTTCCCTTCGTCCAATTCGGACAGGGACGCATAGCGCAGCTCTGGGAGATTCCCAACGGACTCGTAGCGCACCTGGTGGAGTGAAATCGATGCGCGGAAAATGGCGTAATACGCATAGCGACGCCATGCCTCGATGCGGGCAGCGTCACCCTTGGCGATCCGGCCCGACAAGACCGCGTCAAGCGCTGCGCGATACTCCTCGCGCGTCGCGGGTTCTATGGAGAGCCCCAGGCCACGGTAGTAAACGTCGCCCGCCAGAATCACGGGAACGCCCCGCACGCCCATCTCGATCCCGGTCGTCGAGCCGTACACGAGACCGCAGTCTGCCAGGCTCATCAGCACGTAGGAGCTCGCGCCGCTCTCTGGGGGCACAACGATCACGTTGGGGGGCAGCGTCGGGAATCGTTGCCGCAGCAACTCGACCACCGAATCGCGTCCCGCTCCGGGGAGGATCACCTCCGCAGGGTGAACCCGAATGACGAGCTGCGCCTCCGGCCGCTCCGCAAACGCACCCACCGTTTCCACGATCCAATCCGCCATGCCGCCGAACCCAATGTCCCGCTCGAACAGGGTGGAGTCCCAGGTGATGTTCGGGAAGAGCACGGCGAGCCGCCTCGAGCGGTCGATGGCAAACTCGGCGCAGATCGCCTCGGCCGAGGACTCCAGGTTCGGGAAGTAATTGAGGAGGTATCCCCCGCCCGTCGCGCGCTCGGCCAGATACCGGTCCAGGCGCTCGCTCTCCTCGCGGGTCAGCGGCTGGTTCGCAAACTGCGGCCAGTAGGCCGGATCCGCCACATCGGTGGCGCGATCATGCCGGAAAAAGAATGTCTCCGGCCGGAAGCCGACTTCCCAGGTGATCACATGAACGCGGCGGCGCTCCGCCGCCTCGACCATGATCCATTCCGGGGCAAATAGGCCGTTCAACAGCACCACGGCATCCGGCCGGCGCCGGTCCAGCAGCAACTCGCACGCGTCCACCAGCCACACAGCCGAAACCAGCCACTCGCGATAGGTGGCGAGCGATTCCGGGTCTGCCGTGATCTTGTCAGTGCGCAGGAAGTGCGCCACCGAATGCCGCGTTAAGCGGCCGATCGCATAGCCGCGATACTCCATGCCGGGGTAGTCCGGCGGGGCGAGCGCATCCACCAACGCCTGCGCCCGTTTCCGCGCTCCGGGAGGGAGTAGCTGGCCGAGCCACTCGGTGTCATGGCCGACCAGACGATGGCCGTGACTAGCGTACAGATGGCAGGCCCGACACACCCAGTGGCTGAGACGGGGGTAGTTGCCAGTGTTGCAGCTTCTCTTGAGCACACGATCGCAGCCCAGGACGGCCACGGAATGGCCGCGGCGCTGCAAGCTCCAGGCCAGAGTCGTGACCATCGCCACCTGGTCGCGCTCCTGCCGCGTCGCGAAGAACAGCACCCGCTTCCCGCCCGCGCCGGCCGTCGGGGGGGGTGCCCCACGCCGCAAGCGTCGCAGTTGCCGGAAGTACGCGGTCTCGAGCCACGGCAGCGCGAGACGGGCGCGCCACCAGAGGAACAGGCCCAGCCGCCATGCCGCAGGGACCCGGCCGCGGAAGAACGCCTTGAGGCGCCGCACGCTCATTCCCGCGCCCTCATCGGCGGGCGCCGAAAAGGCGATGCCCGGCGAAGCGGGCACAGGCCCCCAGCAGCGTCTCGTCGTCGTGGCCGACCAGGCGAGAGAGCGCGCGCGGGGGACCGGAGACCGCCTCGCGGCACTCAAGCACGCGGTCGCGTTCCGCGTCCCTGCGCTGCGCCAGGCGCCGCGTCACGGCCGCCTTCGGCCCGGCGACGAGGCGCGCAACCAGTGCCGCGACCGATCGGACCTGCAAGCGCCGCCCAGCCCGGCGCGCCTCGCGGTGGCAGTATGCGCCCGCGTCCGCTCGCAGCCGGCCCCGGAGCGCCCGCGCGGCCTCGGGCGGCGGGGCAGCCGCCGCGGCACGCTCCTCCAACACGCGCCACACCCGCTTCGACGCCTGGCCGTCAATCGGCCCCAAGTAGGCCTCAACGAACGCCATCCGGTCACGCTCCTGTGCCTTGGTCGGCAGCCTCGGCTCAACGTCTCGCAGACGGCGCCCCAGGTCCTCGGCGGAGACGGCGACCTCAATGCAACCGTCCAGTTCGTGGTAGGGGAGCAGGAGTCCCTTGACCCGCTGGACGGCGTCGGTCCAGAACGTGTACACGACCCGCTTGCCCGCAGCCATCGCCTCCGCGAGCGCCGTCGTCTGGAAACCCACGACGACGTCGCTGGAAACGATCAGCTCCCGCGTGTCTGCGTCCCCGGGGAGGAGCGTCACTCGCGGCACGCCGTCGATCCGCCGATGAATCCCCTCCAGCATCTCGGCGTTGTGCTGGGGATGGGGCTTCATGAGCACCTCCACCCGCCCTTCCGCAGCGACGTTGCGGAGAACTGCCTCGGTCTCGCGATACATCGCCTCCCAAGGCCGGTGCGCAGCGCCGAGCCCCCGCTCCTCGTCGTAGGCGTCGAGGTCGTAGCACAGGAAGAGAACGCGGTGCCCCCCCCCGCCGCGCGCCGCGGCCAGCGCTCCGGATGCCGATAGTAGTCGAAGCGCGGCTGCCCGGCCACCGCAACCTGCTCAGGCTCCGCACCGGCCGCCACCCAGAACACCTTCGACTTCTCGCAGCACGTGGTCATCCAGTCGCCCTTGAAGGGGAACCACCGGCGCATCTCCCCGGCGTGCTTGGCCAGCGAGGTGGCGGAGACACCCGTCTCCTTCTGGACGACCACGAAGGGCACTCCCAGCTCGCGGCAGGCGTCGATCACGTCGCGGATGTAGAAGAACGTATCCGATGGCGAGACGAACAGCTCGAAAGGGAAGACGCGATAGAGGTCCCGCAGGAGCTCAAAGGCCAGCGTCCGGTAGCGCGTGCGCGCTTCCGCGTATTCCGCCGCGTGGTAGCGAGCGAGGTCGCTGCCCCACACGTCCCGCGGGAAAAAGCGCTCCGCCACCCGGGCGAAGTACATCGGTGACACAGTGCGGATCACGTGCCGCCCGTCGTCCGCGAGCTGCAGCTCCACGATGTCCTGCGCGAAGTGATGGTCCAGGATGAGAACGTTCATGGCCACCTCAAGAACGCGCGGGAGCGACCCGCAACCCCACGAGCGAACGCAACAGCGCGCGCTCCGGCGCGTCGGTCCCGATGGTGACAAAGAGCGCGGCTGCCAAGACCAACGCCCCGCCGCCGTACGCCGCCGCGAGCACCAACGTGTCCGCCGGGCGCACGATGCTGAGGCCGCCAACCACTGCTGCGCCGATCAGCGCTGGCGGGTACGCCCTCACAAGCACCTGCTGGGCCAGCTCCTTCACACCGATGTCTAGGGTCCGCAGGCACAGCCGGAGGTAGAGGACCGACGAGACCGAGTTGCCGACCAGAGTCCCCCACAGCACGCCGGCGATGCCCAGCCACGGGGTTGCCACGATGCTGATCAGTAGGTTCAGCCCGGTCGTCCAAACGGCGATGCGCACGATGGCGGCGATGCGGTCCATCCCTACCATCAGGTTCCAGCCGACCTGGACCAGCCCGAAGTACAGCGTGTAGACCAGCATCAGGCGGACTAGGCCGGCGTCCACGGTGAACGCCGGGCCCAGCCAGAGCCGCAACAGGGGGCGTGCCAACACCATGATCACCAGCGAGATGGGCACGGAGATCGCCACGGAGTACTTCGTCGCCGTCATAAACAGCTTGCGCAACTGCGGCCGGTCGCCGACGGCGTAGAGCGCCGACGCCCCGGGCATGACCACCGAGCTGATGAAGCCGGTGGCGATCAGGGCGAGGGCATGGAACCGAGCAACGACATCGTAGTGGGTCAGCGCAGTCGTGGTCATCATCACGCCGAGGATGGCCTTGTCCATCTGATTGTATACCAGCCCGTTGATGCGCAACAGCAGCATCTGGCCGGAGACCCGGGCCATCCGCATCACTGCCGGTCCCGACACCTGGCGGGAAAGGCGCAGCGACGGCAGCAGACGTCGCGCGGCGACACTCGCCGCCAGCAAGTTCGCACCCGACAGCACGAGTACCACGACCCCGAGCATTACGGCCCCCGCTCCGTTCCGAAGTGCGACCACGGCCGCCACGGCGAAGATCGTGGAGCGGGCCGCGTCGAAGGCCGCCAGCAGGTCGTAACGTTGAAGCCCTTCGATTACGCCGAGGACAGCCATGGCAGGGAATTCGATGAGCGACTGCAGCGCCATGATCGTCAATAGCACTTCGGCCGTGCGGACGAGCTCGGGCGGGATGTTGAAGGTCCGCGTAAGGAAGGCGTACGCGAAGACGAGGACGAGGAGCGCCGCGACGACGGCGATAGCGGCGAAGGCCGCCAGCGCCGCACTGAAGAGCACGTTCACGCGGTCTGTCTCGCCTCGCGCGTGGTGCTCCGCGATTTGCTTGACGAGGGCCCCTTGGATGCCCAATGAGAACAGAGAAAGGTAGCCCGCCACCGAAAACGAGAGTACGAGGACCCAGACCCCGTAGAGCGCGGCGCCGAGAGACCGGATCAGGAAGGGCGTGAGGATCACGCTGACGGCCATGCGCCAGACGAAGCCGAGCATCGTGAGCACGGAATTGCTCGCCACCCGCCTCAGCACGCCAGAGCCCCCCGCTTCCTCAATATGATCGTTCGCAGAAACATCCCCGGGACCGCTTCGCGAGACTCCTCGTCCTTCGCCACGTCCACGTCGCCTCGGCCCGCGAGCCAGCCCGCGTAGTCGTGATTGTAGATCCTGAAGTCGGCGCCGAGGTGCTCGATCCCGGGTGGCTCAGACGGGTTCCGGTACTCCACGAGCACAACGTAGGCGCCGCTCACCCGCAGCAGTTCCTCGAGGCCCCGACGCGCATCCGACGCGGGGAGATGCATGATCAATGCGGACGTGAACACGACGGAGAACGAAGCGGTGCGGAACGGCAGCGCATACGCGCTGGCGCCCGCGAGCAGAGCCCGCCCGGGCGCCGAAGCGCAGCGGAGCGCGGCGACCCCGACGTCGATGCCGACGAGCTGTGCCGTGGGGACGCGCTCGGCGAGCAGCGCAAGGTTCGCGCCGAAGTTGCAGCCGACCTCAAGCACCGACGTCGGGGCGAGCGCAACGAGGTCATCCACCAGGGCGAGGCGCCGTCGGTCCGCGGCGTAGCCGCGGCGATTGCGCTCTGCCCACGCCGTCGCTGACCGCCTCCACACTGCCTCATCCTCACCCGCTCGCAGGCTGACGCCCACCCACGCGGCAATCCCGGCCTTCGCCGCACGGGCAGCGGCGCTGACGAAGAGCGTCTCCCCGGCGTAGGCCAGGGCCTCGCCGAGCCCGAGTGGGCGCCGGCAGAGCGCGTATAGGAAACGGTACGCGCGGCGCAGCGGCGTGATGCGCCGAAGACGGTCGCGCAGCGGTGCGGGCAGCACGGTCCTACCCCGGGGCCCGGAGGGTGCGGCAGCCGGAGTTCTGCCGGATTAGGCGTTCGAACATCGTGTCCCGGCCGATGCGCGTCGAGACCTTGCGCGGCAGTCGAGTCGAGGTCGTGCGCGCCTGCGCCGGCGCTACCACCCGTCGTGCCGCGCTCACCGCCGACCCCACCAGAGAAGCATCACGCCTTGGCCCAGAGACTGGGCACGACGACCGCCTCGGGAAGATCCCGCAGCGCAGCGATCAGCGCCGTCTTGATGTCGGGCCAGCCCGGTGGCGGCGGGCTGGAGGCGAAGGAGAGGTCCTCCTCGAGGTGCGCCATCGTGTCGACACCGAACACAATGTGGTCCGCCGGCCCGTCCAGGGCGAAGCGGAACGCCGCCTCCGCGGGAGAGATGCCGAACCGCACACAGACCCGCTGGAACGCCTTCACGAACGGCCGCGCATGCGCCAGGCGGTCCGGAACGCTGGCGGGCTCCATGACGACCAGACCCTGGCAGAACGGCGACCGTGCGTACACGCGGGTACCGCGCTCGCGCGCCCGGTCGAACACACCGGAAGCCGCGAACCGCCGGTCGAAAACCGAATACGGCAACTGCACGATGTCCTGGCCGGGGAGGAGGGCGTCGAACTCGCTCGGGAAGTAGATCGACGCCCCCACGTGCTGGCAGAGACCCCCGTCACGGGCCGCGAGCAGGGCCGCGACCATTGCGGGGTCCGCGCCGTACTGCGGCGTGTGGAACAGGATGCCGAGCGGCGACTCGGCGCTCCGCGCCAGGCGCGTGCGGCTCGCCAGGACCTCACTCGCGACCAGGCGGGGGAGGTGGTCGGGGTGCGCCGAGAGGAGCGGCAGCAGTTTCGTGGTCAGCGGCACCCCTGGTGAGACGGCGCTGCCGATGAGTTCTTCGGCCACGCCGTAGGCCGCGGCCGTGTCCAGCCCGAGCCCGGCCCGTTCCGCTGCCCGCAGCATTTCGACGCACTCCGCACGCGTCGGGGCCCGCTTCGCGTTAAGTCCGTAGCGGGTGCGGTCATGCCCTCCGAAGGCCGCAGTTCCGAGGCACAGCCGTCGCATCACGCCGTCATCTCCTCCTCCAATCGGGTGGCGGCCCCCCTCGGCGCGCCGCGCTCCGGATCCAAAGCGCCCGGACTCACGCCTCCCGTACGAGGGGCCAGGACAGAGGCGTACCCCGCGCGATGTCGCACGCCGCCGCCTTGCCGATGACCCCGTCCAAAAACCGGGGGGCCAATCCGTACCCCGGGCGGATCGATCGAACGTTCCTCGCCGTGAACCGCTGCCCCGCTGCCACATCCTCGACGACGTACAGGGACCGTCGGAGCACGACACTCCCTTCCTCAGCGACTCCCGGTCCGAACGTCGCACGCCCCAGCATCCCCTCCGCCCGGCGCACCTCGCGCACCAGCTCCCCGAGCTCCGCGGGCTCAAGCGAGAAATGGCTGTCCACACCCCCGTCCGAGCGCCGCAGCGTCAGGTGCTTCTCCACCAGGCAGGCGCCCAGCGCGACCGCAACCACCGGCGCTAGGTGTCCGCCGCTGTGGTCGGACAGCCCAACGAGACAGCCCGTCTCGGCGGCGAGCACGGGGATGCTGCGCAGGTTCATCGAGTCGTCGGGAGCGGGATAACTGCTCGTGCACTTGAGGATCACCACGTCAGCGACCCCTGTTTCGCGCAATACGTCGACCGCGTGCACGATCTCGTCGCGCGTCGCCATCCCCGTCGAGAGGATGACGGGCTTTCGCGTCTTCGCGACCACCCGCAGGAGTGCGTCGTCCACCAGCTCGAACGACGCGATCTTGTACGCCGGAGCCTCCAGGGCCTCCAGAAACTCCACCGCCGTGGCGTCGAACGGCGTTGAGAAGATCTCCATGCCGAGGCCGCGGGCCTCAGCGAAAAGCTCCGCGTGCCACTCCCACGGCGTGTGCGCCTCGCCATACAGATCGTAGAGCGTCCGCCCCCCCACGGCCCGCCCCCGGGGACGACGAAGTCTGGCTTGGCGCAATCTATCGTAAGAGTGTCCGGCGTATACGTCTGCAGCTTGATCGCGTCCACTCCCGCAGCGGCCGCGGCGCGGACGAGCTCAAGCGCGCGCTCGCGGCTTCCGTTGTGGTTGCCGGAAAGCTCGGCAACCAGGAAGGCTGGTCGCCCGTGGCCCACCGTCCGCTGGCCTATGCTAACCGTGTGTTCCATATCATGCCCGTCGTCCCCAAGAGAGCGAGAACACCTAGTTCAATCGCTTGAATGCCGCGTGACATACCGGTCCTTTCAGAAGGCTGATCGCATTCCGACCATTTTCGCACTCTGCGATCAACCCGAATACCGGATCAAGCGCCTCAAAGTACCGATCTACAATCGAGCCGGTGTGTTCGACGCAGACATACACAGAGTCCGCCGCCAGGAATCCCTTCTTGAGCATCTCTTGCGTGAGCAAGGTCTTGTAAGCGAGTGCATTGGCGCTTTGGATAGTAAAGCCGGCCAGGGCGGGCAAGCCCCAGTGACTGATCCTGAGCCCATGCGTGTCCGCCAATTGTTGCCACCGCTTTCTGACCTGCAGCCCCATCTTGGTGATGGTCTCCCAGGACTTCGTTCGCTCCATCACATCCAGGGTCGCCAGGGCGGCAGTCGGGCCGATGCGCTCGGTCCAGAACGTGCTGCTGATGAAGGTCTCTTGGGCGGCTTCCATGACTTCACGTTTGCCAATGCACGCTGTGATGGCGTAGCCGTTGCCAAGTGCCTTGCCGAACATGGCCATATCGGGCTGTACACCGTGTTTCTTGTGCAGGCCACCGAAGGTCTCGCGGAAACCTGACGTGCATTCGTCAAAGATCAGGACAATGCCTTTGTCCGTGGCCAGCTTGCGGATCTTTTCAAGGAAGCCATCTTCCGGCGCAACGTTGCGGGACACCTCCATCATGATCACGCCGATGTCGTGCTCACGCATCAGGCCTTCAAGTTCTGGGAAACTGTTGTAGCGGAACGGCAGCACACTGCCACGGAGGCTCCGAGGAACACCCTTAGGTTGCAGGCCCGGCAACAGATGGCCGGCGAGGTTCTCTTCGTCCCCCAGGTTGGCGGCAAGATACCAGTCATGCCAGCCGTGGTAGCCGCAAATGGCCACCTTGTCTTTTCCGGAAGCCGCACGTGCGATCCGGATGGCGATCGCATTGGCCTCGCCGCCCGAGCGTGCCAATCTCACCATGTCGGCCCAAGGATGCATGGCGACCAAACGTTCGGCCAAATAGACCTCCTCCGGGCAGTTGAGGGTGGACATGTTGCCGGCGGCAACGGTGCGCTGCACAGCTTCGTCCACTTCCGGATGGCCGTAACCGAGGATATTCGTGCCGATGCCCATGATCGACATGTCAGTATATTCGCGCCCATCCATATCCCAGACCTTGCAGCCTTTGGCTTTGCTGAAGTAGGCGGGCCATTGTTCTGGCAAGAACATTTCGGCACGCTTTGATAGCAGCATGTTGCCACCCGGAATCACCCTTTTGGCGCGCTTCCAGAGTTTCTGTCCGGTACTCATCATCGCTCCTTCGTTGCGACTCAAGCGTTGATTGGCGGCAAAAAGGTCGGGCCTAGCCTTGCGTAATCGCATGACTTCAAGCCAAGAGAAGTCTGTGCGCAGCGCGAAACTCTCGTAGACGGCCTTGATGACCGCAAGGTCCTCCGGCTCATCGACCGTCCAGCGTTCGCCGGAACAGTCCTCCGTGTGGGAGATGTTGAGGATGCGGAATTGGCCGGATTCCCGGATATAGGTGGTGACATGCTCGCGTTCGTGCGGCTGGCCTGCCCTTTGCCACGCGGTTCGCAGGGCAGCGAATGTGAATGCCTCGGTATCGAGACCATCCGGATAGGTGGGCGGGTTGGTATTGCAGGCGTAATCGGCGCCGCCAGCCTTCAACGGGGCAATGACGCTATCGACAATCTGAGGGTCTATTAGCGGACAGTCGCCTGTGATGCGTACCACGATATCCGGCTCACGGACTGCGGCAGCCTGGTAATAGCGATCCAGCACATCGTCTTCGCTGCCCCGAAAGACGCTGTAGCCAAGCCTGCGAACGTGATCAACCAGCGGCTGGTTGCGAGGGTCTTGTGTGGTGGCGACCACGATCTGGTCGATCTGTTGCGATCTGGCCAGTCGTCTGAGCAACAACTCAATCATCGGCACCCCACCAATGGGTTGCATGACCTTGCTGGGGAAACGAGTTGACCCCATGCGAGCTTGGACGATGGCAAGGACTTTCACGCCAGCAACTGTGGGGTCCCGCCCGCCGATACCCTGGGTTGCACGGTTGAGTCTCCCATCCTCAACGAGTCTTGAGGTCGGACATTGGATCGCATCACCCAGCTGCAGGGTCCGCGCTCAGGGCACCGATGACACTCATGAAATGCCCAAGGTCGGGAATGCAATACCGCGCCTCATAGCCCGGCTTCGCCTCAGCGTTCCTGTGCGCCCCCGTGAGCACGCGGACCGTATTCATCCGGACTTCGCGCAGGCCAACAAAGTCCTTCGCCGGGTCATCTCCAACGTAGGTCATGTCCGCCCAGTCGCATCTCTCGGCCTCGCGAATGCGCTCAAAGCAATAGGTTGAAGGTTTAGCATACTGGATGCCATAACGATGAGTAATGAAGATCCGGCGGAACAGGGGCGCGATTGCCAGAGCTTCAATCTTGTGTTGCTGCACAATCTTGTGGCCATCAGTGACAACATAGAGTGGGTGGCCTTTCAGCTTTGGCAGCAAGTCCCTTGCATCTGGATAGAGCGACAGGTGTGGCGTATGATGCCGATACGCCCGCACGCATTTGTGCACCAAGCTTCTGCTATAACGACCACGCGATTCCAGCCAACGATCAAAGATCGCGCCGCGACCTTCACGATCTAGCACATCCAGCATAAAATGAAACGACGCGTCGAGGTCCCAGCCGAACAGGGCACGACCGAAAGCCGCGACAGATCTCAGGCCGCTTTCCACGTATGCGCGTTCATCATAAAGCGTATCGTCAAGATCAAAAATCAGAACCATAGATATGAATATCGTCGGGGACGCGGACTTGACGCACCTCGCCAGAAATGCGGTCAAAGGGATAATCACCCAAATCTGCCCCACTGGTTTCAAGCAGGCTCCAGTAGAACACGTCAAGCCCCGCCGCAATAGACGCCGTGGATGCACCACCAAAGCGCGTGTTACATTCGATGACGTGAATACCCTTGTGTAAATCCACCATCGCCTGCACAACCACGGGGCCACGCACCTTCAGGGCCTGCACCACCACTCCAATCGCCGCTTCAATATCCGTATCGCGGAAGGTCGTTGTGACCTGTGACTCACCAGACAGAACGAGGTCACGAGTGCGCAGCACGAGGGCCTTCACCTGATGGGAACGGGTTGCCCAAGCATCAATACTGATTTCGATACCTTCAAGGAACGGCTGATAGATCGCGTCCTCCAACCTCGCGCCGTGCGCAAGTGCGGCCGCTCGGTCAAGATTGAGGCCAATTGACCGGGCACCGGCCCCATAACGCTCCTTCGCCACATATGGCCCCTTACCCACTTCATCAGGGTGCAGGCCCGCCGGGACGAAGGGCAACCCTCTAGCCAGGCCAAACTGCGCAAAGGCGAGCTTGTCACGGCATGTCTCGACGCTTTCAACAGGCGAGACAACAACCTCAACGCCTTCTGCGGCAAACCGTTCTCGATTCCGGGACCAGAAAAGTAGCTCGTCATCCCGTGTTGGAATAACAACATGGATCTTGCGTCGCTTGCATCCGGCTACAAGCACCTCAATGGCAGCATCATCGAATCTTGGCGTGCGCCAGAACCCGTCAGCCACGTAGCGCGCTAGTGCGTTGTGATCGAGATCGCCGGCGATAACCTGGCTGCTAGGACTGACCCTCCGTGCGGCCTTCTGTACCGCCCGGACAAGCGGGATCTTCCTAGATGCACAGGTTACCAAGACGTTACCCAACGGCGCCGCCGCCACCTCACTGGCAGTAAGTCTTCCCATTTCATGAGCAATGACTTCCTGAATCCCACTCTCAAGATCGTATTCAGGCACCCAGCCGACCGCCTTGCGGTATGCGGTCATGTCAGCCTGTGACGCTTCGAAGGGAATGTCAGAATTCTCTTCCCGCACCTTCATGTTGGGGAAATGTGTGCGTAGGATGTCAACCACGTCCTGGACCGTGCGAGCACGTCCCGTACCAAGATTGAGAATACCTGCGACTGCATCGGCGTCCGCCAACCGAATCAAGCCTTCCGCCGAGTCCTTGGCGTACACGTAGTCAAACATGCCTTCTGGTCGGTAGACCGTAATTGACTCACCGGCGAGCAGCGCCCGGACCCAGCGCGAAATCACATCCCGTGAGTTGCGCCCGTAGCCACGATAAATTCGCGCACAGGCCGTCGTAAATGACTCGGCGCAAAACCTATCCAGAAAACGCAATTCAATTTCATGCGCGAACTTGGCCATACCAGTCAGATTGCGCGGCAGGACAGGGGCCGATTCCCTCAACGAAACAGGTGCGGTTTGCGGCCCATCAAACTGATACTGCGCTTGATCATAGATGAGGTAACTGGACGCGAAAACGACCCGCTTCAGAGACGGCACGCCCTTGGCGATGGTCATCAAGTGATGGCTGAGCCGCACATTGTGCCAGTAGTTCTCTTCCCAGAAGCCATATGTCTCGGTGGAGCGTTCAAAGGTGGCGGCCAAATGGATGAACACATCGGGGGCAAAGGCCTCTAATTCACCCTTGGTTATCAGATTAAGGTCACCCTGGCGATAGCGTACCTCCTTAGCGAAGCCGGCGGGACGCGGCTTCAAGTCACCCACAAGAACCTTGGCGCCACGCGCGAGCAGCCGTGGGATCATTTCCAACCCGATTACCCCAGCACCACCGCTAACGAAGACTCGTTTGTTTTCCATCTCTCCATTTACCGTTCGTATGAACTGATGCAGCCATGCACGATCGAATCCACAGGCTGGCCATCGATTATCACGTGATGCCTTAGCGTTCCTTCTCGGCGAAAGCCCGCAGCCTCCAGCACAGCGATATGATGAGTGCGCGTCGCATAGGTTTCCGTGAAGATGCGCTCTAGTCCCAAGTCTTCAAAAGCAAGGGTCTTCATCAGCTTGAGGAATGGAGCAAAGTACCGCGTATAGTCACCTTTCCTGCCGGCCAGAAGCGGGTTCAACAGGAATGAGACTTCGGCTCGACGATGCTCCCAAGCGATATGTACAAGCGCGCCATATCCGATAGCAACCTCATTCTCCAGATAGATAAGAAGAATATTCCTTGGCCGCGGCACGTCCATTTCCGGCCAGACATAGGTATCGTAGTACTCGCGTTGCTGATCAGGGGTAATGACCTCTGACTGCCGTAGGACACTCATCTGCGCGTTTCGCCACTGCCGAATGCTCTCGATATCGCTCGGCTGCACAGCCGCGAGAGCAAGCGCGCCATCTTGCAGCTTCCGCCTCGGCATACATCTGTAGCTTCTTAGAGATTGCCCGTCCACATTGCTCCTCCAGCACTTGGCACGTCCCGTCACGTGTCACTATACCTGCCACGTGCTCGCGCGGCGGATACAATGCGCGTCAGCGCCCCACAGCTGGCCGCCGCGGCGTGGCATCCTGACACGTCACCGAACTGTCGTATCGGCATGCGAGCTGAACTGCGCCCGCCCAAACGGCGCCCCATGGTCCGGTACCCGCCGACCTTTGCTGCGGCCAAGCTGCTTGTGGTCTGCGACCTAGCTGCTGCCCTCAGTGCCCGGCTGGCACTGGGGCTACGCGGCGCATCACGACCGTCAGCGCGTCGCACACGCGCGCGACATCGGTGTCCTTCATCGCGTGGTACATCGGAATGCTGATCTCGTGCTCGTACCACCATTCGGCGTGCGGAAATTGCTGCGGGCCGTACCGCGCGAGATAGAATGGCTGCTTGTGGATCGGGATGTAGTGGACCTGCCCGCCAACACCCAGCCCCGCTAGATCGGACAGGACCTGCGCGCGGCGCTCGACGAGGACCGGGAACAGGTGATAGGCGTGCGTGCGGCCGGTCGGCTCCGCCTGCAATCCGATCCCCCGCACGCCCGCGAACGCTTCCCGGTACCGTGCCGCGATCGCACGCCGACGAGCCAGCCCAGCCTCAAAGCGCAGCAACTGGCTGGTACCGAGCGCCGCGAGGATGTCCGGCATCCGGTAATTGAAGCCGAGACGCTGCATCTCGTACCACCAGGGACCCTCATGCCACTGCAGCCGCTGCGAGTCGCGCGTGATCCCGTGCGTGCGCAGCATCCGTGCCCGCTCAGCAAGATCCGCCCGGCTGGTCATCACCGCCCCGCCCTCGCCGGTCGTGATGTGCTTGACCGGATGGAAGCTGAGCGTGGCGAACGCCGACGTGCTGGCGTCACCCACCTTCCTTACGCGGCCCTGTGCGTCCGTCCATGTGGCGCCGGGAGCATGGCAGGCATCCTCGATCAGTTCCACGCCGTAGCGCGAGCACAGCTCGCCGACCCGCACTAGGTCGCACGGAAGGCCCGCGTAATGCACCACCACTACCGCCCGGAGGCGTCCCGGGCCCCGGTAGTCAGCGAGCAGCTCCTCGAGCGCTTGCGCCGACAGAAGACCTGTGTCCGGTTCCACGTCCACGAACGCGACGTCCGCGCCGCAGTATAGCGCGGCGTTGGCCGAAGCCACAAAGGTGATCGGTGGAACGACGACGACATCACCGGGACCGATGCCGAGGGCCAGCATTCCGACGTGCAAGGCAGCAGTGCCCGAGCTCACGGCCACAGCCTCCTCAGCGCCGAACCGCTGGCACAGTGCCGTCTCGAATTGCCCAACGGCCGGGCCCTGCGTCAGCCAGTCGCCCCGCAGCACCCGAACCACCGCTTCGATGTCATCGTCGTCAATATGGTGATGCCCGTATGGGATCACCGGCCCGTCAGTCATGCGTCAATTGGCTCCGTCTCCGCTGGATCGAGGCCGAGCTCTACCAGCATGGCGCGCATCCGCTCTACGCTGAGCCACTCCGTGTTCCGGTCGGAGGCGTACTCGAAGCGGTCCGGTACTCGCGGTGCGTCTTCATAGTTGCTCCCGTCCCAGTAATCCAGCTGGGGACAAACAACAAAGTGGTGCGGAAACTCGACGGTGCGAGGCGCGTCATCTGCCGGGATCATCAGCTCGTGTAGTTTCTCGCCCGGGCGAATGCCGACTTCGAGGATGTCGCAACCGGGAGCGACTGCCTCCACGAGGTCGAGGATCTTCATGGACGGGATCTTGGGCACGAACAGCTCACCACCGTGCATCGTGCGCGCCGCCATCAGGACGAAGTCCACGCCGTGATCGAGGGTGATCCAGAATCGTGTCATGCGACGGTCGGTCACCGGGATTACCCCCGTCTGGCGCTGCTTGAGGAAGTAGGGGATCACGCTGCCGCGGCTTCCCATGACGTTCCCGTATCGCACCACCGAAAAGCGGGTATTACGAGAGCCCACGTAGCTCTGCGCCGTGACGAACAACTTGTCCGAAACGAGCTTGCTCGCTCCGTACAGATTGATGGGCATCGCCGCCTTGTCAGTCGAGAGCGCCACGACACGCTCCACCCCGCAGTCAATGGCGGCGTCGATCACGTTCATGGCGCCGTGCACGTTGGTCTTGATGCACTCGAACGGATTGTACTCCGCGATCGGCACGTGTTTCAATGCCGCCGCGTGGATCACTGTGTCGATCCCGTGCATTGCGCGCATCAACCGGTCACGGTCACGGACGTTGCCGATGAAGAAGCGCAGCCGGGGGTCCGAGAACTCGCCAGCCATCTCGTACTGCTTGAGTTCGTCGCGGCTGTAAACCACGATGCGCTCAGGATCGTGCTCGCCCAGCATCCGGCGCACGAACGCCCTGCCGAACGACCCGGTACCGCCGGTGACGAGGATCTGGTTCATGCTCATGAAGACCGGACTAACCGTGAAGCGGGATCGCGTCGCGCGAGCGCTGCCCGTCGACTGTGCCGGAGCCCACCGCCTCCCCGCGCGCCCGGTCAAGATCAGGGAATAGCTTCCTCAACGATGCGGCCACATCACTATCATTGCCATCGCGCAGTGCATGTTCCCACGCCTCGACCCGGCTGCTCATCGTCGTGCCGCCGCAGCCGCCGTCGGTGAATACGAGACGCACTTTCGGGATCGCGGTCGGGCGGGTCTGCTCGTCGGGCGAGAGCAGCTGTTCATGGAGCCGCTCTCCAGGGCGGAGACCGGTGTACACGATCCTGCCTCCGTCCCTATTGTCTAACCCAGCCAAGTGCAACAAGTTCTTCGCGAGGTCCTCGATTCGCACCGGCTCACCCATCTCAAGCATCGCAATGCTCCCGCGCACCTCCGGCAAGAGCGAGGCTTGCAGGATCAACTGCACGGCCTCCTGGATCGTCATGAAGTACCGGGTCGCCTCGGGGTCCGTGACGGTCAGCGGCCTGCCGCTCTCCAGCTGCCTCTTGAAGATGGGGAGCACGCTTCCGTTGCTGCCAAGCACGTTGCCGAACCGGACGGCCGCGTACGTCGTGCCCTGGTGCCGTTGCCTGCAGCTCCAACACGACGAGTTCGGCGAGGCGCTTCGTCGCACCCATCACGCTCACGGGCTGAACGGCCTTGTCGGTGCTCACGAGAACGAACTTGTCCGTGCCGTGGCGGCCCGCAGCGTCCGCCACCCGCCACGTGCCGATCACGTTGTTGCGGATAGCCTCGCGCTGGTTGCACTCCATCATCGGCACGTGCTTGTAGGCGGCGGCGTGATAGACTCGCTCCGGCCGGTGCTCGCGGAACACCCTCTCCACTGCCGCCGGATCAACGATGTCGCCGATCACCGGGACAAGGGTGAGATCGCGGGTGCTTCTCGCGCAACTCCATCCCGATGTAGAACAGATCCGTTTCGGCCTGGTCAAACAGCACCAGCGTCCCGGGGCCGTGAAGGGCAACCTGACGCGCCAGCTCCGAGCCAATGGAGCCCGCAGCGCCAGTGATCAGGACCCGCCGGCCCCGCAGGTCCGCAGCCAACTCGGGCAGAGTGAGCTGCACCGGCTCCCGCCCGAGCAGATCCTCGATTCGGACATCGCGGAGCTGATTGATACGGACGTCACCCGCGAGC
Source organism: uncultured Gemmatimonadales bacterium (assembly GCA_963835535.1). Lineage (GTDB taxonomy): Bacteria > Gemmatimonadota > Gemmatimonadetes > Gemmatimonadales > JACORV01 > Fen-1245. The sequence continues at coordinate 713,021 of CAWIFL010000002.1, forward strand.
ACCTGCGCAATCCCGGGAAGCACCTTGAACGGCAACCCCGTGGACTCGCAGCACTCCACGAGTCGCCGCATCTCCGGCGGCGGCGCGGAGGGCGCCGCGATGATGATCTCTGCGGCTCGCTCCGCTTTCGCGATCGCAGCCAAGTCTTTCGTGGCGCCGATGACCTCCACGCCACGGAGCAGCATCCCCCACTTCATCGAATCGTCGTCCACAAAGCCGATGGGGCGGTAGCCCGTCGGATAGCGGAGCATCTCGCGGACGAGGAGGTTGCCGGCTTCCCCAGCGCCGATGATCAGGACGCGTTTTGCGCTGCCGTTGAAGCCGGAAAGGTGGTGCCGGACTTGCTCGTACACGGTGCGATAGAACGTCCAGAGCGCGGCGGTAAAGGTCGTCGTGAACACCCATTCCATCACGACGACCGTGCGGGGCACGCTCGGAGAGAACGGAAGCATCCAGACAACCAGACTGAACGCCACCGAGCCCGCGGTAGTGGCAACGGCCAGTCTCAGGACGTCACGGGATCCGATGAACCGCCAGCGCCCGGTGCTGAGCCGCAGCCACACCGCAAACCCGTACCGAATGGCCAACAGTGGGAGCAGGCTCAGGGCGAAGACGGTGCCGTAGCCTTGGCGCCACGCGAAGTCGAACCGAAGCAGGTAGGCCGTGGCGTATGCGAAGACGACCACTGCCAGGTACAGTGAGTATGCGACCGTGCGGCGGTATGAATACGCCGCGTTGTAAAGCCGCTCGCCGATTCGAATCAGCTTTGGTGGAATCTCGATCATTTGGTCTCGTTAGTCGCGCGGGTCGTGCGGCCGATGCCGGCCACGTGCGAGCACCGAAAATACCTGCGGTATCAGCACTTGGCTAGTCCAAAGGGCGTTTCCGCCCCGTGAGCAGGATCACAGCGTTCCTGCCGGCGCCCCCCATGCATCAGCCGCGGATCCACATCCGCCGGCGTGGGCACTCGTTACCCCTGCATGAGCTTAGGCAACGACGGCTCCACCGGCGCGAAGCACGGTACATTAACACGCGTGCGTCAGCCGCCCGTTATACGACTCTTCGACTCCGGAACGGGTCCCGACAGAAGTCCTTGCTACAGCTTAGGATAGCAGCGCGAGCCCCTGCCGTTCCCGCCACTCTACAACTGGCCCGCTACACTCGCCTCGAGCGCTTCCACGCCCGTCCCCAGCGAGGCACTCGTGAGGTATGCGTCACACTCCCGCTGCGGGGGCTCACTCGTTACAGCTCGCGCACCGCCTTTAGAGTCTGGAGGTAGGACTCCGGGAGGCCGATGTCGAAGCGCCGGCCGTCCACGATCAGCCCGTGGAAGCCGTTCTCCTGGCGGAGCCGGTCCAGGGCCGACGTGAGCTGGAATTCGCCCCGCTCCCGCACGTTGTTGCGGATGTGCTCCTCGAGGTAGGGGAAGATCTGCGGTCCGATCACGTACTTG
>CAWIFL010000003.1:0-441591 GCA_963835535.1 uncultured Gemmatimonadales bacterium
AGTTAGCTCCTTGTTGGTCCAGTTTCTGGACCAGTTTCGGGAGGGAACGTGGCCCCAGCAGACCGAGTCGATGTCATCAAGCAGCTGGAAGCGGCGCGCGGGTCGCGCGTAGTGTGCCTCCTGACCGGAGACCGCGCGCCCAGCTACGGGACCATCATTGCAGGTGATGCACCTCCCCTCCTCTACCAGCACCTGGAGAGGATCGGGCGAGTAGAGCAGATCGACTTGTTCCTGTACAGTCGCGGCGGCCACACCCTGAGCGGCTTTCGGATCCCCGGATTGGTGCGAGAGTACTGCAAGCGTTTCTCTGTTCTCGTCCCCTACCGGGCACATAGCGCCGCCACTCTGATCGCGCTCGGCGCAGACGAAATCGTGATGACGCCGTTGGCTGAGCTCAGCCCGGTTGATCCATCAACCAACGGGCCTTTCAACCCGCCCGTTCCGGTTCAGGTGGCCCCTGGAGAGGCTGCGCCGACCTATCCGGTCAGCGTCGAGGACGTCGCTGGGTATCTGAATCTGGCAAGGGAGCTGGCCCATCTGCGGGACACCGAGTCGCTGCGACCGGTGTTCGAACAACTCACCAAGGATGTTAGGCCCCTCGCGCTCGGGGGGGTCTACCGTGCACGTTCTCAGATGCGGATGCTAATCCGCAAGTTGCTCACAGCCCACCGGAGTCCTCCGCACTGGTGGGTGATTAGAAGCATCGTCAAGGCGCTGTCCGAAGAGCTTCTGTCGCACGACTACTTGATCTCGCGCGAGGAGGCGATCCGGATGCGTTTGAGCGTCAAGCCTGCCTCGCCGGAGGAGGAGCGCCTAATGATGACGCTGTATCGACACTATGAGACAGCGATGGAACTCGAGCAGCCGTTCAACATCGAGGCGGTGCTTCCCGGGCCCGGCAGCAGGACACTGACACTCGATCGAGCATTCATCGAGAGCAGTTACGGAGCTCATATCTTCCGGACCATTAAGGAGTTTAGCCGCGCCCTTGCCGGCGCCGCGGGAGTCCAGGCGCCACAGCAGCTGCAGACGGTGGAACGAGTCCTGCGAGAAGGCTGGGAGTTGACGAACGTCCAACCTTAGGCGAACCTTTGGCCTTGGAGGGCACAATGGCCCAGCTTCAACGGGTGCTGGGTGCGTGGACAGGGGCGAGAGTCGCCTTTCCAGCCCAGTCAGCAGGCTCGGAGTCTTGGACAGGCCCGTTTGACCACGCGGCGCTGACGCCTTCGCCGGCACTCCGTCTGTGGCTACCCCCCCAGGGCGAGGTGGAGCTCCGGCCAGCCAGCAGGCAGCCGACAGACAAGAAGGACCTCATAGTTAGCCGGTAACAGCGCTCTACCAGTCCCACCCCTGTATTGGTGCAGAGGCTGTGTTACGCCGGTCGCCTGACCCGCCGTGGCTCCATCACCACGCGCTCCATCGTTTCCTCGTCCGCCACCTGGTAGCACTTCTCCAGCGTCGTGGTGTCCACCCAGCCGCCGACCGCGGCCACGTCCTTCGCCGGTAGGTGCTTCCGTTCGGTCGCCCAGCGCCGCCTGAAGGGGTGCCAAGCGCCACCAGGGAGCGGTTGCAGCTCAGCGAGCCTCTCAGCCTGCCGTAACCAGGTAGTCGCCACGCCGCGGCTCAGCGGTACGTCATGCACTCCTGGCGCGGGGAACAGCAAACCGTCACCTACTCCCGGGCGCTCACGCCTGAACCGCTCCAACTCTTCGCGGACGTCGGGGGTGACCGGGGCGAGCCACTCCCTGCCCACCTTGTCCTCTTCAGCCCGCCAACGGAGCATCCCGTGCGTGCCGAGCTCAGGCCGCCAATCGCTCCAGCGAAGCGCCAGAACCGCACCGACGCGTCTTCCGGTATCGCCTGCCAGCACTAGGAGCGTTCGGAGGTAACTCGAAACGTGCCTGGCTTCCCTGCCCCAGCCTTCCCGCATCCGGACCCGGTGCGCCACCGCGAGGAGCTTCTCGAACCTCTCACTGTCAGCAACTGGGCGCCGAGGGTTCTTCTCGAAGGGCAGCGGTAGCCCGCGAGTAGGGTCCGACTCGAGCAGGAAGCCGCCGCTCGGCGTGCGCTCGATCGTCGCGCGTCGGCAGGCAGCGCGGAGTGCCTTTAGATCCTTAGCGACCACCCGAGGCCCCACGGCCTGTCGCTTCTCCGGGTCGGCAACCACTAGGCCGCGAGCGTCAATCTCCCCCGACGCCCGCAACCTGCCAAAGTTCTCCCACTCGCGTGGCCCAAGCTTCCGCACATCCCAGGCGGACCCGAGGTAGGACGTCCACAGCTCCGATTGTCGCTTGGTCTCTGCGGCGTGGGTGGCACACTGCCTCGGGAGCGCCGCCCTCTCGTACAGCGCGAACAACGCCCCAACGGACAGAGGGCCGAGGGGTTCCTCGCCGGCTTGGCGCCGTGCAGCAAGGGCAGCCGCGTCGCGCATCGCCCGCTCCTTGTCACGGTGGCCCAGGGACTCACGCTTGTAGCCGCCCTTCGCCGCCGGCACGCCCATATAGAGTGGCCCGCCCGGGGTCCGTTCCCAAACCCGGACTCGCGCCCCGCGACTGCCCGTTGCCCAGCGCCAGCACCGCGCCTGACGTGCCATTTCAGGCCTCCCGTGTCTTTCCTCTGCCCTCTAGCCGTTCGATGCCCTGCGCGAGCCTGGCGCACTCCGCACCCCACGCTCTCAGCGCCTTCGCGACGCGATGCGCCACCTCTGGAGATGCGCTGAGAGAACCGGCGCCGATGCGGACCAGCGTCGAGTGTGGCACCCCGCCTTCTCTGGCGAGCGCCCGAAGGCTGCATGGTGCGCGCTCAAGCGCCCGGCGCACAGCGGCTGACAGAGCATCGGTTGGCATCTTACACCAATTTGGTGCAGTCTAATGCGCTGCGCAAGTGCCTCACTTCGACCTCTGAAGCAGACGTTGCGCCAAGCCGTCTACGTCGGCGGAGACGAGACGGGGAGCGGGCCGCCGGGGCAGATCACACCGACGAACCAGCTGGCGGCCATGGGATCCACCGATTGCGGCGGGCAGCTTGGCCTCTCGCACCAACTCCCGGAGACGTTCCTCCGAATAGCCACTCTCCCGCCCCGCCTCAGTAATCGTCAGCTCCTCCAGCCACCAACTGCGGAACGACGATTCAAGCTCCTCGGCGATGTGGGAGCAGGTGCTCGACGCCTCGCTCGCGCCAAAGGTGCGCAGGAGATCGGCTCGGGAGCGGAGCTGGGCGGCGAACTGACGAACGAAGCTCTCAGTTCCCACATCGCTGCGCACTCGCGGGTGAACGGGTGCCACAGATCGGTGGGTCACCGTACCCTGAGCGCGGTGCGCAAGTCGCTCGTCACGTCGAACCTTCTGCTTGCGGCTTGCTTTGACTCAGCTACTTGCCCTGATAAGCCTCTACTCTGCTTCGGGGTTCTGCTTACTGGGTTATGCTTCGTGGGCCACTGGTGGCCCCTATGATGGGCCATCTGGGGCCCGTCACATGGGCCGTTGGCGGCCCGTCTTGAGCGGGTAGCCTGGTAGAGTTGGTCGTCGATCACGCCAGCGTCGCGCAGCTCGTTCAGCTCTAGCCCGCCGTCCACCGGATCGGGCGACAGCGCCCATCGCAGGGCGGGCCGTGCTGTGCCCCGGCGCTGCACCACGAGCAGCCCGCACGCAACGAGCTGGTGCTGCGCCCGCTTGTAGCCGCCCGGTATGTGGCCCACCTCGGGCGCCGCCGCTTGGCGCCGCCCCCCCATCGAGGCGTAGAGCCCCACCGCGCTTTGGTGACAGCCCTTGGTCATCGTGTTACCCTCGCCGTGCCGGCGCCGGATCTGCGCCCACAGCCGTAACGCTTGGTCACTCAGCGTCACGTCGTCGAGCAACAGGTTCGGCAGCTTCACGTACCCGCCCGACATGGGGCGACTCAGCGACAAGGCGGCGCGAAGTCACGCCCGTCCTCGAGTTGCGCGCGCGGCACTCGCGGATGCTCCGACTCCCACGCGCGGCGGCGGCACCTCGCAGAGCAGAAGCGACGGGGACTGCCTCGGCGCGGAGTCGGCGGGAGGGGGTTACGACACCCTGGCCGCGCGCAGATCGGGGCCCGGAGGGGCGTCGCAACGCTATCACCGGCCGTTTCGGGAGGCTGCGGGCAAGGCGGGGTCGGACGGTGGGTGGCGCTCAATCTTCCCCCAGCCGTGTCAACGGCGGTTTCGAAGTGCACGAAAACGGCGGCGAAAAGTGCACACTCTGGCGGGGGGTGACACCCCTAGGAGGTCAGGGCCTCCTGCCGGTGGCGGCGGCGAGGGGTGGCGCGGCCTGAGCCGGGCTCGGGCTGCGGGCTGAGCAGCTGCTGCAGATCGGCGTGCTGGCGCATCCGGAAGCTGTTGCCCCGGATGTTGACGATGTGGCAGTGGTGCACGAGCCGATCAATGAGGGCGCTGGCCATGACGTCGTCCCCGAAGACCTCGCCCCAGTCCTCGAAGCCCTTGTTACTGGTCAGGACGGTGGAGGCGGTCTCGTAGCGGCGGCTCATGAGCTGGAAGAAGAGCATCGCGCCGGTGCGGCTGATGGGCAGGTAGCCCAGCTCATCGACCACCAGGAGCGAGGGGAAGATCAGGGTCTTCAGGCGCTGGCTGAGGTGCCCGGCGGCCTGCGCTTCCTCGAGCGACGTGATGAGGTCGGCCAGGGTGCCGTAGTAGACGCGGCGGCCGCTCTGGGCGGCGGCGATCGCCAGGCTGATCGCGAGGTGCGTCTTCCCGACGCCCGGCGGCCCGAGGAAGATGACGTTTTCCCGGCGCTCGACGAAGCCGAGGGTGTGGAGGCTGTCGATCTGCTCGCGCTGGAGGGCCGGCTGGAAGCTGAAGTCGAAGTCGGCCAGAGTCTTCACGGCCGGCAGGCGCGAGGAGCGCATGGCGGCGACCAGGCGGCGGGCATTACGCAGCGTGATCTGCGCCCCCAGGAGCGCCTCCAGGGCCTCGGGGGCCTTGAGGTGGCCGCCGTCGATGCGAGCCAGGATGTCGTCGAGGGCTTCGAGCGCGCCGGGCATCTTGAGGTCGGCGAGCTGCGCGCGGAGCCGGTCGCGGAGCGAGGGCGCGGGCTTCATCGCGCGGCCGCGAGCTGGGCGTAAGCGGTGAGCGGCCGGCGCTCGACCGGGATGTGGGGCACCGGCGCCATGGTCGGGCGCGCGACGGGCGCGGTGTCCGGCAGCAGCACTAGGGAGCGGTACGGCCGCGGCGCCAGCGGCAGCAGGAGCGCGCGCTCGTCGCGCTCGAAGCGCACGTCGGGCGGCTCGTGGGTGGTGCCGTGGTCCCGGGCATTGGCGACGGTCGCGAGCCAGTGCAGGGCTTGGGCATTGAGATCGGCGTCGCCGGCGAACGCGCGGCCGTAGAGGAAGCTCTGCCGGACGTAGCGGATGGGGCGCTCGACCTTGCCCTTGGTCTGGGCGCGGTAGGGGCGGCAGGCGCGGATCCGGAAGCCCCAGTGGGCGGCGAAGCGCAGGAACTCGGGATTTTCGAGGACGCGGCCGCCCAGGGGGCGCCGGTCCTCGAGGATGACGGCCTTGAGCTGGTCGAAGAGCAGCTCGCGCGGGACGCCGCCGCAGCAGGCGAAGGCCGCCTCGAGGCCGGTCATCAGGGTGCGCAGCGACTGGCGGGCGTAGAACTGGACCCACAGCAGGCGCGAGTAGCCGAGGACGAACATCACGGCGAAGCGCTTGCCCCACGGCAGGCGGACCTCGGCGAAGTCCACCTGGCCCTGCTGGCCCGGCGGCGTCTCGAAGCGGATCACCGCCTCCGGCGGCGGGACGGGCCGCACGCGGCGGACGAAGACCTTGAGCTGGGTCAGGCTGCCGGGATAGCCGGCGGCGCGGGCCTCCGCAAAGAGCCGGACCGCCGTGAGCTCGGGGTAGGTCTCGAGCCGCTGCCGGATGAGGGCATGGAAGGGATCCAGCTGCGTGGGACGCGGCCGGTACCGGATGCTGGTGGCGTCAAGCTCGCGGTCCAGATCACCGTGGGCGATCCACTTGTAGACGCAGCGGCGGCTGATGCCGATCCGCTCCGCAATGGCGGTCTTGGAGAGACCTTGCTCCAGGTAATGGCGCAGCAGCACACGAGGCTCCCAGTCGTACATCGCGTCTCCACCCCGGAGGGGAAGCCGCGAATCTGGCGACGAGCCGGCGGGCTGCTACCCGGTGAGGCGCTCAGCCCCCGGCGGGATCGGGGCCGAGTGTGCACTCTTGGCCGCCGAATTCGTGCAATCTGTGGCCGCCGCTAACACAGCCGCCACGCGCGCCGCGGAATCACCGCGGTCGGCGGTTGCAGCAGCTCATGGTGCGCCCGGATTTCGGCCAGGCTCTCCGACGTAAGGCCCAGCGTCCGAGTCTCCTCCACGAACACCATCGCGCCCTACGCTGCCGACGTCTGCGATGCGGCCCGCTCGCGAGCTTTCTCGTGCGCAAGCCGCTGCGCATCGAGTAGCCGCACGAACCAGCGCGAGCCGCGCTTCTCTCCCCGCAGTTTCCCCATGAGCAGGGCCCGGTGAGCGTCCTGGTATGGCATCATCGCGAGCGCAGCTGCGTCGGCAAGACCGATCAGTCGCGCCTTCCTTCTCGTCACGGGCATGACTCCTCCGCTCGAATGGCTCCAGTGGCGCGCCGTGCGCATTGCTTGGCGCTAAAGAGCAAAATAGATTGTCCAAGAGCAGTTTAATCGGACGTAATGATGCCACGTCGGGAGCCATCTAATGGGACGTGAAGACAGAGCTGCCAAGCGCAAGTCCCGCAGGAACTTAGGACGTAAGAAGTTGCCGCGGCATGTTCGGGAAGGGCTTGCGCAGCGTCTGAGGGACTGGCTGCTACACTACCGCACAGACCGCTCGATGAAGCCGGCGGATCTGGTGGCCCGGCTCGAGCACCTTGCCGGAGTCAAGTACAATACCCGAACCGCGCGACGATGGGTCTCAAAGCGGGGCGAACCGGTCTCGCCGGATTTGCCCGCTCTGGTCGCCATCTGCGACGCGACGGGGCTTTCGCCCAGCTATCTGCTCCTCGGTAAAGGCCCGCGGTATGCAGCGGACCTGTCGAGTTCCGCGAACAGCCAGACGTGGGAGAGCGGTCTCAGTAAGCCTCTTCGGGAGCACATCAGGTCGCAGCTAGCAGTGCGACAAGGCTATGGTACTGACTTCCTTCAAGAGTTCTTCAAGAACGAGCCTGATCCGGTTGAAGTCCTCGTCGGGATGTACGAGGTCCTCATCAAGTTCGAGGAGGTCGCCAGGTACGCGTTCAAGTTCTCCCACAAGGAGACGGTCGAGTTCCGCCGCTACATCCGCTTGGGCCTATTCAGACGATCGCTGTCGGACGGTTCGACCGAGCAGGTGCAGCGACTCGACGACGGCTCCGAGTACGCTGTGCCTCTGAAGAAGTGATGCCCGAAATGTGCTTGGGCAGGAGCGCGCCGCGCAGGGCGGCCCGTCCTGCCTCTCCGCCCAGGATCTACATAGGTTCTCACGCCCCCCTAACGGGTGCGCGCTACCATCTGCATTGTGGGTCGATTGAACGGCTGGCGGGCGGGTCGCCGGCCGCTGAGGCCCGTTAGTCCCGGTGAGCGCAATCCGGCGCCCCTGATCGACGAGAGCACCCATGTTCGAACAGGCTTTCAAGAACATCGATGACGTTCTGCGGAAAGAGGCGGGATGCACGACAGAGCTCGATTACACCGAGCAGACGTCGTGGCTGCTGTTCCTGAAATACCTCGACGCATTGGAGCAGGACCTTGCTGATGAGGCTGCGCTAAAGCGGAACAAGTACAGCTATATCCTCGACAAGCCCTATCGCTGGGACAGTTGGGCGGCGCCCAAGAAGGAGGACGGCACGCTCGACCATGACACGGCCCTGACGGGCGACGACCTCCGCGACTTCGTCACTCAGAAGCTCTTCCCGTACCTACTCGGTTTCAAGCAGAGGGCGAGCGGACCGAACACCATCGAGTACAAGATTGGTGAAATCTTCGGGGAGATTAAGAACAAAATCTCCAGCGGCTACAACCTGCGCGAGATCATCGACCACATTGACCAGCTGCGCTTCCGCTCCCAGACCGAGAAGCACGAACTCTCACATCTGTATGAAGCCAAGATCAGGAACATGGGCAACGCCGGACGCAACGGCGGTGAGTACTACACTCCCCGCCCGCTCATCCGCGCCATCGTCCAAGTCGTGCAGCCCAAGATCGGCGAACGCATCTATGATGGCGCCGTTGGTTCGGCAGGCTTCTTGTGCGAATCTTATGAGTACCTAAAGAAGGCACATCCCAAGCGCACCACCGCGCAGGACCGCATCCTTCAGGAGCGCACATTCTACGGCAAGGAGAAGAAGTCCCTCGCCTACGTCATTGGCATCATGAACATGATCCTGCACGGCATCGAGGCGCCCAATATCCTGCACACCAATACGCTCACGGAGAACCTCGCCGACGTTCAGGACAAGGACCGCTACGACGTGGTGATGGCCAACCCGCCCTTTGGGGGCAAAGAGCGCCAGGAGGTCCAGCAGAACTTCCCCATCCGCACCGGCGAGACTGCGTTCCTGTTCCTCCAACACTTCATCAAGATGCTCAAGGCCGGCGGACGCGGTGGTGTAGTCATTAAGAACACGTTCCTCTCTAACACCGACAACGCTTCGGTGAGCCTGCGCAAGCTTCTGCTCGAGAGCTGCAACCTGCACACGGTGCTTGACTGCCCCAGCGGAGTGTTCCAAGGGGCGGGAGTCAAGACGGTCGTGCTGTTCTTCGAGAAAGGGGCGCCGACGCGCAAGGTCTGGTTCTACCAGCTTGACCCTGGGCGCAACCTTGGCAAGACCAACCCACTCAACGACGATGACCTCGTCGAGTTCGTGAAGCTGCAACGGAACTTTGCCGACTCACCCAAGAGCTGGAGCGTGGACACCCGAACCGTTGCCCAGGCCACATTCGATCTCTCCGTGAGGAACCCGAACAACGGTGGGGAAATCACCCGCCGCAGCCCGCAAGACATCCTGGACGAGATCGCCGCGCTGGACGCCAAGAGCGCGGAGGTGCTTGGGAATATCCGGCGCATACTATGAGGGCCGCTTGGAAAGCCAAGCCGCTCGGAGAGGTTCTTCGGCTTGAGTATGGGAAGCCTCTTGACGATCGCGATCGGAAGCCGCACGGGCTGTATCCGATATATGGTGCCAACGGTGAGATAGGCCGGACCGACAAGTTCTATTTCGACGAACCGAGCATCATCGTTGGGCGCAAAGGCTCAGCCGGTGCACTGAACCTGACCGAGGGTAAGTTCTGGCCTCTCGATGTCACCTATTTCGTGACCTGCGACAAGCAGCAATATGAGGTGCGATTTCTCTACTACTTCTTGCTGACGCTCGACTTACCGAGTCTGGCGAGAGGCGTGAAGCCTGGCATCAACCGCAACGAAGTGTACTCCCTGGTCGCCAATGTTCCTGCACTCCCCGAGCAGCGGCGGATTGCCCGCACCCTCGACGAAGCGCTTGAGGGTGTCGCCACTGCAAAGGCCAACGCCGAGAACAACCTCCACAACGCCCGCGCCCTGTTCCAGAGTCGCCTCCAATCTGTTCTAACCCAGCGTAACGGCGGGTGGGTGGAGAAGAGCTTGGGCGAGATGTGCAGCATTGCGCGCGGCGGCTCGCCGAGGCCAATCAAGAAGTTCCTAACTTCTGACCCACAGGGAATCAACTGGATTAAGATTGGCGACGCGACAGCGAGCGGCAAGTACATCTACACGACCGCGGAGAAGATCATACGCGCTGGAGCCAAGCGCTCGCGCATCGTTCGTGACGGCGACTTTCTGCTTTCCAATTCCATGAGTTTCGGGCGTCCGTACATCATGCGCACAACCGGGTGTGTCCACGACGGGTGGCTTGTCTTGAGCGGCTACGCGTCGTGCCTTGACCAGGACTACCTGTACTACGTCCTCGGTTCCCCGCTTGTCTACCAGCAATTCGACTCTTTGGCTGCTGGCTCAACAGTAAGGAACCTCAACATCGAGTTGGCTAGTCGAGTCCGAGTCCCCGTCCCACCACTCGCGCGTCAGCGAACCATTTCTCAGGAACTGGGCATTCTCTTCTCCGAAACCGAGCACCTCGAGTCCTTGTACCAGCGCAAGCTTGACGCGCTGGATGCGTTGAAGAGCTCGCTGCTGCACGAAGCCTTCACGGGTGATCTGTAAACCGCCCATGAACGAGGCCGAGACCAGGGCCGAACACATTGATCCCGCGCTGAGGGCGGCGGGCTGGGGCGTCGTCGAGGGCAGCCGCATCCGGCGCGAATACACGATCGCGCCGGGCCGACTCGAAGGCCACGGGCGTCGAGGCAAACCGCTCACGGCGGATTACGTGCTGGAGTATCGCAACACCAAGCTCGCGGTCGTCGAGGCCAAGGCCCTGGATGAGGAGCTGACCGAGGGTGTCGGTCAGGCGAAGAACTACGCCGGAAAGATGGCCGTTCGGTACACCTACTCCACCAACGGTCGCGGCATCTACGGCATTGACATGCAGAGCGGCAAGGAAGGCGAGGTAGAGCGCTACCCCGCGCCGGCCGATCTCTGGGCGATGACCTTTGCAGCAGCAGACGCGTGGCGCGACCGGTTCGCAGCCATACCGTTTGAGGACAAGGGCGGTTCACATCCCAGTCGCTACTATCAGGACATCGCCGTGAAGCGGGTCATGGAGGCCCTCGCAGAGAACCGGCAACGCATCCTGCTCACACTCGCCACTGGCACGGGCAAGACCTTCATCGCATTCCAGGTCGCATGGAAGCTATTCCATAGCCGCTGGAATCTGAGTCATGAACCGGCACGCCGGCCGCGCATTCTCTTTCTCGCCGACCGCAACATCCTCGCGAACCAGGCCTACAACGTCTTTTCCGCGTTTCCCGAAGACGCGATGGTGCGTATCAGGCCGGAAGACATCCGGAAGAAAGGAAAGGTGCCGAAGAACGGGAGTCTGTTCTTCACCATCTTCCAGACGTTCATGAGCGGCCCACCGAAGGACGGCACGCCTTCGCCCTACTTTGGCGAATACCCGCCCGACTTCTTCGACTTCATCGTCATCGACGAGTGCCATCGCGGCGGCGCGAACGACGAGAGCAACTGGCGCGACATTCTCACCTACTTCGCGCCGGCCGTGCAGCTGGGGCTCACCGCCACGCCCAAACGCAGAGATAACGTGGACACGTACGCCTACTTTGGCGATCCGGTCTACGTGTACTCGCTGATCGAGGGCATCAACGACGGGTTCCTCACGCCGTTCAAGGTCAAGCAGATTGCTACGACGCTCGACGAGTACGTTTACGCGCCCGACGACAAGTTGATCGAGGGCGAGATTGAAACCGGGAAGCTCTATACAGAGACGGACTTCAACAAGATCATCGAGATCAGGGAACGGGAAGCCCACCGAGTCAAGGTCTTCATGGATCAGATAGACCAGAACGAGAAGACGCTGGTGTTCTGCGCCACGCAGGATCACGCGCTCGCAGTGCGGGACCTCATCAATCAGACAAAGACGAGCAAAGACCCGAACTACTGCCAGCGGGTTACCGCTAACGACGGTGAGCTTGGCGAGCAGTATCTGCGCGACTTCCAGGACAACGAAAAGACCATCCCAACGATCCTGACGACGTCGCAGAAGCTGTCCACCGGCGTCGATGCCCGGAATATCCGCAACATTGTGCTGATGCGACCGATCAACACGATGATCGAGTTCAAGCAGATCATCGGACGCGGCACGCGGCTCTACGATGGCAAGGACTACTTCACGATCTATGACTTCGTGAAGGCGCACCATCACTTCAGTGACCCCGAGTGGGATGGGGAGCCGATCGAGCCAGAACCGAGGGACGCGAAGCGGGTATCGGAGCCTCCCAGACCGCCAGTGCCGCGAGGTCCAGGCCCGTACACAGATCCGCCTCGGCAGAAGATCAGAGTCAAGCTCGCTGACGGCAAGGAACGCACCATCCAGCACATGATGGCGACGACCTTCTGGCATCCCGACGGCACGCCGATGTCCGCGCAGCAGTTCATGGAACTGCTCTTCGGCAAGCTGCCAGAGTTCTTCAAGGATGAGGCTGCCCTACGCGCCTTGTGGAGCGAGCCGGACACGCGCAAGAAGCTGCTGGAGCGACTCGCTGAGAAAGGGTTCGGCAGGGACCAGCTGGCCGAGATGCAGAAGATTATCGACGCTGAAAAGAGTGACCTGTTCGACGTGCTGGCCCACGTCGCTTACGCCTTGCCGCCTCTGACCCGCGAAGAACGCGCCACTAGGGCCAAGGTCATTATCAGCACGAATTTCAGCAGCAAGCAGCAGGTGTTCCTCGACTTTGTGCTGTCTCATTACGTCCGCGTCGGAGTGGAGGAACTCGATCAGGAGAAGCTCACGCCCTTGTTGCGGCTCATGTACCACAACTCCATCGCCGACGCACTGGCCGATCTCGGAAGAGCCGAGGAGATTGGGCGGGTCTTCGCGGGCTTCCAGAAGTACCTCTATCAGCCACAGGCAGCAGCATGACACCATTCAACGCGGACTGGGAACCCGGAGCTTCTGCGGCCAGCGGGCGCGCGGGCCTCGAGGCCTGATTTAGCTGGTGGGGAGTCGCCCGCGCCGGGAGTCCCGGAGGAAGACACATGCCGCGAGGAAAGAGGGGCCGCGCGGAATCCGTCGTCCACGAAGTGGCAGGCAGTTTTGACCAACGCGGTCAGATTGCTTGCATCCTCTGCGGTAAGATCCTTCTCGACTACTCCGACGCCCAGATCGAGTTCGACGGCACGCGCACCAAAGGCATGGAGCCGGAGCGCCCGCTGCCCCCCGGCCCCGTCACGGTAACCAGGGCGGCCGGTTCGACCCAGGGCGGGACCGTGAAGGTCGGGGCCCTGTTCGGGGCGAAGCGCTGTACGGAGCTGGAGCCGTTTACGCGACAGGGTCGCGCGAGCAAGCAGCCCAGAATCAAGTCCGGCCACGTCCGCTGCCTGATGTGCGAGCAGGAGTGGCTCGCGCACCGCCCCGAGGGGACGAAAGAGCTGGAGTGCCCCTGCTGCCACCTCAAGACCGAGGTCGAGGAGCTCGATTGAGCCCTCGCCTGGCCGCCCGCCCACCGGCGTGACAGTCCGGACGAGGAACGTCAGACCGCCGCCGGAACGTACCCGGCTCCCCCGACGTATCCCCCGACAGTAAGGGCCCCAGCGCAAGGAGCCAAGGTCAGGAGCCGGCCGTATCTCCTCTCGTCCTTGGCTGTGCACATGGAGCAGGGCCTTTCACCTCGCCTAGGACCTTTCTGAGCGAGCGACTGGCCACCGCCGCCCCGTACTGGGCGGGCGGGAGTTCGGACTCGTCCGGCGCGCGACGTGGGCGAGCCGCACCGTACCGCTCCAAGTACTCCTGCATCGAGTGGATAACGACTGGTTGTGTTGGCGTAGGCTTGTCAGCCGTCACGGTTGCGCTCCTGTGCTTCCGCTGATGCCGTAGTAGTTCGCGAAGAAGCTCGGATTCAGCGCAGGCTGAAAGTAATGCTTGCGCCGAATCCAGACGAGGCCATCCCCCTTCGATACCACGGCCACGTCGATTGGCCCCCCGACCGTCTCGCTGGACATCGACACCTTCCTCTTGAACGAAGTCAAGCTGACCAGCGTTTCGGCCATCAGAGCAAGCTCATCCTTGGGCAGGCTGGTTATGGCGCTGATTACTGGAACGACGAAGAACTTGCGCGTGAAGGCGTCCGTCTTCTTTTCGAAATCCTCGACGAGCTGCGCCCCTGCTGCCCGCCAGCGGGCCACGAAAGCGTCTCGCTCTTGCTCTGAGAGCGCCGCAAGCTCCTTGACGATGTGCTCCGGGTAGTCCTGAAAGAGCTGGTGCATGTAGCCGCGTATCCACCGCGCATAGTTCGGCTCGATCCCCTCCATGAACGTGTTCACCATTTCGTGCTGCGCGAAAGGCACCACGGCAGCAGTAACCCCGTGCGAGATGACAACGCGCTTACCCTCCTGATACCGGACCTGCCCGGCCACACGAGATTGAACGGAATACTCTTCGAGCACGGGGTACAACTCGGATTCGCCGTAGCCAGCGACGACGACCCCCGAAACCTGTTCGGGGAAGATGCTACGAGATAGGAGGCCCCCCACGATCACGTCGATCAGGGGCGTGGCCTCTGCCGGCATGGGAAGCCGGGCGAACACCTGCGCAACCGCCTTTCGAATAGCCTCCTGGTGAAGGTGAAGTGCTGTGCCTTCGAAGTCCGGTGAGAGGTGCGACAGGGGCGGATTCTGCTGCATCTTCGTTGCTTCTTCCGCGAGTTTCCGCATCACAATCCCGATGATCTCCGGCTCGGTGAGCTGGCCGCGCGCCTGAATCTCTCTTCCCACCAACTGATCGATCTCGGTTCGCACGAGACCGAGGAACCCGGTGACGTAGCTTTCCACCTCCTCCCGCTCACGTTGAGCGTTCGACAAGGCAGGCTCATCTCTTAGGAAGGTGACGAAGTCCACCCAATAATCATGGAGCGTATCGAACCCCCGCGTACCAAGCCTCGCCCGATACAGCTTGATCGCAGTTTCCCACGGTGTCTCCATGAACTCCGCCTGCCCATAGACCATGATTCCGACCGGCCGATACTTCGACAGAGCGAACAGCTTGTTGACGGTGTAGTAGATCTTCTCCCGCTGCGGCTCGCCGATGCTTACGGCGCTGTCCGCCGCAAGGGCAACCGCGAGCTTGTTTAGGACCGCAATCTCGGCTGTCATAGCTCTCCTCGATCACGCTGCGCCTCGCCAGCGGGCAGACCGCCCGCGGCGCTCCCGCTTGCCCACTATGCAGACGATAACCCAGGGGCGTTAGGGCGGTGTTAGGGTACCTCCGAGGCGCACGGAACGTGACCGGCTGGCGGCTTCACCCCCTCAGGACTCTGCCTGAGAAGTGCTCGGCTTGATGGACGCCGCGCTGGGGGCACCCTTGGGCGGCGGGTTCATGAAGGGGAAGCTGCGGGGGAACGCTCGGACCGAGAAGCTGGTGCGTCGGAATGACGCCCCCGCCTCCATCGACACGCGATTCGGTGGTCCTGCGGAAGCTCAAGTGCGCCGCCCGTGAATCGAACACGGAACCTACTGATTAGGAGGCACGCCCCGCAGGACCCGAGATTCCGGCAAAATGTCGAAACAACCTACACGGGACGCCCGACTTGCCCGGTTGCGCCGGCCATCGATGCCGAACCATGCCGGTTCCAATGGACACACTTTGGACACAACCGCAGACTCAGAGCTTCCCCAGGACAGGCGTGAAGTCAGAAGTACGCGCTAAACGGATGGCATCATCGGCAAGCTTGGCCTGTGACAGTACGAAACTCGGGTTGTTCAGGTTCTTCACCCAGAACAACTCGCCAGGATCCAACTCGTAATCAGACTTGCGACGTGCGGTGTAGAGCGAATTGAGCGTCCCACCGATCGTGGCTAGTGCACCCTTCTCACAGGCAAGGACGCTTGCTACTTCGCCGTGGCTCGGAAACGCTTCGTCAATGGAGCGCTTCTGTGCGGTACGCACGGCCCTCCGGACCTCGAGCAACACCGAGTAGTACAGGCGGCCAAGTGCGGTACGACACCTTGCTGGGACTTGGTACCTACCGTCACCGGCTAATACCGCCGCCAGGTCATAGTAGCCCTTCGCGTCAAACGGCATCTCAGGCTCCTACGACATTCCATCGGGCGCGGCAGGCTCGGTCGATGGTACCCCCACCACAAAGGCGACCCGAGCTAGAATCGCCGGCTCAAAGCGAGCCGCAGCTTCATGCATGAAATCGACTGCCGACATCGCCTGTGCCGTGGTCGGGGTGAAGCGCACTTCTCCGGCAGCAGGATCGACTTCCCACTCCCCCGAACACCCAAGCTGGTTGCTGATGGCACTCGCCACCTGCCTGATCATGTCCCAGTCAAGCGGGACGTCCACAGCGACTTCGTGCTTCCCACGCAGGCTCCTCAAGGCCGCTTCAGTCGCAGCCAAACGATCAGACAGCTGACGAACCGTACGCTCAAGGCCAGCAACGCGCGCGTTACGAACCGCAGCCATACCGGCGTTCTGTTCTACAAAGCCCTCCAACGTGAAGTTGACCAGCTGGCCAAAGTGCTGATTCCATGCGAGCGACTGATCCACTACTGGGACCTGGAAGTCAATCGTGACCCCGCCGCCGACATTGAAGTTTGAGTACGAGGGCGACGACTTCAGCGCGTAGTAGCGATAGACCGACAAGTGCGAGGTCAGCAGCTCAAGCTCCGCATCCGGCTCATGCGCGGAGGCTCGCCCTCGCCCTCGCACCGCAGGCACGTCATACAGTTTCATGGCGGAGATTCTCGCCTTCATGGGGCGCTCCGACATGCAAACCGAACCACAAGCTCACCTGCCTTCTTGGCTAGAGCCCTGCCGAGCTGCCGCGAAACTACCAGTGAGTCACGACGCAAGAGCCTCACCACTAGCGCATTCGAATCCGGATACGTGGTCACGTATACTCGCCTCACTGGGTCATCGGAGGCGAACTCAAGATCGACGCCCACAATGGCTGGCGCACCAGCCAACCAGCTGGGATCGGGCCGGTAAGGTAGCTGGAAAGTCGGCTTCCAATTTCCGGACCCGAATTCGAACCAGGCTCCCCACACACCCTCTTGTGGCGTGTCTCCCAGACGCCGCTCTAGGACATCAAAAAGCGCGCGGATGGATCGCGTCCTACCGGAAGCCCTCTCCACGTAGAACTCGATCTGACTCTGGACCCTCGGTGGAGAGCCTGTCGGCTTCGACAGACGCGCATCGAAATGCGCATGATACGCGCTGTCGCCCTGAACGATGAGACGCAAGCTCTCATCGTCCTTAGCGGCACGGGGCCACGAGCCCACTTCTTCGCTAAGGGCGGCGAAGTCGAATGCACTGAGAGGAGATTGCCAAGCGAAGAACACGGAAACCAGGCCCTCGGGGAACCACGGGGGCGCTGATGGAGTTGGCTGCTTGGGATCCGCCACTGGTACAGGATTGTACACGTCGCTCCGATGATGTCCAGTCCACGGTGAATGCCTAGGGAATGCGACAATAGGGCTGACGACTAGCCCGCTGCACTCCCCGACCCGGGTCCCATGGTGGCCCGGCTACCTACTCGACGCAGTCGGATGGTGGGCCTCGCTGCCGGCGAAGGCCTTGATGTGGGGCAACGGCGCCACAGGGGCCCCATCATCGGCTCCGATGGTACCTGCCGCAAAGGGGCGCCCCATCGGAACCGCCGTGTTGCCGGAATCGGCATGACCGCAGGCGTAGGTGCGTGGGGCAAGTGCGTACCGGGGTGGACCGCTCCACCGGGGCCCCCTCCCCGCCCTCGGCGGCTGGCTGCGCGAGGCCGCATACGGTTGCGGCCGGGCCCGCGCGCGCGCGACGCGTGCGTGTGCGGCTGGGTCGGGTCTTCAGCGGGGCGATGCGGTTGCCGTTTCCTAGCTTGCGCCAGTTGGGTAGCTCGGGCGCGCAGACCTCCGCTTCGTGACGATGTCGTTGACGATTCGTGCCGTCACTGGTCCAGCTTCTGGTCCAGTTTCTCGGCGGAATCCCCCGTCGCCCCTCACAGTAGCGCGGCAGGCCCAGCGCCGAACATCTTGTAGACGCAGGAGTTCCTGTAAGCGGCCTCTATCCCGGTGCGACTTTGGATCCGGTAATGATGGTTCGAATCCATCGGGGCCAATTGGACTTGCACCGCTCCCCTCCCCTTCGTCTCCCTCCGGAGCTCGGGTGACGCGAGCAGCCTAACCCGCGCCTGCAGCGGCCGGGCGTCTTCGGCCGTCCTGGCTGGTGAGTGCAACTGAGGTCATGCAGGTGTTGTGTGGCTGGCGGGCGGTGGCCCGCCGCTGAGGCGCACTTCGTTAGCCGCACCCTCGCCCGACGGCTTGGCACAGACGATGGGGCGCCGTGATCTGCTGCGCCACACACGACGTCAGCTTCCCGTCGCACACGCTGGATGACCTCGGGCGCGTTGTCGCGCGCCGCCCGTCGCCTCCTGCAGCTCGGCCCGCCCTGTGATGATCCGGTGACGCGCCGGTGACGACCAGTCCTTGTCTTTCCAGGCATGGGTTGCCGCAACGTCGCCCTGCGCGGATCGGACAGCCGCATTCGCCCCCTGACACACCGCTCCGCGCTCCTGTGGTCTGTACGTCCCGACCTGGCCCGGCGAGGGATCGCCGCCGCAGGTCGGTCGCCGTACACTGCAAGGAGGGCCGTATGCATTACAGGACAGGAGTAGCGGTGCTCGTGCTGCTTGCCGTCGGCGCGTGCTCAGGCGATCGAGCGCTGCAACCGCCCGCCAAGACGATCGTGCACGCCACGGTGTGGTGGCTCGACAAGGCGGGGGCGCGTCACGAGACGCAGTTGCCCGATCAGGCGGTGAACCAGATCTTCGTCAGGCGTAACCCCGGAAAGCCACCCGGCCCGGCGCTGACGGCTCCGGTAACGACGTCGCACCAGGTAACCGATTCGACAGGGCAAGTCTGGACGGCAACCATCACGGCTATACCGGGTCAGCCGCAGACCGCCACGACGCTATCGACCGGCGACACCGCCGTATATTCCCAGCAGATGACCTGGACGGCCACGGACACGGGCTGGGCCTTGTCGCAGATGACCATGACGGTGAGCACGCCGACCGTCAGCGGCGGGGGCAGCGGCAGGGTCCAACCGCCCCCGGAAGAGACGATGATCCGGTCGCGTTTGGCGCCGCTGCTCGCGATGGGGCGGCGCTGCACCACCGCAGCGGCAGCGTTCCTGCTCCCGGAGCCCGCAGAAGCCGGCATATGGTGCTACATCGGGTCTATTCTGGGGATGATCGCCGCAGACATCAACTTCGCTAGGTCACTCGCGACGGCGCTTGTGGACCCTGTGGGTGTGCTGGAGGCGTTCACGTTCGTAATGTCGGCGGAGGCATGGTTCCTCAGCTGCGCCGAATCCTAACGGTAGGAGGAGGAAGCCAATGAACTCGAAGCACGCTGCGTGGTGGCTCGCGGCCGCGGTCATCACAGCCATCGCTCTGCCCTTCCTCCCGCGCGGGAGCTATGGGGCGCTACATGAGGGGCTCACCCTTGCCTTGGCGACCCTTGCCTTTCTGGGCCTGGGCATCGTGCTGACCCAGGCCGTGACGACCGGCATCCCACGCGACGAGCTCCAGCACCGTCTCGGTAACGCTGCGGCCACGCTGGTCGTGTTGTATGGCTATGGTTTCGCGCCTAAGCCCGCGGGCGGATTCATCATCGCGTTCGGCTGCTTGATCGCGATCGTCGGCGGCCTGCGCTACACTCGCCGGAAGGTCAAGGAGCAGGGCGCGGCGCAGAACGCGGCGCCCTAGCACGGCATCCTGGGGGGCGGCTCTTCGGAGCCACCCCTGCCTGAATCGCGCGTGCAGACCATGCGATGACGCCCCGGTGATGCCGGGGCGTTTCGTTGGCGGGTATGGGCATCATGATCTAGCCGGAGTTCCCGCCGTGGCCGCCGAGTTCGACCTTAAACGCGACCCGCTGAGGTCGAAGGCCGGACGCTGGCCAAGGCCAAGGGCGGCATCCATACCACGCCCGCAATGGTCGCTGGCGTGGCCGATCACGTTTGGAAGGTGGCGGGACCAGTAGGCTTAACAACCGCCTGGGAGTCGATAGGGCCCGGACAAGAAACGCTCGTTTGTTGTCCACCGCCGTAACAGGAGGCGCGTGAGGACTGACGCCTCCCTCACGCCTGGCACTTAGGTTCGGCAGGTGTTGAGCGGCTGGCGGGCTCGGTGCCTGCCGCTCAGGCGCATTTCGGTATGCCGCAGCACCAGCACAGCAGCTGCGCGCCGGTTCGGGGCGCCATGTACCTGTTTAAGGCATCCGGTGCCACGTATCGAAGGATCGCGAGGCAGGAAGTCCATGCCTTCCCACTTCCCCCGGTGGACGTGGCGGAGGACGAGTTGGGGCGAGCACCTACGTGGGTGGTGACGATCTGGTGACGAGTCGGTGACGGGGTCGCACTACTTGCGGGCGACCGCGAGACCTCGAAACGGAGTCCGCCGTGGCATCCAACCCAAGTGGTGATCGCGTGGCTGCGCGACTGATGAGACTCCTCCCAAGTCGGCAGCGCGCACTGCGCGGACGGCGCATGGTCCTGGCGGCCGGTGTGGCGGCCGCCGTCATGTTGGCCGCCGGGTGCGGCGACCGCCGTGTCCCGACCGCGGCCGGCGGGGCCGGGCGCGCACTCTTCATGTCCGATGCCGCTTCCGGCGCGACGTGCGCCGCAGGCAGCTGCCTCCTCGCGAATACCATTCTGCCGTTGCAGTCCGGGCTTTACGAACCGGACTCCGCCGCTCTGATGGTGCCATTGGGCGAGGTGCTGGTGCAGCTCCAGCCTGGGGACAGCGTGACGCTTGCGGCGACCGTGTCCCCCGATCTGGCGGCGAGCCTGCCGCCGGACGAGCAGCTCGTGGCTGTGTCCGGGCCCGACACCGTGCGCACCCCCCTGCGAGGCAACTCCGTCGGCGCCACGATCTACCGCGCCGTCGCCGCCGACTCGGTTCGGATTCACGTCGGCCTCACGCGGCGCCTGTCGGCCTCGCCGCGCTCCGGCGCGTTCACGGTCTCAGTGAACTATGGCAGCGCACCGCTGCTGTCGGCGTGGACGCCGTGGATAGCGCCTTCGGCGCCAGGCGCAGCCGCGACCGTGGGATTGGCGGCGCCGGCCACCACCTGTACGGCCACGGCGCCCGGACCCAGCAGTTGCCCGGATATCAGCGTGTCCATCGTGCCGTACGCGCCGGGCGATCCCTTCGGGGATTTCCAGAGCGACCCCGGGACCGGGGTGAGCAACCCGATCACGGTGACCTTCTCGCAACCGGTCACGAGCGTGACGATCACGATCGAGGATCCGACCTATGCCGGCAACGCGATGACCGCGTACCGGGCCGACGGCAGCATCGCGGGAAGCGTGAGCTTCACCGGGAGCGGAATCCCGGGAATCGACATTCCGGACACGCAGACCATCACCGCGGCCGGGATCGTGCGGATCGTGCTCACGCCCGCGCCCCTGGACTACGTGGCCTACGCGGGCCTGACCTTCACGCCAGCTGGCTTGTGCAAAGACAGCAATGGCAATCCCGCTCCATGTCCGGACATGAACGTCGTTCTGAAGTGGATACGGGATTCCTTGAACGAACCTGAAGCCGATGGCAACTGCGCGAGGCAGTGCAACCACGCGCTTGGCGCCGGGGGGATGGACACGCTTGCCCGTCCTGTATTCCGGGCGTATTTATACGGGCCGTACCTTGAGAGCAGAGGCGCACAACTGGTGGCCACCGAGGCCACAGCGAACTACGTGCCCCAACGTGGCGACATCGAGGTAGTCGATAGAGACGGGAAAGATCATGCAGATGGCCACATGGCAATCTATGACGGGAGCGATTGGCTGTCCTCAGCCGTACAGGTAAACATCTTGCCGACTTTGCCGACTCCTTATCCGCGGCATCATCACTTCTCGATATATCGTTTTCCGAGCAACTAGCGGGGCCACGGTCGCGCCACCCAGTCGAATGCTCGCTGGAGAACGGGGGTAGATCAGCAATGAGATCGGTGACAGCTGCCATTCTGAGCTTCGCGCTAAGCGTCGCGGCACCCACGCTCAGTCGCGCGCAGGGCGCCGCAGACTCGGCCCGGGAATTCGTCCAGCGCTTCTACGATAGATACCTGGCCGCGCTGGCGGCCGGCTCGGGGGCGTTCCTGACCGTGAGGGAGGACACCACTGTTGTTGCGCCCGAGCTCGTGGAGATGCTGAGGTGGACCCACTCTCAGTTCGTCGCCACAGGCTGGGGCCTCGACTTCGAGCCAATCACGAACTCCCAGGACCCGTGTGAACACTATATCGCAGAAGCGGTGTCCCGTCGGTCGCACCATTTCTTCGTCGAGGTCTACGGCGTCTGTGGTGGCAGCAGGACCAAGCGTCCGATAGTGATCGCAGAGGTTGCGAGGGTCCGTGCTTCCTGGGTCTTCGTCAACTTTTGGTACCCTGATCACCACTCAGACCTGAAGAGCGATGTGAGACGGCTCCAGCGGAGGAGTCGCAAACCGGGCCCCTGAGCACGTAGCGACTACTCCTCTTCAGATGGCGCTGCGGACTCGCATTGGCGGCTAGAACCGGGCGGAGTCGGAGCTGGCGCGATTCGACTCTCAGGTCGGGGGTCGCGGGGGTCGCGCCTCAGCCGGATCTGTCGGGTCCTCGCCGCGCTCCTAGGCGGGCGTGATCGAGTCTTAACTCGGCGGCCGGCGCCCTACGTGGTAGGTGCAGCACAATTCCCCGAGTTACAACCCGATCGACACGTGTCCACCGACCGCCCCATGAGGACCTACGGTATGCTCTCTCAACTTGCTCACAGGACAAGGCCGCTGATCCTGGCCGGCTCAACGGTCGGCGGGCTCCTGGTCCTTGCAGCTCCAGCGCACGCGCAGCGCCACGACCCGGCGTGCGGCGACACCAGCTTCGCTGCACGTGAACTCGAACGCAATTTTGCAGCTTTTACGGATCCGAATGGACAGTGGCCGGCTCAGACCGGCATTACGCGGTTGAGCCCAAGTGATGTCCACCGCGTCGTGACCGATCCGCGCGAGTGCAGGCGAGTCCTTCACGCGGCGACGCGCCTACCGCCCCGGCGGAAGTGGGGCACGCACTGGATCTACCGCTTCGGGCCGTACTACGGCGTTGATATCCTGGAGAAGCGGCCGTCGTTGGGGTACGGTTCCCTGGTCATCTACCGCGCCGCCGACATGAAATACCTGACCCTCATTCTGAATTAGGCGTCGGGGTGGCCGACATGCGGCACGTGGCCATCATCCTGGCCTAGCGTGGGAGTGCTTCCCGCCGCGGAGGCGCACTTGGTCAGGCGGCGGCAATATCTCGAGGATGCCGGTGCCCACAGTCACCCTCGACACCAATGTCGTGCCCGCCGACGAGCTTGTGGCATAGGGACAGCTGCGAGGCTTCGCTCTTGCCGCGGTATCGGTATCCGGCCGGGAAGTCCGCGGGACGAGCCTCTCACGTGGTGTCACACACCTCTTGCAGCTCCCTGAGAATGCGGTTTCTGATGAGACGCCGTGGGGTGTTGGTCTCTATGACAGCACCGAGAAGGAAAGACCGGGCTCTCTCTGTCCGGGCCTGGACAAGAGACGCTCGTTTGTTGTCCACTGACGTCCCGCTCGGCCCGCAGCCCCCTCAACTGGGCGATTGTCGAGCAGCGGCGCGAGATCGTGGACCCCGCCGGCGCCCCCGAGGGGCTGGTCACCATCCCAACTAACCGGCCCAGGTGATTGAGGGTGCGTTCGAGTAGCACGCCCGTCCGGGCACCTGGGCCAGTTGATAGGTCAGTTGAGAGGCGGAAGTCCCCCGACTACTCCGGGGACTCGGGCGGGATTCTCCTGCTCGAATCTCGCGTCCGCGCGGGAGTCGTATCAGGTTTGTGCTTGAACGGCCCCGGTGCTGGCAGCGACTTTGGATCCGGTAATGATGGTTCGAATCCATCGGGGCCAATTGGAGCCGCGCGGGGTCAGAGCCCTCCGTACCAGGGATAACCCTGGTCCTCCCAGTACCCTCCGGGCCGCGTGTCCGTGAACTCCACGCCGAGCAGGTACTTGGTGTTCTTGTAACCGAGCTTGGTCGGCGAGTAGAGCCGGAGCGGCGCGCCGTGATCGGGCATCAGCGGCCGGTCGTTGTAGGCGTAGGCCAGGATCGTCTGCGGGTGCAGCGCCGAGGGCAGGTCCCAGCCGTTGCTGTAGCCCGCGTCGAACGAGGTGAACTTCACGTAGCGCGCGGCCGGCAGCGGCTCGACCATCTCCGCCACGACCCTGAGCGGCACGCCCGCCCAGGTGGCGATGGCTGTCCACCCCTCGACGCAGTGGTGCTTCACAGTGTAGGAGAGCCGCGGCAGCGACTGGAGACGGTCCAGGGTCAGCACGGCGGGCCTACGCACCAACCCGCCGACCTGAAGGCGCCACGCCCCCGGATCGGCGAGCGTGGGCATGTTGTCGCTCACGAAGTACGCGGGGAATTCGGCGCCCTGCGTGCGGCGCGCGATCGGATACTCCCGCGCGAGCCGGGAGCCGGAGAAGAGCCGCGCGCTCACCCAGTCGTTCACGCGGGACCAGCTCATCAGCTTCGGGGCGAAGCGCTTCCCCCCGTCCCACCCGCACCCCGCTCCGACGGCCGCGAGCCCGGCCGCAGCGAGAGACGCGAGGAATCGGCGCCGGTCCGTCTCAGTCATGGCTCGGGAACCTCCCGCGGTACCAACCCGTGAGCATCGCCCGCAGCGACGCCGGGTCCACCACGAAGACGAGGGTGACGTGCACGAGGCTGAACGCGACGAACAGCCAGACCGCGGCGAAGTGCCAGTAGCGCGCCAGCTCGTAGCCGCCGAAGGCCGCCGTCAGCCACCACAGCTGCACCGGCTTCCACAGCGCCAGCCCACTCAGCACCGACAGCGCGCCGAGCAGCACGATGAAGCTGTAGGCCCCCTTCTGCAGCGCGTTGTGCTTCCCCTGCGGCGGATGGTCCCTCCGCAGGCGCAGGTAGTACTTCTGCATCTCGATCGCCGGGCGGACGTCGCGCGGGCGGAAGAGGAGCGGCCGCCACTCGCCGGCCACGAGCAGGTAGCCCAGGTAGAGCAGGCCGTTGAGGACGAGCGGCCACATCAGGAAGAAGTGCCAGTTGAGGCCTCCGGCGAGCCACCCGCCCAGACGCATCCACTTCGGGGCCTGGTGCATGTCCATCGGGTTGGGGAGCGGGAGCTTCGTGCCCCGGATGCCGAAGCGCTCGTAGGCGCCGTAGATCTGGAGCCCGCTCGCCACCATGCCCACCAGCACGACCGCGTTGACCCAATGGGTCAGGCGGACGATCCAGTGGTGGCGGCGCACCCAGGGATGCTCTTGCGCGGGCGGAGGCTCCGGCGCGGCCGGCTCCTCCGCGGGCGGCTCGATCGCCGCCGCGGCGGCGACAGGCGCCGCCTCGTCCGGCCCGGCTGGCGCCAGCTCCACGGACGGAGACGCACCCTCCTCGGGCGCGATCGGCCCCGCGACCTCCGGAGGCGGCGCAGCTCCGTCCGCCGGCGCTCCGGCCTGCTGCGGGGCGGCGGCGGGCTCCGGCTCGCGGTTCCCCGATTCGGGGCCGGGTCTTTCCTTGTCGGGGGTCATTCCTGTACATACTAGCGACTCGCGTCCCGTCGAGGCCAGCCGATGCGCAGGATCGTCCCGATTCACGTCGCCACCCTCTTCCTGCCCGCGCTGCTCCTCACCGCGCCCGTCTGCCGCGCGCAGCCGACGGCGCGCGAGATCGTGGACCGCGTGGACCGGATGCTGCGCGGCAATTCCAGCCGCGGCGACCTGGTGATGGAGATCGCGACGGAGCACTGGACGCGCTCGCTCGAGATGCGGGTCTGGTCCCTCGGCACGGCCTACGCATTGATCCGCATGACGGCGCCGCCCAAGGAGGCGGGCACCGCCACGCTCAAGGTGAACGACGAGGTGTGGAACTACCTGCCGCGGGTGGACCGCACGATCAAGGTCCCACCGTCGCTGATGATGGGCTCGTGGATGGGCTCGCACTTCACCAACGACGACCTGGTGAAGGAGAGCCGGATGATCGACGACTACGACATCGCGATCGGCTTCGAGGGAGACCGCGAGGGCGTCGCCGTGTGGGAGTTCGTGCTCACGCCCAAGCCGACGGCGGCGGTGGTATGGGGCAAGGTGGTCGAGCAGGTGCGCAAGGCCGACCTGATGCCGACCTGGGCGCACTACTACGACGAGCGCGGGAACCTGGTGCGGACGATGACCTTCTCCGACTTCCGCACCTTCGGCTCGCGCCTGGTCCCGAGCGTGATGACCGTGCGGCCGGCCGACAAACCGGACGAGCGCACCACCATCCGCTACCGGCAGCTCGAGTTCGACGTGCCCCTGACGCCGGACTTCTTCTCCCTCCGCAGCCTTGAGGAGCGCCGGGCGCCGTGACGCAGGGCGTGTGGTGGCGGATCGCCTGGCGCAACTTGTCGCGCAACCGCCGGCGCACGCTCATCACGGCGTCGGCGCTCGCCGTGGGTTTCTTCGGCGCCGTGCTGATGGTCGCGCTCGACGACGGGATCGCGGCCGAGCTGGTGGACAACGGCACCGGCGTCCTGACCGGCCAGGTCCAGCTCCACGCCCGCGAGTGGCGGAAGGACCGCAGCCTCTACGCGACGATCGGCGGCGACTCCGGCACCGACGTGGCCGCGCTGCTGGCGCGGGTGCGCGCGGTGCCCGGCGTGGCGGCGGCCGCGCCGCGGGTCTGGGCGGGCGGGCTGCTGAGCGCCGGGGACCGGACCGAGGGCGTGGTGATGATGGGGGCCGACTTCGCGCTGGAGCGAGGCGTCAGCCGCATCTTCGGCTCGTTCGTCGCCGGCGCCGCGCCGCGCGCCGGCAGCAAGGAGGTGGCGATCGGCGCCGAGTTGGCGCGCAAGCTCTCCGTGCGGACGGGGGACGTGGTCGTGGTGGTCGCGCCCGCAGCCGACGGCTCATTGGGGAACGACCTGTTCCGGGTCTCCGGCATCTTCCGCACGGGGCTCCAGGATCTGGACGGCGCGTACGCGGCGCTGCCCATCGCCACGCTGCAGTCGCTGCTGGCGCTCGCACCGGGGCGCATCCACGAGGTGGCCGTCGGGCTCCCGGACCCGTGGGCCGCGGGCGCGGCCGCCCGGGAGATCGTCGCGCGCCTCGGCGCCGCCGGCGTATCCGACCTCGAGGTCGCGCCCTGGAACGTGTTCAGCCCCGAGGTCGACGAGTACGTCCGCCTGATCAAGGCGTCGAACGGCCTTGTCGTCGGCATCGTCTTCCTGTTCGCGATCTTCGGGGTCGCCAACACGTCGCTGATGGGCACGTACGAGCGGCGGCGCGAGTTCGCCGTGGTGCGCGCGCTCGGCGTGGGACCGGCCGGCGTGGCGCGGACGGTCGTGTACGAGAGCGTCGCGCTCGGCCTGCTGGGTTTGGCGGCCGGCGCCGCCATCACCGCGCCCGTGCTGATGTGGTGGCACCATACGCCGCTCAACCTCTCCTGGCTGATGGGCAACCTGGAGGTGGCGGGTGCGTTGGTGCGGCCCATTCTCCGGATCGAGTATTCGGTGGACGGGCCGATCCTGGGCGCGGCGGGCCTCCTCGTGACCGCCGTGCTCGCCGCGCTCTATCCGGCGGTGCGCGCCGCGCGCGTGCCCCCGGCGGATGCGCTCGCCGGCCGATGACACGCGCGGGCGGTGCCCCGCGCTCCACCAGCCCCCCGGCGCCGGGGCCGGCCGGCCGCGCGAGGATCTTCTTCGCACTCGCCATCCGCAACGTGCGGCGCAACGCCCGGCGCAGTCTTCTCACGGCCGCGGCGATGATCCTCGGGCTCGCGGTGCTCATGTGGACGCGCGCGATCGCCGACGGCGCGCACGAATCCTGGGTGACGGGGGCGGTGCGGATCGGCACGGGCCACGTCGCCATCGAGGCGCCGGATTTCGCGCGGACCGGCAGCCTGACCGACCGGCTCTCCGCCGGGCAGCTGGAGGCCGCCGAGGCGGCGCTGCGCGCGCCCGGGATCGCGCCGCTGGTCCGAGCCGTGGCGCCGCGCCTCACGGTGAGCGCGCTCGCCAGTTCCGCCGCGGCGGCCGTGCCGGTCCGCGTCGAGGGCGTGGATCCGGCCGCCGAGGCGGTCTTCAGCGCCCTGCCGGCGAGCACCGTGGGCGGCGCGTTCCTCGCGCCCGGCGACCGGCTCGCCGCCTACGTCGGCGTCGGCCTCGCCCGACGGCTGGCGCTCGGCATCGGCTCGCGCCTGGTCCTCACCGCGCAGAGCGCCACGGGAGAGATCACGGGGCAGCTGGTCCGCATCGTGGGCACCTTCCAGAGCGGCCTGCCCGAGATCGACGAGGGGCTGGTCTACGTGCCGATCGCCACCGCGCGCACCTGGTTGGGCACGCCCGGCGCGGCCACCGCTCTCGCCGTGCTGCTCCGCTCGAGCCGCGCCTCCGACCGGGTGGCGCGCGCCGTGCGGCGCGATCTGCCCCCCGGCATGGCGGTTCTCGCCTGGCAGCAGGCCGCCCCGGCGCTCGCCTCCGCCGTGCGGCTCGACGACTGGAGCGGCTACGCCTTTCTCGCCATCCTGTTCCTGATCGTCGCGCTGGCCATTCTCAACGCGGTGCTGATGAGCGTCCTCAACCGCCGGCGCGAATTCGGCGTCCTCCAGGCGCTGGGCCTCACCAGCCGCGACACGGGGTGGGTGGTCTTCACCGAGGGGCTGGTGCTCTCGGCCGCGAGCGGCGTCCTCGGCATCGCGATCGGCCTATCGGTCACGTGGCTGCTGTGGCGGCACGGCATCGACTTCTCCGCGTTCATGCAGGGCGACATCACGTTCGCGGGGGCGCTGGTGAGCCCGATCATCGTGCCGGAGTTCCACGTCCAGCAGGTGCTGCTCTGCCTCGGCGCGACGATGGTGATCGGCGTGCTGGCTTCCCTCTATCCCGCGCGAGCGGCCGCGCGCATCGACGTAGCGGAGGCGATGAAGTTCGACCGATGAGCGACGACAACGTGGTGGTGCGAACGCGGGACCTGTGGAAGATCTACCCGCAGGAGCCGGAGCCGGTGCAGGCGGTGCGCGGCGTGACGCTGGAGATCGCGCGCGGCGAGTTCGTGGCGATGGCCGGCCCGTCGGGCTCCGGCAAGACGACGCTGCTGAACCTGCTGGGCGGCCTGACCCGCCCCACCCGCGGCACGGTGGAGGTGGCGGGGAACGACCTGACGGCGTTGAGCAATCGCGCGCTGGCCGCGCTGCGGCTCGAGAGCATCGGCTTCGTCTTCCAGGCCTACAACCTGCTCCCGGTCTTGAGCGCCCTGGAGAACGCGGAGTTCCCGCTGTTGCTGCGTGGCTTTCCCGCCGAGGAGCGTCGCCGCCGGGTGCTCGAGATCTTCGGCGAGATCGGGATGGAGGGGCTCGAGGACCGGCTGCCCGGCAAGCTCTCCGGCGGCCAGCAGCAGCGGGTGGCCGTCGCGCGGGCGGTGGTGGGCGAGCCGGCCCTGGTGCTCGCGGACGAGCCGACCGCCAACCTCGACTCGGCGGCGAGCGCGGCGTTGCTGGAGATGATGGAGCACCTGAACCACGAGCACGGCACGACGTTCGTGTTCGCCACGCACGATCCGCGCGTCACCGAGCGCGCCCACCGCCTGATCCGCCTGGTGGACGGGGCGATCCAAGGCGACGTCCGGCAGGACGGGCAGCCCAAGCCCGCCGGCCGCCTCGGGACGTGACCTGGCGCGGCGCCGTGGCCGCAGCGCGCCGGCTCGCGACGTTCGCGGCGCTGTGCCTCGCTTCCGCCCGCGTCGGCGTCGCGCAGATCGGGCCGCTGAGCGGCTACGCGCTGAACGTCGTCGGCCTGAGCGGCTCGAGCCCGTTCAGCACCGGCGGCGCGTCCGACTTCCAGCGCCTGCGCCTGATGCTCAGCCCCGCCGTCGGGCCGCTGCGCCTCGAAGCCGCGTACGAGCAGCTGTTCCTCTACCAGGCGCAGCCGGGCGCCGCGTTCACCGCGCTCACGCCGGGCGCCGCGGGCGCGTCGGGAGAATGGCTCGACCTCGATTGGACGCTGGCGCAGCGCGGGGACGTGCTGTGGCGGCACCGCTTCGACCGCCTCGATCTCGCGCTCGCCGGAAGCGGGTACGAGGTCCGCGTCGGCCGCCAGGCGATTTCGTGGGCCACGACGCTGCTCCTGACGCCCGCCGATCCCTTCGCACCCTTCGACCCCTCCGATCCGTTCCGCGAGTACCGCAGCGGCGTGGACGCGGCGCGCGTGCAGCTCTTCCCCGGCCCGTTCAGCAGCCTCGACGTCGTGGTGCGCCCCGAGCGAGGCCCGCGCGGCCGGACGCTCATCGCTGCGGTCCGCGGGAAGATCACGCTCGGCTCGGTCGATCTCTCGGCCTGGGGTGGCGTGGCGTACGGCGACCCGGCCGCCGCCGTCGGCGGGACCGGCACGGTGGCGGGCGCCGCCTGGCGGGCGGAGCTCTCGGTGCGCGAGGAC
The DNA here is from genome assembly GCA_963835535.1 of uncultured Gemmatimonadales bacterium. Classification (GTDB taxonomy): domain Bacteria; phylum Gemmatimonadota; class Gemmatimonadetes; order Gemmatimonadales; family JACORV01; genus Fen-1245. The sequence continues at coordinate 30,086 of CAWIFL010000003.1, forward strand.
AGCACGGGAGCGGCGGCGCCGCGCGCCGCCGCGGGGCTCGACCGGCGGTGGAGCGTCTTCGGGCGCGACCTCTACGTGATCGTGGAGGTCCAGCACGACGGCTTCGCCGCGGCCAAAGCCGCCAACCTCACGGCCCTGCTGCTCTCGGCGCCCTTCCAGCGCGGCGAGCTGCAGGCGCTGGGCCGCGACGTCGCGGCCGCGGAGCTGACCTACCAGGTCCATCCGCTGGTGTCCGCTGATCTGCTCACGCTGTGGGACCTGCGCGACGGCAGCCTGATCGTCGCGCCGGGCGCGGCGCTGTCTGCGTCGAACGACCTCACGATCCGCGCCGGCGCGTACCTCTCGGCTGGCCGCGGCGCGAGCCTCGCCGTTCTCCGGTCCGAGTTCGGAAGTGTGCCGCGCTTCGCCTACGCGTCGGTGAGTCTGTTCTTCTAAGCTCTGGCGGAATGCAGGCGCCGGGGCGACCTCGGCGCGCGCAAGAGGGCGCCGGGTTTGCGCGTCGTGCGGCCCGAGAGCATAATCCCAACTGCCGGGCCCGCGCACTCGCGCGGCCGCCTTCGCGGAGCACCGAACGATGACCGACGGCGAAGCCACCTCACCGGCGCAGGCGCCATCGCTCCTCCACAACTGGCTGAGCACGGCCGGCATCATCCTCGCCGCTTCCAGCTTCTTTGCGGCGGCCTGCCTGATCGCCATCGATTCCTTCGTCGGCTTCAGCAACCCCTATCTGGGAATTCTGACCTACCTCCTCGCCCCCGCCTTCCTGGTGGCGGGGCTGCTGCTCATCGCCGTCGGTGCGATGCGGGAGCGTGGCCGGCGGCGCCGAATGGGACCGGGAGAGGTCCCCCGTTTTCCGCGCCTCGACCTGAATGTCCCGCGCCAGCGGCACACGTTCATCGCCGTGAGCGTGGCGACCTTCCTCTTCCTGATCCTCACGGCCCTGGGGAGCTACCGCACCTACGAGTTCACTGAATCGGTGGCGTTCTGCGGCAGGACGTGCCACACCATCATGCGGCCGGAGTACACCGCCTACCAGGAGTCGCCCCACGCCCGCGTCGCCTGCGTCCAGTGCCATATCGGCCCCGGCGCCGACTGGTTCGTGAAGTCCAAGCTCTCCGGCGCCTATCAGGTGTACGCCACGATCGCCGACAGGTACCCGCGCCCGATTCCGGCCCCGATCAAGAACCTGCGGCCGGCCCAGGAGACGTGCGAGCAGTGTCACTGGCCACGGAAGTTCTACGGCGCGGCCGAGCGGGTCCTGCCCCACTACCTGCCGGACGAGCGCAACTCACCGTGGACGATCCGGCTGCTGCTCAAGATCGGCGGCGGCGATCCCGCCTTCGGCCCGGCCGGCGGGATCCACTGGCACATGAACATCGCGAGCCGGATCGAGTACATCGCCACCGACAGTCAGCGTCAGGATATTCCGTGGGTGCGCCTGACCGACTCGCGCGGCAAGGCCACCGTGTACGAGTCAACCGTCAGCCCGCTCACGGCGGCGCAGATCACCGCCGCGCGCGCACGGTCCATGGACTGCATCGACTGCCACAACCGGCCGACGCACATCTACAACGCTCCGGTCACGTCCGTGAACCTCGCGATGAGCATCGGCCGCATCGACTCCACGATCCCCTTCATCAAGCGGCAGGCCGTCCGGGCGCTGGCCGCCAAATACGCGAGCACCGCCGAGGCTCTCGGCGGGATCTCCACCACCCTCACGGCGTTCTACGACTCCGCGTATCCGGGGCTGGCGGCAGCTGCCGGCGCGCGCATCCGCCAGGCGGTCGCGGAGGTGCAGGCCATCTACACGCACAACTTCTTCCCGGGGATGAAGGTGGACTGGCGGGTCTACCCCGACAACATCGGGCACAAGAATTCCGCCGGCTGCTTCCGCTGCCACGATGGCAACCACGCCAGTGCCGACGGCCGGACGATCAGTCACGACTGCACCGCGTGCCACACGATCGTCGCGCAGGGCCCCGGCCCGGCGGCGGCCACGGTCGCCGGGGCCGGACTGGACTTCAAGCACCCCGTGGACATCGGGGAGAGCTGGCGCGCGATGCTCTGCTCCGACTGCCACCACGGGGCGATGGTGGAGTAGCAGGAGATCGCCGAGCAGACCAGCGCGAGGACGGGGCTCTCGGCGGTCCCGCTCCCGATCGAGGTTGAATCATCGCTGCCACAGGATTCGTGCGTCTTCCAGCGGGATGGCCACGCCGTCGCGGTGCGGTATCACCCGCGCCGTATAGTCCGCGGGCGGCCGGGCCGCAGCCACGGCCGCGCTGTACACGTAGCCGCCCGGCGCGCCGGTCGCTTGGCGAACGCGTTGCATCTCCTGCCGCACCGGGGCGCCGCCGTCCACGCCATCGGCGTAGAGCTCGACTCGCACTGCATCCGGGTCGAGATCGTTCAGATAGACTTCGACCTCGAACATGCGCTGCTCCGCGTCGGCTGCAGCCTTCACCTCGCCCAAGCGCACCGTGGCCCACTGCTGTGCCAGACTGCGCTGCCAAGCGACCAATTGCCGACCGATGGCGCCCTTCCTGGCCGCGCGCCGGCGGTAGGCGGCAGCAGCGGGGAGATAGTGCTGTTCGGCGTATTCGCGCACCGTGCGGTTGGCGGAGAAGCGCGGCGTCAACCGCGCCATGCTTTCCCGCATCCGCTTGATCCATCCGGTGGGGATGCCGCTCGCGTCTCGCGCATAGAACTCCGGGATCACCTCCCGCTCGAGCAGGCCGTAGAGCGCGTCCGCTTCGACCGCGTCCCAGGCGGGATCGTCGCCATGCTCCCGCTCGTCCCCCAACGCCCACCCCACGTCAGGCGCGTAGGCTTCCGCCCACCAGCCGTCCAGTTCCGAGAGATTGATGCCTCCGTTGACCAGCACCTTCATGCCGCTCGTTCCGCACGCCTCCCAGGGTCGCCGTGGCGTGTTGATCCAGACATCCACCCCCTGCACCAGGTGCTCCGTCAACAGCATGTCGTAGTCGCTCAGGAAGACGACGTGGGGTCGGGTCTCCGGCCGGCGGATGAACCGTATCCATTCCTGGATCAAGGCCTGCCCCGCCCGGTCCTCCGGATGCGCCTTGCCGGCGATGATGAGTTGCACCGGGCGCTCGGGATCGGCCAGGAGGCGCAGCAAACGCGCCGGATCGTGCAGCAGCAGGTTCGGCCGCTTGTAGGTGGCGAAGCGGCGCGCAAAGCCCAGGGTCAAGGCGTCGGGATCAAAGAGGTGTTCCGCTTCGCCAGCCGCCTCGGGCGACGCGCCGGAGGCGGTCAGCTGCCGGGACAGTCGTTCGCGCGTGTAGGCAACGAGCGCCTTGCTGGCGGCGGTGCGAAATCCCCACAGCGTGGCGTCGGAGACGCAACGAATGTCCTGCTCCAGAGTGTCTGTCGTCCCGAGCCAGCGGTTCTTGCTGCAGGCCTTCGTCCAGAGCTCGTCGGCCGCCGCCGAGTCCCAGCTCGGCACGTGCACGCCGTTGGTCACGTGCGCGACCGGCACCTCGTCCGTTGGCCAGCGGGGAAAGAGAGGCTGGAAGAGGTGCCGGCTCACCTTCCCGTGTAAGCGACTCACGCCATTGACCGCCCCGCTCCCGCGGACCGCCAGATAGGCCATGTTGAAGCTTTCCGACGCGTCGTCCGGGTTCTGGCGGCCCAGGGCCAGCAGATCGCGGAGCGGCAGGCCGAGCTTCTGCTCGGCGTACCCGCCGAGGTACTGCTCGATGAGGGCCGGAGCGAAACGGTCGAAGCCGGCGGCCACGGCCGTGTGGGTGGTGAAGAGGTTCCCCGCCCGCGTCACGGCCAGCGCGACCTCGAAGGGCTGCCCGGTCTCTTCCATGAAGCTGCGGGCGCGCTCCAGCACGGCAAAGGCCGCATGCCCTTCATTCAGATGACAGACTTCCGGCTGGATGCCGAGCGCGCGGAGCAGGCGCCATCCGCCGATGCCGAGGAGCAGTTCCTGCTTGAGGCGCAGCTCCGGCCCGCCGCCGTACAACTCGCTGGTGATCCCCCGATGCACCGGGACATTCGCCGCGTCATTGCTGTCCAGCAGGTACAGCTTCGCTCTCCCGACCTGGACCTGCCAGGCGCGCAGCCAGACCGAGTAACCGGGCAGGGCGATCTCCAACCGCAGCCACTCGCCGTTCGCCTGGCGCAGCGGTGTGATCGGCAACTGTCCGGGGTCGTTGTACGGATACAGGGCCTGTTGCGCTCCGTCCTTGTCGATCACCTGGCGAAAGTAGCCTTGCTGGTACAGCAGTCCCACGCCGACGACCGGCACGCCCAGATCGCTGGCGGCCTTGAGTTGATCGCCGGCCACATTCCCAAGCCCGCCCGAGTAGATGGGCAGCGCTTCGCTCAACATGAATTCCATGCTGAAATACGCGGCGCAGGTCAGGGGAGAGCGCGGATGCTGTTGCTGAAACCACGCCGGCGCCTCCGCCGCTTCCCGCCTCTTGCGCACCAGGCCATCAACGTCCTTGCGAAACGTGGGGTCGGCCAACACGCGCTCGATCCGGTCGCGGGAGACCGTCTGCAGGACCACCCAGGGGTTATGCGTGATGTCCCACAGGTCGGGATCCAGCTGCCGCCACACGGTGTCGGTGGCATGATTCCACGACGAGCGCATGTCCAGGGCCAGCTCCGCCAGGGCGTCGGACCCTTGGACTTCCGCGGGTGGACGGCCGCGCCGCGGGCGGCTCACGGGGGTCTGTTTGCTCGTGGATTGCTTTTTCAAGGCTCCTCCGCTTCCGCTCGCGCTCAGTCGCGCCGGGCGTGGATGAGATTGGCCAGCAGCAGAGCACTGCGAGGCCTGCGGCGGGCGTTGTGTTCACTCATGCCTTCGGCCCGGCCGCTTCGTCGATGCCAAGCGTGCCCTCGGCGGCAATCCTGCCGGCCGCCGTGGGCTTCCCTCTGAGGATCCACTCGAAGGCCACCCCGATCATTGCGCCCGCGAGAGGCCCGACGACGTAGATCCAACTCGTGTGGAGGGCGCCGCGCACCAGATCCGGCGCCAGGGAACGCACCGGGTTCATCGACGCGCCGCTCACCGGCGCCGCCCACAGTCCCGCCAGAGCGATGTACCCGCCCACGGCGATGGCGCCGTTCGTGCCGATGTTCCGCGCGCCGGACGCCGTACCCAGGATCGTGTTCACCAGCCCCGCGGTCAGCACCACCTCCATGGCCAGCGCCGTCCCACTGCTCACACCACTCCCCGGCAGCGTCGCGCCGAGCGCGCCCACCGTCCCGAACAGGGTCCGGAGGAACAGGGCCGCCCCGATGCCCCCGACCATCTGGGCCGCGAGATAGCCCGGCACTCGCTTCCACGGGAAGTTGCGCCGCACCGCGAACGCCAGCGTGACCGCCGGATTCAGGTGGGCCCCGCTCACCGAGCCCATGAAGTAGATGATCGCCATCACCATGATCCCCGGCGCCACCACCATCATGGCGAGGGTGACCCGGCCCCCGCTCAGCGCTCCCACGACGCCGCCACCGGCAGCGACCAGCACCAGCAGGAACGTGCCCCAGGTCTCCGCGAAGACGCGGCGCCACTCGAGGGAGGGATCGGAGAAATCGCGTGCCGATCGCCGCTGGACCACGAGTTGCTGCTGCGACGCGTCGGGCCAGCCCTGGTCGAGTGATTCCATTTCCGCCTCCCGATCAATCCGCGATCCAGCCCTCAACCCTTCCCTTGCCGGATGACTTCGACCGGCATCCGGCCAAGCTTCGTGTAAATCCGGCCCCTCCGGCGCAACGGCCACCAATCGTAGAGATAGATCTGCATCGGCCGCCACATCGCGACCCAGCCTGCGATCGTCAGGCTCTCGCGCAGCATGCCGGCCCAGGTGCCCGCCTCACCGGGCAGCAGCGTCCTGATGACGAGGAGGCAGGCGGCGAGGAACACCAACCCGATGACCAGACTGGTCCGGCCTTGTTTCATCAGGCGACTGAACTCCAAGGCGGTCAGTGTGGCGCGGTGGGCGAAGTAGTTGTGCACGGCTTGCCGGACCAGCTCGTTGGGATCCTCGGCCGGCCACTGCTCCAGGTAGATGCGCAGCTTCACCGGTGCGCCGGGCGGAAACTCCTGCGCCCAGCTCATGATGAATTCGTCCGCATCGCGGTCGAGGTCCTTCTCGACGAACGGGGAAGGATCCATCGAGTTGAAGAGCTGGCTCGTGTCCCGCAGCTTCAGCTCGATGCTGTGCGAGTGTCCCGGGCCCGCCGCCGCTTTGCCCGGCGAGAGGAAGCGCCTGAGAGAGCCTCCAGGGGACTTGGGTGGCACTAGACGCGGTCTCCCGTGAGCTGTTTGCGGATGGAGGCCAATTCCCGCCGACGTTTCGCCGTGGTCCGGGGATAGGCCATCTTGAGGTCACCGAGCGCATCGAGGACGATCCGGGAGACGATCAACCGCGCATTGTCCTTGTCATCGGCCGGTACGACGTACCACGGCGCGTGACCGGTGCTGGTCGCGCTCAGGCAGGCCTCATACGCCGCCACGTACTGGTTCCAGTAGCTCCGCTCGTGAATGTCCGAGAGGCTGAACTTCCAGTTCTTGTCCGGCTCGTCGATGCGCTCGAGGAATCGCTTGCGCTGCTCTGCTTTCGACAGGTGAAGGAAGATCTTGACGATCCGGGTGCCGTTGCGGTGGAGATGCTTCTCCAAGTCCACGATGGAACGATAGCGCTCCTTCCAGATGGTCTTCTGGTCGAGCAGGTCATCCGGGAGCCCCTGGGCGCGGAGCAGTTCCGGGTGGACTCGGACGACGAGCACGTCCTCGTAGTAGGAACGATTGAAGATGCCGATCCGCCCGCGTTCGGGCAGACGGCGGGTCGTGCGCCAGAGAAAGTCGTGCTCCAGCTCCTCGGCACTCGGCTGCTTGAAGCTGAAGACCTCGCAGCCCTGGGGATTGACTCCGGACATGACGTGCCGGACGGCGCCGTCCTTGCCGGCCGCGTCCATCCCCTGGAAGATCAGCAGCAACGCATGGCGATTGGACGCGTAGAGCAGACGTTGTAGCGCGCTCAGCTCCTCGACGTGTCGTCCCAGGAGCTCGTGATACCGCTGCTTCGACCTGCAATAGGGCTTCACCCGCGTCGGCCACTCTCCGAGCCTGACCTTCGCCCCGGCCCGTACGCGGAAGTCCTTGGACTTGATCTTCATCGCCACCGCCTCTGCTGTGTCAGCCACGTTGGTCGGGTGTGTCTACTGGTGACGTCTATCTTTCCGAATCTCCTGCTCCGCCTGCTCCCAGTCCTCAACCGCCCGACCGTCCTGGCGGCCCCGCCGCTCGTACAGTTCATAGGCACGCTTCGCGATCTGCGGCGTCACATCGGACGGTGTCCTGGCCTTGGCGGGATCGAAGACCCGATACGCGAGCAGTTTCACGCGGTCGTTGAGGAGGAACCAGGCCAGCGCATAGCCCCACACGAACAGCGCCCAACCCCAGCCGAGGGGCGTCATGAACAGCCCGTACACCGCGATCAACGTCGCCACGGCCTGCGTGCCGAGCACGGCCGCCCACAGGATCCGCGCGGGGCGTATCGTCCAGAACGGGCCGCGCGTGCGCGTCAGAAAAATGGTCAGGTGTCCGGCCACCGACAGCTTCAGGTACATCAGCGTCTGGATGTGCGCGCGGTCGAAATGAAAGACGCGCTCGCCCAGATAGAACAGGCCGAAGGCGGAGACGACCCCGATGACGCCCAGCACCGTGGAGATCCCGAGGACCATGCGCATGTTCCAGGATTCGGGCTGATCCTTGTAATGCACGTTGTCGTAGGCGATGGAGAGGATGGCGCCGTCATTGAGCAGCGCCAGCATTACGATCATCACCGCCGTCAACGGATAGAAGTTGAAGATCAGGATCGCCAGCGTCATGAAGAACAGCACCCGCAGTGTCTCCGCGATGCGGTAGATCGCATAGCTGTTCATCCGCTGGAAGATGCGGCGGCTCTCCTTGATCGCGTCGATGATCACCGACAGGCCGGGCGTCAGCAGCACGATGGCCGCCGCCGCGCGCGCCGCGTCCGTCGCGGCCGACACGGCGATGCCGCAGTCGGCCTTCTTCAGCGCGGGGGCGTCGTTCACCCCGTCTCCCGTCATACCGACGATGTGGCCGCGCTTCTGCAGGACATCGACGATGTGGAACTTGTGTTCCGGGAACACCTGGGCGAACCCGTCGGCCTGCTCGATGGACTTGGCCACCTGCGCCGTCTCATCATGCTTCACGTCGCCCAGACTGCCGGCGTCGAGGATGTTGGTGCCCATCCCCAGTTTCCTGGCCATTTCCTGGGCGATGGCCAGGGCATCGCCCGTCACCATCTTGATCTTCACGCCCATCTGCCGCGCGGTCGCGATGGTGGCCCGCGCATCGTCCCGCGGCGGATCGAACAGGGGCAACACACCCACACACTGCCATTGGCCTTCCCCGTCGGCCCGCGCCACACCCAAGGCACGGAAGCCGCGCGCCGCGAATTCGTTGACCGCCTTCTCGACGGCGGGCTTCACCTGCCCGGCATTGGCCGACAATGCCAGGATCACCTGCGGCGCGCCCTTCGTCACCTTGAACGTCTTGCCGTCCGCGGCCTTGACGGTGGCCTCGGTGCGCTTGTGCACCGGGTCGAACGGCTGGAAGTGAACGACCTGGTAGCCTTTCAAGGCCTCCTTGTCCTTCAGACCACCCAGAACGGCCAGATCAATGGTGTCGTTGTTGTCCGTGCGCGATGCCAGCGCGGCGTCGAGGATCACTTGCTCGGCGGGGACGCCGTTCACGCCGAACGGGTCGCCCAGCGTCAGCTTGTTCTGGGTCAGGGTGCCGGTCTTGTCGGCGCACAGCACGTCCACGCCCGCCAGTTCCTCGATGGCCACCAGCCGGCTCACGATGGCCTCCTTCTTGGCGAGGAGCCGCGCGCCAACCGCCATCGTGACCGACAACACCGTCGGCATCGCCACGGGAATCGCGGCCACGGTCAGCACCAGGGCGAATTGCAGCGTGGTCAGGATCGGGTCGCCGCGGAGCAGCGCGACGGTGAGGATCACCGCCACCAGCACCACCGCGAGGATGATCAGGTAATTGCCGATCTTCAGCACCGCGCGCTGAAAGTGGCTGACGGTGTGCGCCTCCTGTACGAGCTGCGCCGTCTTGCCGAAGTAGGTCTTCGCCCCCGTGGCGTAGACCAACGCGCCGATTTCCCCCTGACGGATGATCGAGCCGGAAAACACCGCCTCGCCGGGCTTCCGCGTGGCGGGCAACGACTCTCCCGTCAGGGCAGACTGATCCACCTCCACCTCATCGCCATCCAGCAAGCGGGCGTCCGCGGGCACGATGTCGCCCAGCCGCAAGCGGATGACGTCGCCCGGCACCAGCTCACGCGCCGCCGGATTGACCCACTTCCCGTCACGCTTCACCCGGGCCTTGATCGCGAGCTTGGCCTTGAGCGCCTCGATGGCGTTGCCTGCCTGGTGCTCTTCCCAGAATCCGACCACGGCGTTGGCCAGCAGGAGCAGCAGGATGATGCCGAAGTCCGGCCAATGCCGCGCCACCGCCGACAGGATCACGGCCGCTTCGATCATCCACGGGATGGGACCCCAGAAGTACGTCAGGAACTTCAGGAACTGATTCGTCTTCTTCTCTTCGATCTCGTTGGGCCCGTATTGGGCCAGCCGCTTCTGCGCCTCGGCTTGCGTGAGACCGTCCGGCGAGGATCCCAGTTGCTTCTCCACCTCCGCCAGGGGCAGGGTCTTCAGATCGCCCTTGGCAGCGGACGTGGCATCGCTCTTCGCGTCGGGCTTCGCATCGGGAGCCTCCGGCTGGTCGGCCTTGGCGTTCATGGCGCAGTGCTCCACTTCCAGTTGCGGATCTCCGGCATGTCTTCGCCGTTCGTGTCGATGTACTGCTTGTGCTCGATCAGCTTGTCCTTGAGCTGCTGCTTCAGGTAGACGCCCTTGTCGCCGGTCCGGGGCAGGCGGTCGATCGCATCCATCACGAGGTGGAAGCGGTCCAGCTCGTTCAGCACCGTCATGTCGAAGGGCGTGGTGATGGTGCCCTCTTCCTTGTAGCCGCGGACGTGGATGTTGTCGTGGTTGGTGCGGCGGTAGGTCAGCCGGTGGATCAACCACGGGTAGGCATGGAAGGCGAAGATGACCGGCTTGTCCCTGGTGAAGAGGTCGTCGAAATCGCCGTCGCTCAACCCGTGCGGGTGCTCGGATTGCGGCTGCAGCTTCATGAGGTCCACGACGTTGACCACCCGGATCCTGAGGTCGGGCAGGTGCTCGCGCAGGATGGAGACGGCGGCGAGCGTCTCGAGCGTCGGCACGTCGCCGCAACAGGCCATGACCACGTCCGGCGCCACGTTCTGGTCGTTGCTGGCCCACTGCCAGATGCCGATGCCCTCGGTGCAGTGCCTGACGGCGGCGTCCATCGTCAGCCACTGCGGCGCCGGGTGCTTGCCCGCGATCACGACGTTGACGTAGTGGCGGCTGCGCAGACAGTGGTCCATCACCGACAGGAGGCAGTTGGCATCCGGCGGAAGGTAGACCCGCACGACCTCGGCCTTCTTGTTCACCACGTGGTCGATGAAGCCGGGGTCCTGGTGCGTGAAGCCGTTGTGGTCCTGGCGCCAGACGTGCGAGGCCAGCAGGTAGTTGAGCGAGGCGATCTTCCGCCGCCACGGCAGGTGCGCCGTGACCTTCAGCCACTTGGCGTGCTGGTTGAACATCGAATCGACGATGTGGATGAACGCCTCGTAGCAGTTGAAGAGCCCATGCCGCCCGGTGAGCAGGTAGCCCTCGAGCCAGCCCTCGCATTGGTGCTCGCTGAGCATCTCCATCACGCGCCCAGTGGGTGCGAGGAACTCGTCGTTCGGCACCGTCGCAGCGTCCCATTGGCGTTGGGTCACTTCGAACAGGGCCTCCAGGCCGTTGGACAGCGTCTCGTCGGGGCCGAAGACCCGGAAATTCCGCTGCTCACCGTTCAGCTTCTCCACGTCGCGCAGGAAGCGCCCGAGTACGTGTGTGTCGCCGATGCCGCGCGCACCCGGAGCGGGCACGGCGGCCGCGTAGTCGCGGAAGTCCGGCATCCGCAGGTCGCGAAGCAGCATGCCTCCGTTGGCGTGGGGATTGGCGCCCATGCGTCGTTCGCCCTTGGGCGCAAGTTCGGCCAGCTCCGGCATCAGGCGGCCCCGCCCGTCGAACAACTCCGCCGGCCGGTAGCTCCTCAGCCACTCTTCCAGCAGCTCGAGGTGTCCGGGATGCGTGGCCGGGTCGGAGATCGGCACCTGGTGCGCCCGGAAGGTGCCTTCGACCTGCAGGCCATCGACCACCTTCGGCCCCGTCCAGCCCTTGGGTGAATTGAGGACGATCATCGGCCAGCGCGGACGCGCGAAGTGGCCGCGGCCGCGGGCGTCCTGCTGGATCTGCCTGATCTGCTCCACCGCCGTGTCGAGCGTCGCGGCCATGGCTTCATGCATCGGTCCGGGCTCGTGGCCCTCGACGAAGTGGGGCGTCCACCCGTAGCCACGGAGCAGCTGTTCCAGTTCCTCATGCTCGATGCGGGCCAGGATGGTCGGGTTGGAGATCTTGTAGCCGTTCAAGTGCAGGATCGGCAGCACCGCGCCGTCGGTCACCGGATCGAGGAACTTGTTCGAGTGCCACGCGGTGGCCAGCGGACCCGTCTCCGCCTCGCCATCGCCGACCACACAGGCGACGATGAGATCGGGGTTGTCGAACACGGCCCCGAACGAATGGCTGAGCGAGTAGCCCAGCTCGCCCCCCTCGTGAATCGAGCCCGGGCACTCCGGCGACGCGTGGCTGGGGATGCCTCCCGGAAACGAGAACTGAAGGAAGAGCTTCCGCAGCCCCGCCTCATCCTGGCTGATGTCGGGATAGATCTCGCTGTACGTGCCCTCGAGGTACGTGTTGGCCACGACGGCCGGGCCGCCGTGCCCGGGGCCGGAGACGTAGATCATGTCGAGGTCGTACTTCTTGATGACCCGGTTCAGGTGCACGTAGATGAAGTTCTGCCCCGGCGTGGTGCCCCAGTGTCCCAGGAGCATGTGCTTCACATCCGCGAGCGCCAGCGGCCGCTTGAGCAGCGGATTGTCGTACAGGTAGATCTGGCCGACCGCCAGATAGTTGGCGGCCCGCCAGTAGGCATCCATCTTCTGGAGCAGTTCCGGGGAAAGCGTTCGTGGCTCCATCGTCAATGCTCCTCGTTGCAGCCAATGCCGAGCACGCGGCATACCGTCTCGGCGATCATGCGTTCCTCGTCCGTATGCATGACGCGGACGGCGACCGGGCCGGCCGCCGTGGAGATCACGCCCTCATTCGCGGCGTTGCGCTTCGCATCGAGCCGGATCCCCAGGAATTCCAGCCCGGCGCAAATCCGGCCCCGGACTACGGGCGCCTGTTCGCCGATGCCGCCCGCGAACACCAGGGTGTCCAGTCCACCCAGCGCCGCCGCGAAGGCGCCGATCCATTTCTTGACCTGGTAGCAGAACAGCGCGACGGCGTCAGCCGCCCGTCCGTCCTGCGCTTCGCGGTCGAGCAGTTCGCGCATGTCGGAACTGGTCTCCGACACGCCGAGCAGCCCGGACCGGAAATTGACCATCTCGTTGAATTGCTTCGCGCTCATGTGTTCGGTACGTACCAGGTACCACACCAGTCCCGGATCGAGGTCGCCGGAGCGGGTGCTCATCGGGACTCCGGCTGCCGGTGTGAGACTCATGCTGGTGTCCACCGAGCTGCCGTGGTGCACCGCCGCCAGGCTCGCGCCACTGCCGAGGTGGGCGAGGATGACCCGGCCCTGTGCCGCTTCCGCTCCGGCCAGGCGGGCCAGCTCTCCCATGAGGAACGCATACGACAGCCCGTGAAAGCCGTACCGCCGCACTCCCCGCGCCTCGTAGCGGCGCGGGATCGGCAGGAGCCGCGCCACGCGCGGCAGGTCGTGGTGAAACGCCGTGTCGAAACACGCCACCTGGGGCAGGTCTGGAAACCGGTGGTGAAACGCCTCGGTCAAGAGGATCTCCTCCGGCAGATGCTCGGGATCGAATGGACTGAGGTCGTGCAGCTCCTGGACCATTTCCGCAGTGATGCGCTGCGGCTCGCTGTACTTCGGCCCGCCGTGCACCACGCGATGCCCTACCGCGGTCAAGGTCTCACGCCTGCTGCGTTCCTCGATCCAGTCCATCAGCGCGCCCGCCGCCACCACGTGATCCGGCGCCGTGACTGAACGCGAGAAGTTGTCCTCAGGGTTCACGCCCTTCACCCGCAAGGTGGCCTCCGGCGATCCGATCCGCTCGATCTCGCCGTCCAGCATCCGTCGGAGCGCTTCCCCGGCCTCGAACACCGCGAACTTGATGCTCGACGAGCCGCCATTGATCGTCAGGATGCGTGGGCTAGCTGGTTTCATGGATGACATCCTCGTCATTCGGCGCAGGCGGGGTCACTGCGCGCTTCCCTTCCGCGACCGCATGTACCGGGACATCAGCGTGGTGGTCGAACTGTCGTGGCCTTCGGCCGGTGGGCCGTCGCCCTGCAGCTCTCCGCCGATGCGCTGGGCCAGCGCCTTCCCCAGCTCCACACCCCACTGATCGAACGAGTCGATGCCCCAGATCACTCCCTGCGTGAAGACGCTGTGCTCGTAGAGCGCCACGAGCGACCCCAGAACCTCCGGCGTGAGCCGGTCGGCCAGAATCGTGGTGGTCGGCCGGTTCCCCTCGAAGACGCGGTGCGGGACGAGCCGCGCCGGCGTCCCCTCGGCCGCGACCTCACCCGCCGTCTTCCCGAACGCGAGGGCTTCCGTCTGCGCGAACACGTTGGCCATCAGCAGATCGTGGTGGCCGTCGAGCGGGTTGAGCGACCGGCAGAAGGCGATGAAATCGCACGGAACGAGCTTCGTCCCCTGGTGAATCAGCTGGTAGAACGAGTGCTGCCCGTTGGTGCCCGGCTCCCCCCAGACGATGGGGCTCGTCTGGTAGCCGACGGGGACGCCGTCGAGCGTGACGTGCTTCCCGTTGCTTTCCATGGTCAACTGCTGGAGGTAGGCGGGGAAGCGCTTCAGATACTGGTCGTAGGGGAGCACCGCCACGGTGCGCGCGTCGAAGAAGTCGGCGTACCAGACCGCGAGCATCCCCATGATCGCCGGCAGGTTGCGCTCGAGCGGCGCGGTGCGAAAATGCCGGTCCATCGCGTGAAACCCGGCGAGCATCTCGCGGAAATGCTGCGGACCCACCGCCAGCATCGTGGAGAGCCCGATCGCCGAATCCATGGAGTAGCGCCCCCCTACCCAGTCCCAGAACTCGAACATGTTGGCGGGGTCGATGCCGAACTTCGCCACGCCCTCCGCGTTGGTGGACACGGCCACAAAGTGCCGGCGCACCGCCGTTTCGTCGCCGAGCGCGCGGAGGCTCCAGGCTCGGGCCGCGTGCGCGTTGGTCAGCGTCTCGAGGGTCGTGAACGTCTTGGAGCAGACGATGAACAGCGTTTCCCGGGGATCGAGGTCGCGCGTGGCCTCGACAAAGTCCGTGCCGTCGATGTTGGAGACGAAGCGGAAGGCCATGTCCCGCCGGCTGTAGTGGCGCAGGGCCTCGTAGGCCATCACCGGGCCGAGATCGGAGCCGCCGATGCCGATGTTGACGATGTTCCGGATGGCCCGGCCCGTGTGCCCCTTCCAGCGGCCGCCGCGGACGTCCTCAGCGAAGGCCGCCATGCGGTCCAGGACCGCGTGCACGGCCGGCACCACGTCCGTCCCGTCCACGACGATCCGCTCGCCCGCCGGCGCCCGCAGGGCGACGTGGAGAGCGGCCCTTCCCTCCGTCACGTTGATCTTCTCGCCGCTGAACATGGCCGCGATCCGGTCGGACAGGCCGCGCTCTTCGGCCAGCCGGAGGAGGAGCCGGAGCGTCTCATCGGTGACGCGATGCTTGGAGTAGTCGAGGTACAGGCCGGCCGCCTCGACCGTCAGGCGCGTCCCCCGCCCGGGGTCGGCGGCGAAGATCTGCCGCAGGTGCATCTTGCCGATGCGGTGGTAGTGCTCCTCCAACGCCTTCCACGCCGGGCACTCGCTGAGTGCCTGGACCGGCGCCACCCCCTTCGCGGTCATGGCGCACCCGCACTGGCGCGATCCCGCGGCGCGAGTGTCGCGCGCTTCGCGGCCAGACGATCGAGAAGATCCTTCCAGGACTTGTCGAACGACGCGGTGCCCTCGCGCTGCAGCCGGGCGGCAAGCGCCGCATCGTCCACGCCGGCCCGCGTGAACTCGGCGAGCACCGCTTCGGCGTCGCCGCCATCAGGGGACAGCACCCCCCGCACCCGGCCGTGATCGGCGAAGGCCACGAGGGTCTTTTCGGGGATCGTATTGATCGTGTCTGGAGCCGCAAGCGCCTCGACGTAAAGGGTGTCCGGCGCATCGGGATCCTTGGTGCCGGTGCTGGCCCAGAGGAGGCGCTGCGGCCGGGCGCCGGCGGCCGCGAGCTTGCGCCAGCGCGGCGACGCCAGCACGTCGCGGTAGGCCTTGTACGTGCGCCGGGCGATGGCGATCCCCAGGCGATTGCGGAGCGCCGGCGGCACGGCGTCGTGCACCGCCACGTCCCAGCGGCTGACGAAGACCGAGGCAACCGAACCAATCCGCGGATCGAGGCCCGCCGCGATGCGCCGTTCGATGCCCCGCTGGTAGGCGTCGGCCGCCGCGACGTACTGCGCCGCGGAGAACAGCAGCGTCACGTTGACCGGCACGCCGCCGAAGATCGACTCCTCGATGGCCGGAACGCCTTCGGGCGTGCCCGGAATCTTGATGAAGAGATTCGGACGTTGGGCACGGCCGTGCAGCTCGGCCGCCGCCCGTATGGTGCCGGCGGTGTCGTTGGCCAGGAGCGGCGACACCTCCAGCGACACCCAGCCGTCCACGCCGCCGGTGCCGTCGTGGACGGGGTGGAAAAGGTCGGCGGCGCGCCCCAGGTCCTCGATCGCGAGCTCGAAGAACAGCATCTCGCCCGACTTGCCCTGCGCCGCCTTGCGGCGGATGGCGTCGTCGTACAGGTCGCCCGTCTTGAGCGCGTGATCGAAGATCGTGGGATTGGAGGTCAGTCCGGTGACCGACAGCTCGTCGACGTAGCGTCGCAGGGTGCCGTCGTCCAGGATGCCGCGGGTGATGTTGTCGAGCCACAGGCTCTGGCCGAGTTCGTGCAACTGCCGGGTCGCCTTCATGGTCACTCCGATGGCCACGCGTCGCTATCGCCCGCGTGCGCTCGCTCCAGGTTACGGGCTCCTCGTCCGGCGCGTTCTCCGGAGCGAGTGATGCAAGCGTGGGGCGATGGGCCCCACGCTCGCCGATGCCGTCCTCCAACCGCAGGACGCGGGTTCACCTCACCGCTGCCATGCCCCCATGATCAACCAGAGGAACGCGATGATCAGCACGACCCAGACGACGTCGCCGCCCCATCCCCAGGCGTGATGGTCGAACGTCGAGGGCCGTGCCCTGCGTGGCGGTGCGGTTCAACTCGTCATGTCGTCGTCCGCGGGCGTGGCTCGTGGCGGCGACGGCGCTGCACTCACCGTCCGGGCGCACGCGCGGCCGTCGCGCCCATCAGGGCGGGGAGACCGCAGGCCATCAGATCGCCGATCCGCTCGACGGTGAGATCGGCCGCGGGATAGGCGGTGAGGCTGTGCGGGTCGAGCGCGTAATGCCCCTGACGTGGGAAGACCGTCGTCACGCGGTCACGCCACACATTCTTGATCATGGTCAGGATGCGCAGCTTGTCGTCTATCAGGACATAGTGGCGGGCCGGATACAGCGCGGCCACGGCATCGAGCATCTGTTCCTTGTGCACGTAGATCAGCACCCGGCCCTCCACCGCCTCCCAGAGCCCGGAGCGCTGGATCTTGCGCGGCTGGAAGACCACGTCGCCATCCGACAGGATGACGGTCAAGCCCCAGGTGCGCAGATGGCGGATGACGTCGAGCGCACCGGGGTACAGCCGGCTCGCGAACGGATAGTCGACCAGGAACGACGACATCAGGAGCAGGCGGGTGTCGCTCAGATCGCCCAGCCGGTACCGCTGCAAGGCGCCCAGATAGTCGGCGTACCCGAGCTCGCTGCGCAGCTCATCGAAGATCGCCCAGTACCGGTCCCGGCTCGCGGGCCCGAACTCCCGGGCGAGGTGCTCGCGGAGATCGTCCTGCACCAGGTCGTTATCGAGCAGCGTGTTGTCGCAGTCGAGGAGGAACACGACGTCAGCGGGCGCGGTCACGGGCCACCCGGGCGGTGTCGGTCTTCCAGCCCGCCGCCGAGAACACGGCGAGGATGTCGCTCAGCCTCGCGAGACTCCTGCCCAGCCGGGGACTCATGATCAGAAGAGCCGTCTGGCAGGTTGCAAGGCGTCGCGGGCGATGGGCCGTCACGATGCATAATGCCGAGACGCTCGATTCCGTGCGGATGACGCCGCGCGAGCGAGAGGTGATCGACCTCATCGCGGAAGGGTTGAGCAACAAGGAGATCGCCGGACGGCTCAACCTCGCGACCCACACGGTCAAGAGCCACGTGCGCAACGTGATGGAAAAGCTGACGCTGCACACGCGGCTGCAGATCGCCGCCTTCGCCCACGGCGAGAGCGGCCGCGTCACTGCCTCTGAAGGAGCCACTTCGCCTACAGGCGACTGACCGGAATCGCCACCGGTCACGCGGTCGTTCCATCGGGCGTCGGGTTGTGCCAGCAGCCGTGCGCCGCGATGAGCGCGTCGGCCTGCTTGGGTCCCCAGCTGCCGCGCCGGTACGGGAGCGCCCGGGGATGGATCCTGAGGACGCGATCCACCGCCACCCAGGCCGCTTCGACCGCGTCTTCGCGAGTGAAGAGCGCCCCGTCGCCGATCATGGCATCGCTCAGCAGGCGCTCGTAGGGCGCTTCGGCTTTGAGCAGCTCCTCGACCAGGTAGAGCTCCCGTTGCTCGCCGACGAACTCCTTGCCCGGGTGCTTCACGCGGGCGGCCAGGGCGACTGCGGCGCTGGGCGAGAGCCGGAAGCGCAGATAGTTCGCCGGGCCGGTGGACGGGGCCGAGTCGGCGAACAACCTCACCGGCGGCGCCTTCAGCTCGACCAGCACCTCGGCGGCCGTCGCGGGGAGGCACTTGCCGGAGCGCAGGTACCACGGCACTCCCTCCCACCGCCACGAGTCGATGAAGAGGCGCACGGCGCAGAAGGTCTCGACGTCGGACCGCCGCGCCACGTGCGGCTCCTTCCGATAACCGGCGTATTGACCGCGCACCATGTCCCGCGGCCTCAGCGGCCGCATCGCGTCGAAGATCTTGGCCTTCTCGGTTTGGACGGCCCCGAAACCCCGGTAGGCCGGCGGCTCCATGGCCAGCAGCGCGACCACCTGAAAGAGGTGGTTCTGGATCACGTCTCTGAGGCAGCCCGCGGTTTCGTAGAACGCGCCGCGGCCGTTCACACCGAACGTCTCGGCGAGGGTGATCTGGACGCTGGCGACGTAGTTGCGATTCCAGATGGGCTCGAGGAAGGAGTTGGCGAAGCGGAAGTAGAGGATGTTCATGATCGCCTCCTTCCCCAGGAAGTGGTCGATCCGGAAGATCGCGTCCTCGGGGAACACCGCTCGCGCCACGGCGTTGAGCCGGCGCGCGGACGCCAGGTCGCGTCCGAACGGCTTCTCGACGATCACGCGCGCTTGGTCCGCCAGACCGGCGCCTGCGATCCCCCGGATCACCGCCGGGAAGAGCGCGGGGGGGATGGCGAGGTAATGCGCGGGGCGTCGCGCCTTCCCCAGCGCCTGCTTCAGCGCCGCGAATGTCGCGGCGTCGGTGTAATCCCCGGACACGTAGCGGAGCAGGGACAGGAGGCGACTGAGCGCGCGCCGCTCCACGACGGCGCCGGACTGTTTGATGCTGTCGGTGGCCCGCTGCTTGAGTTGCGCCACGCTCCACGGCGTGGAGGCCACGCCGACCACCGGGACGGTGAGTACGCCCCGCTTCACCATCGCGTAGAGCGCGGGGAAGATCATCTTGTGGGCCAGGTCACCCGAGATGCCGAACAGCACCAGGGCATCGGACGGCGCCGGGCGGTCGTTCACGCGACTCATCGGGAACTCCGGCGGTGAGGGAACGAAGTCATGATCGGCGCACCGCTCCCCCCGCGAGCGCGGTATCAACGACCGCCTGCGCCTCCTCCACGATCCGGCTCAACTGATCCTTCCCCCGGAAACTCTCGGCGTAGATCTTGTAGATGTCCTCGGTGCCCGATGGCCGAGCCGCGAACCAGCCGGTCGCGGCGCTGACCTTCACGCCGCCGATCGGTGCGTGGTTGCCCGGTGCCTCGTTGATGATGCTCTGCACCTTCTCCCCGGCGAGGTCGGGGCAGCGCACCTGGTCGGGCGAGAGCGCGGCGAGCAGCTTCCGCTGGGCGGCGGTGGCGGGCGCTTCCACGCGGTCGTAGGCCGGCTCGCCGAGTTCGCGCGTCAGGTCGCCGTAAATCTCCCCCGGGTCGCGCCCCGCCCGCGCCGTGATCTCGGCCGCGAGCAGCGCGGGGACGATGCCGTCCTTGTCCGTCGTCCAGACCGTGCCGTCGCGGCGCAGGAACGACGCCCCCGCGCTCTCTTCGCCGCCGAAGCCGAGGGAGCCGTCGCCGAGGCCGGGGACGAACCACTTGAAGCCGACCGGCACCTCGTGGAGCCGCCGGCCGAGCTGCGCGCTCACCCGATCGATCGTGCCGCTGCTGACCACCGTCTTCCCTACCCCGGCGTCCGGGCGCCAGTGCGGCCGATGCCGGAAGAGGTGGTGGATGGCGACAGTGAGATAGTGATTGGGGGGCAGCAGCCCCGTGCTCCGGGTGACGATGCCGTGACGATCGTGGTCGGTATCGCAGGCGAAGGCGACGTCGAACCGGTCCTTCAGGCCGATCAGCCGCTGCATCGCGTACGAGGACGACGGGTCCATCCGGATGCGGCCGTCCCAATCCACGGTCATGAAGCGGAACGTCTGGTCCACCACGTCGCTGACGACGGTCAGGTCGAGATGGTAGCGCTCGGCGATGGGGGCCCAGTAGTGGACGCCGGCCCCACCGAGCGGATCCACGCCGAGGCGGATGCCCGCGCCGAGGATCGCCTCCATGTCCACGACGTTCTCCAGGTCGGCCACATAGGTGTTCAGGTAGTCGTGGCGGTGCGTGGTGCCGGCGCGCAACGCCTTCTCGTAGGGGATGCGCTTCACGCCCTCGAGACCGCGCTCCAGAAACTCATTGGCCCGCTCTTCGATCCAGCGGGTGACGTCCGTCTCCGCCGGGCCCCCGTTGGGGGGGTTGTACTTGAACCCCCCGTTGTCCGGCGGGTTGTGGGACGGCGTGATCACGATGCCGTCGGCCAGCCCCGTCGTGCGCCCGCGGTTGTAGCAGAGGATGGCGTGCGACACCGCCGGCGTCGGCGTGTATGCGTCGTGCTCGGCGAGCATGACCTCGACGCCGTGCGCCGCCAGCACCTCGAGGGCGGTGGCGCAGGCCGGCACCGACAGCGCGTGCGTGTCGAGGCCCAGAAAGAGCGGGCCGTCGATCCCCTGCCGCCGGCGGTAGCGGCAGATGGCCTCGCTGATCGCGACCACGTGCCATTCGTTGAAGGTCCGCTCGAACGCCGAGCCGCGGTGCCCCGAGGTGCCGAAGGCGACGCGCTGCGCGGGCACCGCGGGGTCGGGGATCTCGGTGTAGTAGGCCGTGACCAGCCTCGAGACGTCGAGGAGCATGGCGGCCGGAGCCGGATGGCCCGCGAGAGGACTGATCTTCATGCCAGTCTCCCTTCTTCTTCCTGGCTGCCGCATCAGCGCTTGAGCGTGGGTCAGCGCGAAACCTGCCGACTCCGCCAATCGCGACGCCATCACTCAAAGGGCTTAGTGCCTCCCCAACCCGGCTACCAGCTGTCCACGTGGGGCTTCAGCCGCTCCAGACCCGCGGGGGTCGTCAGCAGGATCAGGCGGTCACCTGCCTCGAGCAGCGTGTCGGGGCGCACCCCGATCATGTGCTCGCCCCGGATGATCGCGATGGTGCGGGTGTCGGGATCAAAGGCGGCGCCGACGCCCCCCACCGGCTTCCCCACGAGCCGGCTGTCCGCCTTCAGCACGCCCACCGTCAGGCGCCGGTTGTCGGGGAGCTCCACGGGCGTGCCCGAGCGCAGCAGCGTCAGCAGGTCGAGCCGACCCCGCAGCGGGCCCGCGAGGCCCCGCTGCCCGAGAATCCGCAGCGCGATCTCCAGGTGCTCGGTGTGGTGCGCCGGGGAGTCGGTCCGACGCGGGACCTGGGCCTCGTACAGGCTGCGGTACTTGAACCCGCGCGACAGGCGCACCTGGATCAGGTAGCTGAGCATCACCGCGAGCGCAGCCGGCACGAGCAGCTCATACCCGCCGGTCATCTCGGTCACCATCATCATCGTCGCCAGCGGCACCCGGGCCGAGCCGGCGAACACCGCGGCCATCCCGACGACCACGAACGGCGCCGGCGGCACGTGCGCGACCGCCGCGAGGAATCCCCCCAGCATGGCACCGATGAAGAGGCTCGGAGCGAAGACCCCGCCCGATCCGCCGGAAGAGATCGTGAAGCTCATCGCCAGGATCTGCGCGAACACCAGGAGGAGGAGCGTGGCCGCCCCCAGCTGGCCGTCGATCGCCGCCTGCATCCACCCGTAGCCACCCGACATGACCTGGGGGAGCGCGAGCGCGATCAGCCCCGTGGCCAGACCGCCCAGCGCGGGCTTGAGCCACGGCGCGAGCCGCAGGTTTCTGAACAGGTCCCGCACGCCGTAGAACACGACCGGCTCCGCGACCGCGACGAGCCCCGCCGCGACGCCCAGCACCACGAACCAGGCATGGTCGAGCAGGTGCGGGAGCGACAGGTCGGCCGGCATCCGGAACAGTGGCTGCCATCCGACGAACAGGCCATTGATGGCGTAGGCGACGATGGACGAGAGAATGGTGTAGAGGAGCGCGTCGGACTCGAACTCCACGTCCGAGTACAGCACCTCGACGGCGAACAGCGCCGTTCCTATGGGCGAGCGGAAGATAGCCGAGAGGCCGGCCGCCATGCCGATCAGCATCAGGAGCCGCCGGTCCCGCTCGCTGCGGCCGGCGAGCGAGGCGTACGTCGACGCGATCCCAGCAGCGACGAGCGCCACCGGCCCCTCGCGCCCCGCCGCGCCCCCCGACCCGATGGTGATCGCCGACGCCACGGCCTTGATCGGCGCCACCCGCGCGCGCAGCGCGCCGCCAGCGCGATGGAAGGCCTTGACGGCCGCGTCGGTGCCGTGGCCCTCCGCTTCCGGTGCCCATCGGGTCACCATCCACCCCACCAGCAGGCCGCCCAGGGTGGTGGCGACCGGCACGAGCCACAGCCCGTGCGACCCGATGACCGGGTGCGGCACGCCGCCCTCGTTGGGGAGCCCGGGCGGGCGGTAGCCGGCGATCTGCCCGAGGAAGAACCAGTTGGCGAAATGCAGCAGCAGGTTGAACACCTGCGCGGCGGCTGCCCCCGCGACGCCCAGCAGGAGCGTCTCGAGGATCAGCCGCCGTTGTGAAGGAGCGGATGCCGCGGCGGGCTTAGCCAACTCTCCGCGTCACCACGAAGTCGTCACGGCGATTCCTCGCCCAAGCCGCTTCGTCGTGGCCGGGATCGATCGGGCGCTCCTTCCCGTAGGAGGTCACGGTGATCCGGTCGCCCGCGATGCCGTGCGCCTCCAGCCACCGCGACGCCGCGGCGGCGCGGCGTTCACCCAACGCCATGTTGTACTCCTCCGAGCCCCGCTCGTCGCAGTTGCCTGCCACCTGCACCACAAGATAGGGGTGCGCCTGCAGAATGCCGAGTTTCTCCTGCAGCAGCTGCTGGTCCACGGCCAGCAGGTCCGACTTGTTGTAGTCGAAATGGACCTGCTCGGTCATCAGCGTCTCGTCGGACGCCGAGAGCCCGAGGTTGGTCACGTCCTTGGCCGGCGCCACCGTCTCCCGCATCACCTCGGCGCGCACCGAGTCGGCATGCGACTCCGCCAGCTGCGCCCGCGCATTCGAATCCGCCCGCGCCGTCGCCACCATGGAGTCGCGGTGCATCTGCTCGCGACGCGCCACATCTGCCGCGTTCGGCTGCGTCGACGGCTGCGGTGCCACCGCCGCCGGCTTGGGGTTTGTGCTGCATGCCGCCACGAACGCCAGTACAGCCACGGCCACCGTTCCACCTGCCTTGCGGTTCATCCTACTTCCTCCTGAGATGAGAGTTGTCAGTGACCTTGCCACCCCGTGCCCGGCGGGCGTGGGGCGCGCCGTTGCGCCGGACGCCCGCTTCCTCGAACAGCATCAGCGGCTCCAGCGACGCGACACCCAGTTCGTCGGTGAACCGCTCGAACAGGCTGGCGAACCGGACCAACTGCTCGGGAGGAAACCGTCGGAGGGCTCTCAACATCCGGCTCTGCGCCGACTCCGGGGCCCGCTCCAGCGCCCGCCGGCCAGTCCGAGTCAGTGTCAACACGATCCCGCGACCGTCGGCCGAGGATCGGTGGCGTCGCACGTAGCCACGGGCCACCAACCGGCTGACTACCACGGATACTGAGCTCTTATGGGTCAGGGTGCGGGCCGCCAGGTCGTTGAGCGAGAGCGCCGGGGCATCCGCCAGCTTCTGGAGCACGAAGTGCTGCGCCCCGCTGACGCCAAGCACGTCCTCCGCCGCCTGCGCGGCGGCGCGGAACGCCCGCACGGTGCGCCGCAATGAGTTCAGCATTGACTTCGCGTACATCGCCTGGTCGCCCGCTGACAGCCCCGATCCCGCCATGGCCCCCTCACTCTTGGGTCGACGCCATATTAGTTTGGATGTTAACTACACGCAAGACGCCAACCGGTTCCCCCGGCTCGCCAAGGGGCCACAAGGCCTCCAGGGACGCGCGCCTCGCGTGGGCTCGCTGGGGGGGGGACGGTGGTTGGGAGTTAGGACGTAAACGACATATCAGTGACGCTGGGAGTCCATCGGGGGGCCCGGCGGCGACCGACGGGGGGCGCGTGCCGGCGGTTTAGCGGCGGCGGTGCCTGCCCTTCCCGGGCTCGGACGGCGCCTTGCGGCCCCGTGGCTCGTTCTCGAACAGCATCGCGGGCTTGAGCGCTTGAATCCCGAGTTCGACGGTGAAGCGCTCGAATAAGCCGGCGAAGCCAGCCAGGTCGTCCCGATCAAGGCGCTGCAGCGCCGCCACCAAGCGGGTCTGCGCCGAATCGGGGGCGCGGCGGAGGGCTCGCCGCCCGGCGGGTGTGAGCGTAAGGACGATGCCACGCCGGTCCGCCACCGAACGCTGGCGCCGCACGAATCCGCGGGCGACCAGGCGGCTGACGACTACCGACACCGAGCTCTTGTGCGTCATCGTCCGAACGGCGAGGTCGTTGAGCGACACGGCCGGGGCATCGGCCAGCTGCTGGAGCACGAAGTGCTGCGCGCCGCTGATCTGTAGTACGTCCTCGGCCACCATCGCTGCGGCCCGGAACGCCCGGACCGTGCGGCGCAACGAGTTGAGCACTGATGCGACCAGCTCAGCCGTCTCGGAGCGGCCTGGACGCGACTTGGCAGGGGGGGTCATGCGCATCGCCTTATCGGGGGCGTCTCTGCCCTGGCACCTAATAGTTTGGACATTTACCGATGTAGTTTGGACGTTTACCGATGTAGTTTGGACGTTTATTATGCGACGCGCCTTGCAGAACGCCAGACTCGAGGCGTGCCGGCGCACGCTCCTGGGGCCCCAAAATACGCTCTATCGCCAATCCGCACAATCACTTGGATACCACAGGCCATGCCTTGGCATGGCGGTTGCCTCTGAGGGGTTCGGGCACTACAGACAGTCTCACCACACCTCCGGAGGTAATGTCAGTGCGCAACACCAAGGGCTTCACCCTGATCGAGCTTCTGATCGTGGTGGTCATCATCGGCATTCTGGCCGCCATCGCGATCCCGAAGTTCGCGAACACGAAGGAGAAGGCGTACATCGCGTCGATGAAGGCCGACCTGCGCAACCTGATCACCGCGCAGGAAGCGTACTTCGCCGACCAGGTGACCTACGCCAGCGTCACGACGAACCTGAACTACGGCGTGTCGGCCGGGAACACGGTGACGATCGGGACGGCGACGGGGACGGGCTGGACCGCGACGTCCACGAACAACGCGACCACGAAGACCTGCGGGATCTATGTGGGCGCCGTGACGCCGCCGGTTGCGGGCGAGGCGGAAGGCGCGCCTACGTGCCAGTAACGGAGGGGGCACGTTGACGATGCAAGGGCGACGCTTCGGCGCCGCCCTTTGCATTTCACAGACGGTCTGCCGTCGGTAACGAGGCGGCACGTTGCGACGTTCCACCCCGCGGCCTGCCTAACGTCAGCTCACAATGGCACCCAGGCACGCGCGCGCCTCACGTGGGTCAGTTCGTGGGTCAGTTGAGGGCCGGAATTCTCCGTCTATCGGGTGGGGTCCGCGCGGATTCTCGCGCGCCAAGCTCGCGCCGGCGCGGGAGTTGTATCAGCTTTGTGCTTGAACGGCCCTGCTGCTCGGAGCGACTCTGGATCCGGTAATGATGGTTCGAATCCATCGGGTCCAACTGGACCGATGCATCCCGACCGGGAGCCACCCGTGGACGGCGTTGCCTTTCGTTTCCTGCCTGCACTCATCCTCGTCGCCTACTTCGCCCATCGCGCGTATTACTTCCGCAAGGTGCGCCACGCCTCCGGCTCGATCGTGCAGCAGCCCCCGGAGCCGGCCGCCGCTCTCGGGCTGGTGCTCGCGGTCCTTACGCTCCTCGCCAACGCCTTGTATGTCGCCCTGCCCGAGCGGATCCGCTGGGCGTCGTGGCCGCTCCCGGCATGGCTCCGCTGGGCGGGACTGGGGCTCGCGTGCGCCGCGTTCGCCCTGCTCGAGTGGTGCCACGCGACGCTCGGACGGAATTGGAGCGGGCGCGTGCAGCTCCTCAAGGAGCACGCATTGGTGGTCGGCGGACCCTACCGCTGGGTGCGGCACCCGATGTACACGGCCGGGTTGATCGCCAGCGCGTCGGCGCTGCTGCTGTCCGCGAACTGGCTCGTCGGCGGCAGCTGGCTCGCCATGCACGTCTGCCAGTTCGCGGGACGCATCCCGCTCGAGGAGCGCCTGATGGTGCAGCAGTTCGGAGACACCTACCGGCAGTACATGCGCAGGACCGGCCGCCTCCTCCCACGGCTCGCCCATCGCGGCTAATCCCCCGTCCTGAAGTCGGGTTCTTCCCGCTGGTGCGCCGCGGCCGCGCACCATATCGTGGCTGTCCATGAGACACTGCCCCGGCTCGCTCGATCGCCGCGACTTCGTCCGCGCCGCCGCGGCCGGAGTCGCGCTGCTGCCCGCCGCGCGCCTCAGAGGCCTGCACGCGAGCGGCCGCGCCGCACCGAAGAGCCGGGTCGCGCTGGTGCGCACCACGGATCGCAAGCGCGGCGTCGCCGACGTGCTGAAGCTCTTCGACCCCCGGGGGATCGCCGGGAAGCGCGTGGTGATCAAGCCCAACTTCAACACGGCGGACGACGCGCCCGGCTCGACGCACAACGACACGCTCGCGCAGCTGGTCGCGGAGCTGCGCGAACGGGACGCTCGCGGCGTGACGCTGGGCGAGTCGAGCGGGCCGCCGCAGACGCGCGGCGTGATGGAGAAGAAGGGGATCTTCGACCTGGCGCGGACCGCAGGGTTCGACGTCGTGAACTACGAGGAGATCCCGGACGCGGACTGGGTGACGTTCGCCACGGGGACCTCGCACTGGCCGGAGGGCTTCGCCCTGCCGCGGCTCGTGGTGGACTCGGAGTACAACGTCTCCACCTGCTGCCTCAAGACGCACGCCTACGGCGGCGTGTTCTCGATGTCGCTGAAGCTGTCCGTGGGGCTCTCGCCCAAGCGGATCCGCGGCACGATGCACCGCTCCCCCGACATGCGGCGGATGATCGCCGAGCTGAACACGGGCTACCGGCCGCAGCTCATCGTGCTGGACGGCGTGGCCGCGTTCACCGACGGCGGCCCCTCGAGCGGCGACCTCAAGGCCGGGAACGTGATGATCGCGGGCGACGACCGGGTGGCCGTGGACGCCGTCGGCCTCGCGGTGCTGAAGGACCTCGGCGCCAACGCGGCGATCATGGGGCGCCGGATCTTCGAGCAGGAGCAGATCGCGCGGGCGGTGGAGCTGCACCTGGGCGCATCCGCGCCGGACGACATCGAGCTGGTCGCGGCCGACGCGGATTCCCGTGCCTACGCGCGCCGCCTGGAGGCCATCTTCGCCCTGGGCTGAGCGCCGGCCACCACCGGCTCCAATATCCTCGCCGCCCGCTCGACCTGGCGCACCTCCTCCCCCGTCAGGGTGCCGAGCAGGCGGCGCAGCGCCGCCAGGCGGCGCACGCGGGCCTGCCGGAGGATCCGCGCCCCGGCGCTCGTCGCCCGGATCAGGGTCGCCCGCGCGTCGTCCGGCGCGGGGGACCGCGCCACCAGGCCCTCCGCCTCCATCGCCTGGACGAGTCGCGTCATCGTGGGCGGCCGCACGTGCTCGGCCACGGCCAGCGCTCCGAGGGTGCGCGGGCCCCCGCCCAGCACCAGGACGGACAGCACCGACAGGCGCGGGCCCGTGACCCCTGAACGCTGGTCGGCCACGGCCACCCGCCGCAGCAGGTGGATCGCCAGCGAATGGAGCCGGTCCGCGATCCGGGCGCGCCGGCTCGCGCGTGTCCTTCTCGTCCTCATGGCGCTCCCCGAAGAGCTCCGGCGCGGCGGCGGGCGCGCCCCCCCCCGGGGGGCTTGCGCGCCGGGCCGTCCGGCACTTATTTAGGTGCACTAACTAAATAACGACGCGGCCGCCGGCGCGCAAGGACGCCCCGCGGCCGCCGCCACCGGGAGTGGACCATGCCGACCTTCGCCGACCTCCAGACCGCCATCCGCGCGCGCGACGCCTCCCGCGTGCGGGAGATCCTCGCCGCCGCGCCGGACCTGGCGCTCACCCGGCCGCCCTCCGGCCCCAGTGCCCTGCTGCTCGCGGCCTACATGGGCGGCGGCGAGATCGCGGCAGCGCTCCGGAGCCGGGTGGCGATGGATGCGTGCGAGGCGACGGCGCTCGGCGCCCTGGACGCGCTGACGAAGCTGCTCGACGAGCATCCGGCCCGGACCAACTCCCGCAGCGGCGACGGATGGACCCCCCTGCACCTGGCCGGGTTCTTCGGGCGGCGCGAGATCGCCGACCTGCTGCTGGCGCGCGGCGCATCGCTGACGGCGATCTCGGGCGGCGCGGAGAAGAACCAGCCCCTGCACGCCGCGCTGGCCGGCGCGTGCGACCCCGGGATCGTCCGCGCCCTGGTCGCGCACGGCGCGGACGTCAACGCGGCGGCCGCGGCCGGGTACACGCCGCTGCACGTCGCGGCGTCGCGCGGCAACGAGGAGCTGGTGCGGTTCCTGGTCGAGTCCGGCGCCCGAACTGACGCGAGGATGGACGACGGCAAGACGCCGGCCGACCTCGCGGCAGAGCGAGGTCATCCCGGGGTCGCCAAGCTGCTGAGCACGCTCGGGACGGCGCCGCCGCCCCGCTGAACCGCTAGGACCTCGCGGGACAGCCCGCCCACGTTTGCTCAGTGATAATTGCCGCCCCGTTTCGAGTCTTCGAAGTAGTACATGAGAAATATCTTCTGTTCCGTGCTGATCTTGGTGAAGGTCGGGAAATAGGGGGAGTTCCGGATACTCCGATAGATCGTCTGCTCGATACCCATGCTGAGGTCGTGAAAGAGGCCGATCGTCACCCTTGGCCTGATGATCCAGATGGAGCTATTCCCGGCCTCACCGACATAGGTGTGAAGCCAGAAGTAATTGGCGATCAACTTGAGGTCCACGGCGTTACCAAAACTCAACGTAGATTCGAACTTTGCCTCCGCGCCGCCGACGAAATCGAAATCCCTTGTCTGTGAGGTATCGGGACCAGCCCGGAAATTGTTGCCGCCGAAGGGGACCAGATCGACGTGCAGTATCGAGTACCAAGACGTGTTCGACAGGACCGGGTGATAGGCAATTATGCCTGGGCCGAACCCCAGGGTCGTGACTTCATACGTTCGGTTGTCATAGTAGTCGTAGTTCTGAAACAGGCCCGCTAGCAGGCCCCAGTTTCCGACCCGAACGTTCGTGCCCGTCAACAGGCCATAGCCGGTCACTTTGTCTATGATCTTTCTGCCCTGTCCAACATCCAACTCCGCCGTCAGCCTGAAGAAGTCGTAAGGCTTCCGATCGATATGTTCGAACGGATTGCCGTAGTCGAACTGAAAGTCCACGAGTTCGCTGGGGCGCCCAGTCAAGACGGTGTTGTCGGGGTTGACCAGGTGGAGTCCGGTATAGACCGTGACGTTCAGCGGTTCCTTCTTGTAGACCTCCTGGTCGGTCACATGCGAGAGCTTCCCGTCGAAGAGCCTGGTGACGAACCTGGTGGGACTCAGGATGCCCGCAAGGGCTTCGCGACCAACGCGTTCGAGGCCGGTGGTCCGGTCGTCCAGGACATTCGAGGCAAGGCGGTAGAGCATTTCGCCGCCGAACATGCCGCCGAGCGTCGTATAGATGAGACTGTTGCGTTCCGGCGTGACGTTCTCGCCGAACATCTTCCAGAGATAGCTCCCCCCGAAGGTGTACAGAGACGATCCCCAGAAGGAGTAACCCGAGGCCCGGGCGGCATCGAAATACATCGCGCCCGTATAGGGATGCAGGAACATGTCGTTCCCGAACCGGGTGGAGTCCCATACCCATCCGCTTCCCCAGGGCGCCCCTGCCCCGAGATTTCTGCCCCACGAACGCAGGCTGACGCGAGCCCAGTCGAGTTTGAGCGCATACTGATCGATCGCGTTCAGGAGAACTTCCTGACCGACGATGTTCAGCGCCGGTGCGTACCAGGGCGCCCTCTTGTTGTAGACGGGGTCGTCGACCCGTAGGTTGCCGTACCGGTCGAACGTCACGGTATCGAGCGCTTGCACTTGCTTGCTCGTGTCCGGGTTCTGAGCAGATAGGCCCGAGCCGAGTAAGCTCAGGAGCAGGACGGTGATAAGTTCTTTCATGGAGCCTCCGGACGGGCGCCGCTCACCGCTACCCTGGCGCAAGGAGGAGAGCGCGGTGTAGGTCTAGCCCGAAGACTAGATGCGCGCCGCCGCACGCTACAATCGGCAAAAGGAGTGTCATCCAAAGGAGGGATGAGGCCATCGTTCGAAAGCAGGAGGAACAGCCCCATGGGGAGCCCCGTCTGAACGTGGGCCCCGTCGTGCGCCGCTCGGGGTCGGTGGTCGCGACCGCTCTCGCTTTCCTCGTCTGCGCCCCGTCATGGCTCGCCGCGCAGCCGGACCAGGCCGCCAGGGTGCGCGAGGCCTTCCTCCACGCGTGGGACGGGTACGTGCAGTACGCCTGGGGCCACGACCAGCTCAAGCCCCTGAGCCACGGCTGGCGCGACTGGTATCCCGCCTCCCTCGAGATGACGCCCCTGGACGGATTCGACACGATGCTGCTGATGGGCCTCAAGGCCCAGGCGGCGCGCGCCAAGCGCCTGATCCTCGACAGTCTCAGCTTCGACCGCGATTTCCCGGTGCAGGTCTTCGAGGTGACGATCCGGGAGCTGGGCGGGCTCGTCAGCGCCTACCAGCTGGACGGCGATCCGCGCTTCCTCGCGCTGGCGCGGGACCTGGGCAACCGCCTCCTCCCGGCCTTCGGCTCGAAGACGGGGATGCCCTACCGGTTCGTGAACCTCCGGACCGGCGCGGTCACGGGGCCGGTGAGCAATCCGGCGGAGATCGGCACCCTGACCCTCGAGTTCGGGACGCTGAGCCAGCTCACCGGCGACGCGCGCTACTACGACGCCGCCAAGCACGCGGTCACCGCGCTGTTCGAGCGGAGATCCCGCATCGGGCTGGTGGGCAGCTCGATCGACGTGGAGACGGGAGCGTGGGGGGACAGGGACAGCCACGTTTCCGGCGGGATCGACTCCTACTACGAGTACCTGCTCAAGGCGTGGCTGCTGTTCCGGGATCCGGACTTCAAGCGGATGTGGGACGCGAGCATCGCGGCGGTGAACCGCTACCTGGCGGACGAGCGGACCGGTCTGTGGTACGGGCACGCCGACATGGACACGGGGGACCGCACGGCGCCCTATTTCGGCGCGCTCGACGCCTTCTTTCCCGCGGTGCTGGCCAAGAGCGGCGACATCCCGCATGCGGCGCGGCTGATGGGCTCGGTGTACCGGATGTGGACCACGTTCGGGATCGAGCCCGAGGTGCTCGACTACTTCACGATGCAGCCGGTGGAGGCCGGATACCAGCTGCGCCCGGAAGCGCTCGAGTCCGCCTACTACCTCTACCGGATCACGGGCGACCGGCGGTACCGCGACATGGGCCGGGTGATGGTGGACAGCCTCCTGCACTACACGCGCTCGGAGGTCGGCTTCACGGCGTTGACCAGCGTGGTGACGAAGGAGCGCCGCGACGCGATGGAGAGCTTCTTCCTTGCGGAGACGCTGAAGTACGCCTACCTGCTCTTCGCGCCTCCGGAGACGCTGGACTTCGACGCGATCATCTTCAACACGGAGGCACACCCCATCCGCCGCACCTGGAGCGTGCCCAGATGATGACGTGCCCGCAGTGCGGCACCGCCGTGCCGGCCGGCGCCACCTCGTGCACACGATGCGGCTCGCCCGTGACCGACCCCGTCGCGAAGACGCTGGCCATCGCGACGGAGGACGTCGCGGAGCGCGACGCGCTGCTCGCCCAGCTGCGCCACGAGCTCGCGGACGAGTACGAGGTGGAGCGGGAGCTGGGACGCGGCGGGATGGGCGTGGTCTTCAAGGCCGTGGAGATCGAGCTGGGGCGCCCGGTCGCGCTGAAGGTCCTGCCGCCCGGCCTCGGCCAGGGCGCCGCGGCCGAGCGATTCCGGCGCGAGGCGCGCCTGGCGGCCGCGCTCGACCACCCCAGCATCATCCCCATCTACCGCGTCGGCCGCGTCGCCGGCACCTACTACTTCGCGATGAAGCTCATCGAGGGCCGCGCCCTCGACGAGATCATCGAGGCGCAGGGGGCCCTGCCCCTCCAGGTCATCCTCGCCGTCCTGCGGAGCACCACCAGCGCGCTCGCCTTCGCCCACGACCGCGGGATCGTCCACCGCGACATCAAGGGCGGCAACATCCTCATCGACCGCGACGGCCGCGTGATGATCTCCGACTTCGGCATCGCGCGCGCCGGCCAGGAGAAGACGCTCACGGCGCAGGGCGCGATGATGGGCACGCCGTACTACATGAGTCCCGAGCAGGGGTGGGGCGGCACGGTGGGACCGCAGAGCGACCAGTACGCCCTGGGGATCCTCACCTTCCAGATGGTCACGGGCCAGGTGCCGTTCGACGCCGACAGCCTGATGACCATCCTCCAGCACCACTACTTCACGCCGCCCCCCGACGTGCGCTCGGTGCGCGACGGGCTGCCCGCGGGGCTGGTGCACGTGCTGGAGCGCGCGCTCAAGAAGAACGCGGCGGAGCGCTTCCCATCCACGCGCGAGATGCTCGCCGCGGTCGAAGCCGTTCCGTCGAGCGAGGAGGAGCGCGGCGAGGCCCGCGAGATGCTGCGCCAGCTCGCCGGCGGCGGGACGGTGGCCAAGGTGCGGACCGGCTCGCTCCCGCCGCTCGACAGCAAGCACTTCGCCAATCTCGCGGTGACGGCCGGCCTGGCCGGCGCACCGGCCCACCTCGCGGCGCCGCCGATGCCCGCGCCGCCGCCGAGCGCCCCTGCCTGGTGGTCCCGCCGGCCGTTCAGGCGCACGGCCATCGGCCTCGGCGCCCTGGTCGCCATCGCCGGACTCTGGTGGCTGGGCCACCCGCGCCCGCACCCCGCGCAGCCCCAGGTCGCCGCGGCGCCGTCAGCGCCCGCGCCGAGCCGGACGGGTCCAGCACACCCGACGACCGCCGCCCGTCGCCCGGTCGCGCGGCATGCCGCGCCGGCCCCCGCTCCCTCGATCCCGTACATGCCGCCGCAACTGCCGGCTGCGGCTCCGGGAGGCTTCGGGAAGCTGCGCCTCTACACGATTCCGCAGGATGCTTCGATCGCCGTGGACGGTGAGCCGGCGGGGACGGGAATCATCTCGGACTTCATGGTGGCGGCCGGGCGGCGCCGCATCCGGGTCAGCGCGCCGGGCTACGCCACCAGGGACACCACCGTCACCGTGACCGCCAACCGGATGGCCGACGTCGGCCTGATCACGCTGAAGCGCTCTTCCCCGTAAGCGGCTTCTGGAAGATGCGGTAGCGCTTGTAGATCACGCCTCCGCCGCGCTCCATCTCCGCCCGCACCTTGGTGTTGGTCTCCAGCTCGTGGTGGCTGTCCATGACCTCGTGGCCGGCCGCCGCCGCGGACCGCATCATCGCCGCCCCCATCACCATGTCCACGCCGCGGCCGCGGAACTCCTCCTTCACGCCGCCCAGGAGCAGGTCGAGCTGCTTCGCCGTCTTCATCGCGCGCAGGATGTGGATGAACCCGAACGGGAAGAGGCGGCCCCGCGCCTTGACGATGCCCTCGTAGAGGTTGGGGATCGCGATGAAGAAGCCGACGACCTCCTCGCCCTTCAGCGCCCCCTTCACGAACCGCGGATCGAGCAGCGGCAGATACTGCTTCACCAGCCCTTCCATCTCCTCGGGGTCGAGGGGCGAATAGCCGTAGATGCCGACGAAGGTCTGGTTCATCAGGTCTAGGATCGGCCTGATGTACGGCTTGAGCTCGCCCTTCTTCGCGAACTCCAGGAGGCGGACGCCGTTCTTCCTGATCGCGCGCTCGGCGACCTTCTCGATGAACTCCGGGACCTTGGCCGGCACCGGCAGCCGGTAGACCACGTAGTCGATTTCCTTCCCGTAGCCCTCGGCTTCGAGCAGCCGGATCAGGTACGGGAAGTTGTAGTACGTGACGATCGTCGGCTCGTGCTCGAACCCCTCGACCAGGAACCCCTCCGGATCCTGGTCGTTGAAGCCGAACGGGCCGATGATCCGGGTCATCCCCTGCCCCTGCGCCCACGTCTCGACGTGCCGGAGCAGGGCGTGCGCCACCTCGCGGTCGTCGGTGCTCTCGAGGCAGGCGAACCGCGCGGTCGTCTCCTTCATCATCTCGTTGTGACGCCGATTGATGATCCCCATCACGCGCCCGACCAGGCGGCCGTCCTTCCACGCCAGGGCCATGGTCGCGTCGCAGTAGCGGAAGGCCTTGTTCTTCTTCGGGTCGTAGTACTTCCACTCGTCCATGTAGATCGGCGGCATCCACTGGGGATGGTCCCGGTGCAGCTGCTCGGGCAGGAAGATGAACTGCTTCAGGGAGCGGCGGTCGGCAACGGGCGTGAGCTGGACCGTCATGCGCAGGGCTCGCGATGGACGTGGCGATGGAGTGGCAAGGGCCCTCAATCTGCGCACCGTGGAACGGGAGTTGCAAGGCTTGGGGGCGTATGGCCGTCCTGGGCTCGTTCAGCGCGCTGGCCGCCATCGCCGTCACGGCGGCGACGGTGGGCTCGCTGCATACGCTGGCGCCCGACCACTGGGTGCCGTTCGCCGCGCTGGCGCGGGCCCAGCGGTGGCCGGCGGGGCGGACCGCCCGCGTCACGATGCTCTGCGGCTTCGGCCACGTGACGACCTCGGTGATCCTCGGCGTGGTGGCCCTGCTGTTCGGCCTCGAGCTCGTATCGACGTTCGGCCACCGGCTCGAGTCCTGGGGCGGCCTGCTGCTGATCGCTTTCGGCCTCGCCTACGGGCTGTGGGGGCTGCGGCGGGCCGCGGGCGCCCGGCTCCACGGCCACGTGCACGCGCACTACGACCACGTGCACGACGCCGGGAACGTGACGCCGTGGACGTTGTTCCTGCTCTTCTGCGCCGACCCGTGCGTGGCCGTGATCCCGCTCGTCGTCGCCGCCGCGCCCTTCGGCGCGGTCGCCGTGGGGGTCGTCGCGCTGGTGTACGAAGCGGCCACCATCGCGACCATGACCGCGCTGGTCCTCGCGGCCTGGCGCGGCGTGACGTCCCTGCGCTTCCGATGGCTCGACCACTACGGGGACGCCGCCGCCGGCGCCCTCATCGCGACCCTGGGCGTCGTCCTCATTCACCTCGGCTGGTAGCCCAACTCGCGGAACGCCGGGCAGTTTTCGTAGTATTCCGTGCAGTGACCCAGCCCGTCTTCTTCGATCCCACCGGCAAGCGCCGGCGGGTGGTGAACCGCTCCACCACGGTGGCGGGGCTGGCGCTCGCCGTGGTCACGACCGTCTTCGTCGTGAGCCTCCTGGCCGTGCCGTTCTTCCCCCGGCTCCCCGGGATGACGAATCCGGCGCGCCAGCTGAAGCGTGCCGGACAGACGCTCCTGCCCCCGCGGCAGCAGCGGCTGAGCCGCCAGCTCCTCCGACGCTCGCGGAACCTGCTGTTCAAGGACATCGCCGCCAGCCGGGCGGCCCGCGCCGCGCGCGCCGTCCCGGCCGCGCCGCTGCAGCCGCCCGACACGATCATCGGCGCGTTCTACGTCGTGTGGCAGAAGGGCGGCGTCGAGGCGCTCAATCTCAACGCCAGCCATCTGACGGATCTCTTCCCCGAGTGGCTCCACCTGAGCCGCACCGGCGGTGCGCTCGACTTCAAGGACTGGGACCCGCGCGTCAACCTGATGAACAACCACGTGGTGGACGTGGCGCGCGACCACCACGTGGACATCCAGCCGGTCTTCAACAACGCCGAGGGCGGCCAGTTCGACGCCGTGCGCGCCCACGCGCTGCTGACCTCCCCCGCCAGGCAGCACGCGGTGGTGCGCGCCGTCGTGGACTGGCTCAAGCAGCAGGACTTCCAGGGACTCAACCTCGACTTCGAGAACCTGGCGGACGCCGACTATCGGCGGCTGCCCGAGTTCGTGGCGCGGCTCAAGGACGCGCTGCATCCCGCCGGCCTCCAGCTGAGCGTGGACATCGAGGTCGGCCGGACCGACGTGCCGCTGGCGCAGCTCGCCGACCTGGCCGACTTCGTCGTCCTGATGGCGTACAACCAGCATAGCCAGTCGGGCGGACCCGGCCCCATCTCCGCGGTCGGCTGGTACGACAGCGTCCTCACGCGGACCCTGGCCAGGATCCCGGCGAACAAGGCAGTGGTGGGGATCGCGAACTACGGCCTCGACTGGCGGCGCGACGGCAGCGCGGCCCGCCGTCTCAGCTTCGAGGACGCGATGTTCACGGCGCGGGACAACCGGCCGGACGAGGACCCGAAACAGATCCTGGACTTCGACGCCCAGGCGCTGAATCCGACGTTCACGTACCAGGACGCGGCCTCGCACGGGCACGAGGTCTGGATGCTGGACGCGGTCACGGCGTACAACGACCTCCTGCTCGCGCACCGCGCCGGAGTGAAGGGCTCCGTGCTCTGGGTCCTCGGATCGGAGGACCCGGCGGTGTGGGACTTCTACGACCGCCGCCTCCCCGACTCGCTCCCGCCGTCCACCGTGCTCGACACGGTGCCGACGCCCTACGCTCCGGTGAACACGGGCGACGGCGACGTGCTCGAGGTCGTGTCCGCGCCGCACGGGGGCCAGCGCACGGTCGAGACGGACTCGACCAACGGCCTCGTCACCGACGAGTCGTACGTCAGCTTCCCGATGCCGTACGTCATCCGGCACTCCGGCTATGTGCCCAAGAAGCTGGTGCTGACGTTCGATGACGGGCCCGACGACGTGTACACGCCCGAGATCCTCGACGAGCTGAAGGAGCTGGGCGTGCCGGGCACTTTCTTCCTGGTCGGGCAGATGGTCGAGAAGTACCCCGAGGTGGCGCGGCGCATCCTCCGCGAGGGGCACGAGATCGGCAACCACACCTTCACGCATCCCAACATGGCGGTGGTGAGCCACCGCCGGGCGATCCTCGAGTTCAACACGGCGCAGCGCGCGCTCCAGGCCGTGCTCGGCCGCTCCACGATCCTGTTCCGCTTCCCGTACAACGCCGACGAAGAGGCGCAGACCAACGCGGAGACCGACCCCATCGTCCAGGCCTCGGCCCTGGGCTACATCACGGTGGGCGAGCTGATCGACCCGCAGGACTGGAACCTCTACAAGACCGACAGCCTCGGCGACCAGGTGCCGCGCACGGCGGACGACATCGTCAACGACATCATCGCGCAGGCGGACACGACGAAGGGGA
Source organism: uncultured Gemmatimonadales bacterium (assembly GCA_963835535.1). Taxonomy (GTDB): domain Bacteria; phylum Gemmatimonadota; class Gemmatimonadetes; order Gemmatimonadales; family JACORV01; genus Fen-1245. The sequence goes on from CAWIFL010000003.1 coordinate 67,257, forward strand.
ACGTGATCCTCCTGCACAGCGCCGGCGGCAAGCGCGACCTCACCGTCGCCGCGCTGGCGACGGTGGTGCCGCGGCTCCAGCGGAAGGGCTACCAGTTCGTGACGCTGGCCCAGCTGCTCGGCACCACGGACGAGGTCCTCATGCCGCCGGTGCGCGCGAATGACCAGCTCCTGGTCGGGCTCGACCGGCTCAGCTTCAATACGGTCTTCACCATCGAGACGCTCCTCAGCATCACGTTCCTCGCCGCCATCGCGCTCGCGGTGCTGCGCGTCATCTTCGTCATCTCGGTCGCGCTCGTCGCCCGACGCCATGCGAAGCGCGCGACCTACGATCCGGCGTACCGGCCCTCGGTCACCGTCCTCATCGCGGCGTTCAACGAGCAGCCGGTGATCGCGCAGACCATCCGCAGTGTGCTCGCCAACGACTACCCGGTCAGCGAGATCGTCGTCGTGGACGACGGCTCGACCGACGGCACCGGCGCGGAGGTGGCGACGCACTTCGCCGGCGATGCGCGGGTCCGGCTGCTCCGCCAGGCCAACGCCGGCAAGGCGGCGGCCCTGAACCGCGGCCTCGCGGAGGCGCGCGGCGAGATCCTGGTGTGCTTCGACGCCGACACGCAGATCTCCCCGCACGGCATCTCCCTCATCGTGCGGCACTTCGCCGACCCGACGATCGGCGCCGTCGCGGGGAACGTGAAGGTCGGGAACCGCGTCAACATCCTGACCCGCTGGCAGTCCCTCGAGTACATCACCAGCCAGAACCTGGACCGCCGTGCCTATGCCTACCTCAACGCGATGACGGTGGTGCCCGGCGCGGTCGGGGCGTGGCGCAAGAGCGCGGTCGTCGCGGTCGGCGGGTACCTACGCGACACGATGGCCGAGGACATGGAGCTGACCTACCGGCTCCGGCGCGCCGGGTGGCGCATCACGGCCGACCCGGAGACCGTCGGCTGGACGGAGGCGCCCGCCACCCTGCGGATGTTCTTCCGCCAGCGGTTCCGCTGGACCTACGGCACGCTCCAGTGCGTCTGGAAGCACCGGGGCGCGCTGTTCCGGTACGGGTGGTTCGGCTGGATGGCCATCCCGGCGGTCTGGCTCTTCCAGGTCTTCTTCCAAGCCCTGGGCCCGGTGGTGGACCTCAAGCTCCTCTGGTCCGGCGGGGACTTCCTGTATTCCTGGGCCACGATGGGGCGGCTGGTCTCGGATTGGCAGCCGCTGCCCGGGATCCTGCGCCTGCTCGAGGTGGTGGGCTTCCTGTACGCCCTCTTCTTCGCCGTCGACCTGATCGCCGCCGCCATCGCCTACCGGCTCGACCGGGAGGATCCACGGGACCTGTGGTGGCTGTTCTTGCAGCGGTTCGTCTACCGGCAGATGATGTACGCGGTGCTCTGGAAGTCGGTGGTCACGGCCGTCAAGGGCAAGCGGCAGGGGTGGGGGAAGCTGGACCGGACGGGCGCGGTGCGGGTCGCCACCCGCCCGACGCCGCCGGCGGCGCCGCTCCCCGCGGGGACGGCCGCCCGGTAGGCGAGAAGCCGCCGCCCGCTCCGAGTCCCGCTAGCTGTTGGCTGGTAATCACTTCCCCCTTTGCCGTCCGGCAACCGCCTAACTAGCTTTAAGGGCTTTTATGGCCGACGTCTCGCTGCGGCGGAGCCAGCTGATGTTGCTCGCGGGGACCGCGAACCGGCCCCTCGCCGAGGAGATTTCGGCGTTCCTGAAGCAGCCGCTGTGCCAGACGACGATCCGGCGGTTCGCCGACGGCGAGCTGTTCGTCAAGATCGACGAGAACGTGCGTGGGCGGGACGTCTACATCATTCAGCCGACGAACCCGCCGGCGGAGAACCTGGTCGAGCTGCTGCTGTTGATGGACGCGGCGCGGCGCGCGAGCGCGGCGCGGATCACGGCGGTGATCCCGTACTTCGGCTACGCGCGGCAGGACCGCAAGGATCAGCCGCGCGTGGCGATCAGCGCGAAGCTGGTGGCGAACCTGGTGAGCTCGGCGGGGGCCGACCGGGTGCTGGCGATGGATTTCCACTCGCACCAGCTGCAGGGGTTCTTCGACATCCCGGTGGACCACCTGTACGCCTCGCCGGTGCTGACGGCGCACTACCGGCAGAAGCGGCTGCACGACCCGGTGGTGGTGGCGCCGGACGTGGGGTCGGCCAAGATGGCGCGCGGCTTCGCCAAGCGGCTCAACGCGTCGTTGGCGATCATCGACAAGCGCCGGCCGTCGGCGAACATCGCCGAGGTGGTCAACGTGGTCGGCGAGGTCGAGGGGAAGGACTGCCTCATCCCCGACGACCTGATCGACACGGCGGGGACGGTGACGGAGGCGGCCGCCGCGCTGAAGCGGCTCGGCGCGCGCGCGGTGTACTGCTGCGCGACGCACGCGCTCCTCTCGGGCCCGGCGGTCGAACGGCTGAAGGCGTCGCCGATCGAGGAGCTGGCGGTCGCGAACACGATCGCCCTGCCGGAGAGCAAGCGGTACGACAGGATGGTGGTGCTGTCGGTGGGCGGCCTGCTCGCGACGGCCATCGCGAATACGCACAGCGACAAGTCGGTGAGTTCACTGTTTGACTGAGCGGTGTCGGGTGTCAGGTGTTCGCGCACCTGGGCACCCGGCACCTGGCACCTGACACCGTATTGAGGTCCTTACATGGCACAGATCGTCCAGCTGTCAGCGGAGCGTCGTTCCACCAAGGGCAAGGGCGCAGCGCGCGAGATGCGGCGCGGCGGCAAGGTGCCCGCGGTCATCTACGGCCGTGGCCGCGAGCCGGACCAGCTCGCGGTGGACGGGGTCACGCTCGGCCGGCTGCTGGAGAAGATCGTGCCCGAGAGCACCATCGTGGAGCTGTCGGTGGACGGGAACCCGGTCAAGACGCTGATCCGCGAGGTGCAGCGCCATCCGGTGCGGCCCGGCATCGTGCACGTGGACTTCTACGAGATCCGCGCCGGCCAGAAGATCCGCGTCGCCGTGCCGATCCACTGCGTCGGCATCCCCGACGGCGTGCGCAACCAGGGCGGCACGCTGGACCAGGTGATCCGCAACGTCGAGATCGAGGTGCTGCCGGACGACATCCCGGATCGGGTGGAGCTCGACGTCACGGCGCTGACGATCGGCAAGTCGCTGCACGTTTCCGACCTCAGCATCCCGAAGGCGCAGATCCTGATGGATGCCGCGCTGACGGTGGCCACGGTGGTGGCGCCGCGCATCGAGGAGGTCGCGGCTCCGGCGGCGGCGGCGGTCGAGGGTGCGCCGGTGGAGGGCGAGGCGGCTGCGGCTGGTGCGCCGGCGGCGCCGGGTGCGGTGCCGGGCGCGGCGGCCGAGGTGGCCGAGCCGGAGCTGATCCGGAAGCGGAAGCCGAAGGACGAAGAGGCCGAGGAAGAGAAGTAGCGAGTACTCTCTGAAGCTCATCGTCGGGCTCGGCAATCCCGGCGCAGCCTACGCCGACACGCGGCACAACGCCGGGTTCTGGCTGGCCGACGCCCTCGCCGAGCGGTGGCGGCTGCCGAAGTTCCGGCGCGAGCCCCCGTCCCTGGCGACCGGCGGCCGGACGCGGTTCGGCGCCGTGCATCTGCTCAAGCCCCAGACCTTCATGAACGACTCCGGGCGCGCGCTCTCAGGGCTCGCGCCCGCCGAGCCGGGCGGCCCCCTCGAGGATCTCCTCGTGCTGGTGGACGAGGTGGCGCTCCCCGTCGGCTACTTCCGCATCCGGGCCCGGGGCAGCGCCGGAGGGCACAACGGTCTCAAGAGCGTCGAGGCCACGATCCGCACGCGAGAGTACGCGCGCCTCAGGATCGGCGTCGGCCCCAAGCCGGAGCACGTGGAGGACCTCGCCGATCACGTCCTCGACACGATGCCGCGGGACGAGCGGCGGGCCATCGAGGAGCTGATGCCCACGATGTGCGAGGCGGTGGAGTGCTGGATGGCCGAGGGCGCCGAGCGCGCGATGACCCGCTTCAACCGCCGCGTGCAGAAGGAAGCGTGAACGCCCTGATCGCCCTCTGGGCCGCGCCCGCCGGCGCGGCGGGCCTGCTCGCCGCCGCGCTGGTCTTCCGCTGGATCGAGCGGCAGCCCGCAGGATCGGAGACGATGCGCGACGTCGCCCGGCGCATCGCGGCCGGCGCCCGGATCTTCCTCACGCGCGAGTACGCGGCCCTCGTGCCGTTCGTCGTGGTCGTCGCCGCGCTCCTGGCCCGACTGATCGGCCCCTGGACCGGCCTCGCCTACGCGGCCGGCGGCGCCTGCTCGGTGCTCGCCGGGCTCTTCGGGATGAGCGCGGCGACGCGCGCCAACGTGCGCACGGCCGAAGCGGCGCGCGCGCGGGGCCGCGGCCCGGCGCTCACGCTCGCGTTCCTCGGCGGCTCGGTGATGGGCCTGGCGGTGGCCGGCCTGGGCCTCCTGGGGATCGGCGCCGTCCTCTGGCTGCGCTGGCAGGGCGGCCCGATCGAGAACGATCCCGCCTGGCGCGCGTTCTCGCAGATCATCACCGGGTTCGCGATGGGAGCCTCCTCCGTCGCCCTGTTCGCGCGGGTGGGCGGCGGCATCTTCACCAAGGCCGCGGACATCGGCGCCGACCTCGTGGGGAAGACCGAAGCCGGCATCCCGGAGGACGACGCGCGCAACCCCGCCACGATCGCCGACAACGTCGGGGACAACGTGGGCGACGTGGCCGGGATGGGCGCCGACATCTTCGAGTCGTACGTCGGCGCGGTGATCGCGACGATCGCCATCGGCGCCACGCTGCCGGGGATCGCGGACCGCCTCAACGCGGTCGCCCTGCCGGTCGTCTACGCGATGTGCGGGCTGGCGGCGAGCCTGGTGGCCATCGCGGCGGTGCGGTTCCTGGAGCGGGGCAGCCCGGCGGCCGCGCTGCGGCTCGCGACCTTCCTGGCCGCGGCGCTCTTTCTCCTCGCCGCCTGGCTGGTGACGCCGCGCCTCCCCCTCGCCCTGACCGTCGCCGGGCGCCTCGCCCAGCCGCTCGGCCCCTTCTGGGCGGTGCTGGCGGGCACGGCGGCCGGGGTGCTGATCGGCTGGTCCACGGAGTACTACACCGGCGCCGGCCCCGTGCGCGCCATCGCCGAGGCCGCCCTCACCGGCCCGGCCACCAACGTGCTGGCCGGCCTGGCGGTCGGGATGCGCTCGACCGTCGTGCCGCTGCTGGTGATCTGCGCCGGGATCGCGCTCTCCTACGCGGCCGCCGGGCTGTACGGCATCGGCGTGGCGGCCGTCGGGATGCTCGCGACCACCGGGATCACGATGTCGGTGGACGCCTACGGACCGATCGCCGACAACGCGGGCGGCATCGCCCAGATGAGCGGCCTCGGGCCCGAAGTGCGGGCGATCACCGACGGCCTCGACGCGCTCGGGAACACCACGGCCGCCATCGGCAAGGGGTTCGCGATCGGCTCGGCGGCGCTCACCGCCCTGGCGCTCTACAGCGCGTACACGACGGCGGTCGGCCTCACCAGCCTCAACCTCGTGGACCACCGGGTGGTGATCGGGCTCTTCCTCGGGGGCCTCGTCCCCTTCTTCATCGCCGCGCACACGCTGACGGCGGTCGGCCGGGCGGCCCAGGAGATGGTCGAGGAGGTGCGCCGCCAGTTCCGCGAGATCGCGGGGCTGCTGGCCGGCACGGCGCAACCCGACAGCGACCGGTGCGTGGCCATCGCCACCCACGCGGCGCTGCGGCAGATGGTCGTGCCGGGCCTCGTCGCCGTGCTCGCGCCGCCGCTCGTCGGCAAGGTGCTTGGCGTCGCCGGCCTCGGCGGCTTCCTGGCCGGGGCGACGCTCACCGGCGTCCTGCTGGCGCTGTTCATGGCCAACGCCGGCGGCGCGTGGGACAATGCGAAGAAGCACATCGAGGGCGGCGCGTTCGGCGGCCGGGGTTCCGAGCCGCACAAGGCCGCCGTCGTCGGCGACACCGTGGGCGACCCGTTCAAGGACACGAGCGGACCCGCGATGAACATCCTGATCAAGCTGATGAGCGTGGTGAGCCTGGTGCTGGCGCCGTGGCTGATCTGATCCGGAACCGAAAGGAAGCCCGATGAGCCCCAAGCGTGTCCTTCTGGCCTTCGCCGTCACCTTCGCCTGCGCGCTCGCGGTCTTCACCCTGCCCCGCTTCGTCTGGAACACCGTGACCTCCGCGGTGGCCCAAACGCCGGGGTCCGGGGCCCGGGATCAGGCGTCCGGGGCTCCGACCGTTCAAGCCCCGGTCCCCGGAAGCCGGAACCCGGACTCCGTTCAGACCCCGGCGCCCGGCCCCCGGACCCCGGCACCCATCTCGCTGCCGATGCGGCTCACCGGCCTGCTGGGGATGGCGCTGATCCTGGCGATCGGCTACGCGTTCAGCCGCAACCGCGGCGCCATCAACTGGCGGACCATCGGCTGGGGCCTCGGGCTCCAGATCGCCTTCGCGATCTTCGTGCTGCGGGTGCCGTTCGGGCAGGAGCTGTTCCGGTGGCTCGGCGCGGTGGTGACCCGGATCCTCAGCTTCTCGTACGTGGGATCGGAGTTCGTCTTCGGTGACCTCGGCGCCCAGCACTCCAAGATCGGCGTCGTGTTCGCCTTCCAGATCCTGCCGGCGATCATCTTCGTCTCCGCCCTGTTCGCGATCCTGTACTACCTCGGCATCATGCAGATCGTGGTGAAGGCGATGGCGGTCGCGATGAACAAGCTGCTCCAGGCGAGCGGCGCCGAGAGCCTCAACGTCGCGGCCTCGATCTTCATGGGCCAGACGGAGGCGCCGCTCACCATCCGGCCGTTCCTGAACAAGATGACGCGTTCGGAGCTGATGACGGTGATGACGGCGGGCATGGCGCACGTCTCCGGCGCGATCATGGCGGCCTACATCGCCTTCGGCATCGAGGCGCGCCACCTGCTCACCGCGGTCATCATGACGGCGCCGGGCACGATCATGATGGCGAAGCTCCTCGAGCCGGAGACCGAAGTGCCGGAGACCCTCGGCACCGTGAAGCTGGACATCCCGATGACGGACGTGAACGTGGTGGACGCGGCGTCGCGGGGCACCGGCGAGGGACTGTACCTGATGCTGAACGTGATCGCGATGCTCATCTCGTTCATCGCGATCGTCGCGCTCATCAACGGCGGCTTCGGCTGGGTGCACGGGGTCGTCCCGTGGTTCCCGGCCGACCTCCAGACCGTGCTCGGGTGGATCGGGCGGCCGGTCGCCTGGGCGATGGGGGTGTCGTGGCACGACAGCGGCACCGTCGGCGGCCTGCTCGGCACGCGCGCGGTGTTGAACGAGTTCATCGCGTTCGCGCAGCTGGGCCCGATGCGCTCGACGCTCGACCCGCGCTCGTTCACCATCGCCTCGTTCGCCCTGTGCGGCTTCGCCAACTTCAGCTCCGTCGGCATCCAGATCGGCGGGATCGGGGCGCTGGCGCCCGAGCGCAAGCACGATCTCGCGCGGCTCGGGTTCCGGGCGATGCTGGCGGGGACGCTCGCGAACTTCATGTCGGCGACGATTGCGGGGCTACTCCTGTAAGGCGGGAGAGGTGAGAAGGACGGGTGAGACGTGAGAGGTTGGCCCTCACGCCTTTGCCTCTCACGCCTTCCCCTCTCACTTCTCACTTGGCCTCTCACTTCTCACCTCTCACCTCTCACGTTATTATTCGGGCCACATACCACCTGCTCCCGCTCGACACCCGGCGGGGGCCGTTCAGACCAAAGGGAGGTGTTGGATCGTGACGCATCGTTACGAAGTCGTCTACATCTTCGACAGTGCGTTGGAGGAACCCGCCGTCAGCGAGAAGCTGACGAAGTTCCACGCGCTCCTGGGCGAAGGCGCGCAGGTCACCGTCAATCACTGGGGCAAGCGCACGCTCGTCTACAAGCTCAAGCGCCACGAGACGGGCTACTACGTCGTGACGCAGTTCGAGGCGGACGCGAAGCTGCTGCCCGAATTCGAGCGCGCCATCAAGCTGGACGAGGGCGTGCTCCGGTTCCTGCTGGTGCGGGCCGAGGGCGAAGCGCCCGCGCCGCTGCCGGTGGAGGCCGCGGTGGCGGTCGGCGTTGAGGAGGAGGAGGAATGAGGTCGCGCAGCAAGACGTGCCCGGTCTGCGAAGCGGGCGTCCGCGTGGTGGACTACAAGGATGACCGGACGCTGGGTCGGTTCCTGACCGATCGCGGCAAGATCCTGCCGAGCCGCCTGTCGGGGATGTGTGCCCGACACCAGCGTCAGCTCTCGACCGCCATCAAGCGGGCACGGCAGCTGATGCTGTTGCCCTACATCAAAGGGTACGGCCAGTAGCCGCAGGCTCGGCCCGCTGATCCTCGGCGGGCTGAGTTACCTGACGATCTCGGTCATCGCGCCGATCGCGCTCGTGGTCGCCCCGCTCGCGCTGCTGCTCGGCGCGCAGCGACCGACCCGGCGCGACGCCGCCACAGCCGTCGTGCTCGCCGTGGCGGTCGTGTGGGTGTCGCTGGGCCCCGCCGACGGCTTCGCCCAGCTGGTGCGCGCGTGGATGGTCCTGCTCACGGCGAGTCTCGCGATCGTCGTGGCCTCAGGCCGGGCGAGCAGCTTCATCTCCACCGCGCTGACCGCGGTGACGGGCGCCTTCGGCGCCGCCTTCGTCCTGGCGCTGATCACGCGGCTCTCCTGGGGCAAGGTGGTGTGGATGGCGGAGCGCTATTACGGGGCCATCGCGTCCTCGCTCATCCAGACCATCGCGGCCGCGCTCCCCGCGGGCGCCACGCCCGCGGCCGGCGGCCCGGATCTCGTCGCCACCTTCCAGACCTCCTTGCTGGCCATCGTCCGCCTGGTGAGCAGCCTGTTCCCGGGCCTGGTGCTGCTCCAGTCGTTCGCGGCGCTGGCCCTGGCCTGGGCGCTCTACCACCGCCTCGGCCAGCGCCCGCAGGGCGAGCCGCTGGGAGCCCTGGCGTCCTTCCGGTTCAACGACCATCTCATCTGGGGGGTCGCCGGCTCGCTCCTGGTGCTGGTCGTGCCCCGCCTCGGGTGGATCAACGCCCTGGGCGGCAACTTGCTGGTGTTCTTCAGCGGCCTGTACGTAGTGCGAGGCGTGGCCGTCCTTTCGGCGGCCGCGGCGGCGGGCGTCATCGGCGGCCCGATCGCCATCCTCGCCGCGACGTTCCTGACGCTGTTCCTGCTGCCGGTCGCCGCGCTCGGCGCGCTGGCACTCGGCCTGACCGATACCCTGATGGACTGGCGGCGGCGCCTGGCGCGCGCCGTCCCGAAACCCTGAGGAAGCAAGCCCATGGACGTGATTCTGCGTGAGAACGTGGACAAGCTCGGCGCCGCCGGCGAAGTGGTGAGCGTCAAGGACGGCTACGCCCGGAACTACCTGCTCCCGCGCGGGCTGGCCTACCCGGCCACCGAAGGGAACAAGCACCGGCTGGAGGCGGAGTCGAAGTCGCGGGCGCGGCGGGCAGACGCCGAGGTCGCGAAGGCGAGCGAGGTCGCGGCGCGGCTCGAGGCCGTTTCGCTCTCCTTCACGATGAAGGCGGGCGAGGGGGACAAGCTGTTCGGCTCCGTGACGACGCACGACATCGCCGAGCGGCTCAAGGCCGAAGGGTTCGACGTGGACAAGAAGACCGTCGAGCTGGCCGAGCCCATCAAGGCGCTCGGCGTCTACAAGGTCCCGGTGCGTCTCCACCCCGACGTGAAGCCGGAAGTCCGGGTCTGGGTGGTCAAGGAGTAGCGAACATGGGCACGTCGATCGGCTACCTGGACGGGCCGCGCCTGCGCCGCTCGATCCTGGCCGCTGCCGCGTGGGTCGGCGCAAGTCGCGACGAGCTGAATCGCATCAACGTCTTCCCGGTCCCGGACGGCGACACCGGCACGAACTTCACGCTGACGCTGAAGTCCATCGTCGATGCACTGCACCGCCTCGGCGACGCGCCCCTGCCCGAGGTGACGCGGACGGTCGCCCAGGCGTCGGTCGAAGGCGCCCGCGGCAATTCCGGGATGATGCTCTCCCACTTCCTGCTCGGGTTCAGCGAGGGCATCGGCGGAAAGGCGCGGGTGCGCGCCCACGAGCTCGCCGCGGCGTTCCGGCGCGGGTTCGAGCGGCTGGAGGCGGCGCTCGAGGACCCGGTCGAGGGCACCATCCTCTCGGTCGCTCGCGAGGCCGCGGTGGGAGCCGAGCGCGCGGCGGCGCGGGCGGACGGCGACATCCTCCCGGTGATCAAGTCCACGCTCGAGCACGCGGATCAGGCGCTGCAGCGGACCCCGGACCAGCTCGCCGTGCTGAAGGAAGCCGGCGTGGTGGACGCAGGCGGCAAGGGTTTCGTGCGCCTGCTCGAGGGCATCATCCGCCTGATCGAGAAGGGGATGATGGCGGCCGATCCCGTGCAGGCGTCGGCCGGGGTGGCCCCCGCGGCGCTGGCCGAGGTGGCGGCGGCGCTGGACTACCGGTTCTGCACCGAAGTGCTGGTGCGTGGGGAGCAGCTGCCTTCCTCCGCGGAAGCACGCGTGGCCATCGGACCGCTCGGCGGCTCGCTCCTGGTCCTGCGCGCGGGCGACCTGCTGCGCGTCCACGTCCACACCGACGACGCCGAGGCGGTGTTCCGCATCGCGGAGCGGTGGGGCGAGATCGTGACGCGCAAAGCCGACGACATGCGCGAGCAGCACCGGCTGCTGACGACCGCGTCGCGCCAGGTCGCCGTGGTGTGCGATTCCTCGTGCGACCTTCCCGACGCGGTGCTCGACCGGTACGGCATCGCGATGGTGCCGCTCCAGCTGCTGTTCGGGAATGAGGTGTTCCTCGATCGCGTCGAGATGGACGCGTCCGAGTTCTACCGGCGCCTGCGCGGCGGCGCGACGAACGCCACGACGAGCCAGCCCACGCCGGCGCAGTTCACGGCCGCCTTCGAGCATGCGCGCGCCGGCGCCGACGAGGTGGTCGTCGTCCTGCTCTCCTCCGGGCTCTCGGGGACGTACGCAAACGCCGAGGCCGCGCGCCGCTCCTTCGCTGCCGGCGGGATCCACCTGGTGGACAGCCACAGTGTCTCCCTCGGCCTGGGCCTGCTCGCGCTCCGGGCCGCCGAGCTGGCCGAGGCCGGCTGGGGCGGGGCCGCGATCGCCCGCGAGCTGGAGCGCCTGCGCGACCAGAGCGGGTCGTACATCACGGTGGACAAGCTGGACCAGCTGCTCCGCTCGGGGCGGGTCTCGCGGATGCAGGCCTGGCTGGGCTCGCTGCTCGACATGAAGCCGATTCTCTCGCTCGACCGCGAGGGCCTCGTGGTCGCCGCCGCCCGCGTGCGCCACCAGGCCGCGCTGCAGCCGCGCCTCTTCCAGCTCCTGGACCGGGCCCTGCCCCGTCAGCGGCAGCGGCTCCGGCTGGGCGTCGCGCATGCCGACACGCCCGAGCTCGCCGAGCAGCTGCAGCGGGCGCTGCGCGAGCGCTACCAGCCGCTCGACGTGGTGGTGTCGACGGTGACCGGCGTGCTGGCGGCGCACACCGGGCCCGGCGCGTGGGGCGTCTTCTATCAGGTGGAAGACGGCGCCCCGGCCGGCGCTCCCGCGGCTATCGGAGCGTCATGACCGAACGGAAACGCGCGCGAGCGCGGCCCAGGCGGGCGCGGCCGCCGGCGGCGAGCGAAGGGCTGGCGTGGGCGGTGGAGGCGTGCGTGGCCCGGAAGGCGGTGGACGGCGTGGTGCTGGACCTGCGGACGCTCAGCGACGCGGCGGACTACTTCGTCGTGGTTTCGGGAACGTCCGACACCCACGTCCGCGCGATCGCCGAGCACGTGCTGGAGACGCTGGAGCGGCGGGGGATGAAGGCGCATCACATCGAGGGGCTCGCGAGCGGCCGCTGGGTGCTGCTCGACTTCTTCGATTTCGTGGTCCACGTCTTCCATCCGTCGCTCCGCGAGTTCTACCAGCTGGAGGGCCTGTGGAGCGACGCGCCGCAGCGCGCCATTTGCACCGTCTGAACTCTTTGAACTGCCGGCCTCCCGTCGTAGATTGTTGACGTTGAAGCGCGTCCTCCCCTTCCTCGCTCTGCTCGTGGGGTGCTCCGGCTCGCGGTCCGGCGCACCCGACACCATCGGCACCCCTGCGGGCCGCGCCGCCCTGCAGCCGGAGGGCCCCCGCAGCATCCCGATCGTGGCGCTGCGCATCCTGGCCGGCGGCGGGGCGCTGCGCGTCTATCTCCTGCCCGCGCTGAAGCCGGCCGACTGGGCCCTGGGCGGCCGAACGTCGCCCGTGGCGACGGTGATCGGGATGGACGACGCCGGGCGCCGGCTGATCTATCGTGACAGCACGGGCAGCGTCGCGGCCTTCGACCTGGTGGCCTACCGCGAGCGGCCGGTCGAGGCCGACAGCATCTACGTCGGGCGCGGGGCGATCACGACCCTTGCCCCGGACGGGACGCTGTACGCGGTCCTGGCGGACGGCTCCGTCATCGAGTCCGCGCCGTGGGGCGCGAGCGCGTGGCCGAACCGTCTCGGCCGCGGCGTGCGCGACGCCTTTGCCGGCGTCGGCGCGAGCCTGATCACGATCCGCCACGCGGCCGCCGACACGCTCGCCCTGGCGTCGCGCGAGGCGGGCATCTCGCTCCGGGTGCCCGTCCCCTCGGCGACCGCCCGCATCGCGAGCCGCGACGGGGACGCGGTGGCGTTCGTGACCGACTCCGGCCTCGATGTCGTCGAGGAGCGCGACCCGCAGAACCCGTGGTACGTCCACCTCAGAGGCACGCCCGTGGCGGCGGCGTTCACGCCGTCGGGACACCGCATCTACGTCGCCCTCAGGACCAAGAGCGAGCTCGCCGTCGTGGACCGGTTCACGCACCACACCCTGGCCTCGCTCGCGCTGCCGGGTCCGGCGGGCGCCCTGCGGATGGATCCGTGGGGCCGCGCCGTCCTCGTCCGTCCGGCGGACGCGGGCAGCGACGAGACGTGGGTCGTCTCCGTCGCGGACGCCCGTGTCTCCGGCCGCGTGAGCACGCGCTGGGCGAGCGATCTGCCCACGGCGGCGGAGGACGGGGTCCTGCTGCTGCGGGAAGGCCCCAACGTCGTGGCGCGGGACATCCACTCGCTCGACTCGCTCGGGACGGTCGTCGCGGGAGCTGCCGATCTCTGGTTCGTCGGCCGGTGGAAGCCCACGACGGCGCCGAACGTGCTCCGCGAGGAGGCGCGCGAACCTGCGCCCCAGCGCACGCGGGCCGGGCAGGCCGCGCGCGCGGCGACGGCCGCCGCACCGCGGCGGAGCGCGCCGGCTGCCCCCGCTCCGGCCCCGGCCGCTGCGGCGCCGCCCCAGCGGGTCTGGGTGCAGGTGTCCGTGTCGCAGAACGAGAAGGCCTCCCGCGACCTGGCCGCCGAGCTCACCAAGTCCGGGCACGCCGCTCAGGTGATCGGTCCGCGCTCGCCCGGCGAGGGCTGGCGCGTGGTGGTGGGGCCGTACCCCTCGCGCAGCGCCGCCGATTCCGCCGGGCGCCTGCTCGGCCGTCCCTACTACATCCTCGAGCCGGGGCTCGAGGGACCGGACAGGCAATGACCGGCACGGACGATACGTCCGAGCCGCTCGCCCGTTCGATCCCCGCGCTCTTCAGCGGAGCCGCGCTCGTCGCGCTCGTCCCGGCGACGGCCGACTTGGACGCGGCCGCCACGATGGCGTGGAACCTCGCCCGGGCCACCGCCGCCTCCGGCCGTCGCGTCGCGCTGGTTGACTGCCACGTGGACGAGCCCCAGCTGCACGCCGCGACCGGTGAGGACAATCACGACGGCATCGTGGACGTGTTCGAGTACGGGGCCTCTCTCTCCCGCATCGCGCGGCAGCAGAACGAGCCCAACCTGTACTTCGTCCCCGCCGGCACCTTCGCCCCCGATCCCGCCGTGATGGCGGCGCACCCCCGCTGGCGCCGCCTCTCGGCCGGGTTCCGCCACGAAGACGCCGTGATGCTGCTCTTCCTGCCGGCCGACTGCGTCGTCTCCCTCGCCGCAAGCCTGGACGGGATGGTGGCGCTCGCCCCGGAGGGCGAGGAGGCCGGCCTGGCGAGCACGCCGGAGATCGAAGCGGGGGTCGATGCCGGCGTCCCGCTGCTGGCGACGCTGACGGACAGCGACGACCTGACGCTGGTCGTCGGCCCGGCACCGGCTGAAGCGGGCGTCGCGCCGGTGGAGGCGAGCGCAGGGCCGCCGCCGGAGCCGGCGCTCGACGCCGCGGCGCCCGAGGACGCGCGGGCGCCGTCCGCGCTGTTCCCCCGCCGCGCGCGCGCCCCGCGCTCGGCATGGAGCGTGCGCGTGGCCGTGTATGGCTGCGTGACGCTCCTCGCGGCGGCGGTGCTCGTCGTGACCTACCGGCGAGCGCTGGGGCTGGGCGACTTCGGCCTCAAGGCGCTGGGGGCCGGCGAAGAGCCGGACAGCGCGCCGCGGATGCCCATCGTCCCCGCCTTCCGGAAGCTCGTGCCGCACGCCGTGGATACGCTGCCCTTCGCGGTTCAGGCGTCGGCGTGGACCAGCCTGGTCTTCGCTCTCGACGCCGGAGACGAGCTCGAGGCGCGCGGATTCGCGCCGATGATCGCCCCGATCCGGATCGGGAGCCGCGTCTGGTACCGCGTGTACGCCGGCCCGGTGGAGAGCCAGGACGCCGCCGACTCCCTGCTCGCGGCGGTGCGGGACGCCGGGCTCGACCGTCCGCGCACCGCGGTGCCGACCCTGGTTCCGCTGTCGCTCGCGATGCGGCGCGTCGCATCGGCCGATGCCGCGCGCGCCGAGCGCGCGCGCTTGAGGGGGATCGGCGTTCCGGCCTTCGTGCTGGGCCAGTCCGACGGTACGTACCGCCTGTACGCGGGGGCCTACGGGACCCCGGAGCAGGCCGCCTATCTCGACAGCCTCGTTACCTCAACCGGGAGCGCCGGGCAGCTCGGCCCGCGCGTCGGATTCCACCCATGAAGCTGCGCCGTCTCGAACTCTCGGGGTTCAAGTCCTTCGCCGACGCCGTGGAGCTGCTGGTGGACCCGGGCGTCACCGCGGTCATCGGCCCGAACGGCTGCGGCAAGTCCAACGTGTCGGACGCCGTGCGCTGGGTGCTCGGGGAGCACAACCCGCGCGTGCTCCGCGGCTCACGGATGGAGGAAGTGATCTTCCAGGGTTCGGCGGGACGCCGGCCGCAGAACGTGGCCGAAGTCTCGATGATCTTCGACAACACCGATCGCGCGCTCGACCTCGACTTCGCGGAGGTGGTGCTGGGCCGCCGGGTCTCCCGGTCGGGCGAGTCGGAATACTTCATCAACCAGGCGCCGGTGACGCGGCGCGAGCTGCTGGCCAAGCTGGCGGGGACGGGGCTGGGGACGGACCAGGGCGTGGTGATCGAGGCGCGGATGGTCGATGCGCTGCTCTCCGACCGGCCGGACGACCGGCGCGCGCTGTTCGAGGAAGCGGCCGGGCTGGGGCTCTACCGGGACCGCAAGCGGAGCACCGAGCGCCGGCTGGAGGAGACCACGGCCGACCTCGCCCAGCTGGAGCAGGTCATCACGGAGGTGGAATCGCGGGTGCGCAGCCTGTCGCGGCAGCGGCGGCGGGCCGAGCGCCACGGCGAGATCGCGGAGCGGCGCTACCAGCTGGTCGCGGCCGTGGCGCGCCTGGACGTGGCGGAGGTGGACCGGGCGCTCACGCTTCTGGAGGACCGCCGCGCCACGCTCGGCGTCGAGCTGCCGGAGGGGCGGGCGGCGCAGACCGAGGAGGACCGGCAGCGGCAGGCGGCGGTGGAGGCGCGGGCAGGCGCGGAAGCGCGGCGCAGCGAGGTCGAGCGGCGGGTGGGCGAGGCACGCCTGGCGGTGAGCACGCTGGAGGGCGACCTGGCGCTCGCGACCGAGCGCATCGGCAACGCGTCGGCCCGGCGCGAGCGCGCCCTCAGCGAGCGCGCGGACACGCAGGCCTCCGCGGCGCGGGTCTCGCGCGAGCGCGAGGCGGCGGCGGCGGAGCGTCAGTCGGCCGAGCGCGACCGGGCGGCCGTGCAGGCGGAGCTGGAGCAGCGGCTCGCGGCCGAGGAGCGCACGCGGACGCACCTGACCGCGCAGCGCGCCGCGCTGAGGGAGATCGAGGAAGCGCTGCAGCGGCAGGCGGAGAGCGTGCGGCGGCTCGACGGCGAGCGGCAGGCGCTGGACCGTGAGTTGGCCGACCTGCGCGAGGAGCTGAGCGCGGCCGAGGCGCGGCGCGCCGCGCTGACGCAGGACCGGGACATCGCGGCCGGCGAGGCGGGAGAGACGGAGGCGCGGCGCGCGGCGCTGGCCGAGCGCCTGGTGTCCCTCGGCCTCGAGGCCGACCGGGCGCGGCACGCGCTCGCCGAGGCACGCGAACACGAGGCGCGCCTCCGGGCGGACCGGCGCGCCACCGAGGAAGCGCTCGCCCAGACGACGGCGCGGCAGGGAGCGCTGGAACAGCTCGAGCGCGATCACGTGGGCCTCGCGCCGGCCGCGGCCGCGCTGCTGGCGGCCCGGGAACGGTTCGGGGGCGCGATCCTCGGACCGCTGGCCGACTTCGTGCGGGCGCGCCGCGACGACGTGGCGCAGGCCGAGCACGTGCTTGGCGACTGGATGCACGCGGTCGTCGTCTCGGATCTGGCCGCGTGCGACGCGATCTACGGCTGGCACCGCGAAGAGGGCACCGGACCGTTGCTCCTCCTCCCGCTGGATCCGGGCCCGAGCGGCGCGACCCAGGATGGCGAGCTCGCATCGCGCGTCGAGGCGAGCGGCCCCGCCGCCCGCTGGGTTCGCGCCCTGCTGGCCGGGGCACGCCCCTTCGCGCCCTCCGGGGACGCCATCATCCGCGCCAACGGCGCGGTGTTCCTGCCCGGCCCCGGCGCGCCGGGAGGCCCGCTCCGCCGGCGCGCCGACCTCGAGGCGCTGGGCGACGACGCCTCCCGCCTCGCGGGAGCGCTCGCGGAGCAGGATCGCGCCCTCGAGGTCACCGCGGGACAGCTGGAGCAGGCCGAGCGGGAGAGCGCCGGGGCGGACGCGGCGGTCGAGACGGCCCGCGCCGAGGAGCGGCGCGCGGTCGCCGAGGCGGACGACGCGAAGCGCCGGCTCGCGCACCTCGACCGCGACCTCGAGATCGAGAGCGGCCAGGTGGAGCGCCTGTCGGTGCGCCTGAGGGCCGTCCAGCAGCGGCTGGGCGAAGTGGACGGCGGCCTCTCGGCGGCGGATCTCGAGAAGATCAAGCTCGACGGCCGTCTCGCCGCGGAGCGCGCCCGGCTGACGGAGCTGGAGGCCGAGCACGAGGCCGCCCGCGAGCGGCGCGTGCACTGGCAGGTGGAGGACGCACAGGTCGCCGCCCGCCTGGCCGCCGCGTTGGAGCGGGAAGGCCGCGCCACGACGGGCACCCGGGAGTTGACGGAGCGCGGCGAGGCGCTGGTGCAGGAGGCCGGCAGCCTGGACAGTGAGCTCTCGGCCCTCGAGCGGCAGCGGGCGCTCTGGCAGGAGGAGCTCGTCGAACGGCGCGCCGCGTTGGCCGAGCTGGAGCGCGCGTCCATCGGCGCCGCCCAGGGGCTGGCCGCCGCGGAGCAGGCGCTGCAGGACGTCGAGGCGCGGCTCGGCGCCGCACGCCAGCGGGTGGAGGCCCTCACCGAGGAAGCGCACCGGCTGGAGCTCGAGGCCACCGAGCTCGCGAGCACCCGCCGCCTGATGGGCGAACGCCTCTCGGCCGAGTGGGGCCGGAGCTTCGCGGAGATCCTGGCGGCGCCATCCGACGTGACCGGCGACGTGGCCGCGCTGCGGGCTGAAGCGGACGAGCTGAAGGCACAGATCGACGCGCTCGGGCCCATCAATCCGCTGGCGGTCGAGGAGCACGCGGAGGAGAAGCGCCGCCTCGAGCACCTGGTGACCCAGCGCGACGACATCGTGGCCGGGCGGAACTCGCTCCAGCAGAGCGTGCGCGAGCTGGACGTGGTCGCGAAGGAACGATTCACCGCGACCTTCGCCTCGGCGCGCGCCAACTTCCAGCGGGTGTTCGAGACGCTCTTCGGCGGCGGCTCGTGCGACGTCTTCCTCCTCGACGAGAGCGATCCGCTCGACTCCGAGATCGAGATCACCGCCAAGCCGCGCGGCAAACGCACCGAGCGGATCCACCTGCTCTCGCAGGGCGAGCGCTCGCTGGTCGCGCTGTCGCTGCTGTTCGGGATCTACCTCACCAAGCCCAGCCCGTTCTGCGTGCTGGACGAGGTGGACGCGCCGCTCGACGACGCGAACATCGGCCGCTTCACGCGCCTCCTGGACGAGTTCAAGGACAACACCCAGTTCATCGTGATCACGCACAACCCGCGGACGATGGCGGTCGCCGATGCGGTCTACGGGATTACGATGCAGGAGCCCGGCGTCTCCAGTGTCGTGTCGGTGCGCCTGGGCAGCGAAACCCAAGCCGCGTAAGATGCGCGGCCTGCTGGCCCTGTTCCTGGCCGCCGTCTGCGCCGGCGCGGCCCAGGGTCAGTTGCCGCGCACGGCCTCGCCCCGCCTCGCGCGCGTCTGGGCGCGCGCCGACACCGCCGTCCTCGTGTGGGTCGTCGGCGAGCCCTCGACCGATCTCGGCAGCCTCGCCGCCCTGGTCACGCGCGCCGGCGGTCAGGTCAGACACCTCAGCGAGTTCGTGCACGCCGTCTCGGCCCGTGTGCCGGGCAGCGCGCTCCCCGCCCTCGCCGCCGCGCGGGGCATCCGGCGCATCCAGCTCGTGGGGAGCTACTTCCGATCGCCCGAGCGCTCCCTCGCGCGCCGTGCCGGCCCGACGGTCTCGGCGCTGCCGCCGCCGGCGCGCGTGGCCCCGGGCCGGCTCGTGCGGCCCCCCGCCCCACCGGCCGCGACCGCGGCCGATTCCACGTACGGCGGTGGCGCCTGGGTGATGCAGCAGCTCGACCTTCCCGCCGTGCAGCGCCTCGGCTACCGCGGCGCGGGCGTCCGCATCGCGGTGCTCGACGCCGGCTTCAACACCGCGCAGCCGCTCCTGGCCGGCGCGCAGGTCATCGCCCAGCGCGACTACATCGGCGCGACCGTTCAGGACGATACGGGCGAGGCGCACGGCACGGCCGTCTGGTCGCTCCTGGCCGCCAACCGGCCCGGCACCCTGGTCGGCGCCGCTCCCGACGCGCAGTACGTCCTCGCGCGGACGGAGTACACGCCCACCGAGACGCGCACGGAGGAGGACAACTGGGTCGCTGCGGTCGAAGCGGCCGAATCCCTCAGCGTCAACATCATCTCCTCGAGCCTCGGCTACCTCAGCTTCGACAACGGCTTCACCTACACCTTCCAGCAGCTCACCGGCGACATCGCCGTCACCAGCGTCGCCGCCGAGAGCGCCGCCGCGCGCGGAACCCTCGTCGTCGTCGCGGTGGGCAACCGAGGCCCCGCGGGCGAGACCCTCGAGACCCCCGCCGACGCGGACGGCATCGTCGCCGTGGGCGCGACGGACTCGCTCGGCCGCGTCGCCGCCTTCAGCTCTCGCGGGAACACCGCCGACAGGCGGATCAAGCCGGAAGTGGTGGGTCCCGGCGTCAACGTGCCGGCCGCGGGGAGCGCCAGCGGCGTGCTCATCCAGACGGGCACGTCGTTCCCCACGCCGCTCGTGGCCGGCATCGCCGCGCTGGTCCAGGGCACGCGGTCCGGCCTGCCCGCGGCGGCCCTGCGCAGGGGCCTCCTCCTGGCCTCGAGCCTCCACGCCACCCCCGACAGCGTCCACGGATACGGCATCCCCGACGCGCTGGCGCTGCTCGCCTTCCCCACCGGCTTCGTGGCGGTCGGGCCCCTCGACTCCACGCTGGGCAGCGTCACGCCGACCTTCACGTGGGACGCGGGCACGCCTCCGCCCGGCGTGCAGCCCGACACCATCCGGCTCCAGGTCGGACTGGACACGGCGCTCGCGACGGTGACGCTCGACACGACGGTCGTCGCTGCGTCGGCGCGGCTGCCGCTGGCGGCGCATCCCGGGATGCGACTCTACTGGAAGGCCACCGCGCGCAGCGCGCTCGGCGCGGCGGAGACCACGCCGGTGATCGGTCCGCTCACGGTGCCGCCCTGGGTGACCCTCCTGACGCTCAACGCGCCGAGCGGGCAGAGCATCCGCGACTCCCTGCCGCTCCTGGCGTGGCACTCGCCTGCCGTCGCCACGCCGCCGGGGCCGTTCCGGTACGACGTGTCCATCTATCCGTCCTCTCAGGGCCCGCAGAGCCCGGTCGTCAGCGTGCGCGGGCTCACCGACACGACCTTCCGGCCCAGCACGCCGCTGGAGCGCAACCTCCCGTACCGCTGGCAGGTCGTCGCGCACCTCGGCGCGACGGACAGCTCGATCGTCACGAGCACCGGCACCTTCCTCGTCCTGGACCCGGCTGCGCCCGCCACCACGATCCTCTTCCAGAACTTCCCGAACCCGTTCCCGAACCGCGCGCTTGGCGTGACCACCACGTGCATCTGGTTCGACGTCGCCCAGGCGGGGGACGTCCGCCTGGAGATCTTCGACGTGCGCGGGCGGCTCGTCCGGCGTCTGGTGCCCTCGGACCAGGTGCCGGGGCCGCTCGACGTGGGGCGATACGGGCGTCCCACCGGGGACGCGCTGGGCACCTGCGACCCGCGAATGTCGTGGGACGGGAAGGACGAGACGGGAGCATATGTGCGCCCCGGGGTGTACCTTTACCGCTTGATTGCGCCCGGTTTCCGGGACGCCAAACGCATCGTGTTCCTTGGAGCGCCATGACGCTCACGCTCGTGACGGTCGGCACCGGCACGGTCGCCCCCTCGGCCACGCGGACCGGCCCCGCCTTTTGGGTCGAGCGCGGCGACGTGCGCCTGCTGATGGACTGCGGGGCCGGCGCCATCCACCGGCTCGCGCAGTTCGGCCTGCAGTGGGAGAAGGTGTCGCACGTGGCCCTCACCCACTTCCACCCGGACCACTTCGGCGAGCTGCCGGCGCTCCTGTTCGCGCTGCGCCACGCCACCAAGCGCACCGAGCCGCTGGTCATCCTGGGCCCCG
Source organism: uncultured Gemmatimonadales bacterium (assembly GCA_963835535.1). Lineage (GTDB taxonomy): Bacteria > Gemmatimonadota > Gemmatimonadetes > Gemmatimonadales > JACORV01 > Fen-1245. The sequence continues at coordinate 88,185 of CAWIFL010000003.1, forward strand.
CCGGCACCGTGCGGCTCCTCAAGGGGCTCGCCGACGGGTTCGGCAACTGGCTGCTCGATCCCGGCTACCCGATCGGGATCCTCGACGTGCAGGCCGGCGAGCCGTTCCCGCTCTCGCCCGACGTGATGCTGGAGGTGCACGCGACGCCGCACACCGCCGAGAGCGTCGCGCTCTCGGTGACGGCACCGGAGGGGCGCGTGGTGTACACCGGCGATACGGGCCCCAGCGCGGAGCTCGCCTCCTGGGCGAAGGGCTGCGATCTGCTGCTCGCCGAGTGCTCGCTCCCCGACGATCAGGCCATCGAGGGGCACCTGACGCCGGGAACGGTGGGGCGGCTGGCGGCCAGCGCGCAGCCGCGGCGCCTCGTGCTCACCCACCTCTATCCGCCGACGGAGCGGCTCGACGTGGGGAAGCTCGTGGGGAAGCACTTCAAGGGACCGGTCGCCCTCGCCGCCGACGGCGACCGCTTCGAGCTGGGACGGTGAGGGTGACGCGGACATGCTGATCGTCATGCAGCACGGCGCGACCGAGGCGGAGATCCGCCGGGTCGTCACCACGATCGAGGAGATGGGCTACCAGGCGCGGCCGATGCCGGGCGCGCAGCGCACGGCCGTCGGCCTGGTGGGCAACGACGGCAAGGTGGACGCGTCGCGGCTCGAGGCGCTGCCCGGCGTGCTCGAGATCATCCACGTCACGCAGCCCTACAAGCAGGTCTCGCGCGAGTGGAAGGCGGAGAACACGGTCATCCGCTTCCCGTCCGGCGTCACGATCGGCGGCGACGACATCGTCATGATGGCGGGCCCGTGCTCGGTGGAGTCGGAGTCGCAGATCCTGGAAACGGCGCACGCGGTCCGGGACGCGGGGGCGGTGATCCTGCGCGGCGGCGCGTTCAAGCCCCGCACCTCGCCGTATTCGTTCCAGGGCCTCGGCCAGAAGGGCCTCGAGCTGCTGGCGAAGGCCCGGGAGGAGACCGGCCTCCTGATCGTGACCGAGGCGATGGACGCGGAGGGGATGGACCTGATCGCGCGCTACGGCGACATCATCCAGATCGGCGCGCGCAACATGCAGAACTACTCGCTGCTCAAGCACGCCGGCCGGATCGGCAAGCCCGTCCTCCTCAAGCGCGGCATCTCCGCGACGATCACCGAGATGCTCCTGTCGGCCGAGTACATCCTGGCCGAAGGGAACGCGCAGGTGATCCTGTGCGAGCGCGGGATCCGCAGCTTCGACACGGCGACGCGGTTCGTGTTCGACCTGACGGCGATCCCGCTGGTGCAGAAGCTGTCGCACCTGCCCATCGTGGCGGACCCGAGCCACGCCACGGGGCTCAGGGCGAAGGTGACGCCGATGGCGCGCGCGGCGATCGCGGCGGGCGCCGACGGCCTGCTGATCGAAGTGCACCCCGCGCCCGACCGCGCGCTGTCCGACGGCGCCCAGAGCCTGGCCCCAGACCAGTTCGTCGAGCTGATGCGCCAGTGCCGCGCCATCGCCGACGTGATCGGCCGGCGCATCACCGAGCCGGTGGCGGTCCGGTGAAGACCGCGCGCTGGACCTGGGCGGCCGCGATCGCCGCGCTGTGCGCCGCCCCGGCCTCCGTTCTCGCGCAGAACGCGAGCGCGTCGGCGATCCTCGAGGGGGCAGTAGCCGCCTTCGGCCGGGCGACGACGCTGCGCGCCAACTTCACCCAGTATCTGCGCGACCCGATGGTCGGCAGCAGCGACACGTCGTCGGGCGAGTTCCTGCGCCAGTCGCCGGGCAAGTTCGCGTTCCGCTGGCGCCATCCGGCCGGGGACGTGATCCTGGCGGACGGGCAGGTGCTCTGGGCCTACCTCCCGTCGTCTGCCCCCGGCCAGGCGGTGCGCTCGACGCTGACGGGCAGGCCCGGGGAGTCGGCTGACGTCCTGGCCGAGTTCCTCGACGATCCTGCGCAGCGCTTTCTGGTGAGCTACGTGCGCCCCGACAGCGTGGGGGCGCGGCCGGCCGACGAGCTGGCGCTGGTGCCACGCCAGCAGGGGACCCTGCCCTACCGCCGCGTCCTCATCTGGGTGGACCGGGCCGACAGCCTGGTGCGGCGGGTGGAGATCAACGAAGGCTCGGGCGCGGTGCGGCGGATCCTGCTGGACCAGATACGGATCAACGTCCCGATACCCGCATCAGCGTTCGTGTTCCGGCCACCAAGAGGTGTGCGGGTGGTAGACGCCAGTCACTAGAACAGTTACCCGCCTACTGCCCTCTGAGTATCTCCTCGAGCCGGGCGGCCTTCGTTTCGTCCAGCCCGGCCTCGCGTGCGAGCCTGAGCGTCTCCCGCCCGACCGCCCGATACAGCTCCGCATCCCTGTGCGTCAGCGCCGAGAGGTGTCGGCGCGCGGTCGCGGCGTCGCCGCGCGCGATGGGGCCGGTGAGCGCGCCGGCCGGCCCAGCGGCCGCGACGTTGTCGAGCGTCGCGCGCGCGAGCGGCAGCAGGGCGTCGAGCGCCGCCGCGCGGCCGATCCCGGCGCTCTCGAGCAGCCGCAGGGCCTCCGCCAGCATCGTGACCACGTAGTTGGAGGCGAACACCGCGCCCGCGTGATAGAGGGGCTTCGCCTCCGGCGCGAGGGTGAGCGGGACCCCGCCCAGCCGCCGGACCAGCGCGTCCGCCACTCCCACCGCCTCCAGATCCCCTTCGAGGAAGAAGGTCGCGCCGCGGAAGTGCCGGGCGGCCTGCGCCGGCTCCAGGCTCACCGACATCAGCGGATGCATCGAGCCGGTGGAAGCGCCGGCGTCGGCGAGCGGAGCGAGGACGCTGCGGGTGAGCGCGCCCGAGAGATGGAGCACCACGTGGCCGCGCCCGACGCCGCCCGAGCGCGCCAGATCGCTGACGAGCGCTCCGAGCGCGTCGTCGCGCACCGCCAGCACGACGATGCCGACCGCGGAGAGCCACGGAGGGACGGGACCGAGGGTGAGGCGCAGGCCGGCGGGCATCGGCCGGTCGTGGCGGCCATGGACCCCCGCGACCTTGAGGCGCGCGCGGCGCAGGGCGAGCGCCAAGCCGAGCCCCGCGCGTCCGGGCCCGATGATCCCCACCGCCGGGAGCGGCGGGAGCGCCGCTGGGGTCCGCCTGCGCGCCGCCGGCACGGCGCGGCCGGCGCTACGGCCGCTGCGCCGGGGCCGGAGCGGCGGCGCTCTGCGCCAGCGTCAGGAGATCGGCCGGCGTCTTCGCCTTCGAGGCGAACTGCTGCGCCTGCTCCAGCACGGGGTCCTCGTCGAACAGGCGCCGGATCCCGCCGCTGCGGCCGAAGCTGAGCTGCGCGATCTCGTAGCCGATCTGCTCGTCCAGGAACCCCTGCGCCGCCGAGAGCGTCCGGTCGTCCAAGGTCACGCCGCGGCGGGCCAGGAGGGCGAGGAACGCCGCCCGCATGTCGGGGGTCAGCGCGAAGGTCGGGCTGTCCACTCCGTGGCGCGCCCGGACCTCCAGTGCGTATGCCGCCAGCGCGTCCGTGTACTTCGCGACGTTCTTGCCAAGCGCCGTGTTGAGGAGCCGCACCGCGAGCTCGGTCGCCGAATCGGGCCGCACCACGACGTCGGGGATGATCCCCCCGCCGCCGCGCACGACGCGCCCGTGATCGGTGTGGAACACCTGGTCCGGCTTGGGCTGGGCGGTATCGGGACGCACGGCGTCGCTATCCGCCTCTTCCTCCTGCTCCTGCTCGTTGTGCGCCTGCCGCTGGATGCTGCGTCCGCTCGGCGTATACCACTTCGCCGTCGTGATCTTCAGCGCCGCGTCGGGGCCGAGCCGGAACAGCGTCTGCACCAGCCCCTTGCCGAAGGTCGGCGTCCCGATCACCAGCGCCCGGTCGTGATCCTGGAGCGCTCCCGCGACGATCTCCGAGGCCGACGCCGAGCCGTTGTTCACCAGGACCACGATGGGGAGGTTCGGGTAGCGCTCGGCGTCCTGGTCGCTGAACTCGCGGGTCGCGCCCTCCGCCCGCCCGCGCGTCGAAACGATCTCCTGCCCGGGCTGGAGGAAGAGCGACGAGACCGCGATCCCCTCGTCCAGCAGGCCGCCCGGGTTCCCGCGCAGGTCGAAGATCAGCGACCGCATCCCGGCCCCCTTCAGGCTGTCGATCGCGGCCGTCAACTCGCGAGCGGACTGATCGCTGAACGGGTTCAGCTCGATGTAGCCGACGTGCCCGCCGACCATCATGGCGGTGCGCACCGAGCGCGCGTGGATCTCGGCGCGGGTCAGCTGGAAGGTGATGACGTCCTGCACCCCGGGCCGCTGCACCTTGAGCGTGACCTGGGAGCCGACGGGGCCGCGCAGGTTCCTCACGGCCAGGTCCTGGTTCCACGTCGCGGTGTTCTGGCTGTCCACCTGGACGATGCGGTCCCCGGTCAGGATGCCGGCGCGCTCGGCCGGCGTGTCCGGCAGCGGCGCGATCACCAGGATCGTGTTGTCCCGGTACTCGATCTGGATGCCGAGGCCGCCGTAGTTGCCGGTCGTGACCTCGCTCATCCCCGACAGGCTCTTGCCGCTCAGGAACACGCTGTAGGGATCGTGCAGCTCGTTCACCATCCCCGCGATGGCCATGTTGTACAGTTGGCGCCCGTCGATCGGGTCCACGTAATAGTCGGAGATGTGCGACATCACGTCGTCGAACAGGCGCGCCCGCTGGTACACGCTGTCGTCGCGACGGCTGCCCTGCTGCATGAACCAGCCGCCGGACAGGAAAGCCACGACGGCCACTACGGTGGTGACGGCGATGCGCTGACGCGACATGGACCCTTCCTTGGGGATTGGCGTTCTCTACCCCGCACGCGGGGAGAAGGTCGGCGCGCGACGATGCATCAGCGCCTCCCACACCTCCCTCTGCACGGCCTCCACCGGTCTATCGGCTGGTACATGAACGATGTTCGGGCCCGTCGCCGCGCGAAAGGCCTCCGCCACCCGGAGGTGGAAGGCCTCGTCCTCCCGCTCCAGCCGGTCCCGCACCTTCGCGGCGGCGTCCTGCCGCACCCGCCCGACGGACGGCGGCAGGTCCAGCACGATCACCAGGTCCGGCTCCAGCCCCCCGGTCGCCAGGGCGTTGGCCGCGAGGACCGCCGGCGCGGGGAGGCCCCGTCCGGCGATCTGGTAGGCGCGCGTGGAGAGGTCGAACCGGTCCGCCATCACGACGGCGCCGCGCTCCAAGGCCGGCACGATGACCCGGCGCACCAGGTCGGCCCGCGCCACCAGCATCAGGAACAGCTCCGCCTCGCTTCCCGGCCGGTGCGCGGGATCCAGCACCAGCCGCCGCGCCTCCTCGGCCAGAGGCGTCCCGCCGGGCTCCCGGACCACCAGGACGTCACGGCCTTCCGCGCGGAGCCGCTCCGCGAGCAGGGCGATCTGGGTGGACTTCCCCGATCCTTCCACACCCTCGAAGCTGAGGAACAGGCCTTTACTCGTCTCTCACCTCTCACGTCTCGTAACCGCTCGCAACTCACCGTATCGCAACTGTCCTGCGGTCCGCTCTTTCTCCCCTGCTAACTCAAGGTGATGATCTTGCTTTCGGATCCCTTCTTCATCCCCTCGAGGATCATCTCGTTCACGCGATACATCATCTTGTCGAAGTTGGTCCGCGCCGCAATGTAGCTCTGATAGAGCGGGTTGACCTGCACCCGGCTCCACAGCCCCTCGAGCTCGGATTGCTGGTCCGCGGCCGGCTGCTCTCCGCGCTCGGCCTTCTCGGCCACCATCATCTGCAGCTGGGCCAGGCGATCCAGGGCTTCGCGCATCGGCTGGTCGGCGGTGAGCCGCTCCTCCGCCCGGCGCCAGGCCTGGTATTCCTCCGACTGCCCGACCAGGCGGCCGAGGTCGTCTGCGCGCTTGTCAATCGCTTCCATCGTCCCCTCTCCTGGCCCGCAGGTAGCGCGGGCGGCCAAACAGGTCCTGAAGCACGGTGCACGACGTGAAAGCAGCCGCCGCGGCGAGCGCCGCCGCCGCTGCGGCGCGCCGGGCGTCCACCTCGAGCGCGAGCAGCCCTCCGGGGCGGAGCGCCGCGTACGCCTGAACGACCAGGGCCCGGATCGCGGCCAGACCGTCCTCGCCGCTCACCAGGGCCTCGCGCGGCTCGAAGTCCTTGACGCTCGCCTCGAGCGCGTCCCACTCGGCGGCCGCGACGTACGGTGGATTGCTCACGACCGCGTCCACCCGCTCGCCCGCGAGCGGCTCCAGCAGATCGCCGTGCTTGAGCTCGACCCGGTCGCGGAGGCCCAGCGCGGCCACGTTCATCCGGGCCACGTCGAGCGCCTCGGCGGAGCAGTCGGTGGCGATGACGCGGACGCTGCCCGGCGCCGCCTCGAGCGCCAGGGCGGCCGCGATCGCCCCGGAGCCGGTGCACGCGTCGGCGACCACCAGCGGCCTCCCGGCGCGGCCGGCGGCTTTCGTCCACTCCAGCACCAGGTCCACCAGCCCTTCGGTCTCGGGCCTCGGGATCAGGACCCGGCGGTCCACCGCGAGCCAGTGCCCGCGGAAGGCGGCGGCGCCCGTGGCGTACGCCTGGGGCCAGCGCGCGGCGCGGCGCTGCGCGGCGGTTTCGAGCGCGGCGCGCACCCGGGACGGGATCGGCTCCTCGCGCTCCAGCCAGGCGGCGCTGGTGGGCCGGCGCACGAGGGCGCCGTAGAGCTCCTGGGCTTCCGTCCGCGCCTCCTCGAGGCCCGCATCCTCGAGCACCGACGCCGCCGCGGCCAGCGCCTCCCCGACCGTGCGAGGCACGAGCGCGACCCTCGCCTCCCCCCCCGGGGCGCGGTCAGGCGTCAACGCGCTCCTCCTGCCGCTGCACCCGCAGCGCCTTCACGAATTCGTCCAGATCCCCGTCCAGCACGCCCTGGAGGTTGTGCACGGTGAGACCGATCCGGTGGTCCGTGACGCGGCTTTGGGGGAAGTTGTAGGTCCGGATCTTGGCCGAGCGGTCCCCCGTGCCGACCATCGCGCGGCGCTCACGCGAGCGCGCGGCCTCCTGCTCGGCGATCATCCGGTCGAGCAGCCGGGACCGCAGCACCTCCAGCGCCTTGACCTTGTTCTGGAGCTGGGACTTCTGGTCCTGGCACTTCACCTCGATGCCGGTCGGCAGGTGGGTGACGCGCACCGCGCTGTCGGTGGTGTTCACGCTCTGCCCGCCCGGCCCGCCGGAGCGGAAGACGTCGATCCGCAGGTCCTTGTCCTCCAGCTTGACGTCGATCTCCTCGGCTTCCGGCAGCACGGCCACGGTGGCGGCGGACGTATGGATGCGCCCCGCGGCCTCGGTGACCGGGACGCGCTGCACGCGGTGCACGCCCGACTCGCTTCGCAGGTCGCCGTAGGCGTTCCCGCGCACGGCGACGATCGCTTCGCGAATGCCCTTGAGATTCCCCTCGGAGACCGAGATCGCCTCGACCTTGAACCCGCGGCGCTCGGCGTAGCGCGTGTACATCCGCAGCAGGTCGCCGGCGAACAGTGCGGCCTCGTCGCCGCCCGTCCCCGCGCGGATCTCGACGATCGCGTCGCGGTCGTCCAGCGGGTCGTGCGGCGTCAGGAGCACGGTCAGCTCCGCCTCGAGCGCCGCCACGACGGGCTCCAGCTCCGTCACTTCCGTCCGCGCGAGCGCCGCCAGCTCCGGCTCGCTCCCGCCGGCCAGCTCGCGCGCCGAGGCCAGGTCGGCGGACAGCTTGAGATACCGCTCCCCCGCGCGCACCACCGGCTCCAGGCGGGCGAGCTCCTTTCCCAGCGACTTGAGCTTGGAGGGATCCCGGGCGGTCAGCGCGCTCGCGCGCTCGGCGGCCGCCGTCTGCGCCCGCTCGAGCGCCGCCCTGACGCGGCTCGGGAGATCAGCTCTCGGACGGAGACTTGTACTTGGCACGGAACCGCTCGACGCGGCCCGCCGTATCCACGAGCTTCTGCTTCCCGGTGAAATAGGGATGGCACTTCGCGCAGATCTCGAGGTGGATCGCCTTGGCGGTCGACCGCGTCTTGAACGTGTTGCCGCACGCGCAGACGACGGTCACCGTGTGGTAATCGGGATGAATGCCTGCCTTCACGGCGCCCTGCCCATACGCAAAGGGTGAACTAGGAGCCTGCAAATATAACCGGGGCCTCAACTTGGCGACAAGCCGCTGGTTCCGGTCCGATTTGACACCCGTAGGCCCCAACGGTAAACTAGGCGCACTCGTGCAGTTAGCTCACCGCCCCCTCAGGCGCTCATGTCTGCGACTGACGTGCTCAAAAAGGTGCCTCTCTTCAGCGACCTCTCCGAGGCCGAGCTGGCGCGTTTCGCGGAGGTCACGCGGGAGCGGGAGTACCCGAAGAACAGCGTCATCCTCTTCGAGGACGACCCCGGCGACGCGCTGTACATCGTCTCCGCCGGCCAGGTGAAGGTCGTCCTGATCGGCGAGGATGGGCGCGAGGTCATCCTGTCGGTGCTCGGGGACGGCGACTTCTTCGGCGAGATGGCCCTGATCGACGACGAGCCGCGGAGCGCGCACGTGATCGCGATGCGGGACTCGCAGCTGCTGGTCCTGCGCCGCGACGATTTCCAGGCGCAGCTGGTCGCGCAGCCGAAGATCGGCCTCAAGCTGCTGCGGGTGCTCGTTCAGCGCCTGCGCCGCGCCGACGAGAAGATCGGCGGCCTGGTCCTGCTGGACGTCAACGGGCGCGTCGCCCGGCTCCTGCTGGACATGGCGGACGAGGGGGGCGGGCCGAAGATCACGCGCCGCCTGACGCACCATACGATCGCCCAGATGATCGGCTCCTCCCGTGAGACGGTGTCGCGGGCCATGCGGGAGCTGGTGGACCGGGGGCTGATCGAGGTCACGCGGCGGGAGATCTCCATTCGCAATCGCGAAGGCCTCGGCCAGCTCGCCGGCTCGCGGGCGTGAGGACCGTCACATGGCGGGGGTGACCGGTTTCCTTGTGAATCGCCCCCGATTCCGGGTACTCTTCGGTTTGCGCGACGGGGCGCTCCGGCGATGAGCATTGGCGTGACGTTTTGGGGTGTGCGCGGCACGATCCCCACGCCGGGCGCGCACACAGCGCGCTACGGTGGCAATACGGCGTGCATCGAGGTCCGGACCGGGGATGGACACCTGGTCATCCTCGACGCGGGCACCGGGATCCGGGGCCTGGGCAAGCACCTGGCCGGCCTCAACGCGGCCGACGGGGTACGCGCCCACATCGTGCTGTCGCACGCCCACTGGGACCACATCCAGGGCTTGCCCTACTTCGCGCCGTTCTTCACGAAGGGCAACGTCATCACGGTGTGGGGGCCCAAGCAGGGCGACGTGGAGATGGGGGAGATCCTGCGGCAGCTGATGCAGCCGGTGGTCTTCCCGGTGCCCCTCGATGCGCTGGCCGCGACGCTCGAGGTCAAGCACGTGAATGCGGCCCCGATCGAGACCGAGGGATGCACGATCACCTCGATGCGGGTCCGGCACCCGGCCGTGACGCTCGGGTACCGGCTGGCGATGCCGGGGGGCGTCTCGATCGTGTACGTGACGGACGACGAGCTGGGCCCGGCCGGGCAGTACGAGGTCGGCCCGAAGTGGCGCGAGCGGTTCGTGAAGTTCATCGGCGGCGCGGATCTGCTGATACACGACGCGATGTACACGCCGGACGAGATCCGGACCCACGCCGGGTGGGGCCACTCCACGTACGCCGAAGCGGTGGAGCTGGCAGTGGAAGCGGGCGTCAAGCAGCTGGCGCTGTTCCATCACGAGCCGGAGCACACGGACGCGGCGATGGATACGGTCGAGGACAAGGCCCAGGAGGTCGCCGGGAAGCGCGGTGGGAAGGTGCAGATCGTGGCCGCTGCCGAGGGGATGCGGATCAGTCTCTAGCGTGAGTCGCAGGTGCAACGGACCCAGTTCGACGGGAGGTCGACTCGTATGAAGCGGTTGGCATCCGGTACCATCGCTCTGGCATTCGGCGCGCTGGTGTGTGGCGCGGCCGGTGCCCGGGCGCAGCAGGCGGCCGCGATGCCGGCCGCGGCGGACCAGCAGCAGGACACGCGGCCGGGCATCGCCGTGCTGGATTTCGACGTCGGCGCGGTGTCGGCCAGGATCACGAGACGACTATCGACGCGCTGGGCCGCGGCCTGGCGGCGATGACCATCTCGGAGCTGGCCGCCAACCCGGCGATCCGCGTGGTCGAGCGCACTCAGCTGCAGCAGATCCTGCACGAGCAGGACCTGGCGAAGAAGGCCGCGTGGATCCGCGGCACGGCTGTCTCCGCATCGGGAGGCTGCATCGGGGCGCGAGTACATGGTCACCGGGACGCTGATCGACATCGCCGGCAACCTCCGCATGGACGCGCGCTGTTCAACATCGAGACGACGCGAGATCATGAAGACCGAGAGCGTGACGCGGGAAGATGGACAACGTGTTCGACATGGTCCCCAGGCTGGCCAGCGAGCTGATGCGGGACGCGAGCGTGCCTCCGCTGGAGCGCCAGGCGATGGAGCAGCTCCGGTCAGCAGGGCCCGGCACCGCCGACGGCGGCGGTGATGGCGTACTCGCGCGCGGTGCTGTACGCGGACCGCGGCGACACGCAGCGCGCGGTGGAGCAGTACCGGCGCGCGCTCGTGGCCTTCCCGAACTACACGCAGGCGAAGACGGATTGCAATCGCTTGCAGGCCGGGGCGTGCGCGAGTTAAGCTGATGCCGTGACGGCAGCCGTCGCGGCAATCGGTCGATCTGGAGCGCGCCAGCTCTCCGTACTCGGGGGGCTGGCGCGCTTCGTCTTGCGCGCGGTCCGGGCGGCCGCGCGCCTGACGCGCGCGGGGCGCTGGGTGATGCTGCGGGTGCTCATCAACCAGATCCGCTTCACCGCCCTCCAGGCCATCTTCCTGGTCGCGTTCCTGGCCGCCATCCTCGCGTTCCTCGTCATCTCCCAGAGCATCCGGCAGCTCGGCCGGTTCGGCGCGATCGACAACCTCGGCACCATCATGGTCGTCGCGGTGATCCGCGAGCTGGGCCCGCTGCTGACCGCATTGATCGTGGTGAGCCGGTCCGGGACCGCCATCGCCGCCGAGATGGCCACCAACCGCGTGATGGGCGAGGTGACGGCCCTCGAGGCGATGGGGATCGATCCCTACATCTACCTCGTCCTGCCGCGGATGCTCGGCGCCATCGTCTCGGTCGCCACGCTGATGGTGGTCTTCGACGCCGTCGCGCTCACCTCGGGCTTCGTGGCGGCGGCGACCAGCGGGATGAGCCTGAACCGCTACACCGCCATCGTCCTCAAGACCCTGTCGGCCGGGGACGTCTGGCTCACCCTCGCCAAGGGGATCTTCTTCGGCGCGGCGGTGGCGCTGTTCTGCAGCTACCACGGCCTGGCCGTGAAGGCGGGGCCCACCGAGATCCCGCAGGCCGTCACCCGCGGCGTGGTGGCGACGATCGTGGCGATCTTCATCATGTCCGCCCTCTTCGTGGTCATCGCGTCGTGACCGCGCAGCGCGTCTCGAGCTTCCTGACGGCCGAGATGGCGAAGGTCGCCGGCGCGCCGCCGCTCGCCTACCGGGACGTCGCGCTGCTCGGCCGCCCCGACCACCTGTTCAACCTCACCCTGCAGGCCGGCGAGGTCGTCGCCGCCGTCGGGGAGGAGAACAGCGGCATCGAGGCGCTCGGTCCCCTGGCGCTGGGCCTCGCGACGCCGGCCTCCGGGGCGGTCGAGGTTTTCGGCCTGCCGATCGGCGAGCTGAGCTACTACGACTTGCTCGTCTTCCGCCGGCGTTTGGGATACCTTCCGCAGGGCGACGGCCTCTTGCAGAACCTCACGCTCCGGGACAACGTGGCGCTGCCCGTGCGCTTCGCCACCGACCACCGGCTGCGCGAGGTGGACGCCAAGGTGGGACAGCTGATCGAGGACTTCCGCCTCCGGGCCATCGCGGCGCTCCGCCCCGCCCAGGCTAACGAGGAGGACCGCCGCCGGGCCGCCGCCGCCCGCGCGGTCGCGCTGAACCCGAAGCTGGTGGTGCTCGAGCTCCCGTTCGTCGGCCTGACCAGCCGGTCGGCGCTGGACCTGCTGGAGCGCGTGAGCCGCACCGAGGACGGAGGGCGTCGCACCGTGCTGCTGACCTCCCGCGACCTGACGCCGTCGGTGCGCGGGCTGGTCACGAGGGCCGTGCGGGTCGTGGACGGCGTCGCTGCGGAGGACAAGAAGTGAGGCTGGCCGGATGGCAGTGAGCGTACAGCGCACCGATCTTTACGTCGGGCTGTTCCTGGTGGCGACCGTGGCCCTGGTGGCGATCGCGCTGATCGCGACCAGCGGCTGGGGCGTGGACCGCTACGACGTGTTCGTGCGGACGGAGGACGCCACGGACGTGGCGGCGGACAGCAAGGTCTTCATGCAGGGGCTCGAGGTCGGCCGCGTGGCGAGCATCGCGCCCCGCCCGGTGGGCGCGGCCGGGCGCCTGGAGTTCGTCATTCGCGTGCAGCTGCTCGACCGGTTCCCCGATGGCACGCCGCTGCGCCTGCCGCGCGGCGCCACCGCCGAGGTGGCGTCGGGTCTGCTCGGCGGCGCGACGATCCAGCTCACGGTCAACCCGGGCAGCGGCGGCTCCCTGGCGCCGGGCGACACCATCGAGATGCGCCGCCGCACCTCGCCCATCGACGCGTTCGGCGCGCTGGCGAGCGATCTCAAGGGCACGATCCAGCAGACGCTGGTCTCGGCCACGGGGACGATGAACGCGGTCCGCGGCCTGGCCGACAGCCTGCAGGTCACCACCGGCACGGCGCGCCGCTTCCTCGTCGCGACCCAGCCCGGGACCGAGAAGCTCCTCGACGGGGTCAGCACGAACCTCGACCGGCTGCGCCTGGTCCTCGACAGCGCGAACGCGCGCACCGGGCTGACGTTCGCCCAGGTCAACTCCACGATGGCGCAGACCCGGACCCTGCTCGCCAGCGTGGACACGCTGACCCGGCTGCTCATCGCGATGGGGGGAGAGAACCGCCCCGAGGTCAACGCGATGATCGTCAACTTCCGGAACATCTCCACGGAGCTCGGCTACGTGCTCGAGCAGATCAGCCGCCGGCCGATGCGCCTCATCAGCGGCGTGAAGATCCCCGACAGCCTCAGCGTCGAGGGGCGGCGCGCCGCGGCCGCCGAGAGCGCGCGCCGGGCCTCCCTCGCGCCGGATTCGGCGCGGCGCCCCAACCCGTGAGCAAGTTCCTCCTGCTGCACAGCCCAGCCTGGGACCCGGGCGGGGCCGCCGCCGCGCTCGACGCCGAGCAGATCGAGCGGCGGGCGATCGCGAGCGCGGCCGCCGGCCTGGTGGACGACCGCCCGACCGTGCTGCTGCTGGACGAGGCGCTGCGGCGCCTCCTGGGCACGGCGGGCGTGCGGGCCGCCGCGGACGCCGGGGCCGCCGTCGTCGCGCTCGGGGCCCCGGGCGAGACCGACGTGCCGCCCGACCTCCCCGGCATCGAGCTCGGGCCGGTGTTCCTGACCCACCCGGCGGGCCCGCGCCAGCTCTTCGCCGCCCTCAAGGCGGGCTACCGCGAGGCGGCGGCGCGCATCGAGGCGGCCCGCGCCCGGGGGGAGATCGCCGCGCGCTCGAAGGAGATCACCGAACTGACTCGCATCGGCGTGGCCCTCGCCACGGAGCGCAACTACGACGTCCTGCTGGAGATGATCCTGACGCAGGCGCGGCGCATCACGCAGTCCGACGGCGGCTCCCTCTACCTGGTCGAGGGACGGGACGCGCCGAGCCCCAAGCTGCGCTTCAAGCTGGCCCAGAACGACACGGTGCCGAACATGCCGTTCGTCGAGTTCACGATGCCGCTGAACCACGCGAGCCAGGCGGGCTACGTCTGCTCGACGGGCGAGCCGCTGGTGATCGACGACGTCTACTTCCTGCCGCCCGACGTCGAGTACTCGTTCAACCGCAGCATCGACGAGCGCAACAAGTACCGGTCGAAGTCCATGCTCACGGTCCCGATGAAGAACCACAAGAACGAGGTCATCGGGGCCCTGCAGCTGATCAACCGCAAGCGCGACCCGCAGGCCATGCTCGCCACGCCCGACGCGGTCGCCGCCCAGGTCATCCCCTACTCGCGGCGCTCGGTGGAGATGGTACAGGCCCTCGCCGGGCAGGCCGCGGTCTCGATCGAGAACAGCCTCCTCTACGAGGACATCGAGCGCCTGTTCGAGGGGTTCGTCACCGCGGCCGTGACGGCGATCGAGCAGCGCGACCCGACCACCTTCGGCCACTCCGGCCGCGTCGCGACGATGACCGTCGGGCTGGCGGAGGTCGTGGACCGCGCGGGCGACGGGCCGTTCCGCACGGTCAACTTCACGCGCGAGCAGCTCAAGGAGATCCGCTACGCCGGCCTGCTCCACGACTTCGGCAAGGTCGGCGTGCGCGAGCAGGTGCTGGTCAAGGCGAAGAAGCTGTACCCGCCCGACCTGGCCCTGATCAAGAGCCGCTACGCCTTCGTGAAGCGCACCGCCGAGATGGAATACCATCGCCGGCGCGCCGACTTCCTCGCCGAGAATGGACGCAGGGGCTACGAGGAGTTCCTCGGCTCGCTCGACGCTGACCACGCCAAGGAGCTCGAGGACCTCGAGCGCTTCCTCAAGACGGTGCTGCAGGCCGACGAGCCGTCCCTGCTCCCGGAGGGCAGCTTCGAGGAGCTGCTGGCGCTGCGGGAGAAGCGCTTCCTGGACGTGGACGGCCGGCCGCAGCCCTATCTGAGCGACGACGAGGTGCGCTTCCTCACCATCCGGAAAGGCAGCCTCGACGAGGCCGAGCGGCTGGAGATCGAGAGCCACGTCACGCACACCTACCGGTTCCTGCTCCAGATCCCCTGGACCAAGGAGCTGGCGCAGATCCCGCTCATCGCCTACGGGCACCACGAGAAGCTCGACGGACGGGGCTACCCGCGGAAAGTCGGCGCGTCGGAGATCCCGGTGCAGACCCGGATGATGACGATCAGCGACATCTTCGACGCCCTGACCGCCTCGGACCGCCCCTACAAGCGGGCCGTGCCGCTCCAGCGCGCGCTGGACATCATGCACGAGGAGGTCAAGGGCGGGATGCTGGACGCGGAGCTGTTCCAACTGTTCGTGGACGGGAAGGTGTTCGAGAGGCTGGCTGATGGGAAGTAAGTGATGGTAACGGGCCCCCTTCCACACGGTGCTGATCGATCGTTCTGAGCTAATCCCGAGCTCTCTCGCCGGAAATCTGCCGACGCCCTCTATCGCCAGCTGTATCCGCCTCCTATGTATCGAATGACGCCCGCCTAACGCCCCTGCGCGAGATTCCACCACGCAGAGGTCTGGCTAGAAAGCGGTCCAATGGAGCCACGGGTGGCTGCTCGAAAGGGCTTGCTCCCACGCGGACGCGGGCTCGGACGCGCTGCGATCGTCGCGATGCTGACTCCGCTCGCCGTTTCGGGCATTTCCTGCGGCCGGGACATCACAGGACCGACCGTAACTTCCGTGGCCGTGACTCCTACAACCCCCATGCTCACGGCGCTCGGCGACACCTTGCAGCTCACGGCCACCGCCCGCGACCCGGGCAAGAACCTTATCGGCGGCCTGACATTCACGTGGGTGAGTAGCGACACGTCGAGGGTCAGGGCCTCGACGAGCGGGCTGGTGACGGCCGTGGCCAACGGTACGGCGACGCTGACGGCGACCACGGCCGGGGTTTCCGGCCACACGACGGTGACGGTCAACACGGCGGCGTCAGTCGTGGTGACGCCCACCAATCCGACGCTGACGGCGTTCGGCGCGACCCTGCAACTGGCGGCCACCGCCCGCGACGCGAGCGACAGCGTGGTCAGCGGCGTGTTCTTCACGTGGGCGAGCAGCGACACAACGCTGGTCAGGGTCTCGACAACGGGGCTGGTGACGGCCGTGGCTAACGGTACGGCGACGCTCACGGCGACCACTGCCGGGGTGTCCGGCCACACGACGGTGACGGTCAACGCGGCGCCGTCGGTCGTGGTGGCGCCCGCCAGCCCGACGCTCGCGGCGCTCGGCGCGAAGCTCCAACTCACGGCCACGGCCCGCGACGCGAGCAATAACGTGATCAGCGCCGTGACCTTCACGTGGTCGAGCAGCACCCCTGGCGTCGCCACGGTGAGCAGCACGGGCCTCGTGACCGCAGTGGCGAACGGGTCCGCCACCATGACGGCTGCCGTCCCCGCCGGAGTGTCGGGCAGCGCGACGGTGACGGTCAACAGCTTCTTGGCTCTGGCGGCTCGAGTCAGCGCTGGCCTCTACCGCACCTGCGCGCTTACGGCGGCCGGGGCAGCCTACTGTTGGGGCGCCGGGCCGTTGGGCGACGGCACCTCGACGGGTCATTCCAGCCCCGTGGCGGTAGCAGGGGGCCTGACGTTCCAGGCAATCAGCATCGGCTCTGACCAGGTCTGCGGGCTCACGCTGGCTGGGGCAGCCTACTGTTGGGGTGCCGGGGCCTTGGGCGCGTTGGGGGACGGCACCACCACGGATCACGCCAGCCCCGCGGCGGTAACAGGTGGATTGACCTTCCGGGCGATCAGCGCCGGCTGGAGTTACGCCTGCGGGCTCACCCTGGACGGGGCCGCCTACTGCTGGGGCCTCAACTCCGCCGGCCAACTGGGCACAACCGCTGGGATCGGTCAATGCACTGAAGGCGGGATCCTTACTCGTCCCTGCAGCACGACCCCGGTCGCGGTGGCGGGGGGCCTGAGCTTCCAGTCGCTCAGCGCCGGCTACCAAGGCGCCTGCGGGCTCACTGCGGGAGGGGCCGCCTACTGCTGGGGCAACTTCGACGGCACCTATAGTGCTCACGCGGGCCCGGTAGCGGTGGCGGGGGGCCTGACCTTCCAGGCGCTCAGCGCCGGCGACGAATACACCTGCGGGCTCACGCTCGGCGGGGCCGCCTACTGCTGGGGCTACAACGCCTCCGGCCAGCTCGGCGATGGCACGAGAACCGACCGCGCCAACCCGGCGGCGGTGGCGGGGGGCCTGACCTTCGAGACGCTCAGCGCCGGCTCGGGCCACACCTGCGGACTCACCACGAGCGGGGCTGCCTACTGCTGGGGCGCCAACTCTTTCGGCCAGCTGGGCAATGTCACGACGATCAATCATGCGAGCCCGGTGGCGGTGGCGGGTGGCCTGACCTTCCAGGCGCTCAGCGCCGGCTACGATCACACCTGCGGGGTCACCGCGGGCGGGGCCGCCTACTGCTGGGGCGGCAACTCTGACGGCCAGCTCGGCGATGGCACGACGACTGGCCCCACCAGCCTGGTGGCGGTGGCGGGGGGCCTGAGCTTCCAGTCGCTCAGCGCCGGCTCAGACCACACCTGCGGACTCACCGGGGGCGGGGCCGCCTACTGTTGGGGCCACAATTCCTGGGGCCAGCTGGGCGATGGCACGACGGGCAATCACGCGAGCCCGGTGGCGGTGGCGGGGGGCCTGACTTTCCAGACGCTCAGCGCCAGCTTCAACTACACTTGCGCGCTCACCACGGGCGGGGCCGCGTACTGCTGGGGCTCCGGCCTGGTGTTCGACGGCACGACGACGGATCGCTCGAGCCCCGTGGCGGTGGCGGGAGGCCTGAGCTTCCAGTCGCTCAGCGCCGGCGGGGGCCACAGCTGCGGGCTCGCCGCGGGCGGGGCCGCCTACTGCTGGGGCATCAACTTCGGCGGCCAGCTGGGCGACGGCACAACGGATACGACTCGGTCGAGCCCCGCGGCGGTGGCGGGGGGCCTGACCTTCCAATCGCTCAGCGCCGGCTACGATCACACCTGCGGGGTCACCGCGGGCGGGGTCGCCTACTGTTGGGGCCACAACTCCTCCGGCCAGGTGGGCGACGGCACAACGGCTTATTCTGTCTGGAGTCCCGTCGCGGTGGCGGGGGGCCTGACCTTCCAGGCACTCAGCGCCGACTACGAGCACACCTGCGGGCTCACCGCGGGCGGGGCCGCCTACTGTTGGGGCGACAACTCAAACGGCTGGTTGGGCGACGGCACCACTACGGATCGCTCGAGCCCCGTGGCGGTAGTCGGAGGCCTGACCTTCCAGTCGCTCGGCCCCGGCTCCGGCCACACCTGCGGGCTCACCGCGGGCGGGGCCGCCTACTGCTGGGGCGATAACTTCTACGGCCAGCTGGGCGACGGCACGACGACGGATCGCTCAAGCCCCTTGGCGGTCGCGGGGGGACTGACCTTCCAGTCGCTCAGCGCCGGCTACGATCACACCTGCGCGCTCACCGCGGGCGGGGCCGCCTACTGCTGGGGCGATAATTTCTACGGCCAGCTGGGCGACGGCTCCGCCTATCGCTCGAGCCCGGTCACCGTCGTCGGCGGTCTGGTCTTCGGCGCTCCCGCAGTGCCTCCACATGCCGCATCGGCGCGCGCGCCCCGAACGCGTTGAGGTGACGCCTCACCTCTTCCCGTAGCCGCCCCCACCCGGCGTCTCGATCGTCACGACGTCGCCCGCCTGCAATTCGACTGCCGACCTTCGAGCCCACCTCGCCGCCGTTGACCAGCGTTCCGGCCCAGCGCGCCTGCGGCGCCGCCCGCCAGTCCCTTCGGGCGCCAGCTTCCGGCGCTCCGTGATCAGCGAGAGCGAGCACGGCTCCAGCGCGCGCAGCTCCCGCACGACGCCACGGCCGCCGGCATGCAGGCCCACGCCGCCCGAGCCCTCCCGCAGCGCGTAGCGCTCGACCCGCACGGGCGTCTCCATCTCCAGCACCTCGATCGGCGTGTTCATCGTGTTGCTCATCCCCACGTGCACGCCGCGAGGGGCCGCGGCCCGCGCTCGGCTCGCCCCCTGCCCGCCCCCGATGGTCTCGTAGTACGTCCAGTCCTTCGTCCCGAGGATGACGTTGTTCATCGTCCCCTGCCCCTGCGCCGCCACCTTCGCCCCCGCCTGCGCCAGCGCGAGGAAGAGCACGTCCGCGATCCGCTGGCTCGTCTCGACGTTCCCGGCCGCCACGGCCGACGGCGCGCGGGCGTTCACCAGGCATCCCGGCGGCGCGGCGATCGCAATGCAGCGCGCGACACCGCCGTTGGTCGGCACGTCCTCGGGGATCAGGCAGCGCGTCACGAACAGCGCCGCCGAGCGGGTGACGGAGAGCGGGCAGTTCACGTTCCCCTTCGCCGCCGGCGCCGTCCCTTCGAAATCCATCGCCAGAGTGCCGCCCTCCACCTTCACCCGGACCCGAATGGGCAGGGGCGCGTCGGTGATCCCGTCGCCCTCGAGGAAGTCCTCCGCCTCGTAAGCCCCGCTCGTGAGGGCCGCCAGCGCTGCCCGCGTCCGCCGCTCGGCGTAGTCCATCAGGTCGTGCACCGCGTTCTCGAGCGCCGCGGCGCCGTGGCGCGCCAGCAGCTCGTTCCACCGCTGGCCGCCGCGCCGGGCCGCGGCGAGCTGCGCGGCGAGATCCGCCCGCCGGAGCAGCGGCTCCCGCATCCGCGACACCAGGCCGTCCACCACGTCGTCCAGCAGTTCGCCGCGCTCCCCGACCCGGGTCGGCGGGATCACGACCCCTTCCTCGTCGAGGCGGCGCGCGCCCGGAGGCATCGAGCCCGGCCGCGCCCCGCCCACGTCGGCGTGGTGCGCGCGGACCACCGCATACGCGATGGGCGCCTCGCCGTGCGTCCGTGCGTCCGTGCGCCCGTGCGTCCGTTCGTCGGAGCCCACTGCCTCTATGACCGTGATGTCCGGCAGGTGCGTGCCGCCCGTGTACGGATCGTTGAGCACCCAGACGTCGCCCGCTGCCGCTCCCTTGCGGGCCACCGCGAGCACGGCGTCGGGCATCGCGCCGAGGTGCACGGGGATGTGGGCCGCCTGCGCCACCAGCTCGCCGGAGGCGGTGAAGAGCGCGGCGGACGAATCGCGCCGCTCGCGGATGTTGGGCGAGCGCGCGCTCTTGACCAGCACCGCGCCCATCTCCTCGGGGATCGCGGCGAAGAGCTGCGCCATCAGCTCGCGCTCAATCGGGCCGAGCATCACCAGGCTCCACGACGATCGCGCCGATCCCGTTCACCCGCCCCACCCACCCCGGCGGGATGAGGCCGGTCGCGCTCCGGCCCTCGATCACCGCGGGCCCCGCGAGCACCTTCCCGTCGTGCAGGCCCTCCCAGTCGGCCCCGGCCGCGTCGACCTCACCCTGCTCCAACCGGATGCGGAGGCGCGACGAGCCGCCCATCGCGGAGCGCCGCGGCCACCGCACCTGCCGCGCACTGCCCGAGAGCGTGCCGACGGCGCGGAGGGCCACGACCTGGACCTCCCCCTCCGGATCCCGATGGCCAAAGGCCCGTTCGTGCACGCCGTGGAAATCCCGCGCCACGTGCGCCCACACGCCCTCGCCGCACGGCACGTCCAGCTCGTACCCCTGGCGCGTGTAGCGGCACTCGGCGACGTACCGGACCGCCGCGCCCGGCAGTTGCTCCTGCACGCGCGCGGCGAGCGGCGCGGCGATGGCCGCCGCCCGCGCCGCGAATTCCGCCGCCGGCAGGTGAACCGAGACGGCGTGCTCGACCACGTCGTCGGCCGCCGCCATGCCGAGCGCCGAGAGCGCGCCCGCGTGCGGCGGGAAGAGCACGCGCCTGACGCCGAGCAGCTCGGCGAGCGCGCACCCCGACAGCGGGCCGGCGCCGCCGAAGGCCACGAGGGTCATCTCGCCCGGATCGAGGCCGCGCTCGACGCTGACGCGCCGCAGCGCCCGCGCCATCGTCGCCTCGGCGATGCGGATCATCCCCAGCGCGCACGCCGCGGGCTCGAGCCCCGCCGCCGCGGCGAGCGCGCCCACCGCCTGCCGGGCCAGCTGCCGGGACACCTTGATGGAGCCGCCCAACGTGGAGCCGTCGGGGATCCAGCCCAGCGCCACGAACGCGTCGGTCACTGCGGGGCGCGTCCCGCCCCGCCCGTAGCACGCCGGGCCCGGGACCGCGCCCGCGCTCTCCGGTCCCACGCGCAACGCGCCCCCCGAGTCCAGCCACCCGATGGAGCCGCCGCCCGCGCTCACCGTCTCGATGAAGATGTGCGGTACCGCCAGGCTCACGCCGGCGATCGTGCCGTGCGTCCGCGAGTCCGCTTCACCGCCGCGGACGACGCCGGCGTCCGCGCTCGTGCCGCCCATGTCGAGCGTCAGGAGATCGGTGAACCCTGACGCGGCGCCGACCAGCGCAGCCCCCTGGATCCCGCCCGCCGGCCCCGACAGCGCCAGCCAGACCGCCCGCTCGGCCGCCAGCTCAGGCCGCAGCGCCCCGCCGTTCGATGCCAGCACGCGGGCCGCGCCGCCGCTCAGGCCGCGCACCTCGGCGTCGCGGGCGAACCGCGCCACGTAGCTTCCGACGCGCGGGCGCAGGAACGCCTCAGCCGCGACGGTGGACGTCCGCTCGTATTCCCGGATCCGCGGTACCAGCTCGTGCGAAACGATCACCGGCACATCGAGCGCGGCCCTGAGGGCGGCGGCGAGCCGGACCTCGTGCTCCGGATGTCGGAAGGCGAACAGGAGGGAGACGGCCACGGCCTCGGGCGCGAGCGCCTTCACCTGCGCCACGCAGGAGGCGGCGGCTTCGTCCGTCAGCGCGAGGACGGCGCCGCCGGGACCCATCCGCTCACGGACGCCCACGGTGCGGTCCCGCGGCACGAGCGGCGGCGGATGCTGGCGGGAGAGGTCGTAGAGCGCGGCGCGGTCCTGCCGGCGCAGCTCGAGCAGATCCTCGAACCCCTCGGTGGTGACCAGGACGACGCGGGCACCCTTCCGCTCGAGGAGCGCGTTGGTCGCGATCGTGGTGCCGTGGATCAGCGCCTCGGCCTTGCCGTCCAGCTCGGCCGCGTCGTACGCGTCCCAGATGCCGCGCTCGGGGGCGTCCGGCGTGCTCGGGACCTTCGCCACCACCAGACCCCGCGGACCAATGGCCACGAGATCGGTGAACGTCCCGCCGACGTCCACGCCCACCCTCACCACGACACCTGCGCGATGCGAGAGGGGAGAGGCGAGTTCATGCCGCGCGCCCAGGCACGCCGGATGGGAACCGGTTCACATGCTGGGACCCAGGAAGACGGCGTTCGCGAACAGCGGCTGGAGCCCCCGCCACAGGTCCCTGAAGTTGGGGTCACCGGCGAAGCCGATCACGCGCCCGCGCCCGTCGTTCTCCGTCCACAGGTACACCGACTCGGCGAGACGCGCCGGCACCTCCGGCCACAGGTAGCCCGCCAGGCGCAGCCGCGCCAGCGGCGCGTATCGGAGGATGGCCTCTCCGGCCGACAGATCCTTCGGAGGATCGTAGATGCGGTCGGAGTAGTCGCCCGCGGCAATCTCCGTCTCGCCGATGCCCGCCAGGAGCGGCGACAGCGTGTCGCCGGTCAGGCGGACGATCGCGCCGGGCACGGAGGCCGGCAGCGGAGCGCCGCCCGCGCTGTCGGCGCGGGTCGAGTCGCGCCGGAGACGGAGCCGCGCCAGCCCCAGCTTCTCGCCCGCCAGCCAGCTGGTCGCGCCGTCCAGGGTGATCAGGGTGCCGCCGTCCTTGACCCACGCCACCAGCCGTTCCCTGCCCCCTTCGCCGAGCACCCGGTCGAAAGCGCCGGCCCCCACCGACGGCACGACGATCACGTCGAACCTCTTGAGGTCGATCCCGCCGAGCGACGCGGCGTTCACCGTGACCACCGGGTAGTGCAGCCGCTGGTCGAAGGCGAACCAGGCGAATCCGAACGACTGCCCCGACACCGGCTGCCCGCCGACCAGCGCGACCCGCGGCGCCTTCACGGAAAAGACGCTGTTGCTCCCGAGGTCGGGGCCCGAATCCGCCGCGGCGCTGTTGAGCGCCACGACGCGCGCGCCGATCTCCGCGGCGCGGCGCGCCAAAACCTCGCCCACCTGCGGGCCGTTGGCGGCGACGCGCACCAGGAACGTTCCGTTCGCGAAGCGCGTGCCGGCCTGCGTGAACGAGCGGGGCGCGAAGGCGACGCGCACGCTGTCGGCGAGCAGCGCGCCCAGGAGCCGCTGCGAGGTTTCGCTTCCGGCCGAGAACGCATAGGCGAACTGTGGCGTCGCGCTCGGGACCTGGGCGGTCCGGCCGGCGGCGAGCGCCGCCGAGTCCACCGCGTCCGCCGGCCCGATCGTGCCGCGGCTCCACCAGGCGTGGGCCCGGAAGACGTACGGCAGCGCCCAGGCGGTCATGTCGTAGAAGCGGTCCGGCTGGCCGGTGCGACGCCGTTCCAGCTCCTCGGCGATGAAGGAGGAATCGAGCTGCGCCTCGGGCTCCAGCAGCGCCTTGGCGAGCCGTCCCTGCGGCTGCGCCATGTCCACGAGGTACGTGCCCGCCGCGAGCCGCACGGGCTTGGGCGCGCTCTCGCCGTAGGCCACCGCGTCACGCACGTCCGCGCTCGCGCGCAGTCGCGACACCGCGACGCCGTTCGCCAGCAGGTGCGCCACCAGCGAGTCGGCCCGGCCCTGCGCGTCGGGCGCGATGGCCACGGTCCGCACCGGGCCCTTCTCGCCGTCGGTCACCGCCGACTGCCGGAACGCGAGGTAGTCGCCGACCCGCTCCCGGGCGCGCTTCGCCGCCGTCACCACCGTGGCCCACGACGCCGTGTAGTGGTGCCACGCCGCGTCCCGCAGGGTGAGCAGCGTCCCGTCGCTCCGCCGGATCGCCCCGCCCTCGCTCGACGCCTCCTCGTACGTCATGCCGATGGCGCCGTTCAGGATCGGCCACGAGTCCCCGTACGACGGATAGAACTCGTCGAAGTCCTCGCGGCGGAAGAACGACCAGCCGTGCGCATCGAACGCGGCCGCGTTGGACGCGGCGAAGATGTCCCACCAGCGCCGGATGTTCTCCGGCACGTTCTTGTTGATCGGCTCCATCGGCGGCGCGAAGTAGTAGCTCGCGTCCGAGCCCATCTCGTGGAGGTCCACCGCGACGTGGGGCCACCAGCGCTGGAACACCGCGACCCGCCCGCGGGTCTCCGGCTGGGAGAGGATGAACCAGTCGCGGTTCATGTCGAAGTAGTAGTGGTTGGTGCGCGCCCCGGGCCAGCTCCCCTGGTGCACCATCGCCCCCTGCACCGGCGGCACGTCCTCGGCGCCCCCGGCCCCCCGCGCGCGCAGCACGTCCTGCACGTGGCGCTCGTGCCCGTCCGGGTTCTCCACCGGATCGATGAGCACGACGGTGCTGTCGAGCACCATCTGCGTTTCCGGGTCGCGCCCCGCCGCGAGCTGGTAGGCCAGCGCCAGAGCGGCCTCGACCCCCGACGCCTCGTTGCCGTGCACCGTGTATCCCATCCACACGATCGCCGGCATCCGCGCGACCACCGCCGCCAGCTCCGCCGGCGAGGCGCCGCGCGGATCGGCCAGGCGCGCCGCGTCGGCGCGGATCGCGTCCAGCCGCGCCTGGTTGGCCTCGCTCGTCGCGATCACCAGGAAGACCTCCCGCCCCTCGAAGCTGTGGGCGACCGTGTCCAGGCGGATGCGCCGGCTCGTCGCCGCCAGCCGCGCCAGATACCGCGCCACCATGTAGTGAGGCGTGAACCGGTCCCCGATGTCGTACCCGAGCACGCTCCGGGGCGTCGGCACCGCCGGATCGTAGGTCCCTGCGGTCGAGAAGGCGTGCTGGGCCGCGAGCGGGCCCGCGGCGAGGATGAGGGTCAGCGGGACCAGCACGGAGACGTGCTTCATGAGCGCTCTCCCGAAGAGCGCCGGCGCAGGGCCGCGAGGATCAGCGAGCAGCTCCCCACCAGCGCGAAGATGGCGACCCAGTCCCCGAGTCGCACGTACAGCGGATGGATGCCGGTCGTGTAGACCGTGTCGGCCTCGACGCGCTCGACGTCGAGCGGCGTGCGGAGGTGGGTGTAGCCCAGCGGGTCCACGAACTCGCTCACGCCGGTGTTGGCAGCGCGGGCGACCCCCATCCGCGTCTCGATGGCCCGCATCACCAGGTGCGCCGCGTGCTGGTACGGTCCCGCCGTCCGGCCGAACCAGGCGTCGTTCGTGATGTTGAGGAGGAAGTCCGCTCCGTCCCGCCGGTAGCGGCGTGCCAGATCCTCGAAGGCCGACTCGTAGCAGATCACGACGCCGAAGCCGCCTTCGCGGATCCGGTAGACGGGGAACCGGTCGCCGTGGCCGAAGCCGCCGAAGAACTTGAGCTTGCCGAACAGCCGCGGGTTGACGAACGGCACGCGCTCCGTGATCGGCACCAGGTACTTCTTGTGGTAGACCGGCCAGGCCTTGTCGGATCCCGTCGAATCGAACAGGAAGGCCGCGTTGTAGAGGTCCCAACTGCCGGCCGGATTCGCCTGCGCGTCGAGCCCGCCGACCAGGATCGGGATGCGCGTCCGGCGGACCGAGTCGGCGATCCACGCCTCCCACGACGGGTGGTCCACGAAGAAGACCGGCACGGCGGCCTCGGGCCACGCCACCAGCCGCACGCCCGGCAGCGATTCCGCCTGCGCCGTCATCCGCAGCAGCTGCAGCACGAGCGTGGAATCCTCGCGACGGCTCTGCTTCTCCGTGTAGCCGACGTTGGGTTGGATCACCGCGACCGTGGTGACCGGCACCAAGACCGTCGTCCGCTCGCGCCAGACGCCATAGGCGAGCGCCGCGGCCAGCGACACGGCCACCGGCACCACGGGCCGCCACCGGCGCCGGCGCAGCGCCAGCATCAGCAGCACGTTCACCCAGGCCAGCCAGAGCGTGACGCCGCGCGCGCCGGCGAGGTCGGCCCACTGGACCAGCGTCGGCACCGCCGTGAGCGAGGTGCCGAGCCCGAGCCACGGGAAGCCGACCTCGCCCATGTGCCCGATCCCCCACTCGACGGCCGTCCACAGCAGCGGGAAGACCGCCCACAGCGGCAGCCCCGTGCGGCGCCGCACCCAGACCGTCGCCCAGGCGGCGAGGGCCCACCACGCGGCCAGGATCAGGACGGTGGCGGCGTATCCCAGCGCCGCTAGCGGCGTGAAGTGCCACAGCGCCACCACGATCCAGTAGAGGACCAGCCCGTTCGCGAGCAGGCCGACCCAGAACCCCAGCTTCGCGCCGCTCCCCGGCCGTGCGTCCGTGCGTCCGTGCGTCCGTGCGTCGAGCTCCCAGAGGAACGGCACGAGCGCGACGAACGACGGCAGGACGAGGCTGAAGGGCGGATAGGCGGCGAACAGCAAAACGGCGGTCGCCGCCGCCGCCAGGAAGTCCCTCCGGTCAGGCAGCCAGCGCGCGACGCTCACAGCTTGATGTCGTGCTGCTCGTCGGCTGAGCGGTAGATCGCCTCGAGCACCTTGTGCAGCTGCACCTGGTCCTCCGGCGGCTCGACCTGCACCTCGCCGCGGATGGCCGCGAGGAAGTACGCCCACTCCGAGCGGTACGACGCCGAGAACGGGTTCTCCCGGCCGATCGCGCCGGTGGGCGTGACGTCCACCGGGACGCCGTGCAGCTCCTTGAAGACGCGCAGCGGGGAGATGGACGCCGAGCCCTTCGCGCCCTGCACGTCGAGCCAGGTCCGCTCCCCTTCCCCGACGTGCCGCCACGACACGTCGCAGAAGATCGAAAGCCCGCCCTCGCAGTAGAGATGGGCGGCGGCGATCTCGTCCACCTGCTTCCCCTGCACGCGGTCGAGGAACGCGGACACGCGCTCCACCGCGGGCGTCCCGGCGATCCACAGCGCCAGGTCGAGCATCGGCAGCCCGAGGTCCATCATCACGCCGCCGCCCGACTCGGCGCGGCGCGACCGCCAGCCGAGCGTGAGGTGCGGCGTGCGGAAGACCTGCCACCCGCAGCGGATCGTCGCGAGCGGCCCCAGCTCGCCGCCCTTCAGGAAGCCCTGGACCGCTTGCACGTCGGCGCGGAAGCGGCTGTTCATCGCCACCAGCAGCGTGCGCTTGTAGCGCTCCGCCGCCTTGAGGACGCGCGCGACGCCCGCCCCGGAGAGCGCCAGCGGGCGCTCCACCAGGACGTGGGCGCCGGCCGCCATCGCAGCGATCGCGTGCGCCTCGTGCAGGTGGTTCGGCGTGCAGATCACGACCGCGTCCACCCGCGCCAGCTCGAGCAGCTCCTCGATGTCGTCGTACGCGGCGCCGGTCTCGAACCGCGCCGCCAGCGCCCGGGCCTTGGGGCCGTCGTTGTCGCAGATCCCGACGACCTGCACGCCCTTGAGCTTGCGCAGCACCGGCAGATGCGCGATCTGGGCGATCGCGCCCGCGCCGACGATCCCCACCCGGATGTTCGACACCGCGCCGCCGCCAGCCATCAGTAGAGCCGCTCCAGTCTGGTCCCGGGATAGTAGGTCGCGAGGATGCGCTGGTAGTCCTGCCCCGCCCGCGCACGCCCGATCGCGCCCCATTGGCACATGCCCACGCCGTGTCCCGACCCCGCGCCCGCCGCCGTCACCTTGACCAGCTCCCCGCCCTGCCGCTGCACGTACAGCTGGAAGAGGTTGGAGAGCAGGTAGCGGTCGGGTGCCGGCCGGAGCACGTCGCGCACGTGGTACGAGGGCACCGTGAGGTCGCCCGTGGTCGTCGTCACCACCAGCTCCGCGACCCGGCCGCTGGGCATCGTCTTCGTCACCTTGAGGTCCGTGACGCGCCCGACGTTTGCCGCGGCCGCGCCGAGCGCCGCCGGGAGCGACCGCGCCAGGATGGCGTTGAGGGTCGCGCCGTCCCATTCCTCGCGCCAGCGGAAGCTGGGCGCCGCGTTGCAGTAGAAGTCGTGGTCCCCCCGCCCGAACCGGTCGGATACGGCGCGAAGGTACGGTGCCGCCTCCCCGTTCCGGAAGACCTGGTCCGCCGCCTCGGTCGAGTAGCCGCAGGCGGAGTGGAACAGCGCCTCGATCGGCGCGCCGCGCCAGGTGACCACCTGCCCCTGCGTCTCGCGCGTCGCCTGGTTGACGTACGGCTTCTCGCCCTCCACCCCGGGATAGACCTGGTCGGCCACCGTCGCGTACAGATCGAAGCCGATGGCCTCACGGCGCCCCCGGAAATGCAGGGCATAGGTGCGCGAGGCGACGGCCTGGGCGCGCACGGCGTCGCGCGCCTGCGGATCCGCCACGCCCAGCTCCACCGCCGTGACCGACTGGGTGTAGGCCTCGAGCGGGACGCGGTTGACGATCGTCACGCCCGTCGAGCCGCGGAGGAGGACCGCGTCCCCGCGGTAGCGCCGTCCTCCGATCACCACCAGGTCGGATGGGCTCTCGAGGGTGACCGCGACCGGCTGCTGCACCGTCATCGGCTCCGGCCGGTCGGGGCGGACCAGCGTCAGCCGCTGGCCGTCGGCAGGCTGGACGTGCCAGACGACCCCGGGGTCCACCACGCCGAGGATGTCGCCGTCCGGACCCACGACGCGGAACTGTCCCGTGGAGCTGACGTCCCCCGTGGGCTGGTCCACGACGATGCCGACGCGCACCACGGGCTGGCCCCGGACCGGCACCAGCGCCCCCCGCGGCGCGCAGGCAGCGAGCAGGAGGAGGGCGGCGGCCGCGAGTATGCGCGTCACGGTCGCGGCTCCGCCACCAGATCGTAGTCGAGCGACTCGGTGACCCGCGCGCGGACGAAGCTCCCGGGCACGGCCGGTCCGGCCGCGGCGCCGCTCGCGCCGCGCAGGTAGGTGCAGCCGTCCACGTCGTCCGCCTGCCACATCGTGCGGCCCACGACCGTGGCCGCGTCGCCTTCCTCGGGACCGTCCACCAGCACGTCCACCTCCCGGCCGACGAGGCGCTGCAGCCGCTCGGCCGAGATCGCGCGCTGCAGCTCGAGCACCTCGGCGAGGCGCTCCTGCTTCACCCCGTCGGGGACGTCGTCGGTGAGCGCCGCCGCGCGCGTCCCCTCCTGCGCGGAATAGGAGAACGCCCCGACACGGTCGAACTGGATCTCGTCGAGGAACTCGACCAGGGCGCGGTGGTCCTCGTCCGTTTCGCCGGGGAACCCCACCAGCACGGTGGTGCGCAGGGCGAGATCGGGGATCGCCTCGCGCAGGCCGCGCACCTTGGCGCGGATCGTGTCGGGCCGCTCCGGCCGCCGCATCACCGCCAGCATCCGTTCCGTCGCGTGCTGGATCGGCATGTCGAGGTACGGGACGAGGCGCGGCTCGCTGGCCAGCAGCTCGACCAGCTCGGGCGTGATGCCCGCCGAGTAGACGTAGAGGCACCGATACCACGGCACGCCGGTCCGCTCGAGCAGGGCGCGGAGCAGCGCCGGCAGCCGCGGTCCGCCCGGAACGTCC
Source organism: uncultured Gemmatimonadales bacterium (assembly GCA_963835535.1). Classification (GTDB taxonomy): domain Bacteria; phylum Gemmatimonadota; class Gemmatimonadetes; order Gemmatimonadales; family JACORV01; genus Fen-1245. The sequence continues at coordinate 117,314 of CAWIFL010000003.1, forward strand.
CGCCCGTAATGGCCGAGGTCCTGCGCCACCAGGTTGATCTCCCGGGCGCCCGCGCGCTCCAGTTCGGCGGCCTCCCGCACCAGCTCCTCGAGCGGCCGGGTGCGGTGCGTGCCGCGCATCAGCGGGATCGCACAGAAGGCGCAGGTGTGGTCGCACCCCTCGCTGATCTTGAGATAGCGGACGTGCGGAGACGTGCCGAGGTAGTGGCGCACGCCGGGGTGACCCGCCTCGCGTGCGTCCAGCAGACCATCCTGAACCAGGCGCGGCACCAGGTGCGGCAGGTCCTTGAAGGAGAAGAAGTAGTCCACCTCGGGCAGCTCGGCCTTGAGCTCGTCGCCGTACCGCGCGACGAGGCAGCCGACGGCGATCACCGCGCGGCAGCGGCCGCCCTGCTTGAGGCGCGCGGCCTCGAGCAGCGCTTCGATGGACTCGCGCTTGGCGGCGTCGATGAAACCGCAGGTGTTGACGAGGATGACGTCGGCGGCGTCGAGGGCGGGGGTGACGACCGCCCCGTGCCCGACGAGTCGTGCGACGAGGTGTTCGGAATCCACCGTCGCCTTGTCGCAGCCGAGCGAGATGACGCCGAGCTTCAACTAGGTGAGGAAACTCTCGAGGGCGCGCGCCTTGGAGATGTGCCGCAGGCGGGACAGCGCTTTCTCCTTGATCTGCCGGACGCGCTCGCGCGTGATGCCGAGCAGGCTCCCGATCTCTTCCAGCGTCATCGGCTCCTGCCCGTCGAGCCCGAAATAGAGCCGGAGGATCTTGGCCTCCCGCTCCTTGAGCGTCCCCAGCACCCGCTCGATGCTCTCGCTCAGCGCGTGCTCGAACGTCTGCTCGTCGGGCGTCGGGTTCAGCGTGTCGGGGAGGTAGTCGAGGAGCTTGTTGTCCTCGCCGGGCGTCATCGGGGCGTCGAGCGAAAGGTGGCTCTGCGAGATGGAGAGGGTCTTGGCGACCTCGTCCTCGCTGATGTCCATCCCCTCGGCGATCTCCTCGACCGTCGGCTCGCGTCCCAGCTCCTGCTGCAGCGCGGACGAGCGCTTCCCGATGCGGTGCAGCGTGCCGGCGCGATTCAGCGGCACCCGTACGATGCGGCTCTGCTCGGCGAGGGCCTGGAGGATCGCCTGGCGGATCCACCAGACCGCGTACGAGATGAACTTGATGCCCTTGGTCTCGTCGAACTTGTGGGCCGCGCGGATGAGCCCGAGGTTGCCCTCGTTGATCAGGTCGGCCAGGGACACGCCCTGGTTCTGGTACTTCTTCGCGACGGAGACCACGAAGCGCAGGTTGGACCGCACCAGCTTGTCGAGCGCTTCCGGATCGGCCTGCTTGATGCGGACGGCGAGGTCGATCTCGTCTTCGCGGCAGATGAGGGGGTACGCGCTGATCTCGCGGAGGTACTGATCCAGCGAGCCTTCGTCGACGGATGTCTTTCGGACGGCGGGAAGATGCCTGGGCATGACACTCCGCGACGATAAGCGCTGAGGGTTAGGATACCCAGCCAGTTCACAGACGGCAAGACGGCAAGGGGGAAGTCGTTACCTGTTCCGGAGCGTCAAGGGGCCAGACCAGTCGTTCAGTACTGGCAACTGGTCCGGCCTCCGAGGACCCGCTCCTTGGAACCACTTCGGTACTTCGCCGTCTGTGCAACTAATCACTGTATGTGTCGATCTGCGCCCGCTGCAGCACGCCCGAGTAATCCACATACACCGTCTTGGTCTCGGAGAAGAAGTCGTAGACCGCCCAGCCGCCCTCGCGGTGGCCGTTCCCGGTCTCCTTCACGCCGCCGAACGGCAGGTGGCACTCGGCGCCGATCGTCGGAGCGTTGATGTACGTGAGCCCGGCGTCGATGTCCTGCACCGCCCGGAAGGCGTTGCGGATGTCGCGCGTGTAGAGCGCGGACGAGAGGCCGTACTTCACGTCGTTGTTGACGCGGATCGCCTGGTCCAGGTCGTTCACGCGCACCACCGCCAGCACCGGCCCGAAGATCTCCTCCTGCTCGAGCCGCGATCCGGGCTTCACCCCCGCGAACACGGTCGGCCGGTAGAACCACCCGTGGCGGAGCTTCGCGCCGCCCGGGCGCCGCCCGCCGACTTCGACCGAGGCCCCTTCCTTCTTCCCGATCTCCACGTAACTCATCGTGGTCTGGAGCGCGCCCTCGTTGATCATCGGGCCCACGTCGGTCGTCGGCAGCAGCCCGTCGCCGAGGCGCAGCTTCTCCACCCGGTCGCACAGCATCCGCAGGAACCGGTCGTGGATCTTCCGGTGGAGCACCAGCCGGCTGGTCGCGGTGCAGCGCTGCCCCGTCGTGCCGAAGGCGCCCCACAGGACCCCGTCCAGCGCCAGGTCGAGGTCCGCGTCGTCCATCACGATCATCGCGTTCTTCCCGCCCATCTCGAGCGACAGCCGCTTGTGCATCCGGCCGCAGACCTCGCCGAGCCGGGCGCCCGTCTCCGTCGAGCCCGTGAACGAGAGGATCGGCACCTTCGGGTGCTCGAGCAGCGCGTTCCCCACGGCCGAGCCGCGGCCGTGCACGAGCTGGACGGCCTCGGGATGCACCCCGGCCTCGAGCAGGGCCTCGACGAACAGCGTGCCGGTGTGCGGGACGTCGTTGGCGGGCTTGAAGACCACGGCGTTCCCGCACAGCAACGCCGGGAAGATCTTCCAGGTCGGGATCGCCATCGGGAAGTTGAAGGGGGTGATGATCCCCGCCACGCCGATCGGGCGGCGCGTGGTCATCGCCCACTTGTCCCTGAGCTCCGAGGGCACCGTGTGGCCGAACAGACGGCGCCCTTCCCCGCCCGCGTAGTACGCGGTGTCGATCCCCTCCTGCACGTCGCCCCGGGTCTCCGTCAGCACCTTCCCCATCTCCCGGGTCATCGCCCGCGCGATCTCCTCCTTGCGGCGCACCAGGATGTCGCCCGCGCGGCGCATCACGTCCGCGCGACCCGGCGCCGGCACCCGCTTCCACGTCTCGTACCCCTTGAGCGCCGAGCGCACCGCGCGCTCCACGTCCCGCGGCCCCGACTTGGGGAAGCGGCCGACGAGGTCGCGCCAATCGGCGGGATTGCGGTTCTCCATGTACTCCCCGGTCGAGGGGGCCACCCACTCGCCGGCGATGAAGTTCTTGAACGTCTTCGCCATGGTCAGAACGCTCCCTGGGGTCGTGTTGGGGTCGCCGGGGCCGGCGCCGTGGTGCCGGCGACCTGGCAGAACCAGGACGCCGTGGTCTTGGCGTAGCCGACGCGGGGCAGGATCTCGCGCGCCGCCAACACGCCGCCCCAGCAGAACAGCGCGAGGGACAGGCCGTGCGCGAACCCGGACCGCGACCGCCACGACGAGACCGCGCTCCACAGGCCGGCAACAACCACGCCGGCGACGGCGACGAGATATCCGAACAACGGGATCCCGCAGCCGCGGACGTACGGCCACTGCGTGATGGCCACGCCGAGCGCGAGGCCGAGCAGCAGCCGCAGCCAGGTGAAGAACACGCCGCGCCGTGGGGCCGCCTCGTGGACGGCCGGCGCGCGCGAGGCGCGCGGAGCCGGCCCGGCGGCGGCGCCCGCCGCGGCGGGGACCTGGGCTCCCGCCCCGGCGCCGCCCGAGGCGATCAGCTTGTCGATCTGCGCCAGCTCCTTGTCCCAGTCCCGCGGTGGTTGTCCGCCGCTCATGGCTCCCTCGCCAGTCCGTACCGCTCGATCTTCTTGTAGAGGTTGGAGCGCGGCATGTCGAGCCGCCGCGCCGTCTCGCTCACGTTCCAGTCGTATTCCTTGAGCTTCGCCAGGAGGAAGGCGCGCTCGGCGTTCTGCTTGAACTGCTCGAAGGTCTCCGACTGCAGCAGCACGTCGCCCAGCCCCGTCTCCTCCGCCATCGGGCCCACCATCCGTGACACGTCCGCCTCGCCCACCACGTCGCCGTTGGCGAGGATCAGCAGCCGCTCGACCGTGTTCCGCAGCTCCCGCACGTTGCCGGGCCAGTGGTGGCGCTTGAGCCGCTCCAGCGCGCCGTCGGAGACGGTCTTGGGCGGCACCCCCTGCTGCGCCGTGAGCTGGGCGACGAAGTGCGCCACCAGCTGGGGCACGTCCTCGCGGCGCGACCGCAGCGGCGGCACCTCGATCGGCACGACGTTCAGCCGGTACAGCAGGTCCTCGCGGAACCGGCCCGCCGCGATCTCGTCCTCGAGCTTCTTGTTGGTCGCGGCGATGACGCGCACGTCCACCTTGACGGAGCGCGACGAGCCGATCGGCGTGATCACGCCCTCCTGGAGCACCCGCAGCACCTTCGCCTGCGCCGCGGCGCTCATGTCCCCCACCTCGTCGAGGAAGAGCGTCCCGCCGTCGGCCAGCTCGAACTTGCCCACCCGGTCTGCGAAGGCGCCGGTGAACGAGCCCTTCACGTGGCCGAACAGCTCCGACTCGATCAGCTCGGCGGGGATGGCGGCGCAGTTGACCTCGACGAAGGCGTGCACCGCGCGCGGCGAGAGCCGGTGCACCGCCCGCGCCACCAGCTCCTTCCCCGTGCCGTTCTCTCCGGTGATCAGGAGCCGGGCCGGCGTGGGCGCCACCTTCTCGATCCGCTCGATCACCTGCCGGATCGCGGCGGAGGACCCCACGATCTCGTAGTGCCGCTCCACCACCGCCTGGAGCGCCCGCACCTCCCGCTCCAGCACGATGTGGCTCAGCGCGTTCTTGAGCGTCAGCAGGACGCGCTGGGTGTCGAGCGGCTTCTCGAGGAAATCGTGGGCGCCGAGCTGGGTCGCCTCGACCGCGGTGGCGATGGTCCCGTGGCCGGAGATCATCACGACCAGGGCCTGCGGGTCGGCCTCGCGCAGCTTCGCGAGGACCGCCAGCCCGTCCATCCCCGCCATCTTCACGTCGAGCAGGACGAGGTGCGGCTTGAATTCGCCGAAGGCATCCAGCGCCTCGGACCCGGAGCCGGCCAGCGCAACCGTGTAGCCCTCGTACTCGAGCAGCTGGCGCAGCGCCTCGCGCACACCCTGCTCGTCGTCCACCACCAGGATGCGGTGGCTCATCGCGACGCAGCCCGGTAGAGGCGCACGCCCGAGGCGCTCACCCGCACGTCGCCGACCGGCACCGGGAGCTGGAGCGGCACGCCGCCGTCGCGCACGTCCGCGAGGCCGAACGAGCGCACGAGGGCCGGGATGACGGACCTGGGGAACGGGAAGTCGCGGATCACGAGCTGGTTCAGCGTCCAGCGCAGGCGGCCGTCCGGCGCGGCCGCGAGCACCCCGCCGGCCATGACCGGCTCGCGGCGCCCCAGCCCTTCGGCGAGCGGCCCCAGGAGCCGCTGCGGCAATGCAGACAGGTCGAGCGTTCCCTTCACCTGAATCCGCTGGTCTCCCAGAGCCACGGCGACGGAATCGAACACCCGGTGCGGCGCGCGCGCCAGTTCCCGGTCGATCAGCGCCGCCAGCTCGGCCGGCGCGAGGTCCACGTACGCCGGCCCACCCCGCCGGGCCAGGTCGCGAAGCGCCGCGTCGGCCCGCGCCGCGCCGCCCGCGGCGGGCATCACGTATACCACGGGGGGCGGTTCCGGCATGCCGCGCATCCTGTGGTAGAGGTGCGCGAGAGCGTCCCGGAAGATGAACGCGACGACCGCCAGCGCGAGCACCACGACCAGGCAGCCGACGCCGGCCAGGACGTTCTTGAGGCAACCCACGCTACCGGCCTCCGCCGGGGCCGCTCAGGGCACCGCGGGAGAGCACCGAATACGTGGCGCCCTTCGGCGCGAGCACGCTCTGCATCAGATCCACGCTCTCGACCACGATGGAGCCCTGGTACTCGATGGCCGCCGCGAGCTGCTCGAGGCCCGACAGGGCCGCCGGCCGCGCACTCCGCTCGGCGCGGCCCAGCGTGAGGTGCGGATGGAACGGGCGCAGCTCGGGCTCGAAGTCGAGGTGCCATCAGCGTCTTCTCCACGTCGTTGGCGAGCAGCTCCAGCGCCGGATGCCGCTCGACGCCCATCCACACCACGCGCGGCCGCGCCAGGCTCGGGAAGGCACCGACGCCGCCCAGCATGATGTCGAATGGGCGCGCGGTGCGCACCGCCGCCGCGAGGGCCTCGCCGATCGGTTGCGCCTTCGCGTCGTCCACCTCGCCCAGGAAGCGGAGCGTGACGTGGATGGAGTCTTCGGCGACCCACTTGATGGGAAGGCGCGCAGCCCGGAGCGGGGCCGCCGCCTCGTAGGCAGCCCGCCGTTCGGCAGCGGGCAGGTTCACCGCGACGAACAGCCGCACGCTAGCGCGCCCCTCTCACGCGCTCTAAGCTAATCATCCCTGCCGCTCGCCGAGAGGGCTGCGATGCGAAAGCGGTTGTCGTCATTCCTGCCTGCGGTGGCCGCGCTAGCGCTGCTCAGCGCCTGCTCCCGCAATCCCCGGCCGGCGGCGCCCGCACCGCGGGCCGCCCCAGCCGCTCCCGCTCCGTCGGCTCCGGCTCCCGCAACCGCCCCTGCTCCCGCCGCCGCGGCGGCGCCTGCCGAGGCGGATCTCACCGGCGACTGGAACTTCGTCGCCGACTTCCCCGGCGAGCGGATGGTCGGCGTGATCCAGATCAGGCGCTCGGGCTCGAGCTACACGGGGACCGCGACGCCGGCCGACGCCGAGGGCTCCGCCACGCTCACGTCGCTGACGATCAGCGGGAACCGCGTGAGTCATGGTGTTCGAGTCGCCGAACGGAGAGGCTCGGGCCGCGGCGGTGCTGGCCGACTCGAAGACGATGAACGGCACCGTGGTGTACGCCGGCAGCACCGGCCCCTTCACGGCGCACAAGCTCTAGGCCCTCAGGGTCTCACCGGGCGAGGCGGATCGAGCCTCCACGGCCACCTTGACGCCCTGACCTTCCTCACGCGCGCCTCCAGGTCCCTAAGCGCTGAAACGATCCGCAGCGCGACTAACGGACCCGAGACGAACAAGGTCCAAAGCGGCGACTGTCGCCTCAGAAGCTGATGCCGAAGCTGATCCCGAAGCTGAGCTCGCTGTCTTCGCGGCCGAAGAGCACGGCCCAATCCGTCGGCGTGCCTGCGGCCGGGAAGCCGACCGGCACGGTCAGACTCGGGCGCACGGTGAACCGGTCGTTGACCACGAGCCCCACTCCTGCGCTCCACAGCCAGTAGTTCGTGCTCGCCGACCACCCCTCCGACCCAGTCGCGCGCTTCTCGGCACTGGGCCAGTAGACGACCGATACGCGGGCAGCGCTGAGGCCTCCCGTGACCACGAGCTTGAGCCCCGGTGACGGTATCGCCATGAGGGCCGCACCGAGTCGCACCGCGCGGTCCACGTAGCGGAAGGTCGTCCCCTCCAAGAGGAAATCGTACGGCCCGAGAGACAAGGTCGCCGTGGCAGCGGGACAGAGGAACAGGAAGCCTCCGGACGTTGGCAGGTCGGCGCCGGCCTCGAGCCCGGTGTCGAACGTCGTTGCGTCGAGCTCGCTATCGTGAGTGCTGCCGGCCGCAACTGTGCCAAAGAGCGTGCTGCCCGCCGTGAACGAACCGGCGAGGGCCGTCGCGTAGCTGTAGGAGGCCTCGCTCACGGTCACCCGAAAGTGCCTGTCTCGAAGCGATGCGAACCCGTCGCAAACCTGCGCTCGGGCGCCGGGCGCCGAGACGGTCGCGAGCAGGCACCAGGCGACGACAAGGCCGATCGCTGGGCGCGTCACGGCCGCTACGGCACCACCGCGCGCGCTTCCAGAACGCCTCCGAGAGGCTGACGATAACCCACCACCACGGTATCGCCGGAGCGCACCTGCACAATCCCATCGCCGGGAACCGCTGGCCCGGTGTCGACTGGCACCGGCAGCGCTAGCTGCGAGAGGGACCCACAGTACGGACCGACCTCCAAGCATATCGGGGACTCCAGCTCGGCGTACGCCACGCCGGGCCAGGCCTCGGCCGCCCGCGCCTTGCTGACAATGTCACCCGGCGCAAAGAGCGTGACTCCGGCGAACATGCCACTGACCGATATGACCTGGAACCGACCCCCCATCGCCGCGACGCGATCAGCGAGGCTCGCGGCATTAAGCCCGCTCTGCATGGCGATCGCGAAGTCGAAGCACTCGAAGTGCCACCCCCGTTCACGGGGGGGGCACGCGAACCGGTAGAGGCCGACATCCTCTCGATCCCCCGATGTGACGCTGATTTGAACCGACACCCGCTGGTTCGACCCCAAGCGGAAGCTCGTGTCGGCCGGGTATCCATCAATGTAGAGAATGCCGCCGTTCCGGAGACTGGTCGAAAGATCGTTGATGGTCAGCGCACTCAACTGCGGATTGGCCGTCGTGCGGCCCGGACCGAAGAGATCGGTGCAGGCGGCCGCCAACGCGAGCCCGGCCGTCAGACTTGCGGCCCAGGAAGGCCGCGGACGCGGCGATGCGGCCCGCGGCCCTCCTTCGCAAATCCCCGAGCCTGCTACTGCTGGGCGCAAGTTCCCCCGCCTATCCTGACTGTCAAGCCGGAAATGCCCGAGTAGCCATTTGCGTCGATCGCCGTCGCGGTGATTGTGAAATTGCTCGACGGTGTGGTGACACTCAGCGTATCACTCCCATTACCGGCGGGTGCGCCGTTCAGCGTCCACGAGTATGAGTAGGGATCGGTACCACCGTAAGCTCCCGCCGTCCAAGTACAGTAATGGCGGGCAGGCGCCATGCTCGCTCCCGCGATCGTGACGGAGACACTGGGTGGCGGGGCTGGCGGTTGCAGATTGTACACCGCGTAAACGGCGTCTACGCGCCCCGAGCCATACTCGCTAGGGGGGGAGTACGGTACCGCCGTTGACTGCAGACGACCACGGACCTGCGCGGCTGTCAACCCCTGATTTCGAGACCATACGAGGGCCGCGACTCCCGTAACGTAGGGCGCCGACATGGAGGTGCCACACAATCCCCTGGTCGAACCGTTCGTCCACAGACTATACGCATAGAAGGGGGCTGCGATCGCGACCTGCGATCCAGAGCGTGATCCAGAAAAGCACCAGTCGGGGACCCCGCACGGGCGGTCGGCTGTGCATCCCCCGCCGTTGCTAGGAGGGTACGGGCCCGGATTCGGCGGAGCGACAGCGAACGCGTCGTCCTCCAAAGTCCCCGAGACTGCCATCACCTGGCTGTACCGAGCGGGGTAGATAACGCCAGTTGGCCAGTCGCTGCCCAGGTCATCGAGATTCCCCGAATACCCTGGCATCGGGAGGGGGGAAGGCGCGGCAGGCCGGTCCGCGACGAGGCAATGGTGCGGCGTCCGTGGCAGGGGCGTAAAGACTATGACATCCCCCAATTCCGAAGAGAGACGAAGCCTTTCGCCATGAGGCAGATCCTGAAGCGAGCCGCGGTCCCTCTCGGTCAGTCCGCCAATCGCCCGTGGGCCCGGGCGCGATCAGGAACGGGGCGACGGCGTCGCGGCCGGCCCAACGGCCCGGTCCAGGCTCCGGTACTGGATCGCCTCGCTGACGTGCGCCGGCTCGATCCGGGCCGCGCCGGCCAGGTCCGCCACCGTCCGCGCCAGCTTCAGCACCCGGTGGTAGGCGCGCGCCGAGAGACTCAGCCGCGCGATCGCCGTCCGGAGCAGCGCGTCGGCGGCCGCGGTGAGCTGGCAGTGGACGCGGATGTCGCGCGGCGCCATGTGCGCGTTGGCGAAGATCCCGGCCCGCGCCGCGAAGCGCTCGCGCTGCATCAGCCGGGCGCGCGCGCACCGCTCCCGGATCTCCGCGCTCGGCTCCCCGCCCCGCTCGGCCGACAGCTCGCGATAGCGCACCGCCGGCACGTCCAGGTGCACGTCGATCCGGTCCAGCAGCGGCCCCGAGAGGCGGGCGCGGTAGTGCTGGATCATCACCGGCGTGCAGACGCAGGTGCGACCCTGGTCGCCCAGATACCCGCACGGACACGGATTCATCGCGGCCGCGAGCATGAAGCGCGCCGGATACGACAGCGACGTCGCGGCGCGGCTGATCGTGACCGAGCCATCCTCGAGCGGCTGGCGCAGCGCCTCCAGCACGTTGGTCCGGAACTCCGGCAGCTCGTCCAGGAAGAGCACGCCGTTGTGCGCGAGGCTCACCTCGCCCGGCCGCGGGTAGCTCCCGCCGCCGATCAGCCCCGCGTCCGAGATCGTGTGATGGGGCGAGCGGAACGGCCGCACCGCGATGAGCGACTCGCCCGGCGCCAGGAGCCCCGCCACCGAATGGATCTTCGTCGTCTCGAGCGCCTCGGCGAGCGACAGTTCCGGCAGGACGGTCGGGAGCCGCCGGGCCAGCATCGTCTTCCCGCCGCCCGGCGGGCCGATCATGAGGATGTTGTGCGCTCCGGCCGCCGCCACCTCGAGCGCGCGCTTCGCGTGCTCCTGCCCTTTTACCTCGGCGAAGTCCACGTCCGAGACCGCGCGTGCGGCGAACAGCGCGTCCACGTCCACCTCCGCCCGCGCCAGGGGCGGCCCGCCGTCCAGGTGGTGCAGCACCTCGGCGAGCGTGGCGGCGCCGCGCACGTCGAGCCCCCGCACGACGGCCGCCTCACGCACGTTCGCCGCCGGGAGGAGGACTCCCGCACACCCGGCCCGCTGCGCCGCCACCGCCATCGAGAGCGCGCCGCGCACCGGCCGGATCCCGCCGTCCAGCCCCAGCTCGCCGAGCACGACCCAGCCGGTGAGGCCCGCGGCGGCGACCTGTTCCGTGGCCGCCAGCACCCCCAGCGCGATCGGGAGGTCGAAGGCCGAGCCGTCCTTGCGCACGTCCGCCGGGGCGAGGTTCACCGTGATGCGCTTGAGCGGAAACTCGAACCCGGCGTTGTGGATGGCGGCGTTCACCCGCTCGCGGCCTTCCTTCACCGCCCCCTGCGGGAGTCCCACCGTCACGAACGACGGCAGGCCGCCCGCGATGTCGGTCTCGACGTCCACGAGATAGGCGTCGATGCCGAGCACGGCCGCCGACGTGATGCGCGCGAGCACGCCGGATGGTAGGGCCGCCGGCCGGAGCGGGCGGGCACCTTCGGTTGCGGAGAGGAGCCTACTATTGCCGAGGAGGCAGACCGCGGAAGCGAGGAATCAGATCAGTTCCCTTATCTGCGTTCTTTTCGGCGAATGAGCCACCACACGCCCAGCATGTCCCCGATCCCCACGAACAGCCGGTCCAGCATCCCGTAGTGCGACCGGCCCCGCTCACGCGCCCGGTGCCCCACCTCGACGGACACCACGCGCCCCCCCGCCCTGATGAACAGCGCCGGAAGGAACCGGTGCATGTGATCGAAGTGCGGCAGCGCCAGGAAGGCCTCGCGCTCGAACAGCTTGAGGCCGCAGCCCGTGTCCGGCGTCCGATCGCCGAGCAGCCGCCCGCGCACCGCGTTCGCCACGCGCGACGAGACGCGCTTGAGCCAGGTGTCCCGCCGCTTCTTCCGGTAGCCCGCGACCAGCAGCGGCCCCGGGGCGGCGCCGCCCCCCCCCCGGCGCGCAGGGCCACCAGCTTCGGGATGTCCGCCGGATCGTTCTGGCCGTCGCCGTCCAGCGTCGCGATCCACGTGCCGCGCGCGGCCTTGACGCCCGTCGCGATCGCGAAGCTCTGGCCGCGGCTGGCCGGATGGCGCACCGACCTCAGGCATGGCGTCGTGCGCGCCAGCTCCGCCAGGCGTTCGCCCGTCGCGTCCGTGCTCCCGTCGTCCACCACCACGATCTCGTAGTCGCCCCTGCCGCCCAGGGCCCCTACGATCTCGCGGACCAGGGGCCCGACGTTCTCCGCCTCGTTGTGCGCAGGGATCACGACCGAGAGGTCCACGCCCGGATTCTATCCTTTCCGCGCCGTCCGCGCCTTCCAATAGAGGTAGACGGGGATCCCCAGCAGGAGGAGAACAACGCCGATCCCCGCATTGCGCGGGTTCGACGCCACCGAGCTCGCCACGACGTAGACCGCGGCCAGGACGAACAGCGCCGGCGTGACCGGGTAGCCCCAGGCCCGGAAGCCGAGGGGGGGGGCCGTTCCCGCCGCGGCGCCGGCCCCCGGCTCCCGGACCCCGGGCCCCGGGCCCCGGACCCCGAGCCTCTCCCGCCGCCGGTAGACGAACAGCGTGCTCACCACCAGCCCGAAGAAGATCCAGTCGCCGAAGACCACGTAGTCCAGCAGCTGCCCGTACGTGCCCGTCAACGTCAGCAGGATCGCCCACGCGCCCTGGAAGACGATGGCCGCTCCGGGTGTCCGGTACCGCGGGTGCAGCCGCGCCAGCGCCGGGAAGAACGCGCCGTCGGCCGCCATCGTCCGGTAGACCCGCGGCGACACCAGGATCACGAGGTTCAGGAACCCGAACGAGGACACCGCGATCCCGGCCGCGATCACCGTCGCGCCGGCGGCGCCCAGGACGTTCCGCATCGCGTCCGCCGCCGGGGCCGTGCTCGCCGCCAGTCCCGGGGCGCCCAGCGTGCGCAGGTACGTCACGTTGGCGAGCAGATAGACCGCGACCACGACTGTGACCCCGATCACCAGAGCGCGGGGGAGGTTCCGCTCCGCGTCGATCATCTCCTCGGCGATGAAATTCGACTGCTGCCAGCCGCCGTAGGCGAACAGCACCGGGACCAGCGCCGCTCCCACCGCCAGGACCGCGTGCGGCGGCGGCGCCGGAGCCACGGCCGCCGCGATGGCCCCCTCCCGCAACCCGACGAAGAGCCCCGCCCCGATCAGCCCCGCCAGCGCGACGAGCTTGAGGAGGGTGAAGACGTTCTGGGTGACGGCGCCGGGCTTAACGCCCACGTAGTTGACCGTCGAAAGGAGTAGGATGGCGGCTACGGCGACCGGCTGGATGGCCGTCTCCGGCAGGGCCAGGAGCGATCCGAGGTACCGGGCGAACGTGACGGCGACGGCGGCGATCGCGCCGGTCCCGATGACCAGGAGGATCATCCAGCCGTAGAGGAAGGCGGGGAGCCCGCCGTACGCGTCCCGGAGGTAGACGTAGCCGCCGCCGGCCCGGGGCGAGCGGTTGCCCAGCTCGCCGAAGCAGAACGCGCCGGCCAGGGCGATGGCCCCGCCCAGCACCCAGACGCCCAGGGTCAGGAATGGCGTCCGGACGCGCTGGGCGACGTAGGCGGGGTTGAGGAAGATGCCCGAGCCGATGATGCCGCCGATGACGGCCATCGTCCCGGAAAACAGCCCCAGGCGGCGGGCGTAAGTTGGGTACTTGTCGGGCGCTTCGGGGTAATCCATCATGCATCCGTACCCAGGGGAGATCATGGCGCTTCGGCTACCGCGCGTTTCCGCGATTCTGCTGCTCGGCCTGTGCATCGCCGCCCTCGGGCCCGGTGCCCGGACGGCCGAGGCGCAATACTTCGGGCGCAACAAAGTGCAGTACGAATCGTTCAAGTTCCAGGTCCTGCACACCGACCACTTCGACGTCTACTTCTATCCCGAAGAGGAACAGGCGGCGGAACAGGCGGCGCGCCTGGCCGAGCGGTGGTACGCACGGTACTCGCGGTACTTCGGCCACGAGCTGAGCACCCGCCAACCGCTGCTGCTCTATGCCAGCTCGGCCGCGTTCCAGCAGACGAACGCCATCCCCGGCGACCTCGGGGAGGGCACCGGCGGCGTGACCGAGGCGATCAAGCGCAGGATCGTGTTGCCACTGGGCAGCTCCCTGGCCGAGTCGGACCACGTCATCGGCCACGAGCTGGTGCACGCATTCCAGTACGACATCACGGGCGGCTCCGGCCGCGGCCCCGGCGGCATGCCCACGGCGACGCAGATGCCCCTCTGGTTCATCGAGGGGATGGCGGAGTACCTCTCGCTGGGCCCGGAGGACCCGAATACCGCGATGTGGATGCGGGACGCGGCGCTGCGCGACAAGCTCCCATCGTACCGGCAGCTGGACGACCCGAACTTCTTCCCCTACCGCTACGGCCAGGCGCTGTTGGGGTACATCGCGGGGCGGTGGGGCGACCAGACGATCGTGCGGCTGCTCCGGGGCGCGGGGCGCAACGGGGACGTGTCGATCGCCATCCAGCGGGAGCTCGGGATTTCCGGGGACTCGCTGGTCAAGGCGTGGCACGCGGACCTCGCGGCGGCGTACACGCCGCTCAAGGCGAAGGTCGAGCCGCCGGATCACTACGGCCGGAAGCTGATCGCGGGGAAGACCCAGGCGACGGGCCTCAACGTCGGCCCGGTCGTGAGTCCCGACGGCTCGCGCATCGTCTTCTACTCGGCGCGCGACCTCTTCTCGATCGAGATGTACCTGTGGGACGCGACCACCGGCCAGATGGTGCGGCGCGTGACCAGGACGACGGCGGATCCGCACTTCCAGAGCCTCGAGTTCATCAACTCGGCCGGGTCGTTCGATCCCACCGGCAGGAACTTCGTCTTCTCCTCGCTGGTGGACGGGCGGCCGGCGCTGGACCTGATCGACGTCGACAACGGGGCGCTGCAGCGGGAGATCCACTTCCCCGCCCTGGGCGAGATCCTGCACCCGGCCTGGTCGCAGGACGGCCGGTACGTCGCCTTCGCGGCACAGTCGGGCGGGCTCACTGATCTCTATGTCTACGATCTCCGGACGGACAGCCTGCGCCGCCTGACCAACGACGCGTTCGCGGACCTGGAACCGGCATGGTCGCCCGACGGGACGAAGCTCGCATTCGTCACCGACCGCTTCTCCACGGACACGACCAACCTCCGGCCCGGGAACTACCGGCTGGCGCTGATGGACGTGGCGTCGGGCCGGATCACGCCGCTGCCGAGCTTCGACGGGGCGAAGAACATCAACCCCGTCTGGTCGCCGGACGGCGCGAGTATCTACTTCCTGTCCGATCGGGGCGGGATCACCAACATCTACCGTCTCGACGTGGCCACCGGCGCGCGCACGCAGGTGACGAACCTGATGACCGGCGTCAGCGGGATCACCTCGCTGTCGCCCGCGCTCTCGATCGCGCGCGAGACGGGGCGGCTGGTCTACAGCATCTACCAGGAAGGCAACTACGCGGTGTACAGTTCGGACTCTGCGGCCGTGCTGGCCGGCGCGCCGCTGGCCGATACGGTGACGCCTGACCCGGCGCTGTTGCCGCCGCAGAACCGCCAGCTCGGGGAGCTGGAGCGGCTCCGGGCGGACTACTCGATCGGCGAGGACGCCGCGGCCACGCAGACCGTCTCGAGCTACCATCCGCGCCTCGCGCTCGACTACGTGGCCCAGCCGTACCTCGCGGTCGGCGCCAGCAGCTACGGAACGTTCATCGGCGGCGGCGTCACGCTCTACTGGAGCGACATGCTCGGCGACCAGAACCTGGCGACGATGCTCCAGGTCTCGGGGAGCCTCTCGAACCTCGCCGCCCTGGTGGCCTACCAGAACACGAAGAACCGCCTCAACTGGGGCGTGGCGGTGCAGCAGATCCCGTACATCACCGGCGGGTACCTGCCGACGTCGTACAGCGCCGCCGGCGACACGATGTACCAGCAGATCGAGATCATCCGCCAGACCAACCGGGAGGCGGACGCCTTCTTCTCGTATCCGTTCAGCCAGGTGACGCGGGTCGAATGGTCCGCCGGCATCCGCAACATCAGCTACGCCCTGCAGGTGGAGTCGCTGGTGGTGGCGTACCCCGGCTACCTGATCAGCGACAACCTCACCACCGTCGCCGGGCCGCCCTCGCTGACGCTGGGCACGGCGTCCGCGGCGCTGGTCTACGACAACTCGTACTACGGAGCGACGAGCCCGGTGCTGGGCGAGCGCTGGCGCCTCGAGGTGGATCCCGTCGTGGGCGGGCTCAACTTCTACAACGTGCTGGCGGACTACCGGCGCTACTTCATGCCGCTCCGCCCCTTCACGCTGGCCATGCGGGTCATGCACTACGGGCGCTACGGCACGGATGCCGAGGATCTGCGGCTGTACCCCAACTTCCTCGGCTACCAGAGCCTGGTGCGGGGCTACGACTACAACGCGGTGCTGAGCGACTGCGAGTCCGGCGTCAGCAACTCGTGCGACGTCTACCAGGCGCTGTTCGGGTCGCGCATCGCGGCGGGGAACGTGGAGCTGCGCTTCCCGCTCCTCGGCGTGCTCGGGTTGGGCCATGGCTACTACGGCGCCTTCCCCATCGAGACCGCGTTCTTCGCGGACGGCGGCGTGGCCTGGAGCACCGGGCAGAAGCCGTCGTTCCTCGGCGGCACCATGCGGCCGCTCACCAGTATCGGCATCGCGAACCGCATCAACCTGTTCGGCTACGCGATCCTCGAGCTGGACTACGTCCGTCCGTTCCAGCGCCAGGGCGTGGGCTGGACCTGGCAGTTCGGCTTCTCGGAAGGGTTCTAAAGGCAGGGGTTAGGGGTTAGGGGTTAGGGATCGGGGGTGGCCGCGAGGTCACCCCCGATCCGTTGCGGCCCTCAGGCGCCCGCCTGATGCTCCGGGCCCGCCAGCCGCAGGGTGACCGTGGTGCCCGCGCCCTGCGTGCTGGCGATCGCGATCGTCCCGCCCCATCCCTCCACCAGGCGCCTGGCGATCGCCAGGCCCAGGCCGCTGCCGCTCGTGGTGGTGCTGAAGCGCGGCTCGAAGACCCGCGGCACCAGCTCGGCGGGAATGCCGCGCCCGTCGTCGCGGACCTCGATGCGCGCCGCCTGATCGGCGGGTCCGGCGCTCTCGCGGCCGCTGCGCGAGGCGCGCACTTCGACCCGCGACGCGCCGGCGTCCCGGGCGTTCTCGAACAGGTTGACCAGCACCTCCGACAGCTCGTCGCGCCGCGCGCGGACCACGATCCCCGGCTCCGCGGCGACCTCCCAGCGGACCGGCGTCTCGCCGAGCTGGTAGAGCCCGACGACCTCCCGCACCACCTCCGAGGCGTCCACCGCCTCGAGCGGCGGCCGCTCGGCGGTCGGCAGCGCGAAACGGCTGAAGGCCCGCGCGATCGCGTCGAGGCGGTCGATCTCCGCCAGGATGCGGTGCCCCGTGCTGTCCAGCGCGCCGCCCAGCTCGGCCGGCCGCTCGCGATGCAGCCGCATCAGATGCTGGATGCCGAGCCGGATCGGCGTGAGCGGGTTCTTGATCTCGTGCGCCACCTGCCGCGCCATCTCGCCCCACGCCAGCACGCGCTGCGCCTCCTGCCCGCGCTCGACGTCGGCCGCGGCCTGCTCGATCGAGCGGTACACCGGCTCGAGCTCGCTCGGCATCGGGCGGCCTTCGGGCGCCGGCCGCACCCCCGTGCCGGCCGCGAGGGCCGCCTGCGCGAGGTGGGCCAGCGGGCGCGCGAGGGCGCGCGCGGCCAGCCCCGAGAGGACGATGGCGGCCACGATCCCGATGACGGCCGCCACCATCACGGCCACACCCAGGTCCTCCTCGCGCGCCCCCAGCGTCTCGTCCGTCAGCAACTGCGGCGAGAGGAGGATGTCGGACGTGCCCCCGAGGACCCTGTACCCGACCAGGACCGGCTGGGGCGTCGTTCGCTGCCGGAGCGTCAGCTCGAGATAGTCACCCCAGACGAGCCGCGTGAACGCTTCCGGTGGCACCAGCCAGTCCACGAGGCCGAGGTCGCTGAGGACCGGCGCCGACGACCAGCGCTGGACGCCGTCGGTGGTCAGCACCAGCTCGGCGTCCACGTTCTCCGCCACCTGGCGGAGCGCGAGCGCGCGGTCCATCGAGAGGTCCTCGAGCGCCGAGGACGCGTCGCGCAGCGTGCGCGTGATCAGCAGCTCGCGCGAGCGGAGGAACTCGTCGCCCTGGCGCGCGTAGCTCCACAGCGCCAGCGCCACCGTCGGCACGACGAAGAACGCGGCCAGACTCATCGTGAGCCGCGCGCGCAGCGAATGCAGGCCGCGCGGATACGAGACCCGCAGTGTCGGCACCAGCCGCCCGCTCACCAGATCCAGCACCAGCCAGAGCACGGCCAGGACGCCGAAGTCCAGCACCAGCACCAGCAGGCCGCGCTGGAGCAGCGGCGACAGCCCGCCCAGATCCACCTGCGCGTGCACGTGCCGCCGGCCGCCGGGCATGTCCACGATCCGCTCGCCCCGGATCGTCCACCCGTCGCGCCGCCAGGTCGCGCGCTCCGACGGCGGCGTGCCTCCCGCCTCGACCGGCGAGACGGAGAGCCGGTAGGGCTGCTCCGCTTCCCCCCCCGTCCCCGCCAGGAAGCGCGCCACGCGGCTCGGCGCCACCAGCCGCGATTGCGGGCCCACCCCCACCGTCACCACGCGGCCGTCGGTCAGCGGGATCGTCGCCAGCCCGTACACGCCCGGGCGCCGGAGGTACGAGCGCACCTGCGGGAGCCGCTCGTCCATCGTCTCCAGCACCTGCGTGCGCACGAGGCCGTCCGGGAGGTCGAGCGCGGCCAGGTCGAGCTGGAGAAGATGCTCGCCCTGCGCGGTCCACAGCCCGAGCGCCGCCGGGTAGTCGTGGGCCGAGAAGTCGCTGCGTCGCCACAGCAGGTAGAGGTCCCCCGCGGTCTGCGGCGCCGTATTCGGCGGGATCGAGCGCACCAGCCGGTCGAACAGCGCAACCTTGAGCGGATCGGGCGCGTTCCCCAGCGCCTCGAGGTCCCGGTTGGCGAGGGCGATCCGGCCCTCGGTCGTCGCGCCCCACTCGAGCAGCGCGGCCGCCGATCCTGCGACCACCGCCACCGTCGCGATCGCGCTCCGGAACGGCATCGGCCGGATGGCGACCAGCAGCGCCGGCAGCCAGAGGTACGGGTACCACTCCGGCCAGGCACCCGTCGGTCTCCAGAGGAAGAGACCCGCCACCGCCAGCGCGACGGCCAGCGCGGACGCGAGGAAGGGCCAGCGCCCCGCGTGCGCCGGCGCCGCGCGGCCTCTCACCAGGGCGGCCGCAAACAGGACGAGCGCCGAGGCGGCCAGCACCAGCGTCACCTGCCAGGTCAGCCAGAGGACCAGCGAGACGCCCTCGGCCGGCGGCGAGATCCCCCGCGCCAGGTCCTGGAGGAGGTACGGCGCGAGGACCGTCACGCCGAGCGCCGCGAGTCGGCTCATCCACGTCGGCTTGAGCCCCAGCCTCCAGAGCGCCGCCGCGCCCAGCGCGACGACCAGGCCCGTGAGGATGACCTTGCCCGCGGACGCGGAGTACGGCCCCAGCACGTCCTGGTAGTAGGTCGCCGCGGAGAAGAGGCTGCCGGGACCGAACGCCCCTTCCAGCGGCGCGCGGGCGATGAAGAGGGCCGCGGCCGCCGCACCGGCCACCGCGCCCGCGACCGGCACGCCGCTCCGGGCCGCTCCGGCCACGCAGCCGAGGAGCAGGGCCAACGCGACCCAGAACACCACTCGGCGCGACAACGCCAGTTGATCGGCGATCGCGGCGTCCTGCTCCGGCGGCACCGGCTGGACGGCGAAGAGGGTGTCGCCGGCGCGCAGCCCGCGCGGGAGCACGTAGTCGAAGACGTCGGAATCGGCCGGGGCGCCCCCGGGCTGATAGAAGCGCAGGCCTACGCCGGCCCGATCGGCGAACCGGTCCGTCAGCGCCACGCCGGCGCTCGGTGCGTACGAGGCGCGCGCCAGCATCACCGCGGCCACCGCGGTACCGCTGTCCGCCTGGCGGCGCGCCACGAGCCACAGGTAGAATGGAGTCGTGACCGTGGAAAGCTCGGGACCGGTGGCGGCGAGCGGCACGCGCAGCGTGCCGGCCCACGCCGTGGCGTGGCCGAGCGCGTCGAACAGCACCACGCCCCGCGCCGGCGACTGGTTGCGCACCATCGCCTCGAGCTGCCGGAACCGCTCGGGACCCGCCGGTGCGCGCAGCTCCGCGGCGCGGTCCGCCAGGCCCCGCACCGCGTCGAAGCTCGCGCCGAGATCGCGGTTCAGCTCCCGCGACGCGCGCATCACGACCTGCTCGCGCACGCCCGCCCAGCCCGCTTGCAGCCGCCCGAGCCGCCAGGTGGAGGCGAGGGCGGCCACGGCCGCGACCGCCAGCAGCGCCGCCCCGGCCACCCGGATCCAGCGGCCGGGCGTCTCGCGCCCCCCGCGCCACACGGCCGCCAGCGCCACGAGCGCCAGGAGCACGAGACCGACCGCGAGGACCCAGCCGGGTGCGCGCATCCACTCGGCGCTCAGCGCGCTGGCCGCAGCGAGCGCGCCCACCCAGACCAGGCTCCCGCGCCTCACGGCCCGTCCCCCCGACCGCCGCGGGCCGCCGTGAGCGGCCCGCTGCGCCTCAAGGAGATGGCGCCCGACGACGCCCGGCTCGCGATCGCCGCGAACCCCCGGCTCATCGTGCCCGCAGCCACCTGCGAGCACCACGGCCGGCACCTCCCACTGGGCTGCGACGCCCTCATCGTGGAGCGCCTCGCGGACGATCTCTCGGCGGAGTTCAGGATCGTGACGGCCCCCACCATCGCGTACGGTGTCAACGCCGATGCGGCGCAGACCCTGCCAGGCGGCGCGTCGGTGCGCCGCAAGACGCTGCGCCGCCTGCTCAACGACCTGCTCCTCGACTGGGAGAAGGCCGGCGTCGAGGAGTTCCTCGTCCTGACGGCCCACGGCCACGCCCCGCACCAGGAGGCGCTGTCCACCGTCGTGACCGACCGCGCACGCGTGCGCGTCATCGACATCTTCAGCATGGACCTGGACGCCGTGCTCGACTCGCCCGGCGGACCGATCCACGGCGGCGAGGTGGACACGTCCCTGATGCTCTACCTCGCCCCGCACCTCGTGCGGATGGACCTCGCCCGCGACTGTATCTTGCCGGACCGCGAGCGCCGGCGCTACCGCCGCGGCACCCGGATGATCCTGCCCGGCGCCTCCGACGGCTCGGTGGGTGAGCCGACCCGCGCGTCCGCGGAGAAGGGCAAACGCATCTACGAGTTCATCCGCGGGCGCATCCGCGAGCGCGTCTTCGGCGCGGGCGCCGAGGCGACACCCGCATGAGACGGCTCGGCGCCGCCGCCCTGCTCTCCGCCGCGCTGCTCGGCGCGGGCCTCGCGGCCCGTCCGCGCGCCCAGCAGGGTTTCCTCGACCAGGGCACCTTCGTCATCGCCCGCGGCGGGGACGAGATCGGACGCGAGGAGTTCGCCATCCGCCCCGTGTCGGGCAGTCGCGGCGAGGGCGGCGTCCTCGCGGTGGCCACGGTCCGCTACCGCGACCGGGAGCTCCGGGCCGCGCTCGAGCTGACCCGGGACCACGTCCCCGTGTCGTATCAGCTCGACGTCACCGCCTCCGGCCGCGTGGACGAGCGCCTCACCGGGCAATTCGCCCGCGGCCGCTTCTCCGTGCGCATCGCCACTCCGGCACGCGAGGTGGCCCGCGAATTCCCCGTGCCGCCCGCCGCCGTCGTGCTCGACGACGACATCTTCGACCAATACTACTTCGTCCCGAGGGCGAGCGGTGCGCCGGAGCAGGTCACGGTCGTGCGGCCCCGCCAGAGCACCCTGGTGACCGGCGAGGTCAAGAGCCTCGGTCAGGACACGGTGCTGATAGCCGGCCGGAGCATCGCCGCCGAGCATTACGCCCTCACCCTCCCTGGGGACGACCGCCGCGAGTTCTGGTTCTCCGCCTCCGGCGGCCTCCTCAAGGTCGCCCTGCCCTCCGGCCCCATCACCGCCACGCGCCTGAGCCTCCCGAGCCGCTGACGCACCCGGCGGCCCAGCACCGGGGCCGCGCAAAAACACCCTGATCCCGATCTGGATTGATACTTGACCGCGGTCAACAACGGTCTAGCTTGCCACGTAGTGTGTGCGGACGGGAAGCGTTGAAACTCACGGTGCCACAGTGACGTACGGCACTCCGACGATTCGAATTCAGGGGCCTCCATGCGTGTACGTCTGATCGTTGGCTGGTTGGTGGTCTTGTCCGTCGTTGCCGCAATCGGCTATGCCCAGCAGCCCCCCGCTGCGCCCAAGGACACGGTGCGGTTGTCGCTGGCGGAGGCGCTGGACATCGCCCGCCGCAACAACCCGTCGTACCTGACGGTGCTCGCCAACCGCAGCCCGGCCGCCGCCCAGTCGTTCGCTTCGGCCATGGCGCTGTTCACGCCGACGGCCAGCATCTCCGGCGGCGAGCAATGGACGCAGGCCGGCGTCTACAACCTGCAGGGATTCACGTTTCCGACGCCGAAGACGCAGGGCTCGTCCTGGAACCTGAGCTTCGGCTACACCCTCTCGGGCCAGACGATCGCGAACCGGGGCTACTCCGCTGCGCAGCTGCGCGCCGCCGACCAGGACGTCGCGAGCGCCCTGACGGTGCTCGAAACATCCGTCAAGGAGGAGTACCTCAATCTGCTCGAGGCGAGAGGCTCGGCGGATCTGGCGGAGCATGTCGTGGCGAGAGCGCAGGAGGCCCTGAGCCTGGCCCAGGCGAAGTACAGCGTCGGCCAGAATACGATGTTCGACGTGAAGAGTGCGCAGGTGGACAAGGGCACCGCGGACGTCAGCCTGCTGCAGGCCCAGGAGAACGTCGAGCTGGAAGTGCTGAAGTTGTACCAGCTGCTTGGCGTGCCCGCTCCGGAGCCGCCGGTGGTCGAGCCGACCGACACCTTCCCGGTGATCGCCCCGCCGTGGAGCGAGGACTCCCTGGTCAACCTCGCGCTGGCCTCGAACCCCGTCCTGCTGGCCTTTCGGGCGCGCGCCGGCGCCGCGGCGTGGAACACGCGCGCCGCGTACTCGCAGTTCGCGCCCAGCGTTCAGGCCTCGGCGAGCTACGGCAAGTTCAGCCAGACGGCCTACGACACGCTGGGCGGCTCGAGCAAGACGACGGGCACGAGCCCCTGGAATCTCCGGGTCGGTCTGTACTTGCCGATCTACTCGCAGTTCCAGCGAACCGCGACCATCGCGTCGGCGCGGGCCGGCCAGGACCTTCAGGACCTGTCCGTCCGCGCACAGGAATTGACGGTGCGAGCGCAGGTGAGCTCGGCGTGGGTGGCGCTGGACGTGGCGTACCGTACCATCGCCGTGCAGAAGGACAACCTGGCCGCCGCCGACGAGGCCCTGGCGCTGGGCACCGAGCGGTACCGTGTCGGATCGGGCTCGATCATCGACCTGCTGACCGCACGGGTCACCGACGAGACGGCCGCCTACAACTACCTCTATGCCGTCTACAACTATCACAAGTCCATTGCCGCCCTCGAGCAGGCCGTCGGGCGGACACTCAGGTAGAGGGATCGGACCAGTTTCCATGAGCACTCGCGGAAAAGTCATCCTCGTCATCGCCGGCGTCATCGTCATGGCCGGCTTCGTCCGCCTCAGCGTCTCGAAGCGCGGCGGCGCGGCCGTGGACGTCCGCATGGACAAGGTGCGGCGGCGGGACATCGTCGCGATCGTCACGGCCAGCGGCAAGATCGAGCCCAAGAAGTCGGTGGACATTCTCTCCGACATCATGGGCCGGATCGTGAACCTGCCGGTGAAGGAGGGCGACGCAGTCACCCAGGGCCAGCTCCTGGTCGCGATCGACCCGACCTCCTACCAGGCCGGCGTCGAGCGGGCCCAGGCGGGCGTGGCGTCGGCGCAAGCGAACGTTGCGCAGGCCAAGGCGAACCAAGACCAGGCGACCCGCGCCTACAACCGCGCCAGGGACGTGCGGGCGCAGAACGCGCAGCTCATCTCCGAAGAGAACCTCGAGCAGCTCGAGACGGCGAAGGAAGTGGCCGACGCCAACGTGGACGCCGCGCAGCGCGCGGTGGACCAGGCGGTGGCCAATCTACGGGACGCGCAGGACCAGCTCAGCAAGACCACGATCGTCGCCCCCATCACGGGGCAGGTGACGCGGCTGTCGGTCGAGCAGGGCGAGGTGGCGGTGCCGGGCACCTTCTCGCGGGCGACCGGACTGCTGATGACCGTCTCCGACATGTCGATCATCGAGGCGTGGGTGGACGTGGACGAGACCGACGTGGTCCGGGTCCACCTCGGCGACTCGGTGGACGTCTCGATCGACGCGATGCCCGACACGACGTTCTCCGGGCGGGTGACGAAGATCGCCAACTCGTCGGAGACGGGCGGCTCGGCGTCCACGTCCGGGGTCACGACCTCGGCGCAGGCGGTGGACTTCGAGGTGCGCGTCCAGCTCGACCATCCGCCGCGGGGCCTGCGGCCGGACCTGTCGGCGACCGCGCACATCATCACCGATACGCGGCACCAAGTGCTGGCGGTGCCGATCATCGCGCTCACGGTGCGGGAGCCCGACACGACCGCCGCCATCAAGACCGGTCCGCGCTTCGCCGTCTCGGGGGACACGTCGCAGGCGCACCGCGCCAAGGAGATCGAGGGCGTGTTCGTGGTGGACTCCACGAGCAACGTCGCGCACTTCACGCCGATCAAGGTCGGCGTCGCCGGCGAGGAGTACTTCGAGGTGCTGAGCGGCCTCAAGGGGGACGAGACGATCGTCTCCGGCACCTACCAGGCGATCAAGGACCTGAAGGACGGCGCCAGGGTGAAGGGGCAGAAGCCGCGCGGCGGCGCGATACCGGCGCCGACGCAGAGCGTGCCCCGGTGAACGACGCGGTCATCCGCACGGTCGGCCTGACGCGCGACTACCCGATGGGCGGCGAGGTCGTGCGCGCCCTGCGCGGCGTGGACCTCGAGATCCCGCGCAACGAGTTCGTGGCGATCATGGGGCCGTCGGGCTCGGGCAAGTCCACGCTCATGAACCTCATCGGCTGCCTCGACACGCCGACCGCGGGGCAGTACTGGCTCGCGGGGCTCGAGGTGTCGCGGATGAGCGACGACGAGCTGGCCCGCGTGCGCAACCAGCAGATCGGGTTCGTCTTCCAGACGTTCAACCTGCTGCCGCGCGCCTCCTCGCTGCACAACGTCGAGCTGCCGCTGATCTACGCCGGCCTCAAGGCCAAGGAGCGGCGTGAGAAGGCCGAGCGCGCGCTCGCGTCCGTCGGCCTGGCGGACCGGATGGAGCACAAGCCGGCCGAGCTGTCGGGCGGCCAGCGGCAGCGGGTCGCCATCGCCCGCGCGCTGGTCACCGAGCCGAGCATCATCCTCGCCGACGAGCCGACGGGAAACCTCGACTCGACGACCAGCGAGGAGATCATGAAGGTCTTCGAGGAACTGCACCGGAGTCGCGGCCAGACGATCGTGATGGTCACGCACGAGGCCGACATCGCGCGCCACGCCGAGCGGGTCGTCACGCTGCACGACGGCCTCATCTCCTCCGACCACGCGAAGGCCGCCTAGCCGGGTCGCCATGCCGATCTACGAAGCCATCGTCCTCGCGCTCGGCACCATCCGCGCCCAGAAGCTCAAGAGCTTCTTCTCGCTGATCGGCGCCTTCATCGGCGTGATGTTCCTCATCGCGGTCGTCTCGATCGTGAAGGGGATGGACAAGTACGTCCAGGAGGACTTCGCCGCCAAGATCTTCGGGATCAACACCTTCACGGTCTCGCGGCGGCCCGGCGTGCAGATCGGCAACGTGTCGGACGCGACGCGACGGGCGTGGCGCCGCCGGCCCCAGCTCTACGAGGACGACTTCCAGACGATCCGCGCCGCCCTCCCCGACGACTACCTCGTGGCGATCGAGAGCGAGAACCAGGTCGAGGGCGTCGCAGGGACCAAGAGCTCGCAGTACATCCAGGTCTCGGGCGTCTCCGAGGACCTGTTCAGGATCCGCGACTACCGGGTGGAGGAGGGCCGCCTGTTCTCGCCGGAGGAGATCACCCACGGCCAGCCGGTCGTCGTGATCGGCCGGGACGTCGCCGACTCCTTCTTCACGGGGACGGACCCGGTCGGCAAGACGCTCCGGCTCGCGGGGTTCCCCTTCACCGTCGTCGGGGTCATCGAGAAGCAGGGGACGGTCTTCGGCATCTCGCTCGACCGCTTCGCGATCGCGCCGTACACGTCGGAGATCAAGAGGTTCGTCAACCCGCACAAGGTCGTGGACGGGATCATCGTGAAGTCGCCGACGCCGGCGCTGATGAACGCGGCGATGGACCGGGTCGAGGGAATCATGCGCAGCCGGCACCACCTGCGGCCCGAGATGGACGACGACTTCCACCTCGACACCCAGGAAGACGTGCTGAGCTTCTGGGCGAAGATCTCGAGCGTCCTCTACACCGCCCTGCCGCTGCTGGTCGGCGTATCGCTGGTGGTGGGCGGCATCGTCATCATGAACATCATGCTGATGGCGGTGGCCGAGCGGACGCGCGAGATCGGCATCCGGAAGTCGCTCGGCGCCCGGCGCCGCGACATCCTGGCGCAGTTCCTGGTCGAGGCGGCGACGCTCTCCACCACCGGCGCGGTCCTGGGGATCCTGGCGGGACTGGCGCTGGCCCGCGTCGTCCAGGCCATCTCGCCGCTGCCGATGGGGGTCTCGCCGATGTCCATCGTCATCGGCCTCGGCCTCGGCATCGGGGTCGGCATGATCGCGGGCGTCTATCCGGCGAGCCGCGCCGCGCGGCTCGACCCCGTCGCGGCCCTGAGGTTCGAGTGACCGGCTCGCGCAGCACATCCATCCTCACCACGCTGAGCGAGGGGGTCATGATCGCCCTCGACTCGCTCCGGACGAGCAAGACGCGGGCGGGACTCACGATCCTCGGGATCGCCATCGGCGTGATGGTCGTGATGGGGATGTCCGCCGCGGTCAAGGGCATCAACTCGAGTTTTGAAGACGCGTTCTCCTCGCTGGGGCCCAAGACCTTCTTCGTCTTCCGGTACTTCCAGGGCGGGATCCAGGTGGGCCGCGGCGACCGCAACGCGCCGTGGCGCCACAACCCGCCGATCACCCAGGACGAGGCCCGGATGATCGCCCGGCTCCCCGATGTCCGCGAGGTGATCGTAGCCGAAGACCGGAGCGCGACCGTGCAGGTGGGCGACCAGAGCGAGGACAACGTCGAGATCGGCGGCCGCGGCGCCGCCTGGCCGGAGGTCTCCGGCGGCGACGTGACGGCCGGGCGCTCGTACACCAATATCGAGGATGCGGCCAGCGAGCGGGTCGTGGTCCTGAACACCAAGCTGGCCGTCCGGCTCTTCGGCCAGCTCGACCCGGTGGGCAGGACCATGAAGATCCTCGGCCAGCAGTTCCGCGTCATCGGCGTCTACGAGCCGCCCCCCAGCCTGTTCGGCGGGGGGAACGACTACATCGTCATCATGCCGTGGGTCACCTTCCACCACGACATGAACGTGCCGTGGGGGTGGGCCCGACTGCTCGTGCTGCCGACCGACGAGGCGACGGTCGAGGACGCGATGGACCAGGTCACCGCGGCGCTGCGGCGCTCGCGCGGCCTCCGGCCCGGGTTTGACAACACGTTCAGCATCGTCACGCAGGACAAGATCCTGAACATCTGGAGCCAGCTCACCGGTGTCTTCTTCGTGGTGATGATCGCGCTCTCGGGCGTCGGGCTGATGGTGGGTGGCGTGGGCGTGGTGGCCGTGATGATGATCTCGGTCACGGAGCGCACCCGCGAGATCGGCGTGCGCAAGGCGCTCGGCGCGACCCAGGGCGAGATCCTGTGGCAGTTCCTGGTCGAAGCCGCGACGCTCACGCTGATCGGCGGCGCCGTCGGCATGATCCTGGGCGGCGGACTGGCGTACGCCGTCGCGCACCTCACGCCGGTGCCGGCGAAGGTCCCACCGCTGGCCATCATCGCCGCCCTCGGGGCGTCGGTCCTCACGGGCATCGTCTTCGGCATCGTGCCGGCGCAGCGGGCGGCGAGGATGGATCCTGTCGAGGCGCTGCGATACGAATGAGCCGTGAGAGGTGAGAGGAAGGGGTGAGAAGTGAGAGGGCCAACGGCGTGAGAGGTGAGACGGCAAAGGCGTGAGAGGGTCACTGCTCACGCCTTTCCCTTCTTACGCAGTCACCCTCTCACCCCTCACGCCTTTCGCCCTCTCACCCCTTCGGTTACCCTCTCACCTCTCACTTCTTACGGATTCCCATGAAAGTCGACCTTCTCGCGATCGCTGCCCATCCGGATGATGTGGAACTCACGTGCGGCGGCACGCTGGCCAAGGCCGTCCGGCAGGGCTACCGCGTCGGCATCCTCGACCTCGCCGCCGGCGAAGCGGGCACGCGCGGCTCGGCTGCGCTGCGCGCGAAGGAGGCCGCGGCCGGCGCCAGGACGCTGGGTGTGCACCAGCGCGAGAACGCGGGCCTCCGCGACGCCCACCTCCACAACACCGACGAGACACGGCGGGTCGTGATCGAGTGGATCCGGCGTTTCCGCCCGCGCACCGTGATCCTCCCCTTCCCCGTCGGCCGGCACCCCGACCACCGCGTTGCCTCCGAGCTGGGCCGCGACGCCTGCTATCTGGCCGGCCTCGAGCGCTACGACGCGGCGGGCCGCGCCCACCGCCCGCACAAGATCCTGTACGCGCTCGCCTACCGCGAAGACCCGGTCAAGCCGAGCTTCGTGGTGGACATCTCCGACACCTTCGCGGCCAAGATGAAGGCGCTGCACTGCTACAAGTCGCAGTTCGACGGCGCGAAGCGGGCGGGCGAGATCCACCCCACCGGCCAGCCGCTGTACGAGCTGGTCGAGACGCAGTCGGCGCACTACGGGTCGCTGATCCGGGCGCGGTACGGGGAGCCGTTCTTCACGCACGAAACGATCGCCGTGGATGACGTGGTGGAGATGACGGTCCAATCGATGTGAGAGCGTGATGTGAGAGACGTGAGAGGTGAGACGAATGGGTGAGACGTGAGAAGGCAAGAGTGTGAGAGGGAGCTCTAGTCGCGCGGCGTGCGCGCGGACGGGGAGTGCAGCAACCCCCGGATGAGAGCCCGAACCCGACCCGCCCTCATGCGAAGGTCGGTGACTACCTGCGGCGGAATCCGCCCACTGCGCTCGGCGATCCACAAGTGACTCTCCAGCTCGGTCGCTGACCCTCGAGCCACTCGCAGCAACCTGGCCCCATCCTTGCCCAACCCCCTTCCGTACGCTTCGGCCACGTTGGCGGGTATCGACTCCGCGGCCCGCGCCAGCTGGTCCGCTGCCGCCGCCGCACCCACGCCGTGCATGCCCTTCGCGGCTACCAGCACCAGTCGAGCCAGCTCGGCCGCCTCGCGCCAGGCCAACAGGTCTCCAAGGTCTCCATGCATGCGCCGAAGCTGCGGCCCGGAAGCGCCGCACGCGTACCGAACCTCCGCGCCACACCCCCTTCTCACGCATTCACCGTCTCACTTCTCACGCCTTTGGCCCTCTCACATCTCACCTGTTCCTCTCACCTCTCACGCCTTAGCTTTTGGGACATGGCCTCTCGGGTTTACCTCGATCACGCCGCCACGACCCCCGTGCGCGCTGAAGTGCGCGCGGCCATGCTGCCCTTCCTGGGCGACGCCGCCTTCGGCAACCCCTCCTCCGCGCACGGCTTCGGACGGGCCGCCCGCGCCGCGGTCGAGCATGCGCGCGAGCAGGTGGCCCGCGCGCTTGGCGCGGAGCCGCGCCAGGTCTACTTCACTTCGGGCGGCACAGAGGCGGACAACCTCGCGGTCCTGGGGTCGGCACTGGCGCGCCGCAACGACCGGCACAGCCTGGCCGCCGCCCATCTCGTCTCCTCGCCGACCGAGCACAAGGCCGTGCTCGCGGCGGTGCACGAGGCCGAAGCGCAGGGCGCCCGCGCGACCATGCTCCCGGTGGACCAGGGCGGCCTCGTGGATCTCGGCGCGCTTGCCGAGGCGCTGCAGGAGCACCACAAGCCCTCGCTGGTCTCCGTGATGTGGGTGAACAACGAGGTGGGCACGATCCAGCCGGTCGCGGAGATCGCGTCGCGCTGCGCGGCCGCGAGCGTCCCCTTCCACACCGACGCGGTGCAGGCGTTCGGCAAGGTGGCGATCGACCTCGAGACGTTCCCCTGGGCCGCCGTGACGGTCTCCGCTCACAAGATCGGCGGCCCCAAGGGCATCGGAGCGCTGGTGGTGAAGGACCCGGCGCTGCTCCACGGCCTCATCCACGGCGGGTCGCAGCAGTCGGGCTTGAGGCCGGGGACGGAGAACGTGCCGGGGATCGTCGGGTTCGGCGAAGCGGCCGAGCTGGCGGCTGAGGAGCAGGCCGCGAAGGCCACCGCGTGGGCGGTCATGCGCAATGCGCTCCAGCTCGCCATCCTCGAGCGCGTGAGCGACGCGGTGGTGCATGGTGCACGAGCCGCGCGCGCCCCCAACATCCTCAGCGTCAGCGCGCCGGGGACCGACTCCGAGTCGCTCCTGATGCACCTGGACCTGGCGGGCGTGGCGGTCTCGTCCGGCTCCGCCTGCCTGACCGGCGCCGTGGAGCCCTCGCACGTGCTGACGGCGATGGGCGTGCCGCACGACCTGGCGGCCGCAGCGGTGCGCTTCTCTTTCGGCGCGCTGTCCACGCCGGACCAGGTGCCCCAGGTCGCCGACGCCTACGGCCGCGTCGTGGCCAAGGTCCGCCAGCTCCGCCAGGTGCTGTCCCGCTCGTGAGCCGCGTCCTGGTCGCCATGTCGGGCGGCGTGGACTCGTCGGTCGCCGCGGCGCTGCTGGTCGAGCAGGGCTACGACGTCATCGGCGCGACGATGAAGCTCTTCTGCTACGGCGAGGAGAGCGTGGCGGACCGGCCCTGCTGCTCGCTCGACTCGATCCAGGACGCGCGCGCCGTCGCCGACCGGCTCGGCATTCCCCACTACGTCTTGAACCTCGAGGACCGGTTCGGCCGCGACGTCATCCGGAACTTCGTGGACGAGTATGCGCGCGGCCGCACGCCGATCCCCTGCGTGCGCTGCAACTCCTTCACCAAGTTCAGTGATCTTCTCGCGCACGCCGAGGCGCTCGGCTGCGACGCGATCGCCACCGGCCACTACGCGCGTGCCGAGGGCGGCGCGCTCTTCCGCGGCGCCGACCGGAGCAAGGACCAGTCCTATTTCCTCTGGGGGATCCGCGCGGACGTCGTCCCGCGGATGCTCACGCCGGTGGGCCATCTGGCCAAGACCGAGACGCGCGACGTGGCGCGGCGCCTCGGCCTCGTGACCGCGGACAAGGTCGAGAGCCAGGAGATCTGCTTCGTCCCCAGCGGCGACTACCTGGACGTGCTCGAGCGGCGGCTGCCGGCCGAAGCGCCCGCCCTGCAGCCGGGGCCGATCGTGACGACCGATGGCGAGCATCTGGGCGAGCACGCCGGCTTCGCCCGCTACACCGTCGGCCAGCGGCGCGGCCTCCCCGCCAGGTCCGGCCGGGCGCTCTTCGTCCTCCAAATCCGCCCCGAGTCGCGCGAGGTGGTCGTCGGGCCCGCCGAGGAGCTGGAGGCCCGGGCCGTCTCGCTCGAGGAGGTGAACTGGCTGGCCGAGCCGCTGCATCCCGGGGACCGCTGCGAGGTGCAGATCCGCTACCGGGCCCGCCCGGCGGCCGCCGAAGTGCGCGCCGCTGCTCCGGATACCCTCGAGCTGGCCCTCCTCGAGCCCGTCCGGGCCGTGGCGCCGGGCCAGAGCGGGGTCCTGTACCGCGGCGACCGGATGCTGGGGGGCGGCATCCTCGCCTGAAACTCGCTCCTCGACACGGCGCCCACCGTGCTGCAACATATCTGGCCATGGAAGTCATCCTGATCCGCCACGCCAAGGCCGAATCGCGCGACGCCAACTCCTGGCCCGACGACGACCTCCGGCCGCTCACGGCCGAGGGGCGCGCCGAGCAGCGCGCCGCGGCGCGGGCGATGAAGAAGATGGGGATCAAGTTCGATTTCCTCGTGACCAGCCCGTTGCTCCGGGCGCGCGAGACCGCGGATCTCGTCGCGAAAGGCTATCGCTGGTCGGAGCCGCCGCAGGTGGCCGAGGAGCTGGGGCACGAGTACTCGGTCGGCGCGGTGGTGAAGTTCCTGGCGAAGTTCCCGCCCGACTGCCACGGTGGCGCTGGTCGGCCACGAGCCGGACTTCTCGGACCTCACGAGCGCCTTGATCTCGAAGAACTGCGACGTCAACATCGCGGTGAAGAAGAGCGGCGTGGTGGGGATCGAATTCGACGGCCCGGCGGAGGCCGGAAAAGGGACGCTGCTATTCCACCTCAAGCCGGGGCATTTGAGGAAGCTGGGGGAAGGGTAGATGCAGGGGTTAGGGATTAGGGGTTAGGGGTTAGGGGAAAGGCAAGAAAGAAGGCGCCACGGATCTCGCGGCGCCTTTTTCGTTCTTCCCCAACCCCTAATCCCTAGCCCCTAGCCCCTATCCCCTAATCCCGCTTCGTTACCACCACCATCCCGCTCATCGTCCCGTGCTGCGGGCCGCAATCGAAGGTGCAAAACCACTCCCGGCCGCCGACCCAGTCCGCCACGAACGTCACTTCCGCCGGCAGACCCGGATAGGCCGTGATGTCGAAGTTCTCCCCCTCGACCCTGAAGCCGTGGGCGCTGTCCATCGCCTTCAGCGTGACGTGGATGGTGTCCCCGTAGTTGGCCCGGATCTCCGTCGGCGTGAAGTGCCCGAAGTGGCCCTCGATGACGACGTCGATCCGCCGCGGCGCGGGGTTTGCGGGCCGCGAGGTGGTCGTGGCGCCGGCCAGACCGGCGACGGCGGCGGCGATCAGAAGACGTACGGCGAACATCGGCAACTCGTATCTGGAGTGATTTGTTCGTATTATAGACAATCGCACGCCGCAAGGGTAGTTAGGGGTCCGCTCTGGGTCGGCGGTAGGCCGCCGGAGCGCCGGTGGCGCCATCGCTACACAACCGGGCCGCGGCGGCTATATTCCGCGACGAGTTCGACAGCGAACCCTCAACCTGGAGAGGACGCCAATGCCGAAGAAGGCCGCCAGCCCCAAGAAGAAGGCCGCCGCCAAGAAGCCGATGGCCGCCAATGAGGGCTACTGCGTGAAGTGCAAGGCGAAGCGCGAGATGGCGAACGTGAAGCAAGTGAAAATGGCCAATGGCCGGCCCGCGCTGAAGGGCACCTGCCCCGTGTGCGGCACCGGCATGTTCAAGATCCTTCCGCCGTCCTGAGGTCAGAGCCAGATGAGCCGGTCAGAGCAATTCCTCAAGGAAGCCGTCAAGTACAGCGCGAATAACTACAAGCCGCTGGACGTGGTGCTGGAGCGTGGCCAGGGCCCGTGGGTCTGGGACGTGGACGGGAAGAAGTACCTCGACTGTCTCAGCGCCTACTCGGCCGTCAACCAGGGCCACTGCCATCCCCGGATCGTGAAGGCCGCGCAGGAGCAGGCCGCGCGCCTCACGCTCACGTCGCGGGCCTTCCACAACGATCAGATGGGGCCGTTCCTCCATCAGCTGTGCGAGCTGGCCGGCTTCGCGAAGGCGCTGCCGATGAATTCCGGCGCCGAGGCAGTCGAGACGGCGATCAAGGCGATCCGGAAGTGGGGCTACAAGGTCAAGAAGATCCCCGAGGGGAAGGCGGAGATCATCGTCTCGGCCGGCAACTTCCACGGCCGCACCACGACGATCATCAGCTTCTCCACCGAGCCCCAGTACAAGGACGGCTTCGGGCCGTTCACGCCGGGCTTCAAGATCATCCCGTTCGGTGACGCCGCGGCGCTGGAGCAGGCGATCACGCCGAACACCTGCGCCTTCCTGACCGAGCCGCTGCAGGGCGAGGCCGGGGTCATCGTGGCGAAGGACGGGTGGCTGAAGCAGATCCGCGAGATCACGAAGAAGCACAACGTGCTCTGGGTGGACGACGAGATCCAGACGGGCCTCGGCCGCACCGGGAAGATGTTCATGTGGCAGTGGGAGAACGCGCGGCCCGACGCGCTGATCGTCGGGAAGGCCGTGGCCGGCGGGATGTATCCGGTCTCGGCGCTCCTGGCGGACGAGAACCTGATGGGCGTCTTCAAGCCCGGCGATCACGGCTCCACCTTCGGGGGCAACCCCTTCGGCGCCGCGATCGGCCGCGCCGCCTTGAGCGTGCTGGTCGACGAGAAGCTGGCCGACCGCGCGCACGAGCTGGGCACGTGGTTCATGGACGAGCTGCGGAAGATGCACTCGCCGCAGGTGGTCGAGGTGCGCGGCAAGGGGCTGCTGATCGGCGTCGAGATCCGGGTCGAGGCCGGCACGGCGCGTCCCTACTGCGAGGCGCTGGCCGAGCGGGGCATCCTCTGCAAGGAGACGCACGACCAGGTCGTGCGGTTCGCCCCCGCGCTGACGGTGTCCAAGGCCGACCTGGAGTGGGCGCTGCCGAAGATCAAGGAAGTGCTGGCGATGAGCTTCGGGCGGGCGCTGGCCGGAGCGGCGCACTAGGCGACCGGCAGCCGGATCTGAATCCGAAGCGGGGCGCCAGCGACGGCGCCCCGCTTCTCATCTCGGGGGGCACGTGCAGAAACTCCTGGTGTTCAATTCGACGTCGCTGGACGGCTACTTCGCCGACGCGAAGGGCGACCTGCGCTTCGCGCACAACCCGGAGCAGGACGCGGAGTTCACCGCGTTCACCTCGAGGAACGCCGGCGGTGGCGGCGCGCTCCTGTTCGGCCGGAAGACCTATCAACTGATGGAGACCTATTGGCCCACGCCCGCGGCGGCGAAGGCGATGCCCGAGGTGGCCGCGGGGATGAACCGGCTCCGGAAGTACGTCGTCTCCCGGACGCTCGAAAAGGTGTCGTGGCAGAACACGACCTTGCTCAAGGGCGATCTGCTGGCCGAGGTGCGCCAGCTCAAGAGCGCGCCGGGCGATGGCATCGCCATCCTGGGCAGCGGCAGCCTCGTCGCCCAGCTCGCGCCCGCGGGGCTGATCGACGAGTTCCAGATCGTGCTGATCCCGGTGGTCCTTGGCAGCGGCCGGACGATGTTCGACGGGATGACGCAGCAGGTCCCGCTGCGGCTCAAGAGCAGCAGGGCCTTCAAGAACGGGAACGTCATGCTGAGCTACGAGCCGGTGCGCTGAGTCAGAGCCGCCGCAGCACGAAATAGGGCTGGTTCAGCAGGTCCGGCGCGAAGCCGGGATGGAGCACAGCCTCGCCGCCGATCGTCACCTCGAAGTAGTACTGCAGCGGATACACTGCTTCGGCGTACGCCCCGGGGATGCTCGCGCCCCACGCGTCCCCCTGCACCGCCATCTCCACCAACCTCCAGGGCTCGGCCTGATTGACGCGGCGGTACCACAGGCGCGCCGATGTGGGCTGCCGTCCGCCGGTGATCGCGAGCGCGAGCGGGATCGGGGCCGACGGCCGGAAGCCCGCCGGCGGCGTGTGCGTGCAGGGCGCGGGGCCCCGCCGCGCATCGCGCAGCGCCTCGTCCACCGCGGCCGCGACGCGCGGGTCCTGGCTCGCGGTCGCAGCCCCCATGCGGAGCACGAGATCGCGGATGTCGTCTTCGATCCCTGACAGCCGGTCGGCCCACTGGCCGCGCTCGGAGAAGCGGTCGCTCGCCGAAAGGTCCGCCTGGTAGACGCCCTTCGCGCGCTCGACCAGCTCGGCCCACGCGGCCCGGGCGCCCCGGCACGCATTCAAGGCCTCGCTCAACGCCCGGCGGTCGCCCGTGCGCTGGTGGATCTCGTACAGCACCGCGCCTTCGAGCTTCGCGGCGAAGAACCGGCCCAGTCCTGCGAGGATCGCGACGTCGATCGCGGCCCTGAGGCGCTCGGGCGGCACCTGCGCGCCGGCCCGCGCGAGGTCGCCCAGCGCGCCCTCGGCCAGGTCCGTGATCCAGCGGGCCACCTCGAGCGGCGAGTACCTCCCGCTGCGCCGTCCCCCCAACAGCTCGTCGGCGCATTCGCTCGGCGAGAGGAAGAGCTGCGGGTCCAGCGGGCTGGCGTGCTGGAACGTCCGCGGCGCCGGCGTATCGAAGTAGGGATTCCGGGACGGCTCCTCCACCATCGGCTGGTTCCAGTAGATCTCCGGCCAGTAGGCGTCGCACGCCGCCGAGGGGAGGTAGGCCGTCGTCACGATGGGGAGGATGCGGCTGGCGCGGGCGAGACCCGATTCCAGGGCCAAGGCACGTGGATCTCCGCCCAGGCTCCGATGGAACACGTCCGCGTCGGTCGCGGGATCGTACGTCATCCGACCCCACGAACGGTACCAGGCGCCGAACTTCTCCCAATCCCAGCGTGGCGCGAGCGCCAGGTCCGCGTAGCCGTCGCGCCGGCCCGCGCCGGTGCCGCGGCGACCCCGGCAGGTGAGCGGCTCCATCAGATCGGCGCCCGTCATCCCGCAGAATCCGAACGAGCGCGCCGCCGCCGCGGCGAAGGCGGCGTCGCCAGACGCCAGCATGCGCTGCGTCCCTGAGAAGGCGCGCGGCCGGACGGTGTAGCGCCGGTCTTCGCGCAGGAAGTCGGCGTAGCCATAGCGCGTGAAGACGCGCGCGCCTTCGCTCAACGTCATCAGGCCGGCGCCGCTCCTGCCCGGCGCCGGCATCTCCAGGTCGCGGATCGCCGCTTGGTGGTACGGCAGGCTGAGGTGCTCCGCGGCGTATTTCGGGGACACGTTCACCGGTAGCCCGGTCGCGAGCGCGCGCGCGATCATCGTCTGATCCAGGCCCTTGGCGTGCAGGTCCAGCTCGACGCTGCGCCCGCTGCGCGCGGCGCCCTCGAACACCGTGGCCCAGAAGTCGTAGCTGCCCTCGGCGATCCCGCTCTCGCCGTGGATACGCAGACCGACCGCCGAGATCGCTGGGCATGCCTTGAGGACGGCGGTCAGCGCGTCGCGGCAGTAGGCGGCGTGCGTCTCCGGCGTGAGCCCCTCGACGACGTACCGCGCGCTCGGGCTGTCGGTCAGCTGGTAGCCGTGCATCCAGATGCCCAGCTCGAAGTCGAGGCCGCGCGCCGCGGTCTCGTCGCTGATGAACCGGAGCTGGTCGAGGTTGCGGTCCCGCTCGGCGTCGGGGAGAGCCGTCACGCGCACGTCGTACCCGGGAACGCCGACGAGGAACGGGTAGGCGAAGAGGAAGTATGAGTCCGTGACGTGCTGGAGGCTGTCGTAGCCGAAGCCGAAGGCCAGGTGGAGCCGGTTGAAGCGGTGCGTGGCGAGCATCGCCAGGTAGCGCGTCCACCCGTCGCGGTCGTGGTACCAGGGCTTGTCCAGCGTCTCGCTGGTGAACTGGCGCATCACGCTGCGCACCGGGTTGGCGGGCGCCTCCGCGATGGGGGCCGGGATGGCGAGCGCCTGCGCGGGAGGCGTGCCGGCCCGCACCCGGTCGGCCAGCTCCAGGAGGGCGTAGGCCAGGCCGCGCGCGTCGGCGCCGCAGGCGAGCACCGCCCGGCGGCCGGAAATGCCGGCCTCAAGCAGCGCCAGGCTCTCCGGCGCGGCCGGGGCGCGCCCCGAGTCGGCCAGCGCGGCCGCCGCGGCCGGGGCGGCCGACCCGGCCGCCACGACGCAGAGATCGTCCGGGCCCGCCTCCTCGATGCGCTCGAGCGTGCGCACGATTGCTCCGGCGTCGGCGAGGCTGCTGCCCAGCTCCTCCAGCGCCCGGCGCGCCGGCGCGGCCGCGGCGACGGGGTCGGAGGAGTCGGCAATGAGTGCGACGGCCGGCTGCTCGCGGTAGCGCGGCGTGCCGAGCCGCCCGCGCGCCAGCGCCGCGCCTGCCAGGCCGGCCTTGAGGAAGTCCCTCCGCTTCACGCTCGAACCAATGCGATGCCGCCGGTCCGCCCGTCAATGCCCGCAGCGGGCCGACTACCGCGCTCCGCGTTCCTCACTCGTCAGTGAAGCAGGGTGACCATCGCGCGCATGATC
Source organism: uncultured Gemmatimonadales bacterium (assembly GCA_963835535.1). Classification (GTDB taxonomy): domain Bacteria; phylum Gemmatimonadota; class Gemmatimonadetes; order Gemmatimonadales; family JACORV01; genus Fen-1245. The sequence goes on from CAWIFL010000003.1 coordinate 154,732, forward strand.
GGCGCGAGCGCGTTCTTCGCGCCGGGCACCTCGGTGTTCGTGTTCAGCGCCGCGATTGCGGCCGCACCAGTGGCGGGATTGATCCACAGGAAGGCGAGGAAGCCGGCCTGGCTACCGGTGTGGCCAATCAGCCTGTAGCCGCCGCGATCCACCACGAAGAAGCCCAGCCCCATGGACTCCGGCCCGCCGTCGGGCGCCGCCGAGTCGCCGACGGCGAGCGCCGCCCGCGACATCTCCGCCAGGCTTGAGCGCGGCAACACCGCGTCGTAGCGGCGTGCCAGTGCCGTGTCGCCGTGGGTCGAGCCGGTGAGGAACGCGGCGTACGTGGCGAGGTCCGCCAGCGGCGCGTTCCAGCCGCCGTTCGGGATCGTGATCCCGGGGTCGAACTCGCGTCCGTAGTCGTGCAGCACCTCGTGGCCGGCCGAGTCCTGCTGGATGGCGTAGCTGTCGGCCCGGTCGGCGGCGAGGTAGTACGGCGTGGCGCCGAAGTAGCTGCGGGTCAACTCCAGGGGCGAGAGGATGTTCTTCTGAACGTAGGTCTCCCACGGGTCGCCGGTGAGCTGCTCGATGATGCGGGCGAGGTAGATGTAGGCCGGGTTCGAGTAGCTCCACCGCGTGCCCGGGCGGAACAGCAGCTCCTGGTACGGCATCATCGCCACGAGCTGCTCCCAGGTCGTGGGCTCGAACGGCTCCCAGTCCTTCCCCAGCTTGTACGGCCAGGTCGGGTTCTGGAAGCCTGCGGAGTGGGAGAGCAGCATCCGAATCGTGACGCTGTCCATCGCGCCGTACGGATCGTGCACGCGGCGCAGCTCCGGGATGTAGCGCGTGACGCGGTCGTCCAGGGTCAGCCGCCCGCGGTCCCGGAGCTGCATGATCGCCATCGCGGTCAGCGTCTTGGTGATCGAGCCGTAGTGGAAGATGGTCCGGTCGTTCACCGGCTGCGCGCGCGAGCGGTCGGCCAGCCCGTAATCGTGGCGGGCGACGATCCGCCCGCCCTGCACCAGCACGGCGCTCCCGCCCACGACCTTTCCGGAGTCGGCGTACGCGTCGAACGCGCGGGAGAACTCCGCCCAGCCCGGAACGGCGCCGGCCCCGCCCTGCTGGGCCGGTAGCGCGGCTGGCCGCCCGATCACCGGCGCGAACAGGACCCAGGCCGCCGCGACGCGCAACATCGAGATCTTCATCGTACCTCCCACCGAACGTATGAAGCGTGGTCTCCCGGGGCGTCAATGGGCCGGGCCGATCACCTCTCACTCCTCACTTCTCACGCATTTGCAGTATGATTAGTCATGCTCCCAACCAATCACCCTGCCCCCGCCGGGGGCGGCGCCGCCGTGCGCCCCCCCTCTGGCCTTGGCGACTTCACGGCCGACCGCCGGCTCCTGACGCTGACGGCCTATGCCGTCCTGATCGGCGTGATGAGCGCCTGCGTGGCCTGGGCCCTGGCCTGGCTCATCGGCGCCATCACCAACCTGGTCTACTACCACCGGCTCTCCTCAGCTCTCATTTCCCCGGCCGCGAACCGGCTGGGCGTCTGGGCGCTGCCGATCCCGGTCGTGGGCGGCCTGATCGTCGGCCTGATGGCGCGCTACGGCTCGGAGAAGATCCGGGGCCACGGGATCCCGGAGGCGATGGAGGCGATCCTGGTCGGCGAGAGCCGGATGGAGGCCAGAGTCGCGGTGCTGAAGCCCATTTCTTCGGCGATCTCCATCGGGACCGGCGGGCCGTTCGGGGCCGAAGGGCCGATCATCATGACCGGCGGCGCCTTCGGCTCGCTGTTCGCGCAGGCGTTCCACCTCTCCTCGGCCGAGCGGAAGACTCTGCTCGTGGCGGGCGCGTCGGGCGGGATGGCGGCCATTTTCGGCACCCCGCTCGCGGCGGTGATGATCGCCGTCGAGCTGCTGCTGTTCGAGTGGAAGCCGCGCAGCTTCATTCCCGTCGCGGCGGCCGCCGCGGTCGCCGCGGCGCTCCGCGTGCCGCTCCTGGGTCCGGGCCCCCTATTCCCGGTCGCGCCGCACGTCGGGCTGCCGCTGTCGGTGCTTGGCTGGAGCCTCGTCGCGGGCCTCGCCGCGGGCTTCGGCTCGGCCGCTCTGACCGGTCTGGTCTACGGGTTCGAGGACCTGTTCACCAAGCTCAAGTTCCACTTCATGTGGTGGCCGGCGATCGGCGGGTTGGCCATCGGCCTGGGCGGCCTCCTCTACCCGCGGGCGCTGGGCGTGGGCTACGACACCATCGGGGACCTAATCCGCGGGCACCTGGTCGGCGCGTCGCTGCTCGGGCTGCTGATCACGAAGGCACTCATCTGGTCCATCGCGCTGGGCTCCGGCACGTCGGGCGGCGTGCTCGCGCCGCTGCTCATCATGGGCGGCTCGCTCGGTGCGCTGGGCGCGTCGGCGCTGCACGCCAGCGATCCCGGCTTGTGGGCGATGATCACGATGGCGGCGATGATGGGCGGCACGATGCGCTCGCCGTTCACGGCGATCATCTTCGTGCTCGAGCTGACGCTGGACGTGTCGGTCCTCCCTGCCCTGCTGGTCGCGTGCATCGCGGCCGACGCGGTGACCGTACTGCTGATGAAGCGCTCGATCCTGACCGAGAAGGTGGCGCGCCACGGGCACCACGTGATGCGCGAGTACGCGGTGAGCCCGCTCCAGACGGTGCGGGTCGAGGAGGTGATGGACCGCGCCGCGCCGACGCTCCCGGCGGCGAGTCCGGTGGCGGAGGTGGCGCGCCGGCTCGCGTCGCACGATCCGGTGCTGGTGCGCCATCACGCCTGGCCGCTGGTGGACGAGGCGGGCGCTCTGGTCGGGATCCTGACGCGCGGCGACCTGCTCCGGGCACTGGAGAATTCCGCCGCGGATGGCCGGCCGGTGCTGGAGTACGGGACGCGGGAGCTTACCGTGACCTATCCGGACGAGATGCTGGAAGAAGCGATCGGGAAGCTGGCCTCGCGCGGCGTGGGGCGGCTGCCGGTGGTCGAGCGCCGGGACCCGGCGCACCTGGTGGGCTATCTGGGCCGGACGGGGCTGCTGGACGCGTGGCTGCGGCGGGTCGACGAGGAGGAGAAGCGCGAGACGGGCGTCGTGGCCGAGGGGCTGAGACGCGGTGCCGGGATGTTCGCCGCGCTCTTTCGGTGACGCCTCTCCGCGCGTCGGCTGCACCGTGAACGCGTGGCCGAATCCGCGCGCACCGCGGCCGCTCCAACGGCGCTGTTGTCCGAGCGCGTCCTGAAGCACTTGGGGCTCACCCTCCCTCGGGAGGGCCCTCGAGCGCAGGCCTCTGGGGCTTCCCTGCCCTTGCCCGCGCGCGGCCCCTCGAGACCCGCCGCGCCCGTGCGGCCACCCAAGCTCCTGACACAACTGCGCCGTGCGATCCGATTGCGCCACTACAGCGGCCGGACGGAGGAGGCGTACGTCCTGTGGGTGCGGCGGTTCGTCGCGTTCCACGGCAGGCGGCATCCCGCGGAGCTGGGCGAGGTCGAGATCTCGGCGTTCCTCACGGACCTGGCGGTGCGTGGCCGCGTCAGCTCCTCGACGCAGAATCAGGCGCTGGGCGCGCTGCTCTTCCTCTACCGCGAGGTGTTGGGGCGGCGCGTGGCGTGGCTGGACGGGATGGTGCACGCGAAGCGCGGGGGCCGGCTGCCGGTCGTGCTGACGCTGCACGAGGTGGAGGCGATCGTGGAGCATCTCGAGGGCGAGTGCTGGCTCGTTGCGGTGCTCCTCTACGGCTCGGGGCTGCGTCTGCTCGAGGCCTTGCAGCTGCGGGTCAAAGACGTGGACTTCGAGCGCCGCGAGATCCGCTTGCGGGCCGGCAAGGGGAGCAAGGACCGGGTCACGATGTTGCCGGACGTGGTGAGCAAGGGGTTGGAAACCCATCTCGAGACCGTGCGGCGTCTGCACACGCGGGACCTCAAGGCGGGGGGCGGTGCCGTCGTGCTCCCTGGAGCGCTGGACCGGAAGCTGCCGGGCGCGGCGAAGGAGTGGGCCTGGCAGTGGGTCTTCCCGGCGTCGCGGCGCTACGTTGACGGGGAGACACGGGAGGTCCGCCGGCATCATCTGCACGAGACCGTGGTGCAGCGGGCGTTCCACGCGGCGCTCAAGGCCAGCGGCGTGCCCAAGCGGGCGACCTGTCATTCGCTGCGGCATTCCTTCGCGACCCAGCTGCTCGAGCGCGGGGCGGACATCCGGACCGTGCAGGAGCTGCTGGGGCACAAGGAGGTGCGGACGACGATGATCTACACCCACGTGTTGAACCGTGGCGGCCTGGGCGTCCGGAGCCCGGCGGATCTGTTGGGTGCCAGCATATCCGAGCACACTGCTCAGGCTTGATGTGTGGTGACCGGCGGCCCTGCTTGGGGGTAGGAAACACTGCAGAGCGGAGCGCCTAACGGGGGCCTCACGGCAGCGTGTTATGCTGCAGCCCGTGCAGTGTCTGTGCTGGTCGTTCTATTGCGCATTGAGGTTAGCAGGGTGTGGCGGGGGCACTTGACGCATGATCGTTCGGTTGCGGGCGGAGCAAACGTAGACCGGTCTTTCTCCGCCCTCCCCTTCCCGCCAGTTCAGCCCAATAGTAGTTAGGCAGCACGGTGCTTCGTGGTCCGCACCGCGCAGACTTCGACAGGGATGCCCATGCTCGGATTCATAGTCGGCGCCCTTGCGGGTATGTTCGCCGGGTCCTGGGTCTACTGGCGGGTCCGCGGAACCAGCTCGCCCCCGACGCGTCCGGAGTGGTTGGCAGCGACGGCTGGGGGGCTCGTGGCAGCTCTCGTCGCAAGCGTCATCTACATTCGCTTTCAGGTCCACATTTGGCTCGGCGGCGTCGGAACCTCACCGGGGGCCTCGCTGTTCCTCGGCTTCTGCTCGGGTCTCATGCAGGGCGTCTTGTTCCGAGGTCGGCCCCTCGCCCGGCGCGTGCGCAAGCCCACGCCGCCGTCGGCGGGCGCAGATTGATGCCTGGCCCATGTGGCGTCCGTTGCTTTCCGCGCCAGCCGTGCTGCCTAACCCGCGCCTGCAGCGGCCGGGCGTCTTCGGCCGGTACTGGCTGGTGAGTGCAACTGCGGTTATGCAGGTGTTGTGTGGCTGGCGGGTGAAGGCCCGCCGCTGAGGCGCACTTCGTTAGGCAATAACATACTTGACGCACCCGGCGCCAGGGGTGCAACTTGACCTCCGCTAGGGCGGGCGCCATGACGCACCTGGCTAGGTCGGTGTTCTTCGGTCGCGATCCCGCAAGGTGCTGGATGGTTCTTTGGTCATGCTATCATGATACGTCCGGAGACGAGAACGACAAGAATGTTCTCGTCACCGCTGGCGTTGTGGCAAACGCGAAGAAATGGGCGAGGTTCGAGCGGAGTTGGGGCATCGTACTGAAGGTGTTTGGGGTAACGCAGTTCCACATGAAAGACTTCGCACATTTCAAGCACGACTACGCAACAGGATGGGAAGGAGACGAGGGGAAGCGCAAGCACTTCATTCGGTGCCTCGTTGGCGTCATGAAGCGCCACCTCAACAAGGAATTCATCACAGGCATTCTCCTTGACGACTATCGCGAAGTAAACCGCAAGTACAGATGTCGCGAGGAATTCGGCGGCCCCTATTCCATCGCGCAGGCGGGAAGCATTGACCGGGCGACGATGTGGCTGGCGAGGAAGAAGCATCCCCTCGACCGGGTGGAGCATTTTATCGAGAGTGGGGATGTGGGGCAGAACGACTTCATGAAGTTGGCTAAACAGGTGGCCTTTGAGCCAACGCGATTGCCGAAGGTGGACCCCAACACCGGACTCCACCGTCTGCCGTTCCAGGCCGCCGACTTGGTGGCCTACGAGTACCGGGATCTATACGACCAATATCGCGGCACCGGCAAGATCGGCCGTTTGCGCGGGTCGTTGCTTGAGATCAGGCGTATGCTGCCCCTCGACGCCGCGGTGGCGGATAGGGCACAACTCACCAAACTCTGCCGCGACGCCAAAGTGCCAGAGAGGGACTAGTGGTGTTTCCGCTTCCTCGGCTTGACCGCTCTGGGCTTCCGCGCTTGCAGGACGCGCCGCATCATGTCGGCGGTCCGCTCCAGCGGCGACTTCTCCGGCGCGGGTGTCGGCGCCGGAGTCGGCTTCTTGCTCATCATCTCCCCTTTCTTCGGCCGCGCAGTTTGTGCGGCCAGGACTTCTTCTCACGTCGTGGCGAAGGTGAACTTCGCGCCGATGAGATCATGATAGGTCAGCCGCTTTCCGAAGACGTTCTTCACCACGTCCGCGAAGCGGCTGCCGTCGTTGCCCTGCCGGGTGTTGTACCGGAACGCCTGCTCGTCCACATACCGCTGCAGGTGGAACGGGTCCACGCTGATGTAGGTGCCCTTGATCGCCCGCTTCAACAGGCTCCAGAAGTTCTCCAGAGTGTTGGTGTGGGCCTTCCCCTGGACGAAGGTCTTAAGTGCGTGATTGACGCGCCGATGCTTGTAGGTCTTCCCCATCCGGTCGTAGTAGCTCGCGTCATCGGTGTAGAGAGTCGCGCCGGTGGCGACGTTGGCCTTGACGGTGGCCTCGATCTTGGCCCGGTCCACCTTCGACAGCACCTTTGCGCTGATGCGGCTGCGGCCGTTCTTCCCCCGCTTGGCGAAGCCGACCACCGGGGTCTTCTCGGACCAGCCGCGCTTGGTGATGCGCCGCTTCTTCTCGGCCTTGTGCATCCAGAACGCCTGTCCGCCGATGTAGCCTTCGTCGGCTTCGACTTCGCCCTTGAAGCGGCGGACGTGCGCGGGCCGCATCGCATCACGGACGCGATGCAACATGAACCACGCGGTCTTCTGGGTGACGTGGAGCGCGCGGGCCAGCTCGTAGCTCGAAATCCCGTTCTTACAGTTGGCGAGCATCCAGATTGCCGGAATCCACTTGTCCAACCCCAAGGCGCTATCCTCGAAGATCGTCCCGACCTTGATGGAGAACTGCTGGTGGCAGCCCTTGCACTTCCAGATGCGCCGGGTCTTGAGGAACGATACGGCCATGTCGCCACAGCGCGGGCAGGCCACGCCAGCGGGCCAGCGGAGGGTCACCATGAAGGCGAGCGCCACGTCCGGATCAGAGAAGTACCGGATGGCTTCGGCCAGGGTTTGGGGTGTCTCGGGAGCCTGTTTCATGGCTCCAATATAAGCTAAGGAGCCGGGTGTGTCAAGTATATTATTGCCCTTCGTTAGGCAGCACGGCGCATCGGTTGGAGGCTCGCGCCGCATCGAGACGAGGGAGATGCTCGGGTTCATACTCGGCACGCTGGCCGCGCAGCTGACGGGATCCTGGCTCTATTGGCGGGTCAGAGCCGCCACATCTGCGCGCCCGCGGTCGGAGCTGACCGCGGCAACCGCGGCCGGACTTCTAGCCGCAGCCGTGGCCAGCGCCATCTACCTGCCGCTCGATGTCCACACGTGGATCGGTGGACCCGGCACATCTTGGGGTGCGTCGGTCTTCCTCGGCATCTGTATGGGCATCATTCAGGGGGTCCTGTTTCGAGGTCGACCGTTCGGCCCACCCGACAACCGTGCTGCCTAACCCGCGCCTGCAGCGGCCGGGCGTCTTCGGCAGGTACTGGCTGGTGAGTGTAACTGAGGTAGTGCAGGTGTTGTGTGGCTGGCGGGCTGAGGCCCGCCGCTGAGGCGCACTTCGTTAGGCGGCAAGGCACAGCACTTATGCGGGGACTCGAGCCATGGCGTTGATCCAGCTGGTCTCCTATCTCGTGGCCGCACTTTGCTTCCTGGACCTCTTCCGGCTTGGAAGCAAGCTGGGTGCGGAGCGCATTGGATCGGTCACGCAACGACAGTTCTGGACGATGTGGATGCCCGGCGGGTTCACAGCAAAAGGTCAGGCGCTCCGCCGTCGTATTAACACCCGTTTTCTACTCGGTGCGATCTTCTTGGTCGCGGGTCTGGTGCTGGGTCGCCTTGCCGTCTAACCCGCGCCTGCAGCGGCCGGGCGTCTTCGGCAGGTACGGGCTGGTGAGTGCAACTGCGGTAATGCAGGTGTTGTGTGGCTGGCGGGTGAAGGCCCGCCGCTGAGGCGCAATTTCGTTAGGCACACGGCCAATGCGTAGCGTCAGGATGCGATTCTGGCTATATTGTGGCCAGAATGCGCTACGAGATTGTCGTGGCTCCGGACGCCAGCAGGGCCTTCAAGGCACTGCCAGCTCGGCGACGTGCGGACGTGTACGACGCGCTCCAAACGCACTTACGATATGAGCCGACCAAGGTATCCAAGAGCCGCATCAAGCGGCTTCGCGGGCTAAGTCGGCCGCAGTACCGGCTTCGGGTGGGCGACATTCGGGTCTTCTACGACGTCGCGGCCCCCGAGGTCCAGGTCCTGGCGATCATTTCCAAGGCAGAAGCTCACGCGTGGTTGGAGCGGAAGGGGGTGGCCGATGAAGGCGGTCGCGCTGGCGAAGGTTAAGGACGATCTGTCCCGCTACCTGCGGCAGGCGGAGCGGGAGGAGATCGTGATCACGCGCCACGGGCAGCCGGCGGCGGTGCTCATCGGCTTCGAGAGCGAGGACGCGTGGTTCGAGTATCGGCTCGAGCACCATCCGGAATTTCTGAGGCGTGTCGCCGAGGCTCGGGCCGACCTGGCCGCGGGTCGGGGTATTCCGCTGCGGCATCTCAAGCCGCGTGTCCGCCACAAGAAGGTGAACGGTCCAAGTGATAGGTAACACTTCGTACTCTGGTGATGGGTAACACTGTTCGAGCAACTCTGTGATTGCCGCCCCGCCTCCGTGCGGGGCGATCGAGGTGATCCACGATGCGGCCGACCGCCTCGTGGAAGCGGCCCAGCCAGACCGGGCCGAAGTAGACATTCCAGAGGCCATCGTCGATCTCCTCGAAGCCCACCTCCAGTTCGGCGAGCAGGTGGCTGACATTGACCCAGTGGTGATTCCAGCGGATCCCGCCGTTGCGGCTGACGAGCCGGCGCTCGAAGTGGCCGGGGTAATCGAGCGGGGCCAGGGCCGCGCGGTAGGGCCGCGGTGAGGCGGCATAGCAGCTGGCCGGCGTCGCGTCACCCAGCGCCTCATGCGGGCGCTCGGTGTTGTAGCGCAGCCGGAAGCGGTCGAAGCACCGCTGCTGCGCCGCCAGGTGGGCCTGGGGAGGCCGGGCGGTGGCGGCCTTGAGCGTCTTGTGCATGCGCTCGTGCCGGCCGTTCTGCTCCGGATGGGCGGGCTCGATCAGCTCCGGCCGAATGCCGAGCCGCACCCACCAGACCGAGAGGGTTGAGAGCCGGCCGAGCGCGTTGGAGGCAAAGGGCTGGCCGTTGTCAGTGCGGAGCCGCTCCGGCAGGCCGTAGCGGCGAAAGAGCTGCGCGAAGACCGGCCAGCTGCCGGCCGTGGTCGGCGCGACCAGGCCCCGACAGCCCAGCAGGAAGCGGGTCGCTCCGTCCTGGACGGTGAGCGGGTAGCAGTAGAGCCCGTTGCCGGTGCGGAACTGGCCTTTGAAATCGGCGCTCCACACCGCATTCGGGGCATCCAGCGGCGTCTGGGGCCGCCCGGCGTGGAAGCGCCGCCGGCTCGGGCGCCGGGGACGGACCCGCCCATGCCGCTCGAGAATCCGATGGATCGTGGTCTTAGTGGGCACCTGCTCGGCGGGGACGCGGGCCTGCAGGAGCCGCCGCACCTTCCGCGCGCCCCAGGTGTAGCGCCGCTGGAGCTCGAGGATCAGCCGCACCACCGTCGGCGCAGTGGCCTGCGGGCTGGTGTGGGGGCGATGCGAGCTATTCGTCAGGCCCGCGGGCCCGGCCCGCTCGTAGGCCCGCAGCCACTTGTAGCCGGTCTTCCGGCTCACCTCGTAGCGCCGACACAGCTCGGCGATCGACCAGCCGGGCCGATGCACATCTTGGACAAAGCGCAGTCGCTCATCCATCGCTGACGTCTCCCTCCACGGCATTGGCGCCTCCCAGTCGAGGCACCTACGTTAGAGAGAGTGTTACCAATCAGCTGTGTACGAGGTGTTACCTATCACCGGCGAATGTACCAGGCCGGTGCCTAACCCGCGCCTGCAGCGGCCGGGCGTCTTCGGCAGGTACTAGCTGGTGAGTGCAACTGCGGTAATGCAGGTGTTGTGTGGCTGGCGGGTGAAGGCCCGCCGCTGAGGCGCACTTCGTTAGGCTGCCCCCACCTGTGCCCCGGTGCCTCAGGACACTTGCATCTCTGTATATACACCCGTATATTAGCGCATGGAGTGTGGTTGGGATCCGGCCAAGAGTGAGGCCAACCTGCGCGAGCGAGGATTCGACTTCCCGTTCGCGACGCTGATCTTCGACGGCCCCACACTCGAGGTTGAGGATACCCGACGCGACTACGGCGAACGGCGTGTCGTGGCCATCGGGCTCGCCGATGGCCTGCACCTGACCGTGGTCTATACCGATCGCCGCACGCCGAAGGGGCGAGTCCAGCGACGGATCATCTCAGCGCGAAGGAGCAACCGACGTGAGCGTCGAGCGTTCGATGCGGCCCTCGGGATCTAGGCGACAGCCGTCGCGCGGCCGGGCAGACCTGCGGCGGCTGCGGGATCTGACGGACGTGGCGATTGAGCGCACGTCCCCGCCCGAGCTGGCGGACCTGCCAGCTGACTTCTGGGCGGAGGCCGCCGTGGTGGTGCCCAGTCCCAAGCGAGCCATCTCGCTCCGGGTGGACGAGGATGTGCTAGAGTGGTTCAAGCGGGCGGGGCCCCGCTACCAGTCGCGAATGAATGCGGTGCTGCGCAGCTACATGGCCCGCATGCAGGATCTGCGGCGGCCGCGGCAGCGGCGCGGCACCCGTCGGGGGGCAGCCTAACCCGCGCCAGCAGTGGACGGGCGCGGCCACATAACGCCCGGCTGACGCTTGGGGTATAGACTAGAAACGGTTACCCAGGCGGCGCGCCAGTCGGCCCGCCGCTGAGGCGCATTTCGTTAGGCACACCACGAATCATCGGTGTATCTTCAACGAGAGGCCGATCGGAGCCGACATCATGCCGCCCCAGCAGACCGTCATCCGCGCAGACCCCCAGATTCTAGGCGGGACCCCGGTGTTTGTCGGAACTCGGGTGCCGGTCCAGACGCTCCTCGACTACTTGGGCGCTGGCCGGCCCCTGGCTCAGTTCGTCGCTGACTTCCCGACCGTGACCCGCCAGCAAGCCGTTGCCGCCCTCGAGGAAGCGAAGCAGCGCTTGGTGAGCGGTGCGCGTCCTGCTTGATGAGTGCCTGCCGAGGCCGCTGAAGGAGGCGCTAGCCGGCCACGATGTGCGGACCGTCCCCGAGATGGGGTGGGCAGGCAAGAGCAACGGAGATCTCCTGCGTTTGGCGGCACCCCAGTTTGACGTCTTCTTGACTGTCGATCGCGGCATCCAGTACCAGCAGAATCTCGAGGGCGCTCCCCTCGCCGTCATCACCATGGCGGCACCCAGTAACGATATCGATGCCCTTCGCCCCCTGATCCCAGACGTACTGCGCGCGATGGCGAGCATCAAGCGGGGCCAGTTCGTCCGGGTGGGTGCCTAACCCGCGCCTGCAGCGGTCGGGCGTTTTCGGCAGGTACTGGCTGGTGAGTGCAACTGCGGTTGTGCAGGTGTTGTGTGGCTGGAGGGTGAAGGCCCGCCGCTGAGGCGCACTTCGTTAGGCGGCCGAACAATGAGACGCTCCCTGGTCGGTATTGCGCTCGCCGCGGCGCTGGCGCTCGCGTGCCGTGAACCGGTCGCGCCCGAGCCCCTCGGGCAGCGCCTCTCCGCCTGGCAGCCGGGCGACTCCGCGACGCTGATACATGACGGCTTCCCCTGCGGGCTGACATCGTCGTCGCGCATGGTAATCCAAGACTCTACCACATGGCGGTCGGTCTGGGACAGCGCCGTCTGCACCATACTCCCCCAGCCGCCGCTGCCGGTCGTCGATTTCACTTCCTACGACGTGCTTGCGGCGGTGAGTGACGACTTTGACAGTTGGATTACCATCGACAGCGTAGTTCGCTTCGAGCTCGGAGCTCGGGTCTACGTCACCGAGTGCCCCGTGCTCGACTACACCCAGAGCTATAGTCTCACGTACCACATGGTCCGGACGCCACGCTTCGATGTGGAATCATGGCGCACCTACCGACTGAATCGCTGGTGCTGGACGGCTGCCTAACCAGCGCCAGCAGCGGCCGGGCGCTTGCGGCTCGTGGAGTTGTGTGGCTGGCGGGTGAGGGCCCGCCGCTGAGGCGCACTTCGTTAGCCGCACCCTCGCCCACGACGGCGCGGCACAGACGATGGGGCGCCGTGATCTGCTGCGCCACATCCAACGTCAGCTTCCCGTCGCACAGGCTGGATGACCTCGGGCGCGTTGTCGCGCGCCGCCCGTTGCCTCCTACAGCTCGGCCTGCCCTGTAATGATCCGGTGACGCGCCGGTGACGACCAGTCCTTGTCTTTTCAAGCGTGGGCAAGATGAGTCGGCCAACTGCTGTGGAGGGGCCTCACGCCCGGCTGACGGCGGTGCTGTAGACTAGAAACGGTTACCCAGGCGGGTGGAGTGGTGGCCCGCCGCTGGGGCGCACTTCGTTAGGCAGCCGCTGGAGCGCCGGACTTTGAACGGGGACTGAAATGAGAAGCCACACGACCACCGCACTCTACGTAGTCCTGATGGCAGCCGTGATCGTCGCGATCGATGTCCTGTTCTTCAAGAACCGGCTCTGGGAACGGCTGACGGTGAACGTTGGAATCGTCCTCGTCTTCGCGGCCTTCTATTTCAGATTCCTGAAGCGTCCATGAGCAAGACGGCCCTGAACTGACAACTGGAGTCACCGCTGGCCCGACGGTTTGCCGGCGTGCGGCCCACGGGAGGCTGAACTGGCTGGTGCGTGCGAGGGAGTTATGCAGGTGTCCGGTGGCTGGCGGGCATGAGGCCCGCCGGAGAGGCGCACTTCGTCAGGCGGTTGAAGTGAGGTAATTTCGCCAGGTGGGAGCTCCCTTCTGTACACGCGCGACGAGGTGGCAATGCATAAGGCCGTGATTGTCGCATTCGCTCTCATCTGTGCGCCCGTGGGGCTGTCCGGGCAGGCGTTGCATCCCGACTCGCTCTTCCCGCGCCTCATCGGGCACTGGGTGCTCCGGGGCACGATCGCCCGGCAGCAGACCGTCCACGACGTGACCTTCGAGTGGCTGCTGGGCCACGAGTACGTGCAGATGCACGAAATGTCCCGCGAGCGAGGGTCGAACGGCACGCCGGCCTACGAGGCGGTTGTGCTGTTCGGCCGCGACCCGCAGACCGGGGCCTATGCCTGCATGTGGCTGGACAACACGGCCGCGGCAGCCTTCGATCCCCAGGGCGTCGGCCGCGGATCCGTGGCCGGCGATTCGGTGCCCTTCCTGTTCCACTACACGGCGACGGCCAGCTTTCACACCACGTTCGTGTATGATCGCGCTACGGACACGTGGCAGTGGCATATGGACAACGACAGTTCCGGTGTGCGGCGGCCCTTCGCCCGTGTCACCCTGACGCGCCGCTAGCCGGCCAGGGAGCCGGGGCCGCATGGAGGCGTAAATGCTCGTGGACTCGTGCATAAATGCGATCAAGCCGGAGAACTACGAAGGCATTCGGCTCTACTGGGCGCCCCGTGACATCATCGCCTTGTTTTGGGGTGGCCACCGACCCCGAGCACTCGGTGGAGACTGAGCCATGAACCGCTGGCATAAAATGGCTGCGACGATCGCATGACCCCTCGAACTCCGGCGGCAGCGGCATAGCGCTCGCCGCCTCAGCGCCGCGGAGATCGTGGCAGACCCCGAGCTGGCCGGCCGGCTTGCCATGGCCGTACAGGCACTCGCGTCCGCCGCCGAGGACGCACGGCAATGAGCCGTCATCATCTCAAGGAGAGGCCCATGCGCATCGCAAGCTGGGGTCATGCGGTCTTTGCCGCGACGATGATCGCCCTTGGGATCCTGGGCCTGATCCAAGGCGCTTTCACACCGATATGGCTGCCCGTGTCCAAGGGTGTGCCCGCGCGAGAGGTACTGGTCTATCTCTCCGCCGTCGTCCCTCTGGTATCCGGCATCGGGCTGCTCTGGCGGCGCTCCGCCGCCGCCTCGTCCCGCGTGCTGCTCGGCTTTCTCCTCGCTTGGCTGCTGCTGCTGGATGCGGTCCACCTCGCCCTCGCTCCCGGGATGGAGCTGACGTGGGCAGCCTGCAAGACCGCGGCGATGGTGGCGGCCGCCTGGGCGCTGTACGTCCGGTTCGCCGGCGACCGCGACCGGAAGCGCCTCGGTTTCGCCTCCGGCGACGCGGGGCTCCGCATCGCCAGGGCGCTCTACGGCCTGGCCCTGATCCCGTTCGGCATAGCGCACTTCACCTATATCGAGAGAACCACTTCCCTGGTGCCTGGTTGGCTGCCATGGCACTTGGCCTGGGCGTACTTCTTCGGCTGTACCTTCATCGCCGCGGGCCTGGCGGTGCTCATCGGCGTGTGTGCACGGCTGGCGGCCATACTGTCGGTGGTGCAGCTGGGCATGTTCACGCTGCTGGTGTGGGTACCCGTCGTGGCAGCAGGACCCAGCGCCTCGGATTGGGGCGAGTTCGTCGTCTCCTGGGCGTTGACGGCCGCCGCTTGGGTAATGGCGGATTCCTACCGCGGCAGGCCCTGGCTCGCCGTGGGCAAGGCCTGAGCGAGCCTCAGAGTCTACCGCTGCTTCGCCGCCGAGCGATTCCGGGCCACCGCGGCCTTCACGAGCGCCTTGAACGCCCTCGCATCGACCTTCTCCCCTTCGGGGATGTCGAGCGCCCTTCGCGTGCCGCCTTCCAGACTGGAATTGAAGAGGCGCGCCGGGTCCGGGACCGTGGCCCCCCGGGCGAACGTGAGCTTCACGGCCTTCTTGTACGCCTCCCCGGTGCAGACGATCCCGTGGTGCGACCAGGCCGGGTTGCTCCACTTCCACTCCTCGGTCATCTCGGGGTCCGCTTCCAGGATCAGCGCCCGCATGCGGGCCAGGGTCTCCCCGCGCCATCCCTCCAGCTCGCGGATCCGCTGGTCGATGAGCCGGGAAGCGGACTTCCCGGTCGCCGGCTCGCGGCCCATCATGAGCCCCACGTGAGCTGCACGAGCTGGATCAGGTTGCCGCAGGTGTCGTCCAGCACCGCGATGATGGAGCCCGTCGTGGCCGTGACCGGCACGGTGAACTTCACGCCCCCCGCGGCCAGTCGATCGTGCTCGGACCGGACGTCCTTCACCAGGAACTGGGCCGCCGGCCGGCCCTGGCCGCGGAGCGCCTGCTGGTAGGCTTTGCCGGCGGGGTTGGCGTTCGACTCCAGCTGGAGCTCCGCGCCCTCCGGGTCCTCCGGCGAGGCGACCGTGAGCCAGCGATAGTTCCCATTGGAGAAATCCGCCTTCTTCCGAAAGCCAAGCTTGTCCGTGTAGAACTGCAGCGCCTTCTCCTGATCGTCCACGTACAGGCCGGTCCACTTGATGCGCATGGCTACCTCCTTGTTCACGGTCACAGTGACGAGTATCCGAGGACAGGGCGTCCCGACTGCCTCGACCGGCTCAGGGAGTCCTCGCGAGCAGGTCTTCGAGCTTTCCTCCCATCATCTTCCAGCCGTAGCGCGCGCCGCCGAAGTTCTGCCCCTGGTCCGGCTTGAAGCCCGAGTGCACGAGGGCGAGGCGCGTGCCCGACGCCGTGGGCTCGAGCGTGAAGGTCACGACGGTGGCCATCGCGCCGACGCCCCAGTCGTACCGGAGCTTCCGGTGCGTTTCGATCTCGGCGATCCGGCACTGCACGACGCCGTCCCAGCCGCCGACCGGCTGCGTCTTGAACGTGAACGCCGCCCCGCGCTCGAGCTTGAGACCGATGACGGGCAGGAGCCACGCCGCGAGCAGGTCGGGTTCCGTGAGCGCCCGCCACACCTTCTCCGGCCGGTGCGGCAAGTCGAACTCGAGCGCGATGCATTCCTTCTGCGCCTTCGCCGTCTTGTCGATGAGGGTCATGGGTCCATCTTCTCCAGCAGCCGTTCCAGCCGATCGACGCGCTCCGTCCAGAAGGCGCGGTAGTGCGCGATCCAGTCGACGAGCGGCTTCATCCCGCGCGGCTCCACCCGGTAGTAGACCCGGCGCCCCTCGCGCCGGCCGTGCACCAGGCCGGCCTGCTTCAACGCCGCGAGGTGCTGCGATACCGCCGGCTGCGAGATATCGAAACGCGCCGTGAGGTCCTTCACCGCCACTTCCCCACGCGTGAGCGACTCGAAGATCGCCCGGCGGCTGGGGTCCGCCAGCGCCTGGAAGATCCTGTTCTCGACGACGGCAACGCTCTGCACGCATAACATATAAGCTGCTGCTTATGGCTTGTCAAGCGCGCGGATCGGGCCGCCCTCGGCAGCCTCGTGCCGCTAACGGAGTGACGACGTACCGGATAGAATGTCTGGCGTGGGCACCGTGCTTGCCCCGTACGCCGGTGGAGGTCCCAAGGCCGTGACTGATGCCGCCAGCACCGAACGCACAGGCTGGGCCCGTCTCTGGGCCACCGCGCATCCGTTCGCCCGTCCCATGCCCCGCGCCGGCGCGTGGTATCCCGTGGTGGGGGAGGCGTCGGGCGAACGGGCCGTGCTCGAGGTGCGCGGAAAGCGGGTCGCGGTCCGGAAGACGCTTCTGGAGTTCCGGCCCGAGCGGCCCAAGGTCTTCACGGTCGTCGTGCGTTCGCGCGAAGCCGCGGCCACGCTGTTCGCGACCTCCGGCTCCGACATCGCGCGGGTCTACGCGGTCTGCCCGGCCTGCGCCCAGCGCGTGCCGGTCGTCGAGGACCAGGTGGCGGCGACGTGTGCCAAGTGCGGCCACGAGGCCGAGATCGCGTGGTGGGAAACGGACTGAGCGTGGGGCGAGGCAGATGGCGCGGGCGGCATGGGGTTCCGTGGCTCGCTGAGGTCCGCTGTCCACGCACCCTCACGTTCACGGGCGACGGCGGTCCGTGAACGGCCACTACCGCAGAGTGGCCAGTTGGCGCTACGATTCATACGAGGCCTGTCGACAGAAGAACGACCCGGACGACTGCGTCTCCCTCATGGTCGTGAGCGTCTTCTTCGAGAACATGGGCCTGCTCCTGCGGCGCAAGTTCGCGCCGATCACACTCCTCGACGACCTTCTCTCCGGCCCGATCCTCGAGATCCGGCCCAAGGTGAGGCCGGTCCGGGTGGGATTGCGCAAGGAGCACAACCAGCCGTCCTGGGCCGAGTGGGGCGAGTTCTCCCACGACGCGATGGCCGATCGGATGGCACGGGTGAACCGGAACGGGTCACGATGAGGGTAGCGGGCGGCAGCCCGCCGCCGCGGCACAGTGCGTCACCAGCGGAAGGAGCACATGGCGGCTAATACACGTCAGGATCTGATCGACTCTCTCATCTCGGAGTTCCCCGATCTCTGCGCGGAACTCGAGGCCTCGGCAGGACTGCTCTCCGCGGAGATGGGCACGTTCGCCCTGTTCACGCAGGAGGCCAAGGAGCGCGGAGACCTTGGCACGTACGAACGCTGCCTCACGCTCGCGGACAGACTCTTCGATCAGGCCGACGCCGCTCTGGCGGGCGCCTTCCGGACCTCGTACCTCGAGCACCTGGAGTTCGAAGGCTCCGTGGGTCGCGCGGCATGGAAACTGGTTCCGCCTCGACTTCAGGCCGTCTGGAACCAGCTCGCGGCCGAGAACCGGCGGCTCATGGCCCTGCCGCAGAAGCACGGCCAGCTGCAGCGCGGCCCACACGAGCGTGGCCCACAGGGGCAGGGCCCACTGGCGCCGCGCCGCGACGCGAGGAAGAAGCGCCCGCCGCGGCGAGGCCGCCGGCGTTGAGCTCGATGCCCCCTTCCGCCTGAGGGAGGCTCCGGTTGCGAACAGATGACGCTGGGGACCAACGGCTCGCCGCATGGCGCACGAGCTGTCGCGTCACCGAGTATCTGGTCTCTCACATCCCGGCACAGCTGTGGCGCGCCACGATCCCCGGGATCCCGACCCGCACTGTCCGCAGCATCGCCGCGCACCTGCACAACGCGCGGTGCAGCTGGGTGCGGACCCTGGGAGGCGAGCACGGGCTCGCCATCCCGACACGTGTGGACCAGCGGACCGTCACGCCCCGACAGCTCGCATCGGCCCTGAGGCGGAGCGGTCGCGGCATCGCGGCCCTCCTGGAGCTCGGCGACAGGCACGGCGGCCGGGTGCCGCCAGCGAAGGCCTACGTGTGGCGGAACCTCGCGCTGGACGTCGAGCACGTCCTGACATACTTCGTCGCCCACGAGGCGCACCACCGGGGCCAGATCGTGATGGGGGCGCGCCAGCTCGGCCACCGGTTTCCGCCGAGCGTGACGGCAGGGCTCTGGCAATGGCGCGAAGGGCGCGGCAGCAGACCGTGAGCGACGCACACGCCAGGCAGCCGGAAGGACGAGACAAGCCGGAGGCACAATGAACGCCCAGTCCTCGGGCCGTCAGCTACCTCCGCTGCCGGAGCAGCGGCGCGCGCGGCTGCGCCGCGTGGAGCGGCGGTTCTTGCTGGGGCTCGCGACGCTGGTCCTGCTGGTGGTCGCGTGGGGGGCGCTCTCGGGCGCCGTCCGCCAGTTCCCCCGCTCGGACACGGTCGCGCAGAAGGTCGAGACCGCGGTGCAGTTCGCCTGCGGGTTCCTGAGCCTGCTGGGCGCGCTCACGACCTTCGTATGGCGGCGCTCGGCCTCGCGCATCCTCCCGGCTTGGGCCGGCTCGCTCGCGGCGGCGGCCGGCCTGTCGGCCCTCGTCTGGGGCCCGCCGCAGCCGGCGGTCGCGCTGATCTTCGCCGCCGTCGCGCTGCTCATTGGGCTCGGGGTCATCCGGGTGCTGCGCAAGGGACTGGCGACGTGACCGCCCGGTTCCGGGAGTCGTGATGGCGCGCGCCTTGATCTTCCTCGCGCTCATCCTCATCGCCGGCGCCTGCGGCTACGCGCTCTGGCGCCTGGTCGTCCTGCGGCGCCGGCGCGGGGCGCGCGTCCAGCAGGAGACCTCCCTGCCCTACGAGGTCTGGTACGCGCTCCGTCAGACCGACGAGGCGGCGGCGGAGCGGTTCCTCACGGCCCTCTGGGACCAGCTCCAGGCGGAGCGCTCCCGCCTCTGCGGCCAGGCGGCGATCGGCGCCGCCGTTCCGACCCTGCTCGAAGTCCAGGTCGCCCAAGTGGCCGGCGCGGCGGATGCGCTGCGGCGCGCTCACGCCGGCGAGCCGGCGCTCCCCCCCGCCCTCGCGATCCTGGAGGAGCGGGTGCGGCGTCTGTGCGGCGACGTCGCCGCGCTGCAGCCCGGCGGCAATCCATGACCGTGCTCGACGCGATCGGCCACACACCGCTGGTGGAGCTGCAGCGGCTTCCGGCGCCCGGCGCCGCCCGCGTGCTGGTGAAGCTGGAGTTCGCCAATCCCACCGGCAGCATGAAGGACCGGATGGCCGTGGCCGCGATCGATGCGGCGGAGGCCGACGGCCGCCTCAAGCCCGGCGGCACGGTCGTGGAGTACACGGGCGGGACGACGGGCGTCTCGCTCGCCTTCGTCTGCGCGGCCAAGGGCTACAAGGCGCGCATCGTCTTCTCCGACGCGTTCAGCCAGGACAAGAGACTGATGATGGAGGCCCTCGGCGCCGAGGTCAGCCTGGTGCGGAGCGGCGGCTCCGGGATCACGGAGAAAGTGGTCCGGCAGATGATCGAGGAGGCCCGCACGCTCGGCGGCCGGCCCGGACACTGGTGGTGCGATCAGCTGAACAACCGCGACGCGATCGCGGGCTACGTCCCGCTCGGCGAGGAGATCCGGGAGCAGGCAGGACGCGTGGACGCCTTCATCCATTGCGTGGGGACGGCGCACTCGATCCACGGCGCGACACGCGGGCTCCGCAAGGGCGGAGCGACGGTGCACGTGGTGGCGGTGGAGCCCGCCGAGTCGGCGGTGCTCGCGGGCGGGCCGGGCGGCAGCCACGGCATCGACGGCATCGGCATCGGGTTCGTGCCGCCGCTCTGGGAACCGCACGAGGTGAACGAGCTGATGACCGTCTCCACGGCGGACGCGAAGGCGATGGCGCGGCGTCTGGCTGCCGAGGAAGGCGTGTTCGCCGGCACGTCGTCGGGGGCGAACGTCGTGGCGGCGCTCCGGGTCGCGCGGCGTCTGGGCACGGGTGCCACGGTCGCGACGATCATGGTGGACTCGGGTCTGCGCTACGTCAGCACCGACGTCTTCCGGAAGGAGACCAGACCATGATGCTTCGGCTTCGCGGAACGCTCCTCGCCCCGCTGCTCATGATCGGAGGCTGCGCAGCGCCCTCCTCGAGCCCGATGACTGCGGCGCACGCGTCGGCGATCGTGGACAGCGTGAGGACGACTCTGACGGCGTTCGCCGATCGGCTCAACGCGGCGGATCGGGATTCTCTCCTCAAGTTCTATCGCGACGATCCCCGCTTCGTCTGGGCTGCGGACGGCCGGGTCGCCACGCACTCCGTCGCCGAGATCGGCGCCCAGCTGAAGGCGCTATCCGGATTCCCGCACTGGCACATCGAGTACGTCAAGCCCATGATCGTGCCGCTGGCGCCCGGCGTCGCGGAGGTGGCGACGGAGTACACCATGACGCTGGCCGATTCGGCTGGGAAAGCGATTTCGTTTGTCGGCGCCAACACGATGGTCTGGGTCGCGTCGCCCGGAGGCTGGAAGATCCTGGGTGGCCACAGCTCGTCGCCGGCAGCGCCGGCTCGCTAGCGTCGCGGTGAAAGCCTCGGTTTTCGTCGGCGTCAGCGTGGACGGCTTCCTGGCCCGTCCGGACGGCGGTCTCGACTGGCTCCCGCAGGGCGACGGCGAGGACCACGGCTACACCGAGTTCTTCGCATCGGTGGACGCGGTGGTCATCGGGCGCAAGACGTACGAGGTCGTCCTGGGCTTCGGCTCCTGGCCGTACGGCAAGAAGCCCGTCTTCGTCCTGAGCACGAACGCGCTCGCGCCGGCGCCGAGGGGGGCGGTATTGGAGCGCCTGTCCGGGGAACCAGCGGACATCCTGTCGCAGCTGGCCGCCCGCGGGATCCAGCACGTCTACGTGGACGGCGGCGTCACGATCCAGCGCTTTCTGCGCGCCGGCCTGATTCAGCGACTCGTGATCACCCGCGTGCCCGTGCTCATCGGTGAGGGGATCGCACTCTTCGGCGTCACCGGACGCGACATCACCCTGAAGCACGTCGCGACGCGCCAGATCGCGGGCGGCATGGTCCAGAGCGAGTACGAGGTACTCGCCCCGACGTAGCCTAAGGCTTGGGCTTCGGAGCCGCGTGCGTCGTATCGCGCGGCAGCTCGTGCTCCACGCGCCCGACGAGCGCGCCGTTCGCCGCACTGACGTTCACCTCGTAGGTCCCCGGCTGGTTCGGTACCGTGAAACCGAACGACCAGATCAGCTGGCCGTTCTCGTTCTCCAGCTCCAACGCCTTCACCGTGCCCGTCGGGATCTTCGCCTGCGCGACCTTGAGGGCGGAATCCTCGCGCACCTTGGCCTGCCTGAGGAGCCGGGGCGGGACCTCCCGCTTGTAGGTCGGCCGCTGGGCCTGGGCGACACCGGCGATCGCGACCAGCGCCGCGAGCCCGACGAGCTTCGTGACGTTTCTCATCACTGCCTCTTGGGTGGCAGGTAGTCCCGGCCGCGGATCGCCACGACCAGGGTGGGCACCAGCAACAGGGTGATGGGCGTGGAGAGCGCCAGGCCGCCGATCACCGCCAGCGCCAGCGGCTGCTGCATCTCGCTCCCCGCGCCGAGCGCCAGGGCCAGGGGGAAGAGCCCGAACAGCGTACAGAGCGTGGTCATCAGGATCGGCCGGAGCCGCACCCGCGCCGCGTCGATGATCGCCTGCTCGAGCGGCATCCCGTCGTAGAGCCCGCGGCGCCGGGTGAAGTCGAGGAGGATGATGCCGTTCTTCACGATGAGTCCCACCAGCAGGATCAGGCCCATGAAGGACGAGACGTTGAGCGCGGTGCCGGTCACGAGCAGCATGCCCACCGCGCCGACGAACGAGACCGGCGCCGCGAGCGAGATGACCAGGGGCTCCACGAACGACTCGAACTGCAGCACCATCACCATGATCACGCTGACGGCGGCGATGGCGAGGACCGCGAGCATCGCCTTGAACGCATCCTGCTGGCTGGCGTACTGCCCGCCGAGCTCGATCCGGATGCCTCCGGGGGCCGGCTGCGCGGAGAGGACGCCCTTCACGTCGGCCATGATCTGGCCGAGCGAGCGGCCGCTCACGTCGGCGGTCATGGCGATCATCTGCTGCTGGTTCTCACGGTCCAGCTCGGCGCGGGACTCGAGGGGCCGCAAGGTGGCCAGCGACGCCAGCGGTGCCGCCCGGCCGCGTGCGCCCGCCGCGACGGGGAGCGCGCCCAGCTTCAGGGCGTCGTAGCGCACCGAGTCCGGCGCGCGGACCCGGACGTTGATGGCGCGGTCCTGGGTGCGGACCTCGCCCGCGTTCACGCCGAGCAGCGCGCCGCTCACCGCGTCACCCACCTGCTCGGGGGAAAGGCCGAGACGCTCCGCCTCCGCGCCGTCCACCCGCATCATCATCTCGGCGCTGGGGAAGCTGATGCCGTCGAACAGGTCCTCCACGCCGTCCACCTTCGAGAGGGCCGGCGAGATCTTCCGCGCGTACGCCTCCAGCGAGTCGAGATTCGAGCCGAAGAGCTTGATCTCGATCGGCTTGGCGCCACCCGCCAGGTCGTTGATCACGTCGGACAGGATCTGCACGAACTCGATGTGCAGCGTGGGCACCGCGGCGTTCACCTGGTCGCGGACGGTGTCCATCACCTGGAAGATCGAGCGGCGCCGGTCGGCTCGCCGCTTGAGCCGCGCCACCAGGTCGCCGGTGTTCTGCAGGGTGGCGAACAGCCCCAGCTCCGCCCCGGTGCGCCGCGACGTCCCGGTGACTTCCGGCGTCCGCGCCAGGATCCCCTCGACGATGCGGAGCTGCCGGTCCGTCTCCGCGAGCGCCGTGCCGCCCGGCGTCCAGTAGTCGAGGACGAACGCGCCCTCGTCCATGTCGGGGAGGAACCCGCTGCCCACGAAGTGCTGCGCCGCGACCCCCGCCACGATGAGCGCCGCGGCCCCGGCGAGCATCCGCCGCGGATGGTGCAGCACCGCGCCCAGCAGGCGGATGTACCGATCGCCGATGCCGTCCAGCGCGAGAGCGAGGAACGCCGCCGTCGCGGCCAGGCGCCCCCGGGATCGCGCGGCGAATTCCTGCGCCTCCGCGGGCACGTCGCGCGCCCTCACGAACTGGTCCGCCAGCAGCGGGATGATGGTCAGCGCCAGCAGCAGCGAGATCAGCACCGCGATGGTGAGCGTGAGCGACAGGGCGGCGAAGAACTGCCCGATCACCCCCTGCAGCAGTCCGAGGGGAAGGAAGACCACGACCGTGGTGATGGTCGACGTCGTCACCGGCCAGATCAGCTCCTGGACGGCCTGGCGGATGGCGGCGCGCCGGTCCCCGACCAGGGCGAGGTGGCGCGCGATGTTCTCGGTGATCACCACCGCGTCGTCGATCACCAGACCGATGGCTATGGCCATCGCACCCAGCGTCATCAGGTTGAAAGTCTGGCCGAGCAGGCTCATCACGGACACGGTGATGATCAGGGTGAGCGGGATCGAGGACGCGCTCACCGCCGTGATCCGCCCATGCCGCAGGAAGGCGAGCAGGATCACGACCGCGAGCAGGGCGCCGATCAGCATCGCGTCGCGCACCGACTTCACGGCGTCCCGCACCAGCTCGGCCTGGTCGTAGACCACCTTGTAGTGCACGCCAGGCGGGAGTGTCGGCGCCAGCGCCGCCATCACCTTCGCAACGCTGTCCGCCAGCTGGACGGTGTTGCCGCCCACCTGCCGCGTGATGTTGAGGAGCGCCGCGGGCCGGCCGTCGCCGGCGATGACCTGGACGTGGTCCTCGGTGCCGAGGTTCACCGCCGCCACGTCGCGCACCCGGAGACCGTTGCCGATGGCGACGTTCCCCACGTCCTCCGGGGTGTGCGCCTCCTGGTCGGTGACGATCAGGTACTGGCGGTAGTCGGCGGCGATGCGGCCCACGGCCTCTGGGGTGATCGCCTTCCGGATCGCCCCGGCCAGGTCGTCGTAGCTGAGGCCGAGCGAGGCGAGACGCGCGGGGTCGGCCACGACCTCGATCTCCCGCACGTCGGTCCCCTGCACGTCCACGCGCCCGACGCCCGGCACCCGGGAGAGCACCGGCTTGATCTCGTAGAGTGCGATGTCGTTGAGCGTCGCGGGGTCGCCGCCCTCGAGGTTGTAGGAGAGCACCGGGAAGAGCGAGGGCGTGAGCCGCTCGGCCCGCACGTCGAGCCCGGACGGCAGGTCGCCGCTGATCTGGCTGAGGCGCGACTGGACCATCTGGAGCGCGTAGGCCATGTCGGTCTTCGGGGAGAACCAGACCGAGATCTCGCTCGCGCCGCGGATGGACCTCGAGCGCACCCTGAGGACGCCGGGGACGACGCTGACCGCCTCCTCGATGGGGCGGGTGATGCTGAAGACGACCTGCCGCGCGCCGAGCGACGAGCCCTCGGCGACGATGGCGATGCGCGGGAAAGTCAGCTCGGGGTAGATGGCCGACGGGAGGAAGAACGCCGCGCCGATGCCGGCGGCCGACAGCAGCGCCACCGCCAGGTAGATGAAGCGGCGCTGGCGAACGAGGACGTCGAACAGCGTCACGGCTTGGCCGGGACGATCTTCGCGCTGTCCGACACGCCGTAGGCGCCGTAGCCGACCACGGTCTCGCCGCCCTTGAGGCCGGACGTGATCTCCGCGAGCGTCTCGGTGCGCCCGCCGACGGTGACGTCCCGGGCGTGCGCGATCCCCGCGCTGTCCACCACGAAGACGCGGAACCCTTCGCCCTGCGGCACGAGGGCGGCGACCGGCACGGTCACGGCGCGCGGCGCCACGCCCGCGGCGACGCGCCCGAACACGGTCTCGCCGATCTTGAGCGGGCGCGCACTGCGGGCGACCCGCACCCGGATCTCGACGGCGCGGGTGGCGGAATCGAGCGCGGCGCCGACGTCCGCCACGCTCCCCGTCCCGACGGAGTCGCCGCGCGCGTTCTCCCCCGCCCAGAAGGCGACCCGCTGGCCCGGGTGCACCTGGGCGGCGTCCGCCGGCGTGAGGTTCAGCACGACGTCGAGCGCGGAGAGGTCGGCGATCTCCACCAGCGGCGCCGTCGCGTCGGCCGGCGAGCCCATGACCGCCGACATCCGGGTCACGACCCCGGAGACCGGAGCGTGCAGCGTGGCGTTCGCCAGGGCGCGCTGGGCGCTCACCAGGGCCGCCTGCGCCTGCGCGAGGTCCGCATTCGCCTGGTCCACGTCCTTGCGCGGCACGATGCCCTCCCCCGCCAGGCGGACGGCGCGGTCGCGCGCGTTCTGCGCGGTGTTCACGGCGGCCTCGCCGCTGCGCGCCGCGGCCTCGAACGGCGCGCGATCGAACTCGATGAGCGCGTCCCCTTCCTGCACCGCCTGGCCGGGCACGACGAAGATGCGGGCCACGCGCGTCGGCCCCGGCGCGCCGAGGGCCGCGAACCTGCCGGGCCGCGGGGCGACAACACCCAGAGCAGAGACGAATCGCGTGAAGGGCCCGAGCGTGGCGACGGCGGTCCGGGCTCCGACGACGGCCTGGACGTCGCTGCGGGACTCGGATTCGGTGTCTCCGCCACTCGGCGCGCACGCGACGACAAGGGCGAGTTGCGAGACGCACAGTTGCGAGACGAGCCAGGCACGCTTCATGGAGAGACCTCAGACGCAGTGAACAGGCGGACCGCCGACTCCGCGATGTTCGCGGCCGCCAGGTCGTCGAACAGCCGCCCGAAGGCCTCGCGCGCCTGGCGCTGCGCCTCCAGGACGCTCGGCAGGGCCACCGCGCCCTCCGCGTACGCCGTCAGCGACATCGCGGCCACGCGATCGGCGCTCGCCACGAGCTGGCGGTCGCGCTGCGCCCGCTGCACCGCCACGGCGAGATCGCGGCGGGCGCGCGCGACGCTGGCGTCGCTCTCCTGCCGCGCGACCACGAGCTCGGCCGCCGCGCGGTCGCGGGCCGCCGCGGCGGCGGCGATCGCGGCACCGTTGAAGTTGAACAGCGGGAAGGTCAGGGCGAGGCCGATCGTCGGCAGCAGGCCGGGCTCCGCGCCGGTCGGGTCGTGCGTGTCGAAGCCGAAGGTGAGGCTGGGCGCGGCGAAGACGCTCCGCCGGGCCAGCGAGAGAGCCGCCTCGGCGGAGCGCGCGGCCGCCTCGGCCGAAGCGACCTGAAACGTCGGGCCGGCGAGCGCCGCGGCATCGGCCGGCGGCGGGACCAACGAGTCGGCCAGCTCGATCTGCGGCTGATCGGACGGCAGGCCCATCACCTGCTGGACCTCGAGCAGGCCGGCGATCGCCGCGGCAGAATCCGCCGCGGCGTCGTTGGCCAGCTGGCCGGCGTTCACGGTCGCGAGCTGCACGTCCAGCTCGCTCGCGTCCCCCGCCTCACGCCGCAGGACGGCCATGCGGAGCAGGCTGTCGGCGTCCCGGGCCGTGTGCCGCGACAGCAGCGCGTGCGCTGCGGCGGCCAAGGCGCCGGTGTACGCCTCTTCCGCGTCGAACCGCGCCGAGGCGCGCTCGAAGCGGAAGCGCAGCACCGCCGACGTGCTCGCCTCCGCCGCGGCGCGGATGCGCGCGCCGCGCAGCCACGGGTAGTCGAGGGGCAGCTCGACCGTCGCGTGGTACTGCGGCACGTCCTTGCTGTAGCTCGCGCTGAGGACGGGATTCTGGAACGCGCGGGCGCCGATGAGGTCGGCGCGCGCCGCCGCCGTGTCCGGTGCGGCGAGGGCGACGCGCGGCCCGCGGGCGAGCGCGGCCGCCACCGCCTGCTCGCGCGTCACGCTCTGCTGTGCGTTCGCCGCACTGGGCACGGAAAGCGCCGCCATCAGCGCGGCGGCGAGACAACGCACACGGAACGCGGGTCTCGAAGGGGACTTTCGCATCCCCTTCAAGCTAGCCCGCTTACCTGTCAGGAGGATGACACGACCGGCGGGAAACGGATGGCCACGCGGGTGCCCTTGCCGGGCTCGCTCGTGACCTCCAGCTGCGCGCCGTGGGCGTCGGCGATCCACCGCGCGATCGCCAGGCCGAGCCCCGCGCCGCGGGCCCCGTCGCCGCGCCCGCGCGCCGGGTCGCCGCGATAGAACCGCTCGAAGATGTGCGGCAGCTGCTCCGCGCCGATCCCCACGCCGGTGTCCTCGACCACCACCTCCGCCTGCCCGCCGGGCGCCGCGGCGGAGAGCTTCACGCGCCCGCCCCGGGGCGTGAACTTCACGGCGTTGTCGAGGACGATCATCAGGAGCTGGTGCAGCAGCTTCGGGTCGCCGAGCACCGCTCCCTCCTCGAACGTGCCGACCTCCAGCTCCACCCCGCGCCGCTCGGCGAGCGCGCGCGCCGCGGACGCCGCATCGAGGGCAAGGTCATCGAGGAAGACGCGCTCCCGGGCGATCGGACGCTCGCCGGCGTCCGCCCGCGCCAGCGTCAGCAGGTCCTCGACCGTGGCGCCGAGCCGCTCGGCCTCGCGCTCGATCCGGCGCAGCGCCTCGGCGTACTCGGGCGGCTGGCGGTCGCGCTGGAGCGCCACCTCAGCCTGGCCGCGCAGGACGGCGATGGGGGTCCGCAGCTCGTGCGCGGCGTCGGCCATGAAGCGCCGCATCGTCTCCATCGTCTGCTCGACCGGCGCGGTGGACTTGCGCACCAGCAGCCAGCCGCCGGCGGCCACGAGCACCAGGCCCACCAGCGCGGCAGCGCTGAAGACGGCGATCAGCGCCGCGAACTGGTTCTCGAGCTCGGCGACGTCGGCGACGGCCGCTCCGACGTACGTCTTGCCCAGGACGGTGAAGCGCTCGGCGTGGAGACGCAGGGTGCGGTCGTGCCGCGCCGGCCGCTCCAGGTCCGCGCGCCCGGTCTGCCCCGCCAGCCGCGCGGCGTCCCGGACCCACGCCTCTGCTTGCGGCGGCTTTACAGGCGTGCCGTCGGGGAGCGTCAGGTACAGGGAGCGGTCGGGGATGTGCAGCTCGTCCACGGCGTCCACGACCGCGCCGCTCGCGGTGCGGGACTCGACCTCGCGGATCCTCGCGGCCTGCATCAGCGCCGTCGTCGCCTGGCGCAGGGACCGGTCCAGCTGGTGGGAGATCTGCGTGCGAATCGCCAGGAAGAGCCCGCCGCCCAGGAGCAGGAGGATCAGGCCGAAGGTGCCGACGTACCACGCCGTCAGCCGGAGCCGCAGCTTCGCGAGCGGGGTGTTCACCGTCGGGCTCATTCGCCAAACCGGTAGCCTGCGCCCCGCAGCGTCTGGATCAGCTTGGGGTCGTAGTCGTCGTCGATCTTGCGCCGCAGCCGCCGCACCAGGACCTCGAGGACGTTGGTGAACGGGTCGTGGTTCTCGTCCCAGACGTGGGCGGTGATCGCCGCGCGGTCCACGACCTGCCCCCGGTGGCGCACGAAGAACTCCAGCAGCGCGAACTCCTTGGCGGTCAGCCGGATCGGTTCCGTGCCACGCCGCACGGTGCGCTGCCCCAGGTCCACCTCGAGGTCCGCCACGCGCACCACCTCGGGCGCGAGCGCCGGCGGGCGCCGCACCACCGCGCGGATCCGGGCCAGCAGCTCGCGGAAGGCGAACGGCTTCGTGAGGTAGTCGTCCGCGCCGGCCTCGAGCCCCACTACCCGGTCGTCCACCGCGTCCTTCGCCGTCAGCATGATGATCGGGGTCTTGATGCCGCGCTTGCGCAGCCGGCGGCACAGGTCGAAGCCGCTGCCCCCCGGGAGGAGCACGTCGAGGAGGATCACGTCGAGAGAGGCGGATGCACCCTGGAGCAGGCCGTCGTCGAACGTCCCCGCGACGACGCTGTGGATGTCGTGCTCGGCGAGGCCTTCCCGGAGAACGCCCGCCAGGGCGGGGTCGTCCTCCACGATCAGCACACGCATCGCACCCGCCCGAAGAGGATCAGTACTTCAGCCCGGCGGAATCGGCCCAGCTCTTGACCACGGCCTCCTGCTCGGGGGACAGCTTCGCCGGGACCTCGACCTGGATGTCGACGATCTGATCGCCCCGCGCGCCGCCCTTCTCGATCCCCTGCCCCTTGATGCGGAACTTCCGGCCGGGCTGCGTCCCCGGCGGAATGCGCAGCACCAGGTGTTTCCCGTCCAGCGTGCGCACCTTGAGCTTCGAGCCGAGCATCGCCTGCGCAACGTTGATCGCCACCGCGCAGTGGACGTCGAGCCCGTCGCGCTGGAAGAAGCGGTCCGGCTCCACCTCGAAGGAGACGACCAGGTCGCCCGCCTCCGCCCCGCCGGTGCCCGAAGGTCCCTGGTTCCTGAGCCGGATCTTCGTGCCGGTGTCGGTGCCCGGCGGGACGTTGATCATCAGCCGCTTCTCGAGCCGCACCTCCCCGACGCCCTGGCAGGTGGGGCACCGCTGCGCGGCGACCTTGCCGCGTCCCCGGCAGGCGGGGCACGGCCGCTTGACCGCGAAGCCGCCGTACCCGAACGAGATGGTGCCCGTGCCGCGGCACTCCGCGCACGTGCTGAGGGAAGAGCCCGGTGCGGCGCCCGAGCCGCCGCAGGTGCTGCACGCCTCGACCACCTGCACGGCGACCGGGACCTTGCCCCCCAGCGCCGCGACGCGGAACGGGATGGTCACGACCGTCTCGACGCTGTCGCCGCGCTCGGGCCCGCCGCGGCGCTTCTTCTCACCGCCGAAGAGCGAGGAGAAGAGATCGCCGATCCCGCCCAGCCCGCCGAGATCGCGGACGTCGAACTCCTCGAACCGCTGGCCGGCTCCGCCAGCCCCGCCGGGGCTCGGCCCCCGCGGCCGCGGCGAAGATCCGTTGAAGGCTCCGTACCTGCGGAGCTGATCGTACTGCTTCCGCTTCGCGGCGTCGTTCAGCACCGAGTAGGCCTCGGAGATCTCCTTGAAGCGCTCCGTCGCCGCCTTGTCGCCGGCGTTCGCGTCGGGATGGTTCTTCTTGGCGAGCTTCCGATAGGCGCGCTTGATCTGGTCCGGCGTGGCCGACGCCGCCACGCCGAGAACGTTGTAGTAGTCCTTCTGGGGCGCCATCGGCTACTGCACCGCCTCGGAGGCGCTTTCCGGCTCCGTCCAGGTGTACACCGCCACGCGGGCCGCCCGGAGCAGCGAGCCGTTCAGCCGGTAGCCGGGCTGGAGGACTGCGCCGACCGTGTGGTCGGCCTCCGGGCTCGGCGCCGCCAGCGTCATCACCGCCTCGTGCTGATTGGGATCGAACGGCTGGCCGGCCGGGTCGAGGCGCTCGACGCCGACGCCCTCGAGCACCTTGAGCAGCTTCCGCTCGACCAGCCCCATCCCCTCGTGGAGCGCCTGGGGGGTGGTCTGGGCGGGATCCAGCGCGGCGACGCGCGCCAGGTCGTCCACCACGTCGAGCACCCGCGAGATCACCTCGCCCTGCGCGCGCGTCGCGGCGTCGGAGCGCTCCCGCATCTGCCGCTTCTTGAAGTTCTCCAGGTCGGCCGCCGCACGGAACGCGCGGTCCTTCCAGTCGGCCAGCTCCAACTCGAGCCGCTGCACGGCCGCGGCCGCGGGCTCGGCCAGCGCCGCTCCCGGCTGGGCCTCGGGCGCCGGCTGGACCGCCTCGGCGGCCAGGGGTGCGGCCGCAGCCTCCGGCTGCCCGGGCGCACCGGGCGGAGCACTGGATGTCGCATGCGGATGGTGCTTCTTGAGCATGTCGCCTCGAGCGCCGAACGTGCGTAGGTTGGCGATAAACAATAACATACGTGGCAATCGGCGTGCCAGCCGAGAGCTGCCACTCTGGCAAGCACCTGTCTCATATCCTGACCTCTGTGGTCCGCTGGCAACTTGCCGACTGGCAACGGACAACTCTTTGCCAACGAAGGACCACTAAGGACCAGATGAGACGCCGTCGCGTTGAATCGCAGCCGTCCCGGTGAATGCCGTCGCGGCTTCCGACCTCCCGGCCTCACCGGACCGGGCGCTGGCCGAGCAGGTCCTGGCCGGCGACGAGGGCGCGTTCCGCCAGCTGTACCGGCGGCACACGCCCCGGCTGCTGCAGCTCGCGCTGCGGCTCCTGGGCGGCGCGGAGGCGGACGCGGAGGACGTGGTGCAGGACACCTGGATCAAGGCGGTCGAGAAGCTGGACACGTTCCGGTGGGAGTCCGCGTTCGGCACGTGGCTCCACGCCATCGCCCTCAACGTCTCCCGCGAGGCGGTGCGGAAGCGGGGGCGGCGCCAGGAGACGCCATTCCCGGAGCAGATGGAGCCGGCCGCGCCGGCGCCGTTCGAGCGGGTCGAAGTGATGGACCTGGAGCGGGCCATCGCACAGCTCCCCGATGGGTATCGGACGGTGCTGGTGCTGCACGACGTCGAGGGCTTCACGCACGAGGAGATCGCGGAGCAGCTGGGCATCGCCGCCGGCACGACGAAGTCACAGCTCTTCTGGGCGCGGCGGGCGGTGCGCGCGCAGCTCGCTCCGGTGAAAGGTGGATGACATGACCGGTTCCGACGATTTGACCCCGGGCGAGAAGCGGGCCTTCGAGGCGCTGCCCAAGGAGCGCGCGGCGCGCGCCGAGCTGGAGGATCGCGTGGTGGCGGCGCTGCAGCGGCGCGGCCTGCTGGCGATCCCGCTGGGGACCGCGGCCGGCCGGCGGCGGCACGTCACACCCTGGCTGGTGGGCGCCGCCGCGGCGGCCCTCGCCTTGTTCGTGGGCGGGTTCGCGGCGGGCCAGTACTTCGGGGCGCGCAGCGGCGCGGCGGCGGTCCTTTCCGGGGTGCAGGCATCCGGCGCCTCCGCGGCCCAGGTCGCGGCGCACGCCGAACGCGCCGGCACGATGTACGTGGCGGCGCTGGTCGCGCTGAACCAGCTCACCGATTCGGCCGACGCGCCGACGCGTGCCAGGGCGAAGCAGGCGGCCCTCGACGGCGCTGGGTGCGGCGGCGGAGGAAGTGGCGCACCTGGCGCCGAACGACCCGCTCGCCGCCGCGGTGCTGCGGGGCATGAACGAACGGAGCAGAGAGCAGGGGCCGGCGCCGTCCTCCCGGTCCGTGGTGTGGTTCTAACCTCGGGAGGAACGACCGTGAAACGTCTGGCGATGGTGGTAGGGATGCTGGCCCTCGGGGCCGTGTCGGCGGCGGCGCAACAGGACACCAGCCGCGTGAGCATCCAGCGCCTCGTACAGCGCGAGCGCTCAGGAGGGCTGGCTGGGGATGGGGATCTCGTGCAGCCAATGCTCGCTCTACGACTGGAGCCGGGCGGCGAGGCGCGGCTTCACCGTGAGCTCGGGCGTCAGCCGCCGCTGGACGTTCCGCGAGCCCCCCGTCGTCTTCTCGGTGGAGGCGAACGGACCGGCCGACAAGGCGGGCCTCCGGACCGGCGACACGCTGGTGAGCATCGACGGATACCCGATCACCTCCGTGGAGGGGGGAGAGCGTTTCGCGAGCGTCAATCCTGGCCAGACGGTCCAGCTCCGCTACCGGCGGGACGGCCAGGAGAAGGATGCGCGGGTCACGGCTGGCGCCCGGCCGCGCTCGGCCGAGCTGGCGATGCAGGACAGCATCCGGGCCCTGGCGCGCGCCCAGGCACGGCAGCAGGAGCAGATGCAGCGCGAGATGGAGCGCTCGCGCGCGGCGCAGCAGCGGGCGCTGGAGCAGTCGCAGGCGGCGCTGGAGCGGCAGCGCGAGTACATGGAGCGCGCGATGGAGCAGCTGCAGCAGGTCGAGGGGCGATTCTCCGATTCGACGCGGCAGGAGTCGGTCCAGCGGACAAAGGCGATGCTCGACAGCGCGGTGGCGCGGTGGCGCGTCGCCGAGTCGCTGTACGCGCAGGTGCCGCCCCCGGTGGCGCCCATGGCGCCGATGACCCCAATGGCGCCCATGGCGCCCATGGCCCCCATGGCGCCGATGGCCCCCATGGCGCCAATGGCCCCGCTCGCGCCACTCACCTACGCCGAGCACCGCCGCTTCGGCGCGCTACGCTACTCCGGCCAGATCGGCGACGTCGTCATCGAGGCGCGCAGCCCCTATGCGGCGACCGCGACGGAAGTGTCAGACAGCGAAGTGGTGGTGACGTCGCGGGATCTCAGCGTGCGCATCGCCCTCCGGCCGCGTGCGGCGCCGGCGCCGCGCCCCGCCCGCACGCCCAAGGCCGCGCCTGCGCCGCAGCCCGCCCGGCCGCCGGAGAACTAGCCCGCGCGGACCAGCTCGGCCAGGCGCAGCACCGTGTTCCAGTTGCGCGCGGTGCCGCGCGTGCCGAGATGCTTCTCGATCAGGGCGTTGGTGAGCTTCGAGCGGCCCTGGCCGTCCGGGTAGACGATGTAGGCTTGCTTCCCCGCGGCGCGCACGACTTCGCGCCCCACGATGGCGGCCTGCAGCGCCTTCACCGCCCCGCTGCCGGGCGCCTCCTTGAGGAACACCACCACCAGGTGCGCGGGATCGCGCCTTGCCTCGGCGTGGAACGGGTTCTCCGCGACGACGTCCTCCCACTCGGCCGCGCTGCGGACGAAGAAGTCCGCCTCCAGGGCGAGGCGCTTCTTCGCCTCCGCCTCCAGCAGCCGCTCGAGCGCGCCCGCCTTCCCGTTCGTCCTGAAGACGAGGTTGCCGCTCTGGAGCACGGACTGAACGTCGGAGAAGCCGAGCCCGGCGACCAGGTCCCGCAGGTCGGCCATCGCCACCGGGTTGTGGCCGGCGACGTTGACGGCGCGGAGCAGGGCGATCTGGAAGCTCACCAGCTCCGCTCGTCGGCGGTCGGGCCGTAGATGGGCGGGATCGGCACGTCCAGCAGCCGCAGGTAGACGGTGAGCTGGCCGCGATGGTGCACCAGGTGACTGATGTGCTGCCGCACGACCACGCCGCGCGGCGCGCTGAACAGCACCTTGTCCCCGTGCTTGAGCGACCAGGTCGCGCCGAAGTCGGCGTCCCTGGCCGCCTTCAGGGCATCGCGCGATTCCTGGACGCCCCGGTCGAAGATCGCCAGCAGCTTGTCGGTCGTTTCGAACGAATAGCGGGGAGCCGCGGCCAGGTTGAGGTTCTTCTCCCGCAGCGTGTTCCCGATCCAGCCGGGCATCCACGATACCAGCTGGGCGAGGTGGCCCAGCGCGAACGACTTGGGATGCGGCTTCCAGGTGCCCTTGTCGCTCGGCACGCGCTCCAGCAGGCGGCGCGTCGAGGCCATTTCCTGCTCGAATTCGGGCAGGAGCGTCTCAGCGATGCTCATGCGGCCAACTCCGATATGTCCGGGTGCCGGGAACTCTAACGCCGACGGGCCGGCCGCACCAAGACCCCCCGGCCCCCGCCTCAGGTCCCGGCGCGGCCCCCGCGACAGCGTCCACTGACGACGATCCGCTCGATCCGGGCGGAGCCGGGCATCGCGGCGCGGGGACTCCCCCGGCCGCCCCAGGTGCGGGAGAACCGCGCGGCCGAGCTGTCGTCCACCTGGAAGGAGATCCCCTCCTTGGACAGGCGCACGAGGGGGACGCCTTCCGGGAAGGTGAAGGTCGTCCGCTCGCCCGCGGCCAGGACGTCGGCGAACGAGGAGCCGACACGCAGGCCGTTCGCGGTCACGAAGGCGGGGCTGGTGGTGCTGATGCGCCAGACGCGGGTCCGATCCACGAACGACGCCTCGACGAACAGCCACTGGCCCGGACCGAAGCTCACGATCTTGCCCGGCCACCGGATCCCGTTGCCCACGCCGAAGAGCATGGTGTCCTGGGCGGCCGGGTAGAGGACATTCACGCTGTCGAGCGGCTGGCAGACGCGGACGCCGCCGATCGCGCCGGCGGCCAAGGTGGAGTCGGGCACGCTCACCTGGGCACGGGCGGCACCGCTCAACGCTGCGGCGAACGAGGTGACGAGAACGACGCGACGCATCGCGGAGCGCTACCTCCCGATCGGCTCCAGGCGCGCGGTGAAGTGCGGGAGGACGGGGGCGCGCGAGACGATCCGGAGCCCGCGGATGGTGTCGCGGCAGGCGAGGATCTTCGCGCAGACGTCTACCACGTAGTCGAGGTGCGCGTCGGTGTACACCCGGCGGGGCACCGCGAGGCGCACCAGCTCCAGCTCCGGCCAGGTCCACTGCCCCGTCGCCTCGTCCGGCGTGCCGAACATCAGGCCGCCGATCTCCACGCCGCGGATCCCGCCCTCGAGATAGAGCGCGCAGGTGAGCGCCTGGGCCGGGAACGCGGACTGCGGGACGTGGGGGAGGAAGCGGCGCGCGTCGAGGAACACCGCGTGGCCGCCGATGGGCAGCACGATCGGGACGCCCGCGGCGACCAGGCGCTCGCCGAAGCGCCGCACCTGCCCGACCCGGTGCGCCAGGTAGCGCTCCTCCAGCACCTCCTCCAGGCCGATCGCGATCGCCGCGAGGTCGCGGCCGGCGAGCCCGCCGTAGGTCGTGAACCCCTCGATCAGGATCAGCATGTTGGAGAGCCGGGTCGCCAGCGCGTCGTCGTTGGTCGCGATGAAGCCGCCGATGTTGACGAGCCCGTCCTTCTTGGCGGACATCGTGCAGCCGTCGCCCAGCGTGAAGAAGGCGCGCGCGATCTCCTCGACGGACATCGCCGCGCACCCGCTCTCGCGGATCTTGCAGAAGTAGGCGTTCTCGGCGAAGCGGCAGGCGTCGAAGAAGAGCGGGATGCCGTGGCGCCGGCACCACTCCGAGGTCGCGCGGGCGTTGGCGAGCGAGACCGGCTGCCCGCCCCCCGAGTTGTTGGTGATCGTCAGCATCACCAGCGGGACGCGCTCCTTCCCGACCTCCGCCAGCACGCGGTCGAGCTTGGCGAGGTCCATGTTCCCCTTGAACGGGTGCTCGCGAATCGGGTCGTAGGCCTCGTCGATCACGCAGTCCACGGCCACGCCGAGGTTGTGCTCGACGTTGGCGCGGGTGGTGTCGAAGTGGATGTTGTTCGGCACCCGGTCACCGGGCTTGAGGACCGTGGTGAAGAGGAGGTTCTCCGCCACCCGCCCCTGGTGGGTCGGGATGATGTGGCGGTAGGTCGTGATGCGCCGGACGACGCGCTCGAGGTCGAAGTAGTTCCGGCTCCCCGCGTACGCCTCGTCGCCGAGCATCATCCCCGACCACTGGCGGTCGGACATCGCCGAGGTGCCCGAGTCGGTGAGCAGATCGATCGTGACCAGGGAGGCCGGCACGTTGAAGAGGTTGTAGCCGGCGTCGGCCAGGGCCGTCGCGCGCTGCTCGCGCGTGGTGACCGGGATGGGCTCGACGACCTTGATCTTGTACGGTTCCATGGGGTCACGCCGCCAGGACGTGGTCGAGCCACCGTTCGACGTCGCGGTAGACCCGCGCGCGCTGCGGCTCGTTGAAGATCTCGTGGAAGAACGACTCGTAGACCGTCACCGACACGTCGCCCTTGAGGCCGCGCGCGAACGCTTCGGACGCTGCGCGCGAGACGATACGGTCGTCCCCCGCCAGGAGGACCAGCAGCGGCACGGCGATCCTGTCCCCCTCGGCCACGACCGCGCGCTGCGCCGCGAGGATCTCGTGGTAGGCCCGCGGGGTCATCACCCGATGGTAGAGGTGATCGCTCTTCGCCGCCTGCCCCACCGCCGGGTCGGTCGAGAGGTGCCCCACGTCGAGCCCCGTCGCCACCGGCAGCGCGGGGAGCAGATCGAGCAGGGCCCGCGCCACGGCGCGCTTCCAGAGCGGGACCGCCATCGTGACGGCGAGGAAGGGGCTGGAGACGATCGCGCCGGTCACGCCCTCCGGGGCGGTCTCGAGATAGCGGAGCACGACCGTTCCGCCGAAGGAGTGGCCGAGCAGGAGCTGCGGCGCGCTCTCCTCGCCGCCCACCAGCTTCCGCAGGGCCGCGACGTCGGAGACGAACTGCGCGAACCGCGAGACGTGTCCGCGCCTGCCGGGCGAGCGCCCGTGCCCGCGCTGGTCCAGCGCCCAGACGCTGATCCCCCGCTCCGCGAACCAGGCCGCGACCTCGGCGTACCGGCCGCTGTGGTCGCCGAAGCCGTGGAGCAGGATCAGCGCGCCCCGCGCCCGACCCGCGGCCGGCGCGCGCCGCAGGGCCAGCCGCGCGCCGTCGGCGGCGGTCCAGAAGGCGACGTCGGCGAAGAGCGCCACGCTCAACCTTCCCCGGCGAGGACGCGGCGCAGCGCGTCGAGCGCCGCCTGCGCCGCGCGCCGGCGCACCAGGTCCCGCTCGCCCGGGAACACATAGTGGAAGGCGCGCACCTTCCCCTGCCAGAGCGCCGCGATCCACACCGTGCCCACGGGCTTCTCCTCCGTGCCGCCGTCGGGTCCCGCGATCCCCGTGACCGCCACGGCCGCCTCGGTGCCGAGGGTGCGCGCGATCCCCGATGCCATCTCGCGCGCCACCTGTTCGCTCACGGCGCCGTGCGCAGCCAGCGTGTCGGCCGACACGCCGAGCAGGTCGAGCTTCACCGCGTTGGAGTAGGCCACGACCCCGCCGACGAAGACGCGCGAGCTCCCGGGCACGGCGGTGAGCCGCTCGCCGAGGAGGCCGCCCGTGCACGACTCGGCCACGGCGAGGCGGCTCTGCCGGCGCTCGAGCTCGGCCAGCATCAGCGCCGCGAGGTCGGCGTCCCCCTCGCCGTAGCAGTGCGCGCCCACGAGCGGCCGCACGGCGGCCGCCGCCTTGGCGAGCGCGGCATCCGCGGCGGCCGCCGGCAGGTTCCAGGCCGTGAGGCGGAGGTCGGTCCCCTCCGGCGACGGGAGCCAGGCCATCGTCACGTGGGGCCCGACGAGCCGGGCGCTGTCGCCCACGCGATCCGCGAGCGCGGACTCCGAGATGCCGGTGGTCCTGAGGGTGCGCGAGCGGATGACCTCGGGGCCGGCGTCGGCGCCCCCGTGCGTCCGTGCGTCCGTGCGTCCGTGCGCCCGTTCGACCAGGCGCGGAATGACCTCGGCTTCCAGGAGGCCGCGCATCTCGACCGGCACGCCGGGCAGCAGCACGGCCAGGCGCCCGTGCTCGCCCTCGAGCCAGAGGCCCGGCGCGGTCCCCCAGCGGTTCGGCAGGATCGTCGCACCCTCGGGCACGTCGGCCTGACGCGCGTTCGACTCCGGCATCGGTCCGCGCCCGAGCTTCGCGAAGCGCGCCTCCAGCGCCTGGAGGATCGCGGGGTCGCGCGCCAGCCGGCGGCCGAACAGCGCGGCGATGGCATCGCGCGTGAGATCGTCGGCGGTGGGCCCGAGCCCGCCGGTCACGATGACCGTCCCCGTCCGCTCCAACGCCGCCTGCGCCGCCTCGCGCACCGCCGTGGCGTCGTCGCCGACCGTGGCGCGCCGGGTGATCCTCACGCCGGCGTCCGCGAGCAGGCGCCCCGCCTGCGCGGCGTTGGTGTCCACGGTGTAGCCGAGCAGCAGCTCGGTGCCGACCGTGAGCAGCTCGCAATCCATGTCAGCGGGGGGCGGCCCGGAGCAGCGCGCGGTATCTGTACAGGTAGACGGCGAAGGAGTAGACGGTGAGGAACAGCGCGAGCGCGAGCGTCACGGCGACGACGCCCCCGTGGAACTCGTCCCAGGCGTCACGCATCCGCCCCGTGATGCCCGTCTTGACGAGGAAATCCCTCCACGCGAACCAGGCCATCGTCGCGGCGATGAAGAAGTCCTGGAAGAAGACCTTGAGCTTGCCCTCCCGGCCGGCCGGGATCACGACGCCGTGCCGCTGCGCCTGCCAGCGGAACAGGGTCATCAGCAGCTCGCGGCCCACCAGCATCACGGCCACCCAGAGTGGCAAGCTCCCCCACCAGGGGATGCCGTACAGCACGGTGGGGTGCCGCGTGAGCCAGTAGATCGGCACCAGGGTCGCGACGAGGAGCAGCTTGTCGGCCGCGGGGTCGAGCAGCTTCCCGAGATCGGTGATCTGCTTGCGGCTGCGGGCGAGATAGCCGTCGAGGACGTCGCTCAACGCGGCCGCGACGAAGATCACGAACGCGATGACCTTGGGCCAATAGCCTTCGATGAACGGCAGGAGCGCGATGACGGGCGCGAGACCGATGCGCGCCAGGGTGAGGATGTTGGGCAGGTTCCACATGCCCGGTCACCCCAGCGACTTCAGAACCAGCTTGCTGACGGCCTTGAGCGTCTCGAAGACCCCTTCGCCGGTGATGGCGACCGCCTCGTAGGCGGGCGCGCGCTCGATCCACTCGCCGGTGGGCAGCTGCTGGGCCAGGAACTCGCCCTGGAAGACGGGATCGGGCGTGACCTTCTGCCGCTCGGCCGCGGTGACCGGCCAGCCGGGGTTCAGCGACGCCTGCAGATCCTTGATCGGCGAGGCGTTGGGGAGATCGCGCTTGTTGAACTGGACGACGAACGGGAGCCTGGTGAGGTCGTACCCGTACTCCGCCATGTTGTCGTACAGGTTCTGCATCGACTCGATGTTGGCCTCCATCCGCTCGACCTGGCTGTCGGCGACGAAGACGATGCCGTCCACGCCCTTGAGGATGAGCTTGCGGCTGGCGTTGTAGTACACCTGGCCCGGGACCGTGTAGAGGTGGAATCGGGTCTTGAAGCCGCGGATGGTCCCGAGGTCCACCGGGAGGAAGTCGAAGAACAGCGTGCGCTCCGTCTCGGTGGCGAGCGAGATGAGCTTGCCCCGCGTGTTGGGCTGCACCTTGCCGTACACGTGCTCGAGGTTGGTCGTCTTGCCGCCCAACCCCGGGCCGTAGTAGACGAGTTTGCAGTTGATCTCGCGCGAGGCGTAGTTGATCATCGACATTGCGCGAGCTCCTCAGTCCCCGAACAGCTTGTCGATCTCATCTTCCGCCTCTTTGGTCCCGAAGCCCTCGACCTTGGGGCTCTCGGTGCCGGCACGATTGAACATGTCCTCGAACAACGTGGTCAGCGCCTCCACGGTCGTCTTGACCTTGAGCCGCACCAGGCCGAGGGTGGCGCGATTGTCGAACAGCGCGACGAGGATCACGCGGTGCGCCACGTCCGCGAGGTACATGGATTCCTTCTCGCCCTGGTGGAAAAGCGAGGAGAACTCGTGCTCGCCGATCATCTTCGCGAGCTGGTCGTTGGCGCTGAAGTCGGCGGCGGTGAGCGACGCGAACGCCTGGGAGTCGAATTGCGGCGGCTCGCCCACGTTCGCCACCACCTGGCCGGCGCGGTCCACGAGCAGCAGGCTCTTCACGTTGGTCTCGCGGAGCAGGCCGTTCATCTGCTCCGTGATGGCCTTGTGATCCTGCTCGCGGAACGACCAGCTCGACGCACCGGGCATGCGCTACCGCCTCACGAGAGTTTGGCTTCCATCCGCCGCGCGATCACCTCGGCGCGGCGCCGCAGCGCGGGGTGCTCCTCCCAGGCGAGGTAGTCCCGCAGGACCTGGACCGCCTCGACCCCGGGATGCCCGCTCAAATACCCCAACGCCGCCAGGCGGCGCAAGGGCCGCGGCGAAAACAGCGCGGAACGCCACCGCCCCATCGAGCGCTGCGCCAGGAGCGCGCCCCCGAGGAAGCCCACGGCCGTGGCCACGACGAAGAAGAACGGCTTCCTCATTCGCCCGGGAACTTCCGGCGCGCGCTGAACGCCTGGGCGATGGTCTCGCCGTCCGCATACTCGAGCTCGCCGCCGACCGGCAGCCCGCGGGCCAGCCGGCTCACCGCGACCGCCGGCGCCGTCTGCCGCAACGTCCGCTCCACGTAGTGGGCCGTCGCTTCCCCTTCCACCGACGGGTTCGTCGCCACGATCACCTCGCGCACCGCGGTCCCGTTCGCGAGCCGCGCCAGCAGGGACGGCAGGTTCAACGCGTCGGGCCCCACGCCGTCCAGGGGCGAGAGCCGCCCGCCCAGCACGTGATAGAGACCCCGGTACTCCCCCGTCCGCTCGATGGCGGCGACGTCGGACGCCTCTTCCACGATGCAGATCAGCCCCTGGTCGCGCCGCGGGTCCGTGCAGATCGCGCACGGGTCGGCTTCGGTCAGGTCGCCGCAGCGCGAGCACGCGCGCACGCGTTCGCCGAGGGCGGCGACGGCCCGCGACAGGCGCGCCGCCTCTTCCCGGGGCTGCTTGAGCAGGAAATAGGTCAGCCGCTGTGCCGTCTTTCGACCGATGCCAGGGAGCTTGGCGAACTCGGCGACCAGCTCCTCGATCGCAGACACGGTTACAGCGAGAACGGCAGCGGGAACGGCAACAGGCTCTGGACCTTCTTCATCTCGTCCTGAGCCACCTCCGCCGCCCGCTTCTGCACCTCTGCGACGGCGGCCACGACGAGGTCCTCGAGCATCTCCACGTCGCCGCCGAGTAGACTGGGATCGATGTGGACCTCGCGCACCTGACCGCGGCCGTCACCCGTCACCGTGACCATGCCGCCGCCGGCGGTGCCCGTCACGGTCCGCTGGGCCAGCTCGCTCTGCATCGCTGCCAACCGCGCCTGCATCTGCTGCCCGAACTGCAGGAGCGCACGAGGGTCGGTCATCCGTGAAACCTAGGAGGCGGGGGGGCCCGAAGCAAGCCTATTCGAGGAGGTCCAAGTCCAAGCTGTCTATGGCGCTATCGAGGCTCGGGTCCTTCTTCCGAAGGGCCTTCAGGCGCTCGGCCTTGGCCCCCGACGCGGTGAGCCGCGGAGGGGGGGCCGGAGGGCTCTGGGGGGGCGAGGCGGAGGAGCGCTTCTCGGCCCGGGGCGAGGCGGTGGCGGCGGCCACCACCACCGTCACCGGTTTGCCGAGGATGCGCGCGGCGATGCCCTCGACGACCGGCCGGTTGCGGGTCAGCCCCTCGGAGGTGAGCGGGTTGCCGCCCAGGGGGCGCAGGCGGATCACGTCGCCCTCGAGCTCCACCGGCTCGGCGTCCTCGAGCGCGCTCGCGACCATCGGCTTCTCGTTCCTGGCGGTCGCCACGAGGTCGGGCCAGAGCGCGCGCACCGACTCGAGCGTCAGCGGCGCGCCGGGGGCCGGACGTGGCGGCGGCGCGACGGGCAGCGACTCCGGAGCAGCCGGGCTCTCGGCGACTCGAGACGGCGCGTCAGGCCTGGTCTGCTCCCTAGCGACTGGCGTCTGGGAACCACTGTGGAACTTGCCGTCTGGCAACTTCCCCGAACTCTGCCCACTCAGCAGTTCTTCTATCTGCACCGTGCGGTCCATGAGCGTCCACCGCACCAGCAGCGTCTCGATCGCCAGCCTCGGGCTGGCCCCGCGCCGGATCGGCTCCTCGGCCTCTTCCAGCGCCCGGAGCATCCGGAGCAGGTCGCCCGTCTCGAAGGTGGGGGCGAGCCGGGTCACCTGCGCGGCGAGTGCGGCCGTGAGGCCCTCCGGCTTCCCGCCGAGCCGCGTGGCGAGAGCCGAGCGCACCACGTCGCCCGCCCCCTCGGTGAAGGCCGCGAGGTCCACACCGGACTCGACCAGCTTGGCCACGAACGGAAAGACGTCCGGCGCGCGGTGCTCGCCGAGGATCGCGAGCAGCTCCGCGTAGATCTCGTCGTCCACCAGGCCCAGGACCTCGCGCACGCGCGCCGCAGTGACCGGGCCCTCGCCGAACGCCGTGGCCTGGTCCACCACCGACAGGGCGTCGCGCATCCCGCCGTCGGCGACCCGCGCGATGATCTCGATCGCGTCGTCGTCGGCCTGCAGCGCCTCCTGCTTCAGCACGTCGCGGATGCGGTCGGCGATCGCGTGCGGTCCGACGCGGCGGAAGTCGAAGCGCTGGAGGCGGCTCATCACCGGCGCGGCGGTGTTGGTGATCTTGTTCGGCTCGGTGGTGGCGAAGACGAAGACGACGCCCGGGGGCGGCTCCTCGAGGATCTTGAGGAGCGTGTTCCACGCCTCGCGGGTGAGCATGTGCGCCTCGTCCACGATGTAGACCTTGTGGCGGCCCTCCTGCGACGCGGCGTACATCGCGCGCTCGCGAAGGTCCCGGGCGTCGTCCACGCCGCGGTTGCTGGCGGCGTCGATCTCGACGACGTCGAGGCTCGCCGACCCGCTCCAGATGCGCTCGCACGAGGCGCAGGCGCCGCACGGCTCGCCCGGCTCGCCGGTGAACTTCCCGGCGTGGCGCTGCTCGCAGTTCAGGGCCATGGCGAGGATGCGGGCGGCGGTGGTCTTCCCCACCCCGCGCGGCCCGGCGAAGAGGTAGCCGTGGGCGACCTTGTCCTGCTCGACGGCCCCGCGCAGCGCGCGCGCCACGTGCTCCTGGGCGATCAGCTCGCCGAAGAGCCTGGGACGGTATTTTCGTGCGAGAGCTAGGTACACGTCTGGTGGGCCCTCGGTGTTCTCACGGCTCAGGAAGGGAGTGCCCCAGGCACCCCGCCGCGACGCGAGACATCACTTAGCGCTGCTGCCTTCGGGGCCCTGACGCGGTTCGTGCGCTCTCGCCCGACGGACCTGGGGCCCCTCAAAGTAGCAGGTCGACATCTGGGAGACCAGTTGCGAGACGCGAGACTTCCGAACAGTTGCCAGACGGCAAGTTGGCACTGGCGACTGTTCCGAACCCTCAATCCCCGCGTCTCCCCTACTCTGCTTTCAATCGGTAGCCCACGCCCGACTCCGTCAGCAGATACCTCGGCCGGGACGGTTCGTCCTCGAGCTTGTGCCGCAGCTGGGTCATGTAGACGCGCACGTAGTGCGTCTGCTCCACCGCGTTCGGCCCCCACGCCTCCTTCAGGAGCTGGCGGTGCGTCACGACCTTCCCCGCGTGGCGCACCAGCGTCGCCAGGAGCTTGTACTCGATGGGGGTGAGATGCACTTCGACGCCCCGTCGGAACACGAGCCGGGCCGCGAGGTCCACCTTGAGGTCGCCGACGGCGAAGACCGGCTCGCCCCCGCCGTCCGGCTGCGCCGCGTGGCGCAGCGCCACCCGGAGCCGGGCGAGCAGCTCCCCGATGCCGAAGGGCTTCGTGAGATAGTCGTCCACGCCGGCGTCGAGCGCCGCGATCTTGTCCTGCTCGCGGCCGCGCGCCGAGATGACGATGATCGGCGTGCGCGACCACTCGCGCAGCCGGCGCGTCAGCTCGACGCCGTCGAGGTCGGGGAGGCCGAGGTCCAGCAGGATGACGTCGGGGTTGCGGCCGGTGGCCTGCGTCAGCCCCTCGCGCGCGGTCACCGCCTCGACGCAATGGTAGTCGTGCGCCTCGAGCGATGTCGTGAGGAACCGCCGCATCTGCGGCTCGTCTTCGATGACCAGGACCGTCGGCGCCACGTCGCTCATGGGAGACCCGAGAGGTCGCTGAACCTAACCCGCGGCCGGCTCCGCCGGAACGGCGTCGGGGGGCGCGGGTTGAGGCGCCAGCGGGAGCGTGAAGCGGAAGACCGCGCCGCCGCCCGGGCGATTCTCCGCCCACATCCGGCCGCCGTGGGCGGTGACGATCCCGCGGCAGATCGTGAGGCCCAGGCCGACGCCGCCGCCCGCCCCGCCGCCGCCGTTGTCCACGCTGGCGCTCACCCGGTAGAACTTCTCGAACACCCGTCGCTCCTCGCCGGCGGGGATGCCCGGGCCCCGATCGGCCACGTCCACGACGATCTCGCCGTCGGCCACGGCGGCGGAGACTTCGATCGGCGTGCCCTGGGGCGTGTACTTCACCGCATTCTCGAGGAGATTGACGAACACCTGCTCCAGCAGCAGGCCGTCGGCCCACAGCAGCGGCAGGTCGGGCGGGAGACGCACGGCGACCGGGCGCCCCTTGAGCCGCTCCTCCAGCCGGATCAGCGCGACGCCCACGATCTCCTCGAGCGGCTGCCAGTCGCGCTGCACCTCCAGGGCGCCGGTCTCGACGCGGATCATGTCGAGCAGGTTCCCGATGAGGCGGTTCATCCGCTGCGACTCGT
Organism: uncultured Gemmatimonadales bacterium; assembly: GCA_963835535.1. Taxonomy (GTDB): domain Bacteria; phylum Gemmatimonadota; class Gemmatimonadetes; order Gemmatimonadales; family JACORV01; genus Fen-1245. The sequence continues at coordinate 199,489 of CAWIFL010000003.1, forward strand.
CGAGGATCGCCTTGAGCAGGTCACGGCGCTGCGCGTCCGAGAAGGCCCCGCGGTCCTCGAGGAGGCTGCTCGCCGCGCCCGTGATCGCGCCGAGGGGTGTGCGCATGTCGTGCGAGAGCGAGGAGAGGAGCGCGGTGCGCAGCCGCTCCGCCTCCGCCTCGACCTGCTCCCGCTGCGCGCGCTCGGTGAGGAGCACCCGCTCGAGGGCGAGCGCGGCCTGCCCGGTGAGCGCCTCGAGCAGCCGCTGCGTGGCCGGCTCCTGGAGGCGTTTGCTGCCGGCCTCCCGGTCGTCCGGCCGGAGCCCCACCACACCGACCGCGCCCGCCGAGCCGGCCAGCGGCCGGTACATCGCCTGGGCCGCCGGCAGGGTGTCGGTGCCCGCCCCGGCCGGCCGGCCGCGCTCGAACGCCCACTGCGCGACGCTGCGCTCCTTCTCGTCGATCGGGAAGGCGGGCGGAACGCCCACCGGGATCTCGATGCGCCCGGCGTCGTCGGGGAGCAGGATCTGCACCCGGGCGTCGAAGGTCGCGCCGAGCTGCCGCTCCGCCGCCAGCGCCAGCGCGCTCCGTCCCCGGGTCGCCGACAGCTCGCGGCTCATCGCGTAGAGCGCGGCCGTGTGCCGCTCGCGCTCGCGCGCCGTCTCGGCCTGGGCGCGGATCCGCAGGGTGAGCGCGCTGATCAGCAGCGCGATCCCCAGCATGACGGCGAAGGTGAGCAGGTACCGGACGTCGGAAACGGCGAAGGTGTAGAACGGCGGGACGAAGAAGAAGTCGAACGAGGCGATGCTCAGGAGCGCCGCGAAGACCGACGGCCCGCGCCCGTACCGGGAAGCCACCAGCCCCACGCCCAGCAGGTAGATCATCGCCACGTCGGTCACGGACAGCGCGCGGAAGACCAGCGCCCCGAGCGCCGTGCACGCGCCGACGATCAGGGCGGCCCAGCCGTACTCCGCCAGGGGCGAGCGGTACCCTGCTCCGCCCGCGCGCCGCCGGGGGCGCGGCTCCGCTTCCCCGGTGATGGCGTACACGTCCACGTCGCCGCTGCCGCGCACGATCTGATCGAGGAGCGAGCCGAAGATCTGGTCGCGCCAGCGCGGGTGGGTCGGCTTCCCCACCACGATCTTGGTCACGTTGTGCTCGCGCGCGTACGCCAGGATCTCCGCCGCCGCGTTGAGCCCGCTCAACGTGGCGGTCATCGCCCCCAGCGACTCGGCGAGCTGCAGGTTCGCGACCAGCGCCTCCCGCTCCTCGCCGGACATCGCCGAGCCGGGCCGCTCGACGTTGACGACCCGCCAGTCGCACTTGAGCCCGACGGCCATGCGCTTCCCGGCCCGCACCAGCCGGGCGCCCTCGGGGTTGGGGCCGATGCACACCAGGAGCCGATCGGCGGCGGCCCAGGTGGCGTGGATCCCCGCCTCGCGCATGTAGCCGCGCATCTGCGCGTCCACGCGCTCGGCGGCGCGACGCAGCGTCAGCTCGCGGAGCGCGATCAGGTTCCCCTTGCGGAAGAAGCGTTCGATCGCCGCCGCCGCCTGCTCCGCCATGTACACCTTGCCCTGCCGGAGCCGCGCCAGCAGGTCGTCCGCCGAGAGGTCGGCCAGCTCGATCTCGTCCGCGCCGTCGAACACCGAGTCCGGCAACGTCTCCCGGACGGTGACGCCCGTGATCTGCGCGACCACGTCGTTCAGGCTCTCGATGTGCTGGACGTTCAGGGTGGTGTAGACGCTGATGCCCGCGGCGAGCAGCTCCTCGACGTCCTGCCAGCGCTTGGGGTGGCGCGAGCCGGGCGCGTTGGTGTGGGCCAGCTCGTCCACGAGGATCACGCCGGGCCGGCGCCCCAAGGCTGCCTCGAGATCGAATTCCTGCAGGGTGATGCCGCGATACTCCAGCCGGCGGCGCGGCAGCACGGGCAGCCCCTCCAGCAGGGCGGCCGTCTCCGGGCGGCCGTGGGTCTCGACCACGCCTACGACGACCTCGACGCCCTCGCGGGCGCGGGCGCGCGCCGCCTCCAGCATCGCGTACGTCTTCCCCACGCCGGGGGACGCGCCGAAGAAGATCTTGAGGCTGCCGCGCGTCGCGCGCCGCTCCTCCTCCCGCACCTGCGCGAGAAGGGCCTCGGGGTCCGGGCGACGGTCCGTGGCGCTCACACGCCTAAGCTAGCATCGGGCCGCGGCCCCGGTGAGGCCGCGGCACCGCGGGGCGCCAGCGCGCCTAGAGCTTCACCAGGAGCGCGCAGTTGATCCGGTTCTCGGTCTGGCGCAGGTCGGGCGTCCAGCCCGGCACCGCCGATCCCGGCGCGCCGGTGTTGCCGTTCGGCGGAGTGACGCCGCCCGGCCCCGCGAAGTACGGCACGCTCGCGTGCCGGTGATCGAATTCAACGCGGAACGTCACGAAGTCGTCCGGCATGTAGTCGAACGTCACCGACGCGTCCCAGGCGCTGAATTGGTCGCCGGGGTTCTCCGTGAAGTAGGGCGTCCCCGACGCGGCCGTGGCGCCGTTGATCGGCGGCATCAGCACCAGGTAGCGCCCCGGGTTGTTCATCTGGCCGCCGCCCACGGTCACGGCGTACCGGTCGTGGGCGAACCAGGCCCGGTTGTAGATCATGTAGCCCAGGAACGACTGCTTGGGGCCCAGCGCCGTTCCGGTGCAGCTCACGCCGCCGCCGTTCTCGCACCCGGCGTCCGCCGTGATCGAGAACGCCAGCTTGTCGGGGAAGCCGTTCGGCCGGTCGAGGTACTTGACCTGCACGCTGTTGTCGGTGTGCACGCGGGCCCGGCCCGGAATCCCGAGCCAGTCGTAGCCGTAGTAGTTGTTGGACAGCACCGAAAGCGCGCCGTTCGGCCGCCACAGGATCTGCATCCCGTAGCCGGGGCTCTCGTTGAACATCCCGTACGACTGCCAGCCGTTGATGAGCCACGGCTCGATCTTGAGCTTGTCGCTCGGGAAGATCTGCAGCCGCAGCCCGTTGAAGAACCACGGCGTATTCGACGAGACGTACGACGGCTGGTAGGCCCAGTTGTCGAAGTTGTAGTAGCCGAACAGCCCGACGTACGACATGAAGATGCCGGCCTCGAAGTTGATCCCGTTCCACACGTTCCAGTGATAGCCGCCGTACGCCTCGGAGATGTAGCGGTACGCGTCGGAGAGGTCCCACTGACCGCGCGAAGGGCTGGCGTCGTTGCGCGGGGTCATCGTCGAGTACATCCCGAACTGCGTCATGAGGCGGCCGATGGCGTTGTCGGCGTGGAAGTCGCCGCCGATGCCGAGCTGCTGGACCTGGACCTCGGACGTGCGCCCGCTCTCCGATGTCCCGACCAGGGTGTGGTCCGACGGGTGGTTGAAGTCGCCGATGTACGAGGCGTCGAGCCGGAATTCGCCCGTGAAGTACTTCGAGTCGAGGACGTTCTGATGGCTGCGGGGGTTGCCCTGAAGCCAGGTGAAATCGGCGAAGGCGAACGGCGGCTTCGCCGCCGTGTCCTGCGCCGCCGGGGCGGCGTGCGTCGTGTCCTGCGCCGCGAGCAGAGCGGGCACGAGGAGCCCGACGAGGGCGAGGCGTGCGATCACTTGTGACCTCCGAGACTGTCCAGAGCCAGATTGAGCCAGAGGACGTTGACGCGGGGTTCGCCGAAGATGCCGAGCGTCCGCCCTTCCGTGTGACGCGCCACCAGCGCACGGACCGTGTCGGCGTCAGCCCGCGGGCGCGCGGCGACCCGCGGCACCTGGCCCTCGGCGCTGGCGGGCGAGATGTCGGGATCGAGGCCCGAGCCCGACGACGTCACGAGGTCCGCCGGGATCTGCCCCTTCACCCAGTGATCGAGCTTCACCGCGCTGTCCACCGCCTGCACGATCAGCGTGTCGGCGAGCTTGGCGCTGGTGGGCCCCAGGTTGGTGCCGCCGGACAGCGTGTCGTCATAGCCGCTGCCGGCCGCCGACGGCCGCGCATGGAAGTAGCGGGCGCTCGCGAACGACTGCCCGATGAGCAGGCTGCCCACGACGTGCCCGTCCACCGAGACCAGCGAGCCGTTGGACTGCCGCGGGAAGAGCAACTGCGCGATCCCGGTGACGACGCCCGGATAGAGCACGCCCGTGATGAGCATCAGGACGAGCGTCACGACGATCGCTGGACGAAGCTGGTTCTTGAGCATCGTCAGGCCAGGTGAAGAAGGGTGATCAGCACGTCGAGGACCTTGATCCCCGCGAACGGGATCAGGATGCCGCCCACGCCGTAGATCCAGAGATTGCGCCGCAGGATCTGCGCAGCCGGCGCCGGCCGCCACCGCACGCCACGGAGGGCGAGCGGGATCAGGGCGACGATGATGAGCGCGTTGAAGACGACGGCGGACAGCACGGCCGACTGCGCGGTGTGGAGGCGCATGACGTTCAGGGACTGCAGCGCCGGATAGGTGGCGACGAACATGGCCGGGATGATCGCGAAGTACTTGGCCACGTCGTTGGCGATCGAGAAGGTGGTCAGCGCGCCGCGGGTGATGAGCAGCTGCTTCCCGATCTCCACCACCTCGATGAGCTTGGTCGGATTGGAGTCGAGGTCGATGAGGTTCCCCGCCTCCTTCGCCGCCTGCGTGCCGGTGTTCATCGCCACCGCCACGTCGGCCTGGGCGAGCGCCGGCGCGTCGTTGGTGCCGTCCCCGGTCATCGCGACGAGCCGCCCGCCGGCCTGCTCGCGCCTGATGAGCGCCATCTTGTCCTCGGGCTTCGCCTGGGCGAGGAAGTCGTCCACGCCGGCCTCGGCGGCCACGGCGGCGGCGGTGAGCGGGTTGTCGCCCGTGATCATCACCGTCTTGATGCCCATGCGCCGCAGCTCGGCGAAGCGCTCCTTTATCCCGCCCTTCACGATGTCCTTGAGGTGCACCACGCCCAGGGCGCGCGCGCCCTCGGCCACGACGAGCGGCGTCCCGCCCTCGCGCGCAATCGCCTCGACCGACGCCTGGACACTCCCCGGCACGGAGCCGCCATGCTCCGCCACGAACGCCGCGATCGCGTCGGCGGCGCCCTTGCGGATCCGCCGCCCGTCGAGGTTCACGCCGCTGAGCCTGGTCTGCGCGCTGAACGGGATGAACTGGGCGCCGAGGCCCTGGATGTCCCGCTCGCGGAGCCCGTAGCTCGTCTTCGCCAGCACCACGATGCTGCGCCCCTCCGGCGTCTCGTCGGCCAGGGACGCGAGCTGGGCGGCGTCGGCGAGGCTCTCGCCGGAGACCCCTTCGGCCGGAATCAGCGCCACCGCCTGGCGGTTGCCGAGGGTGATCGTGCCGGTCTTGTCGAGCAGCAGCGTGTCCACGTCGCCCGCCGCTTCCACCGCCCGGCCGCTCATCGCGATCACGTTGTGCTGGATCATCCGGTCCATCCCCGCGATGCCGATGGCGGACAGCAGGCCGCCGATGGTGGTCGGGATCAGGCAGACCAGCAGGGCGACGAGAATCGGAATCGAGACTGCGCTGCCGGAATAGACCGCGAACGGCTGCAGCGTGACCACGGCCAGCAGGAACACGATGGTCAGGCCGGACAGCAGGATGATCAGCGCGATCTCGTTGGGCGTCTTCTGCCGCGTCGCGCCTTCGACGAGGCCGATCATCCGATCGAGGAAGGTCTCGCCCGGGTTCGCCGTGATGCGGATGACGAGCCAGTCCGACAGCACCTTCGTGCCGCCCGTGACGGCGGAGCGGTCGCCGCCCGACTCGCGGATGACGGGAGCAGACTCGCCGGTGATCGCCGACTCGTCCACCGACGCGACGCCCTCGATCACCTCCCCGTCGCCCGGGATCAGATCGCCGGGCTGGCAGACGACCACGTCGCCGCGGCGCAGCTCCCCGGCCCAGACCGGCAGACCCGACTGCCGGTCCTTCGGGTCGCGCAGGCGCTTCGCCAGGGTCCGCGTGCGGGAGCCGCGCAGGGCGTCGGCCTGCGCCTTGCCCCGCCCCTCGGCCATCGCCTCGGCGAAATTCGCGAACACGACGGTGAACCAGAGCCACAGCGCGATCTGCAGCGTGAAGCCGACGCCGCCGCGCCCCTCCAGGACGTCGCGCACCAGAACCAGCGTGGTGAGCACGCTGCCCACGAGGACGACGAACATCACCGGGTTCCGCACCATGTGCCGCGGATGGAGCTTCGCGAAGGAGTCCCGAACGGCCCGGCGCACGATCGGGGGGTCGAAGAGCGGCCGCCTGACCGTGGCCATTAGAAGACCCTCCCGGCATGCATGAGGAGATGCTCCACCACCGGGCCCAGGGAGAGCGCCGGGAAGAACGTCAGCGCACCGACGATCAGGATGACGCCGATCAGGAGCACGACGAACAGCGGCGTCGTGACCGGGAACGTCCCGGCCGACGCGGGCACGATCCTGCGCTCGCTGAGGAAGCCGGCCAGCGCGAGCATCGGGACCATCATCGCGAACCGCCCGAAGAGGGTGCCGAGGCCGAGCAGGCTGTTGTAGTAGTAGGTGGTGCCCGTCAGGCCGGCGAAGGCGCTGCCGTTGTTGCCTGTCACCGAGCTGAAGGCGTACAGGATCTCCGAGAGCCCGTGCGGGCCGGCGTTGTTGAGGCCCTTGAGGCCGGAGGGCAGGACCGCCGAAGCCGCCGTGAAGAGCAGGATGACCGCGGGGAAGATGAGCACGTACAGCATCGCCATCCGCACCTCGCGGCTCTGGATCTTCTTGCCGAGGTATTCCGGCGTTCGCCCGACCATCAGCCCGGCGATGAACACGGTGAGGATGGCCATCACCAGCATCCCGTACAGCCCCGACCCGACGCCGCCGAAGATCAGCTCACCGAGCTGGATGTTGACGAGCGGGACCAGGCCGCCCAGCGGCGTGAAGGAGTCGTGCATGCTGTTGACGGCGCCGCAGGAGGCGTCGGTCGTCACCGTCGCATAGAGCGCGGAGCCGGCGATGCCGAACCGCACCTCCTTCCCTTCCATGTTGCCGCCGGGATTCGTGCCGGACGCCACGATGTCCACGCCGCGGGCGGCGTGGATCGGGTTGCCTTTCGCCTCGGCCCAGTAGGCCGTCGTGACTCCGGCTGCGAACAGCACGAACATCGCCGCCCAGAGCGCCCAGCCGTGTCTCTGGTTCTTCACCATGCGTCCGAACATGTAGGTGAGGCCGGCAGGGACGACGAAGATCGCGAACGTCGAGAGGAAGTTCGTCCACGGCGTCGGGTTCTCGAACGGATGCGCCGCGTTGGCGTTGAAGAACCCGCCCCCGTTGGTGCCGAGCTGCTTGATCGCTTCCTGGCTCGCCACGGGCCCCATCGCCAGCACCTGCCTCGCGCCCTCGAGCGTGGTGGCGGTGACGTACGGATGGAAGTTCTGGATCACGCCCTGCTGCACGAACAGCAGCGCGAGCACGAACGACAGCGGGAGGAAGAGGTACAGCGTCCCGCGGACCAGGTCCGTCCAGAAGTTGCCGATGCGGCCGCCGGAGCGGCGGGCGATGCCGCGCGCGAGCGCCACGGCCGCCGCGACGCCCGAGGCCGCCGACGTGAAGTTGTGGAAGGCCAGCTGCGTCATTTGCGAGAGGTAGCTCATCACCGTCTCGCCGGAGTACGACTGCCAGTTGGTGTTGGTCGTGAAGGAGGCGGCGGTCTCGAACGCCTGGCGGTCGGGCACGCCGGCGCGAGCGAACGGATTCAGCGGCAGGTGCGCCTGCAGCCGCAGCGCGACGTAGGTCACGAGCATCGAGACGGCGCTGAAGACCAGGAGGCTGGCCGCGTAGCGCGTCCAATGCTGGTCCTCGGCAGGGTCGATGCCGCACAGGCGGTAGATCACGCGCTCCACCGGCGCCAGCCAGCGCACGGAGCCGTCGTAGACGCGCACCAGGTACACGCCCACGGGCTTCGTGACGGCGAGCACCGCCACGGAGAAGGCGAGGATCTGGAGCCAGCCGATTGCGGTCATGACGGCTCAGAACCTCTCGGGGCGGAGCAGCGTGTAGATCAGGTAGAAGAGCACCGCGAGCGAGACCAGCGCGCCGACGATCGTCTCGGCGCTCACGACCGGTCCTCCTCGCCGGTGCCGTCCTCACCCAGCTTCTCGCAGCCACGCACGTACGCCAGCATGAGCGCGAAGAACGCCAGCGTGACGAGGATGTAGACGACGTCGAGCATCTCCCCCTCCTGGTGCAGCGGGGGGAGCATATGCGGCGGGGTGTCAAAACGGTGTTAGAACAGGTCCGGCAGGCGTCAAGATCTCATAAAGCGGCTCTGCAACTCCCGTTTACCGCAGCACTTCCGATATGATCTGGATCGCCCGCTCGATGTCCTGTGCGCTGACGTCCAGGTGCGTGATCGCCCGCAGCCGCTTCGGCCCGAACGCGGTCACCAGCACGCCGCGCTCGGCCAGCTTCGGAATCACCGCGTCCGCCGCGTCGCGTACGAGGTCGAGCATCACGATGTTCGTGTCGGGCGGGAGCGGCTTCACTCCCGGATGTCCGGCGAGCCCGGATGCCAGCCGCTTGGCGTTGGCGTGGTCCTCCGCCAGGCGGCCGAGGTTGTGCTCCAGCGCCCAGAGACCGGCCGCGGTCAGGATGCCCGACTGCCGCATCCCGCCGCCCAGGCGCTTGCGGATCTCCCACACGTCGTCCCGCGCCGCGCGCGGGAAGGCGAGGCAGGAGCCCACCGGGCAGCCGAGGCCCTTGGAGAGGCTCACCATCACGGTGGTCGCCGGCGCGGCGAGGCGCGCGGGGGGCACGCCCAGCGCGGCCGCCGCGTTCCAGAGCCGCGCGCCGTCGAGGTGCAGGTTGACCTTCGCCTCGCGCGCCACCGCGCCGATCGCCTCCGCGACCGCGACGGGCATCACCTTCCCGCCGGCGGCGTTGTGGGTGTTCTCGATCGCGATGGCGCTGGGACGGGGCACGTGCGGCGACGGGGCGCGCAAAGCGCCGCGCACCAGCTCCGCCGTGAGCAGGCCGTCGGGCGTCGCGACCGGGCGGATCTGCACCCCGGACAGCGTCGCCACGCCGGCGAACTCGTAGTGCACCAGGTGCGCGTTGGCCTCCAGCAACAGCTCGGTGCCGGGTCGCGTGTCGAGCCAGATCCCGCTCTGGTTGGCCTGCGTGCCGCTCGGGAAGAAGAGCGCCGCCTCCTTGCCGAGCAGAACGGCGATGCGCTCCTCCAGGCGGAGCGTCGTCGGGTCGTGGTCCAGGACGTCGTCGCCGACCTCGGCCTCGGCCATCGCCCGCCGCATCGCGGCGGAGGGGCGGGTGACGGTGTCGCTGCGGAGATCTATCGCGGCTGGCATTGGGACCCCCACGGCAGGACGCACGGACGCACAGACGCACGGACGCACGGGTCAGGCATGGCGCAGCTCCTAGTGGAGCACGGCGTGCTGCGCGGTCTTGCGCCGGCCCAGCTCGTAGACCTGGGCGATCTGGGCGCCGACCAGGAAGATGAAAGCCATGTAGTAGACCCAGGCGACGAGGAGGAGGACCGCTCCGAGTGTGGCGTTGCTCGCCAGCTGGTCGGTCCGGACGAAGGTGCGGAAGTAGGCGCCCAGCGCCTCCTTGGCGACGTCGAACCCGACGGCGCAGGTCACCGCGGCGACGAGCGCGGTATCCCACTTGATCCGCCGCGCCGGCGAGTACTTGAAGACCGTCACGAACAGCACGAGCAGGAACCCGAACGCCAGCAGCTGCGCGGCGAAAAACTCGACGAAGCCGACGTGGCGCACCAGGACGGCGATGCCGTCGCTCAACAGCGCATAGGCGGCGACCAGGAATCCGGTCACCACGACCAGCGCCCCATCGGACAGCTTGCCGCGGAGCCAGGAGCGCGTCTCCTGCGTGTCGAAGACCTCGCACAGCACGGTGCGCAGCGAGCCGAACAGCCCGGTCGCGAACCAGACGAAGAGCGGGAGGCCGACCAGGGTCAGCTTGCCGCGCGAGCGCACCACGCCCTCCGCCAGGCGGATCACGGGCGCGAACGGGCTCGAGGTCTGCGGTCCGTAGCTCGGGAACAGGCGCTGCAGATACGCCGCGAGCTCGAGGCGCGAGGCCGCCGCATTGGCGTTGAGGACGTGGCCGATCAGGGCCAGGACGATGAAACCGAAGGGGATGGCGGCGAGCAGGGCGTTGAAGGCGAGGCCGCTGGCCAGGAACGAGACATTCGACTCCTTCGCGCCCTCCCAGACGCGGCGGACGAAGTTCCGCGCGTCATGCCAGGCGAAGACCCAGCGGAGCCGATCCTTCCGGGCCACAGCCGCGCTTACGCGCCGGACTCGTCGTCCTTCGAGACCTGACGGGCACCGCGCCGCGATTCGCGGGCGTCGGCCAGCCGCTTCTCGAGTTCCTCGCGCGCGGTCAGCGCCGCGCCCCGGCCGGCCTCGACGACGTCGTGCGCCACCTGCCGGCCCTCGTGCACGCGCTGCTTCGCGCTATCGAGCCCCGCCTCCACCCGGGCGCGGGCCTTCTCGTACCCGCCGGCCACGAGATTCTCCAGCTCCTCGGCCTTCTCGGCAGCCATATCCTTCAGCTGCCTGCTGCGGCTCCGGATGTTCGCCCGCATCTCCTCGCCCGACATCGGCGCGAGCAGCAGCGCCAGAGCCGCCCCGATGGTCAGCCCCCACAGGAAGGGCACCACCGGCGAGCCGCGCTTCTCCACCACCACCACGTCGTCGTCTTCGCTGTGCCTCGCCATCGTCTCCCCCTCGCCTATTCCCCGGCTTCCGCGTCGTCCGGCGCCGCCGCCATGGCGGCGGCCGGCTCGGCGCGGCGCAGCACCGGGGCCTTCACGTAATGCGCGACCATCTCCGCGCTGTGGCTCACCTTGAGCGCCTCGAACAGGAACGAGAACTGGTCCTCGAGCGCCTCGCCCAGCGCCCCGCGCACCGCCTCCGGCAGGCTCCACCAGTCCTTCTTGAACGGGCCGAGGGCCTTCTTGCGCGTCTTGTAGAAGAACTGCTCGTCCGTCTCCCCCGCCTTGCGCTCACCGGCGGCGTTGGCGCGCAGCCAGTCGTAGATCTTCGCCTTGAACGCGGCCGGCGTCGCCTCGTGGTCGAACAGGAGCGACTGAAAGGCGGTGGCCAGGTGGATCTCCGCCGCCTCGACCTCCGGGAAGCGGACGAAGGCCTCGGCCGGCAGCGTCGAGGCGCCGTGCTGCACCGCGCCCGCCATACCGTACTTCTTCCGCGCGTCCTCGGACAGCTTCTTCAGGACGTCGAGGTCGAGCTTCACCTCGGCGATCGAGCCGTCCGGCAGGACGACGCCGCCGTGGCTCGTCCCGGTCTGCACGCTGATCTTCGAGACCCCGACGAGCTTCGCGCCGCGGGCCATCAGCGCGCGGACGTAACCGTCCATGAAGACGTGCTGGTCCTCGATCGTGCTGTTCTTCCCGCCGACCTCGCCGATCTCGGCGCCGACCGAGATCGTGATGCCCTTGGGCTCCTCGGCGCGGATCACCTCGGTCAGCTCGGCCGCGCGCTCGTAGTTCACCTTCTGCTGTGCGTCGAGCGTCGGCCGCTCGAGGTCCACCAGCGTCGAGGTGTCGATGTCGATGTTGTAGAACCCGGCGGCGACGGCCTCCTTGATCAACACCTTGATCGCGCTGATCTCGCCCTCCGGATCGGTCGCGTACTTCTTGGCGTTGGCCTGGAAGTGGTCGCCCTGGACGAACAGCGGGCCGCGGAAGCCTTCGCGCAACGCCGCCGCGATGAGTACGGCCACGTACTCGGCCGGCCGCTGGTCGGTGTAGGCCATCTCGGAGCGCGCGATCTCGACGAGGAAGGCGCCGGCCTCGCGCTTCACGGCGGCGCGGAACAGCGCCCGCGCCGAATCGTAGGCCATGCCCCGGATGTTGATCGCGGGCACGGTGAAGCCGTGGACCTGCCCCTTGCCCCGCGCCATGTAGAGGTCGTGGATCGAGGCCGGCCGCACGCCGACCACCTGCCCGATCTCCCACAGCACCCAGCGCGCCGCGTCCCGCCACGTCGCGTCGCCGAATACGGCGGTGTCGGCGAGCTGATCGGTCGCCTTGTCCGCGAGCGCGGCGGGTCTCGGGACGGCGACGGCGCCACCCGTGTCCACCGTCACCGCGCCGCCGAAGGGCCTCACGAGCTTGTTCACGATCTCCTGCATGACTGCTCCCGACTGCGAGTGTTCCTGGGGAATGTAGGGGTCCGCGCAGAGGGCGTCAAAACAACCCGCGACAACGAGGTACGATATTCAACACGAAGCGCGGCGTTACGTTGGGGCGGGCCGGAGCGTCCTGGGAGGTGCACCCTTCCCACCCCTCGGTCTGAGGCGCCGCTAGCCGAGACGATAAGGGCCGGGGCTCTTACGGCGCGCCTCGGCGCCACGTAGTTTCCCACGTCAAAGCCATGTACACACAAGCAAGGGCGCACCCTACCTTGGCTCCATCCGTGCCCAAGTCTCCGACGGGCATTCAGGGGCTGGACGAGATCACCGGTGGCGGGCTGCCGCGCGGCCGGCCGACGCTCATCTGCGGTGGCCCCGGGTGCGGCAAGACCATTCTCTCGATGGAGTTCCTGATCAACGGGGCGCGTCAGTTCGGCGAAACGGGCGTGTTCCTGTCGTTCGAGGAGACCGTCGAAGATCTGACGCAGAACTTCGCCTCGCTCGGGTTCGATCTGCGCCCTCTCTCGGCCCGAAAGAAGCTCTCGTTGGACTACGTCCGGGTCATGCCCAGCGAGATCCAGGAGACCGGCGAGTACGACCTGGACGGCCTCTTCATCCGCCTGGGGCACGCGATCGATTCCATCGGCGCCAAGCGCGTGGTCCTCGACACCATCGAGACGCTCTTTTCCGGACTCTCCGATACCCGCCTGCTGCGCGCGGAGCTGCGCCGGCTCTTCGACTGGCTCAAGACCAGGGGCGTCACCGCCATCGTGACCGGGGAACGCGGCGAGGGCAAGATGACTCGCCACGGTCTGGAGGAGTACATCACCGACTGTGTCATCCTGCTGGATCACCGGGTCGTGGACCAGAACGCGACCCGGCGGCTCCGTGTCGTGAAGTTCCGGGGCTCGACCCACGGGGCCAACGAGTCGCCGTTCTTCATCGACGAGACGGGCATCTCGGTGCTCCCGATCGCCTCCCTGGGATTGCAGCACCGGGTCCCGCCCGGCCGCGTCTCGACGGGTGTGCCGGATCTCGACGGCATGCTGGGGGGCAAGGGCTACCACCGGGGCAGCAGCATCCTGGTGTCCGGCAGCGCGGGCACCGGAAAGACCAGCCTGGGGGGCTACTTCGCAGACGCCGCCTGCCGCCGGGGCGAGTCCGCCCTCTACTTCGCGTTCGAAGAGTCGGCCGCCCAGATCGTGCGCAACCTGCGGTCGATCGGCCTCGATCTCGAGCCGTCGCTACGAAAGCGACTGCTCCAGGTCCACGCGGCACGCCCCACGACGAGCGGTCTGGAAGGGCACCTCAGCACAATGCACCGGCTGATCGAGGAACAGCGGCCGCGGGTGGTGATTGTCGACCCGATCAGCAACTTGATCTCGGTGGGTACGTCGGTCGAAGTCAAGGCCATGCTCGCGCGCCTGATCGATTTCATGAAGGTTCGACAGATGACCGCCTTGTTCACGTCGCTGACCATCGACGAAGGCCATCCTGAAGGAACCGACCTCGGCATTTCCTCGTTCATGGACACGTGGCTGGTGCTCCGGAACATCGAAATGAACGGGGAGCGGACCCGCACGCTCAGTGTGCTGAAATCGCGGGGCATGCCGCACTCGAATCAGGTGCGGGAGTTCGTCCTGACCAGCGGTGGCCTGAAACTGCTCGAGGTAGTGCGGCATCAGGGCCGCGTGCTGGTCGGGTCGGAGCGGGAGGCCCAGGGCGGCCGCGCCGTCGCGGCACGACGCGCGGCGAGGCGCGAATCGCGTCGATGAGCGCGAAGCCGGCACGGCAGTCGCGCAGGCCCCGCAAGATCCAGGCGACGGCGGACTTCTACGATCTCCGGCTCTACGTCGCGGGTCAGACCGCGAGGTCGCTGGCCGCCATGGCGAACCTCGTGAAGCTCTGCGACGAACATCTGGAGGGGCGATACCGCATCGAGGTGATCGATCTCCTCGAGCGTCCGCAATTGGCCCGGGGCGACCAGATCGTCGCTCTCCCGACCCTGGTCCGCAAGCTCCCCAAGCCGATCCGCAAGCTGGTCGGGGATCTCTCCAACACCGAGCGCGCCCTGGTCGGGCTGGACCTGCGCCCGAGAGCCCCAGGCAAGACGTAAAGGCCGGCCAGGGACGGCGGTGAGACGCAAGCGCACGTCGGGCCGACGCCGGAGCCCGGTCCCGGGACTCCGGGCACGGCTGTCCGAGGCTGAAGCGACCCTGGAGGCCATCCGCACCGGTGCGGTAGACGCGGTGATCGTGTCGGGCCCCGAGGGCGAGCAGACGCGGGCCATCGAGGGCGCAACCCATCCATACCACGTGCTGCTGAACGCCATGAACGACGGCGCCGCGCTGCTGGCCCCCGACGGGAGAATCCTCTTCGGCAACCGCCGCCTCGGCGAAATCGCCCGGGCGCCGCTCGAGCGCCTGCGTGGTTGCCCGCTCCAGCAACTCTTTGCACGAGCGGAGCGAGCGCGCGTCGACGAGTTCCTGCGAGAAGGCGGGCAGAACCGCGCCCGGGAATTCACCATGCTCGATGGACAAGCGTCCGCGACGCCCGTCGGGATCGCGCTCTCCGAGATCCCGCTCGAGATCCAGCCGGGAGCGACCGGGGCGGAGGCATGGAGCGGCGCCGCCGTCTTGATGGCCATCATCACGGACCTGACCGAGCGGAAGCGGGCCGAGGCCACGCGCCTGGAGCTGATGAAGCGCCTGATCTCGGCGGAAGACGAGGAGCGCCGGCGCTTCGCTCGGGAGCTGCACGACGAGACCGGGCAGTCGCTCACCGCCCTGCTGGTCGGGCTTCGCGCCATCGAGGAGCGGGCGGTCACGCTGGACGTACATACGGCGGCGCAGCAGCTGCGGAGTGTCGCTGCACGGACCGTGGACGACGTCGGACGCCTGGCCCGCGGCCTGCATCCCAGCGTCCTGGATGACCTGGGACTGGCGGCGGCCGCGCGGCGGCACGTGAACGACTTCACGAAGTCGTTCGGTGTCGCCGTCGACCTGCGGGTGGATGGCATCCTCTCGCTCCGCCTGTCGCCGCTGGTGCAGACGACGATGTATCGGATCCTGCAAGAGGCGCTGACCAACGTGGCGCGGCACGCACGGGCTCGGCTGGTGGATGTGGAGCTCACGTACGAGGGGGGCGCCCTCGAACTCGCGGTTCGAGACGATGGTGTCGGTTTCGACGCGGGTGAGACAGTCCACAATGCGTCGGGACTTGGCCTGCACGGCATGCGGGAGCGGGTCGCCCTGCTGGAGGGAGCCGTCGAGATCGAGTCGAGCCCGGGACGTGGGACCGTCGTGCGCGCGCGCATCCCCGGCGCCATCGCCCCCCCCCCCCCCGACGAACCCAGCGCCGGTAGCGGCGTGAGCGCACCAGGTAGGAACCGCAACCGTGCCCATTAGAGTACTGATCGCGGACGACCACGCCATCCTGCGGGCCGGACTTCGCATGTTGCTCGAGGCGCAGACGGACATCGAGGTTGCGGGCGAAGCGGGCGACGGAACGGAGGTCTCCCGGAAGGCCCGCGAGCTGCGACCCGACGTCGTCCTGATGGACCTCTCGATGCCGGGGCCACCCAGCGGCGAGGTCATCCGTCAGGTCCTGCGAGCGTGTCCGACAACTCGAGTCCTGGTCCTCACGATGCACGATGATCCGGCGTATCTCACCGCGGCGATGTCGGCGGGGGCCGCAGGATATGTAGTAAAGAAGGCGGCCGATGCGGAGCTGCTGTTGGGTATCCGGGCCGTCCAGGCCGGGCGGACGTTCGTGGACTTTACGCGCGGCGCCGGCCTGCCCCCGAACGCAGCCCCCCGAACCTCCGCCGTGCGGCGGCACGCGCCGAAGGACCTGAGCCGCCGAGAGCGCGAAGTGCTCGTGCTGCTGGCGCAGGGGCACTCCAATCAGCAGATCGCCGATCGCCTGCGCGTGGGCGTGAAGACGGTGGAGACCTACCGCACCAGACTCCGGGAGAAGCTCGGGCTCAAGGGGCGCTCGGAGCTCTATCGCTTCGCCATCGAATCCGGAATCCTCGGCGTCGCTTCCGGCGCACCACCCGACGCCCGGGACTAGCCCACCCTGTTGTCGGGTCCAACCCCGACATTCCGTGCTGACCCAAGGGATTTTCCCGCTACCGATGGCGCTCCGCCGCGCCCATCCTTGTCGTGGGGTAAACCACGACATCGGCATCGACAGCGCGGGGAGTGGGGATGATCGAGGGGCGACCGGTCACTGCAGCAGGCGTAATCTCCGTAGCCCTCATCGAGGACAATCGCCTGGTGCGCGAAGGGATTGCCGCCCTCCTCAATCAGCTGCCGGACCTGAAGGTCGTCGCCGGGGAGTCGGGCGACGACACGTCGGTGCTGCGGAAGGCGAACCCTCACGTGGTCCTCCTGGACCTCGGCTTGCGGAACGGCGACAGCCTGCGCGTGGCGGAGAAGGTCAAGAAGGAGTTGCCGGCGTCCAAGGTCATCGTGATGGATCTCCTCCCCGTGCACGAGGACATCGTGGAATTCGTCAACGCGGGCGTGTCCGGTTTCATCATGAAGGACGCCACCCTCGACGAACTCGTGAGCGCGATCCGATCGGTGGCGCAGGGAGGCCACGTCCTGCCGCCCCAGATGACCGGCACGCTCTTCTCCCAGATCGCGCGGGACGCGGTCGCCCGCGGCCGGCCGGAGGCGCTCGACTCCGTACGGATGACGCCGCGGGAACGAGAGGTGATCAACCTGATCGCGGAAGGGTTGAGCAACAAGGAAATCGCCGGACGGCTCAACCTCGCGACCCACACGGTCAAGAGCCACGTGCGCAACGTGATGGAAAAGCTGACGCTGCACACCCGGCTGCAGATCGCCGCTTATGCGCACAATGACGGCCGGGAGAGCCCCTCCGGCGGAAGCCCGAGGTCCGGCGACTGACGCGGCCCCCAGGCCGATTCTGAGGCGCCGCAGCGCCTCAGACCCGCAGTACCTCCAAGGCATTACGTCGTAAGCGGTAGTTCCCCTCTCATCCCTTTTTCACCCGTTCGCGCGATACCTGCCGCACGCCCTCAGGCCTAGCTTCACGCTGTTCCTCGCCGATCTCGATCGACCGCGGCCTGGCACGCCGTCTTCGTCCTTCAGCAAAGGTGGGTACAATGTCAGCTCTCCGCCGACTCGCGGCGCGACTCGTCTGGATGGTCCCTTTCGCCGCTCTGATCTCCGCGGCGTGCGAGCACAGCCCCACAGGGAATTTTCCTGTGGCGACAATCGTCGTCACAGAGCGCACAGAGACCCTGGTAATCGGCACGAGCGTGCAATTCACCGCTACCGGCTATGACGCCAACAATTCGGTGGTGGGCATCAGCCCGACCTGGTCGACCGCCGGCGGTGGCGGAACGTCCATCACCCAAGCGGGCGTGTTTACCGCAGGCACGACGCCCGTGACGAATACGGTGACGGCGACCGCGGGCGGCGTTTCGGGCACCGCGACGGCGATCGTCATCGCCGGTGCGGCGGCGAGCATCACCGTCACACCAAACCCGCAGACAGTCGCGATCAACGGCACGCAGCAGTTCACCGCCGTGATCAAGGACGCTTCCAGCAACATCCTTGCGATCACGCCCAACTGGTCCACAGCGGCGGGCGGCGGAACCATCAGCGGCACGGGCCTGTTCACCGCGGGCACGGCGGCGGGGACGTACACCAATACGGTCACCGCGAGCGTCGGCAGCCTCAACGGCACCGCGACCGTGACCGTATCCACCTCGGCTCTGGCGAGCATCACCGTCACGCCAAGCCCGCAGGTCCTCGCCATCAACGGCACCCAGCAGTTCACCGCCGTGGGCAAGGACGGCAGCGGTAATGTCGTCGCAATCACGCCGACGTGGTCGGTCGTGGCGAGCGGCGGAGCCATCAGCGCCGCCGGTCTGTTCACGGCCGGCACCGTGTCCGGCCCGTTCGTCAGTACGGTCAGGGCGTGCAGCACCGCGCTCTGCGCCGCCGGCAGCGTCTCCGGCTTCGCCACCGTCACGGTGACCCCGGGTGTCCTGGCGACCATCACCGTCACGCCGCCCAACCAGAGCGTGGGGACCAGCGCCAGCCAGCAGTACACCGCCGTCGGCACTGACGCGCATAACAACATCATTCCGATCGTGCCGGTGCAGACCTGGTCCGTCCAGAACGGAAACGCGGGCGGAAGTGTCTCCTCCAGCTCCGGCTTCTATACTGCTCCTACGCTGGTCGGGGTCGGGTTCGACACCGTCCTGGCTACCAGCGGCGCCATCGTCGGCAAGGTGCGGGTCAACGTGACCGCGTCGGGCGGGCTGGTGTCCATCGCCGTCACACCCAACCCGACCAGCCTCGGAGAGGGCGGGACGCAGCAGTTCACGGCGACGGGCTTTGACGCCACCGGCCTCATCGTTCCCATCCCCGCAGGGCTCGTCTGGTCGGTCGTGCCAAGCATGACAGCAGCCGGCACCATCGACGGTAGCCTGGGCCTGTTCACCGCGGGTTCGGCGGTCGGGACGTACACCAATGCCGTCAAGGCACTGAGCGGCAGCATTTCGGGCTTCGCCACGGTCGTGGTCACCGCAGGTCCGCTCGTGCCTCTCGGCGCAGCGGCCCCGAACGGGATCATGGCGGGCCAGGCCGTCACCTGCATCACGGGCGGCCTCATCAGCGCCGACGTCAGCATCAGCCCGGGAAACACGATCACGGGCTTCGGTCCCTGCGTGATCACGGGCGTGCAGCATCTGGCCGACGCCGTGGCGTTGAATGGACAGAATGACCTCACGACCGCCTACAACACGCTGTTTGCCCTGCCCTGCCCGCCGGCGAATGCCATCGTGGCCGACCTGGGCGGAACGACCAAGCCGGCAGGTGTCTACTGCACCGCGAGCGGAATCGGCGTGACGGGCACGCTGACGCTGGATGGCGGTGGGGATCCGAATGCGAACTTCGTCTTCCAGGCCGGTACCTCGATCGTCACGGCCGGTAACGTCGTCCTGATCAATGGGGCGCAGGCCAAGAACGTGTACTGGTTGTCTGGCAGTTCGGTCACGCTCGGCACGGCCTCGCAGTGGAAGGGCAACATCGTCGCCCTGACCAGCATCACGCTGGTGGACAACGCCACGCTGTTGGGACGCGCCCTGGCGCGGAACGGCTCCGTGTCGCTGGGAACCGGCAACACGATCACCCTGCCGTAGGCAAGTACGGCTCGAGGGCTCGCGCGGGAGCCGGAGACCAGTCCGGTCTCCGTCTCCCGCACCGGCCGGAAGCTGTGAACTCTTAGCGAGATTGGGGAGAGCACATGCGTAACCGAATTCTGAAGATCGTGGGGACGCTGGCCGTGTGTTTGCCGACGCTGGCGATGGCCCAGCAGCAGCCAGAGCCCGAGCGCGGCAGAGGCACCTGGGAGTTCAGCTTGGGCGGAGGCATCTCCATACTCGACGCCATGCTCCGGGGCTATCTTGGAAACGGGGCGCCCTCAACCCGGTACAACAACGGCTATCCGGGAGTTATCGCGCCCACCGTCGGCGCCCTCGTGGGCTACAACTTCAACCCGCACCTCGGTTTCAGCCTGGGGGGCGAGGCCGCCTTCGCTTCCAGTGTGAGCCTCAAGACGGAGGACGCCGCCCTCACGTACACGTGGAACCTGAACGCGAGGACGACCCCCTTCGTCCTCGGCGGGATGGAACTCACCCGCATCGACGGCCTCAACGATCGGACCAGTCACTCGACCTGGGGCGCCATGGGAGGCGTCGGCGTCCGCCAGATGGTCGGCAGGAACCTCGCGGTTCGGCTCGAGGGCCGGATGCGGCTCGAGGGCTACCAGGAGTTGCCGGCGGGCGACGCGTGGACATCAGAGATCAGGGTCGGCCTTTCGTACTTCGTCGGCGGACGGCGGCCTGCCGGCCCCCGGATGGCGGCGGCAGAGTATCGGCCGCCCCGTATGCTCGCGCGCGTGGATACGGTCGTGCGGGTGCGCGTGGATACGGTCGTGCGGGTGCGCGTGGATACCCTGAGACGGACGGATACGGTGCGCGTGATGGAACCGCAGCCGGACCAGATCGTTCTGCGCGTGCAGTTCGCCACCGACTCGACGGCGCTGCTGCGGAAATCGCGGCCGGTCCTCGATACGATCGCGCGTGCCATCATCGCGACGCCGAACTCGCAGTGGGAGGTGCAGGGCCACACCGACAATGTCGGCACGGCGGAGCACAATCGGATCCTCGCCCAGGGCCGCGCGCAGACGGTGGTGGATTACCTGGTCCGCCGCGGAGTGGATCGCAACATCCTGACGGCCAAGGGCTACGGTGAGGATCGCCCCGTGTTCTCCAACAGTACCATCTACGGGCGCGCGCAGAACCGGCGCGTGCAGCTGCGGCGCATCCCCGCACCGCCGACCGGGCCGCCGGTGAAGTAGTGGTGTCCTGAGAGGTTGAACGCAGCAGTCTGACAGCGGGAGTCGGACCTGGGTCCGACTCCCGCGTCGCAAGCAGGTCACCGGGAGGACTAGATGCCACGTCCCCGTCGTCCGCACCGCAAGGACGTTCGCCTGGAGCGGAAGACTGCCGAGGACACACGGCAGGCCGGGACCGGAGCCTCGAGCCGGTCAGCGGCGACGCTGTGGGCGTACACGTATCAGATCGTGCCACGGCAGACCAGGATTCAGATGCGGGCGGTAGAAGCCCTCCTCGACCTGGAGCATGCGGACGCGAAGAACGCATCGGCCACGTTCGGGGGACGCTTGATCGTCGGTACGCAGGGGACGCGCATCCTGATCGTGAGCGACTGTCCCGGACGAAGCTGTGCGGCGAACCAGCGACTGGAGTCCGAGCTGAGGCAGCTGCAGGCGGAGTTCACCGTGTCCGAGCCGGTGCTGCTGGCGGACGACGCGGCGACACCCTCGCCGGCAGCGACCTCCATGTAGGGAGAACCCATGACGACGCCGTCGAGCGCGAGAAGTGACGTGCACGCGCCCCTGGGGCTGCACCGGTACCGCGCGGGCGTTCGGCGTGGCCGGCAGCTCGAGTCGGTGGGCCGGCAGCGCAGCGCGACCCCGCTCGCGCCCCCGATGCAGGAGGCCCTGGACCGCGTCACGTATCTCGCCGGCCAGGCACTGGACGCGCCGGCCGTGTGCGTGTCGCTCGTGGATGCGGAGCGGCGGCTCCTGGCGAGCAGCTACGGCCTGCCCGTACCCACCGCCCTCCTCATTTCGCACGCGTTCCACAAGCACATCGTCGCCTCCCGCCGCCCCCTGGTGGTGGCGGACGGGCGCCGCGACCCGCTGGTGGCGCAGAACCCGGCGGTGCGCGACGGGACGGTGCGCTCGTGCGTGGGCATGCCCTTCGGCACGGCGGACGGGCGCACGATCGGCACCCTCCTTGCGATGGACCCCCGACCGCGCCGGTGGACCGCCCCGCAACTGGATCTGATAGGCAAGCTCTCAGCGCTGATTGTGAGCGAGGTGGAAGTGGGGGTCGCGGTGCGCCGTACGTGGCGCAGCGCTGCCCGCCTTCCGCAAGCGAACCTGTAACGGAGGGCAATCGCGAGGCGCGCAGTGTGACCCGATGACCGAGAACCACCGTAACCCGCAAGGGGCGCCGTCCGGCCCCTCCGCCCTCGCTCGCATCGTCGTGGTGCTCGTGCGGTGACCGGTCCAACGTCGAACGACACTGGAAGACGAGGAAGGAGATTTCCAATGGCCAAGAAGAGCAGAGGCGGCAGAATGACCGCCGCCAAGAAGCGTGCTGCCAAGGCGCCCGGTGGAAAGGGCCCTGTCAAGAACCGCAAGGCGGGTCGCAGGATCATGGCGACCTGAGAGCGCGGGGCAGCAACAGGCGGAGCCAAGGGGGCCGTCGCGAGACGGCCCCCTTGTTGGGGGGGGGGGCTGGGGGGCTGGGGGGCTGGCCGTCGCTCCTACGTCCTCGCTGTACGTCGGACGGCAGTGCCGAGTGCCACCGCGGTACGTCGGCGGTCGTTGTGCGATCCCGGAGGATCCAATGCCTTTCCTGCTCGCTGGCCTGGCGCTTCTCACGCCGCGACTCGCGGTCGCCCTTCTCTGGTTCCTCAGCCACTGGTTTGACGGCGTCTTCTCCGCGCCGTTGTGGCCGATTCTCGGCTTCCTCTTTCTGCCCACGACGCTGCTCTGGTACACGGCCGTCCACCACTGGTTCGGCGGCGCGTGGTCGTTCTGGCCCATCGTGGGCCTCGTGGTGGCGCTCACGATCGATCTGTCCCCGGCCCGCGAGCACCGCCGGTTCAGGGGCCGCCGGGCGGGGGACTGACTCGCGGCAGACTATCGTGCGCTGGGGAGCCTGCGCTTGCGGCCGGCCGGCAGTTTCCGGGCGCCGCGTTCCGCCCGAACGGCCGCGATCCCCGCCAGCACCCCGGCGACCAGCGCCGCCTGTCCGGCGGCCCTCAGCACCCGGCCTGTCTTCGAGAGGGTCCGCTTGAGCTGGCGTTGCCGGTCCTCCGACTCCGCCCGCTTCCGGGCTTCCTGCAGCAACCGATCGGCCTCGCGCGCCGCCACCAACGCCCAATCCTTGGCGCGCTCTGCGGCGCGCACCGCCGCACTCATGAAGTGGTCTGCTCGTCTTCCCATGACTGGTGCCCCTTTCGCTCTGTGTGAGGTCGACTGCGCCCGCCTTCCGTCGCAGGCGCGCCCGTTGGCTCAGCCCGACGCGCCCCTCCGTCCGCCCACGAACCACGTCCTGACTTCGCCCCTGCCCTCGACCTCGAGCGCGCCGCGCTCCTCGAGCAGGAACGATTCGTCCAGCAGCTGCCGAGTGCTCTCCGCCACCTGCACGCGCCCCGCCACGCCGTGGGATTCCATCCGGCTGGCGATGATCACCGCGTCGCCCCACACGTCGTAGAGGTACATCCGCTTGCCGATGACGCCGGCCACCACCGGCCCGGTAGCGATGCCGATGCGCAGCTGGAGCGCGGAGCCGCCGCGCTCATTGAAGCGGTTCAGCGCGTCGATCATGTCGAGCGACAGGTGCGCCGCCCGCACCGCATGATCGCCCGATGGCACCGGCACACCCGCGGCGGCCATGTACGAGTTCCCGAGCGTCTTGATCTTCCTGAGGCCACGCTGCCGGGCGAGGTCGTCGAACGTGGTGAAGATCTCCTCGAGCTGGAGCGCCAGCTGCTCGGGGCCCACCGGCGGCGTCAGCTCCGCGAATCCCACGATGTCCGCGATCACCACCGTCGCGTCCGCGAAGTGGTCCGCGGTGACGTCCGGGCGTGCCGCCAGCCGCGCCGCGATCGAGTCCGGCGGCACGTGGAGGGCCAGCCGCTCCGCCACCTTCCGCGCCGCCACGACCTGATCGAACAGCTGCTTCAGCTCGCCATTCTTGCGGCGCACCTCGGCGTACAACAGGCGGACCTCGAGCATGTTGTGGACCCGCGTCAACACCTCCGGGACATCGAAAGGCTTGCTGATGAAGTCCTTCGCCCCGGCCTTGAGCGCGCGCAGTTTGTGCTCCGGCTGGGCCGTGATCACCAGGACCGGCAGGTACCCCTCCTTCTCGACCTCCTTCAGCCCCTCCATCACCTGGAATCCGTCCATGTCGGGCATCTGGAGGTCGAGCAGGATCAGGTCGTAGCGATGCGCCTCGTGCAGCGCACACACCGCACGCGGATCCTGCGTCGACGTGACGGACGCATACCCGGCGCCGCCGAGCATGCGCTCGAGCAGCAGGACGTTGGCCGGCTGGTCGTCGACGACCAGGATCCTGGCCTGAGGATCTCGGTGGGCTCAGGCATGCGGGTGCACACCCTTCAGCGCCGCGTCCAGGGCTTCCATGAACTCCTTGACCTTGATCGGCTTGGTGAGATACGAGACGAACCCCGCTTCGAGGCCCTTCGCGATATCGCGTGGCATCGCATTGGCGCTGATGGCGACGACCGGGATGTGCGCGGTCGCCGGGTCGTCGTGCAGGATCTTCAGCGCCTCGAATCCGCTGATGCCGGGCAGGTTGATGTCCATCAGGATCACTTCCGGCTGATGGGCGTGGGCCAGCTGGATGCCCAGGTTGCCGTCCACCGCGGACAGCAGGCGCATGGTGGGGCGGCGCGCGATGAGCTGCTCGACCAGCTTCAGATTCGCCGGGTTGTCCTCGACATAGAGCAGCGTGCGCAGCGGCGTGCCGGGTTGCGCCGGCGCCTGGACGACGACCGCCGGTGCGGCCGTGATCGCTTCGAGCTTCGGAGCGGCAGCCGCGCCCAGCTCGCACCAGAAGACGCTTCCCACCCCGACGCTGCTCTCCACTCCAAGGACCCCACCCATCAGCTCGACCAGTCGCTTGCTCATCACCAGACCGATCCCCGTGCCCTGCTCGGCGCCCCGGTCCTGCCCGAGACGGTTGAACGGCTGGAACAGCTGCGCCAGCTTGTCCGGAGGCAAACCCGGCCCGCTGTCCCGCACGTTGATGCGCACCCGGTCCGCCGTGCTGCCCGCGCAATCCAGCAGGACCGTTCCCCCGGTCTGGTTGTACTTGACCGCGTTCGACAGCAGGTTGATGAGGACCTGCTTCAGTCGCGTCCGATCCGCGGCGACGAAGACCGGGACGTCGAACTGCGGGAAGGTCATGCGGATGCCACGGGGCTGGGCCTGCGGCTCGATCATGGCCTGGCATTCGAGGATGACCTCGGCCAGCGACGTCGGCTCCGGCGACAGCGACAGCCGCCCGGACTCGATCTGCGCCAGATCGAGGATCTCGTTGATCAGCGACAGCAGATACCATCCCGCGCGAAGAATCTCGGCGATGGCCACCTTCTGGGAGGGAGTCGCCGGCGTGGCGTCGGACTCCATCACCTGGGCGAACCCGAGGATCGCGTTGAGCGGTGAGCGCAGCTCATGACTCATGCTGGACAGGAACTCCGATTTGGCGAGGTTCGCCTTCTCCGCCACGGACTTCGCGCTCTCCAGCTCGATGTTCTTCTCGCGGAGCTCCCGATCCAGGCGCTTGCGCTCCGTCACGTCGCGCGCCGCGGCGACCACGCCCTGCAGCTGCCCGTCCCGGTCGTAGAACGTCGTGGCGTTGTAGGACACGACGGTTTCCCTGCCATCCCTGGCGCGCGCGGTGAGTTCGTAGTTGGTGACGGTCTTCCGGGTCAGCACCAGGGTGATGGCCGTTTCGGCTCGCTCCGGATCGGTGAAGTACTTCTTGAACGGGGCGCCGATCAGCTCGTCCCGCGTGCACCCGGTGAGCACTTCCATCTGCTTGTTGACATCGGTGATGATGCCGCG
The DNA here is from genome assembly GCA_963835535.1 of uncultured Gemmatimonadales bacterium. GTDB lineage: Bacteria > Gemmatimonadota > Gemmatimonadetes > Gemmatimonadales > JACORV01 > Fen-1245. The sequence goes on from CAWIFL010000003.1 coordinate 224,806, forward strand.
CGGATCGGTGGTCATGATCGCGTCGATATTGGACTCGATGAGCGAGCGGGTGTAGAACTGCTGGTCGCGCAGCCGCTGATCGAGTTTCTTGCGCTCCTCTTCGATCTGCTTGCGCGCGGTGTTGTCGGTGCCGATCAGCAGATAGCCGATGATCGCATCCTGCGCGTCGCGCAGCGCCGTCACCGACACGACCGCCGGAAAGCGGCTGCCGTCCTTGCGGATGTAGGTCAGCTCATAGATGTCCTCGATGCCGCGCGAGGCCTTGAACACCAGCGCCTCGAAGCCCGGCGTGATCGGGGTGCCCAGCTCCACGCTGAGCGCCTTGGCGCGCGCGATCACTTCCTCCGGATCGGAGATGTCGGCCGGCGTGATCTTGTTCATCACCTCGGCGGCCGTGTAGCCCAGCATCCGCTCGGCGCCGACGTTGAAGATCTGGATCACGCCCTTGGCGTCCGTGGCGATGCTCGAGAAGTTGGCGCTGTTGAAGATCGCGCTCTGCAACGCGCCCGCCTTGAGCAGCGCTTCCTCCGCCTGCTTGCGCGCGGTGTTGTCGGTGCCGATCAGCAGATAGCCGATGATCACGTCCTGCGCGTCGCGCAGCGCCGTCACCGACACCACCGCCGGAAAGCGGCTGCCGTCCTTGCGGATGTAGCTCAGCTCGTAGATGTCCTCGATGCCGCGCGAGGCCTTGAACACCAGCGCCTCGAAGCCCGGCGTGATCGGGGTGCCCAGCTCGACGCTGAGCGCCTTGGCGCGCGCGATCACTTCCTCCGGATCGGAGATGTCGGCCGGCGTGATCCGGTTCGTCACCTCGGCGGCCGTGTAGCCCAGCATCCGCTCGGCGCCGACGTTGAAGATCTGGATGACGCCCTTGGCGTCCGTGGCGATGCTCGAGAAGTTGGCGCTGTTGAAGATCGCGCTCTGCAACGCGCCCGCCTTGAGCTCCGTGATGCCCTCTCCCGCGCGGCGCGTTCCGGCCCCCGGGGCGACTCGTGCGCTGATCATGGCGTGCCTCCCTCTGATGGCTTCGCGGCATCCACGGCGTCCGCATCACGCAGGTCATGCGCGAGGTCCCTCGCGATCTGTCCCGCTTCCGGGGCCGTCGCGCCGGCGCTCATGCGCTCGTAGGTGGCCTCGGTCTTCGCGTCGCGGGCCAGCGCCGTCCGATCGTCGCGGTCGTCGCCCGGCATCTCCACCCGCAGCTCGACCAGCATCATCTGCAGACCCGCCGCGATCGGCAGGGCCAGCAGCGCTCCGATCACGCCGTACAGGATGCCGCCGGCGAGCAGCGCCAGGACCACCACAATCGAGGAGAGCCGCAGCACGTGCCCGTACACCTTCGGAATCAAGACCCGGTTCTCGAACTCCTGATAGATGAACAGCGCGGCCAGCACCACGAGGCCCGCGGGCAATCCCAGGGAAAGCGCGGAGAGCACGGCGGGAGCGGTGGCCAGCAGCGCGCCGATGAACGGGATCAGGTCCGTCACCGCCGCAAACAAGGCGATGGACAGCGCATTGGGGACCTTGAGGACGACCAGGAGCAGAAAGGTGAACACCCCGATCGCCGCGCACGTGATGAGCTGGCCGCGCATGTAGCCGCCGACGATCACCTCCAGGTTCTGGAGGATGCGCGCCAGCCGCATGTGGTACTCGCGCGGCACGATGGCGTAGAGCACGCCCTGCGTGCGCTTGCCGTCGGCCAGGATGTAGAACGCCAGGAACAAGGCGGTCACGGCCCACCCCAGCGTCATCACGGCCCCGGGGGCATAACCCACCAGAGAGCTCTCGATCCCGGCGGACGTCTGCTCCAGATTCATGTGCTGCAGGGCACGGGCGAGTGGGGCCGTGACCTCGCGCCGCTGGAGCAGCGTGATCAATTCCTCGCGATGGCGCGGGAGGTCGCGCACGATCCCGGCGAGCTGCTCGAGGAACGGCGGGACCGTCAGGAAGATGAGCAGGCACGTCATGACGAGTAAGGCGAAAAAGAGCAGCAGGAGCGCGTAGATGCGCCTGAACCCGCGGCGCTCCATCCACTCGACCAGCGGATTGAGCGTGCCCGCGAAGACGAGCGCGACCACCAGCAGGAGCGCGATCACCCGGAGCTGGACAAGCAACCAGAGGCCCAAGATCGTCGCGAGGATCCACACGATCGACCGCGGCGCGATCTCGAAGCGGACGACGGTTGTGTCCCGCGCGGGCGCCTTCATCGGATCTCCGGGTACCGAGAGCGCAGAGTCCGGCCCGAGGGCCGCCGCCATAGCGCCGCAGGTGTCGACGAAGAGGTCAGTCCCTGCACTGCTCTTCACCTGCGCGAGCGTACCTACGGCTCGGGAAGGTTCTCCCAATGATGGAGTTACTCTCCGACTACAACCTGCACGCGACGACCGCCAGCGAACATCGCACGGAAGGGTGAAAACCGGCCTACCGGGACGTACCTCGAAAGCACTAACCCCCGCTTCATCCCTTCGAGCGATACCCGCCTTCCACACGCGCGCGTAACCTTGTTAACACGGCCCCGTTGCACGGCCTGCGACGGCTCTCCGCGTCGAGCGCAGGCGAGCAGCGCACCGAGGGGCTGCCGCGCACCGGGCGTCGCAGCGCGACGTGAGCTCACAGAGCGTGCCGGTGCCTGATGGCGTCGGCGGAGAGCGAAGCGGAGCACAGCACAACGAAAGCCGGTCGCCGAGCCTCCGCTCGGCGACCGGCGATCGTCCACCCTTCTGGGAGAATCGGCCGATGCTCACTCTAGCCATCGTTCTGCTCGTCCTGTGGGCGCTGGGTTTCATCACGTCGTACACCATGGGCGGTTTGATCCACATTCTCCTGGTCGTCGCGATCGTGCTCATCCTGGTTCGGGTCATTCGCGGCCAGAAGGTGCTCTAGCCCGTTCTAGGTAGGAGGCAGCAGATGCGCATCCTCAGGATCATTGCGATCCTCTTGATCATTGGTGGCACACTCGGCCTGGTGTACGGCGGCCTCAAGTACAGCAAAGAGGGCCATAGCGCCACGCTCGGCCCGATCGCGGTCACCGTCACGGAACGGGGAAATCTGACGATTCCGCTGTGGGCGTCCGCGGGAGCGATTGCGGCAGGCACGATTCTGTTGCTGGTGCGCCGACGGAGCTCGCGCGCATGAAACCCATGGCCGAGCTTCCGTATGAAACCGCCAACGATCTTCCCGAAGGCGTCCACGCGCAGGTCATCGACCTGCTGAATCAGCGGCTCGCCGACGCGATCGATCTGGGCACCCAGACCAAGCAGGCCCACTGGAACGTGAAAGGGCCGCACTTCATCGCGCTCCACCATCTCTTCGACGAGGTCCACGGTGCGGTGGAGGACTACGTGGATCTGCTGGCCGAGCGCGTCGTGCATCTCGGCGGGATCGCCGCCGGGACCGCGCGGATCGTCGCCCAACACTCGCTGCTTCCGGAGTACCCGCACGCCATCGCTTCCGGCGCCGAGCACATCAACGCCCTGGCCAGGGCGCTGGCCGAGTTCGGAGGCCACGTGCGGCGGGCGATCGGCGAGACCGCCGACTGCGGTGACCAGGACAGCGCCGACATCTGCACCGAGATCTCGCGCGGTGTGGACAAGTGGCTGTGGTTCGTGGAGGCACACGTGCAGAGCCGCTCGCGGAGCCCCGCTCGCCTCACAATGGAGCGAACCAGGACCGCGACCCACCGCACGCAACGAGGCACCGCAGGACTGGTGACGCGCTAGACGTCCACCACCAAGCCGTCGACGGCGCCCTCGATCGAGGGCGGCAGCTCCGCCAGCAGGGCCGCGTAATGGGCGCCCGTCGGAAAGTCACGGGCGCCGTGGTGCTTGGCGTGCTCGCGGCCGTCCTGCTGGGGGTGGTCGGGTGGCGTGCGTCGGGCATCATCAAGGTGCTGCTCGGCAACTGGGCGGTGGAGACCGTCGCGCAGCGTTCGGGGGGCGTCTACCGGCTCGCTGTGGGGCAGGTGCGGCTGAACTGGCTGCTGCGCCGGGTGGCGGTGGATTCGGTCCGGCTGACGACCAACGTCGGCGTGAACGCGAAACGAGTGCCGCCCCTGCTCGACCTGACGGTGGCGTTCGACCGCTGCACGCTCAGCGGCGTGCACCTGGTGACCCTGGCTCTCGGACGCGGCTTCGTCGCCGGGTCGTTCGGCTGCCGCAAGGGCAGCGTAGCGCTCAGCGGGGTCCGCGCGCCTCAGGGGGCGCCGATCCCGCGCTTTCTGGTGCCCTCAACGGTACCCAGCCCGCCGGCGAACGTGCCGCGGGTCAGAATCTCCCGGGTGGACTTTCCGAATCTCGCCCTTCGCGTCCGGCTCCCTCATGCCGGTCCAGGGGAAACCCGCTTCGCGCTCGAGCGGGCGCGGTGGAGCATGGTGGACTTCGCGATCGATCCCGCGGACAGCGCGGCGGCCAGCCGGCCGCTGTTCAGCCGAGTCGTCGAGCTTGCCGTGGACAGCGCCGTGATTCGGCCCGACAGCGTCACCGCGGCGCGCATCTCTCACTTCCGGGCCAGCCTTACCGACTCCACGCTCGACGCCGAGGGCCTGGCATTCGGCCCATCGGTGCCGTTGGCGGAGTTCGAGCGTGGTCCCTACCGGCCGGACATCGTCCAGGTCGGCGCGGCGCACGTGCGGATGCAGGGCATGGATTTCGGCGCCCTGGTGCTCGGGAGGGGCGTGCGCGCGCGCCGGGTGACGGTGGACTCCCTGCACGTGAAGATCACGAGCGACTATCGGGGCCCGCAACAGGTCATGTCGCATCGCACGCCCCAGCAGTGGATCGCGGAACTCGGACAGACGGTGGAGGTGGATTCGGTCGCGGTGCACGAGGGAGAGGTCGAGTACCGGGAGGTGCGCCCGAATCAGGATTGGCCCGGGGTCCTGACCTTTGGCCACATCGAGGCCACCGGGGCGCCGGTGCGGCACATCGATGGCCGGAAGGCGATCGCGGACTCCATGATCCTCGCGGCCACCGCGCAGCTGCTGCGCGCCGGGCGGCTCGACGTCCGCATCGCGTTCCTGTTCGATGCCCCCGCCTTCGACATGGCTTACCGCGGGACGCTCGGCCCGATGCCGGCCACGGCCTTCAACCTCGTCCTCGAGCACCTCGAGAACTGGAAGATCGCCCGTGGCCAGGTCGAGAAGATCACGTTCAGCGTGGCGGTGCACGACGGCGTCGCCAACGGCACGCTCACGCCGCTCTACACCGATCTGTCGGTCCAGGTGACGGGCCACGGATCAGGCGGCCTCCTGGGCTTGCACGGGATCATCGGCGGTGCGGTGCGCGGGCTCGCATCCGCCGTGGCCGGGTCGAAAGTGAACGATCGCAATCCCGGCGCGCCGCTGAAGGCGCCGCGCGGCGGTACGATCCACCACGTCTACGCTCGGAGCGAGACACTGCCCGGGTTCCTGTGGGTGAGCCTGCGCGAAGGGATATTGGGCGTGCTGCTGAAGTAGGGTGGTTCAGGCGTCATCAGGCCGACCGCGCGCAGACTCAACGCCAGACCAGGGCCAGTCCGATCCGCGATACGTAGGCGATGACGTCGTTGGCGGTCGCCCCTCCCACCGCGAGGTCGCCGAGCGCCGCGACGTTGGTCGCGGCCTGCACTGCCACGGCGAAGTGCGGGGTCAACCGGAAATCGTAGCCCACGCTGAGGGTGAGCGCGACGCCAGTTCCCTTGGTCGAGTGCGCGCCGGTCGTGTCCGCCGTCAGCGCCACGGAGCCCCGGACGATGCCGACCCCGCCGCGAACCCAGACCTTCGCCGCCGGCCAGGGATACCACTGCACCATGGCGATCGCGGTCTGTGCTTGTTGACGCGGGACGCCGGAGCTCTGCCACAACTCGCCCTGCACGCCCAGCAGCACGTTCTGCGACACAGCGCCACCCAGCGCGACGGTGTACGCCGGGCCGGTCGCGGCCACGATGCTCGAGCAGCTGGCGCAGGTGAGGCGGAGGCGGCCGTAGCCGATCCCGGCGTTCATCCAGAAGCCGGGGCGCGCCAACTCCTGCGCGGCCGCGGGCGAGACCGCGAGCGCGCCGAGCGCCGCCGCCGCGCCGAGGGCCCGGGGTACCCAGCGCCCCAACCACACCGGGTGGCGCGCCTTCATGGCGCCGGCTCCGAGGACAGTGCGCCGCGGTGCGTATGGAGCACGAGGAAGACCCGATACTCCGGGGAGCTCGCCGACTCGCCCGGCGCCCCGATGTAGGAGCTGCGTCGGTGGTACCAGCCGGCGTAAGCGCCGATCCCAAACGACCCCGTCAGCGGCACTGCGCCCTCGATGCTCGGGAATTGGGTATAGGTGTCGGCGGAGGCACCGCTCACCGAGTGCAGGTACGCCCCGTGCCACCGCCCGGTCAGAACCGGGAAGCCCCGTACCCGGAGCGAGGCGTTGACCGCGAAGCCGAGGCCGGGACCGAAGTCGTAGGTCCGGTCGGTGCCGGGGGCGCCGGCGCGCGGCGCGTCCACGGCTCCCAGCATGATCCCCTCGCCGTACACCGACGTCTGCAGATCCCAGCCGCCCCCCGCGATGAACTGGGAGACCAATCCGATGCTCAGGCTCTGCCCGCCGTACTTGAAGGCGGGGCTCGATTCGTACTCGAGCTTCTGCATCACGGTCAGGATGTGCCTGGTGCTCGCCGTCGTGTCGGTGAGCTCGTGCGCCCAGAGCCGCCCGGTGACCCGAAATTCCTTGACGTTGCCACCGCTCCCCGTGCCGGCCCGCAGCCGCGCCTGGAAGACGTCGAACGGCTCCGAGTAGGGCGTCACGAACGGGTCGCCGTAGCTCATTTCGAGAAGGGCCTCGGCCGTCGTCCTGTGGTGGAGGGTGGCGCCCGAGTCCACGCCGCTCTGCATGCCGCCCTGGAACAGCCAGTCGAACGCTCCCGGGTAGCTGCCGCGCGGATTCGGATAGGAGCGCCAGGCCTCGCCGTTCAGCACGCGCCGGACGGCTCCGGTCGGATCGATGGGGAAGGCGAGCAGCTCACGGACCAGGCGACCGAGACCGCGGGCGCGATTGTCCCGGATCAGGGGCGCCATGCGCCACGTCATCTCGCCCAGCGCGATGCCGCCGAAGCCGGTGTTGTAGAAGTCGTTCAACGATGGAAGCGTCTTCTCGCCGAAGAACTCCCATTCCAGCGAGCCCAGGAAGGTGAGCGGCGTCGATTCCCAGAAGTTGAGGCCGTTGACGCGCCCGGAGCGGAAGTAGGCGGCGCCCTGGAACGGGTGCATGAACATGTTCACCTGGAAGGCGTCGGTGTCCCACACCCAGCCGTGGCGGATATTGACGCCCCACGAGGCGACCGTGACGTTGCCGTAGTGGCCGACGGGCGCGGGGTCACTGACGTTCAAGACCCACGCGTCCATCCGGTTTATGAAGACGTTGACCGACGTCATCTGCACAAAAGCCATCAAGGGGTGCTTTCGCGGGGAGATGCCGCCGCGCATGGTGTCGGCGTGCGTCGTATCCCGGGCGCCCGGCACGGGTACCGCCGTCGTGTCCTTCTTGGGGACGGCCGTCGTGTCCTGCGCCGAGAGCGCGGCAGGGAGGGCCGCGAGAGCGGCGGTCGCCGCGAGGGCGAGGACGAGGGCGCGCGCGCTCATCCGGCTCGCCCGGGCCTGGCGGCCGGCGCCGGGTAGTCCAGCGTCGCCTGGCTCCAGCTGTCATTTCCCGATAGCTGAAACGAGACGCCTCCCGACACGTAGCTGATCCGCGCCGCACGGGAGGAGGGATCGTTCGGGCCCTGCGCCAGGAGCGCCCCCGCCAGCAGCGGGAACAGCGCTCCGAGCACCAGGGGAAGGCGGGGCATCGCCTCCCGCCGTCGTCACTCAGAAGCTGACGTTCAGCCGGAACACGTCAGCGACGCGGAAGCTCGCGTCCACCAGAACGATGTGGCCCCCGACTACCATGTACCGGTAGCCGCGGGGCGCGGGCGCGAAGCCTCGCGTGAGATCGCGCGGGGCCGCGTACGCGCGCCGGCGCATGTAGGGGTCGAACTGGTATCCCGGCTGGAGCCGGGCCTCGTACGCCTGCGGCAGCCGGTCCGTGCGGCGGAAGCCGCGCGGCGGGTTGTTCTTGTGTTGGTTGTACCAGCTGTTCGCAGCTTGACGGTCGTGATCGTTGATCCGGGCCTGGGCTTGCTGCTGGTTCTGGGCCTGCTGCGCCTTCCTGGCCTGCCCGCGATTCTGTTCGTTTCCATTGCCATTGCCCTGCGCGACGGCCACACCGCTGCCCAAGGCCAGCAGTGCGATCGCGCCTGAAATGATCCAGCGTGCTTTCATTTGTGGGATCCGTTCGTCTGTGGGTGGGCGTGCTCCAACACTCAACCCTAGCCGGCCGTTCCCGGCGCCACCATCGGCAAAAGGGCTGTCATTCGAAGGAGGGATGGCGCCATCGTCCGAAAGGAGGATGGACGGACCATCTCTGACAAAGGAACCCGGTGTTGCAGGCCTGCCGGTCGGCGGCGGGTTCGGCTCGGCCGGAAGAAGTCGCCGCGTGCTTCGGCCTGCTCCTCGCGCAGCGGCATTCGGCGCGTCAGATGCGCGAAGGCGGCGGTTGGATGTCGACCACGAGCCCGTCGTACGCGGGCTCGATGCCCGGCGGAAGCTCCGCCAGGAGCGCCGCGTGAGCGGTCTCGTGCGTGAGATGGGTCAGAAAGGTCCGTCGCGCCCCGATGGCGCGCGCGGCCTCCACGGCCTCCGGGATCGAGAGGTGCGTCGGGTGCGAGCGATGGAAGAGCGCGTTGAGGACCAGGACGTCGAGGCCCTGCAGGGCGGCCCGCGCGGCCGCGGGCACGGCCTTCACGTCGGTGAGGTAGGCCAGCGGGCCGATCCGGTATCCGAAGACGTCCGTAGGGCCGTGGGAGAACCGGAGCGGCAGCACCCTGAGGCCCGCCACCGTCACCTCCACCCCCGGCTCGAGCGCGTGGAGCTGGACGTCGGGCCGCGACGACCCGGGGATCGGCCGCGCCATCGGATCGAAGATGTAGTCGAACTTCAGCCGCATCCGCTCCAGGGCGTCGGCCGGGCCGTAGATCGGCACCGTCCCGCGGTGATGGCCGGAGAGGGCGCGCAGGTCGTCGATGCCGTGCGTGTGGTCCGCGTGGTCGTGGGTGTAGAGCACGGCGTCCACGGCGCCGATGCCGGCCTTGAGCAGCGCCAGACGCAGCTCCGGCGGCGTGTCCACGAGCATGGTCTTCCCGTCCGCCTCGATCACGACGCCGGTGCGGTTGCGCCGGTCCCGCGGGTCCGCGGAGGTGCACACGGCGCAGCGGCACCCGATCTGCGGGATGCCGAACGACGTCCCGGTGCCGAGGAAGGTGAGGCGCACTACACCTCTTCCACCTTCACCAGATTGGTCGTGCCCGGCACGTCGAACGGGACGCCGGCGGTGACCACCACGCGGTCCCCCTTCTTGGCCAGCCCGCTGTCCAGGATCCGGCCGCGCGCGGCGTCGAGCATCGCGTCGTAGCTGGGCGGCCCCCCGGCCAGCATCGGCACGACACCCCAGACGAGGGCGAGCTGGCGGTAGGTCTGCTCGCCGTCGGTCACGCCGAGGACGGGCATCGGCGGCCGGCTGGCCGCCACCACCCGTGCGCTGAAGCCGCTCTTGGTGAAGGTCACGATGAGCGGAGCCTGCAGCATCCGGGCGGCAGCCACCGCCGCCGCCGCGACCGCGTGCTCCGCGCGGGCGGGCCGGCCGTCCCCGGCGGCCCGCGCCCCCGTCTCGAACCGCGCCACGCCGTCCTTGTCCGCCTCCACGGCGCGGATGATCCGGTCCATCGCCTCGACGGCCTCGCGCGGGTACTCCCCCGCCGCCGTCTCCGCCGAGAGCATCACCGCGTCCGTGCCGTCGAGGATGGCGTTGGCCACGTCGGACGCCTCGGCGCGGGTGGGCCGCGGGCTGTGGATCATGGACTCGAGCATCTGGGTCGCGGTGATGACCGGGCGGCGGTGCTCGAGCGCGCAGCGGATGACGCGCTTCTGCGCCAGCGGCACCAGCTCGAACGGGAGCTCGACGCCGAGGTCGCCGCGCGCGACCATGATCGCGTCCGACGTCTCGGCGATGCGCTCGATGTCGCCGAGCGCGGTGTCCCGCTCGATCTTCGTGACGATCTTCACGCCCTTGGGCAGCAGGGCGCGGAGCGATGCCACGTCCTCGGCGCGGCGCACGAACGAGAGCGCGACGTAATCGGCGCCCAGCTCCACCGCCCACGCCGCGTCCACCCGGTCCTTGTCGGTCAGGGGCGGGACCGAGACCGCCACGCCGGGCAGGTTCATCCCCTTGTGGCTCGTGAGCACGCCGCCGTAGCGCACGCGTCCCTCGACCTTCGGCGAGCGGACCGCGGTCACCTCCACCACGATCAGCCCGTCGTCGAGCAGGATCGGCTTGCCGACCCGGGCGTCCGCCGCGAGGTCGAAGGTCGTCGGGATCTCCCCCGGCTGCGCGGCGCCCACCGGCGCGAAGACCACGGTCGCCCCGGGTTTCAGCTCGATGGGAGCCTGGAGGTCCCCGACGCGGATGCGCGGCCCCTGCAGATCCACGAGGACGGCGACGGGACGCGCGGCGCGCTCAGCCGCGGCGCGCAGCGTCCGGATCAGGGCGGTGCGCTCCTCGCTCGTGCCGTGGCTCGCGTTGATCCGGGCCACGTCTATCCCCATGCGCACCAGCGACTCGACGACGTCGGGCGTCGACGAGGCCGGCCCCAACGTCGCGACGATCTTGGTGTGACGAATGCTCAGGAGACTCCCCCGCCAGGCGTGAGGCACCAAAGATACGCTGCGCGGCCCCGCTCAGCAGGCGACCGGCGGTCAGCCGCCACGGGTCGGGAAGGTCTCCAGGAGCCACCGGCGCCACCGCGCGTGGCGCAGCATCGCCGCGGTGAACGGCCGCTCGCGCGGCGCCTCCTTGGCGCGGAGCAGCGCGAGGAGCGCCCACCGCTCGGCGCGCTCCCAGCGCGCGAGGTCCGGGACCAGCGCGGCGACGGGCGCGAGCCGCTCGGGGACGGCGCGCATCGGGGCGCGGAGGGCCAGCGCGACGCGCCGCACCGCCTCGCGCAGCGCCCGCGGCCGGTCGCCGGCGAAGCGCAGCCGGATCGCGCGCGTCACCGCCAGGCCCACGCGCTTGACGTCCACGTCGCGGAACGCCTCGGGCGCCGTCCCGTCGGTGGCGAGGAGCATGTCGCTCCGGGCCAGCGCGCGCAGGACGTCGGGGCCCGTCCGAGCGCCCCGGCGCTCCAGCCTCGCGCGCTCCTCCTCCGCGCGCCGCCGCACGGCGGCCGAGAGGGAGCGGAAGCCGAGCTTGTAGTAGAACCAGAACGATCCCGCCTCGATCCCCTCGGGGTTCTGGTGCCCGATCTGGTAGCGCCGCATCACGAACTTCCGCGCCCCGAAATGGTGGTGGAACACGGCGCAGAAGCGGTGGAAGACGTAGGCGGACTCGCCGCCGCGGTAGGTCGGGAAGATGTTGATGCCGATGTCGGCGCGGTCGAACAGCAGCACCGCGTACCCGTAGCCGATGGGCACGCCGTTCTTGACCAGCAGCGCGCCGTAGTCGCTCTCCAGCGTGAGGCGCAGCGCCGGCACGAGGCCGATCACGTAGATCTCGAGCCCGCGCCCGGCCTCCACGCGGTAGACCTCGCGCCGGTTCCCGTGCACGATCACGTGGAACTCGCGCTCCCGCTGGGAGAGCGCGGCCCGCGCGGCGTGGATGACCCGGTCCGCCCGTTCGGGGCTCAGCAGGCGCAGCGCTCCCGGCGCCCGCAGCACCTCCTGCCGGAAATCGGCCGGGCGCTCCGTGAGGAGCTTCCGGTGGAAGAAGGGGCGCGCCGGGAGGCGCGCGTGGGTGACCGCGTCGCGGCAGCCGGCGAGGTCCCACCGGATCGGCAGGTTCAGCGACTCGAAGAGGTGCGCCTCGAGCTGCGGCGCGAGGCGCTGGGCGGCGAGGACGTCGAGGAGCCAGGCGAGGTCGGTCCGCCGGTCGTCCGCGCCCTTGGCCGTCCGGATCCAGTCCCACGACGGGACGTCGTCGTCGTCGAGCCCCTCGTTCTCCGCCCACGCCACCACGAGGGACAGCAGGGCCGCGACGTCGTCCCACGGCCGGCGCTTGTACGCGGGCCAGTCGATCTCCACCGCGCGGCCGTACCGCTCGCGCAGCCACCGCACCATCGTGTGGTTGAAGGGATAGTGGTACGTGGTGCCGGCGATGCCGCTGTTCCGGAGCTCGCCCTTGTGCCGGGCGACCAGGCGCTCGAACTGCGCCAGCTCGCGCTCGGACCGGTGCAGCTCCGCGGCGCTGCGCGGGAAGGCGCGGCGGAAGCAGAGGCGCTCGTGGCGCGCCAGGAGCGCCTCCGCCGACGTCACGCTACGCGCACTCCCGCGCCACGATCTCCCGATACAGCTGCGCCAGGCGGGCCGTGACCGGCCGCTTCGCCGGCAGCTTCCTCCCGTCGAGGCAGTCGACCGCCACCACCTCGTACGGCGTGCTCGTCAGGAACATCTCGTCGGCGTCGGCCAGCTCCGTGGTGAAGACCGGCGTCTCCCGGCACTTGATGCCGTGCTCCCGGCACAGGTCGAGCACCACCGCGCGGGTGATCCCCGGGAGGATGTAGTTCGACAGCGGCGCCGTACGCACCTCGCCGTCGAAGACCGCGAAGAAGTTGCTGAGCGAGCCCTCCTGCACCACGCCGTCGCGGACGAACAGCCCCTCGTGGGCGCCCAGGTCCTTGGCCCGCTGCGCGGAGAACGAGTTGGGGATGAGCGACGTGACCTTGATGTCGCAGCGCGACCAGCGAACGTCGGGCTCGAGGATGGCGATCGCGCCGGGCCCTGCGAACGCGGGGTTCGGCTTGAACGCCCATGCCATGGCGAACACCGTCGGCTTCGTGTCGGCCGGCGGGAAGACGTGGGAGCGCGGCGCGGTGCCGCGGGTGATCTGGATGTAGATCGCCGCGTCGCCCGTCAGGCCGTTCTCCTTGAGGAGGCGGACCGCGACGTCCTCGATCGGCATGAGGTGCACGCCGATCCGCATCTTGGCGCAGCTCGACGCCAGCCGCGCGAAGTGCTCGCCGAGGAGGAACGGCTTGCCGTTGTACGCGCGGATCCACTCGTACACGCCGTCGCCGTAAGTGAACCCGCGGTCGAGCGGGCTGATGAGTGCTTTGTCGTCCGGCAGGAACTGCCCGTTGAGGTAGACGGTGGCCATGGGATTCAACCTAGCGCGCTGGTAGCCCGGCGCCAGGGTCGCGTGGCTAGCGCGTGCGGCGGATCGGCCAGCGGTCCACGACCTCCTCGCCGCGGACCACCTGGTACTCGTCGAACATCGCGACGGTGAGGCACGAGTGATTGGGGAGGATCCGGAGCCGGTCGCCGACGGCGAGGCGCGCGACCTCCTCCGCCCGCTCGCCCCCCACCATCCCGTGCTCCTGCGACATCCCCCGCACCGCCAGGGCCCGCTCCAGCTCGTGCCCCGCCAGGCCCCGCAGCACCGGCCCGAAGCCGCGCCGCAGCGCCGGGTCGTCGGGCCCCGGGTCCTTGGAGAGCGCCAGGGCGCCCGCGTCCACCACGACGTGGTCGGCGCCGGCCTGATGCGACACGACGCTCGTCAGCACCGTCACCGCGCAGTCGTCGCCCGCGCACACGCCGGCGGCGAGCTGCATGTAGTCGTAGAAGGCGTAGTTGCCCGGGCGCACCTCGGTGACGCCCTCGAGGGAGCGGACGGCGGACAGCGCCGGCGTGGAGCCCACGCTGACGCCGCGCACGCGCACGCCCGAGCGCTCGAGCCGCCCGGCGAAGGCGACCATCGCGGCCCGCTCGCGCTCGGCGACGGCGGCGCGCTCCGCGCGCGAGCGCGCGTGGTAGCTCTGGCCGGCGTGGGTGAGGAGGCCGTCGAACACCACCCCCCGCGCCTCCGCCAGGCGGCGCGCCAGGTCGAGCGCGGCCGGCGCCTCGGGGTCGACGCCGGAGCGGTGGTGGCCCGAGTCCACCTCGAGCCAGGCGTGCACCTCCACGCCGGAGCGGCGCGCCGCCGCGCCCAGCGCCTCGAGCGCCGCCGCCGACTCCACCGTGACGCGGAAGGTGATCCGGCGCGCGAGGGCGACGACCTCTTCCAGGCGGGCGAGGACCAGGGGAAAGGCCCAGGTGACGTCGTCGAAGCCCGCGTCGGCGAACGCCGCGGCCTCCGCGAGCGTCGCGACCGTGATGCCGCGGGCGCCCGCGGCGAGCTGCAGGCGGCCGATCTCGGGGCACTTGTGGGTCTTGGCGTGGGGCCGGAGCGCGACGCCGAGCGCCCGCGCCTTCGCGGCCATCGCCGCGAGGTTGCGCTCGAGCGCATCCCGGTCGAGCAGCAGGGCGGGTGTCGGGAGATCGCCCACGAAACGACGGTGCGGCATCAGCCGAAACTGACGCCGCACCGCGCAAAGCTCAATGGCCGGAGGCTACTTCGCGAAACCCGCCGGCATCTGGAGCAGGAAGAACTGGTTGCCGTCCGGGTCGCGGAAGTTGGCGAGGATGCCGCCCCAGGGCTCCTTGCGGGGCTTCAGCGTGAACTTCACGCCCTTCTTCTTCAGGTCCTTGTAGGTCTTCTGGATGTCGTCCACGTAGAAGCTCACGCCCGTCTTCACGCCCACCAGCTTCTTCGCCGCCTTGTTCCACGGCGTGGTGAGCGAGAGCGCGACGCGCCCGGCGTCGAAGCAGAGCCAGTCGTGCTTCTTGTCGTAGAAGCTCAGCCGCAGGCCGAGCTTGTCGCGATAGTACTTGCGCGCCTTCGCGATGTCGGAGATGACGACCGTGACGTTGCCGATCTGTGTGATCAAGGGTCCACCCCGTCCCGACTAGAGGAGCTTCCGCTCGTGCGCCGCCCGCTCCAGCGTCTCGCGGAACTTCGGATGCGCGATGTCGATCAGTGCGCGGGCGCGCTGGCGCACGGTCTTGCCGAACAGGTACGCCGCGCCGTACTCGGTGACCACCCACCGCACGTCGGCGCGGGTCGTGACCACCCCCGCCCCCGGCGCGAGGACCGGACTGATCCGGGACAGCTCGCCGCCCTTGGCCGTCGCGGGCAGCGCGATGATCGGCTTGCCGCCCCGCGAGCGCGAGGCGCCGCGGATGAAGTCGGTCTGCCCGCCGAACCCGCTGAAGAACGTCGTGCCGATCGAGTCCGAGCAGACCTGCCCCGTGATGTCGATCTCGATGGCCGAGTTGATCGCCACCATGCTGTCGTTCTGCGCGATGACGAACGGGTCGTTGGTATAGGTAAGCGGATGCAGCTCGACGACCGGATTGTCGTGCACGAATTCGAACAGCCGCCTGGTGCCGAGGAGGAAGCCCGCGATCACCTTGCCGCGGTGCAGCGTCTTCCGCTCACCGGTGATGACGCCCGCCTCGATCAGGTCCACCGCCCCGTCGGCGAACATCTCGGTGTGGATCCCGAGGGCGCGACGGTCCGCAAGCATGTGCAGCACCGCATCGGGGATCCCGCCGATCCCCATCTGCATGCAGTCGCCGTCGTCGATCAGCTCGGAGACGTTCCGGGCGATGGCGCGGGTCACCTCGAGGTCCTTGCCGCCCTCGGCGGGCAGCTCGGTCAGCGGGCGCGACGTCTCCACCACCGCGTGCAGCTGCCGCACGTGCAGGAAGGCGTCCCCGTGAACCCGCGGCATCCGCTGGTTGACCTCGGCGATGACGTGCCGCGCATGCCGCGCCGCGTCGAGGGTGTGGTCCACGCCGACGCCGAGCGAGCAGAAGCCGTGGGCGTCCGGCGGCGAGACCTGGATCAGCGCGACGTCGATGGGGAGCGAACCGTCGCTGAAGAGCCGGGCGATCTCGCCAAGGAAGATCGGGGTGTAGTCCGCGCGGCCGTCGTTCACCGCCTTGCGCGCGTTGGCCCCGATGAACACCGCGTTGTGCCGGAAGTGCCCTTCCATCTCCGGGGCGGTGTGCTGGGCCTTCCCGATGGTCAGGAGGTGCACCACCTCCACGTCGCGGAGCGTGGACGCCCGCGCGCTGAGGGCCTCGACCAGCGGCTCGGGGTTCGCGCACCCGGGGTGGATATAGACGCGATCGCCGCTCCGCACGACCTTGAGCGCTTCCTCGGCCGTGCAGACGAGCGAGCGGTAGTATTCGGACCAGGGCGTGCGCATGAGCGGCGACGCAGGTGCGTGGGCTACAGCGGTCATACGAACGTCTCCCCTGACGAAAAATGCGGTTCCCTGAGCTTGAGAACCGCAATTTCCGTGCGCGGGTCCGGTGCGAAGCGCGAGGCCTCGCACCGGAGCCCGAACGCATGTTCGAGGGGTTAGCTCGTCATTCGCCGCCGAAGCGCGGCCCCGCTAGCGCCACCCTCCGCTGAGGGCCGAGCTCTCGCTCGGCCGTACCACCTCGATGGGCTGCTTGTACTCCTTGCCGTCGAACCGGATGGTGACCAGGTACGTCCCCGGCTCCACGAACGGCCCCGAACCGCCCAGCAGGCCGCCGGCGCCGCGGAACCCGAAGCCGCCCAGCGCCTGCTGGATCGGGTTGAGGTACGTGCCCGGCTCCCCGGGATTGGGATCGCGCATCAACGCCATCAGGCCCGTCGGGCGGGCGCCCGCCACGGTATCGCCGGCGGCCCTGCGCAGGCTGTCCCGCACCTGCGCGATGCGGACGGTCGCCTTCGCACTGTCCCGCAGCTCGGCCGGGCCGAGCGGCGCGCGATCGCGCCGCAGGTCCCAGGAGATGTACCGCAGGGCGGCCGGACGGGCGTTGGTGTACAGCACCCGCACGGTGTCCCCCGCCGCGTCGGTGATCACCACCGGCACGGTGTCGGCCGACGGTCGGCCGGTGGGGCCCATCAGAAGGGCCATCAACCCGCCGCCCCGCCCGCCGCCGCCGCCCAAGCCGGCTTCCTGCATGTACTGGGCGGCCTGCTCCCCGAACATCGCCGCCATCGGGTTGAACTGCGTCGTGTCGCCGCCCGGACGGCCGGCGAGCTGGCGCGGCGCCTCCCCCTTGATGCGGATCGGGATCAGCGCGGCCGGCCGGGGACTCGGTACGCCGAACGGCCGGTTCCCGATCGAGCCGACGCCGCCGCCGCCCGAGCGCGCGTTGTACAGCAGGGCCGGCTCGACGGGGAAGACCGCCACCGGCGCGTCGAGGAGTGAATCGGTCGCTCGCTCGAGCGGCCCGATGTCCATCAGGTAGATCGAGCGCCCGTGTGTCGCCGCCACCAGCTCCCGGTCACGCGGATGGATCTTCAGATCGTGGACCGGCGCCGGCGGCAGACCCTCGTTCAGGTGTTCCCAGGTCGCCCCGCCGTCCGTCGAGACGTAGGCGGTCACCTCCGTGCCCAGGAACAGCAGGCCCTTCCGCCGCGGATCCTCACGGATCACGTGGACGAACTCGGTGTCGGGGAGGTTCCCCCTGATCGACCGGAAGGTCTTCCCGAAGTCGTTGGATACGTAGACGTACGGATGAAAGTCGTCGCTGCGGTGCCCGTCGAACGTCACGTACACCGTCGCACTGTCGAATGGGGACGCTTCGACCCGGCTCACCCAGGTGGTGCGGGGCACCCCCTGAGCGCGGCCGGTGAGGTTCTCCCAGTTCACCCCGTCGTTCCGGCTGAGCCAGAGGTTGCCGTCATCGGTCCCCGCCCAGATGATCCCGGGCCGCACGGGCGACTCTGCGAGCGCCACGACCGTGCCGTGCGTTTCCGCGCTGGTCGCGTCCAGGGTGATGCCGCCGGTCAGCGCCAGGCTCATCTTGATCTTCGCGCTGTCGCGCGTGGACAGGTCCTCACTGATCGGATACCAGTGGTCGCCGCGGTCCACCGTCTTCCACACCCTCTGGCCGCCCATGTAGAGCGTGCTGGGATTGTGCGACGAGATGAAGAACGGCGTGGACCAGTTGAAGCGGTTGCGCGTCAAGGTCGCCGTATCGGCCGCGATGCGCGCCTCGAGCGAGTCGAGGACGTGCTGCTGCGCGGGCGTGGCCGGCACGGTGGTGTCGCCGCGCGCCAGGACCACGGAGTCCTCCAGCATGCGGCCGATGGTCGTGCCGCCGCCGAAGAACCCGCCGCCGCCCCCCGGCGTCTGGATCGTGCCCGGGCGGATGCTGTGCCGCTCCCAGGTCCTCAGGTCGAGCCGCGCGATGGAGCCGCCCTGCGACTCGGTGTAGACGATGTTCGGGTTGGTCGGATCGATCGCGGCGTAGAAGCCGTCGCCGCCGTTCACGTTCGTCCAGTCGTCGTTCATGATGCGGCCGCGCGGCGACTGCGACGGCCCGCACCAGGCGCCGTTGTCCTGCAGCCCGCCGCACACCCAGAACGGCCGCTGCATGTCGAGGCCGATCGAGTAGAACTGGCCGACCGCCATCTGGAGCATCGCGTCCCAGGTACGGCCCCGGTCGTAGGTCTGGGCCACGCCGCCGTCGTCACCGACGAGGTAGTGGTCGGGGTCGTTGGGGTCGATCCACATCGCGTGGTTGTCGGTATGGAGCACCTGAGCCACCACGCGCTGGGTCTTGCCGCCGTCGTTCGAGAACCGGACCTGCTCCCACATGTAGTAGACGCGGTCGGCGTCCTTCGGGTCCACGCGCACCTGCGAGTAGTAGAAGGGCCGGCTGTCGTCGGACTCCATCCGCGTCCAAGTCTCCCCGCCGTCGGTCGAGCGGAACAGGCCGGACTGGAGCTTGGCGCGCTTGGTCGTGTCGGGCACGAATCCCTTCTGCCGCGCGCTCCGCACCGACTCCGGGTTCGGCGTCGAATCCGCCTCCGCCATGACGTAGATGACAGACGGGTTGCTGGGCGCGATCGCCACGGAGGCCCGCCCCCACATGGTGGTGGGCAGACCGTTGCCGGTGAAGCGGGTCCAGTTCTCGCCGCCGTCGGTGCTCTTCCACAGGCCGGAGCCGGGGCCGCCGCTCTGGAGGAAGTACGGCCCGCGCACCCGCTCCCAGGATGTCGCCCAGAGGACGTTGGGGTTCGCGAGGTTCATCGACAGGTCCACGAACCCGGCGCGATCGCTGACGAACTTGACCAGCCGCCAGGTCTGTCCGCCATCGGTGGTCTTGTAGATGCCGCGCTCCCGGTTCGGCCCCCAGGCATGGCCCAGCGCCGCCACCCAGACGGTGTTGGGGTCGGTCGGATGCACCAGGATCCGGCCGATGAACTGCGTCTCCCTGAGGCCGATGTACTTCCAAGTGCGGCCGCCGTCGGTGGACTTGAACATGCCCGCGCCGGCCGAGATCGAGTTGCGGGAGTTCACCTCGCCGGTGCCCACGTACACGGTGTTCGTGTCCGAGGGCGCGATGGCGATGTCGTTCGCGGCGAACACGCCGGTCCGATCGAAGATCGGCGTCCACGTGATGCCGGCGTTCACCGTCTTCCAGACCCCGGCGGTCGCGAAGGCGACGTAGACCTCCTTCGGATTCTGCGGGTTGCCCTCGATGTCGGTCACGCGGCCCGTCATGTTGCCGGGGCCGATGGAACGCCACCGGAAGGTGGCCAGGAAGGCGGAGTCGGGGTGCGCAGCCTGCGCCAGGAGGGATGCAGGACCGGCACAGGCGAGCAGGAGTACGGTCAGGATTCGTCGCATGGCGGCTACCTTTGTGGTGGAGCGATGGAGAGGCAAGCAGGCGGCCGCGCAGACGGCCGCCGACGTAGCAATGTACGCGTCACGGCAGGAAAGCGTTGACGCCCGGACGGACGCGAGGATATTCCGGCCCCATGGACCCCGTACAGAGCTACGACATCCTCCGGAACCTGACGGCGCCCGTCGTCGCGATCACGGCCGCTCGCGGGACCAAGCTGAACGGCATGATCTCCGACGCGGCGGTGCGCGCCTCCATCGTCCCGGACATCCCGCGCGTGGCGGTCTTCATCCACAAGATCAACTACACGCACGACATGGTGTTCGAGACCGGGCGCTACGGCCTCCACCTCCTGCATCAGGACCAGTTCCGGCTGATCGAGCAGCTCGGCTTCGTGAGCGGGCGCGACCGCGACAAGCTCGCCGACATCCCGCACCGCCTCGGCAGCCTCGGCTGCCCCCTGATCGAGGACTGCTGGGCCTGGTTCGAGTGCCGCGTCATCAACGTGATGGACGCCGGCTCCTCCACCTGGTTCCTCGCCGACGTCGTGGACCTCGGCCGCGGCCCCGGGAAGGAGATCATGACCCCGAGCTACATGCGCGCGCATCTGCCGGAGAGCTGGCGGGAGCCGTACCTGAAGAACCTGGCGCGCGCCCAGGCATGGGCCCGCGAACACTCACGCGACATCCGCCCCATCGTGTGGAAGGGGCTCACGCCTTAGCGGCCGCCTTCCGGATCAGGTCCCAGGCCCGCTTCACGTGCTCGCGGGTGGTCCGCAGGTTGCCGATCGCGATCCGCAGCACCAGCCGCCCCCTGAGCTTCGTGTGCGAGAGGAAGACCGGGCCGGCCGCGTTCACCTCGGCCATGAGCCGTGCGTTCAGCCGGTCGTCCTCTTCCGGGCTCCCCGTCCCGCTGGCGTAGCGGAGGCAGACCACGCTGAACGGCACCGGGGCGACGACCTCGAAGCCCGGTTCCGCGCGGATCCAGCCGGCCAGCTCCTCGGCGAGCGCGCAGTGGTAGCGGATGCGGTCCCGCAGCCCGCTCACGCCGAACGCCCGGATGACCATCCAGAGCTTCAGCGCGCGGAAGCGCCGGCCGAGCTGGAGCCCATAGTCCATCAGGTTGGTCACGCCCTCGTCGTCGGTGCGCAGGTACTCCGGCACCAGCGAGAAGGCGGCGCGCAGCTCCGCCGGGTTGCGCACGAAGAGGAGCGAGCAGTCCACCGGCGTGAACAGCCACTTGTGCGGGTTCATCACGATGGAGTCGGCGCGTTCCATCCCATCGAACCGCGCGCGGAACTCGGGGCAGATGGCGGCGCTCCCGGCGTAGGCCGCGTCCACGTGCAGCCACGTCCCTTCGCGCCGGCAGATCTCGGCGATCGGCTGGAGCGGATCCACGCTGGTGGTGGAGGTCGTGCCGGCCGTGGCCACGACGGCGACCGGGAAGCCGCCGCGGGCGCGGTCCTCGGCGATCATCGCCTCGAGCGCAGCCGGATCCATGCGGAAGGCGTCGTCCACGGGCACCTTGCGCAGGTTGGCCAAGCCGAGGCCGAGGGCGATGACCGCCTTGTCGATGGAGGAGTGCGCCTGCTCACTGCAGTAGACCACGAGGGGAGGCACGTCGGTGCGGCCGGCCAGCCCCCGCTCGCGGATCTCGAACGGTGCGCGGTGCCGCGCCGTCGCGAGCGCCACGAAGCTCGACATCGAGGCCGTGTCGTTGATGTGGCCCCGGAACTCCGCGGGCAGGCCCAGCATCTGGCGGACCCAGTCGGTGACGGTCTCCTCGAGCTCCGTCGCCGCCGGGCCGGTGCGCCAGAGCATCGCGTTGACGTTGAGCCCCGCGGCGAGCGCCTCGCCGAGCACGCCCGGCCCCGAGCCCGTGATGCCGAAGTAGGCCATGAAGCCGGGGTGGTTCCAGTGCGTGACGTTGGGCTCGATGAGCCGCTTGTAGTCGTCGAGGACGTCGTCCAGCGGCTCGGGGTCGCGCGGCGCCAGGGGCGGCAGGGCCGCGCGGATCTCGCCGGGGCGGACCCTGGGCAGGACGGGATAGCGGCTGCCGTGCTCGAGGTAGTCGGCCACCATATCCGCGACGCGATGCATCGCGGTCCGGAACTCGTCCGGCGGGATATCGCCTTGCGGGCTGCTTGCGCCGGTCCGCGTCTGATCGGTCTTGGCCGTCACCTCTCACCTCTCACCTGAACTTCTCACTTCTCACCTGATCTTCTCACCTCTCACGCCTCACCTCTCACTTGCCTGTGCCGATCTATCCACCACGCCCAGGCAACGAGCAACCAGCCGAACAGCAGCCCGAACCACGCGACCGCTCCGGGGTTGGCCGGCGGCGTGCTGAACAGGTTCGCCACGTAGAACAGCGCCAGGAGGCCCACCAGCGACCAGAACGCCCAGCGGCCGATGGCGTCGCGGGCGCGCGTGGTCCTCGCGTAAAGCCAGACCCCGGCGACGAACAGCAGGCCCTCGACGACGATGGTCCCCGCCGTCGAGTGCCAGAGCCCGAGGCCGACGCGCGCCGTGCCGCCCGGGAACAGGGGCAGGTCGGGCCGGTGGGTGATGAAGTCGAGGACCCAGTGGCTTGCGACCGCCGCGCCGGCGAGGAGCGCCGCTCCCCGCGCGCGCGTGACGGCCCAGCACACCAGGGCGAAGCCCACCGACCACACGACGGCCATCAGCAGGCTGTGCGACCAGGGGTAGTTGTCGAGGCTGATGCGCAGGAACGGCGTATCGGCCGGCACGAAGCGGGCGTTCTCCCACCCCAGGAGCACGAAGAGCGGGAAGAGCAGGTCGAGCAGCGTGGCCCCGGCGATGAACCACGCCAGGGACACCCTGGGAGCGACGCGCTTGGCCGCGAAGCCGACGGCGTAATGCCCGATGAACATGACCCCTCCCGGGCCGGGCGCCCGATGCAACGATTCACGCGGCCCGTCGGTCTCAAGAGTGTTCCCCGATCCTGCGGAGCGCTAGTGTACCCTTCCCGGCAGCTCGGCTCGTTGCTCGTCATCGGCCTCACGGCGGTGCCGCTCGCCGCGCAGGAGCCGCCCGAGGCGGTCGTCGCCCGTCTGGCGGCCGTCGAATCCGCCGTCGTGCGCGTCACCGCGGCGCACCCCAACGCGCTCTGGCCAGGCTTCCGGCCCGACACGATCCCCGTGCTGTACGTCGTCCCCGACGCGGGCGTCCTGCTGCTCAACTGGCCCGCGGCGGAGCCGCCGGACGGTTTCGCGCGGATCGAGGGCGTGCCCCACGCGGGGTGGCAGGGCGCGGCGACGCGCTCCGCCGCGAGCACCAACGCGTCGCTCGCGGGCCGGAGCGCCGCGCAGGTCGTCGTGTTTCCCGAGATGAGCGATGCTCTGCTCTTCGGCACGGCGGTGCACGAGGCCTTTCACGTCTTCGAGCGCTCCGTCGCGCGGCCCGGGCGCCGCTTCGGCTCCGGGGAGAACTCCTTCCTGGTCACGACGTATCCGGTCTTCGATCAGCGCAACGAAGCGGGGGTCGCGCTGGAGGGCCGGCTGCTGGCCCGCGCGCTCGCGGCGCGCACGCGCGAGGGGCTGCGCGAGGCGGCGCAGGAATTCGTCGCCGCGCGCGAGTCCCGTCACCGCGCCCTGGGGAGCGAGCTCGCGGACTTCGAGACGCAGGCGGAGCTGAACGAGGGGCTCGCCGAGTACGCGTTGGCGCGCGGTCTCCAGTTGGCCGCGGACGATCCGGCGCTCCCGTGGCGCGCCGACGCCGCGGCCGAAGTGGCGCGCCGCCGTGCGCGGCTCGACAGCCTGACGGCGAACCTGCGGCAGTCGCTCCGCTTCCGCTTCTACGCCACGGGACCTGCGATGGGGTTCATCCTCGACCGCCTGACCGGGCCAACGTGGCGGTCCGCGCTCGAGCGCGACGACCTGACGCTCCAGGAGGAGCTTGCCGAAGTCTCGGGATACCGGGACGGGGAGCGTGCCCTGCTCTCCCGCGCAGCGCACGCGGTGGATACGGCGGCCCTGGCCCGCGAGGCGGGCGCGGCAATCGCGCGGCTGCGCGCAACGAGACACGCCCAGGTGGACAGCATCCTCGCCCGGCCGGGCCTGCTGCTCACGCTCCGGGCCGACTCGCTCCCCGGCCGCGGCTTCGGGCTCTGCGGGTTCGATCCGCAGAACCTGTTGCAGGTGGACAGCACCGTCCTGCTCCACACGCGTTGGGTGCGGCTGTGCGGCGGCGCGTCCGGCGAGTTCACGACGGCGGCGATCCAGGACCGCGGAGCGGGGACGTTCAGCGCGGTGGTGGGCGCGGAGGACTCCGTGCGGGTCACCGCGGGCGGGAACGCGGTCACGTTGCGGGAGGGCGAGTCGCTGGTCGTGACCGGCCTCAAAGTGGTCGCGCCCGGCGCGACCCTGGAGGCGGCGAGGGCCCTCCTGAGGCGCACCGGGCGCGCGCTCGAGATCTCGCCGCTCGCGCGCTAGAAGACCACGTACCTCGCGACGGCCATGCACAGGACCGCGATCGCGAGCTGAATCGCGACGGCCCGCGCGCGCCGCGTCATCGCCGCCCCCATCGCCTGCGCCTCGGCCACCTGCTCGCTCTCCGGAGCGCCGTCCTGCGACTCGATCGTCGCCAGCAATTTGCCGAGCTTGACGACGACCATGGCAGAGCGGATGCCGACGAACAACGCGCCGAGCGCCGCCAACGCGCCGAT
Source organism: uncultured Gemmatimonadales bacterium (assembly GCA_963835535.1). Classification (GTDB taxonomy): domain Bacteria; phylum Gemmatimonadota; class Gemmatimonadetes; order Gemmatimonadales; family JACORV01; genus Fen-1245. Next base: position 249,047 of record CAWIFL010000003.1, read on the forward strand.
GCCGATCATGATGCCCATCCCGCTGCGCATCCACGCCGGCTGCATCCCCGCCGAGTCGATGTCCGTCAGCACCAGACCGGCGATCACGGTGACGATCCCGGCGGCCACCATCCAGCGGGTGAGGCCGCGCTCCAGAGCGAGACGGCGCATGAACTGCGTGCCCTCGGCTCCCGAGGCGGCCACGGTGGGCAGCACGAAGCCGGCGACCGTAAAGGCGGCGCCGGCCCAGAACACGCCCGCGCCGATGTGGAGGATGCGCAACACGACGATCAGCCAGTTCACACTTCCTCCTAGGAGATGCGGGCAGCGACGGGGGCGTAGGTCCCCATCGCGCCCGTCAGGGGCAGCGTGAGCAGGACCAGGGCGGCGGCGATGGCGAACGGCACGCCCCGGCCGAGCTGGTCCATGACGAGCCCGGCGGCGACCGGGAAGATCACGCGCGAGACGCCGCCGAACGTTTGCTGGACGCCCATGTACAGGCCGCGGTCGGAGCCGGGCACGACCTGCGAGAGCAATCCGGTCACGCACGGGAAGAGGAACGCGGTCCCCAGGGGCATCAGCGTCATCGACAGGATGAGCACGGGATAGTTGCGGGCCAGTGACAGCAGGGCGAGTCCCGCGGCGAGAAGCACGATCCCCAGGCGCGAGAGGCGGGCCTCCCCGAGCCGCCCGACGATCCATCCCAGCAGTCCGGCGCGCGCGATCACGCCCATCGCCCCGAAATACATGAAGAAGAAACCAATTGTGTGCTCCGTAATACCCATTCGCTCCGAGAGGAGGAGCGGCATCGTCGGGCCCGTGCCGTAGAAGGCGCCGATCGCGACGGCGTAGATCCAGATCAAGCGCGACGACGGCTCGCCCCAGTGCGAGACGACCCTGCGCAGCGCGGCGCTCCCCGAGACGCTCGCGGGGCGTCCGAACGCCCCCGACGGGCGCATCTCCTTCGACTCGCGCAGGAACCGCCAGGCGAAGAGGGCGATGAGTGCCGCCAGCGACGCGGCGACCAGGCCGGGCGCGTGTCGTCCGAACGCCTGGTCGAGGATGGAGCCGAACGCCGGCCCGACCACGGCGCCGAGGCTGGTCACTGCGGAGAGCCACCCCAGGCTCCTGGTCCGCTGCTCCGGCGGCGTCGCGTCCGCGACGTAGGCCTGCACGACGCCGATCGTCCCGCCGCCCATCCCCTGCACCACCCGCGACAGCAGCAGCAGCCAGAACGAGCTGGCGAAGGCGAAGACGAGGTACGCGGCCACCGACAGCACGAGGCCCGCGATGATCATGGGGCGGCGCCCGTACCGGTCCGACGCGCGGCCCCAGAGCGGCGCCACCGCCAGCTGCGCGACGCTGAAGGACGAGATCAGGATGCCGACGAGGAGCGCGTTGGCGCCGAATTCCGTGGCGTAATACGGCAGCAATGGCAGGACGATGACGAATCCCACCATGTCCACGAAGGCGGTGACGAACAGGACGAGCAGTTTGGCCACTTGGAAGGCGGGGAATGTCCTCAGGCGGCACGTGCGCCGCAAGGGCGTGGCGGGGCGTGGCCGATCCCGGAAACGAAGCGGCCCCCGGTGCCGGGGGCCGATCGCTTGCTGACTACGGAGCGGACGTCCGGCTCACCCGCATTCGCTGAACCCGCACACGTGGCACTTCACGCATCCTTCGGCGAATTCGAGCTGCGACCCGCAGTCGGGGCAGGCGCCGAGGAGGTTGGGCTCGTGCGTGTGGCCGCGGGCCGGCTGCGTGCCGGCGTGCCCGGGAGGCAGCGCGACGGGCCGCGGCGCCTTCGCGTCGTGCGACGGGGTGAGCAGCTCCTGCTGGACGCCCTCGTTCTTCTCCTGCATCCACTTCTCGATCGCGATGCCGATCGCGTCCGGGACGCTCATCACCTTGTTCGGCCCGAGGCCGATCACGCGGTCGCTGCTGATGCCCCGCAGCTGCCGGTGGATCTCGGCCATCGGGATGCCCGAACGCAGCGCCAGGGAGATCAGGCGCCCGATCGCCTCGACGTCGGCCATCAGCGGCGCGCCCGCCTTGCCGAGGGAGATGAAGACCTCGAACGGGTGGCCCTTCTCGTCCTCGGTGATCGTGACGTAGGCGGTGCCGAGCGGCGTCTCGATGCGACGCGTCATTCCGCGCAGCAGGTCGGGGCGCGAGCGCTTGAGACGCCGCTGCGCGTTCTCCGCCTCCGCCTCGTGCAGCTGGCGCCGCACCCGCTCCAGCTCGCTCTCCAGCTCGGCCACCTGCCCCTGCGTCTCGGCCAGCTCGCGCTCCGCGGCCGGCAGCGGCGCGGTCGCCCCTGCGGGCGCCTCAGCACCGGCCACCGCCTTCGCGGTCTTCCCGGTGGACAGCACCTGCATCGGCCGGCTGTTGTCCCGATACACCGTCACGCCCTTGCAGCCGAGCGAGTACGCCAGCTCGTAGATCTGCCGGACGTCGTCCTGGGTCGCGCCCTCGGGGAAGTTGCAGGTCTTGCTGATCGCCGAGTCGGTGAACTCCTGGAAGGCCCCCTGCATCCGGATGTGCCACTCGGGGGTGACGTCGTGCGCCGTGACGTAGACCCGCTGGACGGCCTCCGGCACCTCGTCGAAGTGGATGTGGCCGCTCTCGGCGATGCGCTGCATCAGCGATTCGCTGTGCCACCCGCCCCGGGTCGCGGCCGCGACGAAGTCCTCGTTCACGTCCGGCATCAGCACGCCGGCCTGGTTCCGGAGGAACGCCACGGCGAACAGGGGCTCGATGCCGCTGGAGCAGCCGGAGATGATCGAGATCGTCCCGGTGGGCGCGACGGTGGTGAGGTTGCAGTTCCGCAGCCGCCGCTCCGCCCGGATGCGCCGCCCCTCGGCATCGCGCGCGCAGGTGGCATCCGGCCCCCAGATGCTGCGCTCCCACTCGAGGAACACGCCGCGCTGCTCGGCCAGGCGCTCCGACTCGACCTTCGCCTCATCGTCCACGAACCGCATCACCTTGCGCCCCAGCTCGACGCCCGCCTCCGAGCTGTACGGGACGCCCAGCCGCACCAGCATGTCCGCCCAGCCCATCACGCCAAGCCCGACGCGCCGGATCCGCTTCGACAGATCGTCGATCTCCGGCAGCGGGTACTTGTTCGCGTCGATCACGTTGTCGAGGAAGTGCGTGCAGAGATGCACCGTCCGCCGGAGATCGTCCCACAGGATCTCCCCGTCCCGGACGAACAGCCCGAGGTTGATGGACCCCAGGTTGCAGACGTCGTACGGGAGGAGCGGCTGCTCGCCGCAGGGGTTCGTCGCCTCGTAGGCGCCCAGGTGCGGCACCGGGTTGTAGTGGTTCGCCCGGTCCACGAAGAACACGCCGGGCTCGCCGGTCTTCCACGCCCCCGCGACGATCTTGTGGAACACATCCCGCGCGTCGAGCCGCCCGGTGACCTCGCCGGTGCGCGGATGCCGCAGCTCGTAGTGAGCGCCCGCCGCCACCGCGCGCATGAACTCGTCCGTCACCGCGACGGAGATGTTGAAGTTGGTGATCTGGCTCGTGTCGTCCTTGCAGGCGATGAACTCGAGGATGTCCGGATGGTCCACCCGGAGGATCCCCATGTTCGCCCCGCGCCTGGTCCCGCCCTGCTTCACCACGTCGGTGGAGGCGTCGTACAGTTTCATGAACGACACCGGACCGGAGGCGACCCCCATCGTCGAGCGGACGACGTCGTTCTGCGGCCGCAGGCGCGAGAAGGCGAACCCGGTCCCGCCGCCGGACTGGTGCACCAGCGCCATCGAGCGCAGGGTGTCGTAGATCCCCGACGAGCCGTTGGACAGGGCGTCGTCCACCGGGAGAACGAAACACGCCGAGAGCTGGCCCAGCGGCCGGCCGGCGTTCATCAGCGTCGGGCTGTTGGGCATCCACTGCCGCTCGGCCATGATGCGGAAGAACTCCTCCGCCACGGCCTCGACCGCGCCCTCCGATGCGCCATACAGGCGGTCCGGGGCGGCCACGGTGCGGGCGACGCGCCAGAACAGATCCTCGGGCTTCTCGGTGGGCCGTCCGGCCTCGTCCTTGATGAGGTAGCGGCGCTCGAGCACCGTGATCGCATTGTCGCTCAGACGGAGCTCTCCGCTTCCGGATGTCCCGCGAGATGCCATGACAGACTCCATAAAGCTGCAAAAAGGGCGGGACGCATCCCGCACGGTGTTCAACGGCCTATTGAGTGTGTGCCGTTCCGCTGGAAAGAACTGCGGGGGACGAATTTAGAAGCGCACCCGCGTTCCGCCAACACCCCGAGAGAACGCGCACGGCAGGCCACTTCTTCGCAATGCACATCACAAAGGTGTCAACGACCCTCGCGACTCATCCCGCGCGGCGCTTGAACCTTCCCTCGCGGTGCAGGCGGCTCAGCTCGACGTAGTGCTCGACGGTGGCCTGGATGCGTGCGCGCAGCGCGTCATCCACCTGTCCCCTGATGCGGGCAGGCACGCCCATCACGAGCGATCCGGCCGGGATCTGCATCCCCTCGGTCACCACCGCCCCGGCAGCGACGACGGAGCCGGCGCCAACCCGCACGTTGTTCAGGAGGATGCTCCCCATGCCGATCAGGCAGCCGTGCTCGACCGTGCACCCGTGAAGGATGCAGCGGTGGCCGACGCCGACGTCGTCGCCGATGGAGCACGGGAGCCCCTCGTCCACGTGCACCATCGTGAGGTCCTGGATGTTGGAGCGCTCGCCGATGACGATGCTCGCCAGGTCCCCCCGCAGCACGCACTGGTACCAGACGCTGGCGTGCGCGCCCAGCCGCACGTCACCCATGACGTCGGCACTGGGGGCCACGAAGGCGGTGGGGTGGATGATCAGTGCAGCGGTCGGACGAGCACGTACTTCCACGACGCGACCCCGGCGTTGTGCTTCCGGGCGGGGTCGAAGGGCATGTCCGCCATGAACGCGACGGCCATCTGGTCGAACCCGGCGCACTTGGAGTGCGCCATTATCGTCGGCTGCCCCAGCACCTCACCTGTCGCCGACACGTGCACCATCAGGTTGGTGAGGCCCGGGTCGCCACTGCAGCTCGCCGGCGGCCGGACCAGCGGGACGTTCCGCGGGTTGGCCGATGTCTCCCAGCAGACGCCCTTCGGGTTCTGGGTGCTCGTCGTCGGCGAGTCGCAGTTGACCTGGGTGGACTGGGGCGCCACGGCGACTTCCTCGCGCCGGCCGGAGGGCTTCCCGCGCGACGCGGTGCGGGCGCGCGCCGTGCTCTCGGCCCGGGCGCTGTCGGCCGCCGACTTGGCGAGGCTGTCGGCGCGGTGCCTGGTCGCGAGCGACTCGGCGACCGCGAGCTGGCGCGCGTGGGCGAGCGAGTCCGCCGAGGGCGCCATGCCCAGCACCTGCCGGATCTGCTCGGGGAAGGCGAGGTAGCCGCCGAGCCCGGCGCCGGCCAGGACGAGGACGACGCCGGTCAGGAGCGGCGCGCGGCTCTTCTTCTTCGGGACGGGGCGCGGCTTCCGCTCCGGCTTGGCCGGCTCCGGCTTGGCCGGCGCCGGCGCCGCCGCGGGACCGCCCGGCGTGTAGCCGGGAGGCGGCGCCATCGAGCCCGACGCGCGCGGCAGCGGCGTCGTCGCCTGCGCGGCGATGGCCGCCATGCTGTCCTTCACGCCGATGGCCGCGGTGGGCCGCGTGGCCACGTCGCTCATCATCGCCGACGCGACGCCGCCGGTGCCCTCGAGCGTCGCGACGAGATCCTCGGCCGTCTGGAACCGGTCCTCGACCTTCTTGGCCATCATCTTCTGGATGATGGCGAACAGCTCCCGCTGCTCGGCGGTCTCGAGCGCCGGCGTCGGCAGCTCTTCCATGATGTGCTTGTAGCCGATGGAGAAGCTGTCCTCGCCGTCGAACGGCACGTGCCCGGTGAGGCACTGGTAGCCGACCACGCCGAGCGAGTAGATGTCGGAGCGCCCGTCGAGGTTCTGCGCCCGCGCCTGCTCCGGGCTCATGTAGTGCGGCGTGCCGATGGACATCCCCGTGCCGGTCAGCCGCGCGCCCGACTGCGCCTTGGCGATGCCGAAGTCGGTGACGATCGCCTGGCCCAGCTCGTCGAACATGATGTTGTCGGGCTTGATGTCGCGGTGCACGATGCCGTGCTTGTGCGCGTAGCCGAGCGCGCGCGCCGCCTCGATGAGCACCCGCTTGATCTCCGGCACCGGGATCGCGCCGCGCGCCTCGATCACGTCGGACAGCGGCTTGCCCCGGAGGAACTTCATCACGAAGAAGATGACGCGGCCCGACTTCCCGACGCGGTAGATCGGGATGATGTTCGGGTGCTCGAGCTTCGCCGAGGTACGCGCCTCGCGCTGGAACCGCTCGACGAACTCGGCGTCGAAGGAGAGCGAGAACGGCAGCACCTTGATGGCGACCTCGCGCTCCAGCGACTTGTCGCGGGCCTTGAAAACGATCGCCATCCCGCCGCGACCCAGCTCCTTCTCCAGCTCGTACTCGTCCTTCAGCGCCTCGCGCACCGCAGCGGCGTCGTCCTGGGGCGCGGCGGGCTGCGCGGACGTCCCCGCCCCGCCACCCTGCGTGACGGTGGTCAGGTCGAGACCGCAGGTCGGACAGAACTTGCTGGTCGGCTGGACTTCGGTGCCGCACCGCGAACAGAACATTGGCGCTCGGGAGCCTGGAGGTAACGCTGTGAACGGAGGGAACTTAGGAGCCGCGGACGGAGTGTCAAGCTGCGCGCCGCCGCCGCCCGGCCTCCCGGCGCCACTCGTGCGCGCGCGTCAGAACGACGGGCCGAACGCGACGTACAGGACGAGCGGCGCACCAGCGTGTGGCGCACGCGCCACGCCCGCCCGGAGCCGGAGCGGCGTCGCATACACCGCGCCGAAGTCCGTCACCAGCTCGGCGCCGACGCCGCCGATCGTGGAGGACGACGGGAGCTGCGTCGTGAAGCCCTTCGGGAACCACGCCGCGCCCGCGTCCGCGAACAGCGACAGCGACATCCGGTCGAGGTAGACCGGCAGCAGTCCGAGGCCGCGACCCACCAGCGCGAGCGGGAGGCGCAGCTCGACGGACGCCGCGGCGGCGCTGCGGCCGAGCAGCGCGTCGGCGCCGTACCCGCGCACCGGGAAGGTCCGCACGCTCCCGCCCAGCACGAGCCCCGGCGCCAGCTCGACGCTGCTCTCGGGAATGCCGCCCACCCCGTAGACGACGCGCTCCGTCCCGCCGAGGATGCCGGCGCTGCCGCGCACCGCGAGCACCGCGTGCGCGAAGCCGCCCAGCGGGAGCGCGCGATACGCGGTGACGCCGAGCCGTGCCTCGTGGTACTCGAGCGCGGTGTCGATGCGCCAGCGCTCGCGCGCCGTCGCCGAGAACGTCCAGCCGTTCTGCGGCGAGATGGCGAAGTCCGGCTGCGTGACGTGCGCGGCGGAGAACGACGCGACCGGGCCGGAACGCCGGACCGCGCCGGTGCCCTCGTACTCGGCGCCGGCGCTCGTCGCCAGTTGTGTGCGCCACCGGAGATGCCGCCACACCAGGGAGAGGTTCGCCGTCTCGTCCGTACGGCAGCACGCCAGCGGCGCGAGCGCGGCCGTGTCCACCAGCAGCTGGGAGCGCACGTACGACGCCTCCACCAGCCAGGGCACCAGCCGCGTGTAGACGTAGCCGACGGACGCCGCCCAGGTGCCCGCCGCGATCCCGGTCCCCACCGAAACGGTCGCGCCGTAGACGTGCCGCCCCAGCACGTCCTGGCCCGACGTCAGCACGCCGATGGACCCCGCACCGTTGCCGCTCTGCCCGACGGGCAGCCAGTACTGGGGCAGGAGCGACGGGAAGACGGAATACGGGTGCTCCGCGACGACCACCGGACCGGGCGGCGCGGAGGCCGCGCCCGGCGCCGGCGCCGCGGGCGGCGCGTGAGCCGTTCGCTCCGCTGTCCGGCCGGGCGTCTCTCCGGGCACGGCCCGCCACTGGGCCGTGTCGAACGCCACCGCGGCCAGGCTGAAGCCGTCGTGATGGTACGCGAGGTAGAAGACGGAGTCCGAGGCGGGCGCCGGGGCGTACGCGCCGAACGGCTCGCGCGTCACCAGCCACCGCCGCCCCGCGCTTTCGCCGGCGCGCGTCGCGTACACCTGCGCGCTCCCGCTCCGATCGCTCGACCAGAAGAGCCACGCGCCGTCCGGACTGAACGCCGGCGTGCGGGACAGCGCCGAATCATCCGTGACCTGACGCAGCAGCCTCCCGGAGCGGTCGAGCAGCACGACCTGCGGCCAGCCGTCCCGCTGTCGGATCGCGACGATGGTGCGTCCGTCGGGCGAGAAGCGCGGCTGCGCCCACTCGACGCCGGGCTCGCTCGGCGTGAGCGGCCGGATCTCGCCGTCGCTCATCACCAGCTCGGAACGGCCGCCACCCAGCCGCGTCGCGACGATGGCGCCGTCGGGCGCGACGTCGGGATCGCGCAGCCGCGCGCCCCAGGTCCGCCGCCGCTCCGTCCCCGCGGCGCTCACTTCCCAGAGGTCGCTAAGCTCGGTGTAGGGATCCGTGAAGTCGAGCTGCGAGAGCACGACGTCGCCGGCCGCGTCGTACGCCAGCGCCGGCGCGCCGTTGAGTCGCGCCAGCGCGCGGAGCCGCCCGCTGCCCCGCTGCAGCGTCGCCAGGCGCGGCGTGTCCCTCCCGCGGTCGTCCGCGAACAGGATCTCCCGCCCGTCCGGCGAGACGCGCGGCGGCACCGCTTCGCGCAGGCCGCGCAGCAGCACCGCGCCCCCCCCACCCTCGCCCGCCCGGCCGGCGTCGCGCGCGGCGGCGGCGACCAGCGAGTCCTGCCACGTGGCCCAGGCCTGCGACAGCGAGAGCCCCGCCACCGGACGCAGCGCGCCGCTCAGCCACAGGTAGGGGATGGGCCGGCGCGCGGTCTCGCGCACCAGCCGCGGCACGGTGCTGTCGCCGTACTCCGACGTCGCCCACTCGAGGAACTGGCTGCCGAAGGCGTACGGCCGGTAGCCGTCCGGCCACCGCGGCCCCGTCCCGATCGCCGCGTCGATCGGCATCGCTCCCAGCTCGGCGTCCTGCGCGCCCACGATCGCGCGGTGGAACGTCCCGTCGGCGCGGCCCCGCCCCGTGACGCCCGACTCGTAGTCGACCGCGAGGCCCTCGATCAGCCAGTCGGGCGCGTAGAGGTTGGGGAAGAGGCCCGGCATCCGTCCGAACACGCCGCGCGCCAGATGCCACCACCCGCGCGCGAGATCGAGCTCGAAGACGTGCGTGAGCTCGTGCGCGAGCCCCACGTGCAGCCAGGTGTCGTAGTTCCCCAGCTCGACGTCGCCCGTCGGCGGCGCCGCGAGCACGAACGCCGTGGGGACGGGGTACTCGGTGGCGAAGCCGTTGGTGTAGTCGGCGTTGTCGCCGATGATCACCTCGATGCGACGTCCGGGGGCCGGGAGCCGCGCGGCAAGGGCCGCGTACGCCGTCTCTGCGTCGGCGGCCGCCTCGAGGCCGAGCGCTTCGGTCTCGGCGCGGACGTGCACGCGGAAGTGCGCGGTCTCCAGCGTGAGCCACCGGCCTCCCGGGTGCACCTGCGCGAGCGCCGCCCCGGGAACGCAGGCGGTGAGGCACAGCGCCCACGCCACGCGACGCGCTTTCACGGACGGGAGGTGGCCAGCTCGCGCAGGTAGGCCTGGATGCCGAGGGCGACGCCGCGCGCGTACGCCTCCTGGAAGGCCGGCGTGCGGAGGGCGTTCTCCTGCTCGGGGATCATGAGGAACGCGCCTTCGGTGAGGATCGCGGGCATCCAGGTGTCGCGCGCGAGGGCGAAGTTGCCGCGCGCCGCGCCGAGGTCCGGGAGCCCCATTTCGCCGACCAGCGCCTGCTCGGTGAGCATCGCGAGCCGCGCGGCGCGCGGTTGGAAGTAGTAGACGGTGGTCCCGTTGTTCACGAATGGGTTGACGCCGTCCGGCAGCGCATTGTTGTGGATCGAGACCAGGATCTCGGCGTTCGCCCGGTCCGCGATGGCGGTGCGCTCGTACACCCCGAGGGCCGTGTCGGCAGTGCGCGTCATCACGACGCGGGCGCCCTCGCGCTCGAGCAGGTCGCGCAGCTCCAGCGCGACGGACAGGTTCGCGTCCTCCTCCCGCAGTCCCGTCGGCCCGGTCGCGCCCTGCGGCGGATGCCCCGGGTCCACGGCGATGGTCCGGCCTGCGAGCGGCCGCGCGGCGTCGACGACCGGCGGGCGCCGGATCTCGAGCACGACGTCGTTCCCCTCCCAGCGCGTGCGCCACCCGAACGGCGCGGCGCTCAGCGCGAAGGTCACGGTGCATTCGTCCGCCGACGGCTGCGCCCAGGTCACGCCCTCCACCAGCGAGTCGGTGCCGCCGTACTGCACGAAGTCGAGATCCGACGCCGCCCCGTAGAGCCGCACGGTGAGCGAGCGCGCGTCCTCGTCCACGCGGAACGGCACGCGCTCGTCGAGGGTGAAGCGCGCCGCGACGCTCGAGTCCCCCGGCGTCAGCCGCACCAGCCGCACGCGCGTCCGGGGCGCGGGCGTGCCGGCCGGGAGCACCGCCGCCACGTCCGCCAGCGCCACCCACGCCACCGACTTCGCCGAGAGGCGCAGGCGCAGCTGGTCGCCGACGCGGCCGTCCACTGCCGCGCGCGTCCCGTCGAGGAAGAACCAGTGATAGGCGCCGTGCGGCGCGGGCGCGCCGGTCACCGTGCCCCGCGCCTTCCCGGTGCGCGCGGTGTCGTCGTCGAGCACCACGACGGCCGGCGCGGCCGCATCGAGCAGCGTGACACGCACCGGCAGCCGAGAACGGACCGTGTCGGCGCCGCGCCACACCGCCACCACGGCCGCCGCGCCGCCCCCCGTGTCGGCCGCGACGGCCGGCGTGCCGACCGGCGGGAGCGGAGCGCCGAGCGCCACGGCGGGGATGGTGCCGGTGAAACGCACCACCGGCTGCGGCGCGAGCCGGTCGGGGCGGCGCTCGAAGGCCCCGTACGCGTCGAGCGCCGACGAGTCGGGGGCGAGCGGGAAGACCCGCCCGTCCGGGAGCACCACCTGGGCCGCCGCGCCGCTGGCCGCCCGCGCCGACACCCTGAGCTGCTCACCGCTCTGCGCCCAGATCGCGCCCCGCGGCTCCAGCGAGAGCGCGTCGAGCCAGAGCCCCTGCGCCGGCGGCACGAACCGCGGCGGCAACCGCACGCGCAGGTCGGAGACGGCCACCTCGCCGTCCTTGCGCGCCTCGAGGTGGAAGATCGCGACCGAGTCGTCGGGGAGCGGGAGCCAGGCGAGGAAAGCGCCGTCGGGCGCCACCGGAATCTGCGTGCCGTCGATGGTCAGCGTCGCTCGGCCGCTGCCGGTCGAGCCGAACAGGAAGGTGCTGTCCCGGGCGCCGAGGGGCGGCCCATCGGGGGGCGGGTAGACGACGCTGAGCGCGAGCGGCCCGTCCACCGCGGGGATGGGCGGGAGGCTCTGCGGTTGCGCGCTCGGCACGAGCTGGCCGCGGGATACGACCGGGGTCCCGACGAGGAGCAGAAATGCGGTCGCCAGGAAGCGCGGACGGCTTGCGGGCATCGGTCCCGCAACGTACACCAACTCTCGCTGCAACGTCAATTTAGCTCGGTTGACCCCGCCCCGGACCGGCCCCTATATTGGCGCTGCTCAACCACCCGCTTTTTTGCACTTCGGAGGCGACCCGAAACGTGATTACGTGCGCCCACTGTGGGCGGCAGAACGATCCGGGGTCCCGATTCTGCATGGACTGCGGCAAACCCCTGTCGGTATCTGCCATGGCGGTCGGGTCCGCGACGACGCCGACGGGCAGCGCCGCGCCGGCCACGCGCGTCTATGCTCCGCCGCCGGCGGGGGCGAAGACGGGCTCCAGTGCGGCGGCGGGGCTCACCTGCTCCTCGTGCGGCCATCCGGTGGACGCGACGATGCCCTTCTGCGCCTACTGCGGCGCCAAGCTGGAAGCCACGCCGGTCGCCGCGGCCCCCGCGACGGCGGGCGGCCTCCAGTGCCCCAACTGCGGCTGCCCGATCGCGAGCACGGACTACAAGTTCTGCCCGATCTGCGCCACGCCGCTCGGCGCGGGCCCCAGGGCCTCCGGCCCGCACGAGTCGACGGCCGTCTTCTCGGCGAAGCGGGCCGCCCAGCCGCCGGTCCAGCTCGCCCTCACGGCCGAGGACGGCAGCAAGAGCACGCGCCATCCGCTGGTGGGCGAGGAGACGACCGTCGGCCGCGCCGGCGCCGACATCGTGTTCCCGGACGACGTGTACCAATCTCCGGTCCATTCGCTGTTCCTCTGGAAGGAAGGGAAGCTCAGCGTCCGGGACCTCGGCTCGCGCAACGGCACGTGGATCTTCCTCCAGGGCCCGCACAAGCTGGTGGACGGCGACCTGATCCTGATCGGCTCGCAGCTGCTCCGGTTCCGCCGGCTCGGCTACCCGGGCCCGCACGCCCCGGACGCCGACGCGACCCGCCGGATGGGGTCGCTGATCCCGAGCGCCGACATCGCCAGCGTCTCGCAGCTCCGGGTGGACGGCAGCGTCCGCGACGTCTTCCATCTCTCGCCGGGGCGCGACGTGAAGCTCGGACGCGACGCCGGCGACTGGGCGTTCCCCTACGATCCCTCGATGAGCTCGCAGCACGCGATCATCCGCTCGGAGGACGCGGACTTCGTCCTCGCCGACGCGGGCAGTCGCAACGGCGTCGCGGTCGCCGCGCGCGGTGACGTCGCGCTGAAGAAGGGCTCGAAGATCCTGATCGGTGACAAGCTGCTGGTGGTGGAGACCCCGTGAAGAACTGCCCCGTCTGCGGCAAGGAGTATCCGGACAACGTCAAGTTCTGTCCGGTCGACGGTTCCACCTTGCGCGCCAAGAGCCCGACGGCGGATCTCGTCGGCCAGGTGGTCGCCGACCGCTACCACATCATCAAGAAGCTCGGCGAGGGCGGCATGGGCGCCGTCTATCTCGGCGAGCACGTGAAGATGGGGCGCAAGAGCGCGATCAAGGTGATGAACCCGGGGATGGCCGCCGATCCCGACGCCATCAGCCGGTTCAACCGCGAGGCGTCGAACGCGAGCCGGATCTCGCACCCGAACGTCTGCCAGATCTACGACTTCGGCGAGACGACCGAGGGCGTGATCTACCTCGCGATGGAGTTCATCGAGGGCTTGGCGCTCACCGATCTCATCGAGAAGGAGGGGGCCCTGCCCCCGGCGCGCGCCGGGAAGATCCTGAAGCAGTCGGCGGACGCGCTCGCCTCCGCCCACGACCTCGGCATCGTGCACCGCGACCTCAAGCCCGACAACATCATGATCGTGCAGGGGCGCGACGGGTCCGACATCGTGAAGGTGGTGGACTTCGGGATCGCGAAGGCGGTTGCCGGCGACGAGGCGGGCCAGAAGGTCACCAAGACCGGGCTGGTCGTCGGCACGCCGGAGTACATGAGCCCCGAGCAGCTGTCCGGCGACAAGCTCGACGGGCGGAGCGACATCTACTCGCTCGGCCTGGTCTTCTACCGGATGCTCACGGGCGTGCTCCCGTTCCAGGCGGACAGCGCGCAGGAGACGATGATCAAGCGGCTGACCGACGAGCCGATGCCGCTCGAGACGGCGCGTCCCGACATCGTCTTCCCGGCCAAGCTGCAGGCGGTGCTCGACAAGGCGCTGGCACGGATGCCCTCGGAGCGGTACGCGAACGCGAGCCAGTTCGGGAAGGACGCCGAGGCGGCCGTGGCGGAGCTCGCACCAGCCGCGGCCGCGGTGGGGGAATCGGCCGCCACGCAGCTGATGGACGCCGAGGCGGCGCTCAAGTCCATCCCGACGAAGCAGAAGGCACCGCCGCCGACGGCGGTGGCGTCTGCCGCGCCGGCGGCCCCCGCCAAGAAGTTCCCGCTGGTGCCGGTGCTGGGCGGCGTGGGCGGCGTGGCGGTGCTCGCGGTGGTCGGGGTCCTCGCCCTGGGCGGCGGGAAGAAGCCGCAGGTGGCGGCGGCCGACACGACGAAGGCGGCGGCGCCGGCGCCCGACCAATGCACGCGGCGAACCCGGGCCCAACGGGACGCAGACGGCGGGCAACACGCGGACGGTGCCGACCGCGGACGACGCCGCAGCCGCGGACGACGCCGCCCGGCCCGAGCAACCCGGCGCCGACCGGAGGCGCGGTCTCGGTGGCGGACTCCGTCAGCGCCATGAACGACGCATACGACGCGAATCAGTTCGACACATCCCTGCGGCTCGCCGCCTGGATCTACGGATATCCGGGCGCCACATCGGCCCAGAAGAAGTCGGCGGCCATCAACAGCGCCACGATCTACACGGGGCGGAGCGACACGGAGAACGCGCTGAACTGGTACCACAACGCGCTCAAGTACGACCCGAACAACGCCCGCGTGATCGAGGCCATCCCGGCAGCTGGGGGGCCAGCCATGAGCGGCCCCGTGAAGGTGGACGTCTTCGGGCGCACCGACGTCGGGAAGGCCCGCGACCACAACGAGGACAGCTTCCTCGTCGCGGACCTGACGACGCGCACGGCGTCGCTGCAGCCGGACGTACGCGAGCACGTCGTGGGCCGCCGCGGCTCGCTGTTCATGGTGGCCGATGGGATGGGCGGGGCCGCCGCGGGCGAGGTCGCCAGCGAGCTGGCCACGACCACCGTCTACAACCACCTGATCACGCAGTGGGGCAACGATCAGGAGGTCAGCGAGCAGCGCTTCGCCTACCGGCTGAAGGAAGCGGTCGAGCTCGCCAACCAGCAGATCCACGAGTACGCGCAGAACCACCTCGAGGCGCGGGGGATGGGGACGACCACCACCGCCGCCGGCGTCTTCGAAGGCGCGCTCTACCTCACCCAGATCGGCGACAGCCGGGGCTACCTGATCCGCGGCGGACGCATCGCCCAGATCACCAAGGACCAGTCGCTGATGCAGCGGCTGGTGGACGCCGGGGAGCTGACGGAGGAGGAGGCGGCGGTCTCGGAGCGCCGCAACATCATCCTCCAGGCGCTCGGCCCCGATCCGCACGTCAAGGTGGACCTCACGCGCCAGGACCTGTGCCGGGGCGACGTGCTGGTGATGTGCTCCGACGGGCTGTCGGGGCTGGTCAAGAAGGAGGAGATCTTCTCGACTGTGACGCAGGCCACCGACCTCGTGACCGCCTGCAAGGAACTTATCGAGTTGGCGAACAGTCGCGGCGGTCCGGACAACATCACGTGCATCGTTGCCCGGTTCAGTGGCGAGGGGCTGGCGGAGCCGGATGGCTCGGAGCCCCTCGGCCACCGGGTGTATCCGTTGCTCGACACCGAGTCGACGACGGACCCCGTGCCGGTCTACAAGCCTGAGGACCAGGCGAACCGGAAGACCGAAGCGGCACCCCGGAAGTCGGAGTCCGACAAGAAGAAGTGGTGGCCTTTCTAGGCCCCCCCCGCCTGGAGGCGTGCAGCACATCGTGAAGTGTGAGTTTCGAATCGTGTCCGGCGGCCGCGCCGGGCACCGTGAGATCTTCGACAAGGCGTACATCGGGTGCGGGCGCCACCCGCTCTCCGACCTGCGGTTCGACGCCGAGACGGACCTCGACGTCTCCACCCGCCACGCCGCGGTGGCGCTCCAGGGCGAGCGCTACGTGCTGCGCGACCTGAGCAGCCGGAACGGCACCTTCGTCAACGGCCACAAGGTCGACGCCGACACCGAGCTGACGGACGGCGACAAGCTGCGCTTCGGCGCCCAGGGGCCCGAGGTCGAGTTCCACGTGGTGCGCGAGGACGCGGAGCACGTGATCACGGCGGTCAAGGGGCCGGCGCCGGCGGCGAGGAACGCGCCGCCCGCCCCGAAGGCGGCCCCCACCCCGGCGGCGAAGGCCGGCCCTTCGGCCACCACGGTGCTGCGGGCGCAGGTGAGCGAGCAGGTGGCGCGGTTCCGCGCGCTGATGATCGTGCTCGGCATCGTGGTCGTGGGCGCGGCGGCCGTGCTGGTCTGGCAGGGGCGCACCGCGCAGAAGCAGGTCGCGACGCTCGGCACCGCCCTCGATTCCCTGAGCCATCAGCTGGCGGGCCTGCGCGTGGCGCAGGCGCGGGCCGACTCCGAGGCCGCGGCGCTCCGGACGCAGATCGCGGAATCCCGCAACACGCGGCAGCGCGACTCGCTGCAGCAGAACCTCGCCGCGGTCCAGCAGCGCCAGCGCGGCATCACCGCCGCGCAGGGCGTGGACTGGGCCGCGATCAACCGGGCCAACTCCCGGGCCGTCGCCATGGTGTACGTCCAGTTCCCCGACGACTCGGTGTTCACCGGCACCGGGTTTGCAGTCACGGCCGACGGCCTGCTCCTGACCAACCGCCACGTGGTCATGAGCCACACGGGGGATCGCCCGACCCGGATCGCGGTCCAGTTCTCGGGATCGAAGGACGTCCTGCATGCGCGCCTGGAGCGACTGTCGCTCGACGCCGATATCGCGACCGTGCAGATCACCGATCCCGGGCCGTTCCCGGTCATCCAGGGTCTCAGGGCCGATCCGGCCGGCGTCGACGTCGGCGATCCCATCGCGCTGATCGGCTACCCGCTCGGGCTCGACACGCCGATGGGCACGACGACCGTGAACACGACGCTCGCCCCGGGGACCATCGGCAAGATCCTGCCCGATTCGCTCCTCCAGCTCGACGCCTACAGCGGCACCGGCGCCAGCGGGAGCCCGATCTTCGATCGCAACGGCCAGGTCATCGGCCTCGAATTCGGCGGCCTGCGCGAGTCCGGCGGCCGCATCGTCCTGGGACTGCCGATCCGGCGAGCCCTCGCGCTGCTCGGCCCGTCCAGTTCCTCTTCCAAGGAGTAGCACCATGCACGTGCGTCGTGCGCTCGCGCTCCTCGGCGCGGTGACGGCTGCGGCCTTCACGGCCTGCAAGGAACCGCCGTTCGCGCCCCGATGGGATTCGGACATGTTGATGCCGTTGAGCACTCAGCCCATACGTCTCAGCACCGTCCTGGGGCTGGGCGTCATTCCGCCCGGGATTTCGGCGCCGGACAGCTTCCCCCCGCAGCTGCAGGCCATATCGGGGGTGCTCGGCGACGTGCTGAAGAACCTGGTCACGGACGCGACCCGCTGCTCGTCCACCGTGAATCCCGCCCTCTCGTGCGACCAGTTGAAGCTGACCATCAGCAAGACCCAGCCGATCACGGCTCAGGACACGCTGTACGTCGCCAATGCGCAGGCGAACCTCAACGCCGCCGGGCCCGGGACCGTGGTCTTCCCGATGAGCCTGGCCGCTACCGATGCAACGAAGTCCGACTCGATCTTCCTGACGCAAACGTCGGTCGGCATGCTGAGGGCCGCTGGCCAGAACGGCACGCCGCTGTGGATCCAACTGCGCGGTCAAGCGAACAGCGGCGCCGGCATCACGGTGACCAGCTCCGACTCGCTCGCGATCACCACCTCGGTGACCGTGCGCGTCGCCACCGTTCACAAGTAGGAGGACAGCCATGAAGCGTCTTTCGCTCGTCCTGGCCGGCCTCCTGGTGCCGGCGGCACTTGCAGCTCAGCTCCCCGATCCCTCGACGCGCGCGCTCGGCATGGGCGACGCGTACACGGCGCTCGCCCGCGGCTACGAGGCGGTGTTCTGGAACCCGTCGTTGCTCGCGGCCTTCGGCCGGCCGGGCTTCACGATCGGCCTGCCGCACGTGGACGTCGAGGTGGGCAGTAACACGTACGGATTCGCGGATTTCAAGAAATACGCCAACAGCTTCCTCACCGACGCGGATAAGCAGGCGCTGCTGGACAAGATCACCGGCTCAACCCTCACGATCCGGACGCTGGTCGGGGCGGCGCCGTTCGGCCTCTCCATCGGGCCGTTTGCGCTGCTGGTGGGCGCCTCGGGCGAAGTGGACGGGAGCGTCGGCAAGGATGCCGTGCGGCTCGCCTTGTTCGGGAACGCCCCGAGGCCGGGGACGTCCACGACGTTCACCGCCGCCGGCTCCACCGGGCGGGCCTGGGCGGCCACCACCGCCGCCGGCAGCTTCGCGCTGCCGTTCCAGATCCCGCTGGGCCGGCTGTCGGTCGGGGCCACCTACAAGTACGTGATCGGCAACTTCATCGGCACGGCCTCCGATCTCGGCACACAGGTCGCGTTCAACCCGCTGTTCACAGCCACGGAAGCCAGCCAGGCCATCTACACCAACTATCAGACCGGCTGCAGCTTCCAGGTGACCGGAACAGGCCCCTGCGGCGGCAAGGCCGGCACCGGCTACGGTGTGGACCTGGGCGCGACCCTGCAATTCGCGCGCGGCGGGATCACGCTGTCCGCGGTGGTGGTGAATGCCCTGGGCTCGATGACGTGGGACCAGAGCCGGCTGGCCTACGATCGCACGCAGCGCCAGAGCACGCAGCTCAGCTCGGGCACCGTGAAGGACACGTTGATCCTGCAGCAGTCGCTTCACAACGCCGCCAGCATTTCCGCCAACGCGCAGGCCAGCGCGCTGCGTGATTCGCTCCTCGCCAACGCCAACTTCGCGCGTCTGGCGCGGGTCGGCGTCGCGCTCAAGAGCGGCCAGCTGACGCTGGCGGCCGACGCACAGATCAGGCTCAAGGCCGGTCTCGACGAGCAGTCGGAGAAGCTCGTGTCGGCCGGCGCGGAGTACCGCCTGCTGGGGATCCTGCCGCTCAGGGTAGGCGCCTCGACGGACTTCGTCGGTGCCACGATGTTGTCCGCGGGCACCGGGCTCCAGTTCCTCGGCGTCAACCTCGACGCATCGATCGCCAATATCTCCGGCACGACGCGGCCGGGCGTGCGTCTGGGGTTCGGGGTGGGGCTGATCTGGTGAGAGGTGAGGCGAGAGAAGTGAGAAGGCGACGTGAGAAGTGAGAAGTCCAGGTGAGAAGTGAAAGGCGTGAGGGGGTCACCTCTCACGCCTTTCGCCCTCTCACGCCTCACGTCGCCGTCTCACCCCTCACCTCTGACCCCTCACGCTTCATGCTCCACCGCCATCCCCACCCGAGCAGCAGCGTCGCACCCGCCCCCAGCGCCCAGGCGGCCGACCCCACGACGATGCCGCCTATCGCCAGCATCCCGCCCAGCACCATCATCAGCATCGCCCCCGCCTCCGCGAAGTCGCGCCCCAGCGCGGAGGACGGATCGAGGCCGACCCGCTCGCGCACGGCACGCCACCCCGGCCCGCCCGGCCGCGCCCGCGTGTAGAAGGCGTCCAGCACCGCCCGCGGCTCCGCCGCGGTCACCAGCATGACCGGCAGCCAGATCGCCAGCGTGCCGAACGCGGTGAGCACCAGCTTCGCGCCGAAGCTCCACTGTTGGAGCCCCGGCACGAAGGTCGCGAGCAGCGCGATCAGCGGCGCGGCGAGGAGCGCCGCCCACTCGGCCCAGGCGTTGACGCGCCACCAGAACCACCGCAGCAGCAGGACCGTCCCCGAGCCGTTCCCCACCAGGATGATGAAGCGGAAGATCTTGCCGACGTCCTGCATCGCCAGGCTCCCGGCGGCCGAGAGGACGGCGATGAGGATGGTGGCGGCGCGTCCCACCAGTACGAGCCGCCGCTCGCCGGCCTCGTGCGACACGAAGCGCTGATACACGTCGCGGACGATGTACGAGGCGCCCCAGTTGATCTGGGTGGACACCGCGGACATGAACGCGGCGATGAGCGAAGCCACCACGAGACCGAGGACGCCGACCGGGAGGTAGTGCAGCATCATGAGCGGGTAGGCGGTCTCCGGATCGGCGAGGCCGGGCAGCACGACCATCGCGGCGAGCGCGACCACGACCCAGGGCCAGGTGCGGACCACGTAGTTGATGACGTTGAACAGCCCCGCCGCGCGCTCGGCCGCGCGCTCGTCCCGCACCGACGAGAGGCGCTGCACGAACATCCCGCCGCCGTCCGCACCGCGATACGCCCACCACTGGATCCCGATGTAGGCGAGGAAGGTCGAGAACGGGAGCGCCAGATCGCCGGGGCGCGGGATGAGCCGCAGGGCGTCCCCGTGGCCGGCCTGCACCAGCCGCTCCCGCAGCGCCCCCAGGCCGCCGACCTCGTGCAGCGCATAGCCGGCCACCAGCACCGCTCCGAGGAGCGCGAGGGCCAGCTGCAGGAAGTCGGTGGCGACGACGCCCCACAGCCCCGCGGCCGCCGCGTACACGAGCACCAGGAGCACGATCGCCGCCACGGCCCAGAGCTGCGGGTCCCCGGGCAGCGGCAGGCGCTGCAGGACGCCGAGGGACACCAGCACCTTGCGCATGGCGAGCATGCCGTAGCCGATGCCCAGGCAGTTGATCGGGATGGCGAAGAGCAGGGCGCGCGTGCCGCGCAGCACGGCGGCGGGCCGGCCGCCGTAGCGCAACTCGATCAGCTCGATGTCCGTCATGATGGTGGCGCGCCGCCAGAGTCGCGCGAGCACGACCGCCATCAGCACGTGGGTAAAGGCGAAGCTCCACCACTCCCAGTTGCCGGCGATGCCCCGTCGCGCCACGACGCCCGTGACGTAGAGCGGCGTGTCCACGTTGAAGGTGGTGGCGGCCATCGAGGCGCCGGCGAGCCACCACGGGATCGCGCGCCCGCCGACGAAGAACTCCGCGAGGCTCCGGGAGCCGCGGCGCGCCAGCCACACCCCGAGCACCAGCGTGCCGGCGAGGTAGACGGCGACGACCAGCCAGTCCAGCGCCCGCACTAGCCGGCCAGCAGCGCCTCGGCCGCTGCCTGCTGCATCAGGGTGTCACCCGACCAGGCGCACAGGAGCGCGCCCGCCCCGGGCACCTCCGCCGCAAGCCGCGGGTGGCCGAACAGAATGGTGGTCGCGGGCTTGGCCAGCGCCGCCCTGAGGCTGCGGCGGCTCTCGGGCGAGAGCGCCGCGCGCCCCTTCCAGCTCTTCACGTCGCAGAACACCAGCACGACGCGCTCGCCTCCCGGCGCGAGCCGCACGCCGCGGGCGGACAGGGCCTCCGCGACACCGGAGCGCGGCGGCACCGGGTAGGGGCCGCCGGCGTCGTCGTCTACCACGATCAGCTCCACCGATTCCGGCGCCCGGCCGTGCGCGCCGCGGAGACGGCGCACGGCGCTCAGCGCCAGCGCAGCGGCCCGCGCGCGATGCCCGGCGAGCGCGACGTCTCCCAGAAGCGAGGGCGCCGCCGCCCGGCCCAGCGCCACCGTGCGCCGCGCCAGCGCCTCGTCCACGCTGTCCCGCGGCAGCTCGCCGCTCCCCGCGGCGTGCTCGAGCGCGGCGACCACGCTCTCCACGTCCCGGGGATACAGCAGCAGGTCGCATCCCGCCCGGAGTGCGCGCACGGCGGCGGCCGCTTCCCCGCCCCCGCTTAAGCCGCCCCCTCCGGCGAGCGCGCCTTCCATGATGAGCGCATCGGTGACGACCAGCCCGTCGAAGCCGAGGTCGCGCCGCAGGACGCCGTCCAGGATGGGGCGTGAAAACGTGGCCGCGACGCGCGAGGGGTCGAGCGCCGGGTAGGCGACGTGGGCCGTCATCACGCTCCAGACCCCCGCCTCGATCGCGCGCCGGTACGGCAGGAGGTCTGCCGCGAGCTGCTCCCGGCTCGTCGCGACCACCGGCAGCTCGTCGTGGGAGTCCGCCGTCGTGCGCCCGTGCCCCGGGAAGTGCTTGGCGCACGCGAGCACGCCCTCGCCCTGGCAGGCGGCGATCCACCGCGCGCCGGCCGCCGCGACCTGTTCGGCGTCGGCGCCGAAGGAGCGCGTCTGCACGATCGGGTTGGCGGGCTCCACGTCGAGGTCCACCACGGGCGCGAGCGCCCAGTTGACTCCGACGTCGCGCGCTTCCCGCGCGGTGATCGCCGCCGCCTCCGCGACCGCCTCGGCGCCGAGCGCGGCCACGGCCTGGGCCGGCGGCAGCTGGGCGAGACCGCGGACCTGCTGCCCCGCCCCGCGCTCGAAGTCCGCGGCGAAGAAGAGCGGATGCGGCGCGGCCGCCGCCAGCTCGTGCGTGAGGCGCCGGAGGGCGCTGCGCTCGCCGCCGAAGAAGATGAACCCGCCGACGCCGAGCGAGAGCGCCGCCTCCGCGGCGGGGAGAGCGGGCGCGAAGCCGCGATCGGCGTCCCACCGGATCGCGGGGAGCACCAGGGCGGCGAGCGGCTTCATGCGGGGGTGACGGTCCCCAGCACGCGGGGGCCGCGAGCGCCGGTGGCGGCGGGCTCGTTTCCGGCGCGTCCCGTGCGGGTGAGATGGCCGAGGAAGGCGAAGGCCGCGGCCTCCTTGGCGTCGCCGTCGAAGAAAAGCGCGTCGAACGACCGGTGCTCCGGCCCGCGCCACGCCGCTTCGACCGCGCGCACCAGGGCCGGGTTCCGCGCGCCGCCGCCCGAGCGCACCACGTCGAGGGGCTCGAGCTGCGGCGGGATGAAGCTCGCGGCCGCGTCGCCGATCGCCCGCGCCGTCACCGCCACCGCCGTCGCGATCGTGTCCGCGGGGGACGCGCCATAGTCCCGGCACAGACCGATCAGGCGGTGCGCCCACGACACGCCGAACACCTCGCGGCCGGTGGAGCGCGGCGGCGGCTCGCCGAAGAACGGATGCGTCAGGCACTCCGCCACCACGGCGGCGACCGCCGTGCCCGTGCGCGCGATCGCGCCGTCCTCGTCGAAGCGCCGGCCGGGGTAGAGGCGTCGCACGCACTCGTCGATCACCATCACCCCGGGGCCGGTATCGAGGGCGAGCACCGGGGCGTCGGAGCCGCGCGCCGGCACGACGGTGAAGTTCGCGATCCCGCCCAGGTTGAGCAGCGCCCGCGGCCCGTCCTCCCGCGCGAACAGCAGCCGGTCGGCCCTCGGCACGAGCGGCGCGCCGTGGCCGCCCGCCGCGACGTCGCGCGAGCGGAAGTCCGAGACCACGCTCACCCCCAGCCGCTCGGCGATCACCGATGCGTTCCCCAGCTGGAGGCTCGCGCGCCGGGGCTCGTGCCAGATCGTCTGGCCGTGGGAGGCGACGAAGTCGAGGGCGGCGGCCCGCACGCCACCCCGCTCGAGCGCGGCGAGCGCGGCTGCGGCGAACCAGACGCCGAGATCCGCGTCGAGCAGGGCCAGCTCGCGCGCGCTCCCGCCCGCGATGGTGTTGGCGAGGCGCTCCCGCTGCCCGTCGCTGAACGGCGTCGTGACGAAGGCGAGCAACTCCATGCCGAACGCCCCCGGCGCCGGCTCCGCGATCCGCACCAGGGCGGCGCTGATCCCGTCGAGCGAGGTGCCCGACATCAGCCCGACCGCGAGCACCGGACGCGGCGCACCGGCCACGTCTAGCTCCCCGCCGGCGGAGGCGGCGGCTCGCCCACCGCGCGCCGCGCGTAGCCGCCGGCCTCCCGCAGCAGCCGCTCGGCCTCGGCGCGGTCCACCCGCCGCTTCAGCATCACGATGGCCGTCTTGACGTGCCCGGCCGCATCAGCGAGCGCGCGGCGCGCGGCTTCGCGATCCACGGCGCACACCTCCATCACGATCCGCTCGCCGCGGTCCTTGAGCTTGTCGGACAGCGCCACCAGGTCCACCATCAGGTTCCCGTAGGCGCGGCCCATCCGGATCATCGCTCCGGTCGTCACCGTGTTGAGCACGAGCTTCGTCGCCGTCCCCGCCTTCAGGCGCGTCGAGCCCGTCACCGCCTCGGGCCCGACCTTGGGGAGGATCGCCAGGTCCACGTTGACGAGCAGGTCCTTCGGGGGATCGGTGCACGAGAGCAGGATCGTCGCGGCGCCCCGCGCCGCGGCGCGCACGAGGGCGCCGCGCACGAACGGCGTCGTACCGCTGGCCGCGATCCCGAAGACGACGTCCCCGGCGCGCACCTCCTTTGCGTCCACCGCCGCGCCGCCCGCGTCGAAGTCGTCCTCGGTCCCTTCGGCGCTCTTCACCAGCGCCGTGACCCCGCCCGCGATGATCGCCTGCACCATCTCCGGCGGCGTGCCGAAGGTCGGAGGGCACTCGGCGGCGTCGAGCACGCCGAGCCGGCCGCTGGTGCCCGCGCCCGCGTAGATCAGGCGCCCGCCGGCGCGGAAGGCGCGCTCCACCATCTCGATTCCGCGGGCGACCGCGTCGCGCACCGCCCACACCGCCTCCGGCACCTGGCGGTCCTGCCGGTTCATCAGCTCGACGATGCGCGCGGGATCGGCGAGATCGATCTCGGCGGTGGCGGGGTTCCGCTGCTCGGTGAGCCGCGGATCGAGGGGAGCGCGGGGTGCGTTCATGCTGACGGCGGCGGAATCTACGCCGCCCCCTCAGCCCGTCCAGCGGCAGGCGACCGCTTCAATGCGCCGCCGTCCCGCTCGTTCGCCCGTCCGCTCGCACGATGGCCGTGCCGTAGGCGGGAATCACGAACGGCCCCACGATCGGCGAGCCCGGCCGGCCGTCGCTGTCGCTCCAGGACAGCGACACCCGCATCCCGCGCCGCCACCGGAAGCGGACCCCCTGCGGCGCCGCGGTCGGGTTGTACAGCTGCACCAGCCAGGACGGCCCGGTGCCCCGTCGCAGCGCGGCGACCAGGACCGCGGGACTGACGGTCAGCAGCGGCTCGGCCGGCGGCGAGGCGCCCGCGGCCGCCGCAACGAGCAGCGGCTCGCGCGCCTCGGCCCCGTTGCGCGCCGCGTCGTCGGTGCGGAACGCGCGATGCGGGAGGATGCCGAACCGGAACTCCACCGGCCCGTCCTGATAGGCCTTGTAGTTGGTGTGCCAGTAGTTGTTCATCACGTACGCGTAGAACGTCTGCGTCCGCGGAAGGGCGCGCATCCACGGCGACTCGGCGTTGATCCCGCCGACCTCGACCAGCGGCGCGTCGGGCGTCGTCACCGTCACGCCCGCGCTGTCGTTGGACACGTCCACCCAGCTCTGCGCCTCCACGAAGTTCCTGGCGGCGCCGACCAGTTGGTCCGAGTCGGGCCGCACCACCCCCGACGCCACGTCGAACCGGATCTGCCCCGACGGGACGGCGAAGGGGAACGCCAGATGCACGCCCTCCGGCGTCCGCACGGGGAGCTTGTCGACGACCGTCGAGACGTCGACCCGGTCGAGCCCGCTCACGACGCGCACCTCGCGCGTCACGGAGCGTGCGCCCGGCGCGTCGGCCTCGACGAGCAGCGACGCGACCAGGGGCCCGGGCTCCCGGACCCGCACCGTCACCCGCGTGGGGCCCGCCGCGCGGGAGGAGTCCCGCCCCGCGACGTAGAGGTAGGCGGCCAGTCCGCCTCGCCGCGTCGCGTCCACCAGCTCGGCGCCGCCCGGCTTCAGCCTGAGGCTCGCGACGGCCCCGCTCGCGGAGTCCACGCGCACCGCGAGCCGCCCGTTCTGGACCACGAGGCCCGAGACACGCGCGTCCCCGCCCGCGACCGCGCGGCCGGGCCGGATCCGGTAGCGGCGAGTCGAGAACGGCGGCAGCGCCTTCACGAGCACCGCCAGCTCGCCGGTCGTCAGGCGCTGCGACGGCGCCCCACGCCCGTCGGCGCCGACCACGCGATCGCCGCCGCGCGACAGCTCCGCCGGCACGACGACCAGATCGGTGCGCGGCCACGACGACGGGTTGAGCACGTCGAACGCGCCGGCGACCGTGCGCCCGCGCCCGCCGAGCGCGCGCGCCACCAGGAGCCGCGACAGGCTGTCCGCGCCGAGCGCGAAGGCCTGCTTGTATCGCCACTGGCTCACCACGTCGGGCGCCTCGGGCGTCTCGATGCTCGCCGCTGCACCCCAGGTGTGCTCGTCCCACAGGACCACGTCGCGCCACGCCGCATAGTCGTCGCCCGCGGAGCAGGCCGCGGACGCGAGCATCGCGCACAGCGCGTCCGCCTGCACCAGGCGGCTGGACGCCGCGCGCGCCAGCGCGGTCTCGCGCGCCGTGGACGCCGCCCCGTCCTCCCAGTAGCCGGTGAAGTCGCCCGCGACCACCGGCAGCTGCGCCGCGTACCCGGCCTCCAGGGCGCGGAACATCTGCGCGTGCGTCGCGATCACCAGCCGCGGCGAGGCGTAGCGCCGGTTCCACTCCATCACGTAGTCGGGCAGGTCGGGATCGGTCGGCCCGTTGTCACCGTCCACCGTGTACGGGAGCTGCACCGGCACGTACGGATAGCCGGCCTCCTCGAGCCGGCGCATCAGGCTGAACAGCTTCCGCTCGCCGGCCACCCGGATGCGCGCCTCGTGGAACTGCGAGTAGCTCGCCCCCGCCACCCAGGTGAGCACCGTGTCCCGCCGCGACTGGGACACCCAGTAGAAAGGCCGGTCGCCCCAGTCCTGCAGGACGTAGCCGATCCGGTCGCCGTTGTTCGGCGCGATCGCGAACCAGCGCAGGCGGCTCTGCGCCAGCGCGGTGACGATCCCCCACGACTGGCCGGGGATGTCGGAGATGAGGGCGGTCGTGATGGGCAGGCCGAGCGAGTCCCTGAGGCGCCGCGCGTACTCGAAGAAGTGCGTCATCTCGGGCGCCGTGGCGAGGCCGCTCAGCACGCCGCCCAGGAAGGCGTTGAGGCCGATGCTCCCCTCGCGCACGTCGGCGAGGAAGCGCTCCCGCTCCGAGTCCGGCGCCTGCGCCAGCCAGCTCTCCACCGGCCAGAGCATCTCCACGTTCCAGCGGTAGCGTGCCTCGGGCGGGTTGCCGCGGGTGCGCTCGATCAGCCGCATCGCGTCCTCGATGTTCTGCCACTGCTTGCGCTCGACCCGCGGCTGCAGGTCCGAGTACCCGATGTCGTTGTGCGAGTAGGAGAGGAGGTAGACGTCGCGTTGCGGCACCGGCGCCAGCGGCAGGAGGGTATCGAGCGCCGGGGCGCCGTCGAGCCGCACGACGACGCGCACGTCGCGCTGTACGCCGATTGGTCCCGCCAGCGCACGGACGACGTTCGCGCCCGCCTGGAGCGACGTGTCCACCGGGGCGTGCCCCGCCACCTCGACCCGGACCGCGCGGGCGCCCGACAGGTTGTCCAGGATGACGCGGATCTGCGCTTCCACCGAGTCGCCGGCTCTCACCAGCACGGGGTCCTGTGCGACGCGCGGGTGCGCGGCGAGCCGGTGACGGAAGGTCATGTACCAGTCGCTGCTCTCGGCGTCCTGCCCCGTCACCGCGAGCGTGAGCGGCGCGCCGGGCGTGACGGCCGAGCGCGGCAGCGTCAGCGTCAGGTACCCGAAGACGTCCTGGAACTGATCCACCAGCGTGGTGCGGAACGAGAGGCGCGAGCCGTCCGCTCCCGCCACGCTCCAGTTCCGCGCCGCGGAGTCCCTGATGCTGGAGAAGGTGAAGGCGTGGCGCCCGTTGATGGCGAAGTCGAAGTCGTGGACACCCTTGCTCCCGGCGAGGCCGGCGATCCAGACGAACCGGACCGTGTCGGCGTCGAGTGAGGCGGGCACGGTGTCCGTCAGCCAGCTCACGGACTGGACGTCGCGCCGCGCACGCACCAGCAGCGCCGTCTCGGCCTCCGGATGCGGCGAGTGGTACGCCATGACCGCGCCGGACACGTCCGCGAGGTAGCCGCTCAGGACGAGCGGCGGCCGCGGGATCGGCGCCGGCAGGGTGACGGGGTGGTGATCGGCGCGCATCCCCGAGAACTCGACGTAGCCCCAGTGCTCGGGCTGGTGCATGTCCACCATACCCTGCGGCGTCCAGACCCAGTTGTCCTCCCGGAGGCCCGGCACCTTCACGTACGTGCCGTTCTCCACCGTCGTGCGCCATTCCACCCGCGAGTAGTTGATGCGCCAGCTTCGCCCGGGCTGCGGCGCGGACCGGGTGTGGCTCGAGCGCTCGAGCGACGCCCACGGGAGCGCCATCGTCACCGTCCACCCGGAGTCGGTGTCGGTGGGATCGTTGAGGGTGCCGTGGATCTCGACGCCGGTCCTGAGCCCGAGGATGTCGAACGCGTTGTCGGCGCTTCCTCCGTCGCGGTAGGGTTTCGCGAGGAACAGGTCCCACACGGTGTTCAGCGCGTTGATCTCGAGCTCGACGTAGTTCTTCGCGTCGCCGTTCGGATCGACGAACATCTCGAAGTCGTTGTCGTGGAAGATCACGGCGTCGCGCTGGGTGATCGTCGCCCAGACCTGCGGCTCCTCGAGCTCGGCGGCCACGTACAGGTACCGGTCGTCCCACAGCATCTTCATCCGGGTGCGGAAGCGCGGCAGCGGCTTCCGGTCGCCCTCGATGTCCACGAACGCGTCGGACCACGGGGCGGCGCGCCAGGCGGGATCGTCGAGCGAGCCGTCGAGCCGCGGCGCGCTGGGCGCGCGGTAGCAGACGTAGTGGCGCGGCACGTCCTGCGCTGCCGCGGCGGCGAAGGGAGCGAGCGCGACCAGCAGGGCGAGGCCGAGAGGGCGACCGAACACGGCGGCTCCGGATGCGTGGACGCGAGTAAGCTGGCGCGGTCGCGGCGCGGCGGCTAGCGTACCTGCCATGCGCAGAGCTTCGCTGTTCGTTCTGGCCACGCTGCTGGCCGGGTGCGGCACCCAGGGCGTCACGCCGCGCGTGGCGTGGAACGGCAGCTTCCCCCCCCACTGGCGGCATCCCACGCCGCGCTCCGACGCGACCGGCCGGTACGCGATGGTGGTCTCGGACCACCCGGCGGCCAGCGCGGTCGGCGTCGAGGTGCTGCGCCGCGGCGGCAACGCCATTGATGCCGCGGTCGCGGTCGGCTTCGCGCTGGCCGTGGCGCACCCGCAGGCCGGCAACATCGGCGGCGGCGGGTTCCTGGTGTACCGGGCCTCCGACGGCCAGGCGTACACGCTCGACTTTCGCGAGACGGCCCCGTCCGCGGCGACGCGGGACATGTACCTCGACACGGCGGGCGGGCTGTCGGACCGGCGCCTGACCGGGGCGCTCGCCGCGGGCGTGCCGGGGACGGTCGCCGGCCTGTGGGAGATGCACCGCCGCTTCGGCCGGCTGCCGTGGAGCGACGTGGTCGCGCCGGCGATCGCGCTCGCCAGGGACGGCGTGATCATCGACACGGCGCGCGCCGCCGCCTTCGCCAATCCGGCGTCGGAGGCGCGGCTCCGCCTGTTCCAGACCTCGATCGACGCGCTCCTGCCCGGCGGCAGGCGTCCGGAGCTGGGCGACACGCTGCGGCAGCCCGACCTCGCGCGCACCCTGGAGCTGATCGCCGATTCCGGCGCCGACGCGTTCTACCGGGGGCCCATCGCCGCCGAGATCGTCGCCGAGATGGAGCGGAGCGGCGGCCTCATCACGCGCGCCGACCTCGACGGCTACCGCCCCAAGTGGCGCGCGCCGCTCCGCACCACCTATCGCGGCTGGGAGGTCATCGGGATGCCACCGCCGTCCAGCGGCGGTGTGACGATGGCGGAGATGCTCAACCTCCTCGAAGGGTACGACCCGCTGCCGCCCTACGGCTCGCCCCGGCTGATGCACCTCGAGCTGGAGGCGATGCGCCGGGCGTTCGCCGACCGGAACTACTGGCTGGGGGACCCCGACTTCGTCTCGATGCCGGTCACGCGGCTCATCAGCAAGGCGTACGCCGATTCGCTGCGCCGGGGCATCGACCCGGACCGCGCGACGCCGACCGCGAGCCTGCCGCCCGTCGCCGAGGGCAGCCACACGACCCACTACTCCATCGTGGACCAGGAAGGCAACGCGGTCGCGATCACCTACACGCTGAACGACGACTTCGGCTCGGCCCTCGTCGTCGGCGGCGCCGGCTTCCTGCTCAACGACGAGATGGACGACTTCGCCTCCAAGCCCGGTTCGCCGAACCTCTACGGCCTGGTGCAGGGCGAGGCCAACGCCATCCAGCCGGGCAAGCGGATGCTCTCGGCGATGACGCCGACGATCGTGCTCGATCGGCGTGGCCGCCTGAGCCTGGTCCTCGGCTCCCCCGGCGGACCCAGGATCATCAGCGCCGTGATGCAGGTGCTCTCCAACGTCGTGGACCACGGGATGACGCTGGCGCAGGCGGTGACCGCGCCGCGCATCCATCACCAGGGCCTGCCCGACTCGGTTTTCTGGGAGCCGGAGGGGATCCTGCCCGAGCAGCGGCGGGACCTGGAGGCCATGGGCTACACCTTCAGCGCGGAGCCCCACTGGGTCGGGGACGTCAACGCCGTGCTCGTCACGCGCCGCGGGGTCGAGGGAGTCGCGGACCCGCGCCGCGGTGGCGGTGCGGCCGGCTGGTAGGAGGAATCCGATGATGCGTCGACTCGTGTTCGTCGCCGCCGCGCTCGCCGCGGCGTCCGCCGCTCGCGCGCAGGAGCGGCATCCGATGACGGTCCGGGAGTTCCTGAGCCTCGACCGGCCGTCGGAGCCCGCCATCTCGCCCGACGGCCGGTGGGTGGCGTACAACGTCACCACGACCGACCTCGCGACGTCGCGGCGCCGCACCGACCTCTGGCTGGTGCCGGCGGCGGGCGGCGAGGCACGGCGCATCTCGGGCGACTCGCTCGGCGGCCGCAGCGCACGCTGGTCCCCGGACGGGAAGGCGATCGCGTTCGTCACGACGCGGGGCGGCACGCCCGAGGTGTGGATCCTCGAGCCGGCGACCGGTGAGCTGCGGCAGCTCACGTCTCTCTCGACCGGCGCGGATGGACCGATCTGGTCGCCGCTCGGCGACAGGATCGCCTTCGTGTCGCAGGTCTATCCCGAGTGCAGCGACGACGCCTGCAACCGGCAGAAGACCGCCGCGGACGAGGCGCGGCCGAGCCGGGCGCGGCTCTACGACCACCTGCTCTTCCGGCACTGGAACGTCTGGGACGACGGCACCCGCAGCCATCTCTTCGTGGTGCCCTCGCGCGGCGGAGCGCCGCGCGACCTCCTGGCCGGCAAGGACTGGGACACCCCGGTGCCGCCGTTCGGCGGCACGGCCGACTACGCCTGGAGCCCCGACGGCCGCGAGCTGGCGTTCACGACGAAGGTCGGTCGCGACCAGGCGTGGAGCACCAACACCGACATCTACACGATCGGCGTGGACGGCGGCGAGCCCGTGAACGCGACCGCCGGTATGCCGGGCGGAGAGCAGACCCCGGCGTATTCACCCGACGGGCACTACCTCGCCTTCCTGTCGCAGGCGCGCGCCGCGTACGAGTCCGACCGCTTCCGGTTGATGGTGAAGGACCGGGCCACCGGCGCCGTGCGCGAGGTCCCGCACGCCTTCGACCGCTGGGTCGGCGAGTACGCCTGGGCCCCGCAGTCGGACGGCTTCGTGGTGATCGCCGAGGACCGGCAGCTCGACCGGTTCTTCCACATCACGCTCGGCGGGGACGTGCACGCCGTGCATCCGGGCGGCAACGTCGGCCAGCTGTCCCTGGCGGCGTCGACGCCCCTGGCGGCCGCCTACGTCGGCGACGCCATGAACCTCCCGCCCCAGATCTTCGTCTGGACGATCGACCACGAGCACCCGACGCCGCCCGTGCAGGTGACGCACCTGAACGCGGACACGCTGCGGACGCTCGACCTGCCGGCGGCCGAGGAGATCGCGTGGCGCGGCGCCCAGGGCGACAGCGTGCACGGCCTGCTGCTGAAGCCGCCCGCGTTCGATCCCGCGCGCCGCTACCCGCTCCTCGTGCTCGTGCACGGCGGGCCGCAGGGCGCCTGGCTCGACCAGTTCCACTCGCGCTGGAACGCGGAGTTGTTCGCCGCGCCCGGCTACGTCGTCTTCATGCCCAACCCGCGCGGCTCGACCGGCTTCGGCCAGCGGTTCATCGACCAGATCGCGCGCGACTGGGGCGGCAAGGCCTACGAGGACATCATGCGCGGCGTGGACGCGGTGGCCAGGCTGCCGTACGTGGACTCCACGCGGATGGGCGCCGCCGGTGGCTCGTTCGGCGGCCACATGGTCAACTGGATCAACGGCCACACCACGCGGTTCAAGGTGCTGGTCGCGCACGACGGCGACTTCAACCTCTCGTCCATGTACGGCGCCACCGAGGAGCTGTGGTTCCCCGAGCACGACCTGGGCGGGCCGCCGTGGGTGGACCGCACCGACTACGAGCGCTGGTCGCCGGACCGCTTCGCCGCCCGGATGCGCACGCCGGAGCTGGTGGTGCACGGCGGGCAGGACTTCCGCGTGCCGGAGAGTGAGGGGCTCCAGGCCTTCACGGCGTTGCAGCGGCAGGGCGTGCCGTCGCAGCTGCTCTACTTCCCCGACGAGGGGCATTGGGTCGGGAAGCCGCAGAACCAGGTGGTCTGGTGGACGACGATCCACCAGTGGCTGGCGGGCTATCTCCATCCCGGAGGCGCCGCGCAGCCGTAGGTGAACAGCCTCAGAGCCCTCCTTCCCTACTTCCGGCCCTACCGGGGTCGGATGGCCGTCGGGCTGCTGCTGGTCGCCGTGGCGAACGTCTTCACGCTGGCGGCTCCCGACTTCCTGCGCCGCGGCGTGGATGCGCTCGGACGTCCGGGCGCGGGCCGCGTGCTGCTGCTCATGGCCGGCGGCCTGGTCGGTGCGGCGCTGCTGAGCGGCGCCGCGCGGTTCGGGATGCGCCAGTTGCTCAACGCGGTGAGCCGCTGGATGGAGTACGACCTCCGGAACGACCTGTTCCGGCACCTCACCACCCTGCAGCCGTCGTACTTCCACCGCACGCCGACCGGCGACATCATGGCCCGCGCGACGAACGACCTGGCCGCCGTGCGCATGGCCGCGGGGCCCGCGGTCATGTACCTCACCGACACCGTGAGCCGCGCGGTGATGGCGGTGCCGCTGATGCTGCAGATCGACTGGCGGCTGACGCTGCTCGGCCTGGTCCCGCTCGTCGGCATGCCGACGACGATGGTCCTGCTCGGCCAGACCATCCACCGTCGCTTCGAATCGGTGCAGGAGCACTTCGGCACGCTCACGACCCAGGCGCACGAGAACCTGAGCGGGGTGCGCGTGGTGCGGGCCTACCGCCAGGAAGCCAACGAGGAGCGGAAGTTCTTCGCCCTCAACATCGAGTACCTGCGCCGCAACATGAAGTTGGCGCGCACCTACGGCGCCCTGTTCCCGCTCATCACCTTCTTCGGCGGCGCGGGCGGCGTCCTCACGCTCTGGTTCGGCTCGATGCTGGTGGTGCGCGGCACCGTGACCCTCGGCGGGTACATCGCGTTCACGACGTACCTCGTGCTGCTGGTCTGGCCGATGATCGCGTTCGGCTGGGTGATCAACCTCTTCCAGCGCGGCGCCGCCTCGATGGACCGGATCCAGCAGATCCTGAACGAGGTGCCGACGATCGCGAGCCCGCCCGCGCCCCGGCCGCTCCCGCGGCTCGGGCCGCGCGGCGGGCGGAGCGTCGAGTTCCGGCAGGTGTCGTTCCGCTACCCGGCGCCGCGCCCCGGCGCGGTGGTACCGTTGTTCAGCCGAGACCCTGCGGGCGGCGCATCGGAGGAGTTGACCGGCGGGCGGCCCGCGTCCGGCGCGGGCGACGTCCCGGGCGACCGCGGATGGGCCGTGCGGGAGATCTCGTTCACGGCGCCGGCGGGGTCCTGGGTGGCCGTCGTCGGCGCGACCGGCTCGGGGAAGAGCACGCTCGTCGAGCTGATCCCCCGGCTCGCCGACCCGGACGAAGGGAGCATCCTCCTCGACGGGGTCGAGATCAACCAGCTGTCGCTCGAGGAGCTGCGCCGGGCCGTGGGCTTCGTGACGCAGGAGACCTTCCTCTTCTCCCAGACCATCGGCGAGAACATCTCGCTCGGCGAGCTGCCTGCCGCGGACGTGGAAGCCGCCGCCCGGGTGGCGCAACTCCACGAGACGATCACCGCCTTCCCCGCAGGCTACGAGACGATGCTGGGCGAGCGCGGCATCAACCTGTCGGGCGGGCAGAAGCAGCGGACCGCGCTGGCCCGCGCGCTGGCGCGCAAGCCCGACATCGTCGTCCTCGACGACGCGCTCTCGGCGGTGGACACCGACACGGAGGCCGCGATCCTGCGGGGGCTCAAGCAGGCGCTGGCGGGCGTCACGACCCTGGTCGTCTCGCACCGCATCACGGCGATCCGTGACGCCGACCTGATCGTCGTCCTCGACGGCGGCCGGATCGTGGAGACGGGACGGCACGAGCAGTTGTTCGAGAAGCGAGGCAGATACTGGCAGCTGCTCAGACGGCAGCAGCTGGAAGAGTCGCTGGAAGAGGTCAGGTAGAAGAGGTCGGTGGACCGGCCAGCTGCGAGACGGCAAGGAGGAAGTGGTTACCAGTCGTTCAGGCGAGAGGGGCCAGACCAGACGTCGGTACTGGCGACTGGACTGGCCCCCGACTGCTTGCGGCTTGTAACCACCGATGTCCTTGCCGTCCGGCAACTGACCCGCCCAGTGCCATCCGACGGCCGTCTACAGCCTCGACTTCAGGAATCCGGGCGTCAGCGATTGCAGCCATCCCGAGATAACCGTGAAGCTGCCCGTCAGCATCAGCACGCCCACCACGACCAGCAGGACCCCGGCCACACGCTCCACCCATCCGATGTAGCGCCGGAACCGCTGGAACCAGCGCAGGAACCACTCGAGCGCCCAGGCCGCGATCAGGAACGGCAGGGCCAGGCCGAGCGAGTAGGCGCCGAGCAGCCGCAGCCCCTGCGCGAGGTCCGCGCGCGTGGACGTGTACAGGAGGATCGAGCCGAGGATCGGGCCGATGCACGGGGTCCAGCCGGCGCCGAAGGCGATGCCGGCGAGGACCGACCCGAGGTAGCCGAGCGGCTTGTCGGCGAGCTGGACGCGGGCCTCGCGCGCGAGGAACGCGAGGCGGAACGCGCCCATCGTGTACAGCCCGAAGAAGACGACGAGCAGGCCGCCGACGCGCTGCAGCCAGGTCTGGTAGGTGACGAGGAGGCGGCCCAGCGCGGTCGCGGTCGCGCCCAGGGCCACGAAGATCAGGGTGAAGCCGGCGACGAAGAGGAGCGCGTGGAGGACGGCCAGGTGCCGCCGCGCCTGCATCTCGCCGACGCCGCTCATCCCCGTGATGAACGACAGGTAGCTCGGCACCAGCGGCAGGACGCAGGGCGACAGGAACGACAGGAGCCCCGCGAGGAACGCGACGGTCACGGTCTAGGAGCCGCGG
The DNA here is from genome assembly GCA_963835535.1 of uncultured Gemmatimonadales bacterium. Classification (GTDB taxonomy): domain Bacteria; phylum Gemmatimonadota; class Gemmatimonadetes; order Gemmatimonadales; family JACORV01; genus Fen-1245. Next base: position 283,901 of record CAWIFL010000003.1, read on the forward strand.
AGCGGCGCCGCGCGCACTACGGATTGCGCGGCGGTGGCGACGCCGGAGGCGCCTCGTCAATGTGGTCGTATTCGACGTACACGCACGACGCGACCACGGTCGTCCACAGGCCGTCCGGCCCGCACTCCGCGGTCTGCGTGACGTTGCGCGTCTTCACGATGTCGCCGGACATCAGGTACACCGCGCGCCGCTCGTCCCACGCCTGGTTGGGATCGAAGGCCACGCCGAGGGTGGTGGCGAGCATCGACGCCGCGAGGTCCTCGGCGTAGTCGCCCGCCAGCTCCTCCTTCTGTCCGTACGCGTGGTGCTCCGAGATGTAGCCGTAGTGGTTCGCGTCCGCCGGGATGGCGAGCCCGATCGAGGCCGCGACCATCCGGCTCGGCTCGTTGGTGGACATCTCCGCCAGCACGGCGAAAACCACCTGCCCCGGCTGCAAGAGCTGCACCCCCTCCTGCCGCGTCACCAGCTTGCAGTGGGGCGGAAAGATCGAGCTGACCCGCACCAGATTGCACTTCTCGATGCCCGCATCGCGCAGCGCCATCTCGAAGCTGGTGAGCTTTTCCTTGTGGCGGCCGACGCCACGCGTGAGGAACCCCTTGGTCGGCACCAGATGCATGGGATTGAACACTTCGCTACCTCTACTCGGACTGAGGAGAAGGTGTGAGCGGCGTCGCGCCGCTCTGCTGACATTCGCGGCACAGGCCGTAGATGTCCAGCCGGTGATGGTGGTGGGTGAAGCCGTATTCCTCTGCGATGACCGATTTCATCTTCTCGAGCCGATCGTTGGTGAACTCGACCACCTTGCCGCAGCGCATGCAGATCAGGTGCTCGTGGTGCGGGTGGCCGGGGATGCGCTCGTAGCGGCGGAATCCCTCGCCGAAATCGCGCTCGCTGATCATCCCGCTGCGCGCCAGGATGTCCAGCGTCCGGTACACGGTGGCCTTCCCGATCCTGAGGCCCCGCTGGCGCAGGCGCTGCTCGATGTCCTCGACCGAGAGGTGGCCGACGGCCTCGAGCACCACCTCCGCGACCTGCTCCCGCTGCGCGGTCACCGGCAGGCTGTGTTCCCGCAGGTAGCGGCGGAACTGCTGCAGGAGCTGCGACGGCTCAGCCGGGACCGGACCGCTCAAAGTCGCCCGCCTTCCATGCCGTGAGATCCAGGAGCTCCGCCTCGCCCGCCTCGTCGGCCCGCCGCCGCACACCCTCGAGGACGTCGGGGAGCAGGCCGGCCGGCGCCTCGGCCGTCTCCTCGACGGTCACCGTGACCTTCCCGCGCTCGGGCCCCTTCAGGGCGACGACGTACCGGGCGCGGTAGACCAGGCGCCGGTCCCCGTCCAGCCGGCGGCTCACCACGGCCACGCCGTGGTCCTGGCCTTCGCGACGCACCGGAGGGAAGGCGTACACCGCCTCGACCTCCGCGCGCGGCATCCGCTCGGCCAGCGCCTCCAGGAGCCGCGCCACCGCCTCGCTTACCTCGACGCCGCTCACGCCGGAACGACAAACCGGCCGTCGGGGATTTCCCCATCGGCCGGCACCTGCGCCATCGCCGCTCGGCCGCTCTTCACCGAGCGAGGCCCGACGGTGCTGCCGGGACCGGGAAACGCTGTCGGGCCATAGGCGGCGCGAAGTATACGAGAGGGGGGAAGCGAGTTCAATACCGTTAGAGAAGCGAGACGGGATCGCGGTCCACGACCAGCCGCACGCCCGAAGGCACCGGTGCGCGCGCCGCGAGGTAGCGCGTCAGGCGGGTGAGCGCGCCGGCGTCGGGCGCCTTCACCAGGAAGTGCCAGCGCCACCGCTCACGGATCCGCTCGATCGGACAGGGCGCGGGCCCCAGGACGGTGGCGCCGAGCGCGGGCCGCGCCGCCAGCAGGGCCTGCAGCCACTCGACCGCGCGAGCCGCGGCGCGCGCCACGGCGCGCTCGTCGGTTCCGCTGACGACGCCGTTCAGCAGCGCCACCTCCGGCGGATACGGCGGATCGCGGCGCTCGGCCAGCTCCGCCTCCAGGAAGCCGCGCACGTCGTGCCGCGCCGCCCGCACGATCGCGTGGTGGTCCGGCGCCCGCGTCTGGACGATCACCCGGCCGCCCAGCGGGCCCCGGCCCGCGCGGCCGGCCACCTGCGTGAGCAGGGAGAAGGTGCGCTCGGCGGCCCGGAAATCCGGGAGGTTCAGCGCCACGTCGGCGTCCACCACGCCCACCACCGTCACCCGCGGGAAATCGAGCCCCTTGGCGATCATCTGCGTGCCGACCAGCACGTCCACGGTGCCCGCGCCCACCCGCTCGAGGATCCGGTGGTGCGACCACTTGCCGCCCGTGGTGTCGAGGTCCATCCGCGCGATCCGCGCCGACGGGAAGCGCCCGGCGAGGAACTCCTCCACCTGCTGCGTCCCCACCCCGCGGTAGCGCTGAACGGCCGCGCCGCAGTGCGGGCAGGCCGTGGGCGGGCTCTCGCGGTGGTCGCAATGGTGGCAGCGGAGCGACGCGGGAGAGCGGTGGTAGGTGAGGGTGATGCTGCAGTTGGGGCAGGTCCAGACCTCGCCGCACGCCGGGCACTGCACGAACACGCTGAAGCCGCGGCGGTTGAGGAGGATCATCGCCTGCTCGCCGCGCTCCAGCGCCCCCTGCACCGCCGCGTCGAGCCGCTCGCTCCAGGGCACGGCGCCGGAGCCGGGCCGCTGGGACGCGGAGCGCATGTCCACGACCTCGACCGGAGGCAGCGGCCGCGCCTCCACCCGCTCGGGCAGCTCGAGGAGGCGCACCGCGCCGCGGGTGGCCGCCGTCCAGGTCTCCAGCGAGGGCGTCGCGCTCCCCAGCACCACCGTAGCCCCCGTCAGCGCGGCGCGCCGGATCGCGACGTCCCGGGCGTGGTAGCGCGGCGCCTCGCCCTGCTTGTAGGAGGTGTCGTGCTCCTCGTCCACGACGATCGCGCCCAGGTCCCGCACGGGGGCGAAGACCGCGGACCGCGCCCCGATCGCGACGTGGCGCCGTCCCTCCTTGAGCGCGCGCCAGGCGTCGTACCGCTCTCCGTCGGAGAGGCCGCTGTGGAGCACGGCGACGTCGCCGCCGAAGACGCCCTTGAACCGCGCCACCGTCTGCGGCGTGAGCGCGATCTCGGGCACCAGCACGATGGCGCCGCGCCCCGCCGCCAGCACGCGCTCGAGGTACCGCAGGTAGACGAGGGTCTTGCCGCTCCCGGTGACGCCGAACAGCAGGGCCACGCCGCCCGGCTCCAGCGCCTCCAGCGCGGCGATCGCCCGCCGCTGATCCGCGGTCGGCTCCGCGGGAGGCGGGCTCGCCGGAAGCTCCGCGAACGGGTCGCGCATCCGCTTCTCGGCGACGCTCCGCACATCGCCGTGCGCCACCATCGCGGCCAGCGCCGACGCCGAGATGCCGATCTGCGCCAGCGCCTTCGCGTTCGCCCGGCCGCCCAGCCCCACCAGCGCCTCGTACGCCTCGCGCTGCTTGGGGGACCGGGCGAAACGCCGCTCCACGTCGAGCAGGTGCTCGTAGCGCGTCACCAGCTCGAAGACGCGCTCCCGGCGCTCCGGCGTCGCGGTGCGCGGCGGCAGCGTGACCAGCTCCGCTGCGCCCGCCTCCACCAGCCGGCGCACCGCGCGGAGGCCAGCGCTTCCCGCGGTGCGCCGCACCTCGGCGAGCGCCACGGCGCGGTTGGGCGTGCGGAACAATCGCTCCAGCGCCGCCGTCGCGCCCCCCGAACCGCCGCGCGCGCCGGCCTCCGCGCCGGCGAGGCCCTCCCCTCCCGGGACCAGGCGCACCACGGGGCGCCCCACCGAGTAGAGCGCCGCGGGGAGCATCGCGCGCAGCGCGAAGCCCGGCGGCGCCGCGTAGAAGCCCGCGAGATGGCGCGCCAGCGCCAGCAGCTCCCGGTCGAGCACGGGACCCGCGTCGGGGGCCGCGATGATCTCGCGCACCCGCCCGGCGGCCGGGGGCGTGCCGCCCAGCCCCGTCACGATCCCCACCATCTCGCGCCCCTGTACCGGCACGACCACGCGGCACCCGGGCGCCACCTGCCCCGCAAGGTCCTGGCTCACCCCGTATCGCAGCGGCCGCGCCAGCGCCAGCGGCAAGGCGACGTCCGCGAACGTGTCGCTCATCGTTCCGTGACGCCCAGCCCCGGCCCGGTCGGCAGCACGATCCGCCCCCCGTCGATCGTGGCGCCGGCGAACGGGTCCTTGACGAGCAGCGCCGCGCCGTCCAGGTCCGCCAGATCGAGCAGCGGCGTCAGGTGCGCCGCGGCGGTGATGCCGAGCGACGTCTCGATCATGCACCCCACCATCACGGAGAGCCCGTGCGCGCGGGCCACCTCCACCATCCGCAGCGCCTCGCGCAGCGACCCGCACTTGGCCAGCTTGATGTTGATCCCGTCCACCGCTCCCGCCAGGCGCGGGATGTCCGCCGCCGTCCGGCACGCCTCGTCGGCCACGATCGGGATCCGCGACGCGCGGTGCACGGCCGCCAGGCCCTCCAGGTCGTCCGGCGCGACCGGCTGCTCGATCAGCTCCACGCGCATCTCCTCGAGCAGCGGCAGCCGCGCGAGCGCTTCACTCACGGTCCAGCCGGCATTCGCGTCCACCCGCAGCGGCTTGTCGGTCACCTCGCGGACCGCGCGCAGCACCGCCGCGTCGTCCGGCGTCCCGACCTTGATCTTGAGGATGGGATAGGGCGCCGCCTCGCGGACCTTCGCCTGCACGCGCTCCGGCGTGTCGAGTCCGATCGTGAACGACGAGAGCGGCGCGCGCGCGGGGTCCAGGCCCCAGAGCCGCCACAACGGCGCCCCGAGACGCTTCCCCGCCAGGTCGTGCAGGGCCGCCGAGACCGCCACCCGCGCCGCGGCGTCGCGGGGCGCCGCGCGGAGCAGCGCCGCGTCCGCGCCCTCGAGGTCCGACGGGTCCGCCGGGAGCGCGGGCGCCAGCCGGGCCAACGCCGCGGCCACCGTGTCGGCCGTCTCCCCGTAGTACCGCGACGGCGCCGCCTCGCCCCACCCCTCGACGCCGTCGGTGTCGCGCAGCCGCACGCGCACCACGCGGTACGCCGTGGTGCTGCCGCGCGCGATCGTGAACGGATGTCTGGTCTGGAGATCGAGGATGTCGAACGAGAGGCTCAGCGCCACGGCCCCGCCACTTCCCACCGGGATGCCGCAACATACCGCCCGGCCTTCACACGGCAAGCGCCTCGACGTGAGCGAGCGCGGCGTCGGCGAGCCGGTTCGGATCGTACCCGCCCTCGAGCACCGACGCGGCCGGCGCGCCGCCGGTGCGCGTGCGGATCTCCCGCGTCAGGGCGGCGTAATCCTCGGGCTCCAGCGTGAAGCCGCCGAGCGGGTCCCCGGCCAGCGCGTCGAAGCCCGCGGAGAAGAGGACCAGATCCGGCGCGAAGCCGGCGACCGCACGGTCCACGGCCGCCAGCAGATCCGCGACGTAGCGCTCCCGAGGCAGACCCGGGGCCCGCGGCACGTGGAAGAGGTTCCCGACGCCGACGTCGTCCTCGCTGCCCGTGCCGGGATAGTACGGCCACTGGTGCAGCGAGACGTACCGCACGCGCGGCTCCGTGCGGAACGCGTCGGCCGTGCCGTTCCCGTGGTGCACGTCCCAGTCCACGATCAGGACGCGCGCGGCGCCGAGCCGGTCCAGCGCCACCCGCGCCGCGATCGCCACGTGGTTCAGGAGACAGAATCCCATCGCGCGCGAGGGCGTGGCGTGGTGCCCCGGCGGGCGCACCGGGCAGAAGACCGGGCCCGCTCCCTCCATCGCGTGCTCGACGCCCGCGATCGCCGCCCCCGAGGCGCGGAGCGCAGCCGCGAGCGAGTCCGGGCCCATCACGGTGTCGGGATCGAGCACGCCGCCCCCGCTCCGATCCAGCGCCTCCAGGTGCCGCAGATACTCCGCCGTGTGCACGCGCAGCACGTCGGAGCGTTCCGCCAGCGGTGCCTCGCGCCACGCCGCCCTGCCCCGGGCCACCAGCTCGGACTCGAGCCGCGCCAGCAGCGTCTCGAGCCGCTCCGGCGACTCCGGATGCCACGGCCCGTTCCGGTGCGCCTGGCACGCCGGGTGCGTGGCCAGCAGCAGCATCAGGACGGCCGGCCCGGGCCCGGCGAAACGTCGTGGAGGGCACGCCGCAGCGCCTCGACCTCGGCGCGCAGAGCCCGCCGAGCGAGGTCCACCTCGTCCAGCGCCGCCTGCCAGCGCCGGTACACGAAGCCGAGCCCCAGGGAGCCCAGTACCAGGCACGCGCCGAGGACCACCAGCGCGGTGCGCCCGCCCACCTGCCCGAGCCAGATCGCCGCGACGCCGTCGCCGAGCAGCACGACGAACGCGATGCCGTACAGGATCCGGCCCGGGTGCCGCTTCATCGGACCGGGCGCCGCCGGTCGGAGATGACCACCAGGGAGGTGCCGTTCCTCACGCCGAGGCCGCCGAGCGGCTTCGACTCGTCGCGCACCAGCGCGCCGCCTACCTTCAGCGCGTAGAGCGCGGCCCGGGACGCGTCGATCTGCGCCGACGCCAGCGCCCGCGTCTTCAGCGACGCGGCGCTCTCGGCGGCCGTCGCGTTGAGGGCGACCGTCTTCCACGTGTCCGCCACGGTGACGCGCACGCGCATTGCTCCTGCGGCCGTCGTCGTCACGGAACCTCCGCCGGCTGCGCCGCGGCCTCGGGGAGAGTCGCGAGGAACCGCCCGACCTGCTGGTCGAACATCAGCGTGGAGCCGCGCACCGCGCAGCCCGACTCGCCCGGGAACACCGCGATCACGATCTCCTCGCCCCCCTGACCCCGCAGCACCAGGTGGCGCGGGCTCTCCCGCTCCACGAAGCACCCGGTGGCGGGCACCCGCTCGGCGAAGAACTCCTGGGCGCGCCGGAGCACCTCCTCCGGCGCGAGCGACGTCGTCATTTCGTGGATCATCCCGCGCTCCCACCCCCACTGGTTTGGGCGCACCGCACGAGCAGGTGCGCCGTCTGCCGCTCCGACAACCCCCTCCGCATCATTGGCCGCGCCGTCCGCCGCTCTGGCCGAAAACCGGCCCTGGATCACGGGCCCATCGCTTGCTTTTTGGCGCCGCCGGAAGCCGGCCGCAGGGGCCGGCGAGCCGGATACAGGAAACTACGTCACACACCAGGAGGTTGCACCATGCTGTCCATCACCCGCTTCAACAGCCCCGTGCTGTCCGATGTCCAGAAGATCCAGCGCCGCCTGGACCGCCTGTTCGACGAGGCGTTCCAGGGCTGGCCGAGCGCCCGGAACGGGGACGGCGCGCTCACGGGATGGCTGCCGCCGGTGGACGTGCTGGAGGACGAGGACGCCGTCCGGATGGCGGTGGAGCTGCCGGGGGTGAAGGCCGACGACGTCGAGATCGCGCTCGAGAACGACGTCCTCACGATCCGCGGCGAGAAGCGGCAGACGGTCGAGGAGAACACCGAGCACGTGCATCGCTACGAGCGGAGCTACGGCGTGTTCGAGCCCTCGACGCCCGACTCCCGGCTTTCCACGCTCGGCTTCCTGAACACGTCCTTCACCCCGGCCTTCCGGCGCACCACGACCACCAGGTCGGCGGTCGGCTCGGGAACGATGCCCCGCACCGTCACGAACAGGACGTCCGGCAACCGCTCGGGCAGCGTGAGCCTGTACTCGTGGCCGTGCCAGGTGAACGGCAGCGGGCCGCCCGCGGCGCGCCGCCAGGCGCGGCCTCCGAGCGGCACGTCGATGAACACGTCGTCCTCCACCTTGGTCACGCGTGGCGCGACGTGCTCCCCGTCGAGGAAGAAGAGCGGCGGGAACGCCTCGCCCTCCCCCCGCGCGTAATTCGCCTCCACCGCGTCGTCGAACGCCTCCAGCTCGGCGGCGTGGGCGCGCCACTCGAGGTGGTGCCGCACCTCGTGGGTCAGCGTCTCCCACGCCTCCTCGCGCCAGTTGAACCCCTCCTCGTCCTCCGCCAGCGCGGCGAACGACCCGTAATGGAGGTAGACGGTGGAGCGCAGGCCCGGCCCACCGTCGTCGGGGGTGCCGAAGGTGTGGGGCACGCACTCGCCGAGCGTGTAGATGTCGGCGCGGACGGGATGCGGAACGGTCTTGCCGGTGACGGCGACGCCGGCGATCCCCTCGAGGTATTCCGGCGGGAGGTCGCGGACCATCTCGCGCACCATCGCCTCGAAGTCGCGGCGCCGCATCCTACCCCAGCGCCGACTCGACGCGTGCGATCAGGGGGGCGAAGTCGAGCGGGCGCGCCAGCACCTTCTCGGCCAGCGTCGCCGCGTCGTCGCGCTGGCCCGGCGCGAACAGGTCCAGCAGCGTGGGGCCGCAGTGCGGGTTGCGAAACCAGTCCTCGTCGTGGCGCTCGGCGAGGTGGGCGGCGAGCACCGCCTCGAGCTGCCACGCCCGCAGGTACCGCGCGGCGTAGAAGCCGTCGTCCAGGTCCAGCAGCGCGTCCTCCGGGGCGTAGCGGAAGCCGGTCGCCTCGGTGAGCAGCGGCGCGTATGCCTCCGCGCCGGCGCTCACGGTGGGCGCGCGCTGCAGCTCCAGCTCGTAACGCAGCTTCGCCGCGTAACGCCGCAGCATGGCGAAGTGCGCGAACGCCTGCGCGCGGCCGAAGGCGCGCCCCCGCTCGCCCTTGAGGCCCGCGTAGCGCGCCAACCACGGCTCCGCGAGCACCATGTGCTCGAACAGCATCGCGAAGCCCTCGGTGACCGAGCTGTCCCCGAGCCAGCGATGCTCGAACGGCAGCGCCTCGGCGGCGTTGCCGAAGTGCTGCGCGTGCCCCAGCTCGTGCCAGAACGCGCGGTAGTCGGTGTGGCCCCCGTACGGGCGGATCACGAGATAGACCTCCGCGGGGATGCGGACGGGGGCGCAGAAGGCGCGGGCACGCTTCAGCGGGCGGTCCTCGGTGTCGTAGCGGATCCGGCCGCCGGCCATCGCGTCGAGGCCCAGCTCGCCGAGCTGGCGCCGCGCGGTCGGCACCAGCGCCGGGCCGGGGAAGACGTCGTCGAACCCGGCGCCGCGCGACAGCCAGGCGGCGTCGCTGCGCTCGGCGTCCCGCGGCGGGATGTCCGTCTCGCGGAGCGCCTCGCGCAGCGCGTCCCGGTACAGGTCCGCCGTGGCGGCCAGGAAGCGCCCGCAGGCCTCGCCCAGCGCGGGCAGCGAGATCCCCGAGAGCGCCGACCGCGCGGCGACCGGGTTCCCGAACCCCAGCGCGGCCAGCAGCTCGCGCTCCCGTTCCAGGCGCTCGCGCCGCATGGCCGCCGGCTCGCCGAGGAGCGCGCGGCGCGCCGCGTCGATTGCGAGGCGGCGCCGGCGGCGCGGCTCGTTCGCGATCTCGATGGCGGCCTGCTGGTAGGGGATGGTTTCGCCGCCGTCCACGGCCACCACTGCGCGGCTCTCCCACGCGTGCAGCCGGTCGTCGAGCGCGGCGACCGCGCGCCCCACGCGGTTGTCCACCACCCACTCGAGGAGCGCGGCGTGGCCGCGGGCGGCGGCGACGGCATCCTCGTCGGTGAGATCGGGATAGCGGCCGAAGATCTGGGCGAAATGCGATTCGGCGTCCAGACCGGCGCCGGTCCGGTAGCTCTCGCGCCCGAGCTCCTCGCACATGCGCTCGCCGCGCTCGCGGAGAGCCGCCGGCGTCACGTCGCGAGGCGCTCGCCGAGCCAGGTCACGAGCTGCCCGGCGTCCACGCGGTCCTGGGCCAACGTGTCCCGGTGCCGCACCGTGACCGTGCCGTCCTGCGTCGTCTGGCCGTCCACCGTGATGGCGAACGGCGTGCCGGCCTCGTCCTGCCGCCGGTACCGGCGCCCGATCGAGCCGCCGTCGTCGTAGAACGCCGTGAAAGCGCCCCGCAGCTCGTCGTAGATGCGGTGGGCGATCTCCGGCATCCCGTCCTTCTTGACCAGCGGCAGCACCGCCGCCTTGATCGGCGCGAGCGACGGCTTGAACCGCAGCACCACCCGCGTCTCCCCCTCGACCTGCTCCTCGTCGTACGCGTCACACAGCAGTGCCAGCGCCGTCCGGTCGGCGCCGACCGACGTCTCCACGATGTAGGGGATGTAGCGCTCCTGCCGCTCCTGATCGAAGTACTCGAGCTTCTTCCCCGACGCCTGCTGGTGCCGCGTCAGGTCGAAATCCGTCCGGTTGTGGATGCCTTCGAACTCGTTCCAGCCGAACGGGAACTCGTACTCGATGTCGTAGGCCGCCTTGGCGTAGTGGGCCAGCTCCCGCGGCTCGTGCTTGTGAAAGCGCAGCCGCTCCGGCTTGAGCCCGAGCCCCACGTGCCACTGCATCCGCTCGGCGCGCCAGAACTCGAACCACTCCTCGTCGGTCCCCGGCCGCACGAAGAACTGCATCTCCATCTGCTCGAACTCGCGGGTCCGGAAGATGAAATTCCCCGGCGTGATCTCGTTGCGGAACGCCTTCCCGATCTGCGCGATGCCGAACGGGATCTTCTGCCGCGAGCCCTGGAGCACGTTGAGGTAGTTGACGTAGATCCCCTGCGCCGTCTCCGGCCGGAGGTAAATGACCGCCGCGTCCTCCTCCACGGGACCCATGAACGTCTTGAACATCAGGTTGAACAGCCGCGGCGCCGTCAGGGACCCCCGCGTGCCGCATACCGGACACTGCGCGTCGGGCTGCCCCGGCGTCCCCTTGATCCGCGGATCGTCGGAGCGGAACCGCTGCTTGCACTGCCGGCAATCCACCAGCGGATCGGTGAAGCCGGCGACGTGCCCCGACGCCTCCCAGACCTTGGCCGCCATCAGGATCCCGGCATCGAGCCCCTCGATGTCGTCCCGCGCGTGCACCATCGCCCGCCACCAGCGATCCTTGATGTTGCGCTTGAGCTCGACGCCCAGCGGGCCGTAGTCCCAGACCGAGCCGAGCCCGCCGTAGATCTCCGAGGACTGAAAGACGAAGCCGCGCCGCTTCGCCAGCGACACCAGCTTCTCCATCCGGTCGTTGTCCGCCATGACCCCTGCTGAACGCGAAGTGGATGGTGCGTGGGCGCCGGAAATTAGCGGCACCGTGGCGGCACGAGCAAGCACGCCGGAACGGCGCCCGGCACGTCGGCGGCCTGCGCTGCCGCTCCTCGAACAACGCCGCCTCGGGGGCGGCGTAACCGGATGTCCGCCCGATGGTTGTGCATTCCAGCACAGTTCCCTATCTTGGGCGCCCGGATGGATGCGGCCTCCCCCCTCGGTCGCCCAGTGGCAGAGCACCTCCTCGAAGCCCGATGGACCTCGTGGAGGGGCCTTTTCTCGCCGCCTGAAGCTCGAGCGCCAAGTGATGCGATTGGCATCATCATCCACGCTGCTCTACACCACTCGCATGCCTCTCCAAGCGAGTCACAAGACATCATGCCACAACGCCTTACGAAGCAATGCGACGGCGGCTGTAAGTCGGAATGCTTCTTGCCCATAGATGGGCATCAGGGGCACTATGTGGCGATTCGCGGCTAGGCGGAGATCATGACCGGTATGGATTCAGGGCACGACGCGATGCTGGGCAGCGGGCGGCAGTTGCACCTGCGGGACATCCTGCAGGTGCTCGTGATGCACTGGAAGATCATCGCGATCGTCGCGGTAGCCGTGGTCCTCGCGGCCTACAGCTCGGCCAAGCGGGCGGTGACGTTCTACCGGTCGGACGCCTCGTTCCAGATCGGCTCGAAGAAGACCGGGGCGATGCGCTCGGACCAGCCCGGCGTCAACGAGATGGAGCTTCAGACCGACCCGGTGCTCTCCGAGGCGCTGATCCTGCAGACGCAGAACCTGGCCCTGCAGGTCGTGGACACGCTCGGCCTCCAGCTCAAGCTCCTCGACCCGCGCACTCCGCGCGGGGACATCTTCGACGACGTGTACGTGGGCAGCGCCCTGCCCCGCGACACCTTCACGCTGCGGCTCAGGGGCCCGTCCGGGTACGAGCTGCGTGACGGACGCGGGGAGCTGATCGCCGCTGCGAGCTACGCGGTCCCGGTGCGGGACACGCTGCACACGCTGAGCTTCACGGTGCACCCCTCGGCGGTCGAGCGCACGGTGCGGTTCGTGATCGTCCCGAAAGCGGCCGCGGGGAACGACGTGCGAGGCGGGCTGGGCTTCACCGTCCACCCGTCCACCACGGTCGTCGACGCCTGGTACCAGGGGACCGACCAGTCGCTCGCCCCCTACATCCTGAACGCGGCGATCTACGCGCTCAGGGAGAACGGCGTGCAGCGGCTGCGGGAGCTGTCCACCCAGCGGGAGATGTACCTCAAGGAACAGCTCGCGGAGGCTTCGACCAACTACACGAGCGCGCTCACCGCGCTGCAGCGCTACAAGGAAGAGGAAGGGACGGTGGACATCAGCGCCGAGGAGCAAGCCCTGCTCAACTCGGTGCAGACGCTCGATCACGAGCAGCAACAGCAGCGGGAGAACCTCGCGCTGCTGCAGGGGATCCTCAGCTCGGATACCACGCACGGCGTCACCGTCGAGACGCTGAACCGCCTCGCCGCGATCCCGAACATGAGCGCGAACACGGCGATCGCCTTCCAGTTGCAGAACCTGCTGAAGCTGTACGACGACCGCCGCAGCATCACGGCCGGCACGCTGGGCCTGCGGGAGGACAACCCGAGCGTGCAGGCGCTCGAGCAGCGCATCCAGCAGGCGGGGCGGGCACTGCGGCAGGAGTCGCAGGCCACGGCGGAGGGGATCCGCGCCAACATCGCGGGCCTGGACGGGCGGGTCCGCGAGCTGCGCCGGCAGCTGGCGCAGTTCCCCGGCAAGGAAACGCAGATCGGCAAGCTGCAGCTGGACGCCAGCCTGTACAATGACACGTATCGTTACCTGATGACGCAGCTCCAGTCCGCCGAGCTCGAATCGGCGACGATCGCGCCCTACATCCAGGTGGTGGAGACCGGGACGGTGGCGGGGCGGATCGGCGTCACCACCCGGCAGCGGGTGGTCGTGGGGCTGCTGGTGGGGCTGTTCCTCGGGATCGTGCTCGCGTTCTTCCTCGAGTACCTGGATCAGACGATCAAGACGGCGAGCGACGTCGAGCGCGCCCTGAAGATCCCGGTGCTCGGGCTGATCCCGATCGACCCGCGCGGCGCGCGGCACGTGCACCCCGGGCGGCACCACGGGATCGCGCTCATCACGAGCGCCGCACCCGACGATCCGACCAGTGAGGCGTACCGCGTGCTCCGCACCAACGTCACATTCGTGAGCGCGGAGCAGCGGGCACTGCAGCTCATCTGCGTCACCAGCCCGGGCCCCGGCGAGGGCAAGAGCACCACCGCCGCCAACCTCGCGATCACGCTGGCCCAGCAGGGATCGCACACGCTGCTCGTGGACGCCGACCTGCGGCGCCCGCTCGTGCACCGCGCCTTCAACCTGGTGCAGGAGCCCGGCCTGACCGACATCCTGATCGGCACCTCCGCGGCGCGGGAGGCGATCCGGCCCAACGTGATCAAGGGCCTCGACGTGCTGCCGGGCGGCGCGCTGCCGCCCAACCCGTCGGAGCTCCTCGGCTCGGAGGCGATGCACCGTCTCCTCGGCGAGCTGCGCAGCCAGTACGACACGATCATCTTCGACACGCCACCCGTGCTGGCGGTGACCGACGCGACGGTCCTCGGCACGAGCGCCGACGCCGTGATCCTGGTGCTCCGCGTGGGGGAGACGGAGGAGACGGCGGCGCAGCGGGCCGTGGAGAGTTTCCGGCGCGTGCAGACCCGCGTCGCCGGCGCGGTCCTGAACGGCGTGGAGAAGACGCGCGACCGGTACTATTACTATTACTACGGCAAGAACCCGCGCGGCGGGGGCGGCCTGCTCGCGCGGGCGCGCGAGCGGCTGGCCCGCATCATCTGACGCCTACTTGCGGTTCTGCAGCACCTTCCAGAGGCCCCGCAGGCCGCGGTGGACGTACAGCGCGGGCAGCAGGGCGCCCGCGGCCGGGACCGCGTCGAGCCGGTAGGCGCGGAGCATGTAACCCGGCGCGGGAAACGCCACCTCCCTCAGCAGCCTGAGCCGATCGCTCCAGCGCGGCAGGCCTCTCACGTTCGACACCAGCTCGTCGCTCCAGCGCCGCCCGGGCTCGAGGTAGTCAGCCGACGGCTCGGCCCGGCCCGGCGCGGCCAGGATCCTCGCCGCCGCTTCGCTCACGCGGGTGCCGAACCGCGCCCGCGCCAGGTCCAGCTCGTGCGCGCAGATCGCCGCCACGCCTTTGCGCACGGCGAGCCGTGCGAAGCCCTCGAGCTCGGACGGCGGGAGCCGCGACGCGAGCAGGTGGATGTCGTAGAGCCAGATCAGGCGCTCGAGGTTGCGGTGGTGCATCGCCGGATGGACGCAGGCCAGCAGCAGCGCGTGCGTCGGAGCGGCCGCGCGCGCGTGCGCTCCGAGCGCCGGCACGCCCGCCGATTCGCGAGCGAGCTCCTCGTAGTCGAGCAGGTCGGCGAACACCGACTCGGTGCTGATTTTCCAGTGGAAATCCAGGGCGTGCGGGACGCCGAAGGTGTCGTCCTTCGCCATCTCGAACTGGTGGAACAGGAACTCGCCGTCGGAGTAGTTCGTGGCCCCGTAGCCGAGCGCGCGCATCACGCGGCGCGCACTCTCGCGCTCCTCGCGCCGGATCAGCAGATCGGTGTCGCCGCGAGGCCTCAGGCCCGGCGCCTCGTACACGGTGTACGCGAGCGGCGTGCCCTTGAGGAGGATCGGCCGGATGCCCGCGCCGGCGAGCGCGTCCAGGACGGCGATCAGCTCCCGGCGGCGGAGCGCCTCCCGCATCGCCTCCGCCCGGGCCTCGCGCTCCAGCTCTCCGAGGACGCTCTGAGGCCAGTCGGAAGGGGGTCGCGCGGCCAGCCGCCGATGCACGAGGCCGGTGAGGTCCTCCTCGACGCACGCCGCGAGGAAGTCGCCCGGCTCCACGCCGAGCGCGGCCCAGCATACGCTTTCACCGCGGAGCAGCGCCGCGAGGCCTTCGGCCAAGGGCGCGGTGAGGACCTGAGTCACGGGCTGCCCGGCGCGGCGGAGGCGGGCGGCCGGACACTTTGGAGCCGGCCGTACTCGGCCAGGTCGTCCAGGTCTCCCGCCACGACGCGGCCTTCGCACTCGACCCACGCGTGGGCGTCGAGGGGCACGGCGGCGGCGCTCCCGCGCCCGCGGACGCCGATGTGCAGCTCCGGGAGGTACCCGCGCCGCCGGAGCAGGGCGTGCGCCACGAGGCTCTGCACGAGACAGGTCGTGCCGGGCAGTCTCCGCGCGATCGCCGCGACGGCCCATGCCACCCTAGCGGGGGTCTCGGGAGCGGCGCGGCGCGCCGCGGGGGCCACATCCAGCCGCCTGCGCAGCGCGGCGAACGAGGTCAGTCGGAGCCCCGCGCGCACGCGGAGCACCAGCAGCGTCGTCTCGGCGAGCAGGCGGCGGTCGGTCGGCCTGAGCGCGCGCCACCTACGCCACAGGGCCCGCATCCGACTCCCGCACTTCGATCAGGCCGCGCGCGGCCAGATCCTGAAGAAGGGACCTCAGGTCGCGCCCGCACTGCCCCGGCTCCACGTCGTATTCGGCGATGAGCGCGTCGCGGATAGCGCCCACGGTCGCGGGCCGCTGCAGCAGGTTCCAGATCCGCGCGCCGACATCCTCGAGGCCGTAGTACACACCGTCCTTGAGGCTGAGGATCACCAGCTCGGCGCCGAACGCGCTGGCGAGAAGATCATCGGCGACCACCACGGTGGCCGAATCCGTGATCCGGCGTGTCGTCATGCTCGCTCTCGGTTCACTAGTCGGGACAACACGCCTAATATACAAGCGTGAGCGGAATCGTCGGGATCTTCAATCTCGGTGGGCAGCCCGCGGACCTTGGCGTGCTGGCGCGCATGAGCGCCACGCTGCGCCACCGGGGGCCCGACGGTGAGGGCCGGCGGGTAGCGGGACCGATGGGGTTCGCCTGGCAGCACCTGTGGGTGACCCCCGAAGAAGCCGGCGAGGTCCAGCCGCTCGTCGGACGCACCGGCGCCACTCTCGTCATGGACGGCCGGCTCGACAACCGGGATGAGCTGCTGAGCGCCCTGGAGTTGCCGCGCGTCACGAGCGACGCGGGCTGCGCCCTGGCGGCCTACGAGACCTGGGGCGAGCGATCCGTCGAGCGGCTGAACGGCGACTTTGCACTGGCCGTTTTCGATCCCCGCCAGCCGCGACTCCTGCTCGCCCGGGACCCGATAGGCGTCCGCCCGCTCTACTACTTCCACAGCGCCCGGCTGTGCGCGTTCGCGTCGGAGATCAAGGCCCTCCTCGCGCACCCCGAGATCCCGGCGCTTCCCGACGACGAGGGCCTCGCCGACTACCTGCTCGTGGCCTCGCGCCCGATCGACCGCCAGGACATCACCTGCTTCGCGGGCATTGCGGCGGTCGTGCCGGCGCATCACGTCGTCGTGACGCCCGAACGTCTGACAGCGACCCGGTACTGGGATTTCGACCGCGGCCGCGAGCTTCGCCTGGGCTCGTTCGCCGAGTACGTCGAGGCCTTTCACGAGCGGTTCGCGGAGGCGGTGCGGCGGCGCGCGCGCGCCGTGAGTCCCGTGACCGTGTCGGTCAGCGGAGGCCTGGATTCCTCCTCCATCTGGTGCCAAGCCGAAACGCTGCGGCGGGCCGGGCTGGCGGTGGCTCCCGGCGTGTTCGGGGTGTCCTACGTCGGAGCGGAGGGCACGGCCGCCGACGAGCAGCGCTATCTGCGCGAGATCGAGCGCGCGTACGACGTTTCGTTCGCGCGCATTCCGATCGAGCCCCTGGTCGGCGTGGTCGAGGGCGCCCAGGACCAGGTCCGCGCGGTCGAAGCGCCATTCGTGGACTACGCCTGGGGCGTGACCCGCGCGGTGCACGCGAGAACCCGCGAGGCCGGCTCGCGCGTGCTGCTCTCGGGGCACTGGGGAGACCAGGTGCTGTTTTCCACTGCGTACCTGGTGGATCTCTTCCGGCACTTCGCCTTCCGGCAGATCGTGCGCCATACGCGGACGTACGAGCGGTTCTTCGGCGCGGACGAGACGCGCGTGCTCAGGCAGCGGCTGGTGTTCGACATCGCCCGGCACTGCGTGCCCCGGCCCATCGTGCCGCTGCTCAAGGCCCTGCGCCGCCGGATCGCCCCGCCGGAGCGCCCCAGACCGTGGTTCTCCGGCACCTTCCGCCGCCGCGCCCTCCGGTTTGCCAACCGGCCGGTGAGCCTGGGCGGCGGTTTCCACTCCGTGCACGCGAGATCGGTGTATCTGGAAGCCCGGTCCAAGTACCACGTGCACTGCATGGAGTGGGACAACAAGAGCGCCGCGCTGTACGGCCAGGATGCGGCGTTCCCGTTCCTGGATCGGGATCTCCTCGCCTTCCTCATGGCCGCGCCGGGCGAGATGCAGAACCGGGACGGCGTTCCGCGGGCGCTGCTGCGGGAGGCGATGGCGGGTATTCTCCCCGAACCGGTTCGGGCCCGCACGTGGAAGGCCGACTTCACCGGCCCCGCCAACCGCGGGATTGCGCAGGACCTCGCACAGGTGAGCGCCAGGCTGTCGCACGGCTCCCTGGCCTCTCGCTTCGGGTACCTCGACGAAAGCCGCCTGGCGGCCGAGTTTCCCGGCCTGGCCACGGAGCTGCAGGGGCCGGAGTCCCTGGCCATGTGGGACCTCACGGATCTGTTTGCCCTCGAAGTCTGGCTACAGGTATTCTTCAGCAGGCCGTGTGAACCTCCGGCACGCCATCCTACCTCTCTCTCGGAGAACATCACATGAAACGGGCGAAGAGACCGCCGACCCGGCACCGTGACGCCCACAAGCGGCCGTATGTCACACCCAGGCTGACGGTCCACGGCGACATCGGGGCGTTGACGCAGACCAAGAAGGGCCACTTCTCGGACGGGACCAAGAAGCCGGCGACCAGGGCCAGCGGCGCCACGGCTTGAAGGATACCGCGCCCTACAGCCTCTACGGCCTCGCGGTCGCCTGCCCTCTCGATCTCCCCTGCCCCCGCGCTCGCAGGACGCGAGGCCCGGACGTCAGGCTTCGGGTGGGCAGGACGGCCCGGTTCGCCGCGCTGCGTCGGCGGGCCGCCGCCGGCCGTCCGAAGCCCGACTGGTTCTCTTGCCGCCGCCTCGAAACCGGATCGACGTATCTGCGGTGGAGCGGGCTGTTCGAATTCGTCGTCTCGGCGGACGGGCACGACATCCGGTATCACCGCCATCCTCGGGCGACGCCGGAATCGCTCAGCACGTACCTGCTCGGCCAGGTCCTGTCGTTCGCGCTGCTGGCCCTGGGTGTGGAGCCGCTGCACGGCACGGTCGTCGTCGCGGACGGTGAGGGGATCGGGTTCCTCGGAGACTGCGGGTACGGGAAGTCCACCCTGGGAGCCGCGTTCCTGCGCCTGGGCTGCCCCGTCCTCACGGACGACGTGATCGTGCTTGAGCGGACGGCTTCCCGTTACTACGTGCAGCCGGGGATGCCCCGGATCAAGCTCTTTCCGAGCGTGGCGCGGCAGGTCCTCGGTGTCGAGCCGTCCGGGACCCGGCTGAACGACGGCACGTCGAAGCAGATCTTGCCGCTCGGTGCGAGCCAGGCGGCTCACGCCCCGGTGCCGCTCCGCGCGCTCTACGCCCTCTCCGAGCCGACACCCGCACGGCGCCGCGCGGCGGGGCGAATCGCGATCGAACGGCTGTCCGCCGGCGCTGCATGCCTGGAGCTGATTCGCAACACCTTCAACACCATCGTGCTCGACCGCGACCGCCTCGCTCGCCAGTTCGCGTTCGCCAGCCGCCTGGCCGGCGTGGTGCCGGTCCGGCGCCTGAGCTACCCGCGCAGCCTGCGCGCGCTCCCCGCCGTCTGCGAGGCCGTGCTGGCCGACTCGTCGTGACCCTGCCGGAGCGCCTGATCTCGCGGTGGATCGAGGCTCGCGAGGCTCTGGCGTCGCTGCGCGGCTTCGAGCGCCCAGCGGCGGCCGTCGCCCTCACCTCGCTGACCGTCGGGGTGCTCGAAGGGGCTTCCATCACGATGCTCGTGCCCTTCCTCTCGTCGTTCAGCGGCGAGTCGGCGCGGCGGCTCCAGCTCATCATCCTCGCGCTCGGCGCGCTGCTCCTGCTCCGCGCCGGAGCGGGCTACCTGAACGGCGTCCAGTCTGCCCGGCTCGAGCTGCGCGTCCTCCTCCGGCTCCGCGAGTCGCTTGCGGAGGCGTTCTACGCCTCCCGCTACGCTGAGCTCTCCGGCTTCGGCGGGGGACGGCTCGTCAACCTGTTCTCGGTGCAGGCGGAGCGGATGGTGGGCGGGATCGCTGCCCTGGTGGCGCTGCTGAATGCCGCGCTCCTGCTGGCGGTGTACGCTGTGGCTCTGGTGGTGATGTCGTGGCGGATGAGCCTCGCGGCGGTCGCCCTCGGAGCGATCGCCGGCGCCGTCACCGTGTACGCGGGACGCCGGATCCGCGCCCACGGCATTGGGATGGTGCGCGCCGAGGAGGACTCGAGCCGGCTGGTGCTCGACGACGCCGCCGGCCTCCACGTGATCCA
Organism: uncultured Gemmatimonadales bacterium; assembly: GCA_963835535.1. GTDB lineage: Bacteria > Gemmatimonadota > Gemmatimonadetes > Gemmatimonadales > JACORV01 > Fen-1245. Next base: position 303,393 of record CAWIFL010000003.1, read on the forward strand.
GACCTTCGACGTCGGCCCGGAAAGGCTGGTGCTCCACCGCCAGGTGAACCGGACGCTGTTCCGCGAGGCGATGGGCCTGCACCGCTGGCGCAGCGCGCTCGGGCCGGTGACGCAGGCGGTCTACGCGGTGGCGCTGCTGGGCGGTCTGCTCGTCGCGCTCGCGTTCTGGCGGGAGGCGCTGTTCCGGCATCTCCCCATCGTTGTCGCCTTCGTGTTCGTGCTGCATCGGCTGCAGGCGCAGCTCGGCGCCCTCTCCGAGGCGTTCTCGGGGCTGGCCGAGCAGCAGGGCGCGAGCCTCAACGTGTTCGCGTTCCTGGGCGATCGGGCGTCGCGCGCGCCCGATGGGTCCGTCACGATCACCGCTCCGATAAGCCGGATCACGGTGGAGCAGGCCGCGTATCGCTATCCCGGAGGCAATCCCGTCCTCAGGGACCTCGATCTCGAGTTGCGGCGCGGCGAAACGGTGGCGGTGGTCGGCACCACCGGGTCGGGCAAGAGCACGCTGGCGCAGCTGCTCGTCCGTCTCCGGGCTCCCGACTCGGGCCGCATCCTCCTCGATGGCGTGCCGCTGGATCGCCTGACACGCGCGTCGCTGGCGCGGAGCCTGGGCGTGGTCTTCGAGGACTGCTTCATCTTCGACGAGTCGGTCGAGTGGAACATCGCTCTGGGGCGCGACGTGCCGCCGGCAGCGGTCGCCGAGGCGGCGCGGGTCGCCCGGCTCGACGAAGTCGTCGCGTCCCTGAAAGACGGCTACAACACTCGCGTCGGCACGCGCGGCGGAACGCTGTCCGCTGGGCAGCGGCAGCGGGTCGCGCTGGCGCGGGCGCTCGTGGCCGGCCCCCAGATGCTCGTTCTCGACGAAGCAACCAGCGCGCTCGACGCCGCCACGGAGCGGTCCATCACGGAGAGCCTGCGCCAGCGGCGGCCGGACGGCATCACGCTGATCATCGCCCACCGGCTCAGCACCGTCCTCGCCGCCGATCGGATCCTGGTACTCGAGGGTGGGCGCATCGTGGCCGCAGGGCGGCACGCCGAGTTGCTGGACATGAGTGAGACGTATCGCCAGCTGGTTGAGACGCAGTTGATCCGACCGGCGACTGTCGAGGTGCGCCTGTGAGGCGCACTCCGCAGACCGCTGGTCGATCCCCGGTCACGCCCCTTCCTTCCGCTTAGCGAGGGAGCAGCCCGCTGATGGATGCCGATGACGAACTCGACCTCCTCCGCTTTCACCGTTTTCTTCTCACCCAGACGCGAGCCCGGCTGCTGCGATTTCGCCAGGCCATCGCCAGGACGGTGAAGCGGGGGGACACGGTGCTCGATCTCGGCACCGGCAGCGGGATCCTCGCCTTTCTCGCCAGCCGCGCCGGGGCCCGGCGCGTGTACGCGGTCGACGTCGACGCGGCCGTGGAGCTGGCCCGCCTACTCGCCAACGACAACGGTATCGGAGACCGCGTCGTCGTACTGGCTGGACCGTCCAGTCGAATCGCGCTGCCGGAACGGGTCGACGTGATCGTGGGCGATATCTTCGGCACCTGCGGCCTGCAGCGCGGCGGTCTGCGATCCCTCATCGATGCCCGCGAGCGATTGTTGAAGACGGGCGGTGCGATGGTTCCGGCATCCATCGAGCTGTTCCTGGCGCCAGTGGAGCTTCCGGAGGTCTACCGGCACGAGATCGATAGTTGGCTCCGGAGGCGGCAGGGGCTGGACCTTTCCGCGGTGCGGCAGCTCGCGATCAACCACCGCCACTCGGTTCGCGTGAGCCCGCGAGTCTTCCTCGCCAAGCCCGCGCCGGTGGCGCGGGTCAATCTCCTCCAGGTCGCGACCGTGATGCTGCAGGGCACGGTCCGGATGACGGCTCGGCGATCGGGAGTTCTGCACGGTTGGTGCGGGTGGTTCGTCGCCACCCTGGCAGACGACATCGAGCTCGGCAATCGTCCGGGCGCGAACACGACAAACTACGCGCAAGCGTTCTTCCCGTTGGCCCGTCCGGTCCCGATCAAAGCGGGCCATCGCCTGGAGGCTTCCCTCACGTCCCACGACAGCATTCACTGGCGATGGCAGGTCGAAGTGGAGGAACGCACTCGTGCCGGCAGGGAGACCGTGCGATTCGACCACTCCACCTTCTTCGGTTCCCTGATGCCCGCGCAGCTCCTTCACGGAAACGCGCCCGACCACACGCCCAGGCTCACGCGTCGAGGCGAGGCGGAGCGGTTCCTGCTGGGGCTCGCCGACGGGGCGACGCCGATCGCCGAGCTGCGGCGCCGCTTGCTGGAACGCTACCCGGACGTGGTCAGCTCGGAGGGAGAGGCATCCACGTTCGTCACGGACGTGTTGTCCCGGTGCGCCTGATCCCGCTCACTTCTCGCTGCCGGGTGTCAGGTGGAGGGTGCCAACGGCCGCCACCCGATCACGGCTCAGCGGCACCGTCCACAGCTCCCCGCGCATCCAGCGCCCCACCTGATCGCGGTATCGCCGGCTCAGCGGATTCCCCGACTCCCCGGTCGTGACGATCATCCCGCCGTGCTCGATGTCGGCCAGGTCCACGACCTGGCGGAACGAGGCGGCGTGCGTGTTCAGGTAGGGCGGCCGGCGCGCCGAGAAGTCGGCCACGTCCACGGTGTAGAGCGATCCCGCGCGCGGCGTCGGCCCGATGTTGAGGCCGAGCAGGCGGTCGAGGATGCGCTGGCTGCCGAGCATGTGCGCCGAAAGCGTCTGGTGCAGCGTGCCCCACCGCTTCCCCTCGGCGATCGGCAGCGCCTCGCGCATCGCGCGCGCGGCGAGCTGCGGCAGGTCCTCCTTCTCCGGCGTCCGCGCGTCGTCGAACCAGGGGCTCGTCCCGGCCCTGAGCCAGCGGTGGAGCGGGCTCGAGGGCGCGTAGCCGCCCGGCAGCTCGTCCTCGAACGTCAGGCGCTGGAGGGCGCGGTACCAGGTCCAGAAGATGCTCGGCTCGGTGCGATCCGCACCCATCACCCCGCTCCACTCGTGCAGCGCGCTCGCCACGTCCGGCCGGCCCACGTCCGCCGCGGCCTTCGCCGCGATCTCCTTGGCCCAGCGCGCGAAAGCGTCCACCGTGTCCATCTGCATCCGCCGCACGTCGTCCACGGTGAACGGCCCACTACCGCTCCCGCCGCCGGCGAGGATCAGCTCGCGGATGCGCTCGGCGCGGTACGGGAACTCCCAGTTGGCCGTGATGAAGTACCGATACTCCGGGCCCACCACCCGGTTGTTTGCAGTGACGATGAAGCCCTCCGGCGGGTTCAGCGTCCACGGCAGCTCGTCGAAGTCGAGATAGCGCACCCACGCGCCTTCGTCGGTCCAGCCCGGCGTCGGCAGAAGCCCGTTCCCCGAGCGCCGCACCGGGACCGCGCCGGTCATCTGATAGCCGATGTTCCCGTCCACGTCGGCGTAGATCCAGTTCTGCTCCGGCGCCTTGAAGCCCGAGAGCGCGGCGCGGAACTCCGTCCAGTTGCCGGCGCGGTCCACGCCGAGCAGTGCAGTCAGCTCATCGCTGGGATCGAGCGCGTTCCAGCGCATCGCCAGGCCGTGGAGAGGATCGCCGTCCGGCGCGGGCCCGATCAGCGGCCCGTGCGGCCCGCGCCGCAGGACGAACGGCACGGCGGGCTTGCCGCGGACGCGGATCGAGTCGCGCACCAGAGTCAGGTCCGTCCACCCCGTCGGCGTTCGGACCTTCGAGAAGTCATCGGACAACAGCTCGATGACGTAGTCCACGTCGTCCACGCCGACGTTGGTGAGCCCCCACGCGATGCGGCGATTGTGACCGAGGACGACGGCAGGGAGGCCCGGGATGGTGGCGCCGGCCACGTGGAGGCCGGGACTCTCGAGGACCGCCAGGTACCAGAGCGACGGCGCGCGCAGCGCCAAGTGCGGGTCGTTGGCGAGTATCGGCTTGCCCGAACGCGTGCGCGACGGCCCGATCACCCACGAGTTCGACGCGCGCGAGATCGATGCCGCGTCGAGCAGCTCGGCGGCCAGCGGCGGGATCGACGGAATGTCACGCGCCGCGAGTCCCGCGCTGGGAACACCCGTGCGTCTGTGCGTCCGTGCGTCGGTGCGTCCCGTCTTCCAGTGTCCACTTCCCCTGGGCAGGATGACCGCGCCGCTGTCGGGGTAGGATGGGAACAGCTCCTTCACCCGCTCCGGCCCCAGCTTCGCCGCGGCGCGCGCCAGCTCCAGCTCGCCGCCCGCGTTGACGAGGTCCCACGCCATCAGGCGGCCGATCTCGAACAGCTGGTTGGTCGTCCACGGCTGTGGCGTGAAGCGGAGCAGCTGGAACTCCGGCCCGAGCGGGCGCGGGTGCGCCGCGATCCACCGGTTGATCCCGCGCACGTAGGCAAGCGCGAGGCTCCGGGTCCCTGGCGCCATCGCCCGCTCGCAGCGCCAGGCCGCGTACGGGATGTCGAGCGAGCGCAGGTACCGGTCGGCGTCCAGCGCCGCGGGCCCGAGGATCTCGGAGAGCCGTCCCTCGGCGGCGCGCCGCATGGTCTCCATCTCCCACAGCCGGTCGCGCGCGTGGAGGTAGCCCAGCGCCTCGAGCACGTCGGAGTCCGACGCGGCCGCAATGTGCGGCACGCCCAGGCTGTCCCACGTCACCTCGACCGGCGCGCCGAGGCCGGGCACCGACTCCTGCCCGCGGAGCGGTGGGATCGAACGATTGAGCCAGGTGGTGAGGACGGCGAGGAGGGCCAGGACGACGACGACCGGCACCGCGCCAAGGCGCACGGCGGTCTTCATGGGACCTGGATCAGCTGCTCGCGCTTGGTGCCGACGCCGACGAACTTCACCACCGTTCCCGCCAGGTCCTGGAGGCGCGAGAGGTAGCGGCGCGCCGCGAACGGCAGGTCCTCGAGGCGCCGCGCGTCCGCGGTGCTCTTGCGCCACCCCGGCATCAGCTCGTAGACCGGCTGCACGCAGTCGAGGGCGACGACGTTGTCGGGAAGGTCCTGCAGCTCCTCGCCGTCCATCCGGTAGTGCGTGCACACCGGGATGCTCTCGAGCGTGTCGAGGATGTCGAGCTTGGTGACGGCGAGGCCCGAGAGGCCGTTGACCCGGGCGGCGTAGCGCACGACCACCGCGTCGAACCATCCGCAGCGCCGCGGCCGCCCGGTCGTGGCGCCGAACTCGTCGCCCAGGGAGCGGAGGCGCTCGGCCTCCTCGGGGCTCGCCTCGGTCGGCAGCGGGCCGTTCCCCACCCGCGTCGTGTAGGCCTTCACCACGCCCAGGACCGCGTCGATCGCGGTGGGGCCGATCCCCGAGCCGGTGGAGGCGCCGCCCGCCGTGGTGCTCGAGGACGTCACGAACGGATAGGTGCCGTGGTCCACGTCGAGCAGCGCGCCCTGCGCGCCCTCGAGGAGCACGTTCCCGCCGTTCGTGAGCACGGTGGAGACGAGCTTCCCCGAGTCGCCGATGAAGGGGAGCATCCGCGGCGCGATCTCGCGCAACATGCGCTCGACCTCCTCGACGGTGCAGCGCTTCGTGGAGCCTGCCAGCGCGAGCATCGCGTTGGTTCGCTCGCACGCGGCGCGCACGAGCTTGGCCACGATCTCCGGGTGGCGGAGATCGCCCACGCGCACGCCGCGGCGGCCGATCTTGTCCTCGTACGCCGGCCCGATGCCGCGGCTGGTGGTGCCGATCTCCTTGCTCCGCGCGCTCTCGGCGTCCAGGAGCTTGTGGTACGGGAGGACGAGGTTGGCGCGGTCGCTCACCACCAGCCGCCCCTCGATCGCGACCCCACGCTCGACCAGCGCGTCGATCTCGTGGAACAGCGTCTCGGGGTCGAGGACGACGCCGTTCCCAATGACGCAGCGCGTGCCCGCGTGCAGGATGCCCGACGGGATCTGGTGGAGGATGAACTCGCCGCCCGGCGCGTCCACCGTATGGCCGGCGTTCGCGCCGCCCTGGTAGCGCACGACCAGATCGGCGCGCTCGGCGAGGGCGTCCACCACCTTGCCCTTGCCTTCGTCGCCCCACTGTGCGCCCACCACGACGACGCAGTGCGTCTGGGAGTCGAACATGGGCCCTACGCGGTGGCCGCGGCGCGAAGGCCCGCGGCGGCGAGCAGCTCGGCCACGCGACCCTTCTGCCGCGCGTCGAGCGGCGCCAGCGGCGCGCGCGCGGGCCCGCCCGGCAGCCCGAGCAGGTCCAGCGCGGCCTTGATCCCCGGCACGCCGAGGTCGCCCACGATCTCGCGTGCGAGCGGCGTCAGCCGCTCCTGCTCCGCCCCCGCGCTGCGGCGGTCGTCGGCGCGGAAGGCCCGGAACAGCGTCTGGCACCGGTCGGCGGCGATGCAGGCCACGGCGAGCACGCCGCCGTCCGCACCCAGCTCGAGGGCCGGGTAGAACTGGGTCCCGGAGCCGACCAGCGCCTTGAGCCGCGGCGCGGCCGCGCGGTAGCCCGCCAGCACCTTGAGATCGCCGCTCGAGTCCTTGAAGCCGATGACCCGCGGATGGTCCGCCACCGCCCGGAGCAGACTGTCGTGCAGCATCACGTGCGTGTACTTCGGCATGTTGTACAGGATCACCGGCACCGGGCTCCGGTCGGCGACGCGCGCGAAATGGTCGGCGAGGGCCTGCGGCGTCAGCACGGGGCCGAAGTAGGCGGGGGGACGCACCAGCACGGCGTCGGCGCCGGCCGCCGCGGCGCGCTCCGACAGCCGCACCGTGCCGCGCGTGGACTCGGCGCCCGTGCCGGCGATCAGCCAGCGGTCCTCGGGAACGACCTCCCGCAGCCACTCGACCAGGTTCACCGTCTCGTCCTCGTCGAGCATCGGCCCTTCGCCCGTCGTACCCGCCACCACCACCCCGGCGAGCCCGCGCGCGATGGCGTCGCGCGCGAGCTGCCGCAGCGCGACCGGCGCCACGTCGCCCGTCTCGGGGTCGAACGGCGTCGTGAGCGGGACGATGACGCCCTGCAGGGCGAGGGCGCTCACGACGGCAGCATGCTCGACAGGTCGTCCGTGAAGCCCGCGGGCCGGTCGGGGGACTCCGGCGCCGGCGGCTTGGCCGCCGGCGCCTCCGCCGGGCCCTTCACCTTGGCCGACATCCGCGAGCGGCGCCGGAAGGTCTTCATCTGCAGCTCGAAGTCCGACGGGTTGGACGAGTTCGCCAGCGCGTGGTCGTACTCCACGACGTCCTGGGAGACCAGGTCCATCAGGTGCTGGTCGAAGGTCTGCATCCCGTACTGTTCCTTGCCATCCGCGATGAACTCCCGGATCTCGCTGGTCCGGTTCGGGTCGAGGATCAGGTCCTTGATCGTCGAGGTGACGATCATGACCTCCAGGGCCGCCACGCGCCCGTGCCCGTCCTTGCGGCGCAGCAGACGCTGCGAGACGACCGCATGCAGCGCGTCGGCCATGCGGATGCGCACGATGTTCTGCTCCTCGGGCGGGAACATCGCGATGACGCGCGAGATCGTCGTCGTCGCGTCCGGCGTGTGCAGGGTGGAGACCAGCAGGTGCCCCGTCTCCGCCGCCTTCATCGCCGTGTCGATCGTCTCCGCGTCGCGCATCTCGCCGATCAGGACGACGTCGGGGTCCTGGCGCAGGGCGGCGCGGAGCCCGGTGCGGAAGCTGTCGGTGTCGGTGCCGATCTCGCGCTGGGTGATCGAGCAGTTGATGTCGCGGTGCAGGAACTCGATCGGGTTCTCGAGCGTCACGATGTGCTTCTGCTGCGTGCGGTTGATCTGGTCGATCATCGCCGCCATCGTCGAGCTCTTGCCGCTGCCGGTCACGCCGGTGACCAGGATCATCCCCCGCTCCGCCGCCGCGACGGTCGCCAGCACCGCCGGGAGCTTCAGCTGCTCGAAGGTCGGCACCTCGAACGGGATGACCCGCATCACGATCATGAACGAGGAGCGCTGTTTCAGGATGTTCACGCGGAAGCGCCCGATCCCCGGCGCGCCCCACGAGCAGTCGTAATCGAGGATCCTGTCGATGCGGGCCTTGTCTTCGGCGCTGGGGATGAACTGGAGCGCGATCGCCTTCGTCTGCTCGGGCGTGAGGCGCTGCTTGGTCAGCGGCACCAGCTTCCCGTCGATCCGCGCCCGGAACACGTCGCCGGCCTTGATGTGCAGGTCCGACGCGCCCCGGTCCACCGCGGCCTTGATGATCTTCTCCATTCAGTACCCCGCGCTCAGGTCCACCACGTTCACCAGCTCCCGCTTCTCCCGATACCGCTTCCAGTTCTCGAGCACCAGCGCCTGCTCGCGCGCCCAGAATCCGGGCGACACCGCCGCGACGTGCGGGTGGACCAGGACCCGCGGGTGCGTCCAGAAACGGTGTTCCGGCGGCAGCGGCTCCACGTCGAACACGTCGAGGGCCGCGCCCCGCACCTTGCCCGAATCCAGGGCCGCCAGCAGCGCGGCCTCCTCCACGACCTGGCCGCGCGACACGTTCACCACCACCGCGCCGTCGGCCAGGAGAAGCAGCTGCCGCGCGCCGATCGCGGCCCTGGTGCCCGGCGTGAGCGGCGCCGTGACCACCAGTGCCGCGGCCCCCTCCAGCACCCAATCCGCCTGACCCGGCCCCACGGTGGCGACTCCCGGCAGGCCGCCCAGCGCCGGCCGGCGGCGCACCGCCCGCACTTCGGCGCCGAGCGCCGTGAAACGCTGCGCCACCGACCGCCCGATCCCGCCGAGCCCGTAGACCGCGACGCGGCTCCCCCCCCTCCCAGCTCGCGCGTCACGCAGGGGAGGCCCGTGAAATCGTCCTTCACCCAGCGCGCCTGGTCCTGCGCCCGGCGGGCCAGGTCCATGCCCCGGAAGAAGTACAGCACGGCCGCGACCACCCACTCGGCGATCGGGTCGGCGTGCACACCGGCGGAGTTGGTGAAGATCGCGCCCGACGCCTTCAGCGCCGGCGTCAGACTCCCGGCCACGCCGGCCGCCGCGGTGTGTACCCAGCCCAGCGTCCCGCGGCCCGCCTCAAGCACCGCCTCCGGGATTCCCCACCCAATGTACACCTCGGCACCGGCGGCCACAGCCACCGTCTCCGGCGAGCCGCCGGAGCCGTCGCCGTCGCTGTTCGAGGCCGCCCGGACCACCTCCACCTGCCAGCCGTTCCCGCCCGCGGCCACGAGCGCGTCGAAGAACGACTGCGGCGGCTGCCAGACGGGCCGGTGCGACGCCAGGTCCACCACCAGACGGCGCACCGGCGCCATCAGCGGACCCCTGATGCCGGGACGAAGCCCATCAGTTCCCGGACCCGCGTCATCGTCTCCTCCGCCAGGACACGGCAGTGCGCCGCGCCCCGCTCCAGCACCTCGCGCACGCGCTCCGGATGCGCCTGCAGCTCGGCCGCGCGCTCCCGGATCGGCGCCAGCGCCGCTATCATATTGTCCGCCAGCAGGCGCTTGCAGTCCAAGCACCCCCACCCCGCCGTCCGGCACTGGTGCGCGACGTGCTTCACCTGATCCGGCGTGGAGAAAAGCTCGTGCAGGTGGTAGATGTTGCAGATGTCGGGGTTGCCCGGGTCCTTCCGGGTCTTGCGCGCCGGATCGGTGACCGCCGGACGCAGCTTCTCCCAGATCACCTCCGGGCTGTCGAGGACGCCGATGGTGTTCCCCAGGCTCTTCGACATCTTCGCGTTGCCGTCGAGGCCGACGATGCGCTTGGCGCTCGTGAGCAAGGGCTGCGGCTCGGGGAAGAAGTTCTCGCCGAACCGCGCGTTCCAGCGGCGCGCGAGCTCGCGCGCCAGCTCGAGGTGCTGCAGTTGATCTTCGCCCACCGGAACCATGTTCGCCCGGTAGAGCAGGATGTCGGCCGCCATGAGCACCGGGTAGTTGAGCAGCGCCGCGGGCACCGATTCCTCGCGCCCCGCCTTGTCCTTGAACTGCGTCATCCGCTCCAGCTCGCCGAGCGGCGCGACCGCGCTCAGCGCCCACGCCAGCTCGGCGTGCTCGGCCACGTGCGACTGCACGAACAGAGTGCACTTCTCCGGGTCGAGCCCGGCCGCCAGCAGGCCCGTCGCCATGTCCATCGTGCGCGCCGGCAGTACCTTCGGGTCGTAGGGCTGGCTGATGGCGTGGAGATCCACGATGCAGAAGATGCACTCGTGCTGCGCCTGCAGCGCGACCCAGTTCCTGACCGCGCCCAGATAGTTGCCGATGTGCAATTCGCCCGAGGGCTGGATGCCGCTGAAGACCCGGTTCATCCTCGCAAGGTAAGGTTCGGCGGAGGCCAAGACAAGTGAATGCGGATGCGGGGCAACTGCTGGCGGCGGCTCAACTTGCGGCCGATCGTGCCGCCGCCTTCCTGCTCCGGGAGGAGGGGCGGCGCGGGCCCGACCAGTGGTCAGAAAAGGGGCGCGCCGACTTCGTCACGGAAGTGGACCGCGAGTCGGAGCGGATGATCTCCGAGACGCTGCTCGCGGCCGCGCCGGGCAGCACCGTGGTCGGCGAGGAGCTGACGCCCTCGGGCGCAACGTCGGGCCTCGCGTGGGTCGTGGACCCGCTGGACGGCACGACCAACTACCTGCACCGCTTCCCCTTCTACGCCGTGTCCATCGGCGCCGTGGTGGACGGCCAGCCCGTGGCCGGCGTGGTGCACCACGTCTCACTCAACATCAGGTATCACGCCGTCGCCGGCGGCGGGGCGTTCCAGAACGGGACGCCGATCCGCGTCTCCGGCGTCGCCAAGCCCCAGCAGGCCCTGATCGGCACGGGCTTCCCGTTCAAGTTCATGGACCAGCTTCCCATCTACGCGGCGCAGTTCGCCGCCGTCATCGCCGGCTCGGGTGGTCTCCGGCGCCCCGGCTCGGCCGCGCTCGATTTCTGCGAGGTGGCGGCCGGGCGGTTCGACGGCTTCTGGGAGCTGCGGCTGGCGCCCTGGGACGTCGCCGCGGGCACCCTGATCGTGCGCGAGGCCGGCGGCATCGTGACCGGGCTGGACGGGGAGCGCGACGTCATCCGCCACGGCTCGATCGTTGCGGGGAACCCAGCCATTCACGCATGGCTGATGGAGCTTCTGAATTCGCCTTCCCTACACCCTACACCCTAACCCCTACCCCCTTCTCACCATGCCCCTAGTCGAATGTGTTCCCAATTTCTCTGAGGGCCGGAGCGTTGAGACTCTCGACGCCCTTCGAACCGCCCTGACTTCCGTCCCCGGCGTGCGGCTCCTCGACGTGCAGGCCGACGCCAGCCACAACCGCTCCGTCTTCACCTTCGTCGCCTCTCCGGAGGCTGCCGCCGAGGCGGCGTTCCGCGCGGTACGCCTGGCGTCGCAGCGCATCGACCTCCGGGTCCACAAGGGCGAGCACCCGCGGATGGGGGCGGCGGACGTGGTGCCGTTCATCCCGCTCGAGGGCGTGACGATGGACGACTGCGTGGCGCTGGCGAAGAAGCTCGGCGAGCGGATTGGGAAGGAGCTGGAGATCCCGGTCTTCCTCTACGAGCGGGCGGCGTCGCGCCCCGAGCGGGCCAGAACCTGGCCGACGTCAGGCGCGGCGAGTTCGAGGGGCTCCGGGAGCAGATCGGGAAGGACCCGGCGAAGGCGCCCGACTTCGGGCCGGAGCGGATCCATCCGTCGGCCGGCGCGATCGCCGTCGGCGCCCGGCCCTTCCTCGTCGCGTACAACGTCTATCTCGCCACCGGCGACCAGGCGGTCGCAAAGACAATAGCCAAGCAGGTGCGCGAGGCGGGCGGCGGGCTCAAGGCGGTGAAGGCGCTGGGGATGCTGGTGGGCGGCGAGGCGCAGGTCTCGATGAACCTGGTGGACATCGACACCACCCCACCGCACGTGGCGTTCGAGGCGGTCGCCGCGGCGGCGCGGAAGCTGGGCACCGATGCGGCCTGGAGCGAAATCGTCGGGATGGTGCCCGAGCGTTGCGTCCAGGGCGCGGCGGAGCGGCACCTCAAGATGAAGGAGAGTATCGCTCCGCATGTGATGGAGGCCAAAGTGCGCGCGACGGCGGGCCCGACGCTGGGCGACTGGCTGGACTCGGTCGCGTCGGTGAGTCCTGCGCCGGGGGGCGGCACCGCCTCGGCGGTGGCGGGCGGCCTGGCCGCGGCGCTTGCGGCGATGGTCGGCAAGCTCACCGTGGGGCGGAAGAAGTACGCCGAGGTGGACGCCGAGTTCAGGGGGCTGGTGGAGAAGGCGGAGACGCTGCGAGTCCGGCTGATGCGCCTGGGGGACGAGGACGCCGCGTCGTTCAACGCCGTGACTGCGGCGTACGCCATCCCGAAGGACAAGGAGGCGGAGCGGAAGGCGGCGATCCAGCAGGCGCTGATCGGCGCGGCGAAGGTGCCGCTCGAGACCCTGCGGGCGGCCCGGGAGGTCGCGGCGCTGGCCGCGCGCGCGGCGGAAGCCGGGAACAGGAACGCCGTGTCGGACGCCGGCGTCGGCGCGCTGCTGGCCGGCGCGGCAGCGCGCGGCGCCGCCTACAACGTGCGGATCAACGTCGCCGGGATGCCGAATCCCGCCGAGGGCGCGCCGCTGGCGGAGGAGGCGAAGACGCTGATAGCGGAAGCCGATGCGGACGTCGCCCGCGCGACGGCGGCCGTGGAGGCCGCCATCGGCGGGTGAGTCGTACGGCATGGCGCCATTTTCGGCGCGGCGCCTACGGCGTGCAGATGACGCCGGGCTGGTTCGCGATCAGCTGCGTCGCGTAGGGAAGGTAGGCGATGTCCGCATTTGTGATGCCAGCCGGGCCCAAGCTGCTTCCCCAATAGTTGCATCGAAGATCTACACCGCTCCCGCTGAAGGTCCGCCAGTTCACGTAGTCGAGAAGGTCGTTGCGGTTCATCGTTATCGTCCCGGACCCGTCGAGCGGGGCGAATGTGCCCGTGATCACGTTATCCGACCCGGTCACCGTCGCCGACGACAGCCACACCCCGTCGTAGGCGTTGGAGATCTGGTTACGTCGAAGATCGGCCGTGCCGTACACCTGAATTCCGACCTGCATCGGGTATCCCAAGGGATCCGCACGACCTGCGGCTCCCGCTCCAAGGCCGTTCACGACGTTGTCGGTCGCAACTGCAGCGTCGCTCCCGCCGACGCCCACGTCGAGGCGCAGGGGCGAATGCGTGGGATGGGTCATGTCGATCGTGAACGTATTCCCTATCGCCGCCAGCGCCACCTGAGTGAAGAGGCACCAGTTCGGCCCGCAGTCGCTGAATGAGTTGCCTTGCACGGTGACCAGTCCGGGGGTCGGGCCGCCGACATGGACGCCTGAGTTGGCCTGGCCACGGAACGTGTTGCCGCTGACGACGACGGCCCCAGACGGAACCGACACGCCGACCCCGACATCTGCCCCGATGAACGTGCTTTGATCCACCGTCAGTGATGTGTTTCCGCTGCCCGTCAGCACGAGCGCCGTTAGGGACGGCTCCGGCTCGCCAGGCGTCGCCAATGGATTCTCGAACGTGCAGTGCGATACCAGCACGCTGCCGGCGTTGGACGTGACGGAGACGTTGTCCCACTGGCCGCCGACAAAGCGGAGGTTCCTAAGGACCACGGTGCCGGCCAGAGGTGTGGTGCCACCGCCAATCCAGAGCGCACCGCCCGCTGAACCCGCGTCGAGAGTCGCCACGCCCGGCCCCGCTGACGTGATCGTGACCGCGTGCGAGACGTTCACGTCCTCCACGCTGTGTGTGCCGTCGCATACAAGGACGGTGCCGCCGTCGGGTGCCGCATTCACCGCCGCCTGGAGGGACGAGTAAGCTCCTGCCGTCCCCGGGCAGAAGAGCGTTCCCAATGCCCCCACCTCGATCCGGAACTTGATCGGCAGGGTGCGATCGAGCAGGAGCGGCACGAAGCGGCTGGTGTCCACCGCGGCCGCCGCCCGCCGGTTGCGCACCACGTCCACGTCGGCGTAGCCGAGCGGGAGGGCGCCGACCGCCACCGTGATGCGGTAGGTCACGGCCGGGTCGAGGTGGTAGCGGTGCGTGTACCAGCGCACCACGTAGTGTTGGGCCCGCCGGTTCAAGCGGACCGTCGGCCACCGTTCGCCGTCCTGGCGCAGGCGCGCGTCGTCATCCTCGCACGCCCTGTCGAGACGCCCATCGGGGTTGAGCAGGTCTGAGCGGACTGACGCATCGTCGTCGTCGCACCGGTCGTCGTCGTCGGCACCGCGGGACGGGGGAGCCGCGCGCGTGAAGGTGGCGATCGTCGCGCCGCACGTCCCTGCCTGGAGGGCGCAGATCGTCACGACGGGGGCGAGGGTGTCGTCGAACACGCCGGTCCAGGTTTGCAGCTGCGCGATCGGCGGGAGGAAGAAGAAGCCGGGGTTGCCCGGCGCGTGGGTGCCGTCGGAGATCTCGAACAGCGGCCGCGCAACCGGCGGGGCGCTCAGCGGCTGCTGCTCGCCGCAGCTCGCCAGGGCGGCGCCGAGACACAGGACCGTGATCCGTGGGGCCAGGGACCGTGCCAACGAGTTCATCTTCTTGCTCCACCGTTGAAGGGTATCGTTCCTCAGCACTTCCCCCCGGGGCTCAGTAGCCCGGGTTCTGCGTCAGGTTCGGATTGGCCACGAGCGCGCTTGCGGGCTACGGGTAGGGGCCCAGGTACGCCGCCGTGGCCGTACCGCCCGCTCGCCCCCCCGCTCAGCCAGGATGAAGTGCAGCGTAAGATCGCCGGCCGCGATGTCGCCGAACGTGTTTCCGAACGCCCGCTCCCTGAGCGGGGCCGCCGCCGCGCAGATTCGCCTCGGCGTAGATCAGGTACGCCTCCCCGACACGGCCACGATACTCCGGAGTCACCGGCTTCGGATGGGCAGAAACTCCCTACAGACTGCGACGCGCTGGAATGGCAACTGTCACGGGCTGGAGCGCTGAACTAGCTCCATCACAATAGGCTATCGGCCCCACCGGCCAGTTCTTGACGCGAGTCGTCGGCAGAGATAAGATTCCCGACCTTCGCAGTCCGGTAGAACACGACAAGGCGGAACCCGTTTCACTCCGCGGCGGGAATGCGGTTGGCGCCGCTCGCGACGCCGTGGAACGACGGGCGGATGGAAGGACACTGAAGGGCAGGCACAATCTGCCGACGTTCCGGCACGGCACGCCGAGTCTCTGCCTCCTCCCTTACAACTTCCAGTTCACAGAAACCTGAGTGATCACCTCGGGATTAGGCCTCTCCTCCGTCGAGGTGACGCGCCTCGAAGCGGCGCTGCACGCTCTCCTGTCGCCGTTCGAGACCCCGAGCGTGGACGCCTGGCGCTCGAAAGTGAGCCGGGAGGTTCAGGAGCTGCTGGGCGCGGACATGGTGACGTTCCACCTGCCGGCGAGGGAAGCCGCGGAGTTCTACAGCGAGCAGTTCAGCCCCGACTCGTTGCGGACGTACCCGGCGCATCGCTCGCGGCTCGAGACGCGGTTCTCGATTCTGCGGAGGTCCATCGCCCTCGGGGTCTACAGCAGGGCGGCGATCTACCATCCGCACTGGAAGGACGTCGAGCGGAGCGACTACTACAACGAGTTCATCGTCCCCAACCGCGCGTACGACACCATCGCCATCACCACGGAGAACCCTGACGACGCCGCTCCGAGGACGGTCTCGGGCCTCCTGCTCTACCACGACAAACCACGAGGTCGCCGGTTCGGGAAGCGCGGGCTCGCCGTCCTGCGGTTGCTGATGCCGGCGTTCACGTCCGGCGTGCGCGCCTACCTGCGCTTCGAGACGCATCGCGCCAACCTCGCGTCCGCCGTGGAAGGGCTGGCGGAAGGCGTGGTGCTCGCCGACGCGCAGGGGCGCGTGCTCCATCGGAACCCGGCGCTCGGGGAGATGCTGGCTCCTGACCCGGAGCACGCGCTGCTGACGGACAGGATGGACGAAGTCGCCCTGACGCTGGCCCGGTTCCAGCGAGTCCGGCGATCGCCGTCCGGCGACCTGCTGGTGAGACCCATGGTGAGCGAAGTGCGCACCACGCTCGCACGCTATCGGGTCCGCGGCGTCTTCCTGCCGTGGCCCTGCGACGGGGGCGGGACCCTGATGCTCATAGCGGTGGAGCGGTTATCGGCGGAGCCGGTGGCGCCGCGGCTGCTGCGGGAGCGGTGGGGGCTGACCGAACGCGAGGGCGCCGTCGCGCTCTTCCTGGCCCAGGGCCGCTCCAACGCTGCGATCGCCGCCGCCCTGCGGATCAGCCCCCACACGGCGCGGCATCACACGGAGAGTGTGCTCGTGAAGCTCGGCGTGCACTCGCGTGACGAGGTGGACCAGGCGATCCGCCGGGCGGCGGGACTGGCGAACTGAGGCGGCCCGTCACGGCACGAACGCCTCGTAGGCAGCCCAGGAGTGCGCCGCCGAGCCCGCCAGGATGACCGGCAATGCCTGCAGGACCGAGATCACGTCCGAAGCGGTGATGTCCATCCCGGCGAGCTTCATCCTCAGGCGGCGCGCGTCCTGCGGCGCGTCCGAGGTCACCAGGACCACGAAGTAGGCCCCGACCGGGGGCGGCACGGTGTCGCCCGGGAGCAACCGCCACCGGTCGTGCGCCGCCGCGCCGCAGGAGTCCTCAATTGCCGCCAGGTCCGCCTTCCGGAGCCGCTGCGCCAGTGTCTGCAGAGCAGCCGCGCTGTCCGACGGCGACGGCAGCGGAGGCACCTCGGTCCGCAGCTCGTTCCAGAAGCAGCGCGACCTCATGGCCTTCTCGCCGGTGGTGTCTACTGCCGCGAACGGGTCGCCGTCGTATGTGGGCCAGGCCATCCAGAGCTTCGGACGCTCGACCCGCACCGTGTGCATGCCCCGGGCAAAGGTGACCGTATCCTGGTTGCGCAGCGGGTAGATCGCCTGCAGCCGTGCGCCGGGCCACACCCGTACGATCACCACGTCGGCCGGCGCGTCGGTGGCGAAGGTAATGGTCTCTCCCGAATCGTCGGTCGCCACCAGCCCTGGCCCGTACAGCTCCACTGCCCCGGTTGCCTGGACTTTGAGCGGCAGGACTGCCGGCTGCCCCACGCGCGCACATGCGTAGGAGGAAGCGAGGAGGACCGAGAGCACCGCGAGGCGGCTCGGCGGGCACACCACGCCCCGGGAGGCGGCGCTCGTACTGGGGCCGGGCCTACGACGTCGCGTGAACCGGCGCCTCGGTCAGGATGCGGGCACCGTCCTCGGTGATGAGAACGGTGTGCTCGAAATGGGCCGAGAGGGAGCCGTCAGCGGTCACCACGGTCCATTTGTCGCCCAGGGTGCGGACCTCGGGCCCGCCCAGATTGATCATCGGCTCGATCGCGATGGTCATCCCCGCCACCAGCCGGGCGCCGCGGTGCGGCTGGCCGTAGTTCGGCACCTGCGGCTCCTCGTGGAACTGCGTGCCGATCCCGTGCCCCACCAGCTCGCGCACCACGCCGAACTTCCCGGCATCGGCCACGGCCTGCACCGCGGCGCCGATGTCGCCCACGTTCCCGTTCGCGCGGGCCGCGCCGATCCCCGCCGCCAGGCAGCGCTGCGTCGTCTCCAGCAGCCGCTGGGCGTCGGCGGAGATCTCCCCCACGGGGACCGTGATCGCGCCGTCGCCGTGCAGGCCGCCCACGCACGCCCCGACGTCCACGCTCAGGATGTCGCCCTCGGAGAGGACCCGCTTCTTGGACGGGATGCCGTGCACCACCTCGGCGTTGATCGAGGTGCAGAGCGTCGCGGGGAAGCCGTATAGCCCCTTGAACGACGGCGTCGCGCCGTCGTGGGAGCGGATGAACTCCTCGGCGATGCGGTCCAGCTCCCAGGTGGAGACGCCGGCCACGGTCTTCGAGCGCACCAGGGCCAGCACGTCGGCCACGATGCGGCCGGCGCGGACCATCAGCTCGACTTCGCGCGGCGATTTGACCGTGATCAAGACCTGAGCGCCTCCCGCGCCCGCTTCTGGATGTCGTCCACGCTCCCCATCCCGGGGACGCGCCGCACGACACCCTGCTTCTCGTAGTAGGCGATCAGCGGCTGCGTCTGATCGTGATACACCTTGAGCCGCGTCCTGATCGACTCGAGGTTGTCGTCGCTCCGCCCTTCCTTGGCGGCGCGGGCCAGGAGCCGCTTGGTCAGCTCCTCCTCCGCGACGTCGAGGAGCACCACCCGGTCCACCTTCGCCTTCTTCTCGGCGAGGAGCTTGTCCACCGCCTTGGCCTGCGCCACGGTGCGCGGGAAGCCGTCCATCATCATCCCGCGCTTCGCCCCCGCGTCCAGGATCTCGCGGATCAGGCCCAGGATCACGTCGTCGGGGACCAGCTCCCCCCGGTCCATGAACGTCTTGGCCTGGTTGCCGAGCGCGGTCCCCCGCTTCACCGCCGCGCGCAGCAGCTCGCCGGTCGAGACTTCGGGGACCGCGAGATGCTCGGCGAGGAGCTTGCCCTGCGTCCCTTTGCCCGAGCCCGGTGCTCCGAGGATCATCAGGTACATTGCCGCCCCGCGTGAGAGGTGAAACGTGAGGGGTGAGAAGATACCGTGAGAGGTAAGAAGTTCAATGCGTGAGAAGCAAAAGCGTGAGAAGGGGTCATCTTCTCACGCCTTCACTTCTCACGCCTTTGCCTCTCACTTCTCCCTGCGCCGTCTCACCTCTCACGGCTCACTTCTCACTGCGCGCTACATGTATCGCTGCCTGCCCCGGAACTTCACGCGGCCTTCCTTCATGAACCCGTCGTACTGCCGCAGGATCATGTGCTGCTGCATCTGCTGCACCGTGTCGAGGGCCACACCCACGACGATCAGCAGCGCGGTGCCGCCGAACCGGAACGGGACGTTGAACGCGTCGAAGATGATGATCGGCATCACCGCGATGGCGGTGAGGAAGAGCGCCCCCGGCAGCGTGACCCGGCTCAGCACGTGGTCGATGTACTCGGCCGTGTGCGAGCCCGGCTTCACGCCGGGGATGAACCCGCCCTGCTTCTTCAGGTTCTCCGCCAGGTCCTGCGGATTGAAGATGATGGCCGTGTAGAAGTAGGTGAAGAAGATGATCAGCACCGTGTACAGCACGTAGTAGATCCACGAGCCCGGCTGGAAGTACTCCGAGAGGTCCCGGAGCGCCTGCACGTTGGAGAACTGCGCCAGCGTGCCCGGCACGATGATGATGGACTGCGCGAAGACGATCGGCATCACGCCCGCCGAGTTGATGCGGAGCGGGATGAACGACTTCTGCCCTTCGCGGATCCGTCCCCGGCCCATCACCTTCCGCGGGATCTGGATCGGGATGCGGCGCGCCGCGACGGTGATCGCCACGGTCACCCAGACCACGACCAGCATGATCACGGCGAGCACCAGCAGCCGCGGCAGGTCCACCGCGCCGGTGCGGTAGTACTCGATCGTCTTGCCGATGGCCGGCCAGCCGCCCTCGACGATCGAGAAGAAGATCAGGAGGCTCATCCCGTTGCCGAGGCCGCGCTCGGTGATCTGCTCGCCGAGCCACATCACGAAGATCGCGCCGACGGTGAGGACGAACGCCGTGGTGATCCGGAAGCTCCAGCCCGGCGTCGCCACCGCGCCCTGGAGGCTCTCGACGAAGACCGCGACGCCCCACGCCTGCCCCGCCGCCAGCCCCACGGTGAGGTAGCGGGTCCACTGCGTGATCTTCTTCCGCCCTTCCTCGTCCTTCTGGAGCTTCTCGGTCGCCGGGAAGACGGCGCCCATCAGCTGCCAGAAGATGCTCGAGGAGATGTACGGCATGATCCCGAGCGCCATGACCGTCGCGCGCGACAGCCCGCCGCCGACGAACATGTCGTACATGCCGAGCAGGCCGCCGCCCCCGCTGCTCTTGAAGAACTGGGTCAGCGCGTTGACGTCCACGCCCGGCACGGTGATGTGCGCCCCGATGCGGTACAGCAGGAGGCACAGGAGCGTGAAGAGAATCTTCTCTTTGAGCTCGGGGATCTTGAAGAGGTTCGGGATCCGCGGTCCGCTCACACGCTACTCCTCGACGCGCCCGCCGGCGGCCTCGATCTTGGCCTTGGCGGCGGCGGAGACCTTGAGCCCCTTGACGACGAGCCCCTGCGGGGCGTCGCCGTCGGCCAGCAGCTTCACGCGCTCGCCCGCGCCGGCCAGGCCGGCCTCGGCGAGCGACGCCGCCGTGACCTCGCGGCCGGCGAAGGCCTTCAGCGCCTCGAGGTTCACGGCGCGCGCTTCGACCTTGTACGGATTGGTGAAGCCGCGCTTGGGGACGCGCCGGATCAGCGGCATCTGCCCGCCCTCGAAGCCGGGGCGCACGTGCCCGCCGGTGCGCGCCTTCTGGCCCTTGTGGCCGTGGCCGGACGTCTTGCCGTGCCCCGAGCCGGGGCCGCGGCCCTTGCGCTTGGTCGGGTGGGTGGAGCCGCGGGGCGGCTTCAACGTGCCCAGTCCGACGTGCTCGATCTTCTCCGCCATCACGCCTCCGCTGCCGGCGTCACCTCGACGAGGTGGCGCACCTGCCTCAGCATGCCCCGCACCGACGGCGTGTCGGTGACGATCACCACGTCCTGGTGGTGCTTGAGCCCGATGGACCGCAGCGTCGCGCGGTGCTTTCCCGGGTGCCCGATCCCGCTCCGCACCTGCTTGACGCGGAGCTTGCCCCCGGCTGCCGGCGTCTTCGCCTTAGGCACGGTTCGGCTCTCCCTGCCGCGCCCGGTAGCTGAGCGAGGAGACTTCCACGCCCCGGTCGCGCGCGACCCGCTGCACGGTGGTCAGGTTCTTCAGTCCGTCCATCGTGGCCCGCACCATGTTGTGCGGGTTGTTGCTGCCGAGGCTCTTGGTCAGGATGTCCTGGACGCCCGCGCACTCGAGGACGGCGCGCACCGGGCCGCCGGCGATCACGCCGGTCCCCGGGGCCGCCGGCTTCATGAGCACGCGCCCGGCGCCGTGCTTGCCGAGGATGTCGTGCGGGATCGTCACGCCGGTGCGCGGCACGCCGACCATCTGCTTGCGCGCGGCCTCGACGGCCTTGCGCACCGCCTCGCTGACCTCGTTCGCCTTCCCGGTCGCCACGCCCACGTGCCCCGCCGCGTCGCCCACCGCGACCAGCGCGTTGAAGCTGAAGCGCCGGCCGCCCTTCACCACCTTCGCCACGCGGTTGATGCTGATCACGTTCTCGATCAGCTCGCCTTCGCGGTCACGATCGCGGTCGCGGCGGTCCCGCCGCGGCTCGCCGCGATGCTGTCCAGGCCCCGGCCCCTGCCCCCGCTCTGCCATGCGCTAGAACTCCAATCCACCCTTGCGCGCGCCCTCGGCCACCGCCTTGACGCGACCGTGATAGGCGTACCCCGCCCGATCGAACACCACCGTGGTGATGCCCCGCTCCTTCGCCCGCCCCGCGACCGCCAGGCCGACCGCGAACCCCTTGCCGGTCTTCCCCTTGCCCGTGGGCTCCACCTTCTCGCTGGTGTCCGCCACGCCGAGCAGCACCACGCCGCGGTCGTCGTCCACCAGCTGCGCGTAGATGTGCTTGAGCGAGCGGTACACCACGAGGCGCGGCCGCTCCGCGCTGCCACGCACCTTGCGCCGCACCCTGAGGTGCCGGCGGCGGCGGTGCTCGTCCGCCGACTTCGGTTTCCGGACCGGTCTCATGCCTTCGCCGTCGCTCCCGCGCCCGTCTTGCCGGCCTTGCGCCGGACGTGCTCGCCGGTGTAGCGGATCCCCTTGCCCTTGTACGGCTCGGGCGGGCGCACCGCGCGGATCTCCGCGGCCACCCGGCCCACCAGCTCCTTGTCGCTTCCCTTGACCTTCACCACCGTCGGCTGCTCGGCCGTGATCGTGATCCCGGCCGGCGCCTTGAACTCCACCGGATGCGAGTACCCCACCGTCAGCAGCACGCCGTACGGCTTGGTCTCGGCCCGGTACCCGACGCCCACGATCTCGAGCTGCTTCTCGTACCCCTTGGTGACGCCCTCGACCATGTTGGCCACCAGGGTGCGCGACAGCCCGTGCAGCGACTTGTGCCAGGTCGAGTCGGTGGGGCGGGTCACGAGCACCTCGCTCCCCTCCACCTTCACGCCCAGCTCGGCGTGCACGTCGAAGTGCAGCTCGCCCTTGGGCCCCTTGATCGCCACCCGGTTCCCCGCCACCGAGGCGGTGACGCCCTTGGGGATCGGGATGGGCTTCCTGCCGATGCGGGACACGGCGCCTCCTACCAGACCACGGCGAGCAGCTCGCCGCCGACGTGGGCCAACCGCGCGTCGCGGTCGCTCATCAGGCCGCGGGGCGTCGAGAGGATCGCCATGCCCAGCCCGTTGCGCACCCGCGGGATCTGCCGCACGCCGACGTAGCGGCGCAGCCCCGGCGCCGAGACGCGCTTGAGCTCGCTGATCACCGGCTCGTCCCCGTCGTGGTACTTGAGGAACAGGCGCAGCAGGCCGTGGCGGCCGTCGTCCACGACCGCGAAGTCCTGGATGTAGTGGTTGTCGCGCAGCAGACGCGCGATCTCCGTCTTCAGCTTGGAGACCGGCATGTCCACCCGCCGGTGCCGGGCCTGGCACGCGTTGCGGATGCGCGTCAGCATGTCTGCGACGGGATCGGTCATTCCCATAGGTTCGCTCGACTCCTCCTCAACGGAAAATCCGAATCCCGGTCACCAGCTGCTCTTGCGCACGCCCGGGATCTCGCCTCTGAGGGCCAGGTCCCGGAAGCAGATGCGGCACAGCCCGAACTTGCGCAGCGTGGCGCGGGATCGCCCGCATCGCTGGCAGCGGTGGTACGCCCGCACCTTGAACTTCGGCGTCTTCTTGACCTTCTCGATCCAGCACTTCTTCGCCATCGCCTCCGCCCTTTCAGGCCACCGCCGTCGGCTGCTCGCCGGCGAACGGCATGCCCAGCTCCCTCAGCAACGCCATGGCCACGTCGTCGCGGCCGGCGTCGGTGACGATCGTGATGTCCATCCCGTGGATCCGCTCGACCTTGTCGAAGTCGATCTCCGGGAAGACCATCTGCTCCTTGAGCCCGATCGTGTAGTTACCGCGCCCGTCGAAGCTCCGCGTCGGCAGCCCGCGGAAGTCGCGGATGCGCGGCACCGCGATGTTGATGAAGCGATCCAGGAACTCCCACATCCGCGCGCCGCGCAGCGTCACGCAGGCCCCGAGCGGCACGCCCGCCCGGATCGAGAAGTTCGAGATCGCCTTCTTCGCCTTCGTCACCAGCGGCCGCTGGCCGGTGATCTGGCCCAGCTCGGCGACGATCGCCTCCAGCGCCTTCGGCGCCTTGGGCGCCTCGCCCAGCCCGACGTTCAGCACCACCTTCACCACCCGCGGCACCTGGTGCGGGTTCTTGAAGCCGAAGGTGCGCGTCAGCGCGGGCCGCGCGTGCTCCACGTAGTGCAGGTGCAGCCGCGCCGGTGGCGCCGGCTCGTAGACGGGCGGGGGACCCGCCGGCTCCGCCGGCGCTTCCTTGCCCCCGCCACCCTTGCCGCCCTTGCCGCCCTTCTGGCCCTTCTGCTTCTGCTCCTTCTCGGCCTTGGGCTGCTTCGGCTGCTTCGCCTCCGTCGGCTCGGCGCCGCTCTTCTCGTCCGTCTCGGCCATGGCTCCTACCGGTTCCTCGGAATCGGCTCGCCGGAGCGCACCGACACGCGCTCCACCGTCCCATCCGTATCCACGCGCCGGCGCACCCGCGTCGGCCTGTCGTCCTTCGGATCGATCAGCATCACCTTCGACGCGGGCATCGGGGCCGGGAACTCCACGATCTGGCTCTGCTCGCCCTGCTGCCGCGCGCGGCGGTGCCGCTTGGCGATGTTGATCCCCTCCACCACCACCTGCCGCTTCGTCGGGATGGCGCGCAGCACCTTGCCGCGCTTCCCCTTCTCGTCGCCCGAGATCACCACCACCACATCGCCCTTGGTGATGTGCAGCTTCGCGCGCGGCACCCGCTCGGGGCTCCGCTTGTGGTGCGCGCGCTTGCGATAGACCAGGAGGCGCATGCTAGAGGACCTCCGGCGCGAGCGAGACGATCTTCATGAACCGCTTCTCCCTGAGCTCGCGGCCCACCGGCCCGAAGATGCGGGTCGCGCGGGGCTCGTTGTTCTCGTCGATGATGACCGCCGCGTTCTCGTCGAAGCGGATGTAGCTGCCGTCCTTGCGCCGCGTCTCCTTGGCGGTGCGCACCACGACGGCGCGCGCGACCTCGCCCTTCTTCACGGTGCCGGTGGGGAGCGCGTCCTTGATGGCGACGATCACCACGTCCCCGAGGCCGGCGTACCGGCGCTTGGAGCCGCCGAGGACGCGGATCACCAGCGCCCGCTTGGCGCCGGAGTTGTCGGCGATCTTGACGATCGTTTCCTGCTGGACCACGGTCCGCCCCTCCCCTACTTCGCCTGCTCGACGATTGCGAGCACCCGCCACCGCTTCGTCTTCGACAGCGGCCGCGTCTCCACGATGCGAACCAGGTCGCCGACCTTGGCCTCGTTCTTCTCGTCGTGGGCCACCACGCGCCGGGTCCGGGTGGACTGCTTGCCGTAGAGCCCGTGCGTCACGCGCCGGGTCAGCTCCACGACCACCGACTTGTGCATCTTGTCGCTGGTCACCAGGCCGGTGCGGGTCTTGCGCTGCCCGCGCTGCTGCTGCGCCTCGCTCATTGCGCCTTCTTCGTCTTGGCCGCGCGCTCGGCCTGCACCGTCATCAGACGGGCCACCGTGCGGCGAGCGGTCTGGATGTCCATCGGGTTCCCCAGGACTTCGGTCGCCGCCTTGAAGCGCAGCGAGAAGCCCTCCTTCCGGTATTCCGCCAGCTTGGCGTCCAGCTCCGCGTCCGTCAGCTCGCGGATCTGCGCCACGGTCATCTGGGTCAGCGCCACGGCCTCAGCCCTCCCGCTTCACGAAGCGGGTCTTGATCGGGAGCTTCGCCGATGCCAGCGCCAGCGCCTTGCGCGCCAGGGGCTCCTCGACGCCCTCGATCTCGAACATCATCCGTCCGATCTTCACCGGGCACACCCACCCCTCCGGATTGCCCTTGCCCTTTCCCATCCGCGTCTCGGCCGGCTTCTTGGTGATCGGCTTGTCGGGGAAGAGCCGGATCCAGAGCTTGCCGCCGCGCTTCATGCAGCGCGTCATCGCCACGCGTGAGGCCTCGATCTGCCGGTTGGTCACCCACCCGGCCTCGAGCGCCTGGAGCCCGAAGTGGCCGAACGCCACCGTCTGGCCGCGCGTGGCCACGCCGCGCATGCGGCCCTTCATCTGCTTGCGGAACTTGACCCGCTTGGGCGCCAGCATCGCCTACGCCCCCGTGCTGTAGGTGCGGCCGCGCGCGTCCTCCACGACCTCACCCTTGAAGATCCAGGTCTTGACCCCGATGGTGCCGAAGGTCGTCTTCGCGGTGGAGGTCGCGTAATCCACGTCGGCGCGCAGCGTGTGCAGCGGCACGCGCCCCTCGTGGTAGCCCTCGACCCGCGCGATCTCGGCGCCGCCCAGGCGGCCGCCGCACTTGATCTTGATCCCCTGCGCCCCCATCCGCATCGCGGACTGCACCGCGCGCTTCATCGCGCGGCGGAAGCTGATGCGCTGCGCCAGCTGGTGCGCCACGTTGTCGGCCACCAGCTGCGCGTCGAGCTCCGGCCGCTTGATCTCCTCGACGTTGATCCCGATCTCCTTCGAGGTCAGCTGCGCCAGCTCGTCGCGGAGCTTGTCCACCTCCGCACCGCGCTTGCCGATCACGACGCCCGGCCGGCCGGTGTGCACGGTGACCAGCACCTTGCCCGGCTTGCGCTCGA
This sequence comes from uncultured Gemmatimonadales bacterium, assembly GCA_963835535.1. Taxonomy (GTDB): domain Bacteria; phylum Gemmatimonadota; class Gemmatimonadetes; order Gemmatimonadales; family JACORV01; genus Fen-1245. Next base: position 328,980 of record CAWIFL010000003.1, read on the forward strand.
TGTGCACGTCGGAGATCGCCGCGTGCTGGAGCCGCGTCCGGAGGTAGGTCCGGATCAGCTCGTCCTCCTTGAGCAGCGCCGGGAACTCGCGGTTCGCGAACCAGCGGGACCGCCACGGCTTGACGATGCCGAGCCGGAAACCATGGGGATGTACCTTTTGTCCCACGCGCTACTCCTTCGTCGCCACGAGGATCGTGATGTGGCTGGTGCGCTTCTTCAGCGGGGTCGCCCGTCCCATCGCCGCCGGCTGGAACCGCTTCAGCGCCGGCCCTTCGTCCACCATCGCCGTCTTCACGTACAGGGTCTCCTCGTCGAGCCGCTCGGCGGCGCGCGTCGCTTTCTCCCGCGCGTTCGCGACGGCCGAGAGCAGGACCTTGGAGACCGGCTTGGCGGCGCCCTTCTTCGAGAACTTGAGGATCGAGAAGGCCTCGCCCACCGGGCGGCCGCGGATCAGGTCCACGACCAGCCGCACCTTGCGGGGCGATTGCCGCAGCATCCGCTGATACGCGCGCGCTTCGGTCATTCGGCCGGAGCCGTCCCTTCCGCCTCGAGCTTGGCCTTCTTGTCGGCCGACATCTTGCCGCTGTGCCCGCGGAACATCCGCGTCGGCGAGAACTCGCCGAGCTTGTGGCCGACCATGTTCTCGCTCACGTAGACCGGCACGAACTTGTTGCCGTTGTGCACGGCCAGCGTGTGCCCGACGAAGTCCGGCGTCACCGTGGACGACCGCGACCAGGTCTTGAGCACCCGCTTCTCGTTCTTCGTGTTCATCTCGTGGATGCGCGACAGCAGCCGCGCGTCCACGTACGGACCCTTCTTGACGCTGCGGGCCATTATTGCGTCGCCTTCCCGCGCTTGTGGCCGCGGATGATGAGTTTCGTGCTCGCCTTCTTCTTGTGCCGCGTCTTCACGCCCTCCGGCTTGCCCCACGGGCTCACCGGCGGGCGCCCGCCCGAGGACTTCCCTTCGCCGCCGCCCAGCGGATGGTCCACCGGGTTCTTGGCGACGCCACGCACCCGGGAGCGGCGGCCGAGCCAGCGGGACTTGCCCGCCTTGCCGACGCTCTCCAGCTCGTGCTCGACGTGGCCCACCTGGCCGATCGTGGCCAGGCACTCGGCGCGCACCAGCCGCACCTCGCCGCTCATCAGCTTCAGCGTGACGAAGGCGCCCTCTTTCGCGACCACCTGGGCGCCGGCCCCGGCGGAGCGGGCCATCTGCCCCCCGTGCCCCGGCTTCAGCTCGATGTTGTGCACCGTCGTGCCGAGCGGGATCTCGCCCAGCGGCACCGCGTTCCCGAGCCGGATGTCGGCGCCGGGGCCCGCGGCCACGGCGTCGCCGATCTTGAGGCCGACCGGCTGCAGGATGTAGCGCTTCTCGCCGTCCACGTACTGGATCAGGGCCAGCCGCGCGGAGCGGTTCGGGTCGTACTCGATCGCGGTCACCTTCCCCGGGATCCCGAACTTGTTGCGGCGGAAGTCCACCTTCCGGTACATCCGCTTGTGGCCGCCGCCCCGGTACCGCGTGGTGACGTGGCCCTGGTTGTTGCGGCCGCCCTGGGAGCGCAACGGCTCCAGGAGCGACTCTTCCGGCGGCTTCTTGGTGATCTCCGCGAAATCGGAGATGATCCGGAAGCGCGTCGCCGGGGTGACGGGCTTGAACTGACGGATGCCCATGTCTAGCCCTCGAAGATCGGAATGACGTCACCCTCCTTCAGGGAGACGATCGCCTTCTTCCACTTCGCACGGCGGCCCGTCGTGCCGCGCCCCAGCCCGCCGGCCCGCCGCTCCTTGGCGCGCATCTGCATCGTGTGCACGTCGCGCACGGTGACGCCGAAGAGGTGCTCGATGGCGTCGCGGATCTCCGGCTTGGTGGCCTCCGTGGCCACGCGGAAGGTGTAGATCTTCCGGCTCGCGTAGAGCGCCGAGGACTTCTCCGTCACCAGCGGCTTGATGATCGCGCGATACAGCTCGGGCATCGCCTACTCCTTCTTCCCCGGCTTCTTGCCGGTCTTGCCCTTCTTGGCCTCCGGCTTCTTCGCCTCGGGCTGCTTCGGCTCCGCCTTCTTCGCCGCCGGCTTCTTCGCCTCGGCCCTGGGCTCCGGCTTGTGCGCCCTGGGCTCCGGCTTCTTCGCCGCGACCTTGGCCTTGGGCGCCGGCGCGGCTTTCTTCGCGGGCTTCCTCTTCCCCTCGCTCTCGCCCTCGGCCTTCGCCTTCTTCCGTTTCGGCTGAGGCTCCTCGGGCGCGATGGCCGCCGCGTCGCCGCCCTGCTCGAGCGCGCCGCCGAAGGCCGGCTCCTCGATCAGGAGCGCTTCGGCACGCAGGATGTCGTAGGCCGAGACGTCGCGGTACCGCATCACCTGGACGTTGGCGAGGTTCCTCGCCGAGAGGATGAGGTTGGCGTTCACGCCCTCGGTGAGCATCAGCACGCGCCGGTCGGCGATCCCCATCCTGCCGAGCAGCTCGGCGACGCGCTTCGTCTTCGGCTCTTCGAGCAGCAGCGGCTCGATCACGCGGATCGCCTGCTCGCGGGCCCGCGCGTTGAACGCGGAGGAGCGGGCCAGCCGCCGCAGCTTGCGCGGAATGCCGAGCCGGTAGTCGCGCGGATGCGGGCCGAACATCGTGCCGCCGCCGGGCCAGAGCGGCGAGCGGATCGAGCCCTGCCGCGCGCGCCCGGTGCCCTTCTGCCGCCACGGCTTCTGGTTGCCGCCGGTGACGAAGCTCCGGGTCTTGGTCTCCGCGGTTCCCTGCCGCTGGTTGGCGAGGAACACGGTGACGGCGCGGTGCAGCGCCGCCTCGTGCACCCGCCCGTCGAACGGGTCGGCGGGGAGCCGCACGGCCTTGGGCCGCCGCGTGCCGTCCGCGGCGTACGCCAGGACTTCCATAGCCGCGCTCACGCGTCCTCCTTCGCCACCGTCACGATGCCGCGCATCGGCCCCGGAACGGCGCCGCGCACGAACAGCAGGTTCTTCTCGGCGTCCACCTTGGCCACCAGCAGGCCGAGCTGGGTGGTGCGCCGCGCGCCCATGTGCCCCGGCATCCGCTTCCCCTTGATGACGCGCGAGGGGTCGGTGCCCGGGCCGACCGAGCCCGGCTTCCGGAACCGCGTGTTGCCGTGGCTGGCGGGCCCGCCGCCGAAGTGGTGCCGCTTCACGACGCCCTGGAAGCCGCGCCCCTTCGAGATCCCGGTCACCTTCACCCACTCGCCGGGGGCGAAATCCGTCACCGTGACAACCGAGCCCGGCGCCGGCGCCTCGCCCTTCGACGGGAACTCGCGCAGCACGTGCGGCGCCGCCTCGAGCCCCGCCTTCTTCGCGTGGCCCTTCTCCGCCTTGCTGGAGCGCTTCGCCTTGGCGACGCCGAAGCCCAGCTGCACGCGGGCCGGCTTGCCTTCCACGGCCGAGCGCACCTGCACGACCGGACAGGGGCCCGCCTCGATGACCGTCACCGGGGTGACCGTGCCGTCCTCGCCGAACAGCTGCGTCATGCCGAGCTTGCGGCCAATGATCGCGTCCATCGCTACTCCACCTTGATCTCGACGTCCACGCCGGCCGGCAGGTCGAGCTTGGTGAGCGCGTCCACCGTCTGCGGCCGGGAGTCGAGAATGTCGATCAGCCGCTTGTGCGTCTTCAGCTCGAACTGCTCGCGGCTCTTCTTGTCCACGTGCGGGCTCCGGAGCACCGTCCAGCGCTGCGTCTTGGTCGGCAGCGGGATGGGCCCGGAGACCTGCGCGCCCGTCTTTTCGGCGGTGCGCACGATGTCCGCCGAGGCCTGGTCGATCACGGCGTGATCGAAGGCCTTCAGGCGGATGCGGATCCGGCCGGCTTTCACGGGGCTACTCCAGCACCTTCGTCACGACGCCCGAACCGACCGTGCGGCCACCCTCGCGGATGGCGAAGCGCAGCTGCCCTTCCATCGCGATCGGGGTGATCAGGGTGATCGTCATCTGGATGTTGTCGCCGGGCATCACCATCTCGACGCCCGCCGGCAGCTCGATCGAACCCGTCACGTCGGTCGTGCGGAAGTAGAACTGCGGGCGATAGCCCTTGAAGAACGGGGTGTGGCGGCCGCCCTCTTCCTTGGTCAGGACGTACACCTCGCCCTCGAACTTCGTGTGCGGGGTGATGGAGCCCGGCTTGGCGAGCACCATCCCGCGCTCGATCTCCGTCTTCTCCACGCCGCGCAGCAGCAGGCCGATGTTGTCGCCCGCCTGGCCCTCGTCGAGCAGCTTGCGGAACATCTCGACGCCGGTCACCACCGTCTTCTTGTTGGCGCCGAAGCCGACCAGCTCGACTTCCTCCTGCACCTTCACCTTGCCGCGCTCCACGCGCCCCGTCGCCACCGTGCCGCGACCGGTGATCGAGAACACGTCCTCGACCGGCATCAGGAACGGCAGGTCGATCTGCCGCTTGGGCTCGGGGATGTGCGTGTCGATCGCGTCCATCAGCTCGAGGATGGACTTGCAGGCCGGGTCGTTGAGGTCCTTCGCCGCGATCGCCTTCAGCGCGCTGCCGCGGATCACCGGGATCTCGTCGCCCGGGTAGTCGTACTTGCTGAGCAGCTCGCGCACCTCGAGCTCGACGAGGTCCAGGAGCTCGGGGTCGTCCACCATGTCCACCTTGTTCAGGTAGACCACGATGGCCGGGACGTTGACGCGCGTCGCCAGGAGGATGTGCTCGCGGGTCTGCGGCATCGGGCCGTCGACCGCGCTCACCACCAGGATCGCGCCGTCCATCTGCGCCGCACCCGTGATCATGTTCTTCACGTAGTCGGCGTGGCCCGGGCAGTCCACGTGCGCGTAGTGGCGCTTGTCCGTGGAATACTCCACGTGGCTCGTCGCGATCGTCAGGATCTTGGTCGCGTCGCGGCGGCCCTGGGACTCGGAGGCCTTGGCCACTTCGTCATAGGAGACGTATTTGGCCAACCCCTTCATCTCGGCCACCTTGGTGATCGCCGCCGTCAGCGTCGTCTTGCCGTGATCGACGTGACCGATGGTGCCCACGTTGACGTGGGGCTTCGTGCGCTCGAACTTCGCCTTGGCCATGGCAGTTAACCCTTCATCTTGGTGATGATCTCTTCCGCCTTCGACTTGGGAACTTCCTCGTAATGTGAGAACTGCATCGAGTACACGGCCCGCCCCTGGCTCATCGAGCGCAGGTTGGTCGAGTACCCGAACATCTCCGCCAGCGGCACCGACGCGCCGATGACGTGCGCCCCGCCGCGCTGCGTCATCCCGCCGATCTTGCCGCGCCGGCTGCTCAGATCGCCCATCACGTCGCCCAGGTAGTCCGCGGGCACGACGACCTCGACGTCCATGATCGGCTCGAGGAGCACCGGCTTGGCGGCCCTCGCCGCCTCCTTGAACGCCATCGAGCCGGCGATCTTGAACGCGATCTCGCTCGAGTCCACTTCGTGGTACGAGCCGTCCACCAGCTCGACCTTCACGTCCACCACCGGGTACCCGGCCAGGACGCCGTTCTCCAGCGCCTCCGTGATCCCGTCCTCGACCGGCCCGATGTATTCCCTCGGGATCGCGCCGCCGATGATCTTGTCCTCGAAGATGAACCCCCCGCCCTGCGGCGCGGGCTCGAGGTTGATCACGACGTGGCCGTACTGCCCGTGGCCGCCGGTCTGCCGGACGAACTTCCCCTCGACGTCCGTCACCCGGTGGCGGATGGTCTCGCGGTAGGCCACCTGCGGCCGGCCAACGTTCGCATCCACCTTGAACTCGCGCAACATCCGGTCGACGATGATCTCCAGGTGCAGCTCGCCCATCCCCGAGATGATCGTCTGCCCCGTGTCGTGGTCCACGTGCACGCGGAAGGTGGGGTCTTCCTCCGCGAGCTTCTGGAGCGCGCCGCCGAGCTTGTCCTGGTCGGCCTTCGTCTTGGGCTCGATCGCGACGTCGATCACCGGCTCCGGGAAGCGCATCGCCTCCAGGATGATCGCGTCCTTCTCGTCGCACAGCGTGTCGCCGGTCCTGGTGTCGCGGAGCCCGATCACCGCCGCGATGTCGCCGGCGCGCACTTCCTCGATCTCCTCGCGCTTGTTGGCGTGCATCTGCAGCAGCCGGCCCACCCGCTCCCGCTTGTCGCGCACCGAGTTGTAGACGTACGAGCCGGCGTTCAGCACCCCCGAGTACACCCGGATGAACGTCAGCTTCCCGACGAACGGATCGGTCATGATCTTGAACGCCAGCGCCGCGAACGGCGCGTCGTCGGTCGCCGGCCGGCACGCCTTGGACTCGGTGTGGTGCTGGAGGTGCCCCTCGACCGGCTTGATGTCCACCGGGCTCGGCAGGAAGTCCACCACCCCGTCCAGCAGCGGCTGCACGCCCTTGTTCTTCGCCGCGGCCCCGCAGAAGATCGGCACCAGGTTGTGCCCGCAGGTCGCCTTGCGGATCGCCAGCCGCACGTCGTCGTCCGACAGGTCGTGCTTGCCGAGGTACTTCTCGAGCAGCGCGTCGTCGGACTCGACCGCGGCCTCGATCAGCTCGCGCCGCAGCGCTTCCACCTGGTCCTGCATCGCGGCCGGCACGGGCCCCTCGTGGAACTTCTGACCCATCGAGGCCTCGTCGTAGACGATCTCCTTGCGCCGCACGATGTCCACGACCCCGGTGAACAGCTCCCCCGCGCCGAGCGGGATCTGCACCGGGAACGCCCGCGCGCCGAGCCGCTGCCGGATCTCGCCGACCACGTTGTCGAAGTCCGCGCCGACCCGGTCCATCTTGTTCACGAACGCCACGCGCGGGACGTTGTACCGGTCCGCCTGGCGCCACACCGTCTCCGACTGCGGCTCCACGCCGCCCACCGCGCAGAACACCGCGATGGCGCCGTCCAGCACGCGCAGGCTGCGCTCGACCTCGACCGTGAAGTCCACGTGCCCCGGCGTGTCGATGATGTTGACCTGGTAGGGCACGCCGTTCCGCGCCCACTCCGTGGTGGTCGCGGCGGAGGTGATCGTGATCCCGCGCTCCTGCTCCTGCTCCATCCAATCCATCGTCGCCGTGCCATCGTCCACTTCACCCAGCTTGTACGTGCGGCCGGTGTAGTAGAGGATGCGCTCGGTCGTAGTCGTCTTCCCGGCATCGATGTGCGCCATGATGCCGATGTTACGGACTCTATCGAGAGGCGTGTTGCGCGCCATAAGCTCCCAAGCAAAGCCAGCAAAAATGCGGGGCGACCGTCCACGCACGAGTGCGCAGGTCTCGCTCCGCCGACGTCCGGGACTTTCCCGGACGGGGACCGCTTAAAGCAGCGGTCCTATCTTGTCGCGCTAAGGTTTACCACCGGTAGTGGGCGAACGCCTTGTTCGCCTCGGCCATCCGGTGCGTGTCCTCTTTCTTCTTGATCGTGTTGCCTTCGCCCTTCGACGCGGACACCAGCTCGTTGGCGAGCCGGTCGGCCATCGTCTTCTCGCCCCGGGCGCGGCTGTAGTCGATCAGCCACCGCATCCCGAGCGCCGTGCGCCGCTCCGGCCGCACTTCCACGGGCACCTGGTACGTCGCGCCGCCCACGCGCCGGCTCTTCACCTCAACCACCGGCTTGGCGTTGCTCAGCGCCTGCTTGAACACGTTCACGCCGGGCTGCCCCGTGCGCTGCTCGATCATGTCCATCGCCGTATAGAAGATCCCCTCGGCGACCGACTTCTTCCCCTTGCGCATCAGGTTGCAGATGAACTTCGACACGGTCTGGCTGTCGTACCGCGGATCGGCCGGGACCGTGCGTTTGGTCGAACGGGGGCGCCGGCTCACTTGGCCGCCGCCTTCGGCGCCTTCGCGCCGTACTTCGACCGGCTCTGCTTCCGCTCGGTCACGCCCGCGGCGTCCAGCGTGCCGCGGATGATGTGGTAGCGCACGCCCGGCAGGTCCTTCACGCGGCCGCCCCGGATCAGGACGATCGAGTGCTCCTGCAGGTTGTGACCTTCGCCGGGGATGTACGCGGTGACTTCGAATCCGTTGGTCAGGCGAACTCGGGCGACCTTGCGGAGCGCGGAATTCGGTTTCTTCGGCGTGGTCGTGTACACACGCGTGCAGACGCCTCGCTTCTGCGGATTGCCGCGCAGCGCAGGCGCCTTCTCCTTGCTCTCCACCGTTCGCCGGCCCGAGCGGACCAGCTGATTGATCGTCGGCATAGCCCCCAATACACAGCGCAAGAATAAACGCGCGGCCCACTTCGGCCGCAGCCTTAGAAAGGTACGCGGGGCCTCAAAGAGGGTCAAGGGAGCGGCGATAGCGAGAGCCCCACCCCGGCAAGCCGGGATGGGGCCCCGTTGCGGTCGCCCGGGCCCGCGCGCGCTACCGCAGGCGCTTGATCTCGACCCGCATGTTCTGGCGGCGCCCCGTCGCCGTGGCATTGCTCGCCACCGGGTTCTGGGGGCCGTACCCCACCGCCGCGAGGCGGGTGGCCGGGACCCCCTGCCGGACCAGGTAGGCCCGGACGGCCAGGGCTCGGCGCCGCGACAGGAGCTGGTTCCGCGTGGCGTTCCCCATGTCGCTCGTGTACCCGCCAATCTCCCAGCGCGCGTTCGGGATCGCCTGCATCGCCTGGGCGACGGCGTCGAGGCCGGTCTGCGCCTCCGGCGGCAGGACCGCGGAGTTGGGCCGGAAGATGACGTTCCTGAGGATCAGGGTGGCGCCGACTTCCGGCAGGGCGATCGGGGCGGCCGCCGGGGCTGCCGGAGCGGCAGCCGGCGCGGGGGCGGGGGCCGCCAGGGCGACGGTCAACATCGTGGAGCCCGTCACGCCGTCCACAGTGGCGAGGATCAGCGCTGCCCCGTTCCCGACGGCCGTCGCCTGCCCCGTCCGGCTCAGCGTGGCCACGTTCGGAACGCTGTCGGCCCAGTAGATCACCCTGCCGGTGACCGGCCTGCCGTTCGCGTCCGTCGCCTGGGCCGTGAACTGGAGCGTGCCGCCGGCCGCGCTGATCGTCGCGTTGGCCGGCGTCACCGCCACGCCGGTGACCAGTTGCCGGACCGTGACCGACGCCGTGGCGGTCTGGCCGCCGGCGCTGGCGGTGATCGTGGCCGTCCCGTTCCGCACGGCCGTGGCGAGGCCGGACGCGTTCACGGATACGACCGCCGCGTTGCTCGAGGTCCACGCGACGTCGGGCGTCGCGATCACGTTGTTGTCGGCGTCCTGCGCGACCGTCGAGAGCTGCACCGCCTGGCCGAGCGCCGTCAGCGTGTCGGCGGACGGAGCGATCCCCAGCGTCATCGCCGGTGCGGCCACCGGCGCCGGCGCGGGTGCCGGCGCCGCCGCGGGTGCCGGCGCCGCCGGAGCGGCCGCCTCGGGCGCGGGCGCCGCGGCGACGGCCGGCGCGGGGGCGGCCGCCCGATGACCTCCGAAGAAGAAGGAGAGACCCACCGTGGCCGTGGGGTAGAAGGACGCCCTGCTGAAGTACGTCGTGTCAGCGTACTTCTCGTAGAGCTCGCGCACCTCCAACCGCAGGTCCGTCCGAGCGCCCAGCATCTGCCGCAGGCCGATGCCGGCGTGCACCGTATACTGGCTCCTGAACGAGAAGGACGCCGAGTCGCTCTTCCACGAGACGTTCGTCACGCCACCGCCCACGGTCAGGAACGGGCTCGTGTTCGCGTTGACGTTCGGCGTCCAGGTGATGGCGCCGAAGGGTTGGAGCACCGTGGCCGGCTTCGTATAGCCGGCGAAGGTCCCGATGCTGAGGTTCCAGCTCCGGCCGAGGTTCAAGCCGAGGCGCACTGCGGCTCCCGGCACGAGGCGCTGGGTCGCGCTCGTGAGCGAGATCACGTCGACGAGCTGCTTGTCGAGGTAGGTCGCGCCGGCCCCGACACTCAGCTCCCAGCTTCCATCGCGCCCAGCTCCCGTCGCGGGCGCCGCTGCCTGTTGGGCGAGCGCCGCGGCCGGCAGGGACACGGCCAGGATGGCTGCGACTTCGAGGATACGGTACTGCATGGGCCCTCCCCGGCGCCTTGTGCCGCCCTTGGGACCTGCAATCGCTATGACCGTAACGCCATAACCAATATGGGGGAGGTCCGCCGTGCGCCAGCGCACAGCCCGCCTCGTGCCGCTTCGGCGCTATCTTCCCGGCCCGTGGACACCACCGTCCTGCTGATCTTCGCGGTCGTCTACCTGAGGGATGCTCCTGGCGGAGATCCCGGGCCTCGCGCTGGACCGCAGCATCGCGAACATCATCGTGGTGGATCAGGCGGGGCGGCTGGGCGTGAAGATCTCGTGGCGAGAGCACGCGCGCGTCGGGATCCCGGTCACGCTGCTCACGCGCGGCGTGGCTCTGGCTGCGGGCCGCCCAGGGCCCCATGATTGACCCATGATGAATGGCGGTGCAGTGACCGACTCGTCGCCCTTCGACCCCGCTGCGTCGGACGTCCAGGCCCTCGGCAGGGCGGCCGCCGACTGGATCGCCAAGCACTTCGGCGAGCTGGGAGAGCTCCCCGTCATCCCGGACACCACGCCGGCCCAGACGTTCGCGCGCTTCGCCGAGCCGCTGCCCGAGGAGCCCACGCCGTGGCCCGCGCTGCTCGAGCGCTTCGAGCGCGACGTGGTCCCGCTCAGCTTCCACCTGCCGAGCCCGCGCTACTTCGGGCTGATGAATCCGACGCCGCTGCCGATCGCGGTCTTCGCCGAGGCGCTCGGCGCCGCCCTGAACCAGAACGTCGGTGCCTGGCACCACAGCCCCGCCGCGACCGCCGTCGAGCGCACGGTCATCCGGTGGCTGTGCGACCTGGCCGGCTACCCGGCCGGCGCGTTCGGCAGCCTCACGCCCGGCGGATCGCTGGCCAACACGACCGGGATCAAGATCGCGCTGGCCGCCAAGATCCCCGAGTCCACCCGCGAAGGACTGTGGAACCTCGAGGCACGGCCGGTGCTCTACGCCTCCTCGGAGGCGCACTTCTCCATCGAGAAGAGCGCCAACATCCTCGGCCTGGGCAGCGTGGGCGGCATGCTGAAGGTCCCGGTGGACCGGCACTCGCGGATGGACGTCGCAAAGCTCCGGCACATGGTCGCCGAGGACCGCGCCGCCGGTCTCAACCCGTTCTGCGTCGTCGGCGTCGCGGGCGTCACGAGCAACGGCGTGATAGACCCGCTGGACGAGATTGCGGACGTCGCGCGCGACCTCGGCCTGTGGTACCACGTGGACGCCGCGTACGCCGCCGGCGGCCTGATGAGTGAGAAGCTCCGGGCGCGGTTCAAGGGGATCGAGCGCGCCGACTCGATCACGATGGACCCGCACAAGTGGTGGTACATGCCCTACCCGTGCGGCGCCATCCTCACGAAGGACGGCGAGGCTGGCCGCCGCGCGTTCTGGTCCGAGGCGGTCTACATCCCGCAGACCGACGACGCCGTGGAGTTCCGCGACCACGGACTCGCGGGCTCGCGCCCGTTCAGCGCGCTCAAGCTGTGGATGGGGATGAAGATGGTAGGACGACGCCACTATGGTCGTGTGGCGGAACTCCAGGTCGAGTTGACGGAACGGTTCGCCCGAGAATTGACGAAGGACGGCGACTGGGAACTGGTGACGCCCGTAGACACAGCGATAGCGGCAGTTCGGTTTACAGGGAAGTTGCCAGACGGCAAGTTGCGCAGTGGTTCACAGACGGACGGAATTCAGGATGAGATCGTGCGCCGGGTTCTTTCTTCGAGGCGGCACTGGATTTCACCGACCACAACAGTGGGGAAGCGAGCCATCAGAGTCATGGTCATCAGCTACCTGACGAGGTGGGAGCACCTGCAGGAACTGATCGGGCAGTTGAGAAAGGCCGCGGCTGAGCTATGAAGAGGATCGGCGCGCTGGTGCTGTCCCTGCTGGTCGCGGCGATCGCGTTCGCGCGGGCCCAGGGGATCCAGATCCCCGACGACGTGAAGGCGAACGTCCGCCTGCGCGTGGACAACGGGTGGAGCGTCGGGATCGTGGTGGGCGTCGTGGACAGCACGGGCGCGCGGTACTTCGGATACGGCAACACCGCGAAGACCGGCGGGCAGCCCGTGAACGAGCGCACGGTCTACGAGATCGGCTCGATCACGAAGATCTTCACCGCCGTTACCCTCGCCGACATGGCGATCAAGGGCGATGTCAGCCTCGACGATCCGGTCCAGCGCTACCTCCCCGACTCGGTCCACGTGCCGAGCAAGGACGGGAAGGAGATCACGCTCCGCCTGCTTTCGGCCCAGCGCTCGGGCCTGCCGCGGATGCCGAGCAACTTCGCGCCCGCTGACCCGAACAACCCGTTCGCCGACTACGATGCCCGCCGGCTCTATGCCTTCCTGAACGGCTACGCGCTGACGCGCGATCCCGGCGCGAGCTACGAGTACTCGAACCTCGGCGTGGGACTGCTCGGCTTCGCCCTCGCGCGCCGCAACGGCACGAGCTACGAGGAGATGGTCCTGAGGCGCGTCATCGGGCCGCTCCAGATGACTGACACGCGGATCACGCTCACTCCGGACCTGCGCGCGCGGCTGGCCCACGGCTACGCCGGCGGGCAGCAGGTCAGCAACTGGGACCTCGACGCCCTCGCCGGCGCGGGCGCCATCCGCTCGACCGCGCAGGACATGGCGACGTTCCTCGCTGCGGCGGTCGGGCTCACGCACACGCCGCTCGATTCCGCCTTCCGCCTGACCGAGGCGATCGAGTTCGACGCCGGGCCTGGGATGCGGATCGGCCTGGGCTGGCACGTCATCGGGCCCGACAGCTCCGACGTGATCTGGCACAACGGCGGCACCGGCGGCTACCACGCGTTCATCGGCTTCGACCCGCGGCGGAAGATCGGCGTCGTGGTGCTCTCCAACTCCACGCTGAGCATCGACGACATCGGCTTCCACGTCCTCAACGCCGCCGCTCCGCTCGCGACCGTGCGCGTGGCCATCGCGCTGCCGGCGGACTCGCTCGACTCTTACGTCGGCGACTACCGGCTCGCCCCCAGCTTCGTCCTCAGCATCCGGCGGAACGGCGACGGCCTCGTCGCCCAGGCCACGGGCCAGGGCGCGAACGCCGTGTATCCCTCGGCGAGGGACGAGTTCTTCTTCAAGGTAGTGGACGCGCAGCTCAGCTTCGTGCGGGATTCGACGGGCAAGATCGTGTCGCTGGTGCTGCATCAAGGCGGCCGGGACATGCCGGCACCGCGGACGCCGTAGCGCCGCCGAGCGCTAGACCAGATCCCGCAGCCGCTCCAGGAGCTTCACCATCGCCCAGGTGTCCTGCCTGCAGTAGGCGAGCAGGTCGGCGCGAAGGGGCGACGGCGCGGGCGCGAAGAGATCGAGCTGGCTCGGGCCGCCGCCCCGCCCTTCCCCGTCCCCGAGCAGCATCCGCTCCAGGTAGACGCTCGCGCTGTCGCCGTTCGCGATCGCCATGCCGTCGTAGGTCAGGCCCGGCACCAGCGCCGGCAGGACCGACTTCAGGCTGAAGGAGCCGTGGAAGGCCGGGTCGTAGACGTGGTTCCGCACCACGGGCAGGAGGTCCACCAGCTTCACCTCGAGCGCCAGCAGCGGCTCCGACAGCGCGGGCACCGCCTCGGCGAGACCGCGGATGCACTGCCGCTCGAAGCCCGCATTGTACGCCACGATCGCCTCGGCGCCCGCGCAGTCCGCGACCAGCCGCTCGGCCAGGGCGGGCCGCGGATCACCGGGGCCTTCCGCCAGCCACTCGTGATGCTCCGGCTCTCCCTCGCCCCGGTCCAGGTAGAAGCTGAACTGCACCGGTACGGCGTCATACGGGCGGCAGCCCGGCCAGGCGGGGATCGCGGGCCCCACCGTCTCGAAGTCCAGGAAGCCGAGCGGCTGCTTGTCGAAGATCTTGAGCGCCTTGCCCAGCCAGGGCTCGACGATCATCCGGCCCGCCTGCACCGCCTTCCGCTGCCGCTCGGGGATCTCGCCGAGGTCGAGGTCATCGGGGAGATCCGCGATCGTGGCGTAGCCCTGGCGTTCGAGTTCCCTGGCTCGCTTCCCCCAGCGGTAGAGCGTGCCGAGGTGATGCTCGGCGAGAACCGGCCAGCAGCGGTCCTTGAACGGGCACTCGTAGGGTGAGTCGCAGTGGTCGCCGATGGCGACGTCCGGCAGCGGCCCCTCGAGCGCCGCGAGCTGCTCGGCGATCTGGTCGGGGATCTCCGGCAGCAGCGCCTCGACCCGCTCGGTCACGTCGGTGCGGGCGAAGAGGTTCGTGAGGTCCGGATGGCGGCACTCGCGGTTCAGGTGCATCACCTCGACCTTCGGCACGTCGAGGCCCGCGCGCCGGAGCACGTGCGCCTGGATCGCCGCGTCGGGGATGTGCGCGTCCTTGACCGAGGTCGTGGACTTGACCTCGACGAGGGAGAAGCCGCGCCCCTGCCGCTCGAGGACGTCCACCGCGACGAAGGTGTCGTCGGCGACGAAGGAGGCCTCGTAGACGGCGCTCGCGCCCTGGGCCAGGAACTCCGCGGTCAGCGCGACGCGCTCGTCGGCCGCGTTGTGCGGCAGGTTCACCAGCACGCCGCCGGGCACGTAGCCGCGCGCCGCCTCGCCCACCCGATGCCCGCGGTCGAAGGTGGCCTGCAGGAGGAAATCGGGCTTCAGCTCCGGGGCGTTCGGCTCGCGGACGCGCCACCAGAGCTGCTTGAGGCACTGGAGACCGGCGGTGAACCGGCTCTTGGACAGGCGGTGCGGCACGGGCGAAAGCTCTAGGGGTCAGGCTTTAGGGGAAAGGGGTTAGGGCGAAAGGCAAGGGGCTAGGTATTCCCTAGCCCCTAACCCCCAGTCCCTAACCCCTGCAGTTCCTACTCCTCCAGCACGTTGGCCACCAGCTCCGGCACGGCCGGCGCCGCGACCACCGCCTCCGGCGGGAGCGGCGGCGGCGGCTCGAAGCCCGCCGGCGGCTCCACGTCGATCTCCTGGTACCGGTAGATGCCGGTGCCCGCGGGGATCAGGTGGCCGATGATGATGTTCTCCTTGAGGCCGAGCAGGTCGTCGCGCGCCCCCCGGATCGCCGCGTCGGTCAGCACGCGGGTCGTCTCCTGGAAGCTCGCGGCCGAGATGAACGACTGGGTCGTCAGGCTCGCCTTGGTGATGCCGAGCAGCAGCGGCTCGACCGAGGCCGGCTTGCCGCCCTTCCGCACGATGCGCGTGTTCGCCTCGCGGAAGATCACCTTGTCCACGTGCTCGCCCTCGAGGAACTCGGTGTCGCCCGGGTCCTGGATGCGCACCTTCTGCAGCATCTGCTTGACGATCACGCCGATGTGCTTGTCGTTGATCTTCACGCCCTGGAGCCGGTAGACCTCCTGCACTTCGTTGAGGAGGTACTCCTGCACCGCGCGCGGCCCCTTGATCTGCAGGATGTCGTGCGGGTTCACCGGGCCCTCGGTCAGGCGGTCGCCGGCGCGCACGCGGTCGCCCTCGTGCACGCGCAAGTGCTTGCCCGCCGGCACCTCGTAGAGCAGCGGCTCGGCGGAGTCGTCGGTGGCGATCGTGCCGTCCTTCAGCGTGCGGATGTGGTGGACGTAGATCTCGCGCTTGCCGCGCTTGATGTCGCCGAACCGCACCACGCCGTCGATCTCCGAGATGGTCGCCGGGTCCTTGGGCCGCCGGGCCTCGAACAGCTCGGCCACGCGCGGCAGGCCGCCGGTGATGTCGCGCGTCTTGTACGCCTCGCGGCTGATCTTGGCCAGCACCTTGCCGGCCGAGACCTCCTCGCCGTCCTCGACGGTGAGCTGGGCGCCTTCCGGCACCACGAAGTCGCGGACCTTCTTCTCCTTCCCGCCCTTGGCCGTCACGATCTCGATGTGCGGGTGGAGCTTCTTCTCGCGGTCCTCGACGATCACCCGCTGCCTCAGGCCGGTCAGCTCGTCGAACTCCTCGCGGATCGTCTCGTCATCGACGATGTCGCGGAACCGGACCGTGCCCGCCTGGTCGGCGATGATCGGCGTGGTGTACGGGTCCCAGGTGAAGAGCAGCGCGTCGCGCTTGACCTCGGCGCCGTCCTCCACCGCCAGATTCGCGCCGAGCGGCACCTGGAAGCGGGACCGCACCCGGCCGTCCTCGTCGGTGAGGATCAGCTCGCCGTCGTGCTTGGTGACGATCTTGCCGCCCTCCACTTCGACGAGCTGCAGCCGGTCGCCGTACTCGACCGTGCCCTCCAGCTTGCTCTTGCGCGCCGTGACCTCGGCGATGCGCGCCGCGGTGCCGCCGATGTGGAACGTCCGCAGGGTCAGCTGCGTGCCCGGCTCGCCGATGGACTGCGCCGCCAGGATGCCGACCGCCTCGCCGATGTCCACCCGCTCCATGGTGGCGAGGTTGCGACCGTAGCACATCCGGCACAACCCGCGCTTGGCCTCACAGGTCAGGACCGAGCGGATGCGGACCATCTCGATCCCCGCGTCGTCGATCGCCTTGGCCGTCTCCTCGTCGATCAGCTCTCCCGCGCCGACCAGGACCTTCGGGTCGCCGTGCTCGTCCAGCTCGTGCGGGTCGAAGATGTCGTCGGCCGCGACGCAGCCCACGATGCGCTCCGACAGCGGCTCGACGATGTCCTCGCCCTCCTTCAGCGCCTCGACGTCGAGGCCCAGCACCGTGCCGCAGTCCTCCTCGGTGATCGTGACGTCCTGCGCCACGTCCACCAGGCGGCGGGTGAGGTAGCCGGCGTCGGCCGTCTTGAGGGCCGTGTCGGCCAGGCCCTTCCGCGCGCCGTGTGTCGAGATGAAGTACTCGAGCACCGAAAGGCCCTCGCGGAAGTTCGAGCGGATCGGGCTCTCGATGATCTCGCCGATGCCGCCCGTCAGCTTCTTCTGCGGCTTCGCCATCAGCCCGCGCATCCCCGCCAGCTGGCGGATCTGGTCGCGGGAGCCGCGGGAGCCGGAGTCGAACATCATGTAGACCGGGTTGAAGCCGCCCTTCGCCCCGCCCATCCCGCGCACCATCGCGTCGGCGATGTCGTTGTTGGCGTGCGTCCAGGCGTCGATCACGCGGTTGTACCGCTCGCCGTTGGTGATCGAGCCGGTCTGGTACGCCTTCTGGAACCGCTGGATCCGCTCCTCGGCCTCGCCCAGCAGCTTCGGCTTGGCGAGCGGGATCTGCAGGTCCTCGATGCCGATGGAGATGCCGCCCAGCGTCGCGAAGCCGAAGCCCGCCGACTTCAGCCGGTCGAGGAACTCCACCGTCGGCGCCAGCCCCAGCTCGCGGTAGCTCTGGAAGACGAGGTCGGAGAGGTTCTTCTTCCGCATCGTCTCGTTCTTGAACTGCAGCTCCCGGGGCAGGATCGCGTTGAACAGCACGCGGCCCACCGTGGTGTCCAGCCACTGCCCCTTCCCCTCCGCGCTCGTCCACCAGAAGCGGATCGGCGTGTGGTAGCCGAGGCGCTGGTGCAGCAACGCCATCTCGACCTCGGCGACGTCGCCGTACGCCGGCGCCCCGGCCGCGACCGTCTCCGCGAAGCCCGCGGGCTCCTTGGTCAGGAAGTAGCACCCCAGCACCATGTCCTGGCTCGGCTCGGCCACCGGCCGGCCGTCGGACGGCTTCAGGATGTTGTTGCTCGAGATCATCAGCAGGCGCGACTCGAGCTGCGCCTCGAACGACAGCGGCACGTGCACCGCCATCTGGTCGCCGTCGAAGTCGGCGTTGAACGCCGCGCACACCAGCGGATGGATGCGGATGGCCTTGCCTTCCACCAGCACCGGCTCGAAGGCCTGGATGCCCAGGCGGTGCAGCGTCGGCGCGCGGTTCAAGAGCACCGGGTGGTCCTGGATGATCTCCTCCAGGATCTCGTACACCTCCGGGCTCTCCCGCTCGACGATCTTCTTCGCCCGCTTGACCGTCTCGGCGATCCCCTTCTCGACGAGGCGGTGGATGATGAACGGCTTGAACAGCTCGACCGCCATCGTCTTGGGCAGACCGCACTGGTGCAGGCGCAGCTCCGGGCCGACCACGATGACCGAGCGGCCCGAGTAGTCCACGCGCTTGCCGAGCAGGTTCTGCCGGAACCGCCCCTGCTTGCCCTTCAGCATGTCGGAGAGCGACTTCAGCGGGCGCTTGCCGCGGCCCCGGATCGCCTTGCTGCGGCGCCCGTTGTCGAACAGCGCGTCCACGGCCTCCTGCAGCATCCGCTTCTCGTTCCGGAGGATGACCTCCGGCGCGCGGTGCTGCATCAGCTTCTGGAGCCGGTTGTTGCGGTTGATCACCCGCCGGTACAGGTCGTTGAGGTCCGACGTGGCGAAGCGCCCGCCGTCGAGCGGCACCAGCGGCCTGAGGTCGGGCGGGATGACCGGGATGACGTCGAGGATCATCCACGCCGGGTTGTTGCGGACGTCGCCGCTCTCGCCCGAGTTGCGGAACGCATCCACGACCTTGAGCCGCTTCAGCAGCTGCTTCTTGCGGTGCTGGCTGGTCTCGGTGCCGACCTCGGAGCGGAGCCGTTCGGAGACCTTGTCCACGTCCAGCCGCTCGAGCAGGTGCCGCAGGGCCGGGGCGCCGATGTCCGCCTTGAAGGCGCTGTCCCCGGTCTCGCGCGCCTTCTGCCGCAGGGCCAGGTACTCGTCCTCGTCCAGCAGCTGCTTCTCCTCGACGTCCTGCTGGCCGGGGTCCAGGACCACGTAGTTCGTGTAGTAGATCACCCGCTCGAGGTCGCGCAGCGTGACGTCGAGCAGGTTCGCCATCGGGCTCGGCAGGGTCTTGAAGAACCAGATGTGCGCGACGGGCACCGCCAGCTCGATGTGCCCCATCCGCTCGCGCCGCACCTTCGACAGCGTCACCTCGACGCCGCAGCGGTCGCAGATCACGCCGCGATAGCGGATCCGCTTGTACTTCCCGCAGTGGCACTCCCAGTCCTTCACCGGGCCGAAGATGCGCTCGCAGAAGAGCCCGTCCCGCTCCGGCTTGAAGGAGCGGTAGTTGATCGTCTCGGGCTTGGTGACCTCGCCCCACGACCACCAGGTGCGCTGGCCCTGCATCTCGAGGCGCTCGCGCTCCTTGGGGTCCTTGGGCCCGCGGATCTCCTCGGGGGAGGCGATCCGCACCTGGATGAAGTCGAAGCTGGACCCGGTCCGCTCGCGCGGGCTGCGGAAATCGATCATCGGCTACTCCTCACCGTCTTCGGTGGTGCCCAGCATCACGCGGATGCCGAGCGCCTGCAATTCCTTCACGAGGACGTTGAACGACTCGGGGATGCCGGGCTCGGGCAGGTTCTGCCCCTTCACGATCGCCTCGTACACCCGGCTCCGGCCGTTCACGTCGTCGGACTTGACCGTCAGGATCTCCTGCAGCGTGTGCGCCGCGCCGTACGCCTCGAGCGCCCACACTTCCATCTCGCCGAACCGCTGGCCGCCGAACTGCGCCTTGCCGGCGAGCGGCTGCTGCGTGACCAGCGAATACGGGCCGATCGAGCGCGCGTGGATCTTGTCGTCCACCAGGTGCGAGAGCTTCATCATGTAGATGGAGCCCACCGTCACTTCGCTCTGGAACGGCTGGCCGCTCCGCCCGTCGCGCAGGCGCGCCTTCCCGCCCGGCGTGAGGCCCGCCAGCGCGAGCAGCTCGATCGCGGCGGCGTCGGCGTCGGCCTCCGACTTCTTGCCGAGCATCGCCGCGAGCGCCGGATGTCCGGCGGCCTCGAGCGCGGCTTCGGCGCTGCCGTGCTTCGACAGCTGGGCCTCGACCGCCTTGAGCCCCTTCTTCAGCTCCGCCTTCTGGGCCTTGGTGGTCTCCTCGTCCTCCAGCAGCTTCTCCTGCACGTCGGCCTCGCCCTTCCAGCGGGCGATGTCGCGCTCGCCGATCTCCTTCGCCGCGGCGGTCAGGAACTCGCGCACGCCGTGGAACAGGTCGCGCGTCTCCTGGGACGCGGCGCGGCCGCCCAGCGCACCGAGCTTCACGCTGGTCAGGTCGGGCCGGTCGCCGTTGGTGCCGGCGACGCGGTGCACGTCGTCCAGGAGGAGCTTGATCCGCTCCGGCGGCAGCGCCGGCGCCTTGGCGTCGAGCCGGAGCGCCTGCGCGGCCCAGTGCAGGCCGGTGAGCCGGAGCAGCAGGCCGATCTCGTTCTCGTTCGCCCCCTGGAAGACCGGCGTCTTGGCCGTGAAGCCCAGGAGCGCGGCGCACCACCCCAGGTGGGTCTCGAGGATCTGGCCGACGTTCATGCGGCTCGGCACGCCGAGCGGGTTGAGGACGATGTCCACCGGGCGACCGTCGGGGAGGAACGGCATGTCCTCCTCCGGCACGATGCGCGCGATGATGCCCTTGTTCCCGTGGCGGCCCGCCATCTTGTCGCCGACCGAGATCTTCCGCTTCTCCGCGATGTAGACCTTCACCAGCTGGATGACTCCCGGCGGGAGCTCGTCCGGCTGGAGGATGTTGTCGATCTGCCCCTCGGCCTTCTCCTCGAGCTTGGCGCGCTCGTTCCCCGCGGCCTCGATGATCTGCCGCACGCTCTCGTTGGCCGTCTTCGAGGCGACGCGCAGCGTCTTGAGGTCCACGTCGGCGAGGTTGATCCCCTCCAGCACGGGCTTGGTCAGCCGGGTGCCGGCCGGGAGGTACTCCTCGACCGTGCCCGCCTTGAGGCAGAGGGCGACGTCCTGGCCGAGCAGCTCCTGGAGCAGGTCCTCGTGCAAGGCCGCGGTGACGCGCGCCTTCTCCTCGGCCTCGAGCCGGCGCACTTCGCCGATCCGCTCGCCGCGGTCCTTCTCGACGACCTGGTCCTCGACGCGCGAGAAGATCTTGACGTCGATGATCACGCCTTCCATGCCCGGCGGCACCTTGAGCGAGGAGTCCTTCACGTCCTTCGCCTTCTCGCCGAAGATGGCCGTCAGCAGCTTCTCTTCCGGGCTCAGCTCGGTCTCGCCCTTGGGCGTGATCTTGCCGACCAGGATGTCGCCCGGCTTGACGTGCGCGCCGATGCGGACGATGCCGCGCTCGTCGAGGTCCACCAGCGACTCCTCGGCGACGTTCGGGATCTCGCGGGTGATCTCCTCCTGGCCCCGCTTGGTGTCCCGGACGTGCAGCTCCAGCTCCTGGATGTGGATGGACGAGTAGACGTCCTCCTTCACCAGACGCTCCGAGAGCACGATGGCGTCCTCGAAGTTGTGCCCGTACCACGGCATGAATGCGACCACGACGTTGGCGCCCAGCGCCAGCTCGCCGCCCTCCGTGCCGGCGCCGTCGGCGATGACCTGTCCCGCGGCGACCTTCTGCCCCTGCCGCACCACGGGCCGCTGGTTGATCGCGGTGTCCTGGTTGGTGCGCCAGAACTTCTTGAGGCGGTACCGGTCGTGCTGGGTGAGCCGCGCGAGCGGGTGCTCGATGCGGCGCCCGTCCTCGGAGCCGGTGTCCACGATGATCTCGTCGGCGGTCACGCGCTTGACGACGCCCGCGCGCTTGGCGACCACCACCGCGCCGGAGTCCGCGGCCACCTTCGCCTCGAGCCCGGTGCCGACGACCGGCGCCTGCGGCGAGAGGAGCGGCACCGACTGCCGCTGCATGTTCGAGCCCATCAGGGCGCGGTTGGCGTCGTCGTGCTCCAGGAACGGGATCAGGGCCGCGGCGATGGAGACGAGCTGCTCCGGGGCCACGTCCATGTAGTCCACCCGCTCCGGCGTGAGCATCGGGTAATCGTCCCGCTTGCGGCACAGGATCAGCGCGTCGCGGAAGGTGCCGTCGGGGTTCACGGCCGTGTTGGCCTGCGCGACGGCGAAGTCCTCCTCTTCGGAGGCCGAGAGCCAGCGGATCTCTTCCGTGACCTTCCCGTCCTTCACCACCCGGAGCGGCGTCTCGATGAAGCCGAGGTCGTTGACGCGCGCGAAGGTCGAGAGGCTGGTGATGAGCCCGATGTTCGGGCCTTCCGGCGTCTCGATCGGGCACATCCGGCCGTACTGCGAGTAGTGGACGTCGCGCACCTCGAAGCCGGCGCGCTCGCGGGTCAGGCCGCCCGGGCCCAGGGCGCTGAGCCGGCGCTTGTGCGTCAGCTCGGCGAGCGGGTTGGTCTGGTCCATGAACTGCGACAGCTGCGACGACCCGAAGAACGCCTGGATCACCGCGCTCACCGTCCGCGCGTTGACCAGGTCGTCGAGCGTGATCTTCTCGGGGTCGTTGTTGATGCTCATCCGCTCCTTGATGAGCCGCGCCATGCGCGACAGGCCCACCGAGAGCTGGTTCGCGATCAGCTCGCCGACCGAGCGCACCCGGCGGTTGCCGAGGTGGTCGATGTCGTCGGTGTGGCCGCGGCCCTCGTGCAGCTCGATGAGGTAGCGGACGATCGCGATGAAGTCGTCCTGCGTCAGGACCGTGTGGCCGGGGGGCAGGTTCACGCCCAGCCGCTGGTTGATCTTGTAGCGGCCCACCCGCCCGAGGTCGTAGCGCTTGGGCGAGAAGAAGAGCCGCTCGAGTGCGCTGCGCGCCGTCTCGACGTTGGGCGCTTCGCCGGGACGGAGCAGCGAGTAGATCTGCTGCAGCGCCTCGGCCTCGTTGGCCGTCGGGTCCTTGGCCAGCGTGTTCTTGATCAGGGGCGACTCGCCGCGCCCGGGCGGCAGGAACACGTCCACGCGCAGGACGCCCGCCTTGCGGAGCTTCTTGCGCATCGCGTCCGAGAGCTCCTTGCCCCGCTCGGCCAGCACCTCGCCGGTCGAGGGATCGGCCACGTCGAAGGCGAGGATGTGCTTCTGCTCGCGCTCGCGCAGGGCCTGCGGGATCTCGTCCTCGTCGCGCAGGTTGAGCTGGGTGTAGCCGGCGAAGACGCTCACCGTGCCGACTCCGGCGCGCCGCAGGACGTGCAGCGTCTCGAGCGTCAGCTCGTCGCCTTCCTTCGCCAGCGGCTCGCCCTTCGGCTCCTCGGGGTTCGCGACGTCCGAGGCGAGCAGGGTGCCGAGGATCTCCCGGCGCTGGCTGCGCGCCTGGAGGTTCCCGGTGATGTCCAGCTCCTTCTTCGCGAAGAACAGCCCCAGGATGTCCGAGTTGCTCGAGTAGCCGAACGCCCGGAGCAGCGCGGTGGCCGGGAACTTCTTCTTCTTGTCGATGTGGACGAACACCACGTCGTGGATGTCGATGGTGAACTCGACCCACGAGCCGCGGAACGGGATGATGCGCGCCGAGAAGAGCCGCTGCCCGTTGGGGTGGATGGTCTCCTCGAACACCACGCCCGGCGAGCGGTGCAGCTGCGACACGATCACGCGCTCGGCGCCGTTGATGACGAACGTCCCGAGCGGCGTGAGCAGGGGCAGCTCCCCGAGATAGACTTCCTTCTCGAGGATGTTCTTCGGCCGCCGGACCCCGCTGACCTCTTCCATGATCACGAGGCGCAGCGTGGCCTTGAGCGGGGCGGAGTACGTCATGTCCCGCTCGATGCACTCTTCGACGGTGTACTTCGGCTCGCCGATCGCGTACTTCACGAACTCGAGCGAGTAGTTCTCGTTGACGTCGGTGATCGGGAACAGGTCGCGGAAGACCCGCTCCAGACCGACGTCCTCCTTCTCACCCTTGTCGTCCTGCGCGAGCAGCGCCTGGAAGGCCTGGGTCTGGATGTCGAGGAGGTGGGGCATCGGCATGCCCTCCTCCAGCTTGGCGAACGAGATCTCGGGCAGCGTCTCAGACATGATCCGTCCTTCGGGCAGCGCAAAAGGCCCCGGTGCGGTGGGGCATCAACCTGCGATTGCGAACGTCGTGCGTAGCCAGACCTACTTCAGCTCGACCGTGGCGCCTTGCTCTTCCAGCTTCGCCTTCATGGCCTGGGCTTCGGCCTTGGGCACGCCGTCCTTCACGGTGCTCGGCGCGCCGTCCACCAGGTCCTTGGCTTCCTTCAGGCCGAGGCTGGTGAGCTCGCGGACGACCTTGATGACCTGGATCTTCTTCGCGCCGGCCTCCTTGAGCATGACCGTGAACTCGGTCTGCTCTTCGGCGGCCGGAGCCGCGGCGGCTGCCGGGGCGGCCGCGACGGGCGCGGCGATCGTCACGTTGAACTTGGTCTTGAACGCCTCGATGAGGTCGGCCAGCTCGACCACCGACATGCGGCCGATCGCCTCGAGGATCTCGTCCTTCGACAGGGTCGTGGTTGCCATCGTGGTGCGTTCCCCTTCAGTGGTCAGGCAGCGGTATCGCGCTGCGCCTTGAGCGCCTCGACGGCGCCAACGAAAGTGGACAGGAGCCCCGACAGGACTCCGACGAATCCGGACAGCGGCGCGTTGAGGGCGCCGGCCAGCTCGGACAGCAGGACCTCGCGCGGCGGGAGCTGGGCCAGCCGCTTGACCTGGGCGGGCGAGACTTCCTGCCCGTCCACGACCGCGGCCTTGACCGCCGGCTTCTGGAACTCCTTGGCGAACTCGGTCAGCACCTTGGCGGCGGCGGCGGCGTCCGCGGCGGTGAGCGCCACGGCGGTCGGGCCGGCGAAGTGCGCGTCGAGGCCGGAGATCCTGGCGCCGGCCAGGGCCCGGAGGGCCAGGGTGTTCTTGACGACCAGGTACTCGACGCCGGCGCGGCGCAGGCGGCGCCGCAGCTCCGTGACGTTGTGCACGTTGAGCCCGGCGTAGTCGGTCACGTAGATCGAGCTGGCGCCGGACAGCTTCGCGGTCAGCGCGTCGATCTGGGTCTGCTTCTCGGTGCGGTTCATCGATAGATCGCCGGGTCAATGCGGACGCCGGGCCCCATCGTGCTCGAGAGGGCGACCGTCTGGATGTACGTGCCCTTGGCCGCCGACGGCTTCGAGCGCACGATGGTGTCCATGAACGCCGTGAAGTTCGCTTCGAGCTGTTCCACGGTGAAGCTCACCTTGCCGATCGGCGCATGGACGTTGCCCGACTTGTCCACGCGGAACTCGATCTTGCCCGCCTTGATGTCGCCTACCGCCTTGGTGACGTCCATCGTGACGGTGCCCGCCTTCGGGTTCGGCATCAGGCCGCGCGGGCCGAGGATCCGGCCCAGCGGTCCGAGCTGGCCCATGACGTCGGGCGTCGCGACGATCGCGTCCACGTCGAGCCAGCCTTCCTTGATCTTGGCCACGTACTCGACGCCGACGAAGTCGGCGCCCGCGGCCTCGGCCTCCTTCGCCTTGTCCCCTTGCGTGATGACCAGCACGCGCACCTTCTTGCCGGTGCCGTGCGGGAGGACGACGGTGCCGCGCACGATCTGGTCGGCGTGGCGCGGGTCCACGCCCAGGCGGAGCGCGATGTCCACCGTCTCGTCGAACTTCGCGTAGGCCGACTGCTTGACGTGCTCGATCGCCTTGCGCGGCTCGAACCGGGCTTGCGGATCGAACCGCTCGACCGCGGCGCGGTACTTCTTGCCCCGGGTGGCCATCAGTCGGTCACCTCGATCCCCATGGACCGCGCGGTCCCGGCGATCATCGCCATCGCCTGCTCGACGGTGTTGGCGTTGAGGTCCGGCATCTTGAGCTCGGCGATCTTCTTCACCGCCGCGCGCGACACCTTCCCCACCTTGTCGCGGTTCGGCGCGCCCGAACCCTTCTCGATGCCCGCCTCCTTGAGCAGCAACGCCGCCGCCGGCGGGGTCTTCGTGACGAAGGTGAACGACCGGTCCTGGTAGATCGTCACCACGGCCGGGATCACCACGCCCGCCTGGGCCGCGGTGCGCGCGTTGAACTGCTTGACGAACTCCATGATGTTGATGCCGTGCGGCCCCAGCGCCGACCCGACGGGTTGCGCCGGTGTCGCCGCTCCCGCCGGGACCTGGAGCTTGACGACCGCTTGGACCTTCTTGGGTGGCATGCGAACCTCACCTCTCGCTGCGGCTCGTGAGCCGGCCGCCAGCTGCCGCGATCACCCGCGCGGTCGCGGGACTCTCGAGGGGTTAGGGGAGAGGGGATAGGGGTTGGAAAGGCCGCCCCGATGCCCCCGGCTCCGTCCCCCCTGCTTCTCACGACTCCCTAGTCCCTAACCCCTAGCCCCTAGCCCCTAGCCCCTAACCCCTCAGCTAGTGGGCTCTGAGCTGCAAGTAATCCAGCTCCACGCTCGTCGGTCTCCCGAACAGGCTCACCGACACGCGCACCTTCCCCTTGTCCGGCAGGACCTCCTCCACCGTACCGCTGAAATCGGAGAACGGTCCCTCGATGATCTCGACCACCTGTCCCATCAGGAACGGGATCTCTTCCTTCGGCTCCGTCTCGGTCACCGCCTCGGCCACGCCGAGCAGGCGGTTGACCTCTTCCTGGCGGAGCGGCATCGGGTCGCGCCCGGTGCCCACGAACTTGATCACGCCCTGGATGTTGTTGATCACGTGGAGGGTCTCCTGGTTGGCGACCATCTCCACGAGCACGTACCCCGGGTACAGCTTCCGCTCGACGTTGACCTTCTTGCCGTTCTTGATCTCGACCACTTCCTGGGTCGGCACCAGCGCCTGGCGGATCGGCTTCTCCCCGGTCGGGCGCGGGTCCTCCTGGATGCGGCGGTCGATCAGCGAGCGCACCTTGTTCTCGTGGCCCGCGGTCGTCTGGATCGCGTACCAGCGGTGCTCCATGGTCGTCCCCGCGCCCGTCACCGCAGCCACGCCGGGAGCCACGTCACGAGGATCCCCTGGAGGATCACGTCCATCAGCCCGATGATGATCGCGACGACCACCACGAACAGGATGATGACGCCGGTCGCGCTCCGGAGCTGCGTCCGGTCGGGCCAAGTGACCTTCCGGATCTCGCCGTTGACCTCGCCGATGAACGTCACGGTCTGCCGCGCCATGTCGCGCACCTGGGCGCGCCAGACGAGGACGGCGGCGAACGCCGCGAGCGCCACCACGGCGATGGCGATCGTGGTGAAGCTCACTTCGTCTCCTTGTGCAGCGTGTGCTTGTGGCACCGCGGGCAGTACTTCTTCCACTCGACCCGCTCGGGATGCTTCCGGCGGTTCTTGGTGGTGAAGTAGTTCCGCTCCTTACAGTCGCCGCACGCCAGGATGATCTTGTCGCGAGCCATTATGGATGCCCGTCTCTCGCACTCGAATGGGACCGCCCCGCCGCCTTCTCACTGCTCACCCGACCTTCTCACGTCGCCGTCTCACTGCTCACGCCTGCTTCTCACGCTGCTTCGTACCGCCGAGAGCTCGCGAGCGGGATTGAACCGCTGACCTCGTCCTTACCAAGGACGCGCTCTACCGACTGAGCTACGCGAGCAAGCGGGCGACGGGGCTCGAACCCGCGACCCTCAGCTTGGAAGGCTGACGCTCTACCAACTGAGCTACGCCCGCAGTGGTGGGGGAAGGATTCGAACCTTCGTAGGCGTACGCCGGCAGATTTACAGTCTGCTCCCTTTAGCCACTCGGGCACCCCACCCCTACCAGTTCTGTTGGGCCCCTGAACAGACCACCCCGCGTGCGGTTGCGCGGGGTGGTCTGTCGTCCGGCCCGGGGGCTCCTCTCCTTATCCACTGGAGCTGACGAAGGGACTCGAACCCTTAACCTGCTGATTACAAATCAGCTGCTCTGCCTATTGAGCTACGTCAGCGCGCCAAACAGTCGAGTTTGCGCGAGCCTCGAAGCATAATGTGTGCCACGGAAGGGGTCAAGCGGGGCGGGGTTTCGCACCGAGGGGCCTGAGCTCGACGGCGCCGTCCTTGGTGTCCCGGACCTCGAAGCCGTGCTCGGCGAGGAGGCGGCGGGCCTCGTCGGCGGCCTTGAAGTCGCGGCGGCCGCGGGCGCGGGCGCGCGCTTCGGCCATGCGGCGGGCCCAGGCGCCGAGGTCCTCGCCCGCTTCGGGCGGCGCGATGCGGACCCCGGCCTGCGGGGGCGCCGTCGGTGCCTCGATGCGCCCGACCGTCGCCTCCGCCGGGACGACCTGCAGGACGCCAGTCGTCCGGTCGAAGGCTCCGAGGGCGCGCTCCAGCTCCTCGCGACCGACGCCGCCGGCGTCGAGCGCGCGGTTGGCGTCGCGGACGAAGTTCATCAGCGCGGCGACGGCGCGCGGCGCGTCGAGATCGTCGTCCATCGCCGCCTCGAACTCCGTCTCGAGCGCGTCGGCGAGCGGGGCGAGCACGCCGCCCCCACCCACCTGCCCCGTCGCGCGCACCAGCCGCTGGCGCAGCTCGCCGAGGCGGGCCGCGCCCGCCGCGGCCGCCTCCAGGGCGTCGCGCGTGAAGTTCAGCTGCTTGCGGTAGTGCGTGCCGCAGAGCAGGTAGCGCAGCGCCGAGGGATCGCGGCCGTCGTCCCTGAGGTCGCGCACCGTGACGAAGTTCCCGTAGCGCTTCGACATCTTGGTGTCGTCCACCAGCAGGAACTCGCCGTGCACCCAGCAGCGGACGAACGGCCGGCCGGTGGCGCCCTCGGACTGTGCGATCTCGTCCTCGTGATGCGGGAAGATGAGGTCCACGCCGCCGGCGTGCAGGTCGAGCGTGACGCCGAGGTAGTGCTGCGACATCGCCGAGCACTCGAGGTGCCACCCGGGGCGCCCGCGCCCGAACGGCGCGTCCCACGCGGCGCCCACCTGCTCGTCCTCGGGCTTGGCCGCCTTCCAGAGCACGAAGTCGCGCGCGTCCTCCTTGGCGTACTCGTCGCTCGACACCCGCGCCCCGGCCTTGAGGTCGCGGCGCTCCACGCGGCTCAGACGGCCGTAGGTCGGGAACTTCTCGATCGCGAAGTAGACCGAGCCGTCGTCGCCCTGGTACGCAACGCCCCGCTCGAGCAGCCGCTCGATCAACGCCACCATCTGGGGGATGTGCGTGGTCGCGCGCGGGTAGTGCGCCGCCGGCTCGAGGCGCAGGTAGTCGCGGTCCGCGAAGAACGCCTCGACGTAGGGCGCGGTGTGCGCGGTCAGGGAGACGCCGGCCTTGGCGGCCGCCGCGATGGTGCGGTCGTCCACGTCGGTGAGGTTCATGACGTGGGTGACCTGGTAGCCCGAGTACTCGAGGTAGCGCCGCAGCACGTCCTCGAAGACGAAGGTCCGGAAGTTCCCGATGTGCGCGTAGTTCCAGACCGTCGGGCCGCAGGTGTAGAGCGTGACCTTCGGCGGCGCGAGGGGCGCGAAGTCCTCGAGCTGCCGCGTCAGCGTGTTGAAGAGGCGGAGCGTCATCGCGCCGTGCGGCCCGCGTTCCGGCGGGAGAGGTTCGCCACGGGGGTGCCATTGCCGTTGGGAACGAAGTGCAGGGTGCCGTCGTCGGCCCTGATCACCGTGCTGCGGAGCGTGAGCTGCTGGACCGTGCCTTCGACGTCGCCCAGCCGCACCCGCTCGCCGACCACGTACTGGTCCTCGAACACGATCACGAAGCCGCAGACGATGTCCTTCATCAGCGCCTGGCCGCCGAGGGACGCGGCCAAGCCCAGCACGCCGGCGCCGGCCAGGAGCGGGCCAATGTTGATGAAGATGTCGAGGATCAGGAGTCCCGCCACGATGACGATGACGATCAGGCCCACTTCGTTCACGAGCTGCGCGAGCGTGGCGGCGCGTTGTGCCCGCGCGCCCACCGTCGCCGGATCCCCCACCTGCGCGCGCAGCGTGAAACGGTGCGACAGCCGGCGCAGCGCCCACCGCGCCAGATAGGCCACCACGAGGACGACGACGGTCTTGCCGGCGCCCCGGAGCAGCAGGTCGAGGTCCAACTCCCAGTTGACGCCGCGCGCGAGCAGCGGCGCCGCCAGCGGGAACGACGCGACGTGCAGGATCACAGCGGGCGAAGCTAGCGGACCCGGTGGCCCGGTTCAACTGCCTGCACCAGCGCGGGCGGCCCGCGTCCGCCTGGGGCTACGGCGCCCCCATCACCACCAGGAGCAAGGTCGGATACAGGGCGGCGTAGAGCGCCCACCCTGCGGCGTACGCCGCCGCGGCTGCGACGCACCACCATATGGTATGTGGGGCGCGCGCCGACCGGCTCGCGTCGCGATCGAGCCTCGCGAGCCCCCAGCCCCAGAGCACCACGACCCAGAGGCCCACGCCGTTCGCCGCTTCCGCCGCGACGCCGAGCCACCCCGGCGCGGCGACCCCGGTCGCGCTCAGCGCGCCGGCGACGCCGACGTTGAAGCGCGCCGGGAGGCCCGCGACGTCGCCGGGCCCGAGGCCGGCGGCCGGCGTGGCGAGCACGACCGCCAACTCCCCGGCGCGCTGCACGAGAAGGGGTGCGGCCCCGAGCGCGAGGACCGCCCAGACCGTTCCGGCGCTCACGCCGCGCCCGGAAAGCACCGGCCCCGCCACCACGGCGAGCAGCGCCCCGGCCGCCACGAAGGGCAGCGGAACGACGAGGCGCTCGAAGACGAGGAGGCGAGCGAGCCCGGCGCGGAGCACGCCGAGATGGGCGTCGAGCACCTCCTGACCCGTCGGCTGGAGGACGACGGCGAGCAGGCCGAGGAGGCGCGGCAACGTGAGCGCGCCCAGCGCCGCGACGGCGAGGACGAGGCTCACGGGCGCGATCACGCGGTGGTCCGCCGCCGCGTCCAGGGCCGCGCCGGGCGACCAGAGCATTCTCACGGGCAGCACGGCTCCGCGCATCGGATCCCTGTTCATCCGGCCTCCTGATCGAGGAGCGTGGCGACGGCGACTTCCTCCAGGGTGCGCGACACCACGCGCGAGGCGCGGACGCCGATCCTGCGCTCCCGGCAGTAGGCCAGGATCCCTTCCGGGGTCTCGCGGGCTCCGATGGCCACGCGCGCGCCCGCCGGCTCGCACACCACCTGTGGATAGCGCTCCGCCAGGGCCGAAGCCGCCGCCCGCGGCGACCCTTCCACGACGATGACCAGCGCGCGCCCCTGCGCGAGGTCGGACGCCTCCAGCACGCGGACGGTGCGGCCGCGGTTCAGGATCGCGACGCGGTGGGCGAGGCGCTCGACCGCCGCCAGATCGTGGGACGCGATGACGACGGTGACGCCACGCTCCACGATGGAGCGGATGCGCTCGCGCACGTCGCGCTGCGCCAACGGATCGATGCCGGACAACGTCTCGTCCAGCAGGACCAGCTCGCGGTGGCCCAGTGCCGCCTGCGCCAGCGCCAGCCGCTGGGCGATGCCGCGCGAAAGCGTGCCGGCGCGGCGCTCGGCCCACTCCTCGAGCCCGCCCAGAACCAGCGCCTCCATCACGCGGGCGCGCCGCGCGACGGCGTTGCTCGCGTGCGCCGCAGCGAAGTGCGCCAGCACCTCGCGCACCGTCAGCTCGGGGAAGAAGGCGGGCTGCTCCGGCGCGAACCCGACGCTCCGCCGCGCCTCGCGGCTCGGTGCCCGCCGTCCGCAGACCCAGACCTCGCCGCCGTCCGCCTCCAGCAGCCCGGCGGCGATCGCCATCAGGGTGGACTTCCCCGCCCCGTTGGGCCCGACCAGGCCGATGCACTCGCCGGCCAGCGCCACGAGGTCGGCGCCATCGAGCGCACGGATGCGGCTCTGGCGGCGGCCGGCGGCGAAGCTGCGCGTGAGCCCGAGCGCGAGCAGGGTGGCGCGCATCAGAGCCCCCGCGCTCCCAGCTCGGCCCGTGCCATTTCCCGCGCTCCGGCAGCGAGCCAGAGCGGCGTCTGCGCGAGGAGGGCCAAGGCAAGGACCGGGTGCGGGCCTTCGGCGCCCGCTGCCCAGGCTTGCACCCGGTCCAGCGCCCACGGCGTTGGCAGCAGCGACCAGACGACCCGCGTCACGGGCTCGATCCACGCCGCGGCGAGCATGCTCCCCAGGATCTCCGGCGGCATGAGGCCGATCACCAGGAGACCGAGGAGCGTCAGCACCTGCGCCGTGCTCCCGGCGGCACACGACAGGGCGACCGCCAGCGCCGCGAACGCGGCGACCTGCAGGATCGCGGCGACGACGCTGAGCGCGAGGGCGCCCGCGCCCCCGAGGCCCGGCCCGGCGAGCGCCGCGACGCCGGCCGCGACGACGGTCACGCAGGCGGCCGGCGCGCTGACGGCCAGCCAGCGCCCGAGCACCCAGGCCGACCGCGGCGCCGGATGCGTGGCGCCGAGAGCCAGCCGGCCCGCGCTCCGATCGTCGGCGACGCAGCCGGCCGCCAGCACGAGCGCGGTGAGCGCGCCGAGGCCGTGGGCGGCGCTGAACGCGGCGCGGACGGAGCCGGGCGGCGAGGCAAGGGCGATCCACGCCAGGGTCGCGGCGTCGAGCGCGAAGACGACCGCGACGAGGCGCCGGCGCGCCAGGCGTCTCGCGAACGTGAGCGCCTCGACCAGGACGAGTCTCACCGCTCGAGCCCCTGCGACGCGGCGATCGCCACGGCCCCGGCGAGGCCGGGGCCCTCGTGCCCCGTCTGGTCGAGGAGCACGCGGAACCCGGCGACCGCGACCACGCGCGGCACGAAGCGCGTGACCAGCGCCGTGTCCATCAGCGCTCCGTCGCTGTCGGAGAGGACGACGAGGCGCGCGAGGTGCGCCGGCCCGAGCGCGGCCCGGAGGCGTGACGGGCCTTCGCGCGAAACGAGCACCAGGGCGGGAGAGCCCGGCGCCGCGGCCAGCGCGCGCGCCGCAGCCAGGTCACGCGCGCAGTGCGGGCAGTCGGTGCGGAAGAAGTAGAGGACGGCGCGGCCCGCGAGGAGACGCGCGAGCCGGGTGGGGCGCCGGTAGATGTCGATGGTCGCAGCCGCCGCCAGTCGCTCCAGCGAGGCGCGCGTGGCCCGCGGCTGGAAGGGCGGCGCCGCGCAGCCCAGGGCGAGGAGCGCCGCCAGGGCGGCGGCTTGCGCCGAGCCCCGGCGGCCGATGCGGCAGGCGTGCCTCGTGAACATCCTCAGTCCCGGCTCCCGGTCTTCGTGTCCTGCGTCCCTTACATCGCCTTGCAGATCCCGGTGGTGATCATGTAGCACCACCCGCGGATCGCGATGTTGCGGTAGTCCGACGGCGGGAACCGCGCGTCGCACTCCGCAACCGCCTGGATCACGCACTGCGTGAACGTGTCCGCTCTCGCCGCCGGCGCGGTGCCCAGCAGGGCCAGCGCCGACACCAGCGCGTAGATCGTCCGCTTCATTGGTTCGCTCCCGTGTTGAGGTCGAACAGATGGGCGAACGCCGGCACGCACCGCCTCGCTCGTCGAGGCGGCGCGAACCTAACGCGATCTGTGTGTTCTGCTGGTACCGGAAGCGCCCGAGGAGGGCGCGAACCTACGCGGGCGCCTTCGCCCGCGCGGCGTGGCGGGCGGCGGCGGCCGCAGCGATGGCCTCGACCAGCGGGGCGGCGCCGAAGCGGACCGGATCCGTCGCCGGGAGGCCGGTCTCGTCCTCGGCGCGCCGGACGGCGTCGCGGGCCGCAGCCTCGCAAAGATCGTAGGTCATCAGCGCGATCCCGATGACGCGCGACGGGTTCACGAGGGCCGCGGCCTGCTCGTGGAGGTGGACGAGCCGCGCGAGCGGCGGGATCGGCAGGAACGCGCTGGCGCCGTGGTACTCGGAGACGAGCTTCCGCGACGGCTGGTGACAGAGGATCATCGCCGCGGGGCAGCTCCCGTGGATCAACCCGAGCGAGACGCCCGAATAGCCGGGATGGATGAGGCTTCCCTGCCCCTCGACCAGGACGACGTCGGCGCCCCCGGCGGCCTCGACGACCATCTGCTCCGCCGCGCCGGCGATGAAGTCCCCCGCCACCGCGTCCACGGCGATCCCCTTGCCCGCGAGCAGGATCCCGGTCTGTCCCGTCGCGACGAACCGGCTGCGCAGCGCGCGCCGGCTCAGCCCGCGCTCGATCTCGATCAGGGCCGTCATCTTCCCGCTGTTGCAGTCGGAGCCGACGGTGAGGACGACCAGCGCGTCCACCAGCCGCGCGCGGCCGTTGGCCACGGGGAGCCCCTCGGGCGGCCTCCGCAGGTCGAAGATGCGGACACCCCGCTTGCGCGCGCGCGCCGCCAGATCGGGATCGTCGCTCAGGTAGGTGTGGAGCCCGCTCCAGATCTCGAGGCCGCGCTCGATCGCCTGCTCGATCCAGCCACGCCACGCGGGGGGCAGCCGCCCGCCGCGGGGCGCGATGCCGATCAGCAGCGCCTGAGGGGGGGGCTTCAGCGCGAGCCCCTCCTCGAGCGTGCGCACGATGGGGATCGCGCCGCCGAAGCCGATCGCTTCCTGGACCGTGCGGGCGCTCGCGGTCGAATCGAGGACGCCGACCACGCGCTCGGGGAAGTAGCGGATCGCCGAGACGGCGGTCTTCGCGGTGATGACGCCGAAGCTGCCGTCGGCGACGGCGAGGAAGGTGGGGGCGAGCGCCATGGCTGGAGAATGTAGGCCGCGAATGGTGTGGCGGCCACGGGCCGCTTCCCCGCACATTATCGTATAACGGCGCTCCACGGAGGCGGCAGGCGATGGCGCTCGATCCCCAGCTTCTCTCCCCGGGACAGAGGTACCTGCCCGGCATCCTCGGCGGCCTCGGGCCGCTCTCCCACGTGCAATTCGAGCGCGAGATCCTCGCGCGCAGCCACGAGCGGGGCGCGCGCGGCGACCGCGACCACCCGGTCTGGCTGCTGGCGAGCGCCGCGTCGACGCCGGGCCGGACCGGCGCCCTCCTCGACGGGGGCGCGAGTCCCCTCGCCCACCTGACCGCCTACGCGAAGCTCCTGGAGCGGAGCGGCGCCGACGCGCTGTTCGTGGTCTGCAACACCGCGCACGCCTGGCACGGCGAGGTCCAGCGGTCGCTCCGGATCCCGTGGGTGCACCTGATGGAGCTGGTGGCGGCCGCCGTCCGCGCGGCGCACCCGGCCGGAACGAAGGTCGGCCTGCTCGGGACCGACGGCACGCTGAGCGCGGGGCTCTACCAGCATGCGCTCGAGGCGCGGGACCTGGTCGCGGTCGCTCCGGAGATCGGTTCGAAGATCCAGGCGCGCGTGGGCGCCGCGATCGGGGACAGTGCGACGGGGATCAAGGCGACCGGCGATCGGGTGACGGCGGAGGCGCGCGCACACCTGCTCTCGGCGGCGCGGTGGTGCGTCGAGCACGGCGCACAGGTCATCGTGCCGGCCTGCACCGAGGTGTCCGTGGCGTTGACGCCGGAGACGCTCCGGGACGCGCCGCTCATGGATCCCCTGGGCGTGGCTGCCGAGGCGTTACTCGATGTGGCGTACGGCGTGAGGGAGCCGGGGGAGATGTGGACGAGGGGTTAGGGGTTAGGGGTTAGGGATTAGGGATTAGGGGTTAGGGAAAGACGAAGGCGCCGCGGGTCTCGTGGCGCCTCGTGCTTTTCCCCTAACCCCTAGCCCCTAACCCCTGATCCCTTGCACCGGCATCTCCCGGGTCGTGACCAGCACCGCCGGCTCCATGACGACCGCGTCCTCGGGGCGCTCGCCATACGCCCGGTCGATCAGGATGTGGCGTACGAGGACGACGACCGTGGCGAGCACGGGGACGGCGACCACCATCCCGAGCAGGCCGGAGACTTCGGCCGCGATCAGCACGCTGAGGATCGTCAGCACGGGCGGGAGCGCCACCTTCCGCTCCATCACCAGCGGGCTGACGAGGTTCGCCTCGATCAGGTGGACCACGACGCCCACGGACGCCACGGCGAGCGCCACCAGGAGCCCGCGCTCCGGGAGCACGAGCAGCGCCGGCAGGAGCGTCGAGAAGAGCGTCCCGAAGAAGGGGATCAGGGCGACGACGCCGGTGAAGACGGCGAACGCCAGCCAGTAGGGTACGCCCAGCAGGCGGAGCCCGATGCCGGTCAGCACGGCCAGCACCACCATCGCGGTGAGCTGCGCGCCGACCCAGGCGCGGAGCGTCTGCGCGACGTCGAGGGCGATGGCACGCGCGAAGGCGCGGTGCCGCGGCGGCACGAGCGCGAGCATCCCTTCCTGGTAGACCGCCGGACGCACCGCCAGGTAGATCGCCATCACCAGCACCGCGACCGCGTCGATCAGGACCATGCCCGTGGCCGTCGCGGTGGGGATGATCCCGCGCCGCACGAATTCGGCGCCCTCTTGCAGCGACGTGGACACCAGGCCGGTCTTTCCCGCTCCCAGGCCGGCGCTGGCGAGCTGCGGGAAGCGCTGGATCCAGCGGCCGATCAGGGCGTCGAGGGCGACCAGGTACTGCGGCACCGCCGCGATCAGGTCCGCGGTCTGCTGGACCACGGGAGCGGCGACCAGCACGGCGACGCCGGACGCCGCCGCCAGCGTGCCGACGATGGCGAGCGTGAGCGCGAGCGGGCGCGGGACCCGGGTCCAGCGGACCACGGCGTCGGTGAGCGCGGAGAGATAGACGGCGAGCAGGACGGCGAGGAAGACCAGCAGGAGCAGCGCCGCGATCCGCCAGACGAACAGCAGGAGCGCGGCCACGAGCAGGACCAGGACCACCGGTGCGGCGCGCCGCACCGGTGGGACGGCGTCAGTCAGGGGCACTCAGCCCTTCTTGCGCGGCGGCTGGTCCTCCTCGTCCCCTTCCGCCTCGCCGAGCACCTCCGCGTCGTGCACGTCGGTCGCCTTGCCCGCGGCTCCGGCACCCGCCCCGAGCTGCTTCGGCTGCTCCGCCGTGCCCGCGCCGAGGAGCCCCATCTTCTGCTTCAGCGCCAGGAGCTGCGTGTCGGCGTCCGCCTTGTACTCCAGCTGCTCGAACTGCTTGGCGAGCGAGTCGCCCGACAGCTCTTCGGACAGCTCCGCCGCCGCAAGCGCCCTGCGCTCGTTCTGCTCGATGCGGTCGGCCATCCGCTCGAAGGTCTCGAAGGCGCTCTTGTCGCTGATCGAGCCCATCGTCTCGTGGATGCGCTTCTGGGCCTCGGCCCGGCGCTGCCGCGCGATCAGGATGTTCTTCTTGCGCTTGGCTTCCTCGATCTTGTCGTTGAGCGCGCGCAGCGAGTTCTTCAGCGACTCGGTCTCGCCGGCGTGCTTGCGCCAGGTCTCGTCGAGCTGGACGGCGCCTTCCATGTGTTCCGAGTGCCGGAGCAGCGCCTGCTTGGCCAGGTCGTCGCGCCCCTCCTGCACCGCCAGCATCGCGCGCTTCTCCCAGTCGTCGGCCTGCTTCTTCTCCTGCTCGGCCTGCGCCTGGAGCTTCTTCTCGTCCGCGATCGCCGCCGCGACCTGCTGCTTCGCCTTGGCCAGCTGGCTCCGCATGTCCAGGATCAGCTGGTTCAGCATCTTCTCCGGGTTCTCGGCGCTGCTGATCAGGTCGTTGATGTTCGACCGGAGGAGCGTAGACAAGCGGTCAAAGATTCCCATAGCGCCTCACGCTTCCCGGTAGGGGGCCAGCGTCGCCAGGTGGGACGCCAGCGCCAGCGTCATGGACTCGAAGCTCGCCTGGAACTCGTTGAAGTCGAGGTTCTCCAGCTCGAGCGTGTCCGACAGCACGATGTCGCCGCCGTCCACCCCGTACGCGCCGTGGACCAGGTCCTTGGCGTTCAGCTCCAGCAGGTGCCGGTACAGGTCCGGCTTCTTCGGCTTCTTGGGCAGCGTCATCACCTTGACGCGCAGCACGACGACCGGCGGCGCGTAGTGGACGACCACCTCGGGCCCGTCGCCGTTGGCGTTCAGCACCCAGAGGCCGGACTCGATCTCGCGGGCATGGATGCCTTCGGCTTCCAGCCTCGAGATGAAGCCCTCCAAGTCCTCCCGACTGATCATGGCCACTCCTTCAGGACGGCGGGCGGAGCCCGCCATCAATGTTTCACCCTTCGGCGCCGCCCGCGCCAGGGAGCCGCTGCGGGCTGCGCTGCTGCTGGGCGATCAGCCGCTCGGCGAAATCCTGCCGCTCGGCCAGCTCCCCGAGCTGCCGCTGGATGGCGGCCATCTGGCCGCTCTGGTCCTCCAGCAGGGCCCGGATGTCCTGCAGCTCCGCGGCGGGCAGCTCCCGGTCGGCGCCGAAGATCCGCATGATCACCCGGCCCACCGCCCGGCCCACCGGGCCGAGCACGACGAACCCGGTGATCAGGATCCCCGTCACCATCCCGAACAGCGGGATGAGAACTTCGCCGATCTCGGCGGGGCTCGGCGCCTGCATCACGATGCGCCTCCTCCCGCAGGCAGACCCTTCTCCTTCACCTTGGCCAGCAGCCGCTCGGCGAAGTCCTGCCGCTCGGCCAACTCGGCCACCTGGCGCTGGACGCCCTCGAGCCGCTCCGAGAGATCCTCCACCTGCTCGCCGATCTCCGACGGCAGTCCGGCCGAGCCCTTGCGGAGGATCGTGTTGCCGATGGCCCGGCCGATCGGGCTGAAAGCCACGAACCCGGTGATGACCGTCCCGAAGAAGCCGACGATCGCGATGACGCCCGTCCAGTCCACCATCGGCCTACCGCTCCTTGGGGCCGTTCAAGAGGCCGCGCTCCCGCGCCTGGGCCAGCAGCCGCTCGGTGAAATCGAGACGGTTCTGGATCTCGTCCACGTCGGCGAACCTCGCCCGCATCGCTTCGAGGTCGGCCCGCAACTGCGCCACTTCGTCCCGGAGCGCTTCGACCTCCCGTCCGCCAGCCGTGCCGCCGGCGATGCGCTTGGCGAACGCCTTGGCCAGTGTCAGGATCGAGACGCCGACCAGCGCAGCCATGGCGAGCATGCCGACGGCCTCGGGGCCGCCCCACACCATAGCTCAGCGCTCCTTCGGCGCGTTCAGCAGCCCGCGCTCCTTCACCTGCCCCAGCAACCGCTCGGTGAAGTCCAGCCGGTTCTGCGCCTCGTCCATCTCGCGCCTCAGGCCCGTGACTTCCTCGCGCACCGCCTCCAGCTCGGCGGCCAGCTGAGCGACCGCCTGCTGCGAGCCGGGGTCGGTGTCGCCGACGCGGAGGCCCATCACCATCCCGTTCGCACCCCTCTCGACCTTCAGCCGCCGCGCGCTCGAGCCGGCGATCCGCCTGGCGATGGCCCCGAGGATGGACACCGACCCGACCGCCGCCACGATGGTGAAGACGTACGCGGCGAAGTCACCCGGATTGATGATGGCGGCTCCTCCTCGACTGGCTACTGCAACGACGAGTCCACAGGCCCGGAAGTTTCGCTAACGCGCCAATCTAGGCCGACTTGCGGGCAGACGCCAATATCGGCGCCAGCGCCTTCCCCGTGTGCGAGCCGGCCTGCCGCGCCACCTGTTCCGGGGAGCCCTGGGCCACGATCCGCCCGCCGGCGTCACCGCCCTCCGGCCCCAGGTCGATGATCCAGTCCGCCGTCTTCACCACGTCGAGATTGTGCTCGATGACGACGACCGTGTTCCCCTTCTCCACCAGGCGGTGCAGCACCTCGAGCAGCATCCGCACGTCCTCGAAGTGGAGACCCGTGGTGGGCTCGTCGAGGATGTACAGGGTGCGGCCGGTGTCCCGCTTCGACAGTTCGGTGGCGAGCTTCACACGCTGCGCCTCGCCCCCCGACAGCGTCGTCGCGCTCTGGCCGAGGTGGATGTAGCCCAAGCCCACGTCGTTCAGCGTCTCGAGCTTGGCGAAGACCCGCGGCTGGTTCTCGAAGTACTCCAGCCCCTCGGCCACGGTGAGGTCCAGGACCTCGGCGATGTTCTTCCCCTTGAAGCGGACCTCGAGCGTCTCGCGGTTGTAGCGGCGCCCGCGGCACACGTCGCACGGCACGTAGACGTCGGGGAGGAAGTGCATCTCGATCTTCACCAGGCCGTCGCCCTGGCAGGCCTCGCAGCGACCCCCCTTCACGTTGAAGGAGAAGCGCCCCGGGCCGTAGCCCCGCATCTTCGCCTCCGGCAGCTCGGCGAAGAGGTCGCGGATCGGCGCGAAGAGCCCCGTGTAGGTGGCGGGGTTGGAGCGCGGCGTACGCCCGATCGGGCTCTGGTCGATATCGATCACCTTGTCCACCAGGTCGAGCCCTTCGATCCGGTCGTGATCGCCGGGGATGAGCTTGGCGCCGAAGAAGTGGCGCGCGAGCGCCTGGTAGACGATGTCGGTGACGAGACTGGACTTCCCGGAGCCGGACACGCCGGTGACCGCGATGAACAGCCCGAGCGGGAAGTCCACCGTCAGGTTCTTGAGGTTGTGCTCCCGCGCGCCGATGAGGCGCAGCACTTTCCCCTGCTCCGGGGTGCGGCGCGAGGCCGGCGTCGCGATCCTGAGCTCGCGGCGCAGATACCGGCCGGTGAGCGACGCCTGGCTCGCGAGGATCGTGTCCAGCGTACCCGCGGCGACCACCTCGCCGCCGTGCCGGCCCGCCCGCGGCCCCAGGTCCACGATGTGGTCGGCGGCGCGGATCGTCTCCTCGTCGTGCTCGACCACCAGCACCGTGTTGCCGAGGTCCCTGAGGTCGCGCAGCGTCGCCAGCAGGCGGGCGTTGTCCCGCGCGTGCAGGCCGATCGAGGGCTCGTCGAGGATGTACAGCACGCCGACGAGGCGCGAGCCGATCTGCGTGGCGAGCCGGATGCGCTGCGCCTCGCCGCCGGAGAGCGAGCCGGCCGAGCGCCCGAGCGTCAGGTACTCGAGGCCGACGTTGACGAGGAAGCGGAGCCGGTCGCGCACCTCCTTGAGGATCGGGCCGGAGACCTCGGGGTCGAGCCCGGGCTTCCCGTTCCCGCGGATGGGCAGGCCCTCGACGAACTCGAGCGCGGCGGCGACCGACATCTCGACCAGATCACCGATGCTCTTCTTCTCCACCAGGACCGAGAGGCTCTCGGGCTTGAGGCGGCGGCCGTTGCAGGTCGAGCACGGCCGCTCGATCATGTACGCCTCGAGCTGCTCGCGCACCGCGTCGGAGGTCGTGTCCTTGTAGCGGCGCTCGACGTTCCGGAGGATCCCCTCCCACCCGGACTGGTACTCGCCGCGGAACTTGTCGCTCTCGTAGCGGAACTTGAGCTGCTTGCCCTCGATCCCGTAGAGCAGCGCGCGGCGCACGTCGGCCGGCAGGTCCCTCCACGGGCTGTTGAGGTCGAACTTCAACTCACGGGAAAGCGTGGGCAGGATGACCTTGCGCAGGTAGCCGCTGGGCTCGCCCCACGGCAGGACGACGCCCTCCAGGATCGAGATGGCGTCGCCCCCGAGCGCGAGCTGTTCCGAGACCTCGCGCCGCGTGCCGAGGCCGTCGCAGTCGGGGCAGGCGCCGAACGGGGAGTTGAAGGAGAACTGCCGCGGCTCCAGCTCCGGCAGCGAGAGGCCGCACACCGGGCAGGCGTAGCGCTCGGAGAAGGTCGTGCTCTTGCCGGACCGGACCACCTCCACGACCCCGTCGGCCGCCTTGAGCGCCGTCTCCACGCTGTCGGCCAGGCGCTGGCGGTCGTCGCGCTTCACCGCCAGCCGGTCCACGACGATGGCGATGTCGTGGTTCACGCGGCGGCCCAGCTTCGGCGCCTTGTCCAGCTCGACCACGTCGCCGTCCACTCGCGCGCGGACGAAGCCGGCCTTCCGCGCCTCGTCGAACAGCTCGCGGAACTCGCCCTTCCGCCCGCGCACCAGCGGGGCGAGGACCTCGATCTTCGTACCCTCGGGCCACGACAGGAGGATGTCGGTGATCTGGCTGGCCGACTGCCGCTCGATGGGGGAGCCGTCGTTCGGGCAGTGCGGCGTGCCGGCGCGGGCGTAGAGCAGCCGCAGGTAGTCGTAGATCTCGGTGACGGTGCCGACGGTGGAGCGCGGGTTCTGGCCGGCGCTCTTCTGCTCGATCGCGATCGCGGGGGAGAGCCCCTCGATCACGTCCACGTCCGGCTTCTCCATCAGGCCGAGGAACTGGCGGGCGTAGGCGGAGAGCGACTCGACGTAGCGCCGCTGGCCTTCGGCGTAGATGGTGTCGAAGGCGAGGGAGGACTTCCCCGAGCCGGAGAGCCCGGTGATGACCGTCAGGCTGCCGCGCGGGATCTCGACGTCGATGTTCTTGAGATTGTGCTCGCGCGCGCCGCGGACGATGAGCCTGTCGTCGGGCATAGCACGGTAGCATACCCTGACACGGGGGCTGATTTCAACGGAACGGGATTAGGGGTTAGGGGTTAGGGGTTAGGGGTCAGGGAAAGGCGCTTCGGGGCTCCCTCCCTGGCCCCCTAACCCCTAACCCCTGACCCCTAACCCCTACCGGAGCAGCGGCGGGACCTCCGTGATCAGGGTGTAGCCGCCGAGGGCGGCCATCGCGAGCACCACCACGGCGCCCGCCGCCGTGAGCAACGCCGGATGCCGGTAGCCGTTCAGCAGCTCCGGCCGTCGCGACGCCACCAGCATAGCTCCGAGGCTCACCGGCAGGATCAGCCCGTTGAGCGCGCCGACCACGATGAGCACCGTGACCGGCCGTCCGACCGTCAGGAATACCGCCGTCGAGACCACGATGAAGGCGACGATCAGCGCCGACGTGTGCCGCTCCCAGCCGGCGCGGAGGGTCCGGATGAAGCTGACCGACGTGTAGGCGGAGCCGACGACCGAGGTGATCGCCGCCGACCACATCACGGCGCCGAACAGACGATAGCCGAGCTGGCCCGCCGCCTGGCGAAAGACGTCGGCCGGCGGATTGGCGGGATCGAGCGACAGCCCCCGGCTGACGACGCCGAGCGCGCAGAGGAAGAGCAGCACGCGCATCACGGTCGCGACGCCGATCCCGAGGATCCCCGAGCGCGTCGCCGCGCCGACCGCCTCGGGGCCGGCGATCCCCGCATCGAGGAGCCGATGGGCGCCGGCGAAGGTGATGTAGCCCCCCACCGTGCCGCCCACGATGGTGACCATCGCGAGCACGTCGAACCGGACCGGCAGCACCGTGCGCAGCGCCGCCTCGCCGAGCGGCGGGTGCGACGCCAGCGCGACGTAGCAGGCGAGCACGATCATGGCTCCGCCCAACACCTGCGTGAAGCGATCCATCGCCCGCCCCGCCTCCTTCGAGAGGAAGAGCCCGATGGCGACGGCGGCGCTCAAGGCGGCGCCGACCTCGACGGGGAGGCCGAGGAGGGCGTCGAGACCGAGGCCCGCGCCCGCGACGTTGCCGACGTTGAAGGCGAGGCCTCCCAGGGCGACGAGGACGGCGACGGCGTGACCGAGACCGGGGAGCACCCGGTTGGCCACGGTCTGGGCCGGCGCGCGCGCGGCGACGAGGACGCGCCAGATGTTGAGCTGCGCGGCCAGATTGAACAGCACGGAGATCAGGACGGCGAAGCCGAAACTGGCGCCGAGCTGCGCCGTGAAGACGGCGGTCTGGGTGAGGAAGCCGGGGCCGATGGCCGACGTGGCCATCAGGAATGCGGCGCCGAGGAGGACGCGGAGCCGCCCCGGCTGATCGGTCACGGCGTGCCGTCGTTCCGGACGACCGTGCCCCCCTTCATGACGAAGCTGACGCGCCGGACCGCGGTGATGTCTTCCGAGGGATCGCCGTCCGTCGCGATCAGGTCGGCCTCGTAGCCCTCGGCCACGGCGCCGATGCGGTCGCCGAGGCCCAGGGCCTCGGCGTTGAGGGACGTCGCCGCGACGATCGCGTGCATCGGCGCCTCGCCCGCCTCGCGGACGCGGCAGACCAGGTCCTCGGCGTTCCTCCCCTCGGCGCCGGCCACGGCGTCCGTGCCGTACAGCACCCTGAGGCCGGGAGTGGCGAGCGCCATCCGCGTCGCCGCCGTGGTGAGCGGCAGCGCCCGCTCCATCGCCGCGAAGCCCTCGGCGTTGTAGTTGCCGATCCCGTCGTACTTGGGGCGGTTGTCGAGGTAGTTCTGGAGCACCAGCGCGCACTGCGGATCGAACCAGGTCCCGCGCGCCGCCATCAAGTCGAGCGAGGCCTGCCGCACGAAGATGCCGTGCTCGATCTGCGTGCAGCCCGCCAGCGCGGCGGCGCGCACCGACGCGTCGCTCTGGGCGTGCACGACCGTACGGAGGCCCACCGCCTTCGCCTCGCCGCACAGCGCCTGGAGCTGGGCGTCGGACATCGTCTGCGTCCCGCCGTCCCGGATGCTCGCCGAGGCGAAGATCTTGATCAGGTCCGCGCCCTCCGCGTGCCGCGCGCGGACCAGCGCCCGGAGCGAGTCGGGAGACAGACGATCGTCGGTGATCGGCTCGAGCGACGTGAGGATGCGCGGCCCGGGCAGACCCTGCGCCCTGATCCAGTCCCTGACGTCGGCGTCGCGCGCGTCGCCCACGCTCTGGATGGTCGTGAAGCCCGCCAGCAACGTGCGGTAGGCGTTGGCCGCCTCGGCGAGGATGATCTCGGCCGGCGAGTCGCCGTCGCGCGGCGTGTGGAGCCGCCCCCGGCGGTTGAAGTACCACGCCGGGTGTGTGTGCGCGTCGATGAGGCCGGGGAGCAGGGTGCGGTCGCCGAGATCCACCAGGCGTGCGCCGGCCGGCACGTCGCCCCGCGGCCCGACGCGCACGATCTTCCCGCCCGCGACCACGACATCGGCGTTCCGGACCACGCCGCCCCGCCCGTCCAGCACGCGTGCGGCACGCAGCACGACCACGGGCTGCTGCGCGGCGACCGGCGCGGCGCAGACGAGCAGAACCGCGAGCAGAAGGCGCGTCACGGCGCGCCCGCCGCCGGCCGCGCGAACTCGCTGGCGGCTCGCGCGCCAATGCGCGCAAGCACCAGCGCCGCGCGCTCCGTCTGCATCGAGAGCGCGTTCAGGTTCACGCGCTCCGCGGGCGAGTGCGCCCCGCTCCCCAGCGCCCCGAGCCCCTCGAGCCCGTCCATGAACGGCGCCACGAAGGAGAGGTCCCCGGCGCCCCGCATCCCCGGGTCCATCGGCGCGACCGGACCGAAGCCGAGCGCC
Organism: uncultured Gemmatimonadales bacterium; assembly: GCA_963835535.1. GTDB lineage: Bacteria > Gemmatimonadota > Gemmatimonadetes > Gemmatimonadales > JACORV01 > Fen-1245. The sequence goes on from CAWIFL010000003.1 coordinate 373,350, forward strand.
TGGCTCGCCGAGTCGTAGAAGGCCAGCAGCCGCTGGTTGCCGGGCGTGAGCGGCATCGCCGGATACTCGTCGATGAAGGCGATCTGGGCGTCGGTGCCCGGCAGGTGCTGCGCGACGATCTGCCGCATCCGCTCCCGCGTCCGCTCCAGCTGCTCCTCGGTCATGAACCGCAGGTCGCCCGACGCGAAGGCCGAACGCGGCACGATGTTCAGCTTGCTCGACGCCGTGCCGCTCTCGCGCACGGTGTCGTACGCCACGTCGGTGCCGCCCACGACCGTGGCCGCGTTGAACGTCAGATACTGCTCACCCGCCAGCTGTTGCCGGAAGGCGTCGAGGATGCGGGCCAGCTCGTAGATCGCGCCGTAACCTACGCCCTGCCCGAAGACGCCCGCCGAGTGGGCCTGGCGCCCGGTGGCGGCGAGCCGCCACGCGCTCGAGCCGCGCCGGGCCACGGTGGCGATGCTGCGGCTCCCGCCCTCGAACGCGAGCGCCACGTCGCTCTTGTGCCCCGCCTCGATCAGCGCCGCCCGCGCGGCGGCGAGCGGCGCGCCCGGGTCCTCCTCGTCGCCGGTGAAGACGATGGTGACGTTGAGGTCCTGGAGCAGTCCGACTTCGTCCAGCGCCTTGAGGGCGAAGAGGATGATCACGTCCCCGCCCTTCATGTCGCTCCCGCCCACGGCGCGCGCCGTCGAGTCCTCGCGCACGAAGTTGGCGCCCGCCGGCTCGACGACCGTGTCGAAGTGGCCGATGAGCAGGATGCGCGCGTGGCCCGCCTTGCCCTGGTGCTCGGCGACGAGATGGCCGGCGCGCCGCATCTCGGGGGGCATCGGGATCCAGGTCGTCTTGAAGCCGAGCGAGTCGAGCGACGCGAGGAAGACCGCGCCGACCCGCTGCACGCCGCCCACGTTCAGCGTGCTGCTCGGGATGTCCACCACATGCTGGAGGTACGCGATCGCGTCGGCGCGCTCGCTCAGGATCGTGTCCCGCAGCGTCTGCTCGACCCGCGTCAATCGGGTCTGCGCGGGGAGGGGGGCGCCGAGCAGCATCAAGCCGACGATGGCGACGGGGGTGCGGATGGGATTCATGGGCAGGGTATAGGGTGTAGGGGGTAGGGTGTAGGGCGCGCTAGTCCAGGAACGGCGACTTCGTCTTCGGCGGACGCCGGGGGGACGCGCCGTCGAGGAGCCGCTGCAGCTCCTCGATGCTCATCTCGTAGGGATCGCTCTCATAGCCGGGCGGCGTGACCAGCCGCGCCGGGCCGGGGCTGCCCTCGACCGGCTCGAATTCCCACTCGGAGCGGCTGCGCGTCCGGATCTCCCAGCGATTGCCAGCGCGATCGGTGAATACGCGATTGGCCATGGCACGAGGGGTTAGGGGTTAGGGGTTAGGGGTTAGGGATTAGGGACGGAGGCCACGGGGCGTATGCCCCCCTAACCCCTAATCCCTAACCCCTAGTCCCTGCTTAGTCAGTGCATCCACCGGTTCAGGTACTCGTCCTCCGCCTGCTGGATCAGCATCGCGCTCTGGGCGTTGTAGGCCGCGCCGTGCCGTCCCGGCGGATAGATGCGCAGGTCCGCGTCGAACCCCGCGTTCGTCAGCGCCGTGAGCAGCTGGAGCGTGTTCTGCGGGTGCACGTTGTCGTCCATCATCGAGTGGATCAGCAGCAGGTGCTGCCGCCCCTTGAGCAGGCGGTTCACCTTGAGGAGCACCGAGCTGCTGTCGTAGCCGGCGAGGTTGTCGCCGAGCAGCGCCATGTACCGCTCGGTGTAGATCGAGTCGTACAGCCGCCAGTCGGTCGGCGGCGAATTCGCGATCCCGACGCTGAAGATCTCCGGGTACGACACCATCGTGTAGAGCGTCGAGTACCCGCCGTAGCTCGTCCCCATGATGGCGATGTGCGCGCTGTCCACCCACGGCTGGCGCGCGAGGTACCGCGCCGCCTCGGCGAAGTCGTGGCTCTCCCACTGTCCGAGGTGTTCGTAGACGAGCTTCATGAACGCGCTGCCGTAGTTGCCCGAGCCGCGGTTGTTCACGTTGACGACCAGATACCCCTCCTGCGCGTACCACTGGGACAGGCCGCCGGTGCCGAACGCGTCGTACACGCCTTGCGAGCCGGGGCCTCCGTACACGGTGAAGATGACCGGGTAGCGGTGCGCCGGGTCGAACGCCGGGGGCTTGAGGATCGAGCCATCGAGGCGCTGCCCGTCCGACGCCGTGAAGGAGAACAGCTCCACCGGGGAGTACGCGTGGGTCCCGAGCCACGCCGTCACGGCGGCGTTGTCCTCCAGCTTCTTCAGCATCCGGCCCTTCCCGGCCGTCGCCCACAGCTCGACCTGGCGCGGCTGATGCACGTTGGACCAGCGGTCGATGTAGTAGCGGGTGTCGGGGGACATGTCTATGGAATGAGTCCCCTCCTCCGCCGTCAGCCGCCGCTGCCCGGTCCCGTCGAACCGGATCGCGTAGAGCTGCCGCTCGAGGGGCGAGGCCTCGGTCGAGACGTAGTAGATGGTCCGCTCGCGCGGCTCCACGCCCGCGATCCGGATCACGCTCCAGTCGCCGCGCGTGACCTGGCCGAGCGGGCGGCCGCTGTAGTCGAACCGGTAGATGTGCTGCCAGCCGTCGCGGTCGGAGATCCAGAAGAACTCGGGCAGCCCTTCGGGGAACGTCAACAGGTCCTGCACGCCGGAAAAGAAGTCGTAGACGTCGATCCAGGTGCGGGACGTGTCCGACAGGACGAGGCGCTTCCCGCCGCTCGTGACGTCGAAGAACCAGAGCTTCATCACGTTCTGCGCGCGGTTCAGCGTGACGACGGCCAGCGTGTCGGGACGGCTCGTCCAGTAGATGCGCGGCACGTAGTACTCGCCGCTCTCGCCGGGGTCGAGCCAGACCCGGCTCCCCGACTGCACATCCACGACGCCGATCCGCACGGTGGCGTTGGAGTCGCCGGGCTGCGGGATGCGGAGCTGCTCCCAGGCGGGGTGGCGCCCGGAGAAATCGGAGAGCTGGATCACGGGCTCCGCGCTCTCGTTCACCTGCCAGAAGGCGATGTGGCGGCTGTCGGGGGACCAGTCCCACGCCTGCGCGAACCCGAACTCCTCCTCGTAGACCCAGTCGAAGTGGCCGTTGTAGACCAGCGCCGTCGCGTCGCTCGTCAGGCGCGTCTCGCGCCGCTCGGCGAGGTCGTAGACGTACATGTCGCCGTCGCGCTCGTAGCCCAGCGCCCTCCCGTCGGGCGAAAGCTCGGCGGTGCGCGCGCCGCTGGCCGCCAGCTCCAGCGTGCGGTCCGCCAGCGTGAAGACGTAGTAGTCCGCCGTCCCCGAGTTGCGGTACAGGGGCCGGAAGCGCGTCTGGAACAGCAGGTGCTTCGAATCGCGCGCCCACTCGAAGCTGCTGTAGGCGAACGGCTCCGTCGTGCCCGGGAAGGTGAGGCCGCGGCCCGTGAAGATGAGGGTGTCGGCGCCCGACGCCGGGTCGAGGGCGCGGATCTGCTCGCCGGAGTCGCCGCGGACGACGAACGAGAGGCGGCGGCCACCCTCGATCCAGTTCACGTTCTGTGGACCCGACCGTCCGGAGAGCGCGCGCGAGACGGCGCCGGCCTCGGCGCGGCTGCGCATCGGGATCTTCTGCTGGGCGTGGGCGGGCGCGGTCACGCCGGGGATCAGGCAGACGGCGAAGAGCCAGCGTACGGTGCGTGTCATGGCGGTTGCCAGGTGGCAGGTTGTAGGTGTCAGCCCAGGTGGATATCCTATCACCTACCACCTACCACCTGCCACCTACCATGGAACGAACCACACTGGCCGGCGGCTGCTTCTGGTGCCTCGAGGCGGTCTTCCTCGAGCTCAAGGGCGTCGAACGCGTCGAGTCGGGGTACGCCGGCGGCCATCTCCCCGATCCGACCTACGAGCAGGTCTGCACGGGCGCGACCGGGCACGCCGAGGTCGTGCAGGTGACGTTCGACTCGTCGGTCATCTCGTTCCGCGAGCTGCTCAGGGTCTTCTTCACGCTCCACGATCCGACGACGCTGAACCGGCAGGGCGCCGACGTCGGGACGCAGTACCGCTCGGCCATCTTCTACCACTCGCCGGAGCAGCAGGCGCAGGCGGTCGAGGCGATCGCGGAGATCGCGGCGGCGGGAGTGTGGCCGGGCCGGATCGTGACGGACGTCGCACCGCTCGACGTCTTCTATCCCGCCGAGGAGTACCATCGCGACTACTATCGGCGCAACCCGCGCCAGGGCTACTGCCAGATCGTGATCGCGCCGAAGGTCGCCAAGCTGCGCCAGGAGTTCTTCGAGAAGCTGCGGAAGTAGATCCCCCTACTTTCGTTCCACGAGCCACAGGTCGGGCCGGTCGTCGTAGACCAAGCACGCGCCCGACTGGCCGTCGCGTGCCAGCGAGATCTGGCCTTGCCGGCAGGCGACCGGGAAGGCCATGGAGCGCTGCAACGTTCCGCCGCGCTCCGGGGCGCGCCACAGCTCGCTGGGGCCGACGCCGATGACGCGCGAGAAGTAGAGGTATCCGTCCGAGGCCCAGCGCTCGAGCAGGAGGTGCGAGCCGGTAACCGGCGGGATGTCGGCCAGCGCCCGCACGGCGCCGTCGGCGAGCCGCATCGCGAAGACGCGCGTGCGGCCCGCGCGGCTCGCGGCCAGGGCGAGCTCCTGGCCGTCCGGGGACAGGCTCGACCCGCTGGTGCCGACCAGCGAGTCGGCGATGGAGAGCGACCGCAGCGTCCGTCCCGTCGAGTCCACGACCGCCACGCCCCGCCCGTTGATCTCAAGGGCCAGCGCCGTGCCATCCGGCCGCCACCCGTAGATCACGAAGCCCGGGTCGAGGCTCGCGAGCCGACGCAGGCCGGTCTCCAGCCCCCAGACTTCCTGGGCGATGAGCCCCCTGCCGCCCGAGCCGAGCACGATGTCCGAGATCTCGCGGCCGTCGGGCAGCCAACGAACCAGCTGCCGCGCCCCGGAGTCCGCGGTAACGGGCCGCTCGGCGCCTCCGGCGAACGGCGCCGTGTACACGTTGGAACCCCACGCATCCAGCTTGACGTACGCCACGGCCCGGCCGTCGGGCGAGATCGCCGGTCCCGAGTACCAGCTCGAGCTGTGCGTCAGGCGGCGGGCGGCGCCGCCACGCTGGAACACCCAGACATCCGCCGTCTGCCCCGCGTCCCCGAGGACGTAGCCGGTGGGAGTCAGAGAGAACCCCGTCCATTCGTCCGGTCGAATGCCCCCCAGATACTCCACCGGCCGGCCGGAGAAACGGCCTGAGCCGCTGACCGCCACGCGCAGCAGGCGTCCCACCGACTGGGAACCGAGCTCGAAGATGAGCACGTGCTTGCCGTCGACATCCCACCCGCCGCCTCCGAGCGTGTTCAGCGTATCGAGAATCCGCCCCCGGCGGTCCGCGATCCCCTCGTGGTACGTGCTGCCGTGGAAACCGCCGAACGCGATGAGGCTGTTGGCCGGATTGAAGCTGAGGCTGTTCAGCACCCACCGTCCGTCCCCGATCACCGCGCTGTCCCTGACCTGGCCGGAGGAGATGTCCACCAACCGAACCGTGGAGCCGCCCGCGCGGGAGACCGCCACCGTCCGGTCGTCGGCAAAATCGTAGTTGCCGGCGTCGTCCGCGACCTTGCGCGCCACGCCGCCGGCCCGGGGCACGACGTAGAGTCCCGCCTCCCCGCCCGCCGGGCGCATCCACACCAGCAGGTTCGCGCCGTCGGGGCTCCACGTGGGCGAGGCGAGGCCGCTGGCCCCGACCACGACCGGGCTTGGCGCGCCCCGCGGCAGCTCCTGAACGACGAGGTCCCCATCGCACGCCGAGCCGGCCCCGCGGCACTGCCCGCGGATGTATGCCAGCCACCGGCCGTCCCATGAGACGGCCGGCGCACTCGCGTCACCCGTGAAGGTGAGGCGGGTGCGCGTCTCATGAACCGGGGTCGAGCGGAACAGCGCGCGCCCGGCCGCCAGGCCCGCCGCCAGCCCGGCGACGAGCAGCGCAGCCGGCACCCAGCGCCGCGGCCTCGTTCGTCGCGCCGCCGGGGCCGCCGCATATCTGCCGGTCGCTGCCGCCGGACCCTCGAGCGCCTTGGCGAAGTCCGCGGCGCTCTCGAAGCGATCGGCCGGCAGTTTCTCGAGCGCGCGGTGGACGGCCTCGGCGATGTGAGGTGCGATGCGAGGGCGCCGGCTCGCGATGTCGCGTGGCTCCTCCGTCACCACCGCGGCGATCACCGCCTGCGCGGTCGAGCCCGTGTGCGGCGGGTCGCCACTCAACATCTCGTAGAGCACCGCGCCCAGCGCGTAGATGTCGCTGCGGGCGTCGATCTGCCGATCCCCGGTGGCCTGCTCCGGACTCATGTAGTACGGCGTGCCGAGCGAGAGCCCGGTCTCCGTGAGCCGCGTGCCGCCCGCCTGACTCACCGCCAGGGCGATGCCGAAGTCGGTCACGAGCGCGGCACCGTCCTGCAACAGGATGTTCTCAGGCTTGATGTCGCGGTGGATCACGCCCTGCCGGTGCGCGTAGTCGAGTGCGCTCGCGACCTCGCGCGCCAGCCGCACCGCCTCGTCGATCGGGAGCTGCTTCTCGCGGCTGAGCCGCTCGCGCAGCGTCTCCCCCTCGACGAACGGCATCACGTAGAACAGCAGCCCGTCCGCGTCGCCCGAGTCGTACAGCGGGAGGATGTGCGGGTGCTGGAGGTTGGCGGTGACGCGGATCTCGTTCAGGAACCGCTCGGCCCCGACGATGGCCGAGAGGTCCGGTCGCAGCACCTTCACGGCGACCCGCCGGGCGTGGCGCAAGTCCTCGCCCAGGTAGACCGTGGCCATCCCGCCCGAGCCCACTTCCCGCTCGATGCGATAGCGGTCCGCCAGGGCCGCAATCAGCCGCTCGAGATCGCTCACGCGGAGGCTCCTTGCCGCACGCTCACGGCCGCGGCGGGTGCACCCGGTCGGGCGCCGGCGGCTCGCCCTTGAGCTGCGCCGGATTCTCCTGCAGCAGCCGCAGCGCTTCCGCGACGCCGCGCTCGAGCTGGGTGTCGTGTCCGGCGATCTGCTGCGCCGGGTCCTCCTCGACCTCGATGTCCGGCGCCACACCCAGGTTCTCCACGTCCCATCGCCCGTCGGGATTGTAGAAGCCGGTGCTCGGGGCGCTGATGAACCCGCCGTCCACCAGCCGAGGCTCGCCGCCCCAGCCCACCAGCCCGCCCCACGTCTTCGTGCCGATCAAGGGCCCGATGTGCATCTGCTTGAACATGTAGGGGAACATGTCGCCGCCGGAGCCGCTCATCTCGTTGATCAGGAGCACCTTCGGGCCCCAGATCGCCGCGGCCGGCGCGGTGACCGCGTTGTAGCGGTCGCCAAGCCGCTGGTTGAAGTAGCCGTGGAGCTGCCGGCTCATGATGTCCACCATGTAGTCGGCGATGCTCCCGCCGTGGTTGAACCGCTCGTCGATCACGGCGCCCTGTTTCTCCTGCTGCGCGAAGTAGTAGCGGTTGAAGCTGGCGTAGCCCCCGCCGCCGGTGTTCGGCACGTAGACGTAGGCCAGCCTGCCGCCCGAGAGCGAGTCCACCAGATGGCGGTTCGCCTCGATCCAGGCCCGCGTGCGCAGCCCCGCCTCGCTGGCGATCGGCACCACCGTGACCAGGCGCGAGCCCTCCACGGTCGGCCGCTCGTTCACGCGCAACTGCACCTGCTTCCCCACCGTGCCCACGAACGGCGCGTACGGGTTTTCCGGCGGCGCCAGGTCGCGCCCGTTCACCGCGAGGATGTAGTCGCCCTCGCGCACGTCCACCCCCGGCGCCGAGAGCGGCGCGCGGAGGTCGGGGTTCCAGTTCTCTCCGGTGTAGATCTTTTCGATGCGATAGCGCCCGTCGGCCACTTCGAGGTCGGCGCCCAGCAGCCCGGCGGGGAGCGCGTCGGCCCGCGGCAGGTCGCCACCGCCCGCGAAGCTGTGCCCGATGGTCAGCTCGCCCTGCATCTGGGAGAGCAGCTGCGTCAGGTCCGCGCGGTGCCGCACGTACGGCAGGAACTGCTCGTACTTCCGCTTGAGCGCCGGCCAGTCGGCGCCGTGCAGGTTGGCCACGTAGAGGTAGTCGCGCTCGATCCGCCACGCCTCGTCGAAGATCTGGCGCCATTCCGCCACGGGATCCACGTCCATCCGGAGGCCCGTCGTCGCCAGCACGCCCTTGTCGGCCGCGGGCGCCGGCCCCGCGGCGTCCACGACGGCCCAGCGACCGCTCGGCTCCCCCTCAGGGCCCGCGCCCTGGTAGAGGAGCTTCTTGCCGTCGAACGAGAGCGCGTACTCCTCGGCCGCCGCGCCCACGAAGTCGATCGCCTTCTTCTCCTTGAGATCGTAGCGGTGCAGCACGTCCGGGGGATTGGGCACGCGTTCGAGGTAGAACCACTGTCCGGCGGCGCCGGCCTTGAGGCCGACGTAGTCGCGGCTCGGGACGTCGAGCGCGAGGATCCGTTGCGAGATGCCGGCGAAGTCGATGTGCACGGTCACGGAATCGCGGCCGCCGTGGTGCGCGCCGCTGTCGCTCTTCGCCCGCCGCGCGGTGTCGGCGGGCTCGTCGCCGGGCTCGGGGAGCAGCGGCGACGAGTCGGCCTTCGAGAGGACGGCGAGGTAGACGCCCCGCTGCACCGGCCGGTCGTAGGAGCTCATGTCCAGCCAGCCGGTGTTGAGCGCGAAATCGGTCGAGGCGAGGAAGAGGAGGTACTTGCCGCTCCGGTCCCACGCGGGGGAGATGACGTCGGACAGCCCGTCGGTGAGCTGGTGGGTCGAATCGCCCGCGACGTCGTACACGAACACCGCGTGGAACTGCGAGCCGGGAAGGCGCTTGGTGTACGCGATCCAGCGCGAATCCGGCGACCAGACGGGATACATGTCGCGGTCGGGCCAGGTGTAGTTGTCCTGGTCCACGTGGCTCTGCCGCCCGGTGGCCAGATCGACCACCCACAGGTCCATCTCGGCGTCGCTGAACAGGATCTGCTTCCCGTCGGGCGACCAGGCGGGCGCGTAGAAGTACGTCGGATGCCGGAGCGTGATGGCGCGCGGCGGTGTCAGGCCGTCCTGGTCCCCGATCATCAGCCGGTACTCGCCGCCGGCGTCGCTGAACCAGGCGATCTGGCGTCCGTCGGGCGACCAGATCGGCGTGCGGTCCGCCACGCCGGAAGAGCGGGTCAGGTCGCGCCAGCTGCCCTTGTCGGTCGGCACGGTGACGACGTCCCCGCGCGCCTCGAACAGCGCGCGCACGCCGGTGGGCGAGAGCTGCGGCACGGTGAGCGCCTTGCCGACGTCCACGGCGTGCGGCATCGCCCAGGGGAAGTCTCCGGACACGTGGACGTCGAGTTTGGTGTCGGAGCGCGCCCCCGGGTCGTACAGGTGGATGTCGCCCGCCTGCTCGTAGGCGACCACGCCGTCACCGGCGTTCACGCTCTCGACCTCGAAGTCCTTGTAGTGCGTGATCTGCGTCAGCGCCTGGGTCCCGGTGTCGTAGGCCCAGACGTTGTTCGTCCAGTCGCGATCGGAGATGAAGTAGATGGTCGCGCCAAGCCACACCGGCTGCTGGTCCCGGCTGTCCGTCCACGGGAGCTTCTGCATCGCGTGGGTCTGGAGATCCAGCACCCGGATCGGCTGGTTCTGGCCGCCGCGGTAGTTGCGCATCTCCGATTCCCACGGGCGCACGAGCTGGTAGGCGATGGAGCGGCCGTCGGGGGAGATCGCGCCCGCGAGCGCGCGCGGCACCGGCAGCGGCTCCGGCAGGCCCCCCGCCAGCGGGACGGTCCACAGGTTGGGCTGCCCGTCGGGCACGCCGGTCCGGGAGGACGCGAAGAGGATGCGCTGCCCGTCCGGGGTCCAGCCCCGGACCTCGTCGGCGCCCGGGTGCCAGGTGAGCCGGCGCGGGGCGCCGCTGTCCACGCCGACGACGTACACGTCCGCATTCCCACCGTACTCGCCCGTGAAGGCCAGCCACTTCCCGTCGGGCGAGAAGTGAGGGTCGCGCTCCACCGTGGGGGACGACGTCACGCGGCGCGCGTCCCCGCCGTTGCGCGGCGCGAGCCAGATGTCGCCCGCGTAGGCGAAGGCGACGTAGCGCGCGCTGACGTCGGGCTGGTGCAGGAGGCGGGTGGACTGGGCCGGAAGGACGGCGGGGACGAGGACGGCGAGGAACGCGAGCGCTGCCGAGCGGAGCTTCATGCGCGACTCCGGACGATGACCTGGGTTGACGGGACCCGCTAAGATGTGCGCCCGCGCGCCGAAGCGCGAGCCGTGCGCGTCAGCCCGGCGTTACCGCTCCGCCTTGCCCTGCCTGTCCGCGAGCCAGCGGGCCGGGCCTCTTGCGACGGACGCCCGCCGCGCGGAGTATTGTCCGGACCATGGAGTTCCTGAACTTCCTCCTCATCGTCTGGGCCGCGTGGCTCGTCTGGCGCCGCCCGGAGCGCGAGCGGCTGGCCTTCCGTCTGCTCGTGATCAGCTGCCTCCTGATGGCGCTCTGCTTCCTCATCGGCAGCCACGGCTCCCTGGTCCCCGGCGTGAACCTGTGATGCCGCTCTCCGAAGAGCGGCTCCGCGCGATCCTGGCCTGGGTGGTCATCGTGCTCGTGGGCGGGCCCGTCGCGAGCGCCGTCCTGCTCGGCGTGCTGGAGGGCGACTCGCCCTGCATCCTCTGCTGGGCGGAGCGCACATCGATGGTGCTGATCGCGCTGTGCGCCCTGTTCGTGATCCGGTACGGGCCCCGCCCCCGCTACATCGGCGTGGTCGTGCTGCTGGGCGTGTGGGGCGTCTACATGGCGCTGCGCCACTCGGCACTTCACCTCGCCCGCGATGTGGGCCAGGGGTTCAGCGCCGCGATCTTCGGCGTGCACACCTACGTCTGGGCGCTGGTGATCCACGTGACCGTCCTGGCGGTGATCGGCGCCCTGCTCCTCTTCATGCGGGAGATCGCGCCGGCGGAGGGGCCGCGCCTGCCGAGCCGCGCGGGCCGCTTCGCGATGGGATTGTTCGTCGTGGTGATCGCGGCCAACGCCCTGCAGGCGTTCGCGTCGACGGGACCGCCGCCGTTCTTCGGGCAGGGCGACCCGGTGCGGCTCTCGTGGAATCCGCGTCACTGGGTCTGGTCATTCGAGGAGCTGGAGCCGTACTCCATCTCGCTGCGCGGCTCGTGGACCATTCCGACTCCGGATCCGAGCGCCGCGGATCCCGAAAGCGCGCACGGGCCGCTGGCGGGCCTGCCGGCGCTCGCCGTCACGAGCTGGGAGCGCGTCGGCGCGCCGCTGAACGGAGCGCTGAGCGGCCTGGCCCGCGACTCGGCGACCGGACGCTTCCTGGCGGTGACGGACCGCTACGGGGTCTACCTGCTGGACAGCACCCTCACGCACGTGCTGCACCATGCCGTCCTGGACAAGGGATTCAGCGTGGACCTGACGCCGCTCGCCGGCGCGGCGTTCGTGGGCGGCGATACGCTCGCCGTGCTGAGCACGAACAAGAGCTACGCGCTGCTGACGTCGGTGCCCCACGCGGACGAGCGCGCCGAGTGGCGGCACTTCCTCGAGACCGACGGCCAGGTGAGCGAAGTCGCGCTGGGCCGCTTTCAGACGGTGCGCGCGCACCAGATGTACGTGCTCTCGCTCGCGTTCGATCCAACGGCGCAGCAGCTGATCACGGTGAGCGTGCCCAATCCGCGCCACCATCAGCTCGTGGTGTCGCGATTCGCCCGCAAGGATCTGACGCTGTCGTCGGAGTTCGAACCGCAGCTCACGGCCGGTCTGACACTCAAGAGTCCGGACCGCACGCCCGCGGAGTACGTGGTGACGGGAGCCGTCGTGGCCGACGGCCGGCTCTACGCGATCAGCGCCGCGTATTCGACGCTGCTGGTGGTGGACCTGAAGGATCGGACGCTGCAGGCGGCGTACGCCGTGCCGGGTCTCGCGCATCCGGTCGGCCTGGCCGCGCGTGGCGCGGACCTCCTCATCGCCCAGGCAGACGGCAGGGTCGCCGTGCTGCACCGGCCTAGCCCCTAACCCCTAACCCCTAACCCCTCGCTGCTTCACTTCACGAACCGGATCGGCTGGGACGCGACCAGGCTGCCGCCGCCCGTGCGCAGCTCGAGCGCCACGGACGCGGAATCCGGTGCCTGCACCTTGAAATCGTACGTCTCGCCGATGCTCACCACCTGCGCGGCCTTCCGCGGCGCCCCCTGCCAGACGGGGACGGCGAAACCGTCCTTGGCGAGCGGCGTCCACTCGAGCGCCGCCCCGTTCCTGACCAACGCGAACACCAGGCCCGGACCACCCATCGTGATGTTCATCAGGCGGAACCGGTACGGGACGCCGCTCTTCAACGTGAGCGGCGCCGGCGCGCGCGTGCCGTTCAGCTCCGGGCCGTAGTCCGGGCCGTCGCCCGTCATGAAGACGCGGTCGGTGTCGGGATTCCAGGCGGCGCCGGAGTCAACGACGATCAGCGGCCCGTAGAGCCCGTGGCTCTGCTGGCGGATGTCGTTGATGTGGGTGTGATACATGAAGCTGCCGGCCCGCGGCGGCGTGACCCGCACCTCGAATGAGTCGCCCGGCATGATCGGAGGCTCCATCGCCCCGGCCGTGCCGCTCACGCCGGCGACGCCGTCGTAGTAGCTCTCGATCTCCAGGCCGTGCCAATGGACCTGCGTCATCTCCGGGGTGCGGTTCACGACCCAGATGCGCGTTGGTTCGCCGCGGCGCAGCACGATGGCCGGACCTGGAACCCTGATCGAGTCGCCATCGCGCGCGCGGCCGTCTTCCTCGAGCACGTAGCCGAAGCGGCGCGTGCTGTCCCCCGGTGCCGAGTCCGACTCGACCAGGAGCCGGAGCGTCCGCCGCGCGCCGGCGTACGGCCTCGACCCGGCGGGCGCGCGCACGTTGATCCCCAGGACCAGCCCGCCCATCCCGTAGCGCGCGTGGTCCTCCATCGGCACGTCCGGGTAGCCGTTGAGTACGTGCCCGGTGCGCTGGCCGAGCTGTTCCGTGTCCAGGGGGAACACCGGATTGGGCAACACGTGCCAGTTGAGGTGGCAGTGGAAGATCCACCCGCCGGGCCGGTCGGGACTCCACACCAGATCCATCGTCGTCCCGTCCCACACGGGCTCCGTTACGTCCATCCGGCGCTGTGACGGCCAGTAGATGGTGTCCTGCTGGAGGTCGCCGCGCGCATCCACCCGGTAGTAGAAGCCGTGCAGGTGGAAGGGATGCACGTCGTTGCTGGCGTTGATGACGCGCCAGCGCACGGAGTCGCCCACGTCGTAGGTCAGGCGTTCCGTATTCGGCCACGCCCGCCCGTTGATCGTGAAGAGCTCGAACGCCGTGATCGCGTCATCCGACGTGTCGCCGGCCGGAATCAAGCGCTCCACCACGAACACGCGGTCGGGTTTCGGCTCCGCGCCGGCCGGATCCACGATCAGCGCGCCGTTGAGATGCGCGTCGTCGTACTGCCGGTCCTCGAAGCCCTCGCCGTGCGCGCTCGCCCAGTAGTAGTAGGTCCCCTCGGCGTCGGCGACGAAGCGGACGTCCTCCGTCGCGCCGGGCCGGACCAGCAGCGTGTCCATGGCGCTCACCCGGCGGCGGGACAGCCCGTGGACGACCAGCACCGTATCGGTGCGATTCGTGACACTCGCCCGGATCTCCGTGCCGACCCGGACGCGCAGCAGCGGCCCGGGATCCTGGAGCGGCTTTCCGGCCTCGCCGAAGGCGAAGATCCGCACGCCGCGCTGGTCCGCGCCCAGCGGCTTCCACTCGCCGGCTCGCGCTTCGAGCGCCACGGTGAGCACCCCGTGCACGAGCGTGCCGGCGGCCCGGCGGTTGTCGTTGAACCGGATCGCCGCCTCCGGCGCGGACCGCGGATGGCTACCGCCGGGCCAAGTCGAGAGCAGCGCCAGGAAGGACGGCAGAAGCCACCGGACGAGCGAGCTGTACGGCATGACCGCGACTCCCGGGATGCGAGTGGACTACGGCCGCTCGCGTTGCGGCGTAGGAACGTCCGTGCATGGCGTGGGGAAGGCGCGCAGAAGATAATGCGAGTCAGATATTCGGGTAGAGGCGATGGTAAGAGGACAGGTCTAGAAGCCGGTTTACCCCCCGTTACCTAAATCCCCACCCCTCTGGCTCTTGCGCCTTCGGGGACGGCCCTGCATTTTCGCTGTCCGCGCCGAAAGCTGCGTCCAGATGAAACGACCCGTTTCACCCGTTCCGCTCCTCACGGCGCTCACGACGGCGCCGTCGGCGCAGGCGGCGAAGCGTCTGGTGCGAACGCTGGTGGAGCGGCGCGTGATCGCCTGCGGCACGGTGTTGCCGGGTGCGGTTTCCACCTATTGGTGGCAGGGCGCGGTCGCGGAAGAGGAAGAGGTCGTCGTGGTGATGAAGACGACCGTGGAGCGATGGGCGGAGCTGGCGGCGACGCTGCCGGACCTGCACCCCTACGAGGTGCCGGAGCTGCTCGCCCTTCCCGTGGCGGACGGCCATCCGCCGTATCTCGAGTGGGTGCGCAAAGAGACGGCTGGTCCGAGCGGACGGACGGCGCGCTCGCCGACAGGCAAGCGCCGGCGGAAGGAATAGCGTCATGGGTCGCAGGCGGCGGAGGCACCAGATGATGAACGGCGGGAATGGTGGAAACGGCGGGAACGGACACTCCGACGGCCAGCCCGTGGTCGTGCTGACCGAGCGGCTTTCGCCGACGTACGTGCCGGTGCGCGACGCGTCGGCCGTGGTGGCGCCCGTCCTCGAGCTCGAGGGGCTGGAGCCGTGGGCGGAGATCCAGGGCCCTGCTCTCGCCGTCGAGGAGACCGGAGCGGAGGACGAGCAGGTCCTGACCTTCGACGACCCCGCACAGCTGGTGCTCGAGCCCCTGGCGACCGGAGCCGACACCGGCGACGCTGCGCCGACGTTCGAGCTCGAGGAAGCAGAGGCGGATGTCGCGCGCGAGGCGCCGGAGACTCAGGTGGAGGTCGCAGACCCTCCCGCCGCCGAGGCGACGGTCGCCGAGGTCGTAGAGCCGGCCGCGCTGCCGGAGCCGGACCCGATCGAGGTCCGGTACGGCGAGGCGCACGAGGCGGCGCAGGCCGGGCGGACGGAGGACGCCAAGCGGCTCTACCGGGAGCTGCTGGCGCTCCATCCGACGCACGTCCGCGCCCGTAACAACCTCGCGCTGATCCTCGACGCCGAGGGGAACCACAAGGGCGCGCTCGCCGAGCTCGATCGCGCCCTCGACATCGAGTCGGAGAACGGGACGCTGCTGGTGAACCGCGGCGCGCTGCTGGGCGCGATGGGCCGGTACGCCGCGGCGGAGCGGGACCTCAAGAAGGTCCTGCGCGTCGAGCCGTCCCACGCGGAGGCGCTGTTCAACCTCGGCGTCGTGATGACCAAGAAGGGGCTGTGGACGGAGGCGGTGCCGCACCTCAAGCGCGCCGTCGAGCTGGAACCGCAGCGCGCCGCGGCGCACTACTACCTCGGCGAGGCGCTGAACCACGTGGACGACCTGGCGGGCGCGCTCGCCGCGTACCAGCGGTCCACGGAGCTGCAGCCGTCCAATCCGCGCGCGCTGTACGGCCTGGGGATCATCTACGACCGCCTCGCGCGGCCCGACGACGCCGCCCAGATGTACCGCCGCTCCCGGGAGGTCGGCCGAAGGTGATCCGGGTGGTCGTGGACGACCTCGCGTCCATGACGGCGGACGCGGTGGTCCGGCCCACGAACGGCAATCTCGAACCGATAACCCCGGCCCTGCGCCACCTCGAGCTGGCAGCAGGGCCGCGTTTTCGCGACCTGTGCCACGTCCAGCGCGAGCTGGGGGTCGGCGCCGCGGTGGTGACGGCGGCCGGCGACCTCCCGGCCGAGCTGGTGGTGCACGCGGTCATCCAGACGTCGTTCGAGCCGGTGTCCAAGGCGGGCGTGCGCCGGGCCGTGGCCGCCGCCCTCCGCCAGGCTGAGCAGTGGCACATCGGGACGCTGGCGCTGCCGCCGCTCGGCACCGGCGCCGGCCAGCTCTCGCTGGAGGACGCGGCGGACATCGTCTTCCCCGCGCTGGAGGAGCACCTGCGGACCGCGGAGCATCCCGTCAACGTGTTCATCGTGGTCGAGACCAACACCGAGCGCGAGATCTTCGAGGCCCGCCTGGCGCGAGGGACCCTCTCCTGAATCGCAAGCTGCTGGCCGTTGCTGTCCTCGTCGCGTGGGGCGCGGGGGTCTACCTGCTCGTCCGCCGCGAGTACTTCAAGTCGTCCGGCGTCAGGATGGCCGAGGCTACGCTCAGGGTCGGCCCCGGCGCCGAGTTCTACGCCGTCTCGATGGGCGGCGGCCCGATCGGATACGCCTCGAGCACGGTGGACACGACCCCCGAAGGCATCAGCGTGGAGGATCTCCTGGTCCTCGACATCGAGGCGCTGGGGAAGGTGCAACGCACCCAGCTCAGCACCGACGTCCGCCTGACGCGGGACCTGCGGCTCAAGAGCTTCGAGGGGATGCTGGACGTCCCCGGCGCTCCGTTCCACGCCAGCGGCACGGTCAGCGGCGACTCGGTGCTCGCGGTGACGATCGAGGCCGGCGGACAGCCCAGCACGATGCGGATCCGCCTCAAGCGCCCCATCGTGCTCTCCACCCTGCTGCCGCTGGAGCTCGCCTTCGGCCACCAGCTCGCGCCGGGCAAGTCCTACACGGTCCGCGTGCTCGATCCGCTGTCCCTGGAGGAGCGCGACGTGACGGTGCGGGTGCTGGCCGAGAGCACGCTGGTCGTGCCGGACAGCGCCGCCTGGGACAGCGCGGCGGCCAGGTGGGTGCCGGCGCGCCAGGACACGATGCGCGCCTGGAAGGTGGCGGAGGAGTACGGCGGGGTCGCGACCGAATCGTGGATCGACCGCCAGGGCCGGATCGTGAGCGCGGTCTCGCCGATCGGCTTCCGGATGGAGCGGACGGCCTTCGAGCTGGCGGTCGAGAACTGGCGGCGCGCGGCCGGCGCGCAGCACCTGGCGGCGGGCGGGGGCGGCGGGGACATCATCGACGCGACGGCCATCACCGCCAACGTGCAGCTGAAGCCCGAGAATCTCGCCGTGCTCCGCGTGAAGATCGGCAACACGAGCCTGGCAGGCTTCGACCTCTCGGGCGGCCGGCAGCAGCTCTCGGGCGACACGCTCACCATCCGGCGCGAGACCGGCGTCGCCGCGGGATCGCCGGGGCCGCCGAGCCTCCCGCTCGACCGGCTCCCGACGACCGATACCACCCTCGCCGCCGACCTGGCGAGCGAGCCGCTGGTGCAGGCGAACGACCCGCGCATCCAGGCGCAGGCGCGGCGGATCGTGGGGCGCGAGCGCCGTGCCGGCGCGGTGGCCGAGCTGCTGACCCACTGGGTGTACGCGAATCTCAAGAAGGAGATCACGATCAGCGTTCCGAGCGCCGTCCAGGTGCTCGACGAGCGGCGCGGGGACTGCAACGAGCACACCGTGCTCTACGTCGCCCTGGCGCGCTCGCTCGGCCTCCCGGCGCGCACCGCCGCCGGCCTGGTCTACCTGCGCGGCCGCTTCTATTACCACGCCTGGCCGGAGGTCTGGCTGGGACGGTGGGTGGCGGTGGATCCGACGTTCGACCAGTTTCCGGCCGACGCCTCGCACCTGCGCTTCGTGATCGGCGGCCTCGCCCGTCAGGTCGAGCTGCTGCGCCTGATCGGGCGCGTCACCGTCACCGTCGTCGGGAGCGCGAACTAGCCACGTGATCCAGCTCGAGACCCTCACCAAGTTCTACGGCTCCTTCTGCGCCGTGGACAACGTCACCCTGAACGTGCCGAAGGGCGCGCTGTACGGCTTCCTCGGCCCCAACGGCGCGGGGAAGACCACCACGCTGCGGATGATCGCGGGGATCCTGCGCCCCAGCGCCGGCCGCGTGCTCATCGGCGGCGACGACGTGAACCGCTCGCCGCTGGCCGCCAAGGCGCGCCTCGGCTTCATCCCCGACCGGCCGTTCGTCTACGAGAAGCTGACCGGCGCCGAGTTCCTGCGCTTCGTGGCGGGGCTGTACGGCCAGGACGGGCAGCTGGTGGAGCGGCGCATCGACGAGCTGCTGGAGGTGTTCGAGCTGACGGCCTGGAAGAACGAGCTGGTCGAATCGTACTCGCACGGGATGCGACAGAAGCTCATCATCTCCTCGGCCCTGATCCACCGCCCCGAGGTGATCGTGGTGGACGAACCGATGGTCGGGCTCGACCCGCGGGCGGCGCGGCTGCTCAAGGACCTGTTCAAGGGCTTCGTGGGCCGCGGCGGCACCGTGCTGATGAGCACGCACACGCTGGAGATCGCGGAGGCGCTGTGCGACCGCATCGCCATCATCCAGGGCGGGAAGATCGTCGCCGCGGGGACGATGGCGGAGCTGAAGGAGCAGACCAAGTCGGGCGACATCGGGCTCGAGGACCTGTTCCTCCGCCTCACGGGGGGCCCCGCCGCGAAGGAGCTGGCCGCGGTGCTGGAGGGCGGGCTCTGAAGCAGCCGTCGCTGGTGCACATCCTGCAGCCCAAGTGGCGCACCGCGCTCACGCGGGCCCGGCAGGAACGCAAGTCGGGGGGCACCGGCAAGGCCATCGTCCTGGCGGTCGTGGGCCTGCTCTTCTGGGCGGCGGTGTTCGGCGTGCTGCTGCGCGTGCTGCGCTACTTCCGGGGCGTGCAGGAGATCGGCGCGCTCCTGGCCGGCAAGCTGCTCTCGCTGTCGCTGCTCTCGTTCGTCTCGGTCCTGCTCCTCTCCAACGTCATCACGGCGCTGTCGTCGTTCTTCCTCGCGAAGGACCTCGACCTCCTGGTCTCCTCGCCGGTGGACCGCGTGCGCATCTACGTCGCCAAGCTCGGCGAGACGCTCCTCCATTCCTCCTGGATGGTGGCGCTGATGACGGTGCCGATCTTCGCCGCGTACGCCGTCGTGTACAAGGGCGGGTGGCTCTTCCCGCTCGTCGCCGTGGGCGCGTTCCTCCCCTTCCTCGTGCTCCCGGCGGTGATCGGCTCGGCGACGACGCTGATCCTGGTCAACGTCTTCCCGGCGCGCCGCACGCGCGACCTGCTCTCCCTGATCGCGCTGGGCGCGGCCGCCGGCATCATCCTGCTGTTCCGCATCATCCGGCCGGAGCAGCTCGCGCGCCCCGAGGGATTCCGGAACCTGCTCGACTTCATCACGGTCCTGCGCGCCCCCACGTCCCCGCTCCTGCCGAGCGAGTGGGTGACGAAGTCGGTGATGGGCTACCTCGGCGGGCAGATGGACTGGCTCCCGCTCTACCTCCTCTGGTCCACGGCGGCGGCGGCGGTCGTGCTCGGAGCGCTCCTGCACACGCGGCTCTATCACACCGGCTTCACGAAGGCGCAGGAAGGCGCCGAGCGGTTCGTGCGCGGCGGGCTGTGGCAGTGGGCGCTCGGCGGCCTGCTCAAGCCGCTCGGGGCGGCGCGCCGGGAATTCGTGCTGAAGGACCTGAAGCTGTTCTTCCGCGACACGACGCAGTGGAGCCAGCTCATCCTGCTGGCCGCGCTGCTCGTGGTGTACCTGTTCAACATCCGCGCGCTCCCCCTGTTCCGCGGCGAGCAGGTGCCCTTCTACACCGTCTCGATCGTCTCCTTCCTCAACCTCGGGCTGGCGGGCTTCGTCCTCGCGTCCATCGCCGCGCGCTTCATCTTCCCGGCGGTGAGCCTGGAGGGGCGGCAGATGTGGCTGCTGCGCTCGAGCCCGCTTGAGCTCAAGGCGCTCGTCTGGTCCAAGTACTGGGTGGGGACGATCCCGCTGCTGGTGCTGGCGCTCGCCATCACCGTCCTCACCAACGTCCTCCTCAAGGCGAGCCCCTTCATGATGGCGGTCGGCGTGAGCACCATCGTCCTGCTCACGCTGGCGATCAGCGCGCTCGCGCTCGCCTTCGGCGCGCTCTACCCGCAGTTCGAGACGGAGAACGCGGCGCAGATCCCCACGAGCTTCGGCGGCCTGGTCTTCATGATGGCGACGATCACGCTCCTGGCGGTCGTCATCGTCATCGAGTCGGTGCCGGTCTACGGGTATCTGCGCGCCGCGTTCGACCAGCGGCCGCTGCACGTCTCGCCGCTGATGCTCGGCGCCTTCGCCCTGGTGATCGCCGTGTGCGTCGGCGCGACGGTGGTGCCGCTGAAGATCGCGCTGAGGAAGATCGAGCAGTTCGAGTTCTAGGGAGCCGCGTCCGCCGGCACGAGGGACGCGCGACCGGCGCGAGCAGCGCCGGGACGCGTAGGAGATCGCGCTTACTTGTCCCCGCCAGTCCACTGCTCCCAGCGCCGCCGGTATTCCCGCGTGTAGGCCTCCACCGCCCGGTCATAGCTCAGCGCCGGCGCATCCGCGCGGCGCGTCCACCGCAGCCGGAGCGTCCGAGCGTCCGGGCCGAGACGCACTTCGCCGTTCCGGACCGGGACGGCGCGAGCGCCCACTGCGGCGCCCCGTACCTCCATGAACCACGGCACGTGCACCACGACCGCGGCCGGCGCATGGGTGAAGCGGGACGCGATCGTGAGCACCGCCGCAGTGTCCGAGACGACGTCGAGGCGGAGATCGATCGGGCCGAAGTCCGTGGGCGCGTCCCGCACCACGATGCTGTCCCCCGCCGCGAGCCACGCCGGCGAGACTGCCGACAGCAGGTGGAGCGTGTCGGCGGCCTCGCGGACCAGCATGTTGCGCAGCAGCGTGCGGTACGCGGCGGCGAACCAGCCGTGCGGCGTGAGGTTCCCGCGCACGTCGCGCGAGCCCCAGGGGATCACGTCGGTCTCGAACCCGGCCTGGGTGGCGCTGGTATGGACGAGGATGGCATACAGCTCCTCGAGCGCCAGCTCCTGGTCGCCGCGGATCACCTCCGTCTCCGTGTTCATCATCGTCAGATAGTGGTGCAGCACCGACCGGTCGGCGTACGTCATGATCCCTTCGGCGTACTTCGCCCGCGTGCTGTCGAGCGTGGCGGCGACCATCGGGTCGTGCGGGTCGAGGACCTGCTCCGGGTACACGGCCGCCATGTTGTCCCAATCCTGGCCGCCCGTCACGTCGAGGCCGGGCGGGATGTAGCCGCCTGAGGCGGCCGTCACCCGCCGCAGCTGCGCCAGCAGCGCGGCGCGGAGCGACTGGTAGTCGCGTCTGAGCGAATCGGCCTCGGCCCGGCGCCCCAGGCCGTCGGCGAGCGTCGTGGCGCCGTGGAGCCCGGCCAGCGCCCAGAAGTCGTGGCCCGTGATGCGGCCGGTGATGTCCTCGTTGTCGCCGGGCTTGGTGGGCGGCACGAGGTGGAGCGAGTCCGCCGCGCGGACGCTGTCCAGCCACCGCACCGCGCGCAGCACCGCCGGGAAGACCCGCTCGGCGAAGGCACGGTCCCGCGTCAGGCGGTAGTGCTGGCCGTACGCCCACAGCACCTGCCCCCAGCCGTCGAACTGGCCGTCCTGGCTCACGAAGTTCCCGTCGCTCTGCTGCCACCGCGCGAAGAAGGCGAGGTCCTGGGCGGCGACGTCGGGATGGCCGGTCACGTCGTACGCGCGGACGATGAACGAGGCGTCGCGCAGCCAGAAGGCGTGGTAGTGGAGCTGATTGACGTTCTGCACGTAGTCGGTGTCGCGCTTGTCGCGCGCCATCAGGTCGTAGACCAGGCTCGCGCGGAACACGTCCACCACCTTGCGCTCGGGCACGCTCACGGACATGCCCCCGCCCGCCCCGGCGGCCGAGCGCCAGAAGACCTCGGCGCGCGCGAGGTAGTCGTCGAAGTCCGCGGAGCGGAGCTGCGCGAGCCACGGATCGTCGGGCGCCACCGGCTCGTAGGGCAGCTTCGCCACCAGCGTCACGGAGGCGCCGGGCGCGAGCAGCGTGTCGTACACGGCCACGCCGACCGGCGTCGTGCGCTGCACGGCGAGGCGGACCGGCGCGACGCTGGCCTGGAAGTGGCGCCCGGCGCCGAGGGCGAGCCGCAGCTCCGGCGCGGGCTCCGTGGGGAACAGGTAGAAGACCTGCCCGCTCCGCAGGAAGGCGCCGTCCGCGAATCCGTACGTCCACGCGGTGTCGAACGCGACGCCCGGCTGCTCGTAGTCGCCGAGCTTCTTCGGCACCGCGGGGCGCGGGAAGCGGTCGTCGCCCGTCGCGCCCCCGGCGGTGGACGGCCCCGTGTAGCGGACGGCGAAGGCGAACCGCTCCCGCTCGCCCGCCGTTCCCGTGTTGGTCATCACGACGCGGACGAAGTCCGCGACGCGGCCCCCCGGCCGCCCGTCGAGCGTGGCGGCGAACATCGTGAACCGGTAGGCGATGTCGCCGACCAGCGAGCCATACTCCATCACCGGCAGCCAGCCGTCCCGCAGGGTCCGCAGGCGCTGCGACACCGGCGCGAGGTCCGGCCCCGCCAGGAACATCAGCTCGCCGTAGCCGGTGTAGAGATAACCCTCCGGCGTCACCTCGGTCCCGCGGCCGTCCATCACGCCGATCTCGTCCGAAGCGCGGCTGAAGTAGGAGAACGGCCGGGCGTCGTCGATCGCGGGGGCCACCATCTCCGGCTGCGGACGCGGCGTCTGCGCGTGGGCACGGCACGGAAGGAGGAGGGCGGCGGCGAGGGCGGCGAGATGGACGATGTGGACGCGCATGGGCTGGATACTCTGAGGCGCGCCGAGACAAATGCAAGGGGCCAGCCGTCATCCGGCTGACCCCCTGGCCGCGTTCGTCAGCGCCTACGTCGCGCTACATCAGAAGATCCACGGCACCTCGTCGTTCACGTTGTTCCCCAGGAAGCGTCCGCCGCCGGCCGCGGCCGCCGGCGCCGCCGTGCCGCCGCGCGGGTTCAGGATGCGGTCGATCTGGAACCGCAAATCGGCCCAGTGCGCCTTCGTCACCGGATCGGTGGTGCGCGCCTGCGCGGTGCGCAGCTGCGCGTCCAGCTCCTGCAGGGTCAGGCGCGCCAGCGCCCGGGCATCCGCCGGCCGCGGAGGCGGCGGCGTGAAGCCGGGGAAACTGGGGAGCCGGGCCGGCACGCTCGCGTTCAGCGGCGTGTTGATCAGGCGGCCCATCTCCTCCACGAACGCGCGCTGGATGTTGCGCCGGTATTCGTCCGGACGCGCGGCCGTGGCCTCGGTGAAGAGGCCTTTGCGGAGGTCGCCGAGCAGGTCGGCGATCCCGTACGCCGGATGCGCAGCCGTCGCGAACGCACTCTGCTCCGCCATCCGGGAGAGCCGCGAATCCTGCAGCAGCGTCGTCAGCAACGCCGTCTGCCGCACACGGACCCGCTCGACGCTCCCCGTCGGCTCGATCCGGTTCACGATGTTCGGATCCAGCATCCAGGTCGGCGTCGTGAACGCGTTGTCCACCAGGAACTTCACCGCCGCGGCCTGCTGCGCCCGCGGCACCGCCTGGTGGATGACGCCCGGCTGGTCGGGGTACCGCTCGTGCCGCCACACGCCGCCGGGCACGACGGCCAGCTGGTTCATCTCCAGGCCCCACTGCCCGATCGCGCGGCCGTAATAGTCGTTCAGCATGTCGTAATCCTCGAGGCCGTTGACCGTCGTCGCCTTGAGGAGCATCGGCATCACGCGCTTCAGGTTCTGCAGGCCGTAGCCGGTCGCCTTGACCGGATCGTCACCCAGCCCCTCGCTCTGCGTGCGCGGATCGATGCCGTCCTGCGCCCCGTAGCGGTACTCGGGATGCGTGTCCTGGAGCCGCGCCAGCGAGTCGAGGACCGGCCGCTCCGTCTCCGTCGTCAGGCCCGGATACTGGTGATAGCCCCAGTTGATCGTGTAGTAGTCCCACGGCCCGATCTTGGCCATGAGGCAGGCGTTGTCTCCGGGCTGCGCCACGTAGTTGAACCGCGCGTAGTCCATGATCGAGTACGACGTCCCGTTGGCGCAGGTGTACGACGGGCTCCTGAGCGAGTCGGTGGGATACAGCCCCGACGCGATCATGTCGTGCGGCAGGCCGAGGGTATGGCCGATCTCGTGCGTCAGGATATAGGTGGCGAGCTGGCCCAGCAGGGAATCCGGCAGCGGCAGCGTCGCCGCCGCCGGGTCGTTCACCGCACCCGCCTGCACCCAGTACCAGGCCTGCGCGAGCGACGTCACGTTCTGATACCAGCCCACGCTCGACTGGAGGATCTCGCCCGTCCTGGGGTCGCTGATGTGCGGCCCGTAGGCGTTCTCCGTCGTCGACGGGAGCCAGCGGACGAACGAGTAGCGCGCGTCGTTCACGTCGAACTTCGGGTCTTCCCGGGGCGTGGGCGCCACCTTCCCGACGATCGCGTTCCGGAACCCCGCCGCCTCGAACACCGGCTGCCAGGAGTCGATCGCCCGGATCAGCCAGGGGACGTACTTCGCCGGAGTGGCCGGGTCGATGTAGAAGACGATCGGCTTGACCACGTCGCTCACCGCGGCGTTGGGGTCCTTCTTCACGAGCCGCCAGCGGTCGATGTAGCAGCGCCGCTGGACGCGCGGGTTGTCCTCGCCGTAGTCCGTGAACTCGGTGGAGAAGAACCCGATGCGGTTGTCGCACAGCCTGGGCTGCATCGGATCGGCGGGGAGCAGCACCATCGAGTAGTGCAGCCGCATCGTGATGGTGCTGGTCGAGCCGCCGCCCCCGAAGCCGCCACCGCCGCCGCCGGGCACCGAATCCACCTCGAACGTCTGCAGCGCGCTGACCTCCACGTTCTCGGGGAAGGTCTGCACGCGCTCGATCATCGAGCGCGCCGGGTCCATGCGGCGCGAGTGGAAGCGCTGCTTCTGGTTCAGCTCCTGCACGTCGGTCGTATACAGCGGACCCGCCTCGATCACGATGTTCGAATCGCCCGGGCTGAACGCGGCGATGTTGAAGCTCATCAGGATCGCCGGCTGGTTGCTGAGCGTGACCGCGCGGTCGACCGGCAGGGTGCTGTCGGCCTGCGTCGTGAAGCTCACCATCCGGAACAGGATCCGGTTCTCGAGCCGGTCCCAGCGCACGACGCGGTCCGTGACCTGCTCGCCGGCGTAGCCGACGCCCGGCACGGTCCCGGCCTGCGAGACCTTGAGCAGGAAGTCGCGCCCGAGCATCGCCTTGGGGATCTCGTAGTAGAGCTGCTCGCCGATCCGATGCGTGATGAAGACGCCGGTGTCGGATGTGGCCTTCTCGGTGACGACCTCGGCGTAGGGCTTCGGTCCCGGCGTTGGCAGCTGGCCCCGGAACCCCCCGGGCCCCTGCGTCGCCGGAACCTGGCCGCCGCCCGGCGGGCCGCCCGGGCGCTGGGCGTTGGCGGCTGGTGCCGCGATGACGGCGAGGGTGATTAGCGCAACTGCGAACAACGACTTATGTGTCGCCATGGCTGGCTTCTCGCGATGAATGTGAACGGCGGTACGACTACAGCGGATGCAAGCAGTACGGCCAGATGGGGCTCCAAGTTGAAAGCAAGGCGGCGTCACCCGCCAGGGCGACGCCGCCGCACGTCCACACGCGTCTTCCGACGGGCTCAGGTCCGGGCGCCGCACTCCACGCAGAAGCGGCCGCTCCCCTCGAGCACCGCGCCGCAGCTGGTGCAGAACCGCTTGCCCTGGTTCGCCTTGCGCGCCTCGGCGATGAGCCGCTCCACCGGGTCGTCTCCCGCCCCCGCCGCGTTCGCCGCAGCGCCGTGGCCGTTCCCGCCGGCCGCGGGTGCCCGCGCCAGCGGGCGATCGGCTTCGCGCAGCGCCTCGACCGCTTCCTTCGTGTAGCGCGCCAGCATGGTCTGGTAGTCCCCGTCGGAGAGCTTCCCCGTCGCGCGGTCGAACTCGATCTCCTTCAACGCCGCCAGCGCCAGCTCCTTGCGCACCTCCCGCGGATCGTCGGCCTCCTCGTCCTGGACGGACGGACGCACGGACGCAGCGGACGGACGGAGGATGGGATCCAGCACCACCAGCACCGCCAGGGTCGCGACCACCAGTCCGATGAGGATCGCCATCTACGCCTCGAAGTGCTCCAGCTCGTGCTTCAGCTTCTCCAGCTCCTCGGGCGTCGCGACGCCCTCGGGCGCCGCCGCCCGCTCGACGCGGCCCTGCGCCGCCACCTTCCCCCAGCGCTTCACCACCCCGACCACCAGGCCCAGCCCCACGCCGAGGCCGACGATCGGCAGGAAGTACATCACCAGGTTGAAGCCGTGCCTCGGCGGCGACATGAAGATCATCTCGCCGTACTGCCGCTGGAACGCATCGAGGATCTGGGCCTCGGTCATGCCGGAGTCGAGGCGCGCCAGGACCAGCTGGTGCATCGCCGGCGACGTCGTGCAGGTGAAGTCCGTGGTGCGGCAGGTGTACACCGAGAGGTTGCAGCCGCAGGTGCAGCGGATCTTCTCTTCCAGCGCCCTGACGAGGGCGCTGTTGTCGCGCGCGGTGACGGCGGCCACGCCGCGGCCCGCCGCCTCCGGCACCTCGAGCCGCCCGAGCGAGTCGCCCGGCCGCGCCTTGAGCTGCCGGCTGAGCGCGCTGTCCTGAGCGCTGGGCCCCGCGCCCGGGGGCGTCTGGGCGGCGAGGCTCGTCGCGGTCAGCGCGAGCGCGAGGAGGCTAAGCGCCGACTTGCGCCACATATCCCGCGGGCTCCGCCCGACGCCGGCTCGCCGGCGTCGGGCCCTGGGCCGACGGCCAGAGCGTGATCAGGCCGCCGAAGGCGAGCACCAGCCCGCCGTACCACACCCACCAGACCAGCGGGTTGATGACGATCTTGTACACCGCCTGCTCGGTCCCCTGCACCGATCCCGCGAACACGATGTACAGGTCCTCGCGGGCGTCGCTCCGGATCGCGACCTCCGTCGCCGGCTCGGCCGTGGGCTGCCCCATCGAATCGAGATACTGCCGCTTCTCCGCCTTCATCGTGCCGAGGTACTTGCCGTCCTTCGACACGTCCATGCTCGCCGCGGTGACGAAGCGGTTCAGCTCGTCGTACTGCGAGATCCCCTGGTGCGTGAGGTGGTAGGTCCAGCCGTACGGCGACCGCACGTCCACCGACTGCCCGGGCTTCAGCGTCACCTCGGTCTCCCGCTTGAAGGCGAGGCCCGCGAACGCCGCGAACAGCATCACCATGCCCAGGTGCACCACGTAGCCGCCGTAGCGGCGCCGGTTCCGCCCCACCAGCCGGACGAAGGCGAGCGGCAGCATCTCGCCGTGCAGGCGGTGCCGCGCCCCGACGCCGCGCACGAACTCCTGGCCCACGGTCACGGTCACGAACGCGCCGAGCGCGTAGGCGAGGATCGACCAGCCGTACGACATCCGGATCGCCACCAGCGCCGTCGCCGTCACGAGCATCGCCACCGTCGGCCAGAGGAACTGGCGCTTGAGGTTCTGGGCCGAGGCCTTCCGCCACGCGATCAACGGCCCGATCCCCGTCAGCAGCAGCAGCCCCAGCCCCAGCGGCACGTTCACCAGGTTGAAGACCGGCGGCCCCACCGTCACCTTCGTTCCGCGCACCGCCTCCGAGATGATGGGCCAGATCGTCAACAGAAACACCGTGAACGCGATCAGGATCAGGACCAGGTTGTTGAAGAGGAACGCCGCTTCGCGGCTCACCATCGACTCGAGCTGCACCTCCGCCTGGAGCATCGGCCAGCGCCACCACAGCAGCCCGAAGCCTCCGACGGCGAAGAGAACCAGGGCGATGAGGAAGAAGTATCCCACGTTCGACTGCGCGAAGCTGTGCACCGAGGAGATCACGCCGCTCCGCGTCAGGAACGTGCCGAAGATCGAGAGGAGGAACGAGCCCACGACCAGCCCGATGTTCCACTTCTTCAGCATCCCGCGCTTCTCCTGGATCATCACCGAATGGAGGAACGCGGTCATCGTGAGCCACGGGAGGAACGAGGCGTTCTCCACCGGGTCCCAGGCCCAGTAGCCGCCCCAGCCGAGCTCGACGTACGCCCACCACATCCCGAGCACGATCCCGCACGAGAGGAAGAGCCACGACAGCAGCGTCCAGCGGCGGATCGCGTGCAGCCAGCCGGTGTCGAGCTTCCCCGAGACCAGCGCCGCCACGGCGAACGCGAAGGGGATGCTGATGCTGGTGTAGCCGAGGTAGAGCATCGGCGGATGGAAGACCATCCCCGGGTTCTGCAGCTGCGGGTTGAGCCCGCGGCCGTCCGGCGGCGTGAAGCCGAGCCGCTCGAACGGGTTCGACGCGAACACCATCGTCGCGATGAAGAAAACGGCGATGACCGCGATCGTCCCCGCGACGTACGGCGTCAGCTCCTGGTACTTCCCGCGGTTGACCACCAGGGCGATCGAGCCGAACGTGGTGACCACCAGCGCCCAGAGCAGCAGCGAGCCCTTCTGCCCCGCGTAGAACGCCGACCAGGTGTAGAAGACCGGCAGGTTGCGGCTGGTGTACGCCGCCACGTACTCGACGTTGAAGTCGTGCGTGAGCAGCGCGTGCATCAGCGCCGCCGACGCGATGGCCAGCAGCCCCCACAGCGCGAAGATCGAGCGCTCGGCGCTCCGCCCCAGATCGGCGCGGTGCGTCCGGCCCGCCATGAACGCGACCGCGGCCCCCCACAGCCCGATGAGGAGCGCGATCCAGAGACAGATGTTGCCGAGTTCGGTCATGTCGTGCGCGTCGGCACCGACTCGTAGCGCGACCCGCACTTGGCCAGCAGCGTCGTCGCGTGGAAGGTGCCGTCGGGCTGCAGCCGCCCCTCGACCACCACGTCCACCTCGTCGGTGAACGTGTCCGGCGCGAGCCCCCGGTAAATCACCGGGTACGACTGCACCCCGTCACTCGCGCGGAAGGTGATCGTCTGCGTCGCCACGTCGCGCGTGATCGTCCCCTTCACGACCCGCGCGCCCATCTTGACCCCGACGTTGTAGAAGGAATGGTCGGCGTTGACCCTCGCGGCCAGCTCGGTCGGCGTCAGGTAGTACACCCCCGTCTCCTTGATCCCCGACGCCATCAGATACCCGACCGATCCGAGGATCAGCGCGCCACCGATGATGAACTTCGTGCCAGCTCTCATAGACTCCACACCGCGTCAGACTCGTGAATGGTCAATATACCCGAGTAAATCAGTCCGCAAGTCGTGGGCCAAACTGCGACGAGCTGGTTGCGGAAACCATAACAGCAATTCCCTCAACAGGTTACCGCGCAGGCCAGGCGTCAGTCGTCTCTGGCCCAGGACAATGTCGCCCGGATCGCCCGCCGCCATGCGTCCCAGCCTGCGGCCGATCTGCGCCCCGGCTCGAAAACCGTGTAGTGCCGCGCCGCCGCGAACTCGGCGGCCGACTTCCACACCCCGGTCGCCAGGCCCGCCAGAGCGGCCGCCCCCATCGCGGTGGACTCCACCACGTCGGGGCGCCTGACGCGGAGGCCGAGGACCGACGCCTGGAAGCGCATCAGCCAGTCGTTCGAGGCGGCCCCGCCGTCCACCTTGAGATCGCGCGGGCGGATCTTCGCGTCGGCCGTCATCGCGTCGAGGACCTCGCGGGTGGAGTACGCCATCGCCTCCAGCGCCGCCCGGACCAGGTGGGCCTTTGTAGTACCCCGGGTGAGGCCAAAGATCGCCCCGCGCGCCCCCGATTCCCAGTGCGGCGCGCCGAGGCCGACGAAGGCGGGGACGAAGACCGCGCCCCCGGTGTCGGGGACGCTCATCGCCAGCGCCTCGGTCTCCCTCGCCTCGGCGATCAGGCCCAGGCCGTCGCGCAGCCACTGGACGGCCGCGCCGGCGATGAAGACCGAGCCCTCGAGCGCGTACGCGCATCCGCCGCCCGCGTCGCACGCCACGGTGGTGAGGAGCCCTCGCCTGCTCCGCACGAGCTTCTTCCCGGTGTTGAGCAGGAGGAAGGCGCCGGTCCCGTAGGTGTTCTTCGCCGAGCCGGCGGCGAAGCCCCCCTGCCCGAACAGCGCCGCCTGCTGGTCCCCCGCGATCCCCGCGATCGGCACCTCCGCGCCGAACCACTCGGCGTCGGCGACGCCGAAGAGGCCCGACGACGGCCGGACCTCCGGGAGGATCTCCCGCGGCACGCGGAACAGCCTGAGCAGCGCGTCGTCCCACTGCAGCGCGACGATGTCGTAGAGCATCGTGCGCGAGGCGTTGGTGGGATCGGTGACGTGCGCGTCCCCCTTGGTCAGCCGGTGCACGAGCCAGCTGTCCACCGTCCCGAACGCCGTTGAGGAGAGCCTTGGCTTTAGTTTCTTGAGGGTCCACTCGATCTTGGTGGCGGAGAAGTACGGGTCGGGGACGAGCCCGGTCTTGCGGGCGATCAGCTTCCGGTCGAGGTGGCGGCAGCGAGCGGCGGTGCGGCGGTCCTGCCAGACGATGGCCGGGTGCAACGCCGCGCCGGTGCGGCGGTCCCACAGCACCGTCGTCTCGCGCTGGTTGGCGATCCCGAGGGCCGCGAGGTCGCTGCCGGCCGCGCGAGCGGCGGCCAGGGCCTGCCGGCCGGCGGCGAGGGTGGCGTTCCAGATCTCCTCGGGGTCGTGCTCCACCCACCCCGGCTGCGGAAAATGCTGCGTGATCTCGCGATACCCGCGCCCCAAAACGCACCCGCCCTCGTCGACGACGAGGGCGGTGCTCCCCGTGGTGCCCTGATCGAGCGCGAGGACGAGCGGCACGGCTACCGGCGCCGGGTCGAGGCCGCCTGGAGGTACGTGATGATCTGCTCGGCGTCGGCGCGCGAGATGCCGCTCACCTTCATCTTCTCCGCGTCCTGCTCCATGCGCATCACGACCACGGGCCAATCGGGCGCCGTGTGCATCCTGGGATCGTTCAGGTCGTGACAGCGGGCGCAGACGCGCTCGAAAACCGGCTTCCCCGGGCCGGCAGGGAGGTTGGCCGCGACCTTGAGCGCGTTCTTCTGGAGGTAGGCGAGCAACTCGGCGCGCTCGGCGGAGCTGGGCGTCTGGATGCCGAGGGCCCCCGCCATCATGTCGATGCGCACCCACATGCGCCGCGCCACGCTCGGCCAGTCGGCGGGGCCGTGCATGGCGGGAGATGGCAGGGCGTGGCATTGGGTGCAATACTGGGTGAGCGCCTTCGCACCCGCCGCATTCGGCTGGGGCAGGCTCTCGGGCGCGACGCCAGGCGGCAGCGCGATGTTCGCCGCCTCGAGGAGCCGCTGCTGCATCATCGGGAGGCCGTGCGTGCTCGACGTGTCAGCCGCGGACGCCTGTCCCGACGGCTGGGGCTTTGCGCAGCCGGCCAGGACGATCATCGCCACCACCAACGCCCGCGCGCTCATGGAGTCCTCCGAAGTGGGAGCACAATAATGGAGAAAGAGGCGCACCATATGCCAGACCCGGCCCCCGGCGGCGCTCCGCCGGCCCTTGCGCGGCCGGACCAGGCCCGGCTCGAGGCGGACGTGCGGGCGCTGGCGGTGGTCCGCCACGCGGCCGCCGCGCCGGACGCGCTCCGGGTCGTGGAGGACCACGTCGCCCTCGAGCTGGGCTCGGCGGGCCTCCGGGTCGAGCGCCAGCTCTTCGAGTGGCGCGGCGCCGAGTTCCACAACGTGCTGGCGACGCGGGACGGGACTGACCCGGCGCGTCCCTGGGTGGTCGTCGGCGCGCACTTCGATTCGCGCGCCGACACCCCGGGAGCCGACGACAACGCGAGCGGAGTGGCGGCGATGCTGGAGGTGGCCCGGCTGCTGCGCGGAGCGCCGCTGTCGGCCACCGTGCAGTTCGTCGGGTGGAATCTCGAGGAATTGCAGGCGCTGCCCCTGCACTACGCCCTCGGGAGCCTCGCCCACGCGCGGATGCTGCGCTCGGCGGGCCGTCGGCTCGCGGGAGTCCTGAATCTCGAGATGCTGGGCTACACGTCGGAGCGGCAGAAGCTGCCGGTGGGCGTGCGGTTCGCGAAACGGATCCCGAAGGGGGGCTATTTCCTCGCCGCGGTCGGCGACTGGGGCTCGCGCGAGCTGCTCGCCGCGTTCGAGCGAGCGGCGGCGCCCGCGGTGGCCGTGGTGGGCCTCGCGGTCCCGCTGCGGGGGTGGCTCGTACCGGACGTCCGCCGCTCCGACAATGCCCGCTTCTGGGACCAGGGCTATCCGTCGCTGCTGGTCACCGACACCGCCGACCTCAGGAATCCGCATTACCACCGGCCCAGCGACACGCCGGAGACGCTCGACTACGACTTCCTGACGCGGGCCACCACGGCCGTCGCGGCCGCGACGCGGGCGCTGGCCGCCTAGGGGGTGACCTTGTAGACCTTGTCGCCCGTCCGGCAGCGGTCGGCCACGAGGATGCCGACCTCGTCGCCGACTTTGGCGGCATCCAGCTTCTTATGCTCGACTTCCATCGACGTCACCTTCTCGGTGATGTCGGTGTGCGCGCCCTTGATGTGGATGGTGTCGCCGATCGCGAAGCCATCGGTGCTGACCTTCACGATGGCGACGTGGGGGCGGTCGAAGTAGTGCGTCACCTGGCCGACTTCGGTCTCCGGCATGGGGCCTCCAAAGGGGACTGTCTCTATCCTACGCCCGGGCGTAAGTTTCGCAATCACCGGAGGCGCCCATGCGCTCCCTTCGCCTCGCCGTTCTGCCGCTGCTCGTCGCCACGTCCCTCGCCGCCCAGACGCCTGCGCCCTCGACCGCCCCGCCCGCTCCCGTCGCCGCGGTGGCACCGGCGCGGACCGCGTTCTTCGACCTCGCCGCGCTCGTGGGCGGCCGGCAGCGCTTCGGCCTCGAGCCGCTGGTCTTCGGCCGCTGGACCGTCGGCCTGATCGGGAGTCACTACAGCACCGGGTCGCCGACCTACTACGGGGCTCTCGTCGTCACCGACCTGAATCTGCCCGGGAATGTGACGAACGGGTTCTGTACGATCGAGGGCTGCCCGCCGACCAGCAGCGGGGCGTCGTCGAGCTACACGGCCTGGAGCCTGGACTTCGCCGTGCGCTACTACCCGGCGGCACTCTCGCTCAACGACCCGCACCGGCGACTGATGGTCTACATCGGCGAGTTCGTGGGCTACCAGTGGCGCACGCTGACGCAGGTCCTGTATCCGCCGGTGGCGGTGCCGCTCGCGGGATCCACTCCGGTCGCGCCGTGCCCGTATCCGGGGTGCTCCGGCCAGTTCCTCCAGAAGCAGAACTTCACGGGCTGGGAGCCGGGCGCCGAGGTCGGCGTGCGCCTCAAGCCGCTCGATCCGCTCTTCATCGATGTGGGCGGCTGGTTCAAGATCGTGGGCGTGGACGATCCGTATCAGCGGCTCAAGCCGGGGCAGCTCGACTCCCGGCTCGTCGCGGCGGTGGGTATCGGCTGGTAGGCTAGGGCTTCAGCACAGCGCGGCCGACGAGTTGCCCGGCCGCCAGTGCATCGATCCCCTTCTGGAATTCGCCCAGCGGGATCACGCGGTCCACCACCGTCTGGATCTTGCCGCGCCCCACCAGGTCCACCGCGCGCACCAGCTCATTCAGCGTGTTCCCGACCGAGCCGGTGACCGAGGCCTCGGTGATCACCAGCTGGATCGGGTGGACGGTGTAGCTGTCCTCGGAATAGCCGATGAAGACCAGGCGGCCGCGCTTGGCCAGCGCGCCGGTCGAAGCGGCCATCGTCTCCTTCGTCGCGACCAGCTCGAAGACCACGTCGGCCCCATGGCCGCCGGTGATCTCCCGCACCCGCTCGGCCACCTTCCCGTCCTTCGCGTTCAGCGCGTGCGCGGCGCCCAGCGCCTTCGCCTTCTCCAGCTTCGCGGGCGTCCGCGACACGGCGATCACCTCCGCACCCGAGAGCTTCGCGAGCTGGATCAGCCCGAAGCCGACCGCGCCGACGCCGTAGACCAGCACGACGTCGCCCGCCGCGAGGCGCGCCAGAGCAGCCGCGTGCACCGCCGTCGTCACGCCGCAGCCGATGGGCGCCGCGGCCTCGTCGCTGATACTGACCGGGAGCGGCACCGCGTTTCGCGCCGGCACCTTCGCGTACTCGGCGAAGCCGCCGTCGGAGACGAACCCGTACTCCGCCACCAGCGCGTCGCACAGGTTTTCGTCGCCCACGAGGCAGTGGGCGCAGCGCCCGCACCCGACATAGTAGTAGAGGATCACGCGGTCGCCCGGCTTCGGGGTCGTCACCCCCGCGCCGACCTCGTCCACCACGCCGACCACTTCGTGGCCCAGCGTCAGCGGGTGCACGCCGAGGTTGAGGAGACCGCTGAGGAAGTGCAGCTCGGTGTGGCAGATCCCGGAGGCCGCGACCTTCACGACGACCTCTCCCGGCCCCGGCGTCGGCTTGGGCAGCGTCTCGAGCCTCAGCGGCTGCTTCGGCCCATGGTATCGAATGGCTCTCATGCTCGCTCTCCGAACGGCGGCTTCAGGATCCCCCGCTCCGTCACCCATCCGGTGATCAGCTCCGCGGGCGTGACGTCGAACGCCGGGTTATACACCGCGCTTCCGGCGGGGGCCGTCAGCTCGGCGGCGCTCCGCTGCTCGATCTCGATGGCGTCGCCGCTCGCGCACGCGGGATCGAACGAGGAGGATGGGGCGGTCGGGTAGAACGGCACGCCGTGCCGCCGGGCGGCGATCGCCAGCGGATAGGTGCCGAGCTTGTTGGCCACGTCGCCGTTCCGCGCGATCCGGTCCGCGCCGACCAGCACCACGTCCACTTCGCCCCGCGCCATCAGCCCCGCGGCCGCGCCGTCCGGGATCACCGTGTGCGGGATCCCGGCCTTGAGCAGCTCCCAGGCGGTGAGCCGGCTCCCCTGGAGCAGCGGCCGCGTCTCGTCCACCCAGACGTGGAGCGGCTTCCCGCGCTCCGCCGCCAGATGGACGATGCCGAGCGCCGTGCCGATGCCGCCGGTGGCGAGGAAGCCCGTGTTGCAGTGGGTGAGGACCTCAACCGTGCCCCCGTGCCCCTGTGCCTCCGTGCCCGCCGTCTTCAGCAGTTGTTGGCCGTGTTCGGCGATCCGCTCGCACGCGGACCGGTCCTCGTCCCAGATCGCCTGCGCCTCCGCCTCGAGCGCGGCCAGGATCGCGTGCGCGTCACCAGCGGCAGACGCGGCGCGGCGCCGCATCCGGTCCAGCGCCCAGGCGAGGTTCACCGCGGTGGGCCGCGCGGCGCGGATCTGGGCCGCTCCCCGCTCCATCGCCGCGAGGAAGATCTCGCGTGGAGCCGCCGCCGTGTCCCGGAGCGCCGCGACCAGCCCCATCGCCGCCGTGATGCCGATGGCGGGCGCGCCGCGCACGCGGAGCGCGCGGAGCGCCTCGACGAGAGCCTCGACCGTGCCCACCTCGATCCACCGTTCCTCGGCGGGCAGCAGCGTCTGGTCGAGCAGCGTGAGGCGCCCCGACGGGGCCCACGCGAACGGGTGCATCCTCATTGGCGGCCAACCTACGCCCGCGCTAGGTTTTCCGCCATGAACTTCCCCAATCTCCTCGTCATCGTCAGGGACGGCGTCGCGACGCTCAGCGTGAACCGTCCCGACAAGCTGAACGCGCTGAACGACGACGTCGTGAGCCAGCTCCACCAGGCGGCCCAGCTGCTCAAGAACGACGACCTGGTGCGCGGCGTCATCGTGACGGGCGCGGGCACCAAGGGGTTCATCGCCGGCGCCGACATCGGCGACCTCGCCAAGCAGGGCGTCCTGGACGGCCGCCAGCGCGCGCTCACCGGGCAGGCGATGCTCCGCGCCTTCGAGACGATGGGGAAGCCCGTGATCGCCGCCGTGAACGGTTACGCCCTGGGCGGCGGGTGCGAGCTGGCGATGGCCTGCCACATCCGCATCGCGAGCGAGAACGCGAAGTTCGGCCAGCCCGAGGTCAAGCTCGGCATCACGCCCGGCTACGGCGGCACGCAGCGGCTCCCGCGGATCGTCGGCAAGGGGAACGCGCTGCACCTCCTCCTCACGGGCGAGACGATCGACGCCCGCGAGGCGCTCCGCATCGGGTTGGTCAGCAAGGTCGTGCCGCAGGACCAGCTGCTCGCCGACGCGGAGCAGCTGCTGCGCACGATCCTCGCGAACGGACCCGTGGCCGTGAAGCTGGTGATCGAGGCCGTGCACCGCGGCCTCGAGATGACGCTCGAGGAGGGGCTCGAGTTGGAGGCCGACGCCTTCGGCCTCGTCGCCGCCACCGAGGACATGAAGGAAGGCCTCTCCGCCTTCCTCGAAAAGCGCGCGGCTGCGTTCCGCGGCAGGTAGGGCGCGCCGGGCCCGCGGGGTCACAAATCGGGCCGGATTAAATCGGGAGTATGGCGTTTACGCAATTCGGGTGTCGCCCTGGTGCCGCGTGGCTGTCGCATCGTTCGCATCCCCTAGGTCACTTCTTCTTGCGGGGCTTCCGCTTCTCGGTCGCCCGATTCGGCCAGCCATCGGCCGGCTTCGGCTTCTGGACCGCCGTGCGCATGGCATCTTTCCAGTCGCCGTCGAGCTTCAATCGGTCGCCGTTGCGGCCCGGTTTCTTCCGCTTTGCCATGTCTAGACCCCCATGTTGAAGTCGTTGTCACCTTTGTGATGTGCATTCCAGATATGCCGCATCCAAGCTGAGTTTCCCTGGGGTGTTGGCGGATCGTGAAACGGCTTCTAAATTGACCCCTGCCGCACAAGGGTCGCCCACCTTTCCACAGCGACCCAGCGGCAACAGCGACAGGCCGGCCTTCCTGTCTCGGCTGACAACTCGTTGAAGCCCCCAACACCTGATGGCGAGGCAGGCGCGGGACGCACGCAGCGAAGCGTGCGGAGGATTGTGGTTTAGGCTGATGGATGAAGAAAGACCGAAGACGAATACAGCGAGAGGGAAGGCGCGTGAGCGTGCCAGCCCGACGCCTTCCCCCTCGGACACAGCGATGGAACTGCTGCGGCGCGTGTGGCGAAACTGGTAGACGCTCCGGCTTTGGAAGCCGGTGACCGCCCAGGTCTTGTGGGTTCAAGTCCCACCACGCGCACAGCAGGACCGGGCCCGACGGAAATACTACGCGCCGTAGGGCAGCACGGCAAGGACGACGGTTAGGGACCATGAACACCCCAGAGAGGATGATCGATGCGCGCCCGCATTGCAGTGCTCGCCGACGCCGCAAACGTGTCTAGGGAAGGCAAGCTGAACATCCTTGGCCTGTTCGAGGTCATCTGGGCGGCGACGTTGCCTGTGACGTGGCCCCTCATGCACCTCGTTCTCTCGCTCGAGGCCACCTCAGGCGAAGGGGTCAGGCACAAGGTCGGCGTGCGTGTGATCGACGAGGACGGCAAGATCGCCGGCCCGGTCGTTGACGCCGAAGGGGATTTCATCGCGCCGCGCGTGCCCGGCCTTCCGCCACGCGTCAATCTGATACTCGGTATTGCGGGAGCGAAGTTCGAGAAGCACGGAACGTATACCTTCGAGATCCTCGTCGATGGCCACAACGTGGAGTCGATATCCCTCCATGTGCTACAGCCACCGCAACCACCGAAGCCAGGACTACCGGCAGGCGCATGAAGCTGACCCCGGCCGACTGCGCGGAGATACGGTCGATACTCGGCGGCAAGGCCACCGGCTACCGTTATGCCGACGTAGCTATCTTGTTGGACAAGGCTGACTTCACCACCAGGAAGCAG
Source organism: uncultured Gemmatimonadales bacterium (assembly GCA_963835535.1). GTDB lineage: Bacteria > Gemmatimonadota > Gemmatimonadetes > Gemmatimonadales > JACORV01 > Fen-1245. The sequence continues at coordinate 410,783 of CAWIFL010000003.1, forward strand.
GCCACCGGCACGCACCGTACATGGCGACACCCTAGCGGCATCCGGGCTCCGATGGTAGATAATGGGCACGGCGAACTGTTGCCGGTGTATGTGAAGACGGCCGCTCGGGCCATTCTTCGAGCTGGGGGATGTGCAGGTGACTCTAGATGACATGGTGGCGCTGCCTTGGTCCTGGGAAGGGCCGCGGGAAGTGCAGGACGACGGCAACACCTACTTCGAGTTGGTGATTCGGGAATTGCCCGACTTCTTCGTTGCCGGAAAATCGCGCGACGAGGTGTTGGCAGAGGCAGTTCCCGCGCTCACCGAGTTCCTTCGGAGCTACCTCGATAACCACGAAGTTCCTCCGCTGCCCGACAGTAGGAACTGGCGCTTTTCGGTGATTAGTCTCGTTCGGCCCGCCGCCAACTCCGGGGTCGCTGCGGAGATCAAGTTCCCGGGGTCCGGCCTGCAGGGGGCTACCGCGTAGTACGTTCATCAGTTCCCCATTGGCTGTCTGTACATCAGCCGCTTGCCGTCCGCTCCCCGAATCGCCGCCCGCACCCGCTCGCCGTCGTCCAGCTTGCGGGTGTTGTGTTTGAAGGCTACCTCCGCGACGTAGCGATGCAGGTGTCGCTTGCTGACGGCGTGGTGTGTGCCGTACAACTGCCGCTTGAGCCGCGAGAAGAAGGACTCGGCTGCGTTCGTGCTCGCATCGCCTCGCACGTATTCATATGCCGAGTGCGTCACGGCTTCGTGACTCGCGAACTCTTTGCCGATGCGCTTGTAGTGGCTACCCTCATCGGTCCGCAGGTGTGCCGCTGGCGATACGTTGGCGAACAGCACCGCGCCGACGTTCCGGGCGGTGACCTCAGTTAGTACCTCGGCCCGCACATCGCCGTCGCGCTGCACCATCGCCATGACCGGCACCTTGTTCGATGGTGCGCTCGGGACGCGCGGGAGGCCATCGGTGCGGGGGCGGCCCCGCTCCCCGCGTGGGCGTGGCTTTCCGCCCACGTAGGTTTCGTCGGCCTCGACAAAGCCCGTCAGCTTGGGCCCCGTTGGCGAATCTGGCGCCATAGCGTACCGAATGCGGTGCATCATGAACAGCGCCGACTTGTAGCTCACCTGGGTGTTGCGGTGGATCTCTAGGGCGCTTACGCCTTTCTTCGCGGAGCAGGCGCGCCAGAACGCGAAGCACCAATGCCGCAGCGGAATCCGGCTCTCCTCGAACACCGTGCCGACGCGCACGGTGAACTGCTGCCTGCAGGCACGGCACATCCACAGCCACCGCTTGCTGCGCTCGCCCGTCGCGCGATCACGCATTTGGCGCACGTCCAGCGCGCCGCAATGCGGGCACGCGGGATGGTCGCCCCACCGCTGCTGCTCCAGGAACTCCACGGCCAGCCGCTCGTCTGTGCAGGCGCGTGGCAGCTTCCGAATCAGCCCCGTGGAGTCCTTCTCGTTGCGCTCGTCGCGCGGCTTATGCGTTGCGTTCATGTCATTAATATATAGCGCAATGCGCTGTTTGTCAATGGTTTAGATGGCACAACTAATGCCAATGTCCGGCTCGGGTTTGCTGGCTGCAGCCTCCCTAACGGGCACATGACGCTTCGCCGCTAGGGTGGTAGGGCAGGTTCACCATACCACCCGGAGATGGACGATGGCCATCACCATCCTGCAGGTCACTTGCATCGTCAAGCGCGAGCACCACAACCCCCACGAGCGCATCCAGTTCATCGGCGGAATCATCGCAACCGGCCGATGGCGCCATTCAGAGCTGCAGGCCATCGTGAACATTCACAAAGGCACCCACGAGTACTATGTCACTGCCAAAGCGAAGACGGTCCGGGTCGTCGTAGCAATCCACAACGGCCGTGAGTACCTCAAGACGGAAGCGGACGGCTATGAGCCGAACAATCTGCTGAGTCTGCCGGACTGCCCCCCCATGTAAGCGGCTGCATCGCGGCCGGGTCGTTGATTGTCTCCAACGGCGGCCTGAATCCCTCGGGGTCAGACGCCCACGCCAGAGCTTGCTGCGCAGCGTACAACTGGCAGTAACGCTCTGGCGGCTGCGGCTCGCGGAGCGAGTCGGCGATCCGCTCACGTTCCCGGTCAACGAATCCCATAAACCCTCCTGATACAGCGTGAAAAAACAGGCACGGCCACCGCCCCTAAGGGCGAGGCCGTGCGTAAACGCCATACTCCCGGATTAAATAGACAAGAAATGTGATGTGCGAGTCGGCCTCCGGCGGGCCCCTTCCGGCCCGCCGGCCGCCCCCGGCCGAATGGGGGTAAATCCTTGATTTGAATGGGTTTTCTGCCTATCTTTCCTCACGTGTTTCGACCCCCCAAACCGGCCCGCGAACGGGGCCTGTCCGAAATGGTGATGCAGGCCCCCAGGGTGGCGCCGCGGTAGCGCGGATCCAGCGGCTCTCCGTGCAGGCGTTCCGCAACCTCGCGGACGCCGACTTGGAGCTGCCGCCGCCGGGTCTGGTGCTGGTGGGTCGGAACGGGCACGGCAAGACGAGCTTCCTCGAGGCCCTGCTGTACGGCGAGGTGTTCCGGTCCTTCCGCGGCGCGCTCGATCGCGAGCTGGTGCGGTTCGGGGACCCGGGCTTCCACGTCCAGGCGCAGGGCGAGAAGACCGTCGCGGTCGGCTACGACGCCCGGACGAAGGAGAAGCGGGTCGCCGTGGGGGGCTTGCCCGCACAGCGGCTTGCGGAGGCGATCGGGATCGTGCGGGGCGTGGTCCTGAGCCCCGACGACGTGCAGCTGGTGTCGGGCGGGGCGCGGGAGCGGCGGCGCTACCTGGACGTGCTGCTGTCGCTGGTCGTGCCGGGGTACGTCGAGGCGCTGGGCGAGTACCGGCGGGCCGTGCGGCACCGGTGCCGCGCCGGGGCGGACGTCGCCGACTGGGAGGCGCTGCTCGCGCGGTCGGGCTCCAGGGTCGCGGCGGCGCGGCGGGGATGGGCCGAGCGGTGGGCGGCGCGCTACGGCGAGCACTGCCGCGCGATCGGCGAGAGCGCCGACTCCGAGCTCTGTCACGCGTCGCGGAACACCGCGAGCGAGGAGGAGCTGGCCGTGGCGCTGGAGCGCTCGCGCGAGCGGGACCTGGCCCACGGGCGCACGTCGGTGGGGCCGCACCGCGACGATCTGCGGCTCCTGCTGGGCGGGCGCGACCTCAGGGTCTACGGGTCGGCGGGCCAGTGGCGTACGGCGGCGATGGCGCTGCGCCTGGTCGAGGCCGAGACGCTGGCGGAGGCGGGCGACCGCGCGGGAGCGCTCCCGATCCTCTGTCTCGACGACGCCTTCGCCGAGCTGGACGCGGCGCGCAGCGCGCGGCTGGGCGCCATGGTCTCTGGGCTCGCCGAGCGGGGCAGCCAGGTGTTCGCGACGGTGCCGCGGGACGGCGAGATGCCGGCGGCGGTGAGCAGGCTTCCCAAGTGGCGGATCGAGGACGGACGGATCGAAGCGTGACCGCGGCGCGCAGGGGCAAGCCCACGAAGCTCGGCGAGGCGCTGGCCGGCTTTCTCAAGTCGGCCGGACTGGCCGATCGGCTCGGGCAGGCGGACGTCGTCAACGCCTGGCCGGCGCTGGTCGGCGAGCGGATCGCGCACGCGGCGACGCCCGAGTCCGTCACGTCCGACGGCACGATGTTCGTGCGGGTGCAGTCGAGCGCCTGGAGGCAGGAGCTGTCGCTGATGACGCCCGAGGTCCTGGCCCTGATCAACGCCGGTCGCGCGGCGGGGCGGATCAAGCGGATCCGCTGGCTGGTGGGGACCGAGACGCCGGCGGACGCGCTGACGCGCCGGAGGCCGCGGCGATGAGCCAGATGCTCTCCCCCGCCCCGGCGCTCACCGTCCGTCAGGCGGCGAGCCGGATCGTCGCGCGGCAGGTGCGGGACCTGGTGCGCTTCGAGAAGGGGGCGCGGCGCGGCGACGCCGAGGCCGTCCACCAGATGCGGGTGCAGACGCGGCGGCTGCGGGCGGCGCTGGCGCTCTTCGCCAACGTGCTGCGGCCGGGGAGGCGCGCGGGCCGCGCGCGGCTGCGCTGGCTGGCGCGGGCGCTGGGGCGGGTGCGCGACCTCGACGTGATCGCCGGCCTGCTCGAGGAGCGGCACCTGCCGCATCTGGCGGGGGTGGAGGCGGCGCGGCTCGAGGACCTCGTGGCGGCGCTGAAGGAGCGGCGCTGGCGCGCCCAGCGGAGGCTCAAGGCGATGCTGGCGCGCGGACGCTACGCGAAGCTGAAGGCCGCGCTCCAGGAGCGCGCGCGCCGGCCGCGGTTCAGGAAGAGCGGCGCCGATGACGCCATGGCCGCGCGGTTCCTCGCGGACCGGATCCACCGCGAGGCGCGGCGGGTGTCGGCGCACCGCGGGATGACCGAGCGCGCGCCCGCGGCCGCGGACCTGCACGCGCTGCGGATCGCGGTCAAGCGGCTGCGCTACGTGCTGGACTTCCACGCCGAGACCTGCGGGCTCGCCTTCGACGAGGAGCGCACGCTGACGCGCGACCTGCAGGATTGCCTCGGCGAGATCCACGACCACGACGTCCTGCTGTCGTGGTTCAGCGGCGAGGCGGACGCGGCCGCGACGCCCGTCGAGGCGGCGCTGTTCGCCGGCGCGTGGCGCGTCCTGCCGGAGCGGCTGTCGGCGGACCGCGCGCGGCTGGAGCGCCGCTTCCTCCGGCTCCGGCGGAAGTGGCTGCGGCGCACCGAGCCCGCCGGCATCGTGGCGCCGCTCGAGGAGCCGCGCTTCGTCGCCCTGGAAGCGGCGCCGGTGCAGCTGCGCCTGTCGCCGCCGCAGAAGACCGTGGCATCGCTGAGGATCGTGCGATAGGGGTGCCAGGTGCCGGGGGTCGGGTGCCGGGGTCCTCCGCCACCTGACACCCGACACCCGACACCCGAAACCCCTTTGAGGAGTCCCATGACGAAGCAGGCACCCACAGGCTACGACGCCGAGCAGATCCAGGTCCTCAAGGGGCTCGAGGCGGTCCGCCGCCGTCCCGCGATGTACATCGGGTCCACCAGCTCGCGCGGACTCCACCACCTCGTCTACGAAATCGTGGACAACTCCGTGGACGAGGCGCTGGCCGGCTTCTGCGACCGGATCGAGGTCAACATCCACCCCGACGACAGCGTCACGGTGAAGGACAACGGGCGCGGCATCCCGGTGGACCTCCACCCGACGGAGAAGATCCCGGGCGTCGAGCTGGCGCTGACGGTCCTGCACGCGGGCGGGAAGTTCGACCGCAACACCTACAAGGTCTCGGGCGGCCTGCACGGCGTCGGCCTCTCCGTGGTGAACGCGCTGTCGGAGCGGCTCGAGGTGTGCGTGGACCGCAACGGCCAGCGCTACCACATGGCGTTCGCGCGCGGCGAGACGGTGAAGAAGCTCAACCTGCGCGAGAAGGTGAAGGGCACGGGGACGATCGTCCGCTTCAAGCCCGACACCACGATCTTCACCGAGACCCGGTTCGACTACACCATCCTCGCGAGCCGCCTGCGGGAGCTGGCGTTCCTCAACAAGGGCCTCACCATCACCTTCGCCGACGAGCGGGAAGGCCAGGAGCGTCAGGAGATCTTCTTCTACAAGGGCGGCCTGGTCGAGTTCATCCAGTGGCTCAACCAGACCAAGAAGCCGCTGCATCCCAAGCCGATCGCCATCGAGGCCGTGCGCGACGACGTGGACGTCCAGCTCGCGCTGCAGTACGACGACGGCTACACGGAGAACACGCTTACCTTCGTCAACAACATCAACACGCACGAGGGCGGCACGCACCTGACCGGCTTCAAGTCGGCGCTGACGCGGACGATCAACGAATACGCGAAGCAGATGGGCGCGCTCAAGAAGGCGGACTTCACCCTCTCGGGCGACGACGTGCGCGAGGGGCTGACCGCGGTGCTCTCCGTCAAGGTGCGGGAGCCGCAGTTCGAGGGGCAGACCAAGACCAAGCTCGGCAACAGCGAGGTCGAGGGCATCGTGAAGAGCGTCGTCAACGACCTGCTCTCCAGCTGGCTGCAGGAGCACCCGCCGGTGGCGCGCGTCATCATCGAGAAGGCGGCCTCGGCGGCGCTGGCGCGCGAGGCGGCGCGCAAGGCGCGCGACCTGGTGCGGAAGAAGAGCGGGCTGGAAGGCGGCATCCTGCCGGGCAAGCTGGCCGACTGCTCGCTCACCGATCCGGCGATGTGCGAGATCTACCTGGTCGAGGGCGACAGCGCCGGCGGCTCGGCGAAGCAGGGGCGCGACCGCCAGTTCCAGGCGATCCTCCCGCTCCGCGGCAAGATCCTCAACGTGCAGAAGGCGCGGATCGACAAGATCCTCTCCAACGAAGAGATCCGCACCATCATCACGGCGATCGGGACCGGCGTGTCGGAGGATTTCAACATCCAGGAGGCGCGCTACCACAAGATCATCATCATGACCGACGCCGACGTGGACGGCGCGCACATCCGCACGCTGCTGCTCACCTTCTTCTACAAGGAGATGAAGCAGCTGATCGACGCCGGGTACATCTACATCGCGCAGCCGCCCCTGTTCCGCGTCGCGCGCGCCAAGGAGGAGTACTACGCCTTCGACGAGGCCGAGCGGGACGAGTACGTGAAACGGTTGTCCAACGGCGGCGCGGCGGTCGTCAGCGCGGACGAAGCCGAAGCCGCCGGCGAGGAGCTCCCGGCCGACGGGAAGGCCGCCCCCCGCCGCAACGTCGTGATCCAGCGCTACAAGGGCCTCGGCGAGATGAACCCCGACCAGCTCTGGAAGACGACGATGGATCCCGCGACCCGGACCATCCTCAAAGTCGAGATGGAGGACGCGTTCGAGGCGAGCCAGATCTTCGAGGTGCTGATGGGCGACGAGGTCGAGCCGCGGCGCAAGTTCATCGAGGAGCACGCCAAGTTCGTCCGCAACCTGGACGTGTAGGCGCCCGCCACGCCCCCGAACCACAGACGGCCGCCCAGCTCCCGGGCGGCCGTTTCACGTCATGCGGTCAGGGTCGGCTCAGGGATGCACCCCCGCGACCTCGAGATCGATCCGGTAGACGCTGCGTGGTGGCGGTGATGAAGAGCGACCGATCGTCTGCGCCGCCCCAGTTGAGGTTGGAGACGACCTCCGGAACCAGGATGGTCGCGAGGTGCTTCCCCGCGGGCGAGAAGATCCACACGCCGCCCGGGCCTGCGCCGTAGACGTTCCCCGCCCGATCCACCTTGACGCCGTCCGGGTTCCCGGCGCGCGTGTCGGACGAGGCGTCGCAGAACAGCTCACCGGGCCCCAGGCTGCCGTCGGGCTTCACGGGATACCGCATCCACGTCTTCTGCGGCCCGGTGTTGCTGACGTAGAGGAACTTCTCGTCCGGCGAGAAGGCGATGCCGTTGGGACGCGGCAGATCGCTGACGAGGAGCTGGAGCTTGCCGCGCTGCGGAGCGGCGCCGGGCTTCTGGTCCAACGCACCGGCGAGGCGATAGACCCCGTTGACCTTCAGCTCCTTGCCCGGGTCGGAGTCGTTCTGCATCGGCAGGCCGTAGGGCGGATCGGTGAAGTAGAGCGAGCCGTCGGACCTGTAGACCAGGTCGTTGGGACTGTTGAGGCGCCTGCCCTGATAGCTGTCCGCGAGAATCGTGTGGCGCCCCGGGTCGCCGAGCGAATCCACGCGGTAGACGTCGCGCTGGCCGTGACCGGCCACCGTGAGGCGACCGTGCGCGTCGAGGGTCATCCCGTTGGAGCCGGGCTCCCGGCCGCCGAATGGGGCGCCGCCCAGATAGCCGCTGGGCTTGAGGAACATCGTCGCCGGCTGCCCGGGAACGACCTTCCGGATCGTGTTACTGGGGATCTCGGCGAACAGCAGATAGCCGCCCGGGATCCAGACGGGCCCCTCGGTCCAGGTGTAACCCGTGGCGAGCTTCTGCAGCGTCGCGTTCTCGGGGACGATCGCGTTCGCCGCCGAGTCCAGCCGTTCGACCTCCACGCTGACGCCCGCGGACGCGGAGCCTTCCGACCGCGGGGCATGACATGCGGCAACGGCGGTACACCACGACGTCAGAATGACGAAGCGGACCCGCCCCGAGGTCAGTACCACTGGATGAAGGTCGTCTTGAGGGTGCGCGGCGTGGTGCCCTCGAAGCTGACGACCATCGTCCGGGCGCCGGAGCCGAAGCGCCACTCCTCGCGGATCCCCGTCGGCGTCTTGAATGCCTGGATCTCGCCGGGCGGAATGGCGCCGACGATGTCGCACGGCGGCACGCCGATCGGCATGCTCGTCTGATCGCGTATCGCGGTCCGGAGCGGCATGGTGTCGCAACCGTAGCGCGTCGCCGCCAACTGCATCCACACGGCGTGGTCCGGCGAGTCGTTGTAGTACTCGTGGCCCTGGTACTCGGCGTTGAAGTACTTCTCGAAGTCCGGGTGCACGGTCGCGCACCCCGCCAGCAACAGCACGCTCATCCCGATCCGGGTCGTCAGGCTCGCCGTTCTCATCGTGATCCCCCAGGTGTGGCCGTCATGGCAACTGTTGATACACCGCTGCTCAGCTTTCGAGCAGCCCTTTGACCTCGCGGTCCGCGGCGATGCGGCGGTCCACGTAGTCGCCCACCTCGCGGGCGCGCTCGAGCCATTCGGTCAGGTCGCCCACCGTCCCCGTGCCCGCGCGCAACTTGAGCATGCCGAGCCGCAGATTCTCGAGCGCCGCCACGGTCTCGGCCAGGCGCTCCCCTGTCTCGCCGCGCGCCCGCAGCGCCTCCGCCTCCTTCTCCAGCCGCTCGACCACCGCCGGCACGTCCTTCACCTGCTCCCGCTCGGCGGCGGGCAGCGCATTGTACGCCGCCAGCGCGGAGCGCCCGAGCACCAGCTCCGTCGCGTCCGCCGAGACGATCGCGCGCCGCTCGGGCGGCTTGATGCCCATACCGGCGACCCGGAAGAACAGCCGGCCGGGCCGTCCCGCCCACAGCCGGTGCCACAGGCTGTTCAGGCGCCGGACCCACCGCCCCGAACGCATCTCGTCCGCTTCTTCGCGCTGCGCCTGCGCCTCGGCGAGGAGGGCGGTCCGGATGTCCGCGAAGGAATACCCTTCCCGCAGAAGCCGGCGGGCGACGATGACCAACTGGACGACGAGGACCGTGCCGATGATCCCCCCAAAGGAGAAGCTGAAGCCCCCGCGGCCCACGGTCGAACCGCCGAAGGACCCGGCCAGAAACACCATCGTGGAGATCTGAGCGTTCCGGATGAACGAGCGGATCAGCGGCGGCGCGCGGAGGTCGCGCCCGCGCGCCTCCCCGGCGATCCGTGCGACTTCCTCACCGGTCTGGACCCGCGCGGCCGGGCTCTTCTGGAGGCACTGGTCGATCAGATCGGCGAGTCGCGCCGGTACCTCGGGTCGAACGACCTGCAGACGCGGGGCGGGGGTCGAGACCTGCTTGGTGATGATCGCGGGCAGGTTGGCGCCTTCGAAAGGCGGGCGGCCAGTCAGCGCGTAGAACAGCGTCGCCGCGAGCGAGTAGAGGTCGCTGCGCGCGTCCACCGGCTCGCCCAGGGCCTGCTCGGGGCTCATGTAGCGCGCGGTGCCCACGACTTCGCCGACGCCGCCCTCCCCGGCCCGGCCACGCACGGCGATGCCGAAGTCGGTGACGAGCGCCCGGTCGGTCCCGCGCTCGATCATGATGTTGTCGGGCTTCACGTCGCGGTGGATCACCCCGCGCTGATGCGCGTAGCCCAACGCCCACGCCACCTCCTGCATCACCTTCATCGCCAACCGCGGCGCCAGCGGCCCGGAGCGCTCGACCCGCTCGCGCAGCGTCTCGCCGTCCACGTAGCCCATCACGAAGAACACGAGGTCGCCCTGCTGCTCCACCGCGTGGATCGGCACGATGTTGGGGTGCGAGAGGCCGGCGGCGGTGCGCGCCTCCCGGAGGAAGCGGTCGCGGGCCTCCACGCTCGCGGCGAGGTGGGGCGGCAGGAGCTTGATCGCGACCAGGCGGTCCAGCGCCACGTCGCGCGCGAGGAGCACGATGCCCATGCCCCCGCGACCCAGCTCCCGCTCGATCGAGTAGCGCCCCGCCAGCACCTGCTGGAGGGCGAGGAACTCGGCGCTCACGCCTGCGGTCATGGCGAGAACGTAACACCCGGCGCGCTCTCCAGCGCCGCCGGGTCCTGCCGGTAGAACGTCATCAGCTCGGTGTACAACTCCGGGAGCTTCGCCTTGAACTGCGTCGGCGTCGTGAAGAACGCCTCCGTGGCCACCGCGAAGAACTCGGCCACATTGGTGGCGCCGTACGGATGCACCGGCGGCTCCTTCCCCTCCAGCGTCTCCTGCACTTGCCGCTCGTACAGCGACCGGAACACGCCGCTCCAGGTGCGATACGCCGACGGCCGGTCGAACAGTGGAACGCCGTCCATGGCGCCGTTCTCTCCGTCGAGGACGTGGGCGAACTCGTGCAGCACTACGTTCTGGCCCTCCGCCGGATTCAGCGCGCCCGCCAGGCTGCTGTCCCACGACAGCACGACGACCCCCGACGTCCACGCTTCGCCCAGCGTGGGCCGCGGCTCCTGGACGATGTCGCCGAAGTGCGTCAGCTCCACCCGGCGCGGCTGGAAGACACTTGGATACACCAGGACCCGCCGCAGCGTCGGGTAGCACGGATAGTCGAGCCCGAGGAGGAGCAGGCACGCCTGCGCGGCGATCGTCACGCGGATCTCGTCCGTCAGCTCCAGGCCGACGCCCTCCATCGGCTTGTCGTGGAGGAAGACCTGGGTGAGCCGCAGCAGGTGCTCCTGGGCTTCCGCCGGCAGGCGCGAAGCCAGCGGGACGTTGCACGCGACGATCGTCCGCCACTCCTGGGGAATGGGCTCCTTCCGGAAGCGCACCCGCGGCCGGAACGGGAAGAGGTGCAGCATCCGCCCGAGCCGCGGGATGAGGAGATAGGCCGCCACCGCCACGGCGATGCCGCCGGCGAACCGCAGCACCAGCCACGCGGCGTCGGGGAGCGCATCCAGAAACCTCTGCACGGAGGGATGATAGCACCCCGCGGCGCCGCCGCGCCCAGCCGCACGGCGTCAGCGGTGGTGGGGTCGCAAATCCGATCAGACCAGCGGCGGCGTCATCGCCTGGGCGGAATGCTCAGCACGATATGGCAGGGCGCGTGCTGTGCGAGGTGGCGCGCCGTTGATCCCAGGATGATCTCGCCAAGCGTGTGCCGGTGGTGATAGCCGCCCAGAATGCGCTTGGCTCTTTTCATGCGGGGGCTCCTGTTGAGGCGGGATCTCGGCGGACGCGCCGACCGGCAGGGTCAGATATGCAGCGCGGCTCTTGGTGGCGCCAGCTTGCAATTCTCGCGCCAGTGCTAACGGATCTGGCGTTCGGTCGAATCTCCGAGTTGCTTATCCTGCGTCCCTGCCATGAATCTGAGCACCTGGGGGGTGGCCCATGAGCGCACCGGAATCGTCACCAGGGAAGAAGCGCGACCGCGACGACGAGAAGAACCGCCAGGAGCGAAGTCGGCGTCAGCTTCGTTTTGGCATCACCTACGTGTTCTCGAGCCTCATCTTCTTGTGGCTGTTCCAGCTATTCGTCCTGGCTCCTCTGACCCGGAGCACGGAGCTCCCCTACAACGAGTTCAAGAAACAGCTGGCTGCTGGCCACGTCGACAGCCTGACCATCGGCGCAGGGGGCATCACCGGTCAGATGAAGAACCTCCAACCGGGCAACGCTCCCGCGGTCGTTCCGTTCAACACCATTCCCGCGCCCGACGGTGACCCCAAGCTGATCGAACAACTGCAGAACGCAAACATCACCTACCAATTCGAGCGGCCACCCAACCCCCTGGGCGGCATTCTGCTGCAGTACCTTCTGCCGCTCGTGCTGCTCGGCGGCTTCTGGTACATGGCCTACCGGCGAGGGGGCGGCGGCGCGGGCGGAGGACTGGGCATGTTCGGGGTCGGCAAGAGCAAGGCGATCGAGGTCAAGCCCGAGGATGTCACGGTCACATACAAGGATGTGGGCGGAGCGGATGAAGCCATCGCCGAGCTCCAGGAGATCATCCAGTTCCTCAAGGCGCCGGAGCAGTTCGCTCAACTTGGAGGGCGTATCCCCAAGGGCGTGCTGCTCGTCGGGCCCCCGGGCACCGGCAAGACGCTGCTGGCCAAAGCAACGGCCGGTGAGGCGCAGGTCGCGTTCTTCGAGAGCAGCGGCTCCGAGTTTGTCGAGATGTTCGTCGGCGTGGGCGCCGCACGCGTGCGGGACCTGTTCGAGCAGGCGCGCAAGGCGGCGCCTGCAATCGTCTTCATTGATGAGATCGACGCCATCGGTCAGAGCCGGGGCGGCGTCGCGCGCATGGGCGGGAACGACGAGCGCGAGCAGACGCTCAACCAGCTGCTGGCCGAGATTGACGGGTTCAGGACCGACGCCAGCGCCCCGGTGATCATCATGGCTGCCACCAACCGTCCGGAGGTGCTCGACCCGGCACTGCAGCGTGCGGGCCGCTTCGACCGCCAGATTGCCATCGGCAATCCGGATCTCGTCGGCCGGGTGCAGATTCTGCGGATTCACAGCAGGAACGTGAAACTCGCGGCAGACTTCGACCTGGACCGGGCCGCCCGCATTACCGCGGGCTTCAGCGGCGCCGATCTGGCGAATGCCATGAATGAGGCGGCGCTTCTCGGGGCCCGGCACAAGGCCGCGGCCGTCACGCTGAGTGACTTCGAGGCTGCGATCGAACGGGTGATAGCGGGTTCCGAGAAGAAGAGCCGGGTGATGAACGAGCAGGAACGCACGACGGTCGCCTACCACGAGTCCGGCCACGCGCTGGTGGCCGAGCTGGTGCCGCATGGTGAACCGGTCAGCAAGATCAGCATCGTTCCGCACAGCCGCGGCGCCCTGGGCTACACCATGCAGATGCCGACCGAAGATCGCTACCTGTACTCGACCGACGAGCTGAAGGACCGGATCGCCGTCATGCTCGGCGGCCGGGCCGCCGAGGTGGTGGAGTTCCGGGCGATCAGCACCGGGGCCAGTGACGACATCATGCGGGCGACCGACCTCGCCCGCCGCATGATCACGGAATTCGGCATGAGCGAGCAGCTTGGCTCGGTGCGCTATGCCGGTCAACAGCTCCAGTACCTGGGGGGCTCGGTCGAGGACAACAGCCAGATCAGCCCGGAAACCCGCAAGGTGATCGACGCGGAGGTCCAGCGGCTCGTGACCGAGCAGTACGAGCGTGCCCAGGCGCTGCTGAAAGACCACCACCCGGCCCTCACGACATTGGCCCAGCGACTGCTGAAGCAGGAGACCGTGAGCGGCAGTGTCGTGAAGGAGGCACTGCAGGGAGGGCCCCGCTCCTCGGGATCGAGCAACCCGTGAAACTGCCCGCGGTCGCACGATTGGAGCGCAACGTCCGCCGCGCCGGCGACATTGTCGGTGTGCTGGCCAGGTACGGCCTGGCCGATTGGATCAAGGGCCCGGATATCCCCTGGATCCGGGATCGCCTCCGGAGCGTCGACGGCCAGCCCATCCCCGAACTCTCCGTCGAGGAGCGGGTGCGTCTGGCGCTGACCGAGCTCGGCACCACCTTCATCAAGCTCGGGCAGATGCTCAGCACGCGGCCCGACCTCGTCGGTCCGGCGATGGCCGGGGAGCTGGCCCACCTGCAGACCGCCACCCCGGCCGATCCGCCCGCCACGGTGCGGGCCACGATCAAAGCCGAGCTCGGCGGGCCGCCGGACCAGCTGTTTGCGCATTTCAAGGAGGAGCCCCTGGCCTCGGCCTCCATCGCCCAGGTTCACGTGGCCCGCCTGCACTCGGGCGAGCACGTCGTCGTGAAGATCCAGCACGCCGACATCGAGGCCAGGATCATGCCTGACCTCGACATGCTCGGCGGCCTGGCTGAGCTGGCCCAAAGGCACTCCTCCCAGCTGCGCCCCTACCAGCCCGAGGCGGTCATCCGGCAGTTTCGCCGCACGCTTCTGCGCGAGCTGGATTTCACCTTCGAGCGCCGCAACCTCGAGGAGTTCGCGAGGAATTTCGCCCAGGACGAGACGGTCCGTTTTCCCGGGCCGTATCCGTCGCTGTCGACGCGCCGTGTCCTGACGATGGACAGGCTGGACGGCATCCTCGGCACCCATCCCAGGGCACTCGCCAATTCGGGCGTCGACCTCGGTGAATTCGCCCGCCGCGGCGCCACGATGTACCTGCAGATGATCTTCCGCGATGGGTTCTACCATGCCGATCCGCATCCCGGCAACCTGATGCTCCTGCCCGACGGGGTGGTCGGGGTGCTCGATTGCGGCATGGTCGGACGCCTCGATGAGGAGCTGGCGGAAGACCTCGATGACATGCTCGTCGCCGTCGCAAACCACGACGCGGGAGGCCTGGAGCAAGCACTCCTCCGCGTCGGCTCCATGCCGTCCGCCACGCCCCGCGACGCCCTGCGCGCCGACCTCACCGATTTCATCGCCGACTACATGGGCCAGTCCATCGGGGACCTGAACCTGAGCGGCGCGTTGAACGACCTGTTTGACATCATCCGGCGCTACTCCATCACCCTGCCGTCCCCGGTGACGATGCTGCTGCGCACGCTGGTCGAGCTGGAGGGGACCGGGCAGCGCTTGAGTCCGGAGTTCAGCCTCGCCGACGTGATCCACCCGTTCTACCACACGATGGTCCGCAAGCGGCTCTCCGTCCGGCGCCTGCTGGGCCGGCTCCAGCATGCGTATGGCGACTGGGAACGGCTGGCCGCGTCCCTGCCGCGCGACCTGAACGATGCGCTCAGGCGGGTGCGCGACGGCTCCTTCTCCGTCCACCTGGCACATCGTCATCTCGACCCGGTGGTCAACCGCCTGGTGCTCGGCGTGATGGCCGCCGCGCTGTTCGTCGGCTCGACCCTGCTGTGGAGCATGAAAGCACCGCCGACGATCAGGGACGTTTCAGTCTTCGGTGCGGCCGGGTACCTGGTCGCCGCCTATCTCGGTTGGCGCCTGGTGCGCGCCATAAAGAGGTCCGGCGACATCAACTCGAACCAGTGAGGCCGGTCGCGTTGGGGACGGAGCGCTGATCGGATGCTTCGCATCGCTCATCTCTCGGATCCACACGTCCTGTCGCCGGGCAGAGTCGAGTGGCGCAAGATCCTGTTCAACAAACGCCTCACCGGATACGCCAATCTCGTGCTGCGTCGCGGGCGCGTCTATCGCCGCGAGTACCTGCAGGCCGTGCTCGAAGCCGCAACCGCCTGGGCCGATCAGGTCGTGGTCACCGGCGATATCACGAACCTCTCCCTGGAGGGTGAGTACGACGAGGCGCGCAGGCTGCTCGATTCCCTCGGCCGTGGCGCGGAGGTTACGGTCGTTCCCGGCAATCACGACATCTACTTGCCTTCGATCCAGCGCGAGCACCGTTTTCCGCGCTATTTCGGCAAGTTCCTGGCCAGCGATCTGCCGGAGTGTGCCGTCAAGCTCCTGGCCGGCCCGTATCCGTGTGTGAAGCTGCGCGGGCCGGCAGCGATCATCGCGCTGTCGAGCGCCGTGCCGCGGCCACCGTTCGTCGCCTCCGGCACCGTCGGCGAGGTGCAGCTCGCGGCACTGGAGAAGGTCCTGGCGCATCCCGAGGTGGCGCGGCGCACGCCGGTCATCCTGATTCATCATCCCCCGGTCGACCGGCGCATCCGGCTGGCGCGGCTGCGGGACGGGCTGGTGGACGCCGCGTCGCTGCGCCGTTCGCTCGCGCCGCTGGCGCGCGGACTGGTGCTGTTCGGTCACCTGCACCGCCGCGTGCGATGCGTGCTCCCGACGGCATCGGGCGCGCTCGATGTGATCTGCGCGAGCGGGGCGGCACTGGATCATCACGATCCCTCGATCCGGGCCGGCTTCAATCTCTACGAGATCGACGACACGGGGGCACTTGCCACGGTCCAGGCTCGCGTGCTCGACCCCTCCGACGGCACGCTGCGCCCCACGCCGATCGCCGAGACAACGGGTTGTGCGTGAGCTGACGATGGATGGCGCATGAAGTACCGCCGCGTGCTCTGCCTCATGGGGCTCGGGGGCGATCCAGGCCCGGCGGTCGCCGCGATCCGGCAAGTGGCGCCGGCCGCCGAGCTGCTGCTGGTGGTCGCGCACATGGCGGAGCGCACTTTCGCCTGGTTCTCGGGCGAGTCTCCCGGCGATCTCAACGAGGCTGTCAGTGCGTCAGTCGATGCGCTTCGCAGGGCGACGACGGGCGCGGCGGAGCGGGTGGAAGTCACGCTGGCGGCCGACCTGGACGCCGGCGACCTGGCGGAGATGGCAGCCGCGTCGGAGATCGAATTGGTCGTCGCCACCGGGTCGCTCCCGCTGCGCGTGATCGCCGCCCTCGCGCAGCTGCGCAAGCGACGTTCTCTCGCGGTTCTGTGGTGCTCAGGGACCCCGCCGAGCGATCGTCCGATCAGGGATATCCGATGCGAGGCGATCGGTTCTCGCGCTCGCGCGGCGGTCGGCGCGTTTCTGCGCGACCACGGCGACAGCACCTTGCACGCCACCGTGGTACTGCTCGAGTCGCATCGGCGTGATCGCGAGGCCGCCCTCGGCATCGCCGGCATCGAGGCGCAGGTGGATCCGGTGAGGCCGGGCACGCCGCTGCAAGGGCCCATCGACCTGTTGGTGCTGCCTCGCTTTCCCGGCGTATTGCTGAACGCCGGCGCGTGGCCGGCAGCGGTCCTGATCCTGCCGCCGCTTGCCGCGGCCGCGCCGGTCCTGCAGCGCCCGATCGACGTGGCCGATCTCGTCGATGATGGCGGTGTCATGCGCGCGAGCATTCACTTCGTCGGCGGGATCGGGCGCTGCGACCCGATCCCGGATCAGGAGGTGGCTTTCGTGTCGGCCGGCCGGATCGCCGCCGTGGTCGCCACGAGCAACGGCGAAGCAGACCTACCGCCCGGTCTCGCCGGCGAATCGTTCGGCGTCTTCCGCGTCGGGGGACGCACGGCCCCCGATCCGCTGGCCGCCATCGAGCGGCAGGTCAGCGTGATCCGCCCCGGCGCGCGAGCGCTGCTGCTATTCGACTCGGAGCTTGCCGATCGCGACCTCGCCGTGCTGGCCGGACTCGGAGGTCGGGATTCACCCGAGCTGCTGGCCGTGCGGCTGCGTCCGACGCGAAGCTGCAATGCGATCCGGGCGCGGCTGCGCGCAGCCGGGCTTGCGACACGGGTGGCCGACGCCAGTGCCGTGCTGGACGAGGGCGCGGCGCTCGACGTGCCGGAGGCCGTGGATCCCATACGGCTGGCGCGGGTCGGGGCGAGGATGCATGCGGCCGGATTCCCGGTCGCCGCGATCGTCCACCGCGGGCCGCACACCCCCCGCGCCATCGGCTTCGCAGCCGTGAGAGCCGAGGACATCCCGGCGACGCCGTGGAAGCTCGATGCTCCGGCGCCGCACCCTCGATCTCTGGCCCGCCGTCTCGAGGCGACCACCGGGGCCGCGCTGCTGCAAAGCAACCGCATCGAGATCGAGATGGACAACGCGCAGGCGCGCCGCTGGCTGCTCGAAGCGATCGCCGCCAGCAGGCAGCGCGTGCATTTGCAGGTGTACATGGCATTGGACGACGACATCGGCGGGCCGGTGGAAGCGGCGCTGGCCGAGGCGGGCGCGCGCGGGGTGACCGTGCGCGTGGTCGTCGATTCGCTGCACGGCCTGGAGGGTTCGTTCGGCGCGCACAATCCGCTGCTCACGCGGCTCGCTGGCCGCCCCGGCGTGGACCTGCGCGTGTCGCGGCCGGTGACCGGGCTCCCCTCGCTGGAGGATCTGAAGCAGCGGGACCACCGCAAAGTCGCCGTGATCGACGGCGCCGTCGCTCTCCTGGGCGGGCGCAATCTCTCCCACGAGTACTACACCGGCTTCGATGAAGTGAAGCTCACGCCGCACTCGACGTGGCGCCAGGTACCGTGGCTCGACGCCGGCGCCCGGGTGGAAGGTCCGGCCGTTGCGGCGCTGGAGCGTTCGTTCCTCGACGCGTGGACCGTGGCGGGGGGCGCCGCGTACGACATCGTCGAGCGACCGGCCGCGGGATCGTCGGCGGCGCGCGTCGTCGTGCATCACGGACTGCGCGACGCATGCTCACTTGAGGCTTACCTCGCGCTCATCGAGACGGCCACGTCCCACGTGTACGCCGTCAACGGTTTCCCGCTGATCCTGGAGATCCAGCATGCGCTGCTGCGCGCGATCGGCCGGGGTGTCCGGGTGCGGGCGCTCTTCGGGAACCTCACGCCCACGCACGACGGCACGCCCTTCGGGGGGCCGTGGTCCACGGCGCGTACGGCGGCGACGGAGCTGGTGCACTCCCGCATCGATGCGCTCGTCGCGGCCGGCGGCGCGTGCTATCAGTTCGCGATGCGCGAGCAACCGGCCTGGAGCGAGGGGCTCGGCGTGGTGAACCCACATGTGCACGCCAAGGTCATGAGCGCGGACGGGCGAGTCTGCTCGGTCGGCAGCGCCAACCTCGACATCACCGCCGGCTACTGGGAGAACGAGGTGATGCTCATCGTGGAGGACGAATCGGTCACCCGCGCGCTCGAGACGCGCATCGATCAGCTGATCGCCGGCTCGCAGCCCGTCGATCGCAACGACCGGAGGTGGCAGCGCACGGCCCGGCGTCGCCAGTGGATGCGGCACTGGCCGGGCGTGCTGTCGGTCTGACGGATGAGTCGGGACTTCAGGCCTGGTCGCCGAACTCGGTGACCCTCCCGTTCGGTCGGAGTGCGGCGATGTAGCGATGCGGGCCGTGTTCGGCCATTGAGTAGCGTGACGCGGTGCGGTGCTTCGCGGTGGCGAAGAAGGCCAGGAGCGAGAGAGGAATCTCCCGCACACCCTTGAGCTGAGCCACCGGCGTGTCCGATGCCTTCCACGCGCCGTCGATGTAACGGTACTCGTGTCCGAAATGGGCGAAACGTCCCCAGGCCAGCGGGGGAAGAGCGGGGACGGGATCGCGGGCGTTGACGTGACGAAACACCTTGCGGGCGATTGCGCGCGCGGCCTCAGGCAACGGCTCCCCGACGGTCAACGGCTGGCCGAAGGTGTAGACGGCGCGCAGTGTCTCGGCGATCGCACGCTGTTCGGCGTTGCCTGCAAGCGACAGGGAGAACAGCACCGCCATCGCGCCGCCGAGGCTGTGGCCCGTCACGTACAACGCCTGCATCGGATGGTCGAGTTCCTTCTCGGGATCCGACAGCGATCGTCCTCGCAGCGCCAGATGCAGCTCGTTGATGACCCCCCACCGGGTGGCACGGAGGTTCCGATAGAACCCGGCATGGACGCCGAGCACTTCGCCACCGAGCACGAGCGAGGCTGACCCCACGTCGGCGTCTGCCAGCCAGTTGCCGAGCGTTGCCGGCTCGGTGCCTCGATAACTGAGGATCACCACTCGGCCGCAGCGGCTCTGCACGAGATAGGCGGTCGAGAAGATGAACATGGCGTCGACGGTCTGCGCCACGCGGACGCATGAGTTGTCCTCGAGTCCGAGCCTGGACATGATCGTGGCCAGAGTCTCGATATCGGAGTACGAGTAGCCGGCAGCGGTGGCGAGGACGTGCGCCACGGTGGCGTCGCGATCGGCGCGGTCCCGCTGGTGCGCGGCGAGAAGGTCCGGCACGAGGTTGTCGTAGATCGGGAACGGACGGCCGCATCTTCCGCCCGTCAGTCGCTCCAGATTCATCCGCGCAGCCTTTCCTTGCGAGGCTTCGGAGATGGCGATACCATCGCAGGGATCTTCGTAGGCGTGGCGCGACCGGTCAAGCATGCGTCGGCCGACGCGTCCGGCAAGTTGGCGCGGCTCTCTCTCGGAGGCTCTATGGCGAACCCCGTCCTCGACGATGTCAAACGGTTGTATCACGGTACGTGGTGGGCGCTGGTGCTCCGCGCGCTGCTGGCTCTGGCCGTGGGCATTTTCATCCTCGTGCGGCCGCTCGAGTCCGTCGCCGCCTTCGCCCTCGTCGTCGCGTTTTGGGCGCTCTTCTCCGGCATGGTCGACATCGTGCACGCCATCGAGCTGGCGAAGGTGCTGAAGCACTGGTGGGTCCTGCTGCTGTCGGGGTTGATCGGCGTCGGATTCGGGATTTTCGCGCTCATCTACTACCCGGTGATCTCCCTGGCTTTCGCGGTCTTGTGGGTCGCCTTGTGGCTCCTGATCACCGGCATCCTCGCCATCTACGCGGCGTTTCGGCACAAGAAGCTCGGCATCCAGTGGGGCTGGCCGGCGGCGGCCGGCGTCCTGGCCGTCATCGCGTCGGCCTTCGCGCTGCTGGCCCCTCCGATCACGCTCGCCGCGATCATGGGCCTGATCGCCGCTTTTGCGATTGTGTCCGGCGTGGCGATGCTGGTGGGAGCCATCAGGCTCCGCTCGCTCGTGCACGCGTAGGCGTCGGTCGGGGGGAGATCGCGGGCTGAGCGAGGCCCGCTTCTTCACTACGGGGACGCGTGTTTCCGTACCGAGTCGACAACCCGCGCCTTGGGCCGCCGATCGCGACGGTCGCGATCATGCTGCTCAACCTGCTGGTATGGGTGGCGGTCGAGGGCATGGGCGCCGACGCGACCCTCCCTCGGACGCTGTGCACGGCGGGCCTGATCCCTTCCGCGCTGCTGGGACATCTCCCCCCGGGCACCACCATCCCGCTGGGAGACGGAGTCTCCTGCACCATGGGCGCGATGCCGCCGTGGGTGACGCCCCTGACGTCCATGTTCATGCACGGCGGATGGTTCCATCTCATCGGGAACATGTGGTTCCTGTGGCTGTTTGGCCCCAACATCGAAGACGTCATGGGGCGCTTCCGCTACACCGTGTTCTACCTGGTCGTCGGACTCGCCGCGGCGGCCGCGCAGGTCCTGGCCGATCCCACGTCGACGCTTCCCATGGTGGGGGCGTCGGGCGCCATTTCCGGAGTCATGGGCGCCTACGTCGTCCTCTTCCCCAGGGTCCGGGTCCACCTCTGGATCTTCCTGGGGATCTTCATGACCCGGGTGACCGTGGCCGCATACGTGATGCTCGGCTACTGGTTCCTCCTGCAGGTGCTCGGGGGCAGCGTGAACGCGCTCGAGGCCGAGGGCGGGGGCGTGGCGTTCGCGGCGCACGTCGGCGGGTTCGTTTCGGGGGCGCTGCTGGTGAACGTGTTCAAGAGCCGCGCGTTGTTGGCGCGGCGTGAGGAGTTGCTCATCTCCGCATGATGGGGAGGCCCGCGCCGCGAGGCGGGTCTGCACAGACGATCCCGGTAAGTACCACCACGAGCGCTTGGGATCCCAACCCGCATCAGCGCCCTCACACGTGCACGGCCAACACCGAGCACGATCCCAGCTGGATCACCCGATACGTGGTCGAGCCAAACACGGCCAGGTCCAGGGCGTTGCGCCCTCGTACAGCCATGATCACCAGGTCGGCGTGGATCTCCGCGGCATGCTGAATGATCTTCTCGTAGGCTCTGCCGATCCGCACCAGGGTCCTGATCTTGGCGCCCCGGCCCCCCTCCGGCGGAATCAGTTCATCGAGTTGCCTGGTCGCCGTGGCCATTGCCTTCTCAGTCTTGTCCGGGCTCTGGGCCTCCTCCAGGACGTGGAGCAGCGTGATCTCGGCATCATACTCCGCGGCTACCGAGAGCGCATAGTCCAAGGCCCGGCGCGCCGGGTCGGAAAAATCCGTGCAGAAGACGACTCTTTCCAGCCGAATCGGACCCTGGGTACCGCTCGCGGCTGCGCCCTGATGCTCCTGCCTCCGACTCACTAGTACCGGACAGCGTGCTTTTCGCAACACCTTGTCCGCCACCGACCCTAGCGCACCACGGTCAACCCCCCCGACGCCGTGCGTCCCGAGGACGATGAGGTCCACCTTCTGTTCCTCCGCCAAGGAGAGGATGGCGGTCGTTACCCAACCGTCGGACACAAGGCATTCAGGCTGCACACCGTCGCTCGTGTGCGACTTCGCGAAGTCCTGCAACTGCTTTCCGGCGTCCTCGCGAATCGTCTGCTGGAGCTCGGCGAGATAGGCCGACGGAGCGTAGTACTCGTAGTAGGGAAGACCGAAATCCACGACATGCTGCAAGAACAGCTTGGCCTGATACTGCCGAGCCAGCGACTGCGCGGAGCCATACGCGCTTGCTGAGGATTCCGAAAAATCCACGGGGCAGAGAATTCGCTCGATCCGTAGCATGTCTGCTCCCACAGGCAGAAGTTGCGCGCCCAGCACTCACCGCAGACCAGGGCGCAGTGACGGCGTACCGAAGTCCTTGGATACGAACAGTCTCCTTCTCCGTACCAGAGTGCGGCTCGGAGCCGCGGTCTGCCAGATGCAGGCATCAGCCTTGACAAGATTCGACTCCAGGTTCAAAATTTGAACACAGTTCAAATCCCGAGGCGGAGCGGCATCCGATGCCCCAAGGCCGTACAGCCACCCTGACGCGCTCGACGCGCGTGCTCGCCAAGCGCGACCGGCGCCGCAAGGAGATCCTCCACGCCGCCCTCCGCGCGTTTCGCGAGAAGGGCTATCACGGCACCACCCTGGACGACATCGCGGAGCGGTTCGGCGTCCGCAAGACCGCCCTGTACCACTACTTCCCCGACAAGGAAGCGATCCTCTACGCCTGCCACCAGGAGTCCCTGGCGGAGCTGGACCGCATCATCGCCGGCGCCCGCGGTCGGGACACGGCGATCGAGCAGCTGTCCTTCGTCATCCGCGAGCACGTGCGTGTCATGACGGACACGCTCGAGGGCTCGCCGCTGGCCTTCGAGGTCACCGCCCTCTCGCCCGAGCGCCGGCGGGACATCATCGCCGGCCGCGACCGCTACGAGCGGGCACTCCGGCGCATCATCGCCCGCGGCGTCGCGGACAACGAGTTCCGGCAGCTCGACCCCAAGATCGCGGTCTTCGCCATCCTCGGCTCCATCAACTGGATCTCCCGCTGGTACCGCCCCGAGGGCACGCTGCACGCCGACGAGCTGGGGCGCGAGTTCGCCGAGCACCTGGTGGGGGGACTCACGTGCGGCTGAGCGCCCCCGTTCCTCTGTGCGTCTGGGCCTCCGTGCGTCTGTGCGTCCGTGCGTCCGTGCGTCCCGGGAGGTGCCGGTGCTAGCCCTCCAGCTCACGGCGCCGGGCGCGCTCGAGCTGCGCCAGGTGCCCCGCCCCGCGCCGGCGGCCGACCAGGTGCTCGTCCAGGTGGCGGGCTGCGGCGTGTGCCACACGGACATCGGCTTCTGGAAGGACGGCGTTCCCACCAAGCACCCCCTGCCGCTGACGCTCGGTCACGAGGTGAGCGGCACGGTCGTGGAAGCGGGCGGGCAGTTCCGCCGGCTCGCCGGCCGCGACGTGATCGTGCCCGCCGTCATCCCGTGCGGTCGCTGCGACCTCTGCCGCTCGGGCCGCGGCAACGTCTGCCGCTCCCAGGTGATGCCCGGCAACGACATCGACGGCGGCTTCGCCCAGTTCCTCGCCGTGCCGGGCCGGGGCCTGTGCGTCGTGGGGGACCGCGGCGCCTGCACGCTGGCCGACCTGAGCGTCGTGGCCGACGCCGTGACGACCCCCTACCAGGCCGTCGTGCGGAGCGGCCTCGCGCGCGGCGAGCTGGCCGTCGTGGTGGGCGCGGGCGGCGTCGGCGGCTACGCGGTGCAGATCGCCGCCGCATTCGGCGCGCACGTCGTCGCGGTGGACGTGGACGACGCGCGGCTCGCGGCGCTGGCGGCGCACGGAGCGGGCCTCACCCTCAACTCCGGCACGCACGACTTCAAGGCGCTGCGCTCGCGCGTCCGCGCCTTCGCGGCGGAGCACGGGTGCGGCGAGACGGGCTGGAAGATCTTCGAGTGCTCCGGCCACCCCAAAGGCCAGGAGACGGCGTGGGGGCTCCTCACGCACGCCGCCACCCTGATGGTGGTCGGCTTCACCATGGCCAAGGTCGAGCTGCGCCTCAGCAACGCGATGGCGTTCGACGCGACCATCCAGGGCACGTGGGGCTGCAAGCCCGAGCTTTACCCCGCGGCGCTCGAGCTGGTGACGACGGGCCGCATCGCGCTCGGGCCGTTCATCGAGCGCCACCCCCTGTCGGCCGGCCCCGACGTCTTCGCGGCCGTGGCGGAGCACCGCCTCACGAAGCGCGCGATCCTCGTCCCGGGTCTTTGATCCTGACCCCTAGGCCCTAACCCCTATCCCCTCCCCAGGCGCCGCCCATGAAATCCCACGTCCTCATTGACGACTACGCCTACACCCTCATCCGCTACGAGCTGCGGCCCGCCCGCGACGCCGCCTGCAAGGACGTACCCGGGCTGTTCAACGCCTGGATCTCGCTCGACAACGCCGCGCAGCTCAACAGCTACACGACCGACACGGTGAAGGAAGTGATCCTGGCCTTCCGGCAGGCCTCGATGGACCGGAGCGTGGTGGCGGTCGTCTTCACCGCCACGGGCGACAAGGCATTCTGCACCGGTGGCAACACGAAGGAGTACGCCGAGTACTACGCCGGCAACCCGCAGGAGTACAAGCAGTACATGCGGCTGTTCAACGACATGATCGACGCCATCCTGCGGTGCGACAAGCCGGTGATCAACCGCGTGAACGGGCTGCGGGTCGCCGGGGGACAGGAGATCGGCATGGCGTGCGACTTCAGCATCGCCGTGGACACCGCGCGCTTCGGTCAGGCGGGCCCCAGGCACGGCTCCGCCCCCGACGGCGGCTCGACCGACTTCCTTCCGCTCTACGTCGGCTTCGCACGTGCCGTAGAGAGCGGCGTCCTGTGCGAGATGTGGAGCGCACACAAGGCCCTCCACCTCGGGCTCCTCAACCAGGTGGTGCCCGCCCTCAAGCTGGACGGGAAGTGGATCCCCAACCCGCTGGTGGTCACCGACCGATTCCTGGACGAGTTCGGCACGATCGTCTACGGCGACTACAGGCAGGGCGCCGAGGCCGAGGCGGCGACGAAAGTCATGGCGAAGGCCGCCACCGACCTTTCGAAGCTCGACGAGGCGGTCGATGCCCTGTGCACGAGGCTCCTCTACCTGATGCCCGACTGCACCGCGAAGACCCTGAGCAGCCTCCGCAAGCACAAGACGTGGCACTGGGACAACACCAGTCCGACCAACCGCGACTGGCTCTCGCTCAACATGATGACCGAGGCGAAGGCGGGCTTCCACGCCTTCAACGACGGTCCGAAGGGCAAGCGGGAGGTGGACTTCATCCGGCTGCGCCAGCTCCTGGCCGAGGGGCATCCCTGGGACGACGAGCTGATGCGTGCCATCTCGCCGGTGGCCGGCTGATGGATCTCGGGCTCTCGGGCAAGGCGGCGATCGTCACCGGCGGCCGCGGCGGCATCGGGGCCGCGATCGCCCTCGCCCTCGCGCGGGAGGGGTGCGACGTCGCCGTGGTGGACCGCGTGACCGACGACGCGGCGCGCGCCGTGGCGCGCGGCGTCGAGGCCGCCGGCCGGCGCTCGGCGTTCTTCGAGGCCGACGTCCGGGACTTCGCGGCGGCCGAGTCCGTCGTCGCGCGAACGGTCGCGGCGTTCGGCCGTCTCGACATCCTGATCGGGAATGCGGGGGTCACCGCCGACGCGATGAGCTGGAAGATGTCCGAGGAGCAGTGGGACACGGTCCTGGACGTGAACCTCAAGGGCTGTTTCGCCTACGCCCGGGCCGCAGCCCCCGTGCTGCGCGAGCGCCGGAGCGGTCGAATGGTGTTCATCGCCTCGATCAACGGGCTCAGGGGCAAGGCCGGCCAGGCCAACTACGCCGCGTCGAAGGCCGGCGTCGTCGCGCTCGGCAAGACGCTGGCCCGCGAGCTGGGGAGATCCGGCGTGACGGTCAACGTCGTGGCGCCCGGCATGGTGCGGACCGCACTGACCGAGGCGCTGCCGGCCGACGTGATCCAGCGCGCCGTGGACGAATCCCAGCTTGGCCGGATCGCGACACCCGACGACATCGCCGACGCGGTCGTCTTCCTCTGCTCCGAGCGCGCCTGCCACGTGACCGGCGCGGTGCTGCAGGTGGACGGCGGACAGGACATCTGATGGGTGCCTCCCCAAACGCCCCGATGAGCGACGCCGCGCACGTCAGGCGCGCCATCCAGGACGGAATCGCGCGCGTGACGCTGGACAGTCCGCCGCTCAACATCCTCACGCGCCAGGTGCTTTCGGAGCTGCGCGCCGCGTTCGCGGCCCTTGCGGCGGATGCCACGCTGCGCGTCGCCGTGCTGTCGGGTGAGGGAAAGCACTTCTCCGCCGGCGCGGACGTGGCGGAGCACCTCCCGCCCGCGTGGAAGGCGATGATCGCGGAGTTTCTCGAGACGGTGACCGAGCTGCGCGCGTTCCCCGTGCCCCTGATCGCCGCGGTCCGCGGCCGCTGCCTCGGCGGCGCTTTCGAGGTCGTGCAGGCCGCCGACCTCGTCGTCGCGGGAGAGGGCGCGACGTTCGGCCAGCCGGAGATCGTGCTCGGCGTCATCCCGCCCGTCGCCTGCGCGCTGCTGCCCGGCCTCGCCGGCCCGGCGCGCGCGGCCCAGATCGTCTTCACCGGGGACGCCATGACTTCGGCGGAGGCGCTGGCCGCCGGCCTCGTGGCGCAGGTGGTGCCGGACGACCAGGTGGACGCCCAAGCCATGGCGCTGGCCGGGCGCATCGCCCGCCACAGCGCAGTGGCTCTCCGGGTGGCCAAGCGGGCGCTGCGCTCCCCGGAGCGTGAGCGCGCCGAGGCGGGGGCGCTCGCCGCTGCGGGCCGCCGCTACGCCAAGGAGCTGATGCCGAGCGCCGACGCCACCGAGGGCCTCACGGCGTTCCTCGAGAAACGCCAACCCACGTGGACGCACCGATGACGCCGGTCACGACCCTCCCCGACTGGCAGGACCGCCCGGTAGACGAGCTGCTGAAGCGCTGCGCCGAGCTGCTGGAGGACGAGCGCTACCCGAGCGTGGCGCGGTGGCGCGAGGCCGGCGGGAAGGTGGCGGGTCACTTCCAGGTCTACTTCCCCGAGGAGATCGCCCACGCCGCGGGAATGCTCCCCTTCAAGGTGCGGGGCGGACCGGTCGAGGCGATGCAGGCGGACTCACGCTTCGGCTCCTACCTCTGCTCCATCGTGAAGACCTCGCTCGAGCTGGCGCTGAGCCGCCGCGTGGTGCTCGACCTTTTCGTCACGCACCCCATCTGCGACGCCGCCCGCAACCTGGGCGCGGTGTGGGGACGCAACTTCCCGTATCCGTGCGAGATCCTCTACCTGCCGCAGAACGCCAACTCCGCGCACGCGGCCGCCTACCTGCGCGACGAGTACGACCGCCTGCGGCGCACGGTGGAGCGGGTCGCCGGTCGTGCGGTGACGGACGACGACCTGCGGCGCTCGATCGCCGTCTTCAACGAGAACCGGGCCCTGTTGCGGGAGCTGTACGCCCTGAAGCGCGAGACGCCGTGGCTGGTGCGCGCCGACGAGGCCTACGTGCTCGTGGCGGTCGGCGGCCTCATCCCGCGCGAGGAGCACAGCGCGCTCCTGCGGACGGTGCTGCCGCTCCTACGGGCCAGGCCCGCAAAGCGGCTCGACAAGGTGCGCGTGGTCTTCGAGGGCGGCTTCTGCGAGCAGCCGCCGCTGGACCTGCTGCGCGCCATCGGCCGCTCGTGCGACGTGGTGGACGACGACCTCCTCATCGGGCTCCGCTGGATCCTCGAGGACGTGCCGTTGGCCGGCGACCCGCTGGGAGCCCTGGCCCACGCGTACCTCGAGCACTCCAGCTACAGCCCGGTGCAGCACGATCTCCGGAAGCCCAAGGAGGAGATGCTGCTCCGGCGTTTCCGGGCTTCGGGCGCGCAGGCGGCGATCGTCACCGCCGCGAAGATGTGCGAGCCGGGGCTGGAGGAGCAGGTCGCCTACGCGCGCGCCCTCGAGGGCGCCGGCGTGCCGTTCTTCGTGTCGGAGTTCGAGGAGAACATGACGAGCTTCGAACAGCTGGAAGTCCAGCTGGAGACGTTCGTGGAGAACCTGCTGTTCGAATGAGGGAGGCGGCGTGAGGCAGGCGGCAGGCACGACGGGCATCGTCGGGCGCGGCAACGACGACGGCGCGCGGCTGTTCCGGCAGTGGTTCCACGAGCTGGCGGCGGCCGCGGAGGCCGACCGTCCGGCGGCCTACGTGTTCGTCATGGGCAGCCTCGGCGAGCTGATGCGGACCTTCGACCTCCCCGTCGTCTTCCCGGAGATCAACTCGCTGCAGACGGCCGTGCGCCGCGTGGCCCACGAGTACCTGAACGAAGCCGAGGACTACGGCTATTCCCCGGACATCTGCGGCTACGTGAAGGCCGACGTCGCCACCCAGCTCCGCGGTGGCCAGCTGCCGATGGGACGGATCCCCAAGCCGTCCATCGCGGTCTACACCAACGCCTGCAACACCTACATCAAGTGGGCCGAGATCTGGGAGCGGATGTACAGGATCCCCACCTTCACCCTCGACGTGCCCGGCACCAGAGCCGAGGGCGGCCAGACCTGGCCGGGCAATCCGGACTTCGAGCGCGACCGGCGCTACGTCGAGGCCCAGCTGCGGGAGCTGATCCCCATCCTGGCGAAGGTCTCGGGCGTGCCGTTCGACGTGGACCGCCTGCGGGAGGCGATGGGGCACGCCAACGTCCTGGGCCACGCGTGGAAGCGGGTGCTCGAGCTGAACGGCAGCCGGCCCTCGGTCTTCAACGCGCTCACCGACGGGACCATCTACCTGGGGGTCGCCAACGGCTTCCGGGGCGCGAGCGAGGGCGCGGCGTACTTCACCGACCTCGTGGAGGAGATGGAGTACAAGAGCGCCCACGGGATCGGCACGCTCACCGACGAGCGCTCGCGGCTGCTGTTCGTCGGCGTCCCCTGCTACCCGATCTTCCGCCGCTTCTCCGAGATGTTCACGGAGCTGGGCGGCACGTTCGTCGGCTCCACCTACCTGCACTTCGCCTCGGGCGGCGCGAACCTCGGCTACGAGTACGACCTCGCCAGGCCGATCGAGAGCCTCGCCGAGGGCGTCCTGATCGGCGTGCGCGACGCGATGGACAACATGTTCCACCAGACGCCGGTGCTGCTGAAGATGATCGACACGCTCGCCGCGGACGGCGTCGTCTATCACCCGATCAAGAGCTGCCGGACCGTCTCCACCGGTCTCGCAGACAGCCGCCGTGCGCTGCTGGCCGCACGGGACGTGCCGAGCCTGTTCATCGAGTCGGACATGATGGACCGGCGCGTGGTGTCCGAGGCGCAGCTCAAGAACCGGATTGACGCGTTCTTCGAAGGGCTCGCCTCGCGCCGCGCGCAGGCGGCGAGCCGGCTCACGGCTCAGGGAGACTGACATGGCGTACGCCGCAGGGGTGGATGTCGGGTCCACGCAGACCAAGGCCGTGATCGTGGACGAGCGCGGCACGATCGTGGCGCGCGCGCTCACCATGACGGGCGCGCACGTCACCCGCGCCGCCGAGGAGGCGTTCGCCGAGGCGCTGCGGGCGGGAGACCTCGAGGAGGAAGAGGTCGAGTACGTCGTGGGCACCGGCTACGGGCGCTACAAGGTCACGTTCGGCAACACGCAGGTCACCGAGATCAGCTGCCACGGCCGGGGTGCGGTGCACATGTTTCCGCGCACCCGCACCGTCGTGGACATGGGCGGCCAGGACACCAAGGCCATCCGCGTGCTGCCGACCGGCGAGATCCAGGACTTCTGCATGAACGACAAGTGCGCGGCGGGGACCGGGCGGTTCCTGGGCGCCGCCGCCCGCGCGCTCGACATTCCGCTGGAGGCGCTCGGGGCCACCGCCCTCAAGGGCGAGAAGGCCGTGCGCATCAGCACCACGTGCACCGTGTTCGCCGAGTCCGAGGTCCTGGGGTGGCTGGGCCGCGGAAAGAAGATCGAGGACGTGCTGCTCGGCGTGCACGAGTCCATCGCCGGCCGCTCGGCGGGGCTGGCGCGGCGGGTCGGCATCGAGCAGGAAGTCACGTTCACCGGCGGCGTCGCGCTCAACGTGGCGATGATCGCGACGCTGAGCCGCGCGCTCGGCGTCGGGGTGAACGTCAGCGAGGATTCCCACTACATGGGCGCGCTGGGCGCCGCGCTGTTCGCCCTCGACCACGTCCTGGCCGCCCGGACGCCCGTGAGGCAGCCCGCGTGAGCGCCTGGACCGCCGGCATAGATGTCGGGTCCACGTACACCAAGGCCGTGGTGCTCGGGCCCGACCGGGTCATCGCCGGGCGGGCGATGCGCCCCACCGGCTTCCAGCTCTCCAAGGTCGCCGAGGAGGCGCTGGCCGCCGCGGTCCGGGAGGCGGGCATCGCGCCGCAGGATGTGGCCTACACCGTTGCCACCGGCTACGGCCGGCATCAGGTGGCCGTGGGCGACGTGAAGGTCACGGACCTCACGGCGGCGGCGCGGGGCGCCACGCTGCTCTTCCCCAACACGCGCACGATCCTCGACGTCGGCGGGCAGACGATGAAGGCCAGCCGGCTGGACGGCGCCGCCAAGGTCCGCTCCTTCCGGCTCAACGACAAGTGCGCCGCGGGCACCGGCGCGTTCGTCGAGAAGACGGCCCGCTACATGGGCTACACGACGGAGGAGATCGGCCCGCTGGTGGCCACCTCCAAGACGCCGACCAACATCTCGGGCGTGTGCGCCGTGTTCGCGGAATCGGAAGTGATCAATCACCTGTCGCAGGGCTCCTCCCCCGCCGACATCATGCACGGGGCCATCGCCTCGCTGGTGGGCCGGTCGGTCCAGCTCATGAAGCGGGTCGGGATGGAGCCGGAGTTCACCCTGATCGGCGGCATCCTCCGCTTCGAGCGGATGGCGCAGGTGGTGCGCGAGCAACTCGGCACCGAGGTGAACGTGCCGGCGGGCGATCTGGTCCAGTTCACCGCCGCACTGGGCGCCGCA
>CAWIFL010000004.1:0-709892 GCA_963835535.1 uncultured Gemmatimonadales bacterium
CCCGTTGATGATGGTGCTGCGCAAGGAGCCGCCGGCCCCGGAGACGCCGGCCGAAACGAGCGTCGTCGGTGCGTCCGGACGCCGGCTCGTCGGCGCCGCGGCCCAGCGCGACCTCGGCCTCGACGAGGTGGCCTCCCGCGCCCCGTGGCTCGCCTTCCCCGGCGACATGGTGCGCGCGATCCGGCAGGCACTGCGCGCCGGCCCGAGGCTCGGCGCCGCCTTCCGCCCCACGCTCGGCGTCAAGACCGGCGCCAACGACATTTTCCTGCGCGACGCCGCCCGCGCCGACGAGCTGCCGCGAGGCTGCCGCGTGCCCGCGGTGCAGGGACGCGATGTCGCACCGTTCGCGGTCCGCCCGGGCGCGTGGCTCCTGGCGGCCCTGGCCAGCGACGGCAGGCCGCTGCCGCGGGCCCCGCGCGACGTGGAGGAGTATCTCGCCCCGTTCGCCGCGCGCCTGGCGCGCCGCGCCGACGCGCGCGGCCAGAGCGGTTGGGCGTTGTTCCGCACGGAGATGCTGCGCAGCCCGTACCTGGTGATCTGGCGCGACATCGCGCCGCGCCTCGAGGCTGCCGTGCTGCGCCGCGACGCGCCCGACGCCCCCGTCCCGGTCAACACCTGCTACGGCCTGGCCGTCCCGGACCTCTACACCGCGCACTGGCTGGCCGCGTGGCTCAACAGCGCTCCCATCCGCAACGTCGCCGCGGCGCTCGCCGAACGCGCCAGTGGCGGCGCGTTCCGTTTCAGCGCCGGCGTCGTCGGGGCGCTTCCGCTCCCGGCGTGCCGCGCCACCGTCGATGTCCGCCGCCTCGCCGCGATCGCCGAAGCCGCGCAACGCGGCGAGGAATGGGAGCCCGATGATCTCGACACGCACGCCGCGCTCGCGCTCGGCCTTGCCCCGGAGACCAGCCAGCTTCTCGCGTACCTGGGCGACGCTCTGCGCCGAGACGCTGGCGGGCATCGCTGACCCGCTCTTTCCTGCGCTGACGCTGGCCAGGGCCGCGACGCCGCATGACGCGGCACGCGCCATTCTCTGCGGCCTGCTCGACCCGCTGGACACGCCCGCGCCCGATCGACCCCTTCCCGCCTGGCTGCTTCCACACCAGGCCGACGCCGTGAACCGCGCCGGTGCGATCCTCGACCGGTTCGGCGGGGTGCTGATCGCTGATGGAGTCGGGCTGGGGAAGACCTTCATCGCCCTCGCGCTCGCGACGCTGGAGCGCGCACGCGGCGGGGATGCGCTGGCCATCGTGCCCGCAGCGCTTCGGCCCGAATGGAGCCAGGCATGCCGCCACACGGGCGTCAGCCTCCCCCTGCACTCGCACACCCAACTGGCGCGATCGCGGCCGCGGCTCTCCGATCGCGTGCGCCTCCTGATCGTGGATGAGGCGCACGCGTTCCGGAACCCGGCGACCCGCCGGTACGCCGCGCTCGCCGATATCGCCGCCGGCCGGCGCGTCGCCCTGCTGACCGCCACGCCGCTCAACAACACGCCCGCCGACATCGCGGCGCTCGTCCGGCTGTTCGCCGGCCGCGATCGCTTCCGTGAATTCGGCGTGCCCGACCTGCCCGCGGCCCTGCGCGCGGCCGACCCCGGCAGCGCGATGCTCGCGCTCGCCGCGGTCTCCGTATGCCGAAGCCGCCGGCTGGTGCAGGCGCGTTTTCCGGAGCTCGCCTCCTCCTTCCCCGTGCGCCGCCTGGCGCCGCCCGTCGAGTACGATCTCGACGACACCTACGCCGGCGCGCTGGAGCCGCTCCTGGCATCGTTGGCCCGGTTTGCCGAGGCGACCTCCTCCGTCGAACGCGGCGCCGCGCTGCTGCACCTTGCGCTGTTGAGGAGGCTCGAATCGAGCCGCACGGCGCTGCGCCGAAGCCTCAGGCGCCACCGCACCTTCCTGACGGCGCTGGCCGAGGCCGCCGCCTGCGGGCGCAGGCTCTCCAGACAGGACTTCCACGCCCTCTTTCCCCGTCACGACGCCGACGACGCGCAGCTGGTCCTCCTCCCCATGCTGCTGGGGAACGGCGACGCCCTGGAGGCCGACGACCTCGCGGAGCGTGTGCGTGCGCTCGAGGCTGCCCTCGCCCTGGTGGACGCCGCCGAAAGCGCGCCCGATCCCAAGCTCGGTGCCCTGGTCGCGCTCCTCGACGGCCCGTTCGCGAGACGCAAGACGCTCGTGTTCACCGAGTACCGCGACACCGCGCTCCACCTCGCGCGCGCCCTGCGGCATCGCTTCCGGCTGCTCGCCGTCACCGGTCGCGCGGCGTGGGCGGGTCCGGAGCGGGTCCCGCGGCGCATCGCGCTCGACGCGTTCGCCCCGACGTCGCGGCACGCGGCGGCCGACCCGCTGCTGGACGCCAGAGTGCTCATCGCGACCGACGTCGCCAGCGAAGGGATGAACCTCCAGGACGCGGCCGCCGTGGTGAACTACGATCTGCCGTGGAACCCCGTCCGCGTGATGCAGCGCGTGGGCCGCGTGGACCGGCTCGGGGCGCTGGGCCGCGACGTGGCCGTGGCCCACCTCCTCCCGTCCGGAGGTATGCGCTCGCTCACCGGCGTGCTGAAGACCCTGCGCTGGAAACTGGATGCGACCCCACGGACGCTCGGCGGGGAGCCGGATCCCCTCGCCTCGCTCTGGTGGGTCGATCGCGGGCGTCCGCTTCCCGAGGCGCTGGAGGCGGAAAGCTGGCGCCGCGTGGAACCGTTCGAGGCCGCCGAGCGCTGGCGCATGGTCGCCGGGCCGCCGGAGAGACGCGATCGCACGCAACCTCTGATCGCCGCGGGTATCGCCTCCGAAGGCGCAGGGCCGGCCCTCGGAGTTCTGCTGGCCCTCGAATGGCCCGGCGGCTCCCGCGTTCCGCTGCCGTTCGTCACCGACCCGAGCGGTGCCGTCCGGCAGGACGGCTTTGCGCTGGGCCAGCTCGCGCTTCGCGCCCTCGCAGCCGCGGCACTCCCGACCACTCCGACGGACTTCACCTGCGCCCTTGCCACGATCCTGCCGCATGCGCGCAACCGACTCCTGTCGCTCTCGGCGTCCCGCCACGGAACCGACTCGACCGGGCCCGGCCGTCGCGGCGCGATCGACACGCTCGTGCGCGCCGCCCACCGCGCCGAGACCGCCCGCGACGAGGCGGCGTCGGAGGCGATCGGCCTGGCGCTCGCCGCGCTCCGGCACGAGCTCCCGGAAGGCCTGGACCGCACGCTGGCCCGGCTGCTCGACGGCGGGGCACGCGACCTCGCATTCGCGCGGCAAGTCCTCGACGGCGTCGCCGGCTCCCTCCCGCCGGCCGGCCCGAGCCTCGACGGCACGCCCAGGCTGGTGCTGGTCGCGGCCATCGCGCTCGTCTCGAGGTGCCCCTCCGATCCATAGAGTGCACCGCGGCGAGACACGACTATCTTCTGTCCGTGCGATTCCGCGCCGTGTTGTTCGACCTCGACGGCACCCTGATCGACTCGACCCGCCTCATCATCGAGTCGTATCACCACACGATGCGCGTCCACCGCGCTCAGACCTTCCCCGATGCGGAGTGGATCGCCGGGCTCGGCACGCCACTGCGCGTCCAGTTCCGCCGCTTCACCGACGACGCGGCCGAAGTGCAGCGCATGATCGAGACGTACCGCGAGTGGAATCTCGCCCACCACGACACGATGGTCCGCGCCTTCCCCGGCGCCCTCGGCGCCGTGACGACCCTGAAGGCGCAGGGCGCGCTCCTTGGCATCGTCACTTCCAAGAACCGCCACGGCGTTGAGCGCGGCCTCAGTCTTTGCGGCTTCGACGGCCTGTTCGACGAGATCGTCACCTCCGACGACCTCGAGGCCAGCAAGCCGGACCCGGCTCCCGTTCTCGCCGCGCTCGCCCGGCTCGACCTGCCCGCGCCGTCGGCACTCTTCGTGGGCGATTCGCCCCACGACATCGCCGCGGGCCGCGATGCCGGCACCAGGACGGCAGCCTGCCTCTGGGGCCCGTTCGAGCGCGCCACGCTCGCCGCCGAGCACCCCGACTATTGGCTCAACACCTTCGATGAGCTCGCTCCCCTCGTAGCCTGATCCGACGCGGCCCTTGCCTCAACTGTCGTTCTTCGCCACACTAGGTGCCGCAATCTCCAACGGGTGTTCTGGCCATGAGTGAAGCGGGACGCGTCCTGATCGTGGACGACGACGAAGCGCAGCGGCGTCTGCTGGCGACCGTTCTCACGGCCGACGGGTGGGCGGCTCTCGAGGCCTCGTCCGGCGAGCAGGCGATCGGGATGCTCGAGCGCGGCGCCGAGAGCGACGTCATTCTCTCGGATCTCAAGATGCCGGGGATGGACGGGCGCGGGTTCCTCGCGATCGTCTCCGAGCGCTGGCCGGAAGTGCCGTTCATCGTGATGACGGCGTACGCCACCGTGGACTCGGCCGTCGAGATGCTCCACGCCGGCGCGTTCCACTATCTCCCCAAGCCGATCAAGCTGCCCGAGCTCCGCATCGTCGTGCGGCGCGCCCTGGAGTCCAGCGAAACGCGTCGCGAGCTCGCGCGCCTCAGGCGGAAGGTGGGGCTGCCGGCCGACGTGGTGGGCGCCTCGCACCAGATGCAGAAGGTCTTCGAGACCGCGCTCCGGGTCGCGCCCAGCAGCACGCCCGTGCTGATCACCGGCGAAACGGGCGTCGGGAAGGAGGTCGTGGCGCGGGCCATTCACGGGGCGAGCGGCCGCGACAACTTCGTGGCGTTGAACTGCGCGGCGCTGCCGCCGAGCCTGGTCGAGTCGGAGCTGTTCGGCTTCAAGCGCGGAGCCTTCACGGACGCCAATCGCGACCACGCCGGGCTCGTCGAGGTGGCCGCTTCCGGCACGCTCTTCCTGGATGAAGTCGCGGAGGTGCCCCTCGCCACGCAGCCGAAGCTGCTGCGCTTCCTGCAGGACGGCGAATACCGGCGGCTCGGCGACAGCCCCTCGCGCAAGAGCAGCGCGCGGGTGATCGCGGCGACCAACCGCGACCCGGCGGAGGAGGTCGCGGCGGGCCGGATGCGCGAGGACCTCTTCTACCGGCTCAACATCGTGCACATCCAGATCCCACCCCTGCGCGAGCGGCCGGTGGACATCCCCGTTCTGGCCGAACAACTGGTTCGTCGCCTCGCCGACCGGTACCAGCTGGCCGTCGCGGAGCTGACGCCGGAAGCCGTTGCCGCGCTGACCGCATATCGGTGGCCGGGGAACATCCGGGAGCTGGAGAACGTGCTGGCCCGCGCCCTGGCCTTGAGGACCGGGCAGACCATCACGCTCCCGGATCTCCCTCCCGAGGTCAGCCAGGCCGCCCCCATGGCGGTGGGTGCGGCGCTGTTGGAGCAGATGCCCACGCTGCCCCTCGAGGAGGTGGAGCGCCGCTACATCCTGCGCGTCCTCGAATCCACCGGCGGCAACAAGCTCAAGGCAGCCGAGGTGCTCGGGATCGATCGCTCGACCCTGCACCGTAAGCTCAAGCAGATCCATGGCGTAGCCGCGCTCCGGCTGTAGCACCGGTTCCAACCCCAGGCACACACCCTGTGTCCAAGTGAACGAATGGAATGGGCGCTGCGCCGTCCGGAGGCGGGGTTGACCCGACCCCCGACGCCCAGGGGGCCTGGAGCCCCGGTGGAGTCCGAAGCCGCGGACGTCGTCCTCGCCGCGGCGGGCGATCAGCGGGCGTTCGAGCGGCTGTACCGCCTCCACGTCGCGCGGATCCACTCGCTGGCCCGGCGGATGACCGGCTTCGACGGGGATCCGGACGAGCTGACCCAGGATGTGTTCGTGCGGGCGTGGGAGCGACTGGGCACGTATCGCGGAGAAGCGGCCTTCGGCACGTGGCTGCATCGCCTGGCCGTGAACGTCATCCTGAACTGGCGGCGGAGCACGCTGGCGGAGCGGCGGTGGATCGAAGAGGGGGCGGATGTCGAGCTGCTCGCGAGCGCGCGCTTCGGCAGGGCCGAGCGGATGGATCTGGAGCAGGCGATCGCGCAGTTGCCGCCGGGGGCACGACAGGTGTTCGTGCTGCATGACGTGGAAGGGTTCAAGCACGAGGAGATCGCGGGCATGATGGGCGTCACGGCTGGCACCTCGAAGGCGCAGTTGCACCGGGCGCGGATGCTGCTGCGCTCGTGGCTGGAGCGATAGCGATGAACGAGCATCTGGGCGAGCGACTCTCTTCCTATCTCGACGGCGAGCTCGCCGGCGAGGATCTCGTCGCGGCGGAGGCTCACCTGGCGGCCTGCGCCGAATGCCGCGCCGCGCTGGAGGGCCTGCGGCAGCTGACGAGTCGCGCGCGGACGCTCGACGATCGTCCGCCGGAGCGCGACTTGTGGAGCGACATCGCCGTGCGGCTGCCGGACGAGGCGCCCGGCGTCGTTCCGCTCCGCCGCCGGCGCTTCGCCTTCTCGCTCCCGCAGCTCGCGGCAGCCGGCATCGCGGTCGTGGCACTCTCCTCGGGCGCGGCGGTCCTGTTGACGCGCGGCGCTCGGACCCCCGCCTTCCCGGAGTCGCCTTCCTCCGTCATCATGGCCGGGCCGGCCGGCCTCGCATCGGCCAAGGGCATCCAGTCATACGACGTCGCCATCCGGGACCTCGAGGCCACGCTGGCGTCCCGCCGCTCCACCCTGGACACGGCGACGATTCGCGCCGTCCAGCAGAGCCTCGCGATCATCGATCGAGCCATCCGCCAGGCCGAGGCGGCGCTGGCACAGGATCCCAACAACATGTACCTCAACGACCATCTTGCCCACGCGCTGGACCGGAAGCTCGAAGTACTACGCCGCGTGACCTCCATGGCCGCGGCGAGCTGAGGAGACCATGAAACGCTTCGTTGCTGCAGTCGCCATCGCCGTCCTCGCCTTCGCTCCGCGCGCCCTGCGCGCGCAGAGCATCGACTCCACCTTCGCCGTGCGGAGCGGCGCGCGTTTCGAGCTGCAGAGCGTGTCGGGCTCGGTGCGCATCCGGGCGTGGAACCGGTCGCAAATCCGGGTCCAGGCCGAGACGGACGGCGCGCGCGTCGACCTCGACGCCGGCTCGGACGGCGTTTCGGTGCGCGCGATCCCGCGCCGTGACGAGGGGGACGTCGACTTCACCATCTCCGTCCCGGTCGGTACCACGCTCGAGGTGCACGCCATCTCCGCCGACATCGACGTCGGGCAGGTCTGCGGCCCGGCTCGGCTCGGCTCGATCTCCGGCGGCGTGACGCTCGTGTGCGCTGCGGGAGACGTCGAAGTCGAGAGCGTCTCCGGCGACGTCTCGGCCACGGACATCCGCGACGGGCACACCGAGATCTCCTCCACCAGCGGCGACGTCCAGGTGCGCCAGGTCAAGGGCAGCCTCAGCGCACGCAGCGTCTCGGGCGACGTGACCCTCGATCGGGTGGACGGCGACGACGTGGGCGTCGAAACGGTCAGCGGGGAGATCGGCTTCGCCGGCCCCGTCCACGACAACGGCCGCTACCGCTTCCGCTCGCATTCCGGCGACGTCACGGTGCGCACCGACGGCGACCTCAATGCGACCGTGAGCGTGAGTACGTTCAGCGGCGACCTCGAGTCCGACTGGCCGATCACCATCTCGCCGGGCCGCGGTGGGCGCATGCACGGCCAGGACTGGGAGTTCACGGTGGGCAACGGCGGCGGGCGGCTCACCCTCGAATCGTTCAGCGGCACGATCTACTTGCGGCGCGGCTCGTCGCCGCGGCGGGAGGACTGATGAACCACGCAATCGTCGGGCTCGCGGCCCTGGCGCTCGCCTGCGCGCCCGGCCTCAACCTCAGCGGCGATCCCGTCGCACGGCCGGCGCCTCGGCAACAGGGCGACCAGTGGAACTGGCACGGCCGGCTCGCTCCGGGCAAGACCCTGGAGATCCGCGGCGTCAACGGCCCGATCACGGCGGAACCCGGCACCGGCGACGCCGTCGTCGTCACCGCCGAAAAGCACGGGCGCCGCAGCGACCCGGATGAGGTGCGCATCGAGGTCGTCCAGGACTCGGACGGCGTGACGATCTGCGCGGTCTATCCCGGCAGCCGGAACCGCTGCGCCTCGGACGACGACTACCACATGAGCACCCACGACAACGACGTCGAGGTGCGCTTCCACGCTCAGGTCCCGCCCGGCGTGCGATTCGTCGGCGAGACCGTCAACGGCGACGTCGAGGCCAACGACATCGCCGGGCCGGTCAAAGCCTCCACGGTCAACGGGGCCATTCGCCTCTCGACCGGCAGCGGCGACGCGTCGGGGATCACGGTCAACGGCAGTGTGACCGCCGCCGTGCACGGTCAGGGCCAGGGCCCCCTGCGGTTCGCAACGGTGAACGGCTCGGTCACCGTGTCGCTCCCCAAGCAGCTCGACGCCGATCTCGAGGCCGAGACCGTCAACGGGTCCATCCAGTCGGACTACCCGATTACGGTTTCGGGACGGCTCACCCCGCGGCACCTCAGCGGACGCATCGGCCAGGGGGGCCGCCGGCTGCGGCTCGAGACGGTGAACGGCTCGATCCACATCCGGTCGGTCGACTAACGGCTTGCTCCGAAGGGCAGCCGCCGCTACAATCGCCCCTCCACGCCGGAGGGGCGATGTCGTTCGAGCCGTTCGCCATGGAGCGCTGGCAGAGCACCTGGGAGAACCGGGTGCGCTACAACATCTCGGAGAGCGGCGTGCATCCGCTCTCGGTCGCCGAGCTGCTCGCGCTCTCGGGCGGCTCGCTCGAGGAGATCGCGGCCGTCCGCCTCGGCTACCCGCAGTCGAACGGCACCGAGCCACTGCGCTCGGCGATCGCGGCGCTCTACCCGGGCGCCACCCCCGAGCACGTCCTCGTGACCAACGGAAGCGCGGAAGCCAACTTCTGCGTCTGCTGGCGCTTCCTCGCTCCGGGGGACCGGGCCGCGATCGTCCTCCCGACGTACATGCAGACCTGGGGGCTCGCACGCACGTTCGGGGCCGCCATCACCCCGATCTGGCTGCACGAGGATGCCGGCTGGCAACCGGATCCCTCGGAGATCGACGCCGCGATCGGGCCGGGCACGAAGCTCGTCATCGTCACCAACCCCAACAACCCGACCGGCGCGGTCCTCTCCGCCGACGCGATGGATCGCATCGCGCGTCGCGTGGACGCGGTGGGCGCCTGGCTGCTCGCCGACGAGGTCTACCAGGGCGCCGAGCGCATCGGGAGCACGACCCCGAGCTTCTGGGGACGCGCCGAGCGCGTGATCGTCACCAACGGCCTCTCCAAGGCGTACGGGTTGCCAGGCCTGCGCATCGGCTGGTGCGTGGCACCCCCATCGCTCGCCGCGGAGCTCTGGGCGCGGAAGGACTACACCACCATCGGCCCGAGCGTCGCATCGGATCTGCTGGCCACGCAGGCCCTTTCGCCTTCCGTGCGGCCGCGGATCCTCGAGCGCACGCGCTCCATCCTGAAGGCCAACTGGCCGGTGCTCGAGCGCTGGTTCCAGTCGCTGGGCGGCGAGTTCACGCACGGCGCAAGCGAGGCGGGCGCGATCTGCTACGCGCGCTACCGATCCGCAGTCAACTCTTCGACGCTCGCCGAACGGCTGCGGCGTGATCACTCGGTGCTGGTCGTGCCCGGGGATCAGTTCGGCATGGACCACTACATCCGCTTCGGCTTCGGCCCGCCGGCGCCCGACCTCGAGGCGGCACTGGAGCGCTTCGCCTCCGCGCTGCGCGCGCTCCACGACTGACCGCCGCAGGGTCCGCGCGTTGACGAGCCCGAAGCGCGGGTCTATGGTAGCAGAATGACCAGCGGGAGCCGGCAGCGCACGGGCGCGAAGACGGCCACGATCCACGCGCCCTACGACGGCGCCGAGGTCGGCATCCATCCGCTGGCTTCGGGGACCGAGATGGACGCGGCCGTGGCCGCCAACGTCGCCGCGGCGGAGGCGTGTCGGCGGATGCCCGCGTACGAGCGCGCGGCTTGCCTGCGGCGCGTCGCCGACGGCCTCGACGAGCGGCGCGACGTCGTCGTCCGGCTCCTGGCGCGGGAGGCCGGCAAGCCCATCGCGCAGGCGCGCGTGGAGATCGAGCGCGCGGCCTTCGTCTTCCGGGATGCAGCCGAGGAAGCCACCCGCATCGGCGGCGAAGTTCTGCCGCTCGACGTTCTGCCGGCCGGGCGCGGGCGCGTGGGGCTGACACGCCGCTTCCCGCTCGCGCCCATCGCCGCGGTCACCCCTTTCAACTTCCCGGTGCTGCTCGCCGCGCACAAACTCGCTCCAGCCATGGCGTGCGGCGCCAGCATCACCCTCAAGCCGGCGCCCCAGGATCCGCTCTCCACGCTGATGCTCGGCGAGCTGATCGCGGCGAGCGGGTACCCGGCGGGGGGCGTCAACGTCCTGCCCTGCGAGCTGCCCGTGGCGCAGCAGCTGGTCGGGGACGAGCGGGTGCGGATGATCAGCTTCACCGGCAGCGCCGCGGCCGGATGGGCGATCCGCGCCCAGGCGGGGACCAAGCGCGTGGCGCTGGAGCTGGGCGGCAACGCTGCGGCGATCATCGAGCGCGACGCCGACCTCCCACTCGCCGTCGAGCGCTGCGCCGCCGCCGGCTACAGCTACGCCGGCCAGGTCTGCATCTCGCTCCAACGCATCCTGGTGCACGAACAGGTCTACGCCGACTTCCTCGACGCCTTTACGGCGCGCGTGGCGAAGCTCAAGGTGGGCGATCCGATGGACGCCGAGACGTACGTCGGGCCGATGATCTCGGAGGCGGCGGCCGCGCGCGCCGAGCAGTGGATCGCCACCGCCGTGAAGGGCGGCGCGCGGATCGCCGTCGGCGGCGGACGGCGCGGCGCGATCCTGGAGCCGACCGTCCTCACCGACACCAGGCCGGACCAGCAGGTCAACTGCGAGGAAGTGTTCGCTCCCGTCACGACGGTGACGCCGTACCGGTCGTTCGAGGACGCGCTGCAGTCCGTGAACGCGTCGCGCTACGGACTCCAGGCCGGCGTCTTCACGCGCGACGTGGCGCGGGTGATGCGCGCCTGGGACCGGCTGGACGTGGGCGGCGTGATGGGGAACGAGGTGCCGGCCTGGCGGGTGGATCGGATGCCCTACGGCGGCACCAAGGCGAGCGGCGTCGGCCGGGAAGGCGTACACTTCGCCATAGAAGAGATGACGGAACTCAGGTTGCTCACCCTCTCGATCGAGTGATCGCGATGAATGCGCGAAACGTCCCCTGGTACCTGCGCCCGGTGTTCGTCATCGGCT
Source organism: uncultured Gemmatimonadales bacterium (assembly GCA_963835535.1). Classification (GTDB taxonomy): domain Bacteria; phylum Gemmatimonadota; class Gemmatimonadetes; order Gemmatimonadales; family JACORV01; genus Fen-1245. The sequence continues at coordinate 11,189 of CAWIFL010000004.1, forward strand.
TCCCGCAGATGGCGCACCGCCCGCCGCTGCCGCGGCGCTGGGCGCTCTACTGTGCGCTCGCGTACCTCATCCCGATCGTCATGATCGAAGTGCTGCCGCCCGGTGAGGAGGGCCTGTACCGCGAGCTGTCCTGGCTCACGACCCTCGCGCCAGCCTTCATCCTGTCGCTCCACTACGGGATGCGCGGCGCCGTGACGGGCCTGGTCGCCGGCACCGTGCTGTACGTCACCGTGCAGCTCGTGATGCGCATCAACCTGATGCCCGTCAACGCGTCGGTGGTCCTGCCGAGCTACGTCGCCTACGGCACCCTGGCCCTGGCGGTGGGATGGCTCTCGCAGCAGATGCACAACTACTACCAGCGTCTGGTCAAAGCCGAGCGCCTCGCCGCCATCGGCGAGGTGGCGGTCACGATACGGCACGAGGTGAACAACGCGCTCGCAGCCATCATCGGCGAGGCGGGACTCCTCAAGGCCGACGCGGACCGGCTCCCGGCCGAGGACCGGCCGGGCGTGGACACGATTCTGGAAATGGCGAACCAGATCGCCGCCAACCTGCGGAAGCTGGAGACGCTCGAAGACGCTCCGACGACGGCCTATCTGGGCGACACGAAGATGGTGGACCTCGCGGCCGCGAAGCCGGCGGAAGGCGCCTAGCGCGCCGCGGCGTCGATCTTCGCCGCCAGGTCGAAGTCCTTGGCGGTGAGCCCGCCGGCGCTGTGGGTCGAGAGCGTCGTCGTGATCTTGGTGTAACGGATGTCGATGTCGGGGTGGTGGTCCATCGCATCCGCGGCGACCGCCACCCGATCCACGAAGCGGATCCCGTCGGCGAACTTCCCGAACGTGAAGGTCTTCCGGATCGCGTCGCCCTCGCGCGCCCACTGCGGCAGGACCTTCAGACGCTGGGCGATTGCCGTCTCGTTGAGCTTGGCCATTCGCGATGCCTCCGACTCACGCCATCACGGCATGCAGGATGAGATACACGATCGCCGCAAGCACGGCGGCCGCGGGGATGGTGAGAATCCACGCCCACACGATGCGTCCCGCTACCCCCCACCGTACCGACGAGATCCGCTGCGTCGCGCCGACGCCGCTGATGGCGCCGGTGATCGTGTGGGTCGTCGACACCGGGATCCCGAAGTGCGAAGCGATGAAGATCGAGATCGCCCCGGCGGTCTCCGCGCAGAACCCGCTGTACGGCCGCAACTTGGTGATGCGTTGGCCCATCGTCTTCACGATCCGCCACCCGCCCGCGAGCGTGCCGAGCGCGATGGCCGCATGGGCCCACAGAATCACCCACACCGGAATCACGCTCATCGTGGTGATGTGCATGAAGCGCAGTGGGAACGTCTGAAACGCCGCCTGCGCGGAGAACAGCAGCCCGACTACGATCCCCATCGTCTTCTGGGCGTCGTTGGTGCCATGGCCGAGGCTGTATGCGGCCGCCGAGACGAGCTGCAGCTTCCGGAACCACGAGTCGATCTGGCGTGGGTGCGCGCGCCGGAACGTCCACCCCACCGCGACCATCATTACGAGGCCGAGCACGAAGCCCAAGAGCGGGGCGATGAAGATGAATAAGATCGGCATGACCCAGCCGCCTGGGATCAAGGCGCCGATCCCCATCTTGGCGATCGCCGCGCCCGCGTAGCCACCCATCAGCGCGTGTGAGGAAGACGACGGGATCGCGTAGTACCAGGTGATCAAGTCCCAGGCAACGGCCCCGATCAATCCGGCCAGGATCACTTGGGGGTTGATCACCGCGATCTTGATCAGGCCGCTCCCCATCGTCTTGGCGACCGCCGTCCCGAACCCGAACGCGGCTACGAAGTTGAAGAACGCCGCCCACACGACCGCCAACCGCGGGGAAAGGACACGCGTGGAAACAACGGTGGCGATGGAGTTGGCGGAGTCGTGGAAGCCGTTGACGAAGTCGAAGACGAACGCGACCACCAGGATCGCGAGGACGAACGCGACGGTGCCGTTCACTAGCCGTGCTTGATCGTGATGCTCTCGAGCACGTTCGCCACGTCTTCCGCCTGGTCCACGCAGCGCTCGAGGTTGTCGTAGATCTCCTTCCACTTGACCAGTTCGATCGCGTTCTTCTCCGTGTCGAACAGCTGGCCGAGGGACGTGTGGTACAGCGAGTCAGCCTCCTCCTCGAGCCGCTTGGCCTCGATGCATTGCTCCATCACCCCGTCGCGCTTGCGCAGGTCCTGAACTCCCAGCTCCAGCGTCGCCAGGGCCCGCTGGATCACGTCCGTCAGCTTCTTCACCCCCTCTGGCGCCGCGCCCACACGGAAGATCTGCGCCCGGCGCGCCACGCCGTCGATCACGTCGATCACCTCGTCGAGGTCCCCGGCGAGCCGGTAGATGTCCTCGCGGTCGATCGGCGTGATGAAGGTGCGGTCGAGCCGGTTCACCACCTCGTGCGTGATCTGGTCGCACTCGTGCTCGAGCCGCTTGATGTGCTCGGCGTGGTAGGGCGCACGGTCCGGCTCGCCGAACAGCCCGACCAGGTGCTCGGCGGCCTCGCGGCTGCGGCGCGCCACCTGGATGAATAGATCGAAGAACTCCTCTTCGCGTGGCAGCAGGCTGAACGGCACGACGACTCCCCGGAAGGAAAGGCGGGCAGGAAGATAGCCGCCGCCTGGGGCCGCAGCCATCAGCCAATGCCGCCGTTTCGAAGTGTGCTGGTCAGGTTTTCGCCACTACCGCGAGCCCGGATCCCTGACAGGGTGGACCTTGCGTCTTCCCAGCATCGGTTTATATTCGGTTTATGATACCGAAGAAAGACCGAAATATATAAGGCGTGTACCATGGAAAACGTTGCGGTATCAGAAGTTGCTGGTGACGATCAGAAGACCGATCCGCCGGCCGGCGAGCGCTGTCCGGACTGCGGGGCTCCCACGCTGCGAGCCTCGGGCTGCCGCCACTGCCCCGCCTGCGGCTGGGGGCGTTGCGGGTGATGCACGGACGCATGGACGCACAGACGGACAGACGCACGGAGCTGGTGGCCCCGGCCGTGCGTCCGAGCGTCCGTGCGTCTGTGCGTCCGAGTTTCGTCCACCTCCCGATCAAGTCCATCCTGAATTCGCCGCAGCAGACGGGGATGGGATTCTGGTCGTTGAACCCGTACGTGGGGTGCGAGTTCGGCTGCACCTACTGCTACGCCCGCTTCGCCCACCGCTACGTGGTCGAGCGCGGCGGGGGCGACCCCGCCGCGTGGGCCGACGACGCGTTCGAGCGGCAGGTCTTCGTCAAGCGCGAGGCCCCGGACCTCCTGGCGCTCACTTTGAAGCCGTCGCGCCTGGAGGGCGCGGCCATCGCCATCGGTACCGCGACCGATCCCTACCAGCCGGCCGAGCGGCGCTTCCAGGTCACGCGGCGGATCCTGGAGCGGCTGGCGCAGTTCCACGGGCTCAACGTCAGTCTCGTCACCAAGTCGTCGCTGGTGACGCGGGACCTCGACGTCCTGGCGCGCCTGGCCGAACGGAGCCGGGTCACCGTCTATCTCTCGCTCATCAGCGTGGACGTGCCGCTCATCAAGCAGTTCGAGGCGCGCTCGCCGATGCCGCAGGTGCGTCTGCGGGCGCTCGAGAAGCTGGTCAAAGGCGGGATCCACGCGGGGGTGATGCTCGCCCCCGTCCTGCCGGGCATCACCGACGGCCTCCCGCAGCTCCGCGCCCTGATGCGCGCGGCCAAGGCGGCGGGAGCGGCGTTCGTCCACGCCTCTCCGCTGCGGCTGTATCCGGCCGTGCGGCCGATCTTCCTCCCCCTGGTGGCGCGGCATTTTCCGCAGCTGCTGCCCCGCTACGAGCGGGCCTTCGACGGGCAGGGCGCCGTCAGGGACCAGTACGCCTGCGCGCTCGAACGGCGCGTGGCGCGGCTGCAGCGGGAGGCGGGGTTTCCGACGTGGGCCGAGGACGAGGCGGCTCGTGGGCGCTACCGTCGCCGGTCCGACACTCCTGACGACCTCGGCCAATGGGTGCTCCCGCTCTAGCGCACCCCGCGGCCGGCGGCGGGCCGCACCTCCAGCTCGCGCTTCCCGAGCGGCTCCAGCGGCTCGTCCCCGCGGTGCGCCGCGGCCTCGCGTTCGGCATCCCCGCGCTCGACGCCGCGCTTCCCTCGGGAGTTCCGCGCGGGCAGATCACGGCGCTGAACGCGCCGCTGGGGAGCGGTGGCACCACGCTCCTCCTCGCGCTCGCCGCCACCACGCTCGCCGCCGATGAGGGAGTGGCGATCGTGGACGCTGAGCGCTCGCTCGCGCCGCAGGCCGCCGCCCATCTCGCCGCCCTCGGTCCGTTCTGGGTCATCCGGCCCAGAACCGACGAGAACGCGTGGTGGTGCGCCGACGTCCTGCTCCGGACCGGCGCCTTCGGCCTGGTGATCGTGGATCGGTCTCCGGCCCCGCCGCGCCGCATCGCCGTGCGGTTGCAACGGCTGGCGCACGACAAGGACACGGCCTTGGTGATACGGGAGGCTGCGATGCACGAACGCACGGAAACGACGGCGAACTACGGTGCGTCTGTGCGTCTGTCCGTCTGTGCGTCCGACTCCGGTTTCATCCCTGCCCTCCAGGGCTGGGGCGGCGTGTGGCCGGCGCCGCGTACGCTCCGCGTCACGACGCTCAAGGGCGGCGCGCCCCGCGCCGCGGAGGTGGTCGTTGGCTCTCCCCTGCCGGATCGCCTGCGTCCGCATTGGGCGGTTCGCGATCGGCGCGCTCCGCAGCGCGCCGACCGACGACCCCAGCGCAAGTCGCGGAGGTAACGCCGCGACCGATGCGGCGGGCGCCGGGGCCGCGGATCGGGCCGCCGTCGCCGTCGCCGACATCGGCGGCAAGCCGCGCGTCGCGGCCACGAGCCGCGAGGCCGAACGCCGCGGCATCGCGGCCGGCATGGCGCTGGCGGAAGCGAAGGCCCTGGCCGCCGATCTCCTCGCGCTCCCCTGGGACGAGGAGCGCATCGCGCGCGCCGCCCTCGAAGTCATCACCGCGCTGCTGGCCGCCAGCCCACGCGTGTCCTGGAACGGGACGCACGGACGCAGGGACGCGCGGATGCGCGGCGAAGGCCTCTGGTGGGTGGACGCAGCGGGTCTGGGCAGCGAAGCGAAGCTCGCCGATCGGCTTCTCGCCATCGCGTCCGGCCTCGGCTTCGGTCCCGCGCGCGCCGGGATCGCGAGCTCCGCCATCGCCGCCTACGCCGCCACGTTCGGCGGGCGCACGGACGCACGGACGCACGGACGCACCGGAGTGCGGCCGCGCATCGTCCCGCCCGGCGGCGACGCCGCCTACCTCGCGCCCTTTCCCGTCACGCTCCTCGACCTGGACGACGATCTCGCCGGGATCCTCCGCGGCCTTGGCCTCACGACGCTCGGCCAGCTCGCCGCCCTGGAGGCCGACGAAGTGGACGCGCGCTTCGGTCCCGAGGGGCTCGCGGCGCACCGGCGCGCCCGTGGCCTCGACACGCGCGGCCCCAGCACGCCCCGCAACGATGCGCTCCCGGTGATCGAGGTCGATCTGGGCGGCAGCGTCGTCACCGCCGAGCCGCTGCTCTTCGTCCTCAGGGGCGCCCTCGCCACGCTGGGAGAGGCGCTCCGCGCCAAGGGGCTCGCCGCGCGCGAGCTCACCATCGCGCTGCGGCTGGACGACGGCAGCACGGCCGAACACGCCGTCCGGCCCGCGCGCGCGACCTCGCACGCCAACGCGCTGTTCGACCACTGCCGCGCGGCGCTCGAGACCTGGCAGCTCCCGGAGCCCGCCACCGGCTTGGTGCTGCGCGCCGCCCTCACCGTCCCGGCCGCCGGCGAGCAGGGCGACTTGCTGGCGCCACGCTGGGCCGATCCCGCCGCCCTCGCCGCGGCCTTCGACCGGATCCGCGGCAGCGAGGGCCCGGATGCCGTCGCCGTCCCCGAGACGCGTGACGCGCACCTGCCCGAAGACGGAGGAGCGTGGGCGAGCGCGGAAACGCAGAGGCACGGAGGCACGGAGGCACAGCGGCACCGAGCATGGGAACCTGGACTTCCCGTGCCTCCGTGCGCCCGTGCCTCCGTGCCCACCGCCGCCCTCCGCCTCCTCAGCGCGCCCGTGCCCATCCACGTCCGCCTCGGCCGCGAGGGCCTCGCCGCATTCAGACACGACGACGGCTGGCACGACGTCACCGGATGGTCCGGCCCCGAGCGCCTGGCCCCACGCTGGTGGCTCGGCGCCGACGCGGTCCGCGACTACTACGCGACGCGCACCGCCGACGGCGCCCTCTGGCTGCTCTACCGCGCCGCCGGCGGGCAGTGGTTCCTGGAGGGCTGGTTCGATTGACTGTCGGCTGGCACAGGGGCACGGCGGCACAGGGGCACGGAAGGTTAACGACGGACCTTTCGTTGCAGGCCGAATGTCGCCCGGCTAGCCCGCTCTCGCAGAGCACACAGGCGTTGATGCTCGGCGGCCGGCACATAGCCCAACTGGTTGGCCACCTCGAGCAGCGTGTCGACTTCCGCGAGAGAGCCGAGGCTGACGCTGAGAGCGTGAGCCAACTCCTGTTTGCCATACCGGGCGTAACCCTCGGCGATGTTGGCCGCCGTAGACACAGCCGCGCGCCGCAATTGACCGGACAGACCGTATCGCTCCGCCGCAGGGAACCCGGCCGTCACACGGTAGATCTCGCGTGTCAGCTCCATGCAGTAATCCCAGGCCACCAACCTTCGATGCGCGTTCACGGGGGACATCATGCTCTGACTTGCAGCCGACCATCGTACCATTTCGCGGTGGCCAGGAGCCTTCCCGTGCCCCTGTGCCTCTGTGCCCCCGTGCCCCCGTGCCTCCGTGCCCGCTGACTACGTCGAGCTCCACTGCCACAGCGGCTTCTCGCTCCTGGACGGCGCCTCGAACCCGGAAGCCCTGATCGAGCGCGCCGCGGCCGTCGGCATGGGCGCCGTCGCGCTCACCGACCACGACGATCTGGGCGGCGCCGTGCGCTGGGCGGAAGCGGGCAAGGAGCACGGCGTCGAGGCGCTCATCGGCCTCGAGCTGACGGTCGGTGCTGTGAAGGGAGCACAGAGGCACAGGCGCACAGGCGGCGCGGAAACGAATCCCCGTGCCTCCGTGCGTCCGTGCGCCCGTGCCGCCAGGCATCCCATCTCACCCTGCTCGCGATGGACCAGACCGGCTATCGCAACCTCTCCCGCCTGGTCACCACGGCGCGGAGCGGCGAGCGGGGAGCGCCCGCCGCCGCGTGGCAGGACGTGGAACGCCATGCGGCCGGCCTCTTCTGCCTCACCGGCTGCCCCTTCGGCGAGATCCCCCGGCGGCTGGCCAAGGGCGACGAGGCCGGGGCGCGCAACCGGCTCGGCCGGCTGGCAGAGCTGTTCGAGGGGCGCGTCGCCATCGAGTGCTGGGACCACGCCCTGGCCTCCGAACGCCTCGTCGTGCCGAAGCTCATCGCGCTCGCCGGCTCCCTCGACCTCCCGTGGCTGGTGACCAACGACGTGCACTACGCCACGCCGCACGGGCGGCTCGTGCACGACGTCCTCACCTGCCTGCGCCACCAGACGACGCTCGACGAGGCCGGGACGCTGCTCAGGCCCAACGGCGAGTGGTACCTGAAGCGGCCCGAGAAGATCGCTCACCGCTGGCGCCATTATCCCGAGGGCGTCCTCGCCACCCGCGCGGTCGCCGAGCGCTGCGCCTTCCGGATGGCGGCGCTCACTCCGACCCTGCCCGTCTTCCCGACGCCCCCCGGCATCACCGCCGACGAGTATCTCGCGTCCCTGGTCGCGGCGGGCGCGCGCGAGCGCTACGGCGAGCGGTTGACCGCGCGGCACCGCGAACAGCTCCGCCACGAGCTGGACGTCGTCGGGCGGCTGGGGCTGGCCGGCTACTTCCTCATCGTCTGGGACATCGTCCGCGAGGCGAATCGGCTCGGCGTGCTCGCCCAGGGGCGCGGCTCCGCCGCCAACTCCGCCGTCTGCTACTGCCTCGGCATCACCGCGGTGGACCCGGTCGGCATGGAGCTGCTGTTCGAGCGCTTCCTCTCCGAGGACCGGCGCGAGGCTCCCGACATCGATATCGACTTCGCGCACCAGGACCGCGAGGAGATCCTCCAATACGTCTACCGCCGCTACGGGCGCGATCACGCGGCGATGGTGTGCGAGGCGATCACCTACCGCGGCCGGGCGGCGGTGCGCGACGCCGCGCGCGTCCTCGGCTTCTCGGTGCAGCAGGCCGAGAAGCTGGCCGACGAGGCGGATCGCGACGGCGCACGCGAGACCGGTGAGAAGCTGCGCGAGGGGGGCGCCGCAGCGGCCGACCTCGACCCGTCGGATCACCGCGTGCGGATGCTGGCGGAAGTGGTGCACGGGCTCCACCAGCTGCCGCGGCACCGCTCGATCCACGTCGGCGGCTTCGTCCTCACGGCCGAGCCGCTCGCCGACGTCGTCCCGATCGAGCCGGCGGCCATGCCGGAGCGCACCGTGATCCAGTGGGACAAGGACGACCTCGAGCCGGTGCGCCTCATCAAGATCGACCTCCTGGGTCTCGGCATGCTCACGATGATCCAGGAAGCGATCCGGCTGGCACGCCTGCACCGCGGCGTCACGATCGACCTCGCGCGCCTCCCGATGAACGATCCCGCGGTCTACGACATGCTGTGCCGCGCCGACACCATCGGCGTCTTCCAGGTCGAGTCGCGCGCCCAGATGAACACGCTCCCCCGCCTGGCGCCGCGCGCCTTCTACGACCTGGTCGTCGAAGTCGCCCTGATCCGCCCCGGGCCCATCCAGGGCGAGATGGTGCACCCGTACCTCAGACGGCGCGCCGGGCTCGAGCCGGTGACCTACCCGCATCCCGCCCTCGAGCCGATCCTCGAGCGCACGCTCGGCGTGCCGCTCTTCCAGGAGCAGGGGATGCAGGTGGCCATCGCGGCCGCGGGCTTCACGCCGGGCGAGGCGGACGAGCTGCGCCGCGCGATGGGGCACAAGCGCTCGCACGAGCGGATGGCGAAGATCTGCTCCAAGCTGGTCGAAGGCATGGCGCGGAACGGGATCGAGCCCGACATCGCCCGCCGCATCTTCAACCAGATCGCCGCCTTCGCCGACTACGGCTTCCCCGAGAGTCACGCCGCCAGTTTCGCGCTCCTGGTCTACGCCTCGGCGTACCTCAAGCTCTACCATCCGGCCGAGTTCGCCTGCGCACTCCTCAACGCCCAGCCGATGGGCTTCTACGCGCCGGGCACCATCGTCGAGGACGCGAAGCGGCACGGGGTCGAGGTCCGCGGCGTGGACGTGCTGCGCAGCAGCTGGGATTGCACGCTGGAAGACGGTGCGCTGCGGGTGGGGCTTCGCTACGTGGCCGGTCTGGGCGCGAAGGCGAAGGAGAGCCTCGAGCCGCTGCTCGGCGACTCTCGACCCGCATCGCTCGAGGCGTGGGTCCGGGGCGGCGGCCTCACCGTCGCCCAGCTGCGCACGCTGACCGAGGCCGGGGCGTTCGACGCCCTCTGGCCGAACCGCCGCTCGGCGCTCTGGGAGGTCCTGAAGCACGCGCGCGGCGCCGCGGGCCCGCTGGTGCCGGTCGCCCCGGACCGCAGGAGCGCGCCGGTGCCGCCGCTGACGCCGGTCGAGTTGACCGAAGCCGACTACCGCGTGACCGGGCTCTCCCCGGCCGGGCACCCGATGCGCCACCTCCGCGCCGCCGTCGCCGCGATGGGCGCGATCCCTGCGGCCGAGCTCTCGCGCCGTCGCGACGGCGACTGGGTTTCGGTGGCCGGCCTCGCCATCTGCCGCCAGCGGCCCGCCACCGCAAAGGGCTTCTGCTTCGTGACCCTGGAGGACGAAACCGGCCTGGCCAACGTGGTGATCACGCCCACGCTCTTCGAGGCGAACAAGCGGCTGGTCAGACGGTCGCCGCTGCTCGTGGTGAGCGGCGTGCTCCAGGAGGAACAGGGCGTGCTCAACGTCCGGGCGAAGCGCTTCGCCGCGCCGCGCCCCCAGGCGGGAGCGGCGTTCGTCACGTCACACGATTTTCACTGAGGCACGTCGGACGTCTAGGCGAGCACCGCCGCGAGCGAGACCCCGCGCGTCGCGAACACCCGCTCGACGGCCTCGCCGACCTCGTTGTTGGGCGTGGAGGCGCCGGCCGTCACGCCGATCACCGCCTTGCCGGGCGGCAGCCAGTTGTGCGCGACCTCCTCCTCCTGCGAGCCCACCGGCTTGTGCCGAATCGTGCCCGCCGCGGGGTCGATGCACGCCGCGTCCTGGACGTGGTACGTGGTCGACCGCTCCGCGCAAAGGGCCGCCAGGTGGTTCGTGTTGCTCGAGTTGTACCCACCGATCACCACCACGACGTCCACGGAGTCGCTGAGCAGCTTCACCACCGCATCCTGCCGGTCCTGGGTCGCCGAGCAGATGGTGTCGAAGCTGCGGAAGTGGGCCGCGAGCGCCGCCTGCCCGTAGCGGGCGCCCATCGCGCGGCGCAGCTCTGCCGCGATCGCCAGCGACTCCATCGACAGCATCGTGGTCTGGTTCGCGATCCCTACGCGCACGAGGTCCTGCGCCGGATCGAATCCCGGGGACGACGCCGCGCGGAACCGCTCGCGCAGCTCCGCACCTCCCGCCTCCTGCTCGATGAAGTCGCAGACCAGCCGCGCCTCCGCCATGTCGCGCACCACCAGGTAGCGGCCGCCCGGATACTGCGTCACCTGCGATGCCGTCGCCTTCGTCTCCTCGTGGTGATACTTGCCGTGGATGATCGCGGTGAACCCGTCCTTGGCGTAGCTCTCCACCCGCTTCCACACGTTGAGCACGGACCCGCAGGTCGTGTCCACCAGGACGCAGCCGATGCCGCGCAGGCGCTCGAAGTCCTCGCGCGTCACCCCGAAGGCGGGGAGGATCACGACGTCGTCCGCGCCTACGCCGTCGAAGTCGAACTCCCCCGCGGCGCTGCGCGCGATGATCACGATCCCCATCGTGGCGAGCTTCTGGTTGACGTGCGGGTTGTGGATGATCTCGCCGACGAGGAGGATGCGCCGGTCCGGGAACTTGGTCCGCGTCTCGTATGCGTACTCCACCGCCCGGTCCACGCCGTAGCAGAAGCCGAATTCCTGCGCCAGCCGGACCGTGAGATCGTCCACCGTGATCTGGTAGCCGCGCGCACGCAACTCGTCCACCACGGCGCTGTGGTAGTCGTCGGACAGGGCGCCCTGGATCTCGCCCTTGAGGCCGAAGCCTTTGCGAAAATAGGTCTGTTCCACGGAAGTGTGGATAATCTAGCCGCCACGCGGGTTCTTCGGCACCCCGGTCAGCGCCGCCGCGCCGCGAGCAGGGCGCGCGCCGCCTCGAGCACGGTCTCCACCGGCACGTCCGCGACCACCGGGGCGGGGATGCAGCGGTGGCGATCCCCGAGGACGCCCCACACCTCGACCTGCTCCGCGGTGCCGAAACTCACGGTCCGCACCCCCAGCGCGTCGGCGAGGTGCAGCGTGCCGGTGAACTGCGACACGAACAGGTCGAACCGGCTCTGGACCGCGGCGAACTCCGCCAGCGATACCCCTGCCGGCGCGAGCACCGCTCCGCTCACCTGCTGACGGACGTACTCCGCCTCGACCCGCTCGCTGCCGGTTCCGCACAGCACCACGCGGCAGCCATCGCCCGTGAGCGCCCGCACCAGCGCGACGACCTTCTCCGTGGGCCACGCGCGCACCGTGTACCGCTTAGTGCTGCGGTGCGGGATCTGCAGCCCCACCAGGGGCGAGCCGTCGAGCGGCCGAATGGCGGGCAGCAACTCCTCCGCCCGGCGCTCGGCCTCGGGCGGCACCACGAACACCGGCCGCACCTCCGCGGGAGGGAAACCGAGGATGGCGGCCGCATGACAGTAGCGCGTCGTCTGGTGGGCGTCGTCCGCACCGAGAAACAGATTGAAGGCGGCGGCGGCTTTGGTCGCGTGCGTCACGATCCGCACGGGCGCGCCGCTCCAGGCCGCGACCCACACCCCGGCCATCGACTCCGCCCTGAGGCTCACGCAGATGTCGAAGCGCTGGCGCCGGAGCCACCAGGCGAGCTCCGTCCAGCTCACGGGATTCCGGCGGAACACGGGCCCTTCCTCCACGAACGGCAGCCCGCGCAGCACCGCGCGGTTCTTCGGGCCCGCGACCACCACCAGCCGCGCCCGCGGCCACCGCTGATGCAGCGCGACCAATACCGGGGAGCCGCACAGCAGGTCGCCGATCCGGTCCGTCCGGGACACCACGATCTGGCGCGGCTCCAGGCCGTCCAGGTCGCTCGGCGTGCGCGGCCGACGGTCGAGCGGCAGCACGGCGGCCCGCGCGAATGCCATCTGCATTGGCAGCTTGATCCCCTGCCGGACGCGCTTCAGCAGTGAACGGGCCACGTCATCTCACCGTGGACTCGCGTCCGTCGAAGCGCGGCAGCACGCCCCACTTGCGCAGCCACATCGTGTAGAAGCGCGCGTTCAGCAGCGGCGACTCCAATGGGCCCCGCCGCTCGACCGTCCCCAGCTCACCGCGCGCGATGCGAGACTGCATCACGGCCGGGTGTCTTCCGGACCAGCGAAACGCGAGCTCGGCGCTGCCCAGGCGCGCCGCGGGCAAAGCGCTCCAGCGGCGTACGACCGACGTTTCGTCGTGATAGAAACGCGCCAATGCCAGCGTCTTCGCCTTCAGCGCATCGGGTCGCCGCGCCCAGCCGTAGTGGAAGATCCGCGCACCGCTGCTCCTCGTGCCCAGCCGCCGGCCGTCCACGCGTCCGAAGCCGGCTGCGTCGAGCACCGAAGCGAGCCGCCCGTCGTTCCGCACGAGCCGGCATTGGCGCCGATAGCGCAGCGGATTGACGTAGCCGTACGAACCCTCGAAATGCAGAAAGCGGAACGAGAGCGCGTCCACCGCGCGCGCGTCGTCGCATCGCTCCACGGCGTGGCGGATCCGATCGTAGTCCTCTTCGTGAAGCACTTCGTCCGCCTGCAGGTAGAGGGCCCACGGGTGGCGGCACCGCGCCAGCGCGATGTTGGTCAGCCATGCCAGCGTCCGCCCTCCGCCCCGGGGGCCCTCGTCCCAGTCGATCGCCACGACCCGCAACCGCGGGTCCCCCAGGCTGCCGAGCATCCCCAGCGTCTCTTCGTCGCGGCGGTGCGCGACCACCACGACCTCTTCTACCAGCGGCAGAAGCGAGCGCAGCGACTCGAGCACGGGGTACTCGAGCTCACGGGCGCCCCGCACGATCGAGAAGCCGGAAACGCGTGGCTCACGCGCCAAGGAACATGCTCCAGATCCAATCCACCGCGCCGTGTGTCACCGCGGCGGCGGAGAGCCTTCCCGTCCGCTGGTACACCCAACCGTAGGCCAGGCCTGCGGCGGTCGCGAGCAGTCCGTAGCCCCAGTTCGGGTGCGTGGGGTGCTTGAGCAGGTGCAGCAGGCCGAATACCACGGAGCCGAGCGCGAGTCCGATGCGCGGGCTCCAGATGCGCGAGCACGCCTCCTGGATTACGCCGCGGAACAGCATCTCCTCCGGCAGGCCGACGAACAGGATCAACCCGAACAGCCGCAGCGCCCCGTGTGTGACCCCCAGCCACCTCGACTGGAAGGAAAGGAAGTGAACCGCGAATCCGAGCGGGATCGCCACGGCCGCCAGCACCGCCACAGCCCCGACCGCGAACAGCAGCTCCCGCCACGTGAGAGCGAGCCCGACATCGAACGTGCGCAGCGGATGCACCACAGTGAGCAGGAACAGCGCGAGGACCACCGCTACGAGCGGCCCGAGGCTCAGGTGCATCCCGCCGGGCACGGCGATGGTGATCCCGCGTTCCCAGATGCCCCAGATCGCACTCAGCGCCAGCGCCGCCACGAGCAGGCGCGGAGGCGACGGCTCGCCTTCCCTGCCTGCGCCGAGCGCCACGGTCGCCAGGCCCGCTCCCACCGGCCACAACAGGAAGTTCAGCCAGTTGTGGCTGCCCACCAGCAGCGCCGCGACCATGCCGTACAGCGCCAGACCGAGCGGGACGTGCACCGACAGGCTTGGGTGCCTCGCCACGAGATTGCGGGCCCACGCCTGACACCCCGGGACCAGGAGCAGCAGATAGGCGGCGGACGCCACCAGGTTGAACGCCAGCCACGGCCAGCGCGCCTCGCCTTCCGCGCCGAAGACGGCCAGCAGCACCACCGTGACCGCGGCGACCGTCCAGCCGACCGTGTTGTCGCGGCTGCGGTGATCGCGCCCGCTCATCCGACCGGCTCCCATGTCTTGGCGTACTTCAGCCAAGAGCTGTAGGCGGACATCGTCGCGAAGATGACCCCCGCCGTTCCGTCGAGCACGCCCAGCCGCAGGACGCAGCGCGCGAACACCTCCCACGGGAGCCGCACCCACATCCAGTTCCGATACCGGACGCCGCGCGCCGACTTCGTCTGCGCCTGAATGTCCGTGTAGCGGTTCATCTTCTCGACATGCTCCGCCAGAGTCCGGTACGCGCGGTGCTCCAGCGTCGCGCGGAGCCTCGCCGCACGGCCGGGGATTTCGACGTGCTCGTGCACGGGTGACTCGGAGAAGCCGGCGCCGGCGCGCCGGAACAGCCGCAGCACCCAATCGTTGCCCATGCCCCCGAACCGCAGGAGCCTGCCGAGAAAGAACACGTCCCGACGCACGAGGAAGCCGTTCACGGAGGGCTCGGACGCCAGCACCCGGCGAATCTCCTCCGCGAGGGCCGGGGTCACGCGCTCGTCCGCGTCCACCGACAACACCCACGATCCATGCGCCAGCTCGAGCGCGCGCTGCTTCGCGGCCCCGAATCCGGTGAACCGGTGCCGCACGACGCGCGCGCCCGCGGCCTCGCCGATCAGCACCGTCCGGTCCGTAGATTCGCTGTCAAGGATCACGATCTCGTCGGCGAGACCGGCAAGGCTCGCCAGACACGCAGGGAGATTGCCCTCCTCGTTGCGCGTGATCAGCACCGCGCTCAGCCGCACCGGCCGCGCCGTCTGTGCGCCGCCGCTCATCGTGCCGACTCGGCGCGAGCGGTCCTTCCGACCATCGCCATCCGGTATTGCCTCAGCATCGCCTCCGCGGTGCGCTCGATCGAGAATGCCTTCACCCGTTCCCTGCCCGACGCGACCAGGGCGGCGCCCAGCTCGCGGTCCGACAGCACCCGCGCCATGGAGGCACCGAGCGCTGCGCCATCACCCACCGGAACGAGCAATCCGTCCAGCCCGTCCCGCACCACCTCCCGCACGCCACCCGCCGCCGTGGCCACGATCGGCACTCCCGCTTGCATCGCGTCGAGCAGCGTCGTCCCGAGTCCTTCGTCCCGCGAGCTCAACACCGCAACGTCGGCCGCCGCCAGCAACTCGAGCGCGTCGCTACGGAAGCCGGTGAGCCGGAGCGCGCCGTCCAGGCCGGCACGGCGACTGGCGCGCTCGGTCGCACCCGCCAGCGGCCCCGCGCCGACCAGCAACGCCTGGCAGTCGCACCCTGCGGCGCGCGCCGCGGCGACCGCGGCGACGAACGTCCCGGGGTCCTTGTGGGGCGGGACGAGGGCCGAGACCATCACCGCGAGCGGACGCCGTCGATCCACCCCGAGCGACGCCAGCGTCGCCGCGCGGGCCGGCGCCGGGTGCTGTCCGAGGTCCACGCCGCTGCGCACCACGCCGATCCTCTCGTCGGAGATCCCGGCCGCGCGGAGAACGTCCCGCACGTGCTCGCTTACCGCGACGATGCGCGCTGCCCGACCGTACTTCCAGTGCGTGACGGGATTGCGGCGTAGCGGCAGTGCGACGCGGCGCGACACCACCAGACGCGTCCGCGTCCCGATGCTCGCCAGCGCGGCGAGCGCGACGGCATGCCCGGAATGCGCGTGAATCACGTCCGCAGCGACGCTCGTGAGCAGGGTCCTGAGACGATGCACGGCCACCGGGTCCCATTCGACCGCCGCGGCCAGCGGAACGACCGGCAGCCCCGCGCGGGCCAGCTCCGCCGCCAGTTGCGTTCCCGGGCGGACCGCAGCCCAGCTCCGGTGTCCCTGCCCCTTCAGGCGTGTGGCCAGCAGGCACAACTGCCGCTGGCCGCCACCCCACGACCGCTCCGTGTCCACGTGCACGATGCGCAGCGGCGCAGCGGCCGACCTGGTGCGAGCGCCGCGCGAATCCACCGCTTCGGTCCAGCCGCCGGTCAGACCGGCGTGCACATGGCCGCCGGAAGCGTGGCGATCGGAATCCTGGCGAGGGTTCCGCGGATCGAGACGTGCTTGCCCGCGGAATCGGGGAGAGTGATGTCGAACCGGCCGTCGACCGTCGTGGTTGCCGCCACCCGGACGGTCCCGCCCACGCCTACTCGTGCAGCGCCCGCAGCCGGAGAGCGGAAAGCGGCTTCGGCCGTGCCGACGTCGCCAAGCGACATCTGGACCTGGAAGTCACGCGCGACGTTGAGTGGCGGGACCGCGCGGACGGCGAGGCCGCCGTTCCAGGCGCGACCGAGCGCGACGACCACGAGCAGACTCTCAGAGGGACAATAGGTCGCCCACGCGGGACCGCTGATGAGCGTGGTGCTCCGTTGCGCGACGCGCTCCGCCGTGAAGCGGCCTCCGGCCGGGAACGGAGTGGTGCCGGGCCCGCTGCAGGCGGCGCCGGCCAGCGCCGGCAGTGCCGCGGCCAGAAGTAGCCGTCGCATCGCGCTTGGAAGCTACGGGCGTTGCCGACGCTTGCCTAGCGGCGCGCCCCTAGCGTGAGGTTGAGCCGCCACCTCGCATTCGGCGCGACCGGGCGGGCGAGGTCCAGACGCACGAAGCCGCCGAGCAGGGAGAGCCCGGCGCCGAACGAGAAGGCAGGCGGTCCGATGAACCGGGCGAGCCGCGGCGCGACCTGGCCGGCATCGACGAACACCACCGGGCTCACGGCGGCGGTGGACCAGCCCAGATCCAGGCTCCCGGTCCAGGCGGATGCGCCGCGGAGCGCACCGGCCGGATAACCGCGAAGCGTCTTGAGCCCGCCCAGGCGGAACGCACGCTGGGGGATGCTGTCACCCGCCCCCATGCCGGCCCACCCTGTTACGGTGACGCCGAGGCGGCTTTCGGGCGACGTCCTCGCCGCGGCGCCGACCCATCCCCTTCCTCCGCGGCGGTCTCCCGCCGTCCCCTCCAGCCCCGCCTTCCACTCCAGCTGCATCCCGCCCCCGCTCAACTCGGCGCTCGCTGTGGCGTACCGCCCCGCCACCACCGGCCCGTTGGCGGCGAAGGTGCCCTCCCCTCCCAGCAACTCGTTGAATCCATCGTGCGCTAGGGAGCGCGGCGCAGACTCGTCGGCCAGCCTGGCTTGCAGCGTCAGGTCGGTCGCCGGACCGAGCCGCCGCTGGTAGCTCACTTCGCCGCCCTGCATGAAGACGTAGTCGCCGTCGTCGCGGGCCGTGGCGAGCGCGGTGACCGAGTTCGCGAAGGTGAGCCCCGGCGCCATTCGATCGGCATCGCGCATTTCGCGGAAGACTGACGCCTCCCACCGCGATGCCGCGCCGTCGCGCCGCAGCGCGAGCGAGGCCTGCAGCCGGCGGTCGGTGAACGCATAGCGCACCTTGGCGAGCACCGAGACGAACGGCATCCCCGGCCGCCACTCGTAGCCGACGCCGAGCGACACCCCTTCCGCCCGGTTGTACCGCACGATGTCCGTCAGCCGGTCGAACGCGAATCCGAACCGCCGCTCGCCCGTCAGACTGTCCGGCAGCCGAGCGAGCGTGTTGAGGACGTCCCGCCGAACCTCGTCGAGCCGTTCCGCGTCGGCCGCCGATAGATCGAAGCTCAGGGAGTCGGTCCAACCGTTGTACGCCAGCAGCGCGGAGTCACTCGGAACGTCCACCTCAAAGCGCCCTCCGGGCCACGAGCCCACGGTGACGCAGCCGTCCCGGGCCCGATCCGCCGCCCGCTCGGTCTCGGCGGCGACCCTCAGGCTGTCGCCGCATCGCGTCGTCGAAGGGCCGCGCCGTCGCCTCGTCCCGTGCTTGGTGGTGTCCGGCGGCAGGACGGCGAAGGTGATCGCGCGATCCTGGTTGACCCGCACGTCGCCGAACGTCGTGATGAAGTGCACGGGCAGGACCAGGTTCTTGAACCACGGCAGCTGCACCTCGAGCGTGACGCCTTGCCGGTACGGCAGCCAGTAGCGCCGGTCGTACAGTCCGTACTCGAGATCCGCCGAGACGCGCAGGATGCTCTCCGCCAGCGCGTCTTCGCGGTCCGCCCGCGCGGTGTCGTGCCGGGTCGGACCGATGCTGTCGACCCAGAGCCGTTTGCCCACGAACACGAACGAGAGACGGACCGTCTCCGCGGTCTGCGCGTCCAGCCAGAGCTCCCCCGCGACCAGCGACGCGTCTGCGCGCACGGGAGTCACCCGCACGCCGATGGCGCGGACGGTGCGCCCGGGAACGGCCAAGGTCATCGAGTCGTCGATCGCGTACGTGTAGAAGCCTTCCGCGCCCGGCGAAAGCGGATGCACCGCCGCGCGCTCGGGGAAGTCCTCCCCCGACAGCAAGCGGATGCTGTCGCCGAGGAACCGTGGCACGAACCACGGGCGTGTCCAGCTCGAGTTGACGTCCGCGTTCCGGAAGACGGTCCTGTAGCGCCGGCCGATCGTGACGACCTTGACGTCGTTCGGCGCTTGCCAGAAGAGCTGGGATTTCTGCTCCTCCACGGCGAGCGGAAACAGCCGGGCGAACGCGCCGCGGCCGACGCTCGCGTCGAGGCGAGTCACGAGGGTGGCCTGGTAGTCGTGGACGGCGGCGTCCTGCTGCTGGTGGCGCTCTCGCGCCCGGGCGATGAGCCGCGCCGTCGCGGAATCCGCGTAGTGCGGCGCCGGGCCCTGCAGCCACAGGAACAGCGCCAACCGAGCTAGCACCGCGGGATTCCCCTGAACGAGGCTGATTCCACTACGCCCCATGTAACCACGGGGTTTCCGGCCTAGACCCCTTCGGCGGGGGCCCGGAACGCGGCGCCCAGCGCGCGCCCGGAGCGCTGTTCTCCCCACGTGGCCAGGCCCAGCCCGGCGAAGATCACGGCGGCGGCGAGCAGCGCCCTCGCCGTGATCCGCTCGCCGAGCACCAGCGGCGCCGCGGCCACGGTCATCACCGGCTGCAGGTAGACGTACATCGCCACCAGGCTCGAGGCGGTTCGCTGCAGCGCCCAGATGGACAGGTAGTAGGCGAGCAGGGAGGAGAACAGGACGATGTACGCGAGCCCGAAGAGCGCGCGCGGCGGCAGCTGCCAGAGCGTCACTTCGCGCAGCGCCACCAACCCGAACGGCAGAATCAGCACGGCTCCGAAGACGAAGACGTACGTCACGACCGTGAGGGGGTGATAGCGCTCGAGCAGGCGCTTCGAAAGCACCAGATATCCCGCATACGAGCAGGTATTGCACGCGATGAGCGCGTTCCCGAACGCCGTGGTGGGATCGAGGCGGATCCGGTCGGGGCCGATCAGGTAGATGGCGCCGACGGCTGCCAGGGCGATCCCGCCGAGCTTCGCCCATGTCGCGCGCTCGCGCCGGAGGACGAGCGCGATGGCCAGGGTGAAGACCGGGATCGTGGTCACCATGATGTTCGTGTTGATCGCGGTCGTCCGCTTCACGCCCTCGAGAAAGAGGAACTGATTCAGCACGACCCCGATCAGGGCCAGCCCGGCGAGGGCCGCGAGGTCGCGCCGGTCCGTCACACGCTCGCGCACCAGCGTCCGCTGGAGCACGAAGAAGGCGACCGCCGACCCGGAGATCCTGAAGAAGACGATCCCGGTGGGCGAGATGCTGGGCAGCACGAACTTCGCGACGACCGTGAGGGAGGCGAACAGGAACTGCACGGTGGCCATCGCGAGATGGACCACGGCGCGACGCCCCCTACCTTGACAGGCCGACCAGCCGCACTAGACTGACTGAGTCATCAGTCAATGGGCAGGTCATTGTGGACAAGCGAGATGCGATAGTTGAAGCAGCTACCGGACAGCTCATTTCCACCGGGCTCTCATCGTTCACCGTGGCTCGCGTCGCACGGGCCGCGCGTGCCTCCAGCGCGCTGGTCCACTACCACTTCGCGACCAAGCAGCGGCTGCTCCTGGCGGCCGCCGAGCGTCTGGCCTCGCGCCGCACCACGCTCCGGCTCCAGCGGCTCGAGGGCGCGCGCGGCCTGGCCGCGCTCGACGCGCTGTGGGACGCCCTGGTTGCCGGCGCCGCGCGCGATGCGGAGCGCGCCTGGCATGACCTCCTGCTCCTGGCGCGCGACGATGCCGCCGTTGCCGCGCTCCTCCGGCGCGAGCGCGAGCGGGAGAGCCGCGCGCTGGCGGTCCAGCTGCCGCGACTGCTCGCCGAGCTGGACTCCCGGCCGGGGATCCCCCCCGAAGCCCTCTCCAGCCTGGTCGTGACCTTCCTGGACGGCATGGCCTGCGCGATCGCGATGGGCGCGGATGCCGGCGAGCTCAGAGGCGCCTACGATGCTTTCTGCCTCGCCCTCGTCGCCCTTGGACAGGCCCCGTCGGTGCCGTAAGCGCGCTCCGCAATTCCTCGAGGGAGCCGGCACGGATCGCGCCGTGTCGACCCCTCATCACCGAGAAGACGAGCGGCCGATCCAAACTCGGAAGCTCGTGCTCGAGGAGCGTGCGCGCGATCCGTTCCTTGAGCCGCATGCGCACCCTGGCCGTGCCGTCCTCGACCTCGTAATCGAGCCGGCAGGTCTCGCCGGCCACGGTGATCGATGACGGCAGAGCCTCGAGCGCGCGACGCCGCTCCGCCGGCACGAAGTCCCCGACGTCCAGGGCCAGGTCCGCGCGGAGGAAGTCGTCGAACCTCGTGAGGTCCTGCAGCCGCCGGCCCAGCGCCGCCCTGATCACCGATCCATCGACCCCAGCCAGTGTGCCGCCCGAGCGGCGCCACAGCTCGCCCACGTGCTCGAGCGTCGCCCGCAGGTGGCGCGCGTCCTTGTGCCGGGCCACACCGGTCATCAGCGCCTCGACCAGGGCTGCGCGGGCCGCGCCCACCAGCTCCGGCGTGATCTTCTCCAGCGGCTCCGCGTCCCGCTCCAACTCGAACTCGTGGTAGGTCCGGCGCCTCACCGCCACGAGCGGGAGATGCCGGTGCCGCGGATCGTACGAGACCTCCGGGGGCCCGGGCCTGGCGTAGTTGCGCATCAGATCGTAGGGAAGCTGCGTCCCCTCGATCGCCGCGCGCGGCACCCCGAAGCGATCCGCGAAGTAACGGATCGCTCCCGCGACGCCGCCCCACGCTCCACACACCGACCCGCGCGACACGCGCACCGGCTCGTGACGCGGCGTCTCCTCGTCGATCACGAGGTCGAACGGCATCACGCGGGCGATCAGGTCCTGAAAGCGCCGGAGCATCCGGTCGTCCGCGGAGTGGAGCGTGGCGGGCAACGTGAGCTCGAGGGAGCGGTACACGGAGGCGAGCCCCAGCGCCGCGTCCTCGACCGCCTTCATCAGCACGCCCCGGCGCTCCGCCCACTCCTCGAGTGACTCCGCGAACAGGTGACGCGCGAGTCCGAAGACCTCGCCCACCGTCCCGTGCTGGTTCACGGCTTCGGCGAAGACGTTGTACGCGGTGAGGTGGTCCGAGCCCGGCACGATGAGCCCGCGCAGCACACGCTCCTCGCGCGTCATGCGATGCAGCGAGTCGACACCGGAGCACACCGCGACTGCGCTTACCAGATCGGCGTCGGCGTGCAGCAGCAGTTCGGCCCAGGGGCGCTCGACCGGGAGCGCCTCGACCTCCGCGCCGTACACCGTCAGCCGTCCGTCGGCGACGATGCCGCGGTCTTCGAGCTGCCGCAGCGCCGCCGCATACGCGGCACGGTCGAGCGGCACGGGCAGCTCGAGATCCAGCGCGTTCACGCCCAGAGCCGCGCACGTCATCGCGACGCGTTCCACGTCACCCGCCAGCTGGAACTCCGGCGGCCCCGGGTGCAGCGCGTCGAACGCGAGGTCGCGGTCGCTCAAGATCCAGACCTCGCCGTGCTCGACGCGGCCGTGCACGCGCCCCGCCATCTGGAGGATCTCGTTCGCGCCAAGCGGCAGACGTGTGAGGACGTTGCGCCCGCGGTCGATGACGTTCTGGTAGCGGGCGTCGAGGATGACGACGGTGTCGAGGCCTGCGATGTTGAGCGCCGACTGCCCCGCGGCCGTCATCGCCAGCAGATACGGCTTCTGGGCCGTCCCCTCGAGGAAGGGCCTGATTACGCGAATCGGCTCGCCGCCGTGATAGAAGGCGGTCGTCAGCGCCGGCCACTGCGTGCCGACCTCCTCCGCCACGGCCTCCACCTCCGCGCGCGTCGGGACGAACACGGCGACGCCCCGGCGCTCGCGGACGACCCGCCGCAGGAACCGCGCATCCAGGAATTCACGGGCTTTGGCCGCAACCACGCGCACCCGTGCCGCGCGCGCCGGGTCGAAGGCCGTCGTCTCGAGTACCTGCTTGGACTCGAGGTACCGAGCGTAGAACGACGGATCCACGGTCGCCGAGAGCCAGATGAACCGGCACCCGGCGCGCTTGCCGAGGGCGAGGCACAACTCGAGCTCGGCGGAGGTCTGGTGGATCTCATCCACCACGACCGTATCGTCGCCGGTGATGAGCCCCGCCTGGAACCAGCGTCGTGCGATGCCCGTGGTGACGATCACCACGTTCCAGCTCGGCGTCTCCGGCGTCGCCTCCCGCTCCCGGTTCACCACCCCGACCTTGAGCGGCACCCGGAGGATCGTCTCGGCGATCGGACGGATCCCGAGCGTCTTGCCGGTGCCCGTGCCGGCCACGATGCCGAACCCGAAACCGCCGCGCGCCAGGGCCTGGATCTCGTCGCCATGCTCGGCCTCGAGCACGGTTCGCAGCGCGAGCGCGAGCGCCATCTCGATGGTTTCGCACGCGGCTCGGGTAGGCGCAATCACCACCACGCGGCCCGTCGCGGGCCGCGCGGCTTGGAAGGCTTGTCGATCAGGTGGGAGGTAGTGGTCGCGGCTGGGGTGCACGGGCCTCAGTCGCCGAGGCAGACGCCCAGATCGCGCGCCGTCGCGATCGTGTCGCAGTCCAGCGGCACGAGCTTCGGCTTCGCGAGCGCCTCCTTGAGCGTAACGTGTCCCACGGTCGGCGCCTGCAGCGCCACCATCACCCCGAAGATCTTGGAGGCGATGCACCGGACCGCGGCCGCGCCGAAGCGGAGCGCCAACAGCCGGTCGAACGTAGTGGGCGTCCCGCCGCGCTGCAGATGGCCGAGCGTGAGCGACCGCGTTTCCTTGCCCGTGCGACGCTCGATCTCTCGCGCCACCGTCTCGGCGATCCCGCCCAGACGCTCCATCGCGCCGCCGGCGGCAGCCGGCCCCTTCAGCACGTGCGCGCCCCCCTTCGGCAACGCCCCCTCGGCCACCACCACCACGCTGAAATGCCGGCCCCGTTCATCCCGCTCCCGGATCTTGCGGCACACACTCTCGATGTCGAAGGGGATCTCTGGAATCAGGATCACGTCGGCGCTCCCCGAGACTCCCGAGTTGAGCGCTATCCAGCCGGCGTACCTGCCCATGACCTCGACCACGATCACGCGATCGTGGCTTTCCGCCGTGGAATGGACCTTGTCCAGTGCGTCGGTCGCGGTGGAGACGGCGGTATCGAACCCGAAGGTCGCCAGCGTGCCCCCGACGTCGTTGTCGATCGTCTTCGGCACGCCCACCACCGGGAGACCCTTTTCGTACAGTCGTTGGGCGATGTTGAGACTGCCGTCTCCGCCGATCATGATCAGCGCGTCGAATCCGTGCGCGTTGAACGCGGCGATCAGCTCGTCGGAACGATCCACTTCCTTGACGGAGCCGTCGCTCTGCGGCACCGGCCACTTGAACGGGCTGCTGCGATTGGTCGTGCCGAGAATGGTGCCACCCACATGCGTGATGCCGCGGACTTCGTCGGGCCCCAGCGCCACCACCCGATCCTGCCCCAGCAGTCCGCCGAAGCCGCGCTGGATGCCGTAGACCGCCCAGCCGCGATGCACGGCCGCCAACACCGCGCCCCTGATCACGGCATTGAGGCCCGGGGCGTCGCCGCCGCCGGTGGACAGCGCTATGCGCACCGGCGGATCAGCTCCAGGACCTCACCGGGCTCGGCATGTCGCCCCAATGCCTTCTTCGAGAACACCAGCCGGTCGTCCACCGTTACCTCGAAGACCCCCCCGGACGAGGGAATCATCTTGAGATCCACCGTCGCGAAACTCTTCCTGACCTCGGCCGCCAGACCGGCGGCCCGCGCTTCGTAGTTTCAGACGACGCAGTATTCGATCGTGATCTTCACCGTGCCCGCCTCTCGCTCGAGTCGGCGACACACTCTAGCACGCCGCGTGCCGCGGCGATAGGCCGCAGCTTGACGCGCACCGCCGCGCGACGTACCGTGGGCTCGCCGTGCGGGCGCGCAGGTGGTTCCCCGCCGCGGCCGCTTTGGCCCCCCTCGGTGCAAAGGTAACTTACTGATTCATCAGTCAGTATTGTTGACCGATTGGGAGGCAATGACTTGACCGACCATACGACATCTCCTCGGGGCGTTGGCGAGGACCGTTTCCTCCGGGTCGGCGTCGACCTGGCTGCACTGGTAACGCTGCTCTTCGTCCTCCTCACGGGTGAATTCCCGCGTCCCGTTCCGGTCGGCGAGCTGGCGCTGCTCCTCGTGGTGGCGGCGGCCACCCGCCGGTTCGGACTCGCGCTGCCGGGGAAGGGCTTCGCGTCCTTCGTCCTGGGCGTCGTCCTGTTCGCGGTGCTGCATCGCGGCTGGGGGTTCGGTGTCCTGATGGCGCCGCTTGGCATGCTCGCGGGCGACATCCCGCTCCGTGGGCTGCGGCTGCGCACCGCGATCGCCAACGCAGGCCACCTCACGTTCGGAACCGCCGTAGTGGGCTTTGCCTACGACCGGGTGGGCGGGTACTACGGCGCCGCCGCGCTGACGCCCCACAATCTCCTCCCGTTCCTGCTGCTCTTCGTCGGGCTGCCGCTGGTGGTGAATGGGACGTTCTACGCCGAATTGGCACTGTCGGAGTCCAAGGCGTGGGTGGACTTCGGGCTCACACTGCGCTGGGAGTCGATTGTCTATCTGCTCAGCGCCGCCCTCGCGCTCGCCGCGCTGGAGACCGTCACCAGCGCCGTTCCAGCGATGCTGGTGGTGGGGTTCGGCGCCGCCCTTCTCGCCCTCACCATGATCGCGCACTGGATCGCGCGGAAGGGCATTCGCGCCGACGAGCTGACGCTGGTGGAGCAGCTCTCCCAGGCGATCGCCGCCGACGTCAACCTCGAGCGCAACTTCACCGCCATCCAGAAACTGACGCACCGCCTGATGCCGTGGGACCAGATGGGCTTGGCCCGCTATGACGCCGGGCGGAACCTGTTCGAGCATCTGCTGGAGACCGCGCCGGATCGGCCGCGCGGCTCGACTTTCTCGGCAGACCTGGATCTCCCGGCGGAGGCGCTGCGGCGCCGCAAGCCGGTAGTCACGGCGCGCGCAACGCTCTCGCGACGAGGCCCGGCGGCCGCGGAGGGCTCCGAGATCTTCGTCCCGCTCTTCCAGGGGGACGCACTCGTGGGCGCGTGGAGCGTCCGGCACGCCGACGCGGCGATGTACCGGGAGGCGGACGCCGGGATTCTCGGGCTCATCGCGCCACAGCTCGCTCTGGTCCTGACGATCCACGGCGTGCTCGAGCCTCTGCTCGAATCCTCGGAGCAGACGTCCGGCTACGTGGAGCAGCTCACGGCCACGAGCGAGGAGATCCACGCCTCGTCCGAGGAGGTCGCGGCGGCCGCACAGGGCGCGGAAACCGGCGCCGCGAACGCCGCCGAGCGCGTGGCCCACGCCGAGGAGGCGATGGTGGCGCTCCGGGCGACCTCGCACGACGCCGCACTGGCGGCCGAGGAAACGACGCACGCCACCCAGGAGATGAGCCGCTCCGCCCAGGGGGTGCGGGTTGCGACAGCCGAGACCGCCGCCAACCTCAAGCGCATCGGCGCGACGGTCGATGAGAGCGCCGCCGCCGTCGGTCGCCTGCGGGATGCGTCGGAGCAGGTGGTACAGTTCGCCGAGACGATCGGCGCCATCGCCAGTCAGACGAACATGCTGGCCCTCAACGCGACGATCGAGGCCGCCCGCGCCGGCCAGCACGGGGCGGGGTTCGCCGTGGTCGCCGACGAGGTACGGCGGCTGGCCGAAGAAAGTGCGAAGGAGGCCCAGCAGGCCGGCAAGACGACGGCCGACACCCGCGGGGTGCTGGACCACGCGGCGCAGCTTCTGGAGAAGATGCGACACGAGATCGAGGACGTGGCGCAGGCCGCTACCCACTGGATCGCCGAGCTCGAGGGGATTGTGAGGGCCGCCGAGACTACGGCCCATCTGTCCAACCGGATGGTTGAGTTCCCGCGCCGAAACGTCGAGCGGACGGCCGAAATGCAGGCAATGTTGTCGGAGGTCAAGGCGGCGGCCCAGGCCTCGGCGGGGGACGCCAAGATCGTTGCCGCCGCGGCGGCTGAGCAGCTCAAGGCCATCGAGGACCTAGCCAACAGCGCCGTCGAGCTGTCGGCCAGCGCCGAGCGACTGGGCGCAGCCACCAGGTTCCTGCGAGGGTAGAGAACTTTCGCTCGGGGTTGCGGAGATACAAACAACGGGTCAAGATTGTCGGGGCTGGCAGGTAGCCGGGAGACCACGGCCGGGAGGCCGGCGGCGCCTCGGCAGGCGTGCTTGCGCTTCCCATTGGCGCCGAGCATACTGGTTTCGTGCGCGGCGCTCGGCTGCGACGTTCTCGCAGCATGCCGGCGGCGCGGAGTTTCGAGATCGGCTGGGGCTCCCGGGGCCACGGGCTTCGCGCGAGCCGGACTAACTTCCGCTAGGAGATTCATCATGCGTAACAGAGTAATGTTGGCCGCAGGCACCTTGGCGATTGTGCCGACGTTACTGTTTGGCCAGCAGCGTCCGGCACAGAGGCCCGCACAGCGACCGCCGGCGGCGCAGCCCGCGCAGCGTCCGGCCCCCGCGCCAGTACATCCCATGATGGCCGGGGCGCGCGATGGCACCTGGGAACTCAGCGCCGGCGTGGGCCTGGCGGGAGTGGGCGGGGCATTCAACGGGACCGGGAGCGCTCAGTACATGCCCGGGGGCATGCTGCGCGTAGGATACAATCTCAATTCGATGTGGAACTTGAGTGTCGGCACCGGGGCCGCGTTCGGCAAGTCGTACTTCAATAGCATGACGGCGTACTTGACGCCGAGCGCCAACGTGACCTGGACGCCGGACATCAACCAGACCACGAGCCCCTTCGTCACGGTCGGCGTCGGCATGGCGTACCGGAAGGATGTGGGCACCAGTGAAGTTGCCGGGAACGTCGGCGTCGGCATCCGGCACATGGTGGGCGATGCACTTGCGCTGCGGGTCGAGGGCGGCCTCAACGTGTTCAGTGCGTTAAGCACCACGTCGGGCATGGGGCTGGTGACTGTCGGTCTCTCGTATTTCACGGGCGGCAAGAAGATCCTCACCCACATTGCGGTGAACCCCGGCACTGCTACGCTGGCGTCGCTCCGGCAGACGGCGCAGTTCTCCGCCATCGCGCACGACCAGAAGGGCCGGCCGATGACGGACAAGATGTTCAGCTGGAGGAGCAGCAACCCGGCGGTCGCGACCGTTTCCAACACCGGGATGGTCACCGCGGTTGGCGATGGCTCCGCGACGATCAGCGCGATGGCCGAGGGCGTCACCGGGACCGCCAACGTGATGGTGTCACGGACCGCGGCCGCCGTTGCGGTCGCCCCGACCTCCGTCAGCCTGAGCGCGCTCGGCGCGACGCAGCAACTGGCGGCTACCGCGCGTGACATGGGCAACAGCCCGCTCATGGGCGTGACCTACACCTGGACCAGCAGCAACCCGGCCGTGG
Organism: uncultured Gemmatimonadales bacterium; assembly: GCA_963835535.1. Lineage (GTDB taxonomy): Bacteria > Gemmatimonadota > Gemmatimonadetes > Gemmatimonadales > JACORV01 > Fen-1245. Next base: position 39,073 of record CAWIFL010000004.1, read on the forward strand.
CGACCGTCAGTCCGTCCGGCCTGGTCACCGCGGTCGGCAACGGCACGGCGAACATCACTTTGGCGTCCGCAGGCAAGACCGCAACCGCGACCGTCACGGTGGCGCAGATGACCGCGTCGATCAACCTGACCCCCGCGACGTCCTCGCTGACGGCGGCGGGCGCGACCTCGCAGTTGGCCGCGCAGGCGCTGGATCCGAACGGCCGGCCGATCAATGGGAAGACCTACACCTGGACGTCCGACGCCCCGGGTGTGGCGACGGTGAACAACGCCGGCCTGGCCACGGCGGTCGCGAACGGCGTCGCGCACTTCAGCGCGGCGACGGACGGCAAGACCGCCTCGGCCATCGTGACCGTGCTGATCGCCACCAAGGCCGCGCCGGCCATCGAACTGCCGGCGGTGAATGCCTCGATGGTGCTGCGCAACGTGACGTTCCGCCTGAACTCGGCGGTGCTCCTGCCCGCGGCCAGGGCCGATCTGGACAAGGTCGCGATTACCATGCAGGGCCTGCCAAACTCGCGGTGGGAGATCGGCGGCTACACCAGTAACAGCGGCAGCGTCGCCCGGAACATCCGGCTGTCAGGGCAGCGCGCCGACGCCGTGAAGGCGTACCTCGTCCACAAGGGCGTCGATACAAACAGCCTGACGGCGACCGGTTATGGCCCACAGCATCCGATTGCCAACAACCGGACGGCGGAGGGCCGGCGTCGGAACATGCGGGTCGAGATCAAGCGGCTGCGGTAGTACTCGCAGCCGAGGTCGCTTAACTTCGAGCCCCATCCCGGGAAACCGGGGTGGGGCTCGTTGCCGGGTACGCTCGCGACCTGGAGGTGGCCGTCCGCTCTCTCGTCCTGGCCCTGATTGCAGCCGTGGTGCAGACCACGGGGCTCCTGGCCCAGCGTCCGCCGCTGCGCCCGGTGCCGCACGCCACAGTGCATCGGCGCACGGCCGTGCCGACGCCGGCGTCGGTTCTCGGCTTCGAGCCCGGCGCCGAGCGGAGGCTGGTCGAGTGGGATCCGATCGTGCGTTACTTTCGCGCCCTCGGCGCCGCCAGTGATCGCGTCCGCGTGCGCGAGCTCGGCCGCACGACCAACGGCGCAGCCTTCATCGCCGCGTTCATCTCCAATCCCGCCAACCTCGCCCGCCTGAACGCGCTGCGCGACGAACAGCGCTTGCTGGCGGACCCGCGACTGGTCAGGGACTCCGCGGCGAGCAGGGCGCTCTTCCGGCGCGGGAAGGTGTTCGTTCTCGTCACGTCCAGCATCCATTCGACCGAGGTCGGCGGCTTCTTCTCGCCGCTCGACATCGCCTACCGACTCGCCACGGACACGTCGGCCGAGACCCGCAGCATCCTCGACAACACCGTCGTGATCCTGGTCCCGTCGCTCAACCCGGACGGCGTGACCATCGTGTCGCGGTGGTACAACCAGACGCTCGGCAGCAACGCCGAGGGCACCGCCCCTCCGGAGCTGTACCACCACTACGCAGGGCACGACGACAACCGGGACTGGTACGCGTTCACGCAGGCCGAGACGCGGCTCGTGGTGGACAGCCTGTACGGTGTCTGGCACCCGCAGGTGACGCTCGACCTGCACCAGCAGGGGCGGTACGGCTCGCGGATCTTCGTGCCGCCGTACATGAACCCCGCCGAGCCCAACGTGGACCCGCTCCTGCTCCAGGGCGACAACGCCCTCGGGCTCGCGATCGCGTGGCGCATGACGGCGGATGGCTTCACCGGCGTCGCGGTGAATTCCCTGTACGATGCGTGGACGCCGGCGCGCGCATTCCAGCACTACCACGGCGCGGTCCGGATCCTCACGGAAACGGCCAGCGCCAGCCTCGCCACGTCGGTCACCGTGCCTGCCGAAAGCCTGGAAGCGGGGCTCGGCGTGGATCCGCGGACCGCGTCGTGGAACTTCGTCCAGCCCTGGCCCGGCGGGCTGTGGACGCTCGCCGACATCGTCCGCTACCAGACGGCGAGCGGGATGGCGCTGCTGGATCAGGTGGCGCGCGACCGCGAGCAGTGGCTCCGCACCTCGTATCAGGTGCTCGCGCGCGCTTCGCGCGGTTGGCCGGACTGGCCGTGGGCTTTCGTGATCCCCACCAACGGCCAAAACGAGATGGCCCTCGGGACGTTGTTGGAGATCCTGCGTCACGCGCAGGTCGAAGTCCGCGCGGCGCTCGGATCGTTCACGCTCGGCTTCGAGCGCTTCTACCCGGGCACGTACGTCGTCGTGCTGCGCCAGCCGTATGCCGCATTCGCCAAGGCGCTGCTCGAGCGCGAGCTCTACCCCGACCTGCGCGAATACCCCGGCGGCCCCCCGCAGCGCCCGTACGACGTCACCGCCCACGATCTGGCGCTGCTGCTCGGCGTGCGCGTCCTCGCCGCAGCGGACTCGCTGCCGGTCGGCCTGTCGGCGCCGGTGGCGCCGCGGCCTCCGCTGTATCGCGTGGCGGGGCTCTCGGGAGGCGGGCCCGGGGTCGTGCACGTCGGCGTGTACCGATCGTACGCCGCGACCATGGACGAGGGCTGGACACGCTGGACCCTCGACAGCTTCGGCGTGCCGTACGAGTCGCTGGTGGACTCGACCGTCCGCGCGGGGAACCTCGCCTCGCGCTTCGACGCGATCATTCTGCCGAGTCAGAACGCGCGCGCCTTGCTCGACGGGCTGTCCGCGCGTCGTTACCCGGCGCGGTACACGGGCGGAATGGGGGCGGCGGGGGTGCAGGCACTCCGGGACTTCGTGGACGCGGGGGGTACGCTCATCGCGCTCAACGAGGCGTGCAACTTTGCCATCGGAGCCCTGGACCTGCCCGTTTCGGACGCGCTCGGGGACCTGCAGCCCGCGGATTTCTATGCGCCCGGCAGCATCCTGCGGCTTCAGCTCGACACCACCCAGGCCCTGGCGGACGGAATGCCGGCGCAGTCCATCGCCTGGTTCGAGTCGGGGCCTGCCTTCGACGTTCGTGATCCCACGCGGGTCAAAGTCGTGGGGCGCTTCCCGGCCGAACCGGGCAACGTGCTGCTCTCCGGATGGCTCCTCGGCGCGACCCATCTCGCGGGGAAAGCCGCTCTCGTCGAGGTGCGACGGGGACGGGGGCGGGCGATCCTGTTCGGCTTCCGTCCGCAATATCGCGGGCAGAGCTTCGCGACCTACCCGCTGCTCTTCAACGCGATCAAGACGTCAGGGCACTGAGCGCACCCGGCGTTACAGCGTCGCGACGGCTCGTTTCAGCTCCTCGAGGGCCTGTCGATTGAGGCAGTAGCAGACGCGAGGCGGATCCACCTCACCCACGATGAGCCCCGCGTCCTTCAGCACCTTCAGGTGCTGAGAGACGGTGGACTGCGCCAGCGGAAGCTGGTCCACGATGTTCCCGCAGGTGCAGGTGTCGCGTCCCGCGAGGTAGCGGAGGATGGCGAGGCGGGCCGGATGACCCACCGCCTTGCAGAGCTTCGCGAGCCGGAGTCCGGGGTCGAGGGAGTGCTGAGCCATATCGTAACAATGCGATGATCGTGCGCGTCGCGCCACCGCCCGGGACGCGCGCGACGGGGAGGGCGCTCGAGGGCCCCGCCCAACGCTCAGGCCACCGCTGCCGCCGAGCGCTCCGGATCCCAGGCCGCGATGTAGCCGGTCAGTGCCGAAGCGGCGACGGTGTAGGGCGAGGCGAGGTAGAGCTGGCCGGGGCCCGAGCGCCCGGGGAAGTTGCGGTTGATCGCCGAGATCGTGACCTCGCCCTTGGTCCGCGAAACACCCGGTCCCGCGTTGATGCAGGCCCCGCACGACGGCTCGATGAAGGTCGCGCCGACCGTCGAGAAGACTTTGTCGTATCCCTGCGCCTGGCAGTACCGGAACACCTCCTGCGAGCCGCACTGGATGTAGCAGCGCACCCACGGGGCGATGCGCTGCCCCTGCTCGAGCGCGTCCCGGAAGACGCGCGCGTACATGTCCATGTCCTCGCGCTTCCCCGCGGTGCACGAGCCGGCGTACGCGATGTCGATCTTGATGCGCTCCCCCAGCTCCTCGATCGCCTTCCCGTTCCCGGGGTCCCCCGGCAGCGCGATCATCGGTTTGAGGCTCGCCGCGTCGATCTCGATCTCCGTCACGTACTCGGCGCCGGGATCCGAGAAGAGGCCCTCGCAGAGACGTTCGGCCTCCGCCCGCGCCATGCCGCGCTGCTCCACGAGGTACTGGACCGTGCGCGCGTCGGGCGCGACGATCCCCGTGAAGGCACCGACCTCCGCGGCCATGTTGGTCATCGTCGCCCGCTCGTCGACGCTCAAATCCTCGATCGTCTCGCCGCAATACTCCACCACCTGCCCGATCGCGTCCCCGTTCTTCACGTACGGGTTCCGCAACAGCTGGAGCATGATGTCCTTCGCCGTCACGTGCCGCGGCTTCCGGCCGCGCACGGTGACGCGGAACGACTTCGGCACCTGCACCCGCACGTCCCGCGTGATCCAGCTGTTGAATACGGCGGTGGTCCCCACGCCGAACGCGATGCAGCCCACCGCACCGGCGTGAGGTGTGTGCGAGTCGCTGCCGATGATCACCTGGCCGGGCAGGGCGTGGGCTTCGAGAATCTTCGAATGGCAGATCGCTTCCGACCCTAAGCGCCCGAGGCCCAGCTCGCCGTACAGCTTGACGCCCTTGGCGGCGGCGAACTCCCGCTGCTTGACCTCGAGCTGGTTGGCGACGTCGAGCAGACCCTCGGCGATGCGCTCCGGCGTCATCGCGTCCCGGAGGAACGTCAGGTGATCGCGGAAGAAGAAGATGGAGGACGGGTCGTTGAGAGGCTCGGCCGCCCCGACGTATTGCTCGAAGAAGATCGCCGCCATCGGGGTGACGTACTCGTGGCTGAATCGGATGTCGGTGACGACGAACCCCTCGACGTCGGGCGCCACCGCAGGCACCCCGACCCGGCCGGCCGCCGCGTCCACGACCCAGTGCCGGGCCAGGATCTTTTCCGCGATCGTCATGGGCCGCGGCCTCGTGTCGACGGCCGGCACTGCGATCTTCCCCTGCAGCCGCGCGACGTTGTAGTTGAACAGGCCCCCGTACTCGATGATGTCGCGGGTGATCTGACCCTCGCCCGCCGTGAAGACGGCGAGCGGAATCGGTTCCCCGCGCTTCACCCGCTCGAGGACCGAGAAGTCGGTCGTGGTCAGGATCCCCAGGTTCTGGCAGTTCTCGTGATAGATGCGCTCGATGCTCTCCCCGGCCACCAGCCGGATCCCCGCCATCAGCTCGGCGTAGGGCGACTGCTCGCGCGAAGAGCCCTTCCCGCGCCGCTTGCCCGCGGCGGAGGCCACGAAGCCGCCCCGTTTGACGCTGCCCCGCGTGATCGGGAACTGCTCGCCGGCCTTGAGCCCGAGGTACGGGAACTCGCCGAGCGTCTCGTCGAAATAGTAGCAGATGTAGGCCGGCGTGATCTCGTCGGTTGAGATGTTGTCGCGCAGCTTGACCGAGCCGTTCCAGCCAAGATCCTCGCCTTCGAGCTGGCGCCGGATCAGCTCCGGGTCCTCGGTCAGATACAGCACGCGCCCCGACAGGCGCACGATGTCCGTCCGGCGCGCCACCGGCCGTGCGAGCAGCGATGTGGGCATGCGTGTAAGATCGGTCTCGATCCCGGACCGGGCAAGCATTGCCCGCCTGGCGCTCACGGGGTAACCTGTGCCCTGTGCGCAGGCCCGCCGTCGTCCTTTCGCTCACCGTCCTTTTCTCCGCGCCGGCCGCTGCGCAGCGCCTGCCTCACCTCGAACTGCTCGACACGGCCGTCCTGCGCGCGCCGCGCCTCATCGAAAGCTCGGGCGCAGCGCCCAGCCACAGGGTCCGCGGCGTCGTCTGGACCCATAACGACAGCGGCGACGATGCTCGCCTGTATGCGACCGACTCCGCCGGCCACGATCTCGGCTCGGTGCTGGTGGCCGGCGCGGACAACGTCGACTGGGAGGACCTCGGGTCGGGACCCTGCCCGGACCACGGCGGCTGGTGCCTGTACCCTGCGGACATCGGGGACAACAGGCACAATCGCGACCACATCGTCATCTATCGCCTGGCCGAGCCGGAGCCGCCGCGGGACAGCGCCGATACGCTGCGCCGAGTGCCGCTCGAATCCGCCACGGCGTTGCGCTATCCCGATCACCCCCACGACGCGGAAGCGATCGGGGTGGCCCCGTCGGGACGCATCTTCATCATCACCAAGGAGTTGTCGAGACCGCCGCTGGTCTTCCTGGTGCCGCGCCGCGGCGCAGAGCAACGACCCGGCGACCTGGACACGCTCCGGCTCCTGGGCTCCCTCGCCCTCGTTCCCAGCCTCGCGAGACTTCGAATGGTGACGGGCGCCGGGGTGTCCCCGGACGGAGCGGTGCTGGTCGTCCGGACCTACTCGAGCCTGCATTTCTTCCGATTTCGGGGGGACTCCGTGCCGACTCCGATCACGCCCTCGAGCGGCCTGACCATTCCGGTCGTGGAGCCACAGGGCGAGGGGGTGGCCTTCCTGGGGCCCGACCTGCTCGTTCTCACGACCGAGCGGGGCGATGCCGACCACGCCATCGTGTCGCGCGTGCGGATCTTCGGGCTGCCCGCCAGGCCCTGAAGCGAGGTTTCTCCCCCTAGCCTGGGAGGCCCGGTCCACGTAATTTTGCCGGCCGTTCAAGGCGTCCCAGACCCACTCGTCGGGAGGCTGGTTCTGACTCTTCCCTCGTCACACCGCGTTCCGGTCTCCTGGCTCGTCGAATACGGCTGCCCCGCCATCCGGTATCGTACGCTCACCGAGATCGTCCCCGGCACGGCCGACCCCGCCAGGCTCGAGGCGTTGCAGGTCGACATGGACGCCTACCCACCGGCGCGCCAGATCGCGAAGAAGCAGAAGGACACGGGCGTCTGGGGAGCGAATCTGCTCGGCGTGGCACCGAACAAGGCGGCCGGTATCAAGGACGTCGGGACCCTCCACCAGTATCGCCGGCTCGTCGAGTTGGGCTGGACACGGGAATCGCGTGCGCTGAAGCTGGGCAGCCGGTTTCTGTTCCGGCTCGTCTCGCGCGACGAGGATCCGAAGCTCCTTTTCGAGTTCCAGAAGTACGGAGCGGCGGAGATCGGCGTCGAGCCGTGGGTCCGGGAAGTCATCCGGGAGGCCACGGCCGCGGCGCTCGCCCACGGTGGCTACGGCGAAGATCCGCGCGTCCGCGGCGCCGCGCACCGCATCGCGAACGACATTTCGCAGTTCCTGCGCAGCGAGCTGGTCGAGAACCCGCTGGTGAAGTCGTCGGGGAGCTGGGTCCTGCATCCGCAGGCATACCCGCCCACCATCTTCTCCGTGGCCCTGCTCGCCTTGCTGCCCGCGGTCCAGCGCGAGCGCGCCGCATTGGTCGAGCGGCTCGGCGGCTACCTTGCCCAACCCGGCCTCAAGAAGAGCTTCGGCGTCCTCGCCGGCAAGAAGGTATTCAAGCCGAATTTCGTCCTGTTCGGCGACCCGCTGAAGGTCACGAGCGCCGGGCAGGCCGACGATTTGCCGTTCGCCCTCTACTGGATGGAGCTGCTGGCCCGCCTCGGCGTGCTTCAGCAGTCGACCACCGTCCCGCGCCTCTGGGCGCGACTGCTCAAGGACTGCGACGCGCGCGGCGTCTGGAGCCCCAAGAACCTCCGCACCCTGCCGCGGCGCAAAGCGCCGTGGTCGTACCACGTCTTCCCCCTGCAGGAGGGGAAGACCATCGAGAGCCGCCAAGCCGACGTGACCTTCCGCATGGCGCTGATTGCGCGCCTGGCCGGCTGGGAATTGACCACGAGCTGATCGCGTCGACGTCGGACATTGACGTGACATGACGTAGTAGCTAATGCTACTACTATGGATCTCGCCCGCTTCGGCTTCACGCCCACCGAGGCCAAGGTCTATCTGGCCCTGCTTCCGATCTCCCCCGCGACGGGGTATGCGGTAGCGCTGGCTGCGAAGCTGGCGCGGGCCAATACCTATGATGCGTTGGAAGGCCTGGCCGGCCGCGGGGCGGTCACTCGACTGCCCGGCAGGCCGGTGCGCTACGCCGCCTTGGACTCCGACGCGCTCGTGCTTCGCCTGCGCCGCGAGTACTCCAGCGACCTCGATTCCCTGGCCGATACGCTGAGCCGGGTACGACAGGTGCAGTCCAGGGCGGGGCTCGCTTCGGTGGAATCCCTCGCTGACCCGGCATCGCTGTTCGCACGAGCGATCGACTGCGCGCGCAGCGCTCGCTCCGAGCTGCTCGCGGTCGTCGGCCCGTGGGCCAGGGAGACCTTCGCGGATCTCGAGGGCGGCCGTGGCCGAGTGAACAGGCGGGTGCTCTCGCTCGGTGCGCCGGCCCCCGCCGACGCCGCGGTAAGGGTAATCCCGCCGCGCGAGATCGAGGCCTACTGGGGCGGCCTGCCGGTGGCGCTCGTCGCTGACCGGCGACGCGCCGTGTGCGGCGTCGTGCGCGGTGCGGGTGACGCCGCCGGGATCGCAACAGAGCATCCCGGGGTGATTCCCTTCGTGCGCCACCTGCTCCGACGCGAACTCGCGTCCGCGTCGCCGTAGCGCGTATCTTGTGTCTGGATAGGGCAGGGAGCGCCGTGTCATCCGAATCAGAAGACAAACTGGCAGAGCAGCTGCGCCAGCTGCGTCGCGAGTATCTGGCCGACTCCGCGCAGCGGGTCGACGAGCTGCGGCGCCTCTCCGCGCGCCTCGCGTCGGGCGAGCGCGCCGCGGTGCCTGAACTGCGGCAGGCCTTTCACCGCCTGGCCGGGTCCGGGGGCTCGTACGGTTTCCCCATGGTGAGTACGCGGAGCCGGGAGGGTGAGCGGCTCGCGGTCCGGCTGGAGGCAGCGGACGCGGCCGTCGCCCCCGCGGATCTCGACGCCCTCCGAGATTGCGTGGAGGCCGTCGCCCACGCCTTCGCCGAGGCGCTCCACCTCCTCAATACGGAGAGCCTCGGCTAGAGCCCACCGCGCTTGCGGAGTGAGCCTTCGCGATTGCTTGACTCCGGGAGCTTTGGCTTATAAGATCGCCGCTCAACCACACGGTTGAGGACTGAATGACCGCTGCTGACTCGGCCCCTCGGCGCGAGCGCATCCTGTTCGCAGCCGCTTTGGAGTTTGCTCGTCACGGCTTCGCGGGCGCTCGAGTAGACAGGATCGCTGCTGCCGCCGGCGTCAATAAGCAGTTGCTGTTCCACTACTTCGGCTCCAAGGGCGGACTTCACTTGGCTGCCCTGAAGTCGCTACTGGAGCGACCGGCACCACCCGCCCAGCCCTCCAAGGCGCCGATGGAGCGGCTGCGGGACCTCAGCACCCAACTCGCCGCGATCACGGAGTCTCACCCGGCTCTCCTGGCAATCCTGGCCTCGCCTCCGAGCGACCAGGAAGCCGTCGCAATGGCTGCGGACTGGCTCGAGCGGGCGAAGGGCCAAGCACGCCAGATCTTGCAGGACGGTCAGCGCGCCGGTTACGTGCGCGATGACGTCGAAATAGATGCTGTCGCGGAAGTCGTTGTCGGTGCTACGCTTGGATGGATAGCGGCCGGCGATCCGAAGAGCGTCGGCCGCAAGGAAACTTATAGGGATACGCTGCTCAAGATGACGATGGACTACTGCGCCTGGCGCTAGCCTCCAAGCTCGTCAACCGAACGGTTGCCTAGCGCCCGGCGGAGGTGGACAGGAGCTCATCCACGGCCCTGGCGTCGTGGCTCCGCAGTGCAATGGCGAGGACCTCCTCCAGCGTTTCCACCGGATGGAAGGACAGAGACTTCCGTACTTCCTCCGGAAGGTCCTCGAGCTCGGGCTCGTTCTCCTTGGGCAGGATGATCTCGGTGATGCCTGCCCGCGCCGCGCCGAGCACCTTCTCTTTCAGGCCTCCGATCGGCAGCACGCGGCCGCTGAGCGTGACCTCGCCGGTCATCGCAACGTCGTGTCGAGCGGCACGCTGGGTCATCGCGCTCACGAGAGCGGTCGCCATCGTCACCCCCGCCGACGGGCCGTCCTTGGGAATGGCCCCCGCCGGGACGTGCACGTGGATCTCGCGGTCCTTGAGCGCCGCTTCCGGCACGCCCAGCGCGGCGGCGTGGGTCTTGGCGTACGTGAGGGCGGCGCGAGCCGACTCCTTCATCACGTCGCCGAGGTGCCCGGTCAGCACCAGCTCGCCCTTCCCCGGCATCAGCGACGCCTCGACGAACATGATGTCGCCGCCCGAGGGCGTGTAGTACATCCCGGTGGCGGTGCCGACGGCGTCGCTGAGCGCTGCGTGCTCGGGCCGGACCTTGGGCCGCCCCAGCTGCGCGCGCACGTCGCTGTCGGTGACGACGATCTTCTCGCCACCATCCACCGCCACGCGACGGGCCACCTTCCGGGACAGCCGCCCCAGCTCGCGCTCGAGCTGCCGGACGCCGGCCTCCCGTGTGTAGCCCCCCGTGATTTCGCGGATCGCGCCGTCCTCGACCACGAGCCGCTCAGGGCTGAGCCCGTTCTCCTTAAGCTGCCGCGGAACCAGGTACTGCTTCGCGATCGCGAGCTTCTCCAGCTCCGTGTAGCCCGTGAAATCCACCGTCTCCAGGCGGTCGAGCAGCGGCGCCGGGATGTTCTGGAGGAAGTTCGCGGTCGCGATGAAGAGCACCTCCGAAAGATCGAACGGCACGCCGAGGTAGTGGTCCGTGAACGAGTCGTTCTGCGCCGGATCCAGCACCTCGAGCAGGCCCGCCGCCGGATCGCCCTGGAACGACACGCCCAGTTTGTCCACCTCGTCCAGCAGGAAGACCGGGTTCTTCGTCCCCGCCTGCTTCATCCCCTGAATGATCCGCCCGGGCATCGCGCCCACGTAGGTGCGCCGATGGCCGCGAATGTCGGCCTCATCGCGCGCGCCACCCAGCGAGATCCGGACGTACTTCCGACCCATCGCCCGCGCGATCGATTTCGCGATGGAGGTCTTCCCGGTTCCGGGCGGCCCCACGAACAGGAGGATGGGTCCCTTCGACAGGACGCGATCGTCCGCCTGGCCCGGGATATCCGCCGCCCCGCCGGCGGGCTCGCCCTTGGCTTCCTTCTCCCGCAGCTGCCGCACTGCGAGGAACTCCAGGACCCGCTCCTTCACGTCGCGCAGGCCGTAGTGATCCTCCTCCAGCACCTGCTCTGCGCGCGTCAGGTCGAGGGAATCCTCCGACCGCGTGTTCCAGGGCAGCTCCGCGATCCACTCGAGGTACGTCCGGATGACCTGGGCTTCCATCGAGTCTTTCGACGTGCGCTCGAGTCGGCCGAGCTCCCGCTCGACTTCCTTCTTCGCCGCTTCCGGCAGCGCGAGCTTGCCGAGCGCATCGCGGAGCGCCGCGAAGTCACGATCGTCCTCGCTCTCGCCGAGCTCCCGTCGAATCGCCTTGAGCTGCTCGCGCAGGTACATCTCGCGCTGGCGCTCGCCGAGCTCCTCCTGCACCTGCGACTTGATGTCCTCCTGCGCGTTGATGACCCCGATCTGCCGCTGCACGTGGATCAGCACCCGGCGCAGCCGCTCTTCGACGGCCAGCGTTTCGAGCAGCGCCTGCCGCTCCAGCGTCTTGATGTCGAGGTAGCCCGCGACGAGATCAGCGAAGCGCCCGGCGTCGGTGACCGACGCCAGCACCTGCTGCACCATCTCCTCCGGAAGTCCACTCTTCTGGCCCAGCTCGCCGGCGCGCTCCCTGGCCTCCTTGTAGAGCGCCAGGAACGCGGCATCCACCGGTTCGGGGGGCGCCTGGTCCTCGAGCTCCCTCACCACCGCCTCGAGGTACCCGTCGCGCTCGGCGATGTGTACCGCGCTCGCCCGTCCCTCACCTTGCAGCAACAGTTGCACGCCGGCCAGACCGCGCTGCATCTGCCCGATCCGAGCCACCGTGCCGATCGAGTACAGGTTCTCGGCGGAGACCTGCTCCGTGTTCTCGCGCTGGGCGACGGCGAAGATCAGGCGCCGTTCCGTCTTCAGCGCCGCCTCGATCGCCCGCAGCGTGCCCGGCCGCCCCGCGCTGATGGGCGCGGTCACGCCGGGGAAGAGCACCATCTCCCGCAGCGGGAGGACCGGCAGACTCATCCGCTCGCTCATTGCCACCTCATGAAGAGAAATCGTACTGCAGCCTTCACACCACTCCCCATGTCCCCATGTTGGCACCGATCGTGCCACGACGAAGTCCCCATTTCGTGCCAATCTGGCAGGCGGGCGAAGGGACTAGTCGGCCGTTGGGGCTCGCCGACGTCTGGAAGCGACAATGCCAAGACGCCGATTCGTCGGACGTCTCGCGAGATCACATGGTTGCCCTGCCTCTCCGGCGGCGCTAATCTATGCGCGGCAATGGCTGCCCAGTGACGATGAACCCGACCGATGGCGACCGCGTCCTGCAGGAGCGGCTCGTCCAGGCCTTCGCGGGCGCCTTCACGATCGAGGCTGAGATCGGGCGGGGCGGGATGGGCGTCGTCTTCCGGGCGCACGACGAGAAGCTGAAGCGCACGGTCGCCGTGAAGGTGCTTCCTCCCGAGCTGGCCTACCGGCGCGACATCCGGGCCCGATTCGTCCGGGAGGCCGAAACCGCAGCCCGCCTCTCGCATCCGAACATCGTTCCCATCCACGCCGTCGGCGAGGCCAACGACCTCGTGTACTTCGTGATGGGCTACGTGGACGGCGAGTCGCTGGGGGTGCGGCTCAAGCGACGGGGCCGCCTCTCGCTCGAGGAGTCGCGCCGGATCATGCGCGAGACGTCCGACGCGCTGGCCGCCGCCCACCAGCAGGGTGTCATTCACCGCGACGTGAAGCCGGACAACATCCTGCTCGAGGGCACGCGCGGGCGGGTGATGGTCACCGACTTCGGGATCGCGAAGGCGCTGAGCGCGGAGGGCGGGACGCTCACGGACACCGGCATCGCCATCGGCACGCCGGCCTTCATGAGTCCCGAACAGGCGGCGGGCGAGCGGGTGATCGACGGCCGCTCAGACCTCTACTCGCTGGGTGTTGTGGCGTACCAGATGCTGACCGGCGAGTTGCCGTTCCAGTCGCCGACCGTCCCCGGGCTGCTGATGAAGCAGATCAGCACTCCGGCTACGCCGGTCGATCGCCTGCGGCCCGAGACTCCCCGCGAGCTGGCCCAGACCGTCATGCGGTGCCTCGAGAAGGACCCGGAGGACCGCTGGCCCAGTGCCGACGCGCTCCGCCGCGCACTCGAGACCAACACCTATTCGGCGCCGCCGCCCAAGTCCGGCGTCCGGATGCCCGCGCAGGCAGGCCCCGCGCGCGGCAATATCGGCGCCCGGCTCGGCGAGGAAGTCCGGCGGAAGGCGCTGGAACGCGCGGACCGCATCTCCTCGAAGGCCGCCCGGCGCGCCGACAAGATAGAGAGCAGGCTCGACCGCAGGGAGCGTGAGGAGGAGGAGGTCGTACGGCGGGCGGAGGCGGCGGGCGAGCCGGCCATGGTCGCGCGCTTCCGGCACCGGCTCGCGCGCTACGCGTCCATCATCGGTCCGCTGATGCTGGTCAACGTCCTGTTCGCCGGAGGTGTCGGCCATCCCTGGTTCCTGTTTCCCGCCGTGTTCATGGGGTGGGGCCTGGCACGGGATTACTCGCGGCTCTGGACCGCGGGTTACTCCTGGAAGGACGTGACGCACCGGCCGCCGGCCCCCGACGCCCTGGAGGCCAAGGAGTCGCGGGCCTCGCTCTCAGCCCCCGGCCCCGAGGAAATGGGTCCGCACGCGGCGGCGATCGAGCAGGCCCGGAGCGACCGGGCGGCCATTCTGGCGATGCTGGAGCGGATGCCGAAGTCGGAGCGCAAGCTGCTTCCGGACGTCGCGCCGACGGTAGATCAACTCCTCGAGCGCGCCACCGATCTCGCTCGCACGCTCTACGCGCTGGAGCGGGATATCGACACCACTGCGTTGGACAAGCTCGAGATGCGCATCACGGCGCTGGAGCAGGAGCCCGCGTCGGCGGACCGGGATCGGCGGATGGGGCTCCTGGCGCGCCAGCGCCAGACGATGACCGATCTGCTCGCGCGCCGCACGGTACTGGGGTCACAACTGGAGTCCTGCCTGCTCGCGATGCAGAACGTGAGGTTCGACCTGCTGCGGTTGCGGTCCGCCGGTGTCGCCGAAGCGCTCGGCGATCTGACCCAGGCCACCCAGCAGGCCCGGGCCCTGTCCCGCGACGTGGACGCAGCGGTCTCAGCCGCGGGCGAGATCCGACGTCTCACCGGCCAGGAGACCCACCCGCCCCAAGGGTGATCTCACCGGCCGCGGCGCTCATCCCGGCCGGGCGCAGCGCCTCACGACGGTCGCGATCTCCCTCACTGTCCAACCGAATCGCGCCAGGTCGGCTCCGAGGCGGAGCGACTTCTCGCACGTAGCGCCTCCAGGCCGGGAGTTCAAGACCGCACCGGCCCAGAACGCCAGCTGCCAGGCGGGCCGCAACGCCATCGCGCGGTCGAACAGCGGATCGGCGACGGCCGACGGCGCCCGGTTCGCGAGCGTCGTGAAGACGGCTTCGAGGGCGTCCGGAAATGGGCGCGCGAGCGTCGGACGCAGCGCCTCGAGCGCCCGCGAGGCTTCCGCTGCGGCCGTCGCGTAGTCCCCGGCGTTCGCGGCAATCTGAGCCAGCACCGCGGACGCTGTGACGGAGTCGCCGCCCGCCCCGCGCACCCTCGCCAGCAGGAGTTTCGCCTTCGCCGTATCCCGCAGGGCCAGGTCCGTCAGCCCCGACGTCAGCAGCAGATCCGGATCGCCTTGCCGTCCGGCGAGGGCGAGGTCCAGCTGCACCCGCGCGTCGGCGTAGGCCCGCCGCTCGAAGAGCACCTCGCCCAGAACCCCCTCGCGTTCCGGATCGCGGGGCGCCAGGGCCAGTGCCGCGCGCGCCGCGGCAAGGGCTGCCGCGTTGGTCGCCGGAAGCGCGCGGGCCAGCGCCTCCTGCCACGCTCCGGGCGCCGGCGTCCAGTCGACGAGATGCGGCAGCGAGTCTCCGACGGCGCGTTTCAAGCCGATCAGCGAATCGAAGATCGGTCGTGCGATGAACCCGCCGAGCAGCGAGCGCGCCGCCTGGAACTCGAGGGCCGGGGTGTCGTCGGTGTGCTCGAACGATGCGCCGCCTGCAAACGTCGCGCTGCCGCGCTCACCGACGAGGTAATGACCGAGGAGATCGTCGGGGGTCGCGAGTCCCAGCCAGCTCCGCGCCGCCTCGCCCGTCCGCGTCCCGGGAACGAGCAGAATCGAGATCCGATTCCGGTCCCACCGGATCGGCGCGTTTGACGCGAGCACCATCAGATCGCTCGCATTGGAGAACCAGATCTCGACGTGCGGGAAGACGGCCCGCACGTTGGCAACCACCACCGCGGCCGCGCCCGGCGTCACGCGGTACATCTGCAGCCACTGGCAGAAGACGCCGCCGGCCGCGAGCCGCCGCGCGACGACGCGGTAGTAGTCCCGCGTGAACAACGACGCCACGCCCGCGATCCACGGATTCGATGGTTCCGACACGATCAGGTCGTAGGGCGTCCTGGCGAGCATCAGCGCGCTGCGCGCGTCGTCCTCAATCACGTGGACGCGCGGGTCGTCGAGCACGTCGCGGTTGGCGTCCTGGAACCAGCGGCTCGCACGCAGCACCGCGCGCTCGATCTCCGCCACATCGATCCGGGAAACGCCCGGTACGTCGGCCAGCGTGCGCGTCGTCGTGCCCGAGCCGAACCCCACGACGAAGACGCGCCGCGGCTGAGGCTGCGCCAGCGCGGGGAGGAGGCCCAGCATGACCTGCGTGTCCATGTCGGCAACGCTCGAGGCATCCACCTTCCCGTTCACCTTGAGCCACGTCTGGTTGCCGTCGCGCCACACCGACACCGCAGAGTTAAATCCCTCCTTGAAGTAGAGCTGCTCCGATCCGTAGCCCCGCAGGTACCGGTCGAGGTCCTCCACGTCCATCTGGGTGCGGCCGTAGATGGCGGGACCCCGGTCCAGCAAGCGGCTCGACCAGTTGGGCGTAGCAACGGTCACCACGAGCGCCAGGAGTGCGAGCGCCACGGCAATGCGCTCCGCCGCCCGCGCCTTGTTCTCGCCACGCTCGCGGACGGTCCACGAGGCCAGCGCCACGGCCGCCAGCGCGTTGACCACGACCCCGACGACCAGCGTGCGCTCGCTTCCGATCAGGTGAATCAGCAGAAAGCCGGTGACGGCCGCCCCGAGGATGCTCCCCAGGGTGTTCGCGAAGTAGGCGCGCCCGACCTCGCGGCCAGTCGCGCCCGTGCGCTCGGACGCCAACTCCGCGAGCAACGGGAAGCTGAGGCCCATGCCCACCGCGGGCGGTATGACGACAACCGCGACGGCCAGGGCGTGCAGCCCCATGAGCTCCACCGGCGAGAGGAACGCTACCTGGAGCGTGGCGACGACGTAGACGGGGAGCGCGCGGAAGAACGGAAAGAGGAAGGACGCCAGCAGGGCGATGGCGCCCTGGATCAGCGCCGCTCGCACCAGCAGCTCACCGGGTGTCCTGCCGCGGCCCATCGCGATCAGGCTTCCCAATCCGATGCCGAGCAGGAAGCACGCGAGGATCGTCGTGAACGCATACGTCGAGCTGCCGACGACGAGGATCAACGTGCGCGTCCAGGCGATCTCGTACAGCAGCGAGGCAAACGCGGTGATCCCGATCAGCCAGGTGGCGAGCCGCCGCGTGGCGGCACCGGGGTCGGGAGTGAACACCGGCTCAGCCGCGGCAACGGGCGCGCCACTCTCCGGCGCCGGCAGCCGGGAGAGCGCGAGGGCCGCGACTCCGAGCGCCACGTTCACCGCGCCGGTCGCCAGGAGCGACGTGCGCAGGCCCCAGAATTCGATCAACAGGTAGCCCGCGCCCAGGCACCCGAGCACGCCGCCCACCGTGTTCAGCCCGTAGAACAGCGCCAACTCCCGTCGCAGTTCGCCGCTGCGGTCGCGCGCGAAGGCCCGGGTCAGCACCGGCAAGGTGCCTCCCATCAGGAAGGTGGGCACGAGCAGGACGACGAAGGCGAAGACGAACTTGATCGCCGTGCCCGCCCACAGCCCCGGCGCGAGGCCGCGCGCGAGGACCAGGTAGCCCGCGCCGATCCCGCGCATCACCCAGGGCGACAGGAGTCCGAAGACGCCGATCGACAGCTCCAGCACCCCGTACAGCGCGGCCGGATTCGCATGGCGGTCCGCGCGGCGCCCGAGCACATACGCACCGAGTCCGAGGCCGCCCATATAGGCGGCCACGACCGTCGTCACCGAATGGATGGTGGAACCGAAGAATTCGTAGAGCTGCCGGACCCAGACGAGCTCGTAGACGAGCCCGGCCGCGCCTGAAACGACGAAGATGAGCCCGAACAGCGCATGCCGCGCACGCCGACCGTTCATCAGTACTTCGCCAGCTCTCTGATCGCCGCCGCGACGTCGGCGACCTGGGGCAGGATCCGGTCCTCCAGCTGGGGCGCATAGCCGACGAAGGTGTCGGTCGAGGCCACGCGCCGCACCGGAGCGTCGAGCCAGGCGAACATCTCGTCCCCGATTCGGGCCGCGAGCTCGGCTCCGTATCCCCAGGATACCGGGTCCTCGTAGGCGACGACGAGGCGATTGGTCTTTTGCACCGAGCGACCGATCGCCTCCCAGTCCACGGGCGAGAGCGAGCGGAGATCCACGACCTCGACGCTGGCTCCCGTGGCTTCTTCGACTTCCTTCGCCGCCACCAGCGAGCGCTGCACCAGGGCCCCGTACGTCACCACGGTGACGTCCGTTCCCTCCTTCACGACCTTCGCCTTGCCGAAGGGAATCATGAAATTCGGCCCCGGATACGGAGCCTTGTTGTACGTCTGGCGGTACAGGTGCTTGTGCTCGAGGAAGATCACGGGGTCGTCACACCGGATCGCCGTGCGGAGCAACCCGTTCGCGTCCAGCGCCGTCGCCGGACACACGACCCGGAGCCCGGGAATGTGCGTGAACAGCGAGGCCCCGGTCTGCGAGTGGTAGACCGCGCCGCCCTTCAGGTATCCGCCGTAGGTCACCCGCACCACGACGGGCGCGCTGAAGACGCCGGACGAGCGCCAGCGCATCGTCGCCATCTCGTTGCGCAGCTGCATGTACGCGGGCCAGATGTAGTCGAAGAACTGGATCTCGACCACCGGCTTCAGCCCGCGCGTCGCCATCCCGACGGCGCGGCCGACGATGTTCGCCTCCGCCAGGGGCGAGTTGAACACCCGATCGGAGCCGAACTTCTTCTGCAGGCCCCACGTGACCTTGAAGACCCCGCCCTTGCCCTTGACCTTGTTCAGGTGCTCGGCGCGCGACACGTCGGCCACGTCCTCACCGAACAGCACGATGCGCGGGTCCCGGGCCATCTCGTCCTTGAGACACGCGTTCAGCAGATCCACCATGGTCGTCGCGTCGCCTGCGAACTGCGGATCGTCCTCCGTGTCGAACCCCTCCGCAGTCGGATCGACGTCTTCCGAATACACGTGCAGCAACGCCGTCTCCGGCGCGGGCTGCGGGGAAGCCAGCGCCGCGTCCGCCGCCGCCTCGACGGCCGCCGCCACTTCCGTCTTGATCGCCTCGATCTCCTCCGCCGTAGCCGTGCCCTCCGCCAGGAGGCGCTCGGGGAAACGGACCACGGGATCCCGGAGCGCATCGACCGCGCGCTCCTCGGGCGGCCGGTACATCACCTCATCGTCGGACAGTGAATGCGAGTACGGGCGGATGACGTGCGCGTGCACCAGCGCGGGACCCTTGCGGCTCCGACAGTGCGCGGCCGCGCGCGCCAGCACCTCGTACGAGGCGATCGGATCGCAGCCGTCCACCTCTTCGACGAGCAGCCCGGGGAAGGTGGACACGAGTTTGGAGATGGAGCCGCCCGCCGTCTGCACCTCGACGGGCACCGAGATGGCGTAGCCGTTGTCCTCGACGAGGAAGAGCACCGGGAGCCTGAGGTTCGAGGCCGAGTTGAGCGCCTCCCAGAACTCGCCCTCGCTGGTCGTGCCGTCGCCGATCGAGCAGTAGACGACCTCGTCACGGCGCATCCGCTCGTTCCGGTCGGGGATCGCCTCGATCCTGCCGTACCGGAACCCGGCCTCGGCGCAGCCCACCGCTTGCAGGCATTGCGTGCCCGTCGGGCTCGACTGGCTGACGATGTTGAGCCGCTTGTGGCCCCAGTGGGACGGCATCTGCCGCCCGCCGGAATTCGGGTCGGCGGCGGCGCCCACGGCCGAGAGCAGCATCTCCGTCGGCGTCATGCCGAGGGTCAGACAGAGCGCCCGGTCGCGGTAGTACGGATAGAACCAGTCGTGCCCGGCTTTCAGCACCATCCCGGCGGCGACCAGCACGGCCTCGTGGCCCGCCCCGGAGATCTGGAAGAAGATGCGGTTCTGCCGCTTCAGCTGGATCTCCTTGTCGTCCAGCCTGCGCGACAGCAGCATCAGTCGGTAGACATCCAGCAGGTTCGCCTTGGCGAGGGGCCGGGCGCCAGACTCGGCTTTCGTACGGGTGGCCATGAACGACCCAAGATAGCGGTCCGGGGTATCCCGCTCAACGAGGCAGGGTGCCCGGCCCTGGCGCTTCGGCCGGGCGCCCGGCGTCACTCTCTCGCGTCATGGCGGCGGCCCGGCTACCTTCTTCCTGACTCCCCAGCCCACGAAGGCGACGGTGAACGAAAGCGCGAAAAAGACGGTCCTGCGCCAGTTTCCCTACGGCCTGTACGTCGTCACGGTCATGAGCGAGGGCGAGGACCACGGGATGACGGCCAACTGGGTGATGCAGACGGCCTTCACTCCGCCGATGGTCGTCGTCGCGATCGAGAACGAATCCAAGAGCCTGCCGATGATGCGCGATGCGCGCGCGTTCGCGATCAACCTCCTGGCCGCTGGCCAGCGTGACGTCGCGGCGAAGCTCGGCAAGTCGTCGCGCAACGTTCCGTACAAGCTCCGCGGGGTCCCCACTCGCCCGGCGCCCGTCACGGGGGCCCCCGTCCTGTCCGAAGGCCTGGGGTGGGTGGAGTGCCGCCTCGTCGCCACCATGCCGTCCGGCGACCATACGCTGGTGCTCGGCGAAGTGGTCGAGGCCGGCGTCGAGCGCGAGGGCAAGGCGTTGACCCTGGCGGAATCGGGGATGAAGTACGCCGGCTGACGCAGGCCATCGGCGCGTGCCGCGTGTCTGCCCGCCGTCCCCTCGAGTCTGGCCGGCAGCCGTCGTCGGCGCGGTCCTGGCATGGGCCAGCCCTGCTGCGGCCCAGGCTCCCCAAGACACCCTGAGCTACGACGTGGTCATCAGCCCGGCCCCTCCGCACGTCACGGTCGAAGCCCGCCTCACCGTCGCCGAAGGCGGGAGCGTCGTGCTGTCGGCACCGCCGGCCGGCCGGTCCTCGGGCACCGACGTGACGGGGTTCCTCGCGACGGACGACCGCGGTGCCTGGCTCGGGACCCCGCGTTCCGGCTCGCGCTACGTGATCGACGCCCGGCCGGGCGTGGTGCGCTACCGCTACCGGCTCGACTTCGAGAACGCGGTCGCGATGAGCTCGACCGGGGCCGGCCTCGACTCGGCACGGCTGTACGCGGCGGGCCGGACCGTCTTCCTGGCGCCGGACCCCGTGGCCTACCGGAAGACTTCGCGTCCCTATCCGCTCGTGTACGTGCACGTCGCGGCGCCGCCGGGTTGGCACGTGGTCACCAGCTGGGGCGTGGATGATCCCGTGTTCACCCCCGCGAGCGGCGACGCCCTGCTTGGCGCGACGATCGCGGCGGCGCCCGACTTCCGGATCTATCGCGACACCGCGGCCGGCGCGCCCTTCGTGCTCGCCATCCGCGGCGAACGGCACTTCAGCGACTCCGCGCTCATCGCGGTCATCGCGGCCAGCCTCACGCGCGCCGCCCGGGCCCTCGGAGCCGTTCCGGTGCCGCTGGTGACTTACACGAGCGACACGGGGCGCAAGGGCCGGACCAGTGGAAGCCTGCAGGGGCTCTCGAGCGTGGGTCTGATCTGGGAGCCGGGTGATTTGCTCGAGCGCGCTCGCGGCGAGGACGTCTTCCACGAGACGCTCCACCTCTGGTTCGGCGGGGCCATGGAGACCGACCGGTGGTGGACGGAAGGCGTGACCGACTACTACGCCGCCCGGCTGTACGCCGAATGGACCGAGCAACCGACCGACCTCGCCGACCTCTGCTACGAGTCGCTGCAGGACTACCTGAACATCAGACACAACACGCTGCTGACGATGGCGCAGGAGGAACGCAGCGACGTCACCGGCGACAACACGGCCCTCCTGGTCTACCGCAAGGGCATGCTGGCGGGACTGTTGCTCGACGCCGCGATCCGGCGGAGCACGGACGGGCAGGCTTCCCTCGACGACGTGGCGCGCCGGTTGCTCGCGATGGCGGCGGAGCGCCGCTCCCACGTCGTGCGCGGAAGCGAGATCCGCGACGTCGCCGTCACGGTGGGCGGCGACGACGTGGCGCGCGTCTGGGACCGCGTCGTAGACGGGTCGAGTCTCCTGTCGGCGGACGAAGTGACGGACGCGCTTCGGGTGGTCACCGGGGTCAGCGTCCCCGCCGCCGCGCTGCGCGCGAAGGAGCGGAAGGTCCTGAGCAACCACCCCAAAGGTTAGGATCATCGCCATGACGCTGAGCGGGAAGTCCGTGCTGATCTTCGTCGGCCCGCAGTACGAGGACCTCGAGCTGTGGTACCCGAAGATCCGGCTCGAGGAGGAAGGGGCGAAGACGGTGGTCGCTGGGCTGGGAGAGAAGGTCTACCACGGGAAGAACGGCTACCCGGTCACCGCAGACAGCACCGTGGACGACCTCTACGCGGAAGTCTTCGACGGGCTCGTGATCCCGGGCGGCTACGCTCCCGACCACATGCGCCGTTCCGAGAAGCTGCTCGGCATCACACGCGCCATCGCGGAGGCCGGCAAGCCCGTGGCCTTCATCTGCCACGCCGCATGGGTGCCGATCTCGGCCGGACTGCTGAAGGGGAGGAAGGCGACCTGCGTGCGGGCGATCCGCGACGACGTGGTGAACGCCGGCGCGACCTACCTCGACGAGCCTGTCGTGGTGGACGGCAACCTGATCTCCTCGCGCACCCCGGCCGATCTGCCGGCCTTCTGCCGCGCCATCATCGCGGCGCTCGCCGGCGGCAAGCCCCGCGACTAGACCGGTGCGTCGAGCGGCCGGAGCACGACTCCGGTCGGCACCTTCGGTGCGAAGAAGGTGGACTTCGGGGGCATGATCTGGCCCGCGTCCGCCACCCGCCTCACCTCCTCGAGGCGCGTCGGCGGCAGCAGGAGCGCGAAGGCGCACCGCCCCGCTCGCGCCGCGGCGCGCGCTTCCGCCGCATCCGGGGTGTAGCGAAGCTCGGGGACCGG
Organism: uncultured Gemmatimonadales bacterium; assembly: GCA_963835535.1. GTDB lineage: Bacteria > Gemmatimonadota > Gemmatimonadetes > Gemmatimonadales > JACORV01 > Fen-1245. The sequence goes on from CAWIFL010000004.1 coordinate 61,412, forward strand.
TCCCAGCAGCGACGTTCCGACGACCCCGACCGCCACCGCGTCGGCGAGCGCGACCGCGAGGCTTCGCACCGCGGGGTGCACAGGCAGCTCGCGTGCGGCCGAGAGATCCGCGTCGGGACGCAACGCCAGCGACATTTCCTCCCCACCGGCGAACACCGCGGTCAGCACCGGCGTTTCGCCCGCCCCCGCCTGCCGGAAGTACGGCGCGGCAGCCGCCCGGAACGCCTCCACCGCCACCGGCGCACCCGGGACGAGCCGGTGCGTCGGCAGGATCTCGAGCCCCGGGTCGCGGAACGACACCACGTGGCTGAGGGTCCGCGCCGCACCATCGCGCCACGGCGCCGGCGCTTCGGTACGGAACAGCACGGCCGTCTCGAAGCGATGGTGCCCATCGGCCACGTACACCGGCTCCCGGCTCGCCGCAGCCGCGATGCGCTGCGCCTCGCCACCCGTGGCGATCCAGACCTCGTGCTGGGACCCGAGCGCCGTGCAGCACGCCCAAGGCTCTTGTGCCGTCGTCTCCGCCAGCGCCTCGACGAGCGCGCCGGCACTGTCGGGCGCCAGGAGAAAGACCGGACTGAGATTACAGCCGGTCGCGTGGGTCAGACGCCGGCGGTCCTCCTTGGGGCCCGCGTGCGTGCGCTCGTGGGGCAGGATCCGGCCGCGCGCGAAGGGCTCCGCCGCCACGGCCAGGAAGACGCCGGTGCGCTGTCGCACCGCACCGCCGGGGAACGTGCCCGACGTGCGAAGCACGTAGGCGGTCGGCTGCACGTCGCGGACGAGCGTCCCGTCGGAGCGCCACTGAGCGAGGAGGCGCGCGGCCTCCCGGTAGGGGTCGGCGCCCCCCGCCGCCGTCGGCAGGTCCACGTGGACGATGTTGCGTGCGTCCTGCGCGGCGAGCTCCGCGCGCCGCGCGGGGGAGATGACGTCGTACGGCGGGGCCAGCCGGCGGGCGAGCGATCCGGGATCGGCGTAGCGCTCGCCTCGAAAAGCCGTGAACAGTTCGGGCTCCATCAGTTCGCTCCGGTTCGCGATGCGGCGATGAGGCCGTCGAGAATCCGCTTGACGTCCGCCAGCTGCAGCCGTCCCACTTCCGCTTCCGCCGCCGCAGGGTCGTCGCTGAATGCGAGGTAATCGCTCTCCAGGTGCCCCTCGGGAGCGTTCGAGGGCGACCAGCGGATGAAGATCAACGCGGCACCGTAGCGGCCATCCGGCCCGGGGTCGTCGTCGGAGAAGACCGCCACCGAATACGGCCGCCGGTCACTGCCCTCGAACCCCGGGGGGCGACCGTGCACGGACACGTACCCGGCCAGCGTGTCGTCGGCAGGGGTCACTATCGCAACGACTCCTTGACGACGTTGCCCATGATGAACGCGATGTTGGCCGGCCGCTCCGCGAGCCGCCGCATGAAGTACGGATACCAGTGCGTGCCGAAGGGGACGTACACCCGCACCCGGCATCCGGCCTGTCGCAGCTCCTCCTGCAGGTCGCGCCGGACGCCGTACAGCATCTGGAACTCGAAGCGTTCCGGGGCGATCCCCCTGGCCGCGACGAATTGCCGCGCGCGCACGATGAGCGCGGGGTCGTGCGTCGCCACTGCGGGGTGGTTGCCGCGCTCCAGCAGCCGCTCCATCAGCTCCGCATAGCTGCGGTCCACGTCGGCCTTGGCCGGGAACGCGACCGCGGCGGGCTCGTCGTACGCTCCCTTGCACAGGCGGACCCGCGCCCGCACGCCGATCAGACGGTCCACGTCGGCCGCCGTGCGCCGCAGGTACGACTGGAGCACGATGCCCACCCGGTCGCCGTGCACGGGAAGAAACTCGTGCTCGAACAGATCCAGCGTGCGCTGCGTGTGCGCGCTGCTCTCCATGTCGATCCGGACGAACATTCCGAGATCCCGCCCACGCTCCAGAATGCGGCGCATATTCTCGGCGCAGAGGCCCGGATCCAGGTCGAGGCCCATCTGGCTGAGCTTGACGGAGACGTTGCAGTCCAGTCGCTCGGCGGCGATCCGCTCCTGCGTCTCGACGACCATCGCGGCCGAAGCGCGCGCCTCGTCGACCGCCGTCACGCTCTCGCCCAGGACGTCGAGACTCGCGCTGATGCCGCGGCCGTTGAGCTCGCGCACCGCGGCCACCGCCGTGTCGAGCGTTTCGCCCGCGACGAAGCGCGAGGCGAACCGGCGCGCCAGCGGGTTCTTGACCGCGAATTCGCGGAGGGTCTTCTGCTCGCTCAGGTAGAGAAAGGTCTTGCGAAGCATGCGCTCTGTCGTTGCTAGGTGTAGAAGCGGCCCACGCGGCGCGCCTGATCGACCAGCGCGTCCGCGGGGCGGAACCGTTCGCCGTGCACGGTGGCGAGACGCTCCAGCGTCTCCACCGCCGCGCGCGCGCCCATCGCATCCAGTGCACGGAATGGGCCACCGCGGAAGGGGGGAAACCCGATGCCGAAGATCGCCCCGACGTCGCCGTCGCGCGGCGAGCGAACCACTCCCTCTTCCAGGGCGCGCGCCGCCTCGTTCAGCATGGCGAACGCGAGCCGCTCCGCGAGCGACCCCGGTGCCGGCGCCGGCGCCGCGCGTGAGGAGAGGCCGAGCAGAGCTCCGGCCGTCGGGTCCACGCTCCCCTTCTTGCCCCGGCGGTAGAGGAAGAACCCGCGCCCGTTCTTCCGGCCCAGCCGCCCGTCCGCGACCAGCGCGGCCAGGTTCAGACGCGGCTTCAAGCGCTCGCCGAACGCCTCCTGCATCACCGCGGCCGCCTTGGCCGCGACATCGAGGCCGACTTCGTCCAGCAGCGTCAGCGGACCCACCGGGAACCCCCAGCGTCTCATCGCGTCGTCCACTGCCTCCACCGGCACGCCCTCGACGAGCAGGTGGCCGGCTTCGTTGATGTACGGGGCGAGAATACGATTGACGAAGAAACCCGGGTGGTCCCGCACCACGATGACCGTCTTGCCGAGCCGGCGGCCGAACGCGACTGCCGTGACCGTGGTCTCCGGCGCCGTGCGCGCCCCGACGACGACTTCGAGCAGCGGCATCCGGTGCACCGGCGAGAAGAAGTGCATCCCGATCACGTTCGACGGGCGGCTCGACGCCGCGGCGATCCGCGAGATCGGGATGGTCGACGTGTTCGACGCAAAGATGCACTCGGGGTGAGCGACCGACTCGACCTCGCGCAGCACGGCCTGCTTCACGGCGAGGTCCTCGAACACGGCCTCGATGACGAGGTCCGCCGTACGGAAGCCGGAGTAGTCGGCGGTGCCCGAGATGAGCGCGGTCTGCCGTGCGCCGTCGCGCCGGCTGATGCGGTGGCGGCGCACCCGCTCGCCGATGATGTCCGCGGCGGCCTTGAGTCCGGCGCCGACCCGAGGCAGCTCCGCGTCCTTGAGTCGCACCGGCACGAGCGCCTGGGTCGCGGCGACGGCGGCGATGCCCGAGCCCATGAACCCGGCCCCCACGATCCCGAGCCGATCCACGCGCCGCGGCGCCGGCGCCGGGGCCGGCACGCCGGGGTCCTTCTTGAGCCCGGTCGTCGCGAAGAAGATCTCGACCAGCCGCCGCGAGACGTCCGTCACCGCCATCTGGCCGAACAGCTCGGCCTCGTACTCGAGCCCCTGCTCCATGCCGTTGGCGAGGCTGTAGCGGACCGCATCCAGCGCGGCGAGCGGGGCAGGATAGTGCCCGCCCGTCTGCCTGAGCGTCATCGCCCGCGCCCGCTTCAGCACCAGCGCCTGGCCGGGCGCGCTGCGATCCATCAGCCACGCGGCCAGGCCCCGCGGTCCGCGCCGCCGCTTCACGGGGTGCTCTGCCAGCCTCTGCGCCGCCGCAACGGCGACCTCTTTCAGGATCGCCGGCGGCACCAGCTCCTCCACCAGACCCATCCTCAACGCCTTCGCCGCCGGTAGGCTCTGGCCTGTGAGGATCATCTGCAGCGCGGCGCGCAACCCCACGGCGCGCGGCAGCCGGTTGCAGCCGCCCGCTCCCGGCAGCAGGCCCAGCTGCACCTCGGGGGCGCCCAGCACCGTCTTGGGATGATCGGACGCGACCCGGTAGTGACAGGCGAGGATCAGCTCGAGGCCGCCGCCGAGACAGGTTCCGTGAATCGCCGCGACCACCGGCTTCTTCCACTGCGCGACCCGGTCCAGGAGCTTCTGGCCGTCCCGGGAGAGGCGCGTCGCCTCCGCCGCCGTCTTGACCGCGACGAATTCACCGATGTCCGCACCGGCGACGAACATCTCGGGCTTGCCCGAGATGATCACCATCGCGCGGACCGACGCGTCGGCCTCCAGCTCCGTGAGGATGGTGGCGAATTCGCCGCGCACCGCGCGGGAGAACTTGTTGATGGACTCGCCCGGGAGGTCCAGCGTGACGACGGCGACGCCGTCTTCGATGGCCGTCGTCAGGGCCCGCTGCTCGCTGCTCATGTCGGCCGCCTCACGTCCGCTCGAGGACCATGGCGAACCCCATGCCGCCCTGCGCGCAGATCGAGATCAGGCCGAACTGCGCGTCGCGGCGCACCATCTCGTTGGCGAGCGTCGTGATGAGGCGGCCGCCCGTCGCGCCGAACGGATGGCCGATGGCGATCGAGCCACCCATCACGTTCAACGTGTCCCGATTCACGTCGCCGATCCGGCTGGAGCGGCCCAGGCGCTCGCGGGCCCAACTGTCGGACTCGAAGGCCTGGATGTTGGAGAGGACCTGCGACGCGAACGCCTCGTGCATTTCCACGAGATCCAGGTCCTTCCATTCGATCTCTGCGCGCTCCAGCGCCTTCGGCACGGCGAAGGCGGGCCCCATCAGCAACTGTTCGCCCGGATCCACCGCCGCGACGGCGTAGGACCGCACGAAGGCGAGCGGCGCGTAGCCGAGGGCGCGCGCCGCCTCCTCGCTCATCACGAGCACGGCGGACGCGCCGTCCGTGAGGGGCGAGGCGTTCGCCGCCGTCACCGACCCGTAGCGCCGGTCGAACGCCGGCGTGAGCGCCGCCATCTGCTCGAGCGACGTGTCCGAGCGGATCCCGTTGTCGCTCGTGACCACGACGGCGTACGACGGCGGCACGAAGAGCGGGGCGATCTCCGCGGTCAGGCGTCCGTCGGCGGTGCCCGCGGCCGCCAGCTGGTGGGAGCGCAGCGCGAACCGGTCCTGGTCGTCCCGCGAGATGTGGTTTTCCTTCGCCATCTTCTCGGCCGACTGGCCCATGGTCTCGCCGGTCGACGGCTCCGCGATCGCGGGCGCCACCGGCACCAGATCGCGCGGCCGGACCCGCGCGAAGGTCGCAAGCCGCGCGCCGAGGCTCTTCGCCCGGCTCGCCTGCACCAGCACTTCGGCGAAGCGCTTCGAATGCAGGATCGGGACGTCCGACAATGACTCGGTACCTCCCGCGATGACGACATCGGCGTGGCCCAGCACGATCTGGTCGTGCGCAGCCGCGACCGCCTGGCCGGAGGACGAGCAGGCGCGATTGAGGGAGTAGGCCGGAACGGTCTTGGGCAGATGCGGCAGGAGGCTCACTTCGCGGGCGACGTTCGGCGCCAGCGCGGACGGAACGACCTGGCCGAACACGACCTCGTCCACCTCCGCCGGCGCGATCTCGGTGCGCTGGAGCAGCTCGCGCGTGGCGAGCCGCGCCAACTCGACCGCGCCGATGTCCTTCAGCGCCGTCCCCGACTTCGCGAATGGGGTGCGGCAGCCGGCGACGATGGCGACGCGGCGACCGTTCGGTGCGGCCATGGAGCCTCTCCGTTGCCCGGACGCGAACGCCCGCCCCGGGGTGCAGCCAAAGCTAGCCGCGGCGCCGGAGCGAGGCCAGCGCTTCGACGACGTGCGCGCGCGGGATTTCGGTGGCAGATTCCCGGCGCGCACCGGCCGACCACTTCACCGCAGGAGCGGACGCTGCCCCCGACCGATCCCAACTTCTCGCTCACCACGCGCCGCGCCGATCTCGACGCCGCCGCCGCAGGCCCCGTGGACCTGCTGGTGATCGGGGGCGGCATCACCGGCGCAGGGATCGCCCGGGACGCCGCGATGCGCGGCATCCGCACCTGCCTCGTGGACGCCGCCGACTTCGGGCACGGCACTTCGAGCCGCTCGTCGCGGCTGATCCACGGAGGGTTGCGCTACCTCGAGCACGGGTGGCTGAGGCTGGTGTTCGAAGCCAGCCGCGAGCGCGGGATCCTGCTTCGCATCGCGCCCCATCTGGTACGTCCGCTGCCGTTCGTCTTCCCCGTACACGCCGGCAGCCGCGTGGGCCGCGCCCGGCTCGCCGCCGGCCTGTGGCTGTACGACCTGCTGTCGTTGTTCCGGAACGTGCACGCACACCGGATGCTGTCGCGGCGGGCCGTGCAGCGCATCGAGCCGCGCCTCCGCGACCGCGACCTGCGCGGCGGCGCGATCTACTACGACGGCTGGTGCGACGACGCCCGCCTGGTCCTCGCCAACGTCAGGTCCGCCCACCGACACGGCGCGCTGACGGCGAGCTATGCGCGGGTGACGGCGCTGGAGAAGGCGGGGGGACGACTCCGGGGCGCCGTCGTGCACGACGCCATCGAGGGACGCAGCATCACCGTCCACGCGCACGTCACGGTCAACGCCTCGGGCCCGTGGACCGACGCCCTGCGCCGGCTCGACGACGCGGCTGCGGAAGCGCTCCTGCGGCCGACCAAGGGCGTACACGTGGTCGTTCCGCGCCGGCGCGTCGGGAACACGGGCGCACTGACGCTGACGTCGCCGCTCGACGGGCGCGTGATGTTCGTGCTGCCATGGGATGACGTGACCATCATCGGGACCACGGACACGGACTATGCCGGCGCTGCCGACGACGTCGCCCCTTCGGAAGAGGACGTGACCTATCTGCTCCGTTCCACCAACGCCTTCTTTCCCGACGCGAGGCTCGGCGGCGACGACGTGCTCGCGGCGTGGGCGGGACTGCGGCCGCTCCTCGACGCCGGAGACGCCGCCTCGACCGCCGACGTGCCCCGCGAGCACCGGATCGTGGAGAGTGCTGCGGGCCTGCTCACCATCGCTGGCGGGAAACTGACGACCTATCGCTCGATGGCGGCCGAGCTGGTGGACACCGTGGCGGGGAAGCTCCACGCCCTCGACGGCCGCCGCATCGGCGCCGCGCGGACCGATCTCGAGCCACTTCCAGGAGGCGAGGTCGCGGACCTCGAGCAGTTGGTCCAGGAGCTGGGCAAGGAGCGCGTCGCCGAGCCGGTGGCGCGGCACCTGGTGGATACCTACGGATCCGAATCGCCGGCGGTCGCCAACCTCGCCGCGCGCGAGCCCGCGCTCGGCAGGTCGCTGCTGGACGGCTGGCCCGTGCTGCAGGCGGAGGTGGTGTACCAGGCGCGGCGCGAGATGGCACTCACGGTCGCAGACGTGCTGATCCGCCGCACCCGCCTGTTCCACCGTGACGCCCGTCAGGCCACTGCGGCGGCGGCGACGGTGGCGGGCTTGCTGGCGCGTGAACTGGGATGGGATGCCGGCCGCGAGGCCGAATCCCTGGCTGCTTATCTGGACGAAGTCAACCGGATGCGCCTGGCCGTCACGTCGTCACCTGTGTCTTGATCCGCTCCATGTCGCGGGCCACGGTCGGCACCGCGAGCAGCAGGAGAGCCCCTCCGAGCAGTCCCACCGCCGGCAGCGTCATCAGCGCGACCCGCAACCCGTAGCGGTCCGAGAGGAATCCCACGACCGGCAGGGCGATGGCGTCGCCCGCGATGTGGATGAAGAAGATGTATGCCCCCATCACGGTGGCCGCGATACCGCGCGGCACGACGTCGAACAGGACCGCGGCGATGGGTCCGTTGTACCAGGTGAAGAAGAAGACGACGACGAAGAACAGCCCGGCGAAGACCCGCACGTCGTCCATCAGCAGGAGCACCACGCAGAACGGCGCGCCGATGAGGAAGCCGACCGCGCTCGCAATCACGCGCCCGGCCGCCAGGCGCTGCATCAGCCGGTCGGCGAACCGCCCGCCGATCCACGAGCCGAGCACCCCCGCCACCAGCCCCACCAACCCGATCTCCCTTGCCGCCTGCAACAGCGTCAGGTGCAGCACGCGCTGCAGGTAGCTCGCCGACCACGCCACGAGCGAGTTCATCGCCGCCGCAGTGAGCGCCCCCCCGACGAACATCCAGATGAGTGTCGGCGTGCGCAGCACCAGGGCGGCAGCGTCGAGCATTTCGTCCACCGCGTCGGCCGGCGTCCCCTGCAGCAGCGTGTGACGCAAGCGCATCACGATCCGGACCCACTTGAGAATCGTCCAGGCGAGACCAGCGCCCACGATGACGCCGAAGGCGGCGGTGTCTGCGGCGGCCGGCAGTCCCCGGAACAGCGCCATGAACCCGACCACGGCCGCCCCCACGAGCAGCGACACCAGGAGCGGCAGGCCGGCCCGAAGCGCGATGCGCGGCGTGATCTTGAACTTGCGCGCCCCCGGCGCCGCCCGCGGCGCCCGCCGGACCGGCCGCGGCTCCTTGAGACGCGCCATCAGCACGGCGAACAGGAGACCGGGCAGTCCCACCACGACCAGCGTGACGCGCCACCCGAATGCGGTTGCGAGGTGGCCACCGACCCACACCGCCATCACGCCGCCCACGGCCAGGCCGATCCAGAAGATCCCCATCGCCTGGGCGCGACCCTTGTCCGGGAAGTAGTCGGCGAGCAGCGCCTGCGCCGACGGCAGGTACGACGATTCCGCTACGCCCACCACGCCGCGCGTCGTGAACAGATGCCAATACGAACCCGCCAGACCGCCCAGCGCCGTGAAGGCGCTCCACACCGCGAGGCCGCCGGCGATCACGGCGCGCCGCGACTTGAGGTCGGACAGCACTCCGGCCCCGAGCGCGCCAAGCGCGAACGCGATGGCGAACGAAGAACCCAGCCATCCGAGCTGCGTGTCGGTAAGGTGAAGGTCGTGCTTGATCGGCTCGAACAGCACCAGGATGATGTTGCGGTCGAGGTAGTTGAGTAGAGTGCCGAACGCGAGCAGCCCCAGCGCATACCGGAGATACCGCGCGCTCGGCGCCGAGGCGGCCGGCTCGCTCACGTCAGCGCTCGTCGCGCCGGGTCCGCAGACTAGAGCAGCTCACGGCCCGAGACCGTCTCCACCGACTCCCGCTGCAGCGCCAGGAGATTCTCCCGCGCCCGTGTCACCTCCGCCGCGGCGTCCTGGGGGTCGTCCGTCACATGGAAGATGTCCAGGTCACTGACGTTGATCTTCCGCTCCGCTGCGACGGTCTGGCGCAGCCACTCCAGCAGCCCACGCCAATACGCGCTCCCGAACAGCACGACCGGGAAGTGCTTGATCTTCCCCGTCTGGATCAGCGTCAGCGACTCGAACGTCTCGTCGAGCGTGCCATAGCCGCCGGGGAAGACGACGAAGCCGATGGAGTACTTCACGAACATCGTCTTCCGGACGAAGAAGTAGTGGAAGTGCATCGCCGTATCCACGAACTCGTTCGTCCCCTGCTCGAACGGCAGCTCGATGTTGAGCCCGATGGACGGTCCGCCGCCGAGGGACGCGCCCTTGTTCGCCGCCTCCATGATCCCCGGACCGCCGCCGGTGATGATCGAGAACCCCGCCGCCGACAGCAGGCGCGCCGTCTCGGTGGCCGCCTTGTAGTATGGGTCATCGGGCGCGGTGCGCGCCGATCCGAAGAATGTGACGCCGGAGCTGACGCGCGCGAGTGTGTCGAATCCCTCCACGAACTCGCCCATGATCCTCAGCACGCGCCACGGATCGGAGGAGGTGAACGCCTGCCGGCGTTCCTGGGGGCGCGGAACGCTGAAGAGCCGCTCGTCCTCGGTCGGGCCCAGCCGCCGCGCACCGCTGCGCCGCTCGCCGTCTGACGACATTGGAAGCCCTCTTGCCAGCGTGGGAGCGTCAGAATATACACGAAATGTGCGGTCGTGGACTTCGCTCACCGTCGCCCTGTGCGCCCGGGCCGTCGGCAATCCTCGGATCGCCGTGGACCTCGTCGCACTGGCCTGGTCCATGCGCCGCCGCCGCTGGTACCGCGAGCCGCCGTTCCTGCCGCTCCCGCCGCCCGAGTACGTGCGGTGGCGGATGCTGACCGCGTACGGCGACGAGGACGCCGTGCCCTCCGTCGCCGACGTGATCCGGCTGGCGCGCTGGCGCCGGGAGCTGCTCCGGACATGAACCCCATCGCCCTTGCCGATGCCGCGAAGGCGGCGGCCGAGGGGCTCGGCTTCGAGGCCTGCGGGATCACCGACCTCGCCGCGTCCGACGCCGCGGCCGCGCTCGGCCGGTGGCTCGATCGTGCTTTCAGCGGCGAGATGCGGTACATGGAGCGGCAGGCGCCCGTGCGACGCGAGCCCGCGCGGGCCTGGCCCGAGGCCCGCTCCGCCATCGTCGTCCTGCACAACTACTACCAGGCGCACGCGGAGCCGTCGCCCGGGCGCGGCCGCATCGCGCGGTACGCTCTGGGCGACGACTACCACGCCGTGATGAGCGACAAGCTCGAGCAACTCGCGGCCCGGTTGCTGGCCGCTGCGGGCGCGGGGCGGTTTCGCGCCTACGTGGACGCGGGGCCCCTCCCCGAGCGGGAGTTGGCGCGCCGCGCCGGCCTCGGATGGATCGGCAAGAACACCATGCTGATCCGCCCCAGGCTTGGATCGTTCACGTTCATCGGCGTCCTGCTGACCGACCTCGCTGTCGCGCCGGATCAGCCGTTCGAGGCCGACCGCTGTGGCACGTGCCGGCGCTGTCTCGACGCGTGCCCCACCGACGCCTTTCCCGAGCCGCGCGTGCTCGATGCCACACGCTGCATCTCCTATCTGACCATCGAGGCGCGCGGCGCGATGCCCGGGCCGTTCAAGCCGCTGGTCGGCGACTGGCTCTTCGGCTGCGACGTCTGCCAGGACGTCTGTCCGTGGAACGTGCGCTTCGCCGCGGAGACCAACGAGAGCCGTTATCGCGCCCGCCAGGCGTCCGACTGGCCGACCCTCGCCGAGATCGCGGCCATGACGGAGCGTGCCTTCGACGAGGCGTTCGGCGAGACGGCGCTGGAGCGGGCGGGCCGGGCGGGGCTGGCGCGCAACGCGGCGGTCGTGCTGGAGAACACCCGTGCGCAAGGCGCGGCCGAATGCCCGGCAGCGTGAAGGACCGCGCCACCCGGGAGCGCCTCACCGCGATCAAGGAGAGCCTCGCGGCGGGGCTCGAGAAGGTGGATCCGTTCCACCGGCTGCGCGACCGCCCGGTGCGCTACCAGCTCACCGCGGGTCAGACGCTGGAGATCACGTTCCGCGACGTGCCGAGCATCGGCGAGGCGGAGCTGCTCGGTGTGAAGAAGCTGCTGAGAGGAAAGTCCTTCTGCGTGGTGAGCCCGCAGTCCCGCGAGCGGCTCATCGTGCGGTTCGTCGTGCCGCTGGCCTAGCTAGATCTCCGTCGTCCACCGCCGCCCGGCGACCAGTGCCAGGGCGAGCGCCGCGGCCGCCCAGAACAATCCCGCCAGCAGCGGGCGCGGCTCGGCACGGGGTCCGCCTGGCGCCGCATAGTACCAGTGGCTGAACGCCTCGTAAGCCAGTTGACCTGCCGGACGGCCGTACGCCCGCTCCAGTGCGTCGCCCACCGGGAGCGGAGACCTCCAGAACGCCGCGAACTGCGCCGGCTTTTCCATCCGCAGGAGATGCGCGACCATCTGAGTCGTGCGACGATCCACCGGGCCCCACCAGATGCCCGCACTCCCCCCGATGTGCGCGTTGCGCTCGCACAGCGATCGGGCACCGTGAAGGCATCCGATTGCCACCCACGGTGGGCCCCAGAACCACTGCCAGGCTTGCGCCCAGGAGAGACTGGGTTGCTCCACGCGACGGCGGGATACGGTGGCTCCGGTTTCGGCAAGGGCCGTGTTCCAGCCACCATCATCGCTGGCGTAGCCCCCGAAGTTGGACGTGGCACCGATCCACCGCGCCACGGCTGGGCCCGGCGGCCCGAAGGTCCGCGCCAGGCCACAGAGACCCAGGAACGCCCCCGACGGCTTCGTGGTGCGCGGGCTGCGTCGCGGCGGGCGCCCCCACGGCACGAGGTTCACTTCCACAATGCACGTCGTCTGCAGCGAGTCCGGCAGCCGGCTGCGGATCCACCAAGAGCGGTTCGCGAACTCCGGTGTTCGGACCCGAGCCGGATTCGAGTAGAGCGCGACCACGAGCGGCGCGCCGGCAGGTGACGGGCTCGGATACTGGGCGAGCTCCGTCTCGGCGGCGTCGAGCCACGTCCTGGCGTCCGCAGGCGCGAGCGGCGTCTCGTAAACCAGGGCGACATTGGGCGCGCGTCCACGCAGCACTCGTGGACCGCGCAGCGCCGCCACGATCGAATCCGCTCGCTGCAGGGAGCGTAGACGGGTGTGTTGGGTCCGCAAAGCACCCTGAACGTCGTTGCGGAAGCTCCCCGGCGGGTACGACATCTCGCTGCCCTGGAGTAACTGGAGGATGCCGCCGGCTACCGGCGCGCCGCGGCCGGGGAGGAGCAGCACGGTCAGCAGCACGATGGCCAGGGCCGGGCCCCAGATCCAACGCCACCGGCTCAGCGCCACCGGCCGCTCCGCGCCGCCGCCAACAGCAGCAGGCCCCCGAACAGCAGCACCGGCATCGCCTCGCGCGCTCCCGCCGAGACCGGCGGGCGGCCTCCGCCGGTCAGGAGCCATCCCCGCCATTCCGCGACCAGTGAGTCCTCGCCGATTCCCGCGGACCGCGCCAGACGCTGCCCGATCGCGCCCGACGTGTCCGCCAGCGCGCGGCGCAGCGCGTCGGCCCCGTGAATGACGCGGAGCTCGCGCAGTACGCTCCGCAATGCGGACGCGCTGGCGGGTACCACGGGCACCTGTCCGGCGCGCGCATATCGCAGGCACTCCTCGTCCGATCCCTGGATGCACCGCGCGGCGGTGGGGCCGAGGTATTCCGGAAACGGACGCATCGCGACGATGTGCCTGATCTCGGCCGGAGTGTACCGGGCCTCGTACGCGTCCGGCTCGCGATCGAGCCCGAGCCAGAGGCGGCACGCAGCCGTTCTTCCGCCCAGGCACTCGGTGCCTACCCGCGTTTCGCCGGCCGCCAGATCGCGCACCGCTGCGGCGTCTTCGCGCCCGTGCTTCCACCCGATGCCCAGGTCGGCGGGGAGCCACGCGCGCCAGTCCTCGTTCAGCGTCTCCGTGTAGGCTCGTGCGATCGCGACGGCGATGGTCCAGCCGTCGGCAAACGTGTCCGGGCGCGCCGCGACATCCACCATGAGCCGCGTGCGGCCGGCAAGCCCGCCGGCGCGGAGCACCGAGTCGAACCCCGCCGTCGCATATGCGATGGCAACGACTGCGCGGACGAAGGCGAGAGGGACGCCCCCCATACTGTCGAGGTAGGCCGCCGCCCCGGAGGCGATGCGCCTGCCCGTGGTTTCACCGACAATCGCCGGAACGAGAACCGTGACATCGCCAGCGTCGAAGCGCCGCGCCCGCAAGTCGTCATAGCGGGCCCGCTTGGCCGCCGAGTCCTGCCGGGCGATCAGCGCCTCGAGCGACTCCGCGCGCGCCGCGAGCGCGCGTGCCGAGGAGCGTCCGCGTGCGCCCTGCGCCGCGGCGACCGGTGCGCCGACGGAAGTCGTCAGCGCGATCAGCGCCAGCACCGCTCTATACATCGAACAGCGCCCACCTGCCCATCAGAATGCTGAGCGGTCCGGGCCAGGTCGTGAGCAGGTAGAAGACCGACGTGGTGACGGACGCGGCATCCTTGATGTTCAGCGAGCCGATGACGAGGTCTGCCAGGAGGACGCCGCAGATCACTCCCAGCGTGGCCAGCGCCGCGCGCCTGGTCGCGATCGAGATGGCGAAGAAGATCGCAAAGCAGACGATCGACGCCATGGCGAACCGCACCGTCAACTGCATCGGATAGGCGTGGACGCCGTCCGGAAGCGACACGGACAGCGTCGCCACGAGCGCGCCCGCCCCCAACGCCACCACCGGCACCGCGAGCAGCGTCGCTCCTGCCGCGAAGCGGAGGAGCACGAACATCGAGCGCGGGACGGGAAGCGAGAGCGCGTAGACGTGCTTGCCCGCGTGGTCCGGCGCCCAAGCCGCAATGCCGAGCAGCAATCCGGTGAGCAGCGCGAGACCGGGGATCAGCACGCCGACCTGCTGGGCCGCCAGCAGCCACTGCCCCACCCGCTCGACGGGCGCATTCGCGAGGCTGCCGCCGTAGGTCACCGTGAGCAGCGGCAGTGCGAAGCCGAGCAGCCCGAGCAGCACCACCGGCAAGCGCGCCGCCAGCCACTGCGCCTTGAGGACCTGTCTGTACATCGTTCCTCCCTGCCTCAGGACACCGGGGCCCGCGACGAGCGCAGCAGCTCGACGAACCCTTCCTCGAGGTCCAGGTCCATCACTTCCTTCACCGCCGCGCCCACCCCCTGGAACCACACTGCCATCGGCGGCTGCCACCCGCGCACCACCCAGACCTGCTCGGTGCCCGTCGTCTCCCGCTGCAGCAGCACGAACGGCGTATCCCCGACCAGGCTCGGCGCGCCCGACAGGCGGATCCGCTTGATGCCGTTCTTGAAGCTCTGCATCGGCAGCTCGACCACGAGCTTCCCGTTGTCGAGCACGCCCACCCAGTCGCAGATCCGCTCCAGCTCGTGCACGAGGTGACTGGAGATGAACACGGTCGCCGAGCCCTGCGAGCAGAAGTCGAGCAGCGCCGAGAGGACGTCGCGCCGGACCACCGGGTCGAGCCCGTCGGTGGGCTCGTCCAGGACGAGCAGCTTCGGCCGCTGTGCGAGCACCAGCAGCATGTGCAACTTCCCCATCTCGCCCTTGGAGAGGTGCGACAGCTTCTGGTCCAGCGGCAGACCGAACGTCCGACGCATCTCGCCGGCGTACGCCATGTCGAAGCCCTCATAGAAGGCCGCGTGGAAGTGCACCGCCTGCTCGAGGGTGAGATACGGATACAGGTGCGGCCGCTCCGGCACGTAGCCCGTCTGCGCCATGATCCGCGCCATCTCGTCCGGCACTTTCCGACCCAGCACCGTGATCGTGCCCCGCGCGGGCCTCAGCATCCCGAGCAGGAGACGGATCGTCGTCGTCTTCCCTGACCCGTTCGGGCCGAGGAACCCGTAGATCGAGCCCTCGCGCACCTTGAGCGCCAGGTCGCGGATCTCGAAGTGCTTCCCCGCCCGGTAGGCCAGGTCGAACGTCTCGATCGCGTAGCTCATGCGAGCTTCGCCTTCATCTCGACCCGGAGCGCCTGTTCCAGGTCCTCCCGCGTCACGCCCAGCGCCGCCGCCTCCTGCAGCAGCTGGCGCACCAGGCGCCGCGCGAGGCGTTGGCGCTCGGCGTCCCGCTTCGGCTCCGCGAGCTCGCGGACGAAGGTGCCCGCGCCCTGCCGACTCTCGACCACGCCCACCTCCTCGAGCTCTCGGTAGGCCTGCACGACGGTGGCCGGATTCACCCGGAGCTGCGACGCCAGGTGCCGCACCGAGGGCAGGGCCCCGCCGGGCGGCATCTCCCCCGTCGCCACCGCGATCCGGATGCGATCGGCGATCTGCACGTACAGTGGAATCGAACTGCGTGGATCTATCTGGCGGAACACGTCCCCGTTCACTGTATCACTGTACCGATACAGTGGTACTTTACGCCGGTCTTGTCAAGAGGGAGGGTGCAGCACGAGCAGGGTGATCTCCGGCGGACAGCCCCACCGGATCGGAGCCGTGATCGCGCCGACCCCGCGGGAGACATAGAGCTGGCGGCCGCCGTCGCGCAGGTGGCCGGCGAGATAGCGGAATCCGAACTGCGACGGCACGTACGGCGGACCGAGCAGGGGAAGGTGCGCCTGCCCGCCGTGGGTATGACCGGAGAGCATCAAGTCGAGCCGGATCTCCGGAGGCCAATAGGCGAAGACGTCGGGGTCGTGCGAGACCACGATCCGTGGCACGTCGTCGGGAATGCCCGCCGCCGCCGCGCGGAAGTCGATGGCGTCGAAGCGCAGGTCCCCGACTCCGCCGACGGCGAGCGCAGCGCTGCCGCGGCGAAGCAGGAGCGAGGTGTTTCGGAGCTCGCGAACGCCGGCCCTCGCCAGCGCGGCGCGCACCAGCTCGGCGCCCACGTAGTGATCGTGATTTCCCAGCACGGCGAAGACCCCGTCCGGCGCGGCGAGCGGTTTCAGCAGGTCCACCAGCCCTTCGGCGTACCGCGCGCTGTGGGAGACGAAATCGCCACCCAGCAGGATCAGATCCGGCGCCAGCTCCAATGCGGTCGCGACCACACGGGCCAGATACCATCGCGGCACGACCGCCGAGTAGTGCAGGTCGGTGAGGAAGGCGATGCGATAGTCGTCGAACGGGGGCTGGAGATCCGCCAGCGCGACGTCGGCTCGTTCCACCACCAAGCGCTTGCGCCGCCAGAAGCCGAACGGCGCCGTGAGCCGCTCGACCCAGTCGGTCGCCAGGTTCTCGAGCCGCCGGGCGCTTCCGGGTCGCCACACCGTACTCTGGGGCCGGTGCCGCGCGGAGCGGAACAGCGGTCCTATCAGGCGACCCGCACCCTAGAGCCCGGTGGGATGATCAACGAAGGACCAGGGCAGCTGGAACCGTTCCGCGATGTGCTCGGCAAGCGCCCTCACGCCGAGCGTCTCGGTCGCGTAGTGTCCGCCATAGAACACGTTCACGCCGAGCTCTTCCGCATCGAAGTAGGACGAGTGCTTCCCCTCGCCGGTGATGAACGAGTCCAGTCCGGCGTCCCGTGCCTGACCGATCATCGAGCCCGCACTGCCGGTGATGATCCCGACCCGCCGCACGCGCTCCGGCCCGCCGGCGATCAGCCGCGGCGGCGAGCCGAGGATCTCACCCAGCCGGTCCGCCAGCGCCTCCCTCGGAACGTCCATCTCCCCCCACGTGCCGAGCGGGGACCCGCGGTGCTCGCCGAACCAGCCGCGCACCTCCATCCCCAGACGCCGGGCCAGCACCACGTTGTTGCCGACCTCCGGATGCCGGTCCAGCGGGATGTGCGCGGAATAGAGCGCGATCCCGTGCCGGATCAGGGCGGCCATCCGCCGGTAATGGCGCCCGACGACCGGCTCCAGGCCGCCCCAGAACAGCCCGTGATGGACCAGGAGCAGATCGGCGCCGCGCTCGGCCGCCTGGTCGATCACTGCCTGGCACGCGTCCACGGCCACGGCGACGTTCTGCACTTCCCCGCCGTTCTCCACCTGCAGCCCGTTCAACGCCTGCGGTTCATCGCCGACTTCGCCCGTCCGCAGGTAGTTGTCGAGGTAGCGAACCAGGTCATCGAGCCGCACGGCCCTCGCCTCGCAGATGTTTGGTCACTGACCGATCACTGACTTGTCTGTGTGTTGATTGTATGTTGGAATGTTCGAACATGTATGCACATTGTAAACGCTTTTGCGCCAAGGAATTGCGGCGATGTAGTCGCCGACTGGGGATTCGGCGTGGATTGCCGTGTCAATCACCTAGGACGGCTGAGTCGGAGCGCGCGGCGGGACCGCAATGCGCGCCACGGGGATCGGGGGTCGCTGTCCACCCGATGGCTGCGATGGGCGCGGACGCGCCTCCCCTCTCGACTCGACACCCCGCTCGTCCCTGGTGGTCGGGGTCTCGTCCATGCGGATCAGGCCGTTGAGGGTTCCGCCTTCGGCGACGGCGATTCGCCGCGTGGTGATGTCGCCGTGCACGGATGCGCCGGACTGAACCTCGACCCGTTCGCGGGCGCGGATCGCCCCGCTCACGGTTCCCCCGACCACCGCCTCCGTGGTGTCCACGTCGCCCTGGACGCTGCCGCCCTTGGCGACCAGCACCTGGGCGGCCGCCCGGACGTTCCCGTCCACCGCACCCTCGATCTTCACGACGCCGTTCGCGTCGAGGTCGCCGCGCACCGTCATGCCGGCGCCGATGATGGACAGCGCTCCGGTGGGCGCCGACGCACCGCGCGGCTGGGCTGTCCTAGAGTCAACAGCGGATTTCTTCTTGCCGAAGATTCCCATGGCTACGTCCCCCCTTCACGCACCATCGTCGTCGGATCGATGGAGCGCCCATTGTGTCGGATCTCGAAGTGCAGATGTGGCGCCGTGGACCGTCCGGTATTGCCGGAGAGCGCGATCACCTGCCCCGCCCTCACGTCGTCGCCGCGCGAGACCAGCACGCGCGAAAGATGTCCGTACATCGTCTCATACCCGGCGGGATGCCGAAGGAGCACGAACAGCCCGTACGAGGAGTCGTTCCCCGCCGCCTCCACCGTGCCTCCGCCGGCAGCCCGCACGTCGGATCCTTCGGGCACCGCCAGATCGATGCCGGGGTGGAGCTCTTCGCTCGGCGACCCGGAGACCATTCCGCGCGTCCGGAACGACGGCACCGACAGCGGCCAGCGATGCGGCGCCGACGGTCCATCCTCTTCCGCCGAATCGGCGGAGCGCGCCGGCGCGCGGGCGAGGATCGGCGGCGCGACGTAGAGCCGCTCTTCGCCCGCCGCGAACTCGCCGGTGTCCCTCGAGGTGGCCGGCACCCGCGCCCCGAGCATTCCGCGCAGGTGCGTGTAACGCGCCTCGGCTTCGGCGAGCGCGGCGGCGAGCTCGTCGACGCGCTGGTTCTCGCGAGTGAGCTGCGCCACCCGCTGCTGGAGGAACGGCTCCTTTGCTGCCGCCGTGAGGATCGGACCGTACGCCGCGACGATCGCCGTGATCACCACGACCAACACGACCGCGGTGATCAGCAGGGTGCGCGCCAGCCACCCGGGGATCCGAAGCTGCCGCGAGGCGAGCGCGCCATTCTTGTGCACGATGATCGTGTAGCCGTCGGCACGCATCAGCCATCCCACCGCCGGCCGAGGATCAGCTCGAGCAGTCGCGCGAGGTCGTCCTCGGAGTAGAAGCGCAGCTGGAGGTGCCCCTTCCCCTTCCCCGTCAGGACGACCGCGGCGTCGGTGCCGAGCCGCTTGCGGAGCGCTTCCTCGATGCGGCGCGCCTCCGGTGGCACCGCGCGCTTCGGGCCCCGGCCGTCCTTCCGGGGTCGCGGAGCGCCGCGGGCCTGCCGCTCCATCTCACGCACCGACCACCCTTCGGCCACGCACGCGCGGGCCAGACGCTCGATCTGCTTCCCGTCGCCGAGGGAGAGAAGCGCTCGGGCGTGCCCCGCCGAGAGAGCCTCGTCCGCCACCAGCTGCTGGACGCTCTTCGGCAGCTTGAGGAGCCGGACCGCGTTCGCAATCGTCGAGCGGTCCCGCCCCACGGCCTCGGCGATCGCCCCATGGGACAGCGCGAAGTCGTGCGCCAGCCGCTCGTATCCCTGCGCCTCGTCGATCGGCGAGAGGGAGGCGCGCTGGAGGTTCTCGACCAGGGCCAGCGTCAGCAGGGTCCGGTCGTCCACCTCGCGGACGACCGCCGGGACCTTCTTCCACCCGAGCGCGCGGACCGCGCGCCAGCGCCGTTCGCCCGCCACCAGCTCGTACCCGGAGTTGACCTGCCGGACCACGATGGGCTGCAGCAAGCCGTTGACGCCGATCGAGTTCTTCAGCTCGGCGAGCGAGGCCGGATCGAGCGCGCGGCGTGGCTGGAAGCGGTTCGGCTTGATGCCGTCCACCGCGAGCTCGCGCACCAGCCCTTCGCGCTCGGCGTCCTCGACCGTGCCGACGCCCAGCAGCGCTTCGAGGCCGCGGCCCAACCGGCTGCGGTTGGCGGCTGCGCCGCTCACGAGGCGGCCTCGGCGGAACGGTGCGCCGGCTCGCGGTGGTCCGCCCCCAGCTTGCTAGCGGTGCGGCGGATCAACTCCTCCGCCACGCTCAGGTAGCTCTGTGCACCCACCGAGCCGATGTCGTAAAGCAGGATCGGCTTGCCGAAGCTCGGCGCCTCGGCCAGGCGCACGTTGCGGGGGATGACGGTCTTGAACATCCGCGCGCCGAAGTACTCCTGCGCCTCCTCGGCGACCTGGCGCGACAGGTTCAGCCGCGCGTCGTACATCGTGAGCAGCACGCCGTCCACGGCGAGGCGCGGATTGAAGTTGCGCTGCACCAGCCGGATGGTGTTGAGCAGCTGCGAGAGCCCCTCCAGCGCGTAATACTCGCACTGGATCGGGATCAGCACGGCGTCGGCCGCCGTCAGCATGTTGAGGGTCAGCAGGCCGAGGGACGGAGGGCAGTCGATCAGCACGTAGTCGTACGAGCGCCGGAGCGCTTCGAGGGCCCGCCGCATGAGGGTCTCGCGGTGTGCGCGCCCTACCAGCTCGACCTCGGCGCCCACCAGGTCCCGCGATGCCGGCGCGACGTCAAGGAGAGGGAAGTGGACCCCCCGCCGGATCGCGTCCGCCAGCGGCCGGTTGTCGAGCAGCACCTCGTACACGGTGAGCTGCAGCGCGTCGCGCTCCAGTCCCACGCCCGAGGTCGCGTTGGCCTGGGGATCCGCGTCCACCAGCAGGGTGCGCTTCTCCGCCGCCGCCAGGGAGGCGGCGAGGTTCACGGCGGAGGTCGTCTTGCCGACGCCGCCCTTCTGGTTAGCGATGGCGATGACACGGGCCATAGGGTGGGCAGAATCTACCCCCTAAATGCCGGTGGCTACAAGAGATGTTTCACGTGCAACACAGCCAGGACAGTTGCGAGAGGGGGGGGAGGACAGGGGAGGGGGTCGAGCCAAGGGCCGCCCGCAGCTCCGGGCGGCCCTGTTGCACGTGAAACACCCGTCAGGCGCCTAGCTTTGCCTCGCCCAGCGGACCAGCTCCGCGATCCCGGGCCGCTTGCCATACATCAGGATGCCGACCCGGTAGATGCGGGCCGCCACCCAGACCACCGCGACCACCGTCACGGCGAGAATCGCCAGCGACGCCGCCGCCTCCGCAGGGGGCACGTCGGACGCAGCATAACGGATCGGCATGATGATCGGCGACCAGAACGGCACCAATCCCATCACGTGCGAGAGTCTCCCCGCCGGATCGTTCAACACCGCCGGGAAGACGAGGATGCCGGGAATCAGCAGCATGACCACCGGCATCTGGGCCTGCTGCGCTTCGCTGTCGGTGGACACGCTCGCGCCGACGACCGCAAACATCGCCGAATACAGCAGATAGCCCAACAGGAAGTAGGCGAGCACCAAGGCCACCATGCCGCCGGCGATGGCCGGGAGCTGGATCGCTGCCACTGCTGCCGCCGGAACCTTGAATGCCGCGAACACCGCCGCCCGGTAGCGGAGCAGGGCGGCCGCCGCCACTCCCCAGACGCCCATCTGGAGCAACCCTACCGCACCCACCCCCACCACCTTCCCAAGCAGGAGCTGGAAGGGGCGGAGGCTGGAGACCAGCACCTCGATGATCCGCGTCTGCTTCTCCTCCAGCACGCTGCGCATCACGTTCACGCTGTAGAGGAAGATGGCCATGTACATGACGAAGCCGATGATGTAGGCGAGGAAGAATGTGGCTTCGCCGGTCTCCCCGGTCGTCCCCTTCTTGCTGATCCGCAGGGTGGAGACCGAGATGTGCGCCTGGGACTCCTGCACCACGCCCGGGTCCACGCCTCGTTCCGTGAGCCGCTCCATCATCACGGCCTGGCGAGCCGCGGCCTGCAGCAGGGCCATGTCCCGGAGTGAGGAGACGTTCTGGCCCCGGTACTCCAGCTTCCCCGACTCCAGCGTCGCCCCCGTGACCACGAGGAAGCCCTCGATGGCCTTCACCTGCACCTGCTCCGTGAGATCCGCCATCGCCGCGGCGGCCCCGCTCTCCGACGTTGTGACGCGATCCACCCGGAACTGGTTGCCGGTCTCGAGCTGCGTGACCAGCCGGTCCGCCAGGGTCCCGCTTCCTTCGTCCAGCAGGCCGATATGGCGCCCGCCGCCGCCCGTTCCCGCGAGCACCGCCGGCAGCACAATCACCGCGATCATGAAGACCGGGCCGAGGACGGTCGAGATCAGGAACCACTTGCTGCGTACCCGCTCGACGAACTCCCGGCGGATCACCGCCCAGACCTTATTCACGCGACGCCTCCGGACTCCGGGCCTTGGCGCCCGCGGCACCGACCTTATCCAGGAAGATGCGATTCAGCGAAGGCTCGATGTGCTCGAAGCGCTGCAGGCGGGCGGCGGCGGCCACCAGGCGTTCCAGCAGCATCTGCGGCTGCACGCCGTCGGCCAGCGCCAGTTCGGCATAGCCGCCGTAGTCGTCTGCTTTGGCCACCAGCGCCCGGTCCGCGATGATCGGCGCGGCGAACTCACGGCCGCCCTCGAACGCCACAGCCACGTGCGTCCCCCCATGCACCCGCTTCACCTCCGCCAACGGACCATCGAGCACCTTGCGCCCGGCCGCGATGATGCAGACGTGGTCGCAGATCCGCTCCGCCACGTCCATCTGGTGGGTCGAGAAGACGATCGTAGTGCCGGTCCGGGAGAGGTGGACGATGACGTCCTTGAGGGCCTGGGTGTTGATCGGGTCGAGCCCGGCAAAGGGCTCGTCAAGGATCAGGAGCGCGGGCTCGTGCAGCATCGTCGCGATGAACTGCACCTTCTGCTGCATGCCCTTCGAGAGATCCTGCACCTTCTTCGCGCTCCACGCGCTCAGATCGAGGCGCTCGAGCCACTCGTCCGCCTTCCGCTGCGCCACGTCGCGCTTCACACCCTTCGTCAAGGCGAGGAAGACCAGGACTTCCTTCACCCGCATCTTCGGGTACAGGCCGCGCTCCTCCGGCAGGTATCCGATCTCGGCGCTGTGCTCCCGGCCGCCGCGCGCATCGCCGAACAGGCGCACCGTGCCCTCGTCCGGGATGATGATGTCCATCAGCATTCGGATCGTGGTGGTCTTGCCGGCGCCGTTCGGGCCGAGCAGGCCGTAGACCGCGCCGCGCGGTACCGACAGCGACAGGGTGGAGACCGCCACGAAGTCTCCGAACCGCTTCGTGATCCCGTCGATCTGGATGATTGGATCGCTGGTCATGTTCCCACGAGGTGTGTGATGAGGGCTGCGCCGAAGGCGGCCGCAGCCTCGGGGCCGCTGGCCGTCACGATCGTTCCGTCCACGACCACCGGATCCCCTACGTACGTCGCTCCGGCTTTCTTCAGCTCGAGGACCGCGCGCGGCACCGGATACACCGTGGCGCGCCGACCCTGGAGCACGCCCGAGCGGGCCAGCACCGCGCCCGAGAGGCAGATCGCGGCCACGGGCTTCCCCGCGCGATGGAACGCCCGCACCAGCTCCAGCAGGGGCGCGTCGTCCCACAGATGTGCCGGCGCCCCGGCTCCTCCGGCGATCGCCAGCGCGTCGTACTCGCCCGCGTCCACCTGCCGGACCGTGCAGTCGATCCCGACTTTCGCGCCGAGCATCCCCACCGCGGTGCCCGCCCGTGTCGAGGCCACCGTCACCGCGACGCCGTGCTGCTCGAGCGCGTGCCGCGGCTCCAGCAATTCTTCATCGCGGAAGCGCTCGGGAGCAATGACGAACAGGAGCTTCGGCGTGGGCCGCCTCCGGGACCGGAGACGGACAATAACCGTGCGCGCGCCGACGGGCGAGCGCCGGCGCGCAGGTCAGCGGCTGTTCTTGGTGCCTTCTTCGAGGGCGTTCCAGCCCAGCAGGGCGCACTTGACGCGGACGGGGAACTTGGCGACGCCCACCAGGGAGCGCGCCTCGCCCAGCGTCTTGTCGCGCGCGGCCTCGGCCGAGCCGTGCATCATCTCGTTGAACTTGGTCGCCAGCGCGCGCGCTTCGCGCACCGTCTTCCCCTTGATGAGCTGGGTCATCATCGACGCCGACGCCTGGCTGATGGAGCAGCCGCGGCCGGAGAAACGCACGTCGGCGATGGTGTCGCCCGAGATCACGAGGTCGAGCTCCAGCTCATCGCCGCACGACGGATTCGTCAGCCCGATGCGGTGCGTGTGCGGCTCGAGCGCGCCCTTGTTCCGCGGGCGCCGATAGTGGTCGAGGATCAGCTCCTGGAACAGGTCCTCGAGCGCGCGATCGGGTTGGTCAGGCATGGGCGAGCCCGAACAGCGTCAGCGCCTTCTCGAGGGCGACGACCAGTGCGTCCACATCCTCCTCCGTGTTGTACACGTAGAACGATGCGCGCGCCGTCGCACTCACGTTGAGGCGGCGCATCAACGGCTGCGTGCAGTGGTGCCCCGCGCGGATCGCGACGCCCTCGTGGTCGAGGATGGTCGCGAGGTCGTGCGGATGGATGTCCGCGAGGGTGAACGAGACC
The DNA here is from genome assembly GCA_963835535.1 of uncultured Gemmatimonadales bacterium. Lineage (GTDB taxonomy): Bacteria > Gemmatimonadota > Gemmatimonadetes > Gemmatimonadales > JACORV01 > Fen-1245. The sequence continues at coordinate 85,580 of CAWIFL010000004.1, forward strand.
ACGCCCGCGCGCTCGTCCATGGGGCCGTAGATCGTCATCCCCTCGATCGCCGAGAGCTTCTCCAGCGCGTGGCCCACCAGCGCGCGCTCGTGCGCGGCGACCGCCTCCATGCCGAGCCCGCGCAAGTACGCGATCGCGGCGCCCAGCGCAATCGCCCCCTCCACGTTGGGCGTGCCCGCCTCGAACTTCTGCGGCAGCGGCGCATAGGTCGCCGTGGTGTCCTTGACGACGTTGATCATCTCGCCGCCGCCGTGGTACGGCGGCATCGCGTCGAGCAGCTCGGGCTTCCCGATCACCGCGCCGATGCCCATCGGCCCGAGCATCTTGTGGCCGGACAGGACGTAGAAGTCGCAGTCCAGGGCCTTCACGTCCACCGGCACGTGGGGCGCGCTCTGCGCCCCGTCCACGACCACGATTGCCCCGGCGTCGTGCGCCAGCCGGACCAGCTCCGCCACCGGATTGATCGTGCCGAGGGTGTTCGAGACGTGCGTGAACGCCACGATCCGCGGCGAACGCTCCAGCGCGTGCCGGAAGTCCGCGAGGTCGATGCGGCCGTCCGGGGTCAGCTCCACCATCACGATCTCGGCGCCGCGCGCCTGCGCCACCAGCTGCCACGGGATCAGGTTCGAGTGATGCTCCATCGCCGTCACGACGATGGTGTCACCGCGCTTCAGCTTGAGCGCGCCGAGCGACGAGGCGATGAGGTTGATCCCCTCGGTGGTCCCGCGGACGAAGATCACGCCGCTCGGGTCCGGCGCGCCGGTGAACGCGGCCAGGCTCGCGCGCGCCTCCTCGTAGGCATCGGTGGCGCGGATCGCGAGGTCGTACCCACCGCGGTGCACGTTCGCGTTCAGCCCGGCGTAGTATGCGCCGATCGCGTCGATCACCACCTGCGGCTTCTGCGACGTCGCGGCGGAATCGAGATACACGAGGCGGTGGCCGTTCGACGGCTGCCGCAGGATCGGGAAGTCGGCGCGCACGTCCCGCAGGCGGGGCGTGGCAGCGGCGGGACGGGCCCGGGGTGACATCACAAAGTTGCTCCAGCGTTGGTCGAGGGCTGCAGCGCGTCCTGCACCAGGCGGTCGAGCGCGTCGCGCACTCCGGCGTGGCGTATCCGGCCCAGGATTTCGGCGCCGAAGCCGTAGAGCAGCAGCGCGCGCGCCTGCTCGGGGTCGAGACCGCGGCTCTGGAGGTAGAACAGCTCCTTCGCGTCGAGCGGCCCCAGCGTCGCACCGTGGGTGCACTTCACGTCGTCGGCGTAGATCTCGAGCTGCGGCTGGCTGTCGGCCCGCGCCCGCTCGGAAAGCACGAGGTTGTGGTTGGTCTGCTTCGAGTCGGTGCGCTGCGCGCCGGGCCGGACGATGATGCGCCCGTTGAACACCCCTCGCCCGGCGTCGGCGAGGACGCCGTTGAAGAACTCGTGGCTCTGGCAGTCGGGCTTGGCGTGATCGATCACGGTGTGGTGGTCCGCGTGCCGCGTCCCGTTCTGGAGATAGAGCCCGTTCAGGACCAGCTCCGCACCGGGGCCGTCCAGCACCGAGACGATGTCGTGGCGCGCCAGGGCGGCGCCGAGGACGATCGGATGGAAGCGCAGCACGCTGCTTCGCTCCTGCAGCGTATGCGTCGTCGCGACGTGGAACGCACTCGGGGCTTCGCGCTGCGGGCGCACCAGCTCGAGGTGGGCGTCGTCCGCGACGACCACTTCGGTCACCGCGTTGGTCCAGTAGGTCCCGTCATGGAGCGCCGCGTAGCTCTCGATGACCGAGGCGCGCGCGCCCCGCTCCACCACGATCAGGCTGCGCGGATGCGTGACCGTCGGCTTCGTGCCCGGCGCAGAGAGGAAGAGCAGCTGCAGCGGCGCGTCGAGGTCCACGCCCGCCGCCACGTGCACGAACGCGCCGTCGCCGAGGAAGGCGGTGTTGAGCGCGCCGAAGGGGTTCGCGGCGTACGCCGCGTGGCGCGCCAGGTGCGCCTCGAGCAGCCGCGGCTCGCTCTCGAGCGCCGCCGCGAGGCTCCCGGCGCGGACGCCCCGCGGCAGACCGTCCGCCGACGAAAGCGCCTCCGAGTAGCGCCCGTTCACGAAGACGAGGCGGCAGGCGCTCTCCACCGGGAGGAACAACGGCGCGACCCGCTTGGCCGCCGGGCCGGCGCGCCGCGCCGGGAGCGCGAACGGCGTCTCGGCGATCGACGCGACGCTGGTGAACCGCCAATCTTCCTGGTGCGTCGTCGGGAACCCGAGCTCCGCGAACCGCGCCAGGGCTGTTGCCCGGATCTCCTTGAGCCACGGCGGCGCGCGGCGCGCCCCGTTGGCCGCGAACGCGTCGTACTGCTCGACGTACCGCTCGGTCGCGCCGGCGGGCTGCTTCATCCGGCTCGCTGCCACGGCCTCAGACCGCCGCCTCCGTGCGCACCCAGTCGTAGCCCTTGGACTCGAGCTCCAGGGCCAGCTCCTTGCCGCCCGAGAGGACGATCTTCCCCTCGCTCAGCACGTGCACGCGGTCCGGCGTGATGTAGTTCAGGATGCGTTGGTAATGCGTGACGATCACCGTCGCGTTGTCCGGCCGCCGCAGCCGGTCCACCGCCCCCGCCACCGTCCGCAGCGCGTCGATGTCCAGCCCCGAGTCGGTCTCGTCCAGGATCGCGAGCCGCGGCTCCAGCACCGCCATCTGGACGATCTCGTTACGCTTCTTCTCGCCGCCGGAGAACCCGTCGTTCACCGGCCGGTTCATGAGGCTGTCGTCCGACTCGACGGCCTTGAGCTTCTCCGCCAGCAGATCCAAGAACTCCAGCGGATCCAGCTCCGGCTGCCCGCGATGCTTGCGCGCCGCGTTGAGCGCCGCGCGCAGGAAGTACGCGTTGGTGATGCCGCGGATCGCCACCGGATACTGGAACGCGAGGAACACGCCCTCGCGCGCGCGCTCTTCCGGGTCCATCTCGAGGAGGTCCCGACCCTGGTAGGTCACCGAGCCCGCAGTCACCGTGTAGGCCGGATGGCCGGCCAGCACCTGGGCCAGCGTGCTCTTGCCGGAGCCGTTCGGGCCCATGATCGCGTGTACCTCGCCGGCGCGTACCACCAGATCGATGCCGCGCAGGATTTCCTTGCCCTCGACCGAGGCATGCAGGTTCGTGATTTCGAGCATACGCGCTACCCGACGCTGCCTTCGAGACTGATGCCGAGGAGGCGTTGCGCCTCCACGGCGAACTCCATCGGCAGCTCGCGGAAGACCTCCTTGCAGAATCCGTTCACGATCATGGACGTCGCGTCCTCCGCCGACAGTCCCCGCTGCCGGCAGTAGAAGATCTGGTCCTCCCCGATCTTCGAGGTGGACGCCTCGTGCTCCATGATCGCCGTGCTGTTACGCACGTCGATGTAGGGGAAGGTGTGCGCCCCGCACTGGTCGCCGATCAGCATCGAGTCGCACTGCGAGTAGTTCCGCGCCCCCGTCGCCCCCTTCAGGATCTTCACCAGGCCGCGGTAGGTGTTTTGCCCGTGACCGGCCGAGATGCCCTTGGAAACGATGGTGCTCTTCGTGTTCTTCCCGATGTGGATCATCTTGGTGCCGGTGTCCGCCTGCTGGCGGTTGTTCGTCACGGCGACCGAGTAGAACTCCCCGATCGAGTTGTCGCCCTGCAGAATGCAGCCGGGGTACTTCCAGGTGATGGCCGAACCGGTCTCCACCTGCGTCCACGAGATCTTCGAGTTCTTCCCCGCGCACTTCCCGCGCTTCGTCACGAAGTTGTAGATGCCGCCGCGCCCCTGCTCGTCCCCGGGATACCAGTTCTGCACCGTCGAGTACTTGATCTGGGCGTCGTCGAACGCCACCAGCTCGACCACCGCCGCGTGGAGCTGGTTGGCATCCCGCATCGGCGCCGAGCAGCCTTCGAGGTAGCTCACGTAGCTCCCCTCTTCGGCCACGATCAGGGTCCGCTCGAACTGCCCCGACGCCGCAGCATTGATCCGGAAGTACGTCGACAACTCCAGCGGGCAGCGTACTCCCTTCGGGATGTACGCGAACGATCCGTCGGTGAAGACCGCCGAATTCAGGGCCGCGAAGAAGTTGTCGTTCGTCGGCACCACCGAGCCGAGGTACCGCCGGACCAGATCCGGATGCTCGCGCACCGCCTCGGAGAACGGACAGAAGATGATGCCGTGCTGGGCGAGGGTCTCCTTGAACGTGGTCGCCACCGAGACGCTGTCGAACACGGCGTCCACCGCGACGCCGGAAAGCCGCTTCTGCTCGGAGAGGGGAATCCCCAGCTTCTCGAACGTCTCGAGCAACTTGGGGTCCACCTGCTCCAGGCTGTCCAGCGACTTCGCCTGTCTCGGCGCCGCGTAATAGACGATGGACTGGTAGTCGATCGGCGGATGCTTCACGTTCGCCCAGGTCGGCTCCGTCATCCTCACCCACTGCCGGTACGCCTTGAGCCGCCACTCCAGCATGAACTCGGGCTCGCCCTTCTTCGCCGAGATCAGCCGGATGACGTCCTCGCTCAACCCGGCCGGTACGTCGTCCGACGCGATGTCGGTGACGAACCCGTACTTGTAGGGTTGCAGGACCTGCGTTTCGATCGACGTCATGGCCGCTCCTGGCGCGCCGGGACCCTGCCGTCTTCCGGCACGTCGGGCGTGATCGCGTACTCGCACGCATTCGAGCCCTCGGTGATGTGCGTCCGCCGCTCCACCTGCGACGCCAGCACCTCGGTGAGGAACCGCCGCTCCGCCGCGCACACTTCAGGGTACCGCTCCGCCACCGCGCGAATCGCGCAGTTGTGCTCCGCCAGCCGGATCGCCCCGTCCCGGCTGTCCCACTCCGCCATGTATCCTTCCTCCGTCAGGATCCGCACCAGCCGCTGCAGCCGCGCTTCGACCGGCTGGTCGGCCAGCTCCGTCTTCAACTGATCCGCGCGCGCGCGAAACTGGTCCGCGAACAGCACGCTGATCTCGCCGCGCCCCGCCTTCTCCTCGATGTGCTGCAGCAGGTCCTTGAGCGCGCCCTCGTAGCGGTTGGGGAACAGCGCCTCGCCCCGCGGCGTCAGTCGGTACACGTACACCGGCGCCCCCATCCCCCGCTGCTCCCGCACATAGACCACCGAGCCGTCCAGCTCCAGCTCTTTCAGGTGTCGCCGAATGGCGTTCGTAGAAACGCCGAAGACTGCGCTAAGGCTTTTTGCCGTAACGGGTTGCGACCTCTTGATCTCAAGCACGATCTGGGCCCTTGGGCCACGGAGACCGGTCGGTGCGTTGGGGATTCCCGTCATAGGCGGCTAAATCCTAATGGAATAGTCAGATATGCCAACTTTACCAATACTTTTGTTTGCGAAGTGAATTCTAATCTCAGTAGAGGTAGGTGCGCAACACCGCCCGGGCGTCGGGGCCGAAGGCGTCGAGAATGGCCTGGAGAGTGAGCCAGCCGTCGCGGTGCTCGAGCGCGAGCGAGCGGATCGCCTCCCGGAACGCGGCCTCGCCGGATGCGCGTCGCGCGGCCTCGAGCGCCGCTGCGCCCTTGGACCGCAGCTGCTCCGCGCCGGGCGCGTCGGGGGCGAGGGAGGAGAGCGCGGCGTCGCCGTCCCGCGGGACCGCAGCATGCCAGCGCTGCTCCGCTTCCCGAACGAGACGCTGCCGAACCGTGTCGCCTTCCAGCGCTCCGCGGGCCGCAATCGCCGTCCACGCGGGAAAGCCCTCGCGGACCCACCAGGAAGCAGGCCCCGCTGCATCCACGGAGTTGCCCCACCAGCTGCGCGCGACTTCGCGGTACAGGAGATCGCGCGAGGGGTCCAGGCCGCCATCGAGGACCAGGCCGAGGAAGCCGCGCGTCTCGGCCAGACGGGTGGAGACGACGCTCACGTCCGCGAGCGGGAGACGTCCGAAGGCCCGGGAACAGAAGATCCACGCGGAGCGCACCGCGCCGACGAGCGCGTCCAGCGACGCCGTGGAGACCGAATCCTCGCGAGCCAGCCAGATGGAGACGCCGAGCCCGGCCGAACGACGCGTCACGATCCGATACGGCCCGAGTGCGAAGGCGGGGGTGGTGGCCGCGACATCCTCGGTCATCCAGGTCATTCGCCTTCGCCCCGACGATGCGACCTCTGCGGTCATCCGGCCCGGCGCGATGGCGCGCCAGCTGTCGGGAACGTCGAAGCCGAGCGTGTAGCGCGCTCGCGCCGTTCGCGCGACCTGTCCGGAGGTGTCCACCGCAGACTGCACGCGCGGCAGCCAGTCGAAGGCGAGGTACGCGGCGTCGGGCGCGAAGCCGCCCCGCTCCGGGGGGAGCGCGACCGCTTCCGCGCCGAGGTGATAGAAGAAAGTGACCGCGGCGCCGGCTTGCGGCTGGACCGCATCCCGCAGCGGCACGTGCGAAACCCCATTCGCGCCGGCCGGCCGCACCGTGCCCGCGGCGGTGCGCACGCTGTCCAAGGCAAAGCCGGGCCAGAGCCAAACGGTCGCCGAGTCAGCGGACACGGGCCCGTCGTTGACGAGATCCATGCGCACGGTGAAGTCGGCGCGCACTCGCGCGCTATCGTAGCGCACCAACGCGTCGTACGACCGCGCCTGCCAGGGGGACCAGGGGAGCCCGCGCGACGGCGCAGGACTCTCCACGAGGGCCCGCGGCGGGTGCGCTGGGACGGCCGGCGTGCCGCCAAGGCGGAGGCCGTCGAGCACCCGCCGGTAGCCGGCAGCGATCGAGTCGTACGCCACGGCGCCCGGATACCGGAACTGCAGCACGACGAGCTCGCGGCGCCGGGCGATGACGTACTCCTCCGCCCGGAACGCCACCTGGCCGATGGTGCCGGACAAGGCGACGTGCGCGGCCGGATAGCCGGCGAGCCGCAGCGAGTCCCTGGCGAGGATCGTCAGGCTGCCCCCGAGCTGCGATCTCCAGGCCACCTGCAGGCGTTGCTCGGCAATCTGGGCGAGCGTCGCGCCGCCCGGGTAGGACGTGAGGATGAGCGCTCCCCAGAGTTGATCCGAGAGCGGGGTGCCCCTCGGGTGGAAGATCACCGTCGCCGTCCGGCGGCTGGTGCCAGGTTCGAATACCCAGTCCTCGAAGGGACGGGGGATCGAAACAGCGAACGTCGCATTCTCGTACACGGGGGCGTCGACGGTGCCGGTGTCCTGGGGGGCCGGGGCGGGCGGCGCGGGCAGAGTGGCCAGGCTGGCGACCAGCACGAGGCCGAGCATTGGCCCATCCTACAAGTCGGAGCGAAACAGCGCTACATTGGCCGTCCCTATGTTCCCGATCCTGCCCTTCCTTCTCGGTGTGGCCGTCGGCGCGGCGTACTGTGCGCCGGTGGGGCCGGTCACCCTGGAGATGGTGCGGCGCGGCCTTTCGATCGGGTTCCTCGCCGGTTTCCTGGTGGGGCTCGGCTCGGTCATCGGCGACGCATTCTGGGCTGCGGTCGGGATCCTCGGCTCCAGCCTGCTGACCGAGTCGATCCCGCTGAGAACGGGCATCGGGGCACTCGGGGTCGTGATCCTGCTGTTCGTGGCCTGGCAGGCCTTTCGGGAATCCCGCAAGGACCCGGACTACCACCTGACGGATCCCCCGCGCAAGCGGACCGGCTTCGCCGTGGGCGTGGCTCTCTCGATGGCGAATCCGTTCGCGGTGATCTTCTGGCTCACGGTGACGGCGTCCGGCGCCATGGCGAGCCTCGGGGTGGACCGCAGCCATCACGTGGCCCGCATCTGGTTCTTCATCGGGCTGGTGGCGGGCGCGGTCATGTACTCCCTCGCGCTGTCCGGTATCGTCGCCTGGGGCCGGCGCTTCGTGACGACCCACGTGATGAGCAAGATCAACCTCGGGGCGGCGCTGTTCCTCTTCGCGCTGGCGATCTTCCTGGCGTTCCGGGTCGTCAGGCTCCTCGGCACGATGTAGCACGCGCGCAACATGCCGGACTCCAGCGCCTCCGCGATGCCGCTGCTCGTCGCCGCAGGGATCACGAAACGCTTCCCGGGCGTGCTCGCGCTGGACTCCGTCGACTTCACCATCCATGCAGGGCAGGTGCACGCCCTCGTCGGCGAGAACGGGGCGGGGAAGTCCACGCTCCTCAAGATCGTAGCGGGGGCGGACCGGCCGGATGCCGGCACGCTCGCGGTGGACGGGAAGCCGGTGAGCTTCGCTGCGCCGCGTGACGCGCTGCGCCTGGGACTCACGGTGATCTATCAGGAGCTGTCCCTCGTCCCGGCCCTCGGCGCCGACGCCAACATCTTCCTGGGAATGGAGCCGGCCCGGCGCGGGCTGCTCGACCGCCGCGCCGCCGCCCTGCGGGCCGCCGACGCGCTGCGCGCGCTCGGCGCCACCTTCGACCCCGCGACGCCCGCGCGCGATCTCTCGGTCGCCGAGCAGCAGCTGGTGGAGCTGGCGCGGGCCCTGGCCCGGGACGCGCGGCTGATCGCGCTCGACGAGCCGACGGCCGCACTGTCCCACCTGGAAACGGAGCGCCTCTTCACCCAGATCCGCCGGCTGTGCGATCGCGGGATCGGCGTGGTGTTCGTCTCCCACCGCCTCGAGGAGGTGCGCCGCATCGCCGACGAGATCACCGTCCTGCGCGACGGCCGGCGGGTCTTCCACGGCCCGGCCGCGGCGGTGGATGACGCCGCGCTGATCCGGCACATGGTGGGCCGCGACATCGAATACGCCCGCATTCCGCCGGCTTCTCCCGTCCCAGGTCCCGCAGTGCTGGAGGCGCGCGGTCTGACGCGGCACCGCGCGTTCACCGACGTCTCGCTGGTGCTGCGGCGCGGGGAAATCGTCGGGCTGGCCGGTCTGGTTGGGGCAGGCCGGACCGAAGTGGCGCGCTGCATCGCCGGGGCGGACTCGCTGGACGCGGGCTCGATGGTGCTCTCGGGGGCACCGTACCGGCCGGCCTCGCCACGCGAGGCGATCGGGCGCCGCGTCGTCTATCTCCCCGAGGACCGCAAGACCCAAGGACTGGTCCTCGGGCTGAACGTGCGCGAGAACGTCACGCTCCCGACGCTCGAGAGATTTTCGCGCTGGGGCGTGGTCCACGAGCGAGCGCGAGCGGGCGGCCGCCGCGCGGGAAGTGGCCTCCGTGGAGCTGCGGCCGCCGGACATCGAGCGCGAGGCGGGCACGCTCTCCGGCGGCAACCAGCAGAAGGTCGTGCTGGCCAAGTGGCTCCTTGCCGACGCCGACGTTTTTCTGTTCGATGAGCCGACCCGCGGCGTGGACATCGCGACCAAGACGGAGCTGCACCGCGTCATCCGGTCGCTCGCCGACGCGGGCAAGGCGGTGCTCATCATCTCTTCGGAGCTGCCCGAGATCCTCGCGCTGGCGGATCGCGTCGTGGTGATGCGCGAGGGCAGCGTCTCGGGCGAGCTCACGGCGGCCGAGGCGACCGCCGAGCGCGTGCTCGCCCTGGCGCTGCCGGCCTCCCACGCCGCATGAAGACCCGCGCCACCGCCCGCTTCGGCGTGCCGCTCGCCCTCGCCGGCATCGTGGTGGTGGCCGGAGTGTTCATTCCCGGTTTCATGAGCCGCGCCAACCTCACGACGATCCTGCTCCACGTCTCGATCAACGGGATCCTGGCCCTCGGCTCCATCTTCGTGATCATCACCGCGGGCATCGATCTCTCGGTCGGGTCCGTGGTCGGGTTGGCGGGCGTGCTCGCGGCGATGGCGCTCACCAGCGGCACCGTGCTGCACGTCTTCGGCCCCGCCGGCGCGGCGGTCGTGGCGGCGCTGGTGGGGATCGGCGCCGGGGCGCTGGTCGGGCTCGTGAACGGCGGCATCGTCGCCCGACTGGGCGTCGCGCCGTTCATCGTCACCCTCGCGATGATGACCGCGGCGCGCGGCGCGGCGCGGCTCGTGACCGGCGGCGTGCCGATCGGCTTCCCCGACCCCGGCGACCCCCTGTACGACCGGAAGATCGCGGCGCTCGACGCGCTGCATGCCGTCGGTGGAGGGCGCATTCCGGTGCCGGGGCTGCCGACCGGCTTCCCGGTGCCGGCGCTGGTGATGCTCGCCCTCGTGGCGCTCGGCGGCTTCGTGCTCACCCGCACGCGCTTCGGCCGGCACGTCTACGCCGTGGGCGGCAACGAGGAAGCCTCGCGGCTCTCCGGGGTCTCCGTCGGATGGGTCAAGCTCGGCGTGTACGCAATCGCGGGCGCGAGCGCGGGGCTCGCGGCGGTCCTGCTCGTGGGGCAGCTCCGCAGCGGTGGGCCCGACGCCGGGATGCTGTACGAGCTGAACGCGATCGCGGCGGCGGTCATCGGCGGCACGTCGCTGTTCGGCGGGATCGGCACCGCGTGGGGCGCGCTCACCGGCGCGCTTCTCATCGGCGTGCTGAACAACGGGCTCGACCTCCTCGGCGTACAGTCCTTCTGGCAGGAAATCGCCAAGGGAATCATCATCCTGCTCGCCGTCCTGTTCGACGTGTGGATGAAGCGCCTGGATGCGAGACGCTGGCGGGAGCGAGGAGCAGGAGAGGGAGCGGTCGCGTCCTGACGAAGGGAGACGGCGATGATGTCCTGGCTGACACGGGCGGCGCGCCTCGCGTGCGCCGGAGCGTTGATCGCGGCGACGGCTCGGGCGCAGGATCTGCCCATCACGCGCTGGCTCGTCCGCGGTCCCATCCCCACCGACACCGGTGCATCGCGGCTCACCCGCGACTATCTCGGCGGGGAAACGACCGTCCTCCCCGATTCCGGGGACGTGATCGCCGGCGGCGCCTTCGTCCCCGTCGACGCCGACTCCCTCGGGGGCGTGGATCTGCTCAAGGTCTTCGCCGGCGGCACGGACCACGCCGCCGCTTACGCGCACGCCTACGTGTACGCGCCCGAGGACCGCACCGTCCTGCTGGTGATGGACAGCGACGACGATCTGGTCGCGTGGCTGAACGGACAGCGCGTGTGGTTCAACGACGTCGCCCGCGGGCTGCGCTCGGGCAGCGACACGGTGCCGGTGCGTCTCGCCGCCGGATGGAACAGCCTGCTGCTGAAGCCCGTCAACCGCACCGGAGGTTTCGGCGTGCTCGGGCGCCTCGCGCGCGCCCCCGGTGAGCCGCCGCTCGAGGGGATCCGGACCGCGTATCGGCGGCCGAGCGGACTCGCCGCCACTCACGTCTACCCGGCGAGCACGATCACCGCGTCCGCGCTGCGGCTCGCGGGAGCGGCGACCTGGAATCGCGACCGCCTCGAGCTTCCGGTCAGCCTCGCCCTCACGGCCTGGGGCCGCGACAGCCTCGCGGGGGTGATCGCGCGCGTGACACAGCCGGGCGCGAGCTGGGCTTCCGACACCGTCACCGCGCTCGCGCCGGCGAATGCGCAGGTGCTGCGCTTCCAGACGACTTTCGACGAGCTGCGACGGGCGGCGCTCGACGTCGCTCCGCTCACCGCGACCGTCACGTGGCCGGGCGGAACGCGCAACGCCACACTCGCCGTGGACGCCGACTGGCTCCTCCGCGTCTGGGGAAGTCGCCTCGCGGTCGGCTCGTGGCTGCGCGACTCGTCCGCGGACGGCACCCGCCACCTCCAGACGACACTGATCGTACCGTCGGCCTTCGACGGGCGCTCCCTGGATCTTCTGTCCGCCCAGTTCGGGCCACGGGCGCAGTACGCGGTGAACGGGCACGCCGGCGCCTGGCGCGAGGGCACGGTCGAGCTGTGCGCTCCGTGCCACACCGGCGACACGCTCGGCGTCGCGATCCGGCTCGAGCCGGGCCGGCCGTGGTGGACGCTGCCAGAGGTCCGGGTGCGGGACCTCGGCTACAAGGAGTTCGCGGACGGCTACGCTTACGCGCTCCGGCTCGCCGGTCGCGCGCCCGCCATGGACCGGCCCGACCCGCGGGAGTGGCTCGCGGCCATCGGGGGCGGCACGGCCTACGGCCACCTGCTCGACCGCTACGCGACCGCGTACGCGCCGCTCGCCGCCGTGCTCAGGCGCGACACGCTGCACCTGATCGGCAACTCGCACATCGACGCGGCATGGCTCTGGCCGTGGAGCGAGACCGAGGGCGAGGTCATCCCGAACACCTGGCGCACGTCGCTCAAGCTGGCCGCGATGTTCCCGGGCTACGTCTTCGCGGCGAGCGCCGCCGCGTACTACGACGCGGTCGACCGCCTCTATCCGGGGCTGGCGGACTCGCTGCGCGCCGCCGTCCGGGCCGGCCAGTGGGACATCGTCGGCGGGTGGTGGCTCGAGCCCGACCAGAACATCCCGAGCGGGGAGGACCTGGCACGCCAAGGGTTGTACGGGCAGCGCTACTTCGAGCACCGCTACGGCCGCCGCGCAAAGGTCGGCTGGACGCCGGACTCGTTCGGGTATCCGTGGACGCTGCCCCAGATCTACAAGCTCGCGGGGCTCGATTACTTCGTGACGCAGAAGATCCGCTGGAACGACTCGACACAGCTGCCCTATGATGCGTTCTGGTGGGAGGGGCGCGACGGGACTCGCCTGTTCACCTACAACCCGTTCGGCTACGACCACGACCTGGAGCCGGACCGGCTCATCAGCGACCGGCTCGACGACGAGCGCCGCAACAACGGCATCCATCATCAGCTCGTCCTCTACGGCGTCGGCGACCACGGTGGCGGCCCCACGATCGCGATGCTGCAGCGGGCCGAAGAGCTGCGGCGGGTGCCGACGTTCCCGACGATGATGTACGACAACGCGGATCACGCCCTGGCCGACGTGCGCGCCTCGCAGCCCGACAGCGTGTTCCCGGTCTGGCACGACGAGCTGTACCTCGAGTACCACCGCGGGACCTACACCACGCAGGCACGCCAGAAGTGGTCGGCGCGGCACAGTGACGCGCTGCTGCGGACGGCCGAGGCCCTGGCCGCCGTGGACACGGCCGCGTACCCCCGGGCCCGCCTGGAGGGCGCCTGGCGCCGGATCCTGTTCAACGAGTTCCACGACATCCTGCCGGGGTCGGGCATCCACATCAACTACATCGTTGCGGACCAGTGGTATGACAGCTCGTGGGCGACCTTGGACACGGTCACGAGCCGGGCCTTGGATGACCTCAGCGCGCGGCTCGACACGCGCGGCGCCGGCGGCCGCGCGGTCCCGGTGGTCGTCTTCAACGCGCTGACCTGGCCACGCAGCGGCCTCATGCGGGTCCCGCTCCCCAGGGGCGACACCGCGACGTTCCTGGCGAGCGACGTGCCTTCTCTCGGCGCGCGCGTCTTCACGCCGCGCGCCGGCACGGTGATCGCCAGCCGGCTGCCGGCGCCAACCGTCGGCCCCAATTGGCTGGAGAACGCCTATCTGCGCGTCGAGGTCGACACGACGACCGGCGAGATCACCCGGCTCTACGACCGGCGCCACCGGCGCGAGGTGCTCGCGCCCGGCGGCCGCGCCAACGTCCTGCAGGTGCTCTACGACCTGCCGCAGGATTATGACGCCTGGAACACCGGCTTCAACGGACAGCAGTGGGAGGTCACGGAGACGTCGGGCGTCGTGCGGCACGCGGACGGCGCCGAGGCCAGCATCCGCTTCGCGCGGCACTGGGGACGTTCGACCTTCACGCAAACGCTCACGCTCGGGCGGGAAACGCCGTACCTGGACGTGGCGAACGACGTCGACTGGCACGAGACCCACAAGATGCTGAAGGTCGCGCTCGCGGCCGGCGTGAGCCCGGACTCCGCGACGTACGAGATCCCGTACGGGACGATCGGCCGCTCCTGCAACCCTCGGACCAAGGCCGAGCGGGCGAAGTACGAGGTGCCGGGCCAGCGCTGGGCCGACCTCTCCGACTCGGCGTACGGCGTCAGCCTCCTCAACGACAGCAAGTACGGCTGGGATTGCCACGGCAACGTGCTGCGGCTCTCGCTGCTGCGCTCGCCGCTCTCGCCCGACTCGCTCGCCGATCGCGGCATGAACCATTTCCGGTTCGCCCTGTATCCCCACGCCGGCGACTGGCGCGCGGCCGGCACCGAGCGGCTCGCCGCGGAGTACAACACACCGCTGGTCGCTTCGGCCGCGGCGCCGCACGGCGGCGCCCTCGGCCGCTCGGTGAGCTTCGCGTCGGTGGACACGCCCGGCGTCGAGCTGACCTGGGTCAAGCGCGCCGAGGATTCCGACGCGTGGGTTCTGCGGCTGGTGGAGTGGTTCGGGCGGCCGGCCACGGCGACCGTGACGCTCCGGCCCGAGATCCGGTCGGCGCACACGAGCAACTTCCTCGAGGATCCCGGCGAGGCCGTCCCCGCGACCGCGCACACCCTGCGCGTGCAGCTGAGGCCCTACGAGATCGCCACCGTCGTCGTGGAGGTCCGATGAGAAGAGCCGTCGCCTGCCTCGCCGCAGTGGCGCTCGTCGCCGGGTGCGCCCGCAAGACCCCGCACACGCGCCCGCAGATCGGCGTGACGCTCCTCACGGAAGCGCACGTCTTCTATCAGGACCTCAAGCGCGGACTCCAGCACGCGGCGGACAGCCTGGGGATGGACCTGCACGTGGTCGCCGGCGAGTGGGACCTCGCGCGGCAGACGTCGCAGGTCGAGAACTTCGTCACGCAGAAGATGGACGCGATCGTCATCGCACCCGTGGACACCCGAGGGATCGTCTCCGCGGTCGAGGAGGCGAACCGCGCCGGCATTCCGGTCTTCACCGCCGACATCTCGTCCGCGGGCGGGCACGTCACTTCGCACATCGCGTCCGACAACGCCCAGGGGGGCCGCCTGGTCGGCGAGTACCTGGCCAAGCTGCTCAAGGGACGCGGGGACATCGCCATCCTGGACCAGCCGACGCTGGCGAGCGTGATCGATCGGGTGCGGGGATTCCGCGAGGCGATCGCGCAGTACCCGAACATCCACATCGTGGCCGCGCCGGCGGTGGAGCGCGGGCTCCGCGACGTGGCCAAGAACAAGATGGACAACCTCCTGCAGTCACACCCGAGCCTGGCAGCCGTCTTCGGCAGCAACGACGACTGCGCGCTCGGCGCGCTGGCTTCCGTGCGCGCGGCCGGCCGCAACGACGTGCTCATCGTCGGCTTCGACGCAACGCCCGAGGCGCGCTCGGCGATCGAGCAGGGCGGCCCGCTCAAGGCCGACGCCATCCAGTATCCCGAGATCATCGGACGGCGGACGATCGAGACCATCTACCGCACGCTTCACGGCGAGCAGGTGCCGGCCCTCGTGGCCGTGCCGGTGGGGATCGTGGACCGCGATTCCCTCACGGCCCGCCGGGCGCGGAACTGAGGCCGCTTGTCGGCAATTGGCGAGCGACCTACATTGGATTCATTGACAGGGGTGCCCGCACCAGCGGGCTGAGATCAGACCCTTCGAACCTGACCCGGTTAAGACCGGCGTAGGGAGTCACCTCCAGGTTTGACGCTTCCCTCGCGAACCCCTGAACGCGCGGGAGGCGTTTTGCTTGGGCCACCGGGAGCGCGTATGCCTCCAGTCACCCAGATGTATTTCGGCCGCCGGGGCGAGATCACCGCCGCGATGCGCCGCGTCGCCGAGCGCGAAGGGTTGGAGAGCGAGCTGGTCAGGAGCGAGGTGGCGCGCGGCCGCCTGATCATCCCCGCGAACATTCACCACCTCGCGGGCCGGCTCGATCCGATGGCGATCGGCACCGTCGCCGGCGTCAAGATCAACGCCAACATCGGGAACTCGGCCGTGACGTCGGACGTGGACGGCGAGCTGGAGAAGCTGCACTTCGCCGTGCACTTCGGCGCCGACACGGTGATGGACCTCTCCACCGGCGGCGGCATCGACGAGATCCGCGAGGCGATCATCGCCGCCAGCCCCGTCCCGATCGGCACGGTCCCGATCTACCAGGTCATCCAGAGCGTCGAGGACGTGGCGGACATCACGCCGCAGATGCTCCTCGACAACATCGAGCATCAGGCGCGCCAGGGCGTGGACTACATCACCGTGCACTGCGGCATCCTGCGCGAGCACATCAACCTGGCGATGGGACGGGTCACCGGCATCGTGAGCCGCGGCGGCTCGCTGCTCGCGGCGTGGATGGTGCAGCGCCGGGAGCAGAACCCGCTCTACACGCACTTCGACGAGCTGCTCGAGATCGCCCTCGCGCACGACGTTTCGCTCTCGCTCGGCGACGGCCTCCGGCCGGGCTCGCTGGCCGACGCGTCGGACAAGGCCCAGTTCGCCGAGCTCCGGGTCCTGGGCGAGCTGACCGAGCGGGCGTGGGGGCGCGACGTGCAGGTGATGATCGAGGGACCCGGGCACATTCCCATGCACGAGATCGAGATGAACGTGCGCCTCGAGCAGGAGCTCTGCCACGAGGCGCCGTTCTACACCCTGGGCCCGCTGGTCACGGACATCGCGCCCGGCTACGACCACATCACCAGCGCCATCGGCGCGGCGATGATCGGCTGGTATGGGGCGTCGATGCTCTGCTACGTGACCCCCAAGGAGCACCTCGGCCTGCCCAACGCCAACGACGTCCGCGAAGGCGTGATCGCGTACAAGATCGCGGCCCACGCAGCCGACATCGCCCGCGGCAGGAAGGGCGCGCGCGACCGGGACGACGCCCTGAGCCGGGCGCGGTTCGCGTTCGACTGGAACGAGCAGTTCCGCCTCGCCCTGGACCCGCAGCGCGCCCGCGAGTACCACGACGAGACTCTCCCGGCCGAGTACTTCAAGTCCGCCGAATTCTGCTCGATGTGCGGGCCGAAATTCTGCTCGATGCACATCACGCGGACCATCCAGGGGGGGCTGACGGCCGCGCCGCCCGCGCCGGCGGAGAACGCCCCCGCGTTGGTGACGCCCCGGTGACGGGCCGTCCTAGCTTCGGAGGCACAGGTCGGGCGACCTAGCACCCACCTGACAGCGAAGCGAACGAAAGCCCTTTCCGAAGCAGGAGAGGGCTTTCGACGTGCGGCCCGTCTCCCCGCGCCTGCCCGGATGACAGGCACCGGCGGCGCACTTGACGGGCGATTCTGGCGCCAGCAATTTGCGCGGCGTCACTCCCACATGAAGCGCCGTCGTCCCTGCGGAGGACTGTTACATGCCGTATGTGATTGCCGAGCCGTGCATCGGGGTGAAGGACCGCGCCTGCGTCGAGGTGTGCCCGGTCGATTGCATCTACGAAGACGACCTGATGCTGTACATCCATCCCGACGAGTGCATCGACTGCGGCGCGTGCGAGCCGGAGTGCCCGGTGACCGCGATCTTCCCGGAGGAGGACGTGCCGCCGCAGTGGAAGGACTACATCGCCAAGAACAAGGACGTCTTCAACGGCCCCAACCCGCCCGGGAAGCCGCAGAAGAAGGGCGCGTAGCGGCACCAGGAGAGTCTGAAGACGACGAGCCCCGGGGTGCGCGCCCCGGGGCTCTTTGTTCCTACCGCGGTCGTTACGGTTTGGGAACGGCTTCCAGGAACTCCGCCATCACCCGGCTCACCGCAGAGGGGGCTTCCAGCGCCGAGAGGTGCCCCGCAGCTGCGATCGTCGTCATCGCGGCCGACGGAATGGCGGCGGTCATGGCCCGCGCGAGGGCGGGCGGCGTCACCTCATCCTCCTCGCCCACCACGACGAGCGTCGGCACGTCCACGGTCTGAAGAAGCGCGGTCGAATCGGGCCGGTCGCGCATCGCGCCCAGCGCGCCGACCATCCCCGGCACGCTCCACCGCTCCGCCATCTCCTTCACCTGCGGGACGAGATGCGGCTGCGTGCGCTGCGTGGTGCGCCCGAGCAGGCGGGGGAGCATCAGCTCTCCGACCGCGCCCGGCCCCGCCTTGCGCGCCACCTCGATCAGCGTCGCGCGCGACGCACGGCCCTCCGCCGTGTCGGCCTCCGCACGCGTGTCCAGGAGGATCAGGCCCGCGACGCGATCGCGGTAACGGCGCAGCAGCTCGAACGCGATGTAGCCGCCCAGCGACAGTCCAGCGACGACCGCCTTCTTCACCTGCATCAGGTCGAGGAGGCGCACCAGGTCGTCCGCATACGTCGCCATCGAATACCCGTCGCCCGGCGCGTCCGAGAGAGCGCACCCGCGCAGGTCCGGTGCGATGCGGCGCCACCCCTTCAGCGTCGCGATCTGGTGCGTCCACATCGAGTGGTCCAGCGGGAAGCCGTGGATCAGCAGGAGCGCAGGACCGTCGCCCCGCACGTCGGCGGCGAGCGAGACGTCCCCCATGCCGTAGCGCGCCGCTTCGCCGGGCCCCGATCCGCGAGGCTTGAAGACGGAAGCGATCTCGGCAGGGATCGGCTTGGGCCTCCCCGCCTTGTCGATCGTCACGAACACGATGTGCAGCTCGGCGAGCAGCTTTCCATCCCTGACCCGCACGGCCCGCTGGCGCATCTCGAGCGACGTCTCGCCGACCCTCTCCACCTCCGCGTCCACCGTGAGGACGTCTCCCGGGAGAGCCGGGAGCAGGTAGTCCACCACCGCCCGCCGCACGGCCGGCCAGATCTTGTTGCGTTCGAACAAGTCCGCGCCGGGCCCGCGGGCGAGGATCTCCCAGCGCGCGCGTTCGAATACCTGCAGATAGGCCGCCTGATTCAGGTGGCCGAAGGCGTCGCACTCGTACGAGTAGACGGTGATCTCAACCGGGGGGAATGGGCTCACGGGGACCGCACGCAAAGGTAGTCCAATGCGAAGCTCCGTGGAAGATTCTGGCACGATATGACATGACAGTCGAGATAGTGTCGTGATGGTTTCTTTACATGTGTGGCTGCATTCCACACTGTTGCAGCTATCTAAGATAGTATCGCTGAATACTTTGCTCGTGTTTGTGTGGAGAGGTGCACAACACCCACCCCCGCCAGTTGCGCCGCTCTCCCCCCCCGACAATCGTTCAAGTCTCATGGTGCGGAACCCCACGCGGCTCACGCCGCACCGTTACGTGCGCGACAGCGCCGAGCTGGCGAATCTGATGCGGCGTGTGGCGCGCGAGCCGCTGGTGGCGGTGGACACGGAGGCGGCCAGCTTCCACCGCTTCGTCGATCGCATCTACCTCATTCAACTGTCCATCCGCAGTGAGACGGCGATCATCGATCCACTGACGGTGGACGACGTCTCGAGCCTGGGTGCGGTCCTGGCCGACCCGGCGGTCGAAGTCGTGTTCCACGACGGCGACTACGATCTCCGCATCCTCGATCGCGACTACGGTTTTCACGCGCGCCACCTCTTCGACACCCGCATCGCGGCGCATCTGCTCGGCGAGCCTGCCGTGGGGCTGGCGGCACTCGTCGAGAAGCACGTCGGCGTGACGCTGGACAAGAAGTATCAGCGCGCGGACTGGTCACGTCGGCCGTTGCCGCCCGAGATGCTGGAGTACGCGGCGACCGACACGCGGTATCTCCTGGAGCTGCGGGAGAAGCTGCGCTTCCTGCTCGAGGGACGCCACCGCCTATCCTGGGCGGAGGAGGAGTTCCGGCGGCTGGAAGGCGTGCGCTGGACGCCGCCGGAATCCAACGGGAACGACGCGTACCTGCGGATGAAGGGGGCGCGCAAGCTGGGGCGGCGCGGACTGGCGATTCTGCGGGAGCTGGTGCCGTGGCGGGATCAGATCGCCGCAGACCTCGACCGCGCGACGTTCCGCGTGATCTCGAACGAGGCGCTGCTGGCGCTCAGCGCCACGCCGCCGCGATCGCAGGCCGACCTGGAGAAGATCGGCGGCATCTCGTCGCGGCTGGTGGCGGAGCGCGGCGATTCACTGCTGGCGGTGGTGGAGCACGGTCTCGCCGTGCCCGAGAAGGAGCTGCCGCGGTTCCCGCACGCCGAACGGCGCGCGGCGGATCCCGCGTTCGATCAGGCGGTCGAGCGGTTGAAGAGCGTCCGCAACGCGGCGGCGGAGCGGCTCGGACTGGATCCCGGGGTCCTGTGCCCCAAGGGCACGCTCGAAGCCGTGGCGCGCGCGCGGCCGAAGGCGGCGGCGGCCCTAGGCGAGATTCCGGAAGTGCGTCGCTGGCAGGTCGAAGTGCTGGGAGCGGATTTCCTCAAGGCCCTCGGGAACTAACCCCACAGCAGGGACCGGACCCGGGGGTCCATCTTCTCCGGCGTCCAGTAGGGCTCCCAGACGAGCTCGACGTCGGCCTTGGTGACTCCCTCGAGCTTCTCCAGCACGCCCTGGGCGTCCGAAAGCATTTCGGGACCCACCGGGCATCCGGGGGAGGTGAGCGTCATCTCCACGTGCACCTCGCCGCCCTCGCCCACCTCGACCTCATACACCAGGCCGAGATCTATGACGTTCAGGTTCAGCTCGGGGTCCTTGACTGCGCGCAGCGCGTCGCGCACCTGCTCGACGGTCGGCATACACCTGCTCCTGTGACGAATGTCGCAACCTAGCGGGGGCGGCTCCCTACGACCAGATGCCCGCGATGCGGCCCCCGCAGGAGGGGCAGAGCCCCGCCGGCGTCACGCGCTGCCGGAGAATCTGGAAGCCGACGCGCTCGACGAGGAGCTCATCGCAATCCGGGCACCAGGTGTGCTCCCAGCGCCCGGTGCGCCCCGGCAAGTTGCCCGCGTACACGTACCGGAGCCCCGCGTCACGGCCGATCTCGCAGACCCTGATCAGGTCCTCGGCCGTGGTGTTCCGGGGGGCGGTCATCTTGTAGTCCTGGTGGAACGCGGTGACGTGCCAGGGGACCTCGGGAGAGATGGCCGCGATCGTATCGGCCATGCGCTTGAGGTCGTCGGGGGCATCGTTGAAGCCGGGCACCACCAGCGTCACGATCTCCATCCAGAAGCCGCGTTCGTGCACCATCCGCATCGCGTCCAGCACGTGCTGCAACATGCCTCCCAAGGACCGATACGCCCGATCCTGCATCGCCTTGAAATCGATCTTGTAACAGTCGGTCCACGGACGGATGTAGTCGAGCACCTGCGGCGTGGCGTTGCCGTTCGACACGAAGGCCGTCTTGAACCCGGCCGGCCGCGCGAGGCGGAAGATCTCCATCGCCCATTCCGACGTGATCAGCGGCTCGTTGTACGACGACGCCACGACGCGCGCGCCGTGCTCGCGGCCGAGGCGGATCAGCATCTCAGGGGAGACGTCCGTGGTCGGTGAGCCGGCGTCGGGGTCGCGCAGCGCCTGGGACGTCAGCCAGTTCTGGCAATAGGCGCAGTGGAAATCGCACCCGAGCATCCCGAAGGTGAGGCAGTCCGAGCCCGGCAGCACGTGGAAGAACGGCTTCTTCTCGGTCGGATCCACCTGGACGCCGGCGGCGTACCCGCGCGGCACGTACAGGGTGCCGCCGCGGTTGAAGCGGACCTTACAGATGCCGCGGCGATCGGGCCGGATGAGGCAGAGGTGGCCACAGGCGGTGCAGCGCACGGAGCCGTCGTCGCCCTCGGGGTGCCACAGCTCCCCCGGCTGGGCGCGCTGGTCCAGGAGATCCTGAAGGGTGGTCGCACGCGCGTCCCTCCTCTTGAAGAGCGGAATGGGATCGCGATGCGGAGCGGCCATGATGGCGAAAGCTGGCCACCTGCTTGCGAGCGCGCCAGGGGGCGCGACAGCATCTACACGTGACGTCCAAACTCGTTGCGGCTCTTGCGCTTGCCATCGCCGCGCCTGCGCTACGCGGACTTCGCCTACCGGTTGGGAATGGCGGCAGCGACGGGATCGCGCCAGCGCGTGCTTGTCGCGCCCTGACGGCCGAAGACGCTACTTGAGGCTTCCCGGAGGAAGAGCGTAGAGCAGCAGCGCGGTGCGCCGATCGCGGTCCGTGAGGTCGTCGGCCGACGTCTCCGGATGCATTGCGTCCGCGGCCACCGGCGAGTGAGCGAGCCCGAGCGCGTGCCCCAACTCGTGGAGCGCGAGCGCGACCATCTCGGAAGGAAGGACCTGCCGGCCGTCGGGCGTGTGGGTGGCGAGGGTGACGTGAACGTGGGCGAGCCGTCCGCTGCGGTCCCAGCTCACGTCGGCGCGGCCGGCGCGGTTGCTGTCCAGGCGATCCGCCCACGTCACCACGATATCCGCGCCCTCGGTGTCGGCGACCTGTTCCAGGTAGATCGGCAAACCGACGGCATTCCACCGGGTGATGGCCCACCCGACGTTCGCGAAGAAGATCTCGTTGAATCCCGGCGCCGTCTCGCGCAGGACGGCGACCCGCACCGGCCGCGCAGCCCGGTCGTCCCCCCAGCGGTGGAGCGAGGAGTCCTCGGCGAGAAGCATCGCCGGGAGATATGTGTCGGCCCCCTCGCGCCCGATGCGGAGCAGCGCCGCCGCGCGGGCCGCCGCGTCCAGCGGCTCGGTGCGCCCGCAACCGCTCCGCCCGACCGACCGCTGTCGGTGAGGGACGGCGCGGTGCGGATGGGCGCGGCGGTCGCAAGCGGCCGAGCCGGCCGGACCAGGGAGCGACGCGCCAAGTCGCCGGCCACGAGTCCGACCAGCAGCACCGCCACGAGCGGGATGGCCAGGCTGTGGGATTCCCGGTCCGCCATGGCTGGCAATCTGGGGCCGGGCACATCCCGCGGCAAACCGGTGATTGCAATTCGGCGCGCCACGCCGCAATATCCGCGCCTCCGCGCGCGTCGCGCGCGCGACCCAGTTTTTCCCGGGACCGCTTCGTGATTACACTGCCCGTCAAGAAGATCGTCCGCTGGCGCTGGCCCATCGTGGTCGCGTGGCTGGCGGTGACGGCCGCGATGGTGCCGGTCGGGCGCGATCTGCCGCAGCGGCTGCACGTGGGCGGAAAGAACCTCCAGAGCTCCGAGTCCACCCGCGCGGAGGAGATGATCGCCGAGCGGTTCGGGTCACCCTTCGCGACCTTCGTCGCCGTCGTGATCCAGCATCCGAGCATCACCCTGTCCACGCGGCGCTACTCCGCGTACGTGGACTCCATCAGCGCGGCACTGGGGCGACTGCCGTTCGTGCTCAACACGCTCAACTGGAGGAACGCCGACGACCCCACGTTCCTGAGCCGCAACGGCCGCATCACGTTCGTCCTCGCCGGCCTGAACAAGAACGATTCCGCCACCAGCTACGTGCCGCGGCTGCGCGCCGCGGTGAGCGCGGTGCAGCAGCGCTTCGGCAGCGACTTCGAGACGGTGGTGACGGGCGACCCCGCGTTCGACTACGACGTCCGCACCATCGCGGCCGACGATTCGCGGCGCATGGAGCAACGCCTCATCCCACTGATGCTGGTCTTCCTCCTGCTCGCCTTCAGCACCCTGGTGGCGGCGATGATTCCGATCGTGGTCGGCTTCATCGCCATCACCGTGACGCTGGGGCTGGTCGCGATCGCAGCGACCGTATTGCCGATGTCCATCTTCGTCCTCAACCTCACCACGATGATCGGGCTCGGCGTCGGCATTGACTACTCCCTCCTGGTGGTCACGCGGTTCCGCGAAGAGCTGGACTATGCGCCCAGCCGCCTGGAAGCGGCGCAGGAGACCATCCGGACCGCCTCGCGCACGGTGCTCACGTCGGGCGCAACGGTGATGATCGGCTTTGTCGCGTTGATGATCGTGCCGCTGCAGGAGACCCGGTCGGTCGGGCTGGGCGGCTTGTTCGTCGTGGCGACGGCCATGGCGCTGGCCGTGACCTTCCTGCCCGCGCTGCTGGCGATCCTGGGCCGCCACGTGGACGAGCCGCGGTGGCTCGCCCGTCGGCTCCAACGTGTGCGGGCGGGCACCGGATGGAAGCGCTACGCGCGCGTGATCCAGCACAACCCGCTCCGCGCCGTGTGGATCTCCGGCGCGATCATCCTCGCCATCGCCGCCCCGGCGCTGTGGCTCAAGATCGGCCTGCCCTCGGCCAACTGGTTCCCGGCCGACACCGACTCCGGGCGGGGGCTCGCCGTGCTCGAGGACATGGGGCACGGCGGCGCGCTCCGGCCGCTCCGCGTGGTGCTGGAGATGACCGACGGCAGCCAGGTGCTGGATCCCGACCGGCTGCGGGGCCTGAAGATCCTGTCCGACTCGCTCCGCGCCAATCCGCGCGTGGCGGACGTGCGCGGCATCGTGGACCTGCGGGCGGGGATGCCGCTGTGGCAATACGACCTGTTGTACGCCGACCCGGCGAAGGCCCGCCAGCGGATGCCTGACATCTTGCGCAGTTACGTCAGCCGCGACGGGATGGCGACCGCCATGGACGTCGTGCTGCGGGACACCGTCACGCTCGACGGTTCGCTCGACGCGGTCCGCGACGTACGCCGGCTCAACGTCCACGCCCTGCCGACGTTGCAGCACGCACGGTTCCTGGTCGGCGGATTCTCCGCCTCCAATCTCGATTTCCGCAACCGCGTGCTCAGCCTGGTGCCGCTGCTCGCCATGCTGGTGCTGGGCGTGACCGCCGCGATGCTCGCATTCGTCTTCAAGTCGCTGCTGGTGCCGATCAAGGCGGTGCTGATGAATTCGCTGTCGGTCGGCGCGGCGTTCGGGATGACCGTGTTCGTCTTCCAGTGGGGCATCGGCGGGTCGCTGATCGGGCTCGCCGGCCCGACCAAAGCGATCTTCGTCATCGGGCCGGTGCTCGTCTTCGCCGTCGTGTTCGGCTTATCCATGGACTACGAGGTGTTCCTCCTGTCGCGCATCAAGGAGGAGTTCGACGAGACCCACGACAACGACGAGGCGACGGTCACAGGCCTCTCGGCGACGGGTCGGACGATCACGAGCGCCGCGGCGATCATGATCCTGGTCTTCGGCACCTTCGCCTTCGCCCGGGTGATGGCGGTGCAGATGATCGGCTTTGGGCTCGCCGTGGCGGTGCTGCTCGACGCGACGCTGATCCGCGTGGCGATGGTCCCCGCCGTCATGCACCTGGCGGGCCGGTTCAACTGGTGGCCGGGATACCGCCGGCCCGGCGGCGGCGACTATCGCCGCGGCAGCGGAGGGGTCCGCCAGAGCAGCGTCAGCCCCGGCCCTTGACGTAGCGGTCGAGGAACTCCACGGCGCGGCGCATCGCGTCGAGCTGGTCCTCCAGCTTGTGAAAGCCGTGTCCCTCTCCGCGATAGATTTCCATCTCCACCACGCCGCGATGACGCCGGACGGCGTCCGCGATCTGCCGGCTCTCGGCCAGCGGCACGCGCGGGTCGTTGTCGCCCTGAAGAATCAGGAGCGGGGCGCGGATCCGCTCGGCCTGGAGCAGCGGGGAGCGCTCGCGCAGCAGCGCCTCGTGGGTGGCCGGGTCGCCCATCTCGCGCGTCAGGTAGGGCATCAGGTGGGGGTCGGTCGTTCGCGCGAGCGTCACGAGCGAGCTGATCCCGAACAGGTCGACGCCGGCCGCCCACCGCTCGGGCGTGAAGGCCAGCGCCGCCAGCGTGAGGTAGCCGCCATAGCTCCCGCCGAGCACCGCGATCTTGCTCCGCGCGACGTAGCCTGACGCGACCAGGTAGTCGGCGGCCGCGACCAGGTCCCGCAGATCGCCGCCGCCCCAGTCCAGGTTGTTCAAGTCCTCGAACGCCTTCCCGTAGCCGGTGGAGCCCCGGACGTTGGGGCGGATCACCACGTAGCCGTGGTCGGCGAAGTACGCGGCCTCGCGCGTGAACCCGTCGGTCCACTGCCCCGACGGGCCGCCGTGCGCCATCACGACCGCCGGGTTCGATCCGTCCCGGCGCAGATTGAACGGGACGTGCACGTACGCCGAGATCTTCCGGCCGTCGAAGGTCGGGTAGTGCACCAGAACCGCCGGCGGCAGGTCCTCCGGCTCCACCCCTCCGGTCATGGCGAACGTCACCTGCCAGGTCGTGTCGCGGCGGACGTCGTGCACCCACACGTCGTTGGCGCGCGTCGCATCGGCGTGCGTCAGCAGCACGTACCGGCCGTCGGCCGACCACTCCGAGAACACCGTCACGCCGCGCTCCGGGCCGATGCGGCGGCGGTGCGACCCGTCGGGCCGGCTCAGGTACGTCGCGACGCGGCCGTCGGCGTTCTGGGAGTACGCGAGGATCCCGCCGGGCGACCAGCCCGCCGCCTCGATCGGCCACGGGCCGGTGTCCACCCACCGCAGGGAGTCACGGCCCAGCTCCACGATGCCGAGGCGCGGCACGCCGTCCTTCGCGTCGGAGATCAGCAGCAGCTCCCGGTCGTCGGGCGAGAAGGCGACGGGCGTGTAGCTCCTGGACCCGGTGTGCGGCGTGAGCACGCGCGTGGTGCCCGAGCCGACGTCCAGCAGGACGGCATCCACATCCGCGAAGTCGTTCGTGCGCGCCAGCGCGAGGAAGCGGCTGTCGTGCGACCAGACGCCGCCCTGAATGCCGACCGAGTCGCTGGTGAGACGCCGCGTCCGGCCGGTCGTGAGGTCCCGGAGCCAGAGCTCGGAGTGACCCGGCCGGCCGGAGTCCGATACGTAGGCGAGGAACCGCAGATCGTCCGAGAAGCCGACGATGTTCTCGCGCACGGCCGGCGTCGCCGTGAGGTTGTCGGGCACCCCGCCGTGCGCGGGCACGGAGTACAGGTCGTAGCGCTCGCTGCCGCCCGAGTCGCGCTCGAAGACCAGGCTCGCGCCGTCCCGCGCCCAGGCGGCGCCGGCGACCGGCTCGTCGCCGAAGGTCACCTCGACCGGCCAGCCGCCCTCCGTCGGCACCGTCCAGATCTGCCGGAGTCCCGTCACGTCGGACGTGAACGCGATCGTGCGCCCGTCGGGAGCGAAGCCCACGGGGGCGTGGCTGCGGACGTGGACGAACTGGTCCACGCCGTACACCGGCGCTCCGGTCCGAGCCGCGCTCGCCACCGTGTCGTCCGGGGCGGCCGCAGCACCCACGTTGCCTCGCGCCGAACATGCGCTCACCGCGGTCAGCGCGAGCAGGAAGGAAACGCGTCGTGTCATGTGACGTACTCCGATCCGGCAGTCATCAGCGCGGCGGTAGCAGCTCTCCCCACAGATCCCAGTGCCAGGCCGCGACGCGCACGCCCGTCCGCGGATCGCGCAGCGGCTTGTACTGCAGCCACCGCGGGTCGAGGCCCACCGAGCGGCCCCACTCCTCCAGCTTCCGGCGGTCGCTGCTCACGAGGTGGGCCATGGGACGCTGGTCGAGGATGAAACGGTGCAGCCATAGCCCGCCGTCCAGCGCGTGGGCGAGGCCGTCACGCCGGCGCGGAAACTCCCGCCAAGTCACCTAGCTGCAGGCCACCTGGCCCTCTTGCGTGGCCGCGCCGACGGGCGCCGCGCTGCCGACGAAGAGGTAGCACTGCCGGACGACCCCGCTGCTCGCCGCCGTCGCGGACCACCCGCCCAGGGACGCTTCATTGACCGTGATGGTCACGCTGGCCGACGGCTGAAACATCGGCATCGTCGCGAGGGTCGGGGTGTAGCTCGCGTTGTCGTAGTAGTAGGACTCCTCGGCGCTGGCGAGGTTCCGGAGATCCGACTTCATCGTGGTGACGAGCGCCTTTTCCTTCGTATTGGCGAACCGGGGGATCATTATCGTGACGAGAATGCCGATGATCACGACCACCATCAGCATCTCGATCAGCGTGAAGCCGTGGGAACGTGCCACTGTCAAGCTGGGCCTCGGGCGTGGGGGAAACGCCGCCGGAGCGGGTCCGGATCGGTCGGCGCTATAGTAGCGCCGGTGCCCGGAGCGAGCAAGCATTCAGACGGCTTTTGCGTCGAGCCAGTTGTCCCCGGCGCCGACCGTGGCGACCAGCGGGACGCGGAGCTGGGCCGCCCCCTCCATGCACTCCTTCACCAGACGCGACACGGACTCGACTTCGGCCGTTGGAGCCTCGAGCACGAGCTCGTCGTGCACCTGCAGCAGCAGCTTCGCCCGGTAGCCCGCCCGCAGCGCCGCACTGACCCTGATCATGGCCACCTTGATGAGGTCCGCGGCGGAGCCCTGCAGCGGCGAGTTCGTCGCCGTCCGCTCGCCGAACTTGCGGACGTTGAAGTTCTGGTCCTTGAGTTCGGGGATGTAGCGGCGGCGACCGAAGATGGTCTCGACGTACCCCTTCTCGCGCGCGGCGGCGATGGTCTGGTCGAGGAACGCGCGAACGCCGGCGAAGCGCACGAAGTAGTCGTCGATGAACCGCTTCGCGTCCTCGTACGGGATGCCGAGCTGTACCGCCAGGGCGCGCGGCCCCTGGCCGTAGATCGTCGCGAAGTTGATCGTCTTGGCGCGCCCGCGCATCTCGGACGTGACCGCCTCCGGCGCCACGCCGAAGATGAGCGCCGCCGTCTGGCGGTGGATGTCGCCGCCGGCGAGGAACGCCTCGACGAACGCCGGGTCCCCCGACAGGTGGGCGAGCAGGCGCAGCTCGATCTGCGAGTAGTCGGCGACGATGAAGCGGTGCCCCGGCCTCGGCACGAAGCCCCGGCGGATCGCCTCCCCGCGCGCCGACCGCACCGGGATGTTCTGCAGGTTCGGGTCGGTCGAGCTGAGGCGGCCGGTCGCGGCGCCGATCTGGTTGAACGACGTGTGAATCCGCCCCGTCTCCGGATTGACCTGCTGCGGCAGCGTCTCGAGGTAGGTCGAGAGCAGCTTCGAGACTTCGCGGTATTCGAGCAGCAACCGCGGCATGGCATGGCCCATGGCCGCCAGCTCCTCGAGCACGTCCGCGTCGGTCGAGGGACCGGTCTTGCCCTTCTTGAGCGCCGGCAGCTGGAGTTTCTCGAACAGCACATGCCGCAGCTGGGGCGTGGAGTTCAGGTTGAAATCGAGGCCCGCCTCGTGATGGATCTGGCGCTCGAGCCGCGCGAGCTCGCCGCGCATCTCGGCGGTGACGCGCGCGAAATGCGCGGCGTCGATCCCGATGCCCTCCCACTCCATGTCCACGAGCACGCCTATCAACGGGATCTCGACGTCGCGGAACAGCATCCCGAGGTGGTGATCGGCGAGCGTGGGCTCGAGCCGTGCGCGGAGCCGGAGGCTGTAGTCGCTGTCGGCGCAGCAGTAGTCGGCCGCGTCCCGCACCACCACCTCCGCGAAGCTCCGCTCCGCGCGCCCTTTGCCCACCACGTCCTGGTACGAGCGGAGGCGGACGTTGAAGTGCTCGAGGGCCAGGGCGTCGAGCGCGTGGGAGCGCTTCCCCGGGTCGATCATGAAGCTGGCGATCATCGTGTCGAACCGGACGCCCGCCAGCTCGATGCCGGCCCGGCGCAGCACCAGCCAGTCGTACTTGATGTTGTGGCCGGTCTTCGGCACCCCGGCGTCGGTGAGCAGCGACGCCAGCGGCGCCAGGGCCGGATCGGTGAGCGGCGGAAGGTTCTGCACGTCGGCGCGCTCGAGCATGTCGCCCGACGGGCGATGGCCGAACGGCAGGTACCACGCCTCTCCCGGGGCCACGGCGATGGACAGCCCCACCAGGGCGGCGCGCATCGGGTCCAGTGCCGTGGACTCGACGTCCAGCGCAATGGCGCCCGCGGCGCGGGCGCGGCGCACCACCTCGGCGACGGCGTCGGGCGTGTCCGCGACGCCGTACGCGACCGGCGCCTCGGCCGGAGCAGGGGGCGTCTGCGCCCGGTCTCCGAACGAGCGGACGAGCGAGTGGAATTCGAGCTCCGCAAGCAGCGCGAGGAGCCGCGACCAGTCCGGCGGCTGCGCGGCGAGTGCGGCGAGGTCCACCTCCACCGGAACGTCCAGGTGCAGCGTGACCAGCTCGCGTGAGAGCCGGGCGCGGTCGGCGTCCGCCGCGAGCGCCTCGCGGACGCGCTTGGCCCCGATTTCGCCGGCGTGTGCGAGGATCGCGTCGAGCGTGCCGTACTGGCCCAGCAGCTTCTGCGCCGTCTTCTCGCCGACGCCCCGGACTCCCGGCACGTTGTCCGCGCTGTCTCCCACCAGGGCCAGGTAGTCCACCGTCTGCTCCGGTGCGACGCCCAACCGCTCGTGCGCGTTCGTCGCGGTCACGAGCTGTTCCTCCACGGCGGCCGGGCCCCCGCGGCCTGGGTTGAGCAGACTCACCTTCGGGCCAATAAGCTGGTAGAAGTCCTTGTCGCCGGACACGATGACGACCTCGACGCCCTCCGCAGCAGCGCGGGACGCGAGGGTCGCGATGACGTCGTCGGCCTCGTACCCGTCCACGGCGATCAACGGGACGCGAAACGCCCCGAGCAGCGCCTCGACGCGCGTCACCGAGCGGTCGAAGTCCTGCTGCAGCTCCTCGTCCAGCTTCTCCCGTGTCGCCTTGTACTCGGGATAGCGCTCGTGCCGGAAGCTGGTTCCGGCGTCGTGCACCCAGCCGACGAACTCGGGGCGGTGTTTCTCGACCAGGCGCAGCAGGAAATTGGCGACTCCCCACGCCGCCGACGTGTTCTCGCCCCGACTGGTCGTGAGCGGCCGCGAGAGCATGGCGAAGAACGCGCGGTAGATGAGGGCGTAGCCGTCGATCAGGAAGAGGCGCGCCGGTGCGTCGGCCATCACTCGCTCCGGTGTCGGGCGTTCACCGCACCCAGTGGAGCAGTGCCCCCACGACGAGCGGCACCGCGAGATTGTCCGTCCCTCGCCACGGCGCGCGCTCGGCCACGGCGGCTCCGACGGCGGCGACCACGAGTGCCGCGGGAGGGAAGCCGAGGACCGCCAGTGCCGTCGCCGCGACGCAGGCGCAGGCCAGGGATCCGGGAACACTTTTGGCCACGCCGCGCCCGAAGCGCGAGCCGACCAGCGCGGCGGCCGGATCCGCGAGCGCCGTCACGACGATCGCCGCCTCGGCCACGGCGGGAGGGAAGAGCCACCAGACGAGCGCGTAACCCAGGGCCAGCGTCCCCGCGCCGCTCGGCCAGCGCGCCTCCGCCGGCCGGAACGCGCCCCCCGCCAACCGGGCCAGCGCCGCCGCCACCCGAGGGGAGACGAGACGCGCGGTCTCCGCCACGGCGGCGATCGCCACCAGGATCGCGAAGGCCGGGGTCGCGACGGAGGCACCCGCCGCGACGGCCAGCGGGCCGAGCGCGCCAGACGCGACGTGAAGCGCCCGGCGCCACGTTTCGCGCCGAGGCCGCTTCGACCCGGTGACCGGAGAGACGAGACTCGTCCGGCCAAGCTACGAGCGCCGCGCCGAGCGAGTCAAGGCGGCTCCACGCTTCGACTTGCCGCCCTGAAACGCCTCGCGTACATTGGCGCGAACTCCATGCAGCCCGAAGATCTGACCGGTTCGGTCGTCGCTGGCTACCACCTGCTGGAACGGGTGGGCGAAGGAGGCACGGCGACGGTCTACCGGGCCCAGCACGCCGTGCGTGGCGTCTGCGCCGTGAAGGTCCTGCGGTCGAAGCTCCGCGGCGATCGCACCGCGGTGCAGCGCTTCCTCCGTGAGGCGGAATACGGCTCGCGCGTCAGGCATGCCGTCGTCGTGCAGACGTACGAGTTCGGCGAAGATCCGGCCGGCATCCACTATCTGGCTCTCGAGTGGGCCGACGGCGAGATCCTGGCGAAGTTCGTCCATCGCTCGGGGCCGCTGGCGCTGCCGCTCGCCGCGACCGTCGTGCGGCAGATCGCCGAAGGCCTCGCGGCGGCCCACGCCGCAGGCATCATCCACCGCGACCTCAAGCCCGAGAACGTCATCTACGATCCGCGAACCCAGCGTGCGCGGCTCCTCGACTTCGGCATCGCGCGCGACGCCGACCTGGCCCCGGCCGACCGGCTGACGCGGACCGGCTTCTTCGTCGGCACCCTGCAGTACGTCGCGCCGGAAGCGCTCTCCGGCGAGCTGGTGAACGAAGCCGCGGACATCTACTCGCTGGCGACGATCGCGTACTTCATGCTCACCACCCAGCTCCCGTACGTGGCGCGCTCGCCGCGCGAGCTGTTCCACCAGCTGCTGACCCAGCCGCCCGTTCCGCTCGGCCAGGCGCGGCGTGATCTGATCTTCCCCCGCGCGGTCGAGGAAGCCGTGATGAAGGGGCTCAATCGCGACCCCAAGCGCCGGCAGCCCACTGTGCTCGCGTTCGCGGAGGATCTGACGGCCGCGACGACCCAGCCGCTCGACGCGCCCCGCCAGGGACTCCTCGGATCACTCAAGGGGCTGTTCGGCGCGCGGTGACGCCGTGACCGCGAGCCCCGGCGCCTCCCGGGCGCAGCTGGTCGCGCTCCTCAAGTCCCGCTCGATTCTGCACGGCGATTTCGTGCTCGCCTCGGGGCGCCGGTCCCCGCACTACGTGGACTGCCGCCGCACCACCATGCACGCCGACGGACTCGCCCTCATCGGCGCACTGGGGCTCGCGGCGATCGAGGACGCCGGCTGGAGCGCCGCGGCGGTCGGCGGGCTCACGCTCGGCGCCGACCCGGTCGCGTACGCGATCGCCCGTGCTTCCGCCGGGACGCGCCAGAGCGTCCACGCCTTCACCGTGCGCAAGGCGGCGAAGACGCATGGCGCCGGCCGTCGCATCGAGGGATGCTTCGAGACCGGGATGCGCGTGGTGGTGGTCGAGGATGTCGTCACCACCGGCGCCTCGGCGCTGGAGGCGGCGGCCGCGGTGCAGGACGCGGGCGGAACGGTGTCCGGGGTGCTCGCGGTCGTGGACCGCGAGGAGGGCGGCCGCGAAGCCATCGAGCGGAACGGCTACGCCGTGCGCGCCCTCGTGACGCTCGGCGAGCTGCTGCAGACCTCCTAGTCCAACGCCATCACCCCGCCCGGACCGACGGCTCCCGCCGCGGTCTGTCCGTGCTCCCCGGGCAACGTTCCCAATGGATGGAACGTGAGCAGCCGGTCCCGGTACGGGGTGACGAAGCGCGCGCGGAAGCGCACCAGCGCCGCGTCGAACGGCAGGCGCCGCCGAAACTCCCCGGCGGTGAGGTCCAACAGCGTGCGCAGATGGCGCCCGAAGCTCTGCGGCGAAGAGTATTCCAGCCGGTTGGACACGTCGGCGATCGACAGCCCGCCGTTGCGGCACAGCCAGGCCGCGTGCAGCAGCCGCGCGTGCGCGAGGTACGTCTTGGGGGACGGCAGGTCCGTGCGATAGAACCTGGACATCAGCGTGCTCGGCACCACCTTGAGCGCACGGGACAGGCGCCGCACCGTGCGCAGCTCGGGCGCGCGCCGCACCACCACCTCGAAGAACAGCCGGCAGTCGGTCGGCACGCCGCCCAGGTCCGGAGCGAGCGCCCCCATCACGCGCGCGGAGACCGGAGAGCTCGGCTCCCGGAGTAGCTCGCGCAACCGGTCCCATCCGGCCGGCACGGACACGTCCACGATCGCGCGGACCCCCGACGCCCCCAACCCGAGCACCCTCCGCGGCGCCTCGAAGTCGCTGCGCGAGATCAGCGCGACGGCCGGCACCTGGGGAAACTCCTTCACGAACTGCGCGACCCGCGGGATCGCCGCGTCGTCGCACCGATGCACCGAGAGAAACACGGCGTCCACGGCGCGGCGTCGCACCTGCCGGATCGCGTCGTCGAGCGAATCGCCGTGCAGCGCGATGAAACAGTCCTGGCCCGCGGCTTCGACCCTGGCGCGCTCGTCCGGCGTCAGCACGGTGGCAACGGTTGCGGCGCTCATCAGCCCCTCCGGCAGCTTCCGCAGCCCATGGTAGCGGCAGCCGTCACCGGCCCGTCATTCCGACGGAGACGGAGCGGGCCGTTTGTTTCCCTCCGGCCGCACCGGTATCTTGCAGAGGCGGAGTGCGACGGTCGCGGGCCCGTGAGGGCCTGAGGAAAGTCCGAGCTCCTAGGGCAGGCTGCCAGGTAACGCCTGGGCGCCGCGAGGCGACGGAAAGGGCCACAGAAAACAAACCGCCTCTCCTTCGGGCGAGGTAAGGGTGAAACGGTGGGGTAAGAGCCCACCGCGCGTCTGGCAACAGACGTGGCACGGCAACCCCCAGCCGGAGCAAGGCCAAATAGGCGGCGAGGTCCGGCCCGGACCGACAACGCCGGAAACGGCGAGCCGCGGGTAGGCCGCGTGAGGTGGCGGGCGACCGCCATCCCAGAGAGATGACCGTCCGGCCTTCGGGCCGAACAGAACTCGGCTTACGGCTCCGCCGGCGGCGCCGCGAGTGCCCCTCCGGGGGTCTTGCGGCGCCGTCGCATGTTCCGCCCTGCCCACGCCGTGCGCAGGCCTTGGCGCCACTTCCAGGAGGGTTTCGCGTGAAGCGTCTGCCGCTCGTCTTCGTCGTCGCGCTGGCTTCCAGCTGCGCCGGCCGTTCCACTCCGCCCGCGACCCCCGCGCCGGCGCCCACCCCGGCCGCTCCCGCCGAGCCGGCGACGCTCCGCTACGTGCCCGGGACCAGTCACTATCGGCTCGATTCGCAGACTCACGTCGTCCAGGAGATGATGGGTGCGAGCAACGCGACGGACATCACCACCGCGGCCCTCTTCACCGCCGACGTCGCGCAGGCCGAAGGCAATCTCGCCGTCGCGATCACCTTCGACTCACTGGGCATCACCGCGCCGATGGGCGCGGCGGATCCCGCCGAGCTGAGCGCCGCCAAGGGCAAGGTGGTGCGCATCGTCGTCTCGCCCGCCGGAGCGCCGATCTCGCTCACGCCGCCCGACGGCGTCGGGGCCGTCGTGCTGCAGATGGCGCAGGGGCTGCGCGAGTTCCTGCCTCTGCTGCCGCCGGGCTCCACGGTCGCGGGCACGACCTGGTCGGACACGACGACGACGACGACGCCCAACATGGGCATCGCGGTGACGGTGAACATGACCCGCCAGCACCGGGTCGCCGGCTGGGAGGATCGGGCCGGGACGCACGCCCTGCACATCGCCACGACGGCGACGTACTCGGTGTCCGGCTCCGGGGACGTCCAGGGCCAGTCCGTCGAGTTGAGCGGCGGCGGCCAAGCCACCTCCGATTCGTACGTGTCGGCGGCCGGCGTGTACCTGGGCGGCGCCTCCAGCGACAGCGCGCTGGTCAACGCCAACGTGGTGAGCGCCAGCATGGTCGTACCGGTGCGACGCATCACCCGCAGCACCTTCACACGGCTGCCGTGAACCTGCGGCGGGCGCTCGCGCTCGCGGCCGCCCTCGCCGGCGCGGCGGCACCACCCTCGCGGCTGACGGCGCAGGTCGTCCTGCCCGCGCCGCCGGCCCGCTACCTGCTCACGACCGACGTCGACGACGCGCGCGCCCTGTGGGTCAATCCCGCGGGGCTCGCCCGGCGCCTGGAGGCGAGCATCGGCGCCGACGTCGGGGTCGATCGATTCGCCAACGGCAGCATGCAGCTGAGCCAGTACGGCGCCACCGTTGCCAGCCGGGGGCTGGCGGTCTCCTGGATCCACGACCGCTACCCGGGGGGCGGAGCCGTCAACGCCTACGCCGTCGGTGCCGGCCTCGGCGACGAGCAGTTCTCCGGCGGCATCACACGCCGCTGGTACCGCGGTCTCGTCGGCTTCTCGGCGTGGGACATGGCCCTGCGCGCCGCGGCGGCGAACGGCGTGCAGGTTTCGCTCGTCGGTCGCGGACTGGGCTCCCCGCTCCCCGACTCGACCTACCGTCCCACCGTGGTGCCCGGCGCTTCGGTCACGCTGCTCGACGGCGCGCTGCGGGTCGGGGCAGAATGGGAGGTCGCTGCCCACCAGTGGCGATCCCAGGAGATCCGGGCCGGGGGCACGGCCTCGCTCGGCGGCGCCTTGGCTCTGACGCTGCGGGCCGACTTGGCGCCCGATTTCAAACGCCGCAGGATCGTACTCGCGCTGACGTGGAATCCGTCCCAGGCCCGGGTGAGCGGCTTCACGGGACTCTCCGGCGGCCTCAACGAGGTGGACGAGGTGGGCGCGTCGGGAGCCCTCGTGGCACTGAGCCCCCCGACCAGGCGCTAGCGGCCGCGCTCGTGCGTCCGCCGCGCCGCCTGCTCGCCGCTGCGGCCGCTCTTCTGGCCGTCTTCCTGTTGTGGCTGGGGTTCGTCTGGCCGCCGCCGTCCTGGTGGAGGACGCATTGGCCCGCACGCACCGCCTTCATGGCGATGCGCGAGCGCCAGCTCGAGGCCGCCGGGCGCTCCGGAGCGCAGCTCTACGACCCGGTGCCGGCGGACTCGATGTCTCCCTGGCTGGCTCGCGCCGCGATCGCCGGAGAGGACCAAGCCTTCTACTCGCACCACGGCATCGACTACCGTGCCGTGCGCGAGGCGATCGGATACCGGCGCGGCTCCTTCGCGTGGGGCAACGCACGGGACCGCGCGGAGCTGGCACGGGCGCTCGCGCTCGCCTGGAAGCACCGCGACCGGGTCCGCGGGGCGAGCACGATCACGCAACAGCTGGCGAAGAACCTCTACCTGTCACCCTCGCGGAATCCCCTGCGCAAGCTGAAGGAGGCGGTCGTCGCCTACCGCCTCGAAGCGGCGCTCGACAAGCCGCGGATCCTGGAGCTGTACCTCAACGTCGCCGAGTTCGGTCCGGAGCTCTGGGGAGCAGGTGCCGCGAGCCGCCACTACTTCGGCGTTCCCCCGTCGCGCCTGTCGATCGCGCAGGCGGCGCTCCTGGCGGCCACCCTGCCGCGCCCGCTGACGTCGAACCCGTCGTTCCGGCCGGGCTACGCGCTGGCACGACAACAGCTCATCCTGCTCAAGCTGGGCGGCCAGCCGGTGGTGATCCCGCCGGCCGATGTCGAGGACACGCTCCCCCTGCCGCCGATCCTGCCCGACAGCCCCATCCTTCGCGCGCTCGCCGCCCCGTACGACAGTGCGTCGGCGCGCGACACGGCGACGGCCCACCGCGACACCGCGCCGGCGTCGAGGCCCGGCGCCGCCCCTCGAAAGGACTCGGCCGCCGCGTCCCCGAAGCCGGACGCGGCGGCCGCGCCGCCAATCAGGAAGCCCGCGCCGGCCTAATCGATCAGGCGCAGCGGCATCACCAGGCAGGTGTACGAGGCGGGATCGTCCCACCCCACCGGCTCCGCCGTCGCCGCCCGCTCCGGTGCCTTCATGGTGAATCGCACCTCGTCGGTCGGCATGTACTTCAACACCTCCAGCAGGTAGGCGGCGTTGAAGCCGATCTCGAGCGCGTCGCCCTCGTACGTCACCGCCATCTCGTCCTGCGCTTCGCCGAGGTCGGGCGTCTGCACGCTGAACTTCAGCGAGCCGCCGCCGAACGCCAGCCGGATGCGGTGCGTCTGGTCGCTGGCGACGATGCTCATCCGGCGCAGCGCCGCAGCCATCGCGACCTTGTCCACCGTGGCGAACTTGTCGTTCTCGCGCGGAATGACCTGCTCGTAGGGCGGATATGGCCCCTCGATGAGGCGCGTGAACACCTGGGTTCCGCCGCACCGGAAGCCGAGGTGATTCTCACTCTTGCCGATCTCGACCTCGACGTCCGCCGCGAACAGCCGCCGGATCTGCTCCAGGGCCTTGGGGGGTACGATCAGATCCGCCTGACCCGTCGCCCCTCCGCTCAACGGCACCTCCATCCGGGCCAGCCTGTGCCCGTTGGTCGCCACCATCCGCATGCGGTCCTTCCGCATCTCCCAGAGCACCCCGTTGAGAATCGGGCGGCTCTCCTCGGTCGAGACCGCGAAGGCCACGTGCCCGATGAGCTTGTGCAGATCCTTGGCGGGCGCCTTCCATGCCCCCTCGAACTTGACACTCGGGAAGGAAGGGAATTCGTCGCGCGGAAGGCCGAGGAGCCGGAACTTGCTCTTCCCGCTCTCCACCTGCGCCCGTTGCTCCCCCGCGGACGTGATCCGCACCGGCGAGCTCGGCAGCTCACGGGCGATGTCCGACAGCTTCTTGGCAGGAAGCGTCAGGGCCCCTTCCTCGTCGACCTCCGCCGGCACCGAGGTGGAGACCGCGATGTCGAGGTCGGTTCCCGAGAGACGGATGCCGTCCTTCCCCGCCTCGATCAGGATGTTGGAGAGCACCGGCAGGGTCGTCTTCGTCGGAATGCTCGAGACGACCGCCAGTAGCCCTTCCTGAAGCTTCTCCCTCGTGATTGTGAACTTCATCCAATCCTCATTGGATGCGAGTCCTAAGGCCTACTATCAAACTACCATAATGAAATACTAGTCGTCGTCGTAGTACCTGTGGAACTGTGCGCTTCGGCGTCGAGCCCGAAGCAGGACACCGGGTTGCGACGGTTCCGTCGCGCACGTGGTTGTGGAAGATCGCCGTGAGACCACATGCCGGCCGGCTCCGTCCACACCTGCCCACACCATTCCACGCAGTTGCCCACGCTATGCGGACAACTCGCTCCTCGCCTGAGTGACGCGCTCGCGGAAGCCGTGATCGTGCGCGAGCTGCCGCGACACCTTGTCGAGACTGTGAATCACCGTCGAGTGATCGCGTCCGCCGAACGCCTGCCCGATCTCCACCAATTGCATGCCAAGGAGATCGCGGGCCAGGAACATCGCCACCTGCCGCGGCACCGTGAGCCGCTTGGTGCGGGCCTTGGACCTCAGCCCCTCCGGTGTCACGCCCCACCGGCGCGCCACGACTTCCTGGACCCGGTCGATCGAAGGTCCCGCGTGGCGACCCGCGGCGCCACCGTCGTCCTCGTGGGCCGGCTTGATCTTGTCCGACAGCGCCTCGCGCGCGAGGTCGATCGTGATCTCGCGGTGCTTGAGTGAGGCGAAAAGCAGCAGCTTGATGATGCAGCCTTCCAGCTCGCGCACCGAGCTCCGGACGTGCTCGGCGATGAACTGGAGGACGTCGTCCGGGATGGTGAGCTCGAGGTGGTCCTGCTCCGCCTTCTTGCGCAGGATGGCGGTGCGGTGCTCGAGGTCCGGCTGGCCGATGTCGGCGACCATCCCCCAGTCGAACCGGGAAACCAGCCGACCCTCCAGGCCCGGCAGCTCCTTCGGCGACCGGTCGCTGGTCAGGACGATCTGCTTGCCCGCCTCGTAGAGGGCGTTGAACGTGTGGAAGAACTCCTCCTGCGTGGACTCCTTCCGCTCGAGGAAGTGCACGTCGTCGAGGAGCAGCAGGTCGAGGTCGTTCCGGTAGCGCCGCCGGAACTCCTGCATCTTCTGACCGTGGATGTGTTCGATGACCTCGTTGGTGAACTGCTCGCCGCTCATGTAGACGGCGCGGGTCTGCGGCGAGCGCTCGAGCACGGCGTGGGCGATCGCCTGCATCAGGTGCGTCTTGCCCAGCCCCGTCGCGCCGTAGATGAAGAGCGGGTTGTACGCCTTGCCCGGCGCCTCGGCGACGGCGTGCGCGGCGGCAGCCGCCAGCTCGTTCGACTTGCCGATGACGAAGGCCCCGAAGCTGTACCGCTCGTTGAGCGGCATGGACCAGGCGGGCGCGTGTGCCGCGGCCGCGGCCCCGGCGGGGGTCGGCGTGGCGACGAAGAAGTCCATCTGGGGGCGGCGCGAGCGCTCTTCCATCACCTTGAAGGACATCTCCAGCCGCCGGCCCGCGACCTGGGTCGAGAGATCCGACAGCAGGGCCGCGTAGTTGGACTTGTTCCAGTCGGCCGCGAACTCGTCAGGCGCCGCGAGCACGAGCGTCCCGTCTTCGAGACTGATCGGCTCGACCGGCTCCAGCCAGGAGCGGATCGTCGGTTCAGGGAGACGACCACGCGCCTGGTCGAGAAGGCGGTTCCAGGTTTCCTTTGCCGAAGGCTCCATCAACGCAGGTCGGAGTTAAGCGGAAGGTCTCAAGGGCGCCCGAACCTATGACCGCAATGTGGAAAAGTCAACCTTGACCA
The DNA here is from genome assembly GCA_963835535.1 of uncultured Gemmatimonadales bacterium. Classification (GTDB taxonomy): domain Bacteria; phylum Gemmatimonadota; class Gemmatimonadetes; order Gemmatimonadales; family JACORV01; genus Fen-1245. The sequence goes on from CAWIFL010000004.1 coordinate 124,893, forward strand.
GCAGCGCGGAATCCGTGTACAATTCGCGGCTTTCCGGAGGTCTGACACGTGGGACCGACATACCGTCCGCGCAACAAGAAGCGGGTGAACAAGCATGGGTTCCGGCACCGCATGAAGACGCGGTGGGGCCGTGCCGTGCTGTCGGCCCGTCGCAAGAAAGGGCGCAAGCGTCTCACTGTTAAGATACCGTCCAAGCACCGGGGCGGTTGACGGACGAGCGGCTGCCGCGGGCGTCCCGGATTACTCGCGCAGCGGAACTCCGCGCGCTATTCACAGAGGGGAAGCGCCGTCGAACGGATCATCTGGATCTGTTCACCCGGCCTTCCCCTCTTGGGCATTCACGGGTCGCGGTGATCGTGCCGCGCCTCGCGCATACCGCGCCGCAGCGCAACCGGTTACGGAGGCGGGTCAGGGAAATCTGCCGGCGGGCGGTGCTGCCGGCGCTTCCGGCGCCGCTGGACATCGCGGTGCGCACCCGGTCCGGGGCATACGACGTGGGCTTTGAACTTCTGCGCGCGGAAATCGTAGGGGTCTTGTGTCCATCATCGCCCGGCTCGCCGTCCTGATGGTCCGTGGATATCAGGTGACACTGTCGCCGCTCCTGCCGTCGGCGTGCCGGTATCAGCCGAGCTGTTCCTCCTACATGATCGAAGCCGTCGAGCGCCACGGGGCACTGCGGGGCGTCTGGCTGGGGGCCAGGCGCATTCTGCGGTGCCACCCCTTCGCGCGCGGCGGCTACGACCCGGTGCCGTGAACTTGGAACGCCGGCTGGTTGTTGCCATCCTGCTGATGATCGGCGTGGCGGTGCTGCCGTCGCTGTTCATCAAGTCGCCGCGGCGCCCGATAGCGCTGGCGGACTCCACGCAGGTGCGGGCGGCGGCGCCGGATACGGCCCACGCGGGGCCGGCACCGACGGCGGAGGCGCAGAAGGCGGCCCGGCCGGCGCCCGCCCGCGAGCCGGTGGCAACCGCCGCGCCGGCGGAGACCGTGGACGTCGCCACGCCGTTGGCGCGCTACACGCTGAGCAGCGCGGGCGCGACGCTGCAAGGCGCCGAGCTCTCGGCGTACCGGATGTTCGGTGAGAAGCGCGGCGGCCCGGTGGAGCTGATCCGGCCCGGCGACCGCCTGCTGGCGCACCAGGTCGTGCTGGGGCGGGACACGATCCGGTTCGACAGCGCTTCCTTCTCGACGGAGCGCGGCGCGGACGGCGTGACGTTCCGCGGGCGGGCGGGCGGCGTGGATCTGGTCCTCTCGTACACCTATCGCAGCGGCACCGACTACGTGCTCGACGTCACCGGCGAGCTGGGCGGGCTGGGGGGCCGGGGCGCCCTCGTTCTGGTAGGCCTCGGAAGCGGCTTCGCGAACACCGAAGCGGACAGCATCGGCAACTACCGCAGCTACGGCGCCGTCGGCCGGCGCACCGAGCCGCAGGGCCTGGCGTTCTCGAAGGTCGCGCCGGGCGAGACCGCCACGCTCGACGGCCCGTTCGACTGGGTCGCCGTGAAATCGAAGTATTTCATCGGCGCGCTGCTCTCTGGGGACAGCACGAAGCCGGACTTCGGCGGGCTCGTGCTGGTCGGCGGGCCGCGACCCGGGCGGTACGCCACGCAGGCGCAGACGTGGGCGACGCTGCCCGTCGGCCCGGACGGGAGGTTCCGCTACAGCCTGTACCTGGGGCCACAGGAATACCGGCACCTGCGGAAGGTGGGCCGGGAGCTCGGCAAGGCGTCGCCGTACGGCTGGATCTTCAAACCGATCGTGATGCCGGTCGCGGTCTGGATCACCGAGCTGCTGCTGTGGATGCACCAGACGCTGTCGCTGGCCTACGGATGGGTGCTGGTGCTGTTCGGCATCGCCGTGCGGCTGCTCCTCTGGCCGCTCAACCAGAAAGCGATGAAGAGTTCGGTGGCGATGCAGGCGGTGCAGCCGCTGATGAAGGACATCCAGACACGTCACAAGGACGACCCGCAGCGGCTGCAGCAGGAGATGCTGAAGCTGTACAAGGAGCACAAGGTGAACCCGCTGGGCGGGTGCCTGCCGATGCTGCTGCCGTTCCCGATCCTGCTGGCACTGTTCTTCGTGTTCGCCAACACGATCGCGTTCCGGGGCGTCTCGTTCCTCTGGCTGCCGGACCTGTCCCTCAGGGATCCGACCTACGTGATCCCGGTGGTCATGGGCGCGTCCATGTGGGCGCTGTCGAAGCTGGGCCAGATGGGGATGCCGCCCAATCCGCAGGCCAAGATGATGACGACGATCATGCCGATCATGATGACGGTGCTGTTCCTGAACTTCGCGTCGGGGCTGAACCTGTACTACGCGGTGTCGAACCTGGTGAGCCTGCCGCAGCAGTACATGATCAACAAGGCCCGGGCCGCGGAGACGGCACGGCGGAACAAGGGCATGACGGTCTAGCCGCGGGGCTTCTCCGCGTCGGTCGCGGCCCGCCAGACTTCGTCGGCCAGCCACTCCAACCGCTCTTCGGCGTACTCCAGATCCTGCTTGCTCATCGTCTCCACGTTGCGGGCGACGTAGCGCACGTGCTCGACGAGTTCGTCGAGCACCTCCCGCAGCTCGCGGTTGACCCGCCGCTCGTCGCTCATGCTCCCACCGCTCGCCCCGCGACGGCGCGCGCGGCCGCCGCCTCGAACTCCGCCGCGGACGCCCGCACGGCCGCCGCCACGCCGCGCTCGGCCACCAGCGGCTCCGCCATGCGCGCGCCGATATAGTAGCCCGCGCGCTCGGGCAGGACGCGTCCCTGCGCGAGCCGCGCAGCCGGGCTCATCCCGCCGCTCAGGAACCGCAGCCGGAGCCCGAGGCCCGTGTGATCCAGGTCGGGTTCGACCGCACGGAACAGGAACGCCTCCAGCTCCCGCATCCGGCGGTACTGCCTCCGGGTAAAGCCCAGGTACTCCTCGTCGGCCAGGCCCGGCGCCGTGGCCCGCGCCGCGTGCACCGCCACGCCTTCGTTGACGAGCAGCTCGCGAAGCGTCGCCCGGCTCCCGGTCTCCCAGTAGTCGTACTCGCCGCCGGCCTCGGCGACCAGCCGCTTGAGCTCCGACCGGCTGGTGGGCGACGTGTAACGGACGGTGTGCGCGATCTCGTGCGCGATCCAGAGCGGGAGGAGCGTGGGAGAGAGACCCAGACCGTAGGTGTCGGGGTTGGGCTGGCCGGTGAAGTGCTCGAGACAGACGATCACGACACCGCGTCCGCCGACCACCAGCTCGGCGGCGTTGGCGGCGCCCACCCCCACCGTGAGGTAGACGTCCACCTCCTGGTCCACCTCCAGCACGCCGGCGGCGCGGCTCACGACGTCGGCGGCCAGCGCCTCGAGATCCACCGCCGCCGCCAGGCGCAGCAGATCGCGGCGATCCGCCGCGAGCGCGCGTGACACGACCTCCGCCGCATGCGGCGACTCGAGGTCGAGCACGTAGTTGTGCCAGTAGGCGCCGAGAATCTGCCGGTGGCGCTCCACGTACTCGCGGTACGCCGCCTCTCGATCGGCGGCGGCGCGAGCCGCGAAGAATTCCGGTATGAGGTTGATGATCATGTTGCGGTCGCCCCAATCTGTGGAACGCGACCGTTCGGGACAAGAGTGTGCGGGAGGCGGACGCGTTCCGCGCGGAGTGCGCGCTAGCCGGAGCGCAAGAGCACCGCTTCGATGACGGAGACGTCTGCGGCGGTGAAGCCGAACAGCACCACGTGCATGCGGGCCGCCGCGCCCGGCGCGGCGCGGATCGCGTCGACCATGACCTCGACGGCGCGGCGGAATGGGAAGCCGCCGATCCCCGAGCCGAGGATCGGGAAGGCGACGTCGGTGAGGTGCAGCTCAGCGGCGCGCGCGAGGCCGGCCGACGTGGCGTCGCGGATGCTGCGCTCGCTCACCGGCTCGTCGCCCATCGCGGCCGCGTGAATGACGTAGCGGCACGGGAGGTGGCCCGCGCCCGTGACGGCGGCCTCGCCCACGCGGATCGCCCCGTGGCGGTCGCACTCCTCCTGGATGGACGGGCCGCCGCGCCGCGCGATGGCCCCGGCCACGCCGGCGCCGAGCTGGAGACGGTTGTTGGCGGCGTTCACGATGGCGCTACCGGCGTACGTGGTGATGTCGCCCAGCGCCGTGCGGATCATCTCAGCGGTCCTGCTTGAACCTCTTGCTCATCTCGTCGAGGAAGCGGCGCTCGTCCGGCGTGAGGCTGGAGAGCCCGCCCGCCGAGATCTTGTCGAGCACCCGGTCCACTTCCTCCAGCACCTTGGCGTCGGCCCCGCGCCGTCGCGCACCGAACGGCCGCAGGCCGCCGGCGGTCTCCGTCGAGAACGGATGGACCAGCACCGCGGTGGAGCCCTCGGCCGGCGCGGGGGCCCCGCGCCGGAGCAGCGCAGGGCCCCGCAGGTAGAGCAGCGCCGCGGCGAAGCCGCCCAGGTGCGCGAGGTGCGCGACGCCGTCCCGCACGCCCGAAAGGCCGGCCACGAGCGACAGGCCGGCGAGGAAGACGACGATCCACTTCGCCTTCACGGGGAAGGGCAGAGGGAAGATCAGCACCGGCGCGTCCGGCCACTCGAGCACGAAGGCCAGCATCACGCCGAACACTGCGGCCGAGGCGCCGATGATCACGCCGCCCCCGGCCAAGGGCAGGAAGGCGAAGCTGAGCGCGGCGCCGCCGAGGAGCGCGATGAAGTAGAGCCGGATGAACCGTGCGCCTCCCAACCGGGCTTCGACCGGCGGCCCGAACATGAAGAGGGCGATCATGTTGAAGAGCAGGTGCAGGAACGAGCCGTGGAGGAAGGCGTACGTCACGGCGCCCCACGGATGCCGCAGCGCCTGCGCAGGCGCGAAGCCGAAGGTCTCGACGAGCCACGGGCTCGTGAACACCGTCAGCTGCAGCAGGTACACGGCGCCCGTGGCGACCAGCAGGCGCCGCACCCATGGGGTCAGGGAAAAAGGCGAACCGTCGTAGCTCATGCGACCACCGAAGGGTATCCCCGGGCCTAGCGCTTTGTTCCGCGCCGCTCGAGGGCGAGGCGACAGACGGCTTCGGCAAAGGCGGGGAAGCTGATGCCGGCGGCACGGGCTGCCTTGGGGATGAGGCTCGCGGCCGTGACGCCCGGCAGGGTATTGGCCTCGAGGAAGACCACGTCCCCGTCGGCGCCGACGCGGAAGTCCACCCGGCTGTAACCCGACAACTTGAGGCTGCGGTGGGCGCGCTGCGCGGCGTCCTGGGTCCGCGCGGCGAGCTCGGCCGGGATCGGCGCGGGGCAGATCTCCTCGGACATCCCCGGCTGGTACTTGCACTCGTAGTCGAACATCTCGTGCTTCGAAACGATCTCGATGACCGGCAGCGCCGCCTCGCCCAGGATCCCCACGGTCAACTCGCGCCCCGGGACGAACTGCTCCACCATCACCTCGTCGTCGTACCGCTCGGCCAGCGTGACGGCCCCCGCCAGGTCCTTCGGGCGCTTGACCAGCGTCAGCCCGACGGAGGACCCCTGCTTCGACGGCTTCACGACGCACGGGAAGCCCACGGTTTTCTTGACGTACGCCGGCGTGGCGGGAGCCATCACCCACGCGGGCACGGCGAGCCCGTTGTCGCGCACGATGCGCTTGGCGAGGTCCTTGTCCATCGCCAGCGCCGAGGCCAGGTGCCCGCTGCCGGTGTACGGCACACCGATGACGTCGAGCACCGCCTGGACGGTGCCGTCCTCGCCCTGGCCGCCGTGCAGCGCGACGAAGACCACGTCCGCCTCGCGGATCGCCGGCAGCTCCCCGAGTCCGGCCGACAGCATGCCGCGCTCCAGCTCCTTGAGCCGTTCGAGCGGGGGCGGCTCCCGGCCGATGCCGCCCGGCAGCAGGGCGGCCTCGTGCTCGGGCGGGACGTAGCCGGTCGCGAGATCCACGACGTGCACGGTGTGGTGCAGCGAGCGCAGCGCGGCAGCGACCTGGAGTCCCGACGCGAGGGCGACGTCCCGCTCGGCCGAGGTGCCGCCCGTCAGGAGCGCGACCCTCACCGGATCCCCGCGACCTGCCGCAGCACGTCGTACCTGGTGACGATGCCGACGAGCCGCCCGTCCTTGCGGACCAGCGCCGCCTGGGTCTCGTGCGAGAGCAGCGTGTTGAGGCGCTCGATCGGCAGTGCGGCATCCACGACGGGGAAGGGCGGCTGCATCACGTCGGAGACCGCGCGCTCGAGCAGCTTCGCGTCCTCGAGGGCGCGGGAGATGACCGGCCCCTCGGTCACGGAGCCGACGCAGTCGTTCCCGGCGATCACGGGCACCTGCGAGATCCCGTAGGTGCTCATCAGATTCAGGGCCTGTCGCACGCTCGCCGCGGGCGCGACCGAGACGAGCGGCGGGATGCCCGCGGGGTGCTGCGCGATCAGCGCTTCCACGGTCACCGGCACCGTGTCGAGCATCTGGTTCTCCCGCATCCATTCGTCGTCGTACACCTTCGAGACGTACCGCTCGCCCGTATCGCACAGGATCGTGACGACCAGGGCCGCGGGATCGTCGAGACGCCGGGCGACGTCGAGCGCGACGTGGACGTTCATGCCGGTCGAGCCGCCGACGAACAGTCCCTCTTCCCGTGTGAGGCGGCGCGCCATGCGGAACGCCTCCTTGTCGCCCACCTGCACGAACTCGTCCACCACGCCGAAGTCGAGCGAGGTCGGGATCTTGTCGCCGCCGATCCCCTCGACCTTGTACGGGAATCCCTCGCCCTTGGTGTGCGACCTGGCGTACTCGGTGTAGATCGAGCCGACCGGGTCGGGCGCGATCACGCGGATCGCGCGATTCTTCTCCTTGAGGAATCGGCCCACGCCCGTGACCGTGCCGCCCGTGCCGGGCGAGCAGACGAAGTGCGTGATCCTGCCCTCGGTCTGCTCCCAGATCTCCGGGCCGGTGGTGCGGTAGTGCGCGTCCGGATTGACGGGGTTGAAGTGCTGGTCGGCCAGGATCGCGCCGGGCGTGGCCGCGACGATGGCCTTCGCCTTCTGGATGTAGTACTCCGGATGGTCGGGGGGCACCGCGGTGGGCACCACGACCACTTCGGCGCCGAAGGCGCGCAGCAGCTTGATCTTCTCGCTCGACATCTTGTCGGGGATCGTGAAGACGCACCGGTAGCCCTTGATCGCCGCGGCGATCGCGAGCCCGACGCCGGTGTTCCCGCTCGTCCCCTCGACGATCGTGCCGCCGGGCCTCAGCGCGCCGCTCTGCTCCGCGGCTTCGATGATGGCGAGGCCGATGCGGTCCTTCACCGAGCCGCCCGGGTTCATCTGTTCGGCCTTCGCGAGGACCGGCGTCCGGATGCCGCGCGTGACGCGGTTCAGCCGGATCAGCGGCGTCTGGCCGACGGCCTCGAGGATGCTGTTCAGGGGCCGGGAACGCGCGGTCATGGCGCCGGCGCTGCGGCGGGCGCGCCGCTCCTCCGGAAGACCACGGGTTGGTAGAACGCCATACCGATCGGCTGGCCGTTCTGGTGCGCCGGGGCGAAGCGGAGCAGCGCGGCCCCGCGCACTGCGGCCGAGTCGAGCGCCGGTGTGCCGGAGGAGGACGCGACGGCCGTGGATTCCGGGTGCACGCGCCCCATGTCGTCCACGTAGAGGTGCAGCCGCACTTCCCCCTCGACGCCCTGGTCATAGAGATCGGCGGGATACTGGAACGGCGACTCGCTGTTGATGGCGACCGGCACGTCGTTCTCCTTGGCCGCCGCGGTGTCGGGGGTGGGTGCGCTGCGACAGGACACCATCAGGAAGGCGCAGAGGCACAGAGGCGCGGAGGCACGGAAGAAGTCGTCACCCCGTGCCCCTGTGCCCCTGTGCCTCCGTGCCTCCTTCACTTGCCCTCCCTGGCGCGCCGCTGCAATTCCGCCAGCCGCTCCAGCGCCTGGCGCGGCGTGAGGCCGTCGAGGTCGAGCGCCTTGAGGTCCGCGAGCACGGGATCCTCCTGGGGCGCGAACAGCGCCAGTTGATCCGCCGGCGAAGGAGCCGCTGCGACCCGGTGGCCGGCCTCGAGCGTGCGGAGCACCTCCTGCGCGCGCTCGACCACTTCGGCCGGGAGTCCCGCCAGGCGGCCCACGTGGATGCCGTACGAGCGGTCGGCGCCGCCCGGCCGCAGCCGGTGCAGGAAGATGACCTCGTCCCCCGACTCGTGCACCGCCACGTTGAAGTTCACGACCCGCGCGAAGCGGTCGGCCAGCTGGGTCAGCTCGTGGTAGTGCGTGGCGAAGATGGTCTTGCACCCCAGCCGCTCGTGGAGGTGCTCGGCCACCGCCCAGGCGATGGCGACGCCGTCGTAGGTGGAGGTGCCGCGCCCGATCTCGTCGAGCAGGACGAGGCTCCGGCGCGTGGCGTTGTGCAGGATCGCCGCGGTCTCGCTCATCTCCACCATGAAGGTGCTCTGGCCGCGCGCCAGGTCGTCGCTCGCCCCGACGCGCGTGAAGAGCCGGTCCACCACGCCGAGCCGCGCCGCGCGCGCGGGGACGAAGGACCCCGCCTGGGCCAGCACCACGGCGAGCCCGACCTGGCGGAGCACGGTGCTCTTGCCCGCCATGTTGGGGCCCGTGACGATCATGATCTGGTGCTCGGCGTCGAGCCGCACGTCGTTGGGGATGAACGCCTCGCGCGGCATCACGCGCTCGACCACGGGGTGCCGGCTCGCCTCGATCTCGAGCGCGAAGCCGTCGTGCACCTCCGGTCGCACGTACTGGTTCCGCGCCGCCGCGTGGGCAAGCGAGGCCAGGGTGTCGGCGGTCGCCACGCGGTCCGCCGTGTCCTGGATGCGCCGGATCGCCGCGCCCGCCACGTCGCGCAGCTCGCCGAACAGGCGCTCCTCGAGCCGTGCGATCTCCTCCTCCGCGCCGAGTACCTTCGCCTCGTAGCCCTTCAGCTCGGGCGTGACGTAGCGTTCGGCGCCCGTCAGCGTCTGGCGGCGCTCGTAGTCGGCGGGGACGGCGTCCTTGTTCGCCTTGGTGATCTCGATGTAGTAACCGAAGACCTTGTTGTAGCCGACCTTCAGCGAGGTGATCCCGGTGCGCAAGCGCTCGCGCGCCTGCAGCGACGCGATGTACGACCGGCCGCCGTCCCGGAGCGCGCGCAGGTCGTCCAGTGCGGGAGAGTGGCCGGGGCGGATCGCGTCCCCGTCGCCCAGCGCCGGCGGCGGGTGGTCCACGAGTGCCGCGGCGAGGCGCGCCGCCAGGTCGGAGCAGAGGTCGAACCCGCGGTCGAGGCCGTAGAGGTCCCGCAGCTCCGCCAGGGCCCGCGGCAGCCGCTCGAACGACGCGCGCAGGGCGCCGAGGTCGCGCGGCGTCGCGCGGCGCGCGGCAGCCTTGGCGCCGAGCCGTTCCAGGTCGCGGACGCCGTCCAGCGCCTCCCGCAGCGCGGTGCGCCGCCCCTCATCGGCGGCGAGGGTGCCGACCGCGTCGTGGCGCGCGGCGATGGCGGCCACGTCGGTCAGGGGCGCCAGGAGCCACTGCCGCAGGAGCCGCGCCCCCATCGGGGTGACGGTGTGGTCCACGACCGCCAGGAGCGTGGCCTCGGCGCCCTCGGGTCGCAACGACTCCACGAGCTCGAGGTTGCGGCGGGTCATCGCATCGAGGAAGAGCCGGCCCTCGGCGCGCCGCACCGCCGGGCGGCGGATCTGTGGCAGGCCGCCGGGCTGGAGCTCGCCGAGGTAGCGCAGGAGGGCGCCGGCGGCGCCGATCGCGAGGGCATCGGAGGCGCCAAGCCCGAGGCCGTCGAGCGACGCCAGGTCGAAGCGGCGGGCCAGGTCCTCCGCGGCGAGCGCGGGGTCGAACTCCCACGGCTCGCGCCGCGTGACCAGCGCGGCCGACGGCGCGAGCGCCGCGGCGCCCTCGGCGACGACGACCTCCGAGGGGCGGTAGCGCTCCAGTGTGGCGGCGAGGTCCGCCGTGGCGGCCGTCTCGAGCACCAGCTCGCCGGTGGAGAGATCCGCCGCGGCCAGGCCGGCCCGTGCGCCGTCGCTCGCGACCGCCACGAGGAAGGTGTTGGCGCGCTCCTCGAGGAGGTCGTCGGCCATCACCGCGCCCGGCGTGACGACCTCGATCACCTCGCGCCGCACGATTCCCTTGGCGAGCTTCGGATCCTCCACCTGCTCGCAGATGGCGACGCGGAAGCCGCGCTCGACGAGGCGCTTGATGTAGGTCGCGGCGGCCTTCACCGGGACGCCGGCCAGCGGGATCTCGGCGGCGGCGCCGTTGTTCCGCGACGTGAGGGTGAGCCCGAGCGCGCGCGAGGCGACCTCCGCGTCGCCCTCGAACGTCTCGTAGAAGTCCCCCATCCTGAAGAACAGGATCGCGTCCTTGTGGCGCGCCTTGATCTCCCGGTACTGCTGCATCACGGGCGTGGAGACGTCGAGGCCGGGCAGCGTCACGGCGCGCTCACCACGATAGGGTGGCCGTGCAGCAGCCGCCGGAGCCGCGCCACGGCGGCGTCGGCCTCCTTGCGCGAGACGTACGGGCCGGCGCGCACCCGCAGGTACCCGTCCGTGCCCGTCACGATGCGGCTCCGCTCGCCCGAGTGTTCCACGCGGTGCGCGATGCTCTGGGCCTGCTTCTTGGATCGGGTCGCCGCCACCTGCACCTCGAACTGCGGCGGGTGCGGAGGCGCCGCGGTGTCCGCTCCGGCCGGCGCCGGTGCGGCGGCGCGGCGGGTGGTGTCGGCGGCGGGGGGCGCGGCGGTGTCCGTGGCCGCGCGGGGCTGCAGCAGCGCCGCGGTACAGCGGCTCCGGTAGAACGCGACCTGATTCTCGAATTCGACGTCGTCTCTGCCCTCGGTGCGGGCCGAATCGAGCAGGGCGCAGGCGGCCATCGGGTCGCCGAGGTCGAACGCGGCGCGTCCGCCCCACAGCGCCGCGCGAGGCCGGAGCGCGCTGCCCGGGTAGTCGCCACGCAGCCGCTGGGCGAGCTGCAGCGCGCTGGTCGGGTTGCCGGCGGCCATGGCGAGCTCGGCCAACTGGAGGAGCGCGTCGTCGGCCCACTTGGAGTTGGAGTAGTCCAACGCGACGTGGCGCAGGTCGCTCTCGGCGCTGTCGCCGGAGGTGGCCAGCCGGCCGCGCCAGAACAGCGCCTCGACGTACGCGGGCGTGCCAGGGCGCGCCTTCGTCAGCTCCGCGGCCACGATCTTCCGGGCGGAGTCGCCGCGCCCCTCGGCCGCGAGCTGCACGGCCGCCCGGATGACGGGGCTATCCTGGGCGGACGCCGGACGCACAGACGCACAGACCAGGCCGGACGCACAGACGCACAGGCGCACAGACGCGCGGAATATCCGATTGCTTCCCCTCCGCCGTGCGTCCGTGCGTCCGTGCGTCCGTGCGCGCGTCATCATGCCGCCTCCTGCCCCGGACGGCCGAGCGACAGGACGACCTCGATCACGACCTCCGCCTCACCCGCGAGCCGTGTGCCCTTCAGGCGAGCGTCGGCGCGGAGCAGCGTGGCGAGCCCTGCGTCCAGCTCGGCGGCGGTCCACTTGGCCGCATCGCGGACCCAGCGCGCCGCTTCTTCCTTCCACGGGCGCAGCTTGGCCGGGCGCGCGGCGAACAAGGCATCCAGCACTCCCGAGGTCGCCCGTCCCGGGGCCTCTCGTTCGTCGAGGCGTTCGCGGGCCAGGGCGAGGCCGACCAGGACCGTGCCGAGTGCGCTGACCAATTGCACTCCACTGCTGCCGGGGCCCGCGATCAGCGCGGGCACCATTTCGGCCGCGACGGCGAAGCGCCGCGCGCTCACCGCGTCCACGAAGTCGTAGACAGTCTCCCCCGTCCGCACGCCTACGAGGTCCGCGACGTCCGCGATCGTCGCCGGCTTCCCGGCCGTCGCCACCGCGAGCTTCGCCAGCTCCGCGGAGAGCTGCTGGAGATCCTCGCCCACCGCGGCCTGCAGATGACGCGCCGCCTCCGCCTCGATCACCAGGCCCAGCTCCTTCGCGTGATGCTGGATCCAGCGGCCGACACGCTCGGGCGGCAGCGGGGCGACGTCCACGCTGCAGGCGGCCGTCTCCAGGGCCGCGTCGGGCTTCTCGCCGGCCGATTGCACGAGCACCAGGACGGTGTCCGCCGAGGGGCGCTTCAAGTATCCGGCCACCGCCGTCTTGAGCGCCTGCTGGCGGGGGCGGCGCTGCTGCAGGCATTCCACCTCGGTCAATACCACGCCACGCCGAGCCGCCATCATCGGGGGCGTCTCGACCAGGGACTGGAAGTCCTCGGCGGCGAGCTCGGGAGCGCGACGGCGGTCGAGGTTGAAGTCCCGCGTGCCTGCGTCCACGGCGAGCGCCACGATCTGGCGCACCGCTTCGTCCTTCAGGAATTCGTCGTCGCCGTGGAGGTAATAGACAGGCTCAAGGTCGCCCTTGGCGAGGGAGCGCCGAAGCTCATCGAATGTCCGCCCGGGCATCGGGCGCAACTTAGCCCGAAACGGGGTGCCGCAAAAGGCTGGCGGGCGCTACCGCCCGCCCCAGACTGCGGGAACGTCGAACCGCGGCGGATTGGTGTCCTGCATGGGGTTGGTGTCGGCGACGAGCAAGACGGGATCGAAGGGGTGGAAGCCGTTACGCAGGATCTGGTCGGTATCGAGCCGGATCTCCACGGGCGCCGGAATCCAGACCGCCGGCAACGGGGCGCTCACGGCGACGGTCGGCGCCACGCGCCTGGCGGCGCGCAGCTCCGCCAGATCCCACGTGACGAGCCCGATCATGACCATCACCAGCATCGCCGCGACGGCGCCCGAGATCGGGTTCACTGCCAGCGCCCGCACCACCAGCTCGTCGCCCAGCCGGCGGCGAAGCCGGTCGCCGAAGCTTCCCGATAGCTGAACCGACGGCAGGTCCCGCAGGGCGCTGACCCCCGTCCGGAACGCCGCGTCGAAGCGACGGCACGGCGCGCACAGGCTCAGGTGCCGCCGCGCACGAAGCTCCGCCTCGTCGTCGAGCAGACCGTCAGCAAAGTCGGAGTATTTTTCGCGGAACTCGCAGCAGTCCATGAGCGTCCAGAGAAGGACACCACTACTACCGCAGGATGGCCGGGGGGTTCCGGGGCGTCCTCTTGAGAGGCCGGCCCCGGCTAGTCGAGGTGCGGTGCGATGATCGAGGCGAAACTGTTCCGGGCCCGGTTCAGACGGCTCTTCACCGTCCCCAGGTTGCACCCGGTGATCTCGGCGATCTCCTCGTAGGTCTTCCCCTCGAGCTCCCGCAGCACGAAGACGACGCGGTGGTGCTCGGGGAGCTGCTCGACCGACTGCTCCACGAGGGCGCGCAGGTGCCGCTTGTGGAACATGTCGTCCGGCCGCGAGCTGGAGTCCTCGAACTGGAGCGGCCGGTGATCCGACTCCCAGTGCTTCTTGATCGCCTGGAACAGGACCAGCGGGTTCCGGCTCCGGTTCCGCAGCTCGTTCTTGGCCAGGTTCGACGCGATCGTGTAGGCCCAGGTCGAGAACTTCTTCGTCTGGTCGAAGCGGTGCAGGTGGCGATAGATGCGGATGAAGACCTCCTGCACGAGGTCCTCGGCGCGCTCCCGGTCACCGATGGTCCGATAGATGAAGTTCAGCAGGCGGGCTTGGTAGCGGGCGACCAGCTCGTCGAAGGCACGCGACTGCCCGTCCAGGAAGGCCTGGACGACGTGCGAATCGTCGAGCTCCGCGAAGGCGGACGCCGGGCCAGTGCGTGTCGCGCGGAGGGATCCGTGGGCCACCAGTGTCACGTCGCGCTCGCTCGTGTCATGGGAATCTGCCTTACCAAAGAAAGGCAGGAACCGTACCGGGTAACGCATCGCACAGGTCTCAGACGGAAACTCGTTGGTATTGTTAAACTTGAGCCCCCGGCGGCGCCGGGGTCTGGCGCCGCCATCTCCAGGCTACCGTCCCCTAATTACTACAGTCCGAGTTGGAAACCAGCGAAAAAGAGAACAGCCACGATCGTCTTTCCATCCACGATCTCGCCATCCCGGATCATCTCAATGGCTGCCCGGACGCTCACCGGCTTCACTTCCATGAATTCATCAGACTCGCGTCGGGTTTCCTGGGGTCGTACGACAAGGTCGCGGGCGGCGAAGATGTGGATCCGCTCGTCGGTAAAGCCGGGGGTCGTGTAGATGGTGGTCAGCCGATCCCAGCGGCCGGCGGTCGCGCCGGTTTCCTCGAGCAGCTCGCGGCGGGCGCACGCCTCCGGGCTCTCACCCACCTCCAGCCGGCCGGCGGGGACTTCCCAGATGAGCCCGCCGGTGGCGTACCGGTACTGCCGGATCAGCAGGAGTTGCGGGTCGTCGCTCCCGTCGGCGGTGAGCACCGGGATCACGGCTGCGGCGCCGGGATGGCGGATCATCTCCAGCTCGCCGCTGCTGCCGTCCGGGAACCGGACGGAGTCCACGTCGAGGTTGAGGACGCGGCCCGTGTAGATGCGCCGCGACGCGAGACGGTCCTCTGGTGCGTCGGTGGCACTCGCGCCAGGGCCGGATCGAGCGGGCGGCGCATCGGAAGTGTCGTTTGCGCGTCGGCGCCCGTCCGGCGCGCTCACGGCGCCGCCCGACCCCAGAGCGCCGGGGCGGCCGATCGCCCGCCGGCGCGCCACGCAGCACGTCCGGATGCAGCCATGGTCACCTCGTCAGGAGGAATGCGATCGGAGCCTTGACCGACTCCGCGAGCAGGTATGTGATCTCGAGCCGCCGGTTGGCCGCGATGGGGCTCGCGCGCGCCGGCGAAGGGAACGGCTGGAGGCCGAGGCGGCGGGCGATCAGGCAGAGGCGCAGCATGTGGAACCCGTCGCTCACGAGGATGACGCGGTGTCCACCGTGGGCCTGGATCCACTCCGCGGCGGCCCGGAGCGCCGGCTCGGTCGAGCGCCCGGTGCCGATCGCCACGACCGCCGCCGAGTCGCGTCCGCCGGCGAGGAGGTAGCGCCGGCCGACGTCGGCCTCGCTCACGGTATCGGCGGCGCCGACGCCGCCCGCGACGACCAGCCGCGGAGCGAGGTGCCGCCGGAACAACGCGGCCGCATGGTCCAGCCGGGCCTTGAAGACCGGCGACGGCCGGCCGTTGTACTGCGCGGCCCCCATCACGACGATGGCGTCGGCCGGCGCCGCTTCCTCGCGCCGCGCGGCGACGACCACCTCGATCAGCGAGAAGACCCAGGCCGCCGCCAGCAGCGCGGCCGCAGCCCAGAGGACCCGGCGCATTCCGCAAACGTAGCGGACGTGCGGGGGCCGAGCCAGCAGGCGGTGCGACTAGATCTCGAAGGGCTGACCCAGGGAGGGGACGTCCACCTGTTTCACGCCGAGCTCGCGCAGCATCCCGGCCATCGCCTGGAGCTGCTCGGTCTCCCCGTGCACCGTGAAGGCACGCGTCGGCGCCTGCTCGAGAAGCTGCACCCATTGCCGCAGCTCGTTCCGGTCGGCGTGCCCCGAGTACCCGCCGATCGTGGCCACCTCCGCGCGGCACGGCACCATTTCGCCGTAGATCCGCACCTCCTTCGCCCCTTCCTGGATCCGGTGGCCGAGGGTGTAGCTGGCCTGGAAGCCGACGATCAGCACCAGGTTGCGGCTGTCGCCGATCCCGTTGCGCAGGTGGTGCAGGATCCGGCCCGACTCCGCCATCCCCGACGCCGCGATGATGATGAGCGGGCCGCGCAGCGTGTTGAGCCCCTTCGACTGGTCCACCGACCGCACGTACTTGACCATCGGGAAGCGGAACAGGTCGTCGGTCTCGCGCACGAGCCGTTCGCTGAGGTCGAACGCTTCGGGGTGCAGGCGGAAGACGTCGGTCGCGTTCACGGCGAGCGGCGAGTCCACGTAGATCGGGATCTTGGGGATCGCGTTGGCCCGGGCCAGCGAGTGCAGCTCGTAGATCAGCTCCTGCGCCCGCTCGATGGCGAAGGCCGGGATGAAGATCTTCCCGCCACGCTTCGCCACCTTGTTGACATAGCGGGCGAGCATGCCCTGCGCCTCCACGACCGACTCGTGGACCTTGTTGGCGTAGGTGCTCTCGACGATCAGGACGTCGGCCGGGCCCTTGGGCGGCTTGGGATCGCGGATGATCGGCAGCCCCCAGCGGCCGATGTCGCCCGAAAAGACGAGCCGCCGCTTCGCTCCCGCGGCCTCGATGTCGAGCACCACCGAAGCCGAGCCGAGCATGTGCCCGGCGTCGGTGTACGTCAGGCGGATGCCCGGCACGATGTCCAGCGGGCGATCGTACGGCAGGCTCACCATGTGGTCGGGGACCAGTGCGGCGTCGTGCGCCGTGTAGAGTGGCTCCGCCAGATGGTCGTGGCCGCGCTTCTGCAGGAACTCGAAGTCCTTCTCTTGGATGAAGCCCGAGTCGGGGAGCATCACGCTCGCCAGGTCGCGCGTCGCCGGCGTGCAGAAGATCGGTCCGCTGTAACCGAGCTTGGTCAGCAGCGGCAACCGGCCGGTGTGGTCGATGTGAGCGTGGCTGACGACGACCGCATCGAGGTCGTGAACGTCCAGCGGGAAGCTCTCGTTCTTCTTCCGCGCTTCCTCGCGGCGCCCCTGAAAGAGCCCGCAGTCCAGCAGGATGCGCTTCGGGCCGATCTCGAGCAGGTGCATCGAGCCGGTGACTTCGCCGGCGGCCCCCCAGCAGGTGAGCCGCACTACTTCGTTCCGAAGAGACGGTCCCCCGCGTCGCCGAGGCCGGGAAGGATGTAGCCGTGCGTGTTGAGCTCGCGGTCGAGCGCGGCGGAGTACACCGGGATGTCCGGGTGCACGTCGAGCATCTTCTGCACGCCCTCGGGCGCCGCCACGATGCACAGGAGGCGGATCGAGCGCGCCTCCATCTTCTTCAGCGTCGTGCACGCGGCCGCGGCCGAGCCGCCGGTGGCGAGCATCGGGTCGAGCAGGAAGAAATCCCGCTGCTCCCGCGCGCTCGGCACCTTGAAATAGTAGTCCACCGGCCGGAGCGTCTCGTGGTCGCGGTACATGCCGATGTGGCCGACACGCGCCGAGGGGACCAGCTGCAGGATCCCGTCCACCATGCCGAGCCCGGCTCTGAGGACCGGGACGAGCGCGAGCTTCTTCCCCGCGACGCGCGCCGCGGTCATGTGCTCCAGCGGCGTGTCGATCTCGATCGGCTCGGTGGGCAGGTCCTTCGTGACCTCGTAGGCCATCAGCATGGCGATCTCGCCGACCAGGTCGCGAAAGTCCTTGACCGGGGTCCGCTTGTCACGGAGCAGGGAGAGCTTGTGCTGGATGAGCGGATGGTCGAGGATGGTGAGGTTCTTGAAGGTGCGCATGGCGATAAACTGCGCGCTGGACGCGGAAACGGGAAGATGCGCCGCGCGGCCGAGGCGACTATTTTTCCGCGCCCGGCCAGGTAGCTCAGATGGTAGAGCAGCGGACTGAAAATCCGCGTGTCGGCAGTTCGATTCTGCCCCTGGCCACTCGGACAAGCGTAGGCCGACAGATGGCTTACGCACACCAGGGCGCCCGTTCGCTGGATGGGCGCCGTTGCTTGTGGGACGGTTTCTGTGACGGGACAGGGAGGACGAGGGGCCTAGCTCATCGCCAGTCTGACGAAGACTCCGGTCATGTAGACGAAGGATTCGGCCTCGCGGAGAGATATGGCCGGCTTGGAGCGTCCCAGCTCAGCGGCGTGGCGGAACGCGTTGGCGTAGGAGATGTACCCCTGCAACAGAACCTTGTACTCGTCAGACGCCTTCACCGTCCGGTTGAACAGTTCTCGATTGGCAGACAAGTCGGCGTCCCGGCCGGTCACCACCTTCGCGAGCGCCTCCAGGGCCTCATAACCGTCCGTGACAACGTCCGAGAGCAGCGAGGGGTCTCTCTCCGCGCGAAGGAGGTGTGCTAGGGACTTCTCAAACGGCGTGTAGACGGTTTCATAGCCCTTGGCGCGCAGCCATCCCAACGGATCGTTTACCAGTCGGTCATCCAGGAGCCGGGCACCATGTCGCCTGAATTGGCCATGCTCCCACCGAACCCCAAGGTCTACCTCAGACATGGAGAGTATGTGGGTGACCAGCTGGTCCAAACGAGGCGTTAACTTGGAGCTGTCGTAGTCGAGGGTGCCGCCGCACCAGTCGTAGAACGCTTCGACGGCCTCCAGGTGGCGGAGGAAATCTCCCGACTCAGCGAGAACCGCCAGATAGTTGCCAACGAACTTGTCCCCTAGGCGGCTGGCGACGTAACGGATGGGTTCCGACCAGTCTTGCGGATCAATGGCGTTTTGTAGAAACGTCCCGAAGATCAGGTTGTCCACCCGGTTCACGAAGCGGCGCCGGACGGCCTCTACGTCAACAGCGATCTCGAACCGCTCGTGGAACTTCTCGCTCATCAGTCGGAGAGAACCGGTTTGCCGCCCTTGATGGCAACGCCTTCCAGCGAGTAGACGGCCGCGTTACGCAGCTTGGCTGCCGGGTTCTTCAAGCCGAAGGTGTGCGTGCGGCCTCCCCCAGCCTGGCTCGCGCTGCTCCCTTCGTACTTCCAATCAGTCTTGTTCAGGAACACGACGTTGACGCGCCAGACCACAACTTCCCTGCCATGCTTCACCGACTTCGTCGGGTCCACTAGGTACCGCCACACGATGTACCAGCCGGGGTGGTCGTAGTGGGATTGGATGGCCCAAGGGCGGGTGCTGCCCTTCGACTCCAAGGCGGTTTCGGGGGGAGGGTTCAACCGCCCGCCCAACGAGAGGTCGGGGAACTTCTGCTGGGCGATGTCCGGGTGCTTGTGTTTCTTGTATGGGCTGATCGAATCGAGCGCCCGTACTCCGAGGATACCTACGACACCGCTGAAGATGTTCGCCTGTTCGTGATACAGGTCAACCCACTCAGCGGCCCTTTCCTCCACGTATTCGACGGCCCGCTCGATGTGGACTGGCTTCAGGTCCCTCGGCAAAGAGGGACGCCTGGGCGCGCGCTGTGGCATTGGGCGAAGATGCGCCGTTGGTCGCAAGGTGCGCAAGCTTCTCTATGGCGGCGTCCGCGATTGCGAAGTACTCGGGGTCAAGTTCCACGCCGATGCTTCGGTAACCGTTAGCCACGGCCGCGGCAATCGTTGAGCCCGCGCCCATGAACGGGTCGAGTATGAATCCCTCACCCAATGGCAGCGCCGCGCGGACTACCTGCCGCATGAAAGCTTGAGGCTTCAGCGACGGGTGCGGTGCCAGCCGCCGCTCCTCGGGTCGGGTTGGCCCGGACTGAATAACGTCGGCGAAGGGCTGCGCGTCGGAGAGCCTTCTAAGTCCCCCCGTCTTCCACTTCTTCAAGTTGTCAGAGACTCGTCCCTCACACGGCTTTCTGAACAGGCCCCAGGGCTCCCAGGCTGAGCGCGGCATGACCGTTACGTCGGGGTACTCGTTATGTGCGTTCTTTGGCCGGTCCCCGCCCCTTAGTGTCTGCACCAGTCTGATGATCTCGCCCCGCTTCTCGAAGCCCGCCTCTAGGAGTGCGGCATACACCACGTGAGACAGAAGTGGGTTGGTGGCAATGATTACGTGAGCGCCTGGCGTAAGAACGCGGATTGCTTCTGCGCCAAAGCGTCGGAAGAAGTGGGACAGGTCCTCACGGTCCTTCTCTGTCAGAACCGTGAAGCGCGGAAGAGGGCTGCGCTCGCACCCATCGAATGAGGGAGGGATGCGCCATACACCGCCGTGACCGTTCCGGAGCTTCTCCTTCTCGGGTGCGGTGTATTCGCGGAGCCCGTAGGGAGGATCGGTTACGATCGCGTGGATGGAATTCGCGGGGAGCGTGGTCATCCACTCGATAGAATCGGCCTGCACCAGAGTATAAGGCACTCCGTTGCAGCGGAGCTTCTTATACGGAGGCCTCGGCTTCGCTTGTCCTGTGAGGGCGCGAACGCTGGTCATTCCAACTCCTACGTTAAGGGCTTCGACCCAGGCTGCAAGAGCCCAAGTTGCGCAGACCAGGGACCTTCCTACGCGGTCCTCTCAAGCCGTGGGCGAGCGTCCCCAATGCCCATGCTTCTCGCCACCCGTTCAGCGTCTTGCTCCAAGAACTGTTCTGGCGCGTGCATGGCGTAACGGCGCGTTGTGCCTGGGTGAGCATGGCCAAGGAGCTTCTGAAGCCGCGCCTCCGGGACTCCGTTTTGTACGGCGTGGACCGCGAACGTGTGTCGGGCATCGTGGATCGTGGCCCCGTAGATGCCGGCCTTCTTGCACACGGCCGCCCATGCCTTGCGCGCCGGCCAATAGGTGAACGGGAACACTCTGGCGTCAGGTTGCGGCTCGACCCGGGCGCGGTACCAATCCGCCAGGACCGGCACCAACGACTCGCTAATCGACAGCTCGCGGTTGCGGCTGTCGCGCTTCAGGCGCCGGCCGTACTCCTCATGGATGCCGAGCCGGCGCCCTCGAAGGTCGAGGTCATCACGGCGCAGTCCGAGGGCCTCACTGATCGTGATGCCGCTCGCGAAGAGCAGTCCGAACAGCGGCCACCACTCGGCCGGGCACTGTTCCTGAAATGCCGATAGCTCCTCCCGCGTCAGCCACCGGGTCCGCCCCTTCGACTCACGTTGGTACCGCAAACTCGGTCGCTCGACCGTCAGACCCTTCTCCCGCGTGCACCAGGACAGCAACGCGCCGATGGCGGCGAGGTCGCGGTTAACCGTTGCGGGGGACAGGCTTTTCCCAAGGCCCTCCGCACGTAACCGCCGCAACCGCTTGAACTCGGAAACGAAGCCGGACGTCAGATCGCCGAGCTTCGCGTCATCCGGCATGAGTTTCAGGACGCCCCTCCAACTGGTGCGGTAGCGCTGCATAGAGCGCTCCCGCACGCCCGTGTCATATCCGCCCACGGTGAGGAACTCCTCCACGAGCGGTCGCAGAAGGGGCGACGTGCCCCTCTGAAGCAGCGCTTCCAACCTCGCCGGCAGCCTGTTGGCGTACAGCTCCCGAATCGTCACTTGACCGGCCTTGAGCGCCTGCAACGCGTCCAGTCGGCCAAGCTCCTTCAGGTCGAGGACGAGTTGGTCGTATTGGCGCGCGAGCGCGAGGCTTCGAGTGCCTGTGGATAGCTTGAGGACACCCAGCTCGCGAATCTCGCGTCGGATGTACCAGTACGGGGACCCTTCGCGCCGAGCGGGGGATGAAGAACTCATACGGACCTCCGATGCTTCGAGATGTACGCGAGCACGTCCGACTCCAAGTAGCGCACTCGCCGGCCCGACAGAGTGATCTTGGGAATCGGCAGCTCATAGACTTTCTTCGGGTTGACCTGCAGGAACTCCCCGACATCAGCGGCCTTGAGAAGCCGCGCGCCTCGGAAGGGCGGCGCGGGCTCCGGCTCCTGATCGCCTCCGGAGTGCCAGGGAGCCTGGATCACGATGCCCGCCCCTGTTGGGACTCCGGCTCCGGAAGCACGGCCCAAGCGCGCCGGGCGTACGCAAGCGCGGCCCGGAGAGGCAACTGCTCTTCGGGCGCGCTGTGGGTGCGGGCCTTGAGATTCTTGGCTACGTAGTCAATAATGCCCATACAGTCGGCGCCGCATGTTGGTCACCAAGACGACATCTGCGCGCGGGCTCAGAAAAAGCGCCTCGTGCGCCCCTTTTCCGAAATCGCTCCCGTCGTTTTCGTGCACTTCGAAACCGCCGTTGACACCGTCCGTCCGCGAGACTGTCCGGGGGCGATTTCGTTTCCCGCTTGCCGGTCGCTGCTAGGGCGCGCCGGCAACTCCGCCCGAATGTTGCGCCGCCGCTTGTGGGGCGCCCGGCAACGCCGGAAGCGCATTCAGTTGGCCGCACTTCGGACACTTCACTACCTGTACCCGCTGGCGCCGCGCTTCCGACACGTCCAATGGTTGCTTGCAGCCCCCACAGTACACGCGGTCGCGTTCCTCTCCCTTTCCCTCTCCCTGTCCCTGCTTAGAAGCTGCAATCGCCGCTAGGATTCCCAGTCCAGCTACTAGAATCGCCGCGAGCCACCCGCCGGCGTTGCTACCGTCTTCTTGCTGCTTGGAGGCCGGCGCCGATGCCGGCTCTGGAGGCTGCGGAAGGGGAATCCCGTCCAGCACGTTGCGTACTTCGGCCGGGTCGAGCTCGTGCACCCAGCGAGCGTGGCCCGCGAGCCCCTGGCTGGAGAACATCTTGCCGCAGATGGGGCACTTCCGGTTCTTCGTGCGCATCTCCACCCAGGGAAGATAGGGTTGTCCAAGCTGCTGTCAAGCTGCTTGTAGCTGCTTGGAGTGCGGCCCGTCTCGGTTGCGGTTGGTGCGAGCAAACGCCGGACGCCTGCCCGGCTGCCTAGCTGCTAGGACGTGTACGTTACGCTAAGGGAAGGTGGCTGCTCGCCGTCCCAAGGTTGCTCGCCAAGGAACTTGCGCGACGAAAGGGCGAACCCGCGCACTGCGAAGACTTTGAGATGGCGATTCATGCCCTGATAGTTGTTGGCGTGGACCACGGCGTCATTGAACTTCCTGTAAGTGTCGCGAACTAGGCTGAAACGCTCCACACAGGGAGAGACGAATAAGCGCACGTCACCGCACTGGTGAGCGTCGTAGAGCTTCTCGGCGGCTCTGAGGTAGGCATGGAACAGCGCCTCGAAGGCCGCAGTTACCTGGTCAAGCGGTACGGGCCGATCAAACGCAAAGGCCGTCTCCAGCGCCGTGGCCTTCGTCTTAATGCCTTCGGCCAATTCGACGAAATAGTCCACGACATACCTACCGCCCAGTTGCTCTTTCACCTCCCCTAGAAGATCTGTCATCGCTGACGCAGCCCATTGTCCGTACTCGTCGTACCAAAGCTTCCGCATCCGGGCTATCGCGTCCTTGTCATCGGCGCTAAGGACAACGGGGACGACTGCAAGCTCCTTTTCGCGGGACTCCCAATACGCATGAAGGGCGACAGCGATCAACACGACAACCAACACAAGCCCGCCGTACCCCATCGGCTGCGCAACAGCCCACCAGAGAACCTGGGCCGCCCCCGTCCAAAAGCTGCCTTGCACCCAAGTGGCGAGCACGCCGACAAACACCCAGAGCAGGAGCCCCAAGAGGCCGAGCCGCAGAAGCCTGGACTTGAGAGTTATTCGGCTCGACTCCCACCAAGCCTGGAGCTTCGTAGTCCAATGGGCGACTTCGTCAGACATTCAGCAATCGCCTCGGTCTGGGGCTGCTCGAACCTACGCCCCGTCGGCTGAACGCACTAGAACGGTGCGAGCAAGGTGACCGACGAGTCCCAAGCAGCCAGCCTCCCCGGAGACGCGCGCATGACGCATCTTTAGGAGGGCACCGAAGTGCACCCTTGCCAGGCGTGGCGTCAATGTCAGTGCCGCCGAATTCCGACACGGAGCTCACCAAGGTCGGGTGCCTGCCGGAACTGGCTCTTCAGCTTCCCGCTGCGACGAAGGACTGAGGCATTGCCGCCGCCCCCCGCCGTCGCGCATTTCCAGGCGCTCGTCGAGAAAGCATTTGGGAGAGGTAGCCTCTCGCTGCCATCGAGTGTCGCCACACCGAATCTGATTACCGGCGCGCTGAGTCACACGCAGTACCGTATCTTCGCGCGGCACTTCCGCGCGAGGTTACGGCGACTCGCGGCGGTCTATCCGGCCACAAATCCCAACAGGAAGGTCATCCTCGACAGGCTGGGCAACGTCGCCTCACGCCGCTGGCAAGGCCCGTATGCGGAGATCGCCGCGTACGACTACCTCACATGCCCACGTGGAGGAAGCGCGACGTTTCTAATGGCGCCGCCGGTACTTAATGTCTCCATGCCGGCGTCCACGACCTACGGCGCGGCGATGGGGAAGAAGTTGGCGAACCTCGACGGGCATTTTGAATGCTGCGACGTGTACTTCGACGTGAAGGTCCTCAAGGACAACGTTGCGGAGCTACTCGAAGAGGTCTACAAGGAAGTTCGAGACCAGCTCAAGCGCCCGAGCCTTCGCATTCGTGCAGAGTACTCCTACGACGTGCACTATGAGGAACTCCGCTCCCGTCGTCGCGCCTTGGTTCGCGAGCTCGCGGCCAAGTTGCGGGGCGCCCCGAAGACCACGTCCGTAACAAGCCGGGTGTTACACGGTTTTGTCTTTCGCGTCTCATGGAGCGGTGGACTGCTCATTACCGAGCACGACTACGATCCCTTCTTGCATGCGCAGAGATTGCATCGGGACGCGTTCAAGCACTGTCACAAGTTCGTCAGGCGCCGACCTTTCTTCCTCGTGTACGTGGTCTTCCCGTGGTTCAACCAGCTGATAAGCGACTTCGGACGCGCCAACGAGAAGTTCTACAGGGCGCTTGCCAGACGGGTCTTCTGTCAATACGGACACTCAAGAGTGCGCATGTCCAACTTTGAACCAGGCTTCTCGGGGAACCGGACCGTGTGGCGAGTCAGCAAGGACCTGGCCGGCATTGTCTTCTTGGAGGACAGGAGCATCCTCGGGCGATGCAGCGATGTGAGCCAGTGCTACGGATACTGGTATCTGAACCCGAATGCGAAGCATAGTCTGTTGAGCGGGCTGTTTCGCGATGCCCTGGGCCACGACATCATGGTTCGGCAGTTCGAGACCTTCCTGCACGACTGCTACTGAGGGTATTCGCAGCCGTATGGCCCAGACCCCATCGGAAGAACTGACACAGCGTCTCTGCGAACGCACCTTCCTATCGCTTTGGAGCATTCCGAACCCCGTGGCCAAGCCGGGAAAGGAGCTTTGCGACCTCTTGGTGGTGTGTGGCGACGACATTCTTCTCTGGTCGGTGAAAGACATTGGGATCAAGGGCGCGGGCGACACCCTTGCCGAGTGGGAGCGGTGGCACAAGAAGGCGATCGAGAAGTCTGCCAAGCAGTTGTACGGAGCGGAACGTCAGCTCGGACGCATGGCCGCCGTGCAAGCGAAAGGCGGGGGTTATTCTCTTCAGCTTCCTCCACCGGAGCGGCGCCACATGCATCGAATCGCAGTGGCACTGGGTTCCAAAGGGTTAGGGCCGATTGGGTCGGGCGATTTCGGCAGCGGGTTCATCCACGTCCTCGATGAGGAGTCACTTGAGATCCTCACCCGCGAGCTCGACACGATCGCGGACTTCACGAAGTACCTGACGGCCAAGGAAGCGTTTCTCATCGGGGACGTGCAGATCCTCATCAACGGGGGCGAAGAGAATCTCCTTGCGTTTTACATCGATCAGGGCAGGAAATTCCCGAGCGGGTACAATCTCTTGGTGGTCGATGAAGGATTGTGGGAGCACCTCGTCAAGAAGCCCGAGTTCGCGCGACGCAAGGACGAGGACAAGCTCAGTTACTCGTGGGACCGACTGATCACAACCTTCCACGACGACTTCCGCGCGGGGCGCTTGGAGTTTGGGCAATCGGTTGACGAAGTGGACGGCATCACCCGGGTGATGGCCCGGGAGGACCGCTTCGCGCGCCGTGTTGTGGCAAAGGCGTTCTGGGAGTTCATGGACCTCGCCGGCCAGAAGAAGATCAGCTCGCGAACGATGGTGTCGCCGTCCGGAGTTGTGTACGTCTTCCTGGCGCTGCCCTTCGGAGAGCCTCGCGCCTACCGGAAGGCGGAGCTGGCTGCTCGCTGCTTCATTGCTCGCAGCATGAATCAGGGGTCAACCGACGTCGTGGGGATCGCGACTGAACAGTACAAGATGGGTCAAGGCTTTTCGCTGGACGCGATGTTGCTCCACAAGCCCGATTGGAGCGCTGACGACGAGGCCCGGACCAAGGAGCTACAGGCGACGACGGGCTTCTTCTCTAATCCGCTCATCTCGCGCAGCCATGACGACGAGTTCCCTGCTGCCGATTCATAGGAGGCGCCATGCCGGATGGCAACGCTGCGATAGTTTGGTTAACGGCCGTTCTAGCGGCGGCGACGGTTGCGCTGGCCGTCGGTACGTTCATTCTCGCCAAATCAACGGTCAGTTACACGCACATGCTCAGCCAACCGAATGTGACCGCGTTCTTCGAGGCATCGGGCAACTGGATCAACCTTGTCGTCCAGAACACCGGAAGCGATGCGGCGACCGCAACAGCATTTCATATCGACCTTTCGCCCGAGGAACTCTCGGAGATCTACGGGCCGAACAAGCACGGCCCACGGTACATCGTCTTCGAGACGTTGGATTTCTTCCAGCACGTAGGGAGGCTGGCTCCAGGGCAGATCATTCGTCATCGGTGGCTCCACCGATGGAAGGCTCTACAGGAGGGGAAGCCCCGTCCTTGCGCGTTTTCGATCACCTACGCTGACCGTTGGGGCGGCACGCATCTCGTCTCAGTCCCCTTCAACCTAGGAATGTTTGGCACGTGGGACGGAACTCACGTGATGGAGCCACCGCCCCTGGAATCGATAGCCGAATCGCTCAAGACTATCGCTGAACAGGGAGGCTAGCGACGGGCTTGTCTCGCGGTGCCATTGCGTATGTGCAGCCGCGAGGCGTCTGGTACGGATAGTGGGACGGGACAGGATCATCCGCAGCGGGACCACCGGGGAAGCGCAGGACTCGCATCCCGCGCTCCGAGAAGCGCTTAGTGATTGCCGGGGACCACGGGGGACTCGTGTGGATCCGGCGGTATTCGACTGAAAATCCGCGTGTCGGCAGTTCGATTCTGCCCCTGGCCACTGCCCGTTACATCACGCGCTTGAAGTCGATGAATCCGCGCTCCACGTCGGTCCGGACGAGCTGCACCCGCAACCGGCGGCCCACGTCCACGCCTTCAAAGCCGCTGTCCAATCTGCCTTCCACGGGGGGCCGCAGCAGGCGGACCCACGTGCCCTTGGCCGACGCGCCGGTGACGATGGCGTCGAACTGCTCTCCTGTCCGCGTTTCGAGCAGAATGGCGGCTGCGGACTTGGCGACGTGGCGTTCGACCTTCTTCGCGGCATCTTCCGCTTCGGTGCAGTGCCTGGCCAGCGTCTCCAGTTCGTCGTTCGCGTAAGGCAGCGACCGTCCGGCCACCGCCGCCTTCAGCAACCGCTGGGTGATCAAGTCGGGGTAGCGCCGGTTGGGTGCGGTGGAGTGCGAATAGTCCTTCACCGCCAGCCCGAAGTGTCCGGCGACACCGGCGCCCGGAAGCTCCACGACGTATTCGCCCGCCCCCAGGAGCTTGATGACGCTGAGGGAGAGATCGGGAAAACGCAGCGGATCGGCGGCTTTCGCCGCGACCAGGAACTGATCCAGGGCCTTGGCGTCCGGTTCCCTGGGCAGCGTGGCGCCCCGCTCCGCGGCGAGCTCGACGATCCGGTCCCAGCGCTTGGGAACGCGGACCACGCGCCGCAGCGACGGGAGCTTCTTGGACCCGAGGTAACGCGCGCTCACGCCGTTGGCCGCGATCATGAAGTCCTCGATGATGTCCTTGGCCCGGTTCTTCGTGTCGGCTTGCAGATCCGTGAGCACCTCTCCGTCGAAGATCGGACGCGCCTCGATGGTTTCGAGATCGAGCGCACCGTGCTGGTGCCTGAGCGCCTTCAGTTGTTGCGCCGCGCGGTCCTGGAGTCGAAGGTTCTCAGCGAGACCGCCGACCGCGCCGATCCCTTGCGGCATCGGCCCACCCTCCAGCCAGGCGGCCACGCCGTTATAGGCCAGCTTGGCGCGACTCCGCACCGTCGCGCCGTAGACGTCCGAGCGCTGCAGCGATCCGTCCCCCGCGAGAACCATCTCAATCACGATGGCCAGGCGGTCGGAGTCGAGGTTGAGCGAGGTGAGATCCGTGGAGAGTTTTTCCGGCAGCATCGGAAAGGTCTCCGCCGCCGTGTAGACCGAGGTGGTGTTCTGCCGGGCGTGGGCGTCCAGCGCCGACCGTTGCTTGACCACGGCATCGACGTCGGCGATGGCGACCAGGACCCTGGTGCCCCCGTCGGGCGTCGCCTCGGCGACGGTCAACTGGTCCAGATCACGCGAATCGTCGTTGTCGATGGAGCACCAGAGGAGGCTCCGGAGATCACGGGTCGCCGCCTCGGTTCGCGTCGCTGGTCCGTGGATTCCGTCGAGCTCCCTGAGCGCCTCGAGCGGAAAATCCGGAGCCAGTCCTGCTTCTAGCATCACCCGATGGGCAATCCGCTGCAGGATGGAGCGGTGCTGTCTGTCGCCCGTGTCCGTCATGTCTGTCACCTTCCTGGCATCCTGCGGTGGTCTCGGGGGCGTCGGCGCCTCACGGGGCGGAGGCCGGGCTGACCGACTCGAGGTGCCAAACGGGTCCCAAGTACATCGGCCCCTCGAAGCGCACGAACGCCGGGCCACCCTCGGTCACGATCCAGGCATGGCTGTCTGGCGGCGCCTTGCCGAGCAGACTCGCGAACAGGTGGACGAACGGCCCGAGCTCCGGCTTGAGCGTGAAGACGACGGTGCGCTCCGCGCGCCGGCCCACGATCGTCGGTGGCGCGTTCGCGCCCGTCAGCTCGAGACCGATCAGGCGGGGCTTGGGCGTGAACGCGACGAGGTGCACCGTCGTGGGCGCGCCAACGGAGAGATTCTTCGCGATCGTGATGGCCATCCCGTTGTAGACGTCTGCGGGCAACTTGAGCTTCCCGGAATAGTGTTGCTGCTTGCCGGCCGGATGCGAGGCCGTCGTCACCTGATAGTCGCCGGATTGCGCCAACGTGGCGTCAATGTCCATCCCGAACGCGGGCCCGCGCTGGAGCAGGTGATACGCCAGCATCGTGAAGACTTGACGCTGCGTGAAGGTGACGGTCTCCTCGAAGACCGAGGAGTCCGAGAACGCCAAGACCATGCGGCTCTCTACCGCGGAGTCATGGACGACCTGCACCAGGTCGCCGTCCGCGAGCCACTTCCCGTCCGCGGTGGTCAGGCGGAGAAAGCCGTGCACCGCCCCTTCGACGTAGCGCACGGGGATCGCGCTCGCCGCGGCGCGATGGGGATGTTGCCGGGCGGCTCCGGGAACGGGCGTCGAGAGCAGCCCCAGCACGGCGCAGAGCGTTGGCCAGCAAGCGTGACGGAGCACCATACGTGGACCTCGGCTATTGGGTTGCCGGGCACCGGGGCCCGGCCTGCCGCCACCCGTCTACACCGTCCGGACGTGGACCGGAACCCTAATACTTCTGCAGCTCCCGGCAGTTGTACAGCGCCGTGGGCCGCCGTTCGAGGCTCAGGACGGGGCTGCGCGCGTCCCGTCGTGCCCGGGCGCGCTTGACCACGCCGCCGGGAGGGCGCATCCTCGCGGCATGCCCACGATCCGTCTCATGGTCCGCCTGGCCGCGGTGAGCGCGGTGCTCGTGGCAGCCGCTGCCGCACAGCAGCGCGCCGCGGCGCCGGAGGCCGGGGGAGGATGGAAGATCACCGACCTGCGCTACGAGTCGGGCGGGACGCTCGGCGGGGAGTTCACGGCCAGGCAGTGACGACGGCTCGACGCTCCGTCCTGACGCTCGGCCCGCTCGTGGCGGTGATGTTCTTCACCGTTTCCGGCGGGCCGTTCGGCTTGGAAGGACTCGTCGGCGACGTGGGTCCCGGCGTCGCGATCCTCCTGCTCGTGCTCACTCCGCTGCTCTACAGCGTGCCCGAGACGCTGATCATCGGCGAGCTGGCCTCGATGCTCCCGGCGGAAGGCGGCTACTACCAGTGGGTCAAGCGCGCCTTCGGAAGGTTCGCGGGGTTCACCAACGGGTGGCTGAGCTGGATGTACTCGCTGATCGACATGGCGATCTACCCCGTGCTCTTCCTCCAGTATCTGCAGTTCTTCACGGGACCGCTCGGGCGGCTGCCGGCGTGGCTCCTGGCGCTCGCGCTGATCTGGGGCGCGACCTGGCTCAACCTGCGCGGGACCAGGACCGTGGGGCTCGCGTCCGGCTGGTTCACCGCCCTGGTGCTGGCCCCGTTCGCCGTGCTGGCCGGCGCGGCGCTGGTGCGCTGGATCGCGCATCCAGCGTCCGCGTTCGCGGGCGCGCCGTTCCGGGCGGGTGGCACCACGTTCCTCGGGGCCCTCGGCCTCGGCATCTCGCAGAGCGTCTGGAACTACAGCGGGTGGGACAACGCCTCCACGGTGGGCGGCGAGATCCACGATTCGGGCGCCACATATCCACGCGCACTGCTCCGGGCGCTGCCGCTCGTCACCGCGGTCTACCTGCTCGGCGTCGTGCCGGCGCTGGCGGTCAGCGACTGGAAGCTGTGGACGGACGGCGCGTGGCCGGTGATCGCGGGCACCGTGACGGGACGATGGCTCGCGGCCTGGATCGCCGCCGCGGGTCTGGTCAGCGCCTTCGCGCTCTTCAATGCGCTGCTGCTCGTCTACTCACGCATCCCGCTGGTGCTCGCGCGCGATCGGCTCCTGCCGGCGGCCCTGGCCATGACGGACGAGCGCGGCACGCCGCGGCGCGCCGTCGTGGCCTCGGCCGTCGGGTACTCGGTCTTCGCGCTCCTCTCCTTCGGGGGGCTGCTCGCCGCGGACGTGCTCCTCTACACCGCAGCGCTGGCGATGGAGTTCGCCGCATTGCTGGCGCTGCGGCGCCGCGAGCCGGAGCTCGTCGGGACGTTCCGCGTTCCGGTCGGCGTGCCGGTCCTCGCGGTCCTCGCCGGGCTCCCGGTGCTCGTGCTGGCGATCGCGGTGGCGCTCGAAGTCCGGAGCCGGGCGATCGGCCTGGTCGGCGTGCTCGTCGCCGCCGCCTGCGCCGCCGCGGGCCCGCTGGCGTACGCCGCGCTGCGCCGAGCGCCTTCACCACCTGAACGGAGACTTCCCGGATGACCGCCCATCGCCCCGACGCGTCCCTGCCGGACCACGCCACGATCCGGGCCCATCCCGAGCGCGACCACACCGGCGACGCGCCGCAGATCCTCGCGAACGGCATCGTCGCGCACGTCGGCTTCGTGGATGGAGGCCGGCCGGTGGTGATCCCGATGACGTACCACTACTCGCCTGCGGAGCCGCGCCGCCTCTACCTGCACGGCGGGCGGACCGGCCGGCTGATGACGCACCTGGCGACCGGGGCGCCGGTCTCGGTCGCGGTCACCATCGCGGACGGCCTGGTCTACTCGAAGACCGCGCTCGACCACTCGGTGAACTACCGCTCGGTCGTGATGTTCGCGCGCGCGGCGGCCGAGCAGCCGGACATCGCGGCGCGGCGTCGCATCCTGGAGGCGATGATCGCGCGGTACTTCCCGGGCCGTACGGCGGGTGTGGACTACGAGACCGCATCCGACGCGCATCTCGAGGCGACCGCCATGGTCGCGCTGGAGATCAAGGAGTGGAGCGCGAAGGTGCGCGAAGGTGGGCCGAACGGGCCCAGCGATGGAGATTCGAGGCACCCCGGCGCCGCCGGCGTCGTCCCGTTGGGACGCGGCTAGCGGGCGTACCTACATCGGAATCAGCGCCAGCCCATCCGTTCCCGCAGGCCGGTGATGTGCGCCGTGTGGTGCCGTCCGTGCCAGGCGTACATCGCCACCACCCCGTCCAGCGTCATGATGCCGGACTCGGGGTGATTGAGCGTTCGGGCGAAGTCGCCGGGCCGCACACCCTCCAGCAGCAACACCCAGCGCCGATGCAGCGCCTCGAACAGGGTCAGCGAGACCTCCACCGGGGCGCCGACTTCGGGTGTCCGGGCCCAGTCTCCCTGATTGTACGGCTTGATCGTCGGCTGGTCCTCGGTCAGCAGGAACTTGCAGCGGAGGTACGCATGCATGTGGCTGTCCGGGACGTGGTGCACGACCTGCCGCACCGTCCACCCGCCGTCCCGGTACGGCGTATCGATCTGCTTGTCGTCGAGGCCCTTCACCGCGCGTCGCAGGTTCTCGGGCGCGGCGGCGATCTGGGCGATCAGCTCGGCGCGCTGCGCGGGAGTCAGGGTGGACACCGGCTCGTGGCGGCCGATCGGATACCGGGCGTCGGTCATGGGGTCCTCGGTGGAGGGTGCGCCGCAGTCTGCCATCGGCGACGGCGCGGGGCAAGCACCCGGCCCCGCCCGCGCGGACGCGCTCTGGCGTCTCTGGCATACCACGCCGCATCTTGCCTCCAGATCCATCAACCGGAACCCGGAGCCGGCGTATGCGCGACCTGACACGGCGGAACGTGGTGAAGGGCGGACTGGCTGCTTCGATGGCGGCGTGGGTGATGCCCTCGAGAGTGGATGCTGCGCCCGACGCGAACGACCCGGCCGCGGCGCCGTTCCTCGGGCCGGTCGCCGCCGTCACCCGCGAACGCCTGCTGCTCGATCTCAACTGGCGCTTCCACCTCGGCCACGCCGCCGACCCGGCGCAGGACTTCGGCTACGGAAGCGGCGAGGAGTTCGCGAAGACGGGTGAGTTCATGCGCACGCCATCGAAGCCGGACTTCGACGTCAGCGACTGGCGGCAGGTGGATCTGCCCCACGACTGGGTGGTCGAGCTGCCCTTCGAGAACGACCCCACGCTCTACAACCAGGGCTTCAAGCCGGTGGGCCGGAACCACCCGGCGACGAGCATCGGTTGGTACCGCCGGGTCTTCGAGATCCCGGCTGGCGATCACGGCCGCCGGCTGAGCCTGGAGTTCGACGGCGTGTTCCGTGACTGCCTGGTGGCGCTGAACGGCATCTATCTCGGCAGGAACCTCAGCGGCTACGCCCCGTTCCGCTTCGACATCAGCGACGTGGCGAACTACGGCGGCAGCAACGTACTGGTCGTGCGCGCGGACGCGACGGAGCACGAGGGCTGGTTCTACGAGGGCGCGGGGATCTACCGGCACGTCTGGCTGGTGAAGACGGACCCCGTGCATGTGGCGCCGGGAGGAACGTTCGTCAGCGCCGAGGTGCACGGCGGCGCGGCGACGGTCGTGGTCCGGACGCAGGTGGAGAACGAGAGCGACGCAGCACCCGTGTGCCGTATCGTCTCCACCCTCACCGATCCCGCGGGCAAGGTCGTGGCGCGGGCGGCGACGCCGCCTGCGAAGATCGCCGGCTGGAGCGGCCGGGAGTTCACGCAGCGCATCGCCGTGACGCACCCTGCGCTCTGGTCGCTCGAGCACCCGCAGCTCTACCGCCTCACCACGGCGATCGAGGCGAGCGGCGCCGAGGTGGACCGCGAGGACAGGCCGTTCGGGATCCGGACCGTCCGGTTCGACCCCGATCACGGCTGCTTCCTCAACGGCGAGCGCGTCGAGCTCAAGGGCACGTGCAACCACCAGGATCACGCCGGCGTCGGCTCCGCCCTGCCCGACCGGCTGCAGTACTTCCGCGTCGAGCGGCTGCAGGGGATGGGATGCAACGCCTACCGCACCTCGCACAACCCGCCCACCGCCGAGCTGCTCGACGCCTGCGACCGCCTCGGCATGCTGGTGCTGGACGAGACGCGGATGATGTCGTCGAGCGAGGAGGCGCTCAGCCAGTTCGGCCGGCTGATCCGGCGCGACCGCAACCATCCCTGCGTCATCGCGTGGTCCATCGGGAACGAGGAGTGGCGCGTGCAGGGGGCGGAGCGCGGCGCCCTGATCGCCGCCGACATGAAGCGACTGGCCAGGCAGCTCGATCCCACCCGGCTCGTCACGGAGGCGATGAACGGCGACTGGGGGAAGGGGCTCTCGGACGTGGTGGACATCCAGGGCTTCAACTACTTCCAGGGCGACATCGACGCGTACCACCGCGGCCACCCGCACCAGCCGTCGATGGCGACCGAGATCGCGAGCACCGTCTCGACCCGCGGCATCTACGCGAACGACCCGGCACGCGGGTACGTCAGCGCCTACGACCTCAACTTCCCGCCGTGGGCGTCCACGGCCGAGCGCTGGTGGACGTACTTCGACGCACGCGCCTTCCTCGCGGGCGGCTTCGTCTGGACGGGGTTCGACTACCGCGGCGAGCCGACGCCGTACCAGTGGCCGTGCATCAGCTCACACTTCGGGATCCTGGACACCTGCGGATTCCCGAAGGACAACTACTACTACTATCAGGCGTGGTGGGGCGGCGCTCCGGTGCTGCACCTTTTCCCGCACTGGAACTGGGCGGGGAAGGAAGGCCAGGAGATCGAGGTCTGGTGCCACACGAACCTCGAGCGGGTCGAGCTGTTCCTCAATGGGCAGAGCCTGGGCGCGCAGGACGTGAAGCGCGATTCGCACCTGATGTGGAAGGTGCCGTACGCCGCCGGAACGCTGGAGGCACGGGGCTCCAAGGGCGGGCAGGTCGTGCTCACGGCGAAGCGGGAGACGACCGGGGCGCCGGCGCGCATCCAGCTCGCCCCGGATCGTGCGCGCGTCGCGGCCGACGGCGAGGATGTTGCCGTGGTCGAAGTGCACGTCGTGGATGCGGCTGGCCGGCTGGTGCCGGTGGCGGACGACGCGATCGCGTTCCGCGTGTCGGGGAGCGGGAAGCTCATCGGCGTCGGCAACGGCGACCCGAGCAGCCACGAGCCGGACAAGGGCGACTCGCGCCGCGCCTTCAACGGGCTGTGCTTGGGCCTCGTGCAGGCGACCCGGACGGCCGGCGAGATCCAGATCGAGGCGACGGCGCCGGGGCTGGGAAGCGGGCTGCTGGCGATCACCTGCGAGGCCGCGACGCCGCGACCCGCCGTCGCGTGACGCGGCGCGCCGGCGCTACGGCTGGCGCCAGCGCGCCCCGTCACGGGCGATGAACTCGTCCGCGATGGCAGGGCCCCACGAACCGGCGGCGTAGTTGGGGAAATGCTCCGGGGGATGCGCCTCCCATGCCTCGATGATCGGATCCACCACGGCCCACGAGGCCTCGACGCTGTCGCTTCGCGCGAACAGCGTCGCATCTCCCACCATGCAGTCCAGCAGCAGCGTCTCGTACGGCGAGTGGTCGGTCGAGCCGAACGCGTCGGCGTAGCTGAAGTCCATCTGCACCGATGTCATCCGCACGTCCACCCCGGGGACCTTGATCTCGAAGCAGAGCGAGATCCCCTCGTCCGGCTGGACGCGGATCGCGAGCACGTTGGGCGCCAGCGTCTCCCCGTCCGTCTGCGGGAAGAGCAGGTGCGGCGGGCGCTTGAACTGGATCGCGATCTCCGTCGCGCGCCGCGCCATCCGTTTGCCCGAGCGGAGGAAGAAGGGCACGCCGTGCCAGCGCCAGTTGTCCACCATCAGGCGGACGGCGGCGTAGGTCGCCGTGGGTGACGCGGGGGCGACCTTGGGTTCCGCGCGGTACCCAGGGACGCTCAGGCCGCCGATGGCGCCGGGGCCGTACTGCCCGCGCACCGTGTACTCGTGGAGCGTCGCGTGGGCGATGGGACGGATGGCGCGCAGCACTTTCGCCTTCTCGTCCCGCACCGCGTCCGCCTGGAAGGCGACCGGCGGCTCCATCGCCGTGAGGGTGAGAAGCTGCAGCAGGTGGTTCTGGAACATGTCGCGCACCACGCCGGCCTGCTCGTAATAGCCGGCCCGGTGCTCGACGCCCACGGTCTCGGCCGCGGTGATCTGCACGTGGTCCACCTGCTGGCGGTTCCACACGGGCTCGAGGATCGAGTTGGCGAAGCGGAAGACGAGGAGGTTCTGCACCGTTTCCTTGCCCAGGTAGTGATCGATCCGGTAGACCTGGTGCTCGCCGAGGGCCTTGAGGACCACCTGGTTGAGGGCCCGAGCGCTCGCCAGGCTTCGGCCGAACGGCTTCTCGATGATCACCCGGACCCAGGGGCGGGCGGCGGGATCCTCCATCCGCGCGGCCAGGCCGCTGGCTGCCAGATGCTCGATGGCGACGGCATAGATGCTCGGCGGGAGCGCGAGGTGAAAGAGCCGGCCGCGCTCGATGGAGGCGCCGCGTTCGATCCGGGCCAACCGCTCCTTGAGCGCGGCGTAGAGCGTGGGTTTTCCCAGGTCGCCCCGCACGTAAAACAGGCGCGCGGCGAACCGGTCCCACGATTCGTCGGGCACGTGCCCGATCTCCCTGGAATCGAGCACCGCCTGTCGCATCGCGACGCGGAACGACGCGTCATCCATGGGTTCGAGCCCGGCCCCGACCACGGCAAACTCCTCGTCCAGCAGGCCGTCGTGCATCAGGTGGTAGAGCGCGGGGAGGAGCTTGCGGCGCATCAGGTCGCCGCCCGCACCGAGGATGACCGCGGTGCAGGGGCCCGCTTTCTTGAGCGGCTCCTGGGGCATGCGGATCGCGCCCGACAGGCGCAGCGGAACGGCGAGCGAAGGCGTGGTCATGCGGTCATTCCGCCGCGGCGCGCGCCGAGCCGAGGAGGCCGACGTCCGGGCTCACGATCACGTGCACGGGGATGCGCTCCATCAGGCCGGCGAGCCTCCCCTTGTTCCGGAACGCGCGGATGAACGCGCCGTCCTGGAGCTTGACGACGATGCGGGGTGCGATCCCGCCGGCCAGATAGACGCCGCCGGTGGCGAGCACGGTCAGCGCGAGATTGCCGGCCTGGGCGCCGTAGGCGGTGACGAAGATCTCGAGCGCCTTGATCGAGAGCGGATCGTCCCCCGCCAGCGCGTGCCTGGTGACGGCCGCGGCCGGATCCCCGCCGGCCATTTCGCGCCGGACCTCCGGGCGCTCGGGCGCGAAGTTCCCGGAGGCGAGATAGCGATACAGCTGCGCGAGCCCCGGGCCGGAGAGCACGCGCTCCCACGACACACGGCCCCACTCGTCCAGCAGCGAATTGCGCAGCCGCCACATCGCCTCGTCGTCCGCGGCGAAGTCGGCGTGGCCCCCCTCGGAGGGATGCACGCGGTAGCGCATCCCGTCCCACACCACGAAGCCTTCGCCGAGGCCCGTGCCGGCGCCGATGAGAGCGATCGTCCCGTGTTCGGTCGCCCTCCCTGCCTGCAGGGTGACGAGATCGCCCGGCCCCAGACAGCCGACGCCGTACGCCGCGGCGACGAAGTCGTTGATGATGGAGGTGCGGGGGATGCCGATGTCGCGGGCGAGCTCGCGCGCGCTCACCGTCCAAGGGAGGTTGGGCGTACGGCACTCGCCATCCACGACGGGACCGGCGATCCCGAAGCAGGCCCGCTCGACCCTCTCGCCGGCTCCGTCGAGGAAACGGCGCACGATCGGCGCGAGGCCCGGCGCCTCGCCGCTGGGGTAGCGCTGCTCCTTGGTGATGCGGGGTGCACCGTAGCCGATCTCGGCGATCGCGAGCCTCGCGTTGGTGCCGCCGACGTCGCCGGCGAGGACTTTCACGCGGCCGCGCCCGGCAGCTGCGCCGCCGCGTCCGCGTCCAGGAACCAGAAGCCTCCGAGGGCGAGCTGCGCCGGCAGCTCGCGCGGTCGGCCAGGACCGGCAAGCACCCGGGCGACGGTCGCCGCCTTGTCGGTGCCGGCGACAAGCACGGCCACGCGGCGCGCTGCGGCGATCACCGGCGGTGTGATGGTGAGCCGCTCCCGCGGCGGCATCGGGGCGGTCGCGGGCACGACGCGGCGCCGGCGCTCGTCCAAGGCCGGCGAGCCGGGAAAGAGCGACGCCGTGTGCCCGTCGGAGCCCATCCCGAGGAGGAGCAGATCGAGGCGCTCCGGGAGGAGGCGTTCGTAGTCGCGCGCCGCCGCGTCCCGATCGCTCCGCTCGGCCTCCATGCGGTGGCACTGCGCCGGAGACACGCTCACGTGTTCGAGCAGCGCGGTCTTCACCATGCCGTAGTTGCTCCCGGGGTCCACGGGCGGCACCGCGCGCTCGTCCCCAAAGAAGATCGTGACGCGCCGCCAGGCGATGGCGGACGCCAGCGGGGGCCGGGCGAGGCGCTCGTAGACGGGGCGCGGCGTCGCTCCGCCGGACAGGGCCACCACGCAGGTCCCGCGTTCGCGGATGTCCGCCTCGATGGCGGCGGCGATCCACTGCGCCGCGGCATCCGCGAGGGCCGCGCCGGCCTCGATCACCAGGCGTTCGGGGCTCATCGCCCTCCCGGCGCCGTGGCGAAGGCCACGAGCAGCGATCCGTTGGAGAGGGGCAGGTCGCGCGGCATCGTATGGGTCCGGTGTGGCAGCAATATAACCGTGGCGGTGCAGCGGGTTCCGGCGCTGGCCGCTCAACATGGGCGGGCCGGCGGTCGTATGTTGCAGATTCGCATGCGAACATCTCTGCTGCTGTCCGCCGCCCTGGTCCCGGCGCTGCTGGTGCCGCGCGCGGCACGGGCGCAGGACAACTACGAGATCCAGGTCTACGGCGCGAGCCTGGTGGATGCCGGCCACACCATGGTCGAGCTGCACAGCAACTTCACCGTGGACGGCCGGGCCGAGGAGGTGGACGGCCTCCTCCCCACGCTCCACGCGTTCCACGAGACGCTGGAAATCACCCACGGGTTCTCGCCCTGGCTCGAGGTCGGGTTCTACGTCTTCACCAGTGCGCGCAACGGGAACGGGTGGAATTGGGTCGGCGACCACATCCGGCCCCGGGTCGCCGTGCCGGAGAGCTGGCACTGGCCGGTCGGCGTGAGCCTGTCGACCGAGATCGGCTACCAGCGGCGGCTCTTCTCGACCGACACCTGGACGTGGGAGATCCGGCCCATCATCGACAAGCAGATGGGGCCCTGGTACTGGGCGCTGAACCCGGCGCTGGAGAAATCGATCACCGGCGAGAGCGCCGGTCGCGGATGGGAGTTCTCCCCGAACGTCGCGGTGAGCTACGACTTCACCGGGCGGGTCACCGGGGCGCTCGAGTACTATGGCGCACTCGGTCCCGTGACCGGGTTCGACCCCGGGCCCGAGCAGCAGCACCAGCTCTTCGCCGCCGCGGATCTGAACGTTTCGCCGAAGTGGGAGATCAATCTCGGCGTGGGCCGCGGGATGACGGCGAGCACCGATCGCTGGATCGTCAAGACGATCTTCGGGTACCGCCTCGAGTTCTGAGCCGGCCGATGCGCGCCCAAGGGCCGTGCCGGACTCGACGGTGGCCGGGGTGATGCGCCATCTTCCCATGCTACGATGACCACCGACACCGACCTTCTGAAGCGGGCGGCCGCCTCGCGCGCCGTCGAGTTCATCACCAGCGGCATGGTCGTGGGTCTCGGCACCGGCTCGACGATGCGGCCGCTGCTGGACGCGCTGGCCGGGCGTCTGCGCGAGGGGACGGTGCGCAACGTGGTCGCGGTGGCGACGTCGGAGGCCACGGCGCAGCGCTGCCGCACGCTCGGCATCCCGCTGGCGACGCTGGACGAGTACCCGGAGCCGGCGCTGGCGGTGGACGGCGCGGACGAGGTGGACCCGCGGCTCAATGCCATCAAGGGGCTGGGCGGCGCGATGCTGCGCGAGAAGGTGGTGGCGCTCGCGGCGAAGCGCTTCGTCCTGGTCGTCGACGAGTCGAAGCTGGTGCGGCGGCTCGGCACGCGCGCCCCGGTGCCGGTGGAGGTCGTGCCGTTCGGGTGGAGTGCGTTGATCCCGTTCTTCGAGAAGCTCGGAGCGGAGCCGGCGCTGCGGTGCGGGCCCGGCGGCGAGCCGTACGTCACGGACAACGGGAACTACGTCGTGGATTGCCGCTTCGCGCGCGGGCTGGCCGATCCGGCGGCGGTCTCGCGGGCGCTGGCCCGGCGGACGGGCGTCGTGGAAGACGGGCTGTTTCTCCGGATCGCCCAGCTGGCGGTCGTCGCCGGCCGGCGCGGCGTGCGGCTGCTCCGGCGGTAGCCTTGTCGAGGCGCCGCGCGCGCGGCGGCAGGCGGGGCCTGGCGGCGTGCGGTGTGCTGGTCGCGCTGGCGCTCGGCGCGCCGGGAGCAGCGGCGGCGCAGGGCACCCCTCAGGCTCCGCCCGACGTCTGCGTCGCACCTCCGCTCGGGGATGCCCGGACCCTGGTAGCCGAAGGCCGTTACTGGCACGCGTCGCGCGTCGCGCCGCCTCTTCCCAAGTCCCCCCACCTGCTGGAAAGCGCCACGGCGCTGCTGCAGATCCACATCGCCGAGGGCCTCGGTCTCACGGCCTCCATCGACGAGATCCTCGCGCGGGTGCGGGGAGCGGACACCAACTCCGAGTTCCTGGCCATCGCGGCACGGCAGGACGAGCGCGCGGGGCGATGGGCGGCGGCGGCCGCCCGGTACCGGCGGCTCGCGGCGCGCGCCGACGCCGGCCCCGCCCTCGCGGCGACTGGCGCCGTCCGCCTGGCGCTGGTGTGGGAGCGCGGCGGCCTGCGGGATTCGGCGATCGCCGCGTGGCGCATGGCGGCGCAGGTCGTGCCTGAAGTCGCCGACTGGTTCGCGCTGCAGCGCTCGGCGCTCGAGGCAGACACCGCGCTGGCCTTCGCGTCCGCACGCGACCCGCGTACGCCGGGGGCGGCGCAATGGGCGGACGATCTCGTGGCGCGCGCTCGGGAGCAGGCGGGCAATCTCGCCGGCGCTCTGGAGGTGTTCCTCCGGCGCGGCGAGCTGCTCGACGCGGCCCGCGTCGAGGCGTCCTTGGGACGGTGGATGCCGGCGCGGCGCCTCGCCGATTCCCTCCTGCTCACGGACGCGACCCAGCCGGTCGCGTTGCTCGCGGCCAACCTCCTGGTGGAGCGGTTCGGTCGTCTGACCACGGCGGAGCTGGTGGGCGTCGCCCGCGCGTTCCGCGCGCGCGGGGATCGCGCCGCCGCCGAGCGGTACGCCCGGCGGGCGGTCGCCCTTCGCGACACCAGCCCGGCGTCGCGGATCGAGCTGGCGACGGTCCAGGCGGCCCGGCGTCAATTCCGGGCGGCGCTCCTGACGCTGGACAGCGCGGACGCGGAGCGGCGCCGGCGCAAGGAACCGCCGGCGGCCTCGGTCGCCCTGACGCGGGTGCTGGTGCTCGGGGCGGCCGACCGGTGGGAGGACGCCGACAGCCTGGCGATGCGGCTGGCGCGGGCCAATCCGGGCGACAGCGACGCCGCGGCGGCGCTGCTCTTCGTCGCCGGCCACGAGCGGACGCGCGGCTCTCCGGAGCGCGAGCGCGCACTCGATCTCGAGCTGCTCTTCCACTTCGCTGCGACGCCGCAGGCGCTGGTGGCCCGCTATCGGCTGGCGCTCGCCGACGTCGCGATGGGGCGGCTCGACTCGGCGCGCGCCGGCATGGTGGCGGTCCTGGCCGCCGACACGGCCCGCCAGCTGGGGCCGGCGCCGCGCTACTGGGCGGCGCGGTTGGGCTTCGAGCGCGGCGATTCGCTCGCCGCGGCGCGGCTCGCCGCACTCGCGGAAGACGCGCCGACGGGCTACTACGGCGTGCGCGCCAGGGAGCTGCTGGGCGATTCCCTGCATCTGGCCCCCGACACGGCGCCGCCGCCGCGCGCCGACGCCTTTCCGGCGACGCGTGCGCGGGAGCGCATCGAGCTGCTCGCCCGCGTAGGGCTCGTGACGGAAGCGCGCGCGGAAGCCGCGGGGTGGCTGAAGGACCCGCGTGCCCCGGTCTCCGTCCTGCTCGCGGCGGCCGGCGCGGCGGCCGAGGCGGGCTACGCTCTGGAGACCATCCGTTTGAGCGAAGCCGCGCGGAGGCGGTCGGGGCTGTCGCTCGCGGTGGCGCTCGACCTCTTCCCGCTTCCGTATCGGCCCGTGATCGTGGCCGAGGCGGCGGAGCAGTGCGTGGATCCGCTGTTGATGGCGGCGATCATCCGGCAGGAGTCCCGCTTCGACCCGGCAGCGCAGTCCCGCGCCGGGGCCCGCGGCCTGAGCCAGGTCCTGCCGCGCACCGGGGCCGAGATGACGCGCCTGCTGAGGCTCGGCCGGTGGAATCCGCGATTCCTCTTCGTGCCGGATTTCAACCTGCACCTCGGAGCGCGCTACGTGCGCGACCGCCTGGTCCGCGACTCGCTGCCGGTGTATGCGCTCCTCGCGTCCTACGACGCCGGTCGTGCCGGGGTGATGCGCGAACGGCAGCGGCCGGAGTTCGGGGACCCGGACTTGTTCGTCGAGCGGCTGTCGGTGGCCGAAACGCGCGATTACGTTCGCAGCGTGTACGCGAACTATCAGTGGTATCGGCACGTCTACGGCGCGGGCGACCGGTGAGACGGCGTCTTCTTCCGGCGCTGGCCGCCCTGGCGGCCGCCCCGACTCCCGGCCCCGGTCCTGTCCGTAGTGCCGCGGAGTTGGTGGCCGCCGCACGCGACCGTTAGAATTGGCGCCATGGCAACGAAAACAGTCCTCGTCATCGTGGCCGCCGGCCTCAGCCTCGCCGCCGCATCCCACCGCCCGGCGCAGCAGCCCCAGCAGCCGACGTGGCGCGCAGTGCAGCCGGAGTCGGGCGAAGTGCACTTCGCCAACATCCGGCAGCTCACCTTCGGCGGGCAGAACGCGGAGGCGTACTTCTCGAGTGACGGTTCGAAGATCGTCTTCCAGAGCACCCGGGGCGATCACCCGTGCGACCAGGAGTACGTGATGAACGTGGACGGCTCCGACGTGCATCGCGTCTCCGACGGCCGCGGCCGCACCACCTGCGGGTACTTCTTCGACCACGACCGCAGGGTGCTGTTCTCGACGACGAGCCTTCACAGTGCCAACTGCCCGCCCACGCCCGACTACTCGCACGGCTACGTGTGGCGGCTCGACGACTTCGACATCTTCACCGCCAACGTGGATGGATCGGACCTGCGGCAGCTGACGCACACCCCCGGTTACAACGCCGAGGCCGTCGTCTCGCCCGACGGGCGGCAGATCGTGTACACGTCGACGCGTGACGGGGACCTCGAGATCTACACGATGCGGATCGACGGGACGCACGTGCGCAGGCTCACCCACGAACTGGGCTACGACGGTGGCCCCTGGTGGTCGCACGACGGCAAGAAGATCGTGTACCGCGCCTTCCATCCGCAGACGGCGCAGGAGAAGACCGAGTACCGGCAGCTGCTCGCCCGTCACCTGGTGCGGCCGCTCGACATGGAGCTGTGGGTGATGAACGCCGACGGCTCGAACCGCCATCAGATCACGCACCTGGGCGGGGCGAACTTCGCGCCGTACTTCACGCCCGACGACCGCCGCATCATCTTCGCGTCGAACCACACGAACCCGCGCGGGCGCAACTTCGACCTGTACCTCGTCAATCCGGACGGGACGGGCCTGGAGCAGGTCACGACCTACTCCGACTTCGACAGCTTCCCGATGTTCTCGCCGGACGGGACGAAGCTGGTGTGGGCGTCGAACCGGCACGGCACGGCGCCCCACGAGACGAACATTTTCATCGCCGACTGGGTAAACTGACGCCATGAGCTCGGTGCAACCGGTGCAGGCCAAGAAGTCGCTCAAGCACGCGACCTGGGAGTGGGTCAAGTCGCTGGCCATCGCGCTCGTCATCTGGTTCGTCCTGCGGACCCTGCTGGTCGAGGCCTTCCGGATTCCCTCGAGCAGCATGGAGCGGACGCTGCTGGTGGGGGACTTCCTGTTCGTGAACAAGGCGCTCTACGGCGCCGAACTGCCGCTGATCCACACGCGCCTCCCGGCGATCCGCTCCCCGCGGCTCGGCGACATCGTCGTGTTCGATTCACAGACCGAGGCCGGGGTGAACGTGGTGAAGCGGGTGGTGGGCGTGCCGGGCGACACGCTCCAGATGAGGAACGCCGTGCTGTGGCGGAACGGCGTGGCGCAGCGCGAGCCGTACGCGGAGCACGTGGACTCGCTCACCGACATCTCCGCTCCGGAGATGCGGGATTGGCAGGTGAACTTCCTCCTGCCCGGCGTCAACCGCGCGACTTATCACCCCTCGCGGGACAACTGGGGGCCGCTGGTGGTGCCTCCGCGGCAGTATTTCGTGATGGGGGACAACCGCGACAACTCGTACGATTCGCGCTACTGGGGGTTCGTGCCGCGGAACGTGATCCGCGGCCGCCCGCTGTTCGTCTACTACTCGTTCGACAACGAGTCGTGGCGGGCGCTGCCGTTCCTCACCGCCATCCGCTGGAGCAGGATCGGCTACCAGCCCCGCTAGCGGCGGGAGTCTTCGACCTCAGCCGCGCGCCGGCGCCGCCCGGTGCAGCCGCGGCAGGAACAGCGCCGCCACCAGTCCCAGCATCGCCAGAGCCGCGCCGGCCCAGAACGGCGAGGTGACGCCGCGTGCACCGATCAGGAAGCCGGCCACGGTCGGACCCACGATGCGCCCGAGCGTCGAGGCGGTCTGGGTCAGGCCCAGTGCCGCACCCTGCTGACTGGCGGTCGCGCTGCGGCTCACGACCGCATAGATGCTGGGCGTCGCGAGCGCCGAGCCAGCCGACAGCACGCCCAGCGCGACGAGCAGCGCCGCGCCGGAGGTCTGCGGCGCCACCGCGAGGCCGGCGGCGAGCAGCAACGCGCCGGCCACCGCGAGCCGCCACTCCCCCACCCTCGGCGCGAGTCGCCCCACCACGCCGCCCTGGACGATCGCGGACACCACGCCCATGAAGGCGAACAGCATGCCCATCCGCCGCGTCGAGTCGTGCAGCACGTCCCGGCCGAACAGCGGCAGGGTCACGTGCAGGACCGCGAACGCGGCGGTCACGAGGAGGCTGGCGGCGAGCGGCGCCGCGAGCGACCTCAGGCGCACCCGCTCCGTCGAGCGCGCGGCGCGGTGCTGCGGCGTCTCCGGGAGCCAGGCCAGCGCGGCCACGGCGTTCGCGGCGCACAGCCCCGCGGCGACCAGTCCCGCGCTGGCGTAGCTGTGCGCGGAGAGGATCCCGCCGATGGCGGGTCCCAGGATGAACCCCATGGCGAACGCCGCCCCGAGCATCCCCATCGCCTGGGCGCGGCGCTCCGGCGCGGTGACGTCGGCGATGTACGCCTGCCCGACGCCGACGGTCGCGCCCATCGCGCCGGCCACGATCCGCGAGACCAGCAGGGCCCAGTACGTATGGGCGAAGGCGAACAGCAGGTACGACGCCGTCGAGCCCACCAGCCCCACGATCAGCACGGGGCGCCGGCCGAGCCGGTCCGAGATGCCGCCCCAGACGGGCACGGCGACGAGCTGCAGGAGTGAGAAGCTCGTGACGAGCAGGCCGATGGCCGCCGGCCCGACGCCGAAGGTGGCGGCGTAGGTGGGCAGCAGCGGAAGGACGATCCCGAA
Organism: uncultured Gemmatimonadales bacterium; assembly: GCA_963835535.1. Taxonomy (GTDB): domain Bacteria; phylum Gemmatimonadota; class Gemmatimonadetes; order Gemmatimonadales; family JACORV01; genus Fen-1245. Next base: position 169,620 of record CAWIFL010000004.1, read on the forward strand.
GCCCAGCAGATCGATGAAGACGACGGTGAAGACGACGCCGAGCTGCTTGTTCACGCGCCGCGGACGCTCGGGCGCGCCCGACGGGTCACTTGTAGCGGTAGGTGATGCGGCCGCGGGTCAGGTCGTAGGGCGACAGCTCGACGGCCACCCGGTCGCCGCGAAGGATCCTGATGTAGTTCTTGCGCATCTTCCCCGAGACGTAGGCCAGGATCTGATGGCCGTTCTCGAGTTCGACGCGGAACGTGGTGTTGGGGAGCACCTCGGTGATGGTGCCCATCATCTGAATGGCGTCGCCTGCCACGACCTTGGACCGCTCCCAGCTCAATCGGGACCACAACGGGCGCCGCGCGCCCCGGAACCCCCAAACGTAGCCGGCCCCCGGGGGCGGCGCAAACGGCTCTCCGGCAGGGCCTTGCGAAATCGGCCCCTATGTGAATTCATTCACAACCCAATTCCATCACGGCACGTTTGCCCGTCGCGGGGTACGACCCCGCGCATTCCATAAGTAGTTTCGTCCTTCAAAGTGAGGAGATTGGTCGCAATGAACCGCTGGACACTCGCCGCGCTGCCCGTCCTGGCGCTGGCCATCGTCGCCGCCGCGCGGCCCGCCGCGCCGCCCACCACGCATCGGATCCGGATGATGCAGGCCGGGAGCCAGTACAAGTTCGATCCGGCGAACGTGACGATCAAAGTCGGCGACGTCGTCGAGTTCGTGAACGTCTCGGGCGGGCCCCACAACGTCCAGTTCGACAAGGACCACATCCCGGCCGGCGCCAAGGAAGTGCTGAACCGCGCCATGGGCCAGCGGATGGGGGACCTGCAGGGCCCGTTCCTGACGCAGCCCAACCAGGTCTACAGGATCAGCTTCGCGGGCGCGCCGAAGGGCACGTACGCGTTCTTCTGCCTGCCGCACCAGGCCCTCGGGATGAAGGGCACGATCACGGTCGAGTAGCCCGGCCGAACGGTCAGCTTGCGGCGCCTTCCGTCGCGGGGTAACCTCTCGCGGCGGGAGGCGCTTCTTATGGCCACGGATACGGCGGGCGAGAGCTTCGATCTGGTGGCGGACGTTCCGATCGACGAGGTCCGATCCACCCCCAACGGCTTCGTGATGCAGGGGCGCGGGACGGATCGCGCGGGCTACACGCTCGAGATGCATCTGGACCTGCCGGTGGACCAGCGCACGCGCAAGGTCTTGAGCGAGATCCTGTCGCAGGCCGAGGTCAAGGTCATGCGGTGGCGCTCCCCGGTCCGCCGACCGCCCACGCCGTAGCTCTCGCGTGACTCGTATCACGGCGGCGGTCGGCTGCCGGGTGTACCCTCACCAGATTCGGAGAGGCACGAGGTACTTGCAGGCGCCCCCGGCGGCCTGCATTATACGCCTCCGTTTTCGTGCCCTGTCCGCCGCATTCTCAAGTAGGTGAGGTTCGCCCGATGACATCCCTGCTGCGACCCAGCAGCGTTGTGTACCTCGCTTTGATTCTGTTCGCGGGCGCATGCGCCGCGGGCGGCGCCATCCGGGTGAGCGACGTCACGCCCCAGCAGATCCCCGCCCTCGAGGTCGAGAAAGCCCAGCGGCCCCAGGACGCGAACACCCTGGCACGGCTCGGCGTCGCGTACTTCAAGGCGGAGCGGTACACGGATGCACGGCCGGTGCTCGACAGCGCGGTCGCGCGCGACCCGAGGAACGGCGTCGCGGCGATCTACCTCGGCATGACGTCGGAGCAGCTGGGCGACTTCGCGACCGCGAAGCAGGCCTACCAGTCCTACATCGGCCTCGCCCCCAACAGCGAGCTCAAGGCCACGGCCCAGCAGCGTCTGGCCCTGGTGGACCGCCGGCAGATGGAGTACCAGGCGCGGCAGGCCCTGGCGAACGAGGCCGCGCTCTCGACGATGCCGCCGGAGTCCAATACGGTCGCGGTGATGCCGTTCAGCTACGGCGGCACGAACGCCGAGATCCAGCCGCTGACCCGCGGCCTCGCGCAGCTGCTCGTGACGGACCTGGCGAAGTCGCGGCAGCTGAGGGTGCTGGAGCGGGAGCGGATGCAGGCGATCCTCAACGAGATGAAGCTGTCGGATTCGGGGCGCGCCGACCCGACCACGGCGCTCCGGAGCGGGCGGATGCTGCGCGCGGCCCGCGTGGTGCAGGGCACACTGACCGATCTCCCGGGCGACCGGCTGCGGGTCAACGCCGTCGTAGTGAACGTCGCGACGGCGGGTGCCGGGTCGCCGGCCACGGGCGCCGATCAGCTGAACCGCCTGTTCGACCTCGAGAAGCAGATCGCCTTCTCGATCTTCACCGCGATGGGCGTCCAGCTGGCACCGGCAGAGCAGGAAGCCATCAACCAGCGCCCGACCCAGAACATCCAGGCCTTCCTCGCCTACAGCCGCGGGCTGACGGCGCAGGACCAGGGTGACTATGCGGCGGCGCAGGCCGATTTCAACGACGCCGTGAACCTCGACCCGAGCTTCCGCGCGGCGAGTCAGGGCGCCGCGACCGCGGGCGAACTGGGGACCGCGAGCCAGCAGACGGTGGGCCAGACGGAGCAGACGGTGTCGAAGGTCGAGCAGCTCCCGCCGCCTCCGCCGCCTCCGTCCGTGTCCGACGCGCTCGCCAACGGCGCTGGCGGGACGAACCCGACCAGCGCCTCGCAGACGTCGGGTGAAAACGGCGGCACATCGGGGAACACGCAGCAGACCACGAACCGGAACAACACCTCCGAAATCTCGGGCGGGAACGGAACCACCGCCACCACCGCGATTCTCACGGTCATCATCAAGAGGCCGTGATGCGCGCGCTGCGGATTCTCCCGGTTCTTGCGGGCGCCGTCTTGCTCCCGGCGTCCGTCGCGGCTCAGAGCGCCCCGATCGGCTCGACCACCGGCTTCGGTGGCGTGGAAGTCCGCGGCTTGAGCTTCCAGTCGGGACTCGGGATGAAGAGCGTCACGGAGATCGCGGTGCCGTTCGCCGCGTTGTGGCAGGCCAACTCGCGGCTCGCACTGGATCTCGGCGGCCGCTACGCGACGGCCTCGATGAAGGACGCGACCGGGGCGAGCACGTCCATCTCCGGGCTGACGGACATCCAGGTGCGGGGCGTCTACCAGATCGTGCCCGACCTGGCCGTGTTCACCCTGGCGGTGAACCTCCCCACGGGGAAATCGCAGCTCACGCCCGCACAGCTGCCCGTCGCGAGCGTTCTCGCCTCGGACCTGATCCCGTTCCCCGTGGCCAACTTCGCCTCCGGTTTCAACGTCACCACCGGCGTGGCGCTGGCGGTGCCGGTGAGCGGGTGGGCGATCGGGCTCGCCGGCAGCTACCGGGCGAACAGCAGCTTCACGCCGATCTCCGACACCGGGGCCGCGGGCTCGAGCTACAAGGCCGGCGGCGAGGTCCGACTGCGGCTCGGCGCCGACCGCATCGTCGGCCAGAGCCGGATCTCCCTCGGCTTCACCTACTCGAGCTACGGCGAGGACGAGTTCGGCAGCTCGCCGCTGTTCCAATCCGGCAAGCGCTACATCACGCAGGCCTCCTGGAGCTTCCCGATCGGCAACCTGGGCCTCGCCGTCTACGGCTGGGACATGTATCGGGGCGCCGGCGCGGTGATCGTCAACGGGACCAACACCGAGAAGCGCAACGTGCTGGCCCTGGGCGCCGTTGCTTCCATCCAGACGGGCCGCAGCGTGCTGCGGCCGCAGATCGAGTTCCGCGACTACGCCACCGGGCTGTGCCTGGGGGCGGTCACGAACACGCTGTGCGCCGGGGGCAAGCTCGTTTCGCTCGGCGCGCGCTACCAGGTGCCGCTCAGTGACCGGTATACGCTCCTCCCGCTGCTCCGGCTGGACGCGGGCAACGTCGTCAATCCGAATACGGGCTCGGCCGTGAGCTACACCGGCTGGGACATCGGCGTGACGCTGCGGGCGAGCATGTGAAGCGCACACTCCTGTACGCCGCGGCGGCTGCGCTGGTCTCCGGCGCGGTGCTGGGATGTTTCGACGCCATCGCGCCGAGGAGCCCGCACGCCGGCGGCGTCAGCCTCCGCCTCGCGCCCGTCTTCGAAGAGGCCGGGGTGGAGGGCGCTCTTCCGAGCGACGTCGACCTGATCCGCATCGTGCTGCACCATCCGCCGCAGGCGGACACGACGCTGAACTTCCCGATCGCGCCGGGGCAGGATTCCATCACGATCTCGATTCAGATTCTGCTCAACGGCACGACCGATACGGTGGGCGTCAACTTCCAGGCGATCCGCTCGAGCGATGGGGCGGTCCTGTACCAGGGAACACAGAACTTCCAGGTGTCGGCTGGCGTGCAGGGCACCGCGACCTCGCCGCTGGTGGCGAGCTACGTCGGGCCGGGGCAGAACATCCTGTCGATCGCCATCGCACCGAAGAGCGCGACCATCAAGCCCGGTGACACGCTCGCCTTCGCGTCCCTGGCGCTGGATTCGACCGGCGCGACCATCGTCGGGATGCCGGTCCTGTTCGATTCGCGCAACACGGGCATCGTGACCGTCAACTCCGTGGGCGTGGCGAAGGGGGTGGCGCTGGGCTCGACCTATGTAGTGCTGACGTCGGGCGCCCGCGCCGCGGTGAAGGACAGCGCGCTGGTCACCGTGTCGACCACGGCGCCGCCTGCGATCGCGCTCTCGGCCGCCGCGGCGACCTTCCTGGATACGGCCGGCACCTCCGATCCCGCCGCCCAGGTGATCAACGTGACCAACGCGGGAGGCGGCGTGCTCTCCGGTCTCTCGGTCGGAACGATCGCGTACGGCGCCGGGGCCACGGGCTGGCTGGTCGCGACCCTCGCCGCGGCCACGGCGCCCACCACGCTCACGCTCGCGGCAGCCAAGGGAAGCCTGGCGGCGGGGACGTACACCGCGACCGTGCCGATCCAGTCGGCGGGCGCGACCAACAGTCCCCAGAGCGTCGCGGTGACGTTCACCATCGCGCCGGCCCCGACGATCGGGCTTTCGACCAGTTCAGTGACCTTCAACGACACCCTGCTGACCAGTGACCCGGCGAACCAGACGGTCAACGTGACCAGCGCCGGCGGCACGCTCAGCGGCCTGTCGGTGGGCACGATCAGCTACGGCGTGGGCGGGACGGGCTGGCTGACGACAGCCTCGCTCAACGTGACCAGCACGCCGGCGACGCTGACGCTGGGCGTGGCCAAGGGGAGCCTGGCGGCCGGGACGTACACTGCCACGGTGCCGGTGCAGTCGGCGCTGGCCGGGAACAGCCCGCAGAACCTCGCGGTGACGTTCACCATCGCGCCGCCGCCGCTGGTGACGCTGACGGGGACGCCCGGGTATCGCGTGATGCAGCCCGGCGACACGGTGACGTTCGCGGTGACGGGGAAGGACGGCTCCGGTAACCCGGCGACGCCGTTCGGCCTCTCGTACACCTCGCGCACGCCGGGCGTGGCGACGGTCAACGCCGCGACGGGGCTCATCACGGCCGTTTCGGGCGGGACCGCGGTGATCGTGGCCCAGGCCCCGACGGCATCCGGCACGACCGCGGACTCCACGCTCGTCGCGATCGCGGCCGGCGGCTCGGCGGTGGTTGCGGCCATCGGCGACGGGCGCGCGTTCGATGTTGCGGCTGTGGGCAACACGCTCAAGGTGCGGGTGCTGGTCGATCTGCGCGGTGTGCCGGGCGATACGCTGGGGAGCTACAACGCGCAGCTCAACTGGAACGCGGCGACGCTTACCTACGTGAGCTCGGCCGTGGTGGCGGGTGGATTCGCGGCGCCCACGCTCAACGAGACGCAGACGGCGAGCGGCCAGCTGCGGTTCGGGTCGGCCGACCCGAACGGCTCGGGCGGCGCGTTCGCGCTGATCGAGGTGACGTTCACCGCCGCGGCGGCAGGCAGCTCGCCGTTGACACTGGCGCTGACCGATCTCTCGACCGCCAAGACGTTCATCCAGCTATTGCCCGCGGCCGTGGTCGTGTCGGGCACTGCGACGGTTCACTGAGTCGGGTTCTGCGGCTCCGGCCGCATCAGGGAGGAAGGGTCCCATGTCCGTGATTCGCCTGGCAGTCCTCACGTTGGCCTTGACGGCGTGCAATGATCAGCCGGCGCGCACCGTCGGGCCCGCGGTCCCGCCGCCGCCGCAGTCCGGCGTCGCGGCGTTCATCTCGGTGGACCGGCTCGACGCGAAGCCGGGCGACACGGTGCGGGTGCGGGTCGAGGTCCAGGTCGGCACCCAGCAGAACTTCAAGCTCGGGAGCTACACCGGCCGGCTGCACTTCAGCCCGGCGGCGCTGCAGTTCCAGGAGGAGAACAAGATCAGCGACGGCCTGCGGGTCTCGAATCCGGCCAACGCGCCGAAGGGCGAGATCCGGTTCGCGGGGGCGTCGCCCACCGGCTTCACCACGCTGGTGCTGTACGACGGCAGCTTCACGGTCAAGTCCAGCGACTACACGTCGGGGCTGACCCTGGTGATGGAGGAGCTGTCGGCGGCGGCGTCGCTGGCGAACCTCCGGCCGTCGCTCAAAGTGAATCCGCAGATCTTCCTGAGCAGGACCGCGAACCAGTAGTCATGAAGCGGGCCGCCCTTCTCCCGTTGGTTCTCGCGGCGCTGCTCGCGCCGGCCGGGGTCCGCGCCCAGGCGATCGCCGCCGGGTTCGGCGGCAACGTCAGCTCGCTCGTCAGCGTGCCGTTCGACGTCCCGCTCATCGTGGACATGACGGCGCGCCCCGAGCGGCTCGGCGCCTTCGCGGCGCGGATCCAGTGGAACCCGGCCGTGCTGCAGTACCAGGTGTTCGTCAACGGGAGCTTTGGCACCATCACGACGAACACCGACTCTACCGCGCAGGGCATCCTCCGGCTGACCGGGGCCAATCCGGCAGGCGCGGCCGGCCTGATCACCCTCGGCACCGGTCGCTTCCTGCCGCTCGTAGCCGACACGATGACCATGGTCCTGTCGCTCCCGGAGCTGTACGCCGCGGGCACGTTCGCCGATCTGCGGCCGAGCGTCACCGTGAGCAACGGGGAGTTCTGCCCGGCGGTGGGCCGCTACGGCGACATTGACGGCGACGGCCAGGTCAACAGTCGCGACGCCTTGATCGCGCTCATGGCTGCGGTCGGGCTCGACGTGAGCCAGTATCCGATCGCCCTGGGGGACGTGGACGGCAACGGCGTGGTGGATACGCGCGACGCGCTGATCATGCTGTCCAGCGCGGTGGGCATCGACGTGAGCGCCTTCCGCATCGGCGTGATCCTGGGTGGCGCATGCGCGAATGTGGTTCCGGTCACGTTGGCCATCAGTCCGTCCGCAGTGGCGGGCTTGCTGCCGGGCCAGCAGGTGAGTTTCGAGGTGCGGGCGGCCGGTCCGACGGGCTCGCTGGTGATCGTCCCCAACCCGGTCGTGAAGAGCAGCGACACCACGGTCCTCACCTTCCGGGGGGGCGGCAACCCGGCGACGGCGGTGGCGGTGGCGCCGGGCACGGCGACCGTGACGGCGATCCGCGACGGCCGGGATTCCGTGAAGACCACCGTGACGGTGGTCGGGCGCCGCTACACCCACTTCGTGGACGCCAAGGCCGCGACGGCCGCCAATCAACTCGGGACGGCGGCGTTCCCGTTCGCAACCATCGCCCAGGCGGTCCTGGTGGCGCGGGGCGGGGACACCATCCGGCCACAGCCCGGTCGCTACCTGGAGCAGGTGTGGCTCGACAGCGCCGTCGTCTTGATGGGCGACACGCTGCCGGACGGCAGCCGGCCGGTGATCGCGCCGGATTCGGCCGGCGCATACGCCGGGCTGAACCTCGTCGGCTCGAGTACGGCGGAGGTGGATAACCTCGGCATCACGGGCTACTACGCGGCGGTGGACGTGTTCGGGCCGACCCACGTGATCCTCCGCGGCCTGCGCACCACGGGCACCACGGAAGGCGTCGTTGTGGATTCGCTGGCCGGGTTCCTGCGCCTCGAGTCCTCCCAGCTGGTCGGCCTCAATTCGTCGTATTACTACGACGGGTACGGGGTGCTGACGAACGCACCGGTGGACACCCTGGTCCTTCAGGGTACGGAGATCAGCGACTTCGGCTACGGCGGGCTCTACGCCGTCGGCGTGGACAGTGTGGCCGTGCTGCAGAGCGCCATCCACGATATCGGCGAGGACGGGATTGAAGTGAGCCAGGGCGGCGGGTGCTGCGACCTGCAGGGCGTGGCGCCGGCACGGCGCAGCGCAGCGGTGCTCGGACCGCTGCCGACCGCGTTCACCATGTCCGGCAGCACGGTCGCGCGAAGCGGCTCCGATCTGGTCTACCTCGACGGCGTCAGGTCGGCGTCGTTCTCGCACAACCACCTGAGCAACCCGAACGAGTATGGCGTCGAGGTCTACGGCAACTCCGCCGGCTGGGTCCGTATTGCGGGCGACTCGATGGGCGTGAACGAGGACTGGTTGTATGCCGAGTACCTCGACAGCCTGGTCGTGGACTCGGCCTGGGTGAGCAGTCCCTATCCGTATGGGGAAACGTACGACGTCCCCCTGGTCCGGATGACGAACACGCAGTTCGTGAACGCGCAGGACCGCGCGCTGGAAGTGGACTTTGGCGGCGCGACATACGGCGGACAGGTGTTCCTCGACAACGTCAGCGTGATCGGGGACCCGGCCTGCGACGCTGACTGCGCGGAGGTGCTGGAGGCCTACGGGGCGCGGGTGACGGCAAACCGGATCACCGGCGTGAACCTGGCGTACGGGTTCGAGGTCGAGGGCGACTCCAGCCTCACGCTGACCAACTCCCTCTTCCGGCACGTGGGGTACCCGATCGAGTGGTATGGCTCCTCCACCGACTCGACGTCGCAGCTCACGGTGCACGGCACGACGTTCGACGGCTTCTACGATGCCATCGGTACGTACTACTACAGCGGTTACGGCGCCCTGGTGGTGGATAGCAACACGTTCCAAAACGGGGGCGAATACGGCATCTACTGGGAGGGCTATAAGCGGATCCGCGTCACGCGCAACAGCTTCGCCAGTGTGCTCTACCCGGTGTACGTGTACGCCTATCAACCCAATGCCGTCTTCACGGATACGATCGCCGACAACGTGATCACGGACCTGTCTTACGACGGCATCTACGCTTACGGCGCCGACTCGGTCTCGTTCCGTATTCTGGGGAATGCCGTGACCTGCAACCAGACGGGCAGGAGCGACGGCTACGGGATCGAGCTGGACTACGCGGGCGGAACCCTGACCGGCAACCAGCTATCCGGCTGCTACTCCGGCATCTACGTCTACGACGATAACGGCACGCACCCGCGCGTGGACAGCGTTGTGGGGAATACGGTGAGCCTGCCGGGTGGATCCGCCTACGCGGGCATCTACGTCGAGGGCTCGATTCGGAGCCGGATTGCCAACAACGTCGTGACCGGCGATACGAGCGCGTCGTATTACGACTACGGCGACATCTGGGTGTACGGGTACCAGCCGGGCGCGACGACCACGATTGACTCGAACACGGTCACGGGTGGCTACGGACAGGGGATCTACGTCGCCCATCTCGACACGGCGCTGGTGCGGTACAACACCGTGCGGGGCGTGAACGCCCCATACTCCTCTGGCGGCGGGATCGTGACGAACGGATCCCTCACGGACCAGGCGCTGATCTACGGCAACAGCGTGCGGGGCGTCTACGGGAACGGGATGCGTTTCTGGAGTTACGGCGACACTGCAGTGGTTCAGGTGGACTCGAACCTGGTGGACTCGTCGTCCGCGAACGGCATCGAGCTTGACGGCGGAGCCGATTCGGTGACGAACAACCGGATTTCCCATTCGGGCGCGGCGGGCGTCCTGATCAACTACGACGTGGACATCACACGCTCGCCGGTAACCGCCAACAACATCGAGGGCAATGCCTTCGGCGTTCAGGCGAACGGATACGCGTACTCAGCGCTCAACAACTGGTGGGGTGCTCCGAGCGGGCCCGCGGTGTCGGGATGTGACACGTGCGGCACGGGCGACAGCGTATCGGTCGGCCTGCTGTTCAACCCGTGGGCCCACACCGGATTCGTCGGCAGCACGCCGTCGCCGGCGGTGCGGGCGCTGCCGTTCCTGGCGCTGCGCGCGCCGGCGGGCGTCCGGGCAGTCAAGGCCCCGGCGCCGACGGGTCTGGATGCGCCGGTGGCGCAGAAGGTGCGGGTGGCGCGAGCCGCTAGTGCGGCACGGAGCCCGCGTGCCCTGGCCACCGGGGCGCGGGTGCCGGCGGGTCTGAAGCCGGCCCAGGCCCGAGTGTGGCAGCGCGCCGCCGCTCTACGGACGTCGGCCTCCACCGTCGCGGCGCAGCGCGTGCAGGCGCGTGCGGCGCGGGCGCAGGCGCGGACGCAGGCGCAGCAGGCCCGGGCGCAGTTGATCGAGCAGAGGAAGGCGCAGCACGAGACGAAGCTCAAGGCGAGGCAGGCCCGGCAGGCGGCCGCGCGGGCGGCGTTGCCGAGCGCGCGCGGAGTGCAGCGATGAGCCGGCGCGCGCTCCTCGTCGTCGCGGCTCTGCTCGGCGCGGCGCTGGCCTCGGCCGGCAAGCTCCAGGCGCAGACGCGCTTCTACTTCGGCGCGGCGCAGGACACCGCGATCGGTCTGATCCCGGGGAAGACAATGTCAATCCCCGTGCGCGGGTCCTACTACTGCTCGGGCGCGCTCTCAGCCGGCCGGTGGACGATCCGCTACGACACGAGCAAGGTGCGGATCGCCGGCCTGATTCCCGGAGCTGTGGACAGCCTTCTGGACACGACGGCCAGCACGCCGGGCCTGTTCAGCGTTCGGGGCACGAACGTCAACACGATGCCCTGCGGCTACGACCAGGTATTCTTCACCCTGCAGGCGGTGCTCAACCCGTCAGCGACGGGAACGTTCCTGTGGACGAGCGTGGATACTTTCACGACTCCGTCGGGCAACGTCGCGCCCGCGCAGCGATCGTCCATCGCGCAGTTCTGCCGGGCGACGCAAGTCTACGGCGACGTGGACGGCAACGGCACCGTTGATTCCCGGGACGCCCTGATCGTGCTTTCGGCCGCCGTCGGGCTACCCGTGAGCGGCTTCGATCTGGCGGCTGGCGACGTGGACCGGGACGGCCTGACGACCTCCCGGGACGCGCTGTTCATCCTGAGCTGGGCAATCGGACTGACGAACGGGTTTCCGAGCTACCTCTCCATTGGCGAGGGAGCACCGAGCGCGTGCCCCGGCACCACGGCGCCGAGCGAGAAGGTCGTCTTCAAGCGGAGTGGCGCGGGGATCGAGCTGCTCCTCCCGTCGTCCACGACGCCGACGCTGGTGAGCGGCACGACTGTGAACGACAGCGCCCCGCGGCTGGCCAATGACGGCGTGACGATCATCTACCAGTGTGCCGACCCGAACTACTCGTACTACTCGGAGATCTGCCGGATCGCCACGGGCGGGACGGGGCAGGCGGCCCTGTCGGCGCTGTATCCGACGTTGTACACGAACTACCAAGTCCCCGACGTCTCGCCGAACGGCCTCCGGCTCGCGTTCGCGTCGGGCTACTACAACATCGTCACGATGTACGACTCGGTGAATGCGCTGCGGACCCTGTTCCCTGGCATCCAGTACTACGTGGTTGGCGTGAGTTGGAGCCGGGACGGCTCGAAGCTCGCGTTCACCTCATCCGGCTTCTACGACTCGACCAGCACGTATCGGCGCGGTCTGTTCGTGTCGGACTCCTCCGGCCTCAACCGCGCGCAGATTGACACGGGCTACACTTACGGGCCGAACTACGGGGCGGTCCGGTGGTCTCCGGCGGGCGACTCCGTGGCTTACGTGCGCGCCGACGGACGGATCTGGTCGGTGCCGGCGGCCGGAGGCGCGGTCGCCAGGGCGCTCACCAACTTCCAGGGAACCAATTCGTACATCGGCATCACGAGCTTCGACTGGGGCCCGCAGGGCTTGATCTTCAGCTTGGACGCGACGGGCGACGGCTCGCATCCGAGCCTCTGGCTCCTGCCGAGCCAGACCTCGCCGATCCAGCGCATCACGGCGCCCGCCGCCGTAAGCGGCGACTGGCAGCCGTCGTTCCGGAGGAATCCGTGAACGGCCGCCGCCTCTTCGCTGCCCTGCTCGGCGCGGGGCTGCTCATCGCGCTGCGGGCCGCTCCCGCACGCGCCGTCACCGACAGCGTGCTGGTCAGGGTCGGTGGCGACCTCGCGGCGCGCGCCGGCCAGTACCTCGACGTGCCGATCACGGTGGACCTGAGCGGCGCCCCGGGCCGAGCGCTCGGCAGCTACACGGCCACGCTCTCGTTCAACCCGGCAGTCTTCTCCTTCGAGGAAATCACCAACGGCAACTTCGCCCAGCCGCAGGTGAACTGGACCCACGCCAGCGACTCCGGGAAGGTGGTCGTCACAGCGATTCAGCCGCCGGGCGCGACCGGCGTGGTCCAGATCTTCATTGCGCGCCTGTACGTCGTGACGGATACTGCGCCATCGTCTATCAGCGTCTCGTTCAGCGAGATGTCGGCCAGCGCAACCTCGGTCACCCCGTTCGAGAGCCTCCTGCCACTCCTCCGGACCGTCAACGGCACATTCTGCCGCTCCCTGGGGCTGTGGGGTGACGTGAACGGCGACGGCCAGGCAAACAGCCTCGACGCCCTCATTGTGCTCTCGTACGTGGTGGGCGACTCGCTGCCGTCGAGCGCGAATCCCGCCCTCGGGGACGTAGACGGGGACGGCACGGTCAACTCGCGTGATGCGCTGATCATCCTCTCGTACGCCGTTGGCCTCCCGGTGCCCGGCACCCGGGTCCTCCTGGTCGCGGCGGGGGCGTGCGGGACCGGCGCCGCCATCCGCGCTGGCGATCACGCCGGACAGTCTCGAGCTGCAGGTCGGTCAGGAAGTCCCGGTGGCGGTCGCGGCCCTGGATACCTCCGGCCGCGGCGTGCCCGTGGACAGCGTGTCCTGGAGCTCCAGCAATCCCGCCGTAGCCGCCTTCGACGTCGAGAACGGCGCGGTGCAGGCGCGCGGCCCCGGCGTGGCGACGCTTACCGTACAGCTCGGCCCGGGGGTGATGGGGACGCTGAAGGTGAGCGTCCTGGCGCGGCGCAGCACCTGGTACGTGGACATCCTGCGCGCGCGATTCGCCCCGACGCAGGTGGGGAGCCAGAATCTGCCGCTGGAGTTCATCGGCGACGCGCTCAACCTGGCGCACAACGGCGACACCGTGCGGATCGCGAGCGGCACGTACGAGGAGCTAATCAGCGCCAACGTCGCGGTCGTTCTGCTCGGCGACTCCCTGAACCGCCCCGTGCTCGACCCGCGCGGCGCGCCCTCTTGGTCAAGCTACGACGACGCGCTCGACCTCGAGCCTGAGGCCGGGCTGATTCAGCTGAGCAACCTGGACATCAGGGCTGGCCAGACCTACCTCGACGGGCACGACTTCGTCCTTCGGAACGTCTTGATCGAAGGGCTCAATACGCAGGGCACAGGGCTCGACCTCTACAGCGAGAACCTGACGCCGAGCGGCGCTCCGAGGCCGAGCGGCCCGATGCGTTCCTCGATTCCGGAGGCGCCGGGAAACGTCCTCATTGACGGAGTAGTGGTCAGCGGCGACTCGCTTACCACCGGCATCGAGGTGGAACTGGCCGATTCGGTCCTGATCCGCAACAGCACGGTGTCGCGCAGCCAGGCGGGCACGCAGACGGAGTGCGGATTCGGGCCGTACGTGAATTCGGGGATCGTCGTGCAGCAGGCATCGGTGAGCCTGACGCAGAACAACACCGTGACCAATCCCGGCTGCCAGGGCATCGGCCTGTTCGATGAGGAGAACAGCACTCTGGCGAGCGACCTGAGCAGGGTCACCGCGTCGCACAACCACGTGACCGGCGCACCCGGCACTGGCATCGCCCTTGGCGCGCGGCTGGTTTCGTCCGACCACAACGCGGTGCGCGGCACAGGGCTCGTGAGCGGCCAGCAGTCATACGGTAATTCCGTCGGGATCCACGTGACGTCGTCGTACGACTGTGAGTGCAACGGCGGTCCGCCGGCAGACAGCGTCGTGGCGCGCGGCGACTCGATCCTGAACAGCGGCGGGCGCGGCTTCGCGGTCGACACGGCGGCTAAGGCCGTCATCGACTCCCTCGTCGTCGCCGGCGCCGGGCTGGACAGCAGCGACTACGGCGTCGGTGTGACCCTGGGGCCGGGCGGGACGTACTGGCTCAGCCACAGCCGGATCTCGAACGTGGTCTACGCCGAAGGCGTGCTCTTCACGGGCGACCACACCGTATTGCACAGCCACGGCAACCGCATCGCGGACGTGTGGGGAGACGCCCTGACGGACTATCAGGGGTGTGAAGAATGCGCGCCTCCGGCTCGCCCGAGCGGCGCGCCCGCGGGCGCTTCCCTGCCGCAGCGGGCTGGCCCCTATCCCGGCGGCCCGGATACGCTGACCAGCGTGGCGGACACGGTCCTGAACGCGGGCGGCAACGGCATCTATCTGGAGTACGGCGTATCCGCGCTGGTCGACTCCTTCGTGGTGGATACCGCCGGAAACGAAGGCGTGTCTCTCTGGGAGGTCAGCCGCGTGACCATCAGCCGCTCGAAGGTCAGCGGCGCGTACGACGGCATCGAGGCTTACTACGTGGATACCCTGTCGTTGGTCGGCGACAGCGTGGCGGGGAGCAGCGGCGACGGGCTGTACGTCTACAACTACCTGGCCCCGGACTCCACGCGCGTAATCGGTTCCACGTTCGCATCCAACGGTGGGTACGGGATCGACCTCGACTACGCGAACGCGCGGGTGGACAGCTCGGCGTTCGTCTACAACCACGGCGGCATGTATCTCGACTATGGCGGCGGCGCCCTCGTCCGGTGGAGCCGCTTCCAGTGGAACGGCATCGGACTGTGGATGAGCGGCAGCGTCGGGTCGCCCAGCACCGTGGTCCACAGCAACTTCCTCTCCGACACCACGGCCGGAGCAGAGAACGACGCGACGAGCTATATGTTGACCGCTGACACCAACTACTGGGGCGACCTGAACGGGCCGCGCTGCACGAACGGGGCGGTCGGATGCAACGAGACCTCGGTCGTGGGCGACTACGTGAGCGGCTACGGCCTGCTGTCATTCCGCGGATACCTGGCGGACACGGCGCCGACGCTGTCGCCGCCTCTCCGTGTGGCCGCGGTCGCCTCGCGGACGCCCGCGCGCGCGGCGTCGAGCCGCCCGGCGAACGCCCACGGCGCCGCGGTGCGGGTGACGAGTGCGCGGCCGCTGGTCGCCGACCGCGCGACGCGGGTCGCAGCGGATGCCGCGGCCCTGTCACAGCGTTCTCAGCGCCAGCGTCCGGCGGCCTGGCACGCGCCATCGAAGGCGAAGACGCACGCGGTGCAGATTACCGTAAAGAAGCGGACCTAGCTCCCCTCGGGACTCAGAAGCTCAAGCCCGGCAGCGCTAACGCGTTGCCGGGCTTCGTTTTATGCCGCAGCTGCGTTGCCCCAGCAACCCCCGCTCTCCTTGACGAACCCCTTGTCGCCCCGTAGGTTGGCGCTCGCCCCACCAGCCACACTTGGCGACGCGCGTCTCCGGTCGGAGACGCCAATCGCCTAATGCGTTGGGGCGCATGGAGATCGCCGTGCCAACTGAGCTGAGCAGCGGAGCCATCTCCAGCATTCTCGAATCGGTCCCCGGCATCGCGCACGTGCTTCGCAGCCCCGTCGCTGACGCGATGGTGAACCTGTCGCGCGCGGCCGCCGGACTCGCCCCCTTCCGATCCGACGACGCGCTCGAGCTCATCCGCTATGCGGTGCGCCGAGGCCTCATCGGCAGCGATGAGGGCGACCGCGTGACGGCCGAGATCAGCGGCGCAGCGCAGGTCAAGGCGGCGAAGGCCGCGACGCGGAAGGCCGCCCGGGATGAGCGCAAGCGCGTGGCCGACCGCGCGAAGAAGCCGCACGCCCACGGGGCCCACCACGCAGCGCCGAAGCGGCACGCCCCCGTCCACAGGGCGGCCAAACACCCCTCCTCGAGGCCGAAGCACGCTGCCGGGCATGGGAAAGCCGCCGGGAAATCGAAGCGGCGGCACTAGGGCAGGTCGTACGGTCGTATCTCGTTAACAATCAACAGGACAATCGCTTAACCCCAGCCCCCCGCCGCCGACTGACGGGGGGCTGACGCGCGGTGGATATGCTTCCGCACGCTAGCGGTGGCCCGCTCCGGGGCAGTGCCGCTGGGCGACGTCCACCGCGCGTCGCCGGCAAAATGCCTGCAAGCGGCCGAGACGGAGAACCGAAGGAACGCGGCGCGGCTCGACCCGTTGCCGCCCTCGACTCGGCATTCCGCTCACGGCGGGGACCGACCATGACGACTGCGCAGCAGCGTATCGAGACGCGCCGCACGCACGGCGCAGGGAGCTCCCACGAAGAGCTCTCGGCGGCGCAGCGGGCGGCGGTCAACGCCGAGGCGCATCTGATCGTGGTGCAGGGCGGACCGGGCACGGGGAAGACCGAGGCCGCGCTGGCGCGGATCACCAGACTCGCCACCAGCCTGCGGCAGGACGCCGCGTGGCTCCTCGCGCTCGTGACCAGCGACGGCAAGGTGCAACCGTTCCGCCGGCGCCTCGCCCGCTCCCTGGTGGCCGCGGGCTGCGCCGAGTCGGTGGTCGAGCGGACGACCGCGTGCGTGGTGAGCGTGACGGCCTTGGGCGCCGCTTCGGCCGCCACCGATGCCGACGCTCCTCTTCCGGCGAGCGCGTGGCCTGCGGAAACGCTGCGGCGCGCGACGGCCGTCGGCGGGCAACTCGCCGCGGCGCTCGGGCTCGCGAGGCACCCGGACGAGGCTCGCGATCTCGTCCTCGAGACGATGCGCCTCATCTCGCGCGGCGCGGAGCCGTACGGTGCCGCCGGAGGTGACGGCGACTGGCTGCGGCGTGGCGTCGCGCTGGTCGAGGAGTCGGTGCGGTTCGCACAGGTCGAGTCCCTCCGCCATCTGCGGATGCTCGAAGGGGCGCCGGGGTGGATCGGCGATCTGGGCAGGCAACTGCGACGTGCGGCCGACGTCGCTCAGCGGTCGCGCGACCTGCGTGCGGCCGTGGACCGCGCGATGCGGATGGCGGCCTCGGACCGCTCCGACCTCGAGCGGCTGCGCGGGTTGGTGGATGTCGCGGGGATCGACTTGGCGGAGGCGGCGCGACGCGAGGCAGTGGCGGCCACGGCGCGCCGGCGGCTGTGGGAGGCCGCACAGGCCCTGGTCCGCGAGCTCGGCGCTGCGCCGCAGGGCGGAGCGGACGGTGCCCGGGCGGGCGGTGGCTCCGACATCGCGCTTGGCGCCGGCGTGCGCCACGTCGTCGTGGACGATGCGCACGACTTGTCGGGCGGAGACATGGCGCGGCTTCGCCGGCTGCTGTCGCCCGCTTCACTCTTCGTGACCGGCGACCAGCGGGCCGCCGCCTGGCGATCGGGGAGCGACGCGCAGTTCCGCTCGCTCCTGAGCGAGGCGGGACGCGCCGTCGTGCTGCTGGAGGCCCCGCGCTTCGGCGCCGGCATCGGACGGTTCATCAACGCCCTCGGCTCCCGCCTGTGGCCCGCGAGCGAGCCGGGCGGCTACGCGCCCACGATCGCCAGGCTCGAATCGGATCCCTCGGCGGCTGCGCCGGTGGAGCTGTGGCTGGTCCGGCGCCGGGCCCAGGCACGAGCCGACGGGGGCGAGCACCCCGAACCCGTCGCGGAAGCGCGACGGCGCGAGGCGGCCGCGCTGGCGGCCGGCGTGCGCAGGATGCACGGCGCGGGACGCGACGGCGATGCCGCGGTGCTCGTGCAGGACGAGGATGCGCGGGGTGCGGTCGCCGAGGCGTTCGAGGCCGAGGGTGTCAGCGCCTTCGCGGAGATCCACACCGTGGAGGAGTGCCGGGGGCTGGAGTGGTCCACGGTCTTCGTTGCGGGATTGGACGAGCCGCTCGGCGGCCCGGCGCCGCGGCGCGCGTGGGTGGATCCCGGGAGCGGTCTGGCGGTGGTCTGGCCCGAGGACGACGGCGGGCGGCGGGTCTGGCCGTTCTCGTCGCTGCTGCTGGCGCAGCGTGCGGCCGCGATGCGCGATGCTCTCGCGCGGCGGCGCCTGTTCCTCGCGGCTGCGAGGGCGCGCATGCGACTCGTCCTGGCCGGCGTGACGCGCGAGAGAGTGGCGGGCGGCGAGAGCTGCGTCGCGCCGATCGAATGGCTGCGCCGCGAGCTCGGTGTCCCGGAGCTGGCGGCGGCTCCCCTCACGTGCCGCATGGGCGAGGCGACCGTGGGTGTGCGCACCGTGGACGCGGAGCCGTTCCCCACGGCGTGACTTCGGTCACCGGAAGGAAAGCGCAAGCGAGCTAGCGTATCCCCGGATCGGGGTTTAGTCTCCCGATGACATGGTTGCACGAGGGGACACCATGGCCCGCCGCTTTCTGCTGCTCGCATTCCTTGCCGCCGCCGGCACCGCGCCTCTGACGGCGCAGAAGCCGCCTCCGGCGATCGCGCATCCACCGTCACAGCCTCAGGCGACGACGGCCGCAGGAGCCAAGTCCGCCGGCAAGGTCTTCCGTCCGGCGACGCAGGCCGGGCCCGCCGCCCCCGCAGCGCAGAGCGGAGCGGGGGCCGCTCAACCCACTGCCCAGGCGAGCCAGCCGGCCGCGCAGCCTTCCGGCGCGGCCGCCCAGGTGACGCCGCAGGCGGCGCATCCCGTGGCGCCGGCCGCGTCGGCTTTCACCGCCGGCCTCGCCATGCCGCCGTACGGCGGGACCACGTCCGATGCTGCGCTCGAATACGCGGCACGCTTCGGCCGCCTGCTCGATTCGGCGATCGTCACGCTGGTGGACATCTTCCGGAACACGTCGGGCCAGCCGATGGAAGGGGCGAGCAATCCCACCGACCTCTCGCAGCGGGAACGCGACCGCTGGTCGCGCTGCCGGAACGTCTACTGGGATCTGACGACCTTCGCAGCGGCGGCGCAGACGCTGCGGCGCACCCTCCCCGCCAATCCCGCCTTGCAGAGCGCGGCGGCGGGCCTCGACACAGCTCTCGCGGCGAGCCAGGCCCTCGCCGAGTGCGACAACGTGGCGAGCATGATCGCCGCCCCGGATCGGTGGACGCCGTGGGGCGATCAGTACCGGACCGCGGCGCAACACTTCTACCGCGAGTTCTACGGTCAGGTGCGGGAGGCGCACGAGCGCGACCGGGCCCTCGTCAATGCGCTCAACGCCGTCCTCCCGCCGGCGCGGCGCATTCCGGTCCCGCCGGGCTTGCAGCGGAACGCGCCGTTCGCGGGGGCGGCGCCGGGGGAGTGAAGAGACAGGGGGTAGGGTGTAGGGGGTAGGGTGTAGTCAAACAAAGGCGCTCCGGACATCGAAGCGCCTTTGTCGTACCTACACCCTACACCCTCAACCCTACACCCGCTTCTACTTACCGACCCGCGCCCTCCCGGTCGCCGCGAACTCGGATGTGGGATACCAGGTGGGTTGAGCTGCGGCTTCCGCGACGTTCCACGCGACGCGCGCCAGCACCCGCGCCTGCTGGACGGAGCCATCCGCGGTGTACCAGGGCAGCAGGTTGTCGGCCGGCTGGTGGTAGCGCTCCCGGTTGTAAATCTCCCATTGCTCCCGTCCCCAGCCCGCAGGTTTCCCGACGAAGTCGTTGCCCCCTCCCGGCGTGAGGGCCGGGACACCGGCCTTCGCGAACGAGAAATGGTCGGCCCGGAAGAACGAGCCGTGGCTCAACGCCATCGAGTCCACGATGACCCGCAGCCCCTCGGCGCGGGCGGCGCGCGCGAAAACCGCGCCGAGCGTGGACTGGTCGGCGCCCAGCGCGGAGATGTCCCGCGTGGCGCCGAACAGGTTGGTCACGTCGAGGTTGAGGTCGGCGGCCTCGTCGGCGGGCGGCACGGGTGGGTGGGCGGCGAGCCACGCCGATCCGAGCAGGCCGGACTCCTCCAGGGCCATGCCGACGAAAACCAGCGACCGCTTGGGCCTGAGGCTGCTGCGCGTGAAGGCGTCGGCGATGGCGAGCATCGTGGCCACGCCCGATGCGTTGTCCACCGCGCCGTTCCGGATCGAGTCCCCATTGACCGGCTGGCCGATGCCGAAGTGGTCCCAGTGCGCGGAGACGTACACCACCTGGTTCTTGAGCCTGGGGTCGCGGCCGGGGAGCCGGCCGAGCACGTTGGACGTCGACATCCGCTTGAGCGACGAGTGGATCGTCATGCTGAGATCGAGGCCGGTGGCCACGGGCCGGAAATCCCGACGCCCCGCGGCCGCGATCAACTGCGCCAGGTCCAGGGAGCGCGCGCGAAGCAGCTCGGTCGCGACGCCCTCGGTCAGCCAGCCGGCGAACTGGAGCGACGTCGGCGGCGTGTCGAGGCGCACCTGCTCGCCCGTCCACGAGTTCCGTACCGTGTTCCAGCCGTACGTCGCCATCGAGTCGTTGTGCACGAGCAGCAGGCCGGCGGCGCCGTGCCGCGCGGCCTCCTCGATCTTGTACGTCCAGCGCCCGTAGTAGGTGAGCGTCTTGCCGTGGAAGATCGTGGGATCCCCGATGCCGGGGTCGTTCACGAGCATCATCAGGATCTTCCCGCGCACGTCCATCCCCTTGAAGTCGTCCCATTGCCAGTCGGGCGCGGTGATCCCGTAGCCGACGAACACCACCTCGGCATTCGCCTGCACCAAGGTATCGGCGCGCTCCGCCCAGGCTACGTACTCGTCGCGATAGCGCAGATCCCGCGCCGGCGCGCCTCCCGCAATCGACAGCGTCGGCGACGGGTTCAACGAGACGACCGGCACATGCTGGTAGTAGGTCCCGCTGTCGCCGGCGGGCTCCAGGCCCATCTCCCTGAACTGCGATGCGATGAAGGCCATGGCGAGGTCGCCGCCGCGCCGGCCCGTGCCCCGGCCCTCGAGCAGATCGCTGGCAAGGAACTTCAGTGGGGCCCAGATGGCGTCGGCGCGCACCAGAGCGGCGACGCGCGCGTCGGGGAGCGGGGAGCGCTGGGCCGCGAGCGGGCTCGCGGCGAGAAGAGCGGTGGCGCAACCAAGGAAGAACTGGCGTTTCACGGTACCATTCCAGTGTTGAGGTGAGTCAGGCGGCCTACCCTAGCAGCCGACGCGGGCCGGAGCAAGCGCGAAGGCTCCACACGGAATACCTATCCACATCTCGACATTGTGGGGAAAGGCGCTGGAACCCCTTCCAGTCTTGGGTCTTGGAATCCACATCGAGTGCACATCGAAGTGGCGTAACCCGAAGCAACTCCGGCACTTGCACGATGTTGAGACGGCCATATATTGCCGTGCGTCGTCAGCGGGGAAGGGATCGGGCCCTGCTTGGTCTACGCCTGCTGATGGGCCCGAGCGGTAGCTTGGGGGAGGGCGCCGATGCAAACAAGGGCACAGGCGTCCGACGATCCCAGGGCACCCACCGACTCGGGTAGGTGAAGCCAATCGCGTGCTTCATCCACCTCGCCGTGGCGCAGCGGGGTGCAGTGCGAGAGGTCGGTACGCGATCCGACCGGACTCGAAGCGCTCGGAGCAGTGAACCATGTGACGGGCACGTCGCGTGGGGATGGAAGCCGGAGCTTCAGGCGGCCCTACCGGGACCCTGACAACAGACAACCGGTGGCCGTAGGAAGAAAAACGGGAGAGCAATCTCTCGGCTCCGGGTAACTGCTTCGGCGACGGCCCGACTGGGGAGACCCAGGCGGGCCGTCGCTTTTTCACCCCCTAGTCCTCGCTGCTGCTGCCCAGCTCCACGTAAGACCAGCCGCGCGTGCGCTCGGCGCCCATGGTGGTGGGCGGGAAGAGGAAGCCCGCGCCGGTCGTGGCGAACCACGCGGCGTGCAGGTGATCGGCGCCATCGGGGACCGGGCCCTGGAACAGCTCGAGGAGCCAGCGCCGCACGTGGTCGAGCTGGGGGGCCCGCGGCGCGAACAGCGACATCAGGGCGCCGCGTCCCTGCGTGGTCACGAGGAAGTGGGCGATCGCGTTCCACCGCGAGTCGAACTCGTAGCCCAGAACGTACATCTCGTCCACGACGGGGGTGCCGTCCACCGGCGCCTTCTGCGGGGCCTCGATCCGGGGGCCCAGGAAGCGGAAGGCCGGCTTGCCGTCCACGATCCGCTCGATGACCGCGACGCCGGTCTCGGCCGCGAACCAGACGGCGTGCAGGCGGTCGGCGAGCTGGAAGAGCCCGGTCACTCCGGTCCACTGGAGTGCGGCGAGGGCGTGGTACAGCGGGCATCCGGCGCTGTCGTCGAGCGTGATGAGGCGCGGCGCGGCGCCGGCGGCGCCGAGGAAGACGGCCAGCGCTTCGGCGCGGTCGCCGAACTCCTCGATGGTGCGCTGCGCGCGCTCGGTCATCGCCGTCTACGTCCGGGCCACGGCGTGGATCGCGCGCAGCTCGCGGAACCGCTCCGCGCAGTCGATGCCGTAGCCGGCGACGAACTCGTCGCTCTCCAGCTCGAAGCCCACCAGATCCAGGATCGGGGGGAGCCGCCGCTTCGGCGCGCGCCGGAGCAGGGCGACGGTGGTGACGGATCTCGGGTGGTGCGCCTCCAATGCCTGCTCGAGGCGCGCGAGCGTACCGCCCGTGTCCACGATGTCGTCCACGACGATGACGTCGCGGCCTTCCAGCGGCAGCTCGACGTCCTTGATGAAGCGGATTTCACCTGGGCGCCTTCCAGATCCGTACGACGCGATCCGCACGAAGTCCACGGCGAGGGGGAAGGTGAGCTGCCGCAGCAGGTCGGCGAGGAAGACGGTCGCGCCCTTGAGGACGGCGACCACGACCGCCGACCGGCCGCCGAACCGCCGGTTCAGCTCGGCCGCGATCTCGGCGACGCGCGCGGCGATCGCCTCCGGCGCGTACAGCACCCGCCCCAGCTGCGGCTCGTCCATCCCCACCTCAGGACTGGCCCCGGTAGACACGCCGCCGGTCGAGGCTCCAGATCGGTTTGGACACGGTCTCCCCCTCGCCGAAGTTGGCGCTCTCCTTGAGGGCCGTCGCGAGGTTTGCCGTGGACGCGGACGCGTGATCGGCCAGGTGCAGGACTTCGGCTTCGAGCGTCATCGGCCGCACCGGGCTGCCGAATTCCAGTTCTCCGTGATGCGAGAGGATCAGGTGCTGCAGCACCAGGCGCTCCGCGTCGCCGAGCGGCGGCTGCTCCTCCTCGTCGAGCCTGCGGTCGAGCATCACCGAGCCGAGCACCACGTGGCCCATGAGGCTGCCGGCCTCCGTCATCGTGAACAACCCGTCCCACGCGTACGCCTCGAGCTTGCCGATGTCGTGCAGGAGCACGCCCGCCAGGACCAGGTCCCAGGCGGCGCCCGCGGCCTTGGCCATCGTCTTCGCGATCGCGCCCACCTCGACCGTGTGCTTGAGGAGCCCGCCCAGCTCCGCGTGGTGGTTGCTGAGCGAGGCGGGGCAGCGCTCGTAGCGGGACCGGAAGTCGCCGTCGCCGTAAAAGAGCGCCAGCGTCCGCCGCCATGGCCCGTCGGACATCTCGGCGATCCACTTGTCCACCGTCGCCCACCACGGCGTGACGTCGCCGACCGAAGGGAGGAGGCGCGCCCAGTCCACCATCTCCCGGGGCACGGAGCGGATCGAGCTGACCTTGAGCTGGCGGTCGCCCCGGTATTCACCCACGTCGCCGATGACGCTGACGACCGCGCCCTTCTCGATCCCCTCGACCTTGTGCACCTCCGACGACCAGAACGGCGCCGTCTTCACGCGCCCGCTGCTGTTCCCGAGCGTCAGGATGACGAACGGGCTGCCGTCGTTCTGGGTGCGCTGCTCGACGTCGTAGACGAGGAGGGTGTCCTCGACGCGAGCGCCGACGGGAAGCTGGGGAAGCAGAACCGGAGTCTGGGGCACGGCGAATAATAAAGCAGGGGTTAGGGGTTAGGGGTTAGGGGTTTGGCATCCCGGCGCCACCCCTAACCCCTACTCCCTAATCCCTAACCCCTGCTCTTCGGCTCCTTGAGCCTGTGCAGCGACTCGTCCCGGTCGTCCGCCGGGGTCATGCGGTGGACCGCTTCCGCCCCCGCCGGGAGCAGGTGCGCGATGGAGTTCGCGTAGTACTCCAGGAGCGGGCGCTGGCGTGGCATCACCGCCACGGACGCGCCCGCCACCACCACGATGCGCCGGAGCCGGAACATCCGCCGCGCGCGGCCCCAGGTCTCGGTGATGTCGCGGTCCGCCCGGATCACCTTGGCGTTGGTCTCGAGGAGCTGGCCGCGGATCTCGCGCATCCGCTCCAGGAGGTCCTCCAGCGGGACGACATGCCGCTCGAAGGAGAGGAGGGCGGCGGAGGCGAGGGCCACGGCCGTCACGGGGACGACCGCTCGGACGCCGTCCATGACGTCGTCGGCGAGGCGCTGGACGTGCGGCAGCCGCTCCTCGCGGGGCAGGGCGAGCACGTCGGTAGCCTGGGCGCCCAGCCAGGTCCGGAGCGACTGCGGCGTGCCGAAGTTCACGGCGGCGCGGCCGTAGCGCTTGAGGCGCCCGGTGAAGAGGCGCAGGGTGTTGAGCCCCAGGTACTCGACCGTGCTCCAGAGCTGCTTCGGCCGCGACAGCCGCAGCTCGGGATCGAGGCACTCCTGGATCAGCGCCCGGTCCTCGAGCGTGCGGTCGTAGTTGAGGGCGACGGGGACGAACCAGATGTCGCGGTCGAACGAACGGTCGCGCAGCGTGCCGACGATGTAGTCGAGCAGGCCGATCTTGGCGGGCCGGAACTTCCCGTCCCGCGACAGGCCGCCCTCGGGGAAGAGGCCCTGCGTGACCCCGTGGCGGGTCATGAGCTGCACGTAGCGCTCGAGCACCGCGTGGTAGAGCGGCTCCCGGTAGCGGCGCCGCACGAAGTAGGACCCGAACGACTTGAAGATCGTCTCCAGCGGCCAGATCCGCGCCCACTCCCCCACGGCGTAGCTCACGGCGACGCCCCGCGCCAGGACGTAGGCGACCACCACGTAGTCGGCGTTGGAGCGGTGGTTCATCAGGTAGACCACGACGTCCGCGCGCGGGATCCGCTCGAGCGCCGCCTCGTCCTGGTAGTCCACCGTGACCTTGTACAGCAGGTTCAGCGTGAGCTTCGCGAGGTTGTAGCCGAGGCGGTAGTACGACAGCACGTTGAAGAACGGCAGGATCTCGTCGATGTACTGCTCGACCCGGACGCGCACCTCCAGCTCGGTGAGCCGGTGCTCGCGGCGGTGCTCGCGCATCGCCGCCACCACGACGGGATCGAGGATCAGCTCGTCGTGGATGGCGCGGCGGGAGACGAGCTTGAAACGGGCGATCCGCGCCTGGAAGTCGCGCAGGGCCTTGCGCGCCGAGCGCCGGAGGCGGGCGCGGAAGGCGGCGGTGGTCGTGCGGGTGAGCCAGAGCGTCAGGCCGGCCGCGAGGAACGCGGCCGCGGCGAGCAGCAACGAGTCCAGCAGCGTCATCGCTCGCACCCCGCCAGGTCAGGCGGTCGGCAGCTGTCCTGCCGCCTTCAGCTGCTGGAAGGCCATCCCCTTGAGCCGGGTGATCCGCATCGCCATGGGCGGGTGGGTGGCCAGCAGGTCGGCCAGCCTCCCCTCCCTGCTGTTGACGTCGCGGCCCAGCGGGTCGGCGATGCAGAGGTGCGCCGCCCCTTCCTTGATGTGCGTCGTCGGCGCCTCATGCGTCTCGATCTTCTCGAGGGCCGAGGCCAGGGCCCCGGGGTTGCGCGTCAGCTCGGCGCCCGTGGCGTCCGCCAGATACTCGCGGTCCCGGGAGACGGCCATCGCCATGATCCTGGAGATGAAGGGGGCGAGGATCAGGGTGATGATCCACAGGACGAAGACGACGGCCGCAGCGGCGAGCAGCGGCCCGTTCGCCCTCCGGCCGCGGCCGAGCAGGCCGAGGCTCCGCCCGCCGCCGCCGCGGAGCATCCGCCCCATCCCGTTCGACAGCACGACGATCACGCCGACCAGCGCCGCGATGAGCGTCATCAGCCGGACGTCGAAGTTGCGGACGTGCCCCATCTCGTGGGCGATGACCGCCTGCAGCTCCTCGCGATTGAGGATGGCCAGCAGCCCGGTCGTGGCGGCGATGCAGGCCGTCTGCGGATCGCGCCCCGTGGCGAAGGCGTTGGGGTCGGGATCGTCGATCACGTAGACCTTCGGCTTCGGCAGGCCGGTCGCGACGGCCATCTCCTCCACGACGTCCACGAACTGCTTCTCCTCGAACGACTGGGGCGTCGCGATCTCCCGCGCGCCGGTGGACCAGAGCACCTGCTGGGGTCCCTTCCGCCACGCCACCCAGGCGGCGATCACCGCGACGACCGTGACGACCACGCCGATCCAGGGGAAGCGATACGGCACCTGGCCCTCGGTGCGCGCGGCCGCCGCGAGATAGATCGCGAGGTCGCCCCCGAAGCCGAGCCAGGCGAAGAAGAGGATGAACAGCGCCATCCACGCCACCGTCAGGCGGCGGTTCCGCGCCTGCTGCTCGAAGAGGTTCAGGCCCGCGGTCACCCTTGCGGCTTCTGCAGCGAGAGGTCGACCGTCGGCACCGCGCGCTCCGCCTTGTCCTCGATCTCCCACAGCTCGGCGATCTCGGCCCTCGCCAGACCCGCCACGAGGTTGGTGGGGAACTGCTGCTGTTTCGTGTTGTACCCCGTCGCGACGTCGTTATAGAACTGCCGCGCGAAGGCGATCTTGTTCTCCGTGCTCGACAGCTCCTCCTGCAGGTCGCGCACGTTCTGCGACGACTTGAGGTCCGGGTAGCGCTCCATCACGACGAACAGCTTGCCGAGGGCGCCGGTCAGCGCGGTCTCGGCCGCCGCCGTTTCCTTCACGCCGCCGCCGGCCCCGCTCTGCATCGCGCGCGACCGGGCGCTGACCACGGCGTCGAGGGTGTCCTTCTCGAAGTTCATCGACCCCTTGACCGTGTTGACCAGGTTGGGGATCAGATCGTGCCGCCGCTTGAGCTGCACGTCGATCTGCTTCCACGCGTTGACCGTCTGGTTCTTGAGGGCGATCAGGCCGTTGTAGGCGCCGACGATCCAGAGGATGAGGGCGACGACGACGACGAGGAACAGGATGGTGCCCATGGATCTGGGGTCTCCGGGAGGGTTCCTGCGAATGTGCCGTACGCGCCGGATGCTGGCAAGGGCGCGGCAAGGTCGCTATCCTGTTGACGTTACCCGACGACAGAAAGCGGTGGCCAGGTGAGTTGCCAGCCGGCAAGTCGCACAGTGGTTGCCAGCCGCAAGAAGACGGGGGCAGGGGCTATCGCGTCTCTGCTGTTGTGCCTCTGTGCCTCCGTGCCTCCATGGGTTCCTGTTGTTCGGGCCCAGGCGCCGCAGGACATCACAGTGGTCGGAGTGCCCGGTTTCCGGCCGACGGCCGTGCTCCTGCCGCACTTCCAGTTCTGGGTCGCAGTGGACACCGCGGCGGGCGGCGTGGTCCTGCGGGATCTCACCATCAACCCGGTCACGTTCACCGGGTGGGTGCGCATCGAGGGCATCCAGCTCGGGGCGCGGGAACCGGAGAACGCGGCGTTCCCCGACAGCGTGCGCTTCGGCGCCGACGGGCGGGTGACGCTCCTCATCGCGGACTCGGCGCTGGGCGCGCCGCTCCAGATCGAGCCGCAGGGGGTTCCCGGCGCGGCCGCGGGCCGGCTGGAGATCTCGGCGCCGCGGTGGCCGCTGAACCGGGCGGTGCTGGTGACGATCGACCCGGCGGATCTCTACGAGCAGCGGTGGCGCTCGGTGGGCTACGGCGTCCGGGACCGGATCACGGTGGACGACGCGCGGCACGTGGCGTTCCTCCAGGATTCCACCATCGCCGGCACGGTCATCGCCATCGCGCCGGGGCGCGGCACCCAGGCGGCGGTCCACGTCGAGGGGACCTCGATCGTCCTCACGCAGCAGTTCGGCGAGTCCGTGGGCCGCGAGCGACGTGCGCTCGGGCGTCTCGTGCTGGCCCTGCAGCCGACCCGCGACGCCAGCGGCGCGATGCACGCCGAGGTGGTCTTCGGGTCGGGCGACAGCCAGGATGCCGCCGCGAGCGCGGTCGCGGTGGCGCTGGAAGGACGGACGCTGCCGCCGGAGCCGGCGGGCCCGCGTGTGGCCACCCCGTCGTCCGACGTCGAGAACGTGCTCGCGCACATCCTCGGAGCGGCCGCGCCGATGCTGCGCTACGATCGCATCGCGACCTTCCGCAACATCCCCGCCGGTTCGTACACCTTCCTCGCCGCGTTCGACCGCGACGGGTGGTACGGCACCACCGCCGCGCTGCAGCTGGGCGATCCGGAGGTGGTCTGCTCCGAGTACGCGCTGATGAAGCAGTACGCCGATCCGTCCGGCGCGCAGCGCCACGAGATCTGGAACCGGCTCGGTGCCCGGGGCCGCTACGTCTGGACCGACGACTGGGGCGGCCGCTGGATGGGGGACAAGGACCCCTACGAGATCCTCAAGGGGTACGCCTGCTACCGCGCGACTCGCGACACGGCGTGGCTGGCGAGCGAGCTCAAGAACCTCCGCCACATCGCACACTACGTGCTGGCGAGCGACCGGAACGGGAACGGGCTCGTCGAAGGGATGAGCTCCGCGACGTACTCCGAGATGTCGCCGCTGGATCCGCGCGATCAGCCGTACCTGTCGGAAGATCCCTACGTGAACGCGCTGACCGCGTACGCCCTCGACCGGCTCGCGGAGCTGGAGGACGAGGCCGCGTTGCGGTTCAACGTGATGGCGCTGGGCGACAGCGCCGCCGCGTGGCGGGCCGCGGCGAACGGGATCCGCGCGGCGCTGCCGACGCTGTACCGGCCGCAGATGGGGTGGTTCACCTACCACGCGATGGCCGACAGCGCGAGGAGCTGGGACCACTACCATCTCCAGCCCGTGGACGCACTCGTCTTCGACGGCGTCGCCGACACGGCGATCAGCGGAGCGATGGTGCGGCGGCTGCTGGCCCCCGACTGGTGGGACGCCAGGAACCAGGGGTTCTTCGCGGTGCCGAGCAGCGACAGCTGGCACGACATGGGCGGGTACTGGACCGGCTGGGACTGGCACATCCTCGACTTCAAAGCGCTCGAGGCGGCGTTCCGCTTCGGCACGGCGGCCCAGCGGCGTGAAGCGTGGCAGCGGCTCGACGCCGAGGCCTCGCGCATCGTCCACGTCAACTACGGCCGCCCGGGGGAGCGCGGCGACGACAACGGGCTCTTCATGTTCTCAGCGGGGTCCTACCTCGATCTGCTGGCGCGCGGGCTGTTCGGGGTGGATGAGCACCTCGACGCCATCGAGATCGCGCCGCACGTCGACGGGATCGCCGACGATCACGTCTGGCGGCTCGAGGGGTGGAGGCTTGGCGCGGACTCGCTCAGCCTGGCATACCGGCCCGCCGACCGCGCGGTCACGCTCACCCTGACCCCGAGGCGTTCGGTACGCCTCGAGCTGCGGTTCGGCTGGCTGGTGCGGGGGTCCTGCGCCGCGGTGATCCGGCCCAACGTGACGCAGTATTACGATCTGGTGCCGCAGGCCGACGGATGGGCCGCGTTCGACGGGGCGGGCGGCTCCGAAACCGTCACGATCCGGGTGTCGGCGGCGGGCTGCCCGAAGCCGAGCTGAGCTGCGCCGGCGCGCCGCGGCGGGAGCCCACGAGCGCGATCAGCCAGATCCATCCGAGCAGCAGGACCGCGTGCGGGCGGGAGGCGGTGCGCAGCAGCAGGCCCAGATTCAGGGGCATGCTGAACGCCGAGCCGAGCCGCGTTTCCGGGAGCCAGCGCCGTAGGGCCACCACCTGATTCGACGCGACGCCGCCTGAGCGCCAGTGATGGATGAGCGCGCGCGTCAACACGCTGTCGCCAAGCGCGCGCCACCCCGGCAGCCGCACCAGGTTCCACACCGTCGCTGCGTTGCCGTACCCGTGCATGTCGGTCGAGCCGAAGATCGGTCGATTCTCCAGCCTCGACCACGAGATCACCGTGCGCCGTGCCGAGGGTGGAAGGTCCATGGCCTGAGGCGCACTGGTCCAGATCTCGAATCCGTCCACGCCCCATTCGCTCAGCTGTCCGAACTCGGCGCCCGTGTGGTGGCCCCAGTCCTCCGGCAAGGTCGGCACGAGGAAGACGGAGTCGGCGTGCAGGCGCCGGATCAGGGCTCCGGTCGAGTCCCACGAGGCATCGTACGGCTGGTGCGGAACCACGGCGCTGATGCCGAGAGTCAGGAGGTGGATGCCGAAGAGCGACACCTCCTCGCCGTCGAGGAGGCGCGGCCGCCGCCCGGCGGCTTCGAGGCGCCCGATCTTCGCGGCGCCGAACACGTTGTGATCGGTGACGAACGCCGCGTCGAATCCCGCCCGTGCGTGCCACCCGGCGTTCTGGGCTGCGCCGAAGCCGGGGCGGCCGTCATGGGACATCGCCGTGTGCGAGTGGACGTCGAGGATGAGCACGTCGGGATCCGCCGCCGCCAGCCGGGGAATCGGGCGCGGGAGCCAGTAGCCCCAGGCGAGGAATGCGGCGAGGGCGAGGACGAACCCGGCGCCGTACGCCGCCTCTCGCAGCGCCCGGCGCGCGGGCGGGGTGCGGTGCGCGGCGAGGCGTGCCAGCACGTAGGCGAGCAGGGCCCAGACGCCGAAGCCGATCAGGTCGCGGCGCGAGCCGCCGTTGAGCCAGTCGGCCAGCAGGGTCAGGGGCGCGAAGACGACGTGCAGGCCGGGATACGAAAGCCGCGCCGACGTGGGCGCGGTCCAGGTCACGACGTCGACGAGGGGATCGAGGGCGAAGAGCTGCGCAACGACGACGCACGCGGTCAGAACGACGGGGAGCCGCCAGCGCAGCCGCATGCGGAGCTACGAGGTCGACTCGACCGACGACTCCCGCACCACCCGCGCGATGCGGTCGGCCAGGCGCTGCCGCTGGGCCGCCGTGCGCGCCGCCGGGTGGTCCTGCCGCAGGGAAACCTCCGCCCCGTCGTCGAGCGCGATGCGGTACCACGCTCCCGCCGGCGCCGCGGACGCGTCCGAGCCGCCGGTGGACGCGGCGCGCTGGTTGACGGCGCGGGCGACCCGCCCGCGGGGCGCCACGTGGCCACGGAAATCCAGCTGCTCGGGCGACGGCATCGTGCCCAGCGCGGAGGCCACGCGCTTCTCGAGCACGTCGCCCGGCGCCTCCGTGATGTCCTTGGTGATCGTGGCCAGCGTCGCCCCCTCCATCTGCCGCAGCTTGATCGAGAGCAGCTGCAGGAGGTGGCGATAGCCGTACGTGGCCGCGGTGCCGCGCCCCTCGGGCGGGCTCATCAGGTGGCGCGTGACGTAGAAGCGGATCGTGCGGTCGGACGGCCGGCTCTGGGCCGCCGCGTTGATCGGCGTCACGCCCGACGCGTCGAGGATGCCGCCCGACAACGCCGCGAGATCCCGGATGTTCCAGGGCGCAAGCTTCGCGTACTCGCGGAGGGTCACGAGGGGGTCGCTCATGTGGCCCAGATTTCATATCCCGCCGCCGCGCGGTCCGCAAGGAGGGGTCCAACGCGGTCCGGCTGGCGCGCGTAGTAGTCGTGTACGCGTCGCCTTGACGGACCCGGCGTCGGCCCGTACGATGGCACGTTCCGTATCCGCTGTTTGCACATCTCCCCGGAGCACCTATGCGACTGGCACTGCCGGCTTCGGCCGGCGCGTTCCTCACCGTCGCGCTCGCCGTTTCCTCACCCTGCCGCGCCCAGGAAGGCACGTGGGCGCTGACCAACGTCCGCATCGAGACGGTGACGAAGGGCGTGATCGAGCACGGCACCATCGTGGTGCGCGACGGCTTGATCCAGGCCGTCGGCGCCGACGTGACGCCGCCGGCGGACGTGCGGGTCCTCGATCTGAGCGGACGCACCGTCTATCCAGGGATCATCGATCTCATCTCCACCCTCGGCCTCCCCACCGCTCCGGCGCAGGGCGCCCGCGGCGGCGGCGGAGGGACCCCGGCTGCGACCGAATCCACGCCGGCCGGCCTCCAGCCGGCCCGGATGATCGCGGATGAGATCAAGGCCACGCCGGCGGACATCAGGAGTCTGCGCGACGGCGGCATCACCGCCGTGCTGGTCGCGCCGGCGCGCGGGGCCTTTCGCGGCCTCTCGGCGCTCGTGCCGCTCGAGGATAGCCTCACGGAGCAGGCCGTCATCCGGTCGCCCGTGGCCGAGAACCTCGGATACGACGGCGTGCAGGGCCGCTATCCGGAGACGATGCTCGCCGTGATCGCGTACGAGCGCCAGGCGTTCTACGACGCGCAACACCAGGCGCTGCTGCTCGACCGGTACCGCGCCAACCCGGTCGGAATGGAACGCCCGGCCTACGACGTGCAGCTGGCGGCGCTGATCCCGGTCCTGAAAGGGGATCTGCCCGCCTTCTTCTTCGCGAAGAACGAGAACGAGATCCGCCGCGCCGTGCGGATCGGGCGTGAGTTCGGTCTCAAGCTGACGGTGGTCGGCGCCACGGAGGGATTCCGCGCCACCGACGCGTTGAAGGCGACGGGACAGCCGGTCGTGGTGTCGGTCGATTTCCCCAAGCCGCCCGAAGTGACGGGGTGGCAGTATCGCTGGACCGAGCGTCATGCACCCGGCGACAGCGCGGAGGCGGACAGTGCCGCGCGGCCGATCATCGAGGGGAACGCGGCGGCGCTGAACAGCGCCGGAATCCGCTTCGCCCTCAGCTCCGGCGGCTCGCTGCACTCGACGGAGTTCCTGGCCAACGTGCGCAAGGCGATCAAGGCGGGGCTGCCGCGCGACGTGGCGCTCCAGGCGCTGACCATCCGCCCGGCCGAGATCGCGGGCGTGGCGGCGCAGCTCGGCAGCATCGAGCCGGGCAAGATCGCCAACCTGGTGGTGACCGAAGGGGACCTGCTGGGAGACAGCGCGAAGGTCCGCGCGGTCTTCGTCGACGGCGCGCGGTACGAGGTGGTCGCGCCGCCCGCGGCCCCGGCCGGTCGGGAACGTGGCGCGGCAGGCGGCGCCGAGCCGGCCGACGTCGGCGGCACGTGGGATCTGTCGGTGAGCACGCCGCAGGGCACCAACCAGGCGACGTTGACCCTGACCCAGAGCGGCGCCTCCATCACCGGCCAGCTCACGAGCGAGATGGGGAGCGCGGCCGTGGACAACGGCGAAGTCGCCGGCAGCTCGGTCAGCTGGAGCACCACGCTCACCATGGGCGGGCAGAGCATGACCATCACCTTCCACGGCGACGTCGAGGGGAACCGGATGAGCGGCTCGGCCGACATGCCGGGCATGGGATCGGCGAGCTTCACGGCCCAGAAGAGGAACCCATGAACAAGTGCCAGTTGCGAGACGCCAAGTTGCGAGGGGTCGCCGCAGCGCTGATTTCCGTGGTTGCCGCAGCGTCTCTCGCGGCCCAGGAGCCGGCGCCGTTCACGATGCCGATCCCGCCGGCGGCGCATCTCGTGGCGATCACCAACGCCACGATCCTCACGGTGAGCCACGGCACGATCCCCCGCGGCACGATCGTGATCCGCGAGGGGAAGATCGCGGCGGTGGGGGCCGACGTCGCCGTGCCGCCGGGCGCGCAGGTCATCGACGCGACGGGCCGCTACGTGATGCCCGGCATCATCGACGAGCATTCGCACAGCGCCATCGAGGTGGTCAACGAGATCACCAACGCAATCGACCCCGAGGTGCGGATGGCCGACGTGGTCAAGGAGGACATGCCGACGATCTACTGGCAGCTGGCGGGGGGCGTGACGATGATGCACGTCCTGCACGGCTCGGCCAACGCCATCGGCGGCCAGAACACCCTGCTGAAGCTGCGGTGGGGGCTGCCGGTGGACAGCCTCTTCTTCGAGGGTGCGCCGCCGACCATCAAGTTCGCCCTCGGCGAGAACCCGAAGGAATCCAACTTCGAGGCCATCCCCGGCCATCCCCGCTATCCGCAGACCCGGATGGGGGTCGAGGAGATCATTCGCGACGCTTTCACCAGGGCCGTGGCGTACCGCACTGAGTGGCAGCAGTACGAAGCCGCGCGACGCGCGCTGCGGCGGGGCCAGGTGGAGCCGATTCCGCCGCGGCGGGATCTCCAGCTCGATGCGCTGGTCGAGATCATGGACGGCCGGCGGCTGGTGAACGCGCACTGCTACCGCGCCGACGAGATCCTGATGCTGCTCAAGGTGGCCCACGACTTTGGCTGGCGCGTGGCCAGCCTCGAGCACGGGCTGGAGGGATACAAGGTGGCCGACGAGATCGCGGCGGCCGGCACGGCCGTATCGACTTTTTCGGATATGTGGGGCTACAAATTGGAGGCGTACGACGCCATCCCGCAGAACGCGGCGCTGCTGACGCAGCACGGCGTCGTGGTGGCGATCAACTCGGACGACGACGAGCGGGCGCGCCGGCTCTACCAGGACGCCGCCAAGACGATGCACTTCGGTGGCGCGTCGGAGACGGACGCGCTCAAGATGATCACCCTGAATCCGGCCCGGATCCTGGGCATCGAGAACCGGGTCGGCTCGATCGACGTCGGGAAGGACGCCGATCTCGCGATCTTCAGCGGGCATCCGTTCGCGCCTGCGTCGCGGGTCGAGATGACGCTGGTGGACGGACGGGTCTTCTTCGACCGGACCACGGCGCCCACCCTGGAGCACGAGATACAGCAGCTCCAGGAGCAGCGGCAGCATCGGGGACCGGCCGCAGCGGGAAGGGGGGCACAGTGAGACCGGACGCACGGACGCACCGACGCACGGACGCACGGGGGTTCGTGCTGGCAGCGGCGCTGCTCATTGCGGGAGCGCCGGCGCTCCACGCGCAATCCGCGACGGGTGTGGCGGTGTCCGCGCGCGGCTGGGCGATCCGCAACGTCACCATCGTGCCCGTCACCGGGCCGCGGATCGAGCGAGGCACCGTCGTGATCCGCAACGGCAAGATCGAGGCGGCCGGCGCCAACGCCGCGCCCCAGCCAGGCGACTCGGTGCTGGACGGCAGCGGCCTGTTCGTCTATCCCGGCATGATCGACGCCGGCACTCGGCTCGGCCTCAGCGAGATCAACTCGGTCCCCGGCGGCGAGGATCAGCAGGAGCTGGGCGAGTTCAATCCGCAGGACGCGGCGCTCATCGCCGTCAATCCCAATTCCGCGCCGATCCCGGTCACGCGCAGCAACGGCGTGACCACCGCGATCACCTCGCCGCGCGGCGGCCTGGTGAGCGGGCAGGCGGCGCTGCTGGATCTGCTCGGGTGGACGCCGCAGGAGATGGCGGTGCGGGCCCCGGCCGCGATGGTGATGACGTACCCGAGCACCGGCGGCGGCGGTCGCTTCCGGCGGGCGCGGCAGGCCCCTGGCGACCAGACCAACCGGCAGGTGCTGGCGCTCAAGGCATTCCTGGGTGACGCGAAGGCGTACGCCGACATCAAGGCACGGCTCGCAGCCGGGGCGCCGGGGTCGCAGAAGACGGATCTCGGGATGGAAGCCATGGTGCCGGTGATGCGCGGCGACGAGCCCGTGATCTTCGACGTGGAGACCGCCGAGCAGATCCGCGGCGTCATGGCGCTGGCCGACAGCTTCGGTCTCAAGGTGATCCTGCGGGGCGCGCACGAGGCGTGGCAGCTCGCCGACACGCTGGCCGCGCGGCACATCCCCGTCATCGTGGGTCCGACAACCACCGGGGTCGCCCCCGACGATCCGTACGACGAGATCTACGCCAACCCCGGCGTGCTCGCGAAGGCGGGCGTCACGATCGCGTTCCAGACGAACGACGCTCACAGCTCGCGCGACCTGCCGTACAACGCCGCGCTCGCCGAGGCCTACGGGCTCCCGGCCGACGACGCGCTCAAAGCACTCACGATCAACGCCGCCCAGATCTTCGGCGTGGCCGACCGCCTGGGGAGCATCGAGCCCGGGAAGGAAGCCACGTTGATCGTGACGGACGGCGATCCCCTCGACGCCCGCTATGGACCGAAGTACGTCTTCATCCGCGGTGAGCTGGTGCCCTTCAACGACCGGCATACGCGGTTGTACGAGGAGTTCCGCGCCCGCCCCAAGCCGTAAGGCGGGACGCGCGGTTCGGTGTTCTCGAGGGGCCGGAGCAGCCGTCCGGCCCCTCCGCTCTTGTGGCGAAGCAAAGCCATTTGCGGCCCCCGGCAAACCCCGGCGCGTTTCTTGCAATTCCTGGGGCCTGGACCCATCCCCCTCCCGGAGTGGTGACGGTGGCCCAGTACACAATCGCCTGGCTGCCGGGCGACGGCATCGGCAAGGACGTCATGGACGCGGCACGGCTCGTCCTCGACGAGCTGAAGCTCGACGCGGCGTACCCCCAGGGCGACATCGGCTGGGAGTTCTGGTGCCGGGAGGGCGATGCCTTCCCGCCGCGGACGGTCGAGCTGCTGAAGCGGGTGGACGCGGCGATGTTCGGCGCCATCACCTCCAAACCGGCGAAGGCTGCGGAGGCGGAGCTCGCGCCGCAGCTGCGGGGCAAGGGGCTGGTCTACCGCTCGCCGATCGTGCGGATGCGGCAGATGTTCGACCTGTACGTCTGCCTCCGCCCGTGCAAGGCGTACGCGGGGAACCCGCTCAACTTCAAGGAGGGGATCGACCTCGTCATCTTCCGCGAGAACACGGAGGACCTGTACGCCGGGGTCGAGTTCAGTCCGGTGCCGGCCGAGCTGTCGGCCGCGCTGGCGAAGCTGAGCAAGCCGTTCGCGCCGTTCAAGGACCTCCCCGCCGACGCCTACGCGGTCTCCTGCAAGGTCAACACGAAGAAGGGCAGCGAGCGCATCGTGCGCGCCGCGTTCGAGTACGCCAGGGAGAACGGGCGGAAGAAGGTCACGGTGGTCCACAAGGCCAACGTCGTGCGCGCGACGGACGGCCTCTTCCTCGAGGAGGCGCGCAAGGTCGCGGCCGCGTATCCCGGCATCGCCATGGACGAGGCGAACGTGGACGCGATCTGCATGTGGCTCCTCAAGAACCCGAAGAGCTACGAGGTCCTGGTCGCTCCGAACCTGTACGGCGACATCATCTCCGACCTCGCCGCCCAGATGGTGGGCGGGCTCGGCTTCGCCTGTTCCGGCAACATCGGGGAGAAGCTGGCGGTGTTCGAGCCGTCGCACGGCTCGGCGCCGAAGTACGCGGGCCAGTACAAGGTCAATCCGCTCGCCACCATCCTCGCGGCGAAGATGATGCTCGACTGGCTGGGCGAGGCCGAGAAGGCCGCCCGCCTCGAGCGTGCGGTGGCCGCGGTGATCCGTGAGGGCAAGGCGCGCACCTACGACATGGGCGGGACGAGCACGACCCTCGAGGTGGCCGAGGCCGTCGTGCGCGCGCTGAGGGCCTGAGGGCGTGGCGACGGCGGCGCGGAAGATCGTCCTCCACGAGGTGGGGCCCAGGGACGGGCTGCAGATGGAGCGGCAGGTCGTCCCGACGGAGCAGAAGCTGCGCTGGATCCGCTCGCTGATCGCGACCGGGGTGGACGTGGTGCAGGTCGGCTCGTTCGTGCACCCGGAGAAGGTGCCGCAGATGGCCGACACCGACCGGCTCTTCGCCGAGCTGGGGCGGACGGACGGCGTGGCCCTCTCGGCGCTGGTCCTGAACGAGCGCGGCCTCGAGCGGGCGCAGGCGGCGGGCGTCGAGCTGCTCTGCCTGGGCGTCTCGGCGAGCGAGACCCACTCGCGCAAGAACACGGGGATGGGGATCGCGGAGGCGACCGACCGCATCCTCGCGATCGCCTGTCGCGCGCTCGACGCCGGGATGCGGGTGCAGGTGTCGGTGCAGTCCGCCTTCGGATGCGGGTACGAGGGGCCGGTGCCGGAGGAGCGCGTGCTCAGGCTCGCCGCCCGATTCCTCGAGGCCGGGTTCACCCACCTGAGCCTCGCGGACACGGCGGGGCACGCGGTCCCCGACCGCGTCGAGCGACTGTTCGAGGCGGTGCTGGCCCTGGGCCCGGGCGTAGAGGCCGCCTGCCACTTCCACAACACCTACGGCCTCGCGCTGGCGAACTGCTGGGCGGCGTACGGTGCGGGGGTGACCTCGTTCGAGTCGTCCGTCGCGGGACTCGGCGGCTGCCCGTTCACGAAGATCGCCGGGGGCAACACGTGCACCGAGGACTTCGTGCACATGCTCCAGGCGATGGGGCTGAGGACGGACGTGAAGCTCGATGCGCTGATCGACGTCGCCAACGACGTCGCGCGCTTCTTCGGGCGCGAGATGCCGGGGACCGTCTACCGCGCGGGGACGATCGCGCAGGCGGTGGGAGCGAAGGGATGACGACACCGAAGCTGCTGGACGGCATCCGGGTGCTGGACCTGACGAACGTGCTGTCGGGCCCGTTCGCCACGCTGCACCTCGCGCTGCTGGGCGCCGAGGTGATCAAGATCGAGAACCCGGTGGACGGCGATCTCGCGCGGAAGCTGGGCAACGTCCCCGAGCTGAACGACCGGCTGATGGGGACGAGCTTCCTCGCGCAGAACGCGAACAAGAAGTCGATGACGCTCAACCTCAAGGAGCGCGAGGCGCGCGAGATCTTCTTCAAGCTCGTGCGGACCGCGGACGTGGTCGTCGAGAACTTCCGGCCCGGCGTGATGGACCGGCTGGGGCTGTCGTACCAGCGGCTGCGCGAGGCGAAGCACGATCTGGTCTACTGCGCGATCTCCGGCTTCGGGCAGACGGGGCCGGACGCGCTGAAGCCGGCCTACGACCAGATCATCCAGGGCCTCTCCGGGATCATGGCGATCAACGGCGACGAGCGGCTCAATCCGCTGCGCTGCGGCTTCCCGGTGTGCGACACGGTGGGCGGGCTCAACGCCGCCTTCGCGATCATGGGGGCCCTCTACTACCGCGAGCGCACGGGCGAAGGGCAGTGCATCGACATCGCGCTGGTCGACTCGATCATGCCGCTGATGGGGTGGGTCGCGGCCAACCTGCTGATCGGCGGCCAGCAGCCGCAGCTGCTGGGCAACGACAACTTCACCGCGGCCCCGTCGGGCACCTTCGACACCGCGGACGGGGCGATCAACATCGCGGCGAACAAGCAGGAGCAATGGGAAGC
This sequence comes from uncultured Gemmatimonadales bacterium, assembly GCA_963835535.1. Classification (GTDB taxonomy): domain Bacteria; phylum Gemmatimonadota; class Gemmatimonadetes; order Gemmatimonadales; family JACORV01; genus Fen-1245. The sequence goes on from CAWIFL010000004.1 coordinate 208,547, forward strand.
GGTGGCCGACGCGCTGGGCGTCCCGGAGCTCAAGACCGACGCGCGTTTCGCCGGGCGCGACGCGCGGAAGAGGAACCGGAAGGCGCTGACCCCGCTGCTGGAGGCGAAGCTCAAGCAGCGGCCGACCGCCCACTGGGTGGAGGCGCTGAACGCGCGGGGCGTCCCGTCGGGGGCGATCCTCCCGCTGGAGGCCGCGCTCACGCAGGAGCAGATCGCGCACCGGGGCGTGATCCAGACGGTCTGCGCGGAGGGCCTCGGGGAGCTGAAGCTGTTCAACCTGACGGCGAAGTTCGAGAAGACACCCGGGGCGATCGAAGCGGCGCCGCCGCGGCTCTCCGGCCACACGGAGGAGATCCTGACCGGCCTGGGGTGCGGGCCGGAGGAGATCGCGCGGCTCAAGGCGCAGGGCATCGTTTAAGGCGAAGGAGCGTTCGGTATGGGCATGACCGTCGTGCAGAAGGCCCTGGCGAGAGCCACGGGCCGGCGGATGGTGGCGATCGGGGACGTCGTCGAGCCCGCCGTGGACCTGGCGATGAGCCACGAGAACGCGGCGCTCGTGATCAACCAGTTCCTCGAGGTCTACGAGGGGACCGGGCTCGAGCCGAAGCCGTGGGACCCTTCGAAGATCGCCATCGTCTTCGACCACCGCGTGCCGGCGGAAACCCCGAAGACTGCGACGAACCAGAAGAAGGTGCGGGAGTTCGTCGCGGCGCAGGGGATCACGAAGTTCCACGACATCCGCGGTGACGAGGGCGGCATCTGCCATCAGGTGCTCCCCGAGAACGGCTACGTGCGGCCGGGCCACGTCGTCGTGGGCACCGACTCGCATACCACCAGCCACGGGGCGCTCGGCGCCTTCGCCTTCGGCATCGGGGCCACCGAGATGGCCAGCGTCTGGGCGCTGGGCTACGCGATGAACGTCGAGGTGCCGGGCACCATCAAGGTCGAGGTGACCGGAGCCCTGCCGGACTTCGTGGCGCCGAAGGACGTGATCCTGCAGCTGGTCGGCCGGCTCGGCGCCGGGGGCGCGACCTTCCACGTGCTGGAGTTCCACGGCGAAACGATACGGACGATGCCCACCTCCGGCAGGCTGACGCTGTGCAACATGGCGGTCGAGGCGGGGGCGACGTCCGGCATCGTGCCGGCGGACGAGGAGACGCTGCGCTACCTGCGGGAGGAGGCCGGCGTCACCGAGTACGTAGACATGATGGTGCCCGAACCCGACGCCCCCTACGAGCGCATCGTGCAGCTCGACGTGTCGAAGCTGGAGCCCCAGATCGCGTGCCCGCATACCGTCGACAACGTGCGGCCGGTCTCGAGCGTGGCCGGCACCAGGGTGCACCAGGTGGTCATCGGCTCGTGCACCAACGGCCGGCTGGACGACATCGCTATGGCCGCCCGGATCCTCAAGGGGAAGAAGGTCGCGCGCGGCACGCGGATGCTCGTCTTCCCCGCCTCGGGGCGCATCTACCAGCAGGCGGTGGCCGCGGGCTACGTCGGCGACCTGATGCAAGCGGGAGCGGTCGTGATGAACGCGGGGTGCGGCCCCTGCCTCGGCGTGCACGAGGGCGCGCTCGGCGACGGGGAGGTCGCGCTCTCCACCACGAACCGCAACTTCAAGGGGCGGATGGGGAATCCGGCGTCGGAGGTCTACCTCTGCTCGCCGGCGGTGGCGGCCGCGTCGGCGGTGACCGGCGTCATCACCGATCCGAGGAACGGAGGCACGGCATGAGCAGAGCCAGGGTCGTGCTCGCGCTGGACGACGACGTCTCGACCGACCAGATCTACCCGGGCCGCTACATGGCCACCGTCCTGCCGACGGAGACGCCGCAGTTCGCCTTCGCCGACCAGACGGCGTTCAACGCGCTCCTCAGGAGCGGCGGCGTGCCGGCGGGGAGCGTCGTCGTGGCGGGGAAGAACTTCGGCTGCGGCTCCTCGCGGGAGCAGGCGGTCTCGGCGCTCAAGGGCCACGAGCTCGTGATCGTGGCGAAGAGCTTCGCGCGCATCTTCCTGCAGAACGCGATCAACCTGGGGCTGAAGCTCGTCGAGGTGCCGGACCTCGCCGCCGCGGAAGGCGACGACCTCGCGATCGGGGTGACGGAGCTGACGAACCTGACGTCGGGTCGGCGCTTCGGCATCAAGCCCCTGCCCGCCGCGCGCCAGGCGATCATGGAGGCGGGCGGCCTGATCCCCTACACGCGCCAGCGGCTCACGGGAAAGGGTGCGGCGGTCTAGGCGGGCGGCGGCTCCACCTTGGGGATCGCGGCCCCGCGGACCCGGCCCCACAGGGCGAAGATCCCGATCAGGATGCCCGCCACCTGGCCGGTCGAGGCGGCCAACCGGACGTAGGCCCACATCTGCGCCACGAGCTGTTCGTCGAAGAACTCGGTCGCCGCGCGGAGCAGCGTTCCCGCGGTGAGGAGGACGTAGGCGAACGCCACGAGATTGTGGTAAGGCCCGATCGGCTCGCGGCGGCCCGAGCGGGGAAAGAGCCACAGCGCCGTTCCCACGATCATCATCACCATGAAGCCGACCAGCAGCAGGTGCACGTGCGCCACGACCATCCCGTGGCTGATCGTGCCGCCGGTCGTCATCTGGAACTCGAGCCAGAGTCCCGTCAGCAGCCCGAGCGCGAGGAAGACGAACGCCGTCCGGAGGTACAGCCGCACCAGGATGTGCATGAATCGAGTCTAGCGCACCCCGGCGGCCGATACCAGAGTCCCCGCCGAGATTCGCTCCGCGCCGCGAGCGACGGGTGCGCCTCGGGGGGCGCCGGGCGCTACGCTCCCCGCGTGCGCAGCGGGTTCACCCTTCCGGAACTGGCGGCGGTTCTCGCGATCATGGGCGTCGTCGCCTCCGTGGTCGTGCCGCCATTGGGCCGCACGCTCGACCGCGCCGCCGTCGAGGAGGGCGTGCAGCGCCTCGCGGCCGCGCACGCGACGACGCGGGAGCTGGCGATTGCGCGCGGCGCGCTCGCGCGGCTCGAGCTCGACGCCGTCGCGCACACCGCCGCGCTATCGGTGCAGCGGACCGCCAAGGCCTGGGACACGGTCGCCACCTATCCGCTCGGCACGGCCCGGATCACCTGCTCGAATCCCACGATGGTGTTCAACCCGATCGGCCTGGGGCACGGTGCATCCAATACCCGGGTCATCTTCTCGCGCGGGGCTGCGGCGGACACCGTCACGACTTCCCGGACGGGGAGGCTCCGCCGCTAAGCAACCATCCGCCGCCCGGGTGCATCCAATGAGTTGAAAGGACGCTCATGGGCGAAGCGCTGGTGGGAGCGATGGTCGCAGCGATGCGGCGTGCCAACAGGGACCGGGCGGAGGCTTCGCGGCCGGCGCAGGCGCATGCCGCTCCCGGGTTCGACGGCTCTGCATGGGGCTGCCTCGCGCACCCGCAGCTGATGCCCACGGTCTTTTCTCCGAGCGGCGACGCCTCCAGCGACGCGCCCGGTGAGGAAGTAGCCGCGCGCAAAGTCTGACGGCGGCTTTGCCCGGCTACCCGGCCCGGGGGCTCTGCCCCCGGGTCGTTCTTCTTCCTGGGATCTGGGGTCGCGCGGCTAGGGTGCGGCGTGGCGCTGCGCGTACGGTGCGCAGATCTCGCGCGCCACGTCTGCGAAGGGGCGCGGCCGGATAAGGAAGCGCGACTCGAGCGCGTTGTCCGCCGTGACGCTGCCTTCGAGCAGCATCTGGAGCTGGTCCGGCGTTATGGGAGCCAGGTTCGGCAACGCCGCGCCGGCGCCAGCGGCGAAGCGTGCGATCCCCACGGGTACGCGCACGCGCCTGCGCCGCACGCCCAGCGCGGTCTCGAGGCGATCCAGCATCTGATGGTACGTCAGGCGCTCGGCGCCGCCGATGTCGAAGGTCCCGCGGATCTCCGGCCGCTCGAGCGCGAGCGCCATCACCTCGGCAACGTCTCCGATCCAGACGGGCTGCATCGCGTAGCGGCCGTCGCCGATCACCGGCACGACCGGCGAGAAACGGACCATGTTCACCATCATCCCGATGGCGGCGTTGCCCGGACCGCCGATGATGGATGGTCGCACGATGACGTGCGCCAGGCCGCTGCCCCGCACCGCTTCTTCGGCCTGCCACTTGGACCGATGGTAGCGGGTGGCCAACGCGTCGGCGCGTGCGCCGAGGGCGCTCATGTGCACGAACAGAACGACTCGAGCCTCCGCGGCGGCATCGAGCAGGGCCTGGGTGCCGTGCACGTGGACGGCCTCGAAGGTCTGTGACCGCGTCTCGGCAATGATCCCCACCAGGTGGACGACGGCGTCCGCCCCCGCCACGAGGGCCGCGAGTGCGGTCCGATCGCCCAGGTCGCCGGCGACCAGCTCGACGCCGAGATCCCGCAGCCGCTCGGCGCGCTCCGGCTGACGGACCAATGTCCGCACTTCGTGGTCGCGGCGCAGGAGCTTCGCCAGAACCTCGCGCCCGACGTAGCCGGTGGCACCCGTCATCGCTATGCGCATGTGGTCAAAATGCGAACTGGGCGGCCTCCGGGAAACCCGTGGGGAAAACTGACCGTAGTGTAAGCAATTGACTTCACCGTGGTCCATTAGTAGACTACAGTCGTAAGTGACCAAACTCTAGCAATCTGATCGTCAAAAGGATCGGCAGCCATGACCGAGGTAGTGCAGGGGCGGCGCGAGAGGAAGAAGGAAGAGACACGACGGCGGATCACGCTCTCGGCTCTCGATCTGTTCCACGAGAAGGGCTTCGACGCGACGACGGTGGACGAGATCACCGAGCGCGCGGACGTGGCCAAGGGGACCTTCTTCAACTACTTCCCCAAGAAGGAGTCGGTGCTCGAGGCGCTGAGCCAGGAGTGGATGGCCCGCGCCGAGGAGCACGCGGCCCGGCACGGGCAGACCGCGTCGGAGCGGATCCTCGCCGTCTTCGGCGGCGTGGCCGCGTCGTACGGCGACGACCGCGCGCTGGCGCGGATGCTCGTGCGCGTGAGCATGGAACGGATGGTGTGCCCGGAGCCCGACGCCTCGCGGACGGGCATGTACCAGCGGGTGGTGAGCGCGATCCGCGACGGACAGGCGCGCGGGGAATTCCGGCCCGAGCTGGATCCGGATGCCGTGTTCGGTGTGGTGGCGTCGGTCTTCATGGGCACGCTGGTCTGGTGGGTCGGCGGCGGCCCGCATCACGACCTGATCCAGCACAGCAAGGTGTCCCTGCACGACGCGGTCGAGCGGCAGCTCTCGCTCGTGTTCGACGGCATCCGTCTGCCGAGCGCCGCCCGCGGGGAGTAGGGCCATGCGCATCGCACCCTTCCTTGCCCTGGCGCTGCTTCCGGCGGCGCTGGCGGCGCAGCAGCCTGCGAGCGCTCCGATCCAGCTGACGCTGGACGACGCGATCCACCGCGCGCTGACGGCAGGCAACGACGTGCGGATCGCGGAAGCAGGCGTGCAGCAGGCCGAGGGGCAGGTCACGCAGGCCTGGTCCACGGCGCTCCCGGATATCCGGGCCTCGGTGGTCTACACGCGCACCTTCGCGTCGGTCTTCAGCTCGTTGGGGCAGATGCCGACGCTGGCCCCATTCAGCCCGGACACCACGGCCCCGCTCGCGGACCGGATCCGGTACCTCGAGCAGGAGTACCCGAACTCCGTGATCCGGGGCATCGGAGGGCTCTTTTCGAGCCTGCCCTTCGGCCGGCTGAACGCCTACGTCGCGACCCTCACGTTGAGCCAGACGCTGTTCCAGGGCGGGAAGATCGGGGCGGGGATCCGCGGGGCGCACGCGTACGAGCAGGCGGCGCGAGCGGAGCTGGACGAGACGCGGCGGGACGTGACCTACCGGGTGAAGCAGGCGTACCTGAACGCGCTCTACGCCGAGCGGATCGTGGTGATCACCGAGGCGTCGCAGGTGCAGGTGAACGACCAGCTGCACCGGGTCACGCTCAACCATCAGGTCGGCTCCTCGGCGGACTACGATCTGCTGAGGGCGCAGGTGGAGGCCGCGAACCAGGAGCCGCTGGTCATCGCCGCGCGGAACGGCCGCGACGTCGCGCTGCTGGAAGTGCGGCGCCTCGTCAACCTCCCGGCGGAGCAGCCCGTGGAACTGGTGAGCCCGCTCCCCGAGACGTCGGACTCGCTGCCCAAAGTGGACTTCGCGGCCCTGGATCTGGACGCGGCCGGTCGCGCGGCGGTCACGGCGGCCGAGGCCAACGTGGCGTTCAGGCGGGAAGCGGTGCGGGTCTACCACGGGGACTACTATCCGACCCTCAAGCTGAGCAGCTCGTACGGCGGGGAAGCGTATCCGGCGGGAATCGTTCCGGCGGGAATCGGCGACTTCCGCAAGGACTGGAGTGCGTCACTCACGCTGTCGGTGCCGCTGTTCGACGGGCTCAAGACCCACGGCGCGGTGCAGCAGGCGCAGGCGGACCTGTCGCGCGCGGAAGCGCAGCTGTCGCAGACCCGGGCCGGTGTCCAGATCGAGATCGAGCAGGCGCGGGCGGAGATCGTGCGGGCCCAGGCGCTGGTCCAGGCGCGGCACGAGACCGTGGGGCAGGCGGCGCGGGCCCAGCACCTGGCGACCGTGCGCTTCAACAACGGCATCGCCACCGCGATCGAGGTATCCGACGCGCGGCTGGCCCTCGAGCAGGCGAGCGTCAACGAAGCGCAGGCCACGCGGGACTACCTCCTGGCGATCGCGGCGTTGGAGCGGGCGCTCGGACACGCGGTGCCGCTGGTGCGAACGGGGATCAGAGAAGCAGCGGGGCAGGACTGAGGCGAGTTGCCAGACGGCAAGTTGGCAGTGGTTACCAGGGGCAAGCCGTGAGTGAACAGAAAAGGACGCGCGAGACAATGACGGCATATCGGTGGGGAACCGTCCTGGTGATGGCGGCCGCGTTGGGTGCGGCGGGGTGCGGGGCGAAGCGCGCCAACGGCGCGTCCGCCGGCACGGTGGCGGATCCGTCCAATACCGCGACGCTGAACGCGGCGGACATTGCCGTTGCGCGCCTCCAGACGCTGCGCGCCGGCATTCCGCTGAGCGGGGCGCTCGAGGCGAAGGTGAAGATCACCGTCGGGGCGCCGCTCGCGGAGCAGCTCCTCGAGGTGTACGTGAACGAAGGCGACCGCGTGCGGCAGGGGCAGCCCCTGGCGCGGTTCAAGGACCAGGTCCTGCAGGCGGCCGCCGCGTACGCCCGGGCCGACGTGCAGTCGCAGCGGATGGCCGTGCGGGTGGCGGAGGCGGAGTCGGCCCGCGCGGTGGCGCTCTTCTCCGAAGGCGCGATCGCTCAGCGTGACCGCGACAACGCGCTCGTGGCCCTGGAGGGTGCGCGCTCGCGGCTGTCCCTGTCCGAGTCGCAGGCGGCGAACGCCGACGATCGACTGCACAGCTCCACTCTGACGGCCCCGGCGGCGGGCGTGATCAGCAAGCGCTACGCGCAGGCCGGGGACCGCGTGGACAACGGCAAGCCGGTCCTCGAGCTGGTGGACACGCGGGTGCTGCAGCTCTCGGCGTCGGTGCCGACCGAGTGGCTTCCGGAGCTGAGGGTCGGCCGGCTGGTGAGCCTGACGATCGCGCAGCTCGATTCCTCGCACGTGTCGGGGCGGATCAGCCGCATCAATCCCACGGCCGACCCGGCGACCCGTCAGATCCAGATCTACGTGGACGTGCCGAACGCCGGGGAGCGTCTGGTGGGCGGGCTGTTCGCGTCGGGGCGCGTGGTGACGCGGGAGGCGCTGAACGCGGTGGCGGTGCCGCGTGAGGCGGTGCGCTACGAGGGGGAGGATCGGACGCCGTACGTGTATGCGGTGAGTCGCGGCAAGGTGGCGAGGCGCCGGGTCACCGTCGGTGTGGCCGACGACGACCTGTCGCTCGTCGGGATCACGGCCGGCGTCGCGGCCGGCGACACCGTGATCGTCGGGCCGATCGAAGGTCTGGCGGACGGGGCGCCGGTGCAGATCGGCGGCGGCGCAGCCTCCGCCACCCGCGGCACGCGCTAGGGGACGCGCGCATGTTCCTCTCCGAACTCTCGATCAAGCGCCCCGTCTTCGCCACGATGATGATGCTGGCGCTCGTCGTGCTCGGCCTCTTCTCCCTGCGACGCCTCAAGCTCGACGACATGCCGGACGTCGAGCTGCCCTTCGTGATGATCCAGGTCAACTATCCCGGCGCCAGCACGGAGGCGGTGGAGCGCGACGTCGCGAAGAAGATCGAGGAGGCCGTCAACCCGATCGAGGGCGTGGACCGGATCGAGTCGTCGTCCGTCGAAGGCTACACGATGATCTTCATCCAGTTCACGCTGCAGACGAAGGTCATGACGGCGCAGTCGGACGTCCGGTCCGCCGTGGACGGGATCCGGGGCGATCTGCCGGTGGACATCGATCCGCCGATCATCTCGCGGTTCGACTTCCGGCAGAACCCGATCATGAGCCTGTCGCTCTCCGGCAAGGGCTTCGCGCTGCGCGACCTGACCACGCTGGCCACGGAGACCATCAGCCGGCGCCTGGAGACGGTGGACGGCGTGGGCAGCGTCTCCGTGGTCGGCGGGCTGGATCGCCAGATCCGGATCCTCCTCCTCCCGCCCCGGATGGACGCCCTCGGCGTGAGCCCCGACATGGTGAGCTTGGGGCTGCAGCGCGCGAACCTGGACATGCCGGCGGGTCGCGTGGAGCAGGCGAACGCGGAGCAGCTGGTGCGCGTGCAAGGCCGCATCGTCGATCCGGCCGACTTCGGCACCGTGGTGGTGGCGACGCGCAACGGCGTGTCGGTGCGGTTGAACGAAGTGGCCCGGGTCGAAGACTCCCAGGAAGAAGAGCGGACGCTGGCTGAGTTCTCCGGCAAGCGCGCCATCGGTATCGACATCCGCAAGGTCTCGGGCGCGAACACCGTGGACGTCGCGAAGGGCATCCGGGCCGTCATGGCCGACCTCAACACCGAGCTGCCGCAAGGCGTCCAGCTCGAGGTCGTCCGCGACAACTCGACGTGGATCCAGGACTCGCTCGCCGACGTCCAGATGGCGCTGGTCCTTGGCGCGCTGCTCACGATCCTGATCGTCTTCATCTTCCTCAACTCCTGGCGCTCGACGGTCATCACCGGCCTCACCCTGCCCGTGTCGATCATCTCGGCGTTCCTCGTGATCTACGCGATGAATTTCACGATCAACACGCTGACGTTGATGGCGCTGTCGCTGGCCGTGGGCATCCTGATCGACGATGCGATCGTGGTCCGGGAGAACATCGTGCGCCACGTGGAGCGCGGCGAAGACCACCACAAGGCTGCGGGTACGGCCACGAGCGAGATCGGCTTCGCGGTGCTCGCCACCACGATGTCCATTCTGGCGGTGTTCGTCCCGGTCGGCTTCATGCGCGGGATCGTCGGCCGCTTCTTCTTCCAGTTCGGCATCACCGTTGCCTTCGCGGTGGCGGTGTCGCTGTTCGTGTCGTTCACGCTGGACCCGATGCTCTCCTCGCTCTGGTACGATCCGCAGGCCGCCGGGCACGCCGAGCGCGGACGGATCGGGAAGGGGCTCGAGCGCTTCAACGAGAAGGTGCGCGGGGCGGGGCGGTGGTACCGCGGCGTGATCGCCTGGGCGCTGGACCACCGCGGACGGGTCCTGGCGATCGCCGGCGGGGCGTTCCTCGCCGCGATCGTGCTGATGGGCGTCGGCGCGGTGGGCGGAGGCTTCTTCCCGAATACCGACCGGAGCGAGCTGATCGTCACCATCCAGACGCCGGTCGGCTCGTCGCTGGCGTACACGCGCACCAAGGGTGAGGAGGTCGACCGCTACCTGCGCTCACGCCCGGAGGTGGCGTACACCTACTTCACCATCGGCGGCGGGATGCAGCGCACGGTGACCGACGGCACGATCTACGTGCGGATGAAGCCGAAAGGCCAGCGGAGCCTCAGCCAGTCGGCGTTCGAGATCGCGCTGCGCCGGGCGCTGCCGGTGTTCAAGGGCGTCACGACCGGCATCATGGACGCGGGGGGCATGGCGGGAGGCCAGCTGCCGGTCCAGGTCAACATCCTCGGCCCGGACATGACGCGCCTCCAGGACCTGAACGACCGGATGCTGGCCGCGATCCGCGGCGTCCCGGGGCTGGTGGACCTGAAGTCGAGCCTCGAGGAGCACAAGCCGGAGTACGTGGTCCGGGTCAACCGCGACCTCGCGACGAACGTCGGCCTGTCCGTCGGCTCGATCTCGAACACCCTGCGCACCGTGCTCTCGGGCCAGACCGCCACGACGTTCGAGGACGCCTCCGGGCTCACGCACGACGTCGTCGTGCAGGTCGCGCCCGAGTACCGCACCTCGTTCGACGACCTGGGCAAGATCCCGCTCGCGACCGCGACGATGAACCCGCGCACGCAGTCGCCCGTGATGGTGCCCCTGGGCCAGGTGGCCCAGATCACACTCTCGGGCGCCCCCGCCGAAATCAAGCGGCTCTCGCTCGAGCGCATGGCGCGGATCGAGGGCAACTACCAGGGCCGCCCGCTTACCAGCGTGATGACGGACATCGGCAAGCGACTCGCGACCGTTCCGCTCCCGCCCGGGTACCGGATCGACATCGGGGGCGAGCAGAGGAACTTCGCCGAGACCACGGGCTACGTGCTCGAGTCGCTGACGCTCGCGATCATCTTCGTCTACCTGATCCTGGCGTCCCAGTTCGGCTCGTTCCTCCAGCCGCTCGCGATCATGCTGTCGCTGCCCCTGTCGATCATCGGGGTGCTGGCGGCGCTGATGCTGACCGGCGACACGTTCAACATCCTCAGCATGATTGGGGTCATCATGCTGATGGGGCTGGTGACCAAGAACGCGATCCTGCTCGTGGACTTCGCCAACAAGACGCGGGAGAAGGGGGCGACGCGGCGCCAGGCGCTGATCGAGGCGGGCGAGATCCGGTTCCGGCCGATCATGATGACGACCTGCGCGATGATCTTCGGAATGCTGCCGACGGCGCTGGCGCTCGGACAGGGCGGCGAGTTCCGGGCGCCCATGGCGCGAGCCGTGATCGGCGGCCTGATCACCTCGACGTTGCTGACCCTGATCGTCGTGCCGGTGGTCTACAGCTATCTCGACGACTTCGGCGCGCGGGTGGTGACGTGGGTGACGGCGGGGAGGAAGGCGCCGGTCGAACAGAAGATGCGGGAGCCCGGAGCGGTGCCGGAGGGCGTGCCGGCGGACTAATACCACAACCAATCGAGTTGCGAGTCGGGAGTTGCGAGGGAGGCTACCCCTCGGGACTCGGCGTCTCGCAACTGGCTCAGGCTTTCAAGTCGGTCATGCGCGTGCCACCCACGTAGGTCGTCGCCTCCTCGTGGTCCAGCTCTGCGAGCCGCCGGAGCAGGTCGGCGATACGGGCCACCTGGGAGCGCGCGAGCGCCAGCGCCGCCCGGCCGTCCTCGGTCAGCGAAGCCGCGTCCAGCCCCATCAGGTCGAGCTGCGCGCTCAGCGCCATCAGCGGGTTGTTGATCTCGTGCGAGAGCGCGACCACGATCTCGCCGATCGCCGCCCGCCGCTCGGCGCGGATCAGGCTGTGCTGCGACTCGGCGAGGGCCCGCTCGATCTCCCGCATCTTCACGACCCGCGCCAGCACCTCCGGCAGCAGCTGGGTGAAGGCCTCGTCCTTGATGATGTAGTCGTTCGCGCCGAGGTGGAGCGCCTCCGACGCCACCCGCTCGGAGCCGTGCCCGGTCATCATCACCACCGAGGCCGTGGAGCCCTGGCGCCGGATCTCCCGCAGCACGTCGAGCCCCGAGCGGTCGCCTTCGAGCCGGTAATCCACCAGGATGACGTCGGCGTGCGGCGCGAGCTCGAGCGCCGGCTCGGCCGACGCCGCCGTCCCGACACAGGAGAGCCCCGCCGCCGCGACGAGGAGCTGGACCAGGCGCGCCTGCGCCGGGTCGTCTTCGACCACCAGCACCGTGACGGGATGGGAGTCCGCGGGCGTCATGCCGCAACGAACTCCGCTTCGACGTGCGAGGCGATGATGCCCGCCCGGTGGGCCTCGTCGAGCAGCCGCTGCACCGCGCGCCGGCCGGTGGGGCCGATGTCGACGGTGTAGTCGTTCACGTACATGCCGACGAACCGGTCCGTGCGCCCGGCGTCCATGCCGCGGGCATAGCCCATCGCGTGGGCCAGCGCCTCGCCCCGGTGCTCCAGCCCCCAGACGATGGAGGCCTTGAGGTCCCTCGCGACGCCCTGCACCAGGGCGGCGCCCAGGTCGCGCCGAACGACGTTGCCTCCGAGTGGAAGGGGGAGGCGGGTCTGGCTCGCCCACCACTCGCCGAGATCCTCCCACAGCGAAAGGCCGCGGTCGGCGTAGGTGAGCTGGCCTTCGTGGATCAGGAGGCCGACGTCCACGACGCCGCCCACCACTGCATCCTCGATGGCGTCGAACGGCAACACCTTCGTGCGCGCGCCGCCCTGGTAGAGCCGGAGCGCCAGGTACGCGGTCGTGAGCTCTCCCGGGATGCCGACCAGACGGGAGGCGATGGCGGCGCGTGGGTCGGCGGGGCGCGGCTCCCGCGACACGAGGCGCGGCCCGTAGCCGTCGCCCACGGACGCGCCGTGCGCCAGCAGCGCGTAGCGACCGGCGAGGTGCGCGTAGGCGTGGAAGGAAACGGCGGTGACGTCGAGGTCGCCGGCGAGCGCGCGGCGGTTCAGCGTCTCGATGTCGGCCAGCTCGTGCTCGTAGCGCCGGTCACCGGTGTCCACCTTCCCGGCGGCGAGCGCGTAGAACATGAACGCGTCGTCGGAATCCGGGCTGTGGGCGACCCGGATGCGCGGCATCGCTACTTGCCCGCCGCCCGCGGCACCAGGCGCTCCGCCTCGTCGCGCGCTTCCTGCAGCATCGTCGTGTGCTCGGCGTACTCGGGCAGGTCCTTGGCGCGCTCCGACTGGTAGTTCTGGAGGTAGGTCCGGAGCGCGCTGCGCGCGGCGGCGGAGTCCCCGGCCTGCAGGGCGGCCTGGCCCTTGAGCAGCCAGCCGAACAGATGGGTCCGCGCGCCGCGGACGATCGTGTCGCCCTGGGCCGTGGCCGCGGCGTTCTGGCCCGTCGCCATGAGGATCAGCCCGAGGTGGAGCCGGGCGTCCGCGTCGAGGTCCGAGCCCAGGTTCGCGTACGCGGCGAGCGCCATCGGGGCGAAGAAGGTGACCGAGTCCGTCTTCCCCGCCTCGTGCAGGGTCATGATCTTGTTGAAGAGCATGTCCGCCTGCTGGCGCGGCGTCATCGTGGACAGATCGATCGCCGACGCCGGTCCGGGCCCGGGCGCCGGCGCGCCCGCCCCGCTCTTTCTACCGACGGTGATCACGATCACGACGAGGAGCCCGAGCACCGCGATGCCGGCGACGTACCAGGCCGCGCGGTCCCCGCGGGGCGTGGGCTGCGCCGACGCGTTGAGGCGCCGGCCGCCGCCCGCGACCGGCGTGCCGCACTCCCCGCAGAACTTCGCGCGGGGCGGGTTCCTGGCGCCGCACTTGCTGCAGGTCGTCTCGCCGAGCGGCGCGCCGCACTCGGAGCAGAACTTGCCCGAGGTCTGCGCACTGCACGAAGGGCACTTCTGGGTGGATGGCATCCGGGAAAGCTTACCCCTGAGAGAATTCGGTGCCAAGAGGAACCGGGATCCAGTGCCACTGGTAACCACTGGCAACTTGCCGTCTGGCGACTGATCCGCAGTCTGGCTCCCCGTCTTTCCGGCCACTACCTTGCAGGTGATGTCATTAGCATCCCAGGCCTATCGCCAGGCGGGCGACGCGATCCTCGCGAACGTCAACGAGATCGCCACGAGCTGGCGCGACGCCGTCCGCGGCGACGCAGCGATCGCGGGCGACGACCGCCTTCCCGACCTCCTCCTGACCAACCAGGTGCCGGCCCTTCTGGCTGACATCGCGGAGGCGCTCAAGGAGGGCGAGGAAGGGGGCTCGCCCGACCGGTCCATCGCGCGGCGCCGGCGCGGCCTCCGCTTCGGCAAGCTGCGGGGCCTGGCGCGCTACGACGCCGCAGACCTGTACCGCGAATTCCGCCACCTCCGGCACACGATCTGGCGCTTCCTCCGGCAGCGGCTCGACTGGCACCGCGGTGACGCCTTCGAGGTGATGCTGGCCATCGACCAGTACCTCGACGAGGTCATCGGGGCGAGTCTCCGGGGCTTCGTCGAAGCGTCGGAGCGCGCCGCCGAGCGCGAGGCGCCGGACAAACCCGAAGATCAGTCCTAGGCCGGCCCCACGGAACCAACCCGCCACCCCACGCACCAGACGGCCCTGCATCTCGGGCAGCTTGCGCGCGGCGGGAAGAGCTGGGACGTCTACCTCGAATCGGAGCCGCATCCCGACATCGCCGCCATCCGCGGGCGCCTCCACTTCGCCTGCGGCGACCGGCGCCGCACCACCGCCTGGATCTTCGTCGAGTGGACCGAGAAGGAGGTCCTGGACCGCGCCCGCGGCTTCTCGGCCGGGGAGCTCTGGACCTTCCTCGAGGGGCTGACGCCGTAGCGGCTACACCCGTCGCGCCTCCGCAGCACAAATTGCACGAAACTGGGTCGCATATCGGTGTGCGGAGAACGTTCTCTGCGATTTGCACAGAACTTGCTTGACAGTCTGCACGGCTGTGGCTAAAATCCGGCCCGACCCGAACCCAGGAAAGCGCCGATGACCGCGACGATGCCCTCGAAGACCACCAAGAAAAGCGGCGCCGCCAAGCCCGCCACCAGCCCCGCGGAGGTGATCCGCCGGGCGAAGGAGGCCGGGATCCAGATGGTGGACGTGCGCTTCACCGACCTGCCCGGCACCTGGCAGCACTTCTCGGTCCCCGTGGGCGAGCTCTCGGAGGACATGTTCGAGGAGGGGCTGGGCTTCGACGGCTCGAGCATCCGCGGGTTCCAGGCGATCAACGAGAGCGACATGCTGCTGCTGCCGGATCCGGCCTCGGCGTTCGTGGATCCCTGCCTCAAGGTGCCGACGCTGTCACTGACCTGCGACATCAAGGACCCGATCACCGGGCAGCGCTATTCGCGCGACCCGCGCTACGTGGCGCAGAAGGCGGAGCAGTACCTGACGAAGAGCGGCGTCGCGACGACGTCGTACTGGGGTCCGGAGGCGGAGTTCTACATCTTCAACTCGGCGCGGTTCGACCAGAATGCGCACGAGGGCTACTACTACATCGACTCGGAAGAGGGGATCTGGAACTCCGGCCAGAACGGCGGTACCCCCAACCCCGGGCACCGGCCGCGGCACAAGGAGGGCTACTTCCCCGTGCCGCCGGTGGACAAGCTCCAGGATCTGCGCTCGCGCATCGTGCTCGCGATGATCGCGTCGGGGATCGACGTCGAGGTGCACCACCACGAGGTCGGCACCGCGGGGCAGACGGAGATCGACATGCGCTACGGCACACTGGTGCGCATGGCCGACCAGATCATGATGTACAAGTACATCGTGAAGAACGTGTGCAACGAGCACGGCTACACGGCGACCTTCATGCCCAAGCCGATGTTCGGCGACAACGGCTCCGGCATGCACGTGCACCAGAGCCTGTGGAAGAACGGCGAGAACCTCTTCTGGAATGCCCGGGGGTACGCGGGGCTCTCGGACATGGCGCGCTTCTACATCGGCGGCCTGATCAAGCACGCGCCGGCGCTCCTGGCCTTCGCGGCGCCCACGACCAACTCGTATCGCCGGCTGGTCCCGGGCTACGAGGCGCCGATCAACCTGATCTACTCCCAGCGCAACCGCTCGGCGGTGTGCCGGATCCCGATGTACTCCAAGTCGCCCAAGACGAAGCGGATCGAGTTCCGCGCGCCCGACCCGGCGGCCAACCCGTACCTGACCTTCGCGGCGCTCCTGATGGCCGGGCTCGACGGCGTGAAGAACCGGATCGAGCCGCCGGCGCCCATCGACAAGGACCTCTACGACCTCGAGCTGCACGAGCGGAAGCGCGTGAAGAACACGCCCGGCTCGCTGGGCGAGGTGCTCGAGGCGCTGCAAAAGGACAGCCAATTCCTACTGCAGGGCGGGGTATTCACCCAGGACCTGCTGGACACGTGGGTGGAGTACAAGACGAAGAAGGAGCTGGAGCCCGTGGCGCTCAGGCCGCATCCGTACGAGTTTTTCCTGTACTACGACGCCTGAGCTGGCCCACGCTTAACCGGGAGTTCCGATGCCTTCACGTGCGCGCGGCAAGCGCGGCACTGAGGCGAGCGGGGCGGGCGCGGCGGCAGCCGCGCCCGTTTCGTCTCGCGCCGTCATGCGCCCCCTGCCGATGAGCATGGATGCGGACTACCGCGCGATGCTGCAGGCGCGGAGCGTGTCCCAGCGCGACATCCTCGACGTGTGCGACCGGCTCGACGTCCGGTTCCTGCGTCTGCAGTTCACCGACATCCTCGGCGTGGTGAAGAACGTCGAGGTGCCGCGCAGCCAGTTCGAGAAGGCGCTGGACGGGCAGATCATGTTCGACGGCTCCTCGATCGAGGGGTTCGTGCGGATCGAGGAGTCGGACATGCTCCTCGCCCCCGACCTCGACACCTTCCGCATCTACCCGTGGGGCGCGGAGGAGGGGCTGGCCGCGCGCATCATCTGCGACATCCACAACACCGACGACTCCGAGTTCGCCGGGTGCCCGCGGCTGGCGCTGAAGCGGCAGATCGCGCGCGCGAAGCAGCTGGGCTACGAGATGATGGCCGGGGTCGAAGCGGAGTTCTTCCTCTTCAACAAGGACGGGCGCGGCGCAGCGACGACGGAGGTGCACGACGTCGCCGGCTACTTCGACGTCGGCCCGGTGGACCGCGGCGAGCAGACGCGGCGGCTGATCATCGCCGACCTCGAGGAGATGGGCTTCGAGGTCGAGGCGGCGCACCACGAGGTGGCGCCCGGACAGCACGAGATCGACTTCCGCTACGCGGAGGCGCTGACCACGGCCGACGACCTGGCGACCTTCCGCCTGGTGGTGCGGAGCGCGGCCGAGCGCTACGACCTGGCGGCGAGCTTCATGCCGAAACCGGTCTTCGGGCAGAACGGCTCGGGGATGCACACCCACCAGAGCCTGTTCAAGGACGGGAAGAACGCGTTCTACGAGCCCAAGGCGGAGTGGCAGCTCTCCAAGGTGGCGCTGCAGTACATCGCGGGGCTGCTGGACCATGCGCAGGGCTTCTGCGCCGTCACCAACCCGCTGGTCAACAGCTTTAAGCGGCTGGTGCCGGGTTACGAGGCGCCGGTCAACATCGCCTGGAGCATGAAGAACCGCTCGCCGCTGATCCGGATCCCGGACCGCCGCGGCAGCGGCACGCGCTGCGAGCTGAGGATGCCCGATCCGTCGGCGAATCCCTATCTCGCGCTGGCGGTGCAGCTGGCGGCGGGCCTGGACGGGATCAAGCGCAAGCTCGCGCCGCCCGATCCGGTGAACAAGAACATCTTCACGATGACGTACCGCGAAAAGCGGCATCACCGGATCGACGACCTGCCGCGCGACCTGCACGAGGCGCTGAACTGTCTCGAGAAGGACGAGGTGGTGCTGGGCGCGTTGGGCGAGCACATCGCCGGCCGCTACGTCGAGGCCAAGCGCTCCGAGTGGGCGGAGTACATCTCGCAGGTTTCGGAATGGGAGATAAGGAAGTACCTCGGGCAATATTGACCGCGTTTCTCTTCGATCTCGACGGCACGCTGTACACCGACGCCGGAGCGATCCCGGGCGCGGTGGAGTCGCTGGCCGAGCTGCGGCGCCGCGGCGTGCCGTTCCGCTACGTCACGAACACCACGCGGCGCTCGCGCCGCCTCCTCGCAGAGCGGCTGACGGGCTACGGGTTCGAGGCGCGCGCGGAGGACATCATCAGCGCGCCGCAGGCGTGCGTGGCGCTGCTCAGGCAGCGCCGGATCCGACGCGTCGCGGCGTTCGTCGCCGACGATACGCTCGAGGACTTCGCCGGGTTCGACCTCGAGAGCGACAGGCCCGAGGTGGTCGTGGTCGGCGACCTCGGCGACGCGTGGGATTTCGGGAAGCTGAACCGGGCCTTCCTGCACCTGATGGACGGCGCGGAGCTGATCGCGCTGCAGCGCGACCGGTACTGGCTGCGCGGCGACGGCCTCGCACTCGACGCGGGGCCGTTCGTGGCGGCGCTCGAGTACGCCACCGGCAAGCAGCCGCTCGTCTGCGGCAAGCCGTCGGCGGATTTCTACCGCACGGCGCTCGCGACGTTGGGCAAGCAGGTGGCGGAGCGGCCGAAGGACGTCGTGATGGTGGGGGACGATTTGTGGGGCGACGTCGAGGGCGCCCAGCGCGCGGGCCTCACCGCCTGGATGGTGCGGACCGGCAAGTTCCGGGACGACGTCGTCGCCAACAGCGGCATCGTCCCGGACCGCATCGTCAGTTCGGTAGCTGAGCTGCCGAGCCTGCTCTAGTTCGGCAGCGTCATCCCCAGATTCTTCACCAGGAACGCCCAGCGGTCGGCGTTGAGCTCGATCTGCTTCGAGACCGGCATCCCGCCGCCGTGGCCGGCCCGCGTCTCGACCCGGATCAGGATCGGCGCCGGGCCGGCCTGATCCGCCTGCATAGTGGCCGCGTACTTGAACGAGTGCCCCGGCACGACCCGGTCGTCGTGGTCGGCCGTGGTCACCAGCGTCGGCGGGTAGTGCGTCCCCGGCCGGATGTTCTGGAGCGGCGAATACTTGTAGAGGTACGGGAACTGGCTCGCGCTGTCGGACGAGCCGTACTCCGTCACCCACGCCCAGCCGATCGTGAACTTGTGGAACCGCAGCATGTCCATCACGCCCACCGCCGGCAGCGTGGCGCCGAACAGGTCGGGGCGCTGGTCCTCCACGGCGCCGATCAGCAGGCCGCCGTTGGAGGCGCCTCCCACCGCCAGCTTCGGCGTGCTGGTCCACCTCTCGTGCACCAGGTACTCGGCCGCGGCGATGAAGTCGTCGAACACGTTCTGCTTCTTCTCGTGCATCCCCGCCTCGTGCCACTCCTCCCCGTACTCGCCGCCGCCGCGCAAGTTCGGCTCCGCCAGCACGCCCCCCATCTCGAGCCAGACCGCGTTCACGACCGAGAACGAGGGCAGGGTGTTGATGTCGAAGCCGCCGTACGCGGTCAGGTACACCGGATTCGAGCCGTCGCGCGCGATGCCCTTCCGGTAGGTGAGGAACATCGGCACGCGCGTGCCATCCTTGCTGTTGTAGAAGACCTGCCGCGTCTCGTACTTGCTCGCGTCGAAGTCGATGTGCGGGGCCTTCCACACCGCGCCCTGGCCCGTCGCGACGTCGTACCGGAAGATGGTGGTCGGGTAGAGGAACGAGGTGAACGCGTAGAACATCTCCGGGCTGTCGGCCCGGCCGCTGATCCCCGAGACCGCGCCGAGCGTCGGGAGCGCGATGTCGGCGACCTTGGCGCCGGCGGTGTCGTAGACCGCGAGGACGCTGTAGGCGTCGTGCATGTAATCGGCGACGAACCGGCCACCGATGAGCGCGACGCTCTCCAGCACGTCCGCGCCCTGCGGGATGATCTCTCGCCAGGCGCTCCGCTCGGGGTGGCGCGTGTCGATTGCGATGAGCTTCGCGCGCGGGGCGCCGAGGTTGGTGCGGAAGTAGAAGACCGGACCGAGGTTCCCCACGAAGTCGTACGTGGCGTCGAAATCGTCGAGCAGCTGTACGACCGTGCCGCGGGTCTTCGGGTGCCGGGCGCTGCCGAGATCCATGTAGTAGACGCGATTCCGTGAATCGGTACCCAGCGAGACGCCGATGATCAGGTACCGCCCGTCCTCGGTCACGCCTCCGCCCAGACCCCAGTCCGGATGGTCGGGCCGCTCGTACACCAGGCGGTCGGCCGCCTGCGCCGTGCCGAGGCGGTGGTAGTAGAGCTTCTGGTCCTTCACGATCGCGCGGAGGGCGTCACCCGACGGCTCCGGGTAGCGGCTGTAGAAGAAGCCCGCGTTGTCATGCGTCCAGAAAAGTCCGGAGAACTTGATCCACTTGAGGTGATCGGAGAGGTCGCGTCCCGTGGCGAAGCTCCGCACGTGGAACTCGTTCCAGTCGGAGCCAGCGGCCGCGGTGCCGTAGCCGAAGTAGCGCCCGTCGTGAGAGACGTCCGAGGAGGTGAGCGCGACGGTTCCGTCCTTGGAGAGTGTGTTGGGGTCGATCAGGACGCGCGGCGGCGCGTCGAGGCGCGGCAGCCAATACACGACGGACTGGTTCTGAAGTCCGTCGTTGCGCGAGTAGATGTACTTTCCGCCCTCGCGGCTCGGCACGCCGAACCGCTCGTAGTTCCAGAGCTTGGTCAGGCGGTCCAGGATGCGGGCCCGCTCGGGGATGGCGGCCAGGTAGTGGAAGGTGACGCAGTTCTCCGAGTCCACCCACGCCTTCGTCTCGGGCGAGTCCGTGTTCTCGAGCCAGCGGTACGGGTCGGCCACCATGGTGCCGAAGTAGTTGGTCACGGTGTCCACCGTGTGCGCCTTGGGGAGCGGGCAGGAATCGGCCGCCTGCGCGTGGGCCAGGGTAGGGGCGCCGGCCAGGGCCATCAGGGCAATTGCGAGGTGCGTCTTGGAACCGGTCATCGTCGTCCTCCGTGTCGTGTGCAATCTACATCCCGCGGCGGCGGCGTTCCTCCCGCAGCGCCTCGAGCTCCAGCAGCGCCTCCCGATCTTTGCGGCGTCCCGTGGCGCGCTTCGAGGCGATGAGGGCATCGAGGGTGAGCGTGGGCGCTGGCACGCCTTCGATGACGATGGTCTGACTTCCGGCCTCCACCGCGGCGTACTCGCCCACGCCCTGGACTCTGTCCATGACGTCGAGGTCGCCTTCGTCGGTCACCAGCGTCAGGACGGGAACGTCCCGCAACGTGCGCGCGTCGATCGTGAAGGGGAGACCTGGCTCGACGCCTCGGAGATAGCCGTGCCAGCCGGCGAGCACGGCGGCGAGCTTTTCCCGATTATCGGGCGCCGGGTCGTAACAGATGTCCACGTCGTTCGTGATCCTGGACCATCCATGGGCGACACCGGCGACCCCGCCGATGACGACGAATCGGACGCCGGCCCCGGTCAGGCCTCGCAGGACGCCGCCGAGGCTCACTTCGCCGCACTCCGCAGCCTGCGCATGACCTGCATGTTTTCATCGAGCAGTCGCAGCCGCTCCTCCGGCGTGCGCCGCAGCGCGGAGTCGAGGAGCGTGACGTCGATCCCGAATGCTCTGGCCCGCTCGATCGCGCTGCCGCGTCGGGACGGACGCCGCCCGCGCGGCTTCTCGCCGTAGCTGTTCAGGGCCAGCGCCAGGTTGGCGCCATACGTGGTGAAGAAGCGGGGAAGATCCACGACGAGCGATACGCCGCCCTTGCCCTCGAGCCGCCAGGTGCTGCCCGGGTCGGCTTCGTGGAGCGCGCGGTCGGCGAGGCGCAAGGCTCCCGGCAACGGCGTCTGCGCCGATTCGGAGATGAATCGGCAGAGCGCCAGGCGCCTGGCGAGAGCCTCGTCGTAGCCGCGGCGGGGCAGGCCGAGGCGCGCCAGGGCGTTGAGCACCCAGCGCGGGCTCGCGCCCACGGCCGTCGCGAAACGTCCAAGCGTCACGCAGTAAATATGTATTGCTATGATACTGATTTGTCAATGGTCGCAACGATTGTAGTATCGTAGCAATATGGCAATTGCTACAGCAGCGCGCCCTCGTGCCGGAGGAGCCATTCCTTGATGGGGAGCCCGCCGCCGTAGCCGCCCAGCGAGCCGTCGGTCCGAAGGACCCGGTGGCACGGAACGACGATCGCGATCGGGTTGTGGTGCAGGGCGTTGCCGGCGGCGCGCGAGGCCTTGGGCGAGCCGGCGCGGGCGGCGACCTGGGTGTAGGTGGCGACGCGCCCGGCCGGGATCCTTGAGGTCGCACCGAGGACTCGACGATGGAAGGGCGCGAGGTCGCCGAGGTCCACGGGGAGGTCGAAGTCGAGCCGCTTCCCGGAGAAATAGCGGTCCAGCGCGCGCCGCACGTCGTCCAGCTCCGCGGACTTGAGGATCTGGGCGTCGCCGTGCTCGGCGAGGAGCCGCTCCAGGAACTCGTCCTCGCCGCGGACGAAGCTCAGGTGACGCAGGCCGCGAGCGCCGGCCGCCAGGCCGAGCACTCCGACCGGCGTGTCGTCCATCATGGCGTACCGGAGGGCCTCGCCGCGGCGTCCGGTGAGCGCGCCGAACGCGCCGCGCACGATCCGCTCGATGGCCTCCCGCTCCTCCGCCGTGGTGCCGGTCATGCCTCCCTCACTTTCAGCTTGAGCCGCTGCGTCGCCTGGTAGACGTTCGCTCTGGCTGCGGCCGCCGTGCCGCCGATGCGCTCGGCGATCTCCTCGTAGCCCAGCTCGTCGGCCACCCTGAGGCTCAGCGCGAGCCGCTGCCGCTCGGGGAGCCGGGCCACCGCCGCCCACAGTCCGGCCCGGTCCGCATCGCCCTGCCGACCATCGTCGGCGTCGCGTGCCGCGGCCAGCTCTGCGGCGTGGCGCTCGAGGGCGGCGCGCTCGCGGGAACGGGACCGCTGGTGGTTGAGCGACGCGTTGGTGGCGATCCGGTAGAGCCAGGCGCGCTCGTTCGAGCCCTCGGCGAGCCGTCCCACGGCCTTCCAGGCCCGCAGCATCGTCTCCTGGAGCAGATCCTGCGCGACGTCGTCGTCGCGCACGATCCGCCGGATGTGGCGGGCCAGCTCCTCGCCGTGCTTGGCGAGCAACAGCGCGATGCGCTGCGCCCCCGGGGCGCTTATCGGCGATTCGCTCGTGCTCATGTCCGAGAGCTATAACACCGCGCGCGGCGGGACGTGAAACCGTCGGCTACTGGACGCAGGGAGCCGTGGGATCCTGGCGCCGGCCATCGACGACGGGGCGGTGATCGAGATTGCCGACCGCCAGGGCGACGTCGCGCACCAGCGCGGTCACGCGGGCCAGCTGATGGTAGTCGATGTACTGCGGCTCGTCGGTCACCTGGTGGTAGTCGAGGTGCTCGCCCGTGGAAAGGGACGCCGACGGGATGCCGTAGCGGGCATAACTGTAGTGGTCGGCCCGGCAGTAGTACTGGAGCGGGTTTCCGGGCGCGTCGTACTGGTAGTTGAAGCGGAACGGCACCGGCTCGCGGCGCCCGATGCTGTCGATGATGTCGCCGAACTCGGTCGAGAGCCGCCGGCTGCCGACCAGCTCCAGATAGCCCGGCCCTCCGCCCGGCAGGTCGGTCACGCCGCCGCGGCCCACCATGTCCATGTCCAGCTCGGCGACGATGGAATCGCGGGGCACCGTGGGATGGTCCGTGAAGTACTCGGAGCCCTTGAGGCCGATCTCCTCGGCGGCGTGGGACACGAAGAGGATCGAGCGCCGCGGCCGCGCACCTTCCGACAGGACCCGGGCCAGCTCCACCAGCAGCACCGTGCCGGAGCCGTCGTCGTCGGCCCCGTTGAAGATGGAATCGCGCCGCGGCGGATGGACCGCGCGCAGGCTGTCGAGGATGGTCCGGATGCGGACTTCCTCGTCGGGCGTCGCCGGCCGCCTGGGTGAGTCGGCGCCCAACGGCCGCACCACCCGGTTGAAGGCGCGGAGGGAGTCGTGGTCCACCGAGGCGCGCATCGTGCCGATGTGGTCGTTGTGTGCGGAGAGCGAGACGTACGTGTGGTCGAGGAGCGGGTCGGTGCCGCGCAGGATCGCGACGACGTTGCGCACCGGGCGGCGGCTGGCACTGGAGATCTCGTCGCGCCGGCTGGAGACGATCGGCAGCGTCTGGAAGAAGGACCCGTCGTCGCCCGCCGGCTCCAGGCCGTAGCGCCGGAACGCGGCCGCCACCCACTCTGCCGCCTTGGCGTCGCCGAGGCTGCCGGTGGCGCGGCCGCCCATCGAGTCGTCGGCGATGGCGAAGAGGCCAGCTCTGAGGCTTTCCGCGCTCACCGAGACGGGCCGGATCTGTGCAAGGGCTGGCACTGCGGGAATCAGCAGCGCGAGCGCCAAGCCGGCGCGGATGGAGGCACGCATCACGGAGACCGGGACCTACGTTTCGTCGCTGATCAGACCGGAGCGCAGCGCGAGCCGCGTGAGGCCGGCGACGCTCTTGATGCCGACCTTCCGCATCAGGCTGTCGCGGTGGCTCTCGACCGTGCGCACGCTGATGCCGAGCTGCTGGGCGATCTCCTTGTTGCTCGCGCCCTCGGCGATGTGGCGCAGGACCTCGCGCTCGCGGGTGGAGAGTCGCTCGAGGACGTTCTGGATCTCTTCGCCCTCGAGCTTGCGGCGCAGGAGGTCGGAGAGCTGCTGCGAGACGGCGGGGCTGTAATAGGACGCGCCGGCGCACACCTCGCGCACGGCGGCGACCAGCTCGGCGGCCGCGGCGTCCTTGATGAGGTAGCCGTGTGCCCCGGCCCGCACGCTCTCCATCAGGTACTCGGGGGCGAGGTGCATCGAGAGGATCAGGATGCGGACCTCCGGCGCGCGGGCACGGATCTGCCGCGCGGCCTCCAGCCCGCCGCCCTTGGGCATCGTGATGTCGAGGACGGCGACGTCCGGTCGCCGGGCCAGCGTCTCGTGCACCGCGGCCTCGCCGTCGCCGACTTCGGCGACGACCGTGATGTCCCCCGCTGCGTCCAGGATCCGGCGCACGCCCTCGCGGACGAGCGTGTGGTCGTCGGCGAGCAGGACGGTGATCGGCTCAGCCATCGGTGTCCCCCAGCGGCAGTCGCGCCTCGAGCCGCGAGCCGCGGCCCGGCGCGCTCGACATCGTGAAGCGGCCTCCCGCGCCGACGACCCGCTCCTTCATCCCGGCGAGCCCAAAGCGGGCGTCCCCCGGCGCGGGTGCGCGGTCCGGGTCGAACCCGCGCCCGTCGTCGCGGACGGCCAGCACCACCTCGCCGTTCTCCACGCCCACCACGATCTCCACCCGGGCGGCGGCGGCGTGCCGCGCGACGTTCGTCAGCGCCTCCTGCAGCACGCGGTACAGGGCGACCTGCACCTCGGGCCCCGGGTTCCGGTCGAGCGGCGCCGCCCGGAGATCCACGGCGACGCCCGTCCTTCCCGCGAATTCCTCGGCGAGCGTGCGCAGCGCCGGAACGAACCCGAGGTCGTCCAGCACGGCAGGACGCAGACCGCGTGCCGTCGCGCGGATCGACTCGAGCGCTCGGCCCGTCAGGTCCGCGGCGCGGCGCGCGGCCGCGGTGCCCGTCGGCGATCCGGCCACCAGCCGCTCCAGCTCGGCCAGCTCCAACTTGATCGCGGTGAGCACCTGGCCCGTCTCGTCGTGCAGCTCGCGCGCGATCCGCAGTCGCTCGGTCTCCGCCGCCCTCAGCAGCGAGGCCGAAGCGCGGCGCAGTTCCGCGCTCCGCTCCTCGAGCGCGGCGTACAGCTCCGCGTGCTGGAGCGCGGCGCCGATCTGCTGGCCGAGTGCGCGCAGGAAGCCGCGGTCCATCGAGGCGAACGGATCCCGCGCCCGGGCGACGATGACGAAAGTGCCCGCCGCCCGCTCGCCCATGAAGACGGGAAGAAACGCTGCATAGGGGTGCCGCGCCACCGATCCCGCGCCACCGCCGGCCCCCGCCCCCGAGGGCCAGGAGTGCACGACCTTGGCCACGCCGTCCCGCGGCGCGCCGAGGATCGGCGCAGAATCGGGGTTGGCGGGATCGGCCGTCGCGAGCGCGGTCGCCCCCCAGCCGGCGCAGACCCCCGAGCCGCCGCGGAAGACGAGCGCGCCGGCCGCATCCACACGGTACAGCGCGCATCCCACCACCGGCCGCAGGCTCAGCGTGCGCTCGAGCACCGCGGTCACCACGTCCGCCGGCCGCAGGCTGCGCTGCAGCTCCTCGGAGAGCGTGGCGAGCGCCCCCACTCCCCGCTGCTGGTCCTCCAGGACGAGCAGGAGCATTCCGCCGCCCACGGCGAGCTCGAACAGGACGTCGAGGTAGTACCCGTACGGCACCCACGCGCCGCGCGCCCGGAGGAAGGTGTAGTCGAGGTGGTGCACGCCCCAGAGCAGGAACGCCGCGGCGAGCACCGCGCCGCCCTTCGATGCCGCGCGGCGCCAGTACTGCGCGAACACGACGCCGGTGCCGAGTGTGACCAGGCTGAGGAAGACGACCGCCGGGATCGCCGCCAGGAGGAAGTTCTCGACCCGGTAGATCGCGACGTACGACCAGACCACCGGGATCAGGAAGAACGCGTAATACCGCCGGTCCCACGGCATCTGGCGCGAGAAGACGATCGCCGCCCACAGGAGCAGCAGCGCCGTCCATCCGGTGGCCACCTGGTGCCAGAAGAGCCAGATCCGGTTCGTGGTGAAGAGGTACAGCGCGATGATGCCGAGCCGCAGCGCGTACAGGCTCCACGCCCCGCCCCAGATCCCGAAGTAGCGCTTCCGGTAGGTGAGGGCGAGCGCGAGGAACAGGCCGGCGATCCCCAGGGTGACGCACGCCTGGAAGAGGACGAGCGAGGTCTCGAGCGACAAGGCGGCGGGACTCACCGGGTCTCGAGGATCGCGCGCGCCACGTGGTCCGCGACGGCCATGATCGTGATCATCGGGTTCACACCGCTCGAAGTCGGGAAGGCGCTGGCGTCCGCCACGTACAGCCCCCGCACGTCGTGCGATTCACCGGCTTCGCCGACCACCGAGTGGGCCGGGTCGGCGCCCATCGCGCAGCTCGCCATCTGGTGGAAGGTGATGTACGACATCCGGCAGTGCCGGTAGCCGCGGCCGTCCATCGCGGCGCCGAAGCGCTCGAGCCAGCCCTTGTCGCCGGGCCGCGCGCGCGCCGGGGGCGTGTGGAGCGAGAAGATCTCCGTGGCGCCCGCCGCGGCGAGCAGCTCGGCGGCGCCCGTGAGCCCGCGGCGCGCGTGCTCGAGATCGAATCCGGAGAGCTCGTAGTGGACGCGGGGCCTCCCCTCGCGGCTCGTCTCCACCCGCCCGGCGTCCCGATCACGCACCAGGACGCCGACGATGCTGAGATTGCCCAGCCGTGACACGTCCTGCTTGAACTGCGCCGCGCTCTCCCAGCCGAAGCCCGAGGCCGGGAGCGCGAAGTGCACCGGCGCGGTCTCGAACTTCACGCCGTACCCGTCCCGCTGGTCGGCGAACTGATCGGAGTAGCGGGTCTGGAGGCCGCCGGTCCACGGCTCGACGCGCTCGGGGAAGATCCCCGCCACCGCCGTCGCGGGATGGAGGCGCAGGCCCCGCCCGATGTTGCGGTTGGCGAGGCCCGACCGGGCCAGGAGCGCCGGCGTGTAAATCGCGCCGCAGGCCGCGACCACCACCGGGGCGCGGACGGTGAGCGAGTGGGGCTTCCCTCCGGGGGTGCGGACCGTCGCGACGGCGCCGGTAGCGCGGCCCCGCTCGATCAGGATCCGCTCGACGTCGCAGTGCGCCACCAGCCGGGCGCCGGCGATCGCCGCGTCCGCGAGGTAGGTGCGCGCGGTGGAGTTCTTGGCGCCGTGCCGGCAGCCGTAGGTGCAGAACCCGCACTCGAGCCCTTCCTTGCAGCCGGTCACGTTCCGCGGAATGACGTCCAGGTGCCAGCCGAGGGCGCGGCAGCCGCGCTCCAGGATGGCGTCGCGCACGCCGGGCGTGGACCAGAGCGTGTTGACGTCGAGCCGCCGGCTGACGCGCGCGAGCGACTCCTCGAAGGGCGCGGCCCCGAAGAAGGGCAGGCCGCTCAGCCGCGCCCACTCCTCGCGGGTCGCGGCCGGGAGCGGGAAGCTGGTCGTGTAGTTGATCACCGTTCCGCCGCCGAGGCAGCTCCCGGCCAGGATCGGCATCGAGCCGCTCTGCGTCATGAGGAGGCCGCCGTCGAGGTAGAGCGCGCCGAGCATGTCACCCTCGACCTGCGTCATGTCCGCGGAGCCCGGGTTGCCGCCCTTCTCGAGCACCACGACGCTCCGGCCGGCCTGGGCGAGTAGACCCGCCACGACGCCGCCCCCGGCGCCGGAGCCGAGCACGACCGCGTCGCAGTCGAGCACGGTGTCCCGTTCCACCGCCAGGGTCGGCAGGGGCGCCACCGCGGCGGCCGGCTGCGGGAGCGGGCCCGGATAGCCCGTCGCGCGCCACGCCGGGTGACCGCCGTCCTCCATCGGCCAGCAGTAGTACGCGACGTGCGCAAGGCGCTTGAGGGCCTGGAACCCGGCGCGGCGCAGCGGAATGGACGAGGTGGCGTAATCCCGGAGCGTCGCCTCGCGCGCCGTGGCGTCCATCGCCTGGAGCGACTTGAATCGTCCCGTCAACAGCAGGTTCGCGGCCGGTGAACCGAGGCCGGCGAGGAGCATCTTGAGCCGGGACCGGTCGAGCGGGTCCTGCAGGGAGGCGATGAGGCGCGTTACGCGCTCGACGGTGCGGGCCGCGCGGGCGCCGGCGGCGAACAGGCCGCCGGGATCGTCGTCGCGGCGGATCTCGGGCACCAGCGTCTCGCACACGGCGGCGAGGACGGCGCGCTGATCGGCGGAGAGTTCTTCTGGCAGCACTCGGTCCCGAACGGGGGACGTTCAACTTAAGTTGTGGCGTCCGCTACAGCGAGGCGTTGCGATGGGCCGTGCCGACGCGAGAATCTCGATGCTGCTCAAGGTCCTCGACGGGGCGTTCGTGGCGCGGGGGTGGCAGGGCGCGACGTTGAGCGGCGCGGTGCGCGGCCTGACGGCGAAACAGGCGCTGTGGCGCCCCGGAGGTGACCGGTCACGACACAACATCTGGGAGCTGGTCCTGCACACGGCCTACTGGAAGCACGTGGTGCGGGAGCGGGCGGAGGGCAAGGGTCGGACCGCGTTCCCGCGTTCGCCCCGCAACTTCCCCGGCCTCCCGGCTCGCGCGGACGCCGCGGCGTGGAAGACGGACGTCGCGCTGATGAAGCGCCAGCACGCGCTCCTGAGGCGCGCGGTGGCGCGCCTGTCGCCGGCCCGGCTCGACGCCCCCGTGAACCGCTCCCCGTGGGTCGTGGCCGAACAGATCTTCGGCGTCGCCGCCCACGACCTGTACCACACCGGCCAGATCCAACTTCTGAAGGCACTCCAGCGGCGGAAGCGCTAGGGGTCGGCTCAGCGTGCCTGGCTGATCGTGATCTTGAAGCCGTCCGGGTCGGCGATCGCGAAGTCGCGCTCGCCCCACGACTCGTCCTGCGGGTCGTGGAGGAGCGTGCCGCCCCGCGCCTTGATCTGCGCGGCGATCACGTCAACGCTCTGCCTCGTGGTGCAGTAGATCCGGAACCCCGTGCCCTTGTCGCGGTCGCGGCCCAGCTTCCAGTCGTCCTGGCCCAGGTAGAACTCCACGGAGCCCGCGCGGAGCGTGGCGCCGCGCAGCTCGCCGTCCTTCTCCCAGCGCTCCGCGACGACGCAGCCCAGCACGTTCTGGTACCAGGCGACGCTGCGATGGATGTCGTTCACGGTGTAGCCGGGGGTCGCGGCCCGGAGCCGCAGGGTCTCCGGCTGCTTGCGGGTGGGGCGGGCCTTGGGACGCGCCGCCTTGCGGGCGACCTTCCTGGCGGGCTTCCGGGTGCTCTTCTTCTTGGCCGGCATGGCGTCTGTCCTTGGTGTTCGGTGAAGCATCAAGCCTAGCGCGCCGCCCCCGCTCCCGCCAGCGACCCTCCTCGCGTATCACTTATCAGGTGGATCCAACGCGCATCACGCCGCACTCATCATCCATCACTCATCTGGGGGGTTAGCGTCATGCCCGTTCGCAACGCATCGGCCGTCTGGGAAGGCGGCCTTCGGGGAGGCAAGGGGACGTTCAAGGCGGGGAGCGGCACGGTCGGCGGCAACTACGGGTTCGGATCGCGCTTCGAGGAGGCGCCGGGCTCCAATCCCGAGGAGCTGATCGCCGCGGCGCACGCCGCGTGTTTCAGCATGGCGCTCTCGGCGGGGCTGGAGCGCGGGGGGAAGGTCCCGACGCGCGTCGAGACCAAGGCGGCGTGCACGATCGAGAAGGTCGGCGACGCCTTCCGGATCACGAAGATGAGGCTGGTGGTACGCGCCAAAGTGCCGGGACTCGACCAGGCGGGCTTCGCCAAGGCGGCCGAAGACGCCAAGAACGGGTGCCCGGTCTCCAACGCCCTCAAGGGCAACGTCGCCTTCGAGCTCGACGCGAAGCTGGAGTAACTCCCGCTACGGCCGCTGCGCCGGCCTCGGATAGGCCGGCGCGGGCGGCACCGGGACGGGGTGCTCCCGGATCTGCTGCTCGAGATACGCGAGGCCCGCCTCGAGCTGGGCATCGGCGCCGCCGAAGGTCGCGTGCGGCAGGTTGTCCACCACCGTGTCGGGGTCCACGCCGTGGCCCTCGACCAGCCACGCGCCTTCCGGCCCGTACACGCCGAACTCGGCGGCGGTGGCGATCCCGCGATCGACCAGGACGTTGCTGGACGTGAGCCAGATCTCGCCGCCCCAGGTGCGCGTGCCGATGATCCGGCCCAGGCCGAGGCGCCGGAACCCCTCGCTGAATGCCTCGCCGTCGGACGCGGTGTTCCCGTCCACCAGCAACGCGAGGTGGCCCCGGAACGCGGACTGCATGTTCCAGTAGGGGTTGCCGACCCGCGGCTGCCAGTACATCCACGCCTTCCGGAGCAGGCGGCCCAGGATCCAGCTGTCGATGTTGCCGCCGTTGTTGTGGCGGACGTCGATGATCAGCCCCTGCCGGTTGAAAACCGGATAGAACTCGCGGACCCACTGCGCCATGTCGCTGGATGTCATCGCCCTCAGGTGCACGTACCCGATCTGGCCGTGACTGGCGCTGTCCACCAGGAGCCGGCGCGAGTACTCCCAGTCGTCGTACCGCAGGCCCTGCGCCCGCTGCTCCGGAATCGACGTGACGATCACGTCGCGCGTCGCCGCGGCGCCGGCGGGCTTGATGCGCAGGCGCACCTGGTGGTCGGCCTGGTTGCGGAGGAGCAGCGCGGGATCGGGCACGCTCAGCGTTGCGACCCCGTCGATCATCTGAATGACGTCGCCCTCCTTGACGCTCACATCGGGCTGCGCCAGCGGCGAGAGCTGCGACGGATAGTCGGGATCCGAGCGATAGATGCGCGCCACGCGCCAGCCCCCGCCGGCGCTGTCCCGGTCGAGAACCGCGCCCAAGAAGCCGGGTTGGATCTGGTCGCGCCCGCGGCGCAGGTCGCCGCCGTACACGAAGGTGTGGAGGGCGGACAGGTTGCTCACCATCTGCGCCAGGAGATCGGACAGCTCGTCGCGATCGGTGACGCGGTCCACCAGCGGCTGATACTTCCGCAGGATCGCGGGCCAGTCGTTGCCGTGCATCCCGCGGTCGTAGAAGTAGTCGCGCTCCAGGCGCCACGCCTCGACGAACATCTGCCGCCATTCCTCGCGCGGCGGGTACGAGAACGCCCAGCCGGAGAGGTCCACCTTCGTCTTGGCACCCAGCGTCGCGTTCGCCGACGCGCTGGCCTCGATCACGTGCAGGTCGTTGCCCTTCCGGACGAGCAGCTTCTTCCCGTCGGCCGAGAGCTCGTAGCCGCGAATGTCCTCGACCAGCCGGACCGGGTCCCCGGGATCGCTCTTCACGTCCAGCGCCATCAGATGCCGCTTCCCGTTGACGTCCGACTCTTGCGTGGTCCAGAAAAGGCGGCTGCCGTTCACCGTGAGGTCGCCGAGGTTGCCCGCGGGGACCGGCACCTCGTAGAGACGTTGCGCGATGCCGTCGAGCGTCACCGTGACCGGGTGCGTACTGTCGGCGGCGGCCTTCTTCGTCGTGTCGGCGAGCGCCCGACGGCTGCGGGATGCCACGGCGGCGGGCGCTGACGCCGCGGTTGCCGGACGGCGCGCGCTGTCTTCCTTCACCAGCTCGTCGGCGGGACGGAAGGGGGAGCGCAAACCGGTCGTCAGCGCGAGCTGATAGATCCTGGTCTGCTTGTCGAAGAACGGTTCCGGCGCGCGCGGCCCCCACGGCGCGCCGACCAGGCTCTGGAAGTTCCGGTCGGAGAGGAAGTAGAGCCACTTCCCGTCGGGGCTCCAGGCCGGGCTGTACGAGTCCACGCGGTCGCTGGTGACGGGGATGGCGCGACCCTGCTCGATCGAATGCAGCACGATGCGCCCGAAGGTGGCGCTCGGCGCGACGTACGCGAGCCACTTGCTGTCCGGTGACCAGGTGAGGTCGGAAAACTCCCCGTCGCTCGACGCCGCGATCCTGGTCGCCGTCTTGGCCGCGAGGTCGTAGAGCCAGAGCTGCTGGTTCTTGTCGGCATAGGCGAGGGACTTCCCGTCGGGGGACATGACGCCGTCGAACCGGAGCACGTCGGCCCCGCTGGTCATCTGCTCCGGCTCGCCGACGCCGTTCGCAGGGAGGCGCCACCAATCCGTCTCTCCCGTCTGGTCGGAGAGGACGTAGACGGACGCGCCGTCGGGGGCGAACCGAGCGGAGCGGTACCGCACACCCGGATGCCGCGACGCTTCGACGAGGCGGCCCGGCCCCACCGGCGCCACGAAGACCTGGCCGCGCGCGGTCAGCACGACCCGGTCGCCCGTGGCCGAGAGGTGGGCCGCGGAGAGGTACTCCATCGGGCTGGTGACCCAGTGCTCGCGCGCCTGGTCGAGGTCCGAGGCCAGGGTGATCGGGATCTCGTGGTCCTCGCCGGTCGCGATGGTGAAGAGGCGGAGGTCGGCGCCGAGCTGGTAGACGATGCGGCCGTCGTCGAGCGACGCCCCGCGGATGTCCCACTCGCTGTGATGCGTGTGCTGCCGCAGGTCCCCCCCGTCGGGCGTCATGGACCAGAGGTTCATCGTCCCGTCGCGGTCGCTCAGGAAGTAGATGCGGCCCTGCCAGACCATCGGGTTCTTCGAGGTGCCAGCGTAGCCAGCCGTCAGCGGCCGGGCCTCGGCGTCGCCGGGCCCGAAGCGCCAGAGATTCTGCGCCGTGCCGCCGTGGTAGCGCCGCGTGTGGCTCCCCTGGAAAGCCAGGCGGGTGAAGAAGAGGGTGCCCGCGCCGTCGTACGCGCCGTCGGCCGCCTGCGCCAGCGGCACGAGCGCCGGTGCATCGGTGGCCGTGTCGAGGCGCACCAGCTGCGTATTCGGGAGCGTCGAGAAGTTGCGGGTCGCGTAGAGGATCGCGCCGTCGGGGGTCCATCCGACGACGGTGGTGTTGCCGGCGAACGTGCGACGGGTGGGGAGCCCGCCCGCGATCGGCATCGTGTACACGTCGGCGGGGCCCTCATAGGTCCCGGTGAACGCGACCGTCCGCCCGTCCCGCGAGATCGCGGCGTTGGTCTCCAGGCCCGGGTTCGAGGTCAACCGCTGCGCGCGGCCGCCCTGGGCCCCTACCACCCAGAGATCTCCTTCTGCGGTGAAGACGAGCGTGTCACCGTGAATGGAGGGGAAGCGGTAATAGCCGCGCGGCGCGGGAGCCTGCGCGGCCATGGGGACGAAGGCGAGGAGCAGGGCAAGCGCGATGGGCAGTCTCATGGCGCCCAACTTATGGAACGGGGTGCCGGGCGTCGAGACTGCGCTGGCAGTCGCCCGCCGGGGTCGGTATACTCGGCAGGCGACGGCGGCATTCCTCCCTGCACAGAGCGTCGAGATGGCTTCGGGCAACTTCCACATCGGCATCATGGGCAACCTCTTCTCCGGGAAGACGACGCTCATGAACGCCCTGGCCGGCGATCCCTACCGGTCCGAGCTGTCCGGCCTGCTCGGCACGGCGGAGACCCATTCGTTCTCCGAGCGCGTCGAGAAGGGCTCGCTCACCGACCAGTGCCTGGCGCTGTTCTACAAGGACCGCGTGGCGAACATCTTCCCCACCGAGACCGCGTTTCTCTGGATGCGCGTGCTCCAGCAGCGCGAGATCCGGCACCTGATGACCCGGGAGGGGAAGAGCGGGGTCCTCATCCTCGAGGACCGGCCGTTCCTCGACGGGCCGGAAGTGTTCGTGAAGCGGATGATCGACTCGGGGGAGATGCCGGCCGCGCACGCCAGGCTCTACTACACCCTCTTCTACCAGCTGCTGCAGGTGGAGCGCGTCCGCCTGCCCGACCTCACGGTGTACCTGCGGACCGAGCCGGACCTGCTCGAGCGGCGGCGGGCGAAGCGGGCCGAAGAAGGCGACGCGTACGCCAAGACGATCACCGTCGAGTACCTGCGGGAGATCCACCAGGGGTACGAGCGGCTGGGGGTGCAGTGGCGCGAGACGCTGCGGAAGTACCAGGAATACGCGATCGTGCCCTCGGACGCGGACATCGTGATCCTGCCGGCGGAGATCGACATGTACGACCACCCCGACTACGTGCACGTGGCGGCGGGAACGATCCGCGAGAAGGTGCGCCGGATGGTGGCGTCGCGGAAGGCGGGTTCGTGAAGGGGGCCGGCCGGATCCTCGAGGTGCGCGAGGACCCGCAGATCCGGCGGCACCAGATCGCGAACCGGCTCACGAACGTCGAGCGGCGCCTCCTCACCTACCTGGCGAAGAACCCGACGCTGGTCGTGTGCGTCGGCAACATCGGGGCGGGGAAGAGCTCGCTGGTGAAGCTGCTGGCGTACAGCACCGGGATGAGCGCCCTGTTCGAGCTGCCCGACGAAGGGTTCGAGGACCACGTCGTGTCGAACCCCTCGCTCTATCCCCTGCTCGCGACCGCGAAGAACTCGGCCAAGCGGACGCTGGGGCGCTACTACGGCGCCATCAACGACTTCATCGCCTGCCAGCGCAAGGAGCCGGAGGGGAGCCCGGCGTGGCAGGCGGCGAAGAAGAACCTCGAGCACGCCGCGCTCGACATCCAGCACGCCTACCTCGACCTCCGGAAGATGCAGCTCGAGGCGGTGCCGCACCTCGCCGCGTCGACCTGCATCGACGGCTCGCCGCTCGCCGACCGCTTCGCGTTCTGCGAGGTGCTCCACCGCGACATGGACGTGCCGTACCTGACGGCCGAGTCGCTCCGGGTGATCGACGCGCGCTTGAAGAGCGAGTTCCGGCCGCTGGTCCAGCCGGGGCTGATGGTGCTCCTCAAGAGCCCGATCGACTACCTGCTCCGCAACATCCGCGAGCGGCAGCGCGACGAGGAGCAGACGCACTCCGACGAGATCCCCGAGGGGCTCGCGCGGCTGGTGCGGGCCCTGAACCCGCGCTACGAGCGGCTGGTGTCGAAGCTCCGGGAGAACGGGCTGTATCGGGGCCCGGTGCTGGCGATCGACGTGTCGAAGATCGACTTTGTCTCCAACGTGCGGCACCTGATTGCCGTCTACGAGGGGATCGAATCGCTGCTGGTGCCGAAGGACTTCCGGGCCTAGTTTTCCTCCCCCACGGCGCCGTAGCCAAGTGGTAAGGCAGAGGTCTGCAAAACCTCTATACGGCGGTTCGAATCCGCCCGGCGCCTCTCGATGAAACGCAACCTCCCCGCGGTCCTCGCCGCCGCTCTGCTCGCGCTGACCTGCACGGAGCCCTCGCCGTCGGTGGGCGGCACGTGGCGCCTCACGAGCTCCGCCACATACCCCCCCGATTTCGACATCGCGCCGGGGCAGCCGGAGGTCTGTGCCGACACCGGCGTGCTGACGCTGTCCGGCGGCGCTGCCTTCAGCGGCACGTACGACAGTCTCACCATCGCCTGCAACACCGGCGGCAGAACGACCGGGAACAACGGCCTGGTGATCGACGGGGCGCTGGCCAGCGGGACCGTCTCCTTCAACTTCGACACGCCCGACTGGCTGTACGTGGGCACGGTCCACGGCGACAGCATGGGCGGGACCGTCACGGACAGCCTCAACGGTATGCCGGGGAGGGAGGCGGCGACCGGGAGCTGGAGCGCGTGCGAGAGTCGGACATGCGGCACGAGATGACGCCGCGCATCATTCTGGCGGCGGCGTCCGCGTGCATACTGGTCGCCGCGCCGGCCGCGGCCGATCAGCGGAGCCCGACCGCGCACTGCAACGACGGCACCTACTACTACGGCACGAGCCGGCGTGAGGCCTGTGCCCACCACCGCGGCGTGTCGGAGTGGCTCGGGTCGGTGTCGCGGTCGCAACTCCGGTCCGCCACGCCCAGACGCTCACGGCATTCGTCGACGGCGCATCGACCGCCGCAGCCCGCGACACACCGCCGGCCGTTCCACCCCCGACCCGCGGGCGCCACGGCGCGATGCAAAGACGGCACCTGGTCCAAGGACCCACGTCGGGCCGGTGCCTGTGGCCACCACGGCGGGATCGCCAGCTGGCTGGGCCGCCGCTAGGAGGTCAGGCCGGCACGACCTCGTGGACCAGGCGGTTCTTCCCCTCGCGTTTGGCAGCGTAGAGCATCGTGTCGGTACGGTCCAGCAGCTCGTCCACCGTGGCCGGCGGGTACGCGAAGGTCACCATTCCCATGCTGACGGTCACGGAGCGGGCGTTCTCGGGCAGAGCCGCCGCGCATTCCTCCCGCAGCTTCCCCAGCAACAGCGCCGCCACGTCCGCGCCCGTTTCCGGCAGACAGACTGCGAACTCGTCCCCTCCCAGGCGCCCGACGACGTCCGTCACGCGCAGCCGGTTGCGGATGGTGCGGGCCACCGCCCGCAGCACCTCGTCGCCGGCCTGGTGGCCGAGCCGGTCGTTGATCTGCTTGAAGCTGTCGAGGTCCAGGTAGGCGATCGTCATCGGTCGCCGGTACCGGCGCGCGAAGGCGAGCGCGGCGCCGGCGAGCTCGATGAAGTGGCGCCGGTTCGACACGCCCGTGAGCGAATCGGTCCGTGCGGATTCCTTCTCGCGCTCGAGCGCGTGCCGCAATGCCGCGATGACTTCGACGAAGACGAGGAAGAGCGCCGTGCGCAGCACGAGCACGATCACCAGCACGATCCAGGAGGAGTACTGCTGCCCGGCGAGCAGGTCGCTCCCGATCCCGAGCACCGAGCTGAGGCCGGCGAAGACCAGGCCGGCGGGGCGGCTGATCCTGGTCGCCGCGTAGAAGATCGGGATGAGGTAGACGACGGCGATCTGGATTTCGTAGCCGGAGAGGTAGTCGACGAGGGCGATCGCGGCGAGCAGCCCCACGGCGACGGCCGTCGCGCCCGCCTTGGACCGGCCCCCGGACTGCGCCTCCAGCAGAGCCTGGCCCATCATCGTCGCGCGTCCCGGCATCGCTCCGTCGCCCTCACGTGATCGGATGAGAGTGCGCCAACGAGATTAGCGCCATTCCCCTCCGGCATCAACCGCGGCGGCGTTGCGAGACGCCGTGCTCCGACGCCTGCTTGCCACTCCCATCGGGGAGGCGATAGGTTTCGCCCCCCTCTGGTCCGAAGGGCTGGACATGAAGGAATACCCAAGCACACACATCCGGAATGTGGCCGTAGTGGGCCACGGAGGCAGCGGCAAGACCAGTCTGGTTGACGCCCTCGCCTTCGTGGCCGGAAGCAGCAAGCGGCACGGCCGCATCAAAGACGGTTCCTCGCTCACCGACTACTCTCCCGACGAGATCGAACGCGGATACAGCATCAACCTGGCCCTGGCCTTCGCCGAGTGGGAAGGCGTGAAGGTCAACCTGTTCGACACTCCCGGCTATCTCGACTTCGCGGGCGAGGCGCTCGCGGGGATCTGGGCCGCGGATGCGTCGCTGATCGTGCTGGGCGCGTCGGCCGGCGTGGAGACGGGGACGGAGAAGGTCTGGGACTACTCCAGGGCCTGCGAGCACGAGGCGATTTTCTTCGTGTCGATGATGGACAAGGAGCACGCCGACTTCGCCAAGGTCTACGCGCAGATCCGCGAGCGGCTGAGCCCCAAGGCCATCCCGGTCGAGATCCCGATCGGCGCGGGGCCCGACTTCCGCGGCATCGTCAACCTGATCAGCAGGACGGCGCACGTGTACAAGCCGGGGACCAAGACCGGCGAGTACGACGAGCTGCCGATCCCCAAGGAGATCCAGGCGGAGTACGAGCGGTACGAGAACGACCTGATCGAGACGGTGGCCTCGACCGACGACGCGCTGGTCGAGCGCTATCTCGAGGGGAAGGAGATCTCGCACGGCGAGCTGGTGACGGCGATGCGCGCGGCGATGAAGCGGCGCGAGCTGTTCCCCGTCTTCTGCGGCGCCGCCGAGTTGACCTTCGGCGCGCGGGCGCTCCTGTCGGAGATCGTGGAGCTGACCCCGGCGCCGGCCGACAATCCGGCCGTGCACGCGGAGAAGTGGGGCACGGCCGAAAAGGTCGAGCTGGCGGAGCGGGACGACGCGCCGTTCAGCGCGCTGGTCTTCAAGACGGTGTCGGAGCCGCACGTCGGTGACGTGTCGCTGTTCCGCGTCTACTCCGGGACGGTGAAGAACGGGCAGGAGGTCCTCAATCCGGCCCGCAACGCGCTGGAGAAGCTCAACCACCTCTCGATCTCGCAGGGCAAGGACAAGATCGAGGTGGACCTGCTGCACGCGGGCGACGTCGGCGTGATCGCCAAGTTGCGCGACACCCACAGCAACGACACGCTCGCGACCCATGCGGTGCCGGTGGTGCTGCCGCGCATCCCGTTCCCCGAGCCGATCATCCACGTCGCCGTCGAGGCGAAGGAGCGGGGCGACGAGGAGAAGATCAACCTCGGCCTGGCGAAGCTCGCCGAGGAGGACCCCACCTTCCACTGGGAGTACAACCCCGACGTCCGCCAGACCTGGATCTACGGGCTGGGGGAGCGGCACCTCGAGGTGATCCTGGGGCGGCTGGCGCGGAAGTTCGGCGTGCACGCGATCCAGACCAAGCCGAAGATCCCGTACCGCGAGACGATCAAGGGGAAGGCGGAGGGCCAGGGGCGGCACAAGAAGCAGACCGGCGGGCGCGGGCAGTTCGGCGACTGCTGGATCCGGATGCTGCCGATGCCGCGCGGCGGTGGCTACGTCTTCGAGGACCAGATCGTCGGCGGCTCGATCCCCAGCAAGTTCATCCCCGCGGTGGACCGCGGGGTCCAGGAGGCCGCCGTGCGCGGGATCCTGGCCGGCCATCCGGTGGTGGACTTCAAGGTCCAGCTGTTCGACGGGTCATACCACACGGTGGACTCGAACGAAATGTCGTTCAAGCTCGCCGGCATCCTGGCGTTCCGGAACGTGTCGCCCAACTGCAAGCCGGTGCTGCTGGAGCCGCTGGCGGACCTCGAGGTGCTGACGCCCGAGGAGTACCTCGGCGCGGTGATGGGCGACCTCAACTCGCGGCGCGGGCAGATTCTGGGTTCGGAGCCGGACGGCAAGCTGCTGAAGCTGAAGGCGATCGTGCCGGAGGCGGAGCTGTACAAGTACGCCACCCAGCTCCACTCCCTCACCCAGGGGCGCAGCACCTTCCGGAAGAAGTTCAAGGGGTACGCCGAGATGCCCGCCGAGGCCGCGGCGAAGGTGATCGAGGAATACCAGAAGACGAAGAAAGAGAAAGAAGAGGAAGCCTAGACCTTGTGGTAGACGACGCGCGCCGCTTCGGCGCCGTCGTCGGCCTTGTAGATCTCGAAGTCGGAGAAGAGCCGCGGGGCCTCCGCCGCGAGCACGCGGAGGACCGCGACCGCCATCCGCCGGATCTCCTGCTCGGCCCCCTCGCCGCAGCGGAGCTCGAGCATGGTCCGCCAGGCGCGGACGTTCGCGCTCACCACGATCTTCGTCTCCGTCGCGTTCGGCAGCAGGGAGCGCGCGGCTTCGCGCGCCATCTTGCGCCGGTGCACCTTGTCGGCCACCCACTCGTAGCGCCGCATCAGATCCTCGACCGCGCGGACGTACGCGTCCTGCGCCGCGGTGACCTGCGCGAGCCACGCGGTTTCCAGCCGCTCGTCCCCGAGCATCGCGGGCGGGACCACGAAGGCGGCGTGCGACTCGTCCACGTAGCGCTGGGAGAGCTGGCTGTAGCCGAAGCCGGCGCGGTGGCGCACCAGCTCGTGCGTGCAGGAGCGGGAGATCCCCTCGAGCAGGAGCACGTAGACGGCGTGCTCCAGCACCGAACCGTGGCCCTGCTTCTTGATGTTCTCGAGATAGTCCGCGGTCGTGCGCCTGGCCGGATTCGCCTGGCTCATGTAGCAGAGCCGGCCGGCAAACTCGGCGAGCCGCTCGCCGTCCGTCGCCTCGCCCTTCCAGTCCACCTTCAGGTGGTCCGGCTCGACGAACTGCGGCCGGCCGATCAACGTGACGCGCGGGGCGCGGAGGATTTCCATTTAGAAGCAGGGGTCAGGGTTTAGGGGGTAGGGGTCAGGGATCAAGGCTGCAGTACCCCGGGATTCGGCGCCAGGTCGAGCCGGTACGAGCCCCACGCCGCGGCGCGCTCGATCTCGCGCAGTCGGGCGGCGATGCCGGCGGGGAGTGACGGCGCGTGCGGACCCACCTTGAGCACGTCGGCCGTCAACGCCCCGCCGTGGCCGCTCTTCAGGATCTTCACGCCGGGGTTCAGGACGCCCTTCGGATCCCACGCCTGCCGCGTGCGACGGCACAGGTCCAGGTAGGCGGCACCGAAGGTACGCTCGACGAACGGCGCGCGCAGCCGGCCGTCGCCGTGCTCGCCGGACGGCGTCCCGCCGAGGGCGATCTGCTCGGCGGTGACGCGCTCCAGGCAGGCCGCCAGCCGCGGGGCGAAGTCCGGGGCGGTCACGTCGGCCAGAAGGTTCGCGTGCAGGTGCCCGTCCCCCGCGTGGCCGAAGATGACGATCTCGAAGCCGGTCGCCTTCGCGGCCGCCCGCAAGGCGGCGATGTAGCGCTCGAGGCGCTCCGGCGGCACGCAGCCGTCCTCGACGACCTGGAGGGAGCGGAGGTTGTCGGGGAGCGAGGCGAGGATCGGGCTCGCGAGGTGGCGCAGCTCCCAGAGCCGACCCACGGTCGTCGCATCCTCGGCCACTTCCACCGAGGTCGCGATGCCCTTGACCGCCGCGGCGGCCGCGTGTGCGCTCCCCTCGAGTTCGACCAGGAGCACGGCCTCCGTGCCCGAGGCGAGATGGCGTTGCGCCGCACCGCGCACGAAGTCGAGATAGGTCTTGTCGAGCAGCTCCACGGCCGAGGGCCCGAGCGGCCGCAGGGCGAGGACCGCGGGGCCGACCTGGTCGAGCGAGCCGAGCGTGACGAGCAGCGTGGTGCGCACGGCCGGGAGCGGCGCCAGCGCGACCTCGACGGCCGTGAACACGGCCAGCGTACCCTCGCTGCCGACCAGCAGGTCGGCCGTCCGCCCGCTCGCTGCGAACGCGTCCAGCGCGTAGCCCGACGAGTTCTTGAGCGTGCGGGGCGCCGCGGCGGCGAGGACGGCGGCATGCTCGCGGATCGTCGGCGCCACCTCTCGCAGGAACCGTTCTTCCGCCCCCGTGCGTCGGTGCGTCGGTGCGTCCGTGCGTCCGGCTTCCCCGTCTGCGGTGACGAATTCCAGCGCGCGCACCCAGCGGCGCATCGTGCCGTATTTCACGCTGTGCGAGCCCGCGGCGTTCGTGGCGGCCATGCCGCCGACCGTGCAGAACGCGCCGCTCGACGGATCGGGCGGCAGGTGCAGGCCGAACGGCTGCGCCGCGAAGTTGAGGGCCCGGTAGGTGACGGAGGCGCCGCAGCGCGCGGTCTTCGCGTCCGGGTCGATGGCCGGCGCGTCGGGGCAGGCGCGCGTGAGGTCCAGGACGACGTCCGGCCCGACGTTGCCGCCCTGCATCCCGCTCCCGGCACCGCGGGGCACGAGCGCGAGGCCGTTCTCGGCAGCCCAGCGCACGAGCAGCCGGAGGTCCTCGATGTCCTTCGGGACGGCGACGGCCCGGGGGATGATGCGGAAGATGCCCGCCCCCTCGGAGTAGAGCGCGCGGGCGACGTCGTCGGTCCTGAACTCGCCGCGGAGGCCGGGGGGTGCTTGCACGCGCGCAAGCTAACGGCCGCGCCTTCGGCTTGACAAGCACTTTGGGCACGGTGATACTCGCCCTTTCATGCCCTCGACAACCCAGGCCAAGCCGAACCTCATCCGGATCGAGGTGGATCGTCGCCTCGGCCACGAATGGGACGAGTGGGACGGGCGGCCGCTGCCCGGCGGCGGGAACTTCGACACGCCGCCGCGCCGCTTCTTCGCCTACGCCGCGCTCACCCTCGCCTTCGTGGCGGGGGTCCTCTTCCTCGCGCTCTACCTGCTCGGTCCGCGGCTCGCGACGCTCTGGGTGCCGCTGCCGAACATCCTGGCGCTCGCCCTCGCGGCGCTCACGGTGCTCGCTTGGGCTTGGTTCGCCCTGCTGGTCGCATCCTACTACGGTCCGGCGCTGCTGCTGCCCGAGCGCCTCGCCGAGCGTGGACCGTTCCTGGTCCTGATGCGCTGGACCTCGCAGATCGCGCGCCGGTTCGGCGTGCGCGACTGGGTCGAGCACGCGGCGGTGGAGGTGTACAACGGTCTCGCGGCCCGGCGTGGCTGGAAGGTGGGGAAGGGCGAGCTGCTGGTGCTGATCCCGCGCTGCCTGTCGAAGGCGGCGCTGGACGGGATCCTCGACGTCGCTGGGCGCTACGACGTGCCGGTGTTCGTGGCGACACGCGGCCAGCTCGCGCGGCGCGCGATCCGCGAGCGGCGGCCGCGGGCGGTGGTGGCGGTCGCGTGCGAGCGGGACATGGTGAGCGGC
Source organism: uncultured Gemmatimonadales bacterium (assembly GCA_963835535.1). Taxonomy (GTDB): domain Bacteria; phylum Gemmatimonadota; class Gemmatimonadetes; order Gemmatimonadales; family JACORV01; genus Fen-1245. The sequence goes on from CAWIFL010000004.1 coordinate 250,908, forward strand.
CTGCACGACGTCGCCGCCAAGGTGCCCGTGCTGGGCCTCACCATGCGCCTGCCGTCCGGGCCCTGCAAGGACGCAACGGTGGACGTGGCGAAGCTCGAGAGCTGGGTGAAGAGCTTCGTGGAGGCCGGCTAGGGCTGCTGCGCGCCGGTCGAGTCGGCGCGAGGCTTGGGCGGTGGGAACACCACCTTAAGCCGCGCGACGAGGCTGTCCAGAATGGCGTGCTCCGGCGTGCTGTCCGGGACCATCCGCTCGAGATCCCGCTCAGGCTGGCTGGGATCGTACGCGATCCGCCTGACGCATTCGGCAGCGAGGCGCGTCTTTCCCGCCGTCGGGTCCGCGAACAAGCGCAGCTTCACGGTGTGATCGAAGTCCTCGGCGCGCGCGCTCACGGTGCGCCTGGTCACGACGTCGTACCAGTCCGTCTCGAGGTAGCCCTCGTCCGCCGCGACGCTCACGACCGCGAGGCCCGCGGCGCGCACCTCGTGCTCGGCGGCCACGATCACGACATCCGGCGCAGCGTCGAGGAGCAGCGAGATGCTGCCGGGCAGCGGCCCGTAGACGGGGCGCACGCCGCCGAAATGCGCACACGCCGCCAGGCCTCCCAGGACGGCGACCACGGCGAGCGCGGCGGCGCGACTAGTGCTTCGCGGTATCGGGTGAGCCCGGGTGCGCGTGACCGGTATCGGGGGCCGGCAGGGTGGACGTCCCCGCCTTCGGCGCCGCCGTCTCCTCGTCCTCATCATGGTGGTGCCCGGCGCGCTCGGCCGCTATGGCCTGGAGCCGCGCGGTGGGCACGCCGAGCGCGTGGTCGAAGGTGAGCTTCCCGCCGAGCATCGCCGTGTAGAGCAGGATGAGGACGCCGATCACGCCGGCGGTGAGCGCGACGGGTTGCTCCCTATCGCTCCAGACGCCGCGGCGCACGATCCGCCAGACGGCGAGGATGCCGAAGATCGCGAGCACGATGAACGCGAGCGTCTCGTGCGTCTCCATGATCGCGTGCGCCTGGTCGCTGTGCTCGACCACGCCCTCGGCGAGCAGCCCGGCCACGATCGCGGCGCCGGTGCCGACCACCCCGGCCACCAGCGTCCAGAACGCCGCCGCCTTGAGCGACTCCCGCTTGAAGAAGCTGCCGAGCAGGTCGAAGAGGACCGAGATCGGCAGGAGCGCCGGCGGCAGGTCGTTCACGGCGGCGTGGACGCGCGGCCAGTCGTAGCCGAACAGCATCGTCACAGCCCCAGGTTGGAGGGCGTCGGCGGGGTGGCGCCGTAGTCGTAGAAGCCCTTGCCCGACTTCTTGCCGTAGTAGCCGGCCAGGACCATGCGCTTGAGCAGCGGCGGCGGCGCGTAGCGCGGCTCGCGGTACTCGTCGAACATGATCTCCGCGATCTTGTACGTGGTGTCGTTGCCGACGAAGTCCAGCAGCGCGAACGGGCCCATCGGATAACCGCAGCCCAGTTGCATCGCCTTGTCGATGTCCGGCACGCTCGCCACGCCGCGCTCGAGGGCGCGGATCGCGTCGAGCAGGTAGGGCACCAGCAGGAGGTTCACCACGAACCCCGAGGTGTCCTTCGCCGCGATCGGCTCCTTGCCCAGCTTCCGGGCGAACGCGAAGGCGCGCTCGAAGGTCTCGGGCGTGGTGGTCACCGTGCGCACGACCTCGACCAGCTTCATCAGCGGCACGGGATTGAAGAAGTGCAGACCGACGAACTTGTCCGGCCGCTTCGTCACGGCGGCCATCGCGGCGATGGTGAGGCTCGAGGTGTTCGAGGCGAAGATGGTCGTGGGGCGGCAGAGCCGGTCGAGCTCCTTCCACAGCACGTTCTTCAGCTCGAGCTCTTCGGTGACCGCCTCGATCACGATGTCGGCGTCCACGAGGTCGGGGACTTTCGTGGTGAAGCGCAACCTGCCGAGCGTCGCGTCGCGCGCGGCGGCGTCGAGCTTCCCCTTCTCGACCAGCTTGTTCAGCGAGCCGGTGATGGCGCCCTTGCCCCTGGCGAGGAGCTCGTCGCTCACCTCGCGCACGACCGTAGGGAAGCCTGCGGCGGCGGCGGTCTGGGCGATGCCGCTGCCCATCAGACCGCACCCCAGCACGCCGACGGTGGTGATCTCGCTCATGGGTTCCTGGGACTCCGCGGTGGGTTGGCGCCTGAGGGCGGGCCGCCGGGCGGCGGTCGGAGGTTCTGCGTCGCGTCCTCGACCGACCGTTTGATCTCGCTCGCAATGCGCATGAACGCCGACGCGCGGGGGCCGGCGAGCGCCGGCTTGGGCCGCAGCTCCCCGCGCTCCAGGCGGTCCAGCACCTGCTCCAGCGCCGTCTGCATCCGCTCGGCACGGCGCTGATAGTCCCGCACCACGAACAGGGAGAGGCCGACGCTGGCCAGCAGCGGCACGACCGCCACGAGCTGGAGGCCGGGAACGAGCGCGACGGCGAGCGTCCCCAGCACGCCCAGCGAGAGCAGGACGCTCGCTCCACCGAGGGCGGAGCTGCGCTGGTTCCCGATGTCGGCCGCCAGCTCGGCGTGGCAGTACCCGTCCTCGAGGGCGTTGAGCTGTACCGAGACGTCCAACGCGCGGGCGAGGTGGTACGGCTTCCCCTGCAGCGAGAGGCCGCGCTTCATCTCGGCGATCAGCCCCTTCTGGCGCTCCCACACCGTGCGGTCCGGGAGGCGGCGCTTGGGCGTCATCGCCTCCTCCTCGGTCATGAACTCCGCGATCGCCTGCTCCAGGGCGGCCTTGTCTCCCGGCACGACGCGATGGGCGAGCAACATCCGGGGCCCGACCCACCGCCCCAGGAAGCCGTGCTCCAGCGCTGCGCCCCCGGCTGCTTCCTCGTACATCGCCTGGCGGAGGAAGCGGCCGGGGATGCCGACCTCCGAACCGAGGTTCAGGACATCCTGCTCCGTGATCCCGTCGCCCGTGTCCATCTCGCCGGCCTGTAGCTCCGCGGCGCGCTGGATGATCCGCTCCAGCTGCTCGCGGCTGATCTTCCGGGGGACCAGCTCGCCGGCCATCGGTTACCCGCGCCGCTCCGCGCCTTCGCTCGCGCGCCCCGCCGGCAGCGCCGTCCCCGGAGCCGGCGTGCCAAGTGCCGGCTGCGCGGCCGGAGCAGGCAGCGGCGGCGCGGACGTCTCCGACTGCCGGTACGCCCCGAGGAACGGCTTCAGCAGGTCGATCGGCAGCGGGAAGAAAGTGGTGGAGTTCTTCTCCGACGCGATCTCGGAAACCGTCTGGAGGTACCGGAGCGTGATCGCCGCCGGCTCCTGGCCGATGACGTGCGCGGCCTGCGCCAGCTTCTCGGAGGCCTGCAGCTCGCCTTCGGCGTTGATGACCTTGGCCCGCCGCTCGCGCTCGGCCTCGGCCTGGCGCGCCATCGCCCGCTTCATCTCCACCGGCAGGTCCACGTCCTTGACCTCGACCGCCGAGACCTCGATCCCCCACTCCGCCGAGCGCGCGTCGATGATCGCCTTCAGCGTCTCGTTGATCTTGTCCCGCTCGGACAGGATCTCGTCGAGCTGGTGCTGGCCGCAGACGCTGCGGAGCGTCGTCTGGGCGAGCTGGCTGGTGGCGTAGAGGTAGTTCTCGATCCCGATGATCGCCGCCGCCGGATCCCTGACCTTCATGTACAGCACGGCGTTGACCTTGAGCGAGATGTTGTCGCGGGTGATCACGTCCTGCGGCGGGATGTCGAGCGCGACGATCCGCAGCGAGACGCGGTGCATGTGCGCGATCATGCTCGGGAGGAAGACCAATCCCGGCCCCTTCGTGTTCCAGTAGCGGCCGAGGAAGAACGCCACCGCTCGTTCGTACTGCTTGATGATCCGCAGGCTGGAGAGCGCGTAGAGCGCCGCGACCAGCGCGATGACTTCGAGTACGGGCACGTGTCGGCCCTCCTTACTTCGAGAAGGCTTCGACCAGAACGGCGGCTCCCTGGCCGCCGCCGATGCAGGCGCTGCCGATGCCGAACCGCTTGCCGCTCCTCCGCAGGGAGTGGAGGAGGTGGATGGTGATCCGGGTGCCGGAGGCGGCGAGCGGATGCCCGATCGCGATCGCGCCGCCGTGCACGTTGACCTTCTCGCGGTCGAGACCGAGCTCCTTCTCCACGGCGACGTACTGCGGAGCGAAGGCCTCGTTGATCTCGATCAGATCGACCGCGTCGAGCGTCATGCCCGCCTTCTGCAGGAGTTTGCGGATGGCGGGGGCCGGGCCGATCCCCATGTACTTGGGCTCGACGCCGGCGACGGCCCACCCCACCAGACGGCCGAGGGGCTCGAGCCCCCTGGCCTTCGCGACCTGTTCTCCGGCCACCACGCAGGCGGCCGCGCCGTCGCAGATCCCGGAGGCGTTCCCCGCCGTGACGAGGCCGTCCTTCTTGAAGTAGGGCGCCAACTTGGCGAGCCCCTCCAGCGTGGTGTTGGGCCGCATGTGCTCGTCCGCGCGGAACGGCACCATCTGGCGGGTCTTCGGGTCCTTCACCTGGACCGCGACGATCTCGTCCTCGAAGACGCCGTCGTCCCACGCCTTCCTGGCGAGGCGCTGCGAGCGCTCGGCGTACGCGTCCACTTCCTGACGCGTGAGCTTGTACTTCTCGGCGAGATTCTCCGCGGTCTGCGCCATCGAGAAGCCGCACTGCGGGTCGGTGAGCGACTCCCAGAGCAGGTCCTCGAGCGGCGCGGGCGCTCCGAGCTTGAGGCCCCAGCGGGCGCCGCGCACCACGTGGGGCGCCTGGCTCATGGATTCTCCGCCGCCGGCCAGCACGACCTGCGATTCATCGAGGAGGATCTGCTGCGCGGCCTGCGTGATCGCCTCGAAGCCCGAGCCGCAGAGCCGGTTCACGGTGAGGGCCGGGACCTCGATCGGCAGACCCGCCTTGAGCCCGACGTGACGCGCGAAGTAGATGGCGTCGGCCGAAGTCTGAAGGGCGTTGCCGAAGACGACGTGGTCGAAGTCCGCAGGCGTCAGGCCCGAGCGCTCGACGGCGCAGGTGGCCGCCGCCGCGGCGAGGTCGATCGCCGAATGGTCCTTGAGGGTGCCGCCGAAGGCGCCGAACGGCGTGCGCACGCCGCTCAGGAACACCACGTCCCTGTCCCTGCCCTGCGTCTTCATCCCGGAACGGCTCCGTCGCTTTGGGGAAGAGCCGGGGCACCCCGGCAGCGGCCGGAATATGTCAGTGCTGGGCCCGCTCCGCTATCCACTTCGCCACGGCCTTCGTGCCGGATTTCCCGCCCAGATCGGGCGTCGTACAGCCGGCGGCGATGGCTTCACGGACGGCCCGCTCCAGCGCCTCCGGCGCGTCCGCCACTTTCAGCTCCCGGAGCAGCATCGCGCCGGTGAGAATGGCGGCGATGGGGTTCGCGACGTCCTTTCCCGCCAGCGGCGGCGCGGAACCGTGCACCGGCTCGAACAGGCCGACCTGCCCCGGATGGAGGTTGGCCGAAGGCGAGATGCCGAGCCCGCCGACGAGCTGCGCTCCGAGGTCGGAGAGGATGTCGCCGAAGAGGTTCTGCGTGACGATGACCTGGAAGCGCTCCGGCTCGCGCACCAGCTCCATCGCGAGCGCGTCCACGTAGCGGTGCTCGCACTCGATCCCCGGGAACTCGGTCCCCACCTCGGCGAAGACGCGGGTCCAGAGGCGGTGCGCCGGCACGGCGTTCGCCTTGTCGGACATCGTCACCCGGGTCCTGCCGCTCGCTTTGGCCCACTCGAAGGCGTATCGGATGATCCGCTCGACACCCTTCCTGGTGTGCACCTCCTCGGCGAGCTGCACCTCGTCCGGCGTCCCGACCCGGAGGCCGCCTCCCGCCCCCACGTAGATCCCTTCGGTGTTCTCGCGGACGATGGTGAAGTCGATCCGGCGCGCACCCGAGGGCGGATCCTTCAGCGGGCAGAGCGAGGGATGGAGCAGCGTGACCGGACGCAGATTGACGTAGAGGTCGAGCCGGAAGCGCAGGCCGAGCAGGATGTCGCGCGCATGCTCGTTGCCCGGCACGCGGGGATCGCCGAGCGCGCCCACGAAGATCGCGGCGACGTCCTTCCGCAGATGCTCGACGGCCGCGTCGGAGATGGTCTCGCCGGTGGCGAGGTAGTGGTCCGCGGAGTAGGGGAGACGTTCGACGTCCAGCGCAAAGCCGAAGCGGCGGCCGGCCGCGGTCAGCACCAGGAGAGCAGCATCCACGACCTCCGGCCCGATCCCGTCGCCGGGGATCGCCGCGATGCGGTGGGGCTTCACTCGGGCGGCGCCATCTGGCGGCCGCAGGTAATGCAGAACCTCCAGCCGAAGTCCAGCTCGGTGCCGCAGGAGGGGCAGTGGACCACGCCGACGTTCTGGCCGCAGTGCGGGCAGAAGATCACGGCGCGGCCGACCGGCAGCTCGCCCCCGCAGAAGGAGCACGGCGCGCTCCCGATGCGCGGCGAGACGGACGGCGAGGTCTCCTCCTCGAGCGCGAAGGGCATCCCGTCGGCGCCTGCACCCGACTCGACCGAATCCGCGTCCGCGCGATCGCCCACCGCGTCAACCTCGAGCGGGGGCTGAGGCTCGAGCTCCAGAACGCTCTCCGTGGCCTGCTCCTCCTCACGCACCGGCAGCCCGCCGAGCGCCGCGCGCACGTGTCCGGGATCGAAGGTCACCTTCGCACTCGAGTATTGCGTGAAGAAGCCGGTATCCGGGTTGACCGCCGCGACCTCCCGCGCCAGCGCCTCGCGGGCTTCCGCCGGCTCGACCAGGGCGTAGCCACGCTCCCCGGCCAGCAGGCGCAGCACCACCATCTCGTAGTCTTCGTGGGTGTCGAGGCCGAGGTTCGTGCGGTGAGTGCGATACGGGATCAGCCGCTGGTACAGCTCGGAGACCTCGACCGGACCGTGGACGCGCGCCGGATCGAGCTCGGCGAGGTTCCGCACGAGCTGGCGGAACAGCCGGTCGAGCGCATCGGTCGCTGGCGAGGAAGGTGAGCTGGACACTCGCGCCACGTTAGAGGCACCTCAAGGCCCTGTCAACCAAGCCCGCACGGCGTCTAGACCAGGTCCGCGTCCGGGTCGTAGTCGAGGTACTTCCCCTTCGCCCGCTCCGCCGCGAGCCACTCGGCGAAGGAAGACGCGACCAGGCCCTCGGTCTGACGCTGCTCCGCCGCCGCCGTGGTCGCGAGGTGATTGGCGTACTCGTTCTTGGCATGGCCCGCGTGGCCACGCACCCAGCGCCAGGTCACGTCGTGGCGCTCGGCGGCGGCGACCAGGCGCTGCCACAGCTCGAGGTTCTCCACCGCGCCACCCTTGCGGCGCCAGCCGCGCGCGCGCCACGCCGGCACCCACTCCCGCATCCCGGTGATGAGATAGCTCGAGTCCGAGACGAAGAGCACGGCGGCAGGATGCCCCTTGGCGCTCAGCAGCTCCAGAGCCGCGATCGCCGACCGCAGTGCCATCCGATTGTTGGTCGTGTCCGGCTCGGCGACGCAGTAGTCGCGCCGCTCGATCCGGCCCGACGCGGCCCGCGCCTCGACCAGCCCGCCGGCGCCGCCGGGGGTGGGAGGCTCCATCCCGTTGCCGAGACACGCCTCGTCGGCGTGGACGACGACCGTCCGACCGCGCGCCTGCGCGTCCGCCGACGGACTAGCGATGGATGATCATCGGGATCGAGACGGCCCGCAGCAGCTTCTCCGCGTGCGAGCCGAAGCCCCACGCGCGCCGGCGACCGCCGTGCGCGCCGGCGATCAGGAGATCCGCGCCGTGCTCGGCGAGGAATCCGGTGATGCTGCGCGTCACGTCGCCGGAGAGGCGACGCGTTTCGGTGGCCACGCCCTGCTCCGACAAAAAGGCGGCCGCCTTCGCCAGCAGCGCGTCCCCCGTCGCCGCATCGTCGCTCACGTGGACCAGGGTGAGGGGAATGCCGAGCGCCTCAGCGTAGCGCGCCGCCAGGGCGAGCGCGTGGTTGCTCGTTTCGCCGCCGTCCAGAGCGACCACCGGGCGCTCGCACGGAGACGGTTTCTCTCCGGCCACCAGCACCGGCTTCGGCGAACGCTTGATGATGCGGACCGTCACCGCGCCGAGCGTGCCCGGCTCGCCGTGCAGCTCTCCCCGCCGCCCGACCACGATCGCCTCCGCCTGATCGGCGAGCCGGATCAACTCCTCGTCGGCGAGGCCGATCGCGTGCACCGGCTCCGACGTGAGGCCGGCCTCGGCCACGCGCGCGGCGGCCGTCTGGAGAATCCTGGTGGCGCGCTCGTCCAGCGCCTCGCGCAACTCCGCCGCGATCGGCGCGGCCGGGAGCCCCTCGGTCCACAACGGCCCGGTGGTCTCATACAGCGGCGCCTCGAGGAGGCGGATGTCGGTGATGGCGGCGAGCACGATGGTGGTCTTGAAGCGCCGGGCGATGCAAATGGCGGCGTCGAGTGCGGCGTCGGCTCCGGCCGAGCCGTCGAGCCCGACCAGGAGTCGGGTGAACACCGTGGATCGGCCTTCAGCCGTCCCAGGGAGGATCCGCCTCCCCGCGGTCGTCGATCTGCTGACCGTGCCGCACGTGACGGTCCAGGCAGACGGGGCAGTAGTACAGTCCCTCGAGGTGATCGTCCGCCACGAGGTCCTCCGTCGCGCCGCAGTACACACACGCTGCGGGCTCGGCCGCGACCTGTGCCTTGTCGACTCGTTTCATGGCGCCCTCCCTTGCCATTGCTAAAGAACATACTCCGCGCGCGGAGGTCCCGGCACCTCCGTTCCAGCACGGAGCGCTCGTCAGCCCGCCTGGCTGCCCGCGTGGACGGTGATGGCGCCGGCCGCGCCGTCGCTGACGTGGCCTATGATGGCTGCCGCCAGCGACTTACGCGAGGTCAGGGCGCGCACCAGCTGCGGGGCGGAGGTGGGGCTCACAGCCAGGAGGAGGCCGCCGGAGGTCTGGGCATCGGCGAGGATCAAGCGCTCGACCTCGTCCAGTCCGGCGTCGAATGCGGTCGTTCCGCTCGCCGCCTGGAGATTGCGTCTGGTCCCGCCGGGGACGTGGCCGCCCTCGGCCAGGCGCCTGACGCCGACCAGGCGCGGCACGGCACCCGCCCAGATCTCGGCCGCCACACCCGACGCCGCGAGCATCTCGTTGAGATGTCCGAGGAGCCCGAAGCCGGTGATGTCCGTGGCGCCGCGCACGCCGGCCTCGCGCGCAGCCTCCGCCGCGCCGTCGTTGAGCGCCGTCATCGCAGCGATCGCGGCGGCGATCGCGTCGGCGGGGGCCGCGCCCTTCTTCAGCGCCGTCGCGACGATTCCCGTGCCGATCGGCTTGGTGAGGACCAGGCGGTCGCCGGCGCGAGCACCGGCGTTGGTCGTCATCCGGTCCGGATGCACCTCGCCGACGACGACCAGGCCGTACTTGGGCTCGGGGTCGTCGATCGAGTGGCCGCCCAGGATCGTGGCGCCGGCGCGCGCGACCGTCTCAGCGCCGCCCTTCAGCACTTCGCCGAGGAGGTCGAGCGGGAGCTTCTCGCGCGGCCACGCCACGAGGTTGAGGCACCAGAGAGGCCTGCCCCCCATGGCGTAGACGTCCGACAGCGCGTTGGCCGCGGCGATCTGCCCGAAGGCGTACGCGTCGTCCACGATCGGCGTGAAGAAGTCGGTCGTGAGGACGAGCGCGCGATCGGCGGACAGGCGAACGACGGCCGCGTCGTCACGGCCGCCTTGATCCACCAGCACCGCCGGGTCGCTTCCCCGGGGAATGAAGCGCAGGACCTGCGCCAGCTCAGCCGTGCCGAGTTTGCAGGCTCAACCCGCGCCGTGGGAGTACGCGGTGAGCCGGATGCGGTCGCGCGGATTGACGGGCTGGTCGGTCATGATGTCGCCTCGATGGCGAGGTGTGCTGCGTGCTGCGTCTTCCTGTGTGTCTGTGCGTTTGTGCGCCTGTGCGTCAGGCATACTCCCGCGCGATGAGCCATCCGCGGAGGGCGACGAGCGTGCGCTCCTCGGCGTACGGCCCGCCGCCGACGGTCCCCTTCTGCGTCTGCATCTTGGCGAGTCGCGGGGCCGCGAGCGCGACCGCTTCCTTCGCCTGGGGGAGCGGCACCGCCACGAGGGCGTCCACCGCGTGCACGATGTCGAGATTGCGCCAGGAGCCGTCCGGCTTCTGGTTCAGCGCGAGGTGCTCCGCGAGGATCGGCAGCTGCCCGCGGAACGGCGGCGGCGCCCACGCGATCGCGGCGAGCGCGCCCACCGTCAGCGTCGGGGCCCACAGCCCGCCCCACGAGTCCCACATCTTGGGCAGCGACAGCAGGCTGCCGACGTGGCGCCGCACCAGCGTCCGCTCCTCCTGCCCGGCCCGGAGCACCGTGCGCAGCGCGAAGCACGAGGCGAGGAACCGCGCGCCCTGGTCCGACGTCACCGTGGCGCCGGTCGGCAGGGTGAGCCGGCGGACGGTGCGGCCGGACGAGCGGTACGAGAAGAAGCCGCCGATCGCGTGCTCGCAGACCTTCAGCTCGTGGCGCCGCGGCGTGCACCCCTCGGCGAACGCGCCGTCCTTCTCCTGCCGGCCGAGGATCCAGCCGACGCTCCGGTGCACCGCGTGCGAGTCGGGCGGCGCGCCCAGGTCCATCATCTCCCACGCGAGCCAGGCGGTCGCGACGAGGTCGCCCCCGAGGCTGCCGTCGCCGCGCGGGCGCGCGCGGCGCTCGCGCATGAGCACCTCGGCGAGTCGCATGTCGTCGGGCCGCGACGCGCCGACCAGGCGGCGGGCGACGACCCCCTGCCGGGTGTCGCGCCCGGCGAAGTACTGGCTCGCCCGCTCGATGGCGAGATGGACCGGATTCATGAGGCAGTAAGCTACGGGGGTGTCAAGTGAGGAGCCAGACGCAGCCCAGGCCGGCAACGAGATACTTGAGCAGGGACGCCACGAACACCGTGGCCTCCCTCCGCCTCGGGGCCCCCGCCAGCGCCCGGCGGACCCAGCGGTCCCCGGCCGGGAGCGCGCCCAGCAGGAGGAAGAGGATCGCCCAGCCGCCGTGCCCCAGGGAACCGAACCAGAGGGTCGCTACGAGCGTCAGGATCAGCGCCTCGAACGTGGCACCGGGCCAGACGCGAGACAGGAGTCCGGGGCCCGGGGTCCAGCGCGCCGTCAACAGGCCCGCCGCGTTGAATACGACCGCCACCAGGACGAACGCCTCCACGACCGTCGTCAGGCTCATGGACCATGCCACCCCGGCCCGCGCAACGCCCGCCCGGGCCGCTCTCCCGTGAGCGCCCCGTCGTCCAGCGTGAACCGGCCGTTCACCAGCACGTAGCGGATGCCCACCGACGTCGCGTGCGGGTGCGCGAACGTGGCCCGGTCGGCGACGGTGGCGGGATCGAAGACGGCGATGTCGGCGTAGTTCCCTTCCTTGAGGATGCCGCGGTCCCGGAGGCCCAGCCGCTGGGCGGCGACGCCGGTCATCTTGCGCACGGCGGCCTCGAGCGTGAGGGCGTGCTCCTCGCGCACGTACGTGCCGAGGATGCGCGGGAAGGTGCCGTAGGCGCGCGGGTGCACGACGCGCATGCCGAGCGGGCCGTCCGGCGCCACGGCGCCGAAGTCCATCCCGACGCCGACCCAGGGCGCGGCCACCGCGGCGCGCACGTCCGCCTCGCTCATCGAGAAGTAGGCCGCGCCCGTCTTCGCGTGGTCTGCGATGAGGATGTCGAACAGGACGTCGTACGGGTCCTTGTGCTCGTCGCGCGCGATGTCGGTGATGCGCCTGCCCTCGTAGCGCCGCAACGTCGAGTCGAGCACGCCCAGCACGACGACGCCCGAGAGCCCGCCCGCGCCGCCGGAGAAGCTCTCCTGCCGGCTGCCGCTCCGAGCGCCCCCCATCTCGCGCCGGATGCGCTCGCGGACCGCCGGGTCGCGCAGGCGCGCGACCATCGCGTCGTCGCCGCCGCCGTGCGCCCACGCGGGGATCGAGGCGGACAGACCGGTCGCCGAGGCGGTGTAGGGGTAGCTGTTGGCCCCCACCTTCTGCCCCGCCGCGCGCAGCCGCTCGAAGCGCGCGAGGATGGCCGGCATCCGCCCCCAGCTGGCGCGGCCCGCCAGCTTCAGGTGCCAGACTTCGACCGGGACGTGGGCCTCGCGGCCGATGCGGAACGCCTCGGCCAGCGCCTCGTCGATCCGCGCCCCCTCGTTGCGGATGTGCGTGGCGTAGACGCCGCCGTATCTCGCCGCGACCTTCGCCAGCGCGATCAGCTCGTCCGTCTTCGCATAGAAGGCGGGCGCGTACACCAGCGCCGAGGAGACGCCGAGCGCACCCTGCCGCATCGCGGTGTCCACGAGCGCTTCCATCTCCGAAAGCTCGGCGGCGGTCGGTGCGCGGTCGGCGTCCCCGAGGACGTAGCGCCGCACCTGCGTCGCGCCGACGAACGTCGCGATGTTGAGCGGCGTGCCCGAGCGCTCGAGCCGGCGGAAGTAGCCGTCGAGGTCGTGCCAGTCCACGACGAGGCCCCACGCGGCGTACTGGGCGCTGTCCGCCCGCAGCGTCGTCGCGTCGACTGGTGCGATCGAGCTGCCCTCGCCGGTGATCTCGGTGGTCACGCCCTGCGTCACCTTGCTCACGCCGCGCGGGTCCACGAGGATCGTGGCCTCGGAGTGCCCCAGCATGTCGATGAAGCCGGGGGCGACGACCAGCCCGGAGACGTCCACCGTGCGCCGTGCCGTGCGCCCGGTGAGGTCGCCGATGGCGGCGATGCGGTCGCCGGTCAGGGCGACGTCGGCGCGACGGCGCGGCGAGCCGGTGCCGTCCACCACGGTGCCGCCGACGAGCAGCACGTCGTAGTCGGGAGCCCTCGGGCGCGAGCGCGCCGGGCCGAGCGCGAGAGCGGCGAGGAGGCCGGCGCCGGCGCAGGCGATCGCCGTGCGCATCAGCTGGCCCTGGCCAGGACGGACTCGAGCGCCGCCCTCACCCAGACCCGCACTTCGGCCGGGGTCGGCCGCAGCCGCCGCTCTCCGGGCCTGGCGGCGAGCTTCACCGCGAGGATGTCGGGATCCTGGATCGCGAGCGTGGCGACGCTCGTCACGCCGATGTCGGCGAGGCGCCGCGCATTGGCCGTGCCGATGCCGCGGAGCGTGACGAGGCGCGCCGCCTCGATCCAGCGCCGCGCCTCGTCCACGCTGGCCCCCGCCTCGCGGGCGACCGCGCTCGCGGACATGCGCGCCAGCCGGAACGGCGACTCGCCCGCCTCCTGCAGGCGGAACGCGACGGAGGCCGGCACGCCGGGCACCTCCACGAGCGACGGCGTGGTGCTGCTGATGGTGTAGCGCTCCATCCCCGAGAGGACCAGCACCGCGAAGACGACGCCGGCCATGGCCGTCACCATCTTGCGGCCGATCCGGATCGGCCCGCGGCGCTTCTCCTCAGGCGTCGAGATGCCGAAGCAGGCGAGCAGGTGGAAGACGGACCAGCACTCGAGCGCGAAGACCGGAAAGCCGACGAACCCCAGCAGCGGCATTTCGAAGAGCTTGAGGCCCTCGAGCCCGGGCACGGTGTAGATCCAGCGGCTGCGGGCGAAGGAGTTGTACAGCTCCCACAGGAGGCCGATGGCCGCGCCGCCGAGCAGCAGCCGGACGATGCGGCCCGCTTCGCCGCGCTCCAGATCCCCGATGAGGGACCACCGCGGCTCGCGGCGGTACAGTGCCGGCTCGGCCAGGAGCGTGGTCGCACCCCAGACCAGCGGGAAGAAGTAGTGGGGCCACGCCAGCGGCAGGACGAGGAAGACGACACCGGCGATGGCCGTGGCGCGCAGCCCCGCCGGCGTCACGCGCATCGGCGTCGTGCGCACGCTCCGCGCGATGCCCCAGGCTTCGAGGGCGCGGGCCGCGAGGAAGATGGCCGGGAGGACCGTCGCGAATGCGAGGGAGATGCCGACCCACCGCTCCAGCCGTCCGGCCGGGACGTTGATGTAGTACCAGTTGGCGAGGCGCCAGTTGAGCAGCTCGAAGAAGAACCAGAACACGGCCGACCAGGCGAAGACCGAGAGCGCGTGCACCGGGTGCGCGGTGAACGGGTCCGTGCCCTCGCGCCGGGCGACCAAGGCTGCCATCAGCACGATCGTCGGATACCAGGCGGCCTGGTAGAGCCAGGTGGCGGCGGGCTCCACGCCACGCAACGCCAGCCCGACGGCGAGTCCGAGCAGCGCGGCGGCGATGCCCGCGACGTACGGGGCCGCACGGGGATTCACCGGAGCGCGGCTCGCGCGGGACCGCCGCCGAAAGGACGCATACGGTCAACCTACGAAGCGTGGCGGGGGTCGCAAGGCCGGACTACGTTACGTCGTGACGGATCGTCTCGCCGCGCTGCCGCCTCCCGGGAACTACGAGCAGGGCACGTTCCTGTGGGAGGGGATCATCAATGGCCCCGTGCGCTCGCGTCGCCTCGGCGTCAGCCTGGGGCTGAACCTCATCCCCCTCCACTCCAAGCTCTGCACCTTCGACTGCCCCTACTGCGAGTGCGGGCGCAACACGGCGAAGGCTCCCGGCTCCCGCTGGCCCTCGCCCGACCTGGTCGCCGATGCCCTCCGGAAGACGCTGGGGCGCATGGATGCGCCGCCCGACTACGTGACCTTCGCCGGGAACGGCGAGCCGACGATGCATCCGCGGTTCCCGCTGGTCGTGGACCGGGTGCTCGAGGTGCGGGACGCGCTCGCGCCCGCCTCCAGGGTGTGCGTGATGTCGAATGGCCTGTCGGCCGGCCGGCCCGCGATCCGCGCGGCGCTCGACCGCCTGGACGAGCGGCTGATGAAGCTCGATCCCGGTCCGACGCAGGAGGTGAACGGGGTGCGGTACGACCGCGCTCGCGTGGTGGAGGACCTGCGCGCCCTGTCGGACGTGACGGTGCAGGCGATGGTGGTGGCAGGGCCCGGTTACAGCGGGGCCGACGACGACGCTGTCGAGGAGTGGCTGCATGCGCTGGCGCGGCTGCAGCCCAAGGCTGTGCAGGTGTACTCGATGGCCCGGCCGCCGGCCGATGCGCGGGTGACCCCGGTCGCGCGCGCGCGGCTGGAAGCGATCGCCGCGCGCGCGCGAACCGTGATCAGCGGGAAGGTCGAAGTCTTCTAGCGCTTCTTGGCGCGCTTACGCGGCGCGGCCTTCTTCTTCGCCGTTTTCTTCTTCGCCGCCTTCTTCTTCGCCGCCTTCCGCACCGGCTTCTTCGCGGCCTTCTTCGGCGTCTTCTTGGCGGCCTTCTTCGGCTTCGGCGCGGCCTTCTTCACCGCGGGAGCGCTCTTCGGGGCGGCCGGCGGAGGCGGCGGGGGCGGGGGCGGAGTGTATGGCGGCGGCGACCAGGGCTGCGGCGCCGGCGGTTGCGGTGGCATCGAGGACGGCGGCTCCCAGCCGCCCATCCCGGTCATGTCGTCGGACATCGTGTGCGTCCCTCCCAGCTGTTGAGGCCGTTTGCCGCTGGTTGAATCGGGCCTTATACATTGCGTGCGAACCTCCACTTCGCAAGCCGCCCGAGCCATCCGTCGAGGTCCCCCGTGTTGCAGCGCATCAACACCCTCCGAAAGCTCTGCCCGGCGCTGGTTTCCGCCCTCGCCCTGGCCCCCGCCCTACGCGCCCAGCAGCCCGCCTCCGCCGCGGCGCCCTCGGCCTTCCAGCCGGCGGTGCTGGGCTGGACGAGCGGCCCCCTCGCTCTCCGTGGCCCGGCCCGGAGCGCCGGCTACGTCGGCGTGGAGGGGCGGAAGGCGGCGGCGTTCGGGACGGAGACCGGGGACCTCGAGATCTGGGCGTGGCCCCTGAAGCTGCTGCACGACTTCGATCTGTCTTTTCAGACACCACTGTACGCCGATCCGATCCGGGCGGCCGACATCGCGCGCTCGGTCGAGATCACGCCGGCGGGGGCGACGGTCGTCTACACGCACCCCGCCTTCACGGTGCGGGAGCGCATCTTCGCGCCGACCGACGAGCCGGCCGTCGCCATCGTGCTCGAAGTGGAGGCGGTGCGGCCGCTGGAGATCATCGCCTCCTTCAAGAGCGACCTGCAGCTGGCGTGGCCCGGTGCGATTGGTGGCCAGTACATCTACTGGGACGACGCGCAGAACGCGTTCCTCCTGTCGGAGCCCCGGCGGCAGTTCAACGCGTTCATCGGCTCTCCGTTCGCCACGCGGGCCACTACCAATCCGGCCCACGCGCTCCCGGACGCGCCGTCCGAGATGCGGATCGCCGTCGGCGACCAGCAGCCGGTCCCGATGCCGCGGCCGGGCGAGCCCGCGGGGCGCCTGATCAACGTCGTCTCGCGCGGCATCCCGATCGTCATCGTGGGCCAGATCGCTCCGCGCGACACGGTGCTCGCCACCTACCACCGGGTCCTGGCGCGGCTCCCGCAGCTCTACGCCGAGCGCGTGGCGCACGCCGACTCGGTCGTGTCCGGCACCGCCGGCTTCGGTGACACGGCCGTAGACCGGCGCGCCCGGTGGGCGGAGCTCAACTTGGACGAGGCGATGGTCTGCAATCCGGACCTGGGGTGCGGGCCGGTGGCGGGATACGCCGCGGCCGGCGCAGGCGGCTACCGCCCCGGCTTCGGCTGGTTCTTCGGCGGCGACGCCGCGATCAACTCGTTCGCGCTCTCGTCGGTCGGGGCCTTCGCCCTCGCCCGGCAGTACCTCGGGTTCTTCGCGCGGTATCAGCGCGCGGACGGGAAGATCACCCACGAGATCTCGCAGAGCGCGGGGCGGGTGCGGTGGTTCGACGACTATCCGTACGCGTTCTACCACGGTGACACGACGCCGTTCTGGATGCTCGCGATCGGCGAGCTGTTCCGCGCGTCCGGCGACACCGCGTTCGTGAAGGCGCTCTGGCCCAACGTCCAGAAGGCGTATCGCTGGTGCATCGGGACGGTGGGCGACGACGGACTGATGCAGAACGCGAAGGCGGGAGCGGGCGCGATCGAGGTCGGGGACCTCGGCGTGGGGGTGAAGTCCGACATCTACCTCGCCGCTGTGTGGGTCCTGTCCCTGAACGAGCTTGGCGAGATGGCGGACGCGGTCGGCGACACCGCCGTGTCGGCCGACGCGGAGCGGCGCTTCGCCGCCGCGCGGCGCAGCCTCGAAGAGCGCTTCTGGATCCCGCGGGCCGACCGGTTCGCCTTCGCCATCCTGGACGGCGACTCGGTCAACGACAACCTGACGGTGTGGCCGGCGACGGCGATGTCGTGGCACCTCTTCGACGAGGAGCGCGGGCAGGCGATGGCGAGCGCGCTGGCCCGGGCGACGATCTCGACGGACTGGGGCGGCCGCGCCCTGGCATCGGAGAGCCGGCTCTACGATCCGCTCCACTACAACAACGGCACGGTCTGGCCGTTCGTGACCGGCTTCCTCGCCCTCGCCGAATACCGGTATCACAACCCATACGCCGGCGGCGCGCAGCTCGCGGCGGTGGGGCGCACCTTCGACCTCTGGGGGCTGGGCCGCAACCCGGAGGTCTTTTCGGGCGCCTCGTTCGAGCCGCTGGAGACCGCGGTCCCGCAGCAGTTCTTCGCCACGTCGATGTACCTGACGCCGCTGATGCGGGGGGCGTTCGGCCTCGAGGCGGACGCGCCCCGCGGCTTTCTCGAGATCGCGCCGCACCTCTTCGACCAGCCCGGCGTGCACGCGGTCCGCGGCGTGCGCGTCGGTTCACGGGTGCTGGACCTCGTCCTGGAGGTCAGCGATACGGCGTTCACTGCCGACGTGCGGCCCGTCGCCGGACCGGATACCCCCCTCACCCTGCGCTTCGATCCCGCCCTGGCGCCGGGCGCCCGGGTGCGGGAGGTGCGCACGGCGACAGGGGTCGTGACCTATCGCACAGCGGAAACCGGCCGGGACGTGCATGTGTCGTTCGATCTGCGGCTGGGGAGCGCACCGGTGCGGGTCACGGTCCGGCACACGGCCGGCTGGCGGCTGGTGCTGCCGGCTGAGGCGGTGGAACGCGGCGAGCGGTCCCGCAACCTCAAGATCGTGGACGCGCGCCTGGCGGGAGGGGGCCTGGCGCTGCGGCTGGAAGGGCGCGCGGGACGCCGCTACCAGCTGGAGGTCCACCGGCCGGACGGGAGCGTCACGGTGGAGCCCGTGGTGGTGCCGGACGGTGCCGGGGACCCGCGCGACGGATATGCGAGCATCACACTTCAACTGCGGCGATGAGAAAGGCCCGGAGACGCTTGACAGGCCATCACTTGCACCCCTTCTTAGGCAACACTATGGACTCCAAGCGGCTGCTTCTTGCGGTTGGAGCGCTGCTCGGTGCCGGGGTGTGTCTGTCCCCGGCCACCGCGGTGGCGCAACGGCGTGCTGCCGACGTGCAGGTATCGCCCCCCGACGCCCAGGTGCAGGTCGGCCGGCAGGCGCCGTTCGTGGCGACGGCGTACGACAACGCCAACAACCCGATCGAGACGGCGACGTTCGTGTGGTCGTCGAGCAATCCGCGCGCCGCGACCATAGACCAGAACGGCATTGCGACGGGCGTCGGCCCTGGCGTTGCGATCATCAGTGCGCGGACCGGCACCGGCCACTACGTCAAGACGGGGCAGGCCACGCTGCAGGTGCTCGGCGAGGGGACCCAGCCGCAGCCGCAGGCGGCCGGGCAGCCCGCCGTCACGCGGGGCGGCGCGGCCGTTCCCGTCGCCGGTCGCAGCCTGGTCGGACCGGGGTGCGCCGCGGCCGACCGCGAACCGCCGGGGAGCGGGCCGCCGGTGGGGCTGATGGTGGAGCCGCTGCGCGTCTCGCTGGTCAAGGGAGAGTCCGAGCCGCTGGCGTATCGCCCGGTGCAGGGCGGCGGAGACCCGGCGGACCACCTGTGCGTCCAGTTCGCGATTCAGCCGGGCGGCGAGCGGGTGGCCTCCGTGGATTCCTTCGGCGTCGTGATGGCCGGGGGAGACACGGGGCACGCGGTCGTCCAGGTCACGGTGCCGGGCAAGCCGTTCCCGCCGATGCACGTGGCCGTCGAGGTCCGCAGCGACAGCGTGAAGTGGCGCGCGCGCGAGATCTCGATGGTGCCGGGCGCGGTGGACACGCTGCAGCTGCTGGTGCCGGCGCAGGGCAACCGGCCGATCAACGCGGTCGGGATCTTCCAGTTCGTTTCGTCCGACACCTCGAAGATCCGCGTGGCGCCGCTGTTCCCGGTCGTCACGGCGCTGGCGCCGGGCACGGCACGCGTCATCGCGCAGAGCTCGATCTATCCCGACATCCCGATCACGATCAACGTGCATCGGCGCGTCGCCCGTGTGGTCGGCGTACCGGCGGACACGCTCATCACGCTGGCCATCGGGGCGCAGACGACGATCACGGCGCGACCGCTCGCCGCCGACTCGTCGGTGGTGGGCGAGGTGCCGCTCACCTGGACCGTGAGTGACACGACCGTCGCGCACTACGACACCGCGACGAAGGCGCTGCGCGGCCTCAAGATGGGCGAGATTCTCGTCCGGGTGAGCGCGCCGGTAGCGAGCGACTCCTTCAAGGTCATGAGCTGGCGCGTGCGGGTGATCGCCGGCGGGTTGGCGATCTCGCGGCCGGGGCCCAAGGTGGCGCTCGCCGTCGGCGAGCGGCTCCCCCTCGAGGTGAAGCTCCTCGACGACAAGCGCCAGCCGATCGAGACGGCGACCCGGCTGACCTGGACGTCCACCAATGATACCGTCGCCCACGTGGTGGACGGGCAACTCGTCGCGACCGGGATGGGCCGCGCGCGGATCACGGCGCATTCGGCGTGGGATTCCACGGTGACGACCGACGTGACGGTGGTCGGCGATCTGCTGGTGTATGCGCTGCGCCAGGGCCGGTGGGACGTGTACATGCTGCAGCGCGAGGAGAACGGGCAGCCGCCGCAAGTGCGGCAGTTGACCCAGGATACCACGGTCAAGTCGTCGCCCGCCTGGTCGCCAACGCTGTCGCAGATCGCGTACGTGAGCGCGGCGAGTCTGAGCTGGAACAGCGACCTGTACCTCCTGGACCTCGAAACCGGCGCGATCCGCCGGCTCACCCACGACTCCGCGACGGTGCGCTCGCCGTCGTTCGTGAGCTCCGGCGGCGACCAGATCGTGTTCGAGTCGAGCATGGGCGGCGGGAAGGCGCAGATCTACCTGATGAAGACGGACGGGACGGGGCGGCGCCAGTTGACCCGGGGCGACGTGCCCAACACCCAGCCCCAGGCCTCCCCCGATGGCCGGAAGGTGATCTACACCTCGGTGCGCGATCGGAACTACGACGTCTTCGAGATGAACCTGGACGGCACCGGCGAGCGGCGGCTGACCACCAGCCCGCGCCAGGAGGATTCGCCGGCGTACGCGGCCGACGGCCGCTCGTTCTACTATCTGCGGGACGAGGGTGGCAACCCGCTCACGAAGCGGGTGTACCGCCAGGACCTCGCGTCGGGCGTGGCGAGCCCGATCACGCCGCTGGGCTTGTTCGTGCAGGCTTTCAGCGTGAGCGCAGACGGCGCTACGCTCGCCCTCTTGACCCTGGCGGCCGACGCCAACGGAGTCCAGACGGCCCGGGTCGTGCTGTTCAACGTGGCCACGGGCGCGATGACGCCGATGGTGCTGCCGGGGGCCGACCGCATCGCGGGCCCGGCGTTCCGCCCGGCCCCGCCGCAGCGCTAGGCGCCGGTGCGCTCGAGATTCGGGACGGCCGCCCTCGGGCGGCCGTCTTCGTTTCGGTCTCCCGCCGCTTAGATTCCGCGCGATGCGCGCCGTCACCATCCGCTCCAACGGCGGTCCCGAGGCCGTGCTCGTCGAGGACGTGCCGCGACCCGCGGTCGAGGGCCCCAACGACGTCGTCGTCTCGCTCAAAGCCGCGGCACTGAACCACCTGGACCTGTTCGTCGTCCGGGGTCTGCCCGGCACGAAGCCGCGCTTCCCCCACGTGCTCGGTGCCGACGGCGCGGGGATCGTGGAAGCGGTGGGCTCCGCGGTCACGCACGTGCGCGTCGGGGACCGGGTCCTGCTCGATCCCGGCGTCTCCTGCCACGCCTGTGAGTACTGCCTGGCCGGCGAGCAATCCCTCTGCACGACCTATCGCCTGCTCGGCGAGCATCTGCCCGGCACCTTCGCCGAGGCGGTGCGGGTCCCCCAGTGGAACGCGCACCCTCTGCCCGACGGCGTGGCGTGGCCGGATGCCGCTGCCTATCCGCTCGTGCACCTGACGGCGTGGCGGATGCTGGCGACCCGGGCGGCCCTCCGGCCCGGCGAGACCGTGCTGATCTGGGGGATCGGGGGCGGTGTCGCCCTGGCGGCGCTGGGCATTGCGAAGCTGCTGGGCGCCGTGGTGGTGGTGACGTCGTCGAGCGACGCGAAGCTCGCCAGGGCGCAGGCCCTGGGCGCCGACCTGATCCTGAACCACGCGACCGCGGAGGTGGCGCGCGACGTGCGGAGGTTCACGGGCGGGCGCGGTGCCGACGTCGTCGTGGATTCCGTTGGCGAGGCGACGTGGGAGCAGAGCCTGCGCGCCCTGGCGCCCGGCGGCCGGCTGGTCACCTGCGGCGCGACCACGGGCCCCAAGGTCGTCACCGACGTGCGCCGGATGTTCTGGTATCATTATTCGCTGCTGGGCTCCACGATGGGGAACGCGCGCGAGTTCGCGGAGATCCTGCGGCTGCTGGCGTCGGGCAAGCTGCGGCCGGTCGTGGACGGCGTGATGCCGCTCCGCGACGCGCGCCGGGCCCTCGAGCGGCTGGCGGCGGGCGACCACTTCGGCAAGCTGGTGCTGGACATCGCGGCCTGAGGCCGGGAGGTTGGGGGCGTGGAAGTCTTCGTGCGGCTCAAGGACACGCTGGTGCAGATCGGCCGGCTGCTCCCGCCTCTCTTTCTGGCGCTGGTCATCCTCGGGGCGGGCTACCTCGTCGCCCGCCTCGTCGAGCGGCTCGTGGACGGGTTCCTCGACCGGGTCCAGTTCGACCGTTCGGCCGAGAAGTGGGGGGTGACCGAGGCGGTGGAGCGGACCGGCACCCGGCTCGATCCGGCACGGGTGGTCGGGAAACTGCTCTTCTGGGGCGTGATGCTCGTCGTGATCCTCCTGGCGGCGACCGCGCTGGGCCTGCCGAGCATCAACGACGTCTTCGCCAATCTCGTCGGGTACGTCCCGAGCATCTTCGCCGCGATCATCGTGATCGTCCTCGGCCTGGTCCTGGGTGAGTTCGTCCGCGCCCTCATCCTGACGTCGGCCGGCGGCGTGGAGGGCGTGCCGACGCTGGCCAAGGTCGCGAAGGCGCTGGTCATCGCGATCTCCCTCCTGATGGCGCTGGAGCAGATCGGCCTCGCGGCCGACATCGTGAAGACCGCCTTCGAGCTGGTGCTGGGCGCGGCGGTGCTCGCCGTGGCCCTCGCCTTCGGGCTGGGGAACACGAAGCTGGCCGGCGAGATCACGCGGCGCTGGTACGAGAGCGGCCGCACGGCCGGCCGCAGAGGCCACGGCAAGGAGGGGGCGGCGAAGGAGGGCGAGCGGGCGGCGCCGGACGCGGTCCAGCGCGAGCTGGGCATCGAGGAAACGCCGGTTTCCGGGGGCCCGGAGCGGGGTCCCTGACGGGCCCGGACGGCGGCCCCCGGACCCATTCCCTGGGAGGGGCTCGCGATTGATTTAACTCGATAGTCCGTCTATATTTAGCGGTCCTCACCCGAACGGTCATGACCGCTCCGAACCAGCGCGAGAGAATCCTCCCCAGACTGATCGAAGACGAGATGCGCGAGTCGTTCATCGACTACTCGATGAGCGTCATCGTGCAGCGCGCCTTGCCCGACGTGCGCGACGGCTTGAAGCCGGTGCACCGGCGCATCCTGTACGCGATGAACGAGCTGGGGTTGCTGCCCAACCGCCCGTACAAGAAGAGCGCGACGGTGGTCGGCGACGTGCTCGGCAAGTACCACCCCCACGGCGACACGGCGGTCTACGACTCGCTGGTCCGGATGGTCCAGGAGTTCTCGCTGCGCTATCCGCTGGTGGACGGGCAGGGGAACTTCGGCTCGGTGGACGGCGATCCGGCGGCGGCGTACCGGTACACCGAGGCGCGCCTGACGCGCATCGCGCTGCAGATGCTGGAGGACATCGAGAAGAACACCGTCGACTTCGTCCCGAACTTCGACGACCGGCTCCAGGAGCCGACGGTGCTGCCGTCCCGGCTCCCCAACCTGCTGGTCAACGGCTCGGCGGGGATCGCGGTGGGGATGGCGACCAACATCCCGCCGCACAACCTGCGCGAGGTGGTGGCCGCGGCGGTCCACCTGGTGGACCACCCGGACGCCGAGATCAAGGAGCTGCGCAAGCACATCACGGGTCCGGATTTCCCCACCGGCGGCATCATCTACGGCCGTGAGGGCATCGCCGACTGCTACGAGCAGGGCCGCGGCCGGATCATCGTGCGCGCCCTGGCGCAGGTGGAGGAGAAGGAGTCGAGCGGGCGCTCGCAGATCGTGGTCACCGAGATCCCGTACATGGTGAACAAGGCGCGGCTGCTCGAGCAGATCGCGGAGGCGGTGCGCGACAAGCGCATCGAGGGGATCTCCGACCTCCGGGACGAGTCGGACCGCGACGGCATGCGCGTGGTGATCGAGCTCAAGCGCGACGCCGTGCCGATGGTGGTGCTGAACAACCTGTTCAAGCACACGCAGATGCAGACGACCTTCGGCGCCATCATGCTGGCGCTGGTGGACGGCCAGCCGAAGGTGATGAACCTGAAGGAGCTGCTGCAGCACTTCGTCGAGCACCGCCACGAGGTGATCACCCGGCGGACTGCTTTCGACCTCGAGAAGGCGGAAGAGCGGCAGCACATCCTCGAGGGGCTGAAGATCGCGGTCGAGAACATCGACGCGGTCATCAAGATCATCCGCGGCTCCAAGACCACCGAGGAGGCGGACCAGAAGCTGCGGGCGCGCTTCAAGCTCTCCGAGCGGCAGAGCAAGGCGATCCTCGACATGCGGCTCGCCAAGCTCACCGGGCTCGAGATCGAGAAGCTGGAAGCGGAGCTCAAGGAGGTGCGCTCGCTGGTGGCGGAGCTGAAGAGCATCCTGGCCTCGAAACCCAAGCGCCTGGGGATCCTCAAGAGCGAGCTGGAGGCGCTGGCGAAGGAGTTCGGGGACGAGCGCCGCACCGAGGTGGTGGCGGACCAGGGGAACTTCTCGGTCGAGGACCTGGTGGCCGAGGAGGACATGGTCATCACCATCTCGCACAGCGGCTACGTCAAGCGCATCCCGGTGACCACCTACAAGCGGCAGCGGCGGGGCGGCCGCGGCCTCAACGGGATGGGCACCAAGGAAGACGACTGGGTCGAGCATCTGTTCATCGCCTCGACTCACGACTACGTGATGTTCTTCACGGCCAACGGGCAGATCTACTGGCTCAAGGTGTGGGACATCCCGCAGGGCGGCCGCGCGGCGCGCGGCAAGCCGGTCGTGAACTGCATCGCGATCAAGCCCGACGAGCGCATCGCGGCGCTCGTGCCGGTGCGCGAGTTCTCCGACGACAAGTTCCTGATGTTCGCGACGCGCGGCGGCACGGTGAAGAAGACGGTGCTCTCGGCCTACGGGAACGTGCGGTCGACCGGCATCAACGCGATCAACATCGAGCCGGGCGACGAGCTGATCGACGTGCAGATCACGGACGGCACCAACGACATCGTCCTCGCCACGCGGCACGGGATGAGCATCCGGTTCCAGGAGAAGGACGCGCGGGAGATGGGCCGCGCCACCACGGGCGTCCGCGGGATCGAGCTGGAGTCGGGCGACGCGGTGATCGGCATGGTGGTGGTCAAGCGGGAGGCCACGCTCCTCGTGGTCGCCGAGCACGGGCTCGGCAAGCGGTCGGAGCTCTCGGACTACCGGGTGCAGTTCCGCGGCGGGAAGGGGATCATCACCCTCAAGCGCACCGAGAAGACCGGCGAGGTGGTGGCGCTCAAGGAGGTCATCCCCGACGACGAGCTGATGGTCATCACGCGCCACGGGGTCATCATCCGGCTGCCGGTCAACGACATCAGCGTGATCGGCCGGAACACGCAGGGCGTGAAGGTGATCAACCTCGACGAGGGCGACGTGGTGGTGGACGTGGCCCGCGTCGTCAAGGAGGAGGAAGGCGGCGAGGAGGAGCCGACGGGGGACGTGGAACCCGTGGCGGAGGGAGAGAGGGAGGGCTGAGACTGCAGCACAGTTGCGAGACGGTGAGTTGCGAGTGGTCACGAGACGTGAGACAGAGAGTGCGGAACAGGCCGCGCCCGAGTAGCGGGTGAGCGGCTCTTGCTGTTTTTTTCCCCTCCTGAGAACGGCATGCCCGCTCATCCGCTGGTAGTACTCAAATTCGGCAGCTCGGTGCTCGGCACCGAGCGCGACTACGCCGCCGCCGTCGCAGGCATCCAGCGGCACCTGCGGCGCGGCGAGCGCGTGCTCGCCGTCGTCTCTGCGCTCAAGGGCGCCACCGACCGTCTGCTCGCCGACGCGCACTTCTTCGGCCCGGAGCCGGAGCCTGCCGCCACGGCCTCGCTCCTGGCAACGGGCGAATCCGCGTCCGCGGCGCGGCTCGCGCTGGCGCTGGATGCCGCCGGCGTCGAAGCGGCGCTGCTCGACCCGGGCGCCATCGGCCTGATGACGCACGGCCCGCTGCTCGACGCCGACCCCGTGGCCGTCAACGCCGAGGCGGTCCGCCGCGCCCTCGAACATTCGGGCGCCGCGGTCGTGGCGGGCTTCTACGGCCGAGACTCCGCCGGGGGCTACGCGCTGTTCGGCCGCGGCGGCTCGGACCTCACGGCGCTGTTCCTCGCGCACCGCTTGGGCGCCAGGAGCTGCCGCCTGGTCAAGGACGTCGAGGGCGTCTACGATCGCGATCCGGGCGCGGGCGTCCGCCCGCCGCGGCGCTACGAGCAGCTCTCGTGGGACGACGCGCTCAAGCTCGGCTCGCGGGTGGTGCAGCCCAAGACGCTGCATTTCGCGCGGCGCGAGCGCATCGCGTTCGAGGTGGGCCGGGTCGGCGCCCCGGTGTGTACGCACGTCGGCCCGGGTCCCTCCACCTGGGCGCAGCCGCGGGGAGCGAAGCGCGTGGCGGCGAGAGCGAAGGCGGCGAAGGCGAGCCGGAAGCGGAGCGCCCCCCCGGACGTCGAGGTGTGCGCCCTCGCGCGCTCGCTGGTGGACATCCCCTCGGTGAGCGGGGACGAAGGAGAGATCGCGGCGTTCGTGGCCTCGCTGCTGGAGCGAATCGGCTACCGGGTCGAGCTGCAGGAGGCGGCGCCCGGGCGCTCGAACGTGATCGCGCGAACCGGCACGGCGCCGCGCGTGGTCTTCGCTTCCCACCTCGACACGGTCCCGCCGTTCGTTCCGTCCTCGGAAGATGCGGACCACGTCTTCGGCCGCGGCGCATGCGACGCGAAGGGCATCGTCGCCGCGCAGATCGCGGCGGCCGAGCAGCTGCGCGCCGAGGGACACAAGGGGATCGGCCTGCTGTACCTGGTGGACGAGGAGGCCGGGAGCCTCGGCGCCAAGGTCGCCAACGGCCACGCGGCCGCGTCCGGCGTCCGCTACGTCGTGGTGGGCGAGCCGACCGAGAACCGGCTGGCGACGGGGTGCATGGGCTCGCTGCGGCTGTCGCTCGCCACGGCCGGCATCGCCGCCCACTCCGCCTATCCCGAGCGCGGCAGCTCGGCGATCCTGGCCCTGCTGGACGTGCTCGGGGACATCCGGGCCGTGGAGTGGGCCGCCGACCCGTTCTTCGGCGCCACCTCCTGCAACATCGGCACGATTACTGGCGGCACGCGCGCCAACGTCGTCCCGGACGCGGCACAGACGGAGCTGCACTTCAGGATCGCGGTGCCCTCCGCCCAGGTCGTGCGGCGGCTCGAGCAGGTGGTGCGGGGCCGCGCTTCGATCGAGGTCCACACCGTGACGGAGCCCGTGCGGCTCACGGAGCTGCCGGACTTCGACTCGTGCGTGGTACGCTACACCACGGACGCGCCGCACCTCTCGCGCTGGGGCGCGCCGCTGGTGCTGGGGCCGGGCTCGATCCTGGAGGCCCACACCGAGCGCGAGAAGGTGCCGAAGGCGGAGCTGCGGGCCGCGGTCGGGGAGTTCGTGCGGCTGGCGCGGGCGCTGCTGGAGAAGTGCGGGGCGGAGGTGCGCGCATGAAGCTGGCGCTGTTCGGGCAGGGCGGGATGGGGAGCCTGGTCGAGTCCCGCGCCCGCGAGGCGGGGCACGAGATCACGGTGATCCTCACCGATCGTGACGCGGCGCGAACGCCGGAGGATCTCGCCCGCGCGCTCAAGGGCGCCGACGTCGCCGTGGACTTCTCGGTGGGCCCGGCGGTAGTGACGCACGTCCGCTCGTGCGTCCTGGCGGGCGTGCCCCTGGTCGAGGGGACGACCGGCTGGGCCAAGGACCTCGACGAAGTCCGCCGCATCGTGGCCGACGGGAAGGGGGCGCTGATCCACGGCGCGAACTTCTCGATCGGCGTCAACCTGTTCTACCGGATCGTGCGGGCCGCCGCCGAGCAGATCGGCCGGGACCCGTCGTACGGCGCCTTCATCGAGGAGGCGCACCACATCCGGAAGAAGGACGCCCCGTCGGGCACGGCGCTGAAGCTCAAGGAGATCGTGGCGAAGTCGTTCCCCGCCGGCGTCTCCGTCGCGAGCACCCGCGCCGGCAACATCCCGGGCACACACCGGGTCGGGTTCGACGGGATCGCCGACCAGATCACGCTCACCCACACCGCGCGCTCGCGCGAAGGGTTCGCGGCGGGCGCGCTGCTCGCGGCGCGTTGGATCGTCGGCCGCAGGGGCGTCTACGATTTCACCGAGGTGCTGGACGACCTGCTGGGCTCCGGAAGGGAGAGCTGAGGATGAGCACGAAACACGACTGGCTGCGCGGGTGCGCGACCGCCCTGGTGACGCCGTTCAAGGCCGGCGGCGCGGTGGACGAGCAGTGCATGAAGGGGCTGGTCGAGCGGCAGATCGCGGGCGGCGTGAAGCTGCTCGTCCCGTGCGGCACGACCGGCGAGCGCGCGACGATGGACGACGCCGAGGGACGGCGCGTCATCGAGTTCACGGTGCAGGTCGCCAAGGGCCGCGCCAAGGTCATCGCGGGCGCCGGGAGCAACAACACCGCCCACGCCATCCACCAGGCGAAGGAGGCCGCGACGCTCGGTGCGGACGCCGTGCTGATCGTGGCGCCGTACTACAACAAGCCGACGCAGGAGGGGATGCTCGCGCACTTCCGCGCCGTCGCCGAGGCCGTCGCCCCGCTGCCGGTGGTGATGTACAACGTGCCGGGCCGCACCAGCTCGACGATCGAGGCCGCCACCACGCTGAAGCTCGCGCGCGAGGTCCCGAACATCGTCGCGATCAAGGAAGCGTCGGGCAACTTCGGCCTCATCATGACGATCCTGAAGGATCGCCCGGCGGGCTTCCGCGTCTTCTCCGGGGACGACGCCGTCACGCTGCCGCTCATCGCCCTGGGCGCCGACGGGATCGTCTCGGTCGTCTCGAACGAGGTCCCGGACCTGATGGCGCGGATGACCGACCTCGCGCTGGCCGGGAAGTGGGACGAGGCACGGGCGCTGCACTATCGGCTCCTCCCGCTCATGGACGCCAACTTCATCGAGTCCAGCCCCGGCCCGGTGAAGGCGGCGATGGCGCTGATGGGGCTGCTCGAGGAGCAGTTCCGCCTCCCGCTGGTCCCGGTGAAGGACGCGACGCGCGCGAAGATGAAGGACATACTCTCCGCGCTCGGCGCCCTGGGCGGGACGAGGGCGCATGCCGCTGCGTGAGCGGCTGGAGGCGCTGCTCGGGCGGGAGGCGGGGCCGTACACGCCCGCCGACCGCGAGCTGTTCGAGGAATTCCGGGGCGCACTGGGCCGCGGCGAGATCCGCGCCGCCGAGCCCGAGCGCGGCGGCTGGCGCGTCAACGCCTGGGTCAAGCGCGGCATCCTGCTCGGCTTCCGGATGGGGGCACTCGCCGACATGTCGGCCGGGGGCACCCTGCGCTTCTTCGACAAGGACACCTATCCGCTGAAACCGCTCGCCCTCGTGGACGGCGTGCGGGTCGTCCCGGGGGGATCGTCCATCCGCGCCGGGGCGTACGTGGCGCCGGGCGTGGTCTGCATGCCGCCGATGTACGTCAACGTCGGCGCGTACGTGGCCGAGGGGACGATGATCGACAGCCACGCCCTCGTGGGATCGTGCGCGCAGATCGGCCGCCGGGTGCACCTGTCGGCGGCGGCGCAGATCGGCGGCGTGCTCGAGCCCGCTGGCGCGCTGCCGGTGATCGTCGAGGACGACGTGCTGGTGGGCGGCGGGTGCGGCGTGTACGAGGGCACGATCGTGCGGAAGGGCGCGGTGCTCGCGCCGGGGACCATCCTCACCGGCGGCACGCCGGTCTACGACCTGGTGCGCGGTGAGGTGTACCGCCGCTCGGAGAAGGGGCCGCTGGAGATCCCGGAGAACGCGGTCGTCGTGCCGGGTACGCGCGCCGCAGCCGGCGCGCGGGCTGCGGAATGGGGCCTCTCCCTCTACACTCCGGTCATCGTGAAGTACCGCGACGCGAAGACCACGGCCGCGACGGCCCTCGAGGAGGCGCTCCGATGAGCGCGCGGCTCAAGGCCGGCGTGCTCGGCGCGACCGGCGCGGTGGGACAGCGCTTCGTGCAGCTGCTCGCCGGCCATCCCTGGTTCGAACTCGTGGCGCTCGCCGCGTCGGAGCGCAGCGCCGGCAAGTCTTACGCGGAAGCGGTGTCGTGGCGGCTCGACGTCCCGCTGCCGGCCGCCGCGGCCGGCCTGCCGGTCCGGCCGACCGAGCCCGGGCTCGAATGCGACATCGTCTTCTCGGCGCTCGACGCCGCCGTCGCCGGGCCGATCGAGGAGGCGTTCGCCAAGGCCGGGTACGCCGTCCTCAGCAACGCGCGCAATCACCGCATGGCCGAGGACGTCCCGCTCCTCGTGCCCGAGATCAACGCCGATCACGCCGAGCTCATCGCCGCGCAGAAGAAGCGGCGCGGGTGGAAGGGGTTCATCGCTACCAACCCCAACTGCTCGACCGCGACCCTGACGCTCGCCCTGGCGCCGCTCGACCGCCGCTTCGGCGTCAAATCCGTCGCGGTGACCACGCTCCAGGCGGTGTCCGGCGCCGGGTACCCGGGCATTCCCTCGCTCGACATCCTCGGCAACGTCGTGCCGTTCATCGCCGGAGAGGAAGAGAAGATCGAGCGCGAGACCCGGAAGATCCTCGGCAAGCGGAGCGGTGACGCCGTCACGTTCCATCCGATGGTCGTGAGCGCGCAGACGACGCGCGTGCCGGTGGTGGACGGGCACACCGCGTCCGTGTTCGTGTCCCTCGACACGAAGGCGGACCTCGAAGGGGTGCGCGAAGCCTTCCGGACCTTCAGCGGCCCGCCGCAGCAGCTCGGCCTGCCCAGCGCCCCGGCCCACCCGACCGTGCTCTTCGAAGCCCCCGACCGCCCGCAGCCGCGTCTCGACATCAACGTCGAGCACGGGATGGCCACTCTGGTCGGCCGCGTCCGTCCCTGCGACCTGATGGGGTGGAAGTTCATCGCCCTCGGGCACAATACGATTCGCGGGGCGGCAGGGGCGGCGATCCTCAACGCCGAGCTGCTCAAGGCGAAGGGAATGATCTAGGGCTGCATAAGTTCATTGCACTGATTGTGACTAACACATAAGATGTTCTTATGGTCATTCCTCCGCCCGGGCCGGTTACGCTCGAGCGTCTCCGCCTCATCGTAGCGCTGGCTGAGGAGCGGAGCGTGACGGCCGCCGCCCGGGCGGTGGGCATCAGCCAGCCGGCGTTCTCCCAGAACCTGCGGGTCATCGAGCGGCACTACGGCTTCCCGCTGCTGATGCGGTCGGGGCGGCGCGCGGTGCTGACGCAGCCGGCGCGGCGGGTGGTGGACTACGCGCGGCGCATCCTGCGGCTGGTGGGGGAATCGGAGCAGGCGGCGCGGGACGTCGTGGATCTCAAGGCGGGGAGTCTGGCGGTGGCGGGGAGCGCGACGGCCGCGACGTACCTGCTGCCGCGGGCGCTGGCGGAGTTCCGGGCGCGTCACGCGGACGTGGAGCTGCGGCTCAGAATGGGCGATGTCCGGGCGGTCGAGCGCTGGGTGCTGGCCGGAGACGCGGATCTCGGGGTCATCGGAGAGGTGCCGCAGTCGCTGGAGGCCGTGGTCACCCCCTTCGATCGGGACGAGCTGGTGGTCGCTGCGGCGCCCACGCACCCGCTCGCGATGGCGGCCCGGCTCGACGGTGAGACGCTGGCCGAGCATCCGCTCATCCTGCGGGAGCGGGGCTCGAGCACCCGGGAGACGCTGGAGCGGGGGATGTCGCGGGCCGGCCTGGCGCTGCGGGTGGAATTCGAGCTGGAGAGCACCGAAGCCATCCTCCAGGCGGTGGCGGCCGGCCTGGGCGCGTCGGTGGTCTCGTCGCTGGCGGTGGCCGATGCGTCGCTCGGCCGGCGCATCCGCACGCGACGGGTCGCCGGCCTCGATCTGGTCCGCTACCTTGCCGTCGTGACGCACCCCGACGCCGAGGCAGGGCCGGCAGCGCGGGAATTCATCGCCCGGCTGGCGCGCGGCGGCACGCCCCCGGCGATTCCGGCGGCATGAGCCGCCCCCTGGTCCTGGGAGGGGTGCTGGCCTATTCGGTTCTGGTCGGCGCGCTGCGGTATTTCGGGGTGATCGGGACCACCGGAACGGTCGTGCTGTTCGGGATCATGGTGCTCGATCTGGTGGCGACGCACTGGCTGCTCCGCCGCGCAGCGCGGAAGCGGTGAGATGGCCCGTTTGGCCTTGCCGCTGCCTCCGGCGAGCCGTAGTTTGCGGCCACTAAAGGAGTCGTCGCCCGCGTGACGATCGCCTCGCCCCCCGACTTTGTCACCCTGGAAGCGATCCGTGCGGCTGCGCAGCATCTGCGCGGCATCGCGGTGCACACTCCGCTGCTCCCGGTGGACGAGCTGGCGGAGCGGCTGGGCGTGCCGGTGTTCGTGAAGCCTGAGAGCTTGCAGCGGGTGGGCGCCTTCAAGCTGCGCGGCGCGTTCACGCTGGTGCGGCAGCTGGCGGCCGAGGGGACGCGGGGCGTCATCACCTACTCCTCGGGCAATCACGGCCAGGCCGTGGCGTACGCGGCGCGCCGCTTCGGCTTGCGGGCGGTGGTGGTGATGCCCGAGACGGCGCCGGCGACGAAGCAGCGCGGTGTCGCGCGGTGGGGCGGCGAGGTGGTGCTCGCCGGGCGCACGTCGGTGGACCGGCACGAGCGGGCGGTGGAGATCGCGGCACGCGACCAGCTCGCGATGGTGCCGCCGTTCGATCATCCGGCGATCATCACCGGGCAGGGCACCGCCGGCCTCGAGCTGGTGGAGGATTGCCCCGACGTCCGCACGGTCGCCGTCCCGGTGGGCGGGGGCGGACTGGCGGCCGGGGTCGCGACCGCGGTCAAGGCGCTGGCGCCGCAGGCCAAGGTCGTGACCGTGGAGCCGGAGGGCGCACCCACCTACGAGCGGGCGCGGGCGGCCGGCGCTCCGGTGACGCTCGACCACACGGGGAGCATCGCGGACGGGCTCCTGCCGCTCCGGATCGGGGCGCTGACGTTCGCGCACCTCGCGCGCTTCGCCGATCGCGCCTGCCTGGTCTCGGACGCGGAGATCCTGAAGGCCGTGCGCTATGCGGTGGATCGCCTGAAGCTGGTGCTGGAGCCGTCGGGCGCGGCGACGCTGGCGTGGCTGCTGGCTCAGCGCGCGGGCGACGTGGCCGGTCCGGTGGTGGCGGTGCTGTCGGGCGGCAACATCGAGTGGGAGGGACTGCAGACGCTCCTGGCGGGCGACGCGTGACGACGCCGAACCAGCTGACCGGCGCGACGGTGTTGGTGGCCGACGACGACACGGCGCTGGTGGGTACCCTGACGTGGATCCTCAAGGGCCAGGGGTGCCGAGTCGTGGCCGTGCCAGACGGCGTGGGCCTGCTGGAGCGACTCGACGACGAGCACCCGGATCTGGTGCTGCTCGACATCATGATGCCGAAGGTGGACGGCCTGCAGCTGCTGGAGAGGATCCGCAGCGAGCCGCGGTGGAAGGACCTCCCGATCCTGATGATCTCCTCGATGGATCCGGAGGACGGCACGGCGAAGGCGCTCGGCCTGGGCGCGTCCGACTTCGTCGCCAAGCCGTTCCGGGTGAAGGAGCTGCTGGCGCGGGTCGAGGCGCAGCTCAAGCGGGGCCGGGAGCTGCGGTCGGCGCGGGAGGACGCGCGGGCGCGCGGCGCCATCGTGGACATCCTCCACGAGCTCACCGACTCGCTCAAGCCGGACGAGATCTACCACATCCTCGCGCGCCGGGTGGCGCGGGCGCTCAACATTTCGCGCTGCTCGCTGGTGCTGGCGAAGCCGGGGGACGTCTACGGCACGGTGGTGGCCGCCTACGAGAACCCGATGCTGCGGAACCTCCGGATCGAGCTGTCGCGCTATCCCGAGATGGTGCGCGCACTCGAGACCGACCGGATGGTCATCGTGGCCGACGTCTCGACCGATCCGCTGTTCGACGAGGTCCGAGCGATCTGGGCCAAGAACGGCATTCCGGTTCCCACCCAGTCGGTGGTGGCGCTGCCGTTCCGGATGCGGGAAGAGCAGTGCGGCGTGCTGTACCTCCGGACGGTGAAGGGGGAAACGGCGCTGACCGGCGACGACGCCCAGTTCGCCGACACGGTGATCAAGGCGGCGGTCGCGGCCATCGAGAAGGCGCACGACTTCGAGACGGTGGTCTCCGACAAGGAGCGGTTGGAGATCATGGCGTCCACGGACTCGCTGACCGGGTGCATGAACCGGCGGGCGCTGCTCGAGGCGCTCGAGCACGAGGTGGAGCGGGCGCGCCGCTACAACCTGGTGCTGACGCTGCTGATGGTGGATCTCGACCATTTCAAGAAGATCAACGACACGCTGGGCCACGTGGTCGGCGACACGGTGCTGCACCAGCTCGGCGATCTGCTGCGGCGCGAGGTGCGCTCGGTGGATGCCGTGGCCCGTTACGGCGGCGAGGAGTTCGTGATCCTGCTGCCGGAGACCGCGGTACACGGGGCGATGATCTTCGCCGACAGGATGCGCCAGCGGATCGCGAACTACGCGTTCGTCGACCCGGATCGCCCCGTGCGGATCACCGTTTCCGTGGGAGTCGCCTGCTACCCGGACCGGGCGGTGGAGTCTCCCGAATCCTTCATCGCGCTGGCCGACGCGGCGCTGTATCGCGCCAAGGCGGACGGCCGCAACGTGGTGCGCCAGTGAACCAACGCCGTTGTCCCAAGTGCCACTCGCTCTATGCGGGTGATGCGCGTTTCTGTCCCAAGGACGGCAGCCAGCTCGTCGACGTGGCGGTCGCCCCCGCGCCCGCGTCGGCGGGTTCGACCCAGATCCGGCAGGCGGTGAAGCCGAAGCCGACGACCGGCGATCCGGCCAAGACGCTGAAGGATCAGGTCCTCGACCAGCGCTACCAGGTGCAGCGGAAGCTGGGGGAGGGCGGGATGTCGTTCGTCTACGAGGCGAAGGACATCTCGAGCGGCGAGCTGGTGGCGGTGAAGATCATGACGCCGAAGCTCGCCCAGGACAAAACCGCGGCCGAGCGGCTGCGGCGCGAGGCCGGCCTGGCGATGCGGCTCGACCACCCCAACATCTGCCGCATCATCCGCCTCGGCGAGACCGAGGACGGCCTGATCTACCTGGTGATGCCGCTGCTCAAGGGCGAGCTCCTTTCGGACAAGGAGGTTCGCGAAGGCCCGATGCCGCTCGAGGTCGGCGTCCCGATCATGCGCGAGGTGTGCGACGCGCTGAACTTCGCCCACCAGCAGCAGATCGTGCACCGCGACCTGAAGCCGGAGAACATCTTCATCTGCCCCAAGCCGGACGGCGGCATCACCGCGGTGGTGACGGATTTCGGGCTGGCCAAGGAGAAGCGGGCCGAGCCGGGGATCGCGAAGCTCACGGCGACGGGCATCATCCTCGGCACGCCGGAGTTCATGAGCCCCGAGCAGATCCGCGGCAAGCTGCTCGACGGCCGGTCGGACATCTACGCGCTGGGCCTCGTCGCGTACGAGATGTTCACCGGGAAGCTGCCGTTCGAGGGGAAGACCGCGCAGGACATGATGATCGCGCGGCTCCGCGGGCAGCCGCTGCCGCTCCGGAAGGCGCGGGCCGACCTCGAGTTCACGCCGCAGTTCGAGAAGGCGCTGATGAAGGCGATCGAGGCGGAACCCGCGAGCCGTTACCAGACCGCGGCGGAGTTCGGCGCCGCGCTGGTCGAGGCCGCCGGCGGGAGCGCCGGCGGCGGCATGATGGGGAAGCTGAAGAAGCTCTTCTGACCAAGGGGGAACGATAATGCGTGTCGGGGCGAGGATCCTGGCAGGGGCGGCCGTGGCCGCCGTCGCGACGTCGGCGCTGCGCGCACAGGCGCCGGCCGAAGCCCCGGTCGTCGCGATCCGCGCCGGCACGCTGATCGACGGCACGGGCGGCTCGCCCGTGCGGAACGCGGTGATCGTCATCCGCGGCGACCGCATCGAGGCGGTCGGCCCGTCGGTGCGCGTCCCGGCCGGCGCCCGCGTCATCGACCTCTCGCGCTACACCGTCCTCCCGGGCTTCATCGACGCGCACGTGCATCTGGCCAGCCGGCCCCTCGGGGTCGGGGATTTCGTCCACCGCGGCGTCACCGACGACGAAGGGGACGACGCGCTGTGGGGCGCGGCGGACGCGCGGGCCACGCTCCTCGCCGGCTTCACCACGGTGCGCGACGTCGGCTCCTCGTCCTTCGCGAACGTCGCGCTGACGCGCGCGATCGACGCGGGGCGCGTCCCCGGCCCGCGGATGGTGGTCGCGGGACACCTGATCGGCATCAGCGGCGGGCACTGCGACCTCGACGGCCTGGCGCCCGGCGTGGTGCCCGAGCGCGGCCCGCTCGAAGGGATCGCGGCGGGGGCCGACCAGGTGCGGGAGGCGGTGCGCCTGCAGGTGAAGTACGGGGCCACGGTGATCAAGATCTGCGCGACCGGCGGCGTGCTGTCGCAGGGCGACCAGATCGGCGCGCAGCAGATGACCGAGGACGAGATGCGGGCCGCGGTCGAAACGGCGCAGATGCTGGGCCGCCGCGTCGCGGCGCACGCGCACGGCAACGCGGGGATCAAGGCCGCGATCCGCGCCGGGGTGACCAGCATCGAGCACGGCTCCTTCCTCGACGACGAGGCGGTGCGGATGATGGTCGAGCACGGCACCTGGCTGGTGCCGACGCTGTTCGCCGGCTGGTCGGTGGGATCGCCCGAGGCGTCGGCGCACCTGCCGGCGTGGATGGCGGAGAAGGGCCGCGCCGCCTGGGAGGCGATGCAGCGCTCCATCCGCCTCGCGGTCCAGGGCGGCGTGAAGATCGCGCTCGGCACCGACGCGGGGGTGGATCCCCACGGCCAGAACGCGCGCGAGTTCGAGCTGCTGGTCACCGTCGGCGGGATGTCGCCGATGCAGGCCATCCAGGCCGGCACGATGAACGGCGCCACGCTCCTGGGGATGGAGCACGACGTCGGCTCGGTCGAGACCGGCAAGTTCGCCGACCTCGTCGCCGTCGGCGGCGACCCGCTGGCCGACATCAAGACGCTCCAGCACCCCGCCTTCGTGATGAAGGGCGGCGAGGTCGTTCTGGCGCCTTGAAGCGCTTTCCCGCCTACGATCCTCCGGAGTACGTGAACTGGGCGCCCGACGCCCGGCTCGTCGCCGCCTTCGCCGAAACGCTGCACGCCGACACCGAGCGCTGGGTGGTCGTGGAGGCGCTGGACGAGGCCGCGCTGCTCGAGCTGTACGCGGCGCTGGTCCGCACGCGCCTCCAGGACGTCACCCTCAAGCGCTGGGTACGGACCGGAGTGATCTCGAAGGCCTGGCTCGGGACGGGCGAGGAGGCGATGACCGTCGGCCCGGTGCACGCGCTGGACCGCGCGCGCGACATCGTGGCGCCGATGATCCGCAACGCCGGGGCATGCGCGGAGATGGGGATGCCGATCGCCGACAACTTCCGCTCCTACCTCGGCACGGCCGACGCTCCCTCGGGCGGGCGCGACCTGCACGCCGGGTCGTTCGCCCACCGCGTGCTCCAGCCGATCTCGCACGTCGGGGACGTCGTGCCGGTCGTGACCGGGCTCGCGCTGGTGAGCGGGATGCGGAAGGAGGGGCGGGTCGTGCTCACCTGGATCGGGGACGGCTCGACCAAGACGGGCACCGCGCACGAGGGCCTGAACTTCGCCGCGGTTAGGAAGGTCCCCGCGATCTTCGTGATCCACAACAACCAGATCGCCCTCGGCACGAGACTGGGGCAATTCCACCTTGGCGGGGATTTCTCCGAGCTGCCTGCGGCCTACGGGATGGCCGGCGCGGTGTTCGACGGCAACAACGTGCTCGACGCCTACGCCGCGACGCGGCTGGCCGCGGAGCGGTGCCGCGCGGGCGACGGGCCGGTGATGCTCGTCGGCAACACCTTCCGGATGGGCGGGCACGCGACCCACGACGAGCGCGAGGCGCGCGCCATCCTCCCCGAGACGATGTTCGCCGAGTGGGGGAGGAGGGACCCGATCGGCCTGTACGAGGAACATCTGAAGCGGCTGGGCCTCGCGGCCTCGGCGCTCGAGGCAGCGGAGGCGCGTGTCGAGGCGGAAATCGCGGCGGCCGAAGCGGAGGCGCTGGCGAGCCGGGAGACGAGCGTGCCGGAGAGCGAGTCCGCGGAACGGGGGGTGTATGGATCGTAGGCTTGCGGTCGCCCTGGGGGCCGTCGTGTCGCTGGCGCCCGCGGCGGCGGCGCAGGAGCCCGGCGGCCTCACGGCGGTGCGGGTGGCGGGTCAGACGCTGCAGGTGCCGGCGGGCTTCGCCGTGGACGTGTACGCCGAAGGGCTCCGGGGCGCGCGGTTCATGGCGCTCGGGCCCGACGGGACGCCGTACCTGTCGATCACGCGCGCCGGGAGGGTGGTGAAGCTCCCCGACGCCAACGGGGACGGCCGCGCCGACACGGTGATCACCGTCGCCGAGGGCCTCAACCTGCCGCACGGCCTCGCCTTCCGCGGTGACACGCTGTATGTCGCGGAGAACGACAAGGTCGTGCGGTTCCGCCCCGGCGCGGCGGCGCCGGAAGTCGTGGTGCCGAACCTGCCCGGACGCGGCGGGCACTTCACGCGCACCGTCGTCTTCGGGCCCGCGGACGGGAAGCTGTACGTCTCGGTCGGCTCCTCGTGCAACATCTGCGACGAGTCGGACCCGCGTCGCGCCGCGGTGCTGCGCTACAACCTCGACGGCAGCGGCGAGGAGATCTTCGCCCACGGCCTCCGCAACTCGGTGGGCATCGCCTTCGACCCGGCGACGGGCGCGCTGTGGGGGACGAACAACGACCGCGACAACCTGGGCGACGATCTGCCGCCGGACCGGATCAACATCATCCGCCAAGGCTTGAATTACGGCTGGCCGCAATGCTACCTGCCCGGGAAGAACAACCCCGAGTACGCGACCGCGGACTGCAGCCACGTCGAGGGGCCGGCGATCGCGTTCCAGGCGCACTCCGCCCCCCTCGGCATGGCGTTCTACACCGGCGCGCAGTTCCCCGCGGCGTACCGCGGCGGCGCGTTCGTCGCCTACCACGGCTCGTGGAACCGCAGCATTCCGACCGGCTACAAGGTCGTGTACGTGCACGTGGAGGACGGCCGCCCCGTCTCCATCGGCGACTTCATCACCGGCTTCCTCCCGGACCCGGGCGCTGCGCCGTGGGCGCGGCCGGTGGACCTGCTCGTGCTGCGCGACGGGAGCCTGCTGGTGAGCGACGATACGGGCGGGTACGTCTTCCGCGTGCATTACGTCGGGCGTAGCCCGGGTCTCCGATGAACCTCGGTCGCCTCGCTGCGCTGCTCGCGGTTGCGGCGTTCGGCGCGGCGGCCGCGGCGGCGCAGCAGCCGGACACATCCGGTCTCCGCGTTCGACACTACACCTTCTTCATCACCCTTCCCGACAGCGGCAGCGAGATCCACGGGACGGCGATGATCTCCACCGCCATCACCGGGCGTGACGCCGATACGCTTCGGCTCGACCTGGTCGGCATGGTGGTGGACTCGGTGAGCGAGGGTCTGAGCCTGCGTCCCTTGCCCTTCGACTATGACGGGAAGGCGCTGCGCATCGCCCTGCCGGTTGCGCCGCCGGACAGTGTGCCTCCTATCCGTGCACCCTGGAACATCCGGGTGGTCTGGCACGGCACGCCGCGCGACGGGCTGATCATCGGGCGGGACGCGCGCGGAAGCTGGTCGGCGTTCGGAGACGACTGGCCCCAGCGGGCGCGCGATTGGATCCCCACGGTGGACGACCCGGCGCACAAAGCACGCGTTAGTTGGGCCGTGAGCGCTCCGTCCAATCTGCGGGTCGTCGCGAACGGCACATTGGACAGGCAGACTCCAGCGGGCCAGGGCCGGACAGTGTGGTGGTACAGCGAAGACCGTCCGATCCCGACCTACACGATGGTCATCGGCGCGACGGAGATGACCGTGAGCCGGCATCGACCCCTGGTCTCCGGCCGCGACACGATCCCGATGGAGGTGTGGGCCTACCCCGAGGATTCGGCGTTCGCCGACTCGGTTCCGTTCCGGCGCATCACCGAGGTCGTGGAGGCGCTGCAGCGCTTCATCGGGCCCTTTCCATACGAGAAGCTTGCACACGTCGAGTCGTCGACGCGCTACGGAGGGATGGAGAACGCGTCGGCGATCTTCTACGCGGAGCAGGCGTACGTCGCGCACTGGATGGACGAAGGGACTGCGCGGCACGAGACCGCGCATCAGTGGTTCGGCGACGCCGTGACGGAACGGGATTTCCACCATCTGTGGCTCTCGGAGGGTTTCGCGACCTACTTCGACCTGGTCGCGGGCGCGGCGTTGGACGGCGACTCGGTGCTCGACCGCGGTATGCGCAACGCGGCCCGAGGCTATTTCGGTTCCCGGGTGGTGGACCGCCCCATTCTCGACACGACGGTCACGGACTTCGTGCAGCTGCTCAACGCGAACAGCTACCAGAAGGGCGCATGGGTGCTGCACATGTTGCGCGGCCACATAGGGCGGCCCGCGTTCCTCGCCGGGATCCGCGACTACTACCGCACCTATCGGGACTCGTCGGTCCTGAGCGACGACTTCCGGCGTGTCATGGAACGAGCGTCCGGCAAGAGACTCGACTGGTTCTTCGATCAGTGGCTCCGCCAGCCGGGTTACCCGCAGCTGCAGGTCGTGTGGAGCTACGACTCCACCGCGCGGGAAGCCGTGGTGAACGTCGCGCAGGTGCAAGCCTCGGCGTGGGGTGTCTACCGCCTGCCGGGTCTGGCCTTCGACTTCATGGACGGGTCTCGCGTGCTGGCGCGCCGGGTCGTGGAGGTCGTCGCGTCTCCCCAGCAGATGCTCCGCATCCCGCTCGAGGCGGCTCCGACCGACCTGCGCGTGGACCCCGACGGAGCCCTGCTCCTCACGGCCACGGTTCGCCGGCGCCCCCGCATCCCTTAGGCCCGCGGGCATCCCGGGCCCTGTTTCCGGTGCCGTCGCGGCAGGGCTATCTTAGGTCCCCGTGGAAACGATCCACATCCAGAGCTTCGTCTCGGCGCCTCCCAAGGCGGTCTGGGAGCATCTCCTCGCCCGCCCCGACATCGTGCTCGACGCACTGCCGGTCCAGGCCTGGCCGGACCAGCGCGAGGAGCAAGCGCCGTCGCGCCTGCTGGTGCGCTGGCCGTTCTCGAGCGGGGGGACGGCGACGACCAGCGTCGCCATCGTGCTGAACGAGGTCTCGGGCGGTACCCGGATCGACCTCAAGCACGACGGGTGGCACGAGGAGCCGGGGTGGCAGGACGCAATCGCCGGACACTTCGCCGGATGGCTGCAGGCGCTGGCGGCGCTCGGCCTGCTGGTCGAAAGCGGCAAGGACCCGCGTGCCGCCGCGGCCGCGCTGGCGGGCAGGGAGCGGTACTTCGCCTCCGCCGAGATCCCGGCGAGCGCCGACGCGGTCTTCCGGGCCCTCGCCGACCCCGAGGTGCGCGGCCGGTGGGCCGACGGCGCGCTGGACGGCGCCGAGCTCACCGAGGAGCTCGAGAGCCGCTTTCTCCGGTTCACCCTCCCGGGAGCAGCCGGGCCTGGCGAGCTGACCATCATCCTCCGGCGCACGCCGCGCGGTACGCACTGCGCCCTCGCCGAGTACGGCGTGACCGACCGGTCGGCCTCCGCCCGGTGGCCGAAACTCCTGGAGCGCCTGACCAGGTTCCTGCGGTAGCCTCGCACCGCATCTTCATCCCCCTTCAAAAGCCGACTTCAGCAGTCCCCATCGACGGTGCCGTCGGGGGAACGGGGTTTGCACGCGGATTCCCCGGAAGGCGCAGCTCCACGCGAACGAAGCACCAGGACGGGGGATCGACGTATGGCGGACAAGAAGGCCGACCTGGCAGGGCCGGGCATCAGCACCTACGAGGAAGTCGAGAAGATCCTGCCCAAGGACTACCGGTCGCTGCTGAATCCCAAGGAGACGCAGGTCGCCATCACGGCGGCGAAACGGTACATCGAGGACGGGTTGTGCCGCGAGCTCAACCTGATTCGCGTCGAGGTGCCGCTGATCGTGAGTCGCGAGAGCGGCGTCAACGACTATCTCGACCGCGACGGGTCGCGCACGCCGATCGATTTCCCGTGCGGCCTCGGCCTCGATCATCCGATCGAGACGCAGATCGTCCAGGCCGCGACGAAGTGGAAGCGGATGGCGCTGAAGCAGTTCGGGATGCAGGTGGGTGAAGGGCTGGTGACCGACATGCGCGCGGTGCGCAAGGACTACTTCCTCGACCACGACCATTCGGCGTACGTGGATCAGTGGGATTGGGAGCGGGTCATCACGCCGGACCAGCGGAACCTCCAGTTCCTCAAGGACGTCGTCCGCCGGATCTGGACGGTGATCACGGGCGCCGAGCGCCACGTGATGGAGATGTTCCCGAAGCTGAAGGATCCGCGGTATCCGCCGCTCCCCGAGGAGCTGAAGTTCATCCACGCGGAAGACCTGCTCGACATGTACCCGGACCTGCCGCGCAAGCAGCGCGAGACGCAGGTGCTCCAGAAGTACCCGGCGGTGTTCATCATCGGGATCGGCTGGGTGCTGAAGGATGGGTACCCGCACGAGATGCGCGCGGCGGACTACGACGACTGGGTGACGCCGACGACCTCGGAGAACGGGCGGCCGATGCACGGCCTGAACGGCGACATCCTCGTCTGGAATCCGGTGACGCGGCGGC
The DNA here is from genome assembly GCA_963835535.1 of uncultured Gemmatimonadales bacterium. Lineage (GTDB taxonomy): Bacteria > Gemmatimonadota > Gemmatimonadetes > Gemmatimonadales > JACORV01 > Fen-1245. The sequence continues at coordinate 293,094 of CAWIFL010000004.1, forward strand.
GCCACGAGCTGACCTCGATGGGGATCCGGGTGACCAAGGAGACGCTGCGGAAGCAGCTCGAGATCTCGGGCCAGCTCGATTTCCTGAAGCTGCCCTACCACCAGGCGATCCTGAACGATCAGATCCCGCTGAGCATCGGCGGCGGCATCGGCCAGTCGCGCACGGTGATGTACCTGCTGCGGAAGGCGCATCTGGGCGAAGTGAGCGTGACGGTGTGGCCCGAGCAGCTGCACAAGATCTGCGACGCGCGGAATATTCACGTGCTCAGGTGAGACGTGAGGAGTGAGAAGGCGGAGTGAGACGTGCCAAGCAAAGACGTGAGAGGCGAAGGCGTGAGAGGGTCGGATCTGACTTCTCACGCTTTTGCTTCTCACCTCTCACATTAGGTTACGGCCCATGCCCTGGCCCTTCGCCTCCCTCTGGGACAGCGCCCTGTCGTTCGAGCGTTTCGTCCAGGAATCCACCGAGCACTGCGACCTGTGGACCGGCGTCTACCGGACGGCGCGCATCCCCGACTGGGCGCGGGCGGCGGCGAAGCTGGCGGGCAAGTTCCGCCTCGTCGTCATCGCGGAGGACTGGTGCGGGGACGCGTCGAGCACGATCCCGATCGTGGCGAGGTTCGCGGAAGCGGTCGGCATCGAGCTCAGGATCCTGCGGCGCGACGAGCACCCGGAGGTGATGGAGGCCTACCTCACCAACGGGGCGAGGGCCATCCCGGTCGTCGTCGTCCTCACCGAGGCCATGGACGAGATCGGGCACTGGGGCTCGAGGCCGGCGGAACTCCAGGCGTTCGTGACCGGAGAGCGCGCCCAGGGCCGGAAGTCGAGCACCTACTTCCCGGACGTGCGGCGCTGGTACGCCCGGGACAAGGGGGAGTCCACCCTGCGGGAGATCCTGGCGGTGATGGCCGGAGCATCGTCGCTGGGTTGACACCTTCCGGCCGGGCTCGGGTATACTTCGAGCGGCTCCCAACAGCAGACGGTTCCACCCTCGTCCGGAGGTGCTTCGGATGCGTCGTTCCGTGTTCGCCGTGGCGGGCGCAGCCCTCGTGGCTGCGGCGCCGGCGGCCCGCGCGCAGAACCCGCCCGCGCCGGCGGCCCCTGCCTTGACGGTGCTCGACACCGGGATGGTGGCTCCCGACTTTGCGCTGACGGGCGCGACCCGCTTCGGGATCCTCAAGGACCCCGTGCGGCTCAGCGACTTCAGGGGGAAGACGGTGGTCCTGGCGTTCTTCTTCAAAGCCAGGACACGTGGCTGAACGGTCCAAATGCACGCGTACCGTGATCAGTACGCGACGCTCTTCCACGGTGGCCGGAACATCGTGCTGATCGCCATCAGCGCCGACTCGGCGCCGGCGCTCGCCTCGTGGGCGCACGACGACGAGTTCCCGTTCCTGATGGCGTCGGACACCGGCTCGGTGGTGGGGAAGCAGTACGGCGCCTACCTCCAGCGCTACAACCTGGACAACCGGACGCTGTTCGTCATCGGCCCCGACGGCAAGATCGCTTGGAGGGCGGTGCCGTTCCGGGAGATTGATCCCACGTCGTACACGCAGCTCGGCGAGGCGCTCAACCGCATCGCCGGCCCGCCGGATACGGCGCAGGCGCACTAGCGCCATCCGGATCGGAACGACGAGGGCCCGGCGGGTGCCGGGCCCTTCTCGTTTCCGGACGAGCCGACGCGCGCTAGCTGCCGGCGGCGCGCCGGAGCGCCGCCTCGATGTCCTGGTCCTCCCCCGTGCCGGTGTAGACGACGCGCCCGCGCGCATCCAGCGCGACGACGTACGACGTCGTCGGGGCCTGGTAGGCGCGCACCGCGGCGCCGGTCGCATCCCACAGGAACCGGAACGGCAGCGGGTGCTGCGCCAGGTGCCGCTGCACCGAAGCGCGCGTCTCGTTGACGGCCACGGCGATCACGACGATGTCCACCCGGTCGCCGAACTTCGTGTGCGCCGCCTCGATCCTGGGCAGGAGCGCCTGACACAGCGGGCACCAGGTCGCCCAGAATTCCAGCAGCACGGGCTTCTTCCCGACGAGCTGCGCGAGGTCCACGGGCTGGCCTTCGAGGTCCTGCACCGCGGCCGAGGGCGCTGCGGTCCCGACCGGCAAGCCGACATCGTCGTCCTGCGCCCTCAGGCCCGCCGGCGCGGCCAGCGCCAGCGCCGCCGCCGCGCCGAGCGTGAGGATCCCTGCCGTCGTCCGATTCACATGACCTTGCCCATTTGAATGAAGTAGTACTCCGCCATCCCGAGGAGTACCACGCCGGCCCCCTTCTTGATCCACGTCATCCACCGGCCGGACCTCGGCAGGGCCGTGAGCGCTCCGGAGAACAGGCCCACCAGCACCAGGATCGCGGTCATTCCGAGCGCGAAGACGAACAGGTAGAGGAAGCCAAGGACGCCGCTCCGCGTCGCCGCGACCCAGGTCAGCACGGCGGCGAAGGCGGGGGCGCCGCACGGCGCGGCCACGACGCCGGAGGTCGCGCCCATCAGGAAGACCGCCGGGTACGAGCCTCCTCCCAGCCGGCCGGCCCACGCGGCGAGCCGCTCGGGTGCCGCCACCGGGATCACGTCGAGCATCGCCAGCGCCAGGAGCAGGAGCAGGTTGCCGATGGCGAACCGCGCCCACGGGCTCGACGACACGGTGCCGAAGAGCGTGCCCGAGAGCCCCGCCAGCAGGCCCAGCGTCGCGTAGAGGAGCGCGAGGCCACAGACGTACGTCAGCGTGAGAAGCGCCGTGCGGCCGCGCGAGGGCCGCGCCGTCGCACTCCCGCCGATGACCCCGGCGGTGATGGGGATCATCGGATAGATGCAGGGCGTCAGGCTGGTGGCGAGCCCGGCTCCGAAGAGCGACACGAGGGCGAGGAACGGGTGGTCGCGCAGGGTCGCGGATAGCCCCGCCATGAGGGCGGCGATGTGAGGCATTGGGGAAATGATACTCCGTCAGTATCCCAGCGTCACCGTGGTGCTGAACTGGAAATGCGCGTCGGGGCTGTAGCCGATCTCGACACCGAAGAACGACTCGCGTCCCACCTGCGCGATGGCGCCGCCGCCGTAGCCGGAATGCAGGCCGGACCACCGGAACCGCTCGTCCTGCTCCCACACCCGGCCGGCGTCGGCGTGCGCCACCAGCCAGAGCCGGATCGGCGTCAGGCCGACCGCCGCGTCCCAGTACCTGTAGCGCAGGTCCACGCTGCCCAGGGCGTTGTTGGGGCCGAGCCAGCGCCCCGGCAGGTTCTGGCGCAGGGTGGTTTCGCCGCCGAATCCGTCGTCCGGCTTCCAGATGGTCATGCGCTCGAACGCGATGCAGAACGGCAGCGTACCGTGGGCGATCTCTACTGACTGGCGGAACGCGAGGACCACGGTCGAGTCGGAGGCCAGCGGGATGAACTGCCGCGCGTCGGCGCCCCAGCGGATGTAGTCGAAGTCGCCCGGCCCCTTGAGGGCGCGCGCCACCATCACGGCGACGAAGAGGCCGCGGGACGGCGACGCCTCCTCGTCGCGGGTGTCGAAGATGAGCGCGCCGTGGAGCTCCATGCTCGTGTACGAGCCGGTATCCGTCGTGACCCCGCGCGCGAGGTCGGCCCCGAGCGCGGTGGGCGCCCCGCCCAGCGGTTCGAGATGATAGTGCCGCCACTGGACGCCGGCGTCGGCGCGGAGCGGTCCGGCGATCCGCCGTTGGATGGCCACGATGCCGCTGGTGCGCGCCAGTTCATACCGGTAGTAGTGCCGCTCGCCGTAGGCGGACTCGAGCGAGTCGTTCACGACGCTGCCGTTGCCCAGGCCGAAGTACGGCGCGCGCTCGAGGTCCTCGTAGCCCGCGATGGCCAGCAGTCGCCAGCCCGGAATCCGGCCGGAATTCTCCCAGGTGAGTGAGAAGGTCCGGCTTCCGCTCGTCGCCAGGCTCGCATTCGGCTCGATCGCGAGGCCGACGGGGATGGGGCCGGCCGGCGCCGACTTGAACCACCCGCCGGCGAGGTTGAGGCTCAGGCCTTCGAGCGAGTTGTACAGCGGATAGGGTATGAGATAGAACGTCCATGGCTCGCCGGGCCCCTGCGCGCGGACGAGGCGTGGTGTGAGCAGGGCCAACGCGACGAGCGCCGCCCGGGCCGAGAGCGGCCGGATTCTCAGTTGTGCGGTCTCTCTGAGTACAGGAAGGCGCCGTCGGCCAGACGGGCCTCCCGCCCGTCGTGGACGGCGAACCGCATCCCGGGGTAGAAGTTCGCCGCGCCGAATTCGCCGCGCTTGTTCAGGGCGTAGTAGCTCAGATCGTACTTCGGCCGCCCGCTCGCGTCGAGCAGCCGCGGCTCGCTCAGCGCCACCACGCGGCGCAGCGTCTCGAGACACGCGTCCGTGGGCGACATCCCGCGGCGCATGTTCTCGACCGTGAAGAACCCGCCGCACGCCATCATGTTCGACTCCCCGCGGCCGGTGGAGCCCGCGGCGCCGACGTCGTTGTCCGCGTATTCGCCCGCGCCGATGATGGGCGAGTCCCCGACCCGGCCCGGGATCTTCCACGCCAGCCCGCTGGTGGTCGTGACCGACGAGATGTCGCCGTTGGCGTTGACCGCGGAGCAGTTGCAGGTGCCGTGGGGCGGCACGGGGAAGGTCTCGCCCTCCGGGACGTCCAGGTAATTGTCGTCCGGATTCAGGTTGGCCCGCCAGCGCAGCCAGGCCTGCCGGGAGGCGTCGGTGAGCAGGTCCTCGATCTTGAAGCCGAACTGCACGGCGAAATCCTGCGCGCCCTTCCCCACCAGCAGGATGTGGTTGGTGTACTTCAGGACGCACTTCGCGACTTCGCTCGGCGTCTTGATGCCTTCGAGTGCCCCCACCGCGCCGGCCCGCCGGGTGGGGCCGTGCATGCACGACGCGTCGAGCTGCACCACGCCTTCGGCGTTGGGCAGCCCGCCGTAGCCGACGGTCTGGTCGTTCGGATCCAGCTCCGGGATCTTGACCACTTCGATGACGGCGTCGAGGGTGTCGGTGCCCTGAGTAAGGAGCTGCATCGCGTTCGCCATGCCGCGGAGGCCGTTCGCCGAGCCCACGAGGCAGGGGCGGGACGGCGGCCGCAGAATCACCGCCGGGGCGCCGAAGGCGCCGGCGTGCCTGACGGCCGTGCGGACGAGCGGCACGGCGGCCGCGCCGCTCAAGACGAAATCCCTGCGGGAGAGCTTGTCGATCACGGTTGCTCCTGGGTCGAGTCGCCGGGGGGAGAAGATATCGCTCCCGGGACGTGGATGGCCACGGCGCCGAAGCGGGCGCGGCCCGACAGCGTGTATCGCGCGTCCGCCAGCAGCACTTCGTAGCCCGCCGGCTCGCGCAGCACCTCGTAGACGGGGAAGCGGGCCCAATCGAGGAAGATGCGCCCACGCCAGTCCGCGGCGGCAGCCGTGCGGGCCTGCGGCGCGTCCACGCCGGTGATCCGCTGGACCAGCGGTCCCTCGCGCCGGTACTCCGGGCGGCGCAGCCAGTCGAACGATCCCAACTCGTAGGCAGCGCCGCGGGAAATCACCACCGAGCGCTTGAATGGGTCGAGGGGCTGCGGCGAGACCATGAACGCGCCGACCGGCGCGCCGCCCTCAGCTTCGGCGGCGCGGCGTACGATGCCGCGTGCCACCAGGTTCGATGCCGCCATCACCAGCACGTACGTCGTGGCCAGGCCGAGCGCCCACCGGGCGGGCCATTCCGGCCGGGCGGTGCCCCGCCGCCGCAGCTCCACCGCGACCAGCCACCCGAGGCCGAGGGCGAGCCACATCCAGGGATCGATGATGAAGAGCGTGTCGCCGTGGAACCAGTGGCCGCTGAACGGCATCAGCAGCCGCACGCCGTAGGTGTTGCAGAGGTCGAGGAGCGGGTGCGTCAGCACCGCCAGGAGGCCCAGCCACACCAGGGCGCGTGCATCCGCCGGCGGCTTCTCGGGATGCCGGCGCCGCCGGACCCAGCGGTCCCACGCGAGCATCAGCGCGGCGAGCACGAAGGGCCAGACCGCCATCGCCAGCACGCCGTGGGTCCAGCCGCGCCGGAACCCGAGGGCCTCGATTGGCCGGTTGAGCCAGTAGAGGATCCCGTCCACGTCGGGGATGTTGGCCCCGATCAGCAGCGTGGCCGTGGCGAGCGGCGTCTTCTTCCTGAGGCCGGCCTCGGCGAGCGCCGCGCCGACCAGGGTGTGACAGAGATTGTCCATGGAGTGTCGGCTTGACGCCGCTCCGGCGGCGTGCATTGTAGTGACCGGTCGTTACGAGACCGTGTACCCTGCTCCGTACCCGAGGTGCCGTCCATGCTCGAGACGCTGGATCTCGACAAGAGTATCTCCAAGGACGCCTACAGCAAGTCGTTCCCCGAGCTGCGGGACAAGCTACGCGATCTCCAGCGCCAGACGTACGACGCGAAGATCCCGGTGGCGGTCGTGTTCGAGGGCTGGGACGCGGCCGGCAAGGGCGACACGGTCGGCAAGCTGGTCGAGCGGCTCGACCCGCGCGGCGTGAAGGTGCACTCCATCTCGGCGCCGCTGGAGGAGGAGCGGCTGCGGCCGTTCCTGTGGCGCTTCTGGACCAAGATCCCGGGGCGCGGAGAGATGGCCGTGTTCGACCGTTCGTGGTACGGCCGCGTCCTGGTCGAGCGGGTGGACAGGCTCATCAAGCCCGAGCAGTGGCGCTCCGCCTACAACGAGATCGCCCAGTTCGAGCGGATGCTCACCGACGACGGCATGGTGATCGTCAAGTTCTGGCTGCACATCAGCGAAAAGGAGCAGAAGAAGCGCTTCAAGGAGATCGAGAAGAGCAAGTACGACAAGTGGCGCGTGACGAAGGAGGACTGGGAGAACCACAAGCTGTACGACGATTACGCCCGGGCTGCCGAGGAGATGTTCGAGCGCACCAACACGGCGTACGCGCCCTGGACCATCGTGGAGGCGACCGACAAGCGCTACCGGCTGATCAAGGTCTTCAAGACGCTCGCCGACGCGATGCAGACGGCGCTCACCGCCAAGGCGGAGCACGCGCCGCCCAAGCGCACGCCGCGGGCCAGCGTTTCCGTGCAGGCGCTGAAGGAGATGGAGACCATCCTCGACAAGGTGGATCTCGACCAGGCGCTGAAGCGGAAGGAATACGAGGAGCAGCTCAAGGAATACCAGGTCCGCCTCCGCGAGCTGGAGTTCCGCTGCTACGAGGAACGGCGGCCGGTGATCGTCGGCTACGAAGGGTGGGACGCGGCCGGGAAGGGCGGCAACATCCGCCGCGTGACCGAGTGCCTCGATCCCCGCGGCTACTCCGTGGTGCCGATCGCGGCGCCCAAGGGCGACGATGCGACCCACCACTACCTGTGGCGCTTCTGGCGGCAGCTCCCCAAGGCGGGGCACCTGGCCATCTTCGACCGGACCTGGTACGGGCGCGTGATGGTGGAGCGGATCGAGGGCTTCTGCTCGGAAGCCGAGTGGCGGCGGGCCTACCAGGAGATCAACGAGTTCGAGTTGTCGCTCACCAACTTCGGATTGATCCTGGTCAAGTTCTGGCTCCACATCTCGAAGGAAGAGCAGCTGCGCCGCTTCAAGGAACGCCAGAAGATCGAGTACAAGCAGTACAAGATCACCGACGAGGACTGGCGCAACCGCGAGAAGTGGGACGCGTACCGGCAGGCGGTCGTGGACATGATCCAGAACACGAGCACGAGCTACGCGCCCTGGACGATCGTCGAGGCGAACGACAAGCTGTTCGCCCGGATCCGGGCTCTCAGCACCATCGTCGAGGCGCTCGAGAAGGGCCTCGGCGTGAAGAGCGGCAAGGGGAAGAAGAAGGACAAGAAGGACAAGGAGAAGGAAAAGAAGAAAGACAAGGACGAGTAGCCGGCCCTAGGGCGCGGGCTTGGCCGGGGGCGCGAGCAGCGCCTCGACCTCCTCGCGCGCGGCCGCCGCGAACGCCATCGCGTCCTCCGCCCGCTCAGCCGCGGCGAGGTCGGCGGTCAACTCCGACACCGTGCCGGTGCCGGCCTTCAACCTCAGCAGACTCAGCCGAATGTTTTCCAGCGACGTGACGGCTGCGGCCAGGCGCTGCGCCGCCTGGTCGCGCCGCCGCGTCAGGTCCTCCCGCAGCCGCTCGCGCGCGTCCGCGAGTGCCGGAGCGCCCGCGCCGGCCGCGGGGTCGCGCAGGGCACGTGAGCGCGCGGCGAGCGCGTCGGCGCCGAGGCTCGCCACCGCGCTGCCGAGCTCGTCCACCGTCTTCCGCATCGCCGCCGCATCCCGCTCAGACGCGCGATCAGGGCGGGGAGCTCCTTCAGGTCGCGCTTCTGGGCCTTGGGCAGCGAGTCGAACAGGTTGCCCGCCGCGAGGCCCAGCGCGAGCTCCGTCGGCCGGTAGGTCAGCTCGGCCGGGGCCGCCGTGCGACTGCAGGCCGATGCGTGCGATCCGCTCCAGCCAGGTGCCGAAGCGGCTGTTCCAGAACTTGAGCCGCCGCTCGGCCGCGAGATCCTTCGTTAGCGGCTTGCCGGGGCGGGTCTGGTTCGCCGCGACGCCTGTGACTGCGCCGAGGGCCCGTGATGGCCGTAAGCGAGACGAGGAAGGCGGGTCGGCCTGGCGCGGCGCCGGCACCCAGGAGCAGGCCCACGAAGCCGGCCAACGAGATCACCCCGAGGGCGATCGTCGCGCGATAGGCGATCGCGCCCACAGCGGCGGCTCGGCGCCGAACTCGTACGCGAGCTCCTCCTCGTCGCTTCTCCGGGTCGCGCACCGCGAGCCGGGCGTCCTCGAGCCCGTAGCCTGCGGCGAGCAGCCGGCGCAGATGCCACGCGCGATGCCCGCCCGCGATCGCCAGCGGCGGAAGGTCCGGCGATACCCCGCGGCTCCAACCAGGACGGCCGGGAATCGGTCGCCCCAGAGCGCGAGGCTGACCAAGGGGAGGCCATGGCCAGCTGGGCCCCAGCCAGAAGTACGCGAGCCGGAACGGCCCTCGCCGGTGGCGAGCCAGAGACGCAACGGCACCGGCAGATCGCGCTTCGTCTCGGTGGCTTCGGCGAGCGCGTCCGCCAGCGCCTCGCCGGTCGGGAAGCGGTCCGCGGGGTTCTTGGCCAGGCAGCGATCCACGACGCGCGCCAGGCGGCCGGGCACCCCGGCAGCGATCGACGCAAGGAGCGGGGCCGGCTTCGCGATGTGCATCGCGAGCAGGCCCGCCGTGTCGGGGGCGTCGGAACGGCAGGCGGCCCGACAGCGACACGAAGCCGACAACGCCGAGCGAGTAGATGTCGCTGCGCCCGTCGACGGGGTCGCCATTGGCCTGCTCCGGACTCACGTACTGGGCAGTCCCGAGGACCTCGCCGGCCTCGGCCTCGCCCGCCGCGGCGATGCCGAAGTCCATCACGACGGCGCGGCCCGTGTCGCGCTCGAGCATGATGTTGTCGGGCTTCACGTCCCGGTGCACCACGCCGCGCCCGTGGGCGTAACCGAGCGCCCAGGCCACCGCCTGGAGCATCCGCGCCGTTTCGTGCGGCGTGAGCGGTCCCTTGGCGCGCAGCCGCTCGCCCAGCGATTCCCCCTCCACGTAGGCCATCACGAAGAAGACGAGGTCGCCGGACTCTTCGACGGCGTGGATCGGCACGACGTTCGGGTGCGAGAGCTTGGCGGCGGTGCGGGCCTCCAAGAGGAACCGCTGGCGCAACGCGGGCTGCGCCGCCATCACCGGAGGCAGGAGCTTGATCGCCACCGGGCGGTCCAGCGCGACGTCGCGGGCCAGGAAGACGATCCCCATTCCGCCGCGGCCCAGCTCGCGCTCCAGGGAGTAGCGGCCTGCCAGCGCACGCTGCAGCGCGATGAATTCGGGCGCTACGAGGTCCGGCATGCGCCTATCCTACCGGCCGCGAGGTTGGCGCGCCAGAAAGGCTCTTGCCGCCGCCTCGCCGCCCCGCTTAGATAGACGCGGACCGGCACGGAGGGGCCATGTGGGGGCTGGAGAACGTATCGGCAGCCACTCCGCGGGGACGCTTCATCGTCCTCTGCCTCGTGATGGGCTTCGCGACGCTGCTCACGCTCCTGGAGGCGGCGCTCGCCGGGAACCTCATGCCGCTCATGGCCGCGTTCCTGGGCTGGTGCTTCGTGCTCGTCTACGGCGTGGTCGAGGCCGGCATCCTGCACCGCGGGGCGGGCGTCGTCGCGAAGCTCACGCTGCCGAGCGGCGACTCCACACCCTCGGTCAACGAGCACTCGAACATCCAGGCTCTGGCGGCGAAGGGGGCGTACCGCGAGGCGGCCGAGGCGTACCGGGAGGTGATCGCCGCGGAGCCGCAGGACGTGGTCGCGTGCGAGCAGCTGACGCAGCTGGCCCTGCGGGAGCTGAAGGACTACGAGCTGGCGCTGTTCGCCCTCCGCGAGGCGGAGCAGCGTGCGCCGGACGCCCGGCGGCGCGCGGGCTACGCGCTGCTGGCGGCGAACGTCTATCGGGACAACCTGAAGGACTACGGAAAGACGATGGTGGAATTGCGCCGCATCCTCGCTCGCTATCCGGACATCCCCAACGCGAACGCGCTGCGCTCCGAGATCGACGAGCTCAAGGCGATGCACTTCGAGGCCCGATGACGCGGAAACGGCGGCTGGACCCCGCGATCTTCCATCTCCCGGTGGAGAAGATGCGCGCGGGCTACTACTCCGACAAATACTTCGTGCGCACGCGCGACATCCTCCTCGCCAACGGCGCGCGGCCACACGTCACGATGCAGGTCTTCGGCAAGACGCCGGCCTTCCTCGGTGGGATCGACGAAGCGATCGCCATCCTCAAGCAGTGCGCCATCGAGTGGAAGGACCTGGCGGTGCACGCGCTGTACGACGGAGACGAGATCGCGCCGTGGGAGACTGTGATGCTCATCGAGGGGCCGTACGAGGCGTTCGCGCATCTCGAGACCCTGTACCTGGGCGCGCTGGCGCGGCGCACCAAGGTCGGCACGAACACGCGGCGCGTGGTGGACGCGGCGCGGCCCAAGGAAGTGATGTTCTTCCCCGCCCGGCACGACCACTGGCTGGTGCAGACCGGGGACGGGTACGCCGCGCACATCGCCGGGGCCATCGGGGTCTCGACGGACGCCCAGGCCTCGTGGTGGGGCAGCGAAGGGGTGGGGACCGTCCCCCACGCCCTCATCGCAGCCTTCGGCGGCGACACGGTCCTGGCGACGCGCAGGTTCGCCGAGCACGTCCCGGAGTCGGTGCGGGTCGTCACCCTGGTGGACTTCGACAACGACTGCGTCGGCACCAGCCTCGCCTGCGCCCGCGCGCTCGGCCGGCGGCTCTACGGCGTCCGCCTCGACACGTCGGAGACGATGGTGGACAAGTCCATCGTTCCCGAGATGGGGACCTTCAAGCCCACCGGCGTCAATCCGCAGCTGGTCTGGAACGTCCGCCGCGCCCTCGACCGGGAGAACTTCCAGCACGTGAGGATCGTGGTCTCGGGCGGCTTCACGGCGGAGAAGATCCGGCAGTTCGAAGAGCTCAAGGTGCCGGTGGACGCCTACGGCGTGGGCTCGTCGCTGTACCAGGGACGGTTCGACTTCACCGCGGACGTGGTGCTGGTGGACGGGAAGCCGGTCGCGAAGGTCGGCCGCAAGTACAACCCCAACCCTCGAATGGAGAGAGTGGAGTAGGCAGAACGCGGTTTGCAGGAGAGTTGCGAGACGGCCAGTTGCGAGTGGTTACGATGGGAGAGTGACGCGGCGGGGGGGGGGGCGGGCCCGGGGCCCGGCCCCCTCTTGCACACTCGGCCGGGGAATTGCATATATATGCAGCCCTGTGAATAGGTATTCACCATCTTCTCGCCGGGAGCGCACGTGAAGGACACGAAGAAGCCGCTGCCGAAGACCCCGCCGCCCGAAGCGTTCGGGATCTAGCGGCCGTCCGGCAAGGCGGATACGGGGCCCGCTCCCAGGAGCGGGCCCCGCGCGTTTGGGGTATGTTCGCTGGCCATGTCCGCGCCCCGCGCCGCCGCTGCGTTCCCGCCCGACGACCACCGGGCTGCGGTCGCCGCCGGCTTCCTCGGTTGGACCCTCGACGCCTTCGATTTCTTCCTCGTCGTCATGACGCTGACGGCGATCGCGAAGGAGTTCCACCGGTCCGACGCGGCCGTGGCCCTCTCGCTCACCCTTACGCTGGCCTTCCGCCCGGTGGGGGCCTTCATCTTCGGCCTGCTCGCCGACCGCTACGGCCGCCGCATCCCGCTGATGGCGGACCTGATCTTCTATTCGGTGGTGGAGGTGCTGACGGGGCTGGCGCCGACCTTCACGAGTTTCCTGGTGCTGCGGGCGCTGTTCGGGATCGGCATGGGCGGGGAGTGGGGCGTGGGCGCCTCGCTCGTGATGGAGAAGGTGCCGCCCCGCCTCAGGGGCGTGCTGTCGGGCGTGCTCCAGCAGGGCTACGCCGTCGGCTATCTGCTCGCGGCGCTCTGTTTTTCGGTCGTTTTCGACCGCTGGGGCTGGCGTCCGCTCTTCTTCATCGGAGGGCTGCCGGCGTTGCTGGCGCTGTTCGTGCGCTACCGAGTGAAGGAATCCGAGGTGTGGCGGCGCTCGCGGGCGGAGAGCTGGACCGGCCTGGGGCGCGCCATCCTCCGGCACTGGCGGCTGTTCCTCTACCTGGTGCTGCTGATGGCGCTGATGAACTTCGTCTCCCACGGCACACAGGACATGTACCCGACGTTCCTGCAGCGCGACTGGGGGTTCACGCCGGGGCGCCGCGCGGCCCTCACCGCCTTTTCGATGGTGGGTGCGATTGTGGGGGGTGTCCTGGTCGGGTTGGTTTCCAACCGCCTGGGCCGGCGGCGGTCCATCGTCCTGTCGCTGGTGGGCGCGCTGGTGGTGATCCCGGTGTGGGCGTTCGCGCCAAGCGTGGCGTTCCTGATCGCCGGCGGGTTCCTCATGCAGTTCTTCGTGCAGGGGGCATGGGGTGTCATCCCCGCCCACATCACCGAGCTGTCGCCCGACGCGGTGCGCGGCTTCCTGCCGGGCTTCGCGTATCAGTGCGGGGTCCTGATCGCGGGCACGATCGCCTATCTGCAGGCGGCCGCCGCGGTGGGGCGGACGTACGCGGCGGCGATGGCCCTGACGGCCGCGATCGTGTTCGTCGGGTGCGCCGTCGTCGCAGCCTTGGGGCCCGAGCGGCGGGGAAGAGTGTACGGCGAAGCCGAGGCGCGATGAATCACGGTTGCGTGAAGATCGCCTTCGGCAGCATCACGGGGACGCCCTTGTTGCCGTCCACCGGGCGATGGCGCGCCCCGGGCGGCCGGTCCGCCGCCGGCCCGACGTCCGATTGACCCGGTCGGCCGGCCCGGACAGAATTCAGACCCGGCTTGACGGAGAAGACATGGCCAGCGTCGTTTTCTGGGACGTAGACACGCAGGTCGACTTCATGCACGCCGACGGCAAGCTGTACGTCCCGGACGCCGAGCAGATCATTCCCAATCTCCGGCGCCTCACCGACTACGCCCACTCGAAGCAGGTCCGCATCATCGCCAGCGCCGACGACCACGTGCCCGGCCACCGGGAGCTGTCGGCCACCCCCGACTTCAAGCAGACCTTCCCCGAGCACTGCATGCGGGGAACCAAGGGGCAGGCAAGAATCCCGGAGACCACGCTCAGAGATCCCATGATCATCGAGCCCGGGCGCCAGAATCCGGCCGCCGTCGCCGGTCGGGTCCGGAAGCACGCCGGCGACATCCTCCTCAACAAACACTGGTTCGACGTCTTCTCCAACGCAAACGTCGAAACCGTACTCGGGGTTCTGGCACCGCGGGTGGTCGTCGTGTACGGCGTGGCGCAGGACGTCTGCAACAGGTACGCGATCGAGGGATTGCTGACGCGGCACCCCGAGATTCGGCTCTACGCGGTGAGCGACGCGATGAAGCCGATCGACCGTGAAGTGGCACAGCACTTGCTCAAACAGTGGTCTGAAGCTGGAGTCCGCATCGTGGAAACCAACGACATCGTCGAGGAAGGCCTGCTCGACACACAGGTGGCTGCATGACCACTCCATTCGGGAAGTTCTTCCTGCCGGGGCCCACCGAGGTGCTTCCGGAGGTCGCGAAGGCCCAGGAGCAGCCCATGATCGGGCACCGGGGCGCCAAGACCGAGGCATTGCTCGGGCGGCTCGACGAGCCGCTCAAGGCGGCGTTCCGGACCAAGCAGCCGGTCTACATCGCGGCGTCGTCGGCCACGGGGCTGATGGAGGCCGCGATCAGGAACGGCGTGCGCAAGAAGGTGCTCTGCCTCATCAACGGGTCCTTCTCCGAGCGCTTCGCGAAGATCGCGACCGCGTGCGGCAAGGAGGTCGTCAAGGCGAACGTGCCGCTGGGCCAGGCGTTCGAGGCGGACGCGGTCAAGGGCCTGCTCGAGAGCTCCGGGGCCGACGCGGTGACGCTCTGCCACTCCGAGACGTCCACCGGGGTGCTGAACCCGATCGCCGACATCGCGAAGGTCGTGCTCGCCAAGCCCGACGTCATGTACCTGGTGGACGCGGTGACGTCGCTCGGGGGCTCGCCGGTCGAGACCGACGCGTGGGGTCTCGACTTCGTGCTCACGGGGTCGCAGAAGGCCTTCGCCCTGCCGCCGGGGCTCGCCTTCGGCGTCGCCTCGCCGCGGTTGCTGGAGCGCGCGAAGACGCTGCCCGATCGCGGCATCTATCTGGATCTCATCCCCTACGACACGTCCATCCGCAAGCGGCAGACGCCGTACACGCCGGCGCTCTCGCTCATGTACGCGCTCGAGGCGCAGCTGTGCCGGATCGCGGCCGACGGCGGGATCGAGAAGCGGTGGGCGCGGCACAACGCGATGCGCGAGCGGGTCGAGCGCTGGGTCGCGAAGGAGGCCGGCGCTGCGCTCGGGCTCTCCTATCTGCCGCGCGAAGGGCGGCGCTCCTGGACGGTCTCGTGCCTCAAGCTGGCGGAGGGCGGGAAGGCGCTGGGCGGCGCCGTCGCCAAGGCGATGGACGCGAAGTTCGGCTACACCATCGGCGCGGGCTACGGGGACCTGAAGGACGCGACGATCCGCATCGGTCACATGGGCGACCACACCGTCGCCGAGCTGGAAGCGCTGCTGGGAGCGCTCGAGGAGGTCATCAAGAGTGCCTGACCGCATCGTGGTGGCCGACGGCCTCGGCAAGTCGGGGCTGGAGATGCTGCGCGCGATGAAGGGCTACGAGGTCGAAGAGACGAAGGGGAAGGGCCCCGAAGTCCTCCAGAAGGCGCTGTGCGACGCCGTCGCGCTGGTGGTGCGCAGCGAAACGAAGGTGACGGCCGCGATGATGGCGCAGGCGCCGCGGCTCAAGATCATCGCGCGCGCCGGCATGGGCGTGGACACGATCGACGTGGCGGAGGCGTCGCGGCGGAAGATCGCCGTCCTCACAGCGCCCGGCGCCAATTCGAACAGCGTGGCCGAATACACCTTCGCACTGCTGCTGACGCTCGTGCGCAAGGTCGCGGGCGGCTCCGCGTCGCTGATGTCGGGCAAGTGGGACCGGAAGCCGTACGAGGGCACGGAGCTGCGGGAGAAGACGCTCGGGCTCATCGGTCTGGGCCGCATCGGGAGCCGCGTGACCTCCATCGCCCGGGGGTTCGGGATGAAGGTCATCGCCCACGACCCGGGCGTGGCGATGGAGCAGGCGGAATCGCTGGCGGTGGACCTGATGCCGCTCGACGTCGTCATCCAGCGCTCCGACATCCTGAGCCTCCACGCCAAGATGTCGCCCAGCACCCGGCACCTGATCGACGAGCGGCGGCTCAGCCTGGTGAAGAAAGGCGTGCTGATCGTCAACACGGCACGCGGCGCGCTGATCGACGATGCGGCGCTGGTCAAGGCGCTGCAGGACGGCCGGGTCGCAGGTGCGGCCCTCGACGTCTACGACCCCGAGCCGCTGCCGGCGGACTCGCCGCTCAGGACGGCGCCGAACGTGCTGCTGACGCCGCACCTCGCGGCCTCGACGGCGGAGGCGCAGACGCGCGTGGCCGTGGAGATCGCGTCCTCGCTGGCGGACGCGCTGCTCAAGGGCGACCTGACGGCCGCCGTGAACCGGGACGAGATGGCGAAGTAGCCTCGGACGAATTCGGTGAGTGGCGGGGGCGGCGGGGGCGGCGACGGCCGCCCCCGCCGTCGTTTCAGCGCAGCCGGAACGACTGGACCGCGGCCGTGAGGCGGTCGGCGGCGACGGCCAGCGCCTGGGCGGAGGCGGCGATCTCCTCGGTGCCGGCGCTCTGTTCCTCGGAGGCGGCGGCGATCTCCTCCGCGGAGGCGGCGAACGCCTCGGTGCTGGCCGCCAGCTCCTCCAGCCGCCGGGCGATCTCCTTCACCAGGGACTCGGATTCGGCGGACGCCTCGCGGATCTCCTGGGTCCAGCGGTCGCTGACGCGCGCCGAGTCGCCGACGGCGCGGAGCCCGTCGCTCACCGTCTTCGCCGCGGTCCGCGCCGCGTTGCTGGCGGCGCCGAGCCGCGTGATGGTCTCGTGGGTCGCCGTCACCCGCTTCAGCACGTCCTTGACCGTCCCTTCGGTGGTCGTGGCGGACTGGGTGGCCTGGAGGGCGAGCTTCCGCACTTCGTCCGCGACGACGCCGAACCCGCGCCCCTGCTCGCCCGCGCGCGCCGCCTCGATCGCCGCGTTGAGCGCCAGCATGTTCGTCTGCGCCGCGATCTGCTTGGTCTGCGCGACGAACTTCCCGATCCGGGCGGAGGCCTGCGAGAGCTCCGCCGCCTGCGCCATCCCCTCCTCGACCTCCGCAGCCAGCGCCTCGAGCGCCGCCGCGCTGTCGTCCATCTCCCGGCGCCGCGCCTCCGCCAGGGCGAGCAGCGCGCGGTTCCGCTCGGCGGCGTCGCGGGCGCTCTCCGCCAGACGGCCGGCGATGGAGCGGATGCGCCCGGCGTCGGACGCCGCGTCCTTCAGCACCGCGGCCTGCTCCTGCGCGCGCTGTGAGAGGTCGTGCGTCGTGCTCGCCATCTCCTCCCCGGTGGAGGACATCTGCTCCGTGGAGGCGCTGATCTGCGCCGCCATCGCGGCCGCCTCCTCGGCGGCGGACCGGATCGCGCCCACCAGGCGGCGCAGCGCCTCGAGCATCCGCGCGAGCGCGCCGCCCAGCCGCCGGACCATGGCGGAGCCGGTCCGCCCCGCCAGGTCGGGGGAGAGGTCGCCGGCGGCGACGGCGTCGGCCGCCTCCGACATCTTCGCCAGCGGACGCGTCACCCGGAGCGCCAGCCACCCGGCGAACGACGCGACGAGGACGGCGCCGACGACGAGGAGCAGCAGCAGGATGAGCACGACGGAGGGCCGGGACATGAGGCAGTCGCTAACGTAGGGATGGCTCGGGGGCGCCGCAAGCCGCTATCTTCTTGCGCTATGGCCGACCGTAAGGCAGACGCGTACGACCCGCAGGGCGTCGAGCGGAAGTGGCAGCAACGCTGGGAGGAACGGGGCACCAACCGCACCGACGTCGCCGGCGCGAAGCGCCCGTTCTTCAACCTGATGATGTTCCCCTATCCGTCCGCCGAGGGGCTCCACGTCGGCAACGTGTTCGCCTTCGTCGGCGCCGACATCCAGGGGCGCTACCAGCGGCTGGCCGGCCACGACGTCTTCGAGCCGCTGGGCTTCGACGCCTTCGGCATCCACTCCGAAAACTTCGCGCTCAAGATCGGGACGCACCCCGCCGAGCTGATCCCGCGCAACATCGAGCGCTTCCGCACGCAGCTCAAGCGCATCGGCCTGATGGCCGACTGGCGCTACGAGGTGCAGACCACCGATCCGCGCTACTACCGGTGGACGCAGTGGATCTTCCTCCAGCTCTACCGCGCCGGCCTGGCCGTGAAGCGTCGCGCCGCGGTGAACTGGTGCCCCGCGTGCAAGACCGTGCTCGCCAACGAGCAGGTCATCGGCGGCTACTGTGAGCGGCATCCCGACGTGAAGGTGGAGCAGCGCCTGCTCGACCAGTGGTTCTTCACCATCACCAAGTACGCGGCGCCGCTCCTCGACAACCTCCAGACGGCCGACTGGTCGCACTCGACCAAGACGATCCAGGCGAACTGGATCGGGCGCTCCGAAGGCGCCGAGCTGGTCTTCGAGACGCCGGGCGGAAAGCGGATCACCGTCTTCACCACGCGGCCCGACACGCTGTTCGGCGCCACCTATCTCGTGCTGGCGCCGGAGCACCCGCTGGTCGCGGATCTCACCACCGCCGAGTGCCGCGCCGACGTCAACGCGTACCGGCGTCGCGTCGCGGCGATGGACCTGGTGTCGCGCAAGAGCGTCGAGAAGGCGAAGACGGGCGTCTTCACCGGTTCCTACGCGCGCAATCCGGCCACGGGCGCGAGCGTCCCGATCTGGATCGCCGACTACGTCCTCATGGAGTACGGCACGGGCGCCATCATGGCGGTGCCGGGACACGACGAGCGCGACTTCGAGTTCGCCGTGCAGATGAAGCTCCCGATCGTCCGCGTCGTCGCGGGTCCGGGCCAGGACGCCACGACGCCGCTCGCGGCGGCCGAGGCCGAGATCCCGGAGGGAAGGCTGGTCAACAGCCCGGGCTACGACGGGAAGCCCTGGGAGGAGGCGAAGCGCGCCATCACGGCGGCGCTCGCGGCGAAGGGACTCGCGAAGCCGGTCACCAACTACCGGCTGCACGACTGGTGCATCTCCCGCCAGCGCTACTGGGGGCCGCCGATCCCGATCATCTACTGCGACGCCTGCGGCACCGTGCCGGTGCCGGAGAGCAACCTCCCGGTCGTTCTCCCGGCGCTCGAGGACTTCCGCCCCGACGACTCCGGGGTCTCGCCGCTGGCGCGCGCGGAGGCGTGGTACCGGGTGCCGTGCCCCAAGTGCGGGAAGCTGGCGCGGCGCGAGACCGACGTCTCCGACACCTTCCTCGACTCGGCGTGGTATTTCCTGCGCTACCCGTCCGCGGACCGGGACGACGTGCCCTTCGACGCGGCGCTCACGAAGAAATGGCTCCCGGTCGCCTCGTACATCGGCGGCAACGAGCACGCCGTCCTGCACCTGATGTACGCGCGCTTCATCACGATGGCGCTCAAGGACCTCGGTCACGTGCCGTTCGCCGAGCCGTTCGCGCGCTTCCGGGCGCACGGCACGATCGTGAAGGACGGCGCCAAGATGTCCAAGTCGCGGGGCAACGTCGTGAACCCGGACCAGTACGTCGCGCAGTGGGGCGCCGACACCTTCCGGATGTACCTGATGTTCCTGGGACCGTACCAGGAAGGCGGCGACTTCCGCGACGCGGGCATCTCCGGGATCCGACGGTTTCTGGACAAGGTGTGGCAACTCGTCGCTGACGCGACGCGCACGGACGCACCGACGCACGGACGCACGGAGCAGGCGTCGCCCGAGTTGGTCCGCATGATGCACCGGACGATCCAGCGGGTGACGGGTGACACGGCGTCACTCGACTACAACACGGCGATCGCGGCGATGATGGAGTACGTCAACGCGCTCAGGGACGGGACGCCCTCCAGGGAGTTGCTGGAACCGCTCGCGGTCCTGCTCGCGCCCTATGCGCCGCACTTCGCCGAGGAATGCTGGGAACGGCTCGGGCACAGCACGTCGGTGATGGACGCCTCGTTGCCGCGCTTCGATCCCGCGCTCGCGGTGGCGGACGAGGTCGAGTTCGTCGTCCAGGTCAACGGCAAGGTCAGGAGTCGCATCCGCCTCGCCCGCGGCACCACGGAGCAGGCGGCGGTGGCGGCCGCCCTGGCCGACCCCGCCTCCAGGAAGTTCACCGAAGGGAAGCCGCCGAAGAAGGCGGTTTTCGTGCCGGACCGCCTGGTTAACTTGGTGGTATGACGGAAGATACGTGAGGAGTGACGAACGGTGAGAAGTGAGAAGGCGACGTGAGAGGTGAGAGGGGTGAAGGCGTCCTGGCCTTCTCGCGTCGTACCCCTGGCCCCTCACTTCAGCGCTGCGACCCTCGTCGTCCGACCCGCATCTACCCTATGTGACCGTCATGGCGGACACCCTCCCCCTCGCCGAGGCCAAGAGCCTCGTAGCGCGGGCCCGCTCCGGGGACTTCACGGCGCTGGAGCGCTTGTACCGCATGTACGAGCGGCCGGTGTACACGTTGGCCCGCCGGCTGACAAAGTCGGCGGAGGACGCGGAGGACGTGTTGCAGGAGACGTTCCTCGAGGTGTGCCGTTCGCTCAAGCAGTGGCGCGGCGAGGGCAGCCTCTGGGGGTGGATCCGGACGATCGCGGCGAGCAAGGCGCTGATGCGGTACCGCCGCGAGAAGCTCCGGGAATGGGAACCGCTGCAGGAAGACCTTGGCGGCGCGGGGGTCGGGGAGGACGTCCCGCTCAAGATGGATCTGGAGGCGGCGCTGGCGCGGTTGCCGGAGCGCTCGCGCGAGGTGGTCTGGCTGCACGACGTCGAAGGGTACACGCACGAGGAGATCGCCGAGCTGATGGGGATGACGACGAGTTTCTCGAAGTCGCAGTTGGCCCGCGCGCACGAACGGCTGCGGCGGTGGCTCGGCACGGGAGCGGAAGCATGAGTGAACAGCGGCATGGGACACTCGAGGAGCTGCTCGCGCTCCGGGACGGCGAGGGCAGCGCGTGGGCGCGCGAGCACGTGGCGCTCTGCGTGGTGTGCGCGGCGGAGCTGGAGCGGCTCGAGCAGGTGCGCTCGCAGCTCAGGGCGCTGCCGGCGTTCGCGCCGCCGCGCGACCGGTGGCCGCTCATCGCGCAGTCGGCGCGGCAGGAGCGGCGGCGCCGCCGGGTATCGTGGTCGTCCGGTGCGGTGGCGGCGGCCGCGGTGCTCGTGCTGGGATTCGTCGTCCTGCGGCATCCGGGAACCGCGTCGCAGGACGCCGCCGTGCGCCAGGCGATGGCGGAGTCGGCGGCGATGGAGCAGGTCTTCCGATCGCTCCAGCCGGACCAGGGGGCCATGACGGGAAGCACCGCGGGAGTGGTGGCCGATCTGGAGGATCGTCTGGCGCAGGTGGACGCGGCGCTGAACGACCCGACGGCGCAGCGGGCGGACCCGGAGCGGGTGGCAGAGCTGTGGAAGCAGCGGGCAGGGCTACTCTCGGCGCTGGTGGACGTGCACGAAACGCGCGCCACCTACGCCGGTCTCTGATCGAAGGGAGTTGAGAATATGCGACGGCTCTTGACACTCGTGTTCCTGACCGCGGTGGCCGTCCCCGCGGCGGCGCAGGAAGCTCCGCGGCCTCCGCGGCCGCCCCGCGACACGGCGGTGGAGCGTGGATTCGGGAACTGGTTCCTTCCGCAGGGGGGGATATACGCGGTCGGCCGGCGCGGCCGGCTCGGCGTCGTGGTGGACCTGAGCGCCGATCCCGCCCGCGATTCGATCGGCGCGCGCATCACGGCGGTGACGCCCGGCGGCGCCGCTGACAAGGCGGGCGTGCACACCGGGGACATCGTCGTGCAGATCAACGGCACGCGGCTGGCTGGCGCCGCGGACAGCGAGGACGACAACGAAGACAACGAGGCATCGCGGCCGGGCCGGCGGCTCATCGAGCTGGCGTCGCGTCTCCACACCGGCGATACGGTCCACCTCGAGCTGCGCCGCGACGGCAAGCCGGCGAACGTCACGGTGATCGCCGGACAATCCGGGATGGAGGACATGGCGCGCACCCTCACGATGCAGGTGCTGCCTCGGGCGATGACGGAACCGCTCGCCGAGGGCTATCGCCGGATGATCTTCGAGTCCGGCGGCGCGCCGCTCGCCAACCTCGAGCTGGTGAAGGTAAACCCCGGCCTGGCCGCATATTTCGGCACGTCCGACGGCATCCTGGTCGTGGACGCGCCGGGCGACTCCACGCTGGGCCTCAAGGCCGGCGACGTGATTCTCGCGATCGGCGGCCGGAAGCCGACCAACCCGTCGCACGCGTTCCGGATCCTCGGCACCTACGACCCGGGCGAGACGGTGACCTTCGACCTGATGCGGATGAAGCACCGGATCAGCGTGACCGGGAAGATGCCCGAGCGCAGAGCCTGGCGGGTGATGCCCGACTCCTTCGAGGACTTCGATGGACTGCTGAACCCGGGCTGGGAGCAGATGGACCTGCTGGACGGCTGGCCCGGGAAGGAGTTTCCGGATCTGCTGCAGATGCCCGGAGTCGAGATCTTGAAGGATCTGCCGCAGCAGATGATCCGGCTCGCGCCGCGGCACCGCACCGTGGCGACCTGAGGCCGCCGCAGGAGTGCCATCGCTTCCCGACCGAGGCGCCCGCGATTCCGCGGGCGCCTCTGCTGTTGACACCGGGCGGCGAATCGCCATCGTTGAACGCTGGAACTCATCCAGGAGTGCTACCGTGACGGTTTGGGACATCCTTCACTTGATCGCGCGCATCCTGTTCAGCGCGATGTTCATCCAGTCCGGCTACCGGCACCTCATGCAGTCGAAGCCGATGGCGGAGTACGCCAAGAACGTGGGGCACATCCCCGCGCCGCAGGCCGGTGTCATCGTGAGCGGGCTGATGCTGCTGCTGGGCGGATTCAGCATCCTGCTCGGTTTCCATCCCCGCATCGGGGCGACGCTGCTCTTCGTCTTCCTCGTCATCGCGGCGTTCACGATGCACAAGTACTGGGCCGAGAAGGACCCGATGGCGCGGGCTGGCCAGGAGGCCCAGTTCTGGAAGAACATCACGCTCGCCGGGGCGATGCTCTGGATCATGGCGCGGACCGGCTGGCCCTGGCCGTGGGCGCTGGGGTAGGTCGCCCGGCGTTCAGGCGGTGCGGCGCGGCAGCTCGTCCTCGAGCTGCCGCGCGGCGCATCGGCCGCCCGACGCTCGCCTTACCAGCCTCCCCGGAACGTCCTCCTCGCGTCGGGCCCTTGCTATATCGTACGCAATGACGTACGTTATATCGTACGATATGACTTACGATGTATCGGAAACTGAGGAGGCGTAAGATGGCACGGGACAACGAGAATGACGACTGGCCCTTCGGCAAGTTCTTCGCGGGCGGGTTCGGGCCGCGGGCCTGGGCGTTCTGCTGGCCGGAGGGGCGTGCCCGGCACCACGGGGGGCGGCGCTGGCGGCAGCAGATCTTCGAGTCGGGCGAGGTCAAGTATGTGATTCTGCGGCTGCTCAAGGAGAAGCCGCGGCACGGCTACGAGGTGATCAAGGCGCTCGAGGAGAAGCTGGGCGGCTGGTACACGCCCTCGGCGGGGACGATCTACCCGACGCTGCAGCTGCTGGAGGATCAGGGTTTCGTGCGCGCGGTGGAGACCGAGGGGAAGAAGGTCTACCACATCACGCCGGAGGGGGAGGCGTTCCTGGAGCAGCATCGGGACGTGCTCGACGAGATCCTCGAGCGGGTCGGCGGCGCGGTGCGCGGCTTCGCCGGCGGTGCGATGGGCGAGCTCTCCGAGGCGTTCGCGCGGCTGGCCCGCCTGGCGTTCGTGGAGGCGTGGCGCTCCGGCCCGGGCGACCCCAAGGTCCAGAAGATCCTCGAGATCCTGAAGAAGGCGGCGGAGGAGATCGAGGCCGCCAGGGCGAACGCCGCCTGACGGCTTGACGCCGCACCACTCCCCAGGCAGAATTGAACGGTGGTTCAGAAACTGAACCGCCGTTCTGCTTTCCGGCCGGCCGCGCGGCGGCCGGGGAGCCGCCGCGCGCGGAAGGCACTGGCGGTGCGCCAGGGCATTCTCCGGGCGGCGGCGCGCGTCTTCCGCCGGCGCGGGTTCGCCGCGACCGGGATGCGGGAGGTCGCCGCCGAGGCGGATCTTTCCCCCGGGAACCTGTACAACTACTTCGCCAGCAAGCAGGAGCTGCTGTACTTCTGCCAGGACCACTCCCTGGACCGGATGCTCGAAGCGCTGCGGTCCCCGGAGGCGGCGCGGCTGGGACCGGACGCTCGGCTGCGCCGCGTGATCCGCTCCCACCTGGCGTGCATGCTCGACGAGCTGGACGGCGCCGCGGCCCACACCGAGGTGGACGCGCTGGCGGCGCCGCTCAAGGCGAGAATCGTGGCGAAGCGGGACCGCTACGAGCGGGCGGTGCGGGAGATCGTCGAGCAGGGCGTCCGCTCGCGGGCGTTCGTGCCCTGCGATCCGAAGCTCGTGACGCGCGCCCTGCTGGGCGCGCTCAACTGGACGGCGAAGTGGTACGACCCCGAGGGCGAGACGCCGTCGGCCGGCGTCGCCGACGCCTTCGCGGACTACCTGGTGAGAGGACTGCGGAAATGAATGGACGTACGGACGCACGGGCGCACGGACGCACGGAGACGCCGACCGGGCGCCATGCACGCATCCGGCTCACGGTCAACGGCGAGGAGCGGGACGTCGTCTTCGCCGGCTACAAGTCGCTGCTGGAAGTCCTGCGGGAGGACCTGGGCCTGACCGGCACGAAACACGGCTGCGAGTTGGGCGAGTGCGGCGCCTGCGCGGTCCTCCTGGACGGGCAGCCGGTGCTCTCGTGCCTGCTCCTCGGCGTCGAGTGCGAGGGCGCGAACGTCACCACCGTCGAGGGGCTGGCGGACGGGCCCGCGCTCTCGGCCCTCCAGGCGGCGTTCGCCGACAAGGGCGCGGCCCAATGCGGCTACTGCACCCCGGGGATCCTGGTGACGGCGCAGGCGCTGCTCGACCGCAAAGCGCACCCTTCGCGCGAGGAGATCGCGGAGGCGCTGTCCGGGAACCTGTGCCGCTGCACCGGCTACCTGCAGATCTTCGAGGCGGTGGAAGAAGCAGCGCGCACGGGCGCACAGGCGCACGGACGCACGGAGGCGGCGCGGTGAAGGTCGTCGGCACGGCCCGGCGCCGGGTGGACGCGCGGGCGAAGGTGACGGGGCAGACCCGCTTCGCCGACGACCTCGCCTTCCCGCGGATGCTCTTCGCCAAGCTGCTCCGCTCCAGGCTCCCCCACGCGCGGATCGTACGCATGGACACCGCGGCCGCCGCGGCGGCGCCGGGCGTCGCGCTGGTCCTGACCGGTGCGGACTTCCCGATCGCTTTCGGTATCCTGCCCGTCAGCCAGGACGAGCACGCCCTGTGTCCGGATCGCGTGCGCTACGTCGGGGATCCGGTCGCGGCCGTCGTCGCGCGCAGCGAACGGGAGGCTTCGGACGCGCTGGCGCTGATCCAAGTGGACTACGAGCCGCTTCCCACCGTCGCCTCGCCCGAAGAGGCGCTCGCGCGCACGGAGCCGCGCATCCACGACTACGGCGAGGGCGGCAACGTCCACCGTCTCGCGCACTTCGCCTTCGGCGACGTCGAGCCGGCGCTCGCTCACGCCGACCGCGTGTTCGAGGACCTCTTCTTCTACGAGGGCAACACCCATCTGCCGCTGGAGCAGCACGCGTCGGTCGCGGCGCTGGACGCGGACGGCCGGCTCACGCTCTGGTCCTCGACCCAGACGCCGCACTACGTGCACCGCGAGCTGGCGCGCGCCCTCGACCTCCCCGCGCACCGGATCCGCGTCATCGCGACGCCCAACGGCGGCGGCTTCGGCGGCAAGAGCGACGTGATGAACCACGAGATCGTCGTGGCCAGGGCGGCGCTCGCGACCGGCCGGCCGGTCAAGATCACGCTGACGCGCGAGGAGGTCTTCTACGCGCACCGCGGCCGCCACCCGGTGCTGATGCGGCTCAAGACCGGCGTGCAGGCGGACGGCACCATCGTCGCGATGGATCTCGAGACGCTGCTGGACGGCGGCGCCTACGGCAGCTACGGCGCGGCCTCGACGCTCTACACCGGCCAGCTCCAGACCGTGACCTACCACGTGCCGCGCTTCCGCTTCCGCGCCTGCCGCACCTTCACCAACAAGCCGCCCTGCGGGCCCAAGCGCGGGCACGGCACGCCACAGCCGCGCTTCGCCCAGGAAGTCCAGCTCGACAAGATCGCGGTCGCGCTCGGGAAGGATCCGGCGGACCTGAGGCTTCAGCAGCTCGCACCGGCCAACTCCGTCACCGCCAACTGGCTCACGATCGGCTCGATGGGGCTCAAGGAGTGCATCGAGCGCGTGGTCGAGGGCTCCCGGTGGCGCGAGCGTCGCGGGAAGCTCGGCGCGGGCCGCGGCCTCGGACTCGCGTGCGGCTCGTACCTCTGCGGCGCGGGCCTGCCGATCTACTGGAACGAAATGCCGCATTCCGGCGTCCAGCTCCAGCTCGACCGGTCGGGGCGGGTCACGGCCTTCTGCGGCGCGACGGAGATCGGTCAGGGCTCCGACGACGTGCTCGCTGCGATCGTCGCCGAGGTGCTGGGACTCGATCCGGCGGACGTGAAGCTGGTCACCGGCGACACGGACCTGACGCCGGTGGATCTGGGCAGCTACTCGAGCCGCGTGACGCTGATGATGGGCAACGCCGCGATCCAGGCGGCGGAGCGGGCGAAGGCGCTGCTGGCGGCCGCCGCGTCGAGAAAGCTGCAGGTCCCTGCCGAGCGGCTCGGCTTCGCCGACCGGCGCGTCTTCGACGTCGAGGATCCGGCCAAAGCCATGACCTTTCAGGAGGCCATCGTCGCGGCGGAGGTCGAGCACGGCACGCTCGGCACGACTGGCTCGTACCGCCCGAGGCGCAGCCCGGCGCGGTACCGGGGCGGCGGCGTCGGACCCTCTGTCGCCTACTCGTATACCGCCGCCGTCGTCGAAGCCGAGGTGGATCCGGCGACGGGCTGGGTGAAGGTGCCGAAGGTCTGGATCGCGCACGACATCGGCCGCGCCTTGAACCCCGTCCTGGCACGCGGGCAGGTGGAAGGGAGCGTCTACATGGGGCTCGGTGAGGCCCTGATGGAGGAGCAGGCGTTCCGCCGACTCCCGCCGCGGCTCTCGAGCGCGCTGGTGCACAAGATCCCCTCGCTGCTCGAGTACAAGAGCCCGACCTCGCTCGAGATGCCGGAGGTGGTCACCTACCTGGTCGAGGAGCCGGACGCGAGTGGGCCGTTCGGCGCGAAGGAAGTCGGCCAGGGGCCGCTGCTGCCGATGATGCCGGCGATCGCGAACGCGATCTACGACGCGGTGGGGGTGCGCGTGGACGAGGTGCCGATCACGCCGGAGAAGGTCCTGAAGGCGCTGACGGAGAAGGCGAAGGGGAAGGCAGGGCGCGTGGGCCCGGTGGCGTTCCCGCAGGTGCCCTGGCCCAAGGCGCTGCTCGTGCCGCCGCCATGGGAGGGGGGCGACGGGAAGGCGGTCAATCAGGACGCACCGTCGCGTGACGCGCTCCCCACCAAGCACTCCGGCACCGCGGGGGTGAAGGTATGATGCGCGCCCCGGACTTCCGGTATCACGCCGCGCGCTCGGTGAAGGACGCGGCGCACGCGCTCAGGGACGGCGGCGCGGAGGCGATGCTCATCGCCGGCGGCACCGACCTGGTGCCCAACATGAAGCGGCGCCAGATGGCGCCGTCGCTCCTGGTCGGGATCCGGCACCTGCGCGAGCTCAGGCGCATCCGGAACGGGAAGGGGCTCCGGCTGGGGAGTGCGGTCCGGCTCTCGGAGATCGCGGCCGACCCGAAGGTGCTCCGGCACTACGCAGCTCTGGCGCGCGCGGCGGGCCAGGTCGCGACGCCGCAGATCCGCAATCTCGGGACGCTGGGCGGCAACCTCTGCCTCGACACCCGCTGCACCTACTACAACCAGTCGCTCGAGTGGCGGCAGGGGATCAGCTACTGCATGAAGGCGCCCGGCTCCCACGGCGGCCACGCGTGCACCAGCCCCACGGGTGATGCCATCTGCTGGGTGGCGACGTCGAGCCCGCGCTGCTGGGCGGTGTCCTCCACCGATACCGCGCCCGCCCTCATCGCCCTCGGCGCGCGGATCACCCTCGTCTCGGCGGACGGCGAGCGGGACATTCCGCTCGAGGAGTTGTACGCCGACGACGGGATGGCGTATCTGACCCGGCGGCCCGACGAGATCCTCACGGCGGTGCATCTCGCTCCGGCCGAGCCGGGGTGGCGCAGCACGTACACGAAGCTCAGGCGCCGCGGCTCGTTCGACTTCCCGGTGCTGGGGGTGGCCGCGGCGGTGCGGTTCGGGGAAGGGGGCGTGGTCACCGACGCGCGCGTCGTGCTCGGGGCCGTGGCGTCGCGGCCGGTGCTCGTGCCGGAGTCGTCATCGCTGGTCGGGCGCGTCCTCACGGACGACGCGATCGAGGCCGTGGCCGCCGCGGCAGCGGACCACGCCACGCCCCTCGACAACACCGACCTCGCCTACGCCTGGCGGAAGAAGATGGTGCGGCACTACGTGGCGGGGGCGCTCCAGGAACTCCGGGGACCGATTCGGTCGGCTTAGCAATAGGTGGCGCCGGGAGGGGCCGCGCTGGCGGGAACAGGCGGCCCAAGATTACTTGCTAGGCTTATGAGACGATCTTCAGTCGCCTTACCATACCTTCCCGAACGCATTGACGGCCTCCACGAGATCGCCGCCAACATCTCCTGGAGCTGGAGCCGGGACGCCCGGGCCCTGTTCCGGTTCCTCGACCGGCCGCTCTGGCACCTGACGCGCCACAATCCGCTCGAGCAGCTGCGCCGCGTGGACCCCAAGCGGCTGGCCTCGTGCGCGCACGACACCAAGTTCCTCCAGCTGTACGACCGTGTGATGAGCGATCTCCGGTCGGCGGAGACCAACTTCGGCACCTGGTTCACCCAGGATTATCCGGATCTCCAGGGAAAGACCGCGGCGTACTTCTGCGCCGAGTTCGGGCTCCACAACTCCGTCCCGATCTACTCCGGCGGCCTGGGCGTCCTCGCGGGCGATCACTGCAAGGCCTCGTCCGACCTGGGCGTGCCTCTGGTGGCGGTCGGCCTGCTCTACACCCAGGGCTATTTCGACCAGCGGATCCGGCTCGACGGCTGGCAGGAGGACACGGACGAGCGGTTCGACGCGCGCATGGGGCCGCTCGAGCCGCTCATCGGGCCCAAGGGCGAGCCGTGGCTCGCGGTGGTGCGCGCGTTCGGCCGGCCGGTGCACGTCGGCGCGTGGCGGATGAAGGTGGGGCGCGTCCCGGTATTCCTGATGGACACGGATCTCGAGGAGAACGATCCCGCCGACCGCAACCTGGCGGGCCGGCTCTATGCCGGCGGGCCTGAGCAGCGGCTCAAGCAGGAATGGGCGCTCGGCGTCGCGGGGGTCCGGGTGCTGCGCGCGGTCGGCTTCAATCCGGGCGTCTGGCACGCCAACGAGGGCCACGCGGCGTTCATGCTCGTCGAGCGGCTGCGCGAATGCGCGGCGAACGGCGTGCCGTTCGAGGATGCGGTGCGTCAGGTGCGCGCTACGTCCATCTTCACCACGCACACGCCCGTGCCCGCGGGCCACGACGCGTTCCCCCAGGAGCTGGTGGAGCAGTGCACCGGCCCGGTGTGGGAGGAGATGGGGATCAGCCGGGACCAGTTCATGCACCTCGGCTACCATCCCAAGCGGGACCACGGACACTTCCACATGGCGGTGCTGGCCGAGCGGCTCTGCGGCCGGATCAACGGCGTGGCGAAGCGCCACGGCGAGGAATCGCGCCGGATGTGGCACGACCTCTGGCCGGACCGGAAGACGAGCCAAGTGCCGATCTCGCACGTCACCAACGGCGTGCATCTGGCGACCTGGATGTCGCACCGGATGATGGCGCTGCTCGACAATCACCTCGGCGCCGACTGGGGGAACCACCTCGACGATCCGGCGCTCTGGGAGCGGGTGCTCACGCTCGACGACCAGATCCTCTGGTTCGTCCACACGGAGCTCAAGGGCATCCTGATGAGCTTCATCCGGGAGCAGGCGCGCCGGCGGTGGACGGACGAGTGGAAGGACTCCGCGCACGTCGTCGGCGCCGGCACGCTGCTCGATCCCGAGGCGCTGACGATTGGCTTCGCGCGCCGGTTCGCGAGCTACAAGCGGTCCACGCTGATGTTCCGGGACATCGAGCGGCTGCGGAAGCTGCTCGTCGACACCTGGCGCCCGGTGCAGATCGTCTTCTCGGGGAAGGCGCATCCGGCGGACGAGGAAGGCAAGAAGATGCTCCAGGAAGTGTACGCGTTCTCGCGCGATCCGCGGCTGGAAGGCCGCGTCGCGTTCCTCGAGGACTACGAGCTGCACCTGGCGCACCGGATGATCCAGGGCGTGGATCTCTGGCTCAACCTGCCGCGACCGCCGCTCGAGGCGTGCGGGACCAGCGGGATGAAGGCGGCGCTGAACGCGGTGCCGCAGCTGAGCACGCTCGACGGCTGGTGGTTCGAGGCCTTCGACGGCCTCAACGGCTGGGCGATCAAGCCCGCGCCGGAGGGCGGCGACGGCGACGAATGGGACGCCGAGCAGCTATACACGCTGCTCGAGGACGAGATCGTGCCGCTGTTCTACGACCGCGACGCGCGCGGCGTGCCCGTCGGCTGGGTGGCGAAGATGAAGCACGCGCTCAAGACCGTGGGCGAGCGCTTCACGGCGCGGCGGATGGTGCAGCAGTACGTCCAGGGTTACTACGCCCCCGCGCTGCGGGGCGATGTCGCGGGTGACGAGCCCCCTACTGCCTAGCGACAGCGCGCCGGTGGCCGCGCCTCCCGGAAGCGCGCCCTGGCGCGCTCCCGCGCAGCCGCCGCTGCTGCTCGGCTCGAGCGCCGATGGACCGGTGGGTGTGGTGCACGTGGTGGCGGAGTACGCCCCCTACGCGCACACCGGCGGGCTGGCGGACGCGGTCGCCGGGCTGGCGCGGTGCCAGGCCGCGGCCGGCGTGCCCACCGCGGTGATCATGCCGCTGCACCGCTCCGTCCACCGGATGGGGGAGGAGCTGGTGCCGGTCGGGCGCCCGTTCCCCGTGCAGGTGGGGCCCCGCCTCGAGTGGACGCGGCTGTACCGCGCGCCCGGCTCTCCGCGCGCTCCGCGGGTCTTCTTCCTCGAGCACGACGGGTACTTCAACCGGCCGGGCCCGTACGGCTCGGGCGGGACGGACTACGGGGACAACGGCTTCCGGTTCGCCTTCTTCGCCCAGGCCGCGCTCGAGATCCTGCCGCGCATCACCAACGCGCCCGTCGTCGTGCACGCGCACGACTGGCACGCGGCACTCGTGCCCGTCTATCTCCGCACGACGTACGCGGGCCGGGAGTTCTACGACCGGGTGCGCACGGTCCTCACGGTCCACAACGCCGCGTTCCAGGGCTGGTTCCCCGAAGACATCCTGCGGGTCGTGGGGTTGCCGGCGTCGCTGTACGACTGGCGCTGTCTCGAGTGGTACGGCCGGGTGAACTACCTCAAGGGCGGGATGGCGCTGGCGGACTTCGTGACGACGGTGAGCCCGACCCACGCATGGGAGCTGACGACGCCCGAGGGCGGCTTCGGCCTGCAGGAGGCCTTCCGCGCCCTGGGCGACCGGCTGCTGGGGATCGTCAACGGCATCGACGTCGAGCTGTGGGATCCGGCGGTGGACCCGCAGATCAGCGCGAACTTCTCGGCGAACGACCTGTCGGGGAAGCGGCGCTGCAAGGCGGCGCTGCAGCGGACCTTCGGCCTGCCCGTGCGCTACAACGTCCCGGTGATCGGGATGGCGGCGCGGCTGGTGCCTCAGAAGGGGCTCGACCTCCTGATCGACAACCCGCACCTGTTCGGCAACGGCGCGCAGTTCGTGTTCACGGGGCGCGGCGAGCCGAGGTACGAGCGGGTGCTCACCTCCATCGCGTCGGCGTCGCACCAGCGGGTCGGGGTGAGGCTCGGCTTCACCGACCGGATGGCGCGCCGCATCATGTCGGGGGCCGACATCTTCCTGGTGCCGTCGCTGTTCGAGCCGTGCGGGCTCACGCAGATGACCTCGCAGCGCTACGGCACCATCCCGGTGGCGCGCCGGGTCGGGGGCCTCGCCGACACCGTGGCGGACGGCGAGACGGGCTTCCTGTTCGACGGGTACACGCCCGAGGCGCTGGCGTCGGCGGTCCAGGAGGCGGTGGACACGTACCACACCCCCGCCCGCTGGGCCTGGATGGTCGAGCACGCCGTCGAGCGCGACTTCGGGTGGGAGCGCTCGGCCGCGGCGTACGCCGCCGTCTATCGCCGCGTGCTCGCGGCCGCCGCCGTCGGGCGGTAGGCGCGGGTGGATTTCGTCCTCGCCCTCCACAGCCACCTGCCGTACGTCCTGCGCCACGGTCGCTGGCCCCACGGCAGCGACTGGCTCTGCGAGGCCGCGCTCGACTCGTACCTGCCGCTGGTCGAGAAGGTGCACGAGCTGGCCTCGCGCGGCGTCCGCGCCCCGCTCACCATCGCCATCTCGCCGGTGCTCGCCAACCAGCTCGCCGATCCGTTCTTCGGCTCGGAGCTGGACGCCTTCTTCGCGCAGCGCCTGGAGTCGTGCGGCGAGGCCCGCCGCACCCTGCCGCAGACCGGTGACCGCGCGCTCCTCCCGCTGGTGGATTTCTGGGAGGCGCGGTTCCGGACGCTGCAGGAGCGCTTCGAGACGGAGGGCCGCGACATCGCGGCCGCGTTCGCGCGGCTCGAGGCCGCGGGCGACCTGGAGGTGATGACCTGCGCGGCGACGCACGGCTACCTGCCGCTGCTGGCGCGCGACGAGAGCATCCGGCTCCAGCTCGCGGTCGCGGTGGCCGAGCACCGGCGGATCTTCGGGCGCGAGCCGGCGGGATGCTGGCTGCCCGAGTGCGCGTATCGCCCGGGTGGCTGGTGGGAGCCGCTGCCGCGTACGCCGCACGCCGGGCCACGCGCCGGGATCGAGGAGCACCTGGCAGCCGCCGGCATCAAGTTCTTCTTCACCGACGCGCACCTGGCCCGGGCGGGGAGCGCGCTCGGCGGCTACGCCGAGGTGCCGATCGGGGCCGAACGGTTCGACGCGGTGCGCCGCGATCGCCCGCGCCACGGAGGAGATGGTGCGTGGCGGACGCCCTACCGCGCCTACCTCGTCGCCTCGCCGGGGACCGCGTCAGTGGTGGCGGTGCTGGTCCGCGATCCGCGCTCCTCGATGCAGGTGTGGAGCCGCGACCTCGGGTACCCCGGTGCCGAGTGGTACCTCGAGTTCCACAAGATCCGCTGGCCGGGCGGACTCAAGCTCTGGCGCGTCAGCCGGCCGCACTCGGACCTCGGGTCCAAGCGGCCCTACGATCCGTCCGCCGCGCTGGCGCAGGTCGCGATGCACGCCTCCCACTTCGCGTCGCTGCTCGCGAGCGAGCAACAGGCGGACGGCGCGGCAGCCGACGGCGTCATCGCGGCCCCGTTCGACACCGAGCTGTTCGGCCACTGGTGGTTCGAGGGCGTGGACTTCCTCGGCTCGGTCTACCGCAACCTCGGCGACCGGCCGCTGGTGCGCCCGCTCACGGCGTCCGAGCACCTGCGCGAGCACCCGCCGCGCGCGGCGATCGAGCTGGCCGCGGGCTCCTGGGGCGCGGGCGGCGACCACGGGATGTGGCTCAACGAGCAGACCCACTGGACCTGGCGGCGGCTCTGGCCGCTCGAGGACCGGTTCTGGGACGTGGCGCCCCGGGTGCTCGGCTCCGAGGGGGCGGGCCCGGTGCTGGCGCAGGCGGCGCGCGAGCTGCTCCTTGCGCAAGCCTCGGACTGGCAGTTCATCATCACCACGGGCGCGGTCAGCGACTACGCCGAGCGCCGCTTCGCTCTCCACGCCGGGGACGCGGAGCGGCTGGTCGGGTTCCTGGAGTCGGCGGCGGAGGGGTCGCTTCCCGGGGAGGCGGCACGGATGGCCGAGGAGCTGCATGCGCGCGACGCGATCTTCCCGGACGTGCTGCGACAGGTCCAGGGCGTGGTGGGGCAGGCTAGTACGGTGGGGGAGCTCCGATGAGCGTCCGATCGGTCGTTCTGCACGGGCATTTCTACCAGCCGCCGCGCGAGAACCCGTGGCTGGAGTACGTGGAGACGGAGGCCACGGCCACGCCGTTCCACGACTGGAACCAGCGCATCGAGGCGGAGTGCTACCGCGCCGTGGTCGCCGCGCGCATCCCCGACGGGACTGGCCGGATCACGCGCATCGTCAACGTCCTGGAGCGGATGAGCTTCGACTTCGGCCCGACGCTGCTGGAGTGGATGGAGGACGAGGCGCCGGACACCTACCGGGCGGTGCTGGAGGCGGACGCGGCGAGTTGCCGGGCGTCGGGCGGCCACGGCAACGCGATCGCGGCGCCCTACCACCACGTGATCCTGCCGCTGGCGACCCGGCGCGACAAGGTGACCGAGGTGCGCTGGGGGATCGCGGACTTCCGGCGCCGCTTCGGCCGCGCGCCCGAGGGGATGTGGCTCCCCGAGACGGCGGTGGACGACGAGACGCTCGACGTCCTCGCGGAGCAGGGGATCACGTTCACGATCCTCGGTCCGCATCAGGTCAGGCGGGTGCCCGCCGGCGGCCTGCCGGGGCGGTACACGACCCGGCGCGGGCGGTCGATCGCGCTGTTCTTGTACGACGGCGGCCTCTCCCACGACGTCGCCTTCGGGCAGCTCCTCACGGACGCGTACGCGTGGGCCAAGCGGATGCTGGAGACGGGCGGTGCCGCGCCCGGCGCGGTGGCCGCGCTCGCCACTTCGGCGGACGCGGCCGCGTGGGCCAAGCGGTTGACGGAGACCAGCGGCGCCACGCTCCCGACGCTGGTCTCGCTCGCGACGGACGGCGAGACGTTCGGGCACCACCACAAGTTCGCGGAAATGGCGCTGGCCAAGGTGATCGAGATCCTGGAGCAGCGCCCGGACGTGACGGTCACGAACTACGCGGCGTTCCTGGCGGCGGCGCACCCGGCGGCCGAGCCCGTGGAGCTGGTGGAGCCCAGCTCGTGGAGCTGTCCGCACGGGGTCGAGCGGTGGCGGTCGGACTGCGGCTGCCGCGTCGCGCCGGAGCGGGGCTGGAACCAGAAGTGGCGCGCGCCGCTGCGCTCGGCGGTGGAGTGGCTGGCCGCGGAGCTGCACCGGACCTTCGAGGTGGAGGGTGGCGCGCTGCTCAAGGATCCGTGGGCCGCGCGCGACGCGTACGGCGCCACGCGGGGCAGCGGCGTGGGGGCGATCGGTGACCTGGTGGCGTCCCACGCCGCGCGGCCGCTCACGGCGGCCGAGGCCGTCCGGGTGCGCGAGCTGCTCGCGCTGGAGCACGACGCGCTCGCGCTGTTCACCTCGTGCGCCTGGTTCTTCGACGACATCGGCGGGCTGGAGCCGCTGCAGGCGATGCGCTACGCTGCGCACGCGATCGAGCTGGCGGGGCCGATGGCGGCGCGGCTCGAGAACGGCTTCGCGCAGCGGCTGGCGGAGGCGGTGAGCAACGACCCCGCGGTGGGGGACGGACGGAAGATCTTCCTCGAGCAGGCGCGGCCGAAGGTACCACCGGCCGCCCGGGTCGCGGGGAGCTTTGTGGCGCTGCGCCGCCACGTCCCGGGCCCCGAGAATGACCGGCTCTACTGCTACGACCTGACGGGGGGCGGAGCCCGCGTCCAGGTGGTGCACCGCCGCAGCGGCCGCGTCGCGGTCTTCGACGTCGGTGTGCAGCCGCTCGGCGGCTGGCGCTTCGCCGTCTCCGTGGCGCCACCGGGAGCCGTGCAGGGCGCGGCCGCGCACCTGACCATCGCCGACCTCACGGAGCGGGAGCGCTGGGCGGTCACGGCGGCGCTGATCGCGGAGATCATGGACCGCGTCCTCACGCCGGAGGAGTCCGCGGCCCTCTGCCACGGCGGCGGCGCGCTGGCCGAAGTGGCGGAGCGCGGCCTGGTGTGGCGTCTCAACCTGCTGCCCCGCGATCCGACGGATTCCGCCCCCGCGGTGCTCGACCTGCTCGACCTGCTGGAGCTGCTCGGCCGCGCGGTGCCGTTCGATGCGCAGACGGCTTTTTACCGCGCGCGGGGCGCGATGCGGCCGGATCGGGCGCAGAAGCTCGCCGCGATCGCCGAGCGGCTGGGCTTCGCTGCGGGCGCGTGACGTGGAGCCGATCCGCTTCGCCTTCGGAGTGCACGACCACCAGCCGGTCGGGAACTTCGACCACGTCATCGAGCAGCACGTGCGCGAGGCGTACCGCCCGTTCCTCGAGCGCCTCGCCGAGCGCGGCTTCGTTCCGATCACCCTCCACGTCTCGGGCCCGCTCCTCGAGTGGCTCGAGGCGCACGACCGTCCCTTCCTCGACTTCGTCGGCCGCCTCGCCGCCGACGGCAAGATCGAGCTGCTCCTCTCGGGCTACGATGAGCCCATCCTGACGTCGCTGCCGCGCGCCGACCGGGTCGAGCAGGTGGTGCGGATGCGCGAGGAGCTGCGGCGCCTGTTCGGGGCGGGCATCCGGGCCGAGGGGCTCTGGCTGACCGAGCGCGTCTGGGAGCCGGACCTCGCGGCCGACCTCGCGGAGGCCGGAGTCCGCTACTGCCTGGTGGACGACCGCCACTTCCTGGTGAGCGCGATCGCGAAGGAGCGCCTCCACGCCCCGTGGTGGACGGAGGCCGACGGGCGCAAGCTCGCGCTGTTCCCGATCGACGAGCGGCTCCGCTACCTGGTGCCGTTCAAGCCGCCGGCCCAGGTCCTCGGCTACCTCGAGCACCTGCGCGCGGCCGGCCACCGGCTCGCCGTGCTCGCCGACGACGGCGAGAAGTACGGCGGCTGGCCGGGGACGCGGGCGTGGGTCTACGACCGCGGCTGGCTCACCGAGTTCCTGGACGTGATGCTGGGCGCGGTGGGGCGCGGCGAGGTGCAGCTCGTCACCTTCTCCGGCGCGCTGGCCGAGGTGCCGAGCGGTGGCCTCGCCTACGTGCCGGCGGTGTCGTACCGCGAGATGGAGAAGTGGGCCCTGCCGCCGGAGGCGGCGACCCGGCTTGAGGCGCTGGAGCGGGAGATGGGCGAGCACCGGCTCGCGGGTCCCGACGCGGGGCTGGTGCGCGGGGCGCACTGGCGGAACTTCTTCGTCCGCTACCCCGAATCGAACCGGATGCACAAGAAGATGCTGGCGCTTTCGGCGCTGCACCGCGCGCGGGCGCGGCAGGCCGGCGCGCCCGACCTGGCGGACGCGCGCCGGGCCATCGGCCGCGCGCAGTGCAACGACGCCTACTGGCACGGCGTGTTCGGCGGCCTCTATCTGCCGCACCTGAGGGGCGCGATCTGGCAGAACCTCGCCCTGGCCGAGCGACTGCTTCGAGCCGGCGAGCCGCTCGCTGCCGAAGTCGTGGACGTGGACTACGACGGCCACGACGAGATCTGGGTGCACTCGTCCGCCGTCTCGGTGGTGATCGCGCCGGCGCGCGGCGGCGCGGTCGAGGAGTACACGCGCTTCTCCTCGCTGACCAACTACGCGAACGTCCTGACCCGGCGCCACGAGGCGTATCACGACGAGAGGCCGCAGCCCCAGCAGCACGGGACTGAGCTTCCGCACGAGACGCCGGTCTACGATGCGGACGGCCGGGCGCTGCTGGTGGACCGGGTCCTGGCCGGAGACCTGACGCGCGACGCGTACGCGGCAAGCGACTATGCGCCCCTCCGGTCGTGGGCGCGGGCCCCGCTCCGGTACCGCATCGAAGCCGGCGAGGGAACGTTGGACGTCGTGCTCGAGGGCGACGGCCTGCAGAAGCGGATCCGCGTCGTCGCCGACGGTCAGCTCGCCGTGTCGTACCGGTGGGAGGGCACGGGCCTTCCCGGGGACGCGCGGTTCGCGCCCGAGATCTCGCTCGCGGCCGCGCTGGACCTCGCGACCGACCCACCCGCCGAGCTGTGGCGCTTCCCGATCGAGACCGTCGCGAAATCGGAGCGCGGGCTCGAGCGGACGGTACAGGGCGAGTCCCTGACGGCGCTCTGGCCGGTCGCCGCCGGCGAAGGCCGACTCGCACTGAACCTGCCGCCCAGCGCCGGAGCACAGTAACCTTCGGGGGCGGCTGGCCGGAGGGGGGCGGGCGTGGCGTGGGTCACGGCGCCCTGCTCCAGGGGCAGCCACCTTCCAGGCGCGCGTTTCATCCCAGGGAGCCGTCAGAGGGGAGCAGCGATGTCCTCCACCACCAAGCGTCTGACTGCGAGTGCGGTGCTGGCACTGGCGCTATACATGGCCGCCTGCAAGGAGACCACGTCGCCGACTGCGGATCCCACCGCGATCGCGACCGGCGTGACCGGGCTCAACTCCACCTTCTCCCAGAACGCCGTCTTTCAAAGTCTCTCCGCGCTGTCCACCAGCTTCACGCTCAGCGCCCCGGTCGCGCGGCCGCTGACCACATCGCTCGGCCCGTCCGCCAGCGATTGGGGGCTGATGCTCCGCCTCGCCGGTCAGGCGCGGGGCCCGATGCTCGCGCTGTTCCCCATCAACGTCCAGGGGAAGGTCTTTCAGTGGGACACGGCGGGAGGCGGCAAGTACCGGGTTACAGATACGACGCTGGCGGGCCCCGCGAATGGCGTGCGCTACATCCTGTATCAGGTGAACTCCGCCACCGACCGGCCGAGCTTGCCGCTCACGACCACCGGTTACGTGGAACTGATCGACCAGAGCACGCAGCAGGCGAACGTATTGCACCTGCTGCTCAAGGTCGGTACCCAGACGGCCGCAGACTACACGATCAGCCAGGTCCAGACCACCACGGTCGATACGCTCAAGGCCGTGGGTTACGTCACCGACGTGGTCGCCGGCGGGACGCCGGTCACCTTCACCCTGTCCCACGCGCTCACGCTCTCGGACAGCAGCCTCGTGACGGTCTATTCGGCGAGCGGGAATGCCGCGGCAGTCACGATGCACACCAGCTATTCCGGCGCGGGCGGGGGCAATGTCGCCCTGGACTGGGTCGTCCAGAAGAACGGCTCGCTCGAGGTC
Source organism: uncultured Gemmatimonadales bacterium (assembly GCA_963835535.1). GTDB lineage: Bacteria > Gemmatimonadota > Gemmatimonadetes > Gemmatimonadales > JACORV01 > Fen-1245. Next base: position 331,711 of record CAWIFL010000004.1, read on the forward strand.
GTGGGGAACAGCACCCCGTCCACCATCAATTTCCAGTTCAAGTTCAACGGCGCGGACTGGGCCACTGTGGGCGGGACGCCGAGTGCCCCGACCTTTACGGGGGCCGGCGGCGGGACGCTGACCGCGACGGACCTGGTGGCGGTGGCGCAGGTGCTGCAGGGCTTCTACAACATCGCATCGAACCTGAGCGGCGTGTTCGGCCCGGCGTTCCTCGTCTTCAAGTAGGGTGCGCGCCGCCTTCCTGCTGCTCCTGCTGACCGGCGCCGCCACGCCGCTCGCCGCGCAGACCGACGCGGCGCTGCTCCGCCACGCGCTGCGGCTCCACCGCGCGGTGCCGATGATCGACGGGCACAACGACCTGCCGTGGAAGCTGCGGACGCTGGGGACGGGCGCCGAGGACAGCATGGCGATCCGCCGGCCCAACTTCTCGTGGGACAGCCTCGACATCTCGAAGAGCCAGCCGAAGCTGATGACGGACATCCCCCGGCTCCGGGCGGGGGGCGTCGGGGCCGTCTTCCTCTCGACCTGGATCCCCGCGGAGCTGATGGCGGGCGGCGCGGCACGGACGGAGCTGGAGCAGATCGACATCGTGCGACGCCTGCCCGAGCGCTATCCGTCCGTCTTCGCGCTCGCGCTTACGGCCGACGACGTCCTGCGCATCCACCGCCAGCGCAAGATCGCGCTCCTGATCGGGGTGGAGGGCGGGCACGCGATCGAGAACTCGCTCCCGCTGCTCCGCATGTACTACGACCTGGGCGCGCGCTACATGACGCTCACCCACTTCGCCACGCTCCCCTGGGCGGACGCCGCCGGGGACGACTCGACCCACCACGGGCTCACGCCGTTCGGCTTCGCGGTGGTGCGCGAAATGAACCGCCTCGGGATGCTGGTGGATCTGGCCCACGTCTCCGACTCGGTGATGGCGCAGGTCCTGCGGGTCAGTGCGGCGCCGGTGATCTTCTCGCACTCGTCGGCCCGGGCGCTGTCCGACGTGCCGCGCGACGTCCCCGACTGGATCCTGCGGATGCTGCCGAGGAACGGCGGCGTGGTGATGGTGAACTTCTACTGCCCCTTCGTGGACTCGGCGACGGCGCGTTACGAGGCCGAGCGACGGGCCGTCGCCCTTCAGGCCGGCCGGCAGGCCGGCGCCGACAGCGCCGTGGTGGCCGCCGCCGTCGCTCGCTGGACTGCGGAGCATGCCGCGCCGCCGCGCCCGGGGATCGGCGTAGTGGCGGACCACATCGAGCACATCCGCCGGGTGGCGGGCGTGGACCACGTCGGCTACGGCAGCGACTTCGACGGGATCGACTGCGCGCCGCAGGGGCTGGAGGACGTGAGCAAGTTCCCGGCCCTCACCGCCGAGCTGCTGCGGCGCGGCTGGAAGGACGCGGACGTGGAGAAGGTGATCGGCCTCAACCTGCTCAGGGTGATGCGTCAGGCCGAGCGGGTGGCGCGGCGGCTCCAGCGCGAGCGCCGGCCGGCGACCGCGACGATGGCGCAGCTCGACAGCCTGCGGGGCAGGTGATCATGCCCACGACGAAGCTCCGGCGTCCCGAAAGCGTCGTGCTGGCGGCGCTCGTGGCGGCGGCCTGCTCGCATGCGCCGCCGCCGCCTCCGGTCCGGCCCGCCGAGCCGGTCGTGGCGCCGCACGCGGCGACGGGGACCTACGACCTCACCACGACCCTGCCGAGCCGCCAGCCGCCCCCCCTCCAGACGGCGCGGCAGCGGGGCCGGGGCCGCGCCGCCCCCGTCGCGACGCCGACACTCGATCTGGTGTACCGGCCGGTCGCCGCGCCGGACGCCACCGCGGGGTCGAACACCCAGTTCGCCGCCACACTCAATCTCCCCGGCTACACGCGGGCGCCCCGCGGACGGACCGGCCAGGCCGTCGTGTGGTGGCCGCTGCCCGGCGACAGCGTGATCGTCCACTTCCAGCCGCCCCAGGCCACGGGACTCGTGGACCTGCGGGGCGCGCTCCGCGCCGACACCCTGTCCGGCGACGTCTGGTATACGTCGCTGGGGACGGGGGCGTCGTTTCAGATGGGGAAGTTCAGAGCGGTAAAGCGAAAGAAGTGAGAGGCGAGACGTGAGAGGTGAGACGGCGCAGCTCAACTCCCTCATCGCGAAGCAGCTCGAGGAGACGCCGCCGTCGCCGCAGTCGCTCAACGCCGACGTGCCCAGCGCGCTCGCCGAGCTGGTGCTGCGCGCCCTGAGCAAGGACCCCGCCGGCCGGCCGCAGAGCGCGGCCGAGATGTACGCGGCGCTGGATGCCATCGCGTCCTGACCGCCCGGCCCCGGATCCCTTTCCGATCCGGACCCGCGGCCTGCGGAAGCGCTACGGCCGCGTCACGGCGCTCGAAGACCTCTCCCTCGAAGTCGGCGAAGGGGAGGCCTTCGGCTTTCTGGGCCCAAACGGCGCCGGGAAGACCACGACCATCCGCCTGCTGCTCGGGCTGCTCCGGCCGAGCGGCGGCGAGGCCGTCGTGCTGGGGAAGAAGGTCTCGCGCGCCGTGGCCTGGCGCGGCGAGGTGGGGTACCTCCCCGGCGACATGGCCTTCTGGCCGCGGCTCTCCGGCCTGGAGACGCTGGACTTCCTCGCGGACCTCAGCGGCCGGCCGGCGTCGGCGCGCGTCGAACTGCTGAAGCGGCTGGACCTCAGCGCCGCCGACCTCGCGCGGCCCGTGCGCACCTACTCCGACGGGATGAAGCAGAAGCTCGGCATCGTGCAGGCCCTGCAGTGCGCACCGCGCCTGGCGCTGCTCGACGAGCCGACCAAGGGGCTGGACCCCCTGATGCAGCAGGCGTTCTACGAGATCGTCACCGACATGCGCCGGCGCGGCGCCACCGTCTTCCTCTCCTCCCACGTGATCGCGGAGGTGGAGCGGATGTGCGACCGGGTGGCGATGCTGCGGGCGGGCCGCCTGGTCACGGTCGGGAGCGTGGTGCAGCTGCGCCAGGCGGAGCGGCGCCGGGTGATCGCCGATTTCAGCGCGGACGTGGACGTGACGGCGCTCGCGCACTTCGGCGACATCACGGCCGGCACCGGACGACACGTGGAGATGCTGGTCGCCCAGGCACAGGTCGCCGCGCTGGTCGTGCGCCTCGGGATGCTCCCGCTGGCCGACGTCGTCATCGAGCACCCGACGCTCGAGGAGGCGTTCCTGGAGCACTACCGGTGATCGGCGTCCTGTTCCGCCATCACGTGCGCCTGCACCGGGTGCCGCTCGTGCCGCTCGCGCTCGGCCTGGCGCTGTTCGAATGGATGATGACCTTCGTCGCGCGGGAGCCGTCCGTCACGAGCTTCCTCACCAGCGCGCTCCGGGCGGCGCCGCCGCAGTTCCTGGCGCTGCTCAACCAGGACCTCGTGGCCGCTGTGAGCCCGCAGGGGATCATCGGCGTCGGCTACACCCACCCCTTCGCCCTGATCATGATGGCCGTGTGGGCCGTGCGGGTGCCGAGCGCGTCGCTCGCGGGAGAGATCGGCCGGGGCACGATGGATCTCGTGGCGGCCCGGCCGGTGGTTCGGGGCGCCCACGTCGTCGCCGCCGCACTCGCGCTGCTGGCGGGCCTGACGGTGCTCGCGCTCGCGGCCTGGCTCGGCACCTTCGTCGGACTGGTCGGGCGCCCGCTCGAAGGCGTCACCGCGTGGCGGTTCCTGCCGGTCGCCGCGGGGATGTGGCTGCTGTTCGCCGCGGCGGGCTCGGTCGCGATCTTCGTGTCTGCGCTCGCCCGGGAAGCGGGAACCGCCATCGCGTGGAGCTCGGGGCTGCTGGCCGGCTCGTACGTGCTCGACTACGCGGCGCGGGTCTGGCCCCGCATCGCGTCGCTGCGTCCGCTCTCGCTGTTCCGGTATTACGAGCCGCAGCAGGCGATGATCGCCGGGCTCGCCTCGTACGACGTGGAGATTCTCGCCGCGGTAGCCGCGGCGGCGCTCCTGCTCGCCTTCGCGGTCTTCTCCAGCCGCGATCTCTAGCCGCTAATTCGTCTTCGCCGCTTCCGCCATCTCGGCGGACTTCAGGCACCACTTGTGACAGGCGATGGCGCCGTCGCCGAAGCGTTCGCACTTCCTGAGATCCTCGAACGGCGTCACGCCGCCCAGGAACGCCGCCGGCGGCCCCAGCACCGCCATCGTGCGCCGCAGCACGGGACACCACACCGTGCCGCGAATGCCGAGCCGGTCCAGCAGCATGCGCCCGGTCGAGATCACGAGCGTGGAAACGATGCCCAGGAGGATCAGCAGGGCGATCCCTACCCAGACGGCGAGGATGCACCAGAGGATGACGTGCAGCATCGGTACCTTCCCTTCGACTCTCCGATCAAGAAGCTAGTGCATACCGCGGGCCGCGGACACGAACCAGCGAACTGATTGCCGAAGAGAAATCTCGGCATTCGCTCGCTTGCGGTGCCCCGGGGTCGCCACAATCTTCGCACCCCATGAATCCTGCAGCCGTCTACATCATCGCGATTTGCGGCGCCGGCGCCGTGATCGCGTGCGTGGCGTTCATCTGGGCGGCGCTGAAAGGGGAGTTCGCGGACGCGTCCGAAGCGGCGTTCCTGGTCTTCGACGACGACGACGTGCGGCACCCGTCGGGAGACAAGCCGTGAGCGCGGCCGCCGTGTACCTCGACAGCCCGCCGCCCGACGTCGCGATCGCCGAGCGGGTCGCCGCCGACGAGAGCACGCGGCGACCGGCGCTTCTCTTCTTCCATTCCGCGGTCGTCTGGCTCGTCATCGGATCGGTCTTCGGCCTGATCGCGTCGCTCAAGTTCCAGTTCCCCGATTGGCTGACCGGAGAAGCGGCGCTGACGTTCGGGCGCGTGCGTACCGTGCACCTCAACGCGGTGGCGTACGGGTGGGCGGGGATGGCGCTGGTCGGGCTCGCGGTCTGGATGATCCCGCGGCTGGTGCGCGCGCCGCTGTACCGGCCGGGCCTCGCGGTCGCGGCCGCGTGGGGGTGGAATCTCTGGCTGGTCCTGGGGCTCGGCGCGATCCTCGCGGGCTGGAACGACGGGCTGGAGTGGCTCGAGATCCCGTACCCGATCGACACGATCGTCGTGGTCGCGGGCGGGTTGATGGCGATCAGCGTGCTGGGCACGGTCGCGCGGCGGAAGACCAAGCACTTCTACGTCAGCGTCTGGTACGCGCTTGCGGCGCTGGTCTGGTTCCCGATCATCTTCGCGACGGCGAACCTGCCGATCTTCGGCGGCGTGGAGCAGGCGGCGGTGAACTGGTGGTACGGGCACAACGCCTTGGGCCTGTTCATCACGCCGCTGGCGCTGGCGGGGGCCTACTATTTCATCCCGAAGGTCCTGGGCCGGCCGATCCAGAGCTACTACCTCTCGCTGGTCGGCTTCTGGGCCCTGGCGTTCTTCTATTCGCTGAACGGGATCCACCACCTGATCGGCGGGCCGCTGCCGGCGTGGCTGATCACGACCTCGATCACCGCGAGCGTCATGATGGTGATCCCGGTGGCCGCGACGGCGGTGAACTTCCACACGACGATGGTGGGGAGGTTCGCGGCGCTGAAGCACAGCCCCACGCTGCGGTTCGTGGTGGCGGGCTCGATGATTTACACGGCCGTCAGCCTCCAGGGCTCGGTGGAGGCGCTCCGCGGCTTCAACCGGATCGCGCATTTCACGCACTACACGGTCGGGCACGCGCACCTCGGCGTGTACGGGTTCGCGAGCCTGATCCTCTTCGGCTGCCTCTACTTCATCATCCCGCGGCTGGTGGACTGGGAGTGGCCGAGCGACAAGCTGATCCGCTGGCACTTCTGGCTGGCGCTCGCGGGGGTGCTGATCTACGTGGTCTCGCTCTCGATCGGCGGGTGGCTGCAGGGCGAAGCGATGCTCGACGCCAGCCGGCCGTTCATGGACAGTGTGAACCTGACGAAGCCGTACCTGATCGTGCGGTCCGTCGGCGGCACGCTGATGCTCGCGGCGAACGTGACCTTCGCCTGGCACTACTGGCTGGTGGTGCGGCGCCGCGGGAAGGCGCGGCTGGAGCCCGCCTGGTCGGCGCCGGGAGCGCTTGCATGAACAAGTACCGGGTCATCTTCCTGGGCGCGGTCGCGACGGTGCTGTTCGCGTTCTTCGTGCTGGTCTTCATGCCGCACCTCCAGCTCCTGTCCGTCGAGCCGCCGGCGGGGCTCAAGGCCTACGACGACTCCGCGCTTGCGGGGCGCCAGGTCTACGTCTCGCTCGGCTGCCTCTACTGCCACAGCCAGCAGGTGCGCGCGCCGTCGTTCGGGAGCGACGCGGCGCGCGGCTGGGGGCGGGCCTCGTATCCCGAGGACTACGCCTACGACTACCCGCACCTCCTGGGCACGATGCGCACGGGGCCGGACCTGATGAACATCGGGCTCCGGCAGCCGAGCCGCGCGTGGCACTACGCGCATCTATACGCGCCGCGGGCGGTGACGCCGGGCTCGGTGATGCCGGCGTTCCCGTTCCTCTTCGCGGTGAAGAGCCAGGCGGAGATGGGGGACGAGATCGTGGACCTCCCGGCGGGCGTGGGGCCGGAGGGGAAGGTTGTGGTGGCCCTGCCGAAGGCGCGGGCCCTGGTGGGCTACCTGCTCGGCATGAAGCACGACTATCCTGCGGGGCCGGAGGCCGTGCCTGCGACGGCGCAGGGAGATGCCCGATGAGCGGCACCCCCCCCGATCGCAGCGTGCCGCCGGAGGAGATCCAGGCGGCCGAGTCGAAGCACGAGGTGGACGTGCTCGCCGTCCACCGGCACGCCTTCCGCGAGGCGGGCGATCCGCGGGAGGGCGCGGAGAACGGGCCGTGGTGGTTCTGGGCGGCGGCAGTCGCCGCGCTGGTCTTCGGCGGCTTCTACATGGGGCGCTTCAGCGGCGCATTCACGGGCGAGGCGGCGGTGCACGCACCGCCGGCGGCCCTGCAGCACGGGGCCGGCGCGCTCGGTGAAGCCGGGGAGCACGTGGATGGTGCCGCCGTCTTCAGCGGCCGCTGCGCCGCGTGCCATCAGGGCACCGGGCTCGGGCTCCCCGGCGTCTTTCCGCCGCTGGCCGGGAGCGAGTACGTGAACGGCGACCCGGCGCGGCTGGCGCGGCTGGTGCTGCGCGGCCTCACCGGTCCGGTCACGGTGGCGGGCGCCCGGTTCGACGGCGCGATGCCGGCGTGGGCGGACCAGCTCACGGACGCTGAAGTCGCCGCGGTACTGACGTACGTGCGCTCGCACCTCGGCAACGGCACGGGAGCGGTGACGACCGACGTGGTGGCCGAGGCGCGCGCGGCGACCGCGAGTCGCACGGCGCCGTGGACGGCGCCGGAACTCAAGTAGCGGGCACAGAGGCACGGAGGCACGAGGGGCGCGTATGGAGCAAGTCGCAATCGGGTCCCGCAAATCTACGGGTATACCGTGTGCGTCATCGCGGTGGTCACGTTCCTGATCTGCGCGACGGTCGTGGTCAACAACGTCTTCGACCTGGCGAATCCGGTCCAGGCGGGGTTCGGGGCGAGCGCTGTCCAGCTTCGAGGCCTACGAGGCGGAGCAGCAGCCGCTGGCGTCCGCGGTGGGGCCCAGGCGCGCCCCGATACGACCTCCGAGGCGACGCTGCGCAGGCGCTACGAGGCGCTCCGGACCGACCACATCGCGCGGGTGCGATTCCAGGCGTGGAAGGCCATCGTGACCAGCGGCCTGCTGCTGCTCATCTCGGTCGTTTTGTTCGTGTGGCACTGGCGGTGGATGAAGCGGCTGGGCGCGGCCGCGGAGGCGGGTACGGCCTGAAGGCGCGGCAGAATGCGGGGCGCCTTGTCAAACCACGGGCGCCCCCGGCAGCTTCCGGATCATCCTCTCTCGCGCTGTTGATCCCGGTGAGCCTCGAGCCGCCTCCCTGACGCGGGGGACGCCGTGCCTCTCCTGATCGCCTCGCTCGCGCTGGCCCTGGGGCTCGCCGGCCCGGGGCCCCGGGACGGACGCGAGGTGATCCGGGCGATGCACGACCGCTATGCGGCGTGGTATCACGCGATCGCCTTCACCCAGCACAACACGGCCACCGACTCGCTGGGCCGCGAGACCCACTCGACCTGGCGGGAGTACGCGGCGCTGCCGGGCCGGCTGCGCATTGACTTCCTGCCGGCGGACAGCGGCAAGGGCATTCTCTTCCGCAGCGACACCGAGTACGTCTACGCGCGGGATTCGCTGGTGCGCGCCGTCCCGCTCGTGCACCCGCTCCTCCTGCTGGGCTTCGACGTGTATCTCCAGCCCGCGGAGACCACGCTCGCCAAGCTCGAGCGGCTCGGCTTCGACCTCTCCATCGTGCACGAGGAGACGTGGCAGGGGCGCTCCGTGTACGTCGTCGGGGCGGCGCCGGGCGACCGCCGGCGCCTCCAGTTCTGGGTGGACCGGGAGCGGCTCGTCTTCGTGCGGTTGCTGCAGCCGGGCCGCCCGGACTCCACGCGGACGGCCGAGACGCGGTTCGAGGACTACCGTGTGGCGGGGCCGGGCTGGCTGTCGGCGCGCGTGGTCTTTCTGCGGGACGGAAAGCCGGTCTGGCTCGAAGAGTACGTGGACATCAGGACCGACCTGCCGCTCGACCCCGGCCTCTTCGACCCGCTGCGGTTCGGTGCGGCGCGCCCAAGTCGGTGAGGGTCCGCCGACGCTGGCGTACGTCGTGATCGGATGTCCTGTAAATCACGGAGGAGGCTGAGAGGATGCCGACCCTGCTCGCAGCGCGCGATCGCGACGCGATGGTGCGTCGCCTCAGGACGCTGACGCCGCAGCATCAGCGGCGCTGGGGGAAGATGACGGTCGACCAGATGCTGTGCCACGTGAGCGATCAGATGCGCGTGGCGCTCGGCGACCTGCCGACCAGGCCCTATGGCCCGTTCCTGAGCGGTCAGGCCGCGCGCTGGTACGCCATCCACACGCCGCTGCCGTGGCCCAGGGGCAAGGTCCGGACGTCGCCGGAGATGCTGACCGCAAAGCCGGCAGCCTGGGACGCGGACGTCCGGTCCTGCGAGGAGCTGATCGCGCGCTTCGGTCGGGAGCGTCCCGCCGCGGTCCACCCGCGGTTCGGGCGGCTGAGCCCGCGTGAGTGGTCGATCCTGGCGGCCAAGCACCTGAACCACCACTTCACGCAGTTCGGCGTCTAGCAGCTCAGGCGATCACCGGACCCAACTGGTCCGCGGTCGGCTCCGCTCAGCAGAACCACGGCTCGGTGAGCCGCGGGGGCACCGGCCGCCGCTCGGCGTGGGTGGCGGACGCCTCGGCCGGCCGCAGGCCGGCGGCCGCGTGCGCGGCGGCGCGCACCCGCTCGAAGGTGACCGCGGCGCTCTCGCCCGCGTGGTTCGCTTCGTGCACGATGCGGCTCACCTCCCGGTGGAGCCGCTCCATCGCGGGATCCGGATGCGTCCACGGCCAGGCGAAGTTCTCCCGGTCCAGCGCCCCGAGGAACGGCCGGATCTCCGGCCTCGCGAGCAGGGCCGAGCCCGGCGGGACGAGCAGGCGGATGGTCCACTGTACCGGGTCCACGCTGTCGACCAGCCCCTCCCGCGCGACCCACTCCACCAGATCGACGTAGTCGTCCAGCGTCGTCCAGGGCGTGAAGGGGAGGAGCGACGGTCGAAGCGCGATCCCCGCCGCCCGCGTGATCTCCAGCGCCGCCTGCACGTCGGCGCGCGTGTGCCCCTTGTCGAGATGGCGCAACACGAGATCGCTCAGCGACTCGACCGCCGAGACGACGAAGGCGCACCCGGCCGCGGCGAATCCAGGGAGGAGATCCCGGTGCGCGAGCAGGTGCTCGATCTTCGCGGTGAAGTCGAAGCTGAGATCCGGGAACTCCGCGTGCATCGCCTCCACGATCCTCGCCGCGTGCCGCGGCCCGTTCAGGAAATCGGGGTCGGTGATGGTGATGTGCCGCGCTCCGGCCGCGACCTGCCGGCGGACGTCCTCCAGCACCACCGCCGGCGGCACGACGAAGAACCGTCCGCCGTACACCGGAGGGATGGGGCAGTGCAGGCATTGGTGCAGGCAGCCGCGGCTCGTCTCGACGGCGCCGGCCACGCGCCGCCCGCCGTCCCGCTCGAACGCCGCATAGCGCGCGAGCGCGGGGAGGCCGGAGCGGCTCGGCACCGGGAAGTCGAGGCGTCCGACGTGGGCCGGCGGCGAGACCGGACGCTCGCCCCGCTCGAGGCCGAGGGCCAGCGCGACGAGCTGCTCCTCGGATTCGCCGCCTAAGACGGCGTCGGCGCAGCGCTCCAGGAGCCAGTCGCGGTTCAGGACGGCGTAGAGCCCGAAGAAGCAGATCGCCGCGCCCGGGTTCAGGGTGCGGATGCGCTCCGCCGCATGCACGCCGATGCGGAGCGCGGTGTGCATCGGCACGGAGATCGCCACGAGGCGGGCGCGCCGCACCTTCGCCTCGTCCAGCGGCTCGACGGCGAGGTCGAGGGCGCCGGGCGCGAAGCCCTGCCGCTCGAGGAACGCCATGGGAAACGCCAGGCCGTGGGGCTGGTGGCCCAGCTCGTAGCAGGAAACGAGCAGAACCGCTCCCGGCTCGCGCAGCGTTATCATTATCCGATCAAGCTAGCCGGTTTCATCGTGGGCAAGGAGTGTGGCCGTGATCCTGGTGACGGGCGGCGCCGGATTCGTGGGCAGCAACCTGGTCGGGGGGCTCAACCGCAACGGCGTCACCGACGTCCTCGTCGTCGACAACCTGCGCTCCGGGGACAAGCGGCCGAATCTCGGCGCGATCCGCTTCACGGAGTACGTGGACAAGGACGAATTCCTCCCCCTGCTCGAGCGCGGGAAGTTCGGAGCGACGATCGAGGCGGTGCTCCACCAGGGGGCCTGCACCGACACGATGGCTACGGACAGCGCGTACGTGATGCGCAACAACACCGAGTACTCGAAGACCCTGCTGAACTATGCGCTCGAGCGGCGCATCCCGTTCGTCTACGCCTCCAGCGCGTCGGTGTACGGCAATCGCGGCGTGTGCGCGGAACGCCCCGAGAACGAAGAGCCGCTGAACCTGTACGCGCGGTCGAAGCTGGCGTTCGACCAGCACGTCCGGCAGGTGCTGGGGCGGGTCTCGTCCACGGTGGTGGGGCTCCGGTACTACAACGTCTACGGACCGCGGGAGGCGCACAAAGGGCGGATGGCCTCCATGGTCTGGCAGCTGTACCGCCAGCTCCGGGAGCGGGGCGAGATGCGGCTGTTCGCGGCCTCCGGCGGGTACGCCGACGGCGAGCAGCGGCGCGACTTCATCTGGGTCGGGGACGTCGTGGACGTGAACCTCTTCTTCCTCGACGGCCCGGCGCGGCAGGGGATCTTCAACACGGGCACCGGCGCGAGCCGCACGTTCAACGACATCGCGCGCAACCTGCTGACGCACCACGGCGCGGGCAAGGTGTCGTACATACCGTTCCCGAAGGAGCTGGAGGGGAAGTACCAGAGCTTCACGGAGGCCGACGTGACCGCGCTGCGCGCGGCCGGCTACGACCGGCCGTTCACGTCGCTGGAGGACGGCATCGCGAGCTACTGGGCGGCGGTCGAGTGAACGCCGGCCCGGGTCCCGGGTAGGAGGCCTGAACCGGGATTGCGCGCAGGGCAGGTCTCGGCGTCGCGCACCGCAGGAAGAGGGGGGGTCCCGGGCAACTTGACCGATCTGCGCGCCCAGCGCATCGCCTTCGCGGCCACGAGCCGTCTCACCGAGGTCTTCCCGGTCGCGGGCGCGCACCTGCTCGACGCGATTCTGCGCCCCGTCCTCGGCAGCCGCCTGCTCGGGATGCTGCTCGCGCGCAGGAGCCGGTCCGCCATTCGGAAGGTCCGTTCCTTCCGCCGGTTCCTCGTCATCCCGGACATCCACATCGGCGACGCGGTCATGACGCAGTCGGCCCTGAGCGCCGTACGGGACTTCTTCCCCGATGCCGAAGTGGACTACGTCATCAACCGGCCGGTCGCCCCGCTCATCGAGGGCAACCCGGAGGCGAGCCGGATCCTGCCGATCTTCAGCGGCGCGCAATTCCCGACGTCCGACGACGTGGCGGCGCTTCGCGGCGTCATCCGGGACGGCGACTACGACCTGTGCTGGAGCTTCGGATCGTTCCTGGACCCGGCGGATGTGGCCCCGCGCGGCCTGCCGGTCGTCAGCTTCCTGACTCACGCGGCGCAGCTCGTGCGCAACGAGAACGACGACTCCGAGATCAACCACTTCAACTACCAGTTCTACCGGTTCGTGCGCCGGGTGCTCCTCACGGTCGCACGACCGGTCCGGGCGGATCGCTATCCGGGAGTGCGGACGACGTACTCGGACGAGGCGATCTCTCAGGCGGCGCGGTACGCCGCGGAGGCCGGAGTGTCGCCGGGGTCGCCGGTCGTGATGGTGAACCCGGACGGAGCCTGCCGGTTCACGCTGGTCCCGTTCGAGGAGGAGGCTTCTCTGCTCGAGCGCCTGGCGTCGGCCACGCCGCCGGAGACGGTGATTCTCCTCGGGGCCGGACACAGCTGGAGCGGCGTGGGGCAGCGTCTCGTGGAAGCGGTGCCGACCGCCCTGCGCAGGAAGCTCCGGATCATTCCGAAGCAGATGCCGTTGGATGCGTATGCCGCGCTCATGGACCTGGCGGACGTGTTCATCACGGGGGACACGGGACCCCTGCACCTGGCGGCCGCGCGGCGCTACTCGCGCTCGGGGCGCCATCGGTTCCGCAACCGCACGGCGGTGCTGTCGCTGTTCGGCGCGACGGTGCCGCGGATGTCCGGGTACGACTCCAGGCAGCCCGGCTTCCTGCCCGCCAACCAGGACGCCCCGTCCTGGTGCTATCAGGCGGGCAGTCCGTGCCGCAACCTCTCGTGCCTGAACAAGTACTTCAAGACGTGCCGGGCGGTCCGCTGCTTCGAGCACTTCGATGTCGCGGGGCTGACCGAGCTTGTCGCCTCGCATCTCGCACGGCTCGACCGGTCGGCAGACGATCCGCGCCGCTTCGAGGGCGCGGGGACTCCCGCGCCCGAGTCGCCCGCCGCGTGAGGGGGCTGCTGCTCTTCCTCCTGGCATTCGCTTTGGGCTTCATCGCGGCCGTCCCGATCGGCGGCTCACAGGTGGAAATGGCGAAGCGCGCGGTGCACGGACACCTGCGCGCCGCCGCCGCGGTCATCCTCGGCTCGGTCAGCTCGGACGTCATGTACGGCGCCGTGGCCCTCTTCGGCCTCGCGCCACTCCTCGAGACGCGGTGGGTGTTGGCGTCCCTGAACGCCGCCGGGGCGGTGGTCCTGTGGGTCCTCGCGTTCCTGACGCTCCGGGCGAGTCGCAGGCCGCACGAGCTCGGGGGAGCGGACTCCCCTCTGGCCAGCCGGCGGTGGGCGTATCTGACCGGCTTCTCCCTGGCCGTCAGCAACCCGCAGATGATGCTGTCGTGGCTGCTGGCGGTCGCGCTGGCCAAGTACCTCGGTCTCGCGTCGCCGTTCCCGCCGGGCGCGAAGGCGCTCTTCATCGCCGGGGGCGCCGCCGGACTCGGCGGATACCTCACGGTGCTGGGAGCGGTCGTGTACCGCCTCAAGCACGTCATTCCGCTGTCGGCCATCGGCCGCGTCTACGTCTGGTTGGCCTTCACGCTGGTCGCGCTGTCGGGGGTGTTCGTGTTCGCCGCGGTGCGGTTCTTCGTCGCCGCTCCCTGATCGGCAGCAGGGGGCCCTTCGGCCGGCGCTAAAGGCCGAAGAGGTAGGAGATCTTCGCGAAGAAGCCGTCGGAGAGGCGGCTCACCTGCCGGCCCACCGCGCAGCGCGTGTCGAACTCGGAGCACGACGCGCCGTAGCCGAGGTAGACCAGGGTGCCGGGGCTGGGCCGGAACGAGAAGAGCCAGTCCACGCGCAGCAGTCGCGACGTGCTGGGTCCGACGACGCTCCCGTCGATGACGATCGGCGCGCCGGTCGCCGGATCCTTGAGCGCGTCGCTCCGCAGGTCCGTGTACTGGCCCACGACGCGGAAGAAGGTGAACCGCGTCGCCTGGTACTCCACCAAGAGGCGCGGGATGTCCTCGCTCGAGAACCAGGTGCCATCGAGCCTGTGGAGCACCAGCCGGGAGTACTGGCCGGAAATCCGCAGCGCCCGGGTGGGCCTGAGGTCGATCTGCCCGCTCACCGACGCGTAGGTCCCGCGGGATCCCTCGGGGAAGATCGCCGTCGCCCCGCCGCCGGCGCTCACGGTGCCGGTGAACTGGCGCCAGGTGGGCGTCGTGAGGCCCCCGGTCACCGACCACAGATTCGTGAGGGCGCCGGGGATCGCGAACGGGTTGGTGAGGGAGCCGGAGGGCGTGACGGCGACACGGTACGCGCCGTAAGGCTGGCCGTTGTAGCCGACGGAATTGACGTTGAAAGTGTAGTCCTGGCGCGTGAACGTCACATTGGGCTGCCACCAGCCGCGCAGCGTCGCCTGGAAGGTGTAGTTCTCGCTCCCCTCGACCGGGGACTGCTTGGCGAAGCCGTCGTAGCTCCACAGCCGGTCGAAGCGCTGGAAGGCCGACCAGGTCTCGACCAGCGCCCCGGGGCTCCCGTAGCCGGTGAAGCGGTTGAAGTAGGAGACGTCCACGACCCCGGTCCGGTTGATGAACCCGGCTGCGGCGTCGAAGTCGGGCGCGATGCCCGTGGCGTTCAGGTGGAAGCCCCACAGCGTGCCGGTGCGATCCCAGGTGGCCTGGGTCAGCGTGCCGCGGTGGAAGCCGCTCGAGTCGCGGAGCCAGGACGCCACGGCTTGCACCTCCACGTAGTAGAGCCGGGAGTGCACGATGTGGACGTCGGCGCCGGCCAGCCGCGAGTAGTCGCTGCCGTCGTCTCGCGTCGTGGCCACGAGGCCGAGGTTGGACAGCGGTCCCAGGTCGTACTTGATGCGGCTGATGCCGAACAGCGGATGGTGGCCGGTGAGGGACTGCGACGTGCCGTCGGCGGCGCCGATGGCGGCGATGGTCCAGGGCCCCGCCTTGCCCGCGAGCTTGGTGCCCCAGTCGGGGTTCACGATCTGGCGGGTGTAGATCAGGCGCGTGGCGAGGTTGAACGATCCGTTGGGTGTGTCCAGGAGCTCCAGCCCGTCGAGGAAGAACGGGCGCTTCTCCGGGTAGAAGAGGGCGAAGCGCTGGTTCAGCGTCACCTGGCCGACGTCGGCCTCGACCTGCGAGAAGTCGGGCTTGTAGGTGCCGTCGAGCGACAGGTTGGGCGTCAGGCCGTAGTGCGCGTCCAGGCCGAGCCGCGTCGTGTCCGCGTACCGATACCTGCCGGTCGTATCCGGCGCGCCGTCCACGCGCTCGGTGGCCACCGGCGTGACGTCCAGCACCAGGCCGCGACGCAGGTCGTGCAACCCGTCCAGCCACCCCGACTGGTTCATGAAGCTCGCGCTCGCGCGGACCACGGGCGCCCAGGAGTCCTGGTAGCCGGAATGCTGGACCCGCCTCAGCACGTTGAGGCCCCACGACTGCACACGGCCGCCGCCGTAGCGCAGGCTCTTGAACGGAATGCGGATCTCGACCTCGTACCCGCCTTCGACCAGGCGGCCGCGGGACTCGAAGACGAAGTCGGGGTTCAGGTCCACGTTCCCGTCGAGGATATTCATCGACCCGAAGCCGCCGCCGCCGCTGTACGACCCCCCCGCGCCGCCGCCGTACGCGTCGCTGCGGATCCCGTCCTGCTGCACCCCGTACGGATTGACGCCGAAGAGGAAGGCGCGCCGCCGGTCGTTGTAGGTGTCGAGGAGGATCTGGACGTAGTCGTCGGCGTTGATGTTGTCGCGGTCGGCGTGCGTCGCGTGCACCACGTCCCCGTGCACTTCGCGGGCCCGGATGCCGAAGTAGATCGCCGTCGGCGAATACCAGACCAGGACCTCGGTCGGCTCCTCGGCGGGCCGGGAATCCGAGGGCTGGTACTGCGAAAACCCGACCAGGCGCGCCGCCTGCCGCCAGACCGGCTCGTCGAGACGGCCGTCCACCGTGATCGTCGTGTCGATGCGCGGGATCCGGACGTGCAGCTCGTGCTGCCGGCCGTCGTAGACGGGGCCGGAGTCGGTGGGTGCCTGCAGGAGCGCAAGGAGCGCGAGGGCCGGAATCACGGGAGCGGCAATCTACACGCGGCACGGGCCCGAAGGAACTCGGGCCCGCACGCTACGGTCTGGTACGGGGCAGCCTACTCGTATCGCAGCGCCGTGATCAAGGGGAGCATGGCCGGCGCAGCGGTCATAGCGAGTGCCCCACGTACGCCTCGAGCTGGGCCCGGGCGATCAGGTAGTTGTATCGCGCCTGGACCAGCGCCACCTCGGCCTGGTTGGTCGAGACTTCCGCGGTCAGCATGTCCACGATGGTGGAAGCGCCGAGCCGGTAGCGCTCGCGCTGCATCCGGAGGTTCTCCTGCGCCGCGGCCACCTGGGTGCGGGAGACGTCGATCTGCTCGCCGGCGGCGTCGAGCGCGGCGAGGGCTTGCGTGAGGTTCGCGTCGAGGAGGAGCCGCGCATCCCGCAGCTTGGCTTCGTTCGAGATGAGGTTGGCGTCGGCCTGCACGATGCCGGCCTCGCGCTGGAAGTTGTTGAAGAGCGGGTACGACAGCGACAAGCTGAGGCTCCAGCTGCCCGTGTACTTCTGGCTCGCAGTGGACGGCGTCGGGTTCCAGGGGAAGAGCACTTGGCCGGCCCACTGCTCCCGCGCCGCAGCGCTGAGCGTCGGCATGAGGGGCGAGCGGCTGGCCGAGAGGGAGGCGCGGGCTGCCGCCACGCTCGCCTGGGCCTCCACGACCGACGGCGCGTTCGCCATGGCCTCGGTGCGGAGCGCCGCCGTGTCGAGGCTCGTGATCCGGACTTCGAGCATGGTGTCGGGGACGCCCGCGACGCTGCCGACGAAGCCGATGGCACGCGCCAGGTTGGCCCGCGCGGTCCGCGCGTTGGCCTGCGCCTGGATCAGCGCCAGCTCCTGCGTGCCGTAGTCCACCTGCGCCGAGAGCGAGTCCGCCCGGGTCGTCGCGCCGAGGCGCAGCTTCTCCGGACGTCAGCTTGAGCTGCTCCTGCGAGCGCCGCACCTGCGTGACGGCGACGGTCACCAGCTCCTCGTCGGCCAGCTCGGTGAAGAAAGCCTGCTTGGTCGCGAGGTCCGTGGCGTACTGCTGGCCGATCAATGTGGCCGCGTTCAGGTCGGCGTTGGCGGACGCCAGCCGGGAATTGGCGCCGCGCTGGAAGCCGGTGAACAGGTTGAGATTCGCGCTCAGGCTGAAGGACGACTGGTCCGTCGGCGCGGTCGAGACGGTACCGGTGGACCCGATGCGCTGGGGGCTGCTCTTCGACGCACTCCCGGAGCCGCTCACCGAGGGCAGGTACGCCGCCCACGCCTGCGTCGTGCCCATGTCCGAGACGCGGATGTTCTGCTGCGCCTGCACCATGCCCGGGGCGTTCTGGCGACCGTCCTCCAGCGCTTCGCGGAGCGTGACCCGGCGGACGTTCGACGGGAGCTGGCGCAGCAGAACGCCGGTATCGGGGGTGGTGGGCTGCTGGCCGCGCGCGGCGCCGGCTGCGGCAGCCAGGGCGGTCAGGATCAGGGCGAAGGTGCGGCTCGTCGTCATGGCTTCCTCTGTTGCGCTGCGGCGGCGCTGTCGGCCCGGGCGCGCTCCGCCCGGTCGCGATCCAGCAGCTGCTGGTAGGGCGGCTGCTGCGCCGCTGTGAGCACGGCGCGGATCTCGTCGTTGACGCGGGTTCGCGCCGAGTCGATCTGCGGCCGGATGGTCACGAAGATCGCGTGCAGCTCGGGCCGGTGCCGGCGCAGGATCGCGGCGACGGAATCGTGCTGTGCGGCCGTGAGTCCCAGCTCGCGGGTGAGGTAGCCGGAGTAGCCGTCACCGCGCCCGCGATGTGATGCCCAGCTCTGCACGGCGAGCCCGGCCGCGAAGCCGGCGACCGCCACGGCGATCAGCAATCCGATGGCCCAGGCCTTCGACTTGTCGAACATCTCGTGTCCTAGTTCCCCAATGTTTCGGCGAGAACGTACGCCGTCCCGGTGCTCGCGCCGACCAGATCAGCCGTCAGGGTCGGTGTCGCCGCAGGGGCGGTCTGCCCGCTCTGCAGTCCCGGGAGCGCCAGGACCAGCGCCAGGCCGACGATGGCGGCGATGATCCACGGCCGGGCCCACGCCTCCAGCGCGGTCCACGGCAGGGCCGTAGCCGTCTCGTGCGCGGTGTGCCGCCGGTGCAGCGCCCCCGCCGCCCGCAGCAACACGGCGTCGGTGAAGGCGCGGCCGTCGTCGTCCGGCTCCAGATACTGCTTGAGCAGGTCGTTCATCTTTCCTCCATCTCGGCGCGCGGGTCGTAGGCCGCCAGCGCCACCCGCAGCGTCCGGCGGGCATGAAAGACGTCGGATCGCACGGTCCCTTCGGGGATTCTGAGCACCGCCGCGATCTCCGCGTGCGAATACCCTTCCACGTCGAACAGCGTCACCGCGACCCGCTGCCGCTCCGGCAGCTCTGCGAGGGCCGCGAACAGCTTGCCGCGAACCTCCGCCCCCATGGCGTCGGACACCGGCGACGACGTGCGCGACGGCGCCCGCTCGTCCAACGCGTCCGCCCGCCGCACGGTACGCCGCCGTACCAGGTCGATCGCCGCGTTGGTGGCGATCCGCATCAACCAGGGACCGAACGGCCTCGACGGGTCGTACGTCTCGATCCGGTCGAGCGCGGAGAGGAAAGCGTCCTGTGCGGCGTCATCGGCGTCGTGTGCATCGCTGGTCACCGCGCGGGTCAGACGGCGGACCGCCGCCTGGTACCGCTGGACCAGCGCACCGAACGCGTCCCGATCGCCGGCGGCGGCCCGCACGGCGAGCGCGGCGTCGCCGTCCTCAGGTGTATTACGCAGGGGACATCCGGGGCGTTGGGAGGACGATCACCCGGCGGAGCCGAGGCCGAGTTCGCGTTCCACCGGCCGCAGAGCCTGGATCACGAAGAGAATGTGATCGTCCAGCGGGACGCCCAATTCCTCCGCGCCTTCCCGGATTTCGTCGCGGTTGACGTTCCGGGCGAACGCCTTGTCCTTGAGCTTCTTCTTCACCGACGGCACCTCCAGGTCGGAGAGGCTCCGGCTGGGGCGCACCAGCGCGCAGGCGACGAGGAACCCGCACAGCTCGTCCACGGCGTAGAGCACCTTCGCGAGCTGCGTGTCGCGCGGCACCCCCGTATAAGATGCGTGGGCCAGGATCGCCCGTCGCAGCGGCTCGGGATACCCCTTCGCGGCGAGGATCTTCGCGCCCTCCGACGGATGCTCCTCCGTCGCGCTGCGGTTCGGATTGGGCCACTTCTCGTAGTCGAAGTCGTGGAGCAGGCCGACCCCGCCCCACGTCTCCTCGTCCTCGCCGAACTTCCTCGCGTACGCGCGCATCGCGGCCTCGACCGCGTACATGTGCTTCCGGAGGGCCTCGGAGGGCGTGTACTCGTGCATCAATTGGAGAGCGTCGGTGCGGTTCATGGTCCGTGAAGGGTAACGGGTTACGAAGGTGAACGAGCCGGCAGCGAGTGATAGGGTGATCTGGTGAGGGGGAGAAAGGCAAGGGCGGCGGCAGGAGGCGCCGCCGCCCGTGCGGTTGGAGGCGGGAAGTGGCTAGGAGGGCCCCATCGCGAGCCGGGCGCGCCCCCGGTCGGCGTGGGCCATGAGCGTGCGATACACCTGCCGCAGGCGCCGCGCCGTCGGCCGGTCGCCGGCCTGCGTGGCGGCGCGGATTGCCCCGGCCAGTCCCCGCGCCCGCTGCGGCGCCCGTGCCAGGGAGGCGCTGTACGCCGCCAGCGCATCGGCGGGCCGCCCCGCCTCCAGGAGCAGGTCGCCTTGGAGCTCGCGCGCAGGGAGGATCGCGCCCGGTGTGACCGGGTGTTTCGGCGTGGCCTCCTCCAGATCTGCGGCCTCGCTCGCCAGCCGCAGCGCTGACGTCGTATCCGCCTCGGCGAGGGCCAGCCACGCCGACGCCGCGAGCCGCTGGGCGTGGACGGTGCCGGGCCAGATCGGCACGCGGGTCTGGGCGAGCGCTTCATCCACGGATGCCAGCGCGGCGAGAGCGCTCCGCGCGTCCGCCGTATCCCCTGCGCGTGCGGCTCCGATGGCGCGCGCGAAGTGCGTGACGGCGATCGCTCCCGGCTCCACGAGATCGGGCCGCAGCGTCAGCGCCGCAGCCTCACGCCAGCGACCGCGCTCCAGGGCGTAGCGCGCGGGAATCGCCGCGAGCGCGTACTCCGCCGCCGGTGCGTGGGGCGGCATGACCTTCCGCATCCGGGCCGCGTCATCCACGAGCCGCCGGGCCGCGCCGTCCCGCCCCTCCTGGAGATAGGCGTACGCCATGTAGTCCATCGAGTGCAGCCGCTGGTCCCACACCGCGTCCATGTGCTGCGCGACCTCGTACTGCCGGGCCGCGGCGACCGCGGCCGTGTTGGACGCGATGGAGGCGTCCCACATCCCCAGGCGCGTGTAGATGTGCGACGGCATGTGCCGCGCATGCGGGACCGACGGCGCGATGGCGGCGTAGCGGTCCGCCGCCCGCACCGCACGGTCGGCGAGCGCCGGCGAGTCGTACGCGTGGATCAGATAGTGGGCGAGGCCCGGGTGGTTGGGCTCGACCTGGAAGAGCGGCTCGAGCAGGTCGCCCGCCTGCCGCTGCAGCGCGTTGGTCGTGTCGGGCGGTGAGTTCTGTGCCACGGCGACCAGGCTGAGTCCGTAGAAAATCGTCGCCTCGGTGTCTGCGGGCTCGTCCTCGTGAACGCGCTTCAGGCCGTCGCTCCACGCCCGCACCCGGTCCACGAAGCGCGTCTGCGCGTCGCCCGCGTAGAACGCGCTGATCGCGTCCACGTAGCCGTGCTCGCGCGGCGTCGGAGCGCTCGCCCGCCGCGCCCGAGCTGAGAGCGCCGCCCCGTTCTCGATGTCCTGGGCGGATGACGGCGCCCACAGCGGATGCATGAGACTGGTCGCCTCCCCCCAGTACGCCAGCGCGCACATGGAGTCGGCGCGGGCCGCGTCGGCGAAGGCCCGGCCCGCCTGCTCGTACCAGAAGGAGTGGAGCAGCGCCACGCCGCGCTCGACGCTCGCCGCGGCTGCGGCAGTGCACGAGGACGGGAAGTGCACCCGCCCCAGATGCGCGGGCGGCGTGCCGCCGTGCTCGGCCATGTCCATCTGAGCCGCGACCGGGGAGGCGGCCATACATAGGCAAACGGCGAGGAGCGGCGCGCGCGTCGTCATACAAAACTCTCGTTGTCGGGAAGGACGAGAACGTGACCGAAGTGCCGCAGGAGGTCAAGACCTGCTGCGGTCAGCACCGCCGTCCACCTGTCTGGAAATTCGAGGCGGGACGGGCGTCCTGCTTCTATGGTGTAAAGTTGCTGTCTAGTCGATGGTTGGCGGCTTCGGAGGCTGCGCCGTCTCCTCGGCGGCGAGCGCCAGCGCGACGCCGTTGGTCCAGCCGAACCCGTCCTGTGCCGGGTATTCGCCCCCGCCGGCAGCCCGCGCGGGGTCCACCACGTCGTACTTCTCCATCATCCTGCCGGTCGCGCGATAGGTGCGACGGTTCAGCGCGAGCCATCTCGCCCGGACCGTGTCCGCGAGGTCCGCTCGGCCGTAGCGCCGCACCCCCTCGATCGCCATCCACTCCAGGGGCGCCCACCCGTTGGGCGCATCCCACTGCTGCCCCGACGTCACCAGCGTCGTCACGAGGCCGCCGCGGCGGAGGAAGTCCCGCTCGAGTCGCGCGGCCACCGCACGCCCCTGCTCGAGCGTGGCGAGTCCGAAGTAGAGCGGGACGGCGGCGGCCAGCGTCGGCCGGTCACTGACCCGCTTGCCGGTCCGCCAGCGCACGTCGTAGAAAAAAGCGGTTGCCGAGTCGTACGCCGCGGCGAGCAGACCCTTCCGACGTTCTGCCGCGGCGGCCGCGACGCGCCGGGCGACGGCCGCGTCTCCCGCGTGCGCACGGAAGGTCCTGAGCGCCGCGATCATGCGTTCGGATTCGTACAGCAGGCTGTTGAGATCCACCGGGACGAGGTCCGTCGTCTCCAACGTGCGCAGATCCGTCGGATCCCGCATCCATCGGCTCGAGAAATCCCAGCCGCTCTCCGCGGTGGCCCGGACGTTCCGGTAGAACGCCTGGCGCTGCGCAGCGGGCACCCGAGAACCCAGCTCGGCGTCGTGGCGGTAGGCTTCCGGCCGCGGCTCGGCCAGGTCATCCCAGTAGCGGTTGAGGAGCGCGCCGTCCGCGAGCCGCACGACCCGGCGATACGCCTCACCCGGCGCGAGGCGCGTGGCGCCATCCATCCAGAAGGCGTGCTCGCGCTCCAGAGCGCCGAGGTAGCGGAGCGCGTGCGCGGTGTCGGTCGCACCTGCGTAGAGCCCGACCATCGCCGCGAAGAACGGCGGCTGGCTGCGACTGAGATAGTAGGAGCGGTTGCCGTTGGGGACGTGGCCGAAGCGCGCGATCAGGGACGCGAAGTCGTCGAGCATGCTGCCCACGAGATCGGTGCGGCCGCTCGCGATGAGCCCCAGCATCGTGAAGTAGGAGTCCCAGTAGTAGACCTCGCGGAACCGCCCGCCCGGGACCACGTAGCGCTCGGGAAGCGGGATCAGCGAGGAGCGGGCGTTCGAGGTGTCCGGCGGCGGAGCGCGCGTGAGGACGGGCCAGAGCGCGCGGAGATGCGCCTCCATCGTCGCCGACGTGTCGGTGCGGTAGCCCGTGCCGTACTCCGCCGGCAGGTCGAAGTGCCGTGCGACGAACGCGTGCAGGTCGAACCCCGTGGTGCCGCGCGACTGCTCGAACGCCGCGACGATCGCGGCCGGCGGCTCGAGCGGCCGGGCATCCGCGAACGTCTTCGAATCCGGGAAGATCCCCGCGAGCTGGACAGCCGGGAACAGCGCGCCGAGATCGTGGGCCGGGTCGTAGAGGCGTGCGGTTTGGCTGGGTGCGCGGACGTCGGAGCGGCATCCGGTCGCCAGAACGAGGGCCGTCGCGAAGACGAGGCGGAATGCCTGTTCTATCGCGATGATGTCAAGATGGTGTTTAGTTGATGATCGGCGGAGTTGGAGGCATCGGAGGCAGCGGAGGCAGCGGAGGCAGCTGCGGCGGCGCGGGATGCGCCGGCACCGGCATCTGCGCCACCGTGATCGGCACCGACGCCGCGTGCGCACCGTCCACCGTGATCTCGAACGTATAGATACCCGTGCGCTCCAGCGGCACGTCGAAGGCGAGCACCGCGGCGGCCTCGATGTCGACGACGCCCGCCGGGGGCTCGCCGATCTGGACGTTGCCCTCGCCACGCAGGACCTCGCGGCCCGCGTCGTCCGCCAGCTGGATCAGGACGGCGTGATCACCGACCTCGGTGCGCCGGCCCTTGAGCCTCAGCACCAGATGGAGGCGCGGGTGGATCGCCGGGAAGCGCTCGACCCAGATGCGGTCGAAGATCCCCAGCACCGACAGCTTGCCGTGCTGGTCGATGATCGCGTGATCGCAGACCAGCGCGAGCTGGATGTTCACACGTCCGACACGCGGATGCTGGTCAGGACGTCGCCCTGCTGGATCTTGTAGACGGTGTCCAAGCCGGTCTCGACCTTGCCGAAGACGGTGTGCACGCCGTCCAGGTGACTCAGCCGCCCGTGACAGAGGAAGAACTGGGAGCCGCCGGTGTCCTTCCCCGCGTGCGCCATCGAAAGGGACCCCGCCTCGTGGACGTGCGGGTTGCCCTTCGTCTCGCACTTGATCGTGTAGCCGGGTCCGCCGGTGCCGACGCGCGGGTTCTTCGGGTCCTTCGAGAGCGGGTCGCCGCCCTGCGCGACGAAGTCCTTGATGACCCGGTGGAACCGCGTGCCGTCGTAGAAGCCGCTGTTCGCGAGCTTCTCGAAATTCGCGACCGTCCCCGGCGCCTCCTTCGGGAACAGCTCGGCCACGATGCGACCCCGCGCCGTCTCGAACACCGCCTGCTTCTTCACGAGGCCTCCCGCTTCTCTGCGGCGAGCTGCTGATGGAAGGTCGTCAGCTGCACGACCTTCAGCTTGCGCGGGCCCGCGGGGAGCGCCACGACGGCCGTCTCCCCCACCTGTTTGTTGAGCAGGCCGCGCCCGAGTGGCGACGCGACGGAGATCTGGTTCCCATCGAATTCCATCGCGTCCGGGATCACGAGCTCGTACGTCTCGCGCTCCTTCGTGCCGACCACCTCCACGACGACCCGCGAGCCCAAGCCCACGCGGTCGGTCGGGATCTTCGAGAGATCGATCTGCGAGAGCTTGGAGAGCCGCGACCGCAGATGGCTGAGTCGCGCATGGACGAACTGCTGCCGCTCGAGCGCGGCGTGGTAATCGCCGTTCTCGCGCAGGTCGCCCTGCGCCAGCGCCTTCTTCAGCGCCTCCGGCAGCGTGATGGCGAGCTCGTGGTTGAGCTTCTGTACTTCCTCTGAAAGCTTCTGTCGGATTTCCTCTAGCATCGGCTAATCCTAAGGGGAGCGCCCGAAAGTCTCCAGCGTCGCGCGCAGCGACGCGCCATCGGACACCGGTGCGGCGCACACGGTTCCCGCGCAGACCAGGGCGACCGGGGCCGCGCGGCCGGGGACGGGGGACATGGCCGAGTGCACGACCACGCGCCGGGGCCGGTAGGCGGCCAGCGCAGCGGTCACCAGGGATCCGTTAGTAGTAGTATCTGCTACTACTATCCGGCACTCACGGTTCAGCAGGAAGTCCAGGCCCCGGAGCCAGGTGGCGGCGAAGACGCCCAGCTCCGCGGCGCCGGCGAAAGCGCCGAGCGTGTGCTCACCCGCCGCCCGGTAGGCCTCGTTCTCCAGGATCGCGCCCAGTCGCAGGAAGACGAGGGCGGCGACGGCGTTCGGGGCCGGGGTCGGGGCATCCTGGATCGGCGTCGCCGGCTGGGCGAGGAGTCCGGCGCCGGAGTCGCCAGCACTATCGCGGAAGCCACCCTGAGGATCGCCGAACCGCCGGAGGACGAGGTCGGCGAGGCCGCGGGCGCGGTCCAGCCAGATGGCCTGGCCGGTGAATTCGTAGGCGGCGATCGCCGCGGAGGCGGCCTGCACCTGGTCGTCGAGAAGCGGTGGGGCCTGGAGGCCGGCGCGGTGGAGGAGGTGCCCGTCCTGATCCTGCGCGCTCGACCAGAGCCGGGCCAGGGCACGGAGCGCGGCGTCGGAGCAGTCGCGCCGGCCGAGGATGGCGGCGGCCTCGAGGAGCGCCTCGGCCAGCATGGCGTTCCAGCTCGTGTAGACGGCGCGATCCACCGCCGGCGCGGTGCGCGCGTCCCGCACCTTCTTGAGCTTCCGCTTGGCGCTCTCGAGCAGCTGCGCGACCTTGGGCTCCGGCATCTGCAGCTCCTGGGCGATCGCGGCGAGGTCGCGCGCGACCCACAGCACGTTCCTCGAGGGATCGTGGTGCATCTCGCCCTCGGCGTAGATGTCCCAGCGGCGCCGAGCCGCCTGCCATTCCTCGGCGGTCAACGCCGCTCGGGCCTCGCCCTCGGTCCAGGTGAAGTAGTTCCCATCGTCGTCGAGGCCGACGTCCGCGTCCTGCGACGCGCCGAACCCGCCCTCGCCGTCCGCGAGAACCTCGAGCGTCCAGTCCACGATGCCGTTCGCGGCGGCGGCGAAGCGTGCTTCGCCGAGCGCGGCGAAGGCGTGCACGTAGGCCTTGAGCAGCTCGGCGTTGTCGTACGCCATCTTCTCGAAGTGCGGCACGATCCAGCGCTCGTCCACCGAGTAGCGGTGGAAGCCGCCGCCGATCTGGTCGTAGACCCCGCCGTCGGCCATCCCCGCCAGCGTCTTCGCGACGATGTCCCGGAGCCGCTCGGCGCCCGTGTCCCACCAGCGCGCGAGGAGGAAATCCACCGCCGCGGGGTGCGGGAACTTCGGCTGCGATCCGAAGCCGCCGTGGCGCTCGTCGAAGAGCCGCACCATCCGCTCCGCGCCCTGCTCGAGCAGCGCGGGGGCGAGCGGGCCGGTGGCGCGCTCGCTGAGCAGCGCTCCGACGTGCGCGCGGACCTCGCGGCCGCTGCCCGCGACCTTCTCGCGCTGGGCGCGGAAGACCTCGCGCACCTTTTCGAGGACGGTGCGGAACGAGTGACGCCCGAAGCGGTCGTCCGGAGGGAAGTAGGTGCCGCCGTAGAACACATCGCCTTCGGGCGTCAGGAAGGCCGTGAGCGGCCAGCCGCCCTGGCCCGTGAGGGCCTGCACCGCGCGCTGGTGGCGGGCGTCCACGTCGGGGCGCTCGTCGCGGTCCACCTTGATGCAGACGAACTCGGCGTTGAGGAACGCGGCGAGGGCGGGGTCTTCGTACGACTCCCGGTCCATCACGTGGCACCAGTGGCACCAGACGGCGCCGACGTCGAGCAGGATCGGCTTGTCCTCGGCGCGGGCCCGCGCGAAGGCCTCGTCGCTCCAGGGGTGCCAATGCACCGGCTGGTGGGCGGCGGAAGCGAGGTACGCGGAGGACTCGCCGGCCAGACGGTTCAGCGCAGGTATTCCCGGGCGAGCCGGTCCAGGAGCTCGACGCCCGTCGGCATGGCGTTCTCGTCGATGTCGAAGTGCGGGCTGTGGTGGGGGGCCTCGAAGCCCTTCGCGGGATTCTGCGAGCCGACCCACGCGAAGCACCCCGGCACGCGCTGGAGGAAGAAGGAGAAGTCCTCGCCTCCGAGGGTGCGCGCGGCCGTGAGCACGTTGGCCTCGCCGACGAGCTGAGCGGCGATCCGCGCCGCGAGCCGCGCCATCGCGTCGTCGTTCACGGTGGCCGGCGTCTGGCGCACGTAGTTCACCTCGGCGGTGCACCCGAGCGCCGTCGCCACGCCGCTGGTGATCGCGGTGAGCCGCGCGGGCGCCTCGTCGTACAGGCGGCCCCCCATGCTGCGCACGGTGCCCGCCAGCTCCGCCGTCTCCGGGATGACGTTGAAGGCGTCGCCGGCCTTGATCTGTGTCACGCTCACGACCAGCTGGTCGAAGGGGTCCGCGCCGCGGCTGACCATGGATTGCAGCGCCGTGACCACGTGCGAGGCGGCCAGGATCGGGTCCACGGCTTCGTGCGGCATCGCCGCGTGCCCGCCCTTGCCGCGGATCGTGATGTTGAACTTGTCCACCGAGCCCATGATCGGGCCCGGAGTCGCGGCGATCCTTCCGATCGGCAGGTTGTTCATCACGTGGAGGCCGAAGGCGGCGTCCACGTGCGGGTTCTCGAGCACGCCGTCCTCGATCATCGCCAGGGCGCCGTTGCCGCCTTCTTCGGCCGGCTGGAACGCGAACTTCACGGTGCCGCGCCAGCTGCCGCGATCGGCCGCGAGCCGGCGGGCGACCGCGAGACCGATGGCGACGTGCGCGTCGTGGCCGCACGCGTGCATCACGCCGGGCGCGGTGGAGCGGTACGCCACCCCGTTGGCTTCGTGGATCGGGAGGGCATCCATGTCGGCGCGCAGGAGCACGGTCCGCTCGGGGCCGGAGCCGCCGGCCGCGGCACCGCGCAGCACTCCGACGACGCCCGTCTTGCCCACCCCGGTCTTCACCTGGTAGCCCAGGGCCGCGAGACGCTCGGCGACGAGTGAGGCCGTGCGGCGCTCCTCGAAGCCGAGCTCGGGGTGGGCGTGGAGGTCGCGGCGGGTGGCGACCAGCTCGGCGAACTCGGCGTCGCGCGTGGCGGTGGCGGTGGCACTCGATCGAGGGCCGGATCGTGCGGGCGGCGCATCGGAAGTGCCGTTTCCGGGTCGGCGCCCGTCCGGCGCGGTCATTCTTCACTCACGGGCAGGGAGCCGGGGTAGTCGCCGGTACCGAGGCCCAGCCGCGAGAGGGCGGCGACGGCCGCCTGCCGGACCGTAGCGTCGCTCTCGGCGCGCAGCGCGCGCTCGAGCGGGCCGCGCGCCGCGGGGTCGCCGATCTTGCCCAGCGCTTCGGCGGCGGCGCGGCGGACCGGCGCGGAGCTGTCCTGCTCGAGGACCTGCGACAGCTCCCGCACCCCTTCCTTGAGGTGCGAGACCCCGATCGCGCGGGCGGCCTGACGGCGCACGACCGCATCGCGGTGGCGCAGCTTCTGGAGGAGCTCCTGGCCGGGCTCGGCGGTCATCCTAGATCCTCGACGAGGGACAGAGGGGCGCGAGCGGGCAGTCCTCGCAGCGCGGCTTGCGGGCCACGCAGACGGCGCGGCCGTGGTGGATCAGCAGGTGCGGGAAGAGCGTCCACCGGCGCTTCGGCACGATCCGCATCAGGTCCTGCTCGATCTTCACCGGATCGGTCTGCCGGGTCAAACCCAGCAGCTTGCTGATGCGGGCCACGTGCGTGTCGACCACGATGCCCTCGTCCTTGCCGAAGGCGTTGCCGAGGACGACGTTCGCGGTCTTGCGCCCGACGCCCGGCAGCGAGGTCAGCGACTCCATCGTATCGGGCACCGTGCCGCCGAACCGCTCCAGCAGGCCCTGCGCCATCCCGATCACGCTCTTGGTCTTGTTCCGGAAGAAGCCCGTGCTCCGGATCTCCGTCTCGAACACGGCCGGGTTCGCCGCGGCGTAGTCCCCGGCGGTCCGGTATTTCCGGAACAGGTCCTTCGTCACGAGGTTGACGCGCGCGTCGGTGCATTGCGCCGACAGGATCGTCGCGACCAGCAGCTGCAGCGGTTCGGTGTGATCGAGCGAGCACCCGGCCTCCGGATACCGGCGCTCCAGCAGGCGCAGGATGTCCCCGATCCGCTCCAGGGCTGGACGCACGGACGCACGGGCGGACGGACGCACGGTGCGCCGGTGCGCCTTCCCCTTAGTCCGCTTGCCTTTTCCGGGCATGGTCGAGGAATCCCTCCGCATCCAGAGTATTGAGTATATCGCCGGCCTCAAGGCCACCCTTCCTGGCAATACCCAGCCCCCACTCCGCGTTGTCCAGGCCGGCGAGGCTGTGGGCGTCGGCGCCGACGACAATCGTGACGCCGGCCGCCCGGGCTTCCGCGCAGAGGCGCCAGTCGAGGTCGAGGCGGTGCGGATCGCCGTTGATCTCGATCGCCACGCCGCGCTCGGCCGCCCGCGCGATCACGGCGTGCATGTCGATCGGATACGGGTCGCGCGCCAGCAGCAGGCGCCCGGTCGGGTGGCCGAGCACCGAGAGGTGCGGGTCGTCCATCGCGCGCAGCACGCGCTGCGTCATGGTCGGGCCGTCCTGCTCCATCCGCGAGTGGACGGAGCCGATCACGAAGTCGAAGCGGTCGAGCAGCTCGCTCGTGTAGTCGAGCGCGCCGTCGGCCAGGATGTCGGCCTCGATCCCCTTGAGGATCCGGAAGCCGCCGGGGCCGCGGTTCAGCGCGTCGATCTCCTCGTGCTGCCGCTGCACTTTCGCCTCGCCGAGGCCGCCGGCGTATGCCGCCGCGACCGAGTGGTCAGTGAGGCCCAGATACCCGTACCCCGCGGCGCGGCACGCGTCCGCCAGCGCGGGAAGGGTGTCGGTCCCGTCGCTGTACAGGCTGTGGCAGTGCACCAGGCCCCGGAGGTCCGAACGCGTCACGAGGCGCGGCAGCGTCCCGGCCGCTGCGCGGGCGATCTCGTCTCCGCCCTCGCGCAGCTCCGGCGGGATCCACGCCAGGCCGAGCGCCGCGTAGAGCGCCTCCTCGTCGGGGCAGGGCACCGCCGCGCCGTCGCGCCAGAGCCCCGCCTCGTCGAGGCGCAGCCCGGCCTGCGCTGCGCGCTGCACGAGCAGCTCCCAGTGGCGCACCGAGCCCGTTGCCCGGACCCACGCCTGGCCGAACTCCTCGGCGCTCACACAGTAGACGTCGGCCGCCGGGATCGGCGGTACGCTGCCGCCGCACACGGCCACCAGGTCCACGTCGCGCACGACCTCGGCGCGGCGGCGGACGCTGCCGGCGATCTCGACACGCTCGACGGCGGGCAGCGCGGCGAGAGCGAGGCGCGCCTCATCGGCCGCACGCGCGGCATCGTGCGACAGGAGGAAACCGCTGGCACGGCGTACGAACGCGATCCCTCTCAGGACCTTCTCGGCCGTCTTCCCGCCGAAGCGCGGCAGTGCGGCCAGCCGGCCGTCGCGGGCGGCGGCCTCCAGCTCCGCGAGGGTGCTGATGCCGAGCTGCTCGTGCACCGTGCGGATCTTGGTCACGCCGAGGCCCGGAATGCGCCGCATCTCCACGAGCCCCGCCGGGATCTCGCGCTGCAGCGACTCCAGCGTGCTCGAACGGCCGGTCAGCGCGGTCTCGCGGATCACCTCGAGCGTCGCGGGGCCGATTCCCTTCATTTCGGCCAGCGCTCCGGAGTCGAGCGCCTGCGCCAGGTCGCCGGTGAGGCTCTCGAGCACCTGCGCCGCCGTGGTGAAGGCGCGGACCTTGAAGGGGTTCTCCCCCTTCAGCTCCAGCAGCGAGGCGATGGATTCGAGGACGTGTGCGGCGGCGCGCTTGTCCACCGCCGGGATACTAACCCTGTGCTGCGGAGAGGGCGAGCAACGCGAGGAGCGCGAGCTCGGATGGAGACGTGACGGAGAAGAGGCCCACGCGATCCCCCGCCGGGAGCACCGTCGCGAAGGGCGGAGAGCCGTCGGGCCGCTGCTCCAGCCGGGGCGGAAGGGGCGCCTCCGCCTCGATGGCGGTGAACCCCTGACGGTCGGGCCGGAAGCCGAGCACGGCCAGCGCGCGGCAGCGGCGCTGCGACCGGATGACGAACACGCCGTCCATCGGCTCGTGCGGTGCACCCGGAGCGCTCGCGGCCCAGACGAGGCGCTCGGGGAGCTGGACGTAGGCGACCGGCGGCTCCGCGGGGAGGGCCGCGCCGTCCGGTGGCGCCGACAGCAGGGCCGTCGCCGCGCCGCGTTCGAGCACGCGCACGGGCGAGCCGTGTGACCAATGGAGGTAGAGCGCGTGGAGGAGGGCGCCGTACTCGGTCACGGCCTCGGCCGGGGCGTCCGCGGGGACGAGGTCACGCAGCACGCGTCCGACCGCGCCGTCGAGGAGGAACGCGTCGCGGTCGAACGGATCGGCCGCGGCCTTCGCCAGGGCCGCGCGCATCCCCTCGAAGGTGGCCTCGCCCAGCGCTGCGATCAGGGCGGTCCACGGCAGAGGCCGCGGCGCGGTGGCCGGCGCAGCGGGGCTGGATCGAGCGGGCGGCGCATCGGAGGGGTTGTGCGCGCCTCGGCGCCCGTCCGGCGCGCTCACCGGGCCCGCGGCAGAAAGGCGTCGAGCTCTCGCACGAAGCGGTCCGTCTCTTCGGCGTAGAGCGCGTGGCCGGAATCCTCGAACACCACGAGCCGCGCGTGCGGCAGAGCCAAGACGAGCGTCTCGGACGACGCGAGGGGGATCGGATCGTAACGGCCGTGGAGCACGAGCGTCTCGGCCGTGATCTCGCGGAGGCGCGGGCGGAGATCCATCCCCTCGAGACTCCGCCAGACCGCCTGCTGGGCGCGTGCGGCCACACGGAATGGCGTGAGGCTGGACGCGCGCGACGGCTCCTTGAAGTAGCCGGCGACCGACAGCTCGAAGGCGCGCCGCCAGAAAGCGTCCGGGTCATGCTCCCGCAGCCCCGACCGCGACAGTGCAGCGCGCGCCTCCAGGATCTCCGGCGCGGCCTGCCGCTCGGCGAAGGTCTTCTCGAACTCGAGCCGGATCCCGGGGTGGGTGCCGGCCGGCGCCACGAGCGCGAGCCGCGCGACCAGCTCGGGGTGCTCGAGGGCGAAGAGGATCGCGAGCAGGCCGCCCCACGAGAAGCCGAGCAGGGTCAGCGGAGCGCTCACCGCGCCGCCCGCGATGGCCGCGAGGTCGGCGACGTGCTCGCGCCAGCCGAGCGGGACGTCGCGCGGCACCTCGGAGCGGCCGCCGCCGCGCTGATCGTAGTAGAGCAGGGTCCTGCCCGCGGCCAGGGCGTCGAACTGCGGACGCAGGTAGTCGTGCGACGCTCCGGGGCCGCCGTGCAGCACGACCACGGTGGGACCGCCGTCGCCCGCCCCCACCCACCGGGCGAACAGCTCGACCCCCGCCCCGGGAACGCGGCCGGTGCGCTCGATCAGCTTCTCCGGCCCAGCGTCACGGTGAGCGCGAGCGTCTGGTCGCCCCGCCGCACCCGGATGCTCACGATCTCGCCCGGATGATGCTTGACCAGCGCGTTCTGCATGTCGTTCAGGTTGGCGACGGTGTCCGCGCCGATGCCCACGATGATGTCGCCCGCCCGGATGCCCGCCGCATCCGCCGGGCTGCCGGCCCGCACGCCCGAGAGGCGCACGCCGCCCGGCTCTTCCGACATGTCGGGAATGGACCCGAGATAGGCGCGCTCGCCGGTGCCGGAAGCCATCTGCGGGAGGGGCGCGTCCACGAACGTGAGCGGCCCGGATCGCACGGCCAGCCGCCCGGCCACGTCGGCCGCGAACGCCGCCACGGTGGCGAGCCCGCCCCAGTTGATCTTGTCCCAGGTGTCCGAAGGGCGGTGGTAGTCCGCGTGCAGGTCGGTGAAGAAGAAGAGCACCGGGCGGTGTTTGGCGAAGAAGGAGGCCTGATCCGACGCGCCCCAGCCGTCGCCCGACGCGCGCACGTCGAGATGGTATGCGGCATTGACCGAGTCGAGCAGGGGCTGCCATTCGGTCGCGGACTTGACGCCCAGCACCAGCAGCTTGTCGTCGCGCAGCCTGCCGACCATATCGAGGTTGAGCATCGCCAGCGTCGAATCCATCGGGACGACGGGATGGTCGGCGTACCAGGCGGAGCCCAGGTCGCCCTCTTCCTCGCCGCTGAACAGGACGAAGACGATCGTGCGCCGGCTCCGTTCGTGCGACCGGCTGAGGAGCCGCGCGATCTCGAGCACGGCGGCCGTCCCGGAGGCGTTGTCGTCCGCGCCGTGGTGGATCAGATGCGCCGAATCGCCGGTGGCCAGGGAGTTGGCAGGCCCGTTGCCGAGGTGGTCGAAGTGCGCGCCGATCACGATGTCCTGCCCCGCCAGGCTGCCCCGGCCGGGGAGGATGGCGACGACGTTCGCGGTGCCGCGCCCCGCCACGGTCGCCTCGCGGGTGGCGACCGTGGAGCCGACGGTCCAGTGCTGGAGCCAGGCGCCTGCGTCGCCTCCCGGCCGGAGCCCCAGCTCGTGGAAGTGGCGGGCGAGATACGCGGCGGCCGAGTCGTTCCCCGGGTAGCCGGTCAGGCGGCCGTCGAGGGCGTCGGATGCCAGATAGCGGACGTCGTTCTCGATGCGTGCAGTGTCGGTCCGTGCGCGGCCGGAGGTGTTCTGCGCGCGGGCGGGGACGCTCAGGGCGAGCAACGCGGCGATGGCGAGGCGGGTGGCGTTCATGCGCTGAAGCTAGTGCGGCCGGCTCGCGGGCGGGAAGGGACGCCTCTGGTCGGGCGTTCGCCGCCGCTGCATCATTCCCGGTCACCATGGCACACGACGGCTCTGTCTCGATCCGGCCCGCGCGGTCCGGCGATCGGGAGTGGATCCTGGCCCTCGCTCCGCGGCTCCACGAGTTCGGACCGCCGCCCTGGCGCTCACGCGACGTGATGGACCACGCGGTCACGGCCTCGATCGACGAGGGGCTGACGACGCCCGCACCGGACCAGACCGTGCTGATTGCCGAGGGCGCGGACCGCGAGCCGCTGGGCTTCGTGCATCTCCACGGCGCGACCGACTTCCACACCGGCGAGCGGCACGGGCACGTCTCCGACATCGTGGTCGCGCCGGCCGCGGAGGGACGCGGCGTGGGCGCGGCGCTGATGGCGGCGGCCGAGGCCTGGGCGCGCGCACGCGGCTTCCGGCTCCTGAGCCTCCACGTCTTCGGTGAGAACGCCCGGGCGCGGGAGCTGTACGAGCGGCTGGGCTACCGGCTCGACATCGTGAAGATGATCAAGACGCTGCGGTGACGGTCGCCCCCTTCGAGCTCGACATCCGGGTGCTGCCGTCGGACATCGACGTGTTGGGGCACGTCAACAACGTCGTGTACCTCCGCTGGGTACAGGACGTGGCGGTCGCGCACTGGCGCGCCGCGGCGACGGCGCAGCAGCAGGCCGACGTGCTCTGGGTGGTGGTCCGGCACGAGATCGACTACAAGCACCCTGCGCTGCTCGCAGACGGGATCATCGCCCGCACCTGGGTGGGCGCGGCGACGCGGAGCACCTTCGAGCGACACACCGAGATCCTGCGGGCCGGCGACCGGCGCCTGCTGGTACGCGCGCGCACCCTGTGGTGCCCGATCGCCCCGGTGACGTTCAGGCCGATGCAGGTGGGCGACGACGTCCGGGAGCGCTTCTCGACCCCCTAGCCGGGCCGCCCGCCGCGGTGGCCCGCGGAAACCTCTGACCCAGGAGTTTGCGATGGCCGGCATCACGATCGCCCGCCCGGCGAGCAGCGAGTACGTCCCCTACTTCGCCCGTTACGTGGATCTCGTGCCCGAGGGCGACATCCTCGACGATCCTCCGGCGCCAGGTGGACGAGACGGCGGCACTGGTGGGGAAGCTGAGCGACCGCGACGCGGATCACCGCTACGCGGACGGGAAATGGAGCATCAAGGAAGTGATGGGGCACCTGGTGGACGCGGAGCGGATCTTCCTCTACCGGGCCGTGTGCTTCGCCCGCGGTGAGCCGCACGAACTGCCGGGGTGGGACGAGAACGAGTACGTCGCGCGCGCTGCTTTCGGCGCGCGGCGGCTCGCGGACCTGGTGGCGGAACTGCGCACCGCGCGCGCGGACACCGTGAGCTTCTTCTCGGGGCTCGATGCGGAAGAGCTGATGCGGAAAGGGACCGCGAACCAGCGGGAGTATACCGTGCGCGCGATCGCGTACGTCGCCGCCGGGCACGAGCGGCACCACGGGAACATCATCCGGGAACGCTACCTGCCGGGTCTCAAGCGGCCATGATCTCGCTGGTCGTCCCGGCCTACAACGAGGAGCGCTTTCTCCCCCGGCTCCTGGAATCGGTGGACGCCGCCGCGGCGCCGTACCGCGCCGACGGCGGTGCGATCGAAGTGATCGTCGCCGACAACGGCTCGACCGACGGTACCGCACGCATCGCGGCCGAGCGGGGATGCCGGGTCGTGACCGCGGTCCCGCGCGCGATCGCGGCGGTGCGCAACGCGGGGGCACGGGCCGCCGGGGGCGAGATCCTGGCGTTCGTGGACGCGGACGCGCGGATTCACCCCCGGACGCTCCACGAGATCACCCGCCTGTTGGCCGACGGGCGCGTCATCGGCGGGACGACCGGCATCCTCCCCGATCGCTGGTCCCTTGGCCTCGCGGCCACCTGGGCAGTGTTCCTTCCGTTGGTCTGGATCACGGGGTTCGACACGGGGGTCGTGTTCTGCCGACGCACCGACTTCGACGCGGCAGGCGGGTATGACGAGACGCTCCGGTTCGCCGAAGACGTCGCGTTCCTCTACGCGCTCTGGCGCCTCGGCCGGCGGACGCATCGCCGGCTGGTGCGCGCGCGCCGGGTCAAGGCGATCGCTTCCACCCGCAAGTTCGACGACCACGGCGACTGGCACTACTTCGGACTGCTCTGGCACGGGATCGCGCACTACTTCGGTTCCGGGACCATGGACGACGTGGCCGACCGCTACTGGTACAAGCCCAGCCGCTGAGCACCGCGTGGCGACGACTCCTGGATGAGCTGGATGCGCGCATCGCCGCGTCGCCGTTGGCCGCGGCGCCCCTGAGACGGGTGCGGCGTGAGTTCTCGCGACGCCTGAAGACGGAGCAGCCGGCGCAGGTCGTGAAGCTGGCGCTCCAACTGCAGCGGCGCGGCGGCATGAGCCGCCGGATCGTCGCGTGCGAGCTGGTCCACCACCATCGCGGAGCACTGGCGAGCCTGCGGGCGCGGGTCCTGGAAGCGTTCGGCAGCGGACTCGACGGCTGGGGTCCCGTGGACGTGTTCGCCTGCTACCTCGCGGGCCCCGCGTGGCGGGAGGGGCAGGTGAGCGATGCGCTGATCCGGCGCTGGGCGCGTTCGCGCGACCGCTGGTGGCGGCGCGCGGCACTGGTGAGCACCGTGCCGCTCAACAACCGGGCTCGGGGCGGCCGCGGCGACGCGGCGCGGACCCTTGCCGTCTGCACGATGCTGCTCGCCGACCGCGACGACATGGTGGTGAAGGCGATGTCCTGGGCGCTCCGAGAGCTGGCGAAGCGCGACGCGGAGGCCGCGCGCCGGTTCGTCGCGGCGCACCGGGCGGCGCTGGCCTCCCGCGTGGTGCGCGAGGTCGGCAACAAGCTCGCGACCGGCCTCAAGAACCCGCGCGTCGGCGCGCGGCGCCGCGGCAAGTCCGCGTGAAGCTCCGCGATCTCGTCCTGGTCCGCCTCGGCGTGGCGATCAACCTGGTCATCGGGCAGATCGTCGTCGCCCTGCTCCTGCCGGTCTATCTCGATTCCGTCGGCACGATCCTGCTCGCTGCGCTCGTCGGCCCCAGGGCGGCGATCACCGCCGGCCTCGTCTCGCAGGTCCTCAGCGCGGTGATCTCGGGGAACTTCTCCTGGCTCCCCTTCGCCGTGGTGCAGGTCGTCATCGCGCTCTACGCGTCCGCGGCGGCGCGGCTCGGAGCGTTCCGCCGGCTGTGGACGGCCGTGGCCGCCGGCCTCGGGCTCGGTCTGGTCGCCGCGTCCTGCTCGGCGCCGATCTCCTACTTCGTATTCGGCGGCGTCACCGCCGGCGGCGTGACCGTGGTGACCACGGTGCTGCGAGCGCTCGGGGCGCCGTTGGGTGTGGCGGTGGCCGCGGCGAGCTACTCCACCGACCTCCTGGACAAGGCTATCGCCTGCGGGCTGGTGTGCGTCATCCTGCGCGGCCTGCCCCGGACGATGGCGGCGCGCTTTCCGGCGTTGGCCCGATGATCGGATACGCCGCAGGCCGCTCGCCGCTGCACCGCGCCCATCCCTACACGACGCTGGCGCTGGCCGGCACCGTGCTGCTGACGGCCTTCGCGATGACCGATCCGGCTGACGGTCTGGGTGCTGGTGCTCGCCGGAGCCGTGCTCTCGGGCGTCGGCGGCGTGCTGCGCTCGACCGTGCGCACCGCGCTGCTGCTCTCGCTTCCGATCTGGGCGCTGCTGTTCGTGCTCTACGGTCTGCTGGGCGGAGATCCGCGGGTGATGGTCGGCCCGGTGTCGCTCTCGGCGCCCGGCATCGCGCGGGCGCTGGTGCTCGGCGGGCGGCTGACGGCGATCGTCCTGAGCTTCCTCACGGCGCTCGCCACCACGTCGCCCCACCGGCTGGTCGAGGCCATGACCGCGCGCGGCGTGCCGTTCGGCCGGACGTTCCTCCTCGCCTCCACCCTGACGATCCTGCCGCGCATGCGGGAGCGGGCGGCGCAGATCCTCGAGGCGCAGCAGTGCCGGGGTCTCCGGCTCGGCGGCTCACCGCTGGCGCGGCTCCGCGCGCTCGGACCCCTGGCGCTGCCGCTGATCCTGGGCGCCCTGGCGGAGGTGGACGAGCAAGTGCTGGCGCTGGACGTGCGCGGCGCCGCGGCCGGCGTGCGGCGCACGGCGCTGGATCCGCCGCCCGACTCGGCCGGGCAGCGGACGCTGCGGTGGGGGCTGCTCGCGCTGGTGGCGGCCGCCTACCTCTGGAAGTTCTGGAGAATGCGCGGATGACCCCGCCCGTCTCGCTCGCCGGCGTGACCTTCACCTATCCCGGCGCCGAACGGGCGGCGCTCTCCGATCTGCAGCTCGACCTGGAGGCCGGCGAGATCGTGGCCTTGGCCGGTGCGGCCGGGGCCGGCGCTTCGACGCTGCTGCTCGTGGCGACGGGCCTGGCGCCGCGGCTGGTCGGGGGAACGCTCACGGGCTCGCGCACGATCGGAGCCCGGCGCTGCGGGATCGTGTTCGCGCGCCCCTGGACACAGCTGACGGGTCTGTGCTCCACCGTGCGCGACGAAGTGGCGTTCGGCCCCGCGTCCTATGGCGCGCCGCGCGAGGCGGTGCTCGAGGCAGCCGCGCGCGCGCTGGAGCAGCTCGGCATCGCGCACCTGGCGGCCCGCGATCCGTCGCACCTCTCCGGTGGCGAGCTGCAGCGTGTGGTGGTCGCAGCGACCCTCGCCCTCGAGCCGGATCTGCTCGCGCTCGACGACCCGGCTGCCGAGCTCGATCCGGACGCGGCGGACGCGCTGTATGCCATGCTCCCGGCGCTCGCGCGCGCCGGGACCACCATCCTCATCGCGACGCCCGACCTCGAGCGTGCGGCGTCGGTCGCCACTCGGGCGCTCGCGCTGGAACGCGGACGCATCGTCCGCGATGGAGCGCCGGCCATGGTGCTCACATGAGCGCGAGCGCTCGCGCGGCGGGGCTTCCCGTGGCGTGGGAGGGTGTCAGCTTCGCGTACGAAGGGGGCGCGGACGTCGTGCGGGGCGTGTCGCTCCGGGTCGCGGCAGGCGAGTCGGTCGTGCTCGCCGGGCCCAACGGGGCGGGCAAGACGACCCTCACCCGTATGGCGACGGGCTTGGTGCGCCCGCAGGCCGGACGCGTCTCGGTGGGGGACTGGGACGTCGCCTCGAGGCGCCCCGACGAGATGGCGCGGCGCGTGGGCTACGCGTTCCAGCACGCGGATCAGCAGCTCTTCGCACGGTCGGTGCGGGAGGACGTGGCGTTCGGTCCACGGCAGCTGGGGCGCTCCGACGCCGCCGTTCCCGCGGTCCTGGAGGAGCTGGCACTGGCCGAATACGCCGCCGTCCACCCGTACGACGTGAGCGCCCCCCTCCGCAAGGTGGTGGCGCTCGCCGGCGTGCTGGCGATGCAGCCGGCGGTGCTGATCCTCGACGAGCCCACCGCCGGCCTCGATCGCGAGATGCACGGGCGCGTGGTCGGGGCCCTTCGGCGCCGCCGCGCCGCCGGGATCACCGTCATCGCGATATCGCACGATCGGGCGTTCATCGGGGAGATGGCGCAGCGCGTCGTCACCATGAAAGACGGACGGATTCTGGAGCGGTAGAGGTCAGAACAGTTGCCAGACGGCACGCGGGAAGTGGTTGCCGGGCGCGAAGCCGCAAGAAGCCAGACCAGTGGCAGGTACTGACAACTGGTCTGGCTTCTATCTACTTGCGTCTGGTAACCACTTCAGTACTTCGCCGTCTGGCAACTGGTCCGGATTCAGTTCACTGCCTTCAGAATTCCGATCAGGAAGTCCCAGAACTTCGGCACGGTATCAATGAAGATCTTCTCGTCGGGCGAGTGGACGCCTTCGAGCGTCGGCCCGAACGACACCATGTCCATCCCCGGGATCTTCTCGCCGATGATGCCGCACTCCAGCCCCGCGTGGATCGCCTTCACCTGCGGCTCCTTGCCGTACAGCGTCTGGTAGGTCGCCTTCGCTGTCTTGAGGATCGGCGACTGCAGGTTGGGCTTCCACCCCGGGTACCCGTCGGAGGTGGCGGCCGTCGCGCCGCCCAGCTCGAAGACGGAGCGGACGGTGTCGCAGGCCTCCGTCAGCTCGGAGGCGACCGAGCTGCGCTGGCTCGTCACCACGCTGAGCGTCTTCGCGGACGTGTGGACCGCGGCGACGTTGGTGGAGGTCTCGACCAGGCCGGGGATGTCGGGGCTCATCTGGAGCACGCCGTGCGGCAGCGCGGAGATGACACGCGACAGCTTCTGCTGGAGGGGCTTCTTCAGGACCTTCCCCTTCTTCCCCTTGATCGCCGTGGCCGAGATGGTCAACCCCGGATCCACCGTCTTGTACTCGGCCTTGATCGCCGCCTCGAGCTTCTTCACCGCCGCGGCGGCGGCGTCCCACTTCGTGGCCGGCAGATAGACGGTCGCCTCGGTCTCGCGCGGGATCGCGTTGTGCTTGTCCCCGCCCTCGATCGAAGCCAGCCGCGCGCCCAGCGGCGCCAGCGCCATCACGACGCGGTTCATGATCTTCACCGCGTTGCCGCGCCCCTTGTCGATCTCGAGGCCGGAGTGACCGCCCTTGAGACCCGTGACCTTGAGCTCGCAGGCCGCGGAGCCCGGGGGCGCGGCGTCGAAGGCCGCCTTCCAGGTGCCGACCGTGTCCCGCCCGCCCGAGCACCCGACGTACAGCGCCCCCTCTTCCTCGGAGTCGAGGTTCATGAGGGTCCGGCTCTGAAGGAAGTCGGGCGCGAGGCCGCTGGCGCCGGTGAGGCCCGTCTCCTCGTCGATCGTGAAGAGGAACTCCAGCGGCCCGTGCACCAGCGACTTGTCCTCCATGATCGCGAGGTTGGTGGCGACGGCGATGCCGTTGTCGGCGCCGAGCGTCGTCCCGTTCGCCATCATGTGGTTGCCCTTGCGCACCAGCTCGATCGGGTCCTTCGAGAAGTCGTGGACCGTGTCCTTGTTCTTCTCGCACACCATGTCGAGGTGGCCCTGGAGCGCGATGCTCTTCGCCCGCTCCTTGCCCGGCGACGCGGGCTTCTTCACGACGACGTTGCCGAGCTTGTCCGCCTTCGCGGACAGGCCGAGCTTCTTGGCCGTGTCGAGGATGTACTTCGTCGCCCGCTCCTCGTGCTTGGAGCAGCGCGGGACCCGCGCGAACTCCGCGAAGTACTTCCACACCAGCTCGGGCTTCAATCCTTCTATCGCGTTGCTCATGACGACCGGTCTCCTGTGAAGTCGTAGTCCTCTACATCACTGCCGACGGCGGCGCCGGTTCGTCGGGCGCCCCGGCGTTCCAGAGCGGAATCTGCACGAGCAGCCAGCCGAGGAACACCAGCACCACCAGCGCGAACCAGAACCCCAGCACGGCGCCGCTCGGCACGAGGAGCGTGGCGTAGTTGATGCTGCCGAACGCGAGCGCCGCGAACAGCAGGCCGATGAGCGCCTCGCCCGCGATCAACCCGGCGGCGATCAGAATGCCGGTGTTCTCCACCCGGGCCTTCTGCGCCGCGTTGTGCTTCAGCCGCTCCACGGACCAGTTGACGATCGCGCGGATGACGCCGCCGAGGAAGATGGCGAAGGTCGTGCCGAGGTTGATGTACATCCCGACGCACACCAGCATCGGGCTCGGCACCCGCATCAGGATCATCCCGATCCCCAGCATGATCCCGACGATGATGAGGGGCCACGCCATGTGCCCGCCCACGATCCCGCTGGACAGCAGCGCCATCAGGCTCGCCTGCGGCGCCGGGAGCATCGGGCCCCCGAACCCGCCCTGATAAGGCGGCACCGCCATCTGGCCTGCCTTGATGTCCCCCATGTGCAGGACCACCAGGGGGAGGAACATCACCGATGCGGCGAGCGCCATGCCCAGCAGGTCGCCGATCTGCATCTTCCACGGCGTGCCGCCGAGGATGTGCCCGACCTTGAGGTCCTGCAGCATCTCGCCCGCGACGGCGGCGGAGACGCAGACCACGCCCGCGACGCCGAGCACGGCGGCGACGCCCTTCGTCCCGGTCATCCCGAGCGCCACCATCAGCAGCGCGGCGACGACCAGGGTGGACAGCGTGAGGCCGCTGATCGGGTTGTTGCTCGAGCCGATCATCCCCACCAGGTAGCCGGACACGGCCGCGAAGAAGAAGCCCGCAACGATCATCACCACGGTCGCCACGAGCGCGGCGCCGGCGGCGTGGCCGGTGAAGAAGTCGTAGATGAAGAAGGTCAGCACGCCGGTGGCCAGGACGCCGATCATGACCCAGTTGAACGGGAGGTCGCGCTCCGTCCGGTCGCCGACGGGAGCCCCCGCCGCCGCCTTCTTGACGTCCCCGACGGAACGCTGGATCCCGGCGATCAGGCTGTTGCGCATCCGGAACAGTGTGTACGCGGCGCTCATCAGCATCCCGCCGATGGCGATCGGCCGCACGATCGTGAACCAGACGTTGTTCGCCAGCGCGATCCAGGTCTCCGCCGTCGGCGCGGGAGCGCCGGCCGTGAAGACCGTGGGGGCGATGAAGTAGGTGAGGATCGGCACCATCAGGCCCCAGGCCACGACGCCGCCCGCGAAGTTCAGCGAGGCCAGCTTGGGGCCGATGATGTACCCGACCCCGATGAAGGCCGGGCTGATCGAGGGCGAGGAGAGCAGCATGCCGCTCTGCCCCGTCGCGCTGCCGCTCGACCGGAGGCCGATCGACGTGCGCGCAAACGACACGAACTTCTCCCAGGTCGACGTGAAGAGGTTGATCTGGGCCAGACCCTGGATCACGGCGCCGATGCCCATCGCGCCGAACAGGAACTTGGCGCCCGTGCCGCCGCCGCGCCCCGCCTTGTGGATCTCGGAGGCCGCGACCGACTCGGGGAAGGGCAGCTCCGGGTCCTCGACCATCACGCGCCGGAGCAGCGCCACGAACATGATCCCCAGGACGCCGCCGGCGATCATGATGAGGGTGGACTGCAGGTAGTGGCCCGCCGTCGCGAAGTCGGTCCAGATGCCCGCGATGTAGAACGCCGGGATCGTGAAGATGGCGCCCGCGGCGACCGACTCGCCGATCGAGCCCACGGTGCGCGCGAAGTTCTCCTCCAGGATGGAGCCGCGCATGGTGCGCAGCACCGCCATCCCGATCACCGCCGCCGGGTACGTCGCGGCGATCGTCATCCCCGCCTTGAGGCCCAGATACGCGTTGGCCGCGCCGAGCACCACGCACATCACGAGGCCGATGACCAGCGCGCGCACCGAGAACTCCGCCATGTCGGTGTTCGCGGGCACGTAGGGCTTGAACGGTTGGCTCATGAGGGCTCCGTCAGAAGGGGATGAACGAGGTGTCGGCCTTCAGGCGCCGCGCCCACGCGGCGAGCAGCGCCGCCGTGCGGTCGAGGTCGTCGAGCGCGACCATTTCGTTGGGGCTGTGCATGTAGCGGCACGGCACCGAGACCAGAGCGGTGGCGATGCCCCGCCGCGACGTGTAGATCGCGTCCGCGTCGGTCGAGGTGCCGCGCGGCGCCGCCTCGACGGTGTACGGGATCTGCTCGGCTTCGGCCGCGGCGACCAGTTGGTCGAAGACCACGGGGCTCACCGCCGAGCCGCGCGAGAGCGCGGGCCCGGAGCCGAGCTTGAAGTCGCCGACTTCCTTCTTCTCCACGCCCGGGTAGTCGGTGGCGTGCGTGACGTCCACGACCACCGCGGCGTCGGGCTCGAGGCCGAAGGCGCTGATGCGCGCCCCGCCCCCGGAGTACGCGATCTCCTCCTGCGTCGTCCCCACCGCCATCACCGACGCGGCGGGCGCGTCCTTGGCCAGGCGCCGCAGCGCCTCGAGGACCACGAAGGAGCCGATCCGGTTGTCGATGCTGCGCGAGACCAGGCGCCCGTTGGGCAGGTCGAGCGGCGCGGCGGCGAGCACGCCGACGTCCCCCACCCGCACGCGCTCGGCCGCCTCGGCCCGCGTCGCGGCGCCGATGTCGATCCAGAGGTCGGTGATCTTCGAGACCTTGTCGCGCTCCTCCGTCTTCATGAGATGGATCGCCTTCTTGCCGATCACGCCCTCGACCGGGCCGGCTCTTCCCTCGAGCCGCACCCGCTGGCCCACCAGCACCTGGCTGTCCCATCCGCCGATCGCCCCGAAGTGCACGAACCCCTCGTCGTCGATGTGCACCACCATCAGCCCGATCTCGTCGAGGTGGCCCGTGAGCATCACCCGGGGCGTGCCGCCCCCCGTGAGCCGCGCCACGGAGTTGCCCGCGACGTCGGACTCGACCGCGGCGAAGGTCGCCGCTTCCTCGCGCCACAGCCGCGCGGGGGCGCGCTCGAAGCCCGAGGGCCCGGGCGCGTCGAGCAGTCGCTTCAGGAAGGCCAACGCGCGGTCGTCGAGCATCAGTCGCCCTCGGACGGGAGCAGCCGCGCCGTCGCCGTCCCCACGAGCCGGAACGCGGCGAACAGCATCACGACGAACATCACGATCGTGAGGCCGCTCCAGGTGCCGTAGGCGGCCTGCAGGAAGAGGTACCAGCCGATCTCCACGCCGACCTCGAGCGGCCGGGCCAGCACGACGATCGCGACGACCAGGGGCACGGCGCTGGCGAGCACGATCAGCGCGCTCGCCGCTCCGGTGAGCGGCCGCCGCGTCGGCCCGATCCACGGCCAGAGCCACGCCGCCAGCACGAACAGCCAGACCGCCGCGAACGGGTCCTGGAGGAGCGTCGTCACGACCACCACGAGCAGGGTGGTCAGCGCCGTGGCGCGCCCGGCGAGCGGGTGCGACAGGACGAGCCCGGGTCTGCGGCGCATCGAATTCAGCAGCAGCCCCACCACCGCCATGATCAGGAGGACGGCCAGGACCGGCAGCCAGCGTGTCGAATAGAGGAACGGGTCGCGCACGGCGGGAGGCGCGTTCTCGTACTCCGGCACCATGCCGAGTCGAACGGTGGACCAGGTGGCCAGCAGGCCGACCACGCCGACGAGCCACCAGCAGCCTGCCCGCACCAGCTCCGACCGGATGGCGAGGCGGGACGCCGGATCGGCGCGGGCCGCCTGCCACGCCTCCCAGGTGGCGAGCGCCAGTGGCACGAACAGGGCGATGGCCGCGAGCAGGATGGCCCACCCCTTCACCATCCGGTCGTCGCCCAGGGCGAGGTAGTGCACCGGGCCGTGCGGCCAGGGAGCCGCGTCGAGCGCGGTCACGAGGCGCTCGGTACCGATGCCGAGCAGCGGGAGGGCGCGCCGGTCGAGCGTCTCCCAGCGGTCGCCGGGCGTGTGATACTGGAAGGCGGCCTTCTCGGGATAGCGCGATTCCACCTCCAGGTTGACCGCCGGGATGTCCGCGTCGATGAACGGTCCCTGGTCGGTCAGCGTGAAGCCGAGCGTCCGGTGGATCCACTCCTCCAGCGCCCCCACGTCCGAGGTGCGGACGTTCCCGGCCCGGAACGCCTCGGCGGCTGCACGGCGGAGCCACAGGGGCGCGTAGTCGTCCTCGATCCCTTCGCCGCTGATGCGGACGCCGCCGGCGGCGTAGTTCTGGACGTGATCGAGGGAGATGGCCGCGAGGATCTGCTTGGGATCGTCGAGCGCCCCGACGAAGTGCCGCGAGCCGCCCATGCCCCATTCGGTGGCGTCGGTGGCGAGATAGACGATGGTGTGGCGATGGCCCTCGTGCTCCAGCACGCGCGCCAGCTCGAGCAGCACCGCGACTCCAGCGGCGTTGTCGCCCGCGGACTGGTCGGACGTCGGCTGCCCGTCGTAGTGGGCC
The DNA here is from genome assembly GCA_963835535.1 of uncultured Gemmatimonadales bacterium. Taxonomy (GTDB): domain Bacteria; phylum Gemmatimonadota; class Gemmatimonadetes; order Gemmatimonadales; family JACORV01; genus Fen-1245. Next base: position 376,660 of record CAWIFL010000004.1, read on the forward strand.
AGGAGGACGATGGTACCGGGCGCGGGGCCGGCACTGCGCGCGAACACGTTGCTGCCGCGGCGCTGGATGCTCTTGATGACGATCGGGAAGTCCTGCCGCTGCGGCTTCAGGCCGAGGGCCTGGAAGCGGGCCGCGATGTAGGCGGCCGCATCCTGGCCGTGCGGGCTCCCGGTGACGCGGTTCCCGAAGCTCTCCGACAGGATGCGCGTGGTGATGAAGGCGGTGTCGCCGCTGAACTGCGGTGCGCTCCGGGGGATGGGCACGTGGTCGGCACGGGCCCCGGCGAGGCGCAGGAAGAGGAAAGCGGCCACGAGCGCTCCGGCGAGCGCGGATAAATCGATCGCCGGGTGGCGATGCAGCCTGATCCCTCTGACGTCCATGCGGGCACCAATGTACGGCGCGGCGGGGGAGGGCTCAACCGCCGTCCGGCCCGCGGCACCGGTGCGGGCCGCGCGGTCGTCAGATCAGGTCGTCGCCGATGGTGCCCAGCGCCGCCTTGAGGCGACGCAGGAACTCCGGCTGCGGCACCTCGCGCGCCGCGTACGCCTTGACCAGCGCGTCCAGGAACCGGAGCTGGAACTCATACTGCGGATTGCAGTGGGCGCACTCGGACAGGTGGAGGCGGATCTCCGCGGCCTCCCCCTCGGGCAGCTCCCCGTCCAGGTACTCCCAGAGCTGCTGGATGACCTCAGCGCAGTCGCTCATGCATCGCTCCCCGGAGGGGGCAGGAGCCCCGCGTCGCGCGCGTAATCCACCAGCGCCTCCTGCAGCAGACGGCGCCCTCGGAACAGCCTCGATTTCACGGTGCCGAGGGGAACCCCGAGCACCTGGGCGATGTCAGCGTAGGACTGGTCCTGCAAATCCGACAACTCGACGACCTCCCGGTACTCGGCGGGCAGCTTGTCCAGCTCGCGCCGGATGACGTCGCCCAGTTCGGGCGCGTCGAACAGGGCGCGGCCGGCGTCCGACGGAGCGGCTGCCGCCTGCGCGGCGGCGGCGATGCCGTCGAGCGCGGCGGCCTCCATCGGCTCCTCCCGCGAGCGGCGCTCCCGCTGGCGGAGGAACAGGTTGCGACAGATGGTGAACAGCCAGGCCCGGGCGTTGGTTCCCGGACGGAACTGGTCCCAATGCCGCAGCGCCTGGAGGAAGGTGTCCTGGGTGAGGTCCTCCGCCTCCGACCGCTCGCGCGTGAGGGCGTACGCGTAGCGGTACACCGCGTCGAGGTGCTGGAGGGCTTCCGCCTGAAACGCGGCGTGCCGGCCGTCTGCGGGCTCTTTCACTGGCCGTGTAGATTACCCGCCCATGACCGGCCCGGGAATGCCAGCCGAGGAGGCCCGCCAGCGCCGCCAGATCGCGGCGTTCGTCGTCATCGTCCTCGCCGTGCTCACCGCCTGCTGGCTGGTGCTGGCGGTGCTGCTGGCACCCCTGGTCCCCGGCGGCGGGGTCACTGTCATCCTCGTGTATGCGCTGCTCACGGAGATCCCGCTCGGCGTCTTCATCCTGACCCGCACGTTGGGCCTGTACGCGGGCGCCGCCGTGCGCCTGCTGGTCTTCCGCCCGCTCTGGTACGCGCAGTTCGTCGTGCTGCTGCTGGCGCCGCTCGGGATCCTCGGAGTCCTGGCGGGTCTCCCGTTCGCTCGCGCCGCGGACGGGGGCCGCGCGGCCGTGCTGTGCGGCGGCGTCCTGGTCGTCGCGCTCTGGGTGGCGGGTTACGTCGGGAGCCGGCGGCTCGAGGTCCGCCGCCTCGTCGCCGCCTTCCCGGATCTCCCGTCGTCGCTCGAGGGCCTGGTCATCGCGCAGATCTCCGATCTCCACGTCGGGCCGCACACCTCGCAGCGCTACCTGGCGCGCGTGCGCGACGCGGTGCGGCAGGCCGGCCCCGACCTGATCGCGGTGACCGGCGACCTCGTGGACGATTTTCCCGGCGACGTGCGGCACTACGCCGCGGGCCTCGGTTCGCTCGCGGCGCCGCTGGGCGTGTACGCGATCCCGGGCAATCACGAGGTGTACAGCGGGTGGCGGGCGCTGCGGCCGCTGCTCGAGGCGCTCCCGCTGGAGCTGCTCGTCAACCGGTCGGTGGCATTGCGGCGGAACGGCGGCGCGTTCTGGGTGGTCGGCACGGGCGATCCCGCCGGCGGCCGCGGCGCGGAGGTCGCCCCCGACATCGCGCGGTCGCTCGAGGGTGTCCCGGCCGGCGCCTTCGTCCTCGCGCTGGCGCACAACCCCGCGCTCTGGCCCGCGCTCGCGCAGCGCGGCGTCGCCCTCACCCTGAGCGGGCACACGCACTGGGGGCAGCTGGCGTTCCCGCGCCTGCACTGGTGCCTCGCGAGCCCCTTCCTCGAGTTGGCGATGGGATCGCACGCGCGCGGCGCTTCGCTGCTCTACATCCACCCCGGCACCGGCTACTGGGGCATCCCGTTCCGGCTCGGACACGCGGCGCAGGTCGCCGTCATCACGCTGCGCCTCGGACAGAAAGCGGAAATCAGGGATCAGATGGCGGGATAGTTGCCAGACGCCAAGTCGACAGTGGTTACCAGATGCCAGCTGCAGGAATAAGGAACAGGCGGCGCTATTTCGATGATCGGGACGAGGTCGCCGGCATCAAGTTGGCGGCGTGGGACACTTCAAACAGCTCAAGGCGTGGCAACACGCCCGGTCGGTGGCTATCCTGTCAGCCGCAGCCATCACGCAGTTACCTGCGGCGGAGAGCGCCGCTCTCGCGGATCAGTGGCGCCGGGCGGCCTATAGCGTCGCGCTGAACATCGCCGAGGGCGCCAGCAGACGCGGCAGCAGGGAATTCCGCAAACATCTCGATATCGCGAGGGCGTCCCTGGACGAGCTCGAAGCGATCATCGATCTGGCGGTCTCGCTCGGCTACTTCCGGCCCGAAGCACTCGCGAAGCTCGACGCCACGCGCGACGAATGCGCGAAGACGGTCTACGGCCTGCTACGCAAGTTCGGCGACACCCCTGTGTCCGCACGCTGACGCCCGGGAACCACTGACACCTTGGCGTCTGGCAACCGTTCCGAAGTCTCGAGCCTTCAGTCTCCCATCTTCGCGGCTTCAGGCGCGAAGAGCTTGGCGTAATTCCTGGCCTCGCGCGCCCGCCACGCGCCCTTGTGATACGCGTAACCCGCCACCAGCGGCAGCGCGACGGTGGCCTCGGCGTACACCATCTGCTCCTCGCCGAGCTTCACCTTCCCCCACGAGTTCGCTTCACGCAGCGTCGAGCCGGAGAGCGCGCCGTCGCGCTCGTCGGCGACGGTGATCTGGATCGCGTACCGGTGCATCTCGACGTCGTGCCCGAGGACCTCGGCCGCGACGACCACGTCCTGCGCGAAGTTCTTGGGCACGCCGCCCCCGACCATCAGCAGGCCGGTGGCCCCGGCGGCCAGCTTCAGCTGCGTCAGCTCGCGGAAGTCCGCCGCCGAGTCGAGCGCGATGTGGCCGTCGGGATGGTGCACCTGATGGTGGACCAGGCCGAAGCCGGCGGAGCAGTCGGAGAAGGCGGGCACGAAGATCGGCACGCCCGCGCGGTACGCAGCGGACACGATGGACCGCGTCCCGGGCCGCTCCCGCTCCAGCCACGCGCCCATCTCGCGGAGAAACACGCGCGAGCTCACCGCCCGCGGGCCGCCGTTGGCGAGCATCTCGTCCGCGATCTTGCCGACGGTCTCGTCGCAGATGCGCAGCTCGTCCTCGTCGATGTACGTGTCGTAGATCCGGTCGATCGCCAGCTTGCGCAGCTGGTCGTCATCCGCGCGCACGTCGCCGCGCCAGTGCCGGAAGCCCAGCGCCTCGAAGAAGTCCTGGTCCACGATGTTGGCGCCCGTCGAGACGATCGCGTCGGCCATCCGGTGCTCGATCAGGTCGATGAACACGTCCCGCAGCCCGGCGGAGCAGAGCGAGCCCGCCATGCACACGATGACCGAGCACGCCTTGTCGGCCAGCATCGCGTCGTAGATGCCCGCGGCGCGCCCCAGGTTCCGCGCCTGGAACGCCATGGCGCTCATCGCGTCCACCAGCGGCCGCACGTCGTGCTGCTTGATGTCGATCGAGACGACCGGAGTCGCCAGGAACTCGCCCTTCTTGCTCGGCGCCATGGTACCTCCCGGAACGAAAGAAAGCCACCGTCGCCCGGCTACGGTTCCGACGGAACCGCCATCGCGCGGGAGGGGTGGCTTCTGCGCGGGAAATGTAGGAGCCTCGAGCCCCGCGTCAACCGCGCAAGCCCTTACCGCGGTGCCCCTTGTCCTATATCCGACTTGCTAAGTCGGAATAGGGCCCGCAGTCTTCCCGCATGTCCGAGTCAACCGGCGCCACGGAGCTGCGCCTCAGGGCCGCCGTCGAGTCGTCGCCGAGCGGCATCCTCATGACCGACGCCCGCGGGAACATCGTGCTGGTCAACCGGGAGGTCGAGCGGCTGTTCGGCTACGCGCGCGAGGAGCTGCTCGGCAAGTCGATCGAGATGCTCGTGCCCGAGCGCTTCCGGACGGGGCACACGGGCTTCCGCGGCGGCTTCATGACGGACCCGAAGGTGCGCTCGATGGGGGCGGGGCGCGACCTCTTCGGCCTGCGCAGGGACGGCACCGAGGTGCCGGTGGAGATCGGGCTCACGCCGGTGGCGACGGCGGAAGGGATGTTCATCCTCGCGTCCATCGTGGACATCAGCGCGCGCAAGGTGTCGGAGGCCGAGCGGCGGCGGCTCGAGGAGGAGCTGCGGCAGTCGCAGAAGCTCGAGGCGATCGGCACGCTGGCCGGCGGGATCGCGCACGACTTCAACAACATCCTCTTCGGCATCGTCGGCTACGCCGAGCTGATCGGCACGGCCAAGAGCCCCGAGGCCGCGGCGGCGGACCGCGCGGAGCTGCTGAAGGCGGCGGCGCGGGGCAAGGACCTGGTGGATCGGATCCTGGTCTTCAGCCGGCGGCAGCCGACCGAACGCCACCCTCTCGAGCTCGGCCGGACGGTGGAGGAGGCGGCGAAGCTGCTCCGGGCCACGCTCCCACCCGCGGTCGATCTTCGGCTCAGCATCCATCCGCAGGCGCCGCGCATCCTGGCCGACCTGACCTCGATCCATCAGGTCCTGATGAATCTCGGGACGAACGCAGCGCACGCGATGCCGGCGGGCGGCGTGCTGGAGATCCTCGTCGAGCCGCGGTATCTGCGCGACAGCGTCGTCCGCCTGCACCCGGGCCTGCACGAGGGGCCGTATGGCGTCCTGACGGTGCGGGACACCGGCCTGGGCATGGACCGCGCCGTGCTGCAGCGGGCGTTCGAACCGTTCTTCACCACCAAGCCGAAGGGCTCCGGGACGGGGCTCGGTCTCTCGATGGTGCACTCGATCGTGAAGGCGCACGAAGGGGCGATAGACCTCGAGAGCGAGCCGGGTCGCGGGACCACGGTCACCTGCTTCTTCCCGGCGCTGCAGCCCTCGCCCGCCGAAGAACGCGTCGGGACGCGCGAGCCTCCCGAGGGGCACGGAGAACGCGTGCTCCTGGTCGAGGACGAGCCGGCCCTGGCGCAGATGAGCGCACGCCGGCTCGAGTCGCTTGGCTACCACGTCACGGTCGAGACCGACGCGGTGCACGCGCTCGGGACCTTCGGCGCGCGGCCGCGGGACTTCGACCTGGTGATCTCGGACTACCTGATGCCGGGCATGGTCGGGCTCGATCTGGCGCGTGCGGTCCACAACGTCCGGCCGGAGCTCCCGATCGCGCTCCTCACGGGCTTCATCGAGGAGCTGCCGGAGGCAACGCTCCGCACCGCGGGGGTGCGGCGGCTGATCGGCAAGCCGGCGACCCTGCTCGAGCTGGCCGAGGCGGTCCGCGAGGTGTTGCACGGTGCGCACGCGGATGGCGAGCGGCCCCGCTAGAACAAAGACGGAACGAGTGCGTCCAATACGTGGTATCAGAGAGCGTATGAACGACGGTCGCCGCCTCCTGCTCGCGGGCTTCGCGCTCGCCTTCCTCGCCTCGTGCGCTCCGGCCATCCGGAGCGAGCGCGACGAGAGCATCCCGGTTCCGCAGGGGGCCACCTGGGCGTGGGCGGTCCCGGACACCGGCGCGCGCGCCGAGCGCGGGCCCTCGCCGGTGGGCGAGATCGTGCAGCAGCGGTTCCACCGCGCCATGGAAGCCACCATGCAGCGGAAGGGTTATCACCTGGTGGCCGACGCCACGCTGGCGGACTTCGTGCTCTCCGTGCAGTTCGGAGAGCCGCGGGGCGGCGCTTCCGCGCGTCGAAACACGGCGGTCGTCGTCGGCTTTTCCACTGGATGGGGCTACCGGCCCTGGGGCGTCAGCCGGTTCGGCTACGGCCCGTGGGGGTTCTGGGAGCCGTACGGCCTGTACCAGCCGTGGGGCTGGGGCTTCTACGGTGCCCCGGTGTGGGGCGGCTACGCCGTGCCGGCGTACGGTGGCGGTGGACGCGTCTACTCCGACCGGGCCATGGTGGTCGTGCTGCGCGAGCGGCCGACCGGCCAGGTCGCGTGGAGCGCGCGCCTCGGCTCCGATGCCCTCGACTCCCATCGCCTGACGCAGGACCGGGTCCAGGAGCTCACGAACAAGCTCTTCCGCGGACTCGACTAGCTCCCCGATCGTCTTGACGGCCGCTTGACGGCCGGCGTGCACCGTACACCCGGACCTTCACCGGGAGTGCACATGCCGGCGTTTCCTCCGACCCTGGGCTTCTTCGGCCGCCATCCGCTGATCCGGCGGCTCTTCGCGACGATGCTGCCGGCGCGGTTTCGCAGCTAGGCTGCGGACACGGCGGCTTCCGCTCCGGCGCGGATTGAGACAGTATGTACCGCTGTCCTCCCTCTGCGAACGGTCGGGGCTGCCGTGACAGTTCGGGTCTCGTCGGAACAACGTTGGGCCCTCGCCGCCGTCGCGGTCGCCGTCGCGATCGCCGTCATAGATGTCGTTTCGCCGCCCGAGCAGGTCTTCGTGGGGTGGCTGGTCGTCCCGCCGCTCATTGCGGCCGGGACGACGCGTCCGTCGACCACCTGCTGGATTGCGCTGCTCTGCCTGGTCGAGGCCATGTGGCTTGCCGTGCCCGGCCACTACTGGCTGACCAGCATGCATTTCATCCGTCTGGTCTCGGTCACCGCGGCGGGAGTGCTGGCGGTTCTGCTGGCGATGGAGCGACGGCGGACGGAACGGTCGCTCGCGGCGACCTACCGGATCTCGCAGGCGGCGCACGCGGCGGAGTCGCTGCAGGATCTCTTCCGGGCCATTCACGGGATCGTGGGCGAGCTGATGCCGGCCCGCAACTTCTACATCGCGTTGTGCGACGCCGAATGCACGCAGATCACCTTCCCCTACTTCGTGGACGAGTACGACCCGCCACCCGAGGCCAAGCCGCCGGGACGCGGGCTCACGGAGTACGTGCTGCGCAGCGGCGAGCCGCTGCTCGGCACGCCGAAGGTCTTCGAGGACCTGGTGCGGCGCGGCGAAGTGGAGTCGATCGGCGCGCCGTCCATCGACTGGCTGGGCGTGCCGCTGAAGGTGGAAGGCCGGGTGATCGGCGTGCTGGTCGTGCAGAGCTACACCGAGCGCGTCCGGTACACCGAGCGCCACCGCCGCGCGCTCGAGTTCGTCTCGACCCAGGTGGCGATGGCGATCGAGCGGCGGCGCAGCGAGGACGCCCTGCTGGACAGTGAGGTGCGCTACCGGGCCCTCGCCGGCGCGACGATGGAGGCCGTCGTGATCCACGACGAGGGACGGGTCGTGGAGGTGAACCCCGCGTTCCTGCGCCTGTTCAGGTACGACGACGCCCGCGAAGTGCTGGGACGTTCCATCTTCGACCTCGGGACTCCGGAGACCGCGGTGCAGGTCGCCGCCGCGGTGCGCTCCGGCCTCGAGACGCCGTACGAGGCGGTCGGCCTCCGCAAGGACGGGAGCACCTTCCTGGGCGAGCTGGTCGGCCGTCCGGCGACCTACCGCGGCCGGCAGGTGCGGATGACGGCCATTCACGACATCACCGAGCGGCGTCGTGCCGAGTCCGCGCTGCGCGCCAGCGAGGCCCGCCTCTCACAGGCGCAGGCGATCGCGCACCTCGGCGTGTGGGAGCTGGACCTGACGAACGTGGACGACGTGAACGCCAATCCGCTGTGGTGGTCGGACGAGACCTTCCGGATCTTCGGGTACGAGCCCGGGCAGGTCCCGGTCTCGAACGATCTGTTCTTCAGCGCGGTGCCCGCGGCCGACCGGCCCCGGATCGAGGCAGCGATCGCGCGGTCGATACGCGAGGCGACGCCGTACATCGTCGAGCACCGCATCGTCCGGTCCGACGGGTCGGAGCGGATCGTGCGCGAGCAATCCACCATCGTGCACGACGCCGCGGGCCGCCCGGTCCGCATGATGGGCACGGTGCTCGACGTGACGGAGCCGCGGCACCTGGAGGAGCAGCTCCGGCAGGCGCAGAAGATGGAGGCGGTGGGCCAGCTGGCGGGGGGGCTCGCGCACGACTTCAACAACCTGCTCACGACCATCCTGACGATGTGCCAGATGCTCCAGTCGGAGTTGCCGCCGGATGCGACGGTGCAGGCGGACCTCGAGGCGATCCGCGGCGCGGCGGAGCACGGCTCCGAGCTGACGCGCAAGCTGCTCGCCTTCAGCCGGCACCAGCGGCTGCAGATGCGGTCGGTCGCGCTGGAGCCGCTGGTGCGCGAGTTCCTGCGGATGGCGCGCCGCGTCGTTCCCGAGGACGTGGAGGTCCATCTGGCGCTGGAGACCGACGGAGCGGCGGTCGTCGCGGATCCGGCGGCGCTGGAGCAGATCCTCATGAATCTGGTGACCAACGCGCGCGACGCGATGCCGGCCGGCGGGCATATGCGCATCGAGGTGGGCCGCGCGACCCTGGACGAGGAGGACTGCGGCGCCAACGGCCAGGGCGCGCCGGGCGACTACGTCGTGATCTCGGTGCACGACGACGGCGCGGGGATGGACCTCGAGACGCTGCGCCGCATGTTCGAGCCGTTCTTCACGACGAAGCCGGTCGGCAAGGGCACGGGGCTCGGGATGCCGATCGTGTACGGTCTCGTGAAGGAGCACAACGGCTTCGTGCGGGCGTACAGCGAGGTGGGCAGGGGCACGACGGTCCGGGTCTATCTCCCCGCTGCCGCGGCGGCCGCGCCGCATCCGCGTCCGGCCGACGCCCAAGCCCGGGGCGGGTCGGAGACCATCCTCCTGGTCGAGGACGACGAGGCGCTGCGGCGCTCGGGCACGCGCGTGCTCACGCGCTACGGCTACACGGTGGTCACCGCGGGCGACGGGCGTGAGGCCCTCGCGATCGTCCGCTCCGCGACGGAGCCCTTCGATCTGATCGTGAGCGACGTCGTGATGCCGCACGCCGGCGGCCCCGAGCTGCTGCACGCGCTGCGCGAGGCCGGCATCGCGGCGAAGGTGCTGTTCACCAGCGGCTATCCGGTCCGCGACGTGCGCGACCGCACGCCCCTCGAGCCGGGCGTGCCATTCCTGGCCAAGCCCTGGACGATCCAGGAGCTGGTCCGGCGGGTGCGCGAAGTCCTGGACACACCCGTCGCCACCTGAAGCCGCCAGCAGGAGCGCTGCCGATGCCGTCGCCAGTCCGCCACGCCCTCGCCCTGGCGGCGGCCGCCCTGGCGACCGCCGCTTCCGCGGCCGCGCAGGGCACGCCCGCGTCCGCCTCCGACTGCCGCGAAGCGATGATCCAGGTGCGGGACGGCGTCCGCCTGCACACGACCATCGTCGCTCCCGCCGGCCCGTACGATCCGCTGCCGATCCTGATGACGCGCACGCCGTACGGCGCGCCGCGGTGCCCCTTCGACGGGGGGATCCCCGCCGGCTACATCCGGGTCTGGCAGGACATTCGCGGCCGCAACGGCTCCGAGGGCGCCTTCATCATGAACCGCCCGAACCGGGAGCCCTCGGACAGCGGCGCGACCGACGAGAGCACCGACACCTGGGACACGGTGGAGTGGCTGATCCACAACGTGCCCGCCACCAACGCGCGCGTGGGCATCGCGGGCATCTCGTACCCCGGGTGGCTGTCGGAGGAGCCCCTCATCGGGCCGCACCCCGCGGTCAAGGCGGTCTCGCCGCAGGCGCCGATGACCGATACCTGGATGGGCGACGACTTCTTCCATCAGGGCGCGTTCCGCCTGTCGTACGGCTTCGAGTACGGGTGGGAGATGGAGTCGGAGATGGTCGGCGCCGGGCCGCTGCCGATCCGCGGCGCCGACGTGTACGACTGGTACCTCTCGTTCCCGAGCCTCAAGGCGCTGACCGATGCGACCGGCGCGATGCGCATTCCCACCTGGCGCCGGTTCGTCGAGCACCCGGCCTACGACAGCGTCTGGCAGGCTCGCGCCTTCGAGCGCGTCGTGACGCGGCTCGCGGTGCCGACGCTCACCGTCGGCGGCTTCTGGGACCAGGAAGACCTGTTCGGCCCGCAGGCCACGTATGCCGCGCTGGAACGGCTCGACTCGGCGGGGCTCAATCACCTGGTGATCGGGCCATGGAGCCACGGACAGTGGGGAGGGTCCGGCGGCGAGCAGCTCGGCAACGTGCACTGGGGGCAGGCCACGTCGGACACCTTCCGGATCCGGATGCAGGGGCCGTGGTTCGACTACTGGCTAAAAGGACAGGGCGCCGGCCAATTCCCGAAGGCCCGGCTGTTCGACGGCGGAGCGCGGGCGTGGCGCAGCTTCGACGCCTGGCCGCCGCGCGAGGCGGTGCCGAAGGCGCTCTACTTCCACGCCGGCGGCGTGCTCTCGTTCGATCCGCCGTCCGAGCGCGGCGGATTCGACCAGTACGTGTCGGATCCCGCGCAGCCCGTGCCGTACCGTCCGCGGCCGATCGAGGTCACCTACAGCCGTGGCTCGCGCTGGGCGCGGTGGATGACCGAGGACCAGCGCTTCGTGGACGGGCGGCCCGACGTCCTGACCTGGCAGACCGCCCCGCTCGCCGAGGACGTGACGATCGCGGGGGCGGTCGTCGCGCGCCTGGCGGCCGCGACGACGGGCTCCGACGCGGACTGGGTGGTCAAGCTGATCGACGTCTATCCCGACAGCGTGCCGTCGCGCCCCGAGATGAGCGGCTACGAGCTGATGGTCGCGGGGGACATCATGCGCGGGCGCTACCGGGAGAGCTGGGAGCATCCCGCGGCGATCCCGCCGGACGCGGTGGAGCCGTACACGGTGGACCTGCACTACCAGCTCTACACCTTCCGGCGGGGCCACCGGATCATGGTGCAGGTACAGAGCACCTGGTTCCCGCTCTACGACCGGAACCCGCAGACTTTCGTGCCCAACATCTTCGAGGCGCCGGCATCGGCCTACCGCGCCGCGACGGAGCGGATCTACCGGACCGCCGCGCAGCCCTCGCGCGTGGAGGTGATGGTCCTGCCGCGGTAGGCTACTTGAGCAGCAGCTTGGCGATGGTCTGCAGCTGCATGTTGTTGGTGCCCTCGTAGATCGTGCCGATCTTCGCGTCGCGGTAGTACTTCTCGACCGGGTATTCCTTGGTGTAGCCGTACCCGCCGAGCAGCTCGACGCACAACGACGTCACGCGCTCGGCCACCTGCGAGGAGAAGAGCTTCGCCATCGCCGCCTGCTGGGTGAACGGCTGGCCCGCGTCCTTGAGGCGGGCGGCGTTGTAGACCATCAGCCGCGCGGCCTCCAACTCGGTGACGGCCTGCGCGAGCTGGAACTGCACACCCTGGAACTCGACGATCGGCTTGCCGAACTGCTTGCGCTCCTTGCCGTACTGCGTCGCGGCCATGAGCGCGCCGCCGGCCACGCCGACCATCTGCGCCCCGATCCCGATCCGGCCTTCGTTCAGCGTCTCGATCGAGACCTTGTAGCCCTTGCCCACCTCGCCCAGCACGTTCTCCGCCGGCACCTCGCACCCGTCGAGGATCAGCTCGGTGGTGCTCGAGGCCCGGATGCCCAGCTTGTTCTCCTTCTTGCCGACCGCGAAGCCCTTGAACGAGCGCTCGACCAGGAACGCCGTGATGCCCTTGTAGCCCTTCGATGGGTCGGCGTTGGCGAAGACGACGTACAGCGACGCCTCGGCGCCGTTGGTGATCCAGAGCTTGCGCCCGTTGAGCCTCCAGTGGTCGCCCTTCAGCTCGGCACGGGTCTCCAGGCCGAACGCGTCGGAGCCCGAGCCCGGCTCGGAGAGCGCGTAGGCGCCGACCCATTCCGAGGCGAGCTTCGGGAGGTACCGCTGCTTCTGCGCGTCGTTGGCCCAGCGCAGCAGGCAGTTGTTGACCAGCGTGTTCTGGACGTCCACCAGGATGGCGGCGGATGCGTCCACCTGGGAGAGCGCCTCCACGGCGAGCACCGCGAGGAAGAACGAGCCGCCGGCGCCACCCAGCGCCTCCGGGATCTCGATCCCCATCAGCCCCATCTCGAAACACGGCGGGATCAAGGACGCGTCGAGCGCGCCCTTCTCGTCCATCTCGTGGGAGAGGGGCCGCACCTTCTCCTCGGCGAATTCCCGCACCGCCTGCTGGAACATCGCCTCTTCTTCGGACAGGACGGTGAGGGGCGCCCCGGTGGGCGGCGTGGTGCTCATGTGCGGTGGGCTCCGGTGGTCGGTGCGGCGGGCGATCGCGTCAGTAGGTGGTCCAGGTATCGGCCCAGCCGTTCTTGATCGGCACCAGCGAATTCAGCGAGCTGATGGACGACTGCGTGTAGCACCAGGTCCACTGCACGTATGCACTGCCCAGGCGCGGCAGGCTGTCTCTCGGCACGCTCTGACCGACGGCGATGTTGAGCCCGGTCACGACCATTCCATGTAAGTCGTAACTGGAGCACGCCGACGGGACGCTGACGTTTCCGCCGGCCAAAATGATGCCGTCCCAGTGCGAGCCGGCCACCAGACTGACGTTGCCGGTCACCACCAGCATGCCACGCCGCTGCCCGGTGGGGATCGTGATGTTCTGGTTGTGCCCCAGCGAGTCGAGAGGCACGTAGCCCACGAGGTAGTTCGTGTTCACCAGCGGCGGCCAAGCGCTGACGGGCGACGCGTTGGTGACCGTGTAGTCCGGCACGAAGTTCCCGTTCAGGATGCCTGACCAATCAATGTGCGTCGCGTTGTACAGGCTACTCCAGCTAGCGAAGCTGGAGTTCTCGATCGTGCCGGTCGGATTGCCGCCAGCCGTTTGGAGGTAGCCAAACCCCCCGGTGACAACCGTCGTGGGCACCGTGATGGCGGCGGTGTCGCCGAGCGGGTGACCGGGCGAAACACACGGAGCTTGCGACCCGAGATCGCTGCCGCTCAGCGGGTTATTGGTCGCGCCGGCGCCAACCACCTGGACGCCGTTCAGGGCCACGACGGCGGCGCGTGCTGGAAGGGCACTCGGGTTGAGCAGGGCGAGCTGCGCGATGGTGCGGCTGCCCTGCACCTGGCCGGCCATCACCGTGTTCGTCGACACGCCGGTCGAGCGCACGACGAACAGCGCCTGGGGAGTCCCCGATGAAGTCGCCCGCACGCGCTTGGCCACAACGTCCGCGTAGCCGTTGGTGAACACGACGTGAATGGAGTCGTAGGTCGAGGTGTCGGTGAGGGCCCGGTTGAGAGAGAAATAGTTCTGGAGCCCGGCCTGGGCGCGGGCGAGGGCGCGGGCGGTGCCGAACGAGTTGTCGGTCGTGCGCTGCTCCGCGGACACGAGCAGGAATGACGCCGCCAGCATGACGGTGAGCAGCGTCGTCACCAGGAGCGTGGTGGCGAGGACGAACCCGCGCTCGGCGCGGCGGCTACGGATGGTTCTGGAACACCACATTGGTCGTGATCGTGAACGTCTCCGGCTTGGTCCGCCCCTCGGGTGCGGTCTCGCTGGCCGCCACCAGGGCCAGCCGCAGTCCATGGATGGAGTCCAGGACCGCCGGCGGCGCGGTGAGCGGCGTCAGGCGGCTCCCCGTCAGGAACTGGAAGCTCGCGCTGGTGTCGAACGGCGTCACCAGCTCGTCCCGCTCGCCCGTGGAGAGCAAGGTGCGCCACAGGCCGATCCGGCCCGGCAGCTGTCCCGAAGGAGCGAAGGCGTAGCGCACCAGTTGATAAAGGTACACCTCGGAGCCCTGCGGCGGGCCTGGAGGCGTCCGCCGCGTGTCGTTGGGAAGGCCCACAGCTGTGGCAGTCCAGCCGGTTACGCTCAAGGTCGTTATCGGCGGGTTGGTGGTGCTGACGGTCGTGCAGTTGGAGGTGACGGAACTCGAGACCACCAGCGGGCCGGGCGACGGCTCGACGAAGACCATCTTCCCCGTCGTGTCCCGCCACGCATATCCGCTGGCCGTGGCAGCGAAGTACGTCGCGGAGTCCGCGGGGAGCAGGCTCACCGTGACCTTCCCCGCGACTTGGCCGCAGGCGACGCCGAAGGCGTACGGCACGCGCACCGTCACGGAGTCGTGCGCCGCGGCCACGAGCCCGCTGTCCGACACCATCCGGAAGTCGGTCGCCATCACGTTCAGAGCGGCGCGCGCCCCGCCGCGCGCCTGGATGATGCTGCCCTGCAGCGCGGCGAAGCGCGACTGCGAGATGACCAGCTGGCTGAGAGCCACCCCGATGATGGCCGCGATGACCAGCGCCACCAGCAGCTCGGCGAGCACGAAGCCGCGCAAACGTCGCAGCCGGGAAGGACGGCTCATCGCATCGGCACGAAGCGCCACTTGGCGCGCTCCAGCCAGATGGTGTCGGGGCGGGCGGCGGGCAGCGTCGTGTTGACAACGATCCGAACGGAATCCAGGCGGGTTGAAAGGGAGGAGACGGCGATGCACCCGATGACCTTCACGCCGCCGGCCGCGGTCGTGTCGCAGCTGGCGATGTTGCCGAGGCTGTCGAAGGCCGTGTACGTCACCAGGTCCACCTTGGCGAGCAGGACCGCCATGCTGAGCGCCTGATCGGTCGCCCGCGTCCCGCTCTTGGCCACCCGGAACGACAGGCCGACAAGGGACAGGATCACCACCGAGAAGATGACGACGGCCACCATTATCTCTACCAGGGTGAAGCCGTTCCCCGGCTCGGCGCCTCGGAGGGACGCTACTTCGTGATGCGTACCTGCCCGGCCTGGGTGATGCGCACCAGGTGGTACTAGTCCGAGCCGCCGACGGTGACCACCATCGGGGCGGTGGCAGTCCCGTTCGGCATCACCTGCGCGGAGGTCGGGCTCGCCGAGAGCGCCTTGAGCTGGAACTCCGACCTGATGTCGAACCAGTCCGTCCGCAGGATCGCGCCGCTCACCACGTTCGTGATTCTGAAGCAGAGCGAGTCGGACCGCACCTGCACCGTGACGGGCGAGTGCTGACGCGCCGCCAGCGTCTGGGCCAGCAGGAAGTCCGCCGCGATCACGTACGCCGAGCGGTTGACCTTCGAGTGCGCCAGCGTGGTGCTGACCCGCGGGATGAGGCTGGCCACCACCACCAGGATGATGAGAATGACCATGACCGCTTCGAAGATCGTGAAGCCGGCCGTGGCCGAGTCGCCGCATAGTGACTCGCGCGCTCTGGAGCAAGGGATCGAGAAGATGATCGGTGACGATAAAAGGCAATGTCCGTGCCGATGGTCGGCCTGCACGCTAAGTGCTTGTACCACAACTTAATGCAATTGGCTGGCAACGGCGAGCAAAGCGGAGAAGCGGTGCAGGATGCGACACGCTGCAGGCCGCTGCGCTACTGGAGGACTTCGAGCGCGACGCTCGCTCGCCCGAAGGGGGCGCTGACCTGGACCCCCTGGACCATCGGCTGGAGGCGCGAACGCATCTCGCGCGCGATGGCCACGCCCTCGGCCAGCGCCGCGTCCTTCCCTTGGGCTTGGGCGCGGCGCATCCGGGCGACGACCTCGTCCGGCACCGAGACGCCCGGCACCTCGTTGGCGAGGAACTCGGCGTTGCGGACCGAGACCAGGGGCCAGATCCCCGCGACGACAGGAATGCGGAACCCTTCGATGCGGCGGAGGAACTCCTCGAGCTGGCGTGCGTCGAACACCGGCTGCGTGATCGCGAACTCGGCCCCGGCATCCACCTTCCAGGCGAAGCGCTTCAGCTCCCGCTCGAGATCCACCGCCGCCGGATTGGCGCCCACGCCGATCACGAAGGCGGTCGGCGCGCCGATCGGGTTGCCGCCCGGGTCCAGGCCCCGGTTCAGCCGGTGGACCAGGTTGGTCAGGCCGATCGAGTCGATGTCGAAGACCGCGGTCGCCTCGGGGTAGGGCCCCATCTTGGGCGGGTCGCCGGTGATCACGAGCAGGTTGTGCAGCCGGTGCGCCGCGGCCCCGAGGAGATCGGAGAGCATCGAGAGCAGGTTGCGGTCGCGGCAGCAGTAGTGGATCACGGTCTCGAGGCCGACCTCCCGCTCGATCAGGAGCGCCGACATCAGCGCCCCCATCCGGCTCTGCGCCCGCGGGCCGTCGGGGACGTTGACCGCGTCCACGCCCGCCTCCTTGAGAAGGCGCGCGGCGGCGAGCATCGGCTCCGGATCCACGCCGCGCGGCGGCACGATCTCCACCGTGGTCACCGGACTCGCCGGCGGCGAGTTTCCTGCCCCAGCGCGACCGCTCCGCCAGCGGCACCGGCTCCACGCCGGCCGGTGCGGCCGCGGCCTCGTGCGTCACGGCGACGACCTGCCGTGGCGACACGCTCTGCACGTACGCCGCCACGGTCTTGATGTGCTCCGGCGTGGTGCCGCAGCAGCCGCCGACGAAGCGCGCCCCCGCCTCGACCAGGCGCTTGGCGTATTCCCCCGTGTACTCGGGCGACGCCATGTACATCCTGCGATCGCCGACCTCGCGCGGGAGCCCCGCGTTCGGCTGCGCCGAGAGCGGGCAAGAAGTCACGCGCGCCATCCGCTCGATCGCCTCCAGCACGCCCTGCGGTCCCACCGAGCAGTTGAGCCCCACCACGTCCGCGCCGAAGCCGTCCAGCGCCCGCGCCACGGTCTCCGGATCGGTCCCGTACGCCGTGTTCCCGTCCTCCTGGATCGTCATCTGGGCGAACACCGGGAGGTCGCACACCGCGCGCACTGCGCGCAGCGCCTCGTGAATCTCGTCCAGGTCGGAGAACGTCTCGAGCACGAAGCCGTGCACGCCTCCGTCGCGCAGCCCCAAGGCCTGCGTCCGGAAGAACTCGAACGCCTCGGTGCGCGACGTCTCGCCGAACGGCTCCAGCCGGACGCCGAGCGGCCCGATCGCGCCGGCCACCAGCGCGCGGCTCCCGGCGGCCTCGCGCGCGAGCTCCGCCGCCTTCTGGTTGATGGCGTGCGTTTCCGCCGCCAGCCCGTAGTGGGCCAGTTTCACCGGATTGGCGCCGAAGGTGTTCGTCTCGAGGATCTCGGCGCCCGCGCGGACGTAGGCGCGGTGGACGTCCCGCACCAGGTCGGGGGAGCGCAGGTTCAGCTCGTCGTAGCAGACGCTGATGAAGACGCCCTTCGCGTACAGCATCGTCCCCATCGCCCCGTCGAAGACGTGGACGCGCCCGTCGGCGATCAGGTCGCGCAGGGTGCGTTCAGGCACGATGGCCGTGTCCCTCCAGGAGTCTCTGCGCCGCCGCCGGCGCGACGCCGCGGACCAGGACGGTCTTCCGCCGTCCG
This sequence comes from uncultured Gemmatimonadales bacterium, assembly GCA_963835535.1. GTDB lineage: Bacteria > Gemmatimonadota > Gemmatimonadetes > Gemmatimonadales > JACORV01 > Fen-1245. The sequence goes on from CAWIFL010000004.1 coordinate 394,227, forward strand.
CCGGCCCCGGCGGTCACCGAGACGGCGCTCTGCGGCACGCCGAGCGACCGGGAGAGGAAGCGCACCAGCTCCTCGTTCGCCGCGCCCTCGACCGGCGGCGCCGCGAGGCGCACCCGCAGCCGCCCCTCGACCACGCCCACCACCTCGGTGCGCGACGCGCGCGGCGAGGCGGAGACGAGGAGGCTGATGCCGCCCGGCGCCGAGGCGAGCCAGCCGCTGCTCACAGGGCGCCCAGCACGTAGCCGCGCGCGAGCTGCAGCAGGATCCAGGCGACCAGCGGCGTGAGATCGAACATGCCGAACGGCGGCACCACGCGCCTCAAGGGCGCGAGCATCCATTCGGTCAGGACGACGAAGGGGCGCATCCAGCGGGTGTAGGGAGTCGCGCCGAGCCACGAGCCGACGATCCGGACCACCAGCGCGATCATCACGATGTTGAACGCCCAGTCCACCACGAGCCGGAGCAGGGAGCCGGGCCCGAAGCTGGCGGCCGCCGCGATCGTGAACACCTGGGCGACCAGCCACTCGACGACGGAGATGACCACGATCCCGCCCGCCACCGCGATGCCGATGAGCCACCACGGCGCGGACTGCGGGTTGCCGCCGGTGCGGAGGATCCGGCGCTCGATCGGCGCGAGCAGCGGATCGGTGAGGCGGCGGACCGCGCGGGCCGTCCGGCCGAAGGGGCTGATGGTGCGCGACTGCACGGCCAGCGCGGCGAAGGCCCCGAGCACCGCCACGGCCGCGACGGCGAGGACCGCATAACGGAGCAGCACCAGGGCGTCGGGGGTCACGCGCCGCTCAGCTGACCCGCATCGTCTTCCGCTTCATGAAGTCCATCAGGATGAACTGGCCGAGCGTCATCGTGTTGGTGAAATACGCCTTGCCACGGCAGATCTCCGAGACCTTCTTCACGAAATCCACGAGCATCCGGTCGCGCGCCAGCATGAAGGTGTTGATCATGATGTTGCTGCGCTTGCAGAGCGCGACCTCGCGGTAGGTGGCCTGCAGGATCTTCGGGTCGAGTCCCATCGAGTTCACGTAGACGCGGCCGTCGGGCATCGTGAGCGCCGACGGCTTGCCGTCGGTGATCATGATGATCTGCCGCATGTCCTTGCGCTGCCCGAGCAGGAGCCGGCGGGCCAGCTTCAGCCCCTCGGCGGTGTTGGTGTGGTAGGGGCCCACCTGCGCCTGCGCCAGCTGCGCCAGCGGGATCTCCTCGGCCGAGTCGTGGAACAGCACCAGCTTGAGGGTGTCGCCCGGGAACTGGGTGCGGATCAGGTGGGTGAGGGCGAGCGCCACCTTCTTGGCGGGCGTGAACCGGTCCTCGCCGTAGAGGATCATCGAGTGCGAGCAGTCGAGCATCAGCACCGTGGCGGCGCTCGACCGGTACTCGGCCTGGTGCACCATCAGGTCGCCGTACTCGAGGTTCAGCGGCACGCCCAGCCCCTCGCGCTCGATGGCCGAGAGCAGCGTCGCGATGACGTCCAGGTTCATCGTGTCGCCGTACTCATACGGCTTGCTCGCCCCCTCGGTCTCGACGCCGGTCGCGAGGTACGGCGTGTCGTGGCTCCCGTAGCTGGACTTGCCGATGCTCCCCAGCAGGCTGCGCAGCGCGCGGTACCCGAGGAAGTCCACGCCCTTCTCGGTGAGGTTGAAGTGCACCTGCTGCGCGGCCGAGCGCGCCTGCCCCTCGGTCCCCTCCACGATCTCCTGGTTGCCGGGCATCCGCGGCGCCTGCTCCGTGCTGAGGTAGCCCTGGTCGATCAGCCGCTGCACGATCGTGTCGATCAACTCGGCGAGTTGGCGCTTCAGGTCCGCGTCGCGCTCCGCGTCGCCGGTGCTCTCGCCGCGCAGCGCCTTCAGCATGTCGGGCGTGAGGAGCCCGGACTCCATCAGCGCCTGCATGATCGCCTGCCGCAGCGACTCCATCGAGCGGTCGCCTTCCTGCTCGCCGAAGTCGCCCCAGTACGGGTGCGAGTAGGGCCCGCCGGCGAACCCCGACTGGAGCAGGAAGTCGGCGAGCTGGTCGAGCAGGTCCTGAACGTTGACCGCATCGGCCAGCTGGGCGATGTGCTTGGAGAAGGTCGTGTATCTCACGGGCTTCCCTCAAACCTCATCAGCGCGCCACATTCCGGCAATGCCCGCGCCGCGTCTCAGCCCCTTCCACGCTCTCCGGCACCGGAACTACCGGCTCTTCTTCCTCGGCCAGGGCACCAGCCTGATCGGCACGTGGATGCAGAACATCGCGCAGGGCTGGCTGGTGCTGGAGCTCACCAACTCCCCCTTCTGGGTGGGGCTGGTGAGCGCACTGGGTTCGCTCCCGATCCTGCTCATCTCGCTCCCGGCCGGCGTGTTCGTGGACCGCGTGAACAAGCACCGCCTGATCATCCTCACCCAGACGCTGTCGCTGCTCCAGGCGCTCGTGCTGGCGATCCTGCTCTGGACCCACCGCATCGCGCTCTGGCAGGTGGCGGTGATCGCCGTCTTCCTCGGCACCGTGAACGCCTTCGACGCGCCGGGGCGGCAAGCGTTCATCGTGGAGTTGGCGGGGAAGGACGATCTGATGAACGCCATCGCGCTCAACTCCTCGGCGTTCAACCTGGCCCGGGTGGTGGGCCCGTCCATCGCCGGTCTGCTGATCAGCGCGGTGGGACTCGCCTGGTGCTACTTCCTCAACGCCGTCTCCTACGTCGCGGTGATCTGGGGGCTCGTCGAGATGCGGCTGCCGCCCTTCGTGCCGCCGGAGCGGCCGGGTAACGCGATGGAGCAGTTCCGGGAGGGCGCGCGGTTCGTGCGCCGCGATCGCCGGGTGCTCGCGCTCGTGTCCAACATGGCGGTGATCAGCATCTTCGGCTACCCGGTCCTGGTGCTGCTGCCGGTGTTCGCGCGCGACGTGCTGCACGTCGGCGCGTCCGGCCTCGGCTTCATGATGGCGGCGACGGGCGTCGGGGCGGTGGTTTCCGCGCTGGCGCTGGCGGCCTTCGGGCCGCACGTGCGGAAGGGCGCGATACTGCTGTGGACGGGGCCGGTGTTCGGCGCGGCGATCGGGCTCTTCGCGCTGACGCGCTGGATGCCGCTGGTGCTGGTCATTCTGCCGGTAGCCGGAGGCGCGATGATTCTGAACACCGCCGTGACCAATACGCTCATCCAGACGCTGGTGCCGGACAGCCTGCGGGGCAGGGTGATGGGCTTCTACGCCTTCGTCTTCATGGGCATGGCGCCGTTCGGCGCCTTCCAGGCGGGCTGGCTGGCCGAGCAACTCGGCGCGCCAGCGGCCGTCGTGATCGGCGGCACGGTGTGCATCATCGCGTCGGTGGCCATCTGGCGGCGCGTGCCGGAGGTGCCGCAGCTCCGCTAGACCAGCCCCCGCCGCCGCGCGAGGTCGACGATCGTGTCGGTAGCCGCCTCGTAGCCCAGCCAGGCGGTGTTGACCACGAGATGATAGTTGGCGGCGTCGTCCCGGCGCTTTCGGTAGTACCGCTCCAGGTACCGCTCGCGCGCCGCGTCGATCTCGTGCACGGTCCGCGATGCCTCCGGCTCGTGCAGCGTCAGGCGCGCCATCACGGTCTTTACCCGCTCCGGGTGCGGGGCCACCACGTAGACGTGGAGGGCGTGGGCGCCTTCGCCCGCCGTGCCGAGGTAGGCGGTCGCCCCGCGTCCCACCAGGACCACGCGCCCGTGGGCCGCCGCCTCCGCGATGACGCGCTCGGTGATGCGGATCAGCCGCTCCTCGTCGGCCTCCCCGCTCTCCGCCGCCGCGGCGGGTGCGAACATCTCGGGGGCGGAGAGCGCGAGGGCGGCGGCCAGCCGCTCGAGGAGGGACGGGGCGCGCTCCTCGCGGGCGGCGATCTCCTCGGGCGGCAGGCCCGCGCGCGTGGCGACCTCGCCCACGAACTCGTTGTCGATGACGGTCCACCCGAGGCGCTCGGCCACGCGCTGCGCGACCAGCGAGCCGCCGGCGCCGTACTGCCGGGTAATGGTGATGACGGCCACGGGAGTCAGTGCCCGCGCAGACTGTTCCGGAGCGCGTTGATGTCGAGGATCGGCACACCGCCGGTGGTCGGCACCAGGATCACGAGGTTGTTCGAGTTCTTCATGTCGTGCAGCACTTCGAGGTACTGCTTCGTCAGCTGCTCGGCCGTGAGCGTCTGGTTCAGGAGCCGCTGCTGCTCGGACTGCAGGCGCGCGACCTCGACCCGGTGCCGCTCCGTCTCGATCTGCTGCTCCTGCGCGATCTTGTTGTTGATCGCCTGCACCACCTGATCGGGCGGCTCCAGATTGCGCAGGAAGAACACGGTCACCAGCGCGATGCGGAACGGCGGGCCGCCGGCGCGCGGCCGCGTGACCAGCGCCGAGTCCACCTGGGCCTCCATCGCCTGGGCGATCAGGGTGCGCTTGCTGATGTCGTTGATGGAGAACTGGACCATCCCGTCACGCACGCCCTTGCGGATCGCGTTGCGCACCGCGCTGTGGATCTGCTCCTCGTCGCCGATCTCGGTGAAGAGCCGCGGCGCCGCCTGCGGATCGATCTGCCAGCGCAGCCCCGCGTCCACCTTCATCGCCATCTGCTCGCTGGAGAGCGCGTTCATCGTCTCACGCTCGTCGCCGCCGACCTCGGGGAACTGCTCCTCGCGGGTCGAGAAGTGCTCGACCGACGACCAGGGCGTCACGAACCGGATGCCGGGCAGCAGCGGCTTGGGGTCCACGTAGCCGAACGCGTGCCGCACGCCGACCTGACCGGGCTCGATGACGGCGAAGCTGGAGCCGACCAGGAGCAGCGCGCCGACCGCGAGAAAGCCGATCGCGACGGCGCGCAGGATGCCGGACACCGGGCGCGGGCCCTGGCTCTTCGTGGCGGCGGAGGCGGTGGTGACGAGGAAGGAGACGGCGAGGAACACGAGGCCGAGGATCATCTCGCCCATGGATCGCTCCCGATGGAGGGCGGCTCGAAGATACGGGCCGCGGCGGGAACGCGACAGCACGGCGCGGCGCGCTTGCGGGCGCGCCGCGACGCATCAGGCGAAGGGGCTGCCGGGTCCCGACTTCGGGAAGGGAGGGCCCTGCCGGTCGGAGCGGATGCGGGTGTAGCCCGCCTCCTCGCTGCGGGCGATGCGCCGCTCCGCCGCCAGCCCTTCCAGAACCAGCTCGCACGCTGCCACGACCACGGCGGGGTCCTTGCGCCGCGCCAGGCCGACGGTGTCCACCAGCTCCAGCAGTCCCGGCACCACCGCGAGGCCCTTGAGCAGCGTGTCCGAGCGCTCGTCGTGCGAGACCTTGAGCGCGCCCCCCTCGTCGAACCAGTGCACGATGTCGTCCACGTTCGCGCCGCCGGCCCGCTCGCTGAAGGTGGCGCCGGCCGCGCGCCGGATCAGCTCGCGCGCGATGGCGTCGGCACCCTGGAGCTCCCCCTCGTACTCCAGCTCCAGCTTGCCGGTGATCGCCGGGATCGCCGCGTACACGTCCGACACGCGCGGGACCACGGTCTTCTCCCGGTTCGTCGTCGCGCGGCGCTCCGCGTTCGACACCACGTTCTCGAGCACGGAGATCGGCAGGCGCTGGCTCACCCCCGACCGCTTGTCCACCCGCTTGTCGCCCCGCGCCTCGAACGCGACGCGCTCCACGATCTCGGCGATGAAGTCGGGGACCAGCACCGGACGGCCGCCCCGCTCCACCCACGCCTCCTGCCCCGTGATCGACATCCCCAGCTCGATGGACCGCGGATAGTGTGTCGTGATCTCCGAGCCGATCCGGTCCTTCAGCGGCGTGATGATCTTCCCGCGCGCCGTGTAGTCCTCCGGGTTCGCCGTGAAGACCAGGCTCACGTCCAGGGGCAGCCGGATCGGATACCCTTTGATCTGAACGTCCCCCTCCTGCATGATGTTGAACAGGCCCACCTGGATCTTCGCCGCGAGGTCCGGCAGCTCGTTGATCGCGAAGACGCCCCGGTTGGCGCGGGGCAGCAGTCCGTAGTGGATCGTCAGCTCGTCGGAGAGCAGGTGCCCGCCGCGCGCCGCCTTGATCGGATCCACGTCGCCGATGATGTCGGCGATCGTCACGTCGGGCGTGGCCAGCTTCTCGACGTACCGCTGGCCCCGCGGCACCCACGCGATCGGCGTCTTCTCGCCGTGCTCCTCGAGCTGCAGCCGCCCGAACTTGGAGATCGGGGCGAACGGGTTGTCGTTCACCTCGCTCCCCGCGATGATCGGCATCTCCTCGTCGAGCAGCGCCATCAGCCCGCGCACGATCCGCGACTTCGCCTGCCCGCGGAGTCCCAGCAGGATGAAGTTGTGGCGCGACAGCACCGCGTTCACCAGCTGCGGCACCACGGTGTCGTCGTATCCCACGATGCCGGGGAAGATCGGCTGCTCGGCTTCGAGCCGGCACAGCAGGTTGGCCCGCATCTCGTCCTTGACGGTGCGGGTCCGGCGGTCGCCCACGCCCCACTCGGAACTCGCGAGAGCGCCCAGCGTCTGCGGCTTGGTCATAAGGGGATATTCATACCCTCTCCAGTGGCCCCGGTTCAAGCCCGCGGGTCATCGGGAGTCGGGCGGTCGCGGAACGAGTTGACGCCCGCATGTCGCGCCGGCCGCATCGGAGCATCCACGATGCACTGCGAAAGCCCCGGAGGCTGTCGTGAGACGCGCCGCGCTGCTCCTGTCGTCAGCTATGCGTGTTCGGCGTGCGCGTCCTCGGAGACCGGATGGGCGTGGACTTCGGACGCATGCACGTCCTCGGCGCCGACATGGGCAGTTGGCCGTTCGTGCCGTGGCTGGACGTCGTCGTTCACTGGCAGGCAACGCGTTGGCGATCAAGGAGTTGTCGATGTGGCAGTCGCGCCACACCGACTCGTTTTCCCCCGTATTTCTGCGTCGCGCGCGGTCGGCTAAACCTTGACACGGCGCGGGGTTTGGGTAGCTTTGGCGCCGGTTGAGGCCGGCGGCAGCGGCGTACGGACCTCGATACGTGATCCGCTGGTGGAAAATCCAAGCTTAAAAGGAGATTCGATGAAGCGCGTGCTCCTGGCAGTTGCGGTGCTCGGTCTTATGGCGTGTGCAAAGAAGGAAGAGGCGGCCCCACCGGCGGCGCAGACCCCGGCAGCCGCGCCGGCTCCGGCCATGTCCGACACGATGAAGCCCGCGGTGGACACGTCGAAGACGACGACGACGACGACCACCACCACCACCACGCCGGCCAAGAAGGCGATGGCGCCCGCGAAGAAGAAGGGCATGTAAGCTCGATCTTCTTCGACATGCGAGGACCCGGAGCCTGCTCCGGGTCTTCGTGTTTTCGGGGGGTACGTCAGTGCGCGCGGAAGGACACTCCGGTGCGCTCCACCGCCTCGGGCGCCGGGACCACGGGTCGCCACCCGAGCACGCGCTCGGCCCGCGCGGACGTGTAGGGATTGGCGCTGGCGAGGAACTGCACGGAGCTGCGGGCCGACAGCAGCCCGGTCCAGCCGGCCAGCGCGCCGACGGTCGCGTCCCAGAGCCGCGCGCCTCCCCAGGCGAGCGCGTGGGGCACCGGGATCCAGCGGGCGGGAACGCCGAGGCCGGCGGCGAAGCGCTCCAGGAACTCCCGCTGCGTCACGGCGCCGTCGTTCGTCACGTTGAAGGGGCCGGTGACGTCGCGGCGGTCCAGGGCGGCGAGCGCGGCCGCGGCGACGTTGCCCGCGTACACGACGCTGAGCGGGTTGGTGCCGGGGCCGATCATCGGGGCCAGGCCGCGCCTGACGAGCCGGGCGACGCGCGGCGAGAAGTTGCGGTCCCCTTCGCCGTAGATCACGCATGGCCGGAGAGCCACGGCCTTGAGCCCCGTTTCCTCCGCGACCCGCCACAGCGCCAGCTCCGCCTCCCGCTTCGAGCGCGCGTAGAAATCGCCGGGGTAGGACGGGCGGTCCAGTCCGAAATCCTCGTCCACGCTCGCCGGTCCGCCGTCGTACGTCATGCGGCGCCCGTACACCGCCACCGACGAGAGGTAGACCATCCGGGCGCCGGCCCGCGCGGCGGCGCGCGCCACCGCCTCGGTTCCGACGACGTTCGCGGCGTGCCACGCATCCCAGGTCCCGCCCGAGAGGAGGATCGCGGCGGCGTGCAACACGGCGTCGCTTCCCGCGATCGCCTCGCCGAGGCCGCGCCCGTCGCCGAGGTCGCCCCGCACCGGCTCGGCGCCCTGCGCGCGCAGGTCGGCGGCGGCCGCGTCGCTGCGGGCGAGCGCGCGCACGCCGTCGGCGCGGGCGCGCAGCGCGGCGATCACGTGCCGGCCGACCAGCCCCGTACCGCCGGTCACGAAGACCTTCACGCGGTCGCCCCGCCGGCCGGACTCTCCCACGGCAGCTCGCGCACCGAGCCGATCGAGCCGTCCGCGAGCTCGACGGGGGCGCCGGGCGCGGATTCGCGGCGCATGACCGCGAGGCCGGCGTAGCATCCGCCCGCCTCCCACCAGCACGCGCTGGTGAGCCGTCCGATGCGGCGAGCGCCGTCCACCAGCTCGAGCGGCAGCGCGACCGGAACGCGCTCGAGCGCGACGCCCAGCAGGTGCCGGTTGGCGTGGCCGCGGAAGTGCACGCGGGCGACCGTCTCCTGGCCGAGGTAGCAGCCCTTCGTGTAGGACACCGCGCCCAGCTCGTCGAGGCGGACTTCCTGCGGCAGCGTCTTGTCGTCGATCTCGGCGCCGAGGCGCGGAAAGCCGGCGAGGATCCTCCGCTCTTCGAGCAGGGCGGGGGAGATGCTCGCGGCCCCGCCGGCCGCGAACGCGGCCGCGAGCGCCGGGGCCGCCGCGGCCGACACCAGGCACTCGAAGCCGTCGAGCCCGCGCGCCGCGACGCGCGCCGCGGCCACCGCCGCGCCGGCGCAGGGGAGATGGATCACGCGGCCCGCCGCCGGCGACTCCACCATCCCCGTCGCAGCCGCCAGCACCTTCGCCGCCGCCGGGCCGTACAAGCCGACCGACGCCGTCTCCGCGCTCACGATCTCGTGGCGGCAGAGACGGGGCGGAAGCGAGCGAGCCAACGTTTCCCCGACCACCTGAAGCGCCGGCTCCGGTACTTCCACGATCAGCGCGTCCTCGAGGCGGAGGATCCAGAGCGGGGAGACGATCATCCCCCTGGCGTTGAGCAGGGCGCCGAAGCAGTGGCTGTCGGCACCGGGCGCCTCCACGTCGCACGTGACGAGGCCCTGGAGACACGCCACTCGCCCGCCGCCCGTGAGCCGGAAGCGCGCGAGGCCGTCGCGCACGATGACCCCCGCGCCCGTGGCCAGCGTCTCCCGCTCGGCGCGGCTCACGATGCCGCGCGCGACCAGCGCCTCGGCGGGGCCGGGCGGCGGGCTCGGGCGCGGCGCGGTCACGCGCCCACCGCGCGGAACAGCGGGGCGAGCTCCGCCGGCTCGTGTCCGGCGAAGCTGTCCCACACGGCGTCGCCGCCCGCCAGGCGTTCCGCGGGGTAGCTGGTGGCGAGCAGGACGCAGCCGGCGCCCGCGGCGCGCGCGGCCTCGAGGCCGGGCGCCGAATCCTCGACGGCGAGGGCGCGCAGGCCGCGGGCACCATCGCCCGCGAGGCGCGCGATGGCGAGCCGGTAGCCGGCGGGATCGGGCTTGCCGGCCGTCACGTCTTCGGCGCTGACGACCGTCCCGACCACGTCGCCGATGCCGGCGCGCTCCAACCCCGCGGCGATCTCCCGGCGCAGCGCGCCGCTCACCACGCCGATGCGCGCGCCCGCCGCGGCCGCCCGACGCACGAACTCCCGCACGCCGCTCACCAGGGGCAGTCCCGCGCGGATCGACTCCGCGTACCAGTGCGCCTTGCGGACCGCGAGGTGCTCCAGCGCCGCGGCCTCCAGCGGCCGTCCCGCCCGCGCGAACGCGATGCGCAGGCACTCCCGGTCGTCGAACCCGAGGTAGTCGGCGTAGTAGGCGGCGCGCTCCAGCTGGACGCGCTCGACGGCGAGGACGTCGTGCAGGGCGGCGAAGTGGAGCGGCTCGTCGTCCGCGATCACGCCGTTGTAGTCGAGGAGCAGGAGATCCGTCACGGGCGCGCGGCGCATGGCGCTCGTCCGGAGTGCCGGCCGGCGCTCACTGCCGGTACGCCAGGTCGAGGAGCTCGATCGGATGGCGCACGACCACGTCGAGTCCGGTGAGCAGGGCGCCGGCGCCGATCTGCATCAGGCACCCCGGATTGCCGGTCGCCACGACGTCGGGCGCCGCGGCCCCGATGGCCCGGAGCTTCGCGCCGAGCACGTCGAGCGAGAGGGCGGGGTGGAGGAGCGAGTAGATCCCCGCGCTGCCGCAGCAGCGGTCGCTGCCCTCGAGCGGGACCAGCTCCAGCTCCGGGATCGCGGCGAGGAGGGCGAGCGGTGCGTCGGCGACGTGCTGGGCGTGGAGCAGGTGGCACGGCGCGTCGTAGGCGACGCGGAGGCGGAGCGCTCCGGCGCGCCGCGGCCCGCGCTCGGCCAGCACCTCGCTGACGTCGCGGACCCGCGCGGAGAAGGCCCGCGCCCGCTCGGCGAGCGGGTCGTCGGCGAGCCATTCGCCGTACGCCTTGAGCATCGCGCCGCATCCCGCGCTGTTCGTGACCACCGGGAGGCCGGGGGCCGCGGCGTCGAAGGCGAGCACGTTCCGGCGCGCGGCTTCTCGGGCGTCCGCCGCGTCGCCGGCGTGCGCCGCGAGCGCGCCGCAGCAGACCTGGCCCGGGACTTCGCGCACCGCGACGGCGTTCATCGCGAGGGCGCGGACGGTCGCGTCGTGCACGTGGCCGAACAGGCCCTCCATGACGCAGCCGCGGAGCAGTGCGACCGTGGCCGTCGGCGGCGGCGCACCGTGGCCGTCGGCGCCGGGTGGATCGTGGCGCGGCCGCGTCGCTGCCAGCATCGCGAGCGCGAAAACCGGCGCGGGGCTGGCGGCGCCGGCGCCGCGCGTCACCCGTGTCGGGATGCCCGTGGCGCGCACAGCGCGGGCCAGGAGCCAGAGGAGGCGCTGGCGTCCGGGCCGCGCCAGCAGCCAGAGGCCCGCCGCGAGCGCCGGCGGCTGGCCGCGCGCACCGGCGATGAGCTCGCGCGCCGACTCCAGCGCCGGGCCGTACACGACGCCCGAGGGGCAGACCCCCTCGCACGCCCGGCAGCCGAGACAGCGGTCGAGGTGCTCGTCCAGCGTCGCGTCGTCGGCGGGCATCTCGCCGCGGGCCAGGGCGCGCATCAGCACGATCCGGCCGCGCGGCGAATCCGCTTCGTCGGCGGTGACCTCGTACGTGGGACAGGCGGGCAGGCAGAAGCCGCAATGGACGCAGGGGTCGAGGCCGGCCCAGGCGCGCGCCGTCACGGGAAGAGCGGCGAGGAGAGGGCCGCAGGCGGGTCGAAGAGCGCGCGGAGCTCGCGCGCCAGGCGCGCGGCGCTTTCGGGGAGCGCGCCCCAGATCCCGACGGCGGAGCGCGTCGCGGCGTCGGCGCGCTCGAGCGTGACGGGCCAGCCGCGTGCGGCGGCGGCCCCGCGCAGAGCGCGCACGGCGTCGGCATCGAGGCGCTCCGCGCCGACGCGGACGGTGCCGCGCGGCACCGTGACGCTCGCGCCGAGCGTCTGCCCCAGGTGCCGCCGCGCCAACTCCACCGCCGCGCTCCACGACGCCGGGTCGGCGCCGATGCGCAGCAGCGCCGGCCAGCCGCCCACGGCGCGCCGCCACCCGAGCCAGGCGGCGTCGCCGTCGCTCCCGATGCCGCCCCGGCCCGCGGCCGCGCGCCGGATCTCCGGGAGCTCCTCGTCCACCGCGGCCTTTCCGCCCATCGAGCGCGCGGCCAGCGCCCACGTGCGTCCCCAGCCGAGCGCCTCGGACAGCTCGGGGCTCGTCACTTCGAGCGCTGCGCTCGCCCAGCCCGAGGCGAGAACGCGGGCGGCGGCGCTCTGCGCCCACTCCGCGCCCCCGGTCCAGACCTCGGTGCGGTCCGTCGCGGGGAGGGCGCGCAGCCGCAGGTGCGCTTCCGCGATCACGCCGAAGGCCCCGTGGCCGCCGATCACCAGCTTGGCGAGGTCGAACCCCGCGACGTTCTTGACGACGCGCCCGCCGAGCCGCAGCACCGTCCCGTTCCCGGCGACGACGACCAGCCCCAGGACCTGGTCGCGCGCCGTGCCGTAGTGCGCGGCGAGCGGCCCGGAGCCGCCGGTGGCCAGCACGCTGCCCACCGTGCGCGTCGGCTCGCCCGGAGGGTCGAGCGCGAGAAAGACGCCGCGCGGGGCGAGCGTGGCGGCGAGCGTGCCGAGCGGCGCGCCGGCTCCGACGGTGACGACGAGATCGGCGGGATTGAAATCGGAAACGGTGTCGAGCGCTGCGGTGGACAGCGTCTCGTCGTCGTCGGCGTCGGGCCACCAGCTTCCCGCGCCGCGCACCCGGAGAGCGGCGCCGCGCTCGGCCGCGGCGCGCACCGCCGCCGCGAGGCCGGCGAGGTCCGCGGGGGTCGCTACGCCGGCGGCGAAGGCCTGCGGCACGCCTCCACCTCCGCCCGGACGCTCACCGTGAAGGCGCGGGCTTCCTCGATCAGCGGCCGGGCGTCCTCGGCGCGCCACCCCGCGAAGCTGCGGCGGTCCCCCTTCATGTCGAACAGCGTCGCGAAGCCGCTCGGCAGCTGGTCCCGCATCATGCGACTCAGGTCCTGCAGCGAGCGCTGCGTGTGCCACGACTCGTCGCGCAGCCAGACGCGCACCATCGCGGCCGCCATGACCCCCGGATAGGCCTCCTCGATGGCCGGCCCGCCCGTGCCCGTCGCGAGGTGCCGCTCCGCCGCCGTGAGCCGCCGCTCCGCGTCGTCGAGCTGCCCCGCCATCTGGGCCAGCCAGCGCGTGGGGACGCTCGGGGGCGCGCTCACGAAACGCTCCACGGGCGCCACTCGCGGCACTGCGCCGTCGGGATCACCTTGCCGGGGTTGGCCCGGCCGTCCGGGTCGAACACGCCGCGCACCGCGGCCATCAGACCGAGGTCGTCGGGCCCGAAGACCAGCGGCATGTAGGCGAGCTTGTCGAGCCCCACCCCGTGCTCGCCGGTGATCGTGCCGCCGGCCGCCACGCAGGCGCGTATGATCTCTCCGCTCGCCGCGTGCACGCGCTCGACCTGGTCCGGGTCCGCGGCGTCGAAGGACAGGTTGGGATGCAGGTTCCCGTCGCCGGCGTGGAAGAGATTGGTCACGCGCAGGCGGTAGCGCGCACCGATGGACGCGATCTCCTCGAGCACGTCGGGGAGCGCGCTCCGCGGCACGACGGCGTCCTGCACCACCAGGTCCGCGCTCACGCGCCCCATCGCGCCGAACGCCTTCTTCCGGCCCTGCCAGAGCCTGGTGCGCTCGGCCTCCGTGCGCGCGCTCCGCACGCTCCGCGCGCCCGAGTCCTCGAGGATGGCCCGCGCCACCGCCGCGTCGCCGGCCACGGCGGCCGGGCGGCCGTCCAGCTCCACCAGCAGCACCGCCGCCGCGTCGGCCGGATAGCCCGCCGCGTAAACGCTCGATTCCACCATCTGGATCGCGTTGTGGTCCATCATCTCGAGCGCGGCCGGCACGACGCCCGCGGCGATGATCCGCGACACCGCCTCGCCCGCCAGCCGGAGGCTGGTGTAGTCGGCGAGCATCGTGTGGACGTCGGCGGGGAGCGGCACCAGCCGGACCGTGATCTCCGTCGCGATCCCGAACATCCCCTCGCTGCCGACGAACGCCCCGACCAGGTCCGGTCCCCACGGCTCCCCCGACGCGCTCCCCAGCCGGACGACCTCCCCCGACGGGAGCACGACCTCCAGGGCGAGGACGTGGTTGGAGGTGACGCCGTACTTCAGGCAGTGCGGGCCGCCGGCGTTCTCGGCGACGTTGCCGCCGATCGTGCACGCGGTCTGGCTGGAGGGATCGGGGGCGTACATCAGAGCGAAGGGCGCCGCCGCGCGGCTCAAGGTCGCGTTCACCACGCCGGGCTCGACGACCGCGCGCCGGTTGGCGCGGTCCACGGCGAGGATGCGTGCCAGCCGGGTCAGTGTCACCAGCACCGCGGGCGCCTCGGCGAGCGCGCCCCCGGAGAGCCCGGTGCCCGCGCCGCGCGCCACGAACGGCACGCCCCGCCGCGCGAGCAGCGCCAGCACCGCCGCCACCTCGCGCCCCGTGCCCGGCAGCACCACGACGCCGGGCATGCGCCGGTAGGTGGGCAGGCCGTCCGAGGCGTACGTGGCCAGCTCCGCGCGCGCGGTGCGCACGAAGCGGCCACCTACGATGCGCGTCAGATCGTCGAGCAGCTCGGCTTCGGCCATAGGAATGGAGAATACTAGCCGGAAGTCGCCGGTGGGCAGTAGTGGCGGCAACGAACAATGCAGAAGGGGTCAGCCCCGACTCGGCTGACCCCTCGTGAACCCCTACGCCCTCACCCCTACCCCCTGTCGTTCACGCCGCCCGCCAGAACCGCATCAGCGCCTGCCCATCCGGGCACTCGCGCAGCTTCTCGAAGGCGCGCTCGCGGATCTGCCGGATGCGCTCCCGGGTCACCCCCATCAGCGCGCCGATCTTCTCGAGCGTCATCGCCTCGGAGCCCTGCTCCAGGCCATAGTAGAGGTAGAGGATCTTCCGCTCGCGCGGCGTCAGGTACTTCCGGAACACCCGGTCGATGAAGCCGCGCATCAGCTTGGAGTCGGTCGTCTCCTCGATCTCCCCGCCCTCGACCCCCGCGAACCGCTCGCCCAGCGTCGCCGCGTCCCGGTCGGTCCGGTCCACCGGCGCGTCCAGCGAGACCTCCGCCGCCGTCATCCGCCGCGCCGTCCGCACGTTGTCCACCGTGTCGCCCAGCGCCCGCGCGATCTCGCTGTCCGTCGGATCGCGGCCCAGCTCCTGCGCCAGCACCATCTCGGTGCGCGACATCCGGATCAGCTGCGCGTTCTGGTTGAGCGGAATCCGCACGCTGCGCGTCTGCTCCGCCAGCGCCTTCAGGACCGCCTGCCGCACCCACCACACGGCGTAGGAGATGAACTTCACCCCCTGCTCCGGATCGAACTTCCGCACCGCCTTGAGCAGCCCCTCGTTCCCGATCGCCACCAGCTCCGACAGATCCAGCCCGTGACCCTGGTACTTCTTCACGTACGAGATCACGAACCGCAGGTTCGCGGTCACCAGCCGTTCCGCCGCCGCCGGATCGCCCCTCTGCGCGAGCCGCGCCAGCCTCCGCTCCTCCGCCGGATCGCTGATCAGCGGCAACTTCTGAATGTCCTGGAGATACTGGTCGAACGCGCCCGACGCGCTCTGACGGAAGAACGACTTGGGCTGGCTGCTGCGACGCTTCAGCATGCGGGGCCCCTGCACGGTGGTGACGGTCCAGCAGATCTGGCGAACCGGGTGCAAAGCGGGCCCATAATAGGGAGCCCCGGAAATCGGTGTCAAGCGAACAATTTTATCCACATCACTAAGTTGTTACTGCCACGCCGATTGGAGATACCGTACACATTTCAACATCGCCAGACACCGATAGCATTTGGCGTCTGATTCGATATCACATTACCATAAAATGACTTGTGAGTTTACTGACGCGATGATGTCGCTATTGATGTGAGAAGCTGGTGCTAGCGATTGGCCTCGATCGCTCGCACGATCTGCTCGCGCGCGACGTCCACCGTCCAGGCACCGTCGGCACTCTGCGCCATTCGGCCGATGGCGGCGGGAAGGGCGAAGCGCAGCGCGCCCGCGCGCACCTTCTTGTCGTGCAGCATCGTCTCGAGGAGTTGATCGCTCGCGAGCGCTTCGGGCACGCTGCAGGGCAGGTCGAGTGCGGCGAGGAGGTCCAGGACCGCCTGCCGCGTTCCGGCGCGCGCGATGCCCAGCTCCTCGGCGAGCCAGGCCTCGGCCGCCATCCCGATCGCCACCGCCTCGCCGTGCAGGAGGCCATAGCCGCTGCGGGCCTCCACGGCGTGGCCGATGGTGTGGCCGAAGTTCAGGGTCTGGCGCAGGCCGCGCTCTTCCGGGTCCGCGGCGACGATCTCCGCCTTGATGGCGATCCCGCGGGTGACGATCGCCTCGAGGACCTCCGGCGCGCGCGTCAGGCAGGCCGCGGCCGCCCGGGCGACCGCCTCGGCGTAGGCGGCGTCGGCGATGACGCCGTGCTTGACCGCCTCGGCGAGGCCGGCGGCGATCTGGTTGCGGGGGAGCGTCGCGAGCGTGTCGATGTCGCTCAGGACGAACCGCGGCGGGTGGAACGCGCCCACCAGATTCTTGCCGGCGCTCACGTCCAGGCCGGTCTTGCCGCCGACGGACGCGTCGATCATCGCCAGCGTGGTGGTCGGGACCTGGACGACCGGGATGCCGCGGTGCAGCGTCGCGGCCACGAAGCCCGCCAGGTCGCCGACGACGCCGCCCCCCACGGCCACCACCGCGCCGTCGCGGCCCACGTGCGCGGCCAGCAGCTGGTCGCACAAGTCGCTCCAGGTGCCGCGCACCTTGTTCCACTCCCCGGCGGGGAAGACGAAGAGGTGCGCGGCGAGGCCCGCCTGCGCGAGCAGGGCCACGACGTTCCGGGCGTGCAGCTCCGCCACGCGGCTGTCGGTCACGACCGCGTAGACGTGCGCCGGGCAGCGCTCGGCCAGGAGCCCCGGCAGGTCGGGCAGGATGCCGCGGCCCACCAGCACGTCGTAGGCGGCGTCGCGCCCCGGGGGGTACGCGGCGCCGACGCGGATCTGCGTCACCACTTCACGTCTTGGCGTCCGGCCGCCGCATTCGCCACTCGCGCCAGCACGAACAGCAGATCGGAGAGGCGATTGAGGTAGATCAGGATCGCCCGCCCTCCGGCCACGCGCTCCTCCCGCTCGAGGCGGACGACGGAGCGCTCGGCGCGGCGGCAGACGGCGCGGGCGACGTGCAGCGCGGCCGCCTTCGGCGTCCCGGCCGGGAGGACGAAGTGCCGGAGCGGCTCGAGGCCCTTCTCGGCCGCGTCGATCGCCTTCTCGAGCGCGTGCACCCGCGTCGCGCTCACCGCGAGCCTGGCGCGCCGCGCGGCGCCGAGCGACTCGGGCCTGGGCGTGGCGAGCGCGCCGCCGATCGTGAAGAGGTCGCGCTGGATGTCCGCCAGCAGCGCGTCGGCGAGCTCCGCCGGCCGGGCCGCGCGGGCGGCGCCGATGGCCGCGTTCGTCTCGTCCACGTCGCCGTAGGCGGCGACGCGCGGGTCGTCCTTGGGGACGCGGCGGCCGCCCATCAGGGAGGTTTCGCCGCGGTCGCCGGTCCTGGTGTAGATCCTCACGCGGCGCAAGCTACGGCGGGCGCGCGCAGCCCGTCCAGGGCGCGCGGGCTCAGCGGGCGAGCGCAGTGACGATCGCGTCGATGCGCGCCAGTGCCTCCCGCGTCGTGCCCGCGTGGTTGTTGAGCTGGATCGAGAAGGTCCAGGTCCGGCCGCGGGGCAGCTCGAGGTAGCCGGAAAGCGAGTTCACCCGGTTGATCGAGCCGGTCTTGGCCCGCACCCGCCCCGACAGTCGCGCGTCGGTGAAGCGCCCCTTGAGCGTCCCCGATTCCCCCGCGACCGGCAGCGCATCGAGGAACGCGCGGGCGCGCGGGATCTTCCGCATCCGCGTGAGGAGCTGCACGAACGCGCGGGGCGCGACCAGGTTCCAGGCCGAGAGGCCGGAGCCGTCCACCAGGTCGAACGTCGTCGAGTCCACGCCGAGCGAGTCGATGAGGAACCGGCGCTCGACGTCCAGCCCCGCCTGCCAGCTCCCCTCGCCGCCCAGCTCCCGTCCCAGCGTCTTCAGCAGCATTTCCGCGAACCAGTTCTGGCTCGTGGCCAGGATCGGCTGGAGGATGTCGGGCAGCGGCGGCGAGAGATGCTCGGCGAGGGGCGGCGCGCCGCGGGCCGCGGCGGTCGCCGTGGAGTCGAAGGTCGTGCGCACCCGGCCGTCCACGACGATGCCGTGGGCTTCCAGCGAGCGCCGGAACGCGGTCGCGGCCCAGGCCGGCGCGTCGTGGATCGCGAAGTACTCGGTGTCGCTCGCCGCGTCCGCCGGCAGGTCACCCTGCGCCCACACCACGTTCGTCCCGGGCTCCCGGAAGAAGTCGAGCGTCCGGTCCGAGTCGGCGCTCACCGTGCGTGCCCGGTTCGTGAACTGCACGATGCCGAGGTCGGGCCGGAGCCGGATGTCGGGCGGCTGGCCGATGGCCCCGGGGTCGACCAGGAAGTCCACGCTGCTCTCGTTGAAGGCGAGCGCGGTGATCGGCGCCGCGTACCACCAGTTGAGGTCGTATCCCTGCCACGAGGGATGCGCGGTGGCGCTGTCGAACCACGACGCGTCGCCCACCAGGTCCCCGGCGACGCGCGCGATCCCGTGCGCCTTCAGGGAATCGGCCAGCTCGTCGAAGGCCGCCGTTTCCGTAGGATAGTAGCGGCCCGAGAGCGTCGGATCGCCGCGGCCGTAGAGGACCAGGTCGCCGCGCACGGTGTCGCCTTCCACCGGCCCCGCCGCATAGACGCTGGTGCGGAACCGGTAATCGCCGGGCAGCAGCGCCGCGGCCGTCGCCGCGACCACCAGCTTGACGTCGCTCGCCGGAACGAAGAGGCGGCCGCCGTTCCGCTCGAAGACGAGGCGCCCCCGCGGGTCGGCGATCGCCACGCCCCACAGCGCCCGGTCGAAGGGCGGCGCATCGAGCAGGCAGTTCAGCCGCCAGGAGAGGCTCGCTCTCCGGGAGCGGCACGCCGCCGGCGTCCGCGGCCGCACGACGCGCTCGTGCGGGCCTGGGGTCTGCGCACGAGCGGCGGGGTAGAACACGGGGGCGGCTCCCGCCAGCAGCAGCGCGACCGACCAACGCGACAAGTGATTTCTGCTCAAGCGGTTGACTTCATGAGGTGGGTGTACGAAAGTAAGACAGTTCGCCCGCGTCGGTCAAACTGTGTGGCTGCCGCGCACCTTCGTCCATGGCCGGTCTCCCACCGATGCACTTGGCTCCTCCGGCGGCTCGCCGCCTCGCCTCGCTTCCCGGTCCCGCAGCGTGAGAAGATGGCTGCCGCTCGTCCTGCTCGCGCTTCCCGTCCGCATCCTGGCCGCGCAGGAGGGCAGCATCGAACGCACCGTCACCTCCGTGACCTTCCGCGGCAACCACGCGCTCGACGCGGCGACGCTGTCGGCCGCGATCGCCACGAGCGCCTCCACGTGGACGTACAGCTGGCCGGTGCTGAAGCACCTTGGGCTCGGCACGCGGCGGACGTTCGACGAGCTGGAGTTCCGGCGCGACGTGGTGCGGCTCCAGATCCTCTACCGCCAGCACGGGTACCTCGACGCGCGCGTGGACACGGCGGTCGTCCGGAAGCCCACGAGCGTCGCGGTCAGGTTCCTGATCGAGGAGGGGCCGCCCGTCGTGGTGGACTCGATCGCGGTCGAGGGCGTGGACTCGATCCTCGACGTCCGGCGGCTGATCCGGCGCCTGCCGCTGGCCGTGGGGAAGCCGTTCGACCGGCTCGCGTTCGAGGACGCGGCCGACACGATCGTCCTCGCGGTGCAGAACCTCGGCTATCCGTTCGCGACCGTGTACCGCAACTACAGCGTCAATCGCGACACGCGGCTGGCGGAGGTGCAGTACGCGGTGGTGCCGGGGAGCCGGGCGCGGATCGGCGAGATCGCGATCGCGGGCGCGTCCTCCGTCGGCCCGGCCACCGTGCGCCGCTTCCTCGCCGTCCGGAGCGGCGACTGGTTCAGCCAGGACGCGCTGTACGAGTCGCAGCGCAGTCTCTATCAGACCGACCTCTTCCGCTTCGCGAGCGTGGGCGTCCTGGCCGACAGCGTGACCGCCGGCTCCGACTCGGTCGTGCCCCTGCTCGTGCGGGTGACCGAAGCGGCGCGGACGCGCCTCCGGGCCGGGGCCGGCTACGGCACGATCGACTGCTTCCGCTCGCAGGCCACGCTCTCCACGGCCAACTTCCTGGGCGGCGGCCGCCGCCTCGACCTCGCGGGCAAGGTCTCGAAGATCGGCGTGGGCGCGCCCACCGACGCGGGGCTCGCGAGCTCGATCTGCGAGGCGCTGTCGGGCGATCCGTTCTCGGAGCGGCTGAACTACCTGACGTCGGCCACGTTCACCCAGCCGGCGTTCGTCCGGCGCAAGAGCACGCTGACGTTCACGACCTTCGCGGAGCGCCGCTCCGAGTACAAGGCGTTCGAGCGCAACGGCGTCGGCGGATCGGTGGGGCTGGGGTACGCTCTCTCCCGCGCCTCGCAGGTCACCCTGACGTACCGGATGGACTACGGCAGCACCAAGGCCGACCAGGCCGTGTTCTGCGTCTACTTCGACCGGTGCCAGCAGGCGGCGGTGGACGTGCTCTCGCAGCCCCGCCGTGATGCGTCGCTGTCGCTGGCGCTGGTCCGCAACACCGCCAACTCGCCCATCGAGCCGACCGCGGGCTCGGTGCTGCTGCTCGAAGGCTCGCACGCCTCGCCGCTGGTGGGCTCGGAGCCCCTCATCTCCTACAACAAGATCGTGGCCGAGGGGACCTGGTACGCGGGGTTGTCGCGCACGGTCGTCCTGGCGCTGCGGATCCGGGGCGGCATGATCCGGCCGGGCCTCGCCTTCGTCGCCGATTCCTCCATCCGCTTCGTGCCGCCCGAGGAGCGCTTCTACGCCGGGGGTCCCGCGTCGGTGCGCGGCTTCGGGCGCAACGAGATGGGGCCGCTCGTCTACGTGGCCGACAGCATGGTCTTCGATGCGGCGACCGGGGACAGCGTGCCGGCGGGGCTCAGGACCTCGCCGATCGGGAGCTACGCGATCGCGCTCGCCAACCTGGAGCTGCGGTTCCCGTCGCCGATCTGGGGAAGCCACCTGCGGCTGGCGGCGTTCGTGGACGCCGGCGAGCTGTGGGACCAGACGGCGGGCGGGCTGCTGCCGGGGGGGATGAAGGTCACGCCCGGCGTGGGGCTGCGGCTCGGCACGCCGCTGGGGCCGGTGCGCGTGGACGTGGCCTACAACGGCTACCCGCGGCAGCGGGGTCCGCTCTACATCGTGAGTCCGCCCACCTCCTCGTCGCCCGGCCAGCTGATCCTGCGCCAGGAGAACTACGGCGGCCCGCCGCCGGCCACGTCGTTCTTCAGGCGCCTGCAGTTCCAGTTCAGTGTGGGCGAGGCGTACTGAGATGCTGCGCCGCGCGCTGATCGTCATCGGCGGCCTCGCCGTCGTGCTGGCGCTGGTGGCGGTCGCGCTCGTCGCGGTGGTGCTCGGCACCGCCCCCGGCCACGCGATCGCGCGACGCATCGCCGTGAGGGTCCTGTCCCGGACGGTGGACGGGCGCGTGGAGATCGGCTCGGTCTCCGGCTCGCTCTGGCGCACGGCCGAGCTCAAGGACGTCGCGCTGAGCACCCCGGACGGTCTCCCGGTCATCCGCGTGGGCCGCGTGCGCGTGACCTACGCACTGGCGAACCTGGTGCGCGGCCGCTACGTGCTGTCGCACGTCGTGATCGAACGCCCGACGGTCGTGCTGCAGGAAGGCGCGGATGGTCACCTCAACATCGAGCACCTCTTCCGCCTGCTCGAGCCCCGGGGGGGCGGCCGGGCGGGAAGCGCGCGCGGGTGGAGCTGAACGACGTGCGGCTCACCGACGGGACGGTGATCCTGCGCGAGCAGCCGGGGCCCGGCGACGATCCGGCCGAGCGCCGCTTCACGGCGATCAACCTGGACGCGTCGCACCTGCGCGTGTCGCACCCCGACTCGGCGGGGCTGGTGGCGGACCTGCGGCACCTCGCCGTCACGGTCTCCGATCCCGCGGTGCGGCTGAAGGACGCGGCCGGGCGGGTCGTGATCGAAGGCGACAGCGTGCGGTACGACCTCGCGCACGTGGAGCTGCCCGGGACCTCGGGCCGGGCGCGGGGCGCGGTGCGGTGGGGCCGCGGCGCGCCGCGCGGCAGCGCGAAGGTCGAGGTGACGGCGGACCTCCCGCGCGCCGCCTTCGCCGACTTCCGCTGGGCGGCGCCGGGGCTGCCCGCGCAGGGCGGCGGCCGCACCGCGGTGCGCCTGCGGCTCCTGGCCGGCGGCGGGAGCGACTGGAGCTTCCGCGACGCGGAGCTGTCGTCCGGCCGCAGCCACCTCAGCGGCTCGGTGGCGCTCGTGGTGGGGCCCCGGGGCGGCGTCACGTTCGACAGCCTGGTGGTGGACGCGGAGCCGCTCGACCTGGCGCTGCTCACGCCGTTCCTCGGCAGGCCGCCGGTGGCCGGCACCGTGCGCGGGCGCATCCGCGCGACGGGCACGCTCGAGAGCCTCGACGTCACGACGGATCTCGCGCTCGCCGACGAGGGCGTGGCGGGCCGCCCCGTGAGCCGCGCCGCCGGCTCGGGCGTGGTGACCGTGGGCGGGAGTGACGCCATCGCCTTCCACCGGTTCTCCCTGACTTCCGCCGACATCGCGCTCGCGACGATCGAGAAGCTCGCGCCCTCGGTCACGCTGCAGGGGCGGCTCGCGCTGAGCGGCACGCTCGACGGCCCGTGGCGCGACGCGGCGTTCGATGGCACGCTGCGGCACGGCGACGGCCCGGTGTCGACGGCGCGTGGCACCGCGCGGCTCACGCTGGGGGACACGGTGCGCGTCGCGGCCGACCTGGTGGCGGACTCGCTGTCGCTCGACGACCTGCGGCGCTCGTATCCGGCGATCCCGGTCGGGGGCGCGCTGGCCGGCTCCGTGAGGGTGAACGGCCCCGTCACCGCGCTCGCGATCGACGCGGCGCTGGCCGATCGGGGCGGCGGCTTCACGGTGCGCGGCGTGGTGGGCGCGCGCGACTCCGTGGTGGAGATCGCGTTGGGCGGCACGCTCGATTCCCTCGATCTCGCCGGCCGCTTCGACGGCGCCCCCGCGACCCGCCTTTCGGGCGAGTGGCGCGCCGATCTCGCGCTGCCGACGGCGGACACGGCGGCCGCGCCGACCGGGAAGCTGACGGTGACGCTGGCCGCGAGCCGCTTCGCCGGCGTGGCGCTCGAGCGCGCGGGCGTGAGCGTCGCGCTGGCGCCGCGGCGGCTGGAGGTGGACACGCTGTACGTCGAGCAGCCCGCGCTGCATCTGGCGGCCTCCGGAGCGTTGGGCCGGCGGGGCGGGCCGGCCGGCGCGGTGTCGTTCGCGCTCCGCGCCGACACCCTCGCGGTCCTGGAGCCCCTCGTCTCCTGGGCGCGCGGTGTCGCGGGCGTGGACTCCGCCGCGCGGCGGCTGGACGTGCGCGGCGCCCTGCGGGGCGGGGGGCGGGTGACGGGATCGCTGGAGAGCTGGGAGGTGACGGGGGATCTCGCGGCGGACCGTGTCGACTTCGGCACGCTGGCGGCGCGGAACGGCCGCGTGGGCGGCGCGCTGCGCAGCGGCGCGCACGGGCTCGGCTTCGCACTGCACGCCGCCGCCGACTCGCTCCGGGTGGGGGAGCTGCGCTACTCGCTCGTCGCGCTCGCCGCCGACGGACCCGCGGACAGCCTCCAGGTCCACGCGTCCGGGGCCTTCGCCCTGGGATCCTCCGTGCAGCTCGACGTCGGGCTGAGCGCGGATTCGGCCGGGTGGCGCGCGCGCCTCGACGCGGCGCGCGTCGCGCTCCGCGGGCGGATCTGGACCCTGGCGGGACGGCCGCGGCTCGCCGCCACGCACGACGTCCTCGCCATCGACACGCTCGAGTTCCGGGGGCAGGGCGGCGGCCGCGTGATCCTCGGCGGCCGCTTCCCCCTCGCGGGGCGGGGCGACGTCCAGCTCTCGGCGGACAGCGTGCCGCTGGCGGACCTCTACGCGCTCGCGGAGGCCGACACGGCGGGCGTGGACGGCGTGCTGAGCGGGACCGTCCGCCTCACGGGGGCGGCCGAGGATCCGGTGATCCACGCGTCGGCGCGGGTCGTGGGCGGCCGCTTCGGCGACTTCCGCGCGCCGCAGCTCGACGTCGCGGCCGACTACGCGGCGAAGCGGCTGGCCTTCCGGGCCGGTCTCCGCAGCGAGCAGGAGCAGGTGCTGACCGCATCCGGCACGCTGCCGCTCGATCTCTCCCTCGGGGCGGTGGCGCGGCGCCAGCTTCCCGACTCGCTCCTGATCCGCGTGCGCGCCGACTCGGTGGATCTCGGCGTCCTCGACGCGCTCACCGCGATCGTGCGCGACGTGCGCGGCCAGCTCACGGCGGACGTCCAGGTGCGCGGCACCTGGGACAAGCCGGCGCTCGAAGGGAGCGCGCAGATCAGCGGCGGCGCGGCGACGGTCCCGGCCCTCGGCGCGCGCTACACCGGCGTGGAGGCGCGCATGACGATGGCCGGCGACCGGCTCACCGTGGAGGAGGCGCACCTCAAGGGCGGCACCGGGACGCTCGGCGTGGCCGGCGACATCCGGTTCGAGCTCCTCACGCACCCCGTGCTCGACCTGACGCTGACCGCGCGCGGCTTCTCGGCCTTCACCCAGCGCGACTTCGCGAGCCTCACGGCCAGCGGCGAGCTGCAGCTCACGGGGCCGGCGGCCGGCGCGACGCTGACCGGGCGCGTGACGGTGGACGCCGGGTTCCTCGCCTTCGCCGACCTGGTCGAGAAGCGGATCGTGAATCTGGACGATCCGGAATTCCGCGCGGTGGTGGACTCGAACCTGTCCCGCGCCGCGGACCTCGGCCCGAGCGCCAAGAACCTCTTCCTCGACAGCCTGCGGATCAACGCGCTCACCGTCTCGATGGGCCCCGACGTGTGGCTGCGGTCGCACGAGGCCAACATCCAGCTCGCGGGGGATTTCACCATCGGCAAGACCGTGGAGGGCGGGATCAGCCGCTACCGGCTCGACGGCGAGCTGCGCGCGGAGCGCGGGACCTATCGCCTCACGGTGGGGCCCACGAGCAAGGAGTTCCGGGTCACGCGGGGGACGGTCCGCTTCTTCGGCACGCCCGACCTCAACCCGGTGCTCGACATCGTGGCGGAGCACCCGGTGCGCGCGGTGCAGGGGAACGACATCGTGGTGCGGGCCGTGATCGGCGGCACCCTGCTGGCGCCGAGACTGTCGCTCGAGAGCGACCAGCGCCCCCCTCTGTCGGAGACGGAGATCGTCTCGTATCTGTTGTTCGGGCGCCCCTCGTTCGATCTCGCGTCGGGCGGCAGCTCGACGGGATCGGGCAGCGAGCAGGCCATCTTCCAGGGCGCGATGGCGGGCCTGGCGGGCGTGCTGTCGGGCGAGCTGGAGCAGACGCTGGTCACGGACCTGGGGCTCCCGGTGGACTACATCGCGATCCGGCCGGGCGGCGGCACGGTCGGCGACATCTTCGGGAGCACGCGGGTCGAGGCGGGCACCCAGATCGGGGAGCGGACCTTCCTGACGCTCAACGCGGGGTTCTGCCAGGTGTCGCGGGGCCTGTCGTCGCAGGCCCTGGGCGCGAGCGTCGAGTACCGCCTCACGGGGCGCTGGAGCATGGAGGCGAGCGTCGAGCCCACGGTCCAGGAGTGCCGGCCCTCGGGGTTCCTGATCCGCCCGCCGGCGCCGTACCAGATCGGGCTCGACCTGTTCTGGCAGTCGGGGAACCCGTGACGCGGGCGCTGATCGTCACCAATCCGGCCGCGACCCGCGGGGGGGCGCGGGGACTCCAGGCCGCGCGGCGCCGGCTCGAGGCGGGCGGGCTCACGGTCCACGTCGAGCAGACGCGGACCATGGGGGACGGTGCCGCGCTGGCGCGCGCGGCCGTCGCCGACGGCGTCGGCGTCGTCATCGCGCACGGCGGCGACGGCACGGCGATGGACGTCGCCACCGGGCTGGTCGGCACGGGGTTCCCGCTCGGCCTCCTGCCGGGCGGGACCGGCAACGTCCTGGCGGGGAACCTCGGGGTCAGCCGCTCGTTCGTCGCGGCGGCGGACACGATCGTGGCGGGCGCGACGCGCGCGATCGATCTGGGACGGCTGACCACGGCGGCGGGCACGCGCTACTTCGCCGTCAACGCGGCCGCGGGGTTCGCGGCCGATCTGATGGCGAAGACTGCACAGCGGCACAAGCAGCGCTTCGGCGTCATCGCGTACCTGGCGCGGGCGATCGTGCTCGCCGCGGACCTGGTGCGCGCGGCGTGCCGCGTGGAGGTGGACGGCGTCGTGCACGAAGGCCACGCGGTGACGCTGCTGGTGGCCAACTGCGGCCAGATCGTCCCCGGCGTGCTCCCGCTCGGCGCGCACATCGAGCCCGACGACGGCGTGCTGGACATCGTCGTGCTCGACGCCACCTCGTACGCCTCCGCGATGCGGGTGGTGTGGCGGCTGTTCCAGCGGCGGCCTCACGCGGACAGCGGCATCACCTTCTACCGCGGCGCTTCGGTGCGCGTGACCACCGAACCCACGCTGCCGGTCCAGTCGGACGGCGACTGCCTCGGCACCACGCCCTTGAGCGTCGAGCTGCTGCCGCGGGCGCTCTCCGTCTACGTGCCCGCCCGGCGCCGCCTGGCCTGGGGGTTCGGTGCCTCTTAGCTTCGCGCCGATGAGCAACCCGCTCGCCGGCCGCCGCGTCCTGGTCGTGGACGATGAGCGCGCCATCGCCGCGACGGTCGTGCGGCGGCTGGAGAAGGACGGCGCGGTGTGCGTGGCCGCGTACTCGGGCACCGAGGGGATCGAGCGGCTCACGGGCGAGCCCTGCGACCTCCTGATCACCGACATCCTCATGCCGGGCAGGTCCGGGCTCGACCTCGTCCAGGTCGTCCAGGAGCTGGCCGAGCCGCCGGCCGTGATCGTGATGGCGGCGCAGGCCGAGCACGCGGCGGTGGTCGAGGCGCTGGCGCGGGGCGTGGACGGGTACGTGGTCAAGCCGTTCGATCCCGAGCTGGTGGCGCACGAGGCGGCAGTCGCGATGGAGCTGCGCGCGCTCCGCCAGGTCGTGTCGGGCGCCGCCACCCTGCCCGCGGCCACCACGCTCGCCGTGCTGGGCGAGGTGGTCAGCGCCTTCGAGCGCGCCGATCCGTTCCGCGCCGGCTACTCCTCGCGCACCTCGCGGCTGGCCGGCGCGATCGGCACCTCGCTCGGCCTCGACAGCGAGCGGCTGATGGTCGCGGCCCGCGTGCACGACGTCGGGATGCTCGCCGTGCCCCCTTCGGAGCTGCACCAGGGCACCGGGATGGACCGGCCGACCCAGCACCTGATCCGCGTCCATCCGACGCTCGGAGCCCGGTGGATCGAGCGGCTCGGCGCCGACCGCGCGATCGTCGCGGCCGTGGCCGCGCACCAGGAGCGGTTCGACGGGAACGGCTATCCGGGCGGCATCGGCGGCGACGACATCCCCCCGCTGGCCCGGGCCCTCGGCATCGCGGCGGCGATCGCCGCGATGTGCGCCAAGCGGCCGTGGCGCGAGCGGCGCGAGCCCTCCTCGGTGATCGAGGAGCTCAAGGCGGGCCGCCTCGGCCAGTTCGGCGCCGCCGAGGTGGACGCCGCGCTCGACGTCCTGCGCCGCTCCCCCGCGCTCCTGGCCTGAGGCGCCGATGTCCGACTCCGTGCTCATCGTGGACGACGACGCCGACCTCCTGCGGACGGTCGGCGACTACTTCGAGCGGCTCGGCTACGAGGTCTGGCGCGAGAACACGGGCGAGGCGGCGCTCGAGACGTACGCGCTCCATCGCCCCGAGGTCGTCATCCTCGACCTGAAGCTGCCGGACTACGACGGGATGCAGGTCCTCGAACAGCTCCGGCGCCAAGACGCCGCCGTGCTCCTGATGACCGGGCACGGGGACATCGAGACGGCGGTGCGCGCGATGCAGCTCGGCGCGGAGAACTTCCTCGCCAAGCCGGTGGACATGCCGCTGCTGGCGGCCGCGGCGGCGCGGGCCTTCGACAAGGTCCGGCTCAAGCGCCACAACGCGCTCCTCGTCTCGCGGCAGGTGCCCGACGGCGACGACATCCTCGGCGTCTCGGGCGCGATGCGCGATCTGGCGCGGCAGGTCGTCCTGCTGGCGGAGTCGGAGCGCACCACGGTCCTGATCACGGGCGAGTCGGGCACCGGCAAGGGTTGGGTCGCCCGGTTGATCCACCGCCTCTCGCCGCGGCGCGACGCCCCGTTCGTGGACGTGAACTGCGCGGGCCTCTCCGCCACCTTCCTCGACTCCGAGCTGTTCGGCCACGAGAAGGGCGCGTTCACCGACGCCAAGGAGCTGAAGCAGGGGCTCTTCGAGGTGGCGGACCGGGGCACGCTCTTCCTCGACGAGATCGCCGAGCTGGCGGCGGAGCTGCAGCCCAAGGTCCTCAAGGCGATCGAGGAGAAGACGTTCCGCCGGCTGGGCGGCACGCGCGAGCTGAAGGTGGACGTGCGGCTCATCGCCGCGACCAACCACGACATCGGCGAGGCGGTGCGGAGCGGCCGGTTCCGCGAGGACCTCTACTACCGGCTCAACGTCATCCCCCTGCACCTGCCGCCGCTCCGGGAGCGGGCGAAGGAGGACCGCCTGGCCCTCCTCAAGCGCCTCTTCACGGACCTCCGCGTAGAGCTGCCCGACAGCCCCGGGGACATCTCCTCCGAGGCGCTCGAGCGCCTGCTCGTCTACTCGTGGCCCGGGAACATCCGCGAGATGCGGAACGTTCTCGAACGGGCGCTGATCGTGGGGCGCAGGGCCGAGCGCCTGGGGCCGGAGCACCTGACGGCGGAATTCGGCCGGCGGGCTGGCGAGCCACTCTCGCCCGTCCAGACGGTCTCGCTGGAGCAAGTGGAGCGCCGGCACATCTTGCGCACGCTGCGCCGGCACGGAGGTAACCGCACGCGCGCCGCCGAGGAGCTGGGCATCTCGCGCGCCACGCTGATCAACAAGATCAAGGCGTACGCCCTGGACGTCTGACGGGAAGGGGAGGGGCCGTGGAAATCGACATGATGGTCTGCCGGTCGTGCGGGAACGAGGAGCGGGCGTCCGAGGGCATGCCTTGTCAGGATTGCGGGACCTTCATCTGCCAGATCTGCGACATGCGCGGGATCACGCTCTGCAAGGCGTGCCGCGCCAAGCGCGGGATGGCGGAGCCGGCGAACCTGCCGCCGCCCGCGCCGAAGCGGAGCGTCTAGGCCGGCACCAGCACTTCCTGCTCGAGCGCGGCGAACACCCTCGGATCGAGCTTCAGTCCCACCACACCCCGCAGGTTGGCGATCGCCGCGGAAGGCGCGAGCGCGGTGCCTGCCGCGCCGCCCGCGGACAGCTCGTCGTAGACGCTGGCGACGGCGACGATCCGCGCGCCCAGCGGGATCTCCTCGCCCCGCCGCCCTTCGGGCATCCCCTTCCCGTCGAAGCGCTCGTGCTGGTAGCGGACGATCTCCGCCACACCCTCGAGCAGGACCAGCGGCTCCAGCAGCTGCGCCGCGAGGTCGCTCTCGCCGCGGCTCGTGCCGATCTCCTGCCCCGCCGGCGCGGCCAGCGCGAGCGCGCGCTCGCCCAGCGCCAGCCGCCCGATGTCGTGCAGATGGCCCGCGATGCGAACGGCTTCCACGTCGTCGCCGTGGAGGCCGAGGTGCACGGCGAGGCGGGCGCTGAGGTCGGCGACCCGCTGGGAGTGGCCGAGCAGGAGCGGGTCCTTCGCCTCGAGCGCGTCCACCAGCGCCCCGAGCACGCTGACCGAGAGCCGCGCCATCCGGCGGGTCTGCTCCTCCAGCTCGGCGGTGCGCGCCGCGACCTCGCGCGTCAGCCACTGCTCCAGCTCGCGCCGGTCGATCTCCAGCTCGCGCCGGCGCAGCGCCTGCTGCAGCGCGTGCTGCAGCTCCTCGAGGTCCACCGGCTTGATGAGGTAGTCGGCGGCGCCCAGCTTGAGGCACGAGATCGCGGCCGCGGGTTCCTCGACGCCGGTGAGCATGATGATCGCGAGGTCGGGATCGGCGGCCAGCGCCCTGGGCAGCAGCTCGGTGCCGGTCATCACCGGCATCCGGATGTCGCACAGCATCGCGGCGAAGCGGCGCGCCTCCATCCGCTGCAGCGCTTCCTCGCCGTTCTTCGCCTGCTCCACCTCGTACCCGCGCCGCTGGAGGAACACCGCGAGTACCGAGCGGACCGCGGGCTCGTCATCGACGAGGAGGACGGACGTCTGGGGCGCCGGAGAGGTCACCCGGCGAAGCTACGGCGCGTCCGGGGGCGCGGCAAGCGTTCCGCCGCTTTACACGCGCGGCGCCGGCCGCTAGCCTTGGCTCGCGACCATGCCTCCATCCATCACCGACGTTCCCGGGATCCTGGTCGGGCACGCGACGGACGCGGCCGGCGCGACCGGGTGCACGGTCGTGCTCGGACCGTCCGCCGACGGGATGCCGTGCACCGTCTTCGTGCGCGGGCGCGCGACCGGCTCGCGCGAGCTGGACGCCTGCCGGCCCGAGTCGCTGGCCGGCCGCGTGGACGCGATCGTCCTGACGGGCGGCAGCGCCTACGGGCTCGCCGCCGCGGACGGCGTGATGCGGTGGCTGGAGCGGCGGGGCCGCGGCTTCAGCCTCGGCGCAGGCGTCGTGCCCATCGTGCCCGCCGCGGTGGTCTTCGACCTGATGCCGCTGGGCCGGTTCGACGCGCGGCCCACGCCGGAGATGGGCGCGGCCGCGTGCGACGCCGCCGGGACGCCGGTGGCCGAGGGCTCCGTCGGCGCGGGCACCGGGACGACCGTGGGCAAGGCGTTCGGCCTGGAGCAGGCGATGAAGGGCGGCGTCGGGAGCTGGTCCGAGCGCGCCGGCGAGGTGGTGGTGGGCGCGATCGCGGTGGTCAACGCGTTCGGCGACGTGCTGGACGCCGCGGGGAAGGTGCTCGCGGGCGCGCGCCGGGGCGACGGGTCGTTCGCGGGCTCCGCGGCATTCCTGGCCGGCGGCGGCACGCCCGGCGGCTCACTCTCCGCGGCGCATCACACGGCGCTGGTCGTCGTCGCGACCAACGTCGCCCTGGACCGCCTGGCGTTGGCGGGCGTCGCGCGCGCCGGCGCGGACGCGATGGCGCGGCGCATCGTGCCCTCGGGCACGGCGGTGGACGGCGACGTCGTGTTCGCCTGCTCGGCGGGCAAGGTCTCGGCCGGCGCGATGCAGGTCGAGCAGATGGCCAGAGTGGCGACCGAGATGGCGATCGAGCGGGGGGTCAGGATGGCGAGAGGCCGCGAGGGGATGCCGGGGCTAGCGGATGCGTGAGAAGGTGAGGAGTGAGAAGGCGAACTTCGCCGTCTCACGTCATCTCGAGAATTCCGCCAGTTTCGCCCCGATCTCGTCCTGGATCCTCCTCGCCCGCTGGATCCTCCAGGCGTCGTTCACGATGATCGAGAAGGCCAGCTCCTCGCCGTCCGCCGCCGAGACGTAGCCCGCCAGCGCCGACGCGTTCTTCAGCGTCCCCGTCTTCGCCCGCAGGCGCCCTTCGGCCGGCGTGTCCTCCATCCGTCCATCCAGCCCGTCCCCCACCTCGGGGAGGGAGCGCCAGAACACCTCGGCCTCCGGCGCGCGCCGCTCGTAGGCGAGCAGCTGGACCAGCGAGCGCGGCGTGGCCTGGTCGAGGATCGAGAGGCCGGAGCCGTCGCTCACGGTGAAGGCGGTCGGCGCGATGCCGACCGTGTCGCGGAGGAACTGCCCCACCGCCCGCGCGCCGCTCGCGAACGTCCCCGCGCCGCTCACGCTCCGCCCGATGGACCGGAACACCAGCTCGGCGGAGAGGTTGTGGCTCCGGTGGTTGATCATCTCCACCAGGTCGCCGAGGCTCTCGGAGCGCCGCACCGCGATCGCCCCCGCGAGCGGCGCGTCG
Source organism: uncultured Gemmatimonadales bacterium (assembly GCA_963835535.1). Classification (GTDB taxonomy): domain Bacteria; phylum Gemmatimonadota; class Gemmatimonadetes; order Gemmatimonadales; family JACORV01; genus Fen-1245. The sequence goes on from CAWIFL010000004.1 coordinate 425,841, forward strand.
CTCCCGCCCCGGGCCCACGCCAGCAGCTGGCGGCCGCGGCCCGGCGCGTCGTCGGTCGCGCTGCGCGTCGAGCCGGACACCGTGACGCCGCGTGCCGCGAGGAGCGACCGGAGCAGCCCCGCGGCGAACAGCGCGGGCTCCTGCACGACGGCCCAGGTCCTCCACTCCCGCCGCGAGGGCGAGATCGAGCCGCTCAGGACGATGGCCCGGCCCGTGGAGCCGCGCCGCAGGTTGATCCGGGTGCGGCGCGACCGGCCCGTGACCACGGTGCTCGAGACGACGAAGTAGTCGTTGGGCGGATCCATCGTCACGACCGCCGGATCGCCGCGGTGTTCCCCCGGCTCCACGGTGATCTCGACCAGGTTCCCGGCGGCGCCCAGCGCGGAGGGCGGCGCGGCGAACCACTGGTCGAGGTTCTCGGGCGACCATCCCGGTCCCGCCAGCTCCGCGCCGAGGAACGACGCGTTGCCCACCAGGTCGCCGCGCACCCGTCTGATCCCCAGGCGCACCACGCTGTCGGCGAACGGCGCGAGGGCCGCGGTGTCGAGGCCGAAGGTGGGGTCGCCGGTGCCGTAGAGCACCAGGTCGCCGTACAGCGTGCTGTCCCGCACCGGCCCGCCGGCGAACAGCACGGTGAGGAACTGGAAGCCCGGTCCGAGGTAGTGCAGCGCCGCCGCGGTCGTGAAGAGCTTGGCGTTGGAGGCGGGGACGAAGCGGCGGTCGGCGCGGTACGACAGCAGCGTGTCGCCGCGGGTGAGGCTCACCACCAGCGCGCCCCAGGTCGCGTAGCGCCACGCGCGGCCCTGGAAGAGCGGCGCCAGCGCGTGCGCGAGCGGCCCCTCCGGGCGGTCCTGCGCGCGCAGCGTCCCGGCGGCCGCGGCGGCGACCAGGAGGGCGGCGGTGACGGCGCGTCGCACGCTCACGATCCCGGGTGGTACTCCCGCTCGACGTGGCCCTGGAGCTGCGATGGATAGAAGTACACCGGCCTCAGCTCGCCCGTCGTATAGCGCCGCGCCTGGTCGTCGAAGTGCTTCGACGCGGATCGCCGCTCTCGCCCCCCGCCGTCACCGCCATCGCGCGCACACTGTCGCCGAACTCCACCACCGCCACGAAGCTGTTCCCGCTGCTCCCGTACCACTTCTTCGTGTTCGGGTAGGGCCGCGCGCCGAAGGAGGCGAGCGAGCCCCAGCGCGAGGAGGCAAAGCCCACCGGGATGCTGGGCTTCGCGTCGTCGAACTGCGGCTCGATCGAGTCGTTGATGCGCTGGAACCGGTTGATCGCGCCCCACGCCGTCCGCCAGGTGCCGTAATCGGCCGTGAGACTGTCCGTCGCGGCCGCGAGCGCCGCGAGGAGCTGCGCGGGCGTCGCGCGCTCGACCACGTACGTCTCCGGCGAGAGGCCGGCTTGGCGCGCGTCGCGGAACACGTCGTGCTCGACCTCCGTCCCCCAGAAGACCGCGAGCGACGTCGCGACCGAGCTGGTGTCCCACCGGAAGTCCCACTTCTTCAGCTCGGCGGTCTGGTTCCGGAGACGCGCGCGGAGTGGATCGCGGCGCTCGAGGCCGTCGTAGGCGCGGAGCAGGCGCGGCACCATGCGCGCGAACGACGGCAGCCAGCTGTCGAACGCGGCGCGGGTGAGCGACTCCATCGTGAAGTCGTGCCGGCCCGGCAGGACCCTGAGCGCGTGGAAGCCGCGTGGCGACTCCTCCGTGCCTGTCTCAACCCACCGCGGGAAGTAAGCGCGCCTGGGGCTCGACGGCCCGGCGGCCGACCAGGGCCAGTTGTTCGAGTTGTAGAGCCATCCGCTCGCCGGATTCAGCAGGTGCGGCGTTTCGTCCACCGACAGGAGGCCGCGGTAGTCCGTGGCCGGGTCGCTTCCGTCCACCGGCTTCGTCCAGTCGAACGCCGTGTCGCGTCGCGGGAGCCAGTTCGCGTGGAAGTACGCGATGTTCCCCTCGGCATCCGCGAAGATCGTGTTGTTGGACGAGTTGGTGTGCAGCTCCATCGTCTGGCGGAACTCGGCGTAGTCCTTCGCCTTGGTCCGCGTGTACGACTGGATCAGCGCGTGGACCGGGTCCTGCATCAGGCTGACGCTCATCCACTTGTCGCCGACGCTCCGCACGATCGGTCCGTGGCGGGTGGACCAGACGCTGAAGGTCCGCGCCGCCATCCCCGAGTCGGTGCGCCAGCGGATGACGACCGCGCGGCTCGTCATCGGCAGCAGGCTGTCGCCGTGGCGGTAGAGCCAGCGGTCGCCCTGCTTCGCCACCGTCTCCAGGAACTCGTCGCTGAAGTCCGCGCCGGTCGAAGTGTGCATCCAGCCGGCGGTGGCGTTGAACCCCTGGTAGACGAAGAACTGCCCCCAGGTCACCGCGCCGTAGGCGTCGAGCCCCGAGTCGCTCGACATCTGCAGCTCGGAGCGGAAGTAGAACGAGGTGTGCGGGTTGATCCAGAGCAGCGCGTGGTGGTCCTTCGCGTTCTTGGGCGCGATGGCGATGCCGTTGGAGCCCGCGGGCTCGGTGTAGACGTCGTCGCCGTCGCCGCTCGGCGGCGGAGCGGCCGCCGGCCCGTGGCCGCCGTAGAACGCCTCGAGCCCGCGCGGGTCCACGCGCTCGACGTCCCAGCCGATGCTCCCTTCGCTGAAGGCCAGCGCCATCCAGGCCTCGAAGCGACGGATGACCTTCGGGGTCACCTGCGGGTGCGTGTAGAGGTAGTAGTTGAGACCGTCGGCGGACGCGTCCATCAGCGCCTTGAGCCACGCCGGGCTCTCCGCGTACATCGCCCTGAGGCTGTCGTCGTCCTCGAGCAGCCGGATCCTGAGGTCGCGCCAGATCGCCCCTTCGCCCAGCGTCTCCGCCGTCCGCCCCAGCGCGTTGAGGTAGTTCATCTCCACGCGGTTGAAGTCGTCCTCGGCCTGCGCGTACTCCATTCCGAACACGGCGTCGGCGTCGGAGCGCCCGTGCACGTGCGCGATGCCCCAGTCGTCGCGGGTGATCGTGACGTCGCGGGCCTCCTCGACCCACCGCGCCACGTCGCTGCGGGACGCGCCGGCGCGCGAGCAGGCGGCACAGGCCACCACGAACATCAAGGCGAGTCGCTTCATGCACCCCTCATCGGATGTCCCAAGATATCCGGGGATTGCGCATTCCGCGCGGGGTCGGCTCTGTTCGTCGCGTGGCGATCTTGTTCGTGCTCGTGGTGCTCGTGGTGCTCGCGGTGCTGTACCAGGTCGCGGTCGTGCTGGCGGTGAAGGCGGGTTGGCGAAACCCCCGCGTGCCGCACCGCCGCGATCCCTCGACTCTGGACCTGGCGTTCGAGACCGTCCGCCTTCCCACCGCGGGCGGGAAGACGCTCCACGGCTGGTGGATCCCGTCGGGCAAGGCCGGCTCGCCCTGCCTGGTCCTCGTGCACGGCTGGGGCCGCAACGTCGAGCGGATGCTCCCGTGGATCGCGATGCTGCACCCGGAGGGCTTCGATCTGCTCACTTTCGACGCGCGCCACCACGGCTCGTCCGACGAGGACGGGTACGGCACGATGCTCAAGTTCTCGGAGGACGTCCGTTCGGCGGTGGACTACGCGGTGCGCGTGCGCGGGGCGCCGCGGGAGGTCGGCGTGCTGGGGCTCTCGGTCGGCGGCTCGGCGGCGATCCACGCGGCCTCCTGTGAGCCCAGGATCGCGGCGGTCGCGACCGTGGGCGCGTTCGCCGATCCCTCGGATCCCCGCGCGACGATCGGGCGGCACTGGTGGGTCCTCGCGCCCGGCCTGCCGCTGGCGTTCCGGCTCGTGGAGCGGCGCATCGGCTTCCGCTTCCGCGACGTCGCACCCGAGAAGGTGATCGGGAACGCGCGCGCCCGCTTCCTGCTCATCCACGGCACGGACGACGTCGTCGTGCCGGTGTCGAACGCCCGGCGCCTCGCCGCCGCGGGCGGCAGTGCCGTCGAGACCTGGATCCTCCCCGGACGCGGCCACTCGGACCCGCATCGCGAGAGCGGGATGGCCGCCAGGCTCGCCGCCTTCTTCAGGAGGCCGTCATGATGCACCGAATCGCTGCCGCAACCTTTTTTGTCGCCCTTGCGCCCGTCGCCCTCGCCGCGCAGGACCTGACGTCCATCTGCGAGAAGGTCCAGCACCCGCGGGTCGGCGCCTGGTCCGAGTTCAAGATGATCGGCGGGCGGAACGACGGAGCCACGATGCGGATGTCCGTCGTGGGGACCGAGCGTCGGGAGGGGGCCGCCTACCTCTGGCTCGAGATCGTGATGCGTGGGTTCGGCGCCGGCCGCGGCGCGGCCGCGAGCGGGCCGCGACTCATGATCAGCAAGATGCTGGTCCCGGGTTTTGGTTCCTTGATGGGCCGGCCCGCCGTGACCATCGTGAAGATCGACGACGTGCCGGCGATGGAGATGCCGCAGGGCGGGCAGGGACCGGGCTCCCCCCGGCCCACGGGGCTGGAGAACTGCCGCAACGCCAGGGTCGTCGGCTGGGAGTCGGTGACGGTGCCGGCGGGCACGTTCCGGGCGCTGCACATCGTCGGCGCCTCCGGGCACTCGGACTCCTGGGTGGATCCGAATCTGCCGTTCGCCCTGGTCAAGGAGAACGCGAACGACGAGGAGCACACCCAGACCGTGCTGGTCGGCCACGGGACGGGCGCGCGGTCACGCATCACCGAGCGCCCGCGTCCCTTCGACCCGCAGCTCTTCATGCGGGCGGTGACCGGCGCGCGGGGCAGGGGCGCGCCGCCGAACTAGCTCAGGGCGCTCCCAGCTTCTTCCGCACGAACGGCCGGACGAACGCCGCCGGCGGATTGTGCGCGGTCGCGAGGCCGTACGCCTGCCGGTACATCGCGTTCGCCTCGTCCTGCCTGCCGTCCTTCTCGAGCGCCATCGCGAGCAGGCACCGCATGAACGGGTCGCGCTGGTTGCCGCGCGCGTCCACCGCCTGAGCGAGGTCGCGCTCCGCCTCCGGCAGATTGCCCAGGTAGAGCGCCACGTAGCCCGTGAGGTAGGGGAAGAAGCGCCTCTGCTGTGCGGCCATCGCGGTGTCGCCGTCCAGGGCGCGGCGCGCGGCGGCGATCTGGCGCACCGCTTCCGCCCTGTCGCCGCGCCTGGCGGCGAGGCGCGCGAGCGCGTGGGCCAGCCGGAAGTCCCACAGGCTGGCGGGGTGCGTCTGCGGCGCCGGCTCCTTCACCCCCAGCTCGTAGCCGCGCCGGTACCAGCGCTCCGCCGCGTTCAGATCCCCGTTGTCTATGCACACGCGCGCCGCCTCGTCCGCCATCTCGCCCTCCTGGTAGAAGGCGTTCTGCGGCTCCGCCGCCTCGCGTGTCTGCCAGTAGGCGATGACCATCTCCTCGTACTTCACCGTGTTGGCGCAGTCGCCGTCGAACGCGTACGAGATCGCCATCGCGCGCTGGGCCGCGGCTTGCGCCGCCGGGTCGGCCGCCGAGTCCATCATGCGCTGGATGATCGCGCGGGCGTCACTCGTCTTTCCCTCGAGGTCGAGCCGCGCGGCCTCCTGCATCGGGCCGCTGGGCCCGCGTGATGCGCCGGGCGCGGGCGGCTGCTGCGCGAGGGCGGCGCCGGCGGCAAGCGACAGCGCGGCGAGGGTCCACGCGGCGTGGCGTGAGCACGGTGCGATGTTCATCGTCGATCTCCCGGATCGGATGTCTGACAGGGTAACGCCCGGGCGTATATTGCACCACCCGCCAGCCACAGGATTCGCCATGCAGGGACCATCTGGTCTCGAGGTGCTCTTCGTCGCGGGCTTCGCGCCCATCGTGCACGACGACGAGAGCAGGCAACTCTACTGGGGCGCGTTGAAGCTCCCGCTCAAGGAGGACGCCGGCTACGCCCACACCGGCGACCTGGACGGCCTCAAGCACTTCGGGTTGTGGCCGCTGTCGCAGGCCGCCGAGTCGTGCTTCGGCAAGGCGGAATGGCCGAAGGACGTGCCGGTGCCGCAGGGCTGCATCGAGTTCGAGGTGGAGGACGTCGCGCAGGCCACGAAGGAGCTGGAGGCCAAGGGCTACCGCCTGCTGGTCAGGAACAAAACGGAGCCGTGGGGCCAGGTCGTGACGCGCTTCCTCGCGCCCGAGGGGCTCCTGATCGGGCTCACCTTCACGCCGTGGATGAGGAAGAAGCAGTGAGCGCGCCGTCCTCGGCAGCGACCGTCTCGCGCGCCTGGCCCCGGATCGTGGCCTGCGGCCTCGCCTACTTCGTGATCGGCATCGTGACCGCCGCCCTCTCGCGCGGCGCCGGATCCGGTCAGATGCGCCAGGTATGGCGGCTGGCGGCCTGGCTGCTGAGCGCGGTCGTGTACGCGGGGCACATCTGGCACGAGCGGGGGCGCGGCGGTGCGAGCGCGAGCACGGCGCTGCGCGCGGCGTCGGCCGTTGCGGTGGGGGGCTTCCTTCTGGCGGTCGCGGCGAGCGTGCACGCGCTGGCCGGCGGTCGGGCGCACGTCGGCCCGCAGCTGGTCGCGCTCGTCGCCTGGCCGGTCCTGCTCGCGGTGCCGGCGTTCCTGATCGCGTGGGCCGCGTCCGCGGCGCTGGCGAAGGTGGGGGCTAAGCCGCGAGCTCCTTGAGCGCGCGGACCAACGCATCCAGGTCCGCGGTCGAAGTGAAGAGGTGCGGCACGATGCGGACGCCGCGCACCCCCGCGCCGTCTATCGCCACCGTCCAGATCTTGTAGCGGTCGAACAGCGTGTTGCCCAGCGCCGCGGGCTCGATCCCCGTGACGCCCACGTTCGCGATGGCGCCGCTGCGCCGGGGATCCGAGGGCGTGTTGAGGTAGATCCTGGGCTGCCCCCGCACCTGGTCCGTCCAGTGCCGCTGCAGGTACTTGAGCCGCGCCTCCTTCCGCTGGATCCCGATGCTCTCGTGGAAATCCAGCGCGTCGTTGATGCCGAGGATCGTGTGCACCGGCTGCGTGCCGGTGTGGTTGAGCCGGCGGATGTCGGTGTCGGGGATGCCCAGCTCCGCGAACGTCGGCCACAGCTCCGGGATGTGGTCGCGCCGCACCCAGAGGATGCCGCTGCCCAGCGGGCTGCCGAGCCACTTGTGGAGCGAGGAGGCGAAGTAGTCGGAACGCAGGTCCGGGATGGCGAACTCGATCTGGCCGAAGCTGTGGGCGCCGTCCACCATCACCTGCACGCCGTGGCGATGCGCCATGTCCGCCACCGCGGCCACGGGCAGAAGCTGCCCGGTGATGTTCACCATGTGGCAGATCATCAGCAGCCTGGTCTTCGGCGTAACGGCGCTCTCGTACAGCCGGACGATCTCGTCGTCGGACTTGGGGTCCATCGGCAGCGAGACGATGCGGTTCACGATGCCGTACCGCCTGGCCTGGAGGCCGAACATGTCGAGCATCGCGCCGTAGTCCTGCTGCGCCATCACCGCTTCGTCGCCCGGCTGCCAGTGGAAGCCGCCGATCACCGTATCGAGCGACTCGGTGGTGTTGCGGGTGATGATCAGTTCCTCGACGGGGCAGCCGGCCGCGGCGGCCAGCCGCCGGCGCACGGCGAGGTTGTCGTCCGGCATCACCGTGCGCATGTAGCGGGAGGCCTGGACGTTGATGTCGCGCACCCGCCGGATGAACGCCTCGAGCACCGGCTGCGACTGCATCAGGTAGAAGCCGTTCTCGAGATTGATGTAGTCGGGGGTGAGGACGTACTTGGCGCGGATCTGGGCCCAGAAGTCTTCGTCCTGGGCGAGCTGGACCGGTGGGAGCTTGGCGTACCGCGCCCACGCCTCGTTGCCGAAGACGAGGGCGAGCGAGGCGCCGCCCAGGGTGCGCAGGAATTCCCGTTTGTCCATCGCCGCCTCCCCGTTTGAAGCACTATAATGGTCGTGGAAATCGTGGAGGGCCAATGAGTGTGCTTGCGCGGCTCGCGCTGCTGCTCGGCGCGGCTGCCTTTCCCGCCGCGGCTGAGGCGCAGGCGCCGCTCGCGCCGACGCCCCCGATGGGGTGGAACAGCTGGGACGCTTACGGCACCACGGTGCGCGAGGCCCAGGTGAAGGCGAACGCCGACGCGATGGCGCGCGAGCTCGCCCGCTTCGGCTACCGGTACGTCGTGGTGGACATCCAGTGGTACCAGCCGACGGCGTCGTCGTACGACTACAAGCCGGGCGCCCAGCTCTCGATGGACGCGTACGGGCGGCTCGTCCCCGCCGAGAACAAGTTCCCGTCGGCGGCCCACGGCGCGGGCTTCAAGCCGCTCGCGGACTACGTGCACGCCCTCGGCCTCGCATTCGGCATCCACATCATGCGCGGCATACCGCGCCAGGCGGTCGAGGCGAACACGCCGATCTTCGGCACTCCCTACCACGCCGCCGACGTGGCGGATACGACGAACGGGTCGCCGTGGAACCCGGACATGTGGGGCGTGGACGTGACGAAGCCGGGCGCTCAGGCGTACTACGACGGCATCGCGCGGCTCTACGCGTCGTGGGGCGTGGACTTCGTGAAGGCGGACGACTTCGGCAGCCACCGCTTCCAGCCTGTGGAGATCCGCGCCTTGCGCCGCGCGCTGGATAAGAGCGGCCGCCGCATCGTGCTCAGCATCTCGCCGGGCCCGGCGCCGCTCGACTCCGCCGCCTTCTTCGCCAAGAACGCCCAGATGTGGCGCATCTCCGACGACTTCTGGGACGCGTGGCGGCTGGTGCTGAGGCAGTTCGACTACGCGCGGGATTGGGCGCGTTACGTCGGCGCCAACCACACGTGGCCGGACGCGGACATGCTCCCTCTCGGCAGGCTGCGTCTGGTGGACTCGGCGGGCCGCGGTTCGCCGTCCCGGCTCACTCCTGACGAGCAGCGCACGGTGATGACGCTGTGGAGCATCCTCCGCTCGCCGCTCATCATCGGCGGGGACCTGCCGACGCTCGACACGGCGACGCTGGCGCTGCTCACGAATACCGAGGTGCTGGCCGTGGACCAGCACGGCGTCGCGCCTCGCCAGGTGCTCGAGCGGCCGGGCCTCAGGGTGTGGGGCTCCGGCGTGCCGCGCAGCGCGGATCGCTACGTCGCCGTCTTCAATCTCGACTCGGTTCCCCGGCACGTGGACGTCGCCTGGGAGGACGTCGGCGTCACTGCCGGCAGCCACACGGTCCGCGACCTGTGGGCGCGCGGCGACTTGGGCGCGGCCGAGCGGCTCAGCGTGGACCTCGCGCCCCACGCGAGCGCGCTGTACCGTGTCACTTCGCGCTCGACAACGCCGCGGGCGTCGCCCCCGTAGACGAACAGACCTCCCCAACGCACGAGTCGGATCATGAAGCACGTCCTTCTGCTCGTTCTCCTGCTTGCGGCGCCCGCCGTCGCGCAGCAGTTCCCGTCGCAGGCCGCGTCTGAGCAGGATCATCAGAACATGATGGCCCAGCTGGGCATCAGGAGTCTCAGGCCGGGCCCCTCGGGGAACGAGTCGGCGCCGAATCACGCCAACTACGATACCTCGCTCGCGACCCCGTTCACGACGCTGCCGGACCCGCTGACGTTGAACGACGGCCGCAAGGTGACGACGCCGGCGATGTGGTGGGACAGGCGGCGCCCGGAGATCGTGGATGCTCTGGAGCGCGAGGTCTACGGCCGCGTGCCGGCAAATGTGCCGCCCGTGACCTGGCGCGTGCTGGTTGCTGAGCGGGAGTTCGTCGGGTTCATGCCGGTGATCGCCAAGCGGCTGATCGGGCACGTGGACAACTCGGCGTACCCCCAGATCACCGTGGATATCGCGATGACGGTCGTGACGCCGGCCAACGCGCGCGGACCCGTGCCGCTGCTGATGATGTTCGGGCCGAGCAGGCTGCCGGCGCCGGCGCAGCCTCCGCAGGAGGACGTGGACAGCATCAACGCGGCGCTCAAGCGGCTGCTCGAGCAGAGCGACCCCTCGCTCCAGGCCATCTTCGACCGCTACCCGGCCTACGAGCTGGTCACGCGCGCTTCGCCCGCGTTCCCGTTCGCGGCGGCGGGGCCGGGCGGTCAGGCGGCGGAGCCGCCCACCACGACCCAGCTCCTGCGCGACGGCTGGGGGTACGCGTACATAGACCCGAGCAGCATCCAGGCCGACAACGGCGCGGGGCTGACGCAGGGGATCGTCGGCCTCGTGAACCGCGGCCAGCCGCGGAAGCCGGACGACTGGGGCTCGCTGCGCGCCTGGGCCTGGGGAGCCGCGCGCGGGCTCGACTATCTCGAGACCGATTCCGCGGTGGACGCGAAGCACGTCGGCATCGAGGGCGTGTCGCGCTACGGCAAGGCCGCGCTCGTGACGCTCGCCTTCGAGCCGCGGTTCGCGCTGGGGCTGATCGGGTCCTCGGGGAAGGGCGGCGCCACGCTCCTGAAGCGCAACTTCGGCGAAGCGGTCGAGAGCCTCACGGGGACGGGCGAGTACCACTGGATGGCGGGCAACTTCCTCAGGTACGGCGCGGCGGAGGCGACGTTCGGGAGCGGAGACGCGAGTCAGCTCACCGTGGACTCGCACGAGCTGATCGCGCTCTGCGCGCCCAGGCTCGTGTTCATCAGCTACGGCGTGCCGGCCAGGGGCGACGCGAACTGGCTGGACCACCGGGGCAGCTGGATGGCCGCCGTGGCGGCGGGGAAGGTCTTCCGCCTGCTCGGCGCGAAGGACCTGGGCGTTGGGGACGACTGGCGCGACACCCCGATGCCGCCGGTGCTCACGGGGCTGCTGGACGGCCAGCTGGCCTGGCGCCAGCACGACGGCGGCCACACCGATGCGCCCAACGTGGCGACGTTCATCCAGTGGGCGGACCGGATGATCGGCCACAGGCCGCCCGGGAACTGAGATGGAAGAGCTGCCCTCGACCGGCGCGCTTCAGGTGACGGTCGCGTTCGACCGGAAAGAGCACTCCGCGGCGCAGCTGGCGGCCATGAACCGCGGTCCACTGCTCCGGAGGCCCGTTGTGACGCTTTCTGCAGCGGTGGTCGGCGGGCTGCTGATCGTCCGGGTGGACCGGGCTCTCCGTCACCTCCTGCATCCCGCGCTGCCGTTGGCTGCGAGGGCGGTGTTTGCCGTCGTGGGGATGGTGCTCGTCGCCTTCTGGTTGAGGCACGTCGCACGGCTCCGCGAGGAGCACGAGCGCCACGAGAAGCAGCCGGACGTCTACACGCTGAGCGACGCCGGGCTCGAGATCAGCGGCGAGGAGGACCTGGCGCTCATGTCCTGGTCCAACATGACCCGTGTGCACGAGACGGACCGGTTCTTTCTCTTCGTGGCCGGCTCGGAGGTGCAGTACCTGCCCAAGCGGGCGCTGGACCCGGCCCAGGCCGATGTCGTACGTGGTTTGGTCCTTCGTCACGGCCCCGCGTCGGGCCGCCCGCGGCTGGGGTCCTAGTCCGTCCTCGAATCGTTCCGGGGTAGCGCCTTGGCGGCGGTGAGCCGCGCGATGACCTGTTCGATCTGAGTTTTGCGAAGGCGGGCCCAGCCGGGAAGGCGCACGGCCCCAGTCGTGAACATGCCGAGTCCCATCAGCGCCATGAATCCAATGCCCGTGGCCGAGCCCGCGTGGCCGAGGCTGCCGGCCAGGCCGAGCACGATCGCGGTCGCCGCTGCCCCTCCCAGAACCGTCAGCCCGGCGGACATCATGGCGCGCGAGTCGCCCTTCACCGTCTGGAGACGGAGCCGATGGCCGGTCGGGGTCGGCTCCAGGAGAGCCTGCAGGTTGCCGTTGGTCCACTGGCGGAACGGGCCGTCGTAGCGCACCGTGCCTCGCGCGTCGAACGTCTCCCGCAAGTCGGCCACCAGGCGTTCCCACTCGGCATCGGAGAGCGGGTGGTCGAATTCGATCGTGCGTCCGACCCCGATCGTCAGGCCCAGGAACCGACGCGACGCCGGGCGTCCGCCCTGCTCCAGGGATCGGGCGGCGGTGGCGATGGCCTCGGGCGGGATGCCGACTTCACGCCCGATGTCCTGGAGCGCCGCCAGCGTCAGGCCCTTGCCTTCGGCCGGCGTCGGCAGGACGGAATGCTCCGACTCGGCGGCCCGCTTGAAGATCGCGGCCACCTCTTCGTCGTCGTACTGCCGCTCGGCCATGAGCGAACATACTCATCGGGGTCGAGCGGTGAGTCAACTTCCGGGGGCGCGCTCAGGTTCGGCCAGGAGCGCCTCGATCGCCGCGCGAAGCGCGGGGAGCTTCCCCTCCACCACGCTCCACACGAGGCGGTCGTCCACCTCGACGTATCTGTGGATGAGCACGTTTCGGAACGCCACGATCCGGGTAAGATCGGGAATCCGGCGCGCGACTGCCGCGTCGCCCTTCCGGAGGTTCGCCATCGCCTCGCCGATGATCTCGAACCGCCTTTCCACGGCTGATCTGACCAACTCGCTCGCGCGATAGGTTTCGAAGTCGAAGCCGCGGACAAAGCGCTGTATCGCCTTGGCGGCTTCGAGTGCGTCCGTCAGGAGCTTCCGCGCCTCAGGCCGCATAGAGCACCATGCGGCCCTTCTCGATACTGTCTCGGAGGTACGGGTTACGGATGGATTCCGCGGTCAATAGGTCGACCGGCCGGTTCAGCAGATCGGCGAGCGCCTCCTGGAGCCCGAAGAACATGTCCGCGAACTCGACGATCGGCAGTTCCGCGAAGGTGACGACGAAGTCGAAGTCGCTTCGCTCCGGATCGAAGGTCCCCCGCGTGGCCGAGCCGAAGAGATCGAGCCGGCGGACGTGGAAGCGCCGGCACAGCACGGCGACCTCTGCGCGCCGGGCCAGCACGGTCTCGAGCCCGGCGGCGCCACCGTCGCGCCCGGATCGGCCGGCGGCGGCACGGTAAGCGGGGGCCTCGGGTCGCGCGGCCTCGCGGACGGCGGAGGAACGCTCGCCGGACTTCCGGAGGATCGCGGCGACATCCGCCAGAATGGGGCACGCGGGGTCGGCTTGAAAGCGGACTTGGTTTCCGAGGGTGGAACGGACCAGGATGCCGGCTTCGGCGAGCGCCTTCAGCTCGCGGTGCAGTGATCCGGGCGGCACCCGGGTGAGGCGGGAGATTTCCCGGACGTAGAAACTGCGGTCCCCGTGGAGGAGGAGCAGCGACAGGACCCTGCGCCGATAGACGCCGAACAGCAGCTCGAGCGGACGGCGGACTCGCGACAGCGTTCTCATAATGCGTACGATAGTAGCTCATGTGAGATTGGCCTGCAAGCGCCGCCGTTCGCATTTGCGAGTGGTGCGCTAGTAATTTTGCGCCGTCTCCCAAATCCAACCGTAACTGAGCAAGGAGTTCCCGATGAGCCGGGTACGTGTCCTGGTCGGCACGCGGAAGGGCTTGTTCATCCTCACGGCCGACGGGAAGCGCCAGACGTGGAAGGTGCACGGGCCGCACTTCGCGGGGTGGGAGATCTACCACGCCAAGGGCTCTCCGGCCGATCCCAAGCGCATCTACGTCTCGCAGTCCACCGGCTGGCACGGGCAGATCGTCCAGCGCTCCAACGACGGCGGCAAGACGTGGGAGACGGTGGACAACAAGTTCGCGTACGACGGCGTGCCCGAGACGCACCAGTGGTACGACGGGACGCCGCATCCCTGGGAGTTCAAGCGCGTCTGGCACTTCGAGCCCTCGCAGCACGATCCCGACACCTGCTACGCCGGCATCGAGGACGCGGCGCTCTTCAAGACCACCGACGGCGGCAAGTCGTGGTCGGAGCTGTCGGGCTTGAGGACGCACCGGACCGGCTCCCAGTGGACGCCGGGTGCGGGCGGGCTCTGCCTGCACACTATCATCGAGGACCCGAAGAATCCGAAGCGTCTCTACACCGCCATCTCGGCGGCGGGCGCTTTCCGGACCGACGACGGAGGGAAGACCTGGAAGACGATCACCAAGGGTCTCAAGTCCCAGTACATCCCCGACCCGACGGCGGAGATCGGCCACTGCGTGCACCGCATCGCGCTGCATCCGTCGAACCCGGACGTCGTGTACATGCAGAAGCACTGGGACGTGATGCGGACCGACAACGCGGGAGATCAGTGGAAGGAAGTCTCGGGCAACCTCCCGACCGATTTCGGCTTCTGCATCGACGTGCACGCGCACGATCCGGAGACGGTGTACGTCGTGCCGATCACGAGCGACGAGAAGCACTACGTGATGGACGGCAAGCTGCGCGTGTACCGGAGCAAGACCGGCGGGAACGAGTGGCAGGCGCTGACCAAGGGTCTGCCGCAGAAGGACTGCTACGTCAACGTCCTGCGCGACGCGATGTCGGTGGACAAGCTCGACAAGTGCGGGGTGTACTTCGGGACGACGGGCGGGCAGGTGTACGGCTCGGCGGACGCGGGGAACACCTGGAAGGCGATCGTGCACGATCTGCCGGCGGTGCTGTCCGTCGAGGTCCAGACGCTGAAATGATCCGGGTCGAGCTGCCGCCGCATCTGCGCGTCCTCGCGAAGGTGAAGGGCGAGGTGCAGCTGGACGTGCCCGCGCCGGTGACGACGCGGACCGTGCTGGACGCGCTCGAGGCGGCCTACCCGGTGCTGCGCGGCACCATCCGCGACCACGGCACGCTCAAGCGCCGGGACTTCATGCGCTTCTTCGCCTGCGCGCGGGACCTCTCGCTCGAGTCGCCCGACAAGCCGCTGCCGGAGCCGGTTGCCAAGGGCACTGAGCCGTTCCTGGTCGTGGGAGCGCTCGCGGGCGGCTAGGCGAACACACCCCTACGTCCAGGCAGCACAGGCCCCCGAGGAGCGACAGCATGGGAAACCTCGTCTTTGGCATGATGCAATCGCTCGATGGCTACGTTGCCGGCGAAGATGGTGGCCCGCCGCGGTTATTCGCGCCGGGCGACCGGCTCAGTCGCCACTTCAATGACCACGTCCGCGGCCTCGCCGGCATGGTCTACGGCCGGCGCATGTATGAAGTGATGCGCTACTGGGATGATGATCAGCCCGACTGGGACGCCGGCGACCGCGACTTCGCGCAGGTGTGGCGCGGCAAGCCGAAGTGGGTCGCGTCACGCACGCTGCAGGCGGTCGGCCCCAACGCCACGCTGATCCGTGGCGATGTCGGCACGTTCGTCAGCAAACTGAAGCAAGAGGTCGCCGGCGAAATCGACGTCGCCGGACCCGAGCTGGCCGGCACCCTCACCGCCCAGGGCCTCATCGACGAGTACCGCCTCTACTTCCGCCCCTTCATCCTGGGCCGTGGCAAGCCGTACTTCGCCGGTCCCCGTCCGCCACTTCACCTTGTTGGCACCGAGCCCGTCGGTGAAGACGCGGTGAGGCTGACCTACGCCGCAGCCATGCCCTCGGGCTCGGCTTCTCGGTGAGCGCGCGGACCGCCGAGATCGGCAACTAGTCAGGCGCCGCATCGGCCGGTCGTAGCGGGCGGCAGAGTGGGGCCCGCCTCGGCTGGACGCGGCGCGCCCCGCGGCGATATTCGACGGGATGAAGGAACGCCTCATCACCCTGGCCGAGGAGCGGTTCGGCCGCCGGCCGGACGTGGTTCTCGACCTGGTGGCCGACGGCTCCACGCGGCAGTACTTCCGGCTGGTGTGGGACTCCGAACGCACGGTGGTCGGCGCCATCGGGCCGGACCGCGACGAGAACCGGGCGTTCCTGTCGTTCGCCGGAGCCTTCCGCGCCATCGGCCTCCCGGTGCCCGAGATCTACGCCGAGGACCAGGAGGCGGGGGTGTGGCTGGAGGAGGACCTCGGCGACACCACGCTGTTCAAGGCGCTGAGCGCCGCGCGGATCGCCAGCGGCCCCCCCTCCGGCCGGTTCCCGCCCGACATCGTGCCGCTGTACCGGCGGGTGCTCGCGATCCTGCCGCGCTTCCAGGTCGAGGGTCACCGGGTGGTGGACTACCGCCTGGCCTATCCGCGCCGGGCCTTCGACCGCCAGTCCATCCGCTGGGACCTGAACTACTTCAAGTACCACTTCCTGAAGCTGGCCGACGTGCCCTTCAACGAGCAGCGGCTCGAGAGTGATTTCTCCCGCCTGACGACGCACCTGCTCCAGGCCGGCACCGACGGCTTTCTGTACCGCGACTTCCAGTCCCGCAACGTCATGATCCGGGACGGGGAGCCGTGGTTCATCGACTTCCAGGGCGGCCGGAAGGGGGCGCCGCACTACGACGTGGCCTCGCTGCTGTACGACGCCAAGGCCGCGATCCCTCAGCCGCTGCGCGCCGAGCTGCTGGAGGCCTACCTCGACGCGCTGGGTACCCTGGTGCCGGTGGACCGGGCGCAGTTCCGCGAGCACTACATCGGCTTCGTCCTGGTGCGTCTGATGCAGGCGATGGGGGCCTACGGATACCGCGGCTTCTTCGAGCGCAAGCGCCGGTTCCTGGAGAGCGTGCCTCACGCGGCCCGCAACCTGGACGAGCTGCTGGCCACCGGGTTGCCGCTGGCCCTGCCCGAGCTGGAGCAGGTGTTCCGCCGCATCGTGGAGCGCTGGGCCGGCCCCGCGAGCGGGGGCGCTTCCGCGCCCCACGCCGGCCTCGGCGTGCTGATCCGCAGCTTCTCCTATCGCGACGGCTACCCGTCCGACACCGAGGGCCACGGCGGGGGGTTCGTGTTCGACTGCCGCTCGCTGCCGAACCCGCAGCACGTGCCCGCGCTCCGGGACGCAACCGGGGAGGACGAGCCGGTGGCCGACTTCCTGGAGCGCTCCCGGGAAGTGCAGGAGTTCTGGAGCAGCGTCAGCGACCTGGTGGACGCGCACGTGGAGCGGTTCCTGGAACGGCGGTTCACGAGCATGGCGGTCGCGTTCGGCTGCACCGGCGGCCGGCACCGCTCGGTGTTCATGGCCGCGAAGCTGGCCGCCTACCTGCGGAGCCGCTACCCGCAGGTCGCCGTGCGCGTCATCCACGGGAAGCTGTGATGGAGGCGATGATCCTGGCCGCCGGCCTGGGGACGCGGCTGGCGCCGCTCACCGACGCGGTTCCCAAGGCGCTCGTCGTGGTGCGCGGCCGGCCGCTGCTGGCGCACGTCATGGACCGTCTGGCCCACGCCGGGGCCAGCCGGCTGATCGTCAACACCAGCCGCCACGGCGATCAGATCGCCAGGTACCTGCGGGAGCACGCGCCGCCAGGGGTGGAGATCCTGGTCTCGCCGGAGCCTGATGGCCCGTACGACACCGGCGGCGGCTTCCTGGCGGCGGCCCGTTTGTTCCGCCGTGAAGGCCCGATTCTGCTCCACGCGGTGGATGTCCTGTCGCGCATCCCGCTCGAGGCGCTGCTGGCCGAGCACCAGGTGGCGCGGGAGCGCCTGGGGGGGGCGACCGGGTCGTCGCCACGCTGGCGGTGCAGACCCGGCCGTCCTCGCGCCGGCTGCTGTTCGACGACCGGGGCCTGATGGGTTGGGAGCATCGCGAGGAAGGCGACGCGCGCCGCGTCCGAGAGAGCGTGGGAGCCGTGCGCAACTTCGCGTTCGCGGGGATCCACGTGGTCGAGCCGGGGATCCTCGACCTCGCCGAGCGGACCGGCGTCTTCCCGATCCGCGAGTGGTACCTGGATCTGGCGGCGCGGGGCTACCGGATCGAGCCGGCGGACGTCTCGGCCCACGCGTGGCAGGACGTGGGGACTCCCGAGCGCCTGCGCGAAGCCGAAGCAGGGAGCTGGTAGGCCCGCCTGAGTGATCATCGTCAGCTGGTGCGGTGGCAGAGCAGCGGACGCTTAGGCAGGCACTGACCGGCAAACACTACGACAAAAGGGTGAGCACCGGGCCCGGTAGCGCATCGTGCGTCTCTAGGCGCCGAGGTCTGCCGATGGGGCCGGCGGCTACCGTTGGGCCCAAGACACGCGCTTCACCCAGCAGGTGCCACTCCCGGGCCATGTCACCAGTATGAGCTTGACCAGTGTGCCGGGCTCGTGAGGACTGTTAAGCGTCATCACGAGCCGGTGTTCGCCATCCTGAGGTTCGACTAGTTGTACCTCTCTCCCGAAGTTCGTCTCACCGACTTCGACCGCGAATGTTGCTGAGCTATCCCGCTCGTTGAAATGTCGAAGAACAGCATATCGCCTGGAGACAAGGGCTCTCCGGTTGCTTGAGCGAGGAGGATGGAACTCGGCGCTCCGCTCACGTCCATGCGGGCGCTTCCTCCAAAAGTCGGATCCCACGAACCGAACCTGGAGTCTGGGGATGTTGCGAATGCCCCCATTGGCAATGCTCCAGGAGTTGAGGCCTCCCGCAAAGTCCGCGTTCTGCAGTAGCAGCGCGGCGCCGTCGGCGCGATGGGAGCTGCTGGAGCGGCCCAGGTAGGTTGAGCGGGCTGGGGAGTAGGGGGCTGCGGGTATTGGGGGCGCGGCTCCTCTCGGCGGCCGCTCCCCTCGTCCGAGCGTCTCCGCTCGACAGGCAACATTCCGGAATGCGCTGCATTGGAATCAGGTACTCGAAGCAGAGGGTTCCGCGCTGTTCATAGCCCCTGTCCACTCGGGATTACATACGCATGCTGATGGATGACCGCCATCAACCTCTGGGTGCTATCGTCGGTCCGGGAATGGCCAGTTTTGGTCCTCGCCTTCGATGTGGATGCGCTGTGCGTTCTGGTTCTGATAGAAGTTGTAACCGGCGATGTCCTCCGAGTGGGGCTGATATCCGTCTGCCGCGCCTCATCGTGCCGGCAACCGGAATGCACTGGTGCCGTGGCGACATAACCCCGACTCCGTCGTGGTCCACAGGTGGTTAGTCGCCCCTGCGAATCTGAGAGACGAAAGCGTGATACGACTGGCATAGCGAATCGCGTCGATGACCTCGACTCGCACGATCCAGAGCGGCAACTCCGCTCGGTGCCGAAGCAGGTCGTGGGCCTGCTGAGGACGCATGCGACGTATCAGGAGTGTAAGGCCCAAGCACACGCTGATCCGACGCGCATCTCGCACTCCTGCTGAGGAGATTTCACTGAACTCGCCTGGCTGTGCAGGACGTACATCAATGCGGAGACGCCACCACTCACGGATCCGAACCTGGCATAGCGGGACTTGCCATGCCCTAATCGTGTAGACTCCGGGCTCGATACCGGAGAACGATACCATACCGCTGGCATTAGTGGAGCTTGGCGATTTGACGGCCTGATATCTGTACCAACGGCATCGACGAGGTCGTTGCTGCGCCGTCGTACGAAACGTGATGGACGTCCGTGGGAACGGTCGCGAGACATGTACTGGGGATGTACGGCGCGGGGCTGCAGCCAGTAAGGCCGAGAGGGGAGAACCAAGAAGTGCACGGGAGTGTCCCGATCAATGAACGAACGGGCCTGCAAGAGAGCTCAGAGTCGATGCGGTGTCTAGTGCGCCCTTTGCCATTGGGTGGCAGCAATAGCCTGAAAAGCACCCAGGCATCCCTCTCGGGTCGTAAAGCACCGACGCGCGAGCGCGGCACGACAAACAGCGGCGTCAGCAATGCAACGAACATAAGCCCGTGAACCTTGTAGCTTGAGCCTCGCTGGACGCCGCGTAGTCGGAATCGAGGGGAGATGGTCGCTGTTACCCCGACCGTCCAGACATGAGTGCCCCAAAGAGGAGGTCATATCTGGAGACGCAGGTAGAGCGAAGCTAGAGCACGCGGTCAGTGCGAATAGGCGGGCGCACCGCGCGCAGGGCGCACCGACGCACCGCGACCACGCCAGAAGAAAGCATAATGAACCATGAGTGCTACCATCGTCGTAGCAGGAGCCACGGGGAATCTCGGCGAACGCATCGCGAGAGCGTTGGTCGCACGGGGAGCCAGCGTGCGAGCGATCGTTCGTCACGGTGCTGCGCCAGACAAGCTCGAGCGGCTGGAGAAGCTCGGCGTATCGATCGCCACTGTGGACTTGAGCAGCCCTTCCCAGGTGGCCGCGGCATGCTCGGGTGCGTGCTGCGTGGTGTCCGCGTTGCAGGGACTGCGGGACGTGATCGTGGACACACAAGCGGCTCTGCTCGAAGGTGCGATCAAGGCCGAGGTGCCGCGGTTCATACCGTCCGACTACTCGATCGATTTCACCCAGCTCCCACCCGGGCAGAACAGGAATCTCGATCTGCGCCGAGACTTCCACAGGCTGCTCGATGCGAGTCCGGTGTCGGCGACCACGATCTTCTGCGGTGCGTTCGCCGAGCTGCTCACCGGCCAGATGCCGCTCGTTCTCTTCAAGCGGAGGCGAATCCTCTATTGGGGGGACGCCGACCAGCGCATGGACTTCACGACGGTGGGCGACACGGCCGTATTCACGGCGAGGGCGGCCCTCGATCCGTCCACTCCTCGTTTCCTGCGAATCGCCGGGGATCAGCTCAGCGCCCGGGAGCTGGCGGCGCTGGCAGGTGAGGTGACCGGAGAGAAGTTTCGCCTGTTCCGTGCGGGAGGACTGGGGATGCTCGGCGCGATCATAGCGCTCGCGCGCACGGTGGCCCCCGCGAAGCGGGAAGTCTTCCCGGCGTGGCAGGGCATGCAGTACATGCGGAACATGTTCGACGGTCGCGCCAAGCTGGCGCCGCTCGACAACGATCGCTATCCCGGCATGCGCTGGACGACTGCGCGGGACGTGCTGTCAGCGCGTCAAGCGAGCGCCATGTCCTGAGGTGGCTGAAAAAAAAAAAAAAAAAAAAAAAAAAAAAAAAAAAAAAAAAAAAAAAAAAAAAAAAAAAAAAAAAAAAAAAAAAAAAAAAAAAAAAAAAAAAAAAAAAAAAAAAAAAAAAAAAAAAAAAAAAAAAAAAAAAAAAAAAAAAAAAAAAAAAAAAAAAAAAAAAAAAAAAAAAAAAAAAAAAAAAAAAAAAAAAAAAAAAAAAAAAAAAAAAAAAAAAAAAAAAAAAAAAAAAAAAAAAAAAAAAAAAAAAAAAAAAAAAAAAAAAAAAAAAAAAAAAAAAAAAAAAAAAAAAAAAAAAAAAAAAAAAAAAAAAAAAAAAAAAAAAAAAAAAAAAAAAAAAAAAAAAAAAAAAAAAAAAAAAAAAAAAAAAAAAAAAAAAAAAAAAAAAAAAAAAAAAAAAAAAAAAAAAAAAAAAAAAAAAAAAAAAAAAAAAAAAAAAAAAAAAAAAAAAAAAAAAAAAAAAAAAAAAAAAAAAAAAAAAAAAAAAAAAAAAAAAAAAAAAAAAAAAAAAAAAAAAAAAAAAAAAAAAAAAAAAAAAAAAAAAAAAAAAAAAAAAAAAAAAAAAAAAAAAAAAAAAAAAGAAAAAAAAGAAAAAGAAGAAGAGAAAGAAGAAAAAAAGAAAAAAAAAGAAAAAAAGAAAATAAAGAGAGAAAAGAAGAATAGAGAAGAAGAGAAGAAAGAAGAAAAAAAAAGAAAAGAAAAATAAAAAAAAAGGAAGAAGGAAAGAAAAAATAGAAAATAAGAAAAGAGAGAAAAGAAAAAAGAAAGAAAAAAGAAGATAGGATAAAAGAGAAAAGAGAGAGAAAAAGAAGAAAGAGAGAGAAAGAAAGAGAAGAAGATAAAAGAGGAAGAGAAAAAAAAAAAATAGAAGTAAATTGGAGAGAAAGAAAAAGAAGAAGAAAAAGAGTAAGAAAAGAAAAAGAAGAAGAAAAATAAGAGAAGAAGAAAGAAAAGAAAAAGAGAAAAAAAGAAAGAAGAAGAAGAAGAAAGATAAAAGAAGAAAGAAGAAATGATAGAAAAAAAGTAAGAAAACGAATGGAAGAAAAAAAAAAAGAGAAAAAGAAAATAAAAAAAAAAAAAATAAAAGAAGAAAAAAGAAAAGAAAGAAAGAAGAAAATAAAAGAAAAAGAGAGAATAGAAAAAAAAGAAAAAAAGATAATAGAGAAATAGAGAGAGAAAAGAAAAGAAGAAAAAGAAGAGAAAAAAGAAAAATGAAGAGAAAAAAAAAAAAAAAGAGAGGAGAGAAAAAAGAAAGGAGGAGAAGAAGAGATAAAGAAAAAGAAAGAGAAAAGAAAAAGAAAGGAAAAGAAGAAGATGAAGAAAGGAAAGAAAAAAAAAGAAGAATATAAAAAGAAAAAAGAAGAAGAAGAAGAGAAAGAAAAAAAAGAAAAGTAGAAAGAAAAAAGAATAGAAGAATAAGAAAAAGAAAGAGAAGGAGAAGATAAAAAAGAAAGAGAAAAAGAAAGAGAAGAAAAAGAAGAAGAGAAAGAAAAGAAAGAAGAAAAAAGAAGAAGAAAAAAAGATGAAAGAGAAAGAGAGAAGGGAAAGAAAGAAAGAAAGAGAAGAGAAGGAGAAAAAAAAGAAAAAGAAAAAAAGAAAATAGAAGAAGAAGTAGATAAAAAGAAAAAAAAGAAAGAGAAGAGAAAGAGAAAAAAAAGAGAAAAAAGAGAAAAGAGAAAGAAGAAATAGAAGGAAAAAAGAAAAGGAGAAAAAGAGGAGAGAGAGAGAAAGAAAAAGAAAGAAAAAGAAGAAGAAAAGAGAAAAGAAATAGAAGAAAAAGAAGAGATGAGAGAGGGAAAAAGAAAGAGAGAGAAGAGAGAAAGACTAGAGTGAAAGGGATTAGAGATAGAAGAGGGACAAGAGTGTAGACAGAAATGGCAGGTTTAGAGTGGAGAGGGAGAGAAAGAGCTCAGTAGCTGGATAGAGGAAAAGGGGAAAGTTGGAGTATGGGTATTAGAACTTGGCAATAGTCTAGATCGACGACTTGGCAGGCACTGACGTATTCACAATGAAGTCAGCAAGCCTTGTTAGATAAGCCACGTAGTGGCTCGACAGAAATGCGAGATAGGGCATCTTGACATCATCGACAGTAACGTCGGGATACGCTACTGGAGCGGCGGCAGAGAACGGCACGGTCATTTCTTGGCTGAGTAGGACGCAGACAGCGGTGTCGCGGTAGACAAGGACCACAGAGCGAGGGTCGGCGAAGGCTCTCAGGTCGCGTTCGATGGAATTGAGCATCGTCACCATGTGCAAGTCACCACGCCCTGGTGTTGGAGGATCTGCGAATAGTAGGCGGTAGCTGGCGGCTTTCGCCTCAAATGGACCGTTTGCGCACCGATGCCAGATGTTGCCAGGAGTGCGGGGATGAGGTCATCGTCGTCGCTGGCAATAGCAAGAACGTCGCAGAGCCGCTCGTGAAGTGCCGTCAGAGCGTCGGCGGTCATGAGAGTGTCCACCATCTTCTGTCGTTGCGTCCAGCCAATATCAGCTAGGCGAACGGAGCAGCCCTCGGTGGGGCAGCGTCCCTGCCACCACCGTCGTAGACCGCCTACCGCACACGCAGTGGGGTTGCTGCAGAGGGTCGGGGTGCCAGCGAAGACACCGTTGACCGTTTCAAAAGGTATTCTGCGCAGCGTGCGCATCATCCTCAATGACCGGTCCCAGAGGGAGCGTCCGCGATCTCTATACGCAATCGCGCTCCAGTACGCGGGATGGCTGGGATTGCCGCCGCGACGATCTCACGGACAAAAACCCTTGTCTCAAGCGTATCCTCGTGCCAGCCGCCGTATAGACGGAAGAGTATTTCGTCTCGCCGTGGGTGCTGTGCCTTGACGGCCAGGGCGCAAGCCGCAACAAGGGCCTCGAGTCCATCGCGAACGTCAGGGTACGAGGGCTCTCGGCCGGATGGCCACAACTGAAGATTGAAGAAGTCGACGAGACAGTACGCAAGCACGCTTCAAACCCGCCGGAGGTTGGTGGAATCCTGGCCTGCTCTCACTTGTGTTCGCCGCTCATCCGCGACGCCACGTTCGCATCCCTGCCAAGCTCGCGCATATGAGGGGACGGCTCCCGCAGGTGCGCCCCAATGCCGCCGCACGAGGCCGGCCCGCCACCTTATCGAACGACTCTGCGAACACAACCTGCAGGGGCGCGCGAGCCGGGACTGGCTAGGCGCACTCCTGATCAAGCAAGGGGCGCTAACGCAGGGTCAAGCCTGCGTCCCGCCATGCGCACATGCGGTTGTGCGTCCCACCAGCCTCATTGGCTGGTTAGCACGTCAGCCGATAACCCGAAACCAGTCCTTCACCGTGAGTGCGAGGCGATCTGTTTCATCTTCCGAGAGCGGGCAGCAATGGGCGATTGGCCCGCGCAGGACGTTGAGGTTGTTCATGACCTTCTCGACCGCGCGCTTGCTAGTGAAGATCGTTCCGAAGAGGTCCCAGTTGGACGCGATGATCACCGAGAGCTCGCCAAAGTTCGTGTAGTCAATCGGCGCGTCGGAGCGGCGCGTTACACCACTATCCAGTTCGCGCTGGATTCGGCTCTCTACGTCCGCGACGATCTTGGCTGGGATCTTGCCCGACTTCCACCAATCGGCCCCAACGCTGTCGTGGAGTGTCTCGGAGATGAGCTTTCGGATCGACTGCTCCAAGCAGTAGAAGACCTCATAGTGGCTTGACATTGCTATCGCTTCGGCTCGCACTGCCTGCTCGAACTGCGGATACTGGTCCACCGGGTTGAGCGTAGTTGGACCCCGTGCATGACCGAGGTCGAGCCTGAGCCGACTCTCAATGGCCCGAAGGTCGTCCGTGATTAGCATTCCGGACATGCCGAATGCGCGCAGGGCGTTGTCGGATGCGTCGCTCATTGGTCCCGTAGCAAGTTGTCTTTCAGGCTCTTGAAGATGGCGTTGAAGACGGCCACGTCTGATGTCGCTGGGAGGTTGAGGTTGATGGTATACGATAGGTTCAAGCCCGGCGCTCGCCCATGCAGACCGGCAGCCGCAGGTCCTGGGGTCTCTCCGGGCGACGCGGCGCTAGCGGGCGCCGCAGCAGATTCCTCGGCTTCGACGGCGTCGTCTCCTGTCCACTTGGCGAACTTCCTTATGGCCTTTATGCAGCTGACGACGAGATTGACGACACTCGAACCCTCGCCTTGCCCCGTCTCCTCGATGATCAGTCCGCGGAGCTCGTCGTCGGATAGTTGGTGCATGTACTCGTTGCGCTTGTACAGCGGAGCGTAGCCGATCCGCAGCGCTTCGGCAGCCGCTGTACCGGAACTTGCGGCGTTTCTGAACCGTTTGTAGATGTCCGACGGTGAACCGTCAGGGTTGACGAAGCCGACCTTCCTGAGGTAGGACGTCATCTGGTTCCCTGAACCGCCGGGTATCTTCAGGATGGTCTTCACAAAGTCCTGGCTGACGCTATCGGGCGTCGCCGCCGCCTTGATTCCCTTCAGCGCACGCTCGACGTTTCCAGTCGCAGTCACATACGGGAGTGTGGCCATCGACGATCTCCACAATGAAGTGCAGTGCGCCTTCGCAGTGGGCGGGCCGCCGCCCACCGGATAACCGATCCTAACCTACACCGCAAGCGTTAGTCGGGCGTGAGGCGGCCGTGCGCGACCGCTGTAGGGCGCGGGTTAGGCGGAATGCCCGCGGGCGTGGGCTGGCTGGCGGTCCCCCTGACGTTCACCCTGTGCTATGTGGCCGCCGACCCGGTAACACAACGTCATACGCATGCCAGGCGGGCCACTCCTGCGGCCGGCGCGCCCACAACAGACGCAGGAACGGGCACGCCGGCCGACTCTCGCAGAATGCCCTGCGCCCGTCCTAAGGTCGTAACCTTGCGGAGGGCGAGGCAACCAGCGGAAGGTGCGGGCCGCTCCGGCACACGGCCAGAGCGGTCCGTCAGGACCGGACATCGGGCTCGACTAGGCCGGCTTCCGGCCAATCGCGCAGATCCAGCCGCGGCGGGCGTCCTCAGTGACTTCGATATCCGCGAAGCCGGCCTTCGACAGCAGCTCCCGGTGCTCGGCGACGGTCAAAGACGCCATCCCCGTGAACCTCGATGCACGCTCGGCGTACTTGGCGTGCTTCCCACCGTTGTAGAACTCCGCGATGACGAGGACCCGGCCGCCGGGCTTCAGCACGCGCCGGACTTCCTGCATGTCGTGGGGCAGGTCCGGCCACCAGAAGTGTGATTCCACCGCGGTCACGAGGTCGAACGTCGCATCGGCGTACGGCAACGCCGACACGGAGCCCTGCTGGATCTCGACACGGCCGTCCGCGATCCAGCGGCGGTTGGTGCGCCGCGCCGCTGCAACGCTCGCCTCCGAATGATCGAGGCCGCAGACCCGCCCCTCGGTCGTCAGCGCAGCGAGCTTGGCGACGGTGCGTCCGCCGCCGCACCCGACGTCGAGAACGACTTCCCTCGGGCCGATGGTGACGTGGGCGAGGCCCCAATCCGTCAGCTTCGAATGCCCGCGGTTCATCGTCCACAGGATGATCCTGCCGAGCCACCCCGACGGCTTGCGGCACTGGCCCAGCGACCGGCGTTCGCCGGGCTTAGGAGTGCGGAGCACGATCAACATGGTACGGAGCCTCCGGATTCTGCTGCCGCTGCAAACATACGGCGGCGGCGATGCGCAGGTGTCAGCCGGGCATCGACGCACGAAGATTGCTGACAGGGCTCCTTCGGATTCTCGGCTTGCCAGCGTGAAAAGAGCCCTATATTGCGGCTGGCGGACGCATGAAGCCCGCCGAAGGGAAGGCGTCATGAAGCGACTCTCGTCAATGGCTGGACGCTTCGTTGCCGTCGCGGCGGCAGCCCTGCTCGGCGCGTGCTACGAGTTCACGGGGCCGGAGTCCCAGCCGGCACCGAACCACTTAACCGGCACGTTCGCCTGGGTGCGTGCCGGCGCCCCTGGACCCGTCGAAACCGACACGGTCAGCCTCGACGCTGCTCGGGGAGTGATCACCGGCGTCGGTCACGCTTATTGGTGGACCCCAGCCGGCACCACCGTGATGTCGTTCTCAGTCTCCGGCACGTACTCGGACACCAGTCAGTCGTTCGAGATGACACTCGTCTATCCGGACGGCTCTGCGGCCACCTACGTCGGAAAGGCAGGAGGGTGGAATTCGCTGTCCGGCACCTGGACCGACGAGACCTACACGGTGCCGATGCCCTATCACCTGGTGATCGAGCGCACGGCCGTGCCGCTGTGCGCCAACCCGGCGAAGGCGCTAGAGGGTAGCCAATCGCCCTTGGTCCAGTTTCATGACGGCGTTGACGCCGTCAGCGAATCGGAGCTGCTCGCCGACCGCTATGGCTTCGTCGTCAGCTTTGTGTACCAGCCACCCGGGTTCAACGGCTTCAGCGCCGTCATATCTGCGGGCGTTGCGGGCATGTTGCTATGCGAGGCAAGCGTGGCCTCTGTAGAGGTCCCTTCGTGATCCGGTAGCGAGGCGGGCCAGGCGCTGCAGCGGGGGGGCTGATGTGAAGCGGACAGGTGTTGTGCGGAGCAGATCCGTACTCGTGGCGCTGGCCGCAACTGCAGCCCTGCTCGGCGCGTGCTACGAGTTCACCGGGCCCGAGCCGGCACCGAACTTGTTCCTGAGCGGCTCGTTCTACCGGGACCTCACCGACGTCCCGGGCGGCGGCGCCGCCGATACGATGACCCTGAGCGCGATCTACGGCCATATCACCGGCTACGGGGTGCAGTACGACCTGGGGCACTTCTACAGCGCCTTCTCGGTGACCGGCCAGTACTCGGATACCACGCAGTCGTTCGTGCTCTGGATCCGGTACACGGAGTCAGCGCTGACTGCCTACGTCACGGGAAGCGTGTACGGAACGGACTCGTTGTCGGTGCGCGTCCCCACGTACACGTCGCCGGGATACGATGATGAGGTTTTCTACCGGCTGCCCGTGCCTCCCTGCTCGGACTCGGCTCCGCTCCTCGGCACGTACGACCCGGCCGCACCGGGCTTCATCGTCCAATTCCACGACAGCGTGAACGCCAATACCGAGGCCGCTCTGCTCGCCGACCGCTATGGCTTCGTGGTGGATATCGTCTACCAGGCGGGACCCAAGGGATTCGCAGCCAAGCTCTCGTCGGCGACTGTGGCCGTGCTGCGGTGCGAGCCGGCCGTCGCCTCGATCGAGTACGACGGGGTGGTCACGACGAACGAGTAGTCGCTAGACTACTCCCGCATGGCCTTGCCAGAACTCAGGACCGTCACGCTCCCGATCCAGCCCGGCGCGCGCCCGCGCGACGACGAGCTGGACCTGTTCGGCGTGACGCACCCGGGCAAGGTGCGCCACGAGAACCAGGACCACTTCCTGCTCGCGACGCTGCACCGGCAGATGGTCGTCCACGGCACCAGCCTCCCCGACGCGGACTGGCTCCAGTTGCCGAGCGAGCGGCTCGCCACGGTGATGCTCGTGGCGGACGGCGTCGGCGGCGGCGTCGCGGGAGGGGACGCGAGCCGGCTCGCGACCGAGACGGCGGCGCGGTACGTGCGTGGCGCGATGCAGTGCTTCCACACGGCCGGCACGGCGAACGAGGAGGAGTTCCACGGCGCCCTGCGCGCGGCCGCGCTGGAGGCACACGAAGCGGTCCTCGCCGAGGCCGAGGGGCGGGGCCAGGCCCCCGGCCAGCCGGGCGCGCGCGGCTTCGCGACCACGCTCACGCTCGGCATCGCGGTCTGGCCCTGGCTGTATGTCGTGCAGGTGGGGGACAGCCGCTGCTACCTCTTCGACCACGGCATCCTGCGTCAGATCACGCGCGACCAGACGGTGGCGCAGGAGCTGGTGGAGAAGGGCGTGCTGCCGGCCGAGCGGGCCGCGGAATCGCCGCTCGCCCACGTGCTCAGCAGCTCCATCGGCGGCCACGCCGCGCTGCCCGAGGTCTCGCGCATAGACATCCAGCGCCGCGGCTGCGTCGTCCTGCTCTGCAGCGACGGGCTGACCAAGCACGTGGAGGACGCGGAGATCGCGCAGCGCGCGAAGACGATGACGTCGTCGGAGCAGCTCTGCCGCGACCTGCTCGATCTGGCACTGGAGCGCGGCGGCACCGACAACATCACGGTGCTGGCCGCGAGAGCCAGGGTGTCGGCAGAAGCAGCCGGCTAGTATCTTCGAAACGTGACGACCCCCCGGATGAAGATCGCCTTCATCGGCTCGCACGGCGTCGGGAAGACGACGCTCTGCTTCGACCTCGCCTCCCGCCTCAAGCGCCTCGACCTCGGCGTGGACATCGTGAAGGAGGTCGCGCGCGCCTGCCCGCTGCCGATCAACGAGGCCACGACGCTCGAGGCCCAGGCGTGGATCCTCCACACGCAGATCGCCGAGGAGATCGCCGCCGCCAACCAGTACGACGCGGTGATCTGCGACCGCTCGGTGCTCGACAACTACGCGTACATGGTCCAGCGGGCGGGACGGAAGCCGCAGTACGACGAGCTGGTGCGGAGCTGGGTCGGGACCTACACGGGGCTCTTCAAGGTCCCGGTGCTGCAGCCGCCGACGTTCGACGGGACGCGCGCGGTGAGCGTCCAGTTCCAGCTGGAGATCGACGCGGGGATCGACAAGCTCGTCGAGGCGTTCGACGTGCCGGTGTACCGCCTCGACCGCACCAACCGCCCCGGCTGGATCGAGGAGGTGCTCGAGCACTCGAAGCTGCCGCTGGAAGTGCCCCAGATCGATCTGTTTGCGACGGGGCGTGAAAACGAGGGGGTAGGGATTAGGGGTTAGGGGTTAGGGAATGACAAAGGCGCCGCGACTCGCGTGGCGCCTCTTTGCTTTTCCCCTAACCCCTAAACCCTAGCCCCTAACCCCTAGCTGGACGGCTGTTCCGTCCGCGCGATGATCTCGTCCTGCAGCGCTTTCCCGAGATCGCAGAAGTAGTCGCTGTACCCCGCCACACGCACGATCAGATCGCGATGCAGGTCCGGGTGGACCTGCGCGTCCCGCAGGGTCTCGGCGTCCACGACGTTGAACTGCACGTGATGCCCGCCGAGCCGGAAGTAGCCCCGCACCAGCTGGACCATTCCCGTGAGCCCGACGTCGTCCGCCAGCAGCGCCGGCGTGAACTTCTGGTTGAGGAGGGTGCCGCCGGTGCGGACGTGGTCCATCCTGGCCACCGACTGCATCACCGCGGTGGGGCCCTGCCGGTCGGCGCCCTGGACGGGCGAGACGCCCTCGCTCACCGGCGTCAGCGCGTGCCGGCCGTCGGGGAGCGCGCCGATCACGGAGCCGAAGTAGACGTGTACCGTCGTGGGGAGCCAGTTGACGTGGTATGCGCCGCCCCGGACGTTCGGCCGGCCGTCGATCGCGGCGAAGACGGTCTCGAAGATCTCCCGCATCACGTCGTCCGCGTACGGATCGTCGTTGCCGTAGCGCGGCGTCCGGTTGAGGAGGAGCTGGCGGAGCCGCTCCGCGCCGTTGAAGTCCTTCTCGAGCGCGCCGAGTAGCGCGTCCATCGTGACGTCGCGCTGTTCGAAGACGTGGTACTTGAGCGCGGTCAGCGCGTCGGTGGTCGTGCCGATCCCGACGCCCTGGATGTAGGAGGTGTTGTAGCGCGCGCCGCCGTCGTGGTAGTCGCGCCCCGTCTTGATGCAGTCGTCGATCAGGAGTGAAAGGAACGGCGCCGGCATCCGCTCGGCGTAGAGCCGCTCCACCGCGTCGTTCCCCTGCGTCTTCACGTCCACGAAGTACCGAACTTGGCGGCGCCACGCGTCAAATAGTTCCTGAAAGTCTCCGAAGCGTCTCGGGTCGCCGGTCTTCGGGCCGAGCTGCCTGCCCGTCCTCGGGTCCACACCGTCGTGCAGGACCAGCTCGACGAGCTTCGGCAGGTTGAAGTAGCCGGTGAGGTTGTAGTTCTCCTTGCCGAACGCCCCCACCTCGACGCACCCGCTGGAGCCGCCGTTGCGCGCGTCCTCCAGCGCCTTCCCCTGGCGGACCAGCTCGCGGACGATGAGGTCGTGATTGAAGATCGAGGGCTGGCCGAAGCCGGTGCGGATGATCCGGGCCGCGCGCTCGAGTGCGGCGTCGCTGGCCTGCGCGCAGACCTGGAGCGAGGCCGAGGGCTGGAGGAGGCGCATCTCCTCGACCACGTCGAGCATCAGGAAGGTGAGGTCGTTGACGCCGTCGCCGCCGTCGGCGCGGGTGCCGCCCAGGTTGACCTGCGCGAAGTCGGTGTAAGTCCCGCTCTCCTCGGCAGTTACTCCCACTTTGGGGGGCGCGGGCTGGTTGTTGAACTTGATCCAGAGGCACTGGAGCAGCTCGGCGGCGCGCTCCTTCGTCAGGCTGCCGTCGGTGAGGCCCGCCCGGTAGAACGGCCGGAGGTGCTGGTCAAGCCGGCCCGGGCTGAACGCATCCCAGGTGTTCAGCTCGATCGTCACGCCGAGGTGCACGAACCAGTAGGCCTGGATCGCCTCCTGGAAGTCGCGCGGCGCGTGGGCCGGCACCTGGGTGCAGACCTCCGCGAGGCGCAGCAGCTCGGCGCGGCGGGCCGGGTCCTTCTCCGCTTTCGCCAGTTGTCTGGCTTTTTCGGCGTGCCGCTCCGCGAAGCGGATCAGGGCCAGCGCCGCGATCCGCATCGCAGTCAGCTCGTCGCGGCGCTCCTGGCTCTCATCACTCTGCGCGCGGCGCAGCTGGGCCAGTCGCGCGTCGATGTCAGCAACCGCGTCCAGGAGGCCGCGCCGGTAGATCTTGTCGTCCAGCACGGTGTGGCCGGGAGAGCGCTGCTCCATGAACTCGGTGAAGACGCCGGCGGCATAGGCGGCCTTCCATTCATCCGTCATCGCGGCGAAGAGGTGGTCGCGCATCGAGCGGCCGCGCCAGAAGGGGATGATCTCCTTCTCGTAGGTCAGCGCGCGCCGCGGCAGCGACCGCGAACGGGATCTTCTCGCGTGAGTTCAGCAGGTCCAGGTCCGCGAGGCTGTGGCAGCAGAGCTCGGGGTAGGTGGGCGCGGCCTTGGGCGCGGGCCCTTTTTCCCCGACGATCAGCTCCCCCTCGCCGATCCAGACGGCTTTGTGCTCGAGCAGATGCTCGAACGCGCGGGCGCGGAGCAGTGGCGCGGAGAGCGAGCCGGCGTGGTCCCTGTAGAAGGCGGTCATCAGCTCCGCCCGCTCGGTCGAGACGCAGGGCCGGGCGTCCAGGCTCTCCTGGCGCAGGCGCGCGACGCGCGGAGTGATCACGCGATCACCTTCCTCCCGACCGGGAGGCCGGCGGCCGCCAGCGTCTCGGCGACGGCCGCGAGCCGCTCGCGCGGCGGAGGCAGGGTGTCGGGCAGGGGATAGGAGCGGCCCACCCGGGCGTACTTGTCCACGCCGATCCGGTGATAGGGGAGCAGGTCGAGGCCGGCCAGCTCGGGGAGGGAGGCCGCGAAGCGGCGGACCGCGTCGAGGTTCTGTTCGTCGTCGTTGACCCCGGGGACGACGGGGACGCGCAGCACGATCTGGTGCCCGTGCGCGGCCAGGGCGCGCAGGTTCTCGAGGATCCTGTGGTTGGGCACGCCGGTGAAGAGCCGGTGGCGCGCGTCGTCCATCAGCTTGACGTCGTAGAGGAAGAGGTCCACGTCCTTGCGCAGCCGGTCGAGGCTCCGCCACGAGGCGTGGCCGCAGGTGTCGAGCGCGGTGTGGATGCCGCGCGCCTTGGCCGCGCGGAGCAGCGCCGCGGAGAAGTAGGGCTGGAGCAGGGGCTCGCCGCCGGAGAGGGTGAGGCCGCCGCCGGATTCCTCGAAGAACGGCCGGTCCCGCTCGACGATCTCCATCACGTCCTCGACGCTCATCGTGCGGCCGGCGAGGGAGCGCGCGTCCGCGAAGCAGACGCTCGCGCAGCGGCCCTCGCCGCGGCACTTCGAGCGGTCGGTGACGGGGCCGTCTTCGGTCCAGGTGATGGCGCCGTTCGGGCAGGCCTCGACGCACGCGCCGCAGCGGATGCAGCGGCTCTCGCGGAGGATCAGGTCGGGCCCCGAGGACTGGCTCTCGGGGTTGTGGCACCACAGGCACGACAGCGCGCACCCCTTGAGGAACACGGTGGTGCGGATCCCCGGGCCGTCGTGGATCGAGTAGCGGCGGATGTCGAAGACGATGCCTGTGGCCAGGTGGCCTCCCCCGGGCGAAATAGCAGCAAACCGCGCGCCGCGGGCTCCCGTGGCCCCGGCACGGGGGCCCGGTTAG
This sequence comes from uncultured Gemmatimonadales bacterium, assembly GCA_963835535.1. Classification (GTDB taxonomy): domain Bacteria; phylum Gemmatimonadota; class Gemmatimonadetes; order Gemmatimonadales; family JACORV01; genus Fen-1245. The sequence goes on from CAWIFL010000004.1 coordinate 458,513, forward strand.
GTTCGGACGCTGATGGGGAACCCGCCTCCAATCGCCTCCACCGCACCCGCCGCCCCCGATCGCCCGAAGGGGCTCACGGGGACGGACGGGCTGCTGATGCTGATGACGCTCGTCTGGGGCGTGAACTACATCGTCATCAAGGCGGTCTTCACCCAGATGTCGCCGCTTGCGTTCAACATGGTGCGCTTCCCGGTGGCCGTCGCGGCTGTGGCCGCGTTCGCCTGGGCGGTGAAGGCGCGCCGGCCGCCCAAGGGCGCGCTGGTGCGCCTGGCGATCCTCGGCGTCGTCGGCAATACCTGCTACCAGTACTGCTACATCGAGGGGATGGCGCGGACGCGCGCGGGGAACGCGGCGCTCATCATGGCCGCCGTGCCCGTCCTGACGGCTGTCGGCAGCCACATGCTCGGCCACGAGCGCCTCAGGTGGCGCGACGTCTGGGGCCTCGGACTCTCGGCGGTGGGGCTCACCGTGCTGATCCTCGGCAGCAGCGAGCAGGTGCGGTTCGGCGGCGGCTGGTCGGCGGTGACGGGCGACCTGTTGATGCTGCTCGCGGTGATCTTCTGGACCGCCTACACCATCGGCGCCAAGCCGCTGGTGGACGAGGTCGGCCCGACGGTGACGACGGCGTGGACGATGGGGCTGGGCGCGATCCCGCTGCTCCTGATCTGCGTGCCGTCGGCGCTGGCGCAGAACTGGCGCGCGGTCACGCCGCTGGCGTGGCTGGGTACGATCGTCTTCTCCTCGCTGGGCTCGCTGGTGCTGGCGTACCTGATCTGGTACCGCGGGGTCTCGCGCCTGGGCTCGACGCGGACCGCGTTCTACTCGAACGTGACCCCCATCGTCACCCTGCTGACGGCGTGGCCGCTCCTCCACGAGGTGCCGACGGGATGGCAGATCGGGGGCGCGGCGGGGATCTTCGCGGCGCTGGGGCTGATAAGATCGTGAAGATCGTGCTCTTCGACGTGGACGGGACGCTGCTGTGGACCGACGGCGCGGGGCGCCGCGCGGTGCACCGCTCGCTCAAGGACGTGCTCGGCATCGAGCACCCGGCCGCGGGCTTCCGGTTCGACGGACGCACCGATCCGGAGATCATCGAGCTGCTCGCAGCCGCCGCCGGCCGCGACCACGGCCCCACGGTCGTCGCGGACGTGCTGACACACTACGTCGACCTGCTCAACGACGAGCTGAGCCGCCCGGGCCACAAGACGACGGTGTATCCGGGCGTGTTCGAGCTGGTCGCCGCCCTGGAGCGGCGCAGCGACTGCGTGGTCGGGCTCCTCACCGGCAACGTCGTCGAGGGCGCGCGGCTGAAGCTCAAGTCGGGCGGGCTCGACATCGCCCGCTTCCGCGTGGGCGCGTTCGGCTCCGACCACGGCGTCCGCGCCGAGCTGCCCGCGATCGCCCAGCGCCGAGCGCGGGAGACGCTGGGCCTCGAGGCGAACGGCAAGGACATCGTCATCATCGGCGATACGCCGTCCGACGTGACCTGCGGGCGCGCGATCGGCGCGCGGGCGATCGGGGTGGCGACCGGCTCCTACACGGTGCCCGACCTCATCGCCGCGGGCGCCTACACGGCGTTCCCGGATCTCGCCGACACGGCGGCGGTCGTCGCCGCCGCCTTCGCCCCGTGAGCGGAGGCGAGGGTGCCCGGGAGCTGGAGATCAAGGCGGTCGTGCCGGACGCCGCCGCCCTCGCGGCCCGGCTCGCGCAGGCGGGGGCGAGGTGCACGTTCCGGGGCGTGCTGCGCGACCGGCGCTACGACCTGCCGGGCGGCTCGCTCCTGGCGCGGGACGAGGTCCTGCGCGTGCGGACGTTCGAACCCCGGGGCGCCGGCATCGCGCACGCCGAGCTGACGTGGAAGGGGCCGACCCGGCGCACCGGCGCCTACAAGGAGCGCGAGGAGCTGCAGTTCGGCGTCTCTGATGCGGCCACGGCGGGCGAAGTTCTCGGCAGGCTGGGCTTCGCGCTCTCGGACGCCATAGACCGCTGCGTCGAGTATCACGAGGTCGCGGGCGCCGTGGTCCGCATCGAGTGGTATCCGCGGATGGACGTGCTCGCGGAGGTGGAAGGGGAGAGCGGGGCGATCGAGCGAGCGGTCGCGGCGACAGGCATTCCGCGAGGGGAGTTCAACGCGGATCGGCTGCTCGATTTCGCAGCGCGATATCGGGAGAGGACAGGCAAGGAGCCCGTGCTGCGGCTCGATCGGCTGGGCGCGAACGAGAAGCCTGGGTGGCCGCAGTGGGGCGGGGTCAAGAAATGAGAATTCGGAGCGGTTACCAGACGCAAGTTGCCAGAAGGCAGACCAGTTGCCAGTACAGACGTCTGGTCTGGTGTCCGATGGCTGGCAACTGGGAACCACTGGCAACTTGGCGTCTGGCAACTATTCTGAAGTCCGTACTCTCATGACTGCTGACTGAGATATGTCGGTATTGGGCGTCGGGATCGACATCGTGCCGGCCTCTCGGGTCGAGCGCCTGCTCTCCCGTCACGGGGAGCGCGCGCTGGCTCGCCTCTTCACGCCGGGCGAGCGCGAGCGCGCCGCCCTCTTCGTCAACGCGTCCTTGCACCTGGCCGCGCGCATCGCCGCGAAGGAAGCGGCGTACAAGGCGCTCTCCGGCGACGGCCGCGCCGCCGGCGTCGGCTGGCTCGACCTCGAGGTCACGCGCCACGCCGACGGCCGCCCCGACCTCAAGTTCCACGGTGCCGCCGAGCAACGGCTCCAGGCGCTCGGCGCCACCAAATGTCACCTCTCCCTGACCCACGCCGGCGGCGTCGCCGCCGCGGTCGTCATCCTCGAATAGTCGCGTTGCCCGCAGGGCCCCGAAGCGCTACAATGCGGCGACCTCTGACATGAGATTGAGTCTCAACGGTATGGGCATTCCGGCCCTGATCGTCGTCGTCCTTTCCCTCGGTTCGGCTCCCCCGTCTCCGAAGCAGCCGCAGCAACCCGGCGCGCGTGACGCGGCGCGGCGCATCGCCGCGACCGTGCACATGGCGGCTGAGGAGTACGCGCTGGCGTGGGAGGGCGGGCGGTTCGTGAACCAGGAGGAGGCGGACGAGGCCAAGGGGTTCGTGGCCGACGCGTGGAAGACGGCCGCCGCGCTCGGCGGGAGCCTCGCACAGGAGACGGTGCAGGGCCTCGACGCGGTCACCGGGATGCTCGACCGCAGGGCTCCGGCCGATTCGGTCGCGGCGCGCGCCGCCGAGGTCGAGCAGCTCCTCGCGAGCCGGATCGGCATCGCGCTCGAGGAGCGGCCGCCGCGCGAGCCCTCGCTCGCGACGGGCGAGCGCATCTACGCCTCACGCTGCGCGCAGTGCCACGGCGGCCTCGGGAAGGGCGATGGACGGGCGGCCCAAGGGCTCAGCCCTCCGCCGGCCGACCTCACGGCCCGCACGGCGACGGGGCCCCTGCCGGCGGACTACTTCCGGCGCCTCACCTACGGCACGCCGGGCACGGCGATGCCCGCCTTCGGCTCCATCCTCTCCGCCGACGAGCGCTGGGACGTGATCGCCCACGTGCTCACGCTCTCCGATTCGATGGCGCGGCGGGCGGGCAACGGCGCGGCGGCGCTCACCTTCGCCGCGGTGCGCGGCACGCTGGGCGGCGCGATGGAGAAGGCGCGGCGCGGCGACAAGTCCGCGGCCGCCGCCGGCGTCTTCGACGCGTACCTCGCCTTCGAGGCCGTCGAGGGGCCGGTGCGCATCGCCGACGCGGGACTCGCCTCGCGCGCGGAGCGGCGCTTCGCCGCGCTGCGGGAGGCCGTTGCGGCGCGCGCCCTGACGCTGGACGACCAGGCCGCGGAGCTCTCGAGCACGCTCGACTCCGCGGAGGCGGCGCTCACGGCGCCGCACACCGGCTGGGGCCTCCTGGCGGAGAGCTTCCTGCTGATCGTGCGCGAAGGGTTCGAGGCGATCCTGATCGTCGCGGCGATCATGGCGGTCGTCCTCCGCAGCGGCTCGACCGAACAGCGGCGCAGCGTGCGCTGGGGCGTCGCGCTCGCCCTCGCGGCGAGCCTCGCCACCGCCGCGCTGCTCGAGCGGCTGGTCGAAGCCTCGGCGGCCCAGCGCGAGGCGCTCGAGGGCGGCGTGATGCTGGTCGCCGCCGCGGTGCTCGTCTACGTCTCCTACTGGCTCTTCTCGAAGGTGGACGCCCAGGTCTGGCAGCGCTTCGTGCGGGAGAAGATCGAACGCGCGGCGGCGTCGGGCAGCGGCCTCGCCCTGGCGTCGGTGGCGTTCCTGGCGGTGTACCGCGAAGGCTTCGAGACGGTGCTGTTCTACAAGGCGCTCTACGTCACCGGCGGCGCGGGGGGCGCGGCGCCGATCACGGCGGGCCTCGCGGCGGGCGCCGTGGTGCTGGTCGCGCTCTACGTCGGCATCGAGAAGTTCGGCATCCGGATCCCGCTCCGGCCCTTCTTCGCCGTCACCGGCGCGACGCTCTACTTCATGGCGTTCGTCTTCGCCGGCGCGGGAGTGAAGGAGCTGCAGGAGGGCGCGATCGTCCCCACGACGCTCATCCCCGGCGCGCCGCGCTGGGAGTTCTTCGGCATCTATCCCACGGTGGAATCGCTCGCGCTCCAGCTTCTCGTCTTCCTGGGGCTCGTGATCGCGATCGTCTGGTGGCTCAAGCAGCGGCGCCGGCGGGACGAGGGCGCGAGCGCCACGGAGCTTCCGGAAACACGATAGCCTGCCGTTTCCGGCAGGCTATCCTGATCCACGGCGACGCCCCCCTCAGGAACTCAGTCGCCCTGGAAACCAATGCGACTCCTAGAGGAAGCAATCCCCGTGCCCGGCCCAAGGAAATAGTCAGCGCGTTGCTGCATCTGCAGTTAGCCATCCATGACCAGTCGCCGAGCTGTCAATCCGATGGCACTCAGCTGTCAACGAATTAGACAACTGTAAAGAAACTAGACGATTCTGATTGTCAGGCGGTGGCGGCTTCGAGCGGGTGGGAGCAGCGCCGCATGAGATACGCGCCCGCGGCGATCAGGAGGACGCCGAGGATCTGCGCGACGGTGATGGGGCCGAGGATGCGGTCGTCCTTGGCGCGGAAGATCTCGGCGACGATCCGCTCGACGCTCGAGAGCACGAGGTAGACGCCGAAGAGCCAGCCCGCGGCGTGCCGGTGCGCCCTCCACCGCCACAGCAGCGAGAAGACCACGAAGGTCATCGCGATCTCGTAGAGCTCCGTGGGGTGCACCGTGAGCACCTGGATCGGCAGCGTGCCGGCCGGGACGGCGGCGTGGAACTGCTGCTGGAGGTTCGCGGCGGTCGAGGGCGGCGCGCCCTGCGGGAACGCCATCGCCCACGGCAGGCGCGAGGGGAGGCCGTAGTCGTCGTTGACCAGGAAGCAGCCGACGCGGCCGAGCATGTAGCCGACGGCGAGGGAGGGCGAGACCGCGTCGAGGAGCACGGGGAACGGGAGCTTCTTGAGCCACATGTAGGCGAACACGGCTGCGACGCCGCCGGCGAGGCCGCCGTACCAGACGAGGCCGCCGCGGGAGAAGAACGCGGCGATGTGCCCGACGGAGATCGCGAAGTAGAGCTTCGAGCCGACCAGCCCGCCGAGGACGCCGAGGACGACGGAGTCCCAGGCGATGGCGGCGTCGAATCCCCGGCGGCTCAGCTCGCGCGAGTAGATCCAGCCGGCGACGAGGAAGCCCAGCATCATCATGATGCCGTAGCCGGTGAGCGTGAAGCCGCCGAGGTGGATGAAGAACGGGTAGACGGTCACGCGCGCACCAGGCCGGGGAAGGGGAGCCGCGCGGCGGCGTCGAGCGCGCGGCCCGAGCCCGCTTCGCTCGCGTGGAAGATTCCCGCGCGGGCGATCATCGCGGCGTTGTCGGTCGAGAGGCGGGGCGAGGGCGCGTGGAGCGTGGCGCCGTGCCGCTGCAGCGCCGCGGCCATCGCGTCCTGGAGCGCGCGGTTGCACGCGACGCCGCCGCCCAGGACGACGCGCGAGCGGCCGCACGATTCCACCGCGCGCGCGGTCTTGGTCACGAGCACCTCGATCACGGCGTCCTGGAAGCCGCGGGCGAGGTGGACCGTGTCGGCGGCGGGATCCTTCGAGGCGCGCACGGCATGGATCACCGCGGTCTTGAGCCCGCTCATCGAGAGGTCGAAGTAGTCGGCGTCGCCGGGGCGCTGGCGGGCGTTGAGCATCGGCCGCGGGAAGGTGAAGCGCGCGGGATCGCCCGCGCGCGCGGCCTTCTCCACCGCCGGGCCGCCCGGATACCCGAGCCCCAGGAGCGAGCCCACCTTGTCGAACGCTTCGCCCACGGCGTCGTCCCGCGTCTCGCCCAGGAGCCTGTAGCTGCCCCAGGCCGGGACGTCGAGCAGGAGCGAGTGGCCGCCGGAGACGATCAGCCCGACGAACGGCGGCACCGCCGCGGGATCGTCGAGCGCCGTGCCGAAGAGGTGGGCTTCGAGGTGGTGCACGCCGACCAGCGCTCGTCCGGTCCCGAGGGCGAGCCCTTTGGCGTAGCTCACGCCGACCAGCAGGGCGCCGATGAGGCCGGGCCCCTCGGTGACGGCGATGAGGTCGAGGTCCTCGAGGTCGAGGTGCGCGTCGCCCAGGGCGCGGTCCACGACCGGCCCGAGGGCCGTGAGGTGGGCGCGCGAGGCCAGCTCGGGGACGACCCCCTTGTAGACCTGGTGCACGTCCTGCGAGAGGATGACGCACGACGCCACGCGCGCGGCGTCGCTCCCCACCGCGCCCACGACGACGGCGGCGGAGGTCTCGTCGCAGGACGTCTCGATGCCGAGCGCGTTCACGTCTTCTTGATCCTGCCGGAGAGCGTGACGGTGAGCGGCGTCATCCTCAGGACGGCGCGACCGGCGGTGTCGAGCTGCACCGTGCGCTCGAACGACCCGGCGACGCCGCGGAGGTCGAGCGGCTCGGTGTCCAGGGAGTCCAGCGCGCCGACCAGCGAGCGCGGCCCGCTGACGCGCACGACCGGCGGGACGACCGCGAGGGTGCCCTCCAGCGCGAAGCCCGAGTCGGCCTGCACCACGGCGCGCACCGCCACGGTCCGCTGCGCGCGGCGGTCGAGGAGCAGGTCGATCTCGCGCGGCTCGACGTCCTGCACCATCAGCTTCACCCCGCCCGGCACCTGGACGTCGGAGGGCGCCATCACGAGGTGGTGCCGCGTCCCGGCGCCCACGCCGGTCTCGTTGATCACCGCGCGAATGACGAGCGGGCCGGTGAGCCGGAGCAGCTCGCGCTGCGGCCCGGAGACCAGCGCCTTGACCGGCGGCGGCGTCCGAGCGGAGGCGACGTCGGGAGGGAGGACCAGGTCGAGCTGGATGCCGACCAGCTGCGTGGTCGGCTTCTCCAGCGCGACGGCGACCCAGAGGATGATGGCGAGAGCGAGCGCGGCGAGCTTCAGCGGCCAGTGGCGGAGGATCGCGCCGCGCGGCGACACGGATCAGCCCTGTTGCGCCAGCAGGCGGCGCACCAGGTCCTTGTTGACGGTGGCGTCCCAGTCGGTGGCGCCGATGACCTTCTTGACGATCTTCCCCTGCCGGTTGATCACGAAGCTCTCGGGCACGCCCGTCGTCTGGTAAATCTGCTGGATGTGTCCGGACCGATCCTGCAGGATCCGGAAGGTGAGGCCGTAGTCCTGCGCGAACTGCCGCACCGCCTCGGGGCCGCCCTCGTCGATGCTCACCGAGACGATCTTCAGTCCCTCCGGCCCCATCTCCCGCTCCAGCTGTTCGAGCGACGGCATCTCGATCTTGCACGGCTCGCACCAGGTGGCCCAGACGTTGAGCAGCACCACCTGGCCCCTGTAGTCGGCGAGCGTCGCGCTCTGGCCGGTCTTGAGGTCGGTCGCCGCGAACGCGGGCGCGGACGAGCCGACCTCCACGGGGAAGATCTCGGGGGAGAGCTTCAGCACCAGCACGAGGGCCGCCGCCAGCACGACCACGATCCCCGCGACGATCGCCCACTGCTTGCTCATGCGCGGACCTTCTTTCCGCCGGCCGTGGCCGCCTGGGCGAGGCGGCGCAGCTCCCCCACCTCGGCGGTCGCGTCCTGGGCGCCGAAGATCGCGACGCCGGCGACGAACGTGTCGGCTCCGGCCGCGGCGAGCCGGGAGATGGTCTCGCGGCCCACGCCACCGTCCACCTCGAGCATCGCGCGGCTCTCGCCCGCGTCCAGCAGCGCGCGGGCGCGCCGCACCTTGTCGATGGCGGGCTCCCAGAACGGCTGGCCGCCGAAGCCCGGATTGACCGACATCACCAGCAGGAGGTCCAGCTCATCCACGATCTCCTCGATCGCGGCCAGCGGCGTCGCGGGATTCAGGGCCACGCCCGCCTTCATCCGGTGGCGCCGGATCTCGCTCAGGTGCCGCTCGAGGTGGGCGGTGGCTTCGGCGTGGATCGTGAGCCCCGTCGCCCCCGCCTCCGCGAACGGCTCGATGTAGGCCTCCGGGTGCTCGACCATCAGGTGGCAGTCGAGCGGGACGTCGGTGAAGCGCCGCAGCGCCTTCACCAGCGGGGCGCCGAAGGTGAGGTTGGGCACGAAGTGGCCGTCCATCACGTCCACGTGGATCATGTCGGCGCCGCCCGCCAGCGCGCGCCCGACCTCGTCCATCAGGTGGGCGAGATCCGAGTTCAGGAGGCTGGGCGCGATGCGTACCGTCACCTGGTCCCTCGCGAAAGATGCAGGATCACTGCGCTTCCCACGGTCACGCTGTCCCGGCCGGCGGGGGCGGTACCCGCGGCCAGCCCGGCGGGCAGCTGGCTCGCCACCGTGTCCACGCCCGCGACCGAGATCCCCGCGGCCGCGAGGAGGCGCTGCGCCAGCTCCGGATCGAGGGCGCGCACGTCCGGCACGGCGACCCGCAGCTGTCCCTCGCTCAGCGTGAGCGCCACGGTGGTGCCGCGCGGCACCGCGACGCCCGGCACCGGGTCCTGCCAGACCACCATCCCCGCCGCCAGCGTCGGATGGCGCTCGCGGTCGGCGATTTCGCTCTTGAGGCCGGCCTGCGCGAGCATCAGCTCCGCCTGCGCCGCGCTCACGCCGATCAGGCGCGGGACCTCCCGCTCACTGGGGAGGATCGGCGCCGGAAACAGGAACAGCGCAGCGAGAAGATAGCCGACCACGACCGTGGCGGCGACGCCGCCGATCAGGTAGAAGACGCGCCGGACGCTTTGCGCGGGGCCGGCCGGAAGGGGGAGGTCGAGGACCGGGCTCGGGTCGCCCGCGCCCGGCGCCGGCGCCGCGGGCGGCCCGTTCGCGTCGCCGGGCGGCGCGCTCGCCGCCCCCGCGCTTCTGCCGAAGAACCGCCTTACGAGAGCATCCCCCGGGTGGGACTCGACGGCACCGCCACCTCGCGGCGCGGCATCCGCCCCGCCAGATACGCGGCGCGACCCGCCTCCGTGCCCAGGCGCATCGCGTGGGCCATCGCCACCGGGTCCCGCGCCTCGGCGAGCGCCGTGTTCATCAGGATGCCGTCCACGCCCTGCTCCATCGTCGCGCACGCGTCGGACGCCGTCCCCACCCCCGCGTCCACGATCACCGGTACCTTCAGCCGCGCCTTGATCGTCCGGATGTTGAACGGGTTGAGGAGCCCGAGCCCCGAGCCGATCGGCGAGGCGAGCGGCATCACGGCGGCGCACCCCGCGTCCTCGAGCCGCAGCGCGGTGATGAGGTCGTCGTTGGTGTACGCCATCACCTTGAACCCCTCACGCGCCAGCGCCTTCGCGGCCTCCAGCAGGCCGGCCACGTCGGGCAGGAGCGTCTGCTGGTCCCCGATCACTTCCAGCTTGACGAAGTCGTTGAAGCCGGCCTCGCGCGCCAGCCGCGCGTAGCGCATCGCGTCCTCGGCCGTGTAGCAGCCCGCCGTGTTGGCCAGGAGGAAGAAGCGCGAGGGATCGAGGTGGAAGAGGATCCCCTCCTCCTTGGTCCGGTCGAGGCTGATCCGGCGCACCGCCACCGTCACGATCTCCGCGCCCGACGCCTCGATCGCGCGGACCATCGTCACGTTGTCCTTGTATTTCCCCGTGCCGACCAGCAGCCGGGAATGGAACGCCCGTCCGCCGATCTGCAGCTGCGTATCCTGCGCGGTCGGAGCCGTCACCGTCGTCACCATGGTCTGTTCCTTCTCCGTGCGTCGGTGCGTCTGTGCGTCCGTCCCTCAGCCGCCCCCAACGAAGTGGATCAACTCGACCGCGTCGCCGGCCGCCAGCGGGAAGCCGTCCAGCGCGTCCCGGCGCACGATGCGGCGGTTGTGCTCGACCACCACGGCGCGGGGGTCAAGGCCGAGCTGCGCGAGCAACCCGGCAAGCGTGGTACCCTCGGACACGGCGCGAGATTCGCCGTTCACCACCAGCGCCACGGTACGGGTGACGGGAAGCGCGGCCAGAATGCAGCGCGCGGCCTCCGCCGGATCCGGCGCGTCCCAGAGCGCGCGGATCGCCGCGACGCCCCAGGCCCCCGCCTCAATGATGCCTCGCGCGTTGCCGCTCGTCATCCCGCCGATGGCGATGACCTGGCGTCCTGCCGCGGCCGCGGCCCTGACCAGGTCCGGGCCGCCGGCGGCCGCGCCCGGGTGGCTCGGTGTCTCGAAGACCGCCCCGGCCACGAGGAAATCCGCCTCCTCGGCGGCGGCGGCGCGCGCGCCCGCCGCGTCGTGCACCGACCGCGCGACCGGCACTCCCGGCGCGAGACGGCGGACGTCCCGCACGCCGAGGCCGGAGCGGCCGGTCACGATCGCCTGCGCGAGCGCGGCGCGCGCCACGTCGGCGCGGTCGTTCACGACCAGCCACGAGCCGTGGGGCGCGACCCTGTCCCTCACCCGGCGGGCGAGGTCCAGGAGCGCGGCGCCCTCGAGCGTCCGGGTCCGCACGTGCACCGCGAGCGCCGCTCCGGCCGCCGCGGCCATCGCCGCGGCGCGCTCGACCACGCGGCCGGCGCCGACGACGCGATCGTCCGTGACGGCGTGCAGCCTGGGCAGCGTCGCGATCACGCGAGCCGATCCCCCGCCGCCACGCCGCGGCCGTTCACGAAGGCGCGCACCTGCATGCGCGCGCGGCCGGCAGGCTGGACCTCCGTGACCGACACGGCGCCCGTCCCGCAGGCGATCACCAGCTCGTCGTCCGCGCGGAGCACGGCGCCGGCTTCTCCCTGACGCTCGACCGCGCGCGCGCCGAACAGCTTCAGCTCCTTGCCGCGTCCGGTCGTCCACGCCCCCGGCCTGGGGTCGAAGGCGCGGATCTTCCGCGCCACGGCCACGGCCTGGCAGCTCCAGTCGAGCCGCTCTTCCTCCCGCTTGATCTTGGGCGCGAAGGTGGCCTTGGCCTGATCCTGCGGCCTGGGCTCGAGCCCGGCCTCGTCCAGCAGCGTGAGCGCCTCGATGAGGGCTTCGGCGCCCAGCTCGGCGAGGCGCTCCGACAGCTCGCCGCCGGTCTCGTCCTCGGCGATCGGCGTGGCGACCTGGTGCAGGATCGGCCCCGAGTCCATCCCCGCGTCCATCTGCATGATCGTGATCCCCGTCTCCGTCAGACCCGCGAGGATCGCGCGCTGGATCGGGGCCGCACCCCGCAGGGCGGGGAGGAGGGAAGCGTGGACGTTCACGGAGCCGCGCTTCGGCACGTCGAGGAGCTTCTGCGGCAGGATGTGTCCGTAGGCGGCGACGATCGAGAGGTCGGGCGCGAGCGCTTCGATCTGCGCGAGGAAGTCGGGTTCGGAGGGGCGCTCCGGCTGGAGGACCGGCAGGTCGTCGGCGAGCGCGGCGACCTTGACGGCGGACGGCGTGGCATGGGAGCGATGCCGCCCCGTCGGCTTGTCGGGGCGCGTGACGACGCCCACCACCTCGAACCCCTCGCCCACCAGGGCCCGGAGCGACGGCACCGCGAAGTCGGGCGTACCGAAGTAGACGACGCGCACGGCAGCTAGTAGGTCTTGGCCGCCCCCTCCGGCACGACGTCCTTGAGGTACCCGGCCTCGCCCTTCCGCGACCTCTTGTAGTCGGCGAGGAGGCGGCGGCGCTTGATGGGCCCCACCCGGTCGAGGAACAGGATGCCGTCGAGGTGGTCGATCTCGTGCTGGATGGCCCGGGCGAACAGCCCGGTGCCCGCGACGCGCTGGCGCTGCCCCTGCTCGTCGGTCGTCTCCACCACCACGCGCTCGGCGCGGCCGACATCGGCGAAGACGTCGGGGATCGAGAGACACCCCTCTTCGGCGACCTCCTCGCCCTCCGCCTCGACGATGACGGGATTGACCAGCACCAGCTCCCGGTCGTCGGCCACCACGACCGCGACGCGGCGCGCGACGCCGATCTGGTTGGCCGCGAGGCCGACCCCCTTGGCCGCGTGCATCGTCTCGAGCAGGTCGGCGGCGAGCGCCTTGACGCCGTCGTCGTACCGCGCGACCTCGTGGGCGCGCTGCCGCAGGACCGGCGAGCCCAGGAGATGGAGCTGCTTGAGACTCACGTGGCGGCAGGCTCCTCTTTCCGCGTGATCACCTTCGCGATGCGCTCCCGCTCGATCACCAGCTTCGCCTCCCCCGACTTGATGGTGATGCGGTCGTCCTTGACGTGCACGATCTCCCCCACGATGCCGCCGGAGGTGACGATCTCGTCGCCCCGCTTGACCTGCTTGAGCAGCTCCTCGTGCCGCTTCTGCTGCTGGCGCTGCGGGCGGATCAGGATGAAGTAGAAGATCGCGATGAAGGCCGCGATCTGAAGGACGAAAACCGTGATGGCGCCGCCGCTCTGCTGCCCGGAGGGGGCCATCATCGCCAGAATCGGGTGTCCGATCACGCCTGCTCCCTGCTCCTGTAGCGGGTGAGCCACGCGCGGCTCCACCCGTCGAATGTTCCCTGCACGATCGCTTCCCGGGCGCGCGCCGCCAGGCGGATCAGGTACCGCACGTTGTGGAGCGACAGCAGCCGCAGGCCCAGCAGCTCCTCCGCGGCGAACAGGTGCCGCAGGTAGCCGCGCGAGAAGGTGGTGCAGGTCTCGCAGTCGCAGGCGGCGTCCAGCGGCGCGTCGTCCTCCCGGTGCCGGGCGTTGCGGATGTTCACGGCGCCGTCGTCGGTGAAGGCGGCGCCGTTGCGGCCCATCCGCGTCGGCGCCACGCAGTCGGCCAGGTCCATCCCGCGGCCCACCGACGCGATGAAATCCTCGGGAAACCCGACGCCCATAAGATAACGTGGGAGCGCGGGCGGGAGCACGGTCGCGAGGTCGGCCAGCACCGCCTCCATCTCGGCCTTGCTCTCGCCGACCGACAGCCCCCCGACGGCCAGGGCGCGCCAGCATCCCCCCTCCGCCTGCGCGCCGGCGTCCAGGATGCCCGCCAGCGCCGCGCGGCGGAGGTCGCGAAAGACGCCCCCCTGGACGATCGGGACCAGGGTCTGGCGCTCGGGCGCCTCGCGGGCGAGCTCGCGGAAGCGGTCCCGCCCGCGCACCAGCCAGCGCAGCGTCCGCGCCGCGGCGTCCTCGGCGGCGGCGTGCCCCGTCTGGCCGGGCACGACGTGGTCGAACGCCATCGCGACATCGGCGCCGAGGGTCCACTCGATCTCGATCACGCGCTCCGGCGTCAGGTGCCGCCGCATCCCGTCCACGTGGCTCCGGAACTCGACCCCGTCCTCCGAGACCTGGCGCGCTCCCGCGAGCGAGAAGACCTGGAAGCCGCCCGAGTCCGTGAGCAGCGGCCGGTTCCACCCCATGAAGCGGTGCAGGCCGCCGAGCTTCGCCACGACCTCCTCGCCCGGCCGCACGTGCAGATGGTAGGTGTTGGCCAGGACCATCGTCGCGCCGACGGCCTCGAGGTCGCGGGGCGAGAGCGCGCGGACGGTGCCCTGCGTGCCCACCGGCATGAAACAGGGCGTCTCGACGTCGCCGTGCGGGAGGCGCCAGGTGCCCGCCCGCGCATCGCCGTCAGTCGCCGCTATCGTGAACTCGAACACGCACCCTCTCGGCGTACAGAAACGAGATGACGGAGTTCAGAACGGTTGCCAGACGCCAAGTTGCCAGTGGTTACCAGACGCAAGCCGTGAGAGGGCAGACCAGACTGCCCGTACTGACAACTGGTCTGAAATCCGCCGGCTGGCAACTTGGAACCACTGACAACTTGGCGTCTGGGAACTGTCCTGGCCACCGTCATTCCGCCATCTGTCACACTATCAGCATGGCGTCGCCATAGCTGTAGAACCTGTACCGCTGCCGGATCGCCTCCTCGTACGCCCGCATCACGACGTCCCGCCCCGCGAAGGCGCTCACGAGCATGAGGAGCGTGGACCGAGGCAAGTGGAAATTGGTGAGCAAATGGTCCACGACCCGAAAGGTGTGGCCCGGCCGGATGAAGAGCGAGGTCCAGCCGGCGCCCGGCCGCACGGTCCCGTCCTCGGCGGCGCAGGCCTCGAGCGTCCGGGTGACCGTGGTGCCCACCGCCCACACCTTGCCGCCGCGGCCGCGCGAGCCGGCGATGGCGCGCGCGGCATCGGCCGACAGCGTGTACGCCTCGGGATCGAGACGGTGCTCCGCCGGGTCGTGCGCCGTGACCGGTCGGAAGGTACCGGGCCCGACGTGGAGGGTGAGCCGGGCCACCGCCACCCCGCGCTCGGCGAGCTTCGCCAGGACGGCGGCGGTGAAGTGCAGGCCGGCGGTCGGCGCCGCGACTGAGCCGGGCGCGTCGGCGTAGACCGTCTGGTAGCGCTCGCGGTCGGCGGCCTCTGGCGCGCGGGTGATGTACGGCGGGAGCGGGACCTGCCCGCGCCGCTGGATGACGCCCAAGTCTCCTCCCGCGCCGACGAGCCGCACTCTCCGCTGCCCGCCCTCGAGCGTCTCGATCACCTCGACCGCGTCGCCGTCGCCGAGGTCGAGGCGGGAGAGCGGGCGGATCCGGGCGCCGGGCCGCACCAGTGCGCGCCAGATCCCCTCCGCCTCGCGCGTCACCAGCAGCACCTCGGCGGCGCCGCCGCCCCGGCGCCGCGCCGGAAGCCGGGCGGGGATCACGCGGGAGTCGTTGATCACCACGACGTCGGAAGGGGCGACCAAGGCGGGGAAGTCCGCGAAAATGCGGTGCGCGGTGGTGCCGGCGGCGCGGTCCACGACCAGCAGGCGGCTCGCGTCCCGCGCCGCCAGCGGCGCCTGGGCGATCAGCTCCGGCGGCAGCTCGTAGTCGAAGTCGGCCGTGCGCGCGGCCACGTCAGGCCGGACGCGTCAGCGTCCCGCCGCCGTCGGGAAGACCACCACGCTCTCGTCGCCCTCGCGGCTCACGCTCGCCACGCCGAAGAAGTAGTTGTCGACGACGCGGTTGGTGAAGACGTACCGCGTCGCCAGGCCGACGTCCTCCCAGTGGTCCCAGGTCGGCGCGTCGGTGCGGCGCCAGTAGACGCGGTACCCGGCCACGTCGGAGGAATCCTCCGGCGCTTCCCACGTGAGCACCGCAGCTGGCTGCACGGCGCCGCCGAGCCGCGCCGCCCGCGGAGGCGCCGGCGCCCAGCTGAGCGCCGCGAGAGTCGCCACGTCCACGGACGTGATCTTCCTCGCGTACTCGAAATCCACCCCCTCCAGGACGTCGCCGAAGTGGATGCCGTTCTCCACGCGCACGTTCTGGTGCTGCCGGTCGTAGTTCTCGTGCATCTCCATGAACCGGACCGCCGGGTAGCCCAGGTCCGCGAAGGGCTTGTGGTGCCCGCCGCGGCCGAAGCGGTCGAGCCGGTAGATCAGCCAGACGTCAAGCGACGGCACGTACCGCGCGGCGATGCTCTTCACGTACCGGGCCAGCTGGCGGGATACCCCGTCCACCTCGCCGCCGGTGACGCGGCGCCGGGCCCGCTCCTGCTCGGTCTCGGTCGGAGGCGTGCCGTCGGAGAAGACGCGCGCGGTCGAGTTGTCCGTGATGCCGTCGATCCCCTGCACGTTGCCGATCATGTCGTTGTTGATCACGCCGATCAGCCGCCAGCCCCGCTCCTGGATCCACTTCGCCAGGATCGTCCCGCCGTCCAGCCCCTGCTCCTCCGCCGAGAGGGCGGCGTAGACGATGGAGCCGGCGAACCTGTAGTGCGTCAGGACGCGCGCCGCCTCGAGGGTGCCGGCGAGGCCGCTGGCGTTGTCGTTGGCGCCGGGCTCGGAGTCGTTCGCGTCCATGATGTCGGTGACGCGGCTGTCGATGTCGCCGCTCAGCAGCACGTAGCGGCCGGTGTCGGACGTGCCGCGCTGCACCGCGATCACGTTCACGATGTTCGTCGGCTGGGGGATGCGCGGCGCGGGGCCGACCATGCCGCTCACGTAAAGGACCTCGAGGCACCCGCCGCACGCCGCGGAGATGCGGTCGAACTGCGCCTTCACCCAGCGGCGCGCGGCGCCGATGCCCCGGGTCGCCGAGAGCGTGTCGGAGAGGGTGTGCCGCGTGCCGAAGCCGACCAGGCGCGTGACGCTGGCGCGCAGGCTGTCGGCCGAGACGGCGCCGACGATGGCGGTCATGCGTGAGTCCGAGGCGGCCGGGGTCTGCGCGGCGAGCGGAGCGGCGGTCAGAAGAGCGGCGAAGCAGCACGCGAAGGGTCGCATGGCGGACTCCGGGTGGCGTGGTCCGTGCTTAGAGCAGCGAGGCCTGGCCGGCGCCCGCCGCGCCCGAGGCGGGAGGCTCGAAGCCGAAGTGGCGGTAGGCGGCGGGCGTGGCGGTGCGGCCGCGCGGCGTGCGATCCAGGAAGCCCTGCTGGATGAGGTAGGGCTCGTAGACCTCCTCCAGCGTCCCCGCGTCCTCGCCCACGGCGACCGCGAGGGTGCCGAGTCCGACCGGGCCGCCCTCGAACTTCTCGATGATCGTCTTCAGCAGCCGCGCGTCCATGTCGTCGAGGCCGAACTCGTCCACGTCGAGTCGGGTGAGCGCCGCTTGCGCGGTCGCGCGGTCCACTTTGCCCTGCGCCCGGACCGACGCGAAGTCGCGCACGCGCCGCAGCAGGCGGTTGGCCACGCGCGGCGTGCCGCGGCTCCGCCGCGCGATCTCGTCGGCGCCGCCGTCGTCCGCGTCCACGCCGAGGATCCCGGCCGACCGCACGACGATCTGCTTGAGGTCCTCGGCCGGATAGAAGTTGAGGCGCTCGACCATTCCGAACCGTGCCCGCATCGGCGGCGTGAGGAGACCGTAGCGCGTGGTCGCTCCGATCAGCGTGAAGGGCTCCAGCGCCATCGGGATCGTCTCGGCGTGCGGGCCCTCGGCGACGCGCACGTCCACCCGCCAGTCCTCCATCGCGGGATAGAGGAACTCCTCCAGCACCGGCCGCATCCGGTGGATCTCGTCGATGAAGAGGATGTCGCCCTTCTTGAGGCCGGTGAGCAGGCCGACCAGGTCGCCCGGGCGCTCGAGCACGGGGCCCGAGCTGGTGCGGATGCTCACGCCCATCTCGCGCGCCAGCAGGATGGCGAGCGTCGTCTTGCCGGTGCCGGGCGGGCCGAAGAAGAGCGCGTGGTCGAGCGGCTCGCCCCGCTTCCGGGCCGCGTCGATGGCGATCTGGAGGTTCTCCTTGATCTTCGCCTGCCCGACGAACTCGTCGAGGCGACTGGGCCGGAGCGATGCCTCGGCGCTGCGCTCCTCGGGGAGCGGCTCGGGCGTGGTGATCTGGGAGCGCGCGCTCACGTCACGTCCCCGCGAGGAAGGCCAGCGCGGCCTTGATGAGGTCCGCCGCCTCGCGGCGCCCGTCCTGGGCGAGGGCGTGCCGCACCGCGTCGTCGGCGGCCTGCGCGCTGTAGCCCAGCCGCACCAGCGCCTGGGTCGCCACGTCGCTCGCGGGCGAGGGGCGCGCGGCCTCCTCGGCGACGAGGTCCGCGGTCTTGTCGGTCAGCTCGAGCACCAGCCGCTCGGCCGTCTTCTTCCCGACGCCCGGCACCGCGACCAGCGCGGCGATGTCGCGCTCCCGGATCGCGCGCACGAGCCGGTCGCTGGCGTGGAGCGAGAGCATCGCCAGCGCGAGCTTGGGGCCGATCCCCGAGGCCTGGAGGAGGCGCTGGAAGACGCGCCGCTCCTCCACCGTGGCGAAGCCGTAGAGCGTGTGGGCGTCCTCGCGCACCACCAGCGTGGTGTGGAGCTCGACCGGCTGGCCGGGGGCGGGGAGCTGGGCGAGGGTGCGCGTGGGGACGAAGCACTCGTAGCCGAGGCCGCTGGTGGTGCGCACCACGACGCGGTCCGCCTCCTTGAGGGCGAGCTGTCCCGCGAGCAGGGCGATCACGCGACGACCGCGCGGCGGAAGGTACGGCCCGTCCGCATGCAGTGGGTCAGGGCGATCGCGACGCCGTCCGCCGCGTCGTCCGGCGTCGGCACGGACTTGAGCCGCAGGAGTTGCGCGGTCATCCGCTGCACCTGCTGCTTGGTCGCGGCGCCGGCGCCGACCACGGTCTTCTTCACCATCGCGGGGGCGTACTCCGAGACCGGGACGTCGGCCTTGGCGGCGGCCAGCAGCGCCGCGCCGCGCGCGTGCCCGAGCACCAGCGCGCTCCGGACGTTCCTGTGGACGAAGACGCTCTCGACGGCGACGGCGGCGGGGTGGTGGCGGGCGATGAGCTCGGCGACGGCGTCGTAGATTTGGGCGAGGCGCCGCTCGAGGGGGGCGGAGGCCTCGGTGCGCACTACACCGCACTCGAGGAGGCGGCGCGTTCCGGCGGGGGCGGCCTGTTCGACCACTCCGTACCCGGTGGCCGCGGTGCCCGGGTCCAGCCCGAGCACGATCACACCTCGGCCAGCGCCTCGAGGTCGACGTCGAAGTTGGAGGAGACCCGGGAGACGTCGTCGTGCTCCTCCAGCTCCCCCATCAGCTTGACCAGCTTCTCCGCGTCCCGCCCCTCGACCCGCACCGTGGACCGCGGGACCATCGAGATCTCCGCCGAGTCCCACTGGATCCCGTGCTTCTTGAGGGCTTCCTGCACCGCGTGGAAGTCGTGGGGCGCGGTCGTGATGATGTAGGACTCGCCTTCCTTCACCAGGTCGAGCGCGCCGGCGTCGAGGGCCGCCTCGAGGGTGGCGTCCTCGTCGTACTTGGCGGCGGGGACGGACAGCTCGCCGCGCTTCTCGAAGAGGTGGGCCACGGAGCCGTTGGTGCCGAGCTTCCCGTCGAACCGCGTGAAGAGGTGCCGGATGTCGGCCACCGTGCGCTTCGCGTTGTCGGTCGTCACCTCGATGAAGATCGCGGCCCCGCCCGGGCCGTACCCCTCGTAGGTGACCTCCTCGTAGTGCACACCTTCGAGCTGGCCGGTGCCCTTCTTGAGCGCGCGGTCGATGTTGTCGGAGGGCATGTTGGCGGCGCGGGCGGCGTCGATGGCGACCCGCAGCCGGGCGTTGCCGGCCGGATCGCCGCCGCCTTCGCGTGCGGCGACGGTGATTTCCTTGATGAGCTTGGTGAATTGGGCGCCGCGCCGGGCGTCAGTTACCGCCTTCTTGCGCTTGATCTTCTTCCATACATTGTGGCCGGCCACAGGCGCCTCCGCGGATGCCGCAAATCTAGCCCGCCCGCGGGGGGGTCGGCAACGACGCAGGGGCCTAGCGGTCGGGCTCGAGCATGTCCTCGAACCGCATCCACGCCCGGTAGAAATAGAGGTCCACGAAACCCGTGGCGCCGTGCCGGTTCTTGGCGACGAGCAGCTCGGTCGCCCCCTCGACCCCGCGGGTCACCTGGTACATCTCCTCGCGGTAGAGGCCGAGCACGACGTCGGCGTGGTACTTGACCGCGCCCAGCACGCCGAAGTCGTCCAGCTCCGGGCGCGGGTCGCGGCGCTTCGGGTTGTGGCGGGGGAGCTGGGCGACGAGCAGCAGCGCCGTGTGCGCGTCGATCGCCACTTCCTTGAGGAGCCGCACCGCCGCGGCGCCCTGCTCCGCGAGGTCCGTCCCGGCCTTGGCCGGCGGGAGCAGCTGCAGGTAATCCACCGCGGTGAAGGGGGCATGGCAGGTGCGGATGCGGTCGGCTACCTCCTCGAGGGTGTCCGCCGACGTCGGGCGATAGGCGAGGGGGCGGTCCCGGAGCCGCACGGCCGCCGCGCCGATGGCCGCGCGCGTTTCGTCGGACAGCGTCCCGCGCCGGATGTCGTCGAGTCGCGTGCGCGACTCGATCGCGAGGGCGCGCTCCCACATCCGTTCCTCTTCCATCTCCCCCGACAGGAACGCGGCGCTCTCACCGCGCTCGGCGATCCGGAGCGCGATCGCCAGCGCGAACGACGACTTGCCGACGCCGACGTCGCCGCCCAGGACGATGAGATCCCCCTGTCTGAACCCCCCGCCGAGGATGCGGTCCACGCTCGGGAAGCCGGTGGCCACGGCGTCGCCGCTGGGCGCGCCGCCGAGCTGGGCGTCCACGCGCTGGACGACGTCGGTGACCGGATTGGAGCGGCGCGGGATGTCGGGCGAGGGCATCGGTCAGGCCTGCCTGGGGGCGGGGCGGGCGGCGCGGGCCGCGGCCTGCACCGCATCGGCTGAGCGGCGCCCCAGGCATTCGGCTGCGGGCGCGGCGAGCTGCGTCAGCACGACGGACGGGGCGACGCCGCGGGCGGCGCCGAGGTCGCCGACGGCGGCGGCCAGCGAGCGCCGGAGCGGTGCGGGCGCGTTGAGGCTCTTGAGGCGCGAGGCGAGGGCCTTGAGCCGCTCGGCCTGGCGCGCCGGGGGCGCGGCGGGCGGCGCGGCGGCGAGCGCGGCGCGCACGACCAGCCAGAGGGCGAACACCCCGTCGCGCTCGGGGCCCCGGGCGCTTTCGGCCAGGGCGTGCGAGAATGCGTCGTCGGTCGGAGCGAGTGCGGGATGGCTCATCGGGCGCCGGAAACGGTGACGGGGCGCAATGTAGCGCCGCGCCAGGGGAGCGGCTAGGTTCGCGTCATGTCCTCGCGGCCCAAGAGCGTGCTCTGGGTGGACGACGAGATCGAGAGCCTCGAGTCCCACCGCCGCTTCCTCACCGACCACGGATACGAAGTCGCCGCCGCCGCCCACGGCGACGACGCGCTCGAGATGTTGCGCCGCCAGGCGTACGGCGTGGTGCTGGTGGACGAGCAGATGCCGGGGAAGCGCGGGCTCGAGCTGTTCAGCGCGATCCGCACCCTCGATCCGGCGGTCCCCGTGGTGATGGTGACCAAGTCCGAGGACCCCGCGGTGATGCGCGAGGCGATCGGGATGGCCATCGACGACTATCTCGTCAAGCCGCTGCAGCCGCGCCAGGTCCTCTCGGTCATCACCCGCCTGCTCGAGGGCGACCGCATCCGGCAGCAGCACCTCTCGCGGGAGTTCGTGACGCGGTTCCGCGAGCTGGAAGGCCGCCGCGGCACGGCGCTGGGCTGGCGCGAGTGGATCGAGCTCTGGCAGGAGCTGATGATGTGGGACCTGCGGCTCGCCGAGGCCCGCGAGCCGGGGCTCGAGCAGGCGCTGCAGACCATGCTGGCCGGCCTCCGGCGCGACTTCACCGGCTTCGTCGCCCGCAACTACCCCCGCTGGATCGCGGAGCCGGACGGCGACCGGCCGGCGCTGTCGCACGACGTCGTCGAGGAGATGGTGCTGCCGGTGCTGAAGGAACACGGCCGCGTCCTCTTCATCGTGGTGGACTGTCTCCGCCTGGATCAGTGGGGAGCGCTGCTGCCGCTGGTGACGCCGCTGTTCGACGTCGAGACGAGCCACTACTTCAGCCTCCTGCCGAGCGCCACGCCGTACAGCCGCAACGCGCTGTTCGCCGGTCTCCTGCCGCGCGACATCGCGACGCAGTACCCGGCGTGGTGGGCGGAGCGGGAGGACGAGAGCCTCAACGCGCACGAAGCCGACCTGCTGGCGCGGCAGCTCGAGCGGATCACCGGCCGCCCGGTGCCGTGCCGCTACGAGAAGCTGTTCGGCGCGGGGGCCGGCGACGAGGTGCAGCGGCGGCTCCCGTCGCATCTCGCGCAGGACGGCGTCACGGCGATGGTGTTCAACTTCATCGACCAGCTGACCCACGGGCGGTCGGAGAACGCGATCCTCTACGAGGTGGCGAAGGACACGCAGGCGCTGCGGTCTCTGACCACGGCCTGGTTCGAGCGCTCGTCGCTCAAGACGGCCCTGATCGAGGCGGAGCGGCGCCGGGTCCGGGTGGTCCTGACGTCGGACCACGGCTCAATCCACTGCCTGACCCCGGCGACGGTCTTCGCCAAGCGCGACGCCACCAACAACCTGCGCTACAAGTTCGGCGAGGACCTGCGCGCCGAGGACCCGCAGGCCGCGATCACCGTCGAGAACCCGGAGGCCTACGGGCTGCCGCGGCGCGGCCTCGGCGTCCGCTGCCTGTTCGCGACCGAGGACCGCTTCTTCGTGTACCCGACCAAGCTGCGCGAGTACCAGGCGCGCTACCGCGGCGCGTTCCTGCACGGCGGCGTGTCGCCCGAGGAGATGATCCTGCCGGTGGCGCTGCTGCAGCCGCGGGCCGCGCGCTGACGTGGGCCGCTACCGCGCGCTGCTCCGGTTCCTGAAGCCGTACTTCGCGCTCTTCTTCGGGGGACTCGCGCTCACCGCCGTCGCCACGGTGCTCGACGGCTTCACCTTCGCGCTGGTCATCCCGTTCCTGCGGGCCATCTTCGGCCAATCCTCCCTGCTGCCGGCGGTCGGCCAGAACCAGGTCGAGCGCCTGCTCGATTGGCTGATGGGGCCGATGCTCGCCGGCGGCAACACGCAGGTCGCGCTGCGCAACGTCATTCTGGTCATCCTCTCGGCGATGGCCGTCAAGAACCTCATCCTCTACGTGTCGCGGGTCATGGTCGCGATCGCGCAGGCGCGCGTCGTGCGCGACATGCGGATGCGGCTCTACACGCACCTGCAGGGGATGGGGCTCGGCTATTTCCAGCAGATCAAGGGCGGGCAGCTGCTCACCCGGATGCTGGCCGACGCCGAGGCTGCCGGGCCGATCCTCGGCTCGGAAGCGCTGGCCTTCGTCCAGGCCGTCGGCACGCTCGTCGTCTATCTGGTGATGCTGGTCACGGTCTCGTGGCGGCTCACGCTCCTCTCGCTCGTGCTCGCGCCGTTCCTCATCCTGGGGCTGCGGCCGCTGGTCCGGCGGCTGCAGCGCGGCTACGTGGGCGTGCTGAACGACCGCGGCGACCTCACCTCGCTGATGCAGGAGACGGTCTCCGGCGTGCGGCTGGTGAAGGCGTACGCGGCGGAGCCGTACGAGCGCGGACGCTTCTACGCCGCCGCCGACCGCTACACGCGCGGCCTGATCCGGATGCAGCGGATCTCGATCCTGTCCGGGCCGATCTCGGAGCTGTTCGGGGCGGTGGTGACGGTGGTGCTGCTGTGGGTCGGCGCGAGCATGGTCACGGGCCATCGGATCGACTCGGAGAGCTTCATCCTCTTCCTGTTCGTCGCCCTGCGCCTGCTCGTCCCGCTCAAGTACCTCTCGAACTGGCCGGCCACGTACCAGAACGCGCTCTCCTCGGGGGAGCGCGTGCTCGAGGTGCTCGACCAGACCCCGTCGGAGGCGCGGGCGCCGGGCCACGAGACCGTCCGCGGCTTCCGCGAGCGAATAGCGTACCGGGACGTCTGGTTCGCGTACGACGGCGGCCCCGACGTGCTGGAGGGCGTGGAGCTCGAGGCGCCGCGCGGGTCCGTCACCGCGATCGTCGGCGCCAGCGGCGCGGGGAAGAGCACGATGGTGGATCTGCTCCCCCGGTTCTACGAGCCGACGCGCGGCGTCATCACGCTCGACGGCCGCGACCTCCGCGAGTTCTCGCTCCCGTCGCTGCGCAGCCGGATGGGGATCGTGAGCCAGGAGACGGTGCTGTTCAACGACACCGCGCGCGCCAACATCGCGTACGGGGCGCTCGACCGGTACGACGCGACGGCGATCGAGGCCGCGGCGCGGGCGGCGAACGCGCACGACTTCCTGGCGGCGCTGCCGCAGGGGTACGACACGATCCTGGGCGAGCGCGGCACCCGGCTGTCGGGGGGCGAGCGCCAGCGCATCGCGATCGCGCGCGCGCTGCTCCGGGACCCGCCGATCCTGATCCTCGACGAGGCCACCAGCGCGCTCGACTCCGAGTCGGAGCACCTGGTGCAGGAGGCGATCGATCGCCTGCTGGCCGGCCGCACGGTGTTCGTCATCGCGCACCGTCTCTCGACCGTGCAGCACGCGACGCAGATCCTGGTGCTGGACAAGGGGCGCATCGTCGAGCGCGGCCGGCACGAGGATCTGCTGGCCCAGGGCGGCGTCTACCGGCGCCTCTACACGCTGCAGTTCGGTGCCGAGCCCCGTCCTCTCGCCGACTGAGCGCGCCGCCCCCGCCGTCCCGCCCCCGCCCCCGCCGGCGGGGCCGGGCGGCGACGCGGCGCTCACCATCCTCCACCTCACCCATCAGGGTGGCGGCGCCGGCTCGACCGTCTCCATCGCGGCGCTCGCCGCGGCGCAGCGCGCCGCCGGGCACCGCGTGCTGGTGGGATGCCCGGAGCGGAGCCTGCTCGCCGCGCTGGCGCGGCGCGCCGGAGTCGAGGTGCGGCCGATGGAGTTCGAGCGGGCGTCGCGCGCGGCGGCGCGGGTGGTGCGGCTGGTCGATGCGGAGGGCGTGGACGTGGTGAACTCCCACGCCTCGCGCGACCGCACCGCCTGCCGGTGGGCGCGGCTCGCCGGGCGCCTGAGCGCCGCGTGCGTGATGACCCGCCGCCAGATGCCGCGCTCCCTCCCCGTCTCCGTGCTCCTCAACGGCTTCGCCGCCGACTGCACCATCGCCGTGAGCCGCGCGGTGGCCCGCGCCCTGGTGCGGCGCGGCGCGCCGGCGTGGCGCGTCCGCGTGGTGCCGAACGGCGTGGACCTCTCGCGCGTGGACCGTGCGGTGACGGCGGCCGAGCTGGACACGGCGCGCGTGCTCGCCGGGTGGCGGCCGTGGCGTCCGACCGTGGGCGTGGTCGCGCGCCGCAAGGACCACGACGTCCTGCTCAGAGCCCTCGCCCTCCTCGAGCGTCCGCTGACGGTGGCGCTGGTGGGCGTCGGGCCGGACCTGGAGCTGAGCGCGCTCGCCGCGGCTGCGCCGCAGCACGAGGTGCGCTGCGTCCCCTTCCGGCCGGACGTCCTGCCGTTCTACCGGCTGTTCGACGCGGTCGTGCTCCCCTCGCGTGGCGAGGGGCTGTCGCAGGCGCTGCTCGAGGCGATGGCCTCGGGGCTGCCGGTCGTGGCGTCGCGCGCGGGCGGCAACGTGGACCTCGTCACCCACGACGTGGACGGGCTGCTCGTGAATCCGCGGGAGCCGGCGGCCTTCGCCGTGGCGCTGGCGCGGCTCCTCGGCGACGCGGCTCTGCGCCGGCGGCTGGGGGAGCGCGGCCGCCGCACGGCGCGCGAGCGCTTCCCGCTCGAGAACACGGCCCGGCTCACCGAGGCGGCGTACCGCGCCGCGCTGGCGCAGCGCCGATGAGGCGCCGCAGCGATTTCCCCGTCTACCTCGCGATGCGCGCCACGCTCGGGCTCGTCCTGCCGCTGCCGCGGCGCGTGGCGTGCGCGACGGGTGCCGTGCTCGGGCGGACGGTGCGCGATGCGCTCGGCCTCCGGCGCGACGTCGCCGACCAGAACCTGGCCGTCGCCTTCCCGCACCTCTCGCCGCGCGAGCGGGCGGTGCTCGCGCGCCGCACCTACGCCCACTTCGGCCGCGTCGCGGTGGATTCCCTGCGTCTCACGGCGGGCGGCGCCCAGGCGGTGATGCCGTTCGTGCGCGTCATGGAGGGCGAGGCCCTGCTGCGCGCGATGCTGGAGAAGGGGAAGGGCGTCATCTGCCTGGCCGGGCATCACGGCAACTGGGAGCTGTCGGTCGCGTGGGCCACGGCGGTCGGCTTCAAGGTCGCGGCGGTCGTGAAGCCGCCGTCCAATCCCTGGGTCGCCGACTACGTCGAGCGCCAGCGCCGACGGATGGGCCTCGAGACCATCCCGATGCCGGAGGCGCGCTCCCGCGTGCCGGTGGCGCTCGCCGAGGGCAAGCTCGTCGGGCTGGTGGCCGACCAGGGGGCGCTGCGCAGCAACACCTGGGTCCCCTTCTTCGGCAGGCCGACCCAGACGGCGGAGGGGCCGGGCCACTTCGCCGTCACCACGGGCGCGCCGGTGGTCTTCGGCGGCTTCGTGGCGGAGGCGGATGGGCGCTATCGGGGGTACGCGGAGCTGCTCGAGGAATCACCCCGCGGAGACGCGGGTGCCATGGTGCTCCGGATCGCGATGTTGTTCCGGCAGCACCTCGAAGCGGCGATCAGGCGCTCGCCGGAGCAGTACCTCTGGACCCACCGGATGTGGGCTCGCCAGCCGCCGGGAGAAACGGCCGGGCGGTGATCGCGTAGGTCGGGCAGTGGCGGATGAAGCCGCCGTCCACCGGCGACCACTCCTGCGGCTCCGCAGGCCCCACCGCCTTGCCGTGCGCGTCCAGCCGGAACGTGCCCGCCGGGGCGCGCGCCACGCACTGGCCGCACCCGATGCAACGCTCGCGGTCCACGCCGACGCGGACCAGACGCCGCGGGAAGATGCCCCCGGTGGCCGAGCGGATCGCGTCGCCCGCCAGGTCGAGGGCGGCATCCATCGCGCGGTATCCCTCGTCCATCAGTTCGCGCGTGTGCTCGAAGGAGAACATCGGCACGTGCTCCACGCGCGGCTGCACGAGCAGCAGCGCCGGGGCCGACCAGTGCGACAGGCGGACCTCGAGGAGCTGCTGGAAGACGATCTCGGTGGCGCGCGCGAAGATGGCGGCGAAGCCCTCGTCCTGCGTCTCGGCCCGGAGCGCGCTCGAGGCGCCGACGTCCACGGCGACCAGGCCCTCCACGCCGAGCGTCGCCGCGAGGCTCACCGGCAGGTTGTCCGCCAGCGCGCCGTCCACGCAGAAGTGGCCGTCCACCTCGCGCGGGGGGAAGAAGCCCGGCAGGGCGCAGGAGGCGAGCACCGCATCGGCGACGCTCGCGCGCGCGAGGCCGGGCAGGCCCCAGTAGAGCTGCATGCCGCTGTTGAGATCCACCGACGCGACGACGAGCCGCCGCTCCAGCTCCTCGAAGGTCAGGCCGCCGACGAAGCCGCGGATCAGCTCCTCGAGCGGCGCGCCGCGGTAGATGGCCGGGGTCCGGATCAGTCTGGTGGCCATCTCGCGGCGGGCGACGTGGAAGACGTCGGAGCGCTCGAGGCTGAGCGCGACGTCGGCGAGCTCGGCGATGGAGAAGCCGTTCGCCCACGCGGCGCCGAGCAGCGCGCCGATGCTGGTGCCGACGACGACGTCGGGCGCCCAGCCCCGCTCCTCGAGCGCCCGCAGCGCACCGATGTGGGCGATGCCTTTCATCCCGCCGCCGCCCAGCACCAGCGCGAAGCGCCAGCGCTCCTTCGTGGTCGCTTGCCGCGCGCGCATATCGAGGGTTAACGTAGCCCACGCTCCCATGACGGCGCCACTCGCACGATGACCGACGTCGCTTCCGCCGCGCAGCTCGCCGACGTCGTCCGCGACCTCCGCAACCGCGAGTTCCCGTGGACGGCGGCGACGACGTATCTCAACGCGGCATCGGTGGGCCCACTGCCGGAGCGCACGCGCCTCGCGGTCGAGGCGTTCAACGCCAAGCGCACCGCGCCGCACCTCCTGCCCGATCGGGACCTCTTCGCCGTGCACGCGGCGACCCGCGCGGCGGCGGCGCGGCTGCTGGGCGCCGCGCCGGAAGAGATCGCGCTCACGCCCAACACCTCCACGGGGCTCAACGTCGCCGCCGGCGCGCTCCCGCTCGCGCCGGGCGACGTGATCCTGCTGAGCGACCGCGAGTTCCCCGCCAACGTCTATCCCTGGCTCGCGCGGCGCCGGAGCGGCGTCGTGGTCGAGCGCGCCCCGGTCACGTCGCGCGGCTATCCCGACGAGGACTACCTGGTCGAGCGCCTCGCCGATCCCCGGGTCCGGGTGCTGGCCGTCTCGCTGGTCCAGTTCTCCAACGGGTTCCGCGCCGATCTCGTGCGGCTGGGCGACGCCTGCCGCGCCAACGGCGTGCGGCTGGTGGTGGACGGCATCCAGGGACTCGGCGCCTCGCCCCTCGACGTGACGGCGGTCCCGGTGGACATCCTGTCGTGCGGCGGCCAGAAGTGGCTGCTGGGACCGTGGGGCTCGGGCTTCTGCTACGTGCGGCGGGAGTTGATCCCGTCGCTCGAGCCGCCGGTCGTGGGCTGGATGTCGTACGAGGGGATGGACGACTTCACCAACCTGCTCAGCTACGGCGACCACCTGGTCGGCGACGCGCGGCGCTTCGAGGTCGCGAGCCTCGCGACCCAGGACCACCTCGGCCTCGCCACTTCGATCGGGCTCCTCCTGGAGCTCGGGGTGGAGGCGATCGCCGCCTACCTGCGCTCCCTCGGCGAGCCGGTGCTCGCGTGGGCGCGGCAGCGCGGCGTCCCCATCGTCTCGCCCACCGACGACCTGCACCGCTCGCCGATCGTGTGCGTCGCCCCGCCCGACGCCAAGGAGGCGCACCGGCGGCTGCGCCAGGCGGGCGTGGTGTGCGCGTTCCGCGAGGGCGCCATCCGCCTGGCGCCCCACTGCTACAACACGATGGAAGAAATGGAGAAGGTGGTGGAGGTGCTGGATCAGATGCTACGTGAGAGGTGAGACGGCGAAGGCGTGAGAGGTGCTCGTCCCCTCTCACGCCCTTTCCCTATCACGCCTCACGCCTTTCGCCCTCTCACTTCTCACCTGTCCCTCTCACCTCTCACTCTTCTATCACGACATCCGCGAACTTCAGCTTCCCGTACTTGACGACGTACTTCCCGGCGGCCAGCTCGCGGTTCCCGTCGTCCGCCTTCACGCCGTCCACCTGGAGGCCGCCCTGCGCGGCCATCCGCCGCGCCTCGCCGAGGGACTTCGCGAACCCGATGTCCTTGAGGACGACGGCCAACGAGGCCGGCGCGTGCGTGAACGCGGGCCGCTCCGTCGGGGCCTGCTTGTCCTTGAAGAGGCGGTCGAAGTGCGCCTCCGCGCGCACCGCGGCCTCGGCGCCGTGGAACTGCGTCACGACGTCGGCCGCCAGCGCGCGCTTGGCCGCGTAGGGCTGGGCACGGCAGCGCTGCAGCGCTGCCGCGAGGTCCCCCGCGGCCACGGTAGAGATCAGCGTCGTCCACTCCTCCAGCAGGGTGTCGGGGATGGACATCGTCTTGCCGTACTGGTCCTCCGGCGTCTCCGTGATCCCGATGTAGTTGTCGTACGACTGCGACATCTTGCGCTCGCCGTCGGTGCCCCTGAGGAGCGGCATCACCAGCGCCACCTGCGGCTCGAGTCCGTGCCGCTCCATCAGCGTCCGGCCGACCAGCAGGTTGAACTTCTGGTCCGAGCCGCCCAGCTCCACGTCCGCCTTGAGCGCCACCGAGTCGTAGCCCTGCAGTAGCGGGTAGAAGAACTCCATCACGGTGATCGGCGTGCCCGCGGCCAGGCGGTTGGCGAAGTCGTCCCGCTCGGCCAGCCGGGCGACGGTGTAGTGCGCCGCCAGTTTCGCGAGGCCGTCCGCCAGGCTGAGCTTCCCGTGCCATTCGCTGTTCCGGCGGATCTGCGTGCGCTTGGGGTCCAGCACGCGGAACACCTGGTCCTGGTAGGTGGCCGCGTTGGCCCGGATCTCCTGCTCGGTCAGCTGCGGCCGCGTCTCGCTCCGGCCGCTCGGATCGCCCACCAGCGCCGTGAAGTCGCCGATCAGGAAGACGACCGTGTGCCCGAGCTCCTGGAAGGTGCGGAGCTTCCGGATCGAGACCATGTAGCCGAGGTGCAGATGCGGGCGGGTGGGGTCGAAGCCCTGCTTGACGACGAGGGGCGTGCCGGTCGCGATGGCGCGCTCCAGCTTCCGCACCAGCGTCTCCTCGGGGATGATTTCCACCGCGCCGCGGCGGATGGCGTCCATCTGCTCGTTGAGGGGCGGGAAGGCGCGCATGCGCTATCGTAGCGGCGGAACCCCGCGGCTGGCAAGCGCGCGGGCGGAACGGTTAGCTTCCACGTCTCATGGCCGACACGCACCGCGGCGGCCGCTTGCGGCGCTGGTTCTCCCCGCGCCGGCTCCGGCGTACCGTCACCTGGCTCCTGCTCGCCTTCGGTTTCGCGGTGGGCATCGGGTACGGGAGCTGGACGCGCGTCTGCGCGGGCGGGGCGTGCCCCTCCATCGCGGTCCTCGACGTCTACCGGCCCCAGCAGGCCTCGAAGGTCTTCGCCGCCGACGGCCGCCTCATCACCGAGCTCGGCTACGAGCACCGCACCGTCATCTCGCTGCAGGAGATGCCGCTGGCGCTCCGTGAGGCCTTCATCGCCGTCGAGGACAAGCGCTTCTACGCCCACCACGGGATCGACTTCGGACGGATACTCGGTTCGCTCAAGGCCAACCTGCTCGCGATGTCGGTTCAGCAGGGCTTCTCCACCATCACGATGCAGCTGGCGCGCAACGTCTTCCGCGACCGCATCACGCGCGAGCGTCATGGGTTCGCCGGCCTGAGCCGCAAGCTCAGGGAGATGCGGGTCGCGGTCGAGCTCGAGCGGACGTACTCGAAGGACCGGATCCTCGAGCTGTACCTGAACCAGATCAACCTGGGGAGCGGCGGCTACGGCGTGGAGGCCGCGGCGCAGCACTACTTCGGGAAGTCGGTGCAGGACCTCACGGTGGCCGATGCCGCGCTGCTGGCGGCGCTCCCGAAGGCGCCGTGGGCGTACAATCCGCGGAAGTACCCGGCGCGCGCGGTGGCGCGGCGCAACCTGATCCTCGACCTGATGCAGGAGCAGGGCTACCTCAGCTACGCGCAGGCGGAGGAGGCCAAGGCCTACCCGCTCGCGCTCTCCTCGCACGCCGACTACGGCGACGTGGCGCCCTACTTCGTGGAGTGGGTGCGCCAGCAGATGGACGAGCGGTTCGGCAAGGACCTCTACGAGAAGGGGCTGCGGATCTTCACGACGCTCGACCTCGACATGCAGCAGTCGGCCGAGCGGACGCTGGAGGCCCAGCTGGAGGCGATCGAGGCCGGCGCGTACGGGCCGTACCCGCACCGCACGATGGCGCAGTACGCGGAGCGGAACACCGGCAACGTGGACAACAGCGAGCGGACCTCGACGCCGTACCTGCAGGGCGCGATGGTCGCGATGGACACCACCGGTGCGATCCGCGCGATGGTCGGTGGCCGCGACTTCGACGACTCGAAGTTCAACCGGATCACGCAGGCGGTGCGCCAGCCCGGCTCCACCTTCAAGCTGTTCGTGTATTCGGCGGCGCTGCGCGCCGGTCACTCGCCCAACGAGATGATCGACGATTCGGCCATCTCGCTCCCGATGCCGGACGGCACGATCTGGGAACCGCACGACTTCGAGGAGGCGCAGTTCCGCGGGCCGCAGACCCTGCGGCAGGGGCTGGCGCTCTCCCTCAACCTGGTCGCCATCCGGCTCGGCCTGGAGCTGGGCGTGGACGCCGTGGTGGACGAGGCGCGCCGTTACGGGATCTCCACCCCCGTGCCGGCGGTGCCGTCGATGTTCATCGGATCGGCGGACGTCTACCCGCTCGAGATGGTGTCGGCCTTCACCGTGCCGGCGACCCTGGGCGTGAAGGCGGCGCCGTTCGGCATCCTTCGCGTGGAGGACGCGAACGGCAAGGTGCTGCTGCAGTCGCAGCCGCGGCGCGAGCGGGTGATGGCGGTGGACCAGGCGTACGTGCTGAACGACATGCTGCAGGACGTGGTCCGCTACGGCACCGCGCGCTCGGCCGTGAAGCAGTCCGGCTTCGACGTGCCGGCGGGCGGGAAGAGCGGGACGACCAACGACTACACCGACGTCTGGTTCGTCGGGTACACGCGCGAGCTGGTGACCGGCTTCTGGATGGGCTTCGACATCCAGCAGCGGATCCAGAACAACGCGCAGGGCGGGCGGCTCGCGGCCCCAGCGTGGGCGAACTTCATGCGCGAGGTGTACGAGCGCCGGCCGTCGCCCGGGCCGTGGGTGGCCCCGACCGGCGTCGTGCAGCGCGAGATCGACATCACCTCGGGGAAGCTCGCCACGCCGTGGTGCCCGCAGAACGTCCGGCGCTGGGAGGTGTTCTCGCCCAACAACGTGCCGACGGAGTACTGCCCGCTCCATCCGGGGCCCAACGGTCCCGCCCCCCCGCCGAACCCCGAGGACGCAGGGAACAAGCCGCCGAAGCGGCCGCCCGGCGGCCCCTGATTTGGTGAAGGCGCTACGGGTCACCGCGCGATGGGTGCTCCCGGTCTCCGGCGAGCCCATCGCGCGCGGCGCCGTCCTAGTCGGCGCGGACGGCAGGATCGCCGCCGTCGGCCCGGACGGCGCGGTGCCGCGCCCCGCGCGCCGCGAG
Source organism: uncultured Gemmatimonadales bacterium (assembly GCA_963835535.1). Lineage (GTDB taxonomy): Bacteria > Gemmatimonadota > Gemmatimonadetes > Gemmatimonadales > JACORV01 > Fen-1245. The sequence goes on from CAWIFL010000004.1 coordinate 490,748, forward strand.
GACGTCCCGCTCGGCGCGGCGGCGCTCCTGCCCGGATTCGTGAACGCGCACACCCATCTGGAGCTGACGGCGCTGCGCGGCCTGGTGCGGGATCTGCCCTTCGCCGACTGGATCCGGACGGTCCGCGCGATCAAGGTCGCGCTCGATCCCGGCGTGTACCGCGCCTCGGCCCGCTGGGGGGTGCTGGAGAGCTTCGCGGCCGGGATCACCACCAGCGGCGACACCGGCAACACGCGGCAGGCGGCGGCCGCGCTGGCGGACCTGGGTGCGCGCGGCGTCGCCTACCACGAGGTGTTCGGCCCCGACCCGAAGCAGTGCGCCGAGTCGCTGGCGGGGCTCGAGGCGGCCCTGCAGAAGCTCGAGCCGCTGCGCTCCGAGCGCGTGACGGTGGGCGTCTCGCCGCACGCCCCGTACACCGTCTCCGACGAGCTGCTGCGCGCCGTGACGGCGCTGGCGGCGCGGCGCCGCCTCAAGACGGCGACGCACACCGCCGAATCCGTGGAGGAGCGCGCGCTGGTGGAGCAGGGGAGTGGCCCGTTCGCCGACGACCTGCGCTCCCGCGGCATCGCCATCGAGCCCAAGGGGACTTCGACGATGGGCTGGCTGGAGCGCGCTGGTTTCCTCGCGCTCAGGCCGCTGCTGATCCACTGCTGCACCGCGACGCCCCATGACCTGGCCCTCGCGCAGCGCGCCGGCGCGACGGCGGCGCACTGCCCCTGGTCCAACGCGATGCTGGGGCACGGCCGCGCCGACTTCGCCGCGATGCGCCGGCTCGGCCTCGCCGTCGGGCTGGGGACCGATTCGGTCGCCGCCGGCGGGGGCCACGATCTCTTCGCCGTGGCGCGGCAGGCGGCGCTGGGCCTGGACGCGGGCCGGGGGCTGCCCCCGCGCGAGATGCTCCGCCTCCTGACGGCCGGCGGCGCGGCGGCGCTGGGGCTCGAGGACGTCGGGACGCTGGCCGCCGGGGCGTGGGGCGACCTGACCGCCGTGCGGCTGGACGCGCCGGCCTCCCTCGCCGCCGATCCGGAGGAAGCCGTGGCCTGGTGCGCGACGCCGTCGGACGTGGTGTTCACCGCGGTCGCCGGCCGGGTCGTCTACCGGCGGGGACGGTGGCCGCTCGTGCAGATCGGCGCGGAGCGCACGGCGTACCGGGCCGCCGCGGCGGCGGCCGCGGCCGTATCGCGCACCGTGGCTGCGCGCGATATCTTGGCGCGGTGATGCTGCCGCATACCCAGCCCGGCGGAGCCCCATGAAGGCCCAGCGCCACAACGCGATCCTGCGCCTCGTCCGCGAGCACGCCGTCCCCAGCCAGGAGGTGCTGCGTCACCTCCTCCAGCGGGCGGGGTTCGACGTCACCCAGGCCACCCTGTCGCGCGACATCCGCGACCTGGCCCTGACCAAGCAGCCCGGCGCCGACGGCACGCACCACTACGCCGCGCCCCCCGACGAGACCGTGCCGCAGCCGTCCCTCGCCGGGTTCCTCCCCTCGCTCCTCCTGCGCACGGACGGCGTCGGCCCCCTGCTGGTGATCCGCACGCCCACCGGCGGGGCGAGCGCCCTCGCCGCCGCGCTGGACCGCGAGGTGTGGCCCGAGATCCTCGGCACCGTCGCGGGAGACGACACCGTCCTGATCGTGGCGCAGAGCGTCGCCGCCCGCCGCAAGCTCGCCCGCCGCCTCGCCGGAATCGCCGCTCCGCGGCATTGAACCCGCCGTCCCGCCGACGTATGTTTATGCGCTGGCTTGCATAAACACTCAATTCGTTCGCGAGGGTGAGGTCATGGCAGAGCGCGTCGTGCTGGCGTATTCCGGCGGTCTCGACACGTCGGCGATCGTTCCCTGGCTCCGGGAGCACTACGGCGCCACGGTGATCTGCGTGGCGGCGGATGTCGGGCAGGGCGCCGGCGAGCTGAAGGGGATCGAGGAGAAGGCCAAGCGCTCCGGCGCCGAGTCGTGCTACGTCGAGGACGTACGCGAGCGGTTCGTGCGCGAGTTCATCTGGCCCACCCTGAAGGCGGGAGCGATCTACGCCCGCACCTACCTGCTCGGCACGTCCATGGCGCGCCCGCTCATCGCGGAGCGGCAGGTCGCCTACGCCCGGAAGGTGGGCGCGACGGCGCTGGCGCACGGCTGCACCGGGAAGGGCAACGATCAGGTGCGCTTCGAGCTGACCTACGCGGCGTTCGCCCCCGACCTCAAGGTCATCGCGCCCTGGCGCGAGTGGGAGTTCCGCGGCCGGGAGGACCTGCTGGCCTACCTCGCCGCCAAGAAGATCCCGACCACGGCCTCGGCGGAGAAGCCGTTCAGCCGGGACCGCAACCTCTGGCACATCTCGCACGAGGGCGGCTCGCTCGAGGATCCGTCGCTCGAGCCGCCGGCGGACCTGTTCGTGCTGACGCGGTCCCCGGAGGACGCGCCTGCCAAGGCCGCCGTGGTGACGATCGGCTTCGAGGCCGGCGAGCCGGTGTCGCTGGACGGGGAGGCGCTGGGGCCGGTGCAGCTGGTCGAGACGCTGAACGCGCTGGCGGGGGAGCACGGCGTGGGGCGCGCGGACGTCGTCGAGGACCGGCTGGTGGGGATGAAGTCGCACGGCGTGTACGAGACGCCCGGCGGGACGGTGCTTTTCCAGGCGCACCGCGAGCTGGAGCAGCTGGTGATGGATCGTCGCAGCCTGGCGCTGGCCGACGAGGTCGGACGGCGGTATGCTGATCTGGTGTACGACGGCCGGTGGTGGACGCCCGAGCGCGAGGCGCTCGACGCGATGGTGAACAGCCTGCAGCGCTACGTGACGGGAAGCGCGCGCATGAAGCTGTACAAGGGGTCGGCGCGGGTGGTGGGACGCGCCTCGCCGGTCTCGCTCTACCACGAGGGGCTGGCGACGTTCGGCGCCGACGACGTGTACCGGCAGAGCGACGCGGCGGGGTTCATCCGCCTCTACGGGCTCGCGGTGCGGACGGCCGCCGAGCGCGAGCGGCGGATCGGCATGCGCCTCGAGGAGGCGGCGGACTGAGCCCGCGGCCCGTTCGCGCACTGGTCATCGGCGCGTCGGGCTTTCTCGGCTCGCGGTTGCTCGCCCTCGCGCCTCACGGGGTGGAACTGGTCGGCACCGGCGGCCGGCGGCCGGTGCGCCCCGGCAACTGGCGCGAGATCCAGCTGGACCTGGGGGTCCCGGGGACGGTGCGCGGGCTGCTCGAGCGCGAGCGGCCCGGCACCGTCTTCTTTTGCGCCTACGACAGGACCAACCCGACCGTGACCGTGGACGCCGCCGTCGCGGCGGCGCGCGCCGCGGCGGAGATGGACGCCGGCTTCCTGTTCTATTCCAGCGACATGGTGTTCGACGGCGCGACGGGTGGCTACGCGGAGGACGCGCCCCTCTCGCCGGCCAACGCGTACGGCGCGATGAAGGTGCAGGCCGAGGCGCTGGTCCAGGCCGAGCACGCCGGAGCGAAGGTCGTGCGGACCTCGCTCCTGGTCGGCGAGAGCGGCATCCACATGCGTCCGGCGTACGAATGCGGGGCGCTGGTGCGGGGGCAGGCGGTGACGCTGTACGCGGACGAGTGGCGGAGCCCGACGCACGCGGACGACCTGGCGCGCGCCTCGTGGGAGCTGGCGTCCCTCGACGTCGCGGGCGTGTACCACGTGGCCGGGCCCGAGCGGCTCTCGCGGCTCGAGCTGGGCCGCATCCTGTGCGCGCTCTATCACCTGGACGGGGGCCTGATCCGGGAGGCGAAGCGCCCGCCGTCCCGCCCGCGCGACACCTCCCTCGACTCCCGCCGGGCGGCGGCCCTCATCGGCTGGGCGCCGCGCGCGCTATCCGACCTCGCCCGCCACAGTCCCGCGGGGGTGCCCAGCCATGGGTGAGACGCGTGCGGGCGGCGCGAAGGACGGGGGCCGCCGTGCCTGACCAGTCGCACGTGATGTGGGGCGGCCGGTTCGTCGAGCCGATGGACCCGCGCCTCGACCGGCTGAACCGCAGCCTGCCGGTGGACCGGCGGCTGTGGCAGGAGGATCTCGCGACCAACCGCGCCTGGGTGCGCGCGCTGGAGCGCTGCGGAGTGCTGACCGGCCCGGAGCGGCAGACGATCCTCGGCGGGCTCGACACGGTCGAGCAGGCGCTGGCGAACGGCGCGGCCGACGGCGCGGCGGACGAGGACATCCACTCGCTCGTCGAGCGCCTGCTGGGCGGGGCGATCGGCCCCCTGGCGGGGAAGCTGCACACCGGCCGTTCGCGCAACGACCAGATGGCCACGGACCTGCGGCTGTGGACGATGGCGGCGCTGGTCCGGCTCGACGCCGCGCTGGCCACGCTGGGCCGCGCCCTCGTCGGTCAGGCGGAGCGCGGGCTCGATCTCCTGATGCCGGCCTACACCCACACGCAGCGCGCGCAGCCGGTGCGGTTCGCCCACTGGGCGCTCGCGCACGTCTGGCCGCTGGCGCGCGACCGCGCGCGCGCCGCGGAGGCGCGCCGCCGGGCCGCCGTCCTGCCCCTGGGCTCCGGCGCCATCGCGGGCTCCGGCTTCGCCATCGACCGCGCGGCGCTGGCCGCCGACCTCGGCTTCGCGGAGGTGAGCCCCAACTCGATGGACGCGGTCGGCGACCGCGACTTCACCGTGGAGGCGGTCTTCGTGGCGTCGCTGGCCTCGACGCACCTGGCGCGTCTCGCCGAGGACCTGGTCCTCTTCTCGACGGCGGAGTTCGGCTTCGTGCGCCTCGCCGAGCCGTTCACGACGGGCAGCAGCCTGATGCCGCAGAAGCGGAACCCCGATTCGCTCGAGCTGGTGCGCGGCATCGCGGGGCAGTCGCTCGGGAAGCTGGTCGCGCTCCTCGCCACGCTGAAGGCGATGCCGACCGGCTACCAGAAGGACCTGCAGGAGAACAACGCGACGCTGTTCGACGCGCTCGACCGCGCGGAGGCGGCGGCGCAGCTGATGGCCGCGGTGGTCGAGACGCTGACGCCCGACCGCGCGCGGATGGCGGCCGCCCTCGACCCGTCGGTGCTCGCGACGGACCTCGCCGACCTGCTGGTCGCCTCGGGGCGCGCCTTCCGCGACGCGCACGCCGCGGTGGGGGCGCTGGTGCGGCGGGCCGAGGAGCTGAGGGTGCCGCTGGACCGGGTCGGCGCCGACGAGGCGGCCCGCATCGACCCCGCCCTGCCGGCGCAGCTCGCCGCCCTCGGCGGGCCGGAGGCCGCGGTCGAGCGCCGCTCGCTGAGCGGCGGCACCGCCCGGAGCGCGGTCACGGCCCAGATCGCCGCGGCGCGCAAGCTCTTCGGGCTCTGAGCGTTCGGCGGCGCCGTGCGCTTGCACCGTCGCCCGTTTTCGGGTAGAATGAAATCGAGGGGCGCCGGGTAGGGCGCCTGGGGACGTGGTTGGGACAACTGAAGCGCCTGCGGCTCCCGTCCCGTTCGCTTCCCGCGGCGGGGTTTTTTTTCTGGGTGCGCCGGTGCGCCTCGGAGGGTATTCCGGGTGCGATGCCTCGCGTTGAATGCTTCGTTCGAACCGCTCACCATGGTTCCGGTGCGGCGCGCGCTGCGGCTCGTCATCGACGGCAAGGCGGAGATCGTCGAGGCCGACGGCGCCCGCGTGGCGCACTCGGAGCGCCTCTCCGTGCCGCGCCCGGCCGTCATCCGGCTGGTCAAGTTCGTGCACGTGCCGCGGCGCTTCCGCCGCCAGGTGACCAACACCTTCCTGTTCGCCCGCGACGCCTACCGCTGCCAGTTCTGCGCGCGGCCGCAGGCCCTGCTCAAGCCGCGCGAGTGCCTGACGCGCGACCATCTCGTGCCGCTGTCGCGCGGCGGCACCAACGCCTGGACCAACGTCGTGACCGCGTGCTCGAGCTGCAACGCGCGCAAGGGCAACCACCTGCCCGAAGAGCTCGGCATGTTCCCGATCAAGCCGCCGATGGAGCCCCACTTCGTGCACCTGGCGTGGGCGGTGCGCCGGCTCACGCCGACGCAGGCCAAGTACATCCGCCTCTTCTACGGCGCCGAGGTCCTCGCCGAGCTGTCCGCGATGTAGCCGCGGCGCGCGCCCACGTTCCTTACGATCTCCTGAAAACGATTCGCCCGGCCGAAGACGGAAGCCGGGCGCCGTACGGCTCGGACGAGGTCATCGCTGACCTAGCCCTTGCGCGCGGCGCCCGTTGCTTCCGACGGAGGGGTTACGGCGCTCGGGCCCTTCTCGGGTTGAACAGCTAGAGAGGGAGCCGGGAAAACGAGCACCGGGCAGGAACTACGGGAGAGCAGGCGCTCGAACCCGTCACCCGACGGTTCGGGGCCCGTCACCAACAGGGAGGCGCCGGGCGGAATCGTCTCGCCCGCGCCGAGGGTCGTCGTGTGCAGCGTGACCGGCACCAGCGCGCGTGCCGCCTTCTCCAGCGCCGCCGCCTGGCGTCCGCTCGAGAGCAGGTAGGGGCGATCGAAGAGGCGCGGCGCGCTCGGATCGTACGCGCTCGTCAGGATCAGCAGCGGGACGTGCGACTCCTCGAGCAGCAGGCGCAACGTCGCGCCGATCGTCGTCGCGGACGGCGCGACCGAGCAGTGCGCCCCCACCACCAGGACCTGGCAGGTCCGCAGCTCCGCCAGCGACGTGAGCCAGCGGACCCGGTCGCCGCGCTTCAGCGCGATGTCCGCCTCGACCTCGCGCGCCGACAGCTGCACGGCGAGGCGGTCGAGCCGCGGCCGGAGATTGTCCAGCTCCTTCACGCACTCCGCGCCGACGCCTTCGATGGCGTGGAACAGCGTGGCACGCCGCACCCCGGCGCTCACCAGATCGGGCAGCCAACCGGCTACGCGATCGGCGAACGGGGCCGCATCCACGGCGATGAGGAGGGACTCGATCACGGAATACGCGTACTTGCGCAACGCGTACCACGGGGCCGGATCGGGACCGGTTTCCTAAAGCGTTGTGGCTGAAGCACTTAGGCAAAGGCCCCGGGGCTGTTCCCCCGGGGCCTCGTTCCGCCATGAGACAACGTGTCCGCGCGGCCGACGGCCGCGCGGGTCTAGGCCGTCTCAACCCGCGTGGGCTCGGGCTCGTCGCCCAGGTCGTCCGGCTCCCCCTCCTCCGGCTCGCCGCGGTAGCGCTTCAGCTTGCGGTACAGCGTGCGGCGGTCGATGCCGAGGATCTCGGCGGCGCGGCCCTGGTGGCCGGCGACTTCGTCGAGGACGGCGAGGATGTACTCGCGCTCGAGGTGGTCGATGGTCCAGCGGTCGGACCTCGCGCTCTTGAGCAGGTCGTGCTCGCGCCGGCGGTAGAGGCCTTCGCCGGGATCGAACGGAATGGTCTTCGCGCCGGCGTGCATGATGACCGAGCGTTCGATGAAGTTCTCCAGCTCCCGGACGTTGCCCGGCCATTCGTACTCCATCAGCCGCTGCATGGTCGTGGGCGGGATCGTCGGCGGCGTCAGGCCGTGCTCGCTGACGGCGCGCCGCAGGAAGTAGGCGGCCAGCAGCGGGATGTCGTCCCGCCGCTCGGTGAGCGGGGGCACGCGGATCGGGAAGACACTGAGCCGGTAGTAGAGGTCCTCGCGGAACCGGCCCGAGCGCACCTCCTCGCCCAGATCCAGGTTGGTCGCGGCGATGAGCCGGATGTCCACCGGCACGGGCTCGCGACCGCCGACGCGCATGATGCACCGCTCCTGGAGCGCGCGCAGCAGCTTGACCTGGATGTTCGGGGTGACGGTGCCGATCTCGTCGAGGAAGAGCGTCCCGCCGCTCGACTCCTCCATCAGCCCGCGCTTGTTCGCGATCGCGCCGGTGAACGCGCCCTTCACGTGCCCGAACAGCTCGGACTCCAGCAGCGTCTCCGGAATGGCGGAGCAGTTGACCGCGACGAAGGAGCGCTCCGCCCGTCCGCTCAGGTGGTGGATCGAGCGCGCCACCAGCTCCTTGCCGGTGCCGGTGTCGCCCGCGATCAGCACCGTGGCGCGGCTCGGCGCGACGCGGGCGATCAGGTCCCGCACCCGCTCCATCGCGGGACTGCGGCCGACCATCTCGATGCCCGGCCCCGCGTCCTTCACCTGCCGGCGCAGGCGGGCCACCTCGCGCCGCAGCTCCGTCTCCTCGTGCGCCCGCCGGAGCGTCAGGAGCAGCTCCTCGGTGCGGAACGGCTTGCTCACGTAGTCGAAGGCGCCGCGCTTCATCGCCTCGACCGCCGTGTCCACCGAGCCGAACGCGGTCATCACGATGAACGGCGTGTCGGTCTGGAGCGTCGGCCCGACCGAGAGCACGTCCATCCCCTGGACCCCGGGCAGATTGAGGTCGAGGAGCACCGCGTCGAACAGCTGCTTGTCCAGCTCCGCCAGGGCCGCTTCCCCGGTGGGGACGCCGACCGCTTCGTACCCCGCCTCGTCCACGATCTTGGTGATGAGGCCGAGGACCACCGCGTCGTCCTCGACCACGAGGACCTTGCGGCGCGGAGCGACGGCGACCGTTTCGGGTTCGGTCATGGGTTCACCGAAGCAGGCAGATGAATGGTGAAGGTGGCCCCGCGGCCCGGCGCCGAGGCGGCCTCGATCGCGCCGCGGTGCGATTTGACGATCTGGGCGGCCAGGGCGAGGCCGAGCCCTGTGCCCCCGGACCGCGAGAAGAACGGCGTGAAGATGTGTGGCAGGTCCGACTCGGCGATCCCCGGCCCCGTGTCCGAGACCACGATCTCGACCCGGTCGTCCGCCGCCGGGCGCGTCACCACCCGCAGCTTGCCGCCGGTCTCGGCCATCGCCCGCTGCGCGTTCAGGAACAGGTTGATCAGCACCTGCTGGAGCTGCGCCTCGTCGGCGTGGATGGCCGGCAGCCCCTCCGCCAGCTCGAGCTCGAGCCGGATCCGATGGCGGGCGAGCTGGGGCTGCACCAGGCTGGTGGCCTCCTCGACGACGTCGTTGGCGGACGTCGGGCTGAAAACCAGGCCGGCCGGCTTGGCGAGATTGACGAGGCGGCGCGCCAGCTTCGCGATCCGGTCGGTCTGCGAGAGCAGGACCTGCATCTCCTCGCCCCCGCCGCAGATCGCGCAGCGCGACTGGAGCATGTGGTCCACCGACACCGCGATGGCCGTCAGCGGCGCCCCGATCTCGTGGGCCACGCCGGCCGCGACCTGTCCGGCCGTCGCGAGCCGCTCGGCGGCCAGCAGCTGGCGCTCGATCCGCTTGCGCTCGGAGACGTCGCGCAGGATCGCGGAGTACCCGATCAGGTTGCCGGTGTCGTCGTACACCGCCGTGCGGGTGATGCTCACGTCGATGATCCGGCCCGACTTGGTCTTCCGCCGCGTCTCGTAGTCGCGGATGGACCCTTGGGCCAGCGTCGTGCGCCGCATCCAGTCCATCTCGCCGCGCGCCAGCTCCTCTTCGGGCAGCAGCATCGAGAACGGCTGCCCGACCAGCTCGACGGCGCTCCACCCGAACATCTGCTGCGCCCCCCGGTTCACCGTGAGGATGTGGTCGTCCGGCGCGACGCACAGGATGGCGTCGGCAGCCATGTCCAGGATGGCGGCGACGAGCGCGGGATCCGGTGGGGCGAGGTTCTGGGGCATCGTGTCCCGAAAGGTGACCGGGATGCGTCAGATTAGCAAATACTAGCTGGGCTTCTGGGGTTCCTGGCGCGGATATTTCTGCATCCGTAGTACTACGAGAGGTCGGCATGGAACTTGCCATTTCCAAGTCGGGATTCGCCGTGGTTCAGGCATACACTTGAGCCTCAGGCGCGTACCTTTGGCGTATGGCACGCGCGGAGCATCGGACTCCGCCCACCGCTCACTGTTCAATCTGGGAATGCATCCATGACCAAGAGAGTGATGATCCTGGCCGGGCTGTTCGGGCTCGCTTCCGCCGGTGCGTTGCGCGCGCAGCAGCCGGTCGACGCTCCGTCGCTGTTCGCGAAGACGTGCGCGTCGTGTCACGGCGCGAAGGGCTCGCCGAGTCCGACCATGGCGCACTCGATGGGGATTCCGGACTTCGCGTCCGGCGCGCTCGCGTCGATTCCCGACAGCGTGCTCAAGAGCACGGTCGCGAACGGCAAGGGCCGGATGATGCCGGCGTACAAGAGCCGGCTGTCGACGGAGCAGATCGCTGCGCTCGTCACGTACATCCGCACATTCAAGCACTAGTCGTGGCCGCCGGCGGCTTCGCGCCGCCGGCGGGCCGCAGCTTTCCTGAGCCTCGACTCGCTGGCAGCGGAGGCACCATGAGGTTGCTGCGCGCAGCACTCGGTCTCGCGGCCGCCCTCAGTTTGGGCGGCTTCCGCGTCGCGGTCGGTCAGCAGGCGGCGCCGCACGGTCCGCCGCCGATGCTGCACCCGGTGGCAGGGAAGCAGGACTGCTTGAGCTGTCACGGCACGGGAGCCAATGCGCACATCGTGAGCGTCCCGGCGTCGCATCATTTCGCCAACGGCGCGTGCGGCATGTGCCACAAGCCGATCGCGGCCACGCCACCGGCGGCGAAGCACGCGCTGGACGACACGCACGCCAACTGCCGCGCGTGCCACGTACCGGCCGTGGAAGGAGCCACACCTGCGCCCGGGGCGGCGCCGGCGCCGCCCGCGTCACACGCCACTTTCGACGTCTCGACCTGTCGCCTCTGCCACGAGGCGGCGGCGCCCGCGGGGCCGGCCGGAGGTGCCGGGGGCGACCGTGCGCACTGACGTGGGCACCGTCTTCGGCGGCGTCCTCGTCGTCGCGTTCGCTCTGGGCGTGCCCGTGAGGCCGGCGGAAGCGCAGCGGCCGCGGAACACCTGCGTCGCCTGCCACAGCCTTCAGAGCGGCAACACGGAAGGGGGCCACGGCTTCGCCGCGTGGAAGAGCTCGCCCCATGCGGCGGCGGGCGTCACCTGCGAGGCGTGCCACGGCGGCAACCCCGCGGCCGCAGATCCCGCGGAGGCGCACCAGGGGGTGAAGCGCTCGAGCGACCAGGCGAGCCGCGTGTACTTCACGCGCGTCCCGTCGACCTGCGGCCAGTGTCATGCCTCCGAAGCCGGCTACTTCCGCTCGAGCGTGCACTACGCGCGGCTGGAGAGCGACGGCCGCGGCCCGAACTGCGTGACCTGTCACGGATCGATGGCGACGCGGGTCCTGACGCCGGACAGCGCGCTCGGGACCTGCACGGCCTGCCACACGCCGGGCGGCGTCGCTCCGGTCGGCAAGGCGCGCGAAGCCGCGCAGGTCCTGGCGCTGGTGCGGGTGGAGAACATCCTGTTCGACATCGTGTCCGGCTCCGCGTCTTCGTCGCGTGCGGCGCCCGGCGCCCGTCGCGCCCGCGTCCTGCTCGACGACGCCCAGCGGCACCTCGACGCGGCCGCCGAGGTCTGGCACAGCTTCCGCCTCGACTCCGCGACGGCGCGCCTGGACGACGCCCGCGAGCTGCTCGCGGACGCCTGGGCGGCGCTCGGGCATCCCAAGCCGCGCGAGGGGCAGCTCCATGGTCCGGTCAGGCCGGCTCGCCCGTGACGGCGACGAACGACCGTCTTCCGCGCCTGTCTCTGGTGCTCGGCCTCGCGTTGGCCGTCGTGCTGGCCTTTTCGCTGCACCTGCCGCAGCGCCTGTTCGCGCTCGCCTTCGCGCCCGCCGGCGTGCACCGGCTCGACGGCCGGGTCACGCCGGGCGAGTACAAGTTCCGGTGGAGCGATGCGGCGAGCGGGCTGAGCCTCGAGTGGAGCATCGTCGGCGACCGGCTGATCGGAGCCGTCTCCTCGCCGGACACGGGCTGGGTGGCCGTGGGCTTCGGCGGCGAGGGGCCGCTGATGTACGGCGCCGACATCGTCATCGGATACGTCGACGCGCGGGGCGCGCACGTGGAGGACGACTACGCGAACACGCCGGTGACGCACCTGGCGGACACCGCCCTGGGCGGGCACGACGACATCCTCGGCTCGGCCGGGCTCGTGACCAAGGCGGGGACGACGATCGAGTTCGAGCGCCCGCTCACCGCGCACGACAGCACCGACCGCCCGATCACGGCGGGCCAGACCCACGTGATCCTCGCCTCGGCGGACGCGAAGGACTTCGTCTCCTACCACGCGGGCGGCCACAAGGCCGTGGCGCTGCTCGACCTGTACAACGGTCCGCCGGCCGCGGCCGGCGCCGGCGCGCTGCTGCCGGATCGCATCACGGACGTGCAGATCCTGCTCGCGACGTGGATGGCGATGCTGCTCATCTTCGGCGTGCACGGCCTGGCGGCGGGGTGGGCCGAAGGGGTGCCCGACGGTGCGACCGCCGAGCGCTCCGGCGTCGCCGTCGCGCTGATCGTGGTGCTGATGGTGGTGGAGCTGGCGGCGCTGGTGACGTTCGCGGTGGGCGTGGCGGAGGCGGCGCCCGTCTGGCTCCTGGGCTCGTCGTTGGCGGTCGGACTGCTCGCCCTGGCGGGCATCGTCGTGCTCTACAGCCGTGCCTTCATCCACTGGGAGGCGACGCGCTCGGAGCGCGACGACGGCATACCGTGGTGACGGAGGCGCGAGGGTGAATCGCAGACGCTTCGCCAACTGGTCGCTGAAGACGGGGATCGTGGCCGCCATCGCGGCGGTGATCCCCGGCGTACTCACCCTGCGCGGCCGCTCCCGCTCGGCCGCCACACAGGCCGTCGCCCCGGGGGACCGGCTGGTGTTCGCCCTCGGCCAGAACGCGGGGCAGCCGGTGACGCAGGGCGGCTTCACGCAGAACGAGGCGGTGCTCGCCTATCCCGAAGGGAAGTCGGACGACCACGAGAACCTGGTGATGGTCTGCAAGCTCGACCCCGCGGCCCTCAAACCGCCGACCGACCTGGCGGGGACGGCGCGCGGCGTGGTCGCGTACAGCGCCATCTGCACGCACCTCGGCTGCACCGTGCGGTTCTCGGAGGAGCCGATGGAGCAGGCGCCGTTCCCGCATATCCACTGCCCGTGTCACGGGGCGATGTTCGACCCGCAGCGTGGGGCCATGGTGCTCGGCGGGCCGGCCCCCCGGCCGCTGCCCCAGCTGCCGGTGAAGCTGAACGACAAGGGCGAGGTGATCGTGGCCGGTCCCTTCAGCGCCGCGATCGGCGTGAAGGCGTAGCGCGATGAGCGTCAACGACTGGCTGGCCGACCGCCTCGCGTTCGACAAGTTCCGGGTGAAGTACCTCGGGAAGCCGTTCCCGGTGCATTCGACGTTCTTCCTCGGTGAGATCGCCCTCTTCTGCTTCGCGGTGCTGGTGGCCACGGGGCTCTACCTGGCGCTGTTCTACGAGCCGTCGGCGCTCAACATCGCCGGCGGCGGCGCGATGCCGGCGGCCTACGCGAGCGTGCTGGCCATCGACAGCCATCCGTTCGGCGCGCTGATCCGGCGGATCCACCACTGGGCGGCGCACCTGATGATCGCGTCGGTGCTCCTGCACCTGCTGCGCGTCTACTTCACGGCGTCCTACCGCCGGCCCCGCGAGGTCAATTGGATCGTGGGGCTGGGCCTGCTCGGCGCGACGATCGCCGCGTCGTTCGCGGGCTACTTGCTGCCGTACGACCAGTTCTCCGTCACGGCCACCGCCATCGGGTACGGGATCGCGCGGTCGGTGCCGTGGGTCGGGCCCACCGTCGCCGATTTTGCGTTCGCGGGGCAGTTCCCGTCGGCCGCGACGGTGCCGCGGTTCTTCGCGTACCACGTGATGTGGGCGCCGCTGGTCCTGGGCGCGCTGCTGGGCCTGCACCTGCTGGTCGTGCTCAAGCAGAAGCACACCGAGCTGCGGGCCCCGGGTGAGAAGCCCGATCCCGCCGAGGGGCGCTGGGTCCACGGCATCCCGCTCTGGCCCGAGCAGGCCGCGCTGATGGGCGTGCTCTTCCTCATCCTCGTGGCGGTCCTGGCGCTGCTCGCCGCGTTCCTGCCGGTGCACCCATCGGCCCTGTACGGGCCGCCGTCGCCGACGACGCCGGACGTGAAGCCGGACTGGTACTTGCTCTGGGTCTACGGGGCGCTCCGGCTCATCCCCGGCACGCTCCATTTCCGGTTCCTCGGCGCGACGATCGGCTCGGAGGCGATCGGCGCGATGCTGGTGCCCGGCATCCTGACGCTGATCATCCTGCTCGTGCCGTGGCTCGATCGCGCGCCGTCGTCGGCCTACTACGCCGAGCGCCCGACGGCCGCGCCCGGCCGGCTGGCCCTGGGGCTCGCGGTCCTCACCCTGTTCCTGGCGCTGTCGGTGGCCGGCTTCGGGGCCGAGCTGGGGCTGAGCGTGCCGGTGCTGTGGGCCATCACGATCCTGGCGCCGCTCGGCGTGGGGTGGCTCACGCATCTGTTCGTCGGCCGCCGCCAGGCGGAGACGACGGTGCTGAAGGCGCCCGGCCGCTAGGACGGCACGGGGGCCGGATGCGGAGGGGCCAGCCGGCAGCGGCTGGCCCCTCGTGCCTTCAGGCGCCCGATGGGTCCTGGCGCTTCCTCACTGCGTCGGGATCCCCGTCGTGTGGCAGATCAGGCACATCGCCTTGTTCTTGCCCGCCACGCTCGGGTCGAAGTGGCTCCCGTGCGGGTTGATCTGCCAGCCGCTCGTCGCCGAGTGGCAGGTGAGGCAGAAGTTCTGCGCGTGGCAGCTGGCGCAGGTCTCGATGGACCGGCGCGCGACGCCGCCGTGCCCGAACAGCCAGCCCGGCTGCGCATCGTGGAACTTGGCCGAAGGCGCCCGGGTGTCGGCGCGGCCGAGGTTCCGGTGGCAGTCGCGGCAGAAGACCTGGGTGTTGTGGCAGGAGGCGCACTCCTCCTCCCGCGCGAACGCCTGCTGCGCGTGCCGCGCCACGAAGTTCGGGCCGTGGAAGCCCGGCGCCTTCGCGGCGTCGTGGCAGCTGGCGCAGTACGCTAAAGTGTGGCAACGGTTGCACGTGACGTCGCCGCCGGCCGCGGTCACGCGGTGGCGCAGCAGCTGGTCGGGGAGATGGTCCGCCGGACGCAGGCCGGCGAGGTCCACGCCGTAGGCGGCGCCGGCGGCGCGCCTGGGCAGCAGCCGGACCGGCGGGACGCGCTCCTCGAGCCGGTGACAGCCGTAGCAGGACTCCTGGGCGTGGCAGTTCGCGCACTCCGCGACGCTGGAGCGCGCCACCTGCCCGTGCTTCTGGTCCCAGTCGCCCGCGAGGTGCGACGGAGGCCGCGGATAGGTGCGACGGACGCCGGTCATGAGCGAGGCGACCCGTGCGTCGGCGGCGAGGCTGTCGATGGCGGGCACCGACGCCGCGTTCACGTGACAGGACGCGCAGAAGTTCTGCGCGTGACAGACCGCGCAGGTGCCACCGAGCGCGGCCTGCCTGTGGTTCAGCACCCAGGTGGAGTCGTGGCTCGGGGGCTTCGGGAAGGCGGCGATCTCCGCCGCCGTGAGCCCCGTGGCCTCGTGCAGCGTGACGTGACAGGGCTGGCACTGCTGCTGCGCAAGGTGGCTGGGCGCGCCGTCGCCGTGGCAGGAGACGCACCGCTCCGGATTCGCGCGGCCGACGTCCATGAACGGCAGCGAGTCGGCGCGCGCGTGGCAGCGCTGGCACGCGGTCTCGGCGCCGCCTTCCATTCCCACGAACATCGCGACGTGCGGCGTGTGGTCGAGCGCGAGATTGGTCGCGCGCCGCGGACGCGGCTGCCAGTCCACGCGGCGGACCATGTCGCCGTTGTGGCACCCGGCGCACAGCTCGGGTGAGGGCATCATGGTGGCGGTGTCGCCGGTCGCGATGCCCGCGTGGCACGCGTCGCAGGTGGTGAAGAGCTTCTCGTGCCGCGCGTGCGGGAAGGTGTCCATGACGGCCGGCCGGTGGACCGCCGCGCGCCGCGGTGCGTGGGCCGGCGTCCACGCGCCCGCCAGCACGGCGGAGAGCGCGAAGGCGCCGGAGAGGAGGCGCGGGTTCATCGGTAGCCTCCCCCCGCCGTGCGATCGGCGTCGGCGCCCATCGACCAGTCGAAGGTCAGTGACGCCCGGGTCTGGTTCCAGTCCACGCCCGTCGTGCCCTTGAGCTGGCGCTGGAAGTAGCGCGTCACGTTGACGCTCAGGCCGAGGCGGCGGCCCAGCGGCGTGCGGACCTCACCGCCGACGCCGAACACCGTGCCGCCGGTGACGCGCACCATGTCGGTCTGCTGGAAAGCGGTGCCCGTGAGCCCCGCGCGCCATCCGTCCTGCGGCGCCCAGGCCACGCTCAGATCGCCGCCGCTCTGGTCCCCGCCGTAGCCCAGCTCGAGGTGGTAATCCCCGTCCAGCGCGATGGGGCCGCGCCGTGCGTGTGCACCCAGCGTCAGCTCCTTCTGGTCGTCCGGGACGTCCACCAGGAACGGCGAGCCCGCGGAGAGCGGCTGCCACTTGCGATAGGTGAAGGCGCCGGAGAACGAGAGGTCCGAGGCCGCCGCCACCTGCAGCGACCCGGTGTACCCGTTGTTCGACTCGGGCACGAAGGCGCCCCAGATCGTCGTGAGGTCGAGCGTCGGCCGGTACCGGAACGCCTCCAGCGAGACGAAGGTGCTCCGCGACAGCCGCACCCCCGCGCTGACGCTCGCCTTCCCGATCCACTGCTCGGCCAGGTCCGCGTCCGCCGAGCCCGACAGCGTGAGGAACGAGCCGATGCCGACCCGTCCGTCCACGGCGGCGCGCTCCGAGACCAGGCCGCTCCAGTCGCTGAGGATCTCGCGCTGGTAGATCGCTGAGAACGACGCGCGGGGGAACGGCGTGGCCGACAGCACCGCTCCGGCCAGGATCGTGCCCTGGTCGGGGCGGAGCGGATCCAGGGAGAGGAGCGCCGGGCTGTCGTACGGCTGCAGCGTCGCACGGGCCAGCCCGCGCCCGCCGTAGCCCTCGATGCGCACGGCGGACACCGGCTGCCATCCCGCGGTGAGGCCGTCGAACGCGTACCACCCGAGGGCCGAGGAGCGCTGCTGGCGCCCGAGGCGCAGCCGCCATGTCTGGCGCTGCAGCTCCAGGTACGCGGCCAGCACGTCAAAATGGTCGCCGTAGCGCGGCCAGACCAGCTCGGAGCCGAGCGCGGCGCGGCCGCGCATCAGCGCGTAGCCCCGCAGGCCGTCGACCCCGAGTCCCCAGGCCGAGAGCTCGACGTCCTGCGTCACGGGGGCGGCGTAGGCCACCGGGAGCGCCTCGTAAACGCCCGAGGCGCTGTCGTACGCGATGGGCCGCAGCTGGACGTACTCCGCCGTCGTGGTCCAGTGCAGGCGGAACGCCTGGGCGTGGAGCGGGCTTGGGGCCGCGGTCATCGCGGCCAGCGCCAGCAGTGCGGCGCCCGTGCTTCTCGTGGCGCGCATCATCGAGTCCCCCGCGCCAGCACCTGGTGGCATTGCTCGCACACCTGGCCGGGCGCATGGCGGGTCTGGGTCGTATGGCACATGAGGCACATCTCCCGCGTGGCGGGGAGATTGGCGGCGCGGGCGCCGTGGCAGGACGCGCTCGCGCAGTTCAGGTGATCCGAGGGCTTGTGAACCGCGATCGGGTTCGCCCCGGCGTGACAGGCGACGCAGTTCGCGTCCGGCCGATGGTGATTGGCATGGCAAGCGGCGCACGCGGCACCCTCGGGCGCCCGGGACACCGGATTCGTATGGCACCGTACGCACGCCACCGACTGGTGCCGCTGGTGGTCGAACGGCAGGCGGCGCGTCACGGTCGCGTGCTGCGCGGTGAGCGTGTACGTCTGCTGCGTCTGCAGCGTGGCCGACGGGAAGGTCGCGCCCCGGTGGCAGGTCGCACACTGCTCGCGACCCGCACCGGTGTGGTGGCAGCGCGCGCAGTCGGCCGCGGACTTGACCAGCAGCTCGCCGTGGCGCACGCGGCTGGAGTGGCAGCTCACGCAGGTCTCGGTGCGATGGTCGCCGTGGGAGAAGTGCAGCGTTGGAGCGCCGGCACTGCGTGGCCCCTGCGCCTGCGGGGCGGACGCGTCCGAGGCGGCTGCCGAGGCGAAGTCGGCAACGGCGGTCGCCGCGACCAGGCTCGATCGCGACGGCGCCGCCGTCGGCGCCAGCGCGGCTTGGCGGCCGCGCGTGGGCGCCTGCCGGGGGATGTCGGCGTGACACCGCACGCAGTTCTTCCCGTTCACGGCCCAGCTGTGCGGCTCGTGGCAGGTGGTGCACCGCTCGGGGTGCGGCACGCCGATGTGGAAGCTGACCTGCCGCCAGGTGGCGTGGCACCCGGCGTTCGTGCACGTCACGTCCTGCGGCTTGGTCTGCGTGTGCGGATTGTGGCAGTCCCCGCACACGCCGCCGTGCGGGTCGTGCGCGATGTCGAGGCCCTTGATCTGGGTCTGCATCGCGTGGCAGGAGAGGCACTGCAGCGCGCGCGGCGTCAGGGGCTTGCCCAGGGAGTCCACCGCCAGGCCGGGCGCCGACGCGAGGAAGTTGTGGCAGGTCGTGCAGTGCAGCTCGGTGAGCTGCCCCATCTTCCCGAGCCGGATCGTGTTGGCGTCGTGGCACCCCTTCTGGAGGCAGGTGCGGTCCACCGGCGCGAATTCGTGGAGCGAAACGCCGTGACATTCCACGCACCGCATCCCCGCCAGTCTCGGGTCGTTCGACTCGAGGTGGATCCGGTGCCCGGCGGTGGCCGCGATGATCTTCCACCGCGTCGAATCGCCCCTGATGTGGCAGCGGGCGCAGACCTCGTTGGGAACCCGCGCGTGACGGCCGATCGCGCTCGGGCGCTCGACCACCGTGAGCCAGAGCTGGTGCAGCTGCTCGGGGAGGCGCCCCTCGTGACAGTTGTGGCACTCCAGCGTGGAATGCACGCTCCGGCTGAAGCGCTGGAAGGGGTCCTGCATCAGGTGGCACGTCGTGCAGAACCGGTTGTCGTGCTGCATGTAGTGCCATTGGCGGTACCCGGCCACCGACGCGACCACCAGGACCAGCGAGACGCCGGCCAGCGCCGCGATGCGCCACTTCGGCGCCAGCCGCCCCCACCGTCCCAGGACCCACTCGTAGTAGCGCGTCATGCCCGTCTAAGCTTTCACTCATTCGTCCCAAACGTGAAGCGGGTCGGTCCCCGAGAGGACCGACCCGCCTTATTCCCATTCGGCCGGGCGTCAAGCGCCGTCGGAAACGACGCCGGTCCCTACACGCCCGCGATGTGCGTCAGCGCTGCCCCAGCCGCTGAGCGATCTGCTCCAGCCGCGCCGCCTGTGCCGGCGGCACCGTGAGTGCGTACTGCGTCTTCACCGCATTGATCGTGGCGATCATCAGGGCGCGCAGGTACGGCGGGTTATGGACGCCATTCGAGCGATCGCTGCTGATCAACTGCACGTTGAAGAGCGCGCCCATGGCCACCGTGATCGTGGTGGTGTTCTTTAACTCCGTCGCCGGCACCTTCGTCAGCAGACCCGTGTCGCCTGCGTCGACCTTGCCGTCTCCGTTGACGTCCACCCACAGGACGCTGGCCAGGTAGCTCATCTCCGAGCTGAGGGACTCGAAGTACGACTGGGCGACGGCCGGCGACGAGTGACAGCCGCCGGTCGCGCACGCCGCGAAGCTGCGCTGGGAGTCGCCGCACGAATTCGTCGAATCGATCCCCGCCGTGTCCACGCACGGGATCGCGTAGAAGCCGTGCCCCGTGTAGTTCCACGCGAGCTTCCCGGCGCCGTTGTTCACGGCCAGCGTGGCCACGTGGCAGCCCGCGCACAGGAGAGGGTTGGCCGCAGGATTCGAGTGCGTCGTCATGCTGGTCGTGTCCCACGTGAACCCTGCCGGCTGCCAGCCGGAGGTGCCCAGGAACGTCGGTCCCTGCGGCGAGTGCGGGCCGCGGGTGTTGCTCAGGCTCGGCGTCGCATTTCGCTGGTGGCACCGGATGCAGAGGTTCGTTGTGTCGCGGACCGTGATGGGCTCGCGCAGCTCGTGGGTGTTGGTGGTGCCGTGCGGCGCGTGGCAGGTCGTGCAGCCGAGCTGCATGGCAGTCGTGCCGTTCGCCTCGACGTAGACGTTGCTCGCGCCGAACCGCGTCCCCGCGGTCTTGCCCTCGTGGCACTGCAGGCACGTGCCGCCGCTCGAGATGGCAGGCGCTTCGAGAATGCGGTGGGCCCCACTCGACCAATCCTCGTAGAACGGGTTGTGCGAGCCGCTATGGCACTCGCCGCAGCCCACACCCTTGGTCGAGTCGTACGAGGTGAAGTAGGGGATCGGCTGCGTCTCGGTCGCGTCGGGCGTCGCCACGTGCGCGGCGCCGGGACCGTGGCACGACTCGCACTGGACGCTGGTAAAGTACGCCTTCCCGCTCTGGGTCGCGGCGAAGTACCCGGCGGAATCCTGCGCGATGTTGGTGAGGCCGCTCGTCGAGTGGCACTTGTAGCAGGACGGGCCTGCGCTCCCGCTGGCCTCGAGGTCCTTCCACGCGTTGGCGTGGCCCGTCTGCGCCCAGGTCTGCTGCTTCAGGACGTGGCAGTTCCCGCAGGTCGTCTGCTGCGTCGCCGGATCGCTGTAGCCGACGAACGACAGGCTCTTCGCGGGCGCGGTGCCGCCGGCCGGGCTGGTGTTGTCCTTGACGCACGCACTGACGGCCAGCGCGACCGTCATCCCGGCGAGAAGATGCCGAACCTGGATCAGGTGTTTCATAGAGACCTCTCGCGCTTCCGTAGTTCAGTGCCCGTGTCAGTCAGGCCGAGCCATAGGTAGTCATACGGACGAAGAGCAGAGGCCATGCCAGTCCAACGTCGCCAATAAGTCGTTGTTGCACAATGTGTTAGTAGCCATTGCGCAGTGACTTGGCGTGAAGTCGCATCTCTTGTGTCCGAATTCACAAAGTCCCATTGGACAGATTGCGACAGGTAGTCGGTGGGGTGGCAGGCACAGCCCCCTGTGGCGGGTGTATCTTCTCGGCCTCCAACTCGATCGGAGTCTCACGATGATGCGGACCATGTCGGTGCTCGTGGCGGCGACTGCGCTGGTGGCGCTGCCGCTGGCCGCGCAGCAGCAGGGCGGGATGATGGGTGGTGGGCAGATGCAGATGGCGGGCACGGGCATCGGTATGATGGACTCGATGATGGCGCCCATGATGCACAGCATGGCGACGGCGCCGGAGCGGCTGCTGCTCCGGAAGGCGGCACTGCACCTGACGGCCGATCAGGTGTCGCAGCTGACGGCGCTCAGGGACGCGGCGCGGCCGGTGCGCGACTCGGCGGCGCAGCAGGCGATGATGCATCTGAGGGAGATGGACGAGGTGATGCACGTGCCGGCGCCGGACACGGCGGCGGTGCGGCAGCACTTCGAGGCGGCGCTCCAGTACATGGGCCAGGCGCACATGGCCATGCTCGATGCGGCCGCGCAGGCGCGCGCCGTGCTCACGGACGATCAGCGCAATCAGGTGGACGCTGCGGCGACGATGCGCCGGCGGCCGATGACCCGGCGCGGCGGCGCCATGCGTCACCCCTAACGGCCTACGCCGGCACCGGATGCGAAAGCCCGCGCCGCAGGCGGCGCGGGCTTCGTGTTTGCGGGCCGGCCGCCGGTCAGAGCGGCCGGCGCCGCGCCAGCTCGAAGAAGCGGTTCAGCACTCCGCGGCCGACCTTCTCGATGGCCGCCCGCTGCGGGTCGGTGGGGCTGGCGCCCCGCGGGAGGAGCGTGGCCCACTCGCGCGCCAGTCCGACGTCCAGCTCGATGTGGAACTGCAGTCCCCAGACGCGGTCCCCCACGCGAAACGCCTGATGCTTGTAGGCGCGCGTCGCGGCGAGGTGCACGGCGCCGGGCGGGAGATCGAAGGTATCGCCGTGCCAGTGGAACGCCGGGAACTTGCGGCCGGCGGGGCCGAGCAGGGGATCGTCCGCGCCGTCGTCGGTCAACGTCACTTCGCCGACGCCGACCTCGGGCGCCGGCCCCGGATAGACGCGCCCGCCGAGGGCGGCGGCGACCAGCTGCGAGCCCAGGCAGATCCCGAGCACGGGGAGCCCGCGCTCCACGACCTCCTCGATGAGCTGCTGCTCGTCGAGGAGGTGGGGGTGCGCCACGGCCTCGTAGGCGCCCATCGTGCCGCCGAGGACCACCAGCGCGGCGACCGCGTCGGCGTCGGGAAGCGCCTCGCCGAGATCCATGCGCCGGACGTCGAGCGGGAGCCCGCGCTGGCGCGCCAGGACCCCGATGAGCCCGGGGCCCTCTCCCGCCATGTGCTGGACGACGATGAATCCCGGCTCGCGTGCCATCCCTGCCATCAATTCCTCCGCGGGCGCCGCTTGTCAATGTCCCGGTCGCCGGTATGTTCCAGCGCGCTCCTTCCAGGACCGTGCGTGGACGACCTGCGGAATCGGCTCGAGACCGCCCTCGGCGGGGCGTACGCCGTCGAGCGCGAGCTGACGGGGGGCGCCGCCAGCCGCCTCTTTCTGGCGGCGGAGACGACGCTCCACCGGACGGTCGTGGTCAAGGTCCTGGCGGCGGACGCGGCCAGCGCGGTCGGCGCGGCGCGGTTCAAGCAGGAGATGGAGCTGACCGCGCAGCTGCAGCACCCGCACATCCTCGAGGTGCTGACCGCCGGGGCCCGCAACGATCTGCTGTACTACGTGATGCCCTACGTCGCCGGCGAATCGCTGCGCCACCGCCTCGAGCGGGAGGGCGCGCTCCCGGTGGCGGATGCGGTGCTGGTGCTGCGCGAGATCGCGGACGCACTCGCCTTCGCTCACGCGCACGGCATCGTGCACCGGGACGTCAAGCCGGAGAACATCCTGATCCAGGGCGGCCACGCCGTGATCATGGACTTCGGCGTGGCCCGGGCGCTGCTGGCCGCGCGCGGGGGGCGCCGGCTCACCGATCCCGGGACCACGGTCGGTACGGTCGGCTACATGGCTCCGGAGCAGGCCGCGGGCGACCGCGACATCGACGCGCGCGCGGACATCTACGCGCTCGGCGTCGTCGGCTACGAGATGCTCACCGGCGCGCCGCCGTTCTCGGGCGCCACGCTGCAGGCGCTCGTGGCGGCCCACCAGACGCAGCTCCCCGTCGCCCCGCGCGACGTGCGCGCGGAGATCCCGCCGGACGTCTCCGCCGCGGTCCTGATGGCGCTCGCCAAGGACCCCGCGGCCCGCTTCCAGACGGCGGCCGATTTCCGCGACGCGCTGCCCGGTTCCGCGGAGCTGCTCCCCCGCGGCCGCCGCTCGGGGCTCCGGGCGCTCGCCGCGAGCTTCGCCGCGCTGGCCGGCTTCGGCCGCCGGCGCCCCTGAGGCGTCGCGCCGGCCCCGGGTCCTTGCGGCGGCGCGGCGCGTGCGGCACGTTAGCGCCGAGCAGGCCAGGGAGTGCCGGTGCCGCGCGACGTTCTGTCGCTGGTACAGAACAGCTTGGGCGATCGCTACACGGTCGAACGGGAGATCGCTCGCGGCGGGAATGCGCGCATCTTCCAGGCCCGCGATCGCGCCGGCACCAAGGTCGCCCTGAAGGTCCTGCACCCCGAGCTCGTCGTTTCCATCGCCGCCGAGCGCTTCCTCCGCGAAATCAGCGTCCTCGCCAGCATCACGCATCCCAGGATCTCGCGGCTGCTCGACTACGGGGAGCGCGAGTGGCTGGTCTACTACGTGATGGAGTTCGTCACGGGTCCGACCCTGCGGGAGTACCTCGAGCAGGTGGGCCGGGCCCCGGTCCCGGAGACCATCGTGGGGACCTGCGAGGTCCTCGAGGCGCTGCAGTACGCCCACGAGCACGGCGTGGTGCACCGCGACGTCAAGCCGGAGAACATCAAGCTGTCCCCCACCGGCGCCGTGCTGATGGACTTCGGCATCGCCAAGGCGGTCGCCGCATCCGGCAGCAGCCGCCTGACGCGATCCGGCTTCACCGTCGGGACCTCGGCCTACATGAGCCCGGAGCAGGTGGCCGGCGACCGGGCCATCGACCACCGGGCCGATCTCTACTCGCTGGGCTGCGTCATCTACGAGTGCCTCGCGGGCACGCCCCCGTACCTGCACCTCGACGACCGTCTGGTGCTGGGCATGCACCAGCGCAGCCCGATCCCGGACGTGCGCAAGAAGCGGCGGGACGCGCCGGCGAAGCTCGCCAAGCTGGTCACGAAGGCCCTCGCCAAGAACCCGGACGACCGCTGGCAGTCCGCGTTGGAAATGCGGACCGCGCTGGCGGCGTGCCCGCCGGACTGACCGCCGCTCCGCGGCCGTGACCGCGCGTACGGGCGCCGACGGCGCTACCTGGGCCGGCGCCGGGTCGTTAGCTTGCGGCCCCTGCCCCCCCAACGAGGCCTCGCATGGTCGGGAAACTCCCCTGGGTGATCGCGGGCGCCGCGGTGGTCGCGGCCGCCCTGGTGCTGGTCACGGCCCGCACGGCCTCGGCCGGGCACCATCCCGAGCCGCGGCCCGCTCTCACGGGCGCGGCGGTGCTGCCGGCGTCCGACTTCGGGCAGGATGAGCGTCTGGTGCGCGCCTACGCCGCGGCGCGCGCGATGCCCGAGGTGTTCGACGGGCTGTTCTGCTACTGCCAGTGCAAGGAGAACTTCGGCCACCGGTCGCTGCTGACGTGCTTCGAGTCGGAGCACGGCGCCTCGTGCGACATCTGTCTCGGCGAGGCCCGGATGGCGGCCGAGATGCACGCCACCGGCGCGAGTCTGGACGCCATCCGGCGCGCGATCGACGCGCGCTTCGGGAGCTAGCGCCCCGCCTCGAAGACCCCGGACCGGGCCTCGAGGGTGCGGCGCGGGAGCCCGGAGAAGCGGATGAGGAGACGGCGGAATCCCTCCGCCAGCGCGTCCCCGATGTTGCCGGTGTGCGAGATCGCCGGCCCCACGTCGCCCGTGAGCCAGCGCTCGACTTCCGCCAGCTCCGACTCCGACAGCGATTCGATCTGCAGCGTCGCGACGTAGTAGTAGCGGGTCCCCGATCCCGGGGACGGGAGCAGGTCCACGTGGAAGGGCGAGGCGAGGGCGCGGCTCACGGCGTCGACCTGCGTGAAGTGCTCGATCGTTCCGGGGGAGCGGATCAGGTCGTACTCGCCGGTGAGCGGATCGAGGCGCACGAACGCGTCCCACTCCGCGTCGCGTGCGAGGTGATCGAACAACCCGCCCTTCCTCCACAGCTCCAGCCTGAAGTGATAATGGACCGGGAATCCGTTCCTGAGCGCGCCGTCGAAGACGCGATCGTCCAGCAGGTGCTCGGCACGCACGACCGGCGTGTCGAGCGCCATCTCGGGGAGGGACGAGAGGCGGACGGAGAGGCTGGGGGCGGGCGCCGGGGGTGCCCGCTCGCGAACCTCCTGAGCGCGGGCCGCGGGACCGGCGCTCAGGATGCCCAGCAGCAGCAGCCCGGCCCGGTTCACCCTCCTAGAACCGCCGGCCCATCCGCACGGTGAAGGTCACCGAGCGGTCGGCGTGGTCCAGCGGCTTGGCCAGGTAGAAGCCCAGGGGTCCGAAGTCGAGCCCGATCCCGAGGTCCGTCTTGAAGGTGTTGAGCGCCGGGAGCTCGTCCGCCGGGATCACGTCCGCGCCTGCGCTGCCGTTGCGCGCGACCGACCAGGCGCGGCCGGCATCCGCGAACACGACGAGATCGGGGCCGCTCACGTGGAACGGCTCGTAGTGCTCGTCGCCCGCGTCGCCCCAGTCGCTGGCCCAGTCGGGGCCGAAGTCGAAGCCGAGGTGCGTGCGGAACTCCGCCTGCGCGACGAGCGCGCGATCGCACAGCGCGGGCTGGCCCGGCAGCACGCTCCCGCCGCACGAGAACTGGCGGAAGGAATAGCCCGGCAGGGGATCGGGGTACCCCAACTCCAGGCGCCGCTGCAGCGGGAGCGGTCCGCCGCCGACCCAGCCGCCGCCGGCGAACCGCAGGTTGAGGCGGCCGGCCGGCGACAGGCGGAGGTAGGTGCGCGCGTCGAAGCCGATCCGCTGGAAGTTCAGCTTCCCGTTCACGATGTTCGGGTCGGTGCACGGGCCGACGAAGCACACGATCGTCGTACCGGTGAGATCGCGCCCGCGCCCGTTCTCGTATTCGCCGGTCACGAGCCAGCCCGCCGTCGGCGTGCCGCGGTCGTTGCGCGTGTCGATGCGGAATGAGCCCACGGCGGACCGGTAGTAGCCGTCCGTGATGGCGGGGTTGGGCCGCCAGTCCTCGTCACTCCGGAACAGCGTCCACGGGCTGCGCGCGACGAGCGAGACCTCCCGCTGGTCGCGATACTCGGCGGTGAGGGAGGCCTCCCGCGACAGCCGCAGCGTCGCGTAGGCGCCTCCGCCCTGACGCTGGTAGTAGTCGCGGTAGTCGCGGTGCAGCAGGAACGACGCCCACCCGACCTCGAAATCCTTGAGTGGCCAGCTCTCGATCGGCGCGACCTCGTCCCAGCCGCGGATGCCCAGCCCGACGTTGGAGTAGCGGCCCCCGAGCACCAGCTCGCCGCGGGCGCGGTAGCCGACGTCGCTGCCGTTGATCGAGATGTCCGTCGTGCGGAAAATGGCCTCGGCGTCCGCCTGCAGGCGCGCCTCGTCGGAGAGCCGCAGGTCCGCGCGCGGGCCGAAGAGGATCGGCAGGCCCTCGACGCGGTTGTACGTCCCGCCGAGCGCCAGCAGGACGCCGGTCTCGCTCCCGCGGTCGGTGGACCAGTCGTGCTGGCGGATCCAGAGCGGCATCGCGGAATTGTCAGGCGAATAGACCAGGTTGTCGCCGGCGCGCCGGTAGCGGAGCGGATCGCGGTAGGCCCGGATCTCGCCCTCGATGCTCGCGCGGTCGGCGCCGTGGATCGTGCCCCCGACGACGACGACCTCGCCGCCCACCACCGCACCGGGCTCGAACTCCACGTCCCCGTTGATGACCGCGAGCGAGCCGCTGATGCGGCCGCCCACGACCACGGGTCCGCCGAGCACCGCGACGTCGCCGTCGACGCCGCGCGCGGTGGGAATCCTGGTGGAGCCGGAGAAACGAATCGTGCTGGGACTATTGAAGAGGCGGATCACGTCGTCCGCGACGTCGCGCGGCAGCTGGCGCATCGCGAGGCGCTGCTCAGCGCCCGGACGTGCCGGCCGGATCGTGATCGTCGTGATGGTGGTGTCCTGCGCCCACGCGCGGGATGCCGCCGCCACCAGCAGGAGTGCAATCGCCGCCTTGGTCATACCGAGCTCCTGAGGAGTGCCCGGGAGCGGAAAAAGGCACGGCATGTGCCGCGGCTCACCAGTCTGCTAAGCCAATATCTCTTAGCAACTTGCCGTCTGGCAACTGGCTCCCCGTCGCGGAACTGTCCCTGGCTTCGTCGGCCAGCGCGTGTCCGAATGACACGTCAGGCCAATCCCTCGATGCCGAGTCGCTTCATCCGGCGGTAGAGATTCGCGCGGTCGGTCGAGAGACGCCGGGCGGCCTCGGCCACATTGCCCCCGGCCGCCGAGAGCGCCCGCGTGATCAGCGTCTTCTCGAACCGGTCGAGCTCCTCGGTGAGCGCGAGTTGCAGGCCGGCGCTTCCGGGCAGCGGCGCGCTCCCGCCGTCGCCGGCGGGGAGCGCGCTCGCGACGTCCTCGGCGGTGATGGCGGGCCGCGGCGAGAGGATGATGAGCCGCTCGACGATGTTCGCCAGCTCCCGCACGTTGCCGGGCCACGGATGGCGCACGAGCAGTTCCATCGCGTCGGGGCTGACGCTGGCGGCGGCGCGTCCGATGCGCCGCGTCACCAGCGCCGCGAAGTGGGCGACCAGCTCGGGGATGTCGCCCGGGCGCTCACGCAGCGGCGCGATGGCGATCGGGAAGACGTTGAGGCGATAGAGCAGATCCTCGCGGAAGCCGCCCTCCTTCACCGCGCGCGTCAGGTCCTTGTTCGTGGCCGAGATGAGGCGGACGTCCACCGGGATCGGCTTGCCGCCGCCGACGCGCTCGACTTCGCCGCCCTCGAGGGCGCGCAGGAGCTTGGCCTGCGCCTCCGGAGACAGGTCGCCCACCTCGTCGAGGAAGAGGGTGCCGCCGTCGGCCTGCTCGAAGCGCCCGATCCGCCGCTCGGTCGCGCCGGTGAACGAGCCTTTCTCGTGGCCGAACATCTCGGATTCGACGAGCTCGCGCGGGATCGCCGCGCAGTTGACGCGGACGAACGGGCCCTCGGCGCGCGGGCTCGCGGCGTGGATGGCGGTGGCCACCACCTCCTTCCCCGTGCCCGACTCCCCCCAGATCAGCACCCTGGCCTCGGTCGCCGCGACGCGCGTGATCAGCGAGCGCAGCTCGGCGATCTGAGGGCTCGAGCCCACGAGCGTCGTGACCGGCCCGAGGGCTTCGCGCAGGATGAGCGCCTCGGCGCGCGCGCGGGCGAGCTCGAGCGCGGAGCGGAGCGTGAGGAGGACGGCCTCCGGGGCGAGCGGCTTCTCGAGGAAGTGATACGCGCCGAGCTTGGTGGCCCGCACGGCGTCGGAGAGCCCCGCGCGCCCGCTCATCATGATGACCGGGACGCCCGGGGCGTCGGCGGCGAGGCGCTCCAGCGTCGCGAGCCCGTCGGGTCCGCCCGGCATCGACAGATCGAGGAACACGGCGTCGGGCCGGTGACGGCCCACCGCGGCGATCGCCTCGGTGCCGGAGGCCGCTTCGGCGGCGTGATAGCCCTCGGCGGCGAGCAGCGCGCAGAGCATGCGGCGCAGGTTCGCCTCGTCGTCCACCACCAGCACCTGCTGATGCCTGGTCACGCGCTCGCGCCGGCCGGCAGGGGCAGCTTGACGGTGAAGGCGGTGCCGCGCCCGGGCTCGCTCGCGACGGTCACCGAGCCGCCGTGGTCGTGGATCGTCTGGCGCACCAGCGCGAGGCCCAGCCCGGTGCCGTGCTTCTTGGTGGTGAAGTACGGCTCGAAGACCCGCGCGAGCTGCTCCGCCGGGATCCCGACCCCCGTGTCGGCGATCACGACTTCCACCGCCGGCGCCTGCCCGTTGGCCACCGCGCGAAGGGTGATCGCGATCTCCGGAAGGGCGGCAGCCCCCGTGCGTCCGTGCGTCTGTGCGTCGGTGCGTCCGGCTTCACAGGCGTCGCAGGCGTTGAGGACCAGGTTGTGGAAGGCGCGCCGGAGCGGCTCGTAGTGCCCGTTCACGAGCGGAAGATCCGGCGGGCACTCGACGCGCGCCGTGACGCCGGAGGGAACCGTGCCGCGGACCAGCGACTCCACCAGCTCGCCCAGGTCCACCGGCGCGGGCGGCCCCTCGGGAAGGCGTCCCAGCGTCGTGAAGTCGCGCGCCATCTGCTCGATGCGGGCGCTCTCGCCGTCGATGATCTCGAGCAGCTCCTTCTCGTCGGGGCGCGCGTTCTGCGCCAGCCGCGCCACCGCGAACCGCAGCGGCGTCAGGGGGTTCTTGAGCTCGTGGGCGACCTGGCGCGCGAGCTCGCGGAAGGTCCTGAGCTGCGCCGCCTCCACGTCGCGGGCGCGGGCGGCGGCGAGGTCGGCGGCCATCTTGCGGAAGGCGCCCCGCAGCACGTCGAACTCCGGCGCCCCCTTGGCCGGCGGGGCATCGGGCAGCGGCTCGCCGCGCGTGAGGCGCTCGGTCCAGCCGATCAGCTCGAGGATCGGCCGCGAGAGCTGGCGCGAGAGGTGGCCGGCGAGGCGGACCGTTCCGAGGAAGACGAGCGCCACGAGGGCCGCTGCGAAGCCGGCCAGCAGGGGCGTCGCATAGTCGCGGATGTACTGACTCTTCCTGGCCATCGACAGCGAGTTGCTCAGCTCGTCCGCGTGCCGCTTGAGGGCGTCCCGGGCCGCGGGCGTCAGCGGCTGGCGCGCGAGCGCGCTATCCGCCCTCAGCCACGTCGCCGCCGCGCGGTCCCAGGCCGCGACGCCTCCCACGGGCGCGGCGATCCGGGGCGCCAGGATCACCATCCCGGCGAGGGCGGCCGCGGGGATCGCGGCGACCACGACGAGCCAGACGAAGATGCGGCGGCGAAAGGGCAGGGCCACGAGCCTAACTTGGGGCTAAGTCCGGCAAGGCTCAAGACATGGAGCGCGAAGGGGGCAGTGGAGTTGCCAGACGTGAGATGCCAGTGGGCGGGAACGGCCGCCGTGTCCGATTCCCGAGCCGCCGTCCTCCGCCAACTGGTCGGCCTTCGGACCTCTGGCAACTGCTCTGGTTCCTGCCACTTACGGCTGATATCCCGAGATTGCGGAACTGGCCCCCCTCCCGAAAGCCAGGTAAGATTCATGGCTGGCTAGCTGCCGGACCTCCGGTATCTCGTCGCCATCGGCAGCGGCGACTACTGGTGCGATCACCCGGCGCGACGATCCTCCGGCCCGGCGCGTCGAGACCGCGGGCCGGCCGCTGCCGGCGTGGAGGTCCGGATCGTGGACCTGAGTACCGGGGAGCTGCACGGCCGTGAGCGGTGGGAGAGCTCGCGGTGAAGGGGCCGAACGTGATGTCGGGCTGCATCCGGGGCGGCCACAACATCTCCCCGCCCGAAGTGGAAGACGTGGTGCGCGCGCATCCCGCGGTCGAGGAGGTCTGCGTGGTCGGGATCCCCCGCGAGATCCTCGGCGAGCAGGTCTGCGCGTGCGTGGTACCTGTCGAGGGCGCCATCCTCCGGGGCGAAGACATCACGGAGTTCGCCCGCGAGCAGATGGCCGACTACAAGGTGCCCGATCTGGTGCGGTTCTGCGACGCCCTTCCCATGACGGCGAGCGGGAAGGTCAAGCGTCGCGAGTTGGCGCAGATCGTGGCACTCGAACACACAGCTACGTGAAGGAGTCCATGACCTTTCCAACCCCGCGCCCGGCGAGCAAGCAACCGCCGGCGCATGCGCCCAATGCCGCGCTGCTGATCGATTTCGACAACGTGACGATGGGCATCCGCTCCGACCTCCAGGTCGAGCTGCGGAAGCTGATGGACTCGGACATCATCCGGGGGAAAGTCGCCGTCCAGCGGGCGTATGCCGACTGGCGGCGCTATCCGCAGTACATCGTGCCGCTGTCGGAAGCCTCGATCGACCTCATCTTCGCGCCCGCGTTCGGCTCGAACAAGAAGAACGCCACCGATATCCGGCTGGCCATCGATGCGGTGGAGCTGGTCTTCACCCGCCCCGAGATCGGCACGATCATCCTGCTCTCGGGCGACTCCGACTTCTCCTCCCTGGTGATCAAGCTGAAGGAGTACGGGAAGTACATCATCGGCGTGGGGATCCGCGAGTCGGCCTCCGACCTGCTGATCCAGAACTGCGACGAGTACTACTCGTACAACGAGCTGGCCGGGCTGGCCCGGGCGGGCGAGGACGAGGGCGTCCGGCGCGATCCGTGGGAGCTGGTGGTGGACGCCGTGCTGGAGATGAAGAAGCGCGGCGATGTGATGCGCTCCGACCGCCTCAAGCAGGTGATGCAGGAGATCGACTCGTCGTTCGACGAGAAGAACGTCGGGATGAACCGGTTCTCCAAGTTCGTGGACGAGGCGAAGCGCAAAGGCCTGCTGACCGCGACGAAGCTGGAGAACGGGCAGTACGAGATCGATCTCGGCTCGTCCGCGCCGGGCGGTGCTCACGCGCTGCCGCCCATCCCGGGCGAGGCCGACGAGCGCCGCGGGCGCGAGCGTGCGGCGCACGATCAGGGGAAGGCACCCGGCGAGTCGCGGGGACGCGGCCGCCGCGGCGGCCGGGGTCGCGGGGCCGCCACGGAGAGCGCCCATGCGCCCGCGGCGGTTGGCGGGAGCGCGACGCCCGATTTGTCGCTGGCGGAGGCGTTCGACCTGTTGAAGAAGGTGCTGCGCGAGATGGGCGCCCTCGCGCCCTCGGTCGTCGGCGAGGACCCGGTGCGGGAGCGGATGGCCGAGGTGCATGGCAATGCCCAGGACCCGCTCTTTCACCGGCCGCGCTTCGGGCGCCTGCTGCGTCAGGCCCAGGACGCCGGCCTCGTGGATCTGTCGAAGAACGAGCGCGGGTTCGAGATGACGCTCCGGGCCGAGGCCGCGGCGCCGCCCGCCGCCGAGCCGCAGCCGGAGCGCGCCGGCGAGGAATCGCGGGGGCGTCGCGGCCGCCGCGGTGGACGTGGCCGGGGTGAACGGCGGGAGATGCTGCATGCCCCGGAGGAGACGGAGCCCGCCGAGGCGCCGCGGGAGACGGAGGAAGCGCCGCGGGTCGCGGCGGCTCCGCCCGCGCCGCACGTCGTCAAGCACGGGCTCCTGTTCCGCAGGAAGTCCGGCGGTCCCGCGATGCCGCCCGGCGGCGTGCCGCTGGTCGGCGTCGTGGAGATGGACGAGGCGGAGCCCCCGAAGGAGAAGCCCCGCCGGCGATCGCGCGCCACCGGCACCCGCCGCGCTGGCGGCCGCGCGCGCGGTAAGAAGACCGAGGAGCCGTCCTCCGAGTCGTGACGCTGCGGCCGCTCCCGCTCCGCTTCTACGCGCGGGACACCGTCCAGGTCGCGAGAGGGCTGCTCGGGCGGCTGCTGGTCTCCACCATCGGGGGCCGGCGCTGCGTGGCGCGGATCGTGGAGACGGAGGCCTACGTCGGGCCGCACGATCCTGCCTGCCATGCGGCGGGGTGGCGGCGGACGCCGCGCAACGAGGTGCTGTACGGCGAGCCGGGGCTCGCCTACGTCTACTTCACGTACGGGATGCACTGGTGCGTGAACGTCGTCACGGAGCGCGAGGGGTTCCCCGCCGCCGTCCTGCTCCGGGCGCTGGAGCCGCTGCAAGGCCTCGCGACGATGCGGCGCCGGCGCCGCACCGACACCCCGGAGCTGCTCGCCGCCGGACCGGCGCGGCTGACCCAGGCGCTCGGCATCGACAAGAGGCTCAACGGCCATCCGCTCTTCGAGCCGCCCCTGTGGATCGCCGCCGGGAGGCCGGTCGCCTCCCGGCGCATCGTGGTGGGGCCGCGCATCGGCATCCGGGTGGCCGCCGACTGGAAGCTCCGGTTCTACGTCCGCGACAATCCCTGCGTGAGCAGGCGGGTGGCAGGTGGTAGTCGGTAGGAGAAGCAGAAAGGCGGCCGCCGAGCCGCCTTTCTACGAACCTGCCACCTGCCAACGTTCTAGCGGTGCGAACCCAGGTCCTCCTCGCGCGCGCCGAGGAAGGCGTACCGCAACCCGACCTCGAACGACTGCGCGCTGTTCGGCAGCACGAAGTCCTTCCCCTGCGGGCTGAGCTGCGCCTGCCCGAAGAGGGCCAGCTTGCCGAAGCGGATCTGCACTCCCCCCATCACCAGCGCGAAGCCCCCCGACGAGTGCTGGTTCATGTAGTTCGTCGCCGTCGTGCACTGCGCGCTGCTCAGCGGCGTGCAGTTCACGGTCGTGTTGCTCAGCGTCTCGATCTGGAACCCGCCCCCGATGTACGGCTGGATGTGGCCGCCCCACGGGAAGACGAGCAGCGCGATCTGGATCCGCTGCATCGCGTCGAAGCTCGCCTGCGCCGCCGTGCCGTTCAGCTGCGGGATGGCGTAGTTGTCCACGTCCTGCTTGAACGAGGTCGAGTAGGATACGTAGAGCGCGGCGCGCTGGGCCGTGATCAGCCACTCGCCGCCCGCCTGCGGGTGGCTCACGTTCCCGAGCGTGGGCAGCGAGTAGCGGATGACACCGCCCTTCGCGCCCCAGTACCACTGGTTCTGCCACTCCTGGATCTGGGCCGCGAGCGGCGCGGCCGTGGCGAGTGCGAGAACCGCGGCAATGGCCAGCGAACGGTATCGAACCATGTCTACCCCCGAGTCGCGGATCACCCGGCTCACTGCGGCCGGGTCGGGGCGGACGCCGCCCCATACAGGATCGCGTTGGTCAGCAGCTTGAAGGTCGCGTTCGTCTGTCCGCGGTGCTGCGGCCGGAAGCCGAACAGGATCGCGCGCCCGCGTCCCTCTGCCACCGGCGCCTCCAGCAGCGCCGGGTGTCCCTCAAGCGCCTCGACCCCTTCCACATAGCCCGAGAGGAGCGGGTTCCTGTCGCGCGGATACGCGACGATCACACGGTCCCCGGGAGCGGCGTTCAGGATCGGCGTCGAGATGAAGTAGACGGCCGTCACGGAATCCATCCCCGACGCGACGGGGTGACCGCGATCGACCTCGGCCTCGAAAATAGACCCCGGTGCCGAAAAACGCGAGAGATCAGCAGGTTGCGCACCCCGGTGCGCCGCTCCGGCGACGCTCCCGGGCACGCCCAGATCCTCTATGGCGTAGGCCGAGGCCTCGCCCAGCGCTATGAGCGTCCCGCCCGAGTCGAGGAAGGCGCGAAGGGCGGCGGCGCCCTCCTTCCCGAGGCCGCCGGTGTACTGGGGCGGGGCCGACCCGGGGCGCCGCCCGTCGCGGATGGCCGCGGCCGGCTCGGAGGGGAGGAGCACGACGTCGAAACGGGAGGCGAGAGCGCCCGCGCGGACCGCGCTGTCGGTCACCGTGGTGTAGGGCACGCCCAGCCGCTCCAGCACCCAGCGCGTCCACCCCTCGTCCATGTTCGCGTTCCACGAGCGGTACAGGGCGACGCGAGGCTGGTGCGTGACGGTCGGGGCGCCGGGCCAGGCGGCGAGCCGCGGGACGGCGACGCCGTCGAAGCCGAGCGCGCGGGCTGCCGTGTCGAGGACGGCGCGCGCGTTCCTACCCCGGACCGCCAGGGTGCCGGTCGGCCAGCTGCGGCCTCCCGCTTCGAATGGGGCCGGAGCGATCGCGACGGAGGCCCCGGCCGCGAGCGCGCGCCAGACGGCCGTCGCCTCGCCGTTCGACCGGTTCGCGAGCAGCACGACGGCGCCGGCGCCGGTGATGTGCCCGGGCGCCACCGCCACCGAATCCACGGGCTCGAGGTCGCCGGCGACCGGCGCGCCGAGCGAATCCACCGTCACGCCCATCTGCAGGGGCAGCGTCCAGCCCGTCACGTCGTACGGGGGGAGCGCCGGGCCGCCGGGGTACGCGGACCGCGCGGGATAGACCTGCCGCTCGACCAGGTCCTTCACGTGCGCGCGGAACGGCTGCGCCAGCGGGATGACCAGGGTGCCGGCCGGGTAGTCGCGGCCCCCGGAGGCGAACGGCGAGCGGGCGCGCCGGATCTCCACGCCGCCGGCGATCAGCAGGTTGGCGAACTGGGCGCGGGCGCCCGCGTCGCGCTGTGCGGGCGCTATCGCGTACGCCGCCGGCTGCTGCGTGCGTCCGGCCTCGACGGCCCGGCGTCCCAGCCTCACGAACCGCGACACGAACGCCGCATGCTCGCGGGCGGCGAACCGGACCAGCGCCTCGGAGGTCGTCAGCTCGTAGTCCACGATGTCCCGCAGCCGCCACCACCCGCCCGGCCACGGCGACGGATAATTCACGCCCCGTTCCGGCTGCCGCAGCGCGCTCGGCGCGAGCCGGACGGGCGAGGCGATGCGCGCGCTGGCCGCCTCCGTCAGGATCCCGATCATGTTGTGGCGCGCCGGCACGGTGCGATTGCCGCCGTGCCACCACAGATCGAAGTCGATCTGGTGCGCCACGCCGGTGTAGCCGCTGTCCGCCAGCGCCCCCGCCATGACGGCGCCCACCTCGTTGATGCCGGAGACGAGCATCCCGTCGAGGTTGGGGTTCACCGGGTCGGCGAACGGCGGGACGAACATCCGCGCGCCGTTGCCGCCCATCTGGTGGATGTCGTACACGACCTCGGGGAACCAGTCGTGGTAGAGGACCCGCGTCAGGTACCGGGTCTCCGGCTGGGTGAGCATGTACCAGTCGCGATTGTCGTCGTGCCCGACGTACGGGTGGAAGAGCCACGGCGGCGACGAGCCGTCGTAGGGCGTCCCGCGGGTTCGCCGGTACCAGTCGGTGACGATGTCGATGCCGTCGGGATTGGCGGAGGGGACGAGCAGCACGACGACGTGCCTGAGGAGCGCGGCTTCGGCGGTGTCCGAGACGAGCTGCCAGGCCAGTTCCATCGCCATCTGGCTCGCCGCGATCTCCGTCGAGTGGATCGAGCAGGAGATCAGCACCACGGCAGGCTGCGACCCGGCGAGGGCGCGTTCCGCGGCCGGCTCGAGCGTGCGGGGGTCGGCCAGCCGCCGCTGCGCCGCCATCAGCTCGGTGCGCCGCGCCAGGTTCGCCGAATCCGTGATCGTGACGAGCAGGTACGGGCGGCCCTGTGTCGTGAAGCCGAGCGTGTCCACCCGGACCCGCGGCGAGGCCGCCGCCAGCCGCGCGAAGTACCCGCCGATCTGTCCCCAGTCGGCGAGCACGGAGTCGGCCCCGACCCGGAACCCCAGCACCGATTCGGGCGTCGGGACCTGCGCGACGAGGGAACCGGGGAGCAAAAGCAGAAGCAGCGCCCCGCGCACGCTCCAGCCCGCCCTGCGCCCTGCATTCTCGCGTCTGGTAACCACTGGGCAACTTGCCGTCTGGGAACTCATCTGAGTACTCCCACTTTCTGTCCTGCCTTCTTGAAGGCAGCAACCGCCATCTCGAGATGTTCCCGCGTGTGCGAAGCGGAGACCTGGCATCGGACGCGAGCCTGGCCCTGCGGCACGACCGGGTAGCCGAAGCCCGTCACGAACACGCCCTCCGCCAGCAGTGCGTCGCTCATCTGGATCGCGAGCGCCGTCTCGCCGAGGATGACGGGGACGATCGGCGTTTCCCCCTCCAGCGGCTTGAAGCCGGCCTCCTTGAGGGCGGCGCGGAACCAGCGGGCGTTCTCGTGCAGACGCGCGACGCGCTCCGGGTGTGCCGCGAGGACGCGGACCGCGGCGAGCGCGCTGGCTGCCACGGTCGGCGGCAGGGCGTTGGAGAAGAGCTGCGGGCGCGAGCGCTGGGTGAGGTAGTCGCACAGCGCGTGGTTCGAGGCGGTGAAGCCGCCGGCCGCGCCGCCGAGCGCCTTGCCGAGGGTGCTGGTGATGATGTCCACCGCGCCCACGACCCCGGCGTGCTCGTGGGTGCCGCGCCCGGTCTTCCCCATGACGCCGGTGGCGTGCGAGTCGTCCACCGCGACCACGGCGTCGTAGCGCTTCGCCAGCTCGCAGATGTCGGCGAGCCGGGCGATGTCGCCCTCCATCGAGAAGACGCCGTCGGTGAAGATGAGCCGCGTCCGCGCGGCGGCCGCCGACGCCAGCTTCTCCCGCAGGTCCGCCATGTCGGAGTGCCGGTAAACCAGCGACTGGACCTTGCCGATCTGCCGTGCCATGCGCACCGAATCGATGATGGAGGCGTGGTTCAGCTGGTCCGAGATGACGACATCCTGCTCCCCGAGGATGGTGGGGCAGAGCCCTTCGTTGGCGTTCCAGCAGGAGACGTAGGTCAGCGCCTCCTCGGTCCCGACCAGCGCCGCCAGCGCGCGCTCGAGCTCGCGATGCACGGTGAACGTCCCGCAGATGAAGCGCACGGATGCGGTGCCCGCGCCGTACTTGTCCAGGGCATCCTTGCCCGCGGCGATCAGGTCCGGATGGTCGCACAGCCCGAGGTAGTTGTTGGACGACAGGATCACGACGTCGCCCCGGCCCTCCATCACCGTCCGCGCGCCCTGCGGGGCGTCGAGGTAGTTGAGTCGCTTGTAGACGCCGGTCTTCCGGAACTCGTCCAGCTCCGCCTGGAGGCGGGCGGTCAAGGTCGGCGCGGTCATGAGCCTCGCTTTCCGATGTCCAGGATGACCTTGCCGGCGTCGCCGCACCGGATGGCGGAGATCGCTTCGTCGATCTGCTCGAGCGGGAAGCGGTGGGTGATCACCGGCCGCGGGTCGAACTGGCCGGAGCGCAGGAACCGCTGCATCAGGTGCCAGGTCTCGTACATCCGGCGCCCGATGACCCCGTAGATCGTGATCCCCTTGAAGACGATCTCGTTGGCGAAGTCGATCGGGACGTTGCCGTCGGGGATGCCCAGGAGGTGCATGCGGCCCCCGGGCCGCACCAGCTTGAAGCCCGAGTGCAGGGCGCTCGGCGCTCCCGACATCTCGCACACCAGGTCGGCGCCGTCCCCCTTCGACAGCTCGCGCACCGCCGCGTCCACGTCGTCGGTCTTCGGGTTGAGGGCGCGCGTGGCGCCCATCTTCCGCGCCAGCTCGAGGCGCTTCGCGTTGACGTCCACCGCGATCACCGCCGCGGCGCCCGCGGCCTTCGCGATCCCGACGGCGAAGCAGCCGATCGGCCCGCAGCCGAGGATCAGCACGACGCTGCCGGAGACGTCGGTGCTGAGCACCGTGTGGAAGGCGTTCCCCATCGGGTCCATGATCGCCCCGATCTCCGCGGGGATGCCGTCCAGCCGCATGACGTTGCCGGCCGGCATCGCGTGATACTCGGCGAAGGCGCCGTTCCGGTCCACGCCGATGATGGAGGTGCGCTGGCAGACGTGCCCGTTGCCGGTGCGGCACTGCAGGCAGTGGCCGCAGATGATGTGGCCTTCGGCGGTGACCAGCTCGCCGGCCTTGAAGTCCTCGTGCACCTCGCTGCCGACCTCCACGATCTCGCCGGCGAACTCGTGGCCCAGCGTCACGGGCGGCTTCACGCGCCCCTCGGCCCACGGATTCCAGTCCGCGATGTGCAGGTCGGTGCCGCAGACGCCCGCGTGGTGCACGCGGATCAGGACGTCGGACGGCCCGCAGACGGGCTTCGGGACGTCGCGCACGACGAGCCCCGGCCCAGGCGCCGCCTTGACGATCGCTTTCATGGTCCCTCGGAGTGGATGTGGTGCGGTCAGTCGATGCTGCGGAGATACCCGCCGTCTACGGTGACGACGGCGCCGGTAATATATGCCGCGCGCTCCGAGGCGAGGAAGGCGACGACGTCGGCCAGCTCGTCGGGCTCTCCCATCCGGCCGAGGGGGATGCTGCCGATCTGTCTGCTCTGGATTGCCTCCACCGTCGTGCCCTCGCGCGCCGCGCGGGCCTTGGCCAGGTCGACGACGCGCTCGGTGCGGAAGTAGCCGGGGCAGATGGTGGTCACGCAGATGCCGTCCTTGGCGACCTCGTCCGCGAGGCACTTGGCGAAGCCGATGACGCCCGCGCGCGCGGTGGTCGAGAGGATGAGGCCGGGCAGCGGCTCGAGGGCCGCGAACGAGGTGAGGCAGACGATGCGGCCCCAGCGGCGCGCCCGCATCAGCGGCACGGCGGCGCGGCAGAGGTGCACGGTCGAGAGGAGGTTGAGGTCGAGCGCCTTCTGCCAGGCGTCGGCGGGGGCCTCGGCGAAGGTCGTGGCGGGCGGGCCCCCCGCGTTGCACACCAGGATGTCGAGCCGCCCGAACCGCTCGTGCGCGGCCGCGACCAGGGCGGCGGCCTGCGGCGGATCGCTCACGTCGGCCGGAAAGGCCACGGCCTCGCCGCCGGCGCCGGCGTGGATGCCCGCGGCCGCGCGCTCGGAGCGCTGCCGGTCGCGGCCGTTCACCGCCACGCGCGCGCCCTCGGCCGCGAGCCGCGTCGCGATCGCCAGGCCGAGGCCGGAAGACGAGCCGCCGACCAGCGCCCCACGCCCCTTCAGGCCGAGGTCCACGGCTAGGCCTTCTCGACGCGCACGGCGCAGACCTTGAACTCGGGGATCTTGGCGTAGGGGTCCAGGGCCGGATTGGTGAGGAGGTTGGCCGCCGCCTCGCGGAAGTGGAACGGCACGAACACCTGGCGGCGCCGCACCCGCTCGGAGATGCGCACGCCGATCAGCATCGAGTTGCGGCGCGACGAGACGCGCACCTGATCGCCGTCGCGCACGTCCAGCGCCGTCGCGTCGGCCGGCGACACCTCGATGGTCGGCACCGGCTCGCGCGAGTCCAGCCCCTTGGCACGCCGCGTCATCGTCCCCGTGTGCCAGTGAAAGAGCTGGCGCCCGGTGTTCATCATGAACGGGTACTCCTCGTCGGGCAGCTCCGCCGGCGGCAGGTACTCCACCGGCACGAGCGTGCCGCTGCCGTCCGCGGTCGGGAAGCGGTCGCCGAAGAGGAACGCCGTCCCGGGGCTCTTCCGGTCGGGCACCGGGTACTGGAGCCCCGCCATGTCGAGCCGCGGATACGTCACGCCCGCCCACGACGGGGTGACCGAGGCGATCTCCTCCATCACCTCCGCCGCGCCCGCGAACGGGGCGCTGAAGCCCACCCGCTCGGACAGCTCCACCAGCACGTCGAGGTCGCGGCGCGCCTGCCCCGGTGGAGCGCAGGCCGCGCGCACCCGCTGCAGGCGCCGTTCCGTGTTCACGAACGTGCCGTCCTTCTCGGCGAAGGACGTGCCCGGCAGGATCACGTCGGCGAAGCGCGCGGTCTCCGTGAGGAACAGGTCCTGCACGGCGAGGAACTCGAGTCCGAGGAACCAGTGCTCGGCGTGGGCGACGTTCGGATCGGAGATGATCGGATTCTCGCCGAAGATGTACATGCCCGCGACCGGCGAGTCGGCACCGACGATCTCCGTCACCTTGAGCCCCGGCTTCAGCGACAGCGAGGTCTCCGGGACGTGCCACGCCTCGGCGAACCGGCGGCGCACCTGGGGGTCGCCGACCGGCTGGTAGTCGGTGTACGACATCGGGATCCCGCCGACGTCCGAGGCGCCCTGCACGTTGTTCTGCCCGCGGATCGGCAGCATCGCCGCACCCCAGCGCCCGATCATCCCGGTCGAGAGGATCAGGTTGAGGAGCGAGGCGACGATGTCGGTGCCGGTCGCGTGCTGGGTGAGGCCCAT
This sequence comes from uncultured Gemmatimonadales bacterium, assembly GCA_963835535.1. Classification (GTDB taxonomy): domain Bacteria; phylum Gemmatimonadota; class Gemmatimonadetes; order Gemmatimonadales; family JACORV01; genus Fen-1245. The sequence continues at coordinate 531,064 of CAWIFL010000004.1, forward strand.
GGCCCAGAGCGTCGAGGTCCTGGGGCCCCGGGCGTACCACTCGGCGGCCTGCGCGATGTCCGCGGCGGGGATGCCGGTGATCACCTCGGCGCGCTCGAGCGTGTAGGGCTCGACCGCCTCCGCCACCTGGTCGAAGCCGTGGGTGCGCCGCGCGATGAACGCCTGGTCGTGCAGCCCCTGGGCGATGATGTGGTGGAGCATCGCGTTGAAGAGCGCGACGTCGGTCCCGGGCTGCATCTGGAGGTGGAGGTCGGCGCGGCCTGCCAGCTCGATGCGGCGCGGATCGGCGACGATGAGCGTGGCGCCGCGGCGCTGGGCCCGCTTGATCGCGGCGCCGAAGACCGGGTGGGCCTCCGTGACGTTGGCGCCCGCGACGAAGATCACATCCGACTCCTCCTCGACTTCCCGCATCGAGCCCGAGGCGGCGGACGTGTTGAGCGAGCGCTGCATGGCCGCGACCGAGGATGAGTGACACAGCCGGGTGCAGTGGTCCACGTTGTTGGTTCCGAAGCGGCCGCGGAAGATCCGCTGCAGGACGTAGTTCTCCTCGTTGGTGCACTTGGCCGAGCAGAAGACGGCCAGCGCGTCGGGCCCCCGTTCCGCGTGGAGGCGCACCAGCTCCTGCGCCGTCAGCTCCATTGCCTCTTCCCACGTCGCCTCGCGGAAGGGCTCGTACCACGACGCGGGGGTCGCCACCCGGTCTCGGACGTCGTCGGGGCCGCGCGGGATGTGCGGGAGCTGGGTCAGCGCCTTCCCGACGGCGCGCGCCGGCGGGCGGGACTTGGCGCGGTCCCCTTCGTCCTCGATGGAGAGCCAGGGGCCCCGGCGGCGCTCCCCCTCCTTGGGACCCTCCCACACCCAGCGGTCGCGGCGCTTGACCCAGCCCCGCCGGATCAGGGGGGCCTTGAGGCGGTCCCGGTGCTGGGGGAAGTCGTAGCCGAAGCGGCCCTTCACGCAGGTCGAGCCGAGGTTCGGGGTGTTCTCCTCGATCCACGGGCTGGTGACCCGGACGACCTGGTTGTCGCGCACGTGGAGGTCGATCTGGCAGCCGACGCCGCAGTAGGGGCAGACGGAGCGCACCACGCGCTCGGGTTCGGCGATCTGGCGCTCGGTGAACTTCTCGCGGGGGAGCACCTCGTGGATCGCCCCGGTGGGGCAGACGCGCACGCACTCGCCGCACCAGGTGCAGGCGGCGTCGTCGGGGTCGCCCTCGCCCCCCACCACGATCTCGGCGTGCTCGCCCCGCTGCGCGACCTCCAGCACTCCCACCACCTGCAGGTCGGCGCACGCCCGGACGCAGCGCGTGCACAGGATGCAGGTGCTCATGGTATGCTGGATCATCGGGTCGCCGGCGCGCGCGTCACCCGTCCGGAGCGGCAGCTCGTGCCGGCTCTCCGGGCGCACCGGGACGTCGTACCGTCGGACCAGCTGCTCGAACTCGTTGAGATGGTTGCCGCCGGACCGCAGGTGTCCGGTCGGGTAGCGCTCGAGCAGGAGCGAGAGAACGCTCCTGCGGTTGGCGACGGCGTCCGGCGACTCGGTATGGACCACCATCCCGTTCTGCGCCGCCGTGGCGCACGCCGCCACGAGTTTCGGCGCGCCTTCCACGCTCACGAGGCAGATGCGGCACGAGCCGACGACCGGCAGTTTCGGGTACCAGCACAGCGTCGGCACCTCGATGCTCGCGCTGCGCGCGGCTTCGAGAATCGTGGTGCCGTCCTCGGCGTGGATCGCCCGTCCGTCGACCGTCAACGTGATCATCGAGCTGGTTCGAAGGGGTCGGCTGATTGTACACCGGAGGCGCGTCGCGTGCAAAATTCGCGCGCTGAGCTATTGCGCGTAGCAACGACTCTTATATATTGGCGTTCAAGGCTTTGCGCATTGCGCGGAGATACCTGTTGGAGCAACCCCGAAAGTCCAGCGTAACCTACCAAGCAGTCGCGCGCGCGATTCCGTTCTGGAATACGCCCGCGGCGATGTCGGTGTCCTCTCCATTGCAGTGGTTCGTCTCCATCGATCTCGAGGGTGTTTGACCGTCGGCCACTAGGGGCCGGCGGAACGTTCCATCACTTCGTTGGAGGCCATATGGCGAAGAAGAAGAAGGCCGCGAAGAAGACGGCGAAGAAGGGCAAGAAGAAGAAGTAGCCTTCGCCGGGATGCACAGGGGCCGGTGCTTTTGCCGGCCCCGCGCATTTCCGTATATTGCGCCGCGTGATCCTCCACGACGAGCGGCGCAACCTCGACCTCACGGTCGACGGATCCTCTGCGCGGCTCGGCCGCGACCCCACCCTCGACGTCACCTTCGATCCCGGCGACGACATCGTCAGCGCCGTCCACGCGCGCGTCTGGCGCGAGGCGGACGGCACGTGGTGGCTGGAGGACCTCGGGAGCACCAACGGCACCTGGCTGGGCGGGCGGCGCATCGCGAAGGCGGAGGCGCTGCGCACCGGCGACCGCTTCACCCTCGGCCAGCGCGGGCCCGCGCTCCGGGTCGCCATCCCGGGGCAGGTCGCGCGCACCAAGCCCCAGCCCGCCGTGGACGAATCGCAGCCGCGGCTCCGGCTGCGCCGCGTGCGGGGCGGCGAGGACCTCGTGGGCGCCGGGCGCGAGATCGTGGTGGGGCGCGACGCCGGCTGCACGATCCCGCTCAGGACCATCGCCGACACGGTCGTATCGAAGCGCCACGCGGTCGTGACGTTCGATGACGCGGGCGCGGCCGCGATCGGCGACGCCGGGAGCACGAACGGCACCTTCGTCAACGGCAGCCAGCTCCACGCGCGCGCGCCGCTGAACCTCGGCGACCGGATCATGCTGGGGTGGCACGGCCCGCTGTTCGAGGTCCGCGCCCTCGGCGCCGCGACGTTGGCCGAAGGGCAGGGGGCGGCGTACCACCCCGAGCTGCAGCCGCCGAAGTCGCTGGCGGGCATGCTGCAGGTCGCCCGCGGCGAGGCGCGGAGCCCCGGCGGCGCCGGCGGGGGCGTGAACGCCTGGGTGCGCGCGATGGCCCGCCAGATCGCGCACGAGTCGTCCACGCTCTTCAGGGCAGCGGCCCTCGCGACGATCGTGGTCCTCGCCGCCGCGCTCGCGCTCGTCTGGCGCGCCTCCCTGCACGCGAGCGCCGCCGCCCAGGCGCGCCTCGCCGCCGCCGAGCGCGCCTTCGCGACCCAGCTCCGCTCGTCGAACGAAGCGCAGCAGCGCGCGGCGGCGGAGATCGGCCGGCTGCAGCGCGCGATCGCCGATGCGCGCGCATCGAGCGTGCCGCGCGCCGTGGTCGACTCCCTCGAGGAACGGCTGAAGGACGAGGAGGCCCGCGCCGCGCCCGGCACCCCCGAAGGGACCGCCGATTTCTCCCGCGTCGCCGCCGACAACCAGGCGGCGGTGGGGCTCGTCATCGTCCGCTACCAGACCGATTCGGTGATGGGCACCGGCTTCGTGATCACCCCCTCGGGCTTTCTCCTGACGAACGGCCACGTCGTCCAGGACCCGAGCCGCACCCGGCCCCGCGCCATCGAGGTCGTGATGGCCGACACGCGCACGCCGCTCCTGGCCGACGTCGTCGCCGTCAGCAACGTGCGCGACGAGGACGTCGCGGTGCTCAAGGTGCGCAACTACCACGGGGCCGTCGTAAGGTCCATCGACTGGGAGGGGACCGGCGTCCGGCAGGGCGCGCCCGCGGCCCTGATCGGGTTCCCGCGGGGCACGCAGCTGGCCTTCGACCCCGCCGGCTTCGTCCGCACCACGATGTTCGCGGGGATCGTCGCGAAGGCGACCAGCGAGTGGATCCAGTTCGGCGGTCCCTCGGCGTCGGGCTCCTCGGGGAGCCCGGTCTTCAACGCCGCGGGACAGGTGATCGCCCTGCACTACGGCGCCCTGGCAGACTCCGCCGCCGAGGGCGGCACGTCCGGGCTCGGCTTCGCCATCCCGATCGCGCGGGCGCGGCGCTGGCTGCCGCTGACCGTACGCAATGAGCTGGGGATCTAAGAAACGAAAGGCCCGGCTTCATCGCCGGGCCTTCGTGTGAGCAGCGGCAGACGCCCCTCAGCGCTCCCGCCACTCCTCTTCGTTGGTCGCCTCTTCCTCGTTCGCCCAGAACCACATCAGAATCCGCGGCGGCCGCGACGCTTCGCCGCCGTCGTTGATGACGATGCCCAAGGGCTCACCCGTAGTCGCCAGGATCGCTGTCGCCATACCGCCACCCCGCCAGAGTTGAAACGCACACGCACGACTCCCGCACCATCTCCTAAGGCACGGCCCGTGCCCCGGCGGATGGATTCGTAACCTAATGATTTGCAGGTACTTGCAGACTAAGCAGAAGGCTGCGTGTGAAATTATGTGTCAGTCCGACACAGGCTACGCCGTTTCACTCTGACGCACTTCCGGTTGCTCCGGCTGCTCGGGCTGCGTGGCGAGGAAGCCGAAGTTGCGGGTGCGGTGCGTGCCGGCGCCCGGGTCCTTCGCGCGCGCGACGGTCCAGTCGGCGTAGAGGGAGCGGAGCGCGTCGCTGGAGACGGGTGGGTTCTTCCCGGCCGGGCCGCCCGCCGGCATGACGACGTGCCGCCCGCCCGGGACCGTGACGGCCTTGAGTCGCCGGATGAGCTCGGCCCGCTCGAGCGCGGAGAGTCCCGCCAGGGCGGACGTCTCGATCGTGCAGCCGTCGAGTGGCTGGTGCGGCGTCCAGCTCTCGAGCGGCACCACCAGGCACTCGATGCGGCTGCTGAGCTGCTCGGCGATGGCCCGGTTCTCGAGTCCTTCGATCGCCGCGAGGTCCGGATCGCCGACGAGGACTTTCGCGCCCCGGGCAGCGAGGAACAGCGCGCACGCGCCGTCGGCGGCGCCGACGACGGCGAAGGTGTCCAGCTCCTTGACGAACTCGGCGAGCAGCACGACCGGATCGTGCGGGGCGAGCCCCCAGTGGGTGGGCTGGACCTGCGCCGCGCGGAGCGCCAGGTGCCGCTCCCGCCAGCGGCGGTAGGAGGGCAGGCGCAGGCGACGGCGGATGATGGAGTCCACCTGTTCCTGAAGGAGCACCTCGGTGAGGGTGTACTGCTCGGTGCGGGCCAGCTCCTGGACGGCTTCGTCGCCAATGCCGAGGATCGAGGCCCGCGGCAGGCCGTCCTTGTACTCCTCGATCCGCTGCTCGATGAACTCCTCGTACTCGGCGCGCAGGCTGCGCGGCGCGCGGCGGGACCGGCCTTCCTCGGTGATCAGCACGGTTCGATGTGCACCACGACCCGGTCGAGCCGCAGCTCGTCCTTGAGCCGTCGTTCGACCGCGTCCGAGATGGCGTGGGCCTGATCCACCGGGAGCTGACTGGACACGCCGATGGTGAGCTCCGCGAAGGCGATGCCCGCCGCCAGACGCGAGCGGATGTCGTAGGCCGAGCGCACGCCGTCCACGCCCTCGGCGGAGCGGCGCACCAGGTCGGGCTCGTGGGCCGCCTGGTCCACCAGGACCGGCACGCCCCGCTTCAGGATCTGCCAGGCGACGCGCACGATCATGACGACGATGGCCAGCGCGACGACGGGGTCCACGTGCGGCACCCGGGCCCGCGAGGCGAATGCGCCCAGGATGACACCGACCGTGATCATCACGTCCACGCGCGTATGGGCCGCATCCGCGATCAGGAGGTCGCTCGAGAGCTGGCGGCCCTTCCTCGCCTCGTACCACGCCACCCAGCCGTTGACCGCGAGCGTGCCGGCCAGCAGCCAGAGGGAGAGGCCGGTGATGTCGGGCGGCGGCGTGCCGGCCACGAGGCGGCCGACCGCGCTCTTGATCAGCTCGACCGAGGCGACCAGCAGGAAGACGACGATGCCGAGCGCCCCGAGCACCTCGAACTTGCCGTGGCCGTACGGGTGCTTGTCGTCGGGTGCGGCGCCCGCGTACCGCATCAGGACGGTGAAGGCGACGTTGTTGAATGCGTCCACCGACGAGTGCACGGCGTCACCGATGACGGACAGGGAGCCCGACGCGATGCCGATGGCGAGCTTGACGCCGACGACCGCGAGATTGGCGGCGAGGAGGCTGAAGAAGACGCGCTGGATGGACGCCGTACGATCGCGCCCGTTGGCGCGCGCCGCTGGCATGCGGTCAAGCTGAGGAAGCCGATCTCGGCTGTCAACTCCCTTGTTGGCCGTTCCGCGGCTCCGTAGCTTGGCCTTCGGCACGGCGGGAGGGCCATGCACCTCGACCTGCATCTGCACAGCACCTGTTCCGACGGCGCGCTCGCGCCGCGGGACGTGGTGCTCGCCGCCCGGCGCGCCGGCCTCGGGATGATCGCGCTCGCCGATCACGATACCGTCGCGGGCGTGGAGGCCGCGCGGGCGGCGGCCGCCGCGCAGGCGGGGATCGGGATCCTTCCGGCCGCGGAATTCACCTGCGAGCTGGACGGCGCCGAGATCCACCTGCTTGGCTACGCGTTCCGGCTCGACGATCCGGGCATCGCGGCGCTCGCCGGACGGGCGGCCGGCTCGCGCCGGGACCGCCTGGTGGCGATGCTCGAACGGCTCCGGGCGCTGGGCGTGGCCATCACGGCGGAGGACGTGCGGAGCGAGCCGGAGTGCGCGTCCATCGGCCGGATGCACCTGGCGCGGGCCCTCGTGCGGCTGCGCGTGGCCGGGTCCATCAACGACGCCTTCGGCCGTTTCATCGGCGACCGGGCGCCGGCGTTCGTGCCCAGCCGCGGCCCCGTGGTCGCCGACGCGATCGCGGCGATCCATCAGGCCGGCGGCTGTGCGGTGTGGGCCCACCCGTCGCTCGAGGACGCGCGGAAGTTCGGGCAGCTCAAGGCCGTCGGGCTCGCCGGGGTCGAGGCGTTGCGCCCGGCGCTCGATCCGGTCGAGTCGTCGGCGATGGAGGAAGCGGCGCGCGCCGCGGGGCTGTTCGTGACCGGGGGCTCGGATTGGCACGGGGGCGCGCGGCCCGCCCTCGGGAGCTGGTTCGTGACCGAGCGCCACGTCGGAGCGTTCCTGGAGCGGGTGGGGATCGCCGCCTAGTCGGTGACGCGGAGCAGTGCGGCCTTGAGGTAGCCGGTCTCGGGGATGGTGACGATCTCGGGATGGTCGGCCGCGGCGCCGCGGATCTCGAGGAGCTGGAGGCGCCGGCCGCTGTCGGAGGCGGCGTCGGTGAGCATCCCGAAGAAGTCGCCGCGGTGCACGTGGTGCGAGCAGGAGGCGGTGAACAGGACGCCGCCCGGCGCGAGCAGGTGCATCGCGCGGAGGTTGATCTCCTTGTAGCCCGCCAGCGCGCGAGCCAGCGATCGCCGGTCCCGCGCGAACGCCGGCGGATCCAGGACGATCGTATCGAACCGGTCGCCCGTCGCCGCCGCCGCCTTGAGCCAGTCGAAGGCGTTCGCCTCGACGGTGCGCACCTGCGTCGCGCCGTTCAGGGCCGCGTTCTGCTCGAGGATGCCGAGCGCGTCACCCGAGATCTCCACGGCCACGACTTCCTTCGCACCCCCCAGGGCGAGATGCATGGCGAAGAGCCCGTGGTAGGCGAAGGCGTCCAGGCAGCGCCCGCCCGCCCTGGCCCCGATCAGCTGCCGGTTCTCCCGCTGGTCGAGGAAGGCTCCGGTCTTCTGCCCGGTCCACGGCGCGGCCAGGAAGCGGACGCGCCCCTCCTTGCACTCGATCGTCTCGGGGACCTCGCCGAACGCGAGCGTGACGTCGCGGGGCAACCGCTCGCGCTCGCGCACCGCGGGGTCGTTCCGGAGCAGCAGGCCCTTCGGCGCCAGCGTGTCCCGGATCGCGGCGACGACGTCGTCGCGCACGGCCTCGAGCCCCGCGGAGAGGAGCTGCGCGACCGCGTAGTCGCCGTAGCGGTCCACGATGAGCGAGGGGAGGCCGTCACCCTCGGCGTGCACCGCCCGCCAGGCCGAATCCGCGATGCCGCGCCTGCGGTCCAGGGCCGCGCGCACCATCGCCGTCCACCACCCCCGGTCCACCGCCGTGCCGGCAGGCGCCAGCCAGCGGGCGCGGATCTCCGAAGCCGGCGAGTAGAGCGCGGTGCCGAGTCCCTTGCCACGCCCGTCCACGAGCTGTGCGAGCCCAGGCTCCCCGCCATCCTCGCTCAGGTCGGAGCGGAAGATCCAGGGATGCCCGGTCCGGAGCCGGCCGACGCCCTTCGGCGAGACCACGACGGTAGGGAGCTTCATGCGTCGAGCGCGGCGCGGAGCGCCCGGGTGGCGGCGACCGGGTCGGCGGCGCCCAGGACGGCCCGGATGACCGCGACGCCGGCGGCGCCGGCCGCCATCAGGTCCGGGACCAGCTCGGCGGTCACGCCGCCGATGGCCACCGCGGGGAGGTCGGGCGCGGCGGCGTGGATCGCGCGGAAGCCCTCGATGCCGATCGCGCCGCCCGCGTCGACCTTGCTCCCGGTCGCGGCGACGGGGCCGATGCCCAGATAGTGCGCGCCGCCGGCGGCGGCGCGCCGAGCCTCCTCGGGGGTGCCGCCCGAGCCGCCGAGCCAGAAGCCGGGCGGCGCGAGGCGCAGCGCTTCGGCGATGGGGAAGTCGTCCTGGCCGAGATGGCACCCGGCCGCGCCGGCGGCGACGGCGACGTCGAGCCGGTCGTTGACGATCACGGGGAGTCCGGCCGCGGCGGCGATGACCCGGCGCGTGAGGTCGGCCAGGTCGCCGGCGCTCTCCCGCTTGGCGCGCACCTGCAGCATGGTGGCGCCGCCCTGCGCGGCATGACGCGCCAGTGTCTCGAGATCCGCCTTCACCTCGCGCGCCACGCCGGTGTCGAGAATCACCACCAGTCGGAGCGCGGCGGCGAGCGGCTGCCTGGTCACGGGGTCGGCTGCGCGCGCCGCGCGGCCATCGCGGCGAGGCTGTCCCGCTTCGCGGCCCGCGCCACGCTGTCCTTCGCCGCCTGCCACTCGGCGCGGAGGCGCCGCGCCACCTTCACCGAGTCCGTGTGCTCCGCCCAGGTCTTGCTGAACATGTGCGTCCCGTCCGGCCGGGCGACGAAGAAGAGGAACTGGTGCTTGCCCGGATAGAGGGTCGCGATGATGCTCGGCCGCCCGGGCGAGGCGATGGGCCCCGGCGGCAGGCCCCGGTGCTTGTACGTGTTGTACGGGGACGCCACCTGCAGGTCGCGCCTCATCACGCGGGTCAGGTGCTTGCCGAGGGCGTAGATCACCGTCGGATCGGCCTCGAGCTTCATCGGCGGCTTCACGTGCAGGCGGTTCCAGTAGACGCCGGCGATGGTGCGCCGCTCCTGGTACTTGCGCGCTTCCGCCTCGACGATGCTGGCCAGCGTCACGACCTGGTGGCGCGTGCGGCCCAGCGCCGCCGCGCGGCGGTCCATCGTGGTGTCCCACTGGGAGAGGAACATCTGCACCATCTGGCTCACGAGCTGCTCGGGTGAGGCGCCGAACACCACGCGGTAGGTCTCCGGAAAGAGGTAGCCCTCGACCGTCTTGACCCCCTTCGGCACGCCAAGGAGGCGGAGCAGGGACGTGTCGTGCGTCGCCGCGATGAAGGCGGCGCTGTCCATCCCGAGCTTGCGGCTCGCGTCGTGCGCGATCTCCCACGTGGTGTAGCCCTCGGGCACCGTGAAGTAGTCGTCGGCGGTGTTCCCCTTGAGCATGTCCTCCAGGATCTTCCGCGTCCGCTCGCCGTGCGCGAACTCGTACCGCCCCGGACTCAGGTGACGGTCGAGCCCGCGGAACGCCGGCGTGAACCACGCGAGGATGCGCGCGGCGAGCAGGAACCGGCGAGTGGACGAGATGATCTGGTGGGCCGCGAGGGAGTCGGCGACGGTATGGAGCGAGGCGCGCTTGGGCACGAAGAGGCGCTCCCTCGGAGCGCCTGGAGAGGGCCCGGCACACGACAGCCCCAGTGCGCACGCCGCCGTCAGGACGGACGCACGGAGGCACGGACGCACGGACGCACGGAGCCGGCTCATGGCATCTCCTGTGCGTCGGTGCGTCGGTGCGTCTGTGCGTCGAGAAAGTGCTGCAGGATCTGGGTCGCGGCCATCTGGTCGATGCGCTCCCGCGAGTCGCGGTCGCGGACGCCGGCCGCCCGCGCCGAGCGGAGCGCGGCCGCCGTGGAGAGCCGCTCGTCCCACCAGGTCACCGGTACGCCCGACCGGCGCGCGACCGCCTCGCCAAGGGCGCGCGCCTCCGCGGCGGCGTCGCCCTCCTCGCCCTCGGGAGTGAGCGGCAGGCCGACCACGACGAGCACGACCTCGTGGCGGGTGATCAGATCGAGGATCTCGCGCACCGGGGGCCGATGCCCCGGGCGTCGGGTGAGCGTCGTCAGCGGCTGCGCGAGGAGCCGCGTCGGGTCCGACAGGGCCACGCCGAAGCGCTTGGTGCCCCAGTCCAAGGCCAGAACCCGGCCTGCGCCCGGCTCGGGCAAGCGCCTACCCCTGCGCCATGGTCGCGAAAAATTCCTTGTTGTTCTTGGTCCGCTTCATCCGCTCGATCAGGAACTCGATCGCCTCGACCGGCGGCATGTCCGCGAGGAACTTCCGCAGCAGGTACATCCGGTTCAGCTCGTCCGGCGGGAGGAGCAGCTCCTCCTTCCGGGTGGCGCTCTTCTGCACGTCGATGGCCGGCCAGATCCGCCGCTCGCTGATCTTCCGGTCCAGGACCAGCTCCATGTTGCCGGTGCCCTTGAACTCCTCGAAGATCACCTCGTCCATCCGGCTGCCGGTCTCGATCAGCGCCGTGCCGACGATCGTGAGCGAGCCGCCGCCCTCGATGTTGCGCGCCGCCCCGAAGAACCGCTTCGGCTTGTGCAGCGCGTTGGCGTCCACGCCGCCCGACAGGATCTTGCCCGAGTGCGGGACCACCACGTTGTGGGCGCGCGCCAGCCGCGTGATCGAGTCGAGCAGGATCACCACGTCCTTCCCCGACTCCACCAGCCGCTTCGCCTTCTCCAGCACCATGTCCGAGACCTGCACGTGCCGGTCGGCCGGCTCGTCGAAGGTCGAGGAGATGACCTCGGCCTTCACGTTCTCTTCCATGTCCGTCACTTCCTCGGGCCGCTCGTCGATGAGCAGCACGATCAGGACGCACTCGGGATGGTTCTCGGTGATGGAGTTCGCCAGCTTCTGCAGGAGGATCGTCTTGCCGGCCTTGGGGGGCGAGGAGATCAGGGCGCGCTGGCCCTTGCCGATCGGCGCGAGCATGTCGATCACCCGCATCGAGAGATCGTTGTCCTTGCGCTCGAGCCGCAGCCGTTCGTCCGGATAGCGCGGCCGCAGGTTGTCGAACGCGATGCGGTGCTTCGCCTTCTCCGGCTCGTCGCCGTTGACCGTCTCGACCTTGAGGAGGGCGAGGTAGCGCTCCCCTTCCTTCGGGGGACGCACCTGGCCGAGGATCGTGTCCCCGGTCCGGAGATCGAACCGCTTGATCTGGCTGGGCGAGACGTAGATGTCGTCGGGGCCGTACAGGTAGTTCCAGTCCTGGCTGCGCAGGAACCCGTAGCCTTCCGGCAGGATCTCGAGCACCCCCTCGCCCCGCAGCACCGTGTCGGAGTCGAGCAGGTTCTGCTCGATGCGGAAGATCAGGTCCTGTTTCCTGAGGCCCGAGTAGTTGGTGATGTTGAGCTCTTCTGCCATCGCGTGCAGTTCCGCGACGGACTTCTTCTTCAGTTCGGCGATGTCCACGGATGGAAACTCCGGGTGCGGTGGGGAGGCTGAGGGTGTTCAACCCCCGGCCCGGTCAACCCTCACAGTTGTGGTATTGAAGCGGCAGCAGTGCCGGCTCGGATGTGGTGCGATATGGGGTTGGTCAGCGAGCAACTGATTCTAGAGCATACACATAGCCTGGTCAAGAGGCTCCGGGGGCGACAAACCCGAGGCGGTGGTCCCGAATATTGCGCCGGTCTCGTAAGTCGTTATATTGCTTCAAACTCGGACGTTTTGGACCTCGTGTCCGGGTTCGGATGCCCCCTCACTCGGAGCTTCCGATGCCGCTGCCGCAGTCCCGATCCAACGTTCCCGATCCGTCCGAGCCGGTCCTTCACGACCTGGCTCCGTTGCGCTATGAAGGTACTGGGCTCGCCGTCCGTCTCGCCGTCTGGCGCACCGACGACGGGATGTGGCGGGGTCGCCTGCACTTCGTCGAGGGGGGCAGCAGCACCGAGCGCGTGACGGCGGAGATCTTCTGCGCCACGAGCGAGCAGGATCTGTGGCAGGCCGTGCGGGACCTGCGGGAACACCATCTCCGCGATCTCTACCGCTCGCTCAGTACCTGAGGAAGGGGAACCGGCGTGGCGGACCTCGGCGAGGACCCCAACCGGAAGTTCCGGCACGATCTGGCCAATCCCCTCGCCGCTATCCTCGCCGAGGCGCAGCTGCTGCTCCTCAACGAGGCCCAGCTCGACGCCGAGACGGTCGAGGGGCTGCGGGAGATCGAGGCGCTGGCGCGGCGGATGCGCGAGATGCTCCAGGCGAACAGGTCCCCCGGGTAGGCGGCGCGTCCTCCCCTCTCCCATCCGATGACTGACGATTTCCTGACGACGACGCGGGACGACCTGCGGGCGTGGGACGTGCCCCGGCACGTCCCCCTGGTGATCCTGCGCTCGACGCAGGTCTTTCCGCTGGGCGTCGCGGCGGTGCAGGTCACCAGCCGGACGAACGTGGCGGCGATCCGCGCGCTCTCGGCGACGCAGAAGACGGTGGTGATCGTGCGGGCCGATGCGGCGTCGGCGCCGCCGTCGTCGTTCGTGGGCCGCCTCGGCGTGGCGGCGGGCGTGCTCGACCGGATGAACCTCGCCGACGAGGCGGTGCAGGTCACCTTCCAGGGGAAGAAGCGGGTGCGGATCGACAGCGTCACCGAGGGCGCGGAGTGGCCGTCGGCGGCGGTGAGTCCCGTGCTGGAGCCCGAGGAATCGCGCCCCGAGCTGGACCGGCGCATCGGCGCGGTGCTCCGTCTGGCGGAGACGCTGGCCTCGCTCGACCCGGCGGTGAACGCGGAGTCGGTGGAGAATCTGCGGGCCAACGTCGAGGACGCGAGCCACTTCGCGGACCTGGTGGCGCAGCAGCTCCCGTTCTCGGTGGCGCAGCGCGACCGCATCATCGCCGAGCCGGCGCCGGCGGTGCGCCTCGACATCCTCGCCGATTTCCTCGCCGCCCTGGTCGAGCGCGCCGACGTCCAGCGCGAGGTGGACCGCCTCACCACGATGCAGCTCGAGCGCGGGCGCCGCGAGTATCTGCTCCGCCAGCAGCTGGAGGCGATCCGCGCGGAGCTGGGCGAGGACGACGCGATGCGGGAGGCCCGCGAGCTGAAGGCGCGCCTCGAGGGGCTGGCGATGCCGGAGACGGCGCGCGGCGAGGCGCTGCGCGAGCTGGAACGCCTGGGCCGCCTCACCCCCGCCTCCGCCGAGTACCAGGTGGCGCGCACGTACCTCGACTGGATGCTGGCGCTCCCGTGGGGCGTGGAGGTGGAGGAACGGCGGCCCGATCCTGCGGCGGTGCGCGCGGTGCTGGACCTGGGGCACCTCGCGCTCGACGAGGCCAAGACGCGGATCGTCGAGTACCTCGCGGTGCGCCGCCTCGCGCCCAAGGCCCGCCCGCCGATCCTCTGCTTCGTGGGACCGCCGGGCGTGGGGAAGACGTCGCTGGGGCGCGCGATCGCCGACGCGATGGGTCGCCCCTTCGGCCGGATGAGCCTGGGCGGCGTGGACGACGAAGCCGTGATCCGCGGCCACCGCCGCACCTACGTCGGCGCGATGCCGGGGAAGATCGTCCAGGAGATCAGCCGGGCGCGGGCGATGAACCCGGTGCTGATGATCGACGAGATCGACAAGCTCGGGGCCGACCGCCCGGGGCACGGCAGCCCGTCGGCGGCGCTGCTCGAGGTCCTCGATCCCGAGCAGAACGTCGCCTTCGTGGACCACTACCTGAACGTGCCGTTCGACCTGTCGCGGGTCCTGTTCATCGCCACGGCCAACGCGGAGCCGCAGATCCCGGAACCGCTGCTGGACCGGATGGAGGTCATCGAGATCCCGGGGTACACGCCCGAGGAGAAAGTGGCGATCGCCCGCCGGCACCTGCTGCCGCAGCTGCTGCCGGATAACGGACTCTCCGACGGCGAGATCGCGATCGACGACGACGCGCTCGCGCTCGTGGCCTCCGGCTACGCGCGGGAGGCGGGCGTGCGGGGCATCAAGCGCGATCTCGCCGCGCTCCTCCGCCGGTTCGCCACGCGCAAGGCCGCGGGCGCCGCCGGGCCGTGGACGGTGGACGCGAAGCTGATCGACGAGGTGCTCGGCCCGCCGCGGTTCGTGGACGAGCGCGCCCAGCCGGTGCCCGCCATCGGCGTCGCCAACGGCCTCGCCTGGACGTCCACGGGCGGCGACCTGCTCCCGGTGGAGGCCATCGCGATGCCCGGGACGGGCCAGTTCCAGGTCACCGGTCAGCTCGGCTCGGTGATGATCGAGTCGGTACAGGCCGCGGCCTCGTGGGTGCGCAGCCGCGCCGAGGAACTCGGCATTCCGCGGCGCCGCTTCGGCGAGCGCGACGTCCATGTGCACTTCCCCGAGGGGGCGATCCCGAAGGACGGCCCCTCGGCGGGCGTCACGATCGCCACGGTGCTCGCCAGCCTGTTCACCGAGCGGAGGATCCGCTCCGATCTCGCGATGACCGGCGAGATCACGCTGACCGGGCGCGTGCTCGCGGTGGGCGGGCTCCGGGAGAAGCTCGGGGCCGCGGTGCGCGGCCACATCCCCACGGTGCTGATCCCCAACGACTGCGAGAGCGAGCTCCGGAAAGTGCCCGAGACCATCAAGCGGAGTCTCAAGATCCACCTGGTGGAGACCGCCGACGAGGTGCTGCGGCTGGCGCTCCTTCCCAAAGCGAGGAAGAAGACACGATGAACGAGGCCGGCTCCCCCTCCGCCACGCTCCTGCGGGGCATCAGTCCCGTCGCGGCCATCGCGATCGTCGTCGGCTCGATGATCGGCTCGGGCATCTTCATCGTCTCGGCAGACATCGCGAACCAGGTCCGCTCGCCGGGCATGCTGCTCATGGTGTGGGTGATCACCGGGGTCGTGACGGTGATGGGCGCGCTCAACCAGGGAGAGCTGGCGGCGATGTACCCGAAGGCGGGCGGGCAGTACGTCTACCTGCGCGAGGGGCTCTCGCCGCTGTGGGGCTTCCTCTACGGCTGGACGCTCTTCCTCGTGATCCAGACCGGCACTATCGCCGCGGTCGTCGTGGCGTTCTCCCGGTTCCTGGCTGTGCTGTGGCCGGGGCTGACGGCGAACGTCTGGCTCTCCTTGGGGCACATTCCCGCGCCCGGCGATGCGCTCTTCGCCCTGCTCGGCCACCCGACCGGCGAACCCGCAGTCCATCGAGATCGGCGTCTCGTGGCAGCGGCTGCTCGGGATCGGGATCGTGCTGCTGCTCACCTGGGTGAACGTGCAGGGCGTCCGGACCGGCGCCTGGATCCAGACCGTCTTCACCGCGGCCAAGGTCCTCGCCCTCGGCGGGCTCATCGTCCTCGGCCTCACGATCGGCCGGAACGCCGCCGCCATCGCCGCGAACTTCGGTTCGGGGCACTTCTGGGGCACTGCCCCCATCACGCTGGCGATCGTGCCCGTGATCGGCGCGGCCATGGTCGGTTCCCTCTTCTCCTCCGACGCGTGGAACAACGTGGCGTTCGCCGCCACCGAGGTGAAGAATCCGCGCCGGAACCTCCCGCTCGCCCTCGGCCTGGGGACGCTACTGGTGAGCGTGATGTACGTGCTCGCCAACGTCGCCTACGTCACCGTGCTCCCACTGGCGGACATCCAGAACGCGGCGGAGCAGCGGGTGGCCACCTTGGCGATGCAGGTGATGTTCGGCGGCGCCGGGGTCGCGATGATGGCCGTCGCCATCATGGTCTCCACCTTCGGCTGCGCCAACGGGCTGGTCCTGGCCGGCGCGCGGGTCTACTACGCGATGTCGCACGACGGCCTGTTCTTCAAAGGCGCGAGCAGGGTGGACCCGCGGCACCGCACGCCGAAGGCCGCGCTCTGGGTCCAGGCGCTCTGGACGTGCATCCTCGCGCTATCGGGGACATACTCGAACCTGCTCGACTACGTCATCTTCGCCGCGGTGCTCTTCTACTTCCTCACCATCCTGGCCCTGTTCCGGCTGCGGAAGATCCGCCCGGAGATGGAGCGGCCGTACCGCGCCCTCGGCTACCCGTGGATGCCCGCGATCTACATGGCGGCGATGGGCCTGCTGATGGTGGATCTGCTGGTCAAGAAGCCGCTGTACACCTGGCCGGGGCTCATCATCGTGGTGATCGGGATTCCGGTCTACTTCGTGTGGAAGCGCTTCGGCGTGGCGTCGGAGATCGTGGAGGCGCCGGACGCCGTCTAGCTAGTCGGGCACCACCTCGACCTTCGAGTCGCGGTGGCCGCGCACCAGCAGCACCAGCGGCAGCGAGACGACGAACAGCGCCGCCACCAGCAGGAGCACGTGGTTGTAGGCGAGCGCGATCGCCTGCCGCATCACCCGGACATCGAGCAACCTGATGGCCCGCCCGGTCGCGGTCGCCGCGTCGGCGCCGGCGCTCATCATCCCGGCGGTCGCGCCCCGCAGCCAGTCCTGGGTCGCGGCGCCGTACGGCGTGACGTGCTCGGCCAGCACGTCGTGGAACCGCGACTGGCTCCGCACCAGCTCCGTCGCCGCGACCGCGATCCCGACGCTCCCCAGCACCTGCCGGACCACGTTGTAGAGCCCCGCGGCGGCCGTCATCCGGGACCGGGGAATGCTCGAAAGGGCCGCCGTGCTCAGCGCGACGAACAGCATGCCGAAGCCCACGCCCTGCCAGATCTGCGGCAGCATCAGGTCCCAGATCCCGGTGTCGGTGGTGAGGTGCGCGAGGTCCCAGAAGGAGTACGCGCTGATCGCCAGCCCGGTCCCCACCAGCACCCGCGGCCCGAGGCGGTTGTAGAGCAGGCCGCCGATCGGCATGACGACCGCCATCGCGAGGCTGCGCGGCATGAGCGCGAGGCCCGACTTCATCGCCGGGTAGCCGAGCAGCTCCTGGAGGAAGAGGGGCAGGAGGAAGAGCGCGCCGTAAAGCCCCATCCCCAGCACGCCACCCAGCGCGGTGGCCGAGGCGAACGGGACGTTGCGGAAGAGCGAGAGATCCACCGCCGGGCCGCTGGTCCTGAGCTCGCGCCAGATGAACGCCGCGAGGAAGACGACGGAGATGACGGCCAGCCAGAGGATGAACGAGGACTGGAACCAGTCCAGGTCCTGGCCTTTCTCGAGCATCAACTGGAACGCGCCGAGCCCCAGCGTCATCGCGCCGACCCCCGCCCAGTCGATCCGTCCCTTCTGCCTGACCAGGTATGGCGGGTCCTCCACGAAGCGCATGACCAGCAGGACGGCGACGACCCCGATCGGTACGTTCACGTAGAAGACCCAGGGCCACGAGTACTGGTCCGTGAGCCAGCCGCCGAGCGTGGGGCCGATCGCCGGCGCCAGGACCGTGCCGACGCCGAAGAGCCCCATCGCCGTTCCCTGCTCCTCGGGAGGGAAGCTCTCGCGGAGGATGGCCTGCGAGACCGTGATCATCACGCCGCCGCCGGCGCCCTGGATGGCCCGGAACAGGATCATGACCGGCATCGACCGCGCCAGGCCGCACGCCATCGAGGCGACGGTGAAGAGGACGACGCTCGCCACGTAGAAGTTCTTGCGCCCGAACCGCGAGGAGAGGAGCGCGGTGATCGGCATGAAGATCACCTGGGCGAGGATGTAGCCGGTGACGACCCAGGTGATCTCCTCGATGGTGGCGCCGAGCGTCCCGCTCATGTCCGGCAGCGCGACGTTCACGACCGAGGAATCGAGGACGGCCATGATCGTCCCGATCAGGACCGTGCCCGCGACGACCCACTTGTTCGGATGGTGCGGCATTCTCGGAGAGAAAAGTAATCAGGGATGCAGAGGGCCGAACAGTTGCCAGACAACGGACGCCAGACCGGTCGCAGGTACTGGCAACTGGTCTGGCCCCCGATCACTGACGGCTTGTAACCACTGCCTCCTTGCCGTCTGGCAACTGTTCTGAGTTCTGCCCTCTCATCTCTCGATTCTGATGCTGCGCGCGTCCGGTCGCATGTCGAAGACTGCAATCCTGGCCCGTGGCTCGAAGCGAACCTGGACAGGGGAGCCATCCACCGTGACTGAAGCCGGCGCTTTCGTGAGTCCGTGCACGACGACCAGGAAGTCGGAGGCCGCGCCGGCGTAGGCACCCTGCGCCGCGACGGCGATCTCGAGGGTCGTGCCGTCGGAGTGGGTATCGAACGTCGTCAGCCGCCAGGCCCCCTGCTGGTACGCGTAGCCTTCGCCGGCGTCCTCGTAGAGCTCACTGGTCACGGCGGTGGCGGCGTCGGTATCCCACACGTGCAGCTCGAGCGTGTCCATGTGGCGCTCGCCGACGTACTGCTCGACGGCCTGCATCGGGATCACGGCGCCGGCCTGGACGAACAGCGGGATGCCCCGGACGAAGCCGGAGTCGCCGCGCACGTCGGGGTTGACCCGCGGAGCACTCACCGTGACCGAGCGGCCGCCGTCGTATACGGAGTCGAAGGGATACCGGTACCAGCGGCCCGCGGGGAGGTACACGGGGCGCGCGTCCTGGCCCGCGCGGGTCACCGGGGCCACGAGCAGGTGGTCGCCGAACATGAACTCGTCGTTGACGGCGTACACGGCCGTATCGCGCTGGAACTCGAAGACCAGCGCCCGCGCCGCCGGCCGGCCGTCGTGGGCGTGCTCGTAGAACGCCGTGTAGAGCTGCGGCAGGAGCCGGTAGCGCAGGCGGATCATCTCGCGGTTGGCCGCCTCGTACACCGGTCCGAACGCCCACGGCTCGCGGCGGGGCGTCTGAAGGTCGGAGTGGGTCCGCATGAACGGGAAGAACGTCCCCGTCTCCAGGAATCGGGAGAACAGCTCCGCGTCGGGCGAGCCGGAGAACCCTCCGATGTCGACGCCGGCGAAGGGCACGCCGGACAGGCCGAGCCCCAGCACCATCGGGATCGCGATGCCGAGGTGTTCCCAGGTGGCCTGGTTGTCGCCGGTCCAGATGCTCGAGTAGCGCTCGATCCCGGCGAAGCCGGCGCGCGTCAGGACGAACGGGCGCCGGGCGCTCTGGAGCGTGCGCAGGCCGTTGTAGGTGGCCTCGGCCTCCAGCAGCGCGTAGAGGTTGTGGTGCTCGGCGTGGTCGGCGGTGCCGTGCGCGAACATCGCGATGTCGGGGAGGGTCCGGCCGCCGAAGTTCGCCGGCTCGTTCATGTCGTTCCAGATCCCCGCCACGCCCGGCCCCACCAGGCGGTTCAGCAACCCGCCCCACCAGTCGCGCGTCGCGGGGAGCGAGAAGTCGGGGAACAGCGTGCGGCCGGGCCACACCTGGCCCACGTATGGCGTGCCGTCCGGCCAGGTCACCGCTCCGCGGAGCGACACGAGCTGGCGGTAGACGTCGTAGCCGCTGTCCACCTTCACGCCCGGATCCACGATCGTCACGACCTTGAACCCCTGCGCGCCGAGGTCGGTGAGCAGCCGCTTGGGATCGGGGAACCGCTGCGGGCTCCAGGTGAAGACCCGGTACCCGTCCATGTAGTCGATGTCGAGATACAGCACGTCGCACGGGATGCCGCGGTTGCGGAACTCGTACGCCACCCGCATCAGCTCGGAGTCGGGATAGTAGCTGTACCGGCTCTGCTGGTAGCCGAGGCTCCATTCCGGCGGCAGGGGCGTCCGGCCCAGGAGGCGGGTGTACTCCGCCAGCACGCGCGGGACCGAGGGGCCGGGGAAGACGTACACCGTCAGCCGGCCGCCCTCGGCGGTGAAGCCCACGTTCTCCTTCAGCTTGGCCCCGAAGTCGAACTCGCCGAGGTAGGAGTTGTCGTAGAAGACGCCCCAGGCGCGCCCGTCGCGCAGCCCGATGTAGAAGGGAATGGACGAGTAGAGCGGGGTCGAGCCGGCCCGGTAACCGTACGCGTCGGTGTTCCACAGCAGCAGGTTCTGGCCGGTGCGGTCGAGCGGGAAGGCTTGCTCGCCGAGTCCGAAGTAGTGCGCGTCGGCGGGGCGCGCGATGACGTGCGTGAGCCGGGCTCCCTGGTGGCCGGCGCCGAAGGACTCCGCGAACACCTCTCGACCCGCCGAGTCGGCGACGCTGACGCGGAGCGGCCGCTTGCGCAATGTCACCGTCAGGCCGCCGCCCGCGAGGACGACGGCGTCCGGCGTCTCCCGGATCTCCGGCTGCGCGAGCACGACGCTGTCGGCGATCACGGCCCACGAGGACGTCGTGTCGACGGCGCCGCTGAACGCATAGCGCAGCCGGAACCCGACGTTGGCGATCTGCTCGATCTCGACCGCGCCGCCCTCGCCGCGGGCGACCACCCCGCCGCGGATGCGCTCCATGGTCCGGAAGTCGCCGAGGAAGGTGAAGCGGTTCGCCTGTGCGGCGGCCGTTCCCGCGGCGGCGCCCAGCAGGGTCGCCACCATCAGCAGGGAACGCATGGGCCTGTGCGACATGAGGCTCTCCGGTCCGAGTCTGGGAGCCTCAAGCTCGCACATTTTCGCCGCGGCCGGTATCGTATCGGGAATCCCCGCGCCGGAGGCGACCATGGCCAGCTCGAAGGTCCTGAAGCTGCTGGGCGCCTGCGCCCTCTGCCTGGCGCTCGTGGCGGGGCTCGTGCTAATCATCAAGCGACTGTCTTAACGGGAGGCTCGGCATGAAGAAGAACATGGGGACGGCGGATCGCGTCATCCGCACGCTCATCGCCGTCGTCATCGGGGTCTTGTACTTCACCGGCGTGCTCGGCGGGACGCTGGCGCTGATCCTCGGCATCGTCGCGGTCCTGTTCCTCCTGACCAGTCTGGTGTCGTTCTGTCCGTCCTATCTCCCGTTCGGGATCTCGACTGCGGGCCCTGAGGCGCCGACGGCGCCGCCGGCGGCCCCCCAAGCCTGACCGTGCGCCCCGAATCTCCGGCGCCGGGGACGGTCGGCTTTCCCCGACGCGACTTCCTGGCGCTGGTCGGCCAGGCGGGATGGGGGATCGTCGTGGCGGGCCCGTGGCTCGCCGACGCCCTCACGGCCGCGCCGGCCGCCGCAACCTCCCTGCCGAGCCTCCAGGAGCCTGAGAGCCTGTACTCCGGCCTCCACTGGCGCATGCTCGGCCCGTTCCGCGGCGGGCGTGCCGACGCGGCGACGGGTGTGCCGGGCCGTCCCAACGAGTTCTACTTCGGGTCGGTGGGCGGTGGGGTCTGGAAGTCCGTGGACGGCGGACGCGTCTGGGCGCCGATCTTCGACGCGCAGCCGGCTGCCTCCATCGGGGCGATCGCCGTCGCGGCGTCGCATCCGGATGTGGTGTACGTCGGAACCGGCGAGTCCACGCCGCGCGACTCGGCCGGCTACGGCGACGGGGTCTACAAGTCCGCTGACGGCGGCAGAACTTGGACGCACGCCGGCCTCGAGCACACGCGGTGGATCGGCAAGATCGCAGTGGACCCCCGGAACCCGGACGTCGTCTTCGTCGCCGCCATGGGATCGCTGTACGGAAGCAACCCCGAGCGCGGCGTCTTCCGGTCGCGCGACGGCGGCCGGAGCTGGGAGAAGGTGCTGTACCACGACGAGAACGTCGGCGCGATCGAGGTCGTGATCGACCCGTCCAATCCGCGGGTGGTGTACGCCGGGCTCTGGAACACGCGCCGGCCGCCGTGGTTCGTGTATGCACCGAGCAACGGGCCGGGAGGCGGCCTCTATAAGTCCACCGACGGCGGCACGACCTGGAAGCAGCTGACCGTCGGGCTGCCGAGCGGGACGATCGGGAGGGCGGGCCTCGCGGTGGCGCCGAGCCATCCCCGGCGCATCTACGCGGTCGTGGACTGTCTCGATCCCGAGCCGGGAGCTTCCGCCTCCGCGCCCTCCGCGGGTGCGTTCGGCGGGCCGCAGGCGCCGCCGGGGCAGGGCGGCGTCTTCCGCTCGGACGACGCCGGAGCGACGTGGAGGAAGATGTCGGGCGATCCGATGCTCTGGGGCCGCGGCTGGTACTTCGAAAAGATCGCCGTCGATCCCAGGGACCCCGACGTCGTCTACGTCCCGAACATCAACGTGAACCGCAGCCGCGACGGCGGGCAGACGTGGGAAGTGATGCGCGGCTCGCCGGGCGGCGACGACTACCACCAGGTGTGGGTGTCGCCGGACGACTCCGACACGCTGATCGTCGCGAGCGACCAGGGGACGGTGATCACCCGCAACGCGCGGGCGGACGACCCGCGGAACGTGACGTGGAGCTCGTGGCTCAACCAGCCGACGGCGCAGATCTACCACGTGTCGGTGGATTACCGCTTCCCGTACTGGGTGACCGGCGCGCAGCAGGACAGCGGCGCCGTGGCGGTGCGGAGCCGCGGGAAGTTCGCCGAGATCACGATGCGGGACTGGGAGCCGATCGGCGCCGGGGGCGAGAGCGGGTACACGGCGGGCGATCCGACGCACCCGGGCTTCGTGTACGGCGGAGCGGGCACGCTGTGGGACCTGGCGCTGAACCGCCCGATGCCGGGCACGACGGCGCCGCAGGTCCCGGCCGGGGAAACGGCGCGCGCCGACTGGACGCAGCCGCTGGTGCTCTCGGCGGCCGACCCGCAGACGCTCTACTACGCGAACCAGTTCCTCTTCAAGACGACGGACCGGGCGCATACGTGGATGCGCATCAGCCCCGACCTCACGCGCCCCGATCCCGGCGTGCCGCCCAATCTCGACGCGGCGTCGGCGGCCGATGCCGACAATGGCCGCAAGCGCGGCGTCATCTACACGATCGCCCCGTCACCGCTCGCGGCGCAGACCGTCTGGGTGGGAACGGACGACGGCCTGATCCACCTGACGCGGGACGACGGTCAGAATTGGCAGAACGTCACGCCGCCGGAGCTGTCGGCATGGAGTCGCGTGACGATGCTCGAGGCGTCGCACTTCGACGCCAGCACGGCCTACGCAAGCGTGGATCGCCACCAGCTGGACGACTTCGAGCCGTACGTCTACCGCACCCGTGATCTGGGGAGGACGTGGCAGAAGGTCACGGCGGGGCTCCCAGCCGGCGTGTACGTGCACGTGGTGAAGGAGGACCCGGCGCGGCGGGGGCTGCTGTTCGCCGGGACGGAGAAGGGCGCCTTCCTCTCGTTCGACGACGGCGAGCACTGGCAGCAGCTGCAGCTCAACCTCCCGACCGCGGGAGTGCGCGACTTCGCGATCTACGGGAACGACGTGATCGTCGCGACGTTCGGCAGGGGCTTCTGGGTGATCGACGACATCAGCCCGCTCCGGCAGATCAGCGACGCGGTGCTCGCGGCCGACGCGTATCTCTTCAAGCCGTCCGACGCGATCAACGTGATCCAGGGCGGGGACGACGGCACGCCGCTGCAGTGGGACGAGCCGCAGGCCCAGAACCCGCCCAGCGGCGCGGTGATCGACTACTGGCTCAAGGCGGACGCGAACGGAAGCGTCACGCTCGAGATCCTGGACGCGAGCGGGACGAGCCTCCGGACCTTCTCGAGCGCGGCGGCGCCGGCCGCCCCGGCCGGCGGCACGCCGGGCGGCCTGCCGCGCGTCTCCCCGCTGTGGCGGCCGACACCCGAGCCGTTCTCGGGCTCCGCCGGGATGCACCGGGTGGTGTGGCTGCCGGTGGCGCCCACGCCGCCGGGACAGCGCGGCGGCGGCTTCGCGTTCTTCCGGCAGCGGACGTTCCTGACCGGCACCTTCACCGCGAAGCTCACGGTGAACGGGCAGGTGTATGCGCAGACGTTCACGGTGCGCCCTGATCCGAGGCAGGCAGAAGGGAGATAGCAGAGGGCGGGTCTGTTGCCAGACGCCAAGTTGCGAGTGGTTGCGAGGCTGCAGAGTGCCGAGGACAGTGAAGGCCCCGCCGGATCATGCGGCGGGGCCTTCCTGTTGCGTCCCGGGCCGGGGGGCTTGTATATGTCCCCAGTGTCGCCAGGGCCCCGGCGCTTCCGGATCGGGGCGTGACGGGTGCATCTCCTCCCTCCCACCGACGGCTTCCGAGAGCACTGCCCGTGCACATCCAACTCGGCGCAATCGACTACACCATCCTGATCATCTACTTCGCCTTCGTGCTCGGCATCGGCTGGGCGCTGCGGCGCTTCATCAAGAGCGGCGACGACTTCTTCCTCTCGGGACGTGCGATTCCCGCCTGGGTCGCCGGGCTGGCGTTCATGTCCGCCAACCTCGGCGCGCAGGAAGTGATCGGGATGGGCGCCTCGGGCGCCAAGTACGGGATGATGACGAGCCACTTCTACTGGCTCGGCGCGATCCCCGCGATGGTGTTCGTCGGGATCTTCATGATGCCGTTCTACTACGGCTCCCGCGCACGCTCCGTCCCCGAGTACCTGAAGCTCCGGTTCGACGAGAAGACCCGCGGCTTCAACGCGATGACGTTCGCGGTGATGACCGTGTTCTCCTCGGGCATCTCGATGTACGCGCTGGCGAAGCTGCTGGAGCTGGTCCTCGGCTGGGACTTCAACGCCAGCATCCTGGTATCGGCCGCCATCGTCCTGGTCTACATCTTCCTGGGCGGGCTCACCTCGGCGATCTACAACGAGGTGTTGCAGTTCTTCCTCATCGTCCTCGGCTTTCTGCCCCTGACCCTCCTGGGCCTCAAGGACGTCGGCGGGTGGGCGGGACTCACCGCCAAGCTGCAGACGGTGGCGACTCAGGCGGGGTTCGCGCCCGGGGCATGGTCGGAGTCGTGGCGCCACGTGGGCAACGCGCACGCGAACCCGATGGGCGTCGAGTGGTTCGGCCTGGTGATGGGCTTGGGGTTCGTCCTCTCGTTCGGCTACTGGTGCACCGACTTTCTGGTGGTGCAGCGGGCGATGGCCGCCAACTCGATGGTCGCCGCGCGCCGCACCCCGCTCCTCGCGGCGATCCCGAAGATGCTCTTTCCCTTCCTCGTGATCGTGCCGGGGATGATCGCCATCGCGCTGCACGTCACCCGCGGCGGATTCCTGCCCCTCGGCGCCGACGGCACGCCGAACTACAACCTCGCGGTGCCCGTGATGCTCGGGCACTACCTGCCGACCGGCCTGCTCGGCCTCGGGCTGACCGCCCTGATGGCGTCCTTCATGTCGGGGATGGCGGGGAACGTCACGGCCTTCAACACCGTGTGGACGTACGACATCTACCAGTCGTACATCCGGCCGGGGCAGTCGGACAAGCACTACCTGCGGATGGGGCAGGCCGCGACGGTGTTCGGCATCCTGTTCAGCGTGGCGGCGGCCTACGTGACGACGCGGTTCAACAACATCATGGACATGCTCCAGCTGGTGTTCGCGTTCGTCAACGCGCCGCTGTTCGCGACCTTCCTGCTGGGGATGTTCTGGCGGCGCGCCACGGGCCACGGGGCGTTCTTCGGCCTGCTGATCGGCACGGGCGTGGCGGCGCTTCACAACGGGTTGGTCCTGCCGCTGGGAGCCGTACCAGGCATCAAGGGCGGGTTCCTGGGCGCCGTGCTGCACACGTACCCGAGCGAGATGGCGCAGAACTTCTGGACCGCCATCTTCGCGTGGACCGCCTGCTTCGTGGCGACGATCGTGATCTCGCTCCTCACGCAGCGCAACAAGTCGGACGATGAGCTGAAGGGGCTCGTCTACGCCCTCACGCCGCGACTCAAGGACCGCGAGTCGCCGTGGTACAAGCAGCCGGCCACCCTGGGCGTCATCGTGCTCGGGCTCACGGTCGTGCTCAACGTCATCTTCTGGTGAGGGCGCGATGAAACTGGACGTGCGGCTGCCGATCGGGATGATGTTCACGCTGCTGGGCGCGATCCTGGTGGTCTTCGGGCTCGTGTCGGATCGGGCGATCTACGCGCGCTCGCTCGGGATCAACGTGAACCTGTGGTGGGGACTGGTGCTGCTCGCGTTCGGCCTGGTGATGCTCACGTTCGCGCTGCGGTCCCGGCGCGCTCAGGGGGACGACGGCGCCACGCGGTGAGGCGGCTGCAGTGCGGCTTGTCGCCCGCTAGGGCGTGCCGAGCTGGGTGGCGGCCGGCAGGACGTTGCCGGTCGAGTCGAACAGCGCGAGCGAGCCGCCCGCATAGATGAAGAGGCCGCTTACCGGGATCGCCTCCGGGTACCACCAGAGCACGCCGGCGCCGCGGCCGCCCGGCGTCGCCGCGACGGCATCTACGAGATCCCTGACGAACTGCGCCTGCCCCACGGTCGAAATCGTCCACGCCATTGCGGACTGCGCCGTCACCATGCTCTCCCACCCCCCGGCGCGCCACGGATACGACGTCTCGACGACCACGATGTCCTTGCCGTACCGCGCGGCCGTCGCCTGCAGGTTCCCCTGCAGGGCGGCCAGCGGGCCGTGATAGATCGGGTAGTAGCTCAGACCGATGAGGTCGTAGGGGA
The DNA here is from genome assembly GCA_963835535.1 of uncultured Gemmatimonadales bacterium. GTDB lineage: Bacteria > Gemmatimonadota > Gemmatimonadetes > Gemmatimonadales > JACORV01 > Fen-1245. The sequence goes on from CAWIFL010000004.1 coordinate 557,435, forward strand.
CGCCGTAGGCCGCCATGTGGTCGAAGAACCACTGGGTGCTCGCGGTGGCCCCACCCTGCCCGTAGTGCAGCATGATGCGGACGGTGTCGCCGGGGGCCAGGGCGTCCCGTACGCCCTTGATGCCGGCCTTGAGCAGGCCCGTGAACTGGGTCCACTCGACGAGCGTGTCACCGCCGGCGACGTAGAGCTGGCCCAGCGGCCAGAGCATACCGCTGTCGATCTCGTTCCCGACCTGCACGATGTCCGGCAGCGCTCCCGCCTGCTTGAGCCGCGTCACGACGCTGTCGGTGTAGCTCTCGACCTGCTGCTCGAGGGCGGTGAAGCCCAGGCCGGCCCAGGCGGCCGGCGTCGTCTGGTGGCTCGGATCGGCCCAGGTGTCGGAATAGTGGATGTCGAGCAGGAGCTTGGCGCCTGAGGCCTTGATCCGTCCGGCCAGCTGCACGGTGTACAGAAGGTCGTTGACCTGCACGTCCGAATCGTTCGGATTCACGAACAGGCGCAGCCGGAAGATGGTGGCCCCGTGGGACCGCAGGATCGCGATGGCGTCCCTGGCCTCGCCGCCGTCGCGGAAGATGCCGCCGGCCTCCTCGATCCGCGCCAGAGCGGAGATGTCGGCGCCGAGGAGCAGCGGGGGGCTTTGCGAGGCCGACGTGGCAGAGCGCTCGCACCCCGCGGCCAGGGCGAGCGCCAGCGCCGCGCCCGTGAACTGGCGGGCCCGTCGGAGCGTCCCCATCATTGGGGGCGGCACCGATCCTGCCCGCTGGTGCAGCGCCAAGCGGCAGGCCGAAGCGCAGGAATGACGAGCGACAGCGCCACGAGTCGATAGTAGCCACCCCTGCCAGCCGAAGCCAGGAGCGTATGGACGAGTTGAGAGCGCTTCGATCCCTCGCCGCGGCGATGGGGGTGCATACCAGCTACACGGACGGGCTGGGGAAGCGCGTCCGGGTTGCCCCCGACACGCTCGTTCGCGTCTGCGCCGCGCTCGGCGCCCCGATCGCACGGGCGGGCGATGCTGCCGAAGCGCTCCGCGCGCGCCGCTCGCGGCGCGGCGCGGGGCTCCTCCCGCCCGTGCTCGTGGCCTGGAACGGGGCGCTGGCTCCGATCAGGGTCGCGGGCGCACGCGTCGAGCTGCGGCTGGAGGACGGGAGCGTCGTTCCGCTCGCGGCGAGCCGCGGCACGTACCGCGCACGCCGCCGCCTGCCGTTCGGCTACCACCTGCTCACGGTCGAGGCCCGCACGGGGGGCGCACTCGAGACGGCGACGGTCATCGCCGCGCCGGTGCGGGCGTATCGCCGGAGTGCTTCCCTCCGCAGTTGGGGGGTCGGGGCGCAGCTGGCCGCGCTGCGCTCGGAGCGCAGCCGCTCCGTGGGAGACCTCCGGGACCTGGAGACGCTGTGCCGGTGGCTCGGCAAGCGCGGCGGCGACGTGGTCACCCTCCTGCCGCTCAACCCGACGTTCAACACCGGGTGGCCGGAGCCGAGCCCCTACTCGCCGGTGAGCCGGCTCTTCTTTTCCGAGCTGATCCTCGATCTGGGAGCCGCGCATCGCGCGGCGGGCGCCGTCGCGACGCTGGACGTGACGCGGGCGGACGCGGAGGTGCGCGCCGCGCTGGCGGATCGGCCCGAGCCGCCGGCGTCGGAGCTGGACGACGAGCTGAGGCGCTACGCGCGGTTCCGCGGGGCGCAGGCGCGGCACGGCAGGAACTGGCACGCCTGGCCGGCGCGGGCCCGGGCCGGCACGCTCGAGAGGGCCGACGTGGACGCGGCGGAGGAGCGCCATCACCTCGTCGCGCAGACGATGGTGCGGCGCCAGCTCCGCGCGCTCAGGGAGCGGCTGGATCGGGACGCCTTCCGGCTGGGACTGGATCTGGCGGTGGGCGGCCACCCCGATGGGTACGATCCGTGGTCGCGACAGACGCTGTTCGGCGACGGGATGTCGGTCGGCGCGCCGCCGGACCTGGGCTTCCCGAGCGGACAGGACTGGGGGTTCTCGCCGGTGCTGCCCGATGCGTCGCGCCGCGAAGGGCACCGCTACCTCGCGGCGACCATCGCCTGCCAGGCGGGGCTGGCGGGCCTGCTCCGCGTGGACCACATCATGGCGTGGACGCGGCTGTACTGGATCCCGCACGGCTTCCCGCTGCACCAGGGGACCTACGTCTCGTATCCGGCCGAGGAGCTGTTCGCCGTCCTCACGCTCGAATCGAACCGTCACCGGTGCGAGGTGGTGGGCGAGAATCTGGGGAACGTGCCGCGCGAGATCTACGAGGCGCTGCCGCGCCACCGGATCTGGGGGATGTACCTGGCACAGTTCCAGGCGAGCAGTGATTCGCGCGTCAGCCCTCCCAAGGCCTCCGACGTGGCGCTCATCGGCACGCACGACACGCCGACGCTGGCCGGGTGGCTCGACGCCTCGGACATCCCGGAGCGGGTGCGCTACAAGCTCCTGGCGCCGGAGGCGGCTCCGGACGTCCGCGCCGAGCGCGCGCGGGCCGTGGGACGGCTCGCCCGGCGGCTCAAGCGGAGCGCCGCCGATCCGCACGCGCTCCTGGCGGCGCTGCTCGAGTGGCTCGGCAGGTCGCGGAGCCCGCTGTTCATCCCCTGGCTCGAGGACCTCTGGCTCGAGCCGCGCCGGGTGAACCTCCCCGGGACGCGGTCCTCCGATCGCCCGAACTGGCAGAGCCCGATGCGGAAGCTGCTGGAGGAGATCTTCACCGACACCGGCGTCGGCGCGCTGCTCCGGCGCCTCGATCGCGCCCGACACCCGACACCTCACACCTGACACACAGGCTTCCCCATGGAATCGCACGCCCCTGGAACTCCGGCTCGGCGGGACATGGCACACGGTCCGCTGCAGACGGCGACGGTCGCCCTCCGGCCGAAGCCCATCCTGAGCTTCTGGCAGATCTGGAACATGAGCTTCGGCTTCCTCGGCATTCAGTTCGGCTTCGCCCTCCAGAACGCGAACGTGAGCCGGATCTTCGAGACCCTGGGCGCGAAGGTGGAGAGCATCCCGATCCTGTGGATCGCGGCGCCGACCACCGGCCTCCTGGTCCAGCCGATCGTCGGCTACCTCAGCGACCGCACGTGGAACCGGCTCGGCCGGCGGCGGCCGTACTTCCTCGTCGGAGCGATCCTCGCCTCGTTGGCACTGCTGGTGATGCCGAACTCCCCCGCGCTGTGGGTGGCGGCCGGCATGCTGTGGATCATGGACGCCTCCATCAACATCTCGATGGAGCCGTTCCGCGCGTTCGTGGGGGACAACCTGCCGTCGTCGCAGCGCACCGCCGGCTTCGCGATGCAGAGCTTCTTCATCGGCACGGGCGCGGTGGTGGCCTCGATGCTCCCGTGGCTGCTCGCCAACGGGTTCGGCGTGGCCAACGAGGCGCCGGCGGGGCGGATCCCCGCATCGGTGCGCCTCTCGTTCTATCTCGGTGCCGTGGTGTTCTTCGCGGCCGTGCTGTGGACCGTCCTCAGGTCGAAGGAGTATTCACCCGAAGAGATGGCGTCGTTCGCGGAGAACCAGGCGCGGGAAGGGCAGGTCCGGAAGGGACGGACCGTGGAGGAGTACGCCGAGCACGGCGGCAGGCAGATCCGCCTCGGCTGGATCTTCTTCGTCGTGGGCGCGGTGCTGAGCGTCGCCCTGGCGTACCTGGCCGCCTACGAGGTCATCGTCCTGTCGGCCGGCGCCGGCATCGTCGGCCTGCTGCTCGTCGCCAGCGGGATGCTGCAGCGCCGGGGCCGGACGGGGAGCGGGTTCGTCACGATCCTCAACGACTTCCAGGACATGCCCCTGACGATGAAGCAGCTGGCCTGGGTGCAGTTCTTCTCGTGGTTCGCGCTGTTCGCGATGTGGATCTACACGACGGCGGGGGTCACGAGTCACATCTACCACACCAAGGACACGACGTCGGCGCTGTTCAACCAGGGGGCCAACTGGGTGGGCGTCGGGTTCGCCGCCTACAACGGCGTGGCGGCGGTGGTGGCGTTCGCCATTCCCGTGCTGGCGGGCAGGACCAGCCGCAAGGTGGCGCACGCGATCTGCCTGGTGTGCGGCGCGCTGGGTCTGCTCTCCATCTGGGTCGTCACCGACCCGCGCTGGCTGCTCGGCTCGTTCGTGGGCGTGGGGATCGCCTGGGCGAGCATCCTCTCGATGCCCTACGCGATCCTGACGGGGTCGCTGCCGCCGTCGAAGATGGGCTACTATATGGGGGTCTTCAATTTCTTCATCGTCATTCCGCAGATCACCGCGGCGGCGGTCCTGGGCCTGATCGTCGGGCGCCTCTTCGGCGGCCAGGCGATTTACGCCCTCCTGGTCGGCGGCGCGTCGCTCCTGCTGGCGGCGGCGCTCACGCTCCGCGTCCGGGACGAGGACGAAAGGGTGGCAGCCACGTGAGAAGAGTGATCCGCACCGCAGCGCTCCTGGGGCTCGGCACCTGCGCCCTCGCGGCCTGTATCCACGCCCCGCCGGAGTCCGAGAAAGGGATCCCGCCCGTCCGGGCTGGCCTGACGGCGCGGCCCTCGGATTTCTGGAACGGCGCCACGGTCTACTTCCTCCTCATCGACCGCTTTCAGAACGGCGACACGAGCAACGACCACGCGCTCGGCCGGCTCCAGGACGGCGGGCCGCTGCGCAGCTTCATGGGCGGAGACCTCAAGGGCGTGCTTCAGAGGATCGAGTCCGGCTACTTCGACAGCCTCGGCGTGAACGTCATCTGGATGACGCCGTTCGAAGAGCAGATTCGCGGGAGCGTGGACGAGGGGTGGGGGAAGACGTACGCGTATCACGGCTACTGGACCCATGACTGGACGGCCGTGGATCCGGCCTTCGGCACCAAGGACGATCTGCGCGCGGTGGTGGATTCGGCCCACGCGCACCACATCCGCGTGCTCATGGACGCCGTCATCAATCACACCGGGCCCGCGACGCCGCTCGATCCGCCGTGGCCGGACGACTGGGTGCGCACGGGCCCGAATTGCACCTACAAGAGCTACGTCACCACGGTGGACTGCACACTGGTCGCCACCCTCCCGGACATCCGCACCGAGCGCAACACGCCGGTGGACCTCCCCCCGTGGCTGGTGGAGAAGTGGAGGCGCGAGGGACGGCTGACCCAGGAGCGGGCCTCGCTCGACTCCTTCTTCACGCGCACCGGCTATCCCCGCGCGCCGCGGTACTACCTGATCAAGTGGCTCACCGATTGGGTGCGCGAGTTCGGGTTCGACGGCTACCGGATGGACACGGCCAAGCACTTCGAGGCGGGCGTCAGCGTCGAGCTGAAGCGGGAGGCCCGCCACGCCTTCGCGGAGTGGAAGCAGGCCCACCCGGACAAGGTCCTCGACAGCCTCCCGTTCTACATGGTCGGCGAGGTCTCCGGCTGGGACCCGAGCCAGGGCCAGACGTACAGCTACGGCGACAGCACGGTGAACTTCTTCTCCCACGGATACGACGGACTCATCAACTTCAGGTTCAAGCGCGACGCCGCCGGGCAGCTCGACAGCGTCTTCGGGAGCTACGCTGCGGTGCTCAACAACGCGCTGCACGGCGTCTCGATCCTCAATTACGTCAGCTCGCACGACGACATGGCGCCGTACGACTCGGCGCGAAAGGACCCCTTCGGCGCCGGAACCCGCCTGCTCCTCGCCCCGGGCGGCGCCCAGATCTACTACGGGGACGAGACGGCCCGGCCGCTCCGCGTCCCGGGCGCGCAGGGGGACGCCAACCTGCGCTCGTTCATGAATTGGCGGGCGCTGGAGCTGGACTCGACCACGAGGAGGATCCTGGAGCACTGGCGCAAGCTGGGCGAGTTCCGCCGCCGCCACCCCGCCGTGGGGGCCGGCGTGCAGCGCACGCTGCAGCTCAAGCCGTACATCTTCACGCGCTCGCTCCTGACCGACCAGGTCGACGACCGCGTCGTCGTGGCGATGGACCAGCCGAAAGGCGCCAAGACCGTCCCCGTCTACGGCCTCTTCCCCACCGGCACCGTGCTCAAGGACTCGTACTCGGGGGACACCGCCACCGTGACGAAGGGGGCGGTCTCACTGACGACGGACTACGACCTGGTGCTGCTCAGCCAGGAGCGCGAGGCGGCGCCGAACGACAGTGTCATCGTGTACGTCCAGAACGACTACGCGCTCCCCATGGAAGCGTACGTCACAGGGGCCGGCACCGACTACCGCATGGGGACAGTGGACCCGGGGCTGCTCAGCCGGTTCGTGCTCCGCAGCAACATGCTGTCCACGAACCACATCCTGGAGTTCGTGGCCCAAGCCACCGGCTACGGACCGCAGGCGCGGACCGGTCAGCTCACGGTCATGCCGGGGGACGTCGTGGACTTCATCATCGCGACCAACCTCATCGGCACCCGCGCGACGGTGCGGCCATAGGCGGCTCAGAGGCGACGCCATAGCTGCGAGCCCACCCTCTCCGAACGACGGCGGCGACCTGCCGCCGTCCGCGATCGTCCTCCTCGCGGCGAATCTGGTGCCGCTGGTGGGCGTGGTGGCCTTCCACTGGACCGTGCTCTCGGTCCTGCTGCTCTACTGGTGCGAGAACGTGGTGATCGGCGCGTTCAACGTCCTCAAGATGGCGTTCGCCGACCCGAAGAACCTCGCCTCCGACGCGATCAAGCTGTTCCTCATCCCGTTCTTCATCATCCACTATGGGATGTTCGCGTTCGTGCACGGCATGATCATCATGAGCTTCTTCGGCCACGCGGCCAGGTTCTCGCCGGGTCCGGCGGCGTTCGCCGCGGCGCTGCGGGACGCGGGCGTCGGGTGGGGCGTGGTGGCCATCGTGGTGAGCCACGGTTTCTCGTTCGTCCAGAACTACTGGATGAGCGGCGAGTATCGGAACGCCTCGCCCCAAGTCCTCATGGCGCAGCCCTACGCCCGCGTAGTGGTGCTCCATGTCGCCATCCTGATCGGCGGCTTCGGCGCGGTGGCCCTGGGCTCTCCGATGGTGGCCCTGGTGGTGCTGGTCGCTCTCAAGACCGCCATCGACTTCAAGGCCCACCTCGCGGAGCGCCGGAAGCTCGGGCTGGCGCCGGTCTAGGCCTGCGGAGGAATCACCGCGCCGGGGGGATGACCTCCGATGCGGCGCCCCGCACGACCTGGATCGTCAGGCGTGCTTCGCGCAGCCCGTCCGCGCGGGCCGTGACTCGCAGGACGCCGGGCGCGGCCGCCCGGAGGATCGCGAGGCCCCGGCCGTTGAAGAGGCGCAAACTGTCGGCCCGGTACGGGTCGTGGTCGCGCATGTCGGCGTTGTCGAGCGCCACGATGCTGCCGCCGGCCACGGTCACGTGCACGAGGTCGCCGGCGCCGGGCACGACGGTGCCGGCGGAGTCCACGATCTCGAGCCGCACGAGCGCCACGTCTCCCGGCGCGGAGGTGACCGTGTCGCGATCGGGGGTGAGCCGGATCGCCGCGGCCGCGCCCGCCGTCCGCACCTCCGCCACGGCGCATGCGGAACCGTCCCGGTGCGTCCCCACGGCCCGGAGCACACCCGGCTGGTACGGCACGTCCCAACTGAGGTGCAGGTCGTTGGTGGTGGCGCGGACCACGGGCAGGGCATAGCTGTTCCAGCCGCCGGACGTGCCCTGCGCCGGGAACTCCTTCGCCTTGACGCCGAGCGAGCGCCCATTGAGGAACAGCTCGACGGTGCTGCAGTTCGTATACGCCAGCACCGGGATCACCTGCCCCTCGCGCCCCGGCCAGTTCCAGTGCGGGAGGAGATGCAGGACGGGCCAGTCGGTCCACTGGCTCTGCCAGAGGTAGAACGCGTCTTTCGGCCGGCCGGTGATGTCCACGGCCCCGGAGCCGAACCCCTTGAACGGCCAGAAGCTCTCGCCCAGATAGTCGATCCCGGTCCACATGAAGTCGCCGGCGAAGTAATCGTGCAGCGCCACCCACTTCCAGTGCCGCTCCGCCTGGATCATGCCGGTCGTGTAGTTGGGCCGCGCGACGGCGCTGTCGTTCCCCAGCGAGTAGCGCTCGTCGAGCGACTGGAAGATCGAGCCGCTCTCGGTGCCGATCATCTTCCAGTCGGGGTGGTCGTGCCGGTCCTGCTCGGCGAACAGCTCGCGGCGCTCGTGCCAGCGGTCCACGTAGTTGTAGCCGACGATGTCCTCGGACTCGAGGAAGGCCAGCGTGGCGGGATGGCCGTCCGCGTGGATCTGGTCGTTGCCCGTGGTGACCGGGCGCGTGGGGTCCTCGCGGTGGAAGATGGCCACGAGCCGGCGCAGCACGTCGGCGCCGCCCGGCGAGGTCTGCTCGCCGATCTCGTTCCCGGCGCTCCACAGGACGATCGAGGGATGGTTGCGGTCGCGGTGGACGAAGTCGGTGACGTCGCGCTCCGACCAGTCGGCGAAGTAGTTGTGGTAGCCCGCGGGCACCTTGCCGAACGTCCACTCGTCGAACGCCTCGGCCATGACCAGGAAGCCGAGGCTGTCGCAGAGCGCGAGGAACTCGGGCGCCGGCGGGTTGTGCGACGTGCGGATGGCGTTGGCGCCCATCGCCTTGAGGGTCTCGAGGCGGTTCCGCCAGATCCGCTCAGGCACCGCGGCGCCGACCGCGCCGCCGTCCTCGTGCAGGTTCACGCCGTTCATCTTCACGTGCCGGCCGTTGAGCAGGAACCCCTTGTCCTTGTCGTACGCGATCGTCCGGATGCCGAACGTCGTGAGGGCCACGTCGGCGGTCCGTGGGCCGTCGAGCACCTCGGAGCGGAGCGTGTACAGATTCGGCGCCTCCACGGACCAGAGCTGCGGCGCCGTGACGCGCAGGGTCTGCCCCACCTCCGCGGAGTCCCGCGCCGCGATGGCGAGCGCCGTCTCGGCCCGGGCGACCTCGCGCCCCGCGCCGTCGAGCACGACGGAGCGGAGCACGCCGGTCCTCGCGGCGGGGTAGTCGTTCTCCACGCGGGTGCGCACGCCTACGTCGGCGGACGCGGAGTCCGCGCGCGCCGTCGTCACGTACGTGCCCCAGTGGCCTACGTGCAGGGGATCCGCGACGGTGAGCCAGACGTGGCGGTAGATCCCGCTCCCCGTGTACCACCGCGCGCTCGGCTGGCGCGAGTTGTCCACGCGCACCGCGACGACGTTCACACCCGAGGTCACGAACGGCGTGATGTCGTAGGCGAAGCTGCTGTAGCCGTAGGGTCGCGTGCCGAGCTTGTGGCCGTTGATCCAGACGTCGCTGTTCATGTAGACGCCGTCGAACTCGAGCCACGCTGCGCGCCCGCGCGAGCCGGCGGGCATGCGGAACGCCTTCCGGTACCAGCCGATCCCCGTCGGGAAGTACCCCATCGTCCCACGGCCGGGCGCGTCCTGCTGAGGCGTGCCCTCGATGCTCCAGTCGTGCGGCAGGTCTACGCGCCGCCACGCGCGGTCGTCGAAGCCGGGCTGCTCGGCGCCGGACGGGTCGCCGAGGGTGAAGCGCCAGCCCGGGTCCATGGACAGGTGCTGTCGCTGGGCGCCTGCGGGTGACGCCGCCGTTGTGAGCGCGGTCAGGCCGAGGAAGAGCAGTCTGGTGGTACGCATCATGGCCATCTTTCGATTCGCGAGGGGTCGAGACAACGCCCGTACGTTAGGTGTAGATTGGGCTCATGCGCAATCGATTCGCAGTACTTGCCGCCTGCCTCGTGCTGGCAGGACTGTATCCCGTCGCCCGCCCGGCGCGGGCCCAGGCTCCGGCGGCCGCACTGGCCCCGGACACCTCCTGGGTCACGCGCTGCGCCATCTACGAAGTGAACGTGCGGGACTTCTCGCCCGCGGGCAATCTCCGGGGCGTGACGACTGGCTTGGACCGTATCCAGTCGGCCGGGGCCAACGTGCTCTGGCTGATGCCGATCTACCCGGTCGGCGTCCTCAACGCCAAGGGCACGCTCGGCTCGCCGTACGCGGTGCGCGACTTCAACGCGATCAACCCCGCCTTCGGCACGGCGGCCGATCTCAGGGCCCTCGTGCGGGCGGCACACGCGCGCGGGATGAAGATCATCCTCGACTGGGTGCCGGACCACAGCTCCTGGGACAACGTGTGGATCACGGAGCACCCCGAGTACTACGTCCACGGCGACGACGGTAAGCCGGTGGTGCCGCGCGATCTCCAGGGCCATCCGACGGACTGGACCGACGTCGCGCAGCTCGACTATCACAACCCCGGTCTCCGCGCCGCGATGATCGCCGCCCTGCGCCGGTGGCTCGTGGACTTCGATCTGGACGGCTACCGCATGGACGTGGCGCACTTCATCCCGCTGGACTTCTGGCGCGAGGCAAACACGGCGCTACGTGCCGCCATACAGCGGCCGATCCTGATGCTCGCCGAGGCCGGCGGACTGGAGATGCACCGCGTCGGCTTCGATCTCACCTACTCGTGGGACGCGTACGGCCGCCTCAAGGCGGTATGGAAGGGCGGCCCGGCCGACGCGTTCGTCCGCGCGGAGCTGGCGGACAAGCGGGCCATGCCGCCGGGCGGAATGCGGATGCGGTTCACCACCAACCACGACGAGACGGCGTGGGACAACCCGCCGGTCGTCCTGTTCGGCGGCGCGGCCGGGGCGCGGGCGGCCTTCGTGGCCGCCGCGCTGCTGCCGGGCCGGCCGCTGCTCTACGATGGGCAGGAGGTCGAGAGTCCCCAGAAGCTCGGCCTGTTCGAGCGCGAGTCCATCGCGTGGGGTCAGCCCGACTCGGCCGCGGCGCGCGCCTTCTACCGCCGCGTCCTCGATCTGGCGCGCCGGGACCGCGCGTTCGTCGCCGAGAGCTTGCAGGCGGTCGGGACCACGGATTCCGTGGACGTCGTGGCGTACCGGCGGGGCGATGCCCTCGTGCTCGTGAACGCGCGGGACCACGAGGTGCGCTTCACCGTGACGGGCGTCGGCGTGGCCGGAGCGCACGATCTGCTCTCGGGCCGGACTGTGCGCGGCGATACGCTCGCGCTGGCGGCCTACGGCGCGCTGGTGCTGGAGCGGTAGCTTCGGTCGAGGAACCGGAACGCGTCTTCGTGCCGCCCGCCCTCCGCGCGCGGGCGGACGCCCAGGATCATGACGCGCGCCGAGTCATCCGAGTACGCGGCGGGCCAGTGCGGGAGGCCCGGGCCGTTCGGGTTCCCCGTCTTCACGAAGTTGGCGAAATACCCTTCCATCAGCGCCGAAAGACTATCGTCCGCCGCTGTCCAGGCGTACACCCGGTTCGTGGCCAGGTTGCCGAGCGCGTACTCGATCTCGGCGGAGTGGACGGCGCCCGCAGGCGGAGGGCTCGCCGCCGGAGCGATCGTCGCCGGGCGCGGGTGGACGTAGAGGTAGCGGTAGACTGACTGCTTCCCCGCGCGGCCCTGCAGCTCAGCCCACTTCCAGGTGCTGTACGCGATGAAGCGTCCACCTGCCAGGAGCGTAGCTGACTCCATCACCTGCGGCGGCGTCGTGCCGGGGAAGAGCCGCAGAGCCTCACCGGCATCCGCACCGTACAGGGAATCCAGTGCTGCGGCGTAGTTCTGCGGCGTCGGCTCCCGGTCGCCGAGCAGCGCGCGCCACCCTGCCTCCTGCCAATTCCACCCCACCAGCAGCGGGACCTCGGCCTGCTGGCCGGCCGCGAAGATCTCCGCCGGTGCCTGCGGTAGGAACCAGCCGTCCACAACCGCCGGGAACTGGGCGCGCCCCGAAGACTTGAGCAGGCTCTTTGCCGGCAGTGCCCGCAAAGCCCCGAGAGACCGCGCTTGCACGCTGCGGGCGAACTCCTCGCCACGCTGCTCCGCCTCGGCGAGCGGCACGGGCGCAAACGTGGGGAAGATCATCCCGCCGCTCTCGCCCATGGCGCCGGCGATCAATCCTCTGGAGAGTGGCGAAGCCATCAGCGCGCACACGGAGATGGAGCCGGCCGACTCCCCGCCGACGGTGACGCGATACGGATCCCCACCGAACGCCGCGATGTTCTCTCGGACCCAGCTCAGTGCAGCGGCCTGGTCGAGCAGTCCGTAGTTCCCCGACGCGCGGTGCGGCGATTCGTGGGTCAGCTCCGGATGGGCGAGGAAACCGAAAACACCGAGCCGGTAGTTCATCGTGACGACGACGATGCCCCGGCGCGCCAGGCTCTCGCCGTCGTACCGCAGCTCGGAGCCGTCGCCGCCGACGAAAGCGCCGCCGTAGATGTAGACCAGCACGGGCAGACGCCGCCCCGGAGTGCGCGCCGGCGTCCACACGTTCAGGTACAGGCAGTCCTCGCTCATCCCGTCCGAGCGGAAAACCATGTCGGGGAAGACGGGGGGCTGCATGCACTGCGGCCCGAACCGCGTGGCCGCGCGCACGCCCTGCCAGGGGCCTGGCGGCTGCGGGGCCGTCCAGCGCAGCGGTCCGACCGGCGGGGCAGCGAACGGGATGCCGCGGAACGTACGCACGCCGTCGGGAAGCACACTGCCGGAGATCGAACCGCCGGTGATCCGGACGGGCTCGGTCGCGGGCGCGCCGGTGGGGAGCGTCGGGCTCAGGTAGTGTGGACCGGGCGCGGGCTCCTGCCCGCGGGTCAACGCCGGTGCCGTCAACCAGCAACCCAGCGCGAGGATGCCGAGCCAGCGACCGCTGAGCATTCCTGTCTGCCTTTCTTCGCCGCCTAGTGCCGATCCAACTTGTTGCGGCTAGTGTTTCCCATCCCCGTTCCCCTTGGCGATACAAGTTGGAACGGCACTAGCGGCGGACGAGGTCCAGGACGAGGTATTCCCGCGTCCCGAGCGTCGCTGCGGGGACGTAGCCGGAGATCCGTCCGTCGGCGCCGACCCGGAGCGCCGCGCCGTCGGGCCCGGCGAGGAGGTTCCGCGCGGCGTACGTCCCGCTCCTGAGCGCGCCGGCATCGGAGACAAGCGCGACGCCGGAGGCGGCTGCGCCGAGATTCGCGACCACCAGCACCGCGTGGGTGCCCGAGCGGCGCAGGTACGCGGCCACCTGGGGACTTCCGGCCGTGAGCGGTACGAGTGCCCCGTTCGCGAGTGCCTCGTTCTGCCGGCGCAGGTGGATCAGGCGCCGGTAGAGGTTCAGGAGCGAGCCGGGATCGGTCTCCTCCGACGCCACCGTGGTCGTGAATGAGTCGCTCTGCGCGCTCTCCCACGGCGTTCCGGTCGTGAAGCCGAGGCCGGGCCGCGCGGCCCACTGCATCGGCGTCCGCAGCCGCGGATCCGGCTTGTCGCCCGTCATCCCGATCTCTTCGCCGTAGTAGACGAAGGGCAGCCCGGGCAGCGTCAGGAGCAGCGTCGCCGCCAGTTTCCCTTTCGCCACGTCGCCGCCCAGGACAGTCAGCGAGCGGGTCCCGTCGTGGTTGCTCAGGAACGGCGACCAGCGGTACTGGGGCAGGGTGTCCTGGAGCCGCAGGTACCCGGCGAGCAGCCCGCCGGCGGTGCCGCGACGCACGGCCGCGAGCAGCGAGTCGGCGATCTCGAAGGTGAAGTACGATGTGAGCTGGTCCGGATAGTACGGCAATTGCATGCCGATGTTGCCCCACGCCTCTCCCACCGTATAGGCCCCTGGCTTCACGCTGTCCACATGCGCGGCGTACTCGTGGAGGAAGGCGTGCGTGCCCGGGCAGCCGATCATGCAGGTGCCTTGCTCCACGAGGTAGGGCACGGCGTCGAGCCGAAAGCCGTCCACGCCCATCGTCCTGAGCCAGAACGTCGCGATCTTCTTCGTTTCCTCGTGCACGGCCGGCGTGTCGTAGTTGAGGTCGGGCATCCCGCTCGAGAAGACGCCCCAGTAGTACTCGTTGCGCACCGGCGAACGGTGCCATGCCACCTCGCCCCAGGGTCCCTTGCCCAGCGGCGTCGGCGAGAACTTGTACCAGCTGCGGTAGCGCGACGCCGTGTCCTGGAGCGCAGCCAGGAACCACGGGTTCCGGCTCGACGTGTGGTTCAGCACCATGTCCACGAGCACCCGGATGCCGCGGCGGTGCGCCTCCGCCACCAGCCGCCGGAAGTCGGCGTTGGTGCCGTAGGCCGGCTCCACCCGGTAGTAGTCGGAGACGTCGTAGCCGTGGTAGCTGGGCGAGGCGGCCACCGGCATCAGCCAGATGCACGACGCGCCGAGGCTGGTCTTCGAGGCGGCGTGGCCGTCGTTGATGTAGTCCAGCCTGGCGATCAGGCCGTCGAGGTCCCCGATCCCGTCGCCGTTGCTGTCCTGGAAGGAGCGGACGAAGACCTCGTAGCAGACGGCGCCGCGGGTCCAGGCCGGGCCACGAGCCGGTGCCTGGGCCACCGCGATCGGGGCGGCGCCGGCCGCGAGCGCGGCCCAGAGCGCGAGCCAGGAGGGGCGCGGCACCCTACGGCTTCGCCGCGCCGTCGATGGCGATGGCCGTGCTGTGCTGGAGATTCAGCTGGACGGCGCCCGTCGCGTCCACGACCACGGGCGTGCCCGCACAGGCTCCGCTCACCAGGCCACCCGTCAGGAGGTCGCAGTAGGTCCCCGGGGGCATCCCCGTGCCGACCTTGGCTGTCACGGTCGTATCCTCGCGGTTGATCGCCACGAAGCCCTTGGAGCCCCGCGAGAAGGCGATGGCGTTCGCCCCGTCGTCCCACCAGTCGATCTCGTCCGTGCCCGCGACGTATTTCCGGAACGCGACCATCCGCAGGATGTACGGATCGCGGTGCTCGCAGACGAACTGGTCGTCGGCGGCGGCTTCGAAGCTCGACGCGCACGCCACCGGCAGCGTCCAGCCGTTCCCGTCCGACAACGGGCCCATCGAATTCTCCTGCGGCCGGACGAACGCGTAGGCCGACAGGATGGAGGGATAGCCGTACGGCTGCGCGAGCATCCAGACGTTGGCGACCCGGAACACGCTCCCGTCACGATAGCTGATGCGCCCGAGGTCGTGCTGGGTGTCGTGGTTCTCCAGGAACACCACGGCTTTGTCCGATGGCATCAGACCCCACGCGGCGGGCGAGAACTGGCTGCCGGATGGCCCGTTGGGGTTGAGCTGCGAGATGTGCTGTCCGCCGTTCTCGAGGAACTTGTCGCCCACGCCCTGGAAGATGAACTCGGTGATGTCCGCCGCGCCGCCGGAGCTGTACGCCTCCCCGTAGTAGTCGCTCGGCCCCAGGGCCTCGCCGGGGCCGGTGCTCACCTCGAGGAAGTAGTATGGGATCGGTCGCCCCTCGGCCTTCGCCGTGGAGTCCACGATGGCGAAGATGTCGTCGAGCGACACCTGCTGGATGTGCTTCGCGGCGTCGATCCGGAACCCGGCGACCCCCAGGCGCGCGAGCTTGGTCAGGTAGCCGGCGATGCTGTCCCGGACTCTCGGCAGCTCCGTGTCGAGGTCCGGCAGGCCGAGCAGCTCACAGTCCTGCACGTTCGCCGCGTTAGAGTAGTCGGTGACGGTGCATACGGGGGAGTGGAAGTCGGCGGACGTGTACAGCCCTGGGTAGTCGTATTTCGAGTAAGGGCTGCCGTCGCTGCCCGTGCCTGGGCTGGGGGAATTGGTCATGTGGTTGATGACGGCATCCACGTAGATGCCGACGCCGACCTTCGCGCACCGGTTCACCATGTCCACGAATGCGGTGCTGTCGCCCGAGCGACTGTGCGCGATGTTGTAGCGCACCGGCTGATAGCGCTCGCTCCAGTCGTGCGTCGGCGTGATGCTGTGCTCTTCGGGCGGCGAGACCTGCACGGCCGTGAATCCCGCTGGGCCGAGGACCTGCTCGCACTCGGAGGCGATGTCGGCCCACCTCCACTCGAACAGATGGACGAAGACGTCGCCGGCGGCCATGTGGCCGCTGGGACGGTAGGCGGGACTCAGCGTCGGTCGGGGGGCCGGCGGGCCACCGGTCACCAGCGGGGACGAAGTCTGATGGCACGCCAGTGCGGCGAGTGCGAGCAGCGCGGCGGCGGTGATGCGGTGTCCAGGTGACACGCCCGATTGGCTCCTGAAACGAGCCGCCGCTCCACCGCCAAAGCGGTGGAGCGGCGGGAAAAAGACCTGGGAAAGCCTCTCCGCGCCTAGTAACCCGGGTTCTGGGTCAGGTTCGGATTGGCCGAGAGCTCGTTTGCGGGAAGCGGATACAGATTCCAATCCGGATCCGTCACGGCTTTACCGGCCATCACGCCGCCCTTCAACGCCCACACGTACGACGCACCCGTCCCCGCGAACTGTCCATAGCGGATGAGATCGGTCCGGCGCTTGCCTTCGAACAGCAGCTCGCGCGTCCGCTCGGCCAGGAGGGTATCCAGGGTCATCTGGGCCGCCGTCACGTTGTGGGTCGCGTTGCCGTAGGCCCGCTGCCGCAGGAGGTTGAAGTACGTCACGCCCTGCGCCACGTTCGTCCCGGTCCGCACGGCCGCCTCGGCGTAAATCAGATACGCCTCGGCGAGCCGCCAGATGGGGAAGTCGGTGTCGATCATCGTGGTCTGCTCGCCGGGAGCGCCCGTAGACGTCAGGTTGGTGAACTTCGGCCCCGCGGCGCCCCTCTGGAAGTTGCCGAGGTCGCTCACGGAATCATTGACGCTCGACACGCCCGCATTGGTCGTGTCGTGCATGGCGAGCGCGGCTGCGGAGTCGTAGATGAACGCGCCACGCGCGTCGCCGGCGCTGAACTGCCGGTGCGCCTGCTGCTTCATCCGGTAGCCGCCCCAGCAGTAGTCCATGCCGTACCACGAGGCCTGCATGTTGCCCCCGCACTCCGCGTGAACCAGGAAGGTCATCCCACCCCAGCTCTGCGTATGCGTGCCATCCTCGATGGCGGCGAAGATGATCTCGGGAGACAGGTTGTTGTCGGACGTGAAGTTGTAGCGGAACACCGGATTCAGGTGGATCCCGTACGTCGCGCCGCTGGTAATGACGGTCCCGGCCGAGGTGAGCGCGTCGGCATAGTCCGCCGTGCCCGTGTACACCCCGGCGTTCAAGTACAGCACGGCTTGCAGCATGTCGTCGGCCACACTGGTCGCCCGACCGTAGACGGCCGCGCTTGGCGTGGGCAGAGAGTCGTGGATCGCCTTCAGCTCCGCGACGACGTACCGGTAGACGCTGTCACGCGCGGTCTGCTTCGGCGGCGCGCCGCCGATCGGATCCGCCTCGGTCACCAACGGGATGCTGCCGAAGAAATCGATCCCGTTCCAATAGGCGAGAGCCCTGAGGAACCGGGCCTCGGCGCGATACTGCTGGATCTGCGTCTTGAGCGTGGTGCTCACGCCGCGGGACGCCAGCAGGGAAGCGGTCGTCTGGCGCAGGAATTCGTTCGCCAGGACGACCTGGTAGTAGACGCGGTAGTACATCGCGTTGGCGATGAAGTTCGTCGACGTCCACTGCCAGTTGTTAAGGTCGGCAACGCCGGGGTCGCCCCAGCCGAGCACCGCCTCGTCCGTGGGGATCTCCTGCAGATACCAGTTCAGCCGCAGGTACTCTCCGGTCCCCTCGTCGATGTTCGCGATGTCGGCGTTGCCGTTCGGCCCCACCTGGCCGGTGAGGACCAACCCGCTGTACAGCTTCGCCATGTACTCCGCATAGGAATTCGGGTCGTTCCAAATGTTCGCGCCCGTCACGGTGCTCTTCGGAGCCACCGTGGGGTCCGTGCAGGCTGCCGCGGCGATCAACAACGGTGCAGCGACCGCGAGGGCCTTGATTGTCCGTAGGTTCATATCTGCATCCTCTCTCGAGTAGTCGTATCCATGGCCCTGTATCTAGAACCGGACGCTCAAGCCACCGGTGAGGGTGCGCGAGCGCGGATAGATGTTGTTGTCGATGCCGATCCCGTTCTCTGCCGCCGTCGGGTCAACACCCTTGTACCCCGTGATCGTGAAGGCGTTCTGCACGGTGGCATACACCCGCCACCGCCGGCCGGACACGTCGAACGAGTAACCCAGGGTGATGTTGTCCATGCGGAGGAACGAGGCGTCCTGCACGTAGTAGTCCGACAGGTACTGCGGCGACGTGAAGCCGGTCTTCAGGACCGACACGTCCATGTTGGACGGGGTCACGTTGCCGGCCGTGATGTTCTGGTACGAGCCGTTGCCGGCCGCGATGTTGTTGTAGACATACGCGCCCAACTGGGCCCGCAGGGTGAAGCTGGCGTCGAAGTTACCGTAGCTGAAGCTCGACGTGTGGCCCAGCTCCAGCGACGGCCACGGGGACTTGTAGGGCCGCCAGTCGGCACTGGTGCAGCCCGTCGTGGTCGTGCCATTGGGCAGCACGTAGGTGTTCTGGACCGGCTTCCCGCCCGAATAGGCCTGCTGGCAGACCAGGAACGAGTTGATCGCGTAGCCCGGCTCCAGCACCTGAATGGTGTTGCCGGTGCCGCCGCCGATGCCGCCGACCGAGATCTGCGTGATGGCGGTTGAGCCGGTGCCGTTGATGCTGAACAGCTTGTTCGCGTTGTGAGCGACCGTGAAGTCGGCCGTCCAGCCCAGGCCGCTGCGCTGAGCTTCCAGGATCTTGGCGGACAGACTCAGCTCCACCCCCTGGTTCCTCATCGAGCCGATGTTGGTCGTCCAGACGTTCGAGAAGTTTGTGCCGGCGGCGGTGGGCACGGTGAAGATCAGGTCGGTCGTCTTCTTGGTGTACCAGTCGAAGGCACCGCTGATCCGGTTACGCAAGAACGCAAAGTCGAGTCCGGCGTTGTACGAGGTGGTGGTCTCCCAATGGATGTTCGGGTCCACCGCACTCGGCCGAATGGTGGTGAGGAACTGGCCGTTGAAGTAGTACTGCGCCTGGCTGTTGCTGTAGGTATAGGTCGGGTACTGCAGGTAGTCCCCGAACGCCTGGTTGCCGGTCTTGGCCCACGAGGCCCGGATCTTCAGGTCCGAGAGCGCCTTGATGTCTCTGAAGAGCGGCTCCTGCGAGATGCGCCACGCGAGCGAAACCGACGGGAACGTCCCCCACTGGTTGCCGGGCCCGAACCGCGACGATCCGTCGCGGCGGACGCTGGCCGCAATGAGGTACCGGTCGTTCAGGTTGTAATTGAACCGGCCGAAGAAGGAGATCAGCTTGTAGTCGACGATGTTCGTGCTGTTCTGCACGTTGGCGGCCGTCGGAACGCCGCTGATGCCGAGCAGGTTGCTCGACAGCCCGGTCTCCTGGAAATACGGGTATTCGCTGTGCGACTGCGAGTACGAATAGCCGCCGGTCAGGTCGATGTTGCCGGGGACGAAGTTGAGCGGCGCCGCGTAGTTCAGGTACGCTTCCGCCACCTCGTTCGTCTGGTTGTTGTTCGCGAAGCTCAGGAACCCCTGGCCCTGCCGGATCTGCCCGGCCAGGTTGTTCGGCTGGAAGTTCTGGTTGTCGGCCTGGGTGAGGTCGTAGCCGAGGTTCACGTTGGCCTTGAGGTCCCCGATCAGGCGGTAGTCCACCTGAACGTTGCCGACGCTGCGCCAGGTCGTCCCCTGCGAGGTCGACCGGTTCAGGCTGGCCACCGGGTTGCTCGCCGACGCGCCTGTGGTCGGCCAGTCCCAGTACCCGGTCGGGTTGGTCGGATCGTAGACCGGCTGGGTCGGCGCCATGCCGACCGCGTTGCCCAGGACGTCGCCGGCCTGGAACTGGTCGAACGACCGCGAGCCCTTCACGTTCGCCTTGATGCCCATCCGGTCGCCGAACAGACGCTGGTCGTAATTGAAGCCCAGCGAGAGGCGCTGGGTCGAGGAATTCTTGATGATGCCCTGCTGGTCGAGGTACCCGAGCGACAGACGATAGAAGGTGTTGTCGCCCGTGCTGGTCACGGACAGGTTCTGCTCCGTGCCGACGCCGGTACGGTCAATCAGGTTGAACCAGTTGGTGTTCGCGGTCCCCAGCGAGGCGGACTTGCTCGGCGCGTAGGCCGCCACGGCCGCCGTGAACTGCGCGGCGTTCATCAGCTGGGGGGTGCGCGTCACGGACGACGAGGAGACGGTCGTGCTGTACTCGACCTGCGTCCCATGGCGCCCGCCCGAGCCCGACTTCGTCGTGATGAGCACCACGCCGTTGGCCGCGTTCGCTCCGTAGATCGCCGCGGAGGACGCATCCTTCAGCACCGTGATGCTCTGAATGTCGTTCGGGTTCAGGAAGTTGAGCGGGTCGCGGCCGGCGGAAAGCCCGCCGCCTGCGCCCGTGCCCACCGGCATCCCGTCGATCACGTAGAGCGGTTCGCTGCTCGCGTTGACCGACGTGGCGCCGCGGATGCGGATCGAAAGCCCGCCGCCCGGCTGGTTGTTGTCCAGCACCTGCACGCCCGCGACCTTGTCCTGGATGAGCAGCTGCGGGGTGGCGATCGCGCCGGGATTGAAATCTCCAACGCTGAGCTGACTCACCGCACCGGTGATGTCGCCCGCGCTCTGCGTGCCATAGCCCGTCACCACCATCTCCGCCAGGCCGACCGCTTGGGCGGTCAGGGCGAAGTCGGCGACGACCGTAGCGTTGCCGAGAATCGTGACGGCCTGCGACGACGGGGCGTACCCGATCCGCCGGGCCCGCACCGTGTCGCTGCCCGCGCGGACGCCGGTGATGACGTAGCGGCCGTCGCTGCCGGACAGCGCCGCGCGCCCTGCTACGCTCACCTGGGCTCCCGCGATCGCCTGCTTGGTCGCGTCGTCCACGACCTGCCCGCGGACCGTCGCGGAGGTCTGTTGGGCGCGGAGCGGTACCGCGCACAACACTGCCAGGAGCGCACCTGTCATGAACCCTGCTCGTCTCATACGCTTCTCCTCAAGCTGTTGGGCTCTGAAACGCCCCGGCCGATCGCCATACCGGAGCAAAGGCCGCGCGCGGCTCGTCTGCTCGCAGCAGACTGTGCGCGGATAGCAGTGGATGCGCGGGGAGTACGCCGGGCTTGAACCCGGGTGGCCTGCTCGTGCACCGTGCGATCGTGTGGAAAGCCGGGCAATACGTGTGCCAATCACCTCCTGTATTAGGGACAGGAAAGGTCGCCACCACGACTAACGCTCATTGGAGGTGCTGTCAACACCGTCTGACTCCGGTACATATGTGAATTCGATAGCGATCTTGGTGATCGGGCCGGACTTAACAAATTTGGGCCGCCTTCGATGGGCCCCAAGTGCTTGTGGCATATGACCTTCCCTACGGCTTCGTGCACGCGGGAACGGACAGAGCACGGCCTGGGACGCCGAGCGTCTGGAGGCCGTGCGCTCCGAGCGAGACGTTCAATTCAGCGAGACTTTTCTCCCGTATTGCATCCCAAGATGTGACCGCTTTTGCCAGATCCCGGCAGCCGGCCTCGTAGGCGGCGAGCATCGCCTCCGTCGGGGCCATGTCGGCCAGGTCCTGAGCGGTCAGCTGGCCGCCGAAGCTGCCGTTGAGCTGCATGAGGTTCGGCGAGCGGGCCGCGCCGCCGCGACGGAAGAACGCTCCGCGCCCGGGCGCCGGATTCCCTGCGACACTGTCGAGCCGGGCGAGCAACGCCTTGGCCGCCTGGGCCACGTCCGCGTTCACGCTCGCCGCGGTGTCTGCGGCGAGCGCGCTGCGTAGGGCTGCGGCCTGCTGGTAGGCATCCCACGCCTCGCGCATGCCGCGGTAGAGATTCATCTGGAGGCGGGCCTGCGCGGCGAGTGCGATTCTTGACGCCGGCGAGCGCGGATCGTTCTGGACGGTCACGGCGCTCGCATCCGTCTTCCCGTCCACGGTGAGCCTCACCGTGTAGGTCCCGGGGAGGGCGAGCGGGCCTTCGGGCGTCGGCGGCGTCAGGCCCGGGTTCGCGTTGATCTCGAAGCTGTGCGAGAACGCTGGCGGCGCGTCGTAGCGCAGATCCCAATTCGCGCGGTTGACGCCGAGCGCGGTCGGCAGCGGCTGCGGCCCGGCCAGCCAGAAGTTCGGCTCCGGCGGCCGTGCGGCCTCGGCGACCGGCGGCACCGGCACGCTCGAGAGGTGGCGCACCACGGCGCCGGAGGCGTCCAGCACGTCGAGCGTCACCTCGCCGGCCGGCTTCGTCCCGAGGTAGTAGTAGATCAGCGCGCCCTCGGGCGGGTTCAGGGCGTGCGGGACCTCCGGCGGGAACGGCGTGTCCTGGTTGACGTTGCGGCGCACGCGCACCGCGTCGCCGGGCTTGAAGAGACGCACGGCCTCGCCGGCGACTTCCGGCGCCGTCTGCCGGAGCGGAGAGATGTCGTCCAGGACCCAGATCCCGCGCCCGTAGGTACCGACCACCAGATCGTTGCCCGCGATCACGGCGTCGCGGTACGAGGTGTTGGGCAGGTTGAGCTGCAGCGACTGCCAGTGGTCGCCGTCGTCGAACGACACGAACATCCCGCTCGCGGTGCCCGCGAACAGGAGCCCGGCCTTCCGGGTGTCCGCACGGATCACCTGCGCGAAGCTGCCGCTCGGCTGATCCTGGGGGAGTCCCGCGACGATCCTGGTCCAGGTCCGGCCTGCGTCGCGCGTCCGGTAGAAGAGGGGCGCGTAGTCGCCGGTGGCGTGCCCATCCACCGCGACGTACGCCTCGGCCGCATCGTGGTGCGAAGCGTCGATCGCGGCGATGTCCGACTGGCTCGAGTCCGGCAGATCGGGGATGGACACGTCCTGCCAGGTCTTGCCTGCGTCCTTCGTGACCTTCACGAGGCCGTTCGTGGTCCCGACCCAGATGAGCCCCGGACGCACGGTGGAGGCGGCGAGGGCCTCGATCGAGCCGCCGCGCGGCGCCGGGGGCCCGCCGGGCCGGGTCGCCGCCAGGCTCTCCGGAGGCGGCGGCGCCACGCCCTTGGGGTACCCGAGGTCGGGGCTGAGCTTCCGCCAGTGCGCGCCGCCGTCCGTGGTGGCCAGCACGTACTGGGCGCCGAAGAGCAGCTCGCGGGGATTCCACGGCGCCCACAGCATCGGCTGCGAACGGGAGGTGCGCAGGTTGGCCTTGGGGTCGACCCCGGGGCTCACGTTGATGATCTGCTCTGACGGCCACGTGATCTTGAGGATCCCCGAACCCGATCCGTAGACGATGTCGGGATCGCGCGGGTCGGCCACGACGGTGCCCCATTCCCACGTCCCGACGGGACTCCAGTCCAGCAGCCCGACCTCGCCGTAGTTGCCGCGACTGCGGGTGCGGACGGCGCCGGCGTCCTGCTGGCTGGCATAGATCCAGTAGGGGAACGAACGGTCCACCGAGATGTGGTAGACCTGCTCCGTGGACTGGTTGTACCAGAGGCTCCAAGTGCGGCCGCCGTCCAGCGTCACCGTCGCGCCCTGATCCAGTCCCATCAGCATCCGCTGGCCGTCGGTGGGGTCGAGCCAGAGCTGCTGCGGGTCGTCGCCGCCCGGCGCGCCCTTGAATCCGGTGAAGGTATTCCCGCCGTCGGTCGAGACGTAGCTCGAGGTGTTGACGGTGTACACGACGTCCGGGTTCGACGGGCTCACGTATACGCCGCAGTTGTAGCCGCCCTGGCCGTTCCCCACGCGGCGGTCGTCGGGATCCATCTGCCGCCACGTCGTCCCGCCGTCGTCGGACCGATAGAGACCGAAGTTGCCGACCAGGAAGACCCGCTGGGCGTCGGTGTGCATCGCGACCGCCACCGACGTGCGGCCGAAGAGCCGGGGCAGCCCGCCGCCGGTCACCTCGTGCCAGGTGAGTCCTTCGTCGGTGGACTTGTACAGGGCCGTGCCGGTGGGGCCGGTGCCGCCCGCGCCGCCGAAGCCGAACCGCCCCTCGTTCGGCGCGAAGAAATGCCGGTCGGTCGTGGCGAAGACCACGCCGGGCCGGTCGAAGGCCCACGCGAGCTTCTGGATCCCCGTCTCGTCGTCGAGGTACAGGGTCTTCGTCCAGGTCCGGCCGCCGTCGGTGCTCCGGAACACGCCGCGCGCGCCGCTCTTGGCGTGGAGGCTCCCCTGCGCCGCGACCACCACGAGGTTGGGGTCGCGCGGGTCCACGAGGATCGAGGGGATCTGTTTCGTCGCATCGAGGCCCAGGTGCCGCCAGGTGTGTCCGGCGTCCACCGACTTGTAGAGGCCGTCGCCCTCGTCGACGTTGCCCCCCGTCGGCATGTCCCCGGTGCCCACGTAGATCACGCTCGTGTCGGATGGCGCCACCTCGACCGCGCCGATGGACGAGACGCTCGTCACGGAGTCGAAGATCGGGTCCCAGGTGGTGCCCGCGTTGGTGGTCTTCCAGACGCCGCCGGCCGGGAAGCCCGCGTAGAACACGCCGCTCTCGCCGATCGCCCCCGAGACGGCGGACACGCGACCGGCCCGGAACGGGCCGACGTTGCGCCAGAGGAGACCGGAGACGAGTTGGGCCTGCGCCGGGCGCGGGCCGAAGGCGAGCAGCGTGAGCACGAGGGCAAGTTTGCGGAATCCCGTTTTCACGGACATCTCCCGTGGAGCGAGGCAGCGGTTCGATGGCTTCGGGATGTCACTCGGTATGGTGTAAGCTACGGGGAGGAGCCGCACGATGCTGAACTTCCGCGTCACCCCCATCTGGGTGCTCACGCTGGCGATCGCCGCCGGCACGGCATTCACTCACGGCGCGCCGCCGCGGGCCGCTTCGAAGGCCGACCCGTGCCCCTGGGTGCATTCGACCGGCTCGATCCCGGCGCGGGTGGCGCAGGTCCTGTCGAAGATGACGCTGGACGAGAAGATCCGAATGGTCCACGGCGCCCCCGGCTCGGGGTATGTCGGCTACGTGCCGGCCATTCCGCGGCTGTGCATCCCGGCGTTGAAGCTGGAGGACGGTCCGGGTGGGGTGGCGGACGGCGTGACCGGCGTGACGCAGCTGCCCGCCCCGGTCGCGGTGGCGGCGAGCTGGGACACCTCGATCGCGCGGGCCTACGGCGCGGTCGTCGGCAACGAGGAATGGGGCAAGGGCGCGAACATCAACTTGGGCCCGACGGTGAACATCGTCCGGGATCCGCGGTTCGGCCGGGCATTCGAGACGTACGGCGAGGATCCCTTCCTGACCGGACAGATAGCCGCCGCGGAGATACGCGGGGTGCAGGGCGAGGGCGTCCTCGCGCAGGTGAAGCACTGGGTCGCCTACAATCAGGAGACGTTCCGCAATACGCCCGCCGACGACGTGGTTGTCGCCGCGCGGACCCTGCACGAGATCTACATGCCGCAGTTCGAGGCCGCGGTCGGGGAGGGCGGCGCCTCGTCGGTGATGTGCGCGTACAGCACGATCAACGGAGCGTGGGCCTGCGGGAACGGGTACACGCAGGACACGGTGCTGAAGGGGCGGTGGCGGTTCAGCGGATTCGTCACCTCGGACTGGGGCGCGACGCACTCCACTGTGGCGTCCGCCATCGGCGGCCTCGACATGCAGATGCCCGACAGCTCCCGCTTCGGCGCCGCGCTCAAGGACTCCGTGCTGGCCGGCCGCGTGCCGATGGCGCGGCTGAACGACATGGTGCGCCGGATCCTCACGGAGGAGTTCCGCTTTCATCTCTTCGACCGTGAACAGACCGGCGGCCTGTCCACGACCGTGACCAGCGATGCGCACGCCGCATTCGCGCGTGGCGCCGCCGAGCAGGGCACCGTGCTGCTCAAGAACGCGGGCGACGTGCTGCCCCTGAACACCGGCGCGGTGCGCTCGATCGCAGTGATCGGGTCCGGCGGCGGCCGGGACGCGCTGACCGGCGGTGGGGGCAGTGCCGCGGTGGAGGCGCCGTACGTCGTCACGCCATTCTCTGGCATAGCGAAGCGCACCGGCGGCGGCGTAACGGTGCGCTATGCGCAAGGCGCTCTGCCGCCGAGCGGCGCCCTTCCGCCGGTGCCGCCGCAGTACCTGAACGCGTCCGCGGGCGGCGGCCGGGGACTCACCGCCCGGTTCTACAACAACATGACGCTGTCCGGCGCCCCGGTGCTCACGCGGGTGGATTCGGCCGTCGGCGCCAACTGGCGCGACCAGCCGCCGGCAGCGGGGGTGAACGCAGACAACTGGTCGGCCAAATGGACCGGCACGCTCACGCCGCCGGCAACCGGCGAGTACACCTTCTCGCTCACCAGCGACGACGGCAGCCGGCTCTTCTTGAGCGGAGCGCAGGTCATAGACAACTGGCGGGAGCAGGGCGCGACCACCGAGACGGCGAAGGTGATGCTCACGGCCGGCCAGACTGTCGAGATCGAGGTGGACTACTACCAGAGCGGCGGCGGCGATACTCTCGGCCTGGGTTGGCGGTTGCCCGGCCAGGCGTCGCTGATCGACGAGGCCGTGGCGCTTGCCCGGTCCTCGGACGTGGCGGTGGTGTTCGCCGGCGACTTCGAGTCCGAGGGCGCCGACCTGAGCGACATCGCACTTCCGGGTGAGCAGAACGCGCTGATCGCTGCGGTGGCGGCGGCCAACCCCAGGACGATCGTCGTGCTGAACACCGGGTCGGCGGTCACGATGCCCTGGCTCGACTCCGTCGCGGCCGTGCTGGAGGCGTGGTATCCCGGCCAGGAGGACGGGAACGCGATCGCCGCGGTGCTGTTCGGCGACGTCAACCCGTCGGGCAAGCTGCCGGTGACGTTCCCCAGGAGCCTCAGCGACGTGCCGGCCGCGAGCGCGCTCCGCTGGCCGGGCGTCGACGGTCGGGTGGAGTACTCCGAAGGACTCGAGGTCGGCTATCGCTGGTACCAGGCCAGGGCCATCGCCCCGCTGTTCCCGTTCGGCTTCGGTCTCTCATACACGACGTTCGGGTTTGCTGCCTTGCGGGTATCGCAACGCGGGCGATCGGTCACGATCGGCGTGGACGTCACGAACACCGGTCGGCGTGCGGGCGCGGACGTGGTGCAGGTCTACGTCGGCTTTCCGGCCTCGACCGGCGAGCCGCCGGAGCAGCTCAAGGGCTTCCGGAAGGTCCAGCTCGCCCCGGGCGAGACGAGGCATCTGACGTTCTCGCTCGACGCGAGGGCCTTCGCGCACTGGGACGACGCGACGCGAGGCTGGGTGGTGAGCGCGGGCGACTATCGGATCGGCGTCGGGGACGCCTCGGACAGCCTGCCGCTCGGCGCCGTCGTCAGGCCCCGGCCGGGGCGGGTGGACTGAAGGGGGCCTCAGATCTGCACGTGCTGGAACAGCCAGGCGCCAAGCGCCACCATGGCCGCGGTGAACGCGCCCAGCGCCGAGGCGCTTGCCAGGGGGCTCACTTGCGCCGCTCCGGACAGGCCGTACCGGATCCCCTCGACGCCGTAGGTCAGCGGATCGAGTAGGGTCAGGGAGCGCAGCCATCCGGGCAGGGACCCGATGGGGAACAGCGCGCCGGACAGGCCGAAGATCGGGAAGATCACGAAGTTCATGATGAGCTGGAAGCCGTGCATGTCGTTCAGGCGCGACGCGATGGCGATGCCCAGCGCGGTGAACCCGACGCCGATCAGGACCATGTATCCCGCCGCCAGCGCCACGCCGGCGGCGCTCGCCGGCCGCACGCCCATGAACAGGGACAGCACCAGGATGATGAAGCCCTGAATGAGCGCGCTGGTGGCCCCGCCCAGCGTCTGGCCGAGCATGATCTCCAGCCGCGAGACCGGCGCCACCAGGGTTTCCTTCAGGAAGCCGAACTGTTTGTCCCAGATGATCTGGATGCCGGCGAACATGGAGGTGAACAGCACGGTCATCGAGATGATGCCGGGCACGATGAACACCACGTAGCCGCGCCCCATGTGCGGCCCCGTGACCACTGAGTTGAGCCCGAAGCCGAGGATCAGCAGGAAGAAGAGCGGCATCCCCAGGCTGCCGATGATGCGGCTCTTGGAGCGCAGGTAGCGCTTCATGTTCCGCAGCCAGATCGTATAGACCACACCCATCGCTAGCGCCTCCAGAGCCGGAGAGCCATTCGCATCCGGACCTTGCCGGTGGCCTCCTCTTCGCGGATCCTGCGCCCGGTGAAGTGCAGGAACACGTCCTCGAGCGTGGGCTTGTGCACCGTCAGGGACGTCACTTCGACCCCGCTTTCGCTGGCGAGGGTCACCAGCGCCCCGATATGCCGCTCAGCCTGGTCCAACGTGACGGACACGACGCCGTCGCGGACCTCAACGACCTTCACGGCCGGCAGGGCGCGCAGGCGGGGCAGGACGCGCTCGTTGTCGGTCGTTTCGATCGCCACCACGTCGCCTCCGATCTGCCGCTTGAGCGCGGTCGGCGTATCCGAGGCGACGATCCGTCCGTGGTCGATGATGGCCACCTCGTGGCAGAGCCGGTCCGCTTCCTCCATGTAGTGCGTGGTGACGATGATGGTGATCTGCTTGTCGCGGTTCAGGGCCGCGATGTACGTCCACAGGTGGTTGCGCGTCTGCGGATCGAGGCCCAGCGTCGGCTCGTCGAGGAACAGCACCTTGGGCTCGTGCAGGAGTCCGCGGGCGATCTCCAGGCGCCGGCGCATGCCCCCGGAGAACGTCTTCACGAGGTCCGTGGCCCGATCCGCCAGCCCGACCAACTCCATCAG
This sequence comes from uncultured Gemmatimonadales bacterium, assembly GCA_963835535.1. Lineage (GTDB taxonomy): Bacteria > Gemmatimonadota > Gemmatimonadetes > Gemmatimonadales > JACORV01 > Fen-1245. The sequence continues at coordinate 585,710 of CAWIFL010000004.1, forward strand.
CTCGCCGATCTTGGGGCGCCGCAGGTGACGGGGCACGTGGTAGAGGCGCCCGTGCATGTCCATGTTCTCGTACGCGGTCAGCTCCTCGTCGAGGCTCTGGTCCTGGAACACGATGCCGATTGAGCGGCGCACGTCATGGGGCTGGGTGCGGATGTCGAAACCGTTCACCCACGCCGCGCCGGCGGTGGGCCGGAGCACCGTGGAGAGCATGGCCAGCGTGGTGCTCTTGCCGGCTCCGTTGGGTCCCAGCAGGCCGAAGATGCGCCCGCTCTCGATGCCGAACGACACCGTATCCACGGCCCGCAAGCCGTCGAAGTCCTTGGTGAGTTCCTGTACCTGCACTGCCAGCATGCCTGACTCCCTGCGTTCCGAACCGCGGCCCGGGACACCGTTGGATCGGTCGTGGACATCCCGACCATATGGCTCATAGATAACCGCACCACTGCGCGCAAGCTCGTCCCCATGCGGGTCTGGTCTTCTGCACCCTTCACCGCGTGAGCCGTTCAGAGGCCGGTCCGCTTCTCCAGGTGCTCGGGGTACCGCTCGCCCTGGATCGTGATCTCCGCAGCGGCGCGGTCGATCTCGCGCAGATCCTCGGATGTGAGTGCGACGGCAACGGCCCCGATGTTCTCCTCGAGGCGCGCCGCCTTCGTGGTGCCCGGGATTGGCACGATCCACGGCTTCTGAGCGAGCAGCCAGGCGAGCGCCAGCTGCGCGGGCGTCGTCTTCTTCCGCTCGGCGAGCCTCTTGAGCAGCTCGACCAGGATCTGATTCGCCTTCCGGGCCTCGGGCGTGAAGCGGGGAACGATGTTGCGGAAGTCGTGGCTGTCGAACGTCGTCTTCTCGTCGATCGTTCCCGTGAGGAAGCCTCTGCCCAGGGGACTGAACGGCACGAAGCCGATGCCGAGTTCCTCGAGCGCCGGGATCACGTCCTCCTCGGGCCTTCTCCACCACAGCGAGTATTCGCTCTGGAGCGCGGTGACCGGCTGGACGGCGTGTGCGCGGCGGATGGTCCGCACGCCCGCTTCCGACATGCCGAAGTGCCTGACCTTGCCTTCCCGAATCAGATCTTTCACCGCTCCCGCCACGTCCTCGATCGGCACGTCGGGGTCGACGCGGTGCTGGTAGAACAGATCGATGACGTCGGTCTTGAGCCGCTTCAGCGAAGCCTCGGCGACCTGCTTGACGTGCTCGGGCCGGCTGTCCACGCCCGACTGCTCTCCCTTGGGTCCGAACCTGAAGCCGAACTTGGTGGCGATCACCACCTGACGGCGGACGGGAGCAAGGGCTTCACCCACGAGCTCTTCGTTCGCGAACGGGCCGTACGCTTCGGCGGTGTCGAAGAACGTGATGCCACGTGCGACCGCCGACCGGATCAGTGCGATCATCTCCTTCTTGTCTGCAGCCGGGCCGTAGCCATGGCTCATGCCCATGCAGCCGAGGCCCAGAGCCGAGACTTCCAGGCCGCTCTTTCCCAGTGTGCGCTTGTGCATTGTGTCTCCCGCCCTTGTCGTCGTCTTGAACGTAGGGTAGCGATGGCTTGCCCGGCTGAGTAGCTGGCAAAATCGGCAGGGCTTGATAAGTATTGTGCACAAATGGTGCGCGACGAGCTCGGTGTCCGCCCGTCGGGTCCCGAGCGCAGGAGCGCGGGTACGTCATCTGGAGGCAAGCCATGACGAAGAAGTCCCTGGGATCCATCGCCGCCGCGGCGCTGCTCGTGACGGCAGCGTTCAGCGGCAACGCGAAGAAGATGCCCCCCGCGCAGGCCCACGCTCCCGCGGTCTCCGACACCGGGCCCGTGTTCGACGTGTCGCAGCTCGACACTTCGGTCTCCCCGTGCACCGACCTCAGCGCCTTCGTCAACACGCGATGGGTCGCCGCGAACCCGATCCCTGCGGACCGCACCCGCTGGGGTGCGTTCGACGAGCTGAGCGAGAAGAGCCTCGACGAGCAGCACGAGCTCGTCGAGCAGGCAGACCGGGACGCCGATGCGGCCCAGGCCGGCTCGATCCGCCAGAAGATCGGCTGGCTGTATCGCTCGGGCATGGACAGCGACGCCGTCGAGCGGGCCGGCTACGATCCGATCAGGCCGGAGCTGGCCGCCATCGAGGCCCTGCAGACGGCGGCCGACATCGTGGCCTGGCTCGACGCGTCCTTCGCCGACGGGCAAGGGCAAGTCTTCCGCTTCGGCGCCCGCGCCGATTTCCGGGACGCGAAGACGCAGATCGGGTACGCAAACCAGGGCGGACTCGGCCTGCCGACGCCGGACTACTACACGAAGCCCGAGTACGCAGCCATCCGGGACGCTTACGTGAAGCACATCGCCGGGCTGTTCACGCTGACGGGCGTGCCGGCCGATCAGGCCGCCCAGGAGGCTGGCCAGGCCATGGCGCTCGAGACCAGCCTGGCGTTCCACTCGCTGTCCCGCGTCGCGCTTCGCGACCCGAAGAACCAGTACCACTTCGTGTCCGTTGGGGAGGCGGACAGCGTCACGCCGCACTTCGACTGGGCGGCGTTCTTCCGGGCGCAGGCGCTCGAGCCCGGCAGGGGATTCTCGCTGTCGCAGCCGGCGTTCTTCGCCGGGATGGACAGTCTCCTCGTTCACGCGCCGATCGAGGCATGGAGGGCGTACCTGGCCTTCCACACGATCGCGGAAGCGGCCCCCTACCTGTCCTCCGCCTTCGAGGCTGAGAGCTTTGCGTTCAACGGCAGGACCTTGGAGGGCCAGCCGCAGGACCGCCCGCGCTGGAAGCGGGTGCTGGGCACGGTCAACGGCGCCATGGGACAGGCCCTGGGCCAGCTCTACGTGGCGAGCTACTTCCCGCCCGCGGCTAAGCGGCGGGCCGAAGTGCTGGTGACCAACGTGCGCAACGCGCTCAGGGCGCGCATCGAGCACCTGAGCTGGATGAGCGAGGCCACGAAGCGGCAGGCGCTCGAGAAGTGGGCGAAGTTCCTGCCCAAGATCGGCTACCCGGACCACTGGCGCGACTGGTCGGGCCTGAAGATCGCGCCGGACCAGTACTACGCCAACGTCGTGGCGGCCGAGAAGTTCAACCACCAGTACCAGGTCGGCAGGATCGGCAAAGCCACGGATCGGCTGGACTGGGGCATGACGCCACAGACGGTGAACGCCTACTACGACCCCAGCACCAACACGATCAACTTCCCGGCCGCCATCCTGCAGCCGCCGTTCTTCTACGCGAACGGGGATGACGCGATCAACTACGGCGGGATCGGAGCCGTGATCGGACACGAATCCAGCCACGGCTTCGACGACCAGGGGAGCCAGTTCGACGGGGACGGCAACAACGTGAACTGGTGGACGCCGGCGGACCGCCAGCAGTTCGACGCGCGCACGGCGAAGCTCGTCGAGCAATTCGACGCCTACGTGCCGCTGCCCGATCATCCGGAGAGCCACGTGAACGGCCGGCTCACCCTCGGCGAGAACATCGGCGACCTCGGCGGCCTGAACGCAGCGTACGATGCGCTGCAGACCGCGCTCAGGAACAACAGGAAGGAAGCCTCCGAGAGGATCGACGGCTACACGGAGGACCAGCGCTTCTTCATGAACTGGGCGCGCGTCTGGCGCGGCGAGATCCGCGAGAGGGCGCAGCTCGTTCTCCTCAACACCGATCCGCACTCCCCGGCGCGGTTCCGTGCCGACGGTGCGCCTTCGGACATGCCGGCCTTCGCCGCGGCGTTCGCCTGCAAGGCCGGCGACGCGATGGTGCGCTCCGGCGACCAGCGGGTGTCGATCTGGTAGGAAGCCGGGGCGCCAGGGGCCGCCGAGTCGGCGGCCCCTGGTGGCTGATGCTGGTGACATGACGGGAGTGCGCCGGACAGGAGTCGAACCTGCGACCTCCAGCTCCGGAGGCTGGCGCTCTATCCAGCTGAGCTACCGGCGCGCGCGACCCACAAAGCTAGCCGCCCACGCGCGGCCCCTGCAACCTGCACGAAGTCCCTGGCCGCGGGTGTACATTGAAGATGGCATCCAGCGGAGGGGCACCACGAAACGGCTCGCTCTCGTATGCACAGCGACGGTAGCTGTTGCGGCCTGCGCGTCGGCCATGCGGCGGGGCGCGGCCCCCGGGCCGACCCTCGAGGTCTACAATGCGGGCGCGGCGTCCGTGGATCTGCACCTGATTCACGGCGTTTCAGTGCTGGGCGATACGATCGGGTACCTGCTCGGCACCGTGTTCGCTGGAGAAACGGCATGCTTCCAGCTCGAGCCGATCACCACGCCGCAGTGGCTGAAGGTCAAGTCCCTTGACGAAGCGTTTCTCACGCCCAGCTTCATCGCGGCGAACCGGCCGGCGTGGAGCATGGAACTCCGGGGCAATCCGCGAACCGACCCGCTCGCGCTGGAGCCGGCGGGCGAGCAGTGCAAGCCCGGAGCGCACCCGCCCTCGGAATGAGGCGGCTCGGGCGGCGCGACTGCGCACGCAGCCGGGAACGAGTGGGGCCCGCAGGTGGCGGGCCCCGTTTGCGTCGGGTGAAGGTGTTGCGAGTCGGGGCGAGAGGATTTGAACCTCCGACCTCCTGGTCCCGAAGCCTACGGAGCCCGCGCACGCTGCGCAACGGGGCGCGCAAGGTGCGCAGTAATCCTGCCTTAGGACGTGGCGCGGCGCACATGCGGAACCGTGCGCCGAGCAACCCGCGCGCCGATGTTCGTACGATCTTCGTACACCAATCCGAACCCCAACTCACGCGCGGCGGGGCGTGAGAAAGCCCGCCGATGTCGAGCACGCAACCCGCCCGCTACTGAGCCAGGGTGGTCCCATATGACCGCGACGGGATCGCGCGTCCTACGCGCGCGTACGGAGCCGAGGAGGGTTCACAGCACGGCCACCCGGAGCGCCCAGCAATCCGCTGGCGACGCGCGGGGCGCTCCGGGGTGACCGGCAACGAACCCCGTCCGGCGTTACCCTATGGCGTCCGGCGGACCCTTTGATGCGCCGCCTCCCCGGTGACGTGGACGAGGCGCGCACGGCGTACCGCGCCAAGGGCTCATCCCGCCCCGTGCCAGGGAGGTGCGGAGCCCGGCTCGCGAAACGGCATGGCCTAGGGTCGGAGACGCCCTGGCGCTACTGCACGCAGGCGCCGCTGCACGGCCGCACGCGGTGTCGGCTGCATGGCGGCATGAGTCTGACGGGTATCGCTCACCCGCGCTTCGGGACAGGTGAAGGCACGGGCCACCGGCTCAACCCGTTCGCGGCCGGCACGGCCCTGGCCCGCGGCTACGCCGATCTCCAGCGCGATGAGGATTTCCTGACCCTGAAGGAGGAGATGCGGCTCCTCCGGGCGCGGGAGGTCGAGGTGGTCGAGCGGCTCGCCAGCGGCTCGGGGGAGAGCGCCCAAGCGTGGCACCAGATGAGCGCCGCCGCCCTCAAGGTCGCCCATGCGGCCGAGACCCCGGGCGAGGAGGGAGTGGCCGATGCCTTGCGAACGGGCGCCGCCGAACTCCGAGCCTTGGCGACGGGGAGCGCGCGGGAGGACAGCTTCCGCGAGCTGCGGGCCATCGCCGACCTTCGGACGCGGCTGGCGGAGACCGAAGCCAAGCTCCTGGACCGCAACCGGGCGACCATGACCGTGGAGCAGGTCTTGGCGATCGCGGGGGCGATCACGGGGCTTGTCTCGCGCTGCATCGTCTTGGCACGGCAGAGCGAACAGGCGGCGCTCCGCGAATGGGCCGCAGGGGTCAAAGCGTTGACAGGCGGGCTGGGGTGACGAGGACAGGCCGACTCGTTGGCCGTCTGCTCGATTCGGCGCGGCCACGTTGTAGCGGAAGACTCCCGCGCTGCTGCGGTGGCCCTAATCTGCTCCCCGTCAATATTGACAGAGAGCGTCACCTGGCCGCATGCACTCACTGAGACGGGCACTTACGGGGCCGACAGGAACGGTCGGGCCGGGATCACCGGCGTCCAGGTCCACGCGGGCAAGCTGCGGCTCCACACTCTTTCGGGAGGATACGCATGACGCGCATCGCAAGGATCACCGCCGCCGCGGCGCTCCCGCTGGCGGCACTGGCGACGGCCGCGCAGGCCCAATTGGCGGGCATTCCCGTCTACTTCAACCCGCGCGGGGGCACGGGCCTCGGGGTCGCGGCGAATGTGGGGTTCCCGAACACCGACGCGCGGTTCCCGTTCACCGACGCGGGCAGCGGTACGGCCTACGGCGTCGCGCTCAGCCTCGGCATCGGCCCGGTGACGATCAGTGGCATGATCGGCGAGGAGAACGCGGCTGCGTCTACGCGGCAGGCGACGTACGGCGGCTCGATTGCGTACCGGGTCTTCGGCGGCGGCCTGCGGCCTGTGGCCATCGCAGTCCAGGGCGGCTACGGCGTAATCAGGATGCCCGACTTCTTGATCACCCAGACGACGATTCCGGTCGGGGTCGGAATCTCGTTCGACCCGCCGGCCTTCCCGTTGAAGCCGTGGATCGCTCCGCGCATGGATTTCACCAGTTTTGGCGGCGGCAGCGGTCTGTCGAACAGCGCGAGCTTCCATGTGTCGGGCGGAGTCAACCTCGACCTGCTCCTCGGGCTCGGTGTGCACGCGGCCGTGGACTGGGGGCAGAAGACGGTCTACGGGACGACCTATGCTCCACTCATTCTGAGCGTCGGCGCGCACTTCCACTTCCATGTACTGATGTGATGCCGCGGGACAGATTCTCATTGCGAGCGCACAGCGCTCCTAGGGCGACGCCCGGCCGCTGCATGGCGCCACCCTCCCGGAGACGACCACGAGGCTCCTCACCACCGTTTCTTCAGCACCCTGCTACGGGCGGCGGATCGGCTGGGCGGCAATGACTGGCGTCCACGTCCACGCCGGGAGAACGATGGCACTGATCAGCCCCGTGCCGAGGGCGACGCCGCCGATGAGGGTGCCGCCGCCGCCGTTGATTAGGCCCGCGGCGAGCCCCACAGCTACGCCCCCGATGAAACTCAGTTCCCGGTTGTCCGAGCCGACCTCAACCCCGACGATCGCGCCCCACGCCACGGCGAGCACGCGCCCGCCGGAGAAGATCCGCGGCTGCCGCAGGTAGAGGGTGTCGAGCGTCGCACGGGCCAGGCGTCCCGTGAGTTGTCGGGAGGTGCCCTCCCAGCAGGCAGCGACGCGGATCTGGGCGCCCGTCGGCAGTTCCACGGCAGGGAACGCTCGCGCTGGCAGGCCGCAGGGTAGGCCCGCCGGCCGCAGTGCTTCCTCCTTGAAGCCGGGCGCGCAGGCGGCGAGGAACAGCAACACGACGAGCGTCGTCGGTTTCATGGCACCTCTCTACGACCGACCCAATCTATCTTCCGGGCGGTCGCTGGCGGAACCTTGCGACGAGCTGGTGACGCCGGCCTGTTCTTTGTCGGGGCATGGGCACGATGCTCTGGCCGGATTTCCGGCCGTGGGCCCTGCCACTACGGTTACCGACACGTAGGCGCCCCTTCGGGCTCGTCCGGGATCGGCGCGCTCACCGCACCAACATAGATACCGCACGTCGTTGTGGTCGCGCTGTTGCTCGCCGTGGCGTTCCAGCCCGTCCCGGTCGCGGCCCCAATCGTGACGGTGTTCCCTGCGGAGACGCTGTAGTTCAGGTGCGACACGGAGTGCGCGTAAGTCACCTGATCGGCGAAGTACGCCTCCTGCGCCGTGATCAGGTTGCGCAGATCATCCTTCATGCTGGCGATGTACGCCTGCTCCTTGCCGTCCCCGAAGCCCAACGACAATCGGGAACTGCCCGTGCGCTGTGGTCGCTTCAGGATCAGCTCGTATGCCGCAGTAGCCGCATACCCTGAACCAGATGTTGCGCGACGGGCGGCCGCGATTTCCCAGCCCTCTGAGCCGAGTCGGTTCAGTTCCTGCTCAAGGTGGAAGTCGTTCGGGGCCACGACCTGGTACTCCCAGCGAGCCATCCGATTGGAGGTGACAAGCGCATAGGCCAGGCCGACGCTGATAAGGCAGACGGCCACAGTTAGGATGGTCAGGCGCAGTTGTATGCGTCGCCCGGCAACGGGCTCTTCACTCTCGGGCTCTGTCATGGTGTACCCCGCGATCCAAGTGGTCTGGTTCCTACCAGCTCGCTCCAGCGGGGGGCAACTCCCTGCCCGCCGTCCCTACCATGCACACAGTAGGGCGAAGACGTTAGTCGGGCGTTAGCTGCCCGGCAGTGAGGTTGTGGCCTGGCCTTGGGATAAGTGGCGCCGCGACTAGGGATGTCCTCCGCGCAGCCCGCACGCACAGCGTCAGAAGTCTTGACGCCTTGACGCGCGCTCTACTAGCCGTTGAAAGAGGCGTGCGCACCTGCGCTCAGAACCGTGTAGCGGGAGGGCTAATGAAGCGCGCGAAAAGGAAATGGCTGGGGACTGCTGAGCTGGGGCTCCGTCTTGGACTATCGCCGTGGCATGCGTATCGGCTCGCATTGAGCGGGAAGCTTGAAAGCCGCCGCATCAATGGGCACTGGCAGGTGACTCTAGCAAGTGTTCGGAAGTACGAGCGCACCCGCACCGCGCCAGCGCCCGCGGTCTGAGTAGGGCGCGATCCTGTGACCACCCGCTCCTCGCACGCGTGACGACGGCCGCTACTGGCGGCGTTCCGGCCTCCCGGGTGGCGCGGGCCGCGCTCCGTTACGCCGAACAGGGCTGGCCCGTTATTCCGATCCACAGCGCAGCCGGCGAAGTCTGTTCCTGCGGCCGAGGGGACTGCAACAAGCCGGGGAAGCACCCGCGCACGCTCAACGGCCTTGACGACGCGACAACGGATGAGGCGCAGATCCGCGAATGGTGGACGCGCTGGCCGGACGCCGGGATCGCCACCGTCCCCGGACGGTGCGGGTACGTCGTGTTCGACCTCGATGGTCGCGAGGCGGTGCCTGAGGCCCAGCGACTGGGTTTGCTCGCGGAACCACGCTGGAGGTGGAGACTGGCCGAGAGGCGGGACGGCACCTCTGGTATCTGCGCCCCGACTTCGAGGTGGGCAACAAAGCCGGCGACCTCACGCATATCGACATTCGCGGCGACAACGGATACGTCGTGTTGCCGCCTTCAATCCACCCGAGCGGAAAGCAGTACGCTGGCGCGGCGCTGATGGGGAGAACGCTCTCGCGTTGCCCCTTTGGCGCTCGCGTTCCTGCGCAGCATCAACCTCCATGCGCGCCGGGGGAACACAGCCGATCGGTGGAGCACGCCCGCCGGTGCTGCTCAAGCGCATCCCCAAGGGCCAGCGCAATGATGCACTCACGTCCGAGGCCGGGCGCATCGCTCGAACAGCACGGGACGGCGAGGGAGTAGAGCGGAAGCTCACTGCGTGGAACCTTGATCGCTGCGAGACCCCCTCCCCCGAGCGAGAGGTCCGCGGCATCGCGAAGCGCATCTGGGAGAAGGAGCAGCGAGGTCGCGCCAAGGGAGGGAGGAATCGTCGAAGGTCATCGGGGCCAGAGGTCCGTTGGGCAATGCGTTCCACCGACTACGCGTGCAGAGAACCGCACGCACTGGATGATCTTGGCCACCTCCTCGATCTGGCGAGGCTCATCGTGTGCAACGAGGAAATGCCCATCGAGACAGGACACGGACGCGTGCGCTCGGCCTGGGTGGCTGACGGTGAGGCGGAAATCGCGGCGCGCTTCCTTGAGAACCGTTGGGGTTGGGGACGGAAGCGCCTTCGAATCGCCCTCCACCGCTGGCGGGAGCGCGAACTGATAGAGCTAGTGCCCCCGTTCAAGCACGGATCTTATACACGAGTGCGAGTCACAGGGTGGGTCCGCTGCGACTCAGCCTGGGGCCAAGCTCGACGCAGCCAAGGGCTAACCTCGTGGAAGCTGCAAGCCCAACACGGGCAATGGGGTAGAGGAACAGCGGACAAGTCTCGAGGGTAAGCTCTTGGTGGGCGGAAGGGCTACAATAGTACCGCTTCTGGGGACGTGGAGTCGGGCGGTGGCTCTGTCTGTCTGCGAACCTCGAAGTCGAACTCCCGGAATCGGCGCGAGGGCCGCGTGCAGCAGTCGCATGAGAACAACCTCGTTGCAGCCGGGGGAGCGCGCCGCGCAGGCTACGCCGCAGACCGGCCTCCGGGAGAACACGCCGTGAAAGCCGCCGGCCCGCTGGCGCTGCTCGCTGCCCGCTGGCGAGCCGACGCGGAGGTGTTGCGCCGCCGCGGCTGCGCGGAGGCCGCATGTCTCCTTGAGTCGTGCGCCGGTGAGCTTGAGGACTGTGGCGCCCTGGTGCAGGATGAACACCTCCCGCTCGCTGCGGCGGCCCGGGAATCCGGTTACTCGGTGCCTCACCTCCGCCGGCTTATCGCGCAGGGGCGGCTCGCCGCAGTGCCGAGCCAAGGCCCGACGCGGGTGCGGCGAGGCGACCTGCCGCGGAAGCCGGGCTCTCATTCGCCCGCCCCGCTGCGCCCAGCTGCGTAGCCTTGACGTTCTCTGGGAGGCGTCGTAATTGTTATGACATCATCGGACAGGCTCGCGGACGCCGTGCGGAACAGCTTCAAGCAACTCCCCGGATCGCTCAACGCCCTCGCGAAGGAGGCCGGCGTAAGCCAGGCCCTCATCTGGCGTATCGCCGAAGGTAGCCGGGGAGTGACACCGACCGTCGCAGCGAAAATCGCCACCGCGCTCGGGCGGTGGGGGGACGAATCCCGCGCCGCGGCGGTTAGATGTTACGCTGCCGCGAAGGCGATCCGCCGAGCTGTCCACCGACCCAGGGGGCGGCATGGCAAAGCGTAAGAAGCGCTGGTCCTACTCCGTTGGGGTCTATGGCGCGCGGGTCCGCGCCTTCGAGCGTCAGAGCGGGATTCTCGCCCTAGCCATCTGTGCGAAGGGCCAAGAGCCGAGGATCAAGAACCTCCATCACCGGGACCGCGCGCGAGCTGTCACGCAAGCCGACGAGACGCAAGCGGGCCTCATCCTCCGCCTCGGCGATGCCGGGCCGGCGCCGCGCACCGGCGCCACGCTGGACGCCTTTCTCGCGCGCCAGCGGGAGCGGGATGCGGAGTTGCGCCCTGGCGCCCTCAAGGACGCCGAGCGGGAAGTGGCGTTTTGGAAGGCCGCGCTTGGCGCCGACAGCGACCCCACGACGTTGACGCAAGACGACCTCGAGCGCGTGATGCGCCTTCGCCGGAGCGGCGCGATAGACGCACGCGGGAAAGCTGTCCCGGCGCCCGACCGCGAGCCGGTGCGTGTCCGGGCCGTGGCGGGTGACCTCGAATTCCTGCGGGCCTGTCTCCGGTGGGCCACACTCAAGCGGCGCCTGTTTCGGGTCAACGTGATGGACGGCTTTGAGATTCCCGACGAGCCGAACCCGCGCCGCCCGGTGGCGACGGGCGACCGCTTCGAGGCAACGCGCGCGGTGGCCGAGCGGGTCACGATGACGCTGTGCGGGCAGGGCAAGCGGGAGACGGTAGCGAGTTGGCTTCCCGAGTTGCTGGACCTCGCTTTCTCCACCGGCCGGCGCATCGGCGCCATTGTCGCGCTGCGGTATGAGGACCTAAGCGTGGAGGTTGCGCCAGAGACGGCTCCCTTCGGCTCGGTGCGCTGGCCCGCGGATACCGACAAGATGGGCCGCGCCTGGCTCGCGCCGATGGACCAGCGCGCCCGCGGAGCCGTTGACCGCATCCTCGTTGACCGCGAAGTCGGGGTCCGATCCCGCTGGTCCGGCTCGCCGTGGCTGTTCCCCTCGCCCCGGAACGCGAACCGGCCCGTCTCGAAGGATCTGGCATCCGCGTGGCTCGAGGAAGCCGAGGCGCTGGCGAAGCTCCCGAAGCTCGAAGGCTCCCTCTGGCACGCCTACCGGCGCGGGTGGGCCACCGCCCGGAAGCATCACCCGCTGTCCGACGTGGCCGCAGCCGGCGGGTGGAAGGACACCACCACTCTGCGGACGGTCTATACGCAAGCCGACCCCGAGACCGTGCGGCGGGTCGTCTTGGAGCCGATGGACCTACGGGACCGGACCTAGGAAGGGGCGATTTTCGTACGATGTTTGTACGGCGCGGCTGGAGACGCGAAAGCCCGAGGCGTGGAACTTGGCCTCGAGCTTTCGCTTACAGAGTCGGGGCGAGAGGATTTGAACCTCCGACCTCCTGGTCCCGAACCAGGCGCGCTAACCGGACTGCGCTACGCCCCGTCTGCTAAGTCCACTTCCTCCTTGCCGTCTTGCCGCCTGGCAACTTGGAGGAGTGCGCCCAGAGGGAGTTGAACCCCCAGCCTTCTGATCCGTAGTCAGATGCTCTATCCAGTTGAGCTATGGGCGCAGTGGGCGGTACAAGATTCGAACTTGTGACCTCTACGATGTCAACGTAGCGCTCTAACCAGCTGAGCTAACCGCCCAGAGCGGGAAACGGGACTCGAACCCGCGACCCCAACCTTGGCAAGGTTGTGCTCTACCAACTGAGCTATTCCCGCAGGTGGAGGCGAGGGGGATCGAACCCCTGACCTCGTGAATGCCATTCACGCGCTCTCCCAACTGAGCTACGCCCCCTACGTCCCGAGCGGAAAAAGGTGGGGTCTTCCGTTCGGAGCCCAGAAAGGTATTTTGGCACCCGCCAAGGGTCAACGAGAACTCCCAGCGGGGTGATGGGTATCACCTGCTACAGTCGTATCGGCAGCCCCGGCGCCGGGTGTCGGCGCCAGCGTATATAAGGAAAGCGATGGCAGACCGGACCGTTCGCAAGCGTCGCCGCCCGTCGAAGCCGCTGCTCCCCCTGGGGCCCGGCGAGTCGGACCGCGACATCCTCGACCAGTACCTCTACGAGGTCTCGGTCACCCCGCTCCTCAAGCCGCACGAGGAGATCGAACTGGCCAAGAAGGTCAGGGCGGGGGACCACGACTCGATGCAGGAGCTCGTGCGGCGCAACCTGCGCTTCGTGATTTCGGTGGCGAAGAAGTACCAGAACCGCGGCCTGCCCCTCACCGACCTGATCGGCGAGGGCAACGTCGGGCTCATGACCGCCGCGCGGAAGTTCGACCCCGACCAGGGGGTGAAGTTCATCTCCTACGCGGTGTGGTGGATCCGCCAGGCGATCCTCGCCTCGCTGGCCCGCCAGGGCCGCACGGTGCGGGTTCCCTTGAACCGCACGGCCGATCTCTCGAAGATCGTCCGGACCGCCGAGGCGCTGCGCCAGTCGCTGCGCCGCGAGCCGACCCCCGAGGAAGTGGCCAAGGCGACGGGGCTTTCGCTCGAAGTCGTGCAGTCCCTCGCCGCCCTCAACAGCGGTGAGGTGCGCCTCGACGCGCCGCTGGACCCCGACGGCGACCGCTCCCTGATCGAGCGGTTCGTCTCGGACGAGGGGCCGAGCACCGAGGACCGCGCCATGGACCGGTTCCTCGCCCAGGAGATCGAGAGCGCGCTGGCCACGCTCCCGCCGCGCGACGCGAAGGTGCTGCGGCTCTACTTCGGCCTCGACGGCGGGCGCGAGCACACGCTCGAAGAGATCGGCGGGATGCTCGGCGTGACCCGCGAGCGTATCCGCCAGCTCCGGGACCGCGCCCTGAAACGGCTCCGGGAAGGCCAGGTCGGCAAGGCGCTGGCGAGCTTCGCGGCCTGAGGACGAACGCACAGACGCACGGACGCACTCAGGCACGGTAGCCGAGGCGGCGGGGGCTAAGCTCCTGCCGCCTCGTCGTTTACAGCCATACGCTGCGCGTGAGCCACATCACATTCTTTACCACCGCAGTCCGGCGGTCTATCTTCACCCCCTTATGCTCGCAGCGGTGGGCTCGCGCGCCGTCGGCCTCGTCGAGGGGTTCGGACACGTCGGCTACTTCCTGTCCGACACCGTCCGCGCCCTGCCCGACGTCCGCACCTGGGGCACGCGCACCTTCCAGCAGATGCGGCGGCTCGGCGTAGACTCCCTCCCCATCGCCCTGTTCATCGCGGCGTTCACGGGGATCACGCTGGCGCTGCTCGCCTCCTACGTCTTCACCTCCACGGTGCCCTTGTACCTCGTGGGCACTCTGGTCGGCAAGACGATCATGATGGAGCTGGGTCCGGTGCTCACGGGCCTGGCGCTGGCCGGCCGGGTCGGCGCGAACATCGCCGCCGAGCTGGGCACGATGCAGGTGACCGAACAGGTGGACGCGCTCGAGACCCTGGCCTACAACCCCTACGCGTACCTCGTGATCCCGCGGGTGCTGGCCGGGATCGTGATGTTTCCGATGATCGTCGCGTTCGCAATGGCGATGGGCGTGTTCACGGGGTGGCTCGCGGCGACCACGCTGCTGCCGATCACCAACGCGCAGTTCGTGCACGGGCTGCAGCTCTACTTCCACCCGTTCGATGCGCAGTACGGGCTGATCAAGTCGGCGTCGTTCGGGCTCGTGATCACGCTGATCGGGTGCTACCTGGGGATGGGGACGCGCGGGGGCGCCGAGGCCGTAGGCAGCGCGACCACCCGCACGGTGGTCTACAGCGCGGAGATGATCCTGGTGCTCGACGCGTTCTGGGCCGTGGTGCTGCTGAGGTAGCCGTGATCGCGTTCGCGGATCTCCACAAGGCGTTCGAGGCCAACCGGGTGCTGGAGGGCTTCACGCTGGACGTGCGCGACGGCGAGACGATGGTGATCATCGGGTATTCGGGGACGGGGAAGAGCGTCGCGCTCAAGCACGTGGTGGGACTGCTGGAGCCGGACGCGGGGCATGTGGAGGTGGACGGGAAGATCGTTTCGGAGCTGCGGCGGCCGGAGCTGACGGAGTTACGTACGACGATCGGCTACGTGTTCCAGTTCGCGGCACTGTTCGATTCGCTGACGATCTTCGAGAACGTGGCCCTGGGCCTCAGGCGCCACCGCGACCTGACCGAGGCGGACATCACCCAGCGGGTGCGGGAAGCGCTCCGGATGGTGGACCTGCCACGCGCCGAGGAGCACATGCCGTCCGAGCTGTCAGGCGGGATGCGGAAGCGGGTGGGCCTGGCGCGCGCGATCGCGCTCCGGCCGAAGTACATGCTGTACGACGAGCCGACGACGGGGCTGGATCCGGTGACGTCGGCGGTGATCGACCAGCTGATCGTGCGCGCCCGCGAGGCCCTCGGCGCGACCAGCATCGTCATCACGCACGACATGCGCTCGGCGTACACGGTGGGAGACCGCATCGCGATGCTCTATCAGGGGAAGGTGCAGCAAGTGGGCACGGTCGAAGAGATCAAGGGAACGGCGGACCCGGTGGTCCGGCAGTTCATCGAGGGGCGCCCGGACGGCCGGGCGGTGGTGCGCGCGAGCCTGGGCGAGGCCGGGCGCGCCGCCGCACTGGAGGGAGCGGAGACATGAAGCGCGCCAACGAAGCATTGGTGGGGGCGTCGGTGCTGATCTCCATCGCTCTCGTGGTGGCGGGATCGGTGTGGCTCAGCGGCGCGCGCTTCGGGCGCAACGACATCCTGAAGGACGTGCGCGTCAAGACGATCGGCGGCATCAGCGTGGGCGATCCGGTGCTGCTCCGCGGCGTGCGGATCGGTCGCGTGGAGAGCATCCGGCTCGCGCGCGGCGATTGGGTCAGCGTGGGACTGCGCTTCCCGGGCGGGACCGACCTGCCCAAGGACGCGGTCGCACTGTTCGTGTCCACCACGCTGTTCGGCGACTGGAGCGTCCAGCTCACGACTCGGAGCACCCTCAAGGGCGGAGATCCGGAGGTGCTGAAGCAGCTGGACCTGGCGAGTGCAGGGCTCCAGGCGGGCGCGCTCCCCGGCGCGGCGCTGCCCGACGTCGGCCAGCTGACCGCGCAGGCGGGCCGCATCGCCGGCGACATCGCGACGATCTCGAGCCGGGTGCAGGACGCATTCGACTCCACCAGCGCGGCGCGCCTCAAGAGCGCGTTCAGCGACCTGTCCCGTCTGTCGGCGGTGCTCAAGACCATCGCACAGGGGCAGGAATCCACGCTGACCCGCATCGGCGGCAACATCGATACCGGGACGGCGCAGCTGGCGGCGTCGGCCCGGAGCCTCGCGCGCGCCGCCTCCCGCGTGGACTCGGCGACCGACCGCGACCAGCTGCAGCGGATCCTCGGCCACACCGACACCGTGGCGTCCGACCTGACGGCCGTGGCCGCCAACGTGCGGGCGCTCGCGGCGTCGGCCGCGGGCCAGCAGCAGGCCTTCGAGCGGATCGTGAACCGCACCGACTCCATGCTGGCCCGCATCCAGGCGGGGGAGGGGACGCTGGGCCGCCTGTCCCGCGACACGATGCTCTACAGCGAGTCGGTCGAGACCGTGAAGGCGCTGCGGGCCCTGCTGCAGGACATCCAGAAGAACCCCCGGCGCTACTTCTCCTTCTCGGTTTTCTAATGGCGGCGAAGGCGGCGCCGCTGGAGGAGACGTCGGCGGGCGGGGTCGTGTTCCGGCGCACCCCGGAGAACGGCACGCTGTTCCTGCTGATCCGGGATTCCTACCGCAACTGGGGCTTCCCGAAGGGGCACGTGGAGCCGGGCGAGGAGCGCGCCGACGCCGCGCGGCGCGAAGTCGCCGAGGAGACGGGACTGGCCGATCTGGTCATCCACGCCCCGGTGCAGGACATCGACTGGTTCTTCCGGTTCCGCGGGCGGCTGATCCACAAGACCTGCGCCTTCTTCCTCATGGAGAGCGCCGCCGGCGAGGTCTGCCCGCAGAAGGACGAGGGGATCACGGCCTGCCGCTGGCTGCCGCTCGAGGAGGCGCTCAACACGATGTCCTACGCCAACGCGCGGGAGGTGTTGCGCGCGGCCGGCCAGCAGGTCGCGGCGCTCGCGGTGCCGTGAGCCAGCCCGTCATTGCCACCTTGCTCAGGAACGCCGGCGCGCGGGCCGCCTTCCGGCGCGCGATGCCGCGCTCCCGGGCCCGCGTCGTGTCGTGCCGCTCGCCGGCTGCGCTGACGCGGGTGTTCGCCACGGTGCTCGCCGACGCGGTCGTCGTGGACCCCAGGATCCCCGGCGGGGCCGAGCTGCTCGACTGGTGCCGCGCCGCCTATCCCGCCATCCCCCGCTTCGCGTACTCCGCTTTCCGCCCCGACGAAGCCGAGCTGCTGGAGACGTGTGTCCGGCAGGCGCGGGCGCACCCCATCGTCGAGGGGGTCGAGGACGCCGTCCTCGCCGACCTCATCCTGCCGCGCACGGCGAGCGCCGTCCGGCTGCAGGAGCTGGACGGGGCGCCGCGGCTCCTCCGGCTGATCGAGCCGCTGCAGGAGCGGGCCTGGCGGGAGGTGATGCGGCACGTCGGCCGGCTCCGCACCACCGACGTGGCCGCGGTCCTCGGGGTCTCGCGGGAGCACCTGTCGCGGCAGTTCGGGGCCGGTGGCGCTCCCAACCTGAAGCGGGTCATCGACCTCGCGCGCACGGCGACCGCCGCCGACCTGCTGGCCAACCCCGGCTACACGGTGCGCGGCGTCGCGCGGATCCTGGGTTTCGCCTCCGCCAGCCACCTCTCGGGGGCGGCGCGGCGCGTGGCGGGCGTGACGGCCCGCGGCCTGGCGGAGCTCGGGCCGACGGGGGTCCTGCAGGCCTTCCTCAAGGGCCGGATGCGCAGCCGGAGCTGGGCCGCGGCGCGCTGAACTCGAGGGGGGCAGTCGTGTTGCTCCGCGGTGCGCCCCTCCGCTATTTTTGCGGACTGCGGTCGAGCGGGCTCACCCTTCAAGACAGTCCTCATGGCCAACGACTCGGTACTGCGTCCCGGTGAACTGAAAGACGTCCTCCTCAGGGAGATCGCGGCGGCGGACCTCGCCGCCACCGACCTCGAGGAGGTGGGCACCGTCCTCGAAGTGAAGGACGGCGTCGCGCGCATCTACGGGCTGACGGCCGCCATGGCGGGCGAGATGCTCGAGTTCCGCGCCTCGACGACCGGCGAGAGCATCAGCGGCCTGGCGTTGAACCTCGAGGAGGACAACATCGGCGCCGTCATCCTCGGCAACTACCTCCAGCTCAAGGAGGGCGACGAGGTCCGCCGCACCGGGCGCGTCTTCGAGGTTCCGGTGGGCGGGGGCATGGTCGGGCGGGTGGTGGACCCGCTGGGGCGGCCGCTGGACGGGAAGGGGCCGATCGCCGCGGAGGGCGCCCGGCACGTGGAGTTCCTGGCCCCCGGCATCGTGGTGCGGCAGCCGGTGAAGCAGCCGCTGCAGACCGGGATCAAGGCCATCGACTCGATGATCCCGATCGGACGCGGCCAGCGCGAGCTGCTCATCGGCGATCGCGGCACCGGCAAGACGGCCATCGCCGTGGACACGATCATCAACCAGAGGGGCGGCGACGTGATCTGCGTCTACGTCGCCATCGGCCAGAAGCAGTCCACCGTCGCCTCGGTCGTGGAGCGGCTGAAGAAGAGCGGGGCGCTGGACTACACGATCATCGTCATGGCCTCGGCGTCGGATCCCGCGCCGATGCAGTACCTGGCGCCGTACGCCGGGTGCGCGATGGCCGAGCATTTCATGTACGCGGAGGGGCGCGACACCCTCTGCGTGTACGACGACCTGTCGAAGCACGCCGCCGCGTACCGCCAGATCTCGCTGGTGCTGCGCCGGCCCCCCGGCCGCGAGGCCTACCCGGGCGACGTCTTCTACCTGCACGCGCGTCTGCTGGAGCGCGCGGCCAAGATCGCCGAGGACCCGGCGCTGATCAAAGCCGACCCACGGATCCAGAAGCCGGGCGGCTCGCTGACGGCGCTGCCGATCATCGAGACGCTGGCGGGCGACGTCTCGGCCTACATCCCCACCAACGTCATCTCGATCACCGACGGCCAGATCTTCCTCGAGACCGACCTGTTCTACTCGAACGTGCGTCCGGCGATCAACGTCGGCATCTCGGTGAGCCGCGTCGGCGGCAACGCGCAGATCAAGGCGATGAAGCAGGTCGCCGGGCGGCTGCGGCTCGATCTCGCCCAGTACCGCGAGCTGGAGGCGTTCTCCCAGTTCGGCTCCGATCTGGACCAGGCCACCCTGCGCCAGCTGGCGCGCGGCCAGCGGCTGGTCGAGATCCTCAAGCAGCCGCAGTTCGCCCCGATGGACGTGGCGGATCAGGTGGAGATCATCTTCGCCGCGACCAACGGGTTCCTCGACGACGTGGACGTGCCGACGATCAAGGCGTGGGAGACGGCGTTCCATGAGCACATGGCCGCCAGCCATGCCGACATCGCCGAGGAGATCCGTACGAAGAAGCTCCTGTCCGACGACCTGACGGCGCGGCTCCGGAAGGCGATCGAGACCTACAAGGCGCTGAAGAAGTAATGGCCAAGACGCGCGCGCTCAGGCGCCGCATCCGCTCCGTCGAGAGCATCAGCCAGGTGACGCGGACGATGGAGATGGTGTCCACGTCGAAGCTGAAGCGCGCCCAGGAACGGGTGGTCGGGGCGCGGCCGTACGCGCAGGCCCTGGCCGAGACGATCGCGGATCTGCTGAGCCCCGAGCTGGCCGAGCGCTTCCCGCTGCTCCGCCAGCCGGCCCCGCCGGCCAAGGGCGGACCCCGGCGGGCCGCGGTCCTGCTCGTCACCTCCAACCGCGGGCTGGCCGGCGCGTTCAACGCCAACCTGATCCGCGCCGCGGTCCAGCGGGAGCGCGAGCTCGTGGCGCAGGGGCTCGAGGTGGACCTGCTCGCGGTCGGCAAGAAGGGGATCAACTACTTCAAGTTCCTGGGGCGCCCGGTGGCGCTGGCGCGGTTGGACATCGGCGACCGTCCGCAGGCGCAGCACGCCGCGGAGCTGGCGCAGCCGCTGATCGAGCGGTTCGAGGCGGGCGCGCTGGCCTCGTTTGACGTCGTCTACGCGCACTTCAAGTCGGCGCTGAGCACGCCGCCGGTCGTGGAGCGGGTGCTGCCGATACAGGCTGGACGCACGGGCGCACAGACGCACGGACGCACGGCGGGCGCCGCGAACTTCATCCTGAAGCCCGGGGCGGATGAGCTGGTGGGGGCCCTGCTGCCACTGTACGTGCGCAACATGGTCTTCCGCGCGCTCGTGGAGACGGCGGCGTCGGAGCACGGGGCGCGCCGGACGGCGATGAAGAACGCGACGGACAACGCGGGGGAGATGCTGGACCTGCTGCGCCGCACGTACAACCGGGCCAGACAGGGTCAGATCACGCAGGAGCTGGCGGAGATCGTGGGCGGCGCGGAGGCGCTGAAAGGCTAGGGATTAGGGGTTAGGGGTTAGGGGAATGCGGCGGCGACACCCTAACCCCTAGTCCCTGACCCCTAACCCCTCATCAAGGGGATTCCATGGCAGAGAAGAACATCGGAAAGGTCGTCCAGGTCATCGGCCCGGTCATCGACGTCGAGTTCGGGGCGGAGCACCTGCCGGAGCTGTACACGGCGCTCCGGGTGGATGCCCCGGCGCCGCCGGGTGGCGAGCGCGTGCACCTCGTCGCCGAAGTGCAGCAGCACATCGGCCGCAACCAGGTGCGCGCGGTGGCGATGTCGTCCACCGACGGCCTGGTGCGCGGGATGGAGGCCGTGGACACCGGCGGCCCGATCTCCGTGCCGGTCGGCAAGTACGCGCTGGGCCGCATCCTCAACGTGTTGGGCGAGCCGGTGGATGGGGGCGAGCCGATCCCGGCCGACGCGGAGCGGTGGCCGATCCACCGCGAGCCGCCGAAGTTCACCGAGTTGGAGCCCAAGACCGAGGTCTTCGAGACGGGCATCAAGGTCATCGACCTGATCGCCCCGTTCGTCAAAGGCGGCAAGATCGGGTTGTTCGGCGGCGCCGGCGTGGGCAAGACCGTCATCATCCAGGAGCTGATCCACAACGTGGCGATGGGCCACGGCGGCCGCTCCGTCTTCTGCGGCGTGGGCGAGCGGACCCGCGAGGGGAACGACCTCTACCTCGAGATGAAGGGCTCGGGCGTGCTGCCTTCCTGCGCCCTGATCTACGGGCAGATGAACGAGCCGCCCGGGGCGCGGCTCAGGGTCGGGCTGTCGGGCCTCACGGTGGCGGAGTACTTCCGCGACGTCGAAGGTCAGGACGTCCTGGTGTTCATCGACAACATTTTCCGCTTCACCCAGGCGGGCTCCGAGGTCTCGGCCCTGCTGGGGCGGATGCCGTCGGCGGTCGGCTACCAGCCGACGCTCGCAACGGAGATGGGCGACCTCCAGGAGCGGATCACCTCGACCAAGCGCGGCTCGATCACGTCGGTGCAGGCCATCTACGTGCCGGCCGACGACCTGACCGATCCGGCGCCGGCCACCGCCTTCGCGCATCTGGACGCCACGGTGGTGCTGAACCGCGCGATCTTCGAGCTGGGGATCTACCCGGCGATGGATCCGCTCGACTCGGCCAGCCGCATCCTCGACGCGCAGTACCTGGGCGATCGCCACTACAAGGTGGCGATGCAGGTCCAGCAGATCCTGCAGCGCTACAAGGACCTCCAGGACATCATCGCGATCCTCGGGATGGACGAGCTGTCGGAGGACGACAAGCAGATCGTGTCGCGGGCGCGGCGGGTGCAGCGCTTCCTCTCGCAGCCTTTCCACGTGGCGGAGGTCTTCACCGGCCTGCCGGGCCGGTACGTCAAGCTCGAGGAGACGATCGAGTCGTTCGAGCGGGTGGTCGCCGGCGAGTTCGATCACCTGCCGGAGCAGGCGTTTTACATGGTGGCCGGGATCGAGGACGTCATCGAGCGCGCCAAGAAGCTCGAGGCGGCATGACGGCGGCGGGCACGGGGGCACAGGTGCACAGGGGCACGGCGTGAACGTCACCTTGGTCTCGCCCGAACAGGCACTGTTCGACGGCGACGCCACGGCCCTCGTCGCTCCGGCGTTCGACGGCAAGGTCGGCATCCTGCCGCGCCACGCCCCGTTCCTCACCCTGCTCGGCGCGGGCGAGCTGGTGATCCGGATCGCGGGCGGCGCCCGGCGGTTCCACGTCGAGGGAGGGTTCCTCCAGGTCGTCGCCAACCGCGTGCGCGTCGTCGCCGAAAGGGCCACAGCCCTCTGAACGACGCGGGGCCGGCGCCACCGGCGCCGGCCCCGTTCTGCTAGTAGCCGTTTCAGCTTAGAACAGCGCGCCGACTGTGAAGACGACCGCCGAGCCAGTGCGAAGCACGATCCGGATCTCGCCAAACATATTGAGGACTGGCGTAGGCTTGAAGCGGGCGCCGCCAAGCAGGTTTAGGCCCGCCTGGCCCGAACCATCGTGCGCATAGTCGAGGCCCGCGCCGATGTAGGGGTTGACGCCGCCGGTCATGTTCGGGATGTCCCACGTACCGTTGGCGTTGATCTCCCAGATGGTGCCACCGGAGGGGAAGAAGAGGTTGAATGCCGCGTACGCGGCGAGACCAGGCGCCTTGAGGGTCGAACCGAGCCCCGTGTAGACCGCTCGCCCGCCGACGCCTACACCCACGCTATTCGTGGCGAAGTTCACTTCGTGGACCGAACTGCCACTGCTTCGTCTGCGCGACCGCGGTCTGGGACAGGACGCACAGCCCCACGGCCGCACTCAGAGCGAGTGTCACCTTACGCATGTATTCCTCCTCCTTGGGTCGGTTGAGCGGACGGCGTACAATTACGGGCTGGGGGCCGTCGCCGCAAGACCCGAACTCGCGGGGACAGGGAAACGCTCCGGCGGAGCCCCGTGCTTTCCGGGCCGGGGCCGTCTATCTTATTGCGGCGCGGCCTCGTGGACGCCGCGGCTCCCCACTCTCTCGGGAGGTCATGCATGACGCGCATCGCAAGGATTGCCGCTGCGGCGGCGATCCCGCTGGCGGCTTTGGCGACGGCCGCGCAGGCCCAGTTGGCGGGCATTCCGGTGTACTTCAGCCCGCGCGGCGGCACCGGCTTCGGGATCGCCGCGAACGTCGGCTTCCCGAACACCGACGCGGGCAGCGGCACAGCCTACGGCGTGGCGGTCAGCCTGGGTGCCGGGCCCGGTGACGATCACGGGCATGGTCGGGTGCTTGGAAGCAGACCAACATACCGGGCTGCACGGGTACCTGCTCCTGGGCGACGGCGCAGACGTCGTTCGGCGGCTCCCTGGCGTACAGGTGTTCGGTGGCGGGCTCTTGCCCGTGGCCGTCGCCGCCCAGGTAGGCTACGGGATGACTGAAGACCCCGGCCGTGTCGGCCATCCGGGCTATTCCGTCACCTCGATTCCCGTCGGTGTCGGGATCTCGCTCGATCCGCCGCTCTTTCCGCTGAAGCCGTGGATCGCGCCGCGCTACCAGATCACCAACTACGGCAGTGGCGGGCCGTCGAACACCTCGAACTTCGCGGTCTCGGGCGGCGTGAACTTCAACCTGCTGCTCGGCCTGGGCGTTCATGCCGCCGTGGACTGGCAGCAGCAGAAGATCGGCGGCACGACGTATACGCCGCTCATCTGGAGCGTCGGCGCGCACTTCAACTTCCACGTGCCGATGTGATGCAGCGGCACGGATCCCAGTGAGTCGGCCAACGCAATACAATTCGCGCATCCTCGTGGCAGCGGCGCTCCTCGCGCTGTCTGCCACGGGGTGCGCCCTCACGTTCGACTCCACCAGCCTCGGCGTGCCCGTCAGCATGGCTTCGGCCGCCTCGCGACCGGCCGTGGGGGATACGTTCAACGTGCGGCTGGGCGCCGTCTACATGTTCTGGGGCCTGGTCCCGGTCAAGACTCCGAGCCTGGAGAACACGCTCGAGAGCCAGCTCGCGGGTGGCCGGGCGGTCCGGGACCTGCGGATCCACGTCGGACGCCGCCTGCCCGACCTGCTCGTCACCGTGCTGACGGCGGGCATCGTTTCGCCCACCTCGGTGACGTTCGAAGGGGTCATAGCCGCCCCGTCGCCGTAGCCGGCGGCATCCCATCGCCTGTTTTCGCGACCGGCGTCCCGCTCTACGCGTGATCCAGGTCGCCAATGCCGCCGGAGGTGACATCGGTCACCGTGCCGGTTATCCACCGCGCTATCTTGGCGCTGCCCCGGGGCCTCGGGCCCAGCGGAACTCGTCGGGGCGTCACCGCTTAGGGAGGGTTGCGATGTCTCGACTTCATCGTGCGGCAGCTGCGATCGTGTTCGGTGTGCTGGCGGTCGGCTCGACCGCGGCGGCCCAGGCCCAGGTCACGGGCATGCCGCTGTTCACGAACCCCCGCTTCGGCACCGGGATCCGGGTCCACGCCGACATCGGCCAGCCGAGCAACCAGGGCACGCAGCCCGGCAATCTCACGGTCATCCAGGGCGGCGTGACCCTCGCGTTGGGCCCGATCGGGATCGGCGCCAACGTCGGCGCCCTGAAGAACAGCATCAGCTCGCTGCAGCAGTGCCAGAGCGGCGTCATCACGAGCTGCAACCCGCAGACCAAGGTGACCGGGAGCGCCTTGCTGCAGCTCAAGCTCATGGGCGGGGGCATCAATCCGCTCTCGCTCTCGCTGTTCGGCGGCGCGAGCACGGACTTCACGGGCTACGACGTGGCCAAGTACAGCTACCACCCGACCACGCCGGCCGACAGTGCCTTCGTGAAGGCTTTCCAGGACTCGATCGGCGTGAAGGAGCTGACGATCCCGGTCGGCGCGGCGATCGGCGTGCACATCCCGCTCCTCATCACGAGCCTCAACGTGTGGGGCGCGCCGCGCTACTCGTTCCACAAGTTCAGCAACTGCGGGTCGTCCAATTCGACGCTGTGCGGCAAGACCACCAGCGACTTCCGGTGGGCCGTGGGCGTGGACATCCCGATCTTCAGCATCATCTCGATCCGCGGCGCGTACGACAGCGGGAAGATCGCGGGCCAGACCGTCAGTTACTGGGGCGTCGGCGCCTCGATCGGCCTCGGCGGGATGCGGTAAGACAGGGTGTAGGGGTTAGGGGTTAACGGCGTGTTCGACGAGGGCGATGACCAGTTGAAGTGAGCGATCGGCGGCGCCAACGCCGCGCTCGACGACCGCCCGTGCCGCGGCACCAGCCGCTGCGCGGACGGTTTCGTTCGTCAGCCAGCGACCGACGGCCTCCCACAGCTCCCGGATGCCCTGCACCGCCTGCGCACCTCCCGCTTCGAGCAGGAGCCGCGCGTCGCGGCTGCCGCCGTGCCCTGGCCCGAACAGCACGGGAACGCCCGCCGCCGCGGGCTCGATGACCGAATGAAGCCCCGCCTTGTGGAATCCCCCACCCACGTACGCCATGGATGCGGTCGTGTACAGTTCGGCGAGGATGCCGACCCGATCGACTATCACGACATCCCAGTTGCGAGACGTCGAGTTGCGAGTTGCGAGCGGTTCCGAGCGTTGAGGGACGAGAAGCGAGGAAAGGCGCGCGAGCTCCACTTCAGGTCCCAGATGCTGACGTATCCGCCGCTCCAGCGCCTCCAGGTGGCGCGGCGTCGGCTCGTGGGGCGCGACGACGAGGCGGAAGCGGGCGCCGCGGGAGCGCAGGTCGCCGAGCGCGGGGAGCAGCACGCGCTCGTCGGACGGCCAGGTGGAGCCGGCGAGGACGATCGGCGCGGCGCCGGTCGCGCCCGCCGCAAGGACCCTGAGGTGCGGCGCCGCGCGGTCCGCCGCGGCGAGCCTGGCCAAAGCGGAGTCGTGGCGCGTGTCGCCGGTGAGCGTGATCCGGCTCGGCGCGACGCCGAGGCGCTCCAGCTCGCGGGCGTCGGCCGCGTCGATGGCGCCCACCGCGCCCAAGGCGGCGTAGGCCGGCCTGAGGAGACGCCGGGCCCCGGCGCCGCTGCGGCTCGAGGTGGGCGCGAGGGTGGCCGACACCAGGCCGAGCGCGATACCGCGCGCGGCGGCCTGGCGCGCGAGTTCCGGCCAGATGTCGGTCGCGCCGAAGACGATGGCGGTCGGCCGTATCGCATCGAGCGCGGCGGCGACGTCGCGCACCGTGTCGAAGGGCGCGTAGGCCGCGACGTCCACCGGCAGCGACGCGGCCAGCCGCTCCGCGGACGGCGAGCTGAAGGTGTACGCCAGCTGCCAGCCAGGGCGCGCGGCCCTGGCGCGCCGCAGGACGGCTTCGGCCTGCCGCCCCTCGCCGACCGAGGCGGCATGGAACCAGACGAGGGGCGCGCCGGAGCGCCGCTCGCGGGCCGCCCACGCCGCGAGCGTGGGGACCGAGGCGCGCCGCCCGCGGATGGCCCGTCCGAGCTTGCCACCGGCGAGCGACAGGGGCGCGGCGAAGGGGCGGGCCGCCATCCACCCGAGCCGATAGAGAAAGGTCAGCACCGGCAGTACGTTACCTCACGCCATGCTCAAAGACTATCTGCGCCGCTCGCGCTCACCGCGGTACAGCGTCGTCTTCGCGGCGCCGCTCCTCGTGCTGTACGAGGTGCTCTCCGCCGCGCTCTCGGGCTCGGCGGTCGCCGGCGTCCGGAACGGCGCGGACGTCCTGCTCAAGAGCCTGTTCATCGCGCTCGGAGGGCGGGACGGCCTGGTCGTGTTCGGGGTCGCGCTCTGCGGCGCCGGTGTGGCGATCGTATGGCGCGACGTGAAGAAGAGCGGCGAGGGAGTTCGCGCCACGGTCCTCGGCTGGATGCTGGCCGAGAGCGCGGTGTACGCCGCGGTGTTCGGCACGGTGATCTCGTTCCTGACGTCGATCCTGCTCGAGGGGCCGCGCGCGCTGTCCGTCGGTGGCGCCGCCGCCCTCGGCCTGCAGACGCAGCTGGTCGTCTCGCTCGGGGCGGGGATCTACGAGGAGTTGCTCTTCCGCGTCATTCTGGTCGGGGCGCTGCTCTGGCTGGCTCGACGGCTGGGGCTGGGCCGGATCGTCGCGGGCACGCTCGCCGTCGTGCTCTCGGCGCTGATCTTCTCGGCCTTCCATTACGTGGGCGCCCTCGGCGACACCTTCACCGTCGCCAGTTTCACCTTCCGGGCGATCGCGGGGCTCGCGTTCAGCGCGCTCTACGTGACCCGCGGCTTCGGGGTCACCGCCTGGACGCACGCCCTGTACGACCTGGGACTCGCTCTCCTGCAGTAGGCTTGGGTCCCGGCGCCGCTTACGGGCTGCCGCTCTTCACCCTGATGATCGAGTCCAAGACCTGCTTGAACAGGCTGAACGGCTGCGAGCCGACGATCATCTGCCCCTCGATGTAGAACGTCGGCGTGGAGCCCGCGCCGGACCGGCGGGAGCCCTCGAAATCCGCCGCCACCACGGGGCGCATCGCCTTGGTGCGCAGGCACTCCTGCAGCTGGCCCCGGTTCGCGTGGATCGAATCCGCGAGGGAGAGAAAGTACGCCCCCGGCTCCTTGAGGTCGGCCCAGTTGTCCTGGTTGCGGAACAGCACATCGTGCATCTGCCAGAACTTGTGCTGGCGGGCGGCGCACATCGCCACCTCGGCGGCCGGCTCGGCGTTGGGGTGGATCGACAGCGGCATGTTCACGAAGATCAGGCGCAGCTTCCCCGTGTCGATGTAGTCGCGCTCGATGGAAGGGAGCGTCTCGCGCCAGAACTGCCCGCAGAACGGGCACTGGAAGTCCGACATCTCGTACATCGTGACCGGCGCGTCGGCGCTGCCTCGGGTGCGCTCGGCGCGCAGATCGTCGAGGGGAGCCTGCTGCGGCTGCTGAGCGGCAGCCGGTGCGGCGGCGAGGACGAGCGCCAGGGCGACGGCGGCGCGCTGCAGGGCGCCCGCCGGGCCTGAGGTGTGGCGTGGTGACATAGGGTGTCGAAGCTAGTCGGGCCGGTGCGGCCGCGGAAGCCTCGCTCGGGCGCTATATTCCAGAACCCATGCCGTTCCTCGCGCTCGTCGGCCTGCTGCTGCAGATCCAGATCCCGGCCCCCACCGGCTACGTCAACGACTTCGCCCACGTGATCGATCCGGCCTCCCGCGCGCGGATGGAGGCGATCATCGACCGGGTGCGCGCCGCCTCGGGGGGCGAGATCGTCGTCGTCACCCTGCCGGATCTCGGCGGCCGCGAGGCCATCGACGTCGGTCGCGACATCGGGCGGCAGTGGAAGGTCGGGGCGCAGGGAGGGGCGGGGGACCCGCGCCGGAACACCGGCGTCGTGCTCCTGCTGGTGCCGGGAGCGCATCCGGGCGACGGGAAGGCGCGCCTCGCCGTCGCCACGGGGTCGGGCGCGGAGGGGTTCGTCACCGACGCGCTGGCGGGGAGGATCCGGGACGCGATCGGGCAGCAGTCGGTGAGCGCGGGAAGCTACGCCGCCGGCCTGGTCACGGGGGTGGAGCAGCTGGCGCAGGCGTACGCCGGGGAATTCGGCTTCAAGCTCGCGGACAGCCTGGCGCCCGCGCCGCCGCCTCCTGCGACGGAACAGCCGGGGGGAAGCGGCTGGGGCACGGGTGTCTTCAAGCTGCTCGTGATCGTGGTGATGCTCTTCCTTCTCGGTGGGCTGGGCCGGCGTCGGCGCGGCATGGGCTCCGGTCTGCTCGAGGGGATGATCATCGGGTCCGTGCTCGGCGGCGGTCGCCGCGGCGGATGGGGGGGCGGCGGGTTCGGCGGCGGTGGATTCGGAGGCTTCGGCGGCGGGGGTGGCTTCAGCGGCGGCGGCGCGTCGGGAGGATTCTGATGGCGGGGAGCACGAAAGGCGATCTGGAACAGTTCGCTGCGCGGCTCGAGGCCGCGCTCGGCGACAACCTGGTCGCGCTGCTGCTGTACGGCTCCGCGGCCCGGGGCACGCACGTCGCGGGCCGGTCGGACCGGAACGTGCTCGTCATCGCGCGGGACGCCAGCGTCGCGAAGCTGCACGCCGCCACGCCCGTCCTGGCCGAGTGGGCGAAGGCCGGCGAGAGCGCGCCACTCGTCTTCGCGGAGGCCGAGTGGCGCGCGTCCGCCGACGTCTTCCCGATCGAGATCGAGGACATGCGCGAGGCGCACCGCCTGCTCGCGGGGAGCGATCCCTTCGAGGGGCTCGTGACCCGGCGCGCCGACCTCCGCCGCGAGCTGGAGCACGAGCTGCGGGGGAAGATGCTCCGGCTGAGGACGGAGTACGCCGCCGCCGCGGCCGACGGCAAGTCGCTCGAGCGGCTGCTGGTCCATTCGGCGGGGACGTTCTTCGTCCTGTTCCGCGCCACGCTGCGCCTCGTGGGCGGGGTGCCGCCGACGGACCACGACGCGCTGGTGAGCGAGACGGCGGCGGCCGCCGGCCTCGACCTCGGCGCCTTCACCTGGGTGCTCGCGGCGCTGGGCGGGAAGAGTCACCAGGCGCTCGAGGCGTACGACCCCATCGCGGGACGGTACGTCGATGCGATGGAAGCACTCGCGGACTTCGTCGACAGATTGGAGACTTAGGCAAGTCGGAGTTCAGAGCGGTTCCCAGACGCCAAGTTGCCAGTGGTTACCAGATGCCAGTTGAGAGACGGTAGAAGAGGCCCCGCCATGTAGTCGCGACGAGGCCTCTTCTGATTCTACAGACTCACGCCTTGGAACCACTGACAACTTGGCGTCTGGCAACTTCCCTGAAACGCTGCCCTCCGCCTACTTCTTTCTGATCGTGACGTCCACGCTCATCCCCGGTCGCAGCGGATGCGACGAATCCGGCGGGGTGTCGAGCCGGACGCGCACGGGGATCCGCTGCACGATCTTGGTGAAGTTGCCGGTCGCGTTGTCCGGGGGCAGGAGCGAGAACTTGGCCCCGGTGGCCGGGCTGACGCTCTCCACGTAGCCCGGGAACACGCGGCCGGGATACGCGTCGGCCGTGATCTCCGCGGGGGCGCCGGGCACCACGCGCTCGATCTGCGTTTCCTTCAGGTTGGCCACGACCCAGACGTCTTCGAGCGGCACGATGGCCATCAACGGCTGGCCGGGCTGGACCAGCTGGCCGACCTCCACCGACTTCTTGCTCACCACGCCGGAGACGGGCGCGGTGACGACCGTGTAGGAGACCTGCAGCGCGGCGAGGTCGCGCACGGCGCGCGCCGAGGCCACCCGGGCCGCGGCGGCCCTGAGGGCGGCGGTGGCGGCGGTCACCTGCTCTCCCGCGGCGGAGGCGTTCCGCTGCGCCGCCACGAGCTGGGCGCTGTCCGCGCGCGCCGCGGCGTTCGCCGCGTCGAGCTGTTGCCGGCTCACGATGTTGCGCGCCGCGAGTACGCGGTAGCGCTCCAGGTCGCTGCTTGCCTTCTGGGCGTTCGCCTCGGCCTGCGTGACGTTCGCGGCGGCGGCCGCGGCGGCCGCCTTGGACTGGTCGAGCTGGGCGACCGCCTGCCCGACGTCCTTGCGGGACCCCACCGTGGCGATCAGGGCCGCGAGGTCCGCGTCCGTCTGGGCGAGGCGCGCCCGGTAATCACGGTCGTCCAGCGTCACGAGCGTGTCGCCGGCCTTGACCTGCTGGTTGTCCTGGATCCGCACCGAGGCGACGAACCCGCCGATACGCGGCAGGATGGGCGTGATGTGCCCGTCCACCTGTGCGTCGTCGGTACTCACGTGCGTGCTCGCGTACCAGATCGCGCGGATCCCCAGCACCAGCAGGATCACGCCCACGACAACGCCGAGAATCAGCACCACCGGGCGCTTGCCGCGCTGCCCGGTCTCCTCCGCTTCGTCCGGTCCGACCGGCGCCACCGTTCTCTCAGCCACCGTAGCCATCCTCGATCTCCTCGAATCTACTGTACCGTCGCCTTGACGCCCGCGAGGCCTCGTTCTGCCTCGCAACCCGGCGTCTCGCGACTCGCCCTTGTCTTAGTGCACCGTCTCCACGACGCCGGCCGCGTAGGCCAGGTTGACGCGCGCCGCCGCGGTGGTGAATCGCGCGTCGATCTCCACGTCGCGCGCCTGGTTCAGCGTCGACTGCGCGCTGATCAGGTCGATGTTGCCGGACACGCCGCTGGCGAACCGCTCGCGCGCCTCGGACAGCTCCTCCTCCGCCAGCGAGAGGCCCTGCGCCGCGACGTCGTGCTGCTCGACCCCGGACGCGAAGTCCAGCAGGGCGGAGCGCACCTGCGCCGCGATCTGGCGCTGCAAATCCCGCTCCCGCACCCCGCTCTCGGCCGCCAGGGCCCGCTGTTCGGCCCCGCGCGCGTCGCGCTTGAACCCGTCGAGCAGCGGAATGGTGACGGACACCGCGAGGTCGCGGGTGTTCAGCGTGGTGCCCGGCGTCTTCCCATTCGGGCCCCAGTCCCCCTCGAGATCGAGCCGCGGCAGCCGCTCCATCCCGATGGCCCTGCGCTGCGCGTCGGCGCTCAGTCCCCGGTCGCGCTCCGCCGCGAGATCGGCGCGCCGGTCCAGCGCCAGGGAGAGCGCCGCGGCCGAGTCCAGAGGTGCGGCCGAGACGCCGAGGTCGCCCGTCAGCGTGTCGGCCAGGACGAACACGGTCGCGGGAGGAACGCCCAGCGCGAGCGCCAGGTCGATATCGGCTTTCTGCCGCTGGTTGCGGGCGACGATCAGCGCTCCCCGGGCGGCCGCCGCCTGCGTGCGCGCCCGCGTCGCGTCCAGCGGCGGGCTGACGCCGGCCTGGACCTGCGCGTCGGCCAGAGACAGCAACTCGGCGGCGGTGACCGAGTCCGCCTGCCGCGCCCCCAGCAGCGCCTGTGCCCGGACGGCGCGCAGGTAGGCCAGCGCCGCGGCCCGCGCCGCGCCCTGCACGGCGGCGCCGCGATCGGCTTCGCTCCCCTGCACCTGGATGCGGTCGGCCTTGAGATGCTGCCACGTGGCGACGTCCACCACCGCCTGGCTCACCCGGATCCGGCCGTCCACGTTGTCATAGGGTCCGATGAGGGCCGGCAGCGAGAACCCGAGGTTGGGCGGAAACGAGAACCCGGTGCTCGCCAGCGTGGCGGACCGGTTGAAGTACGCCGCGAACAGGGAGAGGGAAGGGAGAAGCCCCGCACGCGTCTCGTTCGCGCGGGCCTCGGCCCCGGCCACCCGGTAGCCGGCGGCCTCGACGGCCGGGGCAATGCCCGAGGCCATCCGGATGGCCTCGGCCAGCGTCAACCGCGTGGCGCCCGGCCCGCTCTGCGCGCGGGCAGCCACGCTCCAGCACAGTGCCACGGCGACCGCGGCCCCGACGAGCTTATGCATTCCGTGCCTCCGGCGCGGCGACGCCGCGCAGGTAGATGCCGATACTCGCCTCGAGATACGGCCCGACCGCGAAGCGCTCGCGCTCGCAGGCCTCGAAGGAGTGCTTCCAGATGGCGGCCATCAGGACCGGCGCGAGGATCGTGCGCACCGCGAGGTCCACGTCCACCTCCCGGAACGCCCCGCCGTCGATCCCGCGGCGCAGCACGCCGGCGAAGATCTGCCGTCCCCGCTGGACCACCTCGTCGAACCAGAACTGCGCCAGCTCGGGGAAGTTCGACGCCTCGGACATCACCAGCTTCGGAATGCCGGCCAGCTCCGCCCCGTCGAGCGATTCCCACCACTGCAGGACCAGGCGGCGCAGCAGCTCCTCCGGGCTCCCGGCGTGATCGTCCACCATTCGCTCGGCGGCCGTGAGCAGCGGCACGATCGTCTCCCGCACCACCGCCTTGAAGAGGCCTTCCTTGCTCTCGAAGTAGAGGTAGAGGGTCCCCTTGGTGATGCCGGCTCGCCGGGCCACGTCCTCCAGCTTCGTAGCCGCGTAGCCGTGCTCGACGAACTCGGCCAGCGCGGCAGCCAGGATCTCCGTCGGTCGTGCGTCCTTGCGCCGCTGCCAGCGCGGAGGATGGTCGTTTGGGTCCGGATGGTCATGCAGTGTCATTGCCTGGGCCTCATTTAGTTACTAACCGTCCGGTAACTTACCAAGGAGAATGTAAGCGTGTCAACTCGGACATCTTCGCTCGACTTTACGTGAGCCCGAGCAGCGTCGCATGGTGAAATGTCGCCAAAGTGCTGTTATGATGTCGATATGGTGCCAACAGCGCCGAGCGGGGGATTTCAGCCTGGTCGTCTACCCCGGCGAGTGGCACGGCGTCCCGCGCCGGAGCTTCGTCCGTGACAGGATGGAGCGGCGCGTGGCGTGGGTCGACCTACGTGAAGGGCGCGCGTACCGCGGCTGCGGCGACGCAGGCCGACACTTATCTTTCGCCTCCGGCGTATGGATGCCGGCGAGTCTGTCATTCTCTGAGGAGCGAGGGATGAAGCGCAGAGCCACGAGCAGCATTGTCGTCGTCGCGTTGCTGACCACGCTGTCGGGGTGCGGATACAACCGCATCCAGACGCTGGACGAGCAGGCCAACGCGTTCAAGAGCCAGATCGAGGTGCAGCTGCAGCGGCGGGCCGACCTCGTGCCCAACCTGGTGGAGACGGTGAAGGGGTACGCGCAGCAGGAGCAGACGATCTTCATCGCGGTCGCGGACGCGCGCGCGCGGCTGGGCGGTGCGGTGCAGAGCGGCAACCTGGGCCAGATGGCGGAGGCGAACCAGGGGCTGACCGGCGCGCTGAGCCGGCTGCTGGCGATCTCGGAGAACTACCCGCAGCTCAAGTCCAACGAGAACTTCCGCGCCCTGCAGGATCAGCTGGAGGGGACGGAAAACCGGATCGCGACCGCGCGACAGGACTACAACGCGGCCGTGCAGGCGTACAACAACTACATCCGGCTCTTCCCCCAGGTCCTGACGGCGAAGCTGATCGGGAAGGGCGCGCGCGAGTACTTCGAGCTGACGAGTCCGAACGCGGCCGAGGTGCCCAAGGTGGACTTCACGGCACCGCAGAAGAAGGGACAGTAGGCAGGGGGCTGGTAACCACTGACGTCTTGCCGTCTGGGAACTACTCTGAAGTCCGCCGAACTGCGAGTCTCAGGACCAGCTGGTGAGAATCAGTCCGCGATGGCGTCCGGCAGGATGTACCGCAGTGGATCCACCGCCCGCCCGTTCACTCGCACTTCGTAGTGCAGGTGCGGGCCGGTCGAGAGGCCGGTCGAGCCGACGTAGCCGAGCAGGTCGCCCCGCTTGACGCTCTGGCCCACGCGCACCGCCCACCGGGACATGTGCGCGTAGCGCGTCTCGAGGCCGTAGCCGTGGTCCATCTCAACCATGTTCCCGTAGCCGCTCTCCCACCCGACCTTGGTCACGCGGCCCGCCGCGGGCGCGATGATCCGCGTCCCGTACGCCGCGGTGATGTCGATGCCCTCGTGCGGCCGGTTCTCGTGCAGGATGGGATGGTAGCGGATCAAGGAGAACTTGCTCGTCAGGAAGCCCATCGTCGGCATGATCGAGGGCATCGCCGCCATTTCCTGCGTGTGCGCCGCGATGCTCTCGGCCGCCACCTGGAACGAAGCCGCGAGCAGGTTGGCGCGGCGGAGCAGCGCATCCACGTCGGTGTGGACGCCGAATGCCTCACGGCCGAGGCTCCCCCCCTCGGTCAGGAGCTGTTCCCGCTCAGGCCACGGCCCCGCCGGGCCGCCGATGCCGGCGCGCTCCACCTCGGGCGACAGCGGCTCCAGGCCGGCGACCAGCCGCATCTCCTCGTCGCGCCGCGAAATCACGGCCAGCGTGTCGTTGAGCGCGCCCACCCGCTGCCCGAGGCGCTCCACCTCGCTGGCGAGGGCCTGGTTCGCGCGCTGCAGCCGCTCACTGCGCGCCAGGTCCACGGAGTGCGAGACCACGCCGATGGTCGCCGCCAGCATGGACGCCGCCACGACGGTCGCCACCCCGGCCACGAGCTTCACCACGGTCCCCGACAGCGAGAGGGCCTTGGATCCGTCCGAGCCATGGGGCACGAGCATGACCGTCCAACGGCGGTTCGCCATCCACGCTCCTGAGCCAATAGAATCAAAGCCCGGCGCTTGTTCACGCCGGTCGAGGGGGGAGGTCTTTAAGCGGCACT
The DNA here is from genome assembly GCA_963835535.1 of uncultured Gemmatimonadales bacterium. Classification (GTDB taxonomy): domain Bacteria; phylum Gemmatimonadota; class Gemmatimonadetes; order Gemmatimonadales; family JACORV01; genus Fen-1245. Next base: position 620,217 of record CAWIFL010000004.1, read on the forward strand.
ACTTTAGCACCGCGGCCCCAGTGGAGTCAAGACGACAAATCACCAATTGCAGGCCTATGCGCCACAACGACTTACGATGATCGTGCGACGCTGTCGGCCTTGGGGAATAGGGGAGCGATGCGGTGGGTCTTGGCGCCCCCGATGCGGGGAGCGAGGGCGAGGGACCATGCGTCCGGGCCGGCGTGGTCCCCGGGGATCCCCAAGGCCTCCCAGAGCTTGCGGGCTGCGCCGGGGATGAACGGCCCAGCGAGGACCGCCAGGCGCGCCAGGGAGCGTGCAAGCGCGGCGAGCGTGGCGTCGAGCGCGGCGGCGTCATTCGCCTTGGCGAGGGCCCAGGGCGCCTGGCGCTCCACGAACGCGTTGGCTTCGCTCACCAGCTCCCACGCGGCGGCGCAGCCGCGATGGAGCAGGAGACCGTCCATGGCCTCGGCGTAGCGGTGCATGGCGACGTCGCCCGCGCGGTCCAGCGCGGTCGGCTCGGCGGACGCCGGGACCACGCCGGCGCGGTACCGGTCGAGCATTGCCAGCACGCGGGAGGCGAGGTTGCCGAACGCGTCGGCCAGCTCGGCGACGTAGCGCTCGTCGAACCGCTCGAAGGAGAAGTTGCCGTCGGCGTCCCAGGGGACTTCCCGGAGCAGGAAGTAGCGGAAGGCGTCGGGCCCGTGACGCTCCACCGCCTCCTGCAGGTCGAGGCGCACGCCGGCGGACTTGCTGAACCGCTCGCCGCCGAGGCCGATGAAGCCGTGGGCCCAGATGCGCTCGGGGAGCGGGAGGCCGGCGGCTTCGAGCATGGCCGGCCACACGACGCAGTGATGCCGGGTGATGTCCTTGCCGATGACGTGGAGCTGCGCGGGCCAGCGCGCCTCGAAGCCCTCGGCCGGAAAGCCCGTGGCGGTGAGGTAGTTGGGGAGCGCGTCGAACCACACCCAGGTGGCCTGCTGCTCGCCGTCGCTCGTCGGCCGCGGGAAGGGGATGCCCCAGGCGAGCCGCGCGCGGCTGACCGGCACGTCCTCGAGGCCCCGCTCGAGCAGGGCGAGGATCTCGTTGCGGCGGGCCTCGGGCTGCAGGAAGAGCGGCCGCTCCTCGAGGAGCCGCTTGAGGAACGGGGCGTAGCCCGCGAGGCGGAAGAACCAGTTCCGCTCCTCGCTCCAGCTGAGCGCCCGGGTCGGATGCAGGACGCACTTGCCGTCCACGATCTCGTCGTCGCGCTTGAAGGTCTCGCAGCCGACGCAGTACCACCCCTGGTAGGCGTGCTCGTAGAAGTCGTCGGGACGGCGCGCGAAGATCCGTTCGATCAGCGCGCGAACGCCCGCCTTGTGCGCCGCGTCGGTGGTGCGGATGAACTGGTCGTAGGAGATGCCCAGGCGGCTCCACATGCCGCGAAACCTGTCGGCCAGCTCGTCCACCAGCTGCTGCGGGGGGATCCCGCGCTCCTGGGCCGCCTGCGCGACCTTCTGGCCGTGCTCGTCCATTCCGATGAGGAAGTGGACGGCGTCGCCGCGCAGACGGCGGTATCGGGCGATGGCGTCCGCGCCGATCTTCTCGAGGGCGTGCCCGAAGTGCGGGTCGCCGTTCGCGTAGTCGATCGCGGTGGTGAGGTAGAAGCGGCTCACCGGCCGTGCCGACGCCGGCGCCCGCCCCGGCGGCCGCGGCGATGCTCGCCGTGGGCCGGCGCCTCGGGCGCGGAGGGCGCGGACGGCTGGGGGGGCTGCTCCACCGCCGCGGGTGCCGTCGCCTCGACCTCGTGCTTCAGGTCGGCGAGGGGCACGACGCGGGTCGTGGCGTCTTCCGCCCGCAGCGTGACCCGCTCCCGGAAGATGTCCACGCTGACGACCTTCTCGGCGCCCTTGGCCGTGACCACGACCTTTCCTTCCTTCGGGAAGCGCTTGCGGCTCTGGACGTAGAACTCGTGCTCGTGGCGCAGGCAGCAGAGCAGCCGCCCGCAGGCGCCGGAGATCTGCGTCGGGTTGAGGCTGAGGCGCTGGTCCTTGGCGATCTGGAGCCCGATGGGGCGCAGCTCCGGGAGCCAGGTGCAGCACAGCTGGCGCCCGCAGCGCCCGATCCCGTCGAGCCGCTTGGACTCGTCGCGGACCCCGATCTGGCGCAGTTCGATGCGCGTGCGGAACGCCGACGCGAGGTCGCGCACCAGGTTGCGGAAGTCCACGCGCCGCTCGGCGGTGAAGTAGACCGTGAGCCGGTTGCGGTCCCACTGCCACTCCGCGTCGCTCACCTTCATCTGGAGGCGGTGGGCCGTGACCTTCTCGCGCACCTTGCGGCGGACGTCGTCCTCGGTGCGCCGCAGATCCTCGGCGATCTTCGTGTCGGCGGCGGTGGCGCGTCGCACCACCCGGCGCTCCGGCTGGGCGGGAGGGGGGGCCGCACTCGGCGGCTCCGCCGCGGCCGGCTCGGCGGCGGCGCCGGCTTCGGCGGCTTCGGCGGCTTCGCCTTCGGAGTCCTCGCCGCCCCGTCTCGGCGCGTGCATCCGCGCCACGCAGCGCTCGCACTTGAGATGCGCCACGGCCCCCGTGGCCGCGATGCGACCCCAGTCGAGCCCGCGGTCGGTCTCGACGATCACCGCCTCGTCGGGGGCGAGGGGCTCCGGCTCGCCCCAGCGGAAGAAGGCTTTGCGGTTCCCCTTGAACAGGACTTCGACCAGCTGGCCGCTCACGTCTAGGCTTCCTCGTACCTGCCCATCTTCAGGTATTTCTCGGCGCGGCGCGCCTTGAGCGTCTCCGCCGGCAGGCCGTCGAGCTCGGCGAGGTTGCGCTCCAGCGCCTCGCTCAGGGCGACGGCGGCGGTATCGGGGTCGGCGTGCGCGCCGCCCGGGGGCTCGGGCACGATCTCGTCGATCAGCCCCAGCGCGAGGAGGTCGGGTGCGGTGAGCTTGAGGGCCTCGGCGGCCCGCTCCTTCTGGCTGGAGTCGCGCCACAGGATCGCGGCGCACCCCTCGGGGGAGATGACCGAATAGATCGCGTTCTCCATCATCAGCACGCGGTCGCCCACGGCGATGGCCAGCGCGCCGCCGGAGCCGCCCTCGCCGATCACGACCGCCACCAGCGGCGTCTCGAGGGCGGCCATCGTCTCGATGTTGTGCGCGATGGCTTCGGCCTGGCCGCGCTCCTCGGCCCCGAGGCCGGGGTGCGCGCCCGGGGTGTCGATGAGGCAGACCACGGGGAGGCGGAAGCGCTCGGCGAGCCGCATCAGCCGCAGCGCCTTGCGGTAGCCCTCCGGGTGGGGCATCCCGAAGTTGCGCTTCAGGTTCTCCTTGATGTCGCGGCCCTTCTGCTGGGCGAGGATCACGACGCTCCGGCCGGCCAGGCGGCCCATGCCGCCCACGATCGCGGGGTCGTCGCGGTAGAGGCGGTCGCCGTGCAGCTCGATGAAGTCGGTGAACAGGGCGTTGATGTAGTCGAGCGCGTACGGGCGCCGCGGGTGGCGCGCCACCTGCACGCGCTGGTACGGCGTCAGGTTGCGGTAGATCTCGGTCCGGAGCTCGGCCAGCTTCGCTTCGAGCGGGGCGATCTCGCGCCCGACGTCGAGCGAGCGCTGGGTGGCCAGCTTCTTGAGGTCATCGATCTGGCGTTCCAGCTCGGCGATCGGCTTCTCGAAGTCCAGGGCCAGGGCTGTGGCCATTCACTCACCCCGATTTCACGAGTGTGATCGCGTCGGCGCCGAGAATCCCGCGCAACGCGTCCAGCAGCTCCTCGTCCAGCGTCACCGCCAGCGAACGCGACCGGAAGCGCGCCACGTCGCTGGTGTCTTCTTCCTCGCTCCAGTCGAGGTAGACCGGGGCGCTGCCCAGATGCGCGGAGCAGAGCGCGGCGACCGCCTTGGCGGTCTCGGGGGCGCGGCCCTTCGGGCCCCACCGGAGCGCGAGGCCGATGCGCCCCGCCTGGCGCAACTCGGCCAGGGGCTGCGCGTCCTCGACGATGAACGGCACGTCCTCCTCGCCGCGGTCCCGCATCGAGTAGCCGCCGGTCAGGACGTAGGCGCCGTCGGGGACGATGATCCGGGCCAGCTTGGCCCACGCTTCGGGGAACGCCAGGCACTCGGCCGTGCCCTGGAAATCCTCGACCGTGAGCTTCGCCCACTCCGCGCCGCTCTTGCGCGCGATCTGCCGCCGCACCGCGGTGACCACCGCGGCCACGGCGAGCTTGCCCTCGGTCCACTTGCCCAGGTCGCGCGTGGTGTGCGTGCCGAACAGCGCGGCCTCGGTGGCGAACCGGTTGAGCGGGTGCCCCGACACAAAGAATCCCACCAATTCCTTTTCCCGCGCAAGCCGCTCGGCCTCGGACCACTCCGGCACGACCCCTAGCGCCGCGGGGCCCGGGCGTCCGCCGGTGCCGTGCGCGCCGTTTCCGCCCGATGCGCCGAACAGCGTCCCCTGGCCGGAGGCCGTCTCCGCCTGCTTGAGGCTCGCCTCCTGCAGGGCCGCATCCACGGCGGCGAACAGCTGGGCGCGGTGGCCCCCCAGGCCGTCCGTCGCGCCGGACGCCACCAGCGCCTCGAGCACCCGCTTGTTGCAGATCCGGTGGTCCACGCGCGCGGCCAGGTCGTGCAGCGACCGGAACGGTCCCTCGGCGCCGCGCGCGGCGATCACCGCGTCGATGGCGGTGCGGCCGACGTTCTTGATCGCGCCGAGGCCGAAGCGGATGCGCTTGTCGTCCATCACGGTGAAGTGCCACCCCGACTCGTTCACGTCCGGCGGGATGACCTCGATGCCCAGCGCCCGGCACTCGGCGATGTACGGCACCACCTTCTTGGTGTCGCCGATGGCGGAGGAGAGGAGCGCGGCCATGAACTCGGCGGGGTAGTGCGCCTTGAGCCACCCCGTCTGGTAGGACACGATCGTGTAGGCGACCGCGTGCGACTTGTTGAATCCGTAGCGGCCGAAGGTCTTGATCTGTCCCGCGATCTCCTCGATCACCTTCTTCTTGAAGCCTCGCTCGACGCAGCGGGTGACGAACCGCCCGAGCTCCTTGTCGATCAGCTCCTGGATCTTCTTGCCCACCGCCTTGCGCAGCACGTCGGCCTCGGCCAGCGAGTAGCCGGCGAGGACGTTGGCGATGCGCATCACCTGCTCCTGATAGACGATCACGCCGTAGGTGGGTTCGAGGAGCTCCTTCAGCTCGGGCAGCAGGTAGCGCACCGGCTCCTCGCCGCGCTTGCGCCGGATGTAGACCAGGTGCATCCCGCTGTCGAGCGGCCCGGGGCGGAGCAGCGCGTTGGCGGCCACGATGTCGTCGAACCGGTCGCACCGCATGCGTTGGAGCGCGTCGGTGGCGAGGCCGGACTCGAACTGGAAGATGCCGGAGGTGCGGCCGCTGCGGAGCAGGTCGTAGACGGCCGGGTCCTCGAGGTCGAGCGTGTCGAGGTCCACCGTCACGCCGTGCCGCTCGCGGATCATCTCCACCGCCCGGTGCAGGACGGTGAGGGTGGTGAGGCCGAGAAAGTCCATCTTCAGCATCCCGACCTTCTCGAGGCCCACCATGTCGTACTGCGTGATGATGGCGTCGTCGCTGGCGCCGGAGCCGGTGCCCCGGCCCGGCATCGTGCACACCGGCACGTATTCGGTCAGGGGACCCGGCGCGATCACGATCCCGGCGGCGTGCACCGAGATGTGGCGCGACAGCCCCTCGATGGCGCTCCCGAACTCCACCACCTTCTGGTAGATGGGGTTGTGCGCCACCAGCTCCCGCAGCTCCGGCACCTTCTCCGCGGCCTCGCGGAGGGTCAGCGCGTAGGCGGGGCCGCTCGGGATGAGCTTGGTGAGCCGGTCGGCGTCTCCGGGGAGGACGCCCAGCACGCGCGCCACGTCCTTCACCGCGGCGCGGGCCTTCATCGTGCCGAAGGTCACGATCTGGCCCACGGAGGCGCGGCCGTAGCGCTCGCGCACGTACTCGATCACCTCGCCGCGGCGCTCCTCGCAGAAGTCCACGTCGATGTCGGGGGGCGAGATGCGCTCGGGGTTGAGGAACCGCTCGAAGAGCAGGTCGAACTTCAGCGGGTCCACGTTGGTGATGCCCAGCGCGAACGACACCAGCGAGCCGGCGGCGGAGCCGCGGCCGGGCCCGACGGGGATGCCGTGCTCGCGCGCCCACCGGATGAAGTCCGCGACGATGAGGAAGTACCCGGCGTAGCCGACCTTGGTGATGACGCCCAGCTCGTACTCGAGCCGCTCGCGCACCGGCGGCGGCAACGGCTCGCCGTAGCGCCGCCGCGCGCCCTCCTCGGCCAGCGCCACCACCAGATCGTTGTCGGTCGCGTACTCGGCCGGACGCGGGAACTCGGGGAGGAAGAAGCGCTTCTCGAAGTCGAACTCGCACCGCTCGGCGATCGCCTGCGTGTTGGCGAAGAGGTCGTCGCGCGGGGGGAAGGCGCGCCGCATCTCTTCCTCCGACTTGACGTAGCTCTCGCTCCCCTCGAACCGGAACCGCTTCGGGTCGTTGAGGTCCTTGCCGGAGCGGATCGCGAGCAGCACGTCGTGCGCGGGCGCATCCTCGCGCGTGAGGTAATGCGCGTCGTTGGTCGCGACCACGCCCAGCCCCAGCTCCGCGGCCAGCCGGAGGACGCCTTCCTGGATCAGGGGCTCCTCGGCGAGGCCGTGATTCTGCACCTCGAGCCAGTAGCGGCCGTCGTCGAAGGTGCGCGCGTGCCACTCGGCGGCCTCCTTGGCGCGGTCGTAGGCGCCCTGCCGGAGCCACAGCGCCACCTCGCCGCTCATGCACGCGGACAGGCAGATCAGGCCTTCGGCGTGCCGCGCCAGCGTCTCGCGGTCCACGCGCGGGCGGCGGTAGTACCCTTCCACGTACCCGATCGAGGTGAGGCGGACCAGGTTCCGGTACCCGGCGCGGTTCTGCGCGAGCAGCACGAGGTGGGCGTAGGCGCCGGGCGCGTCCGGCGGCTTCTCCCGGGCCTGGCGCGGCCCGAAGGCCACGTAGGCCTCCATCCCGACGATCGGCCGCACGCCGGCCGCCGTCGCTTCCTGATGGAAGAGCCACGTGCCGAACATGTTCCCGTGGTCGGTGAGCGCGACGCTGTCCATCCCCAGCGCCTTCACCCGCGCGACGAGGTCCGGGATGCGGTTGGCGCCGTCGAGAAGCGAGTACTCGGAGTGGGTATGGAGGTGCGCGAAGGCCATCGGAAAACGCAAGCTAGCCCTGCATTCCGGGGCTGTCAAAGACGAGCAGGATTGTCCTTGACAGGCCGCGGCGCGGCCGCGAGCGTACGCCCACGATGCAGGGGAGCAAGGTGGTCCGCGTGCGGCTTATGGGCGTCCTGGCGCCAGTGCTGGCGGCCGTCGCCGCCGCGGGATGCGGCGATCAGGCCGCCGCCCCGAGGGCCGTCGTCGGCGACGTCGCGCTCGCGCCGGGAGGGTACGCGCTGTACACCGGCAACCGCGCGGCAGGCCCCCTCCGGTTCCCGGCCGCCGGGGCGGCCGGGGCGGAGTACCTGGTGGTCGGGCAGTTCGCGACGGCGCGGGCGGACCTCAGCTCGACCTTTTCGCTCACGGGCTCGCTCCCCGTGACGGCGGTCGCCCCCCAGCCGCCTCCTGCGCCTGCGGCGTTGCCGGCGGCGGTGCGGTTCCACGACGCGATCCGCCGGATGGACGAGGCCGCCGCCCGGGCCTCGCTGCGCCTCGCGCCGGCGCCGGCCGCGCCGACCCCGAGAGCGGGTCCGCCCACCCTGGGCTCGGTGCGGACGTTCCGGGTGTGCGCGACCCTCGACTGCACGTCCACGGTGAGCGTCAGCGCGTCCGCCCAGGTGGTGGGCGCGCACAGCGCCATCTACCTGGATCAGGCGGCGCCGACCGTCGGCGGCTTCACGGCCTCCGACCTCCAGCAGCTCGCGACGCAGTTCGACGGCGTTCTCTATCCACTGGATACGCTGGCCTTCGGGGCGCCGTCCGACATCGACGGCAACGGCGTGGTCATCATCCTCCTCACGCCGCGGGTCAACGCGCTCGTCGGCTGGCCCGACTGCCAGTCGTCGTTCGTGACCGGGTTCTTCCTGGCCGCCGATCTGGCTCCTGCGACGCGCGCCTCCTACAACGACGGAGAGGTGTTCTACGCGATGGTGCCTGACCCGAACGGAACGGTGTCGTGCCCGCACCCGGCCACCCTGGTCCGGCAGCTGATCGCGCCCACCTTCATCCACGAATTCCAGCACATGATCTCGTTCAATCAGCACGTCCTGGTGCGGCGCGGGCCGATCGAGTCGCTGTGGCTCAACGAGGCGATGTCGCACCTGGCTGAGGAGCTGGGAGGACGGCACTACGACAGTCTGCCCCTGGACAGCGCCATGGCGTCGCCGTTCATGTTCGGCAACCTCTACAACGCGTATCTGTACCTGCTCAATCCGGCGGCGAACGCGGTGATCACGACCTCGGGGACGGACGGGCTCGAGCAGCGCGGCGCCCAGTGGCTGTTCCTGCGCTATCTGGTGGATCAGTACGGCGCCGCCACGACGCGCCGCCTGGAGCAGACCGCGCTCACGGGCGACGCGAACGTCGTCGCCGCGGCGGGGAACACCGGCTTCGCGCGGCTGCTGGGCTGCTGGGCCCTGGCGCTGTACGTGTCGGATCTGCCGGCGTTCACCCCGGATTCGGAGCTGGCGTACACCCATTGGCGCTTCCGCGCGACCTATGACAGCCTCCACGCGCGCGACGCGATCACGTTCATCCGGGACTTCCCTCTGGAGCCGGCGAGGGCGTTCAACGGCTCGTTCGCCCTGAGCGGCACGATCAGCTCGGGGTCGGCCTCGTATCTGGATCTCGCGCTGAGCGCCGGAGAGCCGTCCTTCACGGTGACCTTCACGGAGCCGGGTGGGCTGGCGCTGAGCGGCCGCAGCAACCCGCAGCTGGCGATTGTCCGCCTTCACTAGGAAGCGCCGGCCGTGACGCTCCGCGGCGGGGTGGTCGCCTGCGCGGTGCTGGCCGCCGCGGGTGCGTGGCCGGCCGCCGCGCGCGCCCAGGGGCGCCCGGTCGGCCCGACGGTGCGCGCGCTCGCGGCTCTGTCGCCCGCCGACCTGGCGGCGCTGGCGCGCGACACCGTCGCCTCGCGGATGGTCGCCGTCACGCGCGACGCCGACGGCGTGCCGGTCGCCCATCTCCTGATCCGTCTCAAGCGGGCCGATGCGGGTCCGCTGCTCCGGGACGGGGCGCGGCTCGGCACCCGGGCGGGCACGCTGGTGAGCGCCCGCGTGCCGCTCGCGTCGCTCCCGGGGCTGCTCGCCGACGGGGCGGTGGCCGCGGTCTACGGCGCCCGCCGGTGGGCGCCGCTCAACGACGTGGGGACGGCGGCGATCGGCGCGGCCGGCCTCAGGCGGATGGTGGCGGCCGACAGCTTCACCGGCTCGGTGGGACGCGGCGTGATCGTCGGTCTCGTGGACACCGGGCTGGACTTCAGCCAGCGGGACTTCGTGGTGGATGCGCTCGCGCGCTCCCGGGTCCTCTACCTGTGGGACCAGACCCTGACGGGGCCGGGACCGGGCCTGGTCGGCGCCGCGACCTTCAGCTACGGGGTCGAGTGCGGCCAGGCGATGCTGAGCAGCGGCAGCTGCCCGTCGGCCGACTCGGTCGGCCACGGCACGCACGTGCTGGGGACGGCGGCGGGCGACGGGAGCGCGACCGGCGGCGCGGTGCCGGCGGGGAAGTTCGCGGGGGTCGCGCCCGGGGCGGATCTCGTCGTCGTCAAGACGACATTCCTCTCCGACGCGGTGGTGGACGGCGTCAACTACATCTTCAGCCGCGCCGCCGAGCTCGGCAGGCCGGCGGTGGTGAACCTCAGCCTCGGGTCGCAGTGGGGCCCGCACGACGGGACGTTGCCCGAGGAGGAGGCGCTCGACTCGCTGGCGGGGCCGGGGCGGATCGTCGTCGCGGCGGCCGGCAACGACGGAGACAACGGGAACACGACGCCGGCGCTCGCCGCGCCGCGGCTCCACGGCACGGCCGCCGTCCCGGCGCCCGGCCAGACGACCGACTTCGTCGTCACGGTCCCCGCGTACGCGGCGCAGGCGGGGCCGAACAACGACTACGTCGTTCTGCAGCTGTGGTACGCCGGGTCCGACACGGTCAACGTCACGGTGCTGCGGCCCGACGGGACGTCCGCGACCTCCGGGCCGACGAGCGCGCCGACCGCGACGGTGACGCAGGACGGCACGCAGGGGCAGATCCACATCGAGAACGGCTCGGGGCAGGCCCTCGCCGTCACGCCGGACAACGTCGGATTCATCGTCCTCGGCGACTTCGGCGGCGGCACCGACGTCGCGGCCGGATCGTGGACGGTCCGCGTGACCGGGGTCGCGGTGCACAGCGGGAAGCCGCTGCACCTGTGGGTGGCCGAGAACACGATGCCCTCGGTCGGCCTGGGTGCCGGCTCCGCCAACGGCTATCTGGTGCTCTCGCCGGCCAGCGCGACGCAGGTGCTGGCGGTCGGCGCGTACGTCACGCGGCTGCAGTGGCAGGACGTGACCGGGCAGACGCGGTCCTACGCCAACCAGGAACGGCTGGGCGACCTGGCGATGTTCTCGAGCCCGGGCCCGCGGCGGGACGGCGTGCAGAAGCCCGATCTGGCGGCGCCGGGGAAGGGTGTGGCGTCGGCGCTGTCGCACACGGCGGCCTGGGCGACGGCGCGGATCATGCCCGACAGCCAGCACGTCGTGTCCGAGGGCACCTCGATGGCGGCGCCGTTCGTGACGGGCTCGGTGGCTCTGCTGCTGGAGAGGACGCCGACGCTGACGCCGATGGCGGTGCGCGCCCTGCTCACGCGGGCGGCGCGGGTCGACAGCTTCGCGCAGCACCCGTTCGACGGCGGAAGCACCGGCACGCCGAACGCGTCCTGGGGCTACGGGAAGCTCGACGTGGCGTCGGCGCTCACGGCCCTGGCCGCGCAGACCGCCGCGCCCATCAATCTGTCGGAGAACCCCGTCCGCGGCAGCTCCGTCACGATCAACTACACGGGCACGCCGCGGACGGTCGCGATCTTCACCTTCACCGGCGCGCGAGTGCGGTCATTCGCCTCGCCTCCGGCGGGCAACGTCGTGTGGGACCTGACGGGTGACGACGGCCGTCGCGTGGTCAACGGCGTCTACATCGTCGCGGTGGATCTCGGCGGCTCGGTGGTGCGGCGCCGCATCTACGTCGCGCGGAGGGGGCCGTGAGGACCGCGCGCCGTCGGTGGGCGGCCCTGGTCGCGGCTGCGGTGCTGGCGGTCGCGGGTCCGGCGGCGCGCGCGCGGGCCCAGTCCACGGGCACGACCGCCGGAGCGCTCCTCACGATCCCCGCCACCGCGCGCTCGCTGGGCCTGGGGGGCGCGTACACCGCCGTCGTGGGCGACGAGGGGAACATCTTCGTGAACCCCGCCGGGCTGGCGGCGATCAGCCACGCCGCACTGGGCGTCAGTTACGAGAAGTACCTGTTCGACTCCTACCTGGTCAGCGGCGGCGTGGCGTTCCGCGCGGGCGAGTTCGATCTGGGCCTTGGCGTCGAGATGCTGAATTTCGGATCCGACACCGTGTACCGGCCGGACCCGATGTTCGGCGGTTCGCGCGGCATCGCCGACCCCGGCGGGGCGATGGTCGGGGCGTATAACGCGGCGGCCGTGGGCGCGGCGGCCTGGCGCCTCGGGATGTTCTCGCTGGGCGGGAGCGTGAAGTACCTGAAGGAGCACATGTCCATCCCGGACACGACGCTCTACGACGCCTCGGGATTCGGCTACACCGTGGGGGGCGCGCTCGCGATCTTCGACATCGCGGCGTTCGGCGTCGTGGTGGAGAACCTCGGCCCCGACCTGAAGACCACCACGGACACGCCGGCGCCGCTGCCGCGCACCGTGCGCGCCGGCTTCTCGTTCAACCTCGTGGATCCACAGGGCACACCGCGCCTGATGGTCGTGGGCGACTGGGTGTCGCCGCGCGGCGCCAAGTCCTACTGGATCTTGGGGGTTGAGGGCGGCGTGGTGTCCGGCGGCGTCGGCCTGCTCGGGAGGGCCGGCATCGCGACGGGGCAGGCGCCGAGCGACCGGAAGTCGCTGTCGCTCGGCGGAGGACTCGTCTTCCACAACCTCCGCCTCGACTACGCCTATCAGGGCTTCGGCACGCTCGGGACGGCGACGCAGCGCTTCGGCCTCGTGTGGCTGCCGTAAGAGTCCGCTTCCGCACCATCCTCAAGATCGTCGGCGCGGCGCTTGGCATCCTCATCGTCGCAGCGGCCGCGGCCTGGGCCGCGAGCCGCGAGGTGCGCTATCTGACGCGTGCGGCGCTCGAGGAGGCGCTGATCCTCGCCCGCCGCCAGCCGATCGCGAAGGTGGTGGCGGAGGCATCCACGGACGCCTTCACCCGGGGCCGGCTGCAGCTCGTCCTCGCGGCACGCGACTTCGCCGCCGAGTCGCTCCATCTGGCGGCGCGCCGGACCTATACCACCTACTCCCGGATCGGACGCGACACGCTGGTGCTGGTGCTCTCGGCGAGCCCGTCCGACCGCCTCGCCGCGTACACCTGGAGCTACCCGATCGTGGGGCGGGTGCCGTACAAGGGGTTCTTCGACAGGGCGGCGGCCCTCGCCGAGGCGGCGCGGCTCCAGCGCCAGGGGCTGGACACGTACGTGCGGATCTCGGATGCGTTCTCGACGCTCGGCTGGTTCAACGACCCGCTGCTCTCGACGATCGTGCGCGAGGACTCGGTGGATCTGGCGGCGACGGTCATCCACGAGATCCTGCACAATACCATATGGGTGCCGGGGAACGTGCCGTTCAACGAGTCTCTCGCCGACTTCGTCGGGTACCGCGGAGCGGAACGGTTCTTCCTGGCGAGAGGCGACCGGCGCTCGGCGGCGTTCGCGGTGGCGCGCTGGCAGGACGAGATCCGGCTGGCCCACTTCTACGACACGCTCACGGCGAAGCTGGAGCGGCTGTACGCGGGCGCTCTCAAGGGCGCGGCGCTCGAGCCGGAGCGGCAGCGGATCTTCGGCGCGGCGCGGGACGATCTCGCCGGTCCGGTGGGGAAGACGCTCCGGACGATCGACGGCCGCCGCCTGGCGGAGCGCCCGCTCAACAACGCGGTCGTCGTGGCGGCGCGCCTCTACCGCACGGACCTGGACCGTTTCGAGGCGCTGTTCGCCGCCGACGGGGACGATGTGGTGCGGGCGATCGCGGACCTGAAGCGGCGGGCCGCGGCGGGCGATCCCTGGGCGGCGCCGCCGGCGCGGCGGGCCGGCCCCTAGGGCGTCTCGGACGGCTGCCGGCGGGTGTGCCAGCGCGCGAGCGGGTGGCGCGCCAGCGCGGCGATCTCGTCGTCCCCGGCGGCTGATCCGGCAGGAGCCTGCAGGGCGCGCATGGCGAGCGGGTGGATCGCGGGCGCTTCCCCGCGGCACCGGAGCGTGCCGACGATGTCCGCCGGGTCCAGCGTGTCGGCCGGCTGCGTGAGCGCGAAGGCGTAGCCGCTCTTCCACCGGTCCAGTCGCGCGAGCTGCTTCCGCCATTCCTCGCCGTCGCCGTGCACGGTCACGAGCAGGGGCCGGTCCCCGGCGTCCACCGCCGCGGCCGGCAGGACCTGAACGCCGATCGCGCGACCGAGGGCCTGGGCCAGCGGCTCGTCCTCCGCGTGGACGGCGCAGCAGGCCGTGACCGGCCAGCCCAGCGTTCCGGCCAGCCGCGTGAACGCCCCGAGGCACGCCGCCATCACACCGACGATCGCAGCGTGGTCCCCGCCCGGCAGCGTCTCGGCACCGCCGTCGAGGAGCACGGCGCCCAGGTCCGCGAAGGCGCGCTCGCGTGCGGTGAAGTCGCGCGGCCGCTTCCCGCCCAGGGCGGCGGCCCGCCGCGTCGCCAGGATCTCCCACGCGGCCTCGCGGCGGGGCACGTCGTGCTCGGCGGACTGGTGCGCGCCCTCGAACGCGACCTCGGCGGCGTCGTACTGTCCGGCCTCGCGGAGGATCCGGCCGCGCAGGAGCAGCGTGTCGGTGTGGGGTTCCAGCGTGAAGGCGCGGTCGAGGACCAGCAGGGCGCGGGAGTACTCGCCCGCGCGGAAGGCGGCGTACGCCAGCTCGTGCCAGGCGAGCGCGAGGTTGCCGTCCCGTTCGAGTGCGGCCTCGAGCGCCTCGACGGCCTCCGCGACGCGGCCCAGCTCCGCGAGCGCGGCACCCTTGATCGCGAGCGGCATCGCGGCGTCGGGCCCGAAATGCGCTTCGGCGCGGCGCGCCAGATCCAGCGCGTCGGCATACCGCCCGCGCTGGCGCAGCAGCTCGAAGAGCTCGAGCCAGCCGGCGCGCAGCTCGGGATCGCCGGCGAGCGCGGAGCGGTACTCCTGCTCCGCCTCCGCCGGCTTCCCCTCGCGGCTGAACCAGCGCGCCTTGGCGAGGACCTTCTCGCCGGGCCCGTAATGGAACACGGCGTACGACGACGTGAACCGCATGGCCCCCGGGAAGATACAGCTGGCGCGCGACGCGGCCAGTCGCGCTCGCGTCTGGCGGACTCCCCTTCGCGGTCCTACGTTACCGGGACATGACGACTCTCTCGGATTTCGTGACGCGCGAACAGTCGAGGCTCCTGGCGGACCTCTCCGACTGGCTTCGCATTCCCAGCATCAGCACGCAGCCCGAGCACGCCGCCGACTGCCGGCGCGCCGCCGCCTGGATCGCCGGACGCCTGGAGCGCCTCGGCTGCCGGGTGGAAACGATCGAGACCGGCGGACACCCGATCCTCTGGGCGACGGGTCCTCAGGTGCGCGGCGCACCGACCGTGCTGTGCTACGGGCACTACGACGTCCAGCCGCCGGACCCGGTGGCCGAGTGGATCTCGCCCGCGTTCGAGCCCACGGTGCGCGACGGGATGCTGTTCGCGCGGGGCACGGCCGACGACAAGGGCCAGGTGTTCTGCGTCGTCGCGGCGCTGGAGGCGCTCAAGGCCACGCGCGGCGCCCTGCCGATCAACCTCCACTACCTGATCGAGGGCGAGGAGGAGACCGGCTCCGACGGCCTCACGGACCTCCTGACCCGGGAGCCGGACCGGACCAGGGCCGACGCGGTGCTCGTCACCGACACGAACATCGTGGCGCCGGGCCAGCCGAGCGCGGACGTCGGGCTGCGCGGCATCGTACACGCCGAGATCCACGTGCGCACCCTGAAGGCGGACCTGCACAGCGGGCTCTACGGCGGCGCCGCACCCAACGCCATCGAGACACTGCTGCACCTGCTCGAGAAGCTCAAGGGGGAGGACGGCCGGATCCGGATCCCCGGCTTCTACGATCGCGTGAAGCGGCCGACCGCCAAGGAGCTGAAGGCGTGGCGCGCGCTGCCGATGAAGGAGAAGGGCTTCAAGGAGGAGGCCGGGACGAAGGGCCTCGTCGGGGAGAAGAAGTACGGCTTCATCGAGCGCATCTGGTCGCGCCCGACGCTCGAGGTGCACGGGATCGTCGGCGGCTACACGGCGGCGGGCACAAAGACCGTGATCCCCGCGGAAGCGACGGCGAAGATCTCCCTGCGCCTGGTGCCCGACCAGCGGGGCAAGGAAGCCGGCGCCCAGCTCGTGAAGGCGGTCAAGCGCCTCGCCCCGAAGTACGCGGAGGTCGAGGTGAAGGTCTTCTCCACGGTGGACCCGGCCGAGACGCCGCTCGACTCGCGCCCGTTCGAGGTGATGGACGCGGCGTTCCGCGAGATCTGGGGGAAGGGGATCGCGCCGATCCGGAGCGGCGGCTCCATCCCGATCGTGCCGCTGCTGCAGCAGCGTGGCGCGCCGGTCGTCATGGCCGGCATCGGCCTGCCCGACGACCGCCTCCACGCGCCCAATGAGAAGCTCACGCTCGACCAGTTGTGGAAAGGCATCCCGCTGTTCGCCAGATTCTTCGAGATGCTAGGGGGCAGATAGGACGGATCCAGAGTAGTTGCCAGACGCCAAGTTGACAGTGGTTCCAAGCGGCTGGCATCTGGTAACCACTGGCAACTTGGCGTCTGGGAACTGCTCCGAACTCTGTCTTCCCACAGTCTGGCTACCTTCGGGGTCCGCGTCGCATCCGGACGGGATCGGGCCGCCCGTACCGCTCCTCCGCCCACGGATCGCCGCGCTTGTGGTAGCCGTTCTGCTCCCAGTAGCCGGGCTCGTCGCCCTCCAGCACCTCGATGCCGCGCACCCACTTCGCCGACTTCCAGAAGTAGAGGTGCGGCACCACGAGCCGCGCGGGTCCGCCGTGCTCGGGCAGGAGCGGCTCGCCGTCATGGTGCGTGGCGATCAGGTTCCCTTCGCGGAGCAGGTCGGGGAGCGGCAGGTTGGTCGTGTAGTCGGGATCGGCATGGACCAGGGCGTGCGTGGCGTTGGGCCGGACGCCGGCGCGCTCGAGCAAGCCCAAGACCGGCACGCCCGAGAAGACGTTGTCGTAGCGCGACCACTGCGTCACGCAGTGGATGTCGCAGAGCACGTCGCGCTGCGGGAGGGCGCCGAATTCGGCCCACGAGATCTCGTAGGGCCGCTCGACCTCGCCGAACACCCTGAAGGTCCACCGCGAGAGATCGGCGCGCGGCACGTGGCTGGCGTGCAGCACCGGCCACTTCGCGGTCTCGTACTGGCCCGGCGGAAGGCGCGTGCGGTCGCGGGGGCGGACGTCCAGGGGCTCCGACATTGGAACCAAGATACTCAGGATTGCGGGGTGTCGAGCGGCGGCGCTTGCATCGGTGCGGCTACGGGTCCAATGTAGTAAGGGAGGAGGGGGCACCGACGATGTGCCCATGACTCCACATGCGTACAGCCATCTTCCGCCCGGCCGTCTTCCTGCTGCTCTCCGCCTGCGCGGCCCGCACGCCCGGCAGCACGCGGTTGGCTCCGGACCGCAGCCTCATCACGCAGCAGGAGATCCTGGAGCAGAGATTCGCAAACGTCTACGACGCGATCGAGGCGCTGCGTCCCGCCTGGCTGCAGACCCGGGGAACGAACAGCCTGCAAGCGACGTCCACGCAGGTCCAGGTCTACCTGGACAACAACCACCTGGGCGGCACCGAGACGCTGAGCACGATCAACCTGGGGAGCGTGGTATACATCCGGCACTACGACGGCGCCGCGGCCACGGCGCGCTGGGGCCTCGACCACGGGCAGGGGGCGATCTACGTCTCGACGCACCCCGAAGGCAACATCGGGCCCTGAGTCACGGAGCCGGGTGGTAGGCGTACATCCCGAGCATCGTTCCCACGAAGCCGCCCGCGACCTTGGTGCTGAGGATCGTGCCGTCCGCGTCGCCCTTCAGGAGCACCCAGGCGCCGGGGTGATAGGCGTAGGAGAAGTCGTAGAGCGCCCCCCGTGCGTGGATCGTGAGGTAGATCGTTGAGTCCGTGCTCGCCTCGAGCGGCGCCGATGCGAGCACTTCCGTCTTGCCCTGCGTGCGGCCTCCCGCGCGCTCCTGCAGCTCGATGACCGGCCGGCCGTCCACCTGCGTCACCCCCAGGAAGTACCAGTAGTCGCTGCTCTGGAAGGCAACGATGCCCGCCTCGTCGCCGCTCGCGAGCGGCCGGTAGCGCATGGCCGCCGATGCCGTGGCCCAGGCGTGTTGCTGGCGCCGCACGACCAGCGACGGCTGGCCCAGGCCTTCGAGCGGCACCGCCTCGGCGTGCAGCGTCAGCCAGCCGGGGTGCGACGAGAGATCGACGAACGGCTGCCGGAGCGTGCGGAGGAAGACCCATTCCGGTGCGAGCAGCGGCGCGTCGAACTCGTCGCGCACGGTGAAGTTGCCCGAGAGCGGCAGGTAACTGTTCGTGTCCGGTGGCAGGTCGGGATCGCGCACCGCGTACGGCACGGGCTCGTTTCCCGAGAGGATCACGGGCCACCCGTCCTGCCAGTGCACCGGGAGCATGAACGTCTCGCGCCCGGTGTTGAAGGTGAAGTCCTGGTACGGCCGCGTGCCAAGGAAGACCGCCCACCATTCTCCGTTCCGGGTCTCGACGAACTGCGCGTGGCCGGTCGCCCACACGGGGAACGGACGCGCAGGATCGAGCTGCCGCTGCGTGAGGATCGGCTCGACCGGGCCCGGCTCGTACGGGCCGAACACGGCGCGGCTGCGGAACACGACCTCCGAGTGCAGCTCGGCCGTGCCGCCTTCCGCGCAGATCAGGTAGTACCAGCCGTCCTTCTTGAAGACGTGCGGGGCCTCGATCCAGATCGGGTGTTTCGAGATATCGACCCCGCCGTTCACAATCATCTGCCGCGGGCCGACGAGCCGCGCCTGGGTCGTGTCGTACTCCTGGATCCAGATCGCACGGTGGCTCTGGCCGTAGAGCTGCGGGCCCTCCGGCAGCCCGTTGTTGACGATGTAGACCTTGCCGTCGTCGTCGAAGAAGAGCGACGGGTCGATGCCGTCGAAGCGCAGCCAGACCGGATCGGACCACGGCCCGCGTGGGTCCGTGGCCGTGACCAGGAAGTTGCCGCCCCGGTCCACCAGGGTCGTGATCATCCACATCTTGCCGGGCCGGCAGCTGAGGCTGGGCGCGAAGATGCCGCGCGAGACGCCCGCGCTGTCCACGTTGAGCAGCGACGGCCGGTCGAGGATGGAGCCGATCTGGCGCCAGTGCACCAGGTCGCGGCTGGTGAACAGGGGGACGCCCGGGTAGTACGCGAAGCTCGACGTCGCGAGGTAGTAGTCGTCGCCCTGGCGGCAGAAGGTCGGATCGGGATAGAAGCCGGCCAGGATCGGATTCAGGTACTCGCCGCTTCCGGCGTGGACCGTGCGATAGATGGAGTCGTCGCCCTGGTACTCGAACCAGTCGAACCGCGCCTCGACGCCGGGCTCGGGCGCGGCGGCGACGGGGGCGGCCTGCGGTGCGCCGGTGCAGGCGGCCAGGGCGAGGACGAGGCCCGCGAGAGATATCGGTGCGCGTCTCATTCGATCTCCACCTAATGACCGGATGGACCGCCGTCCGCTAAGGGCGATGGTAGCTCTCGGGCGGGCCGAGGTAACTCGGACGGACTTGGCCGCGCTCGACCACGAGCTTCTGGAGCACCACGTCGGGATCCACCATCCAGAAGTGCAGGACGTGCGCGCCGGGGCCGGCAAGGCGGTGCTGCGTGACCGTGACGATGGCGTTGTCGCTCACCCACCGCTCCCACGCGCGCAGGGTGGTGTCGGCGGCGATGTTCACGACCTGCGGCGGCTGGTCGTCGAACGAGACGGCGTACCGGAGACCTGCGGCGTGGACGTCGAGCGTCGGCGAGACGATCGCACGCACCGCGACCTCCCCGCCGCCGAAGAGGTACATGCGATAGTCGAGGTGCGGGCTGCCAGCGCCGGGGGTCTGGCGCGGCGCAGTGACAGGGAAGGGCGTCTCGCCCGACAGCGTCCGGCCCAGGCCGGGGATCGTCACCCACCTGATCGGCGCCGAGTCCACCGCCCGAGTGAAGTGTTCCGCCTCGATCGAGACGTAGCCGCCGCCCTCCACGAAGCCGTTCACCCGGTCGCGACGCGGCTCCGCCGGGTTGCGGACATCGGCGTGGACGACGATGCTCTTGCCCGCGCCCGTGATCGTGATGCCGGCGCGCAGCGGCTCCGCACTCACCGGGGCACGCCGCCAGTCCACGGTCACGCGGAGGCGCAGCTCCCGTGCGACGCGCCCGCGGTTCGGCGTGACGACGAGCCACGGCGCGCTGGCTCGCGCCTCGAACGAGAAGGGGGCCGCCCCGCGGTCGAACACCTCGATGTCGTACGCGGGGCGGCGGAAGGCGTCGAATTCCGGCAGGACCGCGCGCGCCGTGTCCAGCGGCCACCAGCCGTCTGACCCTGCGATCGCGACGCCCATCTCGGCGGCGTCGGGAAGGGTGATCTCCGCGACCTCGGGCATCACGTTTCGCGGCGGCTCCTGCCAGGTGGTGTAGCCGATGTGGGTCTGGTCCATCATGTGGTGCCACTTCCCACCGGCCAGCGTGTCGTTGTACCAGGCGGTGATGGCGGCGTCCCGGGCGAACAGGGCTCGGGCGCTGTCGGCCCGCGGGTTGGCCGTGGCCCGGCCCTCGGCGGCGTCGCGGCGGTTCCGGGCGACCGTCGCGTAGAGATCGTACAGGTTGCCGAGGGCGAGGATCGGGTGCAGGACCAGCTCGTAGTACGCGTCCCGGTCGGTCGCCGGGAGCGCTCGCGCGATCCGCGTCGCCTCGGCCGCGAGCCGGTGCCACTCGCGCGTCACCGCGTCCCACTCCTCCATCGAGTAGGTGTCCGGCGAGAGCAGCTCCGGCTTGCGGCGGGCGCTGTAGCGGCCATACTCGGCCAGCACCGCCGCGATGGCGCCGGCCTGCCCGGGGCCGAACTGCTGTGCCGCCGACTGACGGGTCCACTCGGGAAGCCGCGCCACCGGCCAGCGCCCCGGGTCCCACGCGTAGTTGAAGAAGAACTGGATCGGCAGCTCCATCGGCTTGAGGTCGCCGACGTTCACGATCCAGATCCGGTCCACGCCCGATTCGTACGCCAGATGCAGCTGTTCCCAGACGCGGGGGATCGAGTTGGTGTTGATCCACTTGTAGTTGCGCGGCCCGCCGACGTAGTCGAAGTGATAGTAGAGGCCGTAGCCACCGGCCCGCCGCGGTGACCCCACGTCGGGCAGGCGCCGGACGTCACCCCAGTTGTCGTCAGCGAAGAGCAAGGTCACATCGTCCGGAACGCGCATCCCGCGGTCGTAGTAGGTCTGCACTTCCTTGTAGAGGGCCCAGTCCTGGGGCGTCTCGGCCGCCGGCTTCCCGGTCACCTCGGCGATGATCCGGCGCTGATCGGCGACGATCTGCTCGAGCAGGCCGACGTTGGCGCTGTCGCTCATCGGCAAGTCGCCGTCGCCGCGCATCCCGACCGTGACGATGCTCTCGTGGGAATCCATGTTCCGGATCCCCTGGCGCCAGAAGGAGTCGAGCACCGCGGCGTTGGTCTGGTAGTCCCACGGGCCGGTGCCGTGCCGCTTCCACTCCTGCTGCGCGCGCTGCATCGGCTCGTGGTGCGAGGTGCCCATCACGACGCCGTACTCGTCGGCCAGCGGCGCGTCGAGCGTGTCGTCCTCGTTGAAGGCGTTGTTCCACATCGCTGGCCAGAGGTAGTTGCCGCGGAGCCGCAGGATCAGCTCGAACACCGTCTCGTAGAACTGGTGGTTCAGGCCGCCGAAGGTCGCCCGCCCCCAACCGGCGAGCGCCGGCGCCTCGTCGTTGAGGAAGATACCCCGGTACTTCACCGCCGGCGGTCCCTCGGCGCGCCGGCCCGGCAGGACGTACAGCGCCGGCCGGTGCCGCACGGGCACGTCCGCCCACCAGTACCAGGGGGACACGCCGATCTCAGCCGAGAGGCCGTAGAGACCGTAGATGGTGCCGCGCTTGTCGCTGCCGGCGATGATGAGGGCCTGCGCAACGCCGGGCCAGGGGTGCTCGACGACCTGGGTGACGAACGCCTCCCAGCGGCCGGCGACGCCGCTGGTGTCGAGCACCCCGGCGCGCACGAGCGAATCGATCAGGGGGCTGCGCCCCAACGTGCCGGCCACCACGATGTCCGGCGCCGCGGGGACGGCGTCGAGCGATACGGCGCTCGGGCGGCCCGTCACCCGGCCGACGTCGGCGCCCACGCTGCGGGCGGCGCGGACGACTCCGGGATAGTCCGCCGAGCTGACGACGATCGGCGCCGAGGCGCCCGCGGCGGCCAGCGTGAAGCGTCCGGGGCCGTTGCGGTAGGCGATGTAGGACGCCGCGGCGCCCGCCTGCGCGGCCGCCCTGGGGGCTACCGCGCAGGCGAGCAGCGCCGCGGCGGTCAGCGCACGGGATGCCGCTCTGGATCCCACTGGAGCACCGCGTCCAGCACGTTCTGGAGATGCGTGCGCATGCGGGCCACGGCCAGGTCTCCGTCCCGGCGCTCCAGTGCGTCGAGGATGGCCAGATGGCCGCGGTGATCCTCCTTCCGCGAGCCGAAGATGGTGAGGATCACGAGCTGCTCCTGCTGGAACATCTCGCGCAGCACGTCCAGCAGCTGGAGCAGCACGGCGTTCTCCGACGCGACGGCGATCTGGCGGTGGAACTGCATGTTCACCCTGTTCAGCACGCCGTCGTCGTCGAGGTGCTTCTCCGCCTCGTTCAGCAGCCGGCGCATCTCCTTGAGGTGTCGCACCGTCAGGTGCGGAACGGCCTCCGCGACCGACTGCATCTCGAGCGGCATGCGCGACCGGATGAGGTCCGCGAGGAGTTTCTGCGTGACCACGGGGGCGTAGTCCGGGGTCGCCAGCAGCAAGACGTCGTCGCTCCGGCTGACGTAGACGCCGGAGCCGTGACGGATCTCCACCACCCCCACCGCCTCGAGTTTCTTCAGCGCCTCGCGGACGGTCGGATGCCCCACGCCGAAGCTCCGCGCCATCTCCATGATGGCCGGGAGGCGGTCGCCCTCCTTGTACTCCCGCTGCTGGATCAGCTCCCGGATCCGGCGTGCGAGCCGGTCGGAGAGGCTCTGCCGAGGCATCCGCCCCAGCGACTGCTTCACTGCGCGAGCTGCGACGAGCGAACGAGTGGCCATGGGAACCCTACCGGTTGGAGGGTCCTGCCCAGCGGCGCGCGACCTCGAGAACGGCGTCGAACGCCGGTTTCGGCCTGCCCTGCCGGTCGAACAGCAGCGGGTAGTTGGTGCGCCCGCGGACCGGCCAGTTGTTCTTCCAGGATTGGGCGTCCGTGACGCCCCAGAACGTGACCCGGCTGAGATCGCCGGCGTGCTTCAGGAAGACGCGGAACAGATCGGCGTAGCGGCGCGCCAGCGCCTGCTGCATCGAGTCGGGGAGCAGGACGGGCCAGGGGTTCAGCTCGGGTCGCGCCGCGGCCCGGAGGGCGACGTCGGCCCCCGTCTGCCGCACCGCGCGCGGGAGCACGTCCACGTCGAGCTCGGTGATCATCACTTTCACGCCCAAGTCTGAGAAGGCCGTCATCGTGCTGTCCAGCTGCTCGAGGCTCGGGTAGTCCAGCCCGTAATGGCCCTGGATGCCGACGCCGGCGATCGGGACCCCCGCGGACCGGAGCCGCCGGACCAGCGCGACGACCCCCTGCCGCTTCGCGGCGTTCTCCACGGAGTAGTCGTTGTAGTACAGCTGCGCCGACGGGTCGGCCTCGTGCGCGAAGCGGAACGCCATCGCGACGTAGTCGTCGCCGATGATGGTGTCCCACGGCGTGCGGCGCATCCCCCCGTCGTCGCCCAGCGCCTCGTTGACGACGTCCCACCCGTTCACCCGTCCTCGATAGCGCCCGACGACGGTCCGGATGTGGTCGCGCATCCGCGCGATCAGGGTGTCGCGGCTCGCCGGCCGGCCGTCCGCGCCCTGGAATACCCATTGGGGGGTCTGATTGTGCCAGACGAGCGTGTGGCCGACGATGAACATGTGGTGCTGCCCGCCGAAGGCGACGTACCGGTCGGCGGGAGCGAAGTCGTACTGCCCGGGCCGTGGGTGCACCACCTCGAATTTCAGGACGTTCTCCGGCGAGATGGCGTCGAACTGCTCCGCGGCGAGGCGCGCGCTGGCGGTGTCGGCTCCGGAGAACTGCGCCTGGTTGAGCGCCGCCCCGACGAGGAAGGCGCCGGCGAAGGCCTGCTTCAGCGTGAGCGGCGCGGCCGGCGCGGCTTGGGGCGGACGCGCGGGGGCGCAGCCGGCCAGGAGGGCGGTCGCGACCAGGGTGGCTCCGGACAGCCGTGGCGCGCTCACGCCGCGTCGCCCGCCGGCGCGTACGCCAGTCGGCGCCGCGCCAGCTCGTCGGAGAGCTGCAGCTCGAGCCGCCGGTCGATGCGGTAGAAGAGGAGGCAGACCAGGCAGAGCGCGAAGCCGAGGGCGGGGAACCAGCTCATCATCAGGCGGATCCCGTCGAGCACGTGCGCCGACTGCACGGCGTTCGGGACGTAGCCGAAGCCCGACAGGATGTAGCCGCCCAGCGCGCCGCCGACGCCCAGCCCGGCCTTGAGGCCGAAGACGATCGCCGAGAACACCACGCCGGTCGCGCGGCGGCGGTTCTTCCATTCGGAGTAGTCCGCCACGTCGGCCATCATCGCCCACAGCAGCGGGATGGTGAAGCCGTAGGCGAACTGGCGCAGCGACTCGGTGACGATCATGGTCGCGACCGCCGAAGGCGGCAGCGCGGCGAACGCCGCGGTGAACACGATCGTGAACGCGAGGCCGCCGATGAACAGATTGCGCTTGCCGTACCTGACCGCGAGCGGCTTGGAGAGGATGACGCCGACGATCGTGGCGCCGGTGCCGCACACGTTGAAGAGGCTGAAGAGGTTCTCCCGTCCGACGTAGTACTTGAAGTAATAGAGCACCGTGCCGCCGCGCAGCGCGAGCGTGACGAACAGCACGATGGTGAGGACGAACATCGCGATCCAAGGCGGATTCTTCCCGAGGTCCTTGAAGTCCTGCCGGACCGTCGTCTTCTGGTCGGGCGCCGGGAGGATCCGCTCCTTGGTGGTCGCGAAGGTGATGAAGAAGAAGATCACCGCGAGCATCGAGAAGATGCCGATGGTCTTCTGGTAACCCGCCGCGTCGTTCCCGGCGCCGAAGTACTTCACCATCGGCAGCGCGAGCCCCTGCACGATCAGCGTGGCGCTCATCGCGAACACGAAGCGGTACTGCGAGAGACTGGTGCGCTCGCCCATGTCCCCGGTCATCACCCCGCTCAACGCCGAGTACGGCAGGTTGTTGGCGGAGTAGACCATCATCAGGACGATGTAGGTCACGTAGGCGTAGATCAGCTTCCCGTGCGCGCCGAAGGGCGGGGTCGTGAAGGTCAGGAACCCCATGATCCCGAACGGGATCGCCGTCCACAGGATCCACGGCCGGAACTTGCCCCACTTCGTCACGGTGCGGTCGGCCACCACCCCCATGAACGGGTCGAAGACCGCGTCCCACACGCGCACCACCAGGAACAGCGTGCCGGCCGCCGCCGCCGCGATCCCGAAGGTGTCGGTGTAGAAGGCCAACTGGAACATCACCATCGTCTGGAAGATGAAGTTGGCCGCGGCGTCGCCGATGCCGTAGCCGGCCTTCTCCCGGACCGACAGCCGTTCAGTGCTCGGTGCCATGGGTCGTCCCGTCATGGCGCTCAACGCTCCACCCGGAGCGTGACGCTCTGGAGATCTTTGTCGCGCGAGGACGTGCCCACCATGACGGTGAATTCGCCCGGCTCGACGACGTACTGCATCTCGTGGTCGTGGCACGCCAGCGATTCCGGCGTGATGTCGAACGACGCGGTCCTGGTCTCGCCGGGCCGCAGGGCGACCTTCGCGAACCCCTTCAGCTCCTTGACCGGCCGCGTCACGGAGCTCACGCGGTCGCGGATGTACATCTGCACGACCTCCATCCCGTCGCGCGTGCCGGTGTTCGTGACGTCGGCGAGCGCGCGAGTCGTGCCGGCGCGGGCGATCACGGCCTCGGCGAGCCGGACGTTCTTCACCGCGAACGTGGTGTAGCTGAGGCCGTAGCCGAACGCCCAGAGCGGCGAGACGTCGTCGAACAGGTAGCCACGTCGGGCGGACGGCTTGTGATTGTAGAACGCCGGGAGGTGGCCCGCCGAGCGGGGGAAGGTGATCGGGAGCTTGCCGCTGGGATTGACCTTGCCGAAGAGCACCTCGGCCACCGCGGTGCCGGCTTCCTGGCCGAGGTACCAGCACTCGAGGATCGCCGGCGCGTGCTCGGCGAGCCAGCGGATCGAGAGGGGCCGCCCGTTGAACAGGCAGACGACCACCGGTTTCCCGGTGGCGATGCAGGCCAGCGCCAGCTCCTCCTGCCGCCCGACGAGGTCGAGGCTCGACCGGTCGCCGAGGTGCGTGAGTCCCCAGCCCTCGCGCGAGGTCTGCTCGTTGCCGCCGATCACCAGGACGACCAGGTCCGCTCCGGCGGCGACCTGAACCGCCTCCGCGATCTGGCGCCGGTCGCTCTCCGGGTCGCTCGGGACGACGCGGTCCTCCTGCCACGAGCCCCCGACCGTGATCTTGCACCCCTCGCTGTAGCGCACGTCCACGCGGTCGCCGACGGCGGCCTTGATCCCTTCCAGCACGGTGACGAACCGCTTGGGCACGCTGCTGTAGCCGCCGAGCAGCCGGCGATCGGCGTTGGGGCCGATCACCGCGATGGAGCGGAGCCGCGCCGGATCGAGCGGGAGGAGGCCGCCCTCGTTCCGGAGCAGCACGATCGTCTCCCGCGCGGCCTGGAGCGCGAGCGTGCGGTGCTCCTCGCACCCCACGACCCGCTCCGCCTCGGCGGGGTCCACGTACGGGTCGTCGAACAGCCGCATCTGGAACTTCCAGTGGAGCATCGGGGCCACCAGGTCGTCCAGCTGCGGCTCCTTCAGCGTCCCGTCCTTCACCAGCTCCACCAGGTGCCGGTAGCAGTCGGGCTCCGGCAGCTCGATGTTCACCCCGGCCCTCACCGCGAGGGCGCAGGCTTCCTTCTTGTCGGCGGCGACGAAGTGCCCGTGGGTATCGGGCCGGTAGCCCAGCTCCCAGATCGCGTAGTAGTCGGACACCGTGAAGCCGGTGAACCCCCACTCCCCGCGCAGCACGTCCCGGAGCAGCCACCGGTTGGCGTGGGAGGGCAGGCCGTCGATCTCGTTGTACGACGGCATCACGCTGATGGCGCCGGCCCGCGTGATCGCGGAGCGGAACGGCGGCAGGATGACGTCGCGCAGCGTGCGGGGCGACAGCTCCGCGGGCGCGCAGTTGATGCCCGACTCGGGCTGCCCGTGCGCGGCGAAGTGCTTGAGCGTCGCGATGACGCGGGTCTTGTCCCGGAATCTCGCGTCGCCCTGGAACCCGCGCACCGCGGCCATGGCCATCCGGGAGACCAGGTACGGGTCCTCGCCGAAGGTCTCCTCGACGCGGCCCCAGCGGGGCTCGCGCGCCACGTCCGCGACCGGCGTCAGCGCCTGGTGGGTCCCGCGGGAGCGCGCCTCGAGCGCGGTCATCGTGTACAGCGACTCGACCAGCGCGGTGTTGAAGGTCGAGGCGAGCCCGATCGGCTGCGAGAAGCTGGTCGCGCCGATCGCCGCGTGGCCGTGCAGGCACTCCTCGTGGAAGATCACCGGAATGCCGAGGCGGCTCTTCTCGAGGAAGAACCGCTGGATCGCATTGGTCAGCTCGGCCGTGGCGCGCGGGCCGAGGCCCCCGCCGGCGTCGCTGGGGCGCCCGACCTGGCCGAGTCCGCAGCCGTCGGCGAAGGCGGCGGCGGCCTTCGCGGGATCGAAGGCGCCGGCGGCATCCACCAGTGTGGATGCCTTCTCGTTCCAGACGCACATCATCTGCGCCGCTTTCTCTTCGACGGTCATGCGGGACAGCAGATCCCTGACGCGCTCCGCGACGGGAGCGCCGGGGTCCTTGTAGCGCGGCGGGCCGGCTGGCTGCGGGGGGGAACCAAGGGGCTCCGACCGCGACCTCGCAGCCGGAGCCCTTGGACTACGCTTGCCCACGGATCAGGCCGTGGTCGTTCAGCCGGGAACCGTCAATAGCCCGGGTTCTGCGGGAACACGGCGATCCCGCCCTGCGTGTTGTCGAGCTGGGACTGCGGAATCGGCCGCAGGTGGTGCTTGGCCTCGTTGAAGAAGCCGCCGTGCGCCGGCGAGGACTGCCAGTTGTAGTCCGGGATGCGGTGCCACAGCCCCGTGCGGGCCAGATCCTCCCAGCGGTGATACTCGCCGTACAGCTCGCGGGCGCGCTCGTCCATGAGCCACTCGAGGTCGATCGCGGCCGGCATGTGGTTGGCGTCCATGATCATCGTCTTGTTGAGCGCCGCTTGCGCCGCCGAGCAGCCGTGGCTGATCTGGCAGTCCGCGGCACGCTGGCGCAGGGGCGTGATGTAGTTCAGGATCGTCGCCTGGGAGCCGGTGCAGGCCGAATGGCCCTGGCCGTAGCCCGCGGCGCAGACGGCCTCCGCCGCGATCAGGTAGATATCGCCCAACCGCAGGAGGGGGACGTCGCGGCCACCATCCGTGTTGTTGAAGTCCGGCCGCTGGTCGTCCTGCCACTTCTTATCCGACGGGTAGCGGAACCAGTCGTACTGCCCGATGATCGTGGGGTTCGCACCCGGTTCCGTAAGAGCCGGCTCTTCGAGCGCGTACTTATGCGACTGGCGGTACGCCTGGGAGCAGGCGCCGTTGGGGCCGGTGCACGAATTTACGCCTCCGAGATTCCCGACAATGTACCCCGGCTGGAAAATCGCCGTG
Organism: uncultured Gemmatimonadales bacterium; assembly: GCA_963835535.1. Lineage (GTDB taxonomy): Bacteria > Gemmatimonadota > Gemmatimonadetes > Gemmatimonadales > JACORV01 > Fen-1245. The sequence goes on from CAWIFL010000004.1 coordinate 648,383, forward strand.
TCGCCCGTGACGAACGCCTGCCCGTTGGTGCAGTTGGTGCCGAACGTCGGCAGGAAGGAGCAGTTGGAGCCGCTGTAGGCAGCCATACTGGCCCCGGAGCGGTAGCAGGCCCCGGTGGTGGCGGCGTTGGCGTACCACACGCTCTGGAACGTGCCGTCATAGCGCGTGTCCAGCACGGTCGAGTACGTCGAGTCCGTCCAGCGCTGCCACAGGTTGCGCGCGAACAGCGTCGGCCGGGCGCGGCGGAATTCGCGGCCGTTGTTGCAGTCGCGCGCCATCCCCTGGCGGTCGTCGTAGTAGGAGAGCATCTCCACGAAGTTGTAGTTGCCGCCGCCGACCGCGAACTGGCCGGCCGCGTTCGAGTACTGTATCGACCAGATCAACTCCGCGTTGTTCTCGTTGGCCGGCAGGTTGCAGTACGACCCCGGCCCCCGGGCGCCCATCCGGACGCAGAAGTTGTCCTCGTAGGGCACCAGCAGCGAGTACAGGCCGCTGTTGATCACCGAATCGGCCTCGGCCTTCGCGCCGGCGAAGTCGCTCGCCGACGTCGCGCCCGTCTCACGCAGGAACGTGGGACTGGCAAGGTAGAAGGTCGGCAATGCCGCTTCGTACGGGTAAGGATGGTACGCGCGGGTCAGCAGAACCTTGGCCAGCAGGGCCTGTGCCGCTCCCTTCGTCGCCCGGCCGACGTTCTGCTGCGCGGCTGGCAGGACCCCAATGGCATCCCGCAGGTCCTTGACGATCTGGAGGTAGATCGAGTCCACGGGGGAGCGGTGCGCCACCGTGTTGACCCCTTGGGACTCTAACGTGGAGAGCGGCGCCGGCCCCCACATCTGGACGATCGTGAAGTAGTCCAGCGCGCGGAGGAACTTCGCCTCGGCGATCCGGGTCGCCTTGGTGACCGGGTCCATGTCGGTGACGGCCGGAGCCCGGTTGACCACCGCGTTGGAGGTGTTGATGGCCCCATAGAGCGGGTTCCATGTGTTCTGGAAGTGGGCGTCGCCTGCGCTCAAGCCGCCAGCGTAGGTGTAGAACCAGGTATAGGTGGTCTGGTCGCCGCTGGTCTCGAGGTCCGTGCCGAACTCGGTCAGGATAAACGACTGCTCGAGTCCCCAGTACCCGCGCTGCTGGGCGTAGTTGCCCATCACAGCGGCGTCCAGGCCCGCGCCCGACCCGAAGTACTGTGTGGTGACCGACCCGACCAGCTTCTCGTTGAGATCCACACAGGCTGCGAGCCCCACGAGAGCCAGTCCAAGGAGGATGTATGTCAGCTTCTTCATTGTCAGCCTCGGTTCAGGTGGTCTCGCGTTAGAAGCCCAGGGTCAGGCCGACGAGCACCGTGCGATAGCTCGGTGGGCCACTGGAGCTTCCGTTCTCTGGATCGTACCCGTAATAGCTGGTGAATACCCACGGATCCTGCGCCTCGAGGTAAATCCGCATCGAGTGCACGCCCCGCACTTTCTGGACGATGGATGACGGGAGCGTGTAGCCGAAGGTGATGTTGCGCACCCGCCAGTGGGTGCCGACGCGGTACGCTGGCGAGGCAGAACCTGTCGCGCTGGATGGGAGATCATCGTACGGGGGGTTCTGCCGGCCGGCGCTCGGGGACCACCACACGTTGCAGCCCGGGATGGCGGCCTGCTGCGCCGCGGTCACACCCGCCGGCGGATCGAGAATCAATGGGTTCGGCCCGCCGTCGCAGCGCTCCGGGGTCCAGTACTGGACGTTCAGGTTGTTGTAGCGGTCGAACAGGTCGGTGTTCTCCCTGAACCCGTCTATGAAGGTGTAGCCGATGCGGCCCTGGAGCAGGAACGAGAGGTCGAAGGCGCCCCAGGTGAGCCGGTTATAGATGCTCGCGATCACGCGCGGGTAGGTGTTGCCCACGATCTCGCGGTCGTACCCGTCGATCTTGCCGTCGCCGTTGAGGTCCGCGACCCGGGGGTCACCGGGCTTCTCTCCGTAGTTCTTCGCGGCCACGGAGTCGGCGAGCTGCCAAATGCCGATGAACTTGTAGTCGTAGAAGGTCTGGTGGAGCGCGTCGCCGGGGATGTTGATCGGCTGCCCGATGAACCACTTGTCGCCGACGTCGTCACCGACGCCGCCGGTCAGGCTGACGACGAAGTTCTGGTTGTGCGTGAAGCTGATGTCCGTCGTCCACCGCGGCCCGCCGCGAGTGCCCGTCAGGTTGACCGTGCTGAGGCTCAGCTCCCACCCGGCATTCTCCGTCTTCCCGACGTTCTGGAGCGTCGAGGAGAATCCGGATGAGGGGGGCAGCGCCCGCGTGAGCAGCAGGTCGCTGGTCTTCTCCCGGTAGACGTCGAACGTGCCGCTGATCCGGTTCTTGAGGACGCCGAAGTCAACGCCGAAGTCGAACTGGGTCGTCTTCTCCCAGGCCAGGTCCGGGTTCGGGATCGTGCCCGGCACGTACCCGCCCGCCGTGGCGGAGCCGAAGTTGTAGTAGGTCTGGGTCAGGCTGCCTTCGGTCTGGTACGGATTGATGGCCGAGTTGCCGGTGGTGCCGAGGCTGGCCCGCAGCTTCAGCCCCGAGACGAAGGTCAGAGGCTTCATGAACGACTCGTCACCCAGCTGCCAGCTGACACCGGCGGACGGGAAGAACGCGAACTGGTGCCCGGGGGCCAGAACGCTCGCGCCGTCCTCACGGCCCGTCACCGTGAAACTGTACCGGTTCATAAAGGTGTAGTTGACCCGGCCCATCCACGAGCGTGTCGCCGTCGTATTGTACTGGCTGATCGGCGGCTGCGGAGTCGATCCCGTGCCCAAGTTGTACCAGAGCTGGTAGGCGTAGGGCAGGATCTTGGAGGAAGCGGAGTCGTCCTGGAAGCGGGTCTTGGTGATGCTGTAGAGGCCTGTCAAATCCACCTTGTGGTTGCCCGACGCGTAGTTCCACGTCAGCATGTTGTCCAGGGTGTAGCGGAAGTTCTCCCGCGTCGCGAGCCCTGCCTGGGCGTTGCCGATCGGCGTGCTGCCCAACACGACGTTCGCGCCCTGGAACATGCCATCGCTGTAGTTCTGGAGATCCGGGCCGAGGTTGATCCGATACGCGAAGCCCCAGGGCAGGGTCAGCTCGGCGAACAGCGCGCCGAACAGCCGGTTGCTGATCTGCTGGTGGATGTAGCCCTGCTCCTCCACCAGCGGGTTCGTGCGCAGCGCGTCGCCCGTCGGATTGATCTTCAGCGTGCAGACGCTGCAGAGCGTGCTGTAGGGCGTCCCGGCGCTGTCGTAAGGCAGGCCGAGCGAGCTGTTGGCGGTCGCCTCACCCCAGAGCTGGGAGTCTCCGCCGATGTCGGCGACGGACCGCGACCCCGTGGCCGTGGCGCCGATGCGCAGACGGCCATACGTGTTCTCGAAGCTGACCGTGGCGGAGTACTGGTTGTACCCCTGGCCGATGGTGATGCCGGTCTGGTCGAAGTAGGTGCCGGAGAGGGAGAGCCGGGCGTTGCCCTGCACGGAATTGTAGCTGATCCGATGCTGCTGCTGGGAGCCAAGGTGATAGATCTGGCGCTGCCAGTCAGTCCCCGTCGCGCACCCCGGATGGACGGCCTGCCACGTCGAGGTGCCCGCGGCGGTCGTGTCGTACTGGCCCGTGGTCGGGTTGGTCTTGACGTTCAGGGAGCAATAGGCCTGGTTCAGCTCCGGCGGATTGAATATCGAGGCGTAGGACACGGTCCGGCCGGCCAGACGATAGGCGTCGATGCGCTCCTGGGCCAGCTCGGGGCCGTTCATCAGGTCCACGAAGTGCAGCGCGCTCTGCGCGCCGTACTGGTAGTCGTAGGTGAAGCTCGAGGTGCCGCCGCCCGCCCCCGCTGAGCCGCGGTTCGTCGTGATCAGGATCACGCCGTTCGCGCCGCGCGAGCCGTATGGCGCTGTCGCCGAGGCGTCCTTCAGCACCTCGATCGAAGCGATCTGCGCGGGGTTGAAATCCTCAATCCCGCCCCCGACCAGCGGCACGCCGTCGATCACGTACAGCGGCTGGTTGCCCGCCGTGATGGACCGGATGCCGCGGATCGTGACGTTCATCGCGGCGCCGGGGCGGTACCCGGTGCCCACGACGTCCACGCCCGCCACCCGGGCCTGCAGCATCTGCGCCGGGTTGGGGACCGGGACGTCCCGCAGGTCGCCCAATTCCAGGTCCGCGATCGACCCCGTCACATCGCGCCGCTCCTGCTCGCCGTACGCGGTCACGACCAGCCCCTCGAGCTGCATCGGGGCCGCGACGAGTTGGATGTTCAGCGTCACGACTTCGTTGACTGCGATGGCGACCGCCTTGGTCTGCGGAGCGTACCCGAGGTACCGCACGCGGACCTGTCGCGAACCCGCCGCGACCTGCTCGATCGTGTAGACCCCGAGGTTGTTGGTAAAGACCGTGCGGTTGGTACCCAGGATGTTGACGCTGGCGCCCGCGATCGGACGGCCATCCTCGGCGGCGGTCACCGTGCCAGTGATGCGCCCGGTGTTCTGCGCCTTGGCATTGGCTGTGACGCACAGTGCGGCCAAGACCAGTATCCAGTGTCTCATCAACGGACCCTCCCGAAAGACGTCGTGTTGGGAGATGGCGTGAGCGGTGACTTGAAGTCCGTCGCCGCCGCACGGCCACGGCCCAGCCAAGCACAACGCGAGTCAACCCGGTTATCGGGTGATAAGATCACCATACGCCCACCGATACTACGTGCGGCCGGGCCGCTGTCAAGAAACCCCCGCCGGCCACCCCGGCCCGAATGTCCCGGGCACGGCTCGGGATTGCCGGGACTCCGCACCAATGCTCAGCGGACCCCCAGGAGCAGCTCGGTGGTGAGCTGATCGAGGCGCTCGTAGGCGTAGCCCTGCGCACGGAGGGCGGGGAGATCGAAGCGCCGGGCCTTGAGCGCCGCGGCCTGCGCCTTGGAGAATGTCACGCGCTCGGCGCCGCCCCCGCGCTTCTTGAGCGCCGCGAGGAGCTGCCGGATCTCGGGGTCGCGGCGGAACTGCGCCGCCTTCTCCTTGAGGATGAGGTACGTGCGCATGCTGCCCAAGGCGAAGTCCCAGACGCCGGCCTCGTCCTCGGTGCGGTAGGGGTGGCTGTCGAAGTGCCGCATCCCGGGCCACTCGGCGTCCTCGAGCAGCTTCACGAGGAAGAACGCCGCGCGGATGTCGTCGCTCCCGAAGCGGAGGTCCTGATCGAAGCGCCCGGGCTTCTGCCCGTTGAGGTCGATGTGGAAGAGCTTGCCCGCGTCGAGCGCCTGCGCGACGCCGTGACTGAAGTCGAGTCCCGCCATCTGCTCGTGCGCCACCTCGGGATTGAGCCCCACCATCTCCGGATGGCCGAGCGTGTAGATGAACGCGAGCATGTGGCCGGTCGTCGGCAGGTAGAGGTCGCCGCGCGGCTCGTTGGGCTTCGCCTCGAGCGCGAACTTCAGGTCGTACTTCTGCGAGCGGGCGTACTCGCACAGGAAGTTGAGGGCGTCGCGGAACCAGCCGAGCGCGACGCGCAGGTCCTTCGCGGCGTTGGTCTCGACCCCTTCCCGCCCGCCCCAGAACACGTAGGTCTCCGCGCCGAGCTCCACGCCGAGATCCATCGCGGCCATCGTCTTCTTGAGCGCAAAGGCGCGCACCCGGGCGTCGTTGCTCGTGAACGCGCCGTCGCGGAAGACCGGGTCGCCGAAGAGGTTGGTGGTCGCCATCGGCACCTTCATCCCGCTCGCCGCGAGCGCCTTCTTGAACTCCCGCACGATCTTGTCGCGCTCGGCCGGCGTGGCATCCCGCGGCACCAGGTCGTTGTCGTGCAGGTTGACGCCGTAGGCGCCGAGCTCCGCGAGCTTCTCGACGATCCGCGTCGGCGCCAGCGGCGCGCGCACCGGGTCGCCGAACGGGTCACGGCCCGGATTGCCGACGGTCCACAGCCCGAAGGTGAAATGATGCTCGGGACGCGGCGTGTAGGCGTCCTGCGGTGGCTTGCGGCTCATGGGTTCTCCTCGATGGCTGGACAGCGGGGCTTGGTGCGATCGGCCGGACAGCGCAGCCGCTCGTAGAAGTCGAGGGTGTGCCGGGGCTGCTCGTATCCGGCCGGCAGCGGGAGGTGGTTGAAGGACTGCCAGTAGTCGACGGAGGCGTCGCGCCACCACCGCGCCTCCGCCTCCTGGATCTTCAAGTACGCGCGCACCGAATCGAATCGCTCGGCGTCGATGCGGCCCCCGAGACCGTCCCAGGTTCGCTCCATCCACCGGACCGTGGCTATCCCCATCTGGTAGTGGCGCAGCAGCTCCGCCCAGAGGGTGCGACCGGTGGACAGCCGCTGGGTCCACCCGACGTGGTGAAACCAGAGGAGGAGCTGCAGGGGACACGAGTCGACGGTGGCGTACTCCTGCCGCAGCGGCGGGAAGTACTGGCTGACGGCGTCGCTGCCGGTGCTCGTGCGGTCGAAACCCAGCCCGGCGCTGTCGGCGCGGTTGTAGTAGACGGGCATCCAATCGGGGCGCTCGCCGCTGTCCCAGGGTGCGGGGCCGTAGTGGTGTCCGCGCGCCATCTGGTGGGCGAGGCCGAGCGGCGTCATGTAGTTCACCACCGCCTCGCGGGAGCCGAGCATCATCGTCTCGACGGGACGCACGACGCGCGGATCGTTCGAGAGCGTCTCGCGGATCCACTCGTCGGCGATCGCGGCGGCGGAGAGCGTCGGGTCCCACGCGAGGCGGCCGAAGGCGTACCAGTTCGCCTGGTTGAAGATCGAACCGCACCAGTTGCTGTCGGACCCCACGTTGGCGACGCCGGCGATGCCGGTGGTCGCGTACCCGAACAGCGAGCCGTCCAGCACGCGGGCGATGGTCGAGCCGGGGCCCTTGGCGTAGGTGTCGGCGCCGAGCAGCTCCTGCCACATTGTCCCCAGATAGGCGAGGTGCGTGTCCTGGCCGAGGTACTCCTTCGTGATCTGCAGCTCGGCCATCAGGGGCGTGTGGGGCATCGCGCCGAACAGCGGGGAGAACGGCTCGCGCGGCTGGAAGTCGAGCGGGCCGTTCTTGACCTGGACGAAGACGTTACGGTGGAACCGTCCGTCGAGCGGCGCGAACTCGTCGTAGGCCTGCTTTACCCGGTCACTGCCGGGGACGCTCTGGTACACGAAGGCGCGCCAGATCACGACGCCGCCGTGCGGCCCGACGGCGTCGGCGAGCAGGTTCGCGCCGTCCGCGTGGGAGCGCCCGTAGTCCTGCGGCCCCGGCTGCCCCTCGGAGTTCGCCTTGACCAGGAAGCCGCCGAAGTCCGGGATGACGCGATAGATGGAGTCCACCTCCGTGCGCCACCACGCGGCGACCGCCGTGTCGAGCGGGTCTGCGGTCCTCAGGCCGCCGATCTCGACCGGTGCGCTGAACTTCACCGGGAGGTAGACGCGGATCCCGTAGGGACGGAACACGGCGGCGAGCGCGGCCACCTTGGCCAGGTACGGCGGGGTCAGGATGCGCGCGTCAGCGTTCACGTTCGTGAGCACCGCCCCGTTGATGCCGATCGAGGCGTCGGCGCGCGCATAGTCGGTGTAGCGGGGCGAAACGTGGTCCGGGAGGCTGTCCCACTGCCAGATGGACCGGCCGGCGTAGCCGCGCTCGATGGTGCCGTTGAGGTTGTCCCAGTGGTCGAGCATCCGCAGCTGGATCCTGGGCGCGTCCACCACGTCGACGTCGGCGAGCGGCGCATGCGTCTCGAGCCGGCGCAGCAGGGCGAACGCCCCGTACAGCACGCCGACGTCGCGGTTGGCGGCGATCACAATCGCGCGATGCCCGTTCACCCGCGTCGCGCGGAGGACGTAGCCCTCGTCCCCCGCGCGAGCCAGCGCGTCCGCGAGCGGGAGCGACGCCACCAGCGGCGAGCCGGACGGCGTGCCGATGACAACTGCGCCGTCGCGTGAGACGGTGGGGGCGAGCGCCGGCGTGACGCCCAGCAGGCCCGTGAGGGCGCGCACGAGCTCGCCGCGCGCCGCGTCCAACGTCGGCGAGCCGCCCTCCACCACCAGCTGCGCGAGGTCCGAGCGGTAGGCACGGAGCAGCGACCGGTCGTCGATCCGGTGGTAGCGCAGCCACAGGTCGTAGCCGGATTCGTCGGCGGGACGTGGAGGAGCGGAGCCCAGCAGCGCGCCACACAGCAGCAGTGTGGCGAGGACGGCGGTGCGCCGCATCGTGCCACTCAGTCTCATGCGCGGGTCCCGGCGAGAGTCATCAACTGACCTTATCACGTGCCGCGGCCAAGGTTGCTCGCCGGTTCCGGGCTGTCAAGCAGACGCGAGCCGGGCGGGCTCGAGGCGCGGCACCAGGAGATGAATGACGGCCAGCGCCGTGACATAGAGGAAGCCGAGCACGGCGAAGACGGGGACGTAGTTGCCGTGCGTCATCTGCAGGATGTCCCCGGTGGCGCGCTGGAAGAAGAACGAGGCGGTCATGCTGCCGAACAAGCCGATGCCCATGACCGAGGCCACGGCTTGCGTCGGATACATGTCGCTCGGAAGGGTCTGCAGGTTGGTGGACCACCACTGGTGGGCGGTCGCCGCGACGCTCACGATGGCGACGGCGATCCAGAGGCTCCCGGCCCTCGGAGCCAGGATCGTCGGGACGATCGCCAGCGCGGCCGCGAGCATGGTGAGCTTGCGGGCCCGGTTGACGGACCAGCCGCGCTGGATCAGCGCGCCGGAGGCCCAACCGCCGGCGATCGAGCCCGCGCTCGCGAACGTGTAGATGACGACGAGCGGCAGGGGCAGGCCGGCCAGCTTCACTCCGAACTTCGCGTCGAGGAATTTCGGGAGCCAGTAGATGTAGAAGAACCAGACCGGGTCGGTCAGGATCTTGCCGACGAGGAACGCCAGCGTCTGGCGGCGCAGCCACAGGCCGCCCCAGGGCATCGGGGTGGTCGATTCCGCCGGGTCGCTTCGGATGTAGGCCAGCTCCTCCGGCCTGAGGCGCCGCTGCCGCTCCGGGTCGCGGTAGACAAGGAGCCAGCAGGCAAGCCAGAGCAGATCGAGGGTGCCCGTGGCGACGAAGGCCCACCGCCAGCCCAGCGCCAGCGTGACCCACGGGACAAACAGCGCGGCGAACACGACCGCGACGTTGGGGCCTGCGTTGAAGATCCCGAACGCGAGCGCCCGCTCCTTCTTCGGGAACCACTCGGCGATCGCTTTCGCGGCGGCGGGGAAGTTGGCCGATTCGCCGATGCCGAGGACCGCGCGCGCCACCGAGAACCCGGTGACCGTACGCACGAAGGCGTGGGCGATGGCCGCGAGGCTCCAGGTCGAGACGGCGATGGTCAGGCCCCGCCGCACGCCGATCCGGTCCAGGAGGCGGCCCATGAACACGGCGCCGAAACCGTAGAAGATGCTCCACCACGAGATGATCACGCCGTAGTCCGCTTCGCTCCAGTGCAGCTCCCTGGTCAGCGTCGGCGCGAGGAGGCCGATGACCTGGCGGTCCACGTAGTTGACCGTCGCGGCGCCGAACAGCAGCGCGGCGATCGTCCAGCGGTACCCGCCGATGCGGGTGCCTGTCGGTTCTGCAGGCGTCATGGTCGCTCCCAGCGGCCGGACTCGGCCGACCGGAACAGTGCGTCCAGCACCGCCATGTTGGCGATGGCGTCCTCCAGGGGCACGGGCACGGAGCCTCGTCCACGCACCGCCTCCGAGAAGCGGTCGCCCTGGAGAGTGAACTGGTTCACGGGATCGAACGTGATCGTCTCGACGCCGGCGCCCCGGAGGTCGCGGCCGTCGTCCACGAAGATGCGGGCACGGTGGTCGGGCGGCGGGTTGAAGGGGATCTCGACTTCGATCCGGCCCGTGGTGCCGAGGACCTGCATGCGCTGGTGGTGCGCGGCCTGGCCCGCGACCGTGAAGCTCGCCTGCCCCGCGGGGAAGCGCAGGAGAGCGGAGACCAGCCGGTCCACCTTGAACTCCGGGTCGCGTTCGAGGGTCGCGGCGACCCCGGTCGGCTCGGCGTCGAAGAGCCAGCGCGACAGCGTGACCGGGTAGCACCCGATGTCGAGCAGGACGCCGCCGCCCCACTCCACCTTGCTGCGCACGTCGTTCGGGTCACGGCGGTAGTAGCTGAAGTGTCCGTGGACGTGCCGCAGCTCGCCGATGCGCCCCGCGGCGACCAGCTCCCGGACCCGGAGCCACTGCGGGTGAGTCCGCACCATGAACGCTTCGCCGACCAGCACGCCGGTGCGGTCGCGCGCGGCCAGCAGCTCGCGCGCTTCGGCCGCCGTGCGCGCGATCGGCTTCTCGCACAGGACGTGCTTGTGCGCCGCCGCCGCGCGGATGGACCAGGGCACGTGCAGATGGTTGGGGAGCGGGATGTACACCGCTTCGACGTCCGGGTCGGCGAGGAGCGCCTCGTACGAGCCGTGGGCCCGCGGGATGCCGAGCGCGCGCGCCGCGGCCTCCGCCTTCGCCGGATCGCGCGACGCGATCGCGACGATCCGCGAGAGCCGGCCCCGCTGCATGGCGGGGATCACCTGCTTGACCGCGATGTCCGCGGCGCCGAGCACGCCCCAGCGCACGGGCGCGCCGTCCGCGCCGCTCGGCGTCATCGCGTGCCTGTGATCGGGGTCCCGCGCCACGCGGTCATCTTATCACTCCCGCGCGCGCGGCACGAGGGCGAGCCGGGCTAGACCAGCGGCTCCTGCTGAGTGCTGCAGTGGATGGTGCCGAGGCCGAGGACGAAATCGGTGGAGTGGATGCCGACCACCGTCCGTCTGGGGAACAGCTCGGCGAGGATGCCAAGGGCCGCGCGGTCCGCGGGATCGTTGAACGTCGGCACGAGGACCGCGCCGGTGCCGATGTAGAAGTTGGCGTAGCTCGCCGGCAGGCGTTCCCCGTCGAAGATGACCGGCCGGGGCATCGGGAGCCGCACGACCTCGAGGCGGCGGCCTCGCGCGTCCCGCGCGCCGCTCAACCGCTCGCGGGCCTCGCGGAGCGGGCGATAGTTGGGATCGGCGCGGTTCTTCTCCTCGGCGAGCGCCACCGCGCCCGGCGCGACGAAGCGCGCGAAGTCGTCCACGTGGCCCCCCGTGTCGTCGCCGGCGATCCCGTTCCCCAGCCAGATCACGCGCTCCGCGCCCAGGTAGTCCCGGAGCGCGGCCTCCGTCCCCGCCTTGCCGAGGGCGCGGTTGCGCGCCTGGCGGCCGGTGAGCAGGCACTGCTCGGTCGCGAGCAGCGTGCCCTGGCCGTCCACGTCTATCGCGCCTCCCTCGAGCACGAGCCGCCGCCCCGCCACCACGGGAAAGAAGATCGGCACACCGAGGCGCCGGGCGACGCGGCGGCCCGCCGCCTCATCCGCCGCGTGGTTGGGATAGCGCGCCCAGCCGTCGAAGCGCCACTTGACCGCCGCCAGCTCGCGCCGGGCACCGCGGCGGCGCACGACGCCGAGCGGGAGAAAGTCGCGGGTCCACGAGCGGTTGGTCGCGGCAGTGACGAAGTCCACGCGCTCGAGCGACACGCCGGAGCGGGAAAGCGCGCTCGCGGCGTGGGCACGCTCGCGCCGGTTGCGCACGATGAGCCGGACGCGCTCGGCCTCCTGGAGGTGTCGCGCGATCTCGACGATCACCCAGGGTACGGCCTCGAACTTCCCCGGCCAATCGGTGGGCTCGTGCGGCCACGCGAGCCACGTGGCGGCGTGCGGCTCCCACTCGGCGGGCATGCGGTAGCCCAGGCCGAAGGGCAGGGGGCGCGGCGGCATCAGGGTGAGGCGCGGCCGCCGAAGCGGGTCGCGATGCCGCCGTAGGCGTCGATCCGGCGGTCGCGGAGGAAGGGCCAGTTGCGGCGCACATCCTCCAGGCGCGAGAGATCGAGCGGCACCACCAGGGTCTCCTCGCCCTCGCCCGCCTCGGCGAGCACGACGCCGAACGGGTCGGCGACGAACGAATGGCCCCAGAAGTCGAGCCCGCCGTCCGCCGGCCCCTCGTGCCCGACGCGGTTGACAGCGGCGACGAACACGCCGTTGGCGATGGCGTGCGAGCGCTGGATCGTCTGCCACGCGGCGAGCTGCTCGGCCCCGAACCGCGCCTTCTCCTTCGGGTGCCACGCGATCGCGGTCGGATAGCAGAGGATCTGCGCGCCCTGGAGCGCGGTGACCCGCGCCGCCTCCGGGTACCACTGGTCCCAGCAGATCAGCGGGCCGAGCGTCGCGAACGGCGTGGGCACCGTGACGAAGCCCAGGTCGCCGGGCGTGAAGTAGTACTTCTCGTAGAACAGCGGGTCGTCCGGGATGTGCATCTTGCGGTACATCCCGAGCGCAGCACCGTCCGGGCCGTACACGACGAGGCTGTTGTGGTAGATGCCCGCGGCGCGCCGCTCGAACAGCGGGGTCACGACCGCGACGTGGTGCTCCTTCGCCGCGGCCGCGATCGCCTCGCTGGTTGGCCCGGGCACCGGCTCGGCCAGCTCGAACAGGTCGGGATCCTGAACTTGGCAGAAGTACGGAGAGGCGAAAAGCTCGGGGAGGACGACGACCTGGGCCCCGCGCCCGGCGGCGTCCGCGATGGCCGCGCGGGCTTTCGCGACGTTGGAGGCCTTGTCCCGGCGCATCGCCATCTGGACCAGGCCGAGCGTGACACTGTGCGGCGGCATGCGCCGAAGCTAGCGGGGGCGCGGGGCGGGGACTAGGGTAGCGCGGGGGCAAGAAGAGGGGCCGGCCCCGCCCGTGCGGCGGGCCGGCCCCTCTCACGATCGTCTTCTACTGCGTCACACGCGTCAGGCTACCAGCCACTCGGCTCCTACGGCACCTGATGCGGGATGGCGAGCGTGAACTTCGTCGCGGGCGCCGTGGTGGCCGTGACGCTGTCACCGGTGATGTTGCCCGTGGCCGTCATGATGATCACCGTGAGCTGCGCGGTGCCGGCCGCCGTCCCCGAGCCGTACATCGTCGCCTGAACCGTCGACCCGTTCGGCACCGTCAGCTCGGTGGAGTAGATCCCCAGAGCGCTGAGCGCCGGGGTCGTCACCTTGACGAGGCTCGAATCCGCGTTGCACGTCGTCTTGCACTTCCCCGTACCCGGGCTGTACAAAATCGAGTCGATCGTTGCGACGCCGAGGAGATTCGCGCGGTACGTGATGTAGTAACTGCCGACGCTGGTCGAGACTTCGCATCCGGCCACGGCGAGCGCGAGGCCCAGTGCGACTACGCCCGCGAGCAGCGGTAGACGATGGTGCCGCATGTGACGCCCTCCATCAGTTGAACGGCCGGTGCAATTCATACTATCATCTTATCACCGTGTCCACCCCCCCTTAGCCGATGCCACCGCTCCCAATTCTCCTACTCGGTTTCGGGGTCGTCCTGGGGGCCATCATCGTCCTCCGGCTCCACGCCTTCCTGGCGCTGGTGGCCGCGGCCATCCTGGTGGCCCTGCTGGCCCCCGGGGAGCCGGCCGCCAAGGTGGCGGTGGTGGCCGACGGGTTCGGGCGGACGGCCGGGCAGCTCGGCGTGATCGTGGCGCTGGCCGCGATCATCGGGGGCGCGATGTCCGGCAGCGGGGCGTCCGACCGGATCGTGCGCGGGTTCGTCAATCTGCTCGGCGAGCGGCGGGGCGCACAGGCCCTCGGCGCGACGGCGTTCGTCCTGTCCCTGCCGGTGTTCTTCGACACGATCTTCTTCCTGCTGGCGCCGCTGGCGCGCTCGATGTACCGGACCACGGGGCGCGACTACCTCAAGTACCTGCTCGCGGTGTCGGCCGGCGCCGTGGCGACGCACGCGCTGGTGCCGCCGCATCCGGGGCCGCTGGCGATGGCCACGGCGCTCGGCGTGGACCTGGGCACGATGGTCCTGGTGGGGATCGTCGTGGCGCTCCCATCCGCGGCGGTGGGGCTCGCGTTCGCCGCCTGGGCGAGCCGGCGCATGACCGTGGAAGCGCAGCCGCTCGCGCCGGGCGTGAGCGAGGTAAGCGTCCCGGCGGTCCTGCCCGGACTCGTGCCGTCACTGACTCCGGTGCTCCTGCCCGTGCTGCTGATCTCCTCCAACACCATCGTGACCACGCTCCGGACCACGGTCCCCTCGGGCGCGGCGACGTGGAACGCGCTGGCGCCTGTCACGTCCACGCTGGGGAACCCGAACGTGGCGCTGTTCCTCGCCGCGACGGTAGCGCTGCTCCTCTACTGGCGCGCCCAGCGGCCGAGCCGCGCGGATTTCAGCCGTCTGGTCGAGTCGTCGCTGCTCGGCGCCGGCGCGATCGTGCTGATCGTGGGCGCCGGCGGCGCCTTCGGCGCGACGCTGCAGCTGGCCGACGTGGGGTCGCTCGTTCGGGGCTTCGTCGGCGCGGGCGCGCAAGGGACCGGGGTCGCGCTGCTCCTCCTCGCATTCGCGGTGTCCATCGTTCTGCGGACCGCGCAGGGCTCGGCCACGGTGGCGATGATCACCACGGCTGGAATGATCGCGGCGATGATCAAGGGTGTTTCCCTGCCTTTTCATCCCGTGTACATCGCCACGGCGATCGCCGGCGGCTCGCTCATCGGTTCGTGGATGAACGACGCGGGCTTCTGGGTCTTCAGCCGGGTCGGCGGCGTGAGCGAGGCGGACACGCTCAAGAGCTGGACGCCGCTGTCGGCGGTGGTGGGCACGACGGCGATGGTGACCACACTGCTGCTGGCGCTGCTCCTGCCGCTACGCTAACGCCCGGCGGACACATCCTCGCGGGTGATGGCCCCGTTCACCCGTCGCCAGATCCCGAGTGCGTTGCGGTTCCTGAGCGCGGGCGGCAGCGCAGCGTCAGGGAAGTCCTGCCAGCAGACGGGCCGCGCGAAGCGGGCGATGGACGCGGTGCCCACGGACGTGGCGCGCGCGTCGGTCGTGGCGGGATAGGGCCCGCCGTGCTGCATCGCGTGGGCGACCTCGACGCCCGTCGGGAAGCCGTTGAAGATCAGGCGCCCGACCTTGCGCTGGAGCGCCCGGACGAGGGGCGCGTGTGCCTCGAGCTCGGCGGCGGTGCCGTGGATCGAGGCGGTCAGCTGCCCCTCGAGCGCCTCGGCGGCGCGCACCAGGTCCGTGACGTCTCGCGCCGTCACGACGATGGACGAAGGCCCGAACACTTCCTCCCGCAGGGCGCCGTCGGCGAGGAAATGCGCGACGTCGGTGGCGAGCAGCGCCGGGGCACCGCTGGTCTTCCCGGCCGCCGGGGCCGTGGCGAGCAGCTCGGCGCCGCGGCTCTTCGAGCGGGCGACGCCCGCGGCGTACGCCTCGCTGAGCTGGCCGTACAGCATCACGCCGGCGGGCGCGCTGCGCAGCCGCTCGGCGAGCGCGCGGACCAGGCGGTCGAAATGCGGGCCGCCGACGCCGAGCACGACGCCGGGGTTGGTGCAGTACTGCCCCACGCCGAGGGTGATGGATTGCGCGAGGCCCTGGGCGATCGCCTCGCCCCGCTCCGCGACCGCGGAAGGCAGCAGGAAGACCGGATTGACGCTGCCCATCTCCGCGTAGACGGGGATCGGATCGGGCCGCGCGGCCGCGGCGTCGAACAGCGCGCGCCCCGCGCGGAGCGAGCCGGTGAAGCCGACGGCGCGCGTGAGCGGATGCCGGACCAGCGCGAGCCCGACCTCGTGGCCCCAGCCTTGGAGGAGCGAGAAGACGCCGGCGGCGATGCCGTGCGCGCGTGCCGCCCGGTAGATGGCGGCGGCCGTCAGCTCGGCGGTGCCGGGATGTCCGGGGTGGGCCTTGCAGACGACCGGGCAGCCGGCCGCGAAGGCGGCCGCCGTGTCGCCGCCCGCCACGGAGAAGGCGAACGGAAAGTTGCTCGCGGCGAAGACCACGACGGGTCCGAGCGGCACGAGCATCCGGCGGAGGTCGGGCTTCGGCGCGGGGGATCGCGACGGATCGCCGGGATCGATGCGGGCCTCCACCCACGAGCCTTCCTCGATGTGGTCCGCGAACAGCCTCAGCTGGGTGACGGTGCGCGCGCGCTCGCCCTCCAGCCGCGCGGCGGGAAGGCCCGTCTCCGCGTGCGCGCGCTGCAGCAGCTCGTCCCCGAGCCCGAGCACCGCCTCGGCGATCGCGCGCAGGAAGGCGGCGCGCTCGCCCGGCGTCGTGCGGGCGTACGCCGGGAACGCCGCCTCGGCGGCCGCGAGGGCGCGGTCCGCCAGCGCGGGGTCTCCCTCCCGGAACGCGGGCTCGAGCGCCGCGCCGGTCGCGGGATCCACCGCGCGAAAGGCCGCACCCCCGCCGGCGCTCTCACCGGCGATCAGATTCTGCCCAGTCAGGTCCATCGTCCCTCCCGTCGTACACATCAGCCGGCCGGCGCGATTGTGCAAGTCGCCGTCGCTGGCGGTCCCGTGGCACAGGCCACAGGGTTGTCCGCATGAACGCCATTTCCGCGATGCCATCCGTCGAGGCGGTGCTCGGCTCCGCCGACGCGGTGGCCGGCGCCCGCCTCGCGGGCGAAGGACCCTCCGGAAGTCTCCCGTTGACGCCCGAGATGCTCCGCGAGCGGCCGAGCGGAGACATCTTCGGCCTCACGCAGGACGTCGGCATGGGATGGAGCGCGGCCGCGCTCACAGGGCCGCAGTTCGTCATCGTCAGCACGCTCGGCGGCCTGAGGGGCAACGACGGCAAGCCGCTGGCCTTGGGCTACCACACGGGCCACTGGGAGATCGGGCTGCTGGTGCGCGAGGCGGCGGAGACGCTGCGCGAGCAGGGTGCGATCCCGTTCGCGGCCTACTGCTCGGATCCCTGCGACGGCCGCACGCAGGGCACGACGGGGATGTTCGACAGCCTCGCGTACCGCAACGATGCGGCGATCGTGATGCGGCGGCTGATCCGGTCGCTCCCGACCGCGGCGGGGGTGATGGCGGTCGCGACCTGCGACAAAGGGCTGCCCGCGACGCTGCTCGCGCTCGCCGCGTCCGGGCGGCTGCCGGGCGTCGTGGTGCCGGGCGGCGTCACGCTCCCCGCGGCGGGAGCGGAGGACGCGGGGCAGGTGCAGAGCCTCGGGGCCCGCTTCGCGCGCGACCTGATCACGCTCGACTACGCGGCGGCGATGGGCTGCCGGGCGTGCGGATCGCCGGGCGGCGGGTGCCAGTTCCTCGGTACCGCGGCCACGTCGCAGGTGGTGGCGGAAGCGCTGGGGCTCGCGCTGCCGCACGGCGCGCTCGCGCCCTCGGGCGAGGCCTCGTGGCTCGAGCTGGCGCGGCGCTCGGCGCTGGCGCTGCTGCGGCTCCACGCGCTCGGCATTCCCATCTCGCGCATCCTGACGGCCGAATCGCTCGAGAACGCGATGCTGGTGCACGCGGCGTTCGGCGGCTCGACCAACCTGCTGTTGCACATCCCGGCGATCGCGCACGCGGCGGGGCTCACGCCACCCACCGTGGACGACTGGATCCGCGTGAACCGCGCGACGCCGCGCCTCGTGGATTGCCTGCCGAACGGGCCGCGCAACCATCCGACCGTGCAGGTGTTCATGGCCGGCGGCGTGCCGGAGGTGATGCTGCACCTGCGGCGCATGGGGCTGCTCCACGGCGGCGTGCTCACCGCCACGGGCGACACGCTCGATGCGACGCTCGACTGGTGGGAGGGGAGCGAGCGGCGTCGCGCGTCGCGCGCACGGCTCGCGGCGGGCGCGAAGGTCTCGCCCGACGACGTGATCATGAGCCCGGACGCGGCGCGGCGCGCGGGGCTGACGAGCACGGTGGTATTCCCGGTCGGCAACCTCGCCCCCGCCGGGTCGGTGATCAAGGCGACGGCCGTTGACCCGACGGTGGTGGGGAAGGACCAGGTGTTCAGGCACCGGGGTCCGGCGCGCGTCTTCACCGACGAGCGTGAGGCGATCCGCGCGGTCAAGGGACAGACCGCGCGGCCGATCCGGCCGGGCGACGTGATCGTGCTGATCGGCAACGGCCCGTCGGGCACCGGCATGCAGGAGACGGCACAGATCACCTTCGCGCTGAAGTACCTGCCGTGGGGGAAGCACGTCGCGCTGGTGACGGACGGCCGGTTCTCCGGCGTCTCCACGGGCGCGTGCATCGGGCACGTCGGCCCCGAGGCGCTCGAGGGCGGACCGATCGGCCGCGTGCGCGACGACGACCTCATCGAGATCGTGATCGACCGGACGGCGCTGACCGGCTCCGTCAATCTGGTCGGGGCGGATGGCACTGAGTTGCCTCCGGCGCGGTGCGCCGCGCTGCTCGCCGAGCGCGGGCAGCACCCGGGCCTCGCCGTCCATCCGGAGCTGCCGGCCGACACCCGGCTCTGGGCGGCGCTGCAGCGCGCCAGCGGGGGCACGTGGGCCGGCTGCGTCTACGACGCGGACAAGATCGTCGCGGTGCTCGACGCCGGCCTCAAGGCGCTGGCGGTTCCCGCAGGGAGGGGCACATGAGCGGCTCGTTGAAGCTGTATCGCACCGCCGCCGGGCCGGTGCTCGAGGCGGACGGCGTCCTCGTGCCGATGGAGGAGGAGTGGGACGCACTGGTGAATCGCCCCGCGCTCGCGCAGCACCTGCGGCGCACGGCGGCGCGCGGCCGCCCGGGAAAGGCGCCGACCGAGCCGCTGTTCGCGCCGTGCGCCGGCCAGGAGATCTGGGGCGCCGGCGTGACCTACGACCGGAGCCGCACCGCGCGGATCGACGAATCGCAGGCTGCCGGGGGGGGCGGGGCGTCGTTCTACGACCGGGTGTACGCGGCCGAGCGGCCGGAGCTGTTCTTCAAATGCGCGGGGTGGCGCGCGCGGGGCTCGGGCCAGCCGGTGCGCGTCCGCCGCGACGCGAGGTGGAGCGTGCCGGAGCCGGAGCTGGCGGTGTGCGCCAACGCCCGCGGCGAGATCGTCGGCTACACGATCGGCGACGACCTCAGCGCGCGCGACATCGAGGCGGAGAACCCGCTCTACCTGCCGCAGGCGAAGATCTGGGACGGTGCCTGCGCCCTGGGTCCGGCGTTGCTGGTGCGGGAGGAGCCGCTCCCGCCGGACACGAGCATCGCCCTGCGCGTCGTGCGCACGGGCGCGGCGGCCTTCGAGGGGAGCACGACGCTGGCGCGGATGCGGCGTCCCCTGACGGAGCTGGTCGCGTATCTCTACCGCGAGACGAGCTTCCCGGCCGGGTGCGTCCTGTTCACGGGGACGGGTATCGTACCGCCCGACGGGTTCGCGCTGCGGTCGGGGGACGAGATCGAGATCACGGTGCCCGAGATCGGCACGCTGCGCAACCGCGTGGAGTGACCGAGGGAGCAGGCCGCGCAGCGCTCTCAGCGGCGGAGTTGCAGGATCTCCGCTCCCGCCAGCAGCACGGGGCCGACGCCGTGCGGGTCGTTGAGGGGCGTGGGCCGGCTGTAGTAGTCCGCCAGATCGTCACTCACTCCCGTGCCGGCGCAGGTGCCCTCGATCTGCCCGTCCGCACGGATCCTCGTGAGCACTCCGGCCCAGCCGCGCCGCGCCACCGCCGCCCATCGCGCGTCGAGGTAGCCTCGGCTCACGCCGCGGGCGATCGCATACGTGAACATCGCGCTGGCCGAGGTTTCGAGGTACGAGTCCGGCCGGTCGAGCAGTTGGTGCCACAGGCCGGTCGTGTCCTGGTACCGCGCGATGCCGGCGACGTGGCGGCGGAACAGCGCCAACAGCGTGTCGCGCTGCGGATGGCCCTGCGGCAGGTGGTCGAGCAGCTCCACCTGCGCCATCAGCGTCCAGCCGTTGGCGCGGCCCCAGAAGGCCACGCCGTGACGTGCGCCACTGCCTTCGTCGCCCGCGCTGTCCGAGTACCAGTTGTGGTACATCAGGCCGGCGCGCGCGTCGAAGAGGTGGACGTGGAAGTTGATGACCTGCCTGGCCGCGTCGTCGATGTAGCGGCGGTCGCCCGTGAGCACGCCCATCCGCGCGAGGAACGGCACGCTCATGAAGAGATCGTCGGCCCACAGGGTGAAGCGCCGCGGGCGTCCGCGCACCAGCGTGCCGTCAGGGAGGCGGTCCTGCCGCGTCGTCGCGAAGGCGGCGGCCGAGTCCACGTACGGACGGTAGCGCGGATCGTGATCGAAGGCCGAGACCTCGATGACGCTGGCGCCTTCGGCTCCGTAGTCGTCCAGCTCCTCCATCCCGAAGCGGTGCGCGAACGGGTAGGCGTACCGGTCCTCGTGCGCGTAGCGCGCGGCGAAATAGGCGGCATGGTCGAAGGCGAAGGCGATGTTGCGTCCGGCGAAGACGCGGTAGCGCACGTCGCGCAGCGCGTCGGCCGCGCGCAGCATGGCGAGTTGCAGGACGCCGTTCCAATAGCGCCAGTCGTTGTAGGCGCTCGCGATGCGGAGCCGCGCGCCGGCCGGGGCGGCGTCCGGTGACGCGTACCGGCTCCCCGTCGCCGAGTCCACGAAGTCGAAGGTCGCATCACGGAGCACGCCGTCGGCGACGGACTTGAGCGCCCGCACGGTCGCCGAATCGGTCTGGGCGCGCGCGGGCGCCGCCCGGCCCCCCAGCGCCGCGGCCACCACCAGCGCCAACGCGCGCGAGGCTCGCACGCGGGATCGGCGCTCGCCCGCCGAAGCGTTCACCTACGCCCCCCAGAGATCGCTGGTCCCGACGTCTTTCCCCATCAGCTTGAGGTAGTAGAAGAGCTGGCCCTTGTGCTGGTTGAGATGCGCGATCATGTGGAGCAGCTGCTGGAACAGCGACAGCGCGGGGCCGCCCCAGGGCGCGGCGACGTGGTGCGCCAGCAGGTCGGCATCTTGCGTCTCCGCGATGCACTGCAGGGTGAGCACCCGGTCCGCCTCCAGCAGCTCCAGTGCCTGGCGGACGCTCGCGACGCTGGGGAGCGCGGCCGCCGGCGGCACGTGCGCGTCGGCGCCCACGCCCGCCGCACCGTCGGGTACGCCCCAGTCGCCTCTGACGAAGCCCTGAACGGCCTTGCCGCAGCCGCAGCTCGCGCAGTGCATCAGGAGCTGCCCCATGTTCATCCACCCGGTTCGTCCGCCGGCGGGCTTCCATGCGAGGTCCGCGTCCCCGACCCGCCGGACCAGGTGCTGCGCGATGGCGTAGGTGGTCTCTGCTTCCTCGGTGAGCGCCTGCTGGAGCGTCATATGGGCCTCCGGTCATCTGGAGCTGCG
Source organism: uncultured Gemmatimonadales bacterium (assembly GCA_963835535.1). GTDB lineage: Bacteria > Gemmatimonadota > Gemmatimonadetes > Gemmatimonadales > JACORV01 > Fen-1245. The sequence continues at coordinate 669,399 of CAWIFL010000004.1, forward strand.
CGCAACTCCTCAACGCTGCGCGGTGCGGCGCCGCAACGCCAGAGCGACCGCGACTGTCGGGTCCCGTTTGACAGCGGTTTGGAGACGATACATATGGAGCCCACATGAAGAGCAGCATGCAGGTCGCACGCATCCACGGGGCGGGAGATATGCGCCTCCATGACGAGCCGACACCGACGCCGGGCGAGGGCGAGGTGCTGGTCAAGGTGACGGCGGTCGGCATCTGCGGATCCGACGTGCACTGGTTCCGCGAGGGCCGGATCGGCGACGATCGGGTGGAGACGCCGCTCGTGCTGGGTCACGAGTGCGCGGGGGTCATCGAGAGCGGCGAACGGCGCGGCCAGCGCGTCGCCATCGACCCGGCGCAGCCCTGCGGCCGGTGCGAGTACTGCGAAGAGGGGAATCCGAACGTCTGCTCGGCCCTGCGGTTTGCGGGGCACGCGCCTCAGGACGGCGCGATGCGACGCTACGTCGCGTGGCCGGAGCACTGCCTCGTCCCGCTGCCCGACGCGGTGACCGACGTGGAAGGTGCGCTGCTCGAGCCGCTCGGCGTCGCGATGTACGCGGTAGAGCTTGGCGCGATTGAACCGGGGATGAGCGTCGGCGTCTTCGGCTCCGGACCGATCGGCCTGCTGGTCATGCAGGTCGCGCGGGTCGCGGGCGCCGCGCAGCTCTTCGCCACCGACCGCGCGGACGTGCCGCATCGGTTCGAGGCGGCGCGCGCCCTTGGCGCGATGGCGTTCGCGGCCCAGGACGGCCGGGAAGCCGGGCAGATCCTGGACGCGACGGGAGGCCGCGGCGTCGACGTCGCGTTCGAGGCGGCCGGCGAGAGCGAGGCGGTCGAGGCCGCCGTCGCCGCCGTCAAGCCGGGAGGCCGGGTGATCCTGGTCGGCATCCCCAGCGAGGATCGGATCGCCTTCTCGGCGTCGGTCGCCCGGCGCAAGGACTTGGCTGTCCGGGTCGTGCACCGGATGAAGCACACCTATCCGCGTGCGATCCGTCTCGTCGAGAGCCGGCGTGTGGACCTGCGCTCGCTCGCGACGCACCGCTTCCCGCTGGCCGAGGTGGCCCGGGCCTTCGCCGTGGCAGAGCGACGCGAGGGCCTCAAGGTGATGCTCGAATGCTGAAGCCGCGGTAGCGGTGAGGGGATCGCGGACCGCGGGGCTGCGCTGGACGCCGCGGGCGAAAAGTCGTACACGTATTGTCATCTGATCTCTCGGCGAGTGGGGCCCGACTCCGAGCGCCACGTCGCCGGACTGCCATCGTCCTTCCGAAGCCGCGAGCGAGACATGAACCAACGCCGCTTCTCTATCGTGACCGTCCTATCGTCTTCCTTCCTCGTGCTGGCGGCGACCGGCGCGCCGGCGCAGACCGTACCCTGGAGCGCGCCACTCCGCGGCGCCTGGGTCCAGACGGGCCCGGCGGCAGCCGGCGACGTCGTGCTGGCGAGCGGCGGCACCGGAGTCGAGATCGTGGTCGGCACGGACGAGCCGCTGAATGTGCGCCAGGCGGCGATCTTCCTGGCCGGCGACATCGAGAAGATCAGCGGCTTCAAGCCGGCCATCGTTGACACGCCGAGCACCGGCGGCGCCAGCATCCGGCTCGTCACGCTGGGGATGGGCACGCTGCCAAAGGACATGGACACGCGCGGGATGCAGGGCCAGTGGGAGGCCTACCGCGTCGTCACCACGCCGCACACCGTCTGGCTCGTCGGCTCGAACCCGCGCGGCACCGCCTTCGCGGCGTATACGCTCTCGGAGCGGCTCGGCATCGACCCGCTGTACATCTGGACCGGGTACATCCCCGAGCATCACGACCCGCTGGTCCTCAAGGCGACGCGCTTCGTGCAGGGGCCGCCGACCTTCAAGTGGCGCGGCTTCTTCCACGACGACGAGGACATCCTGCCGCGGCCCTTCAACGCTCAGGGCTACCCGGACCAGCTCGGCGACGTCCCGCTCAGCTGGTACCAGAAGTACTTCGAGACGGCGCTGCGGCTCCGGATGAACATGGTCGCGCCGTACACCCGCGTGCACCGGCGCTACGAGGTGCAGCAGACGGCGAGCGACTGGGGCCTCGCGTACACGTCGCACCACTACGACATCCTCGTCTCCAACCCGTTCGGCCTGACGCGGTTCAACCTCGCCGCCGAGCGCGGCGTGCGGCCGGAGTACAACTGGTTCACCAACCGCGACGGGATGCTCACGTTCTGGCGGGGCGGGGTGATGGAGAACCGGCACCTCGACGTGATCTGGCCGGTGGGGATGCGCGGCACCGAGGACTTCCCGTACCAGTGGCCGGCGGGATACAGCGACTCGGACAAGGCCAAGGTCTTCCACGAGGTGATCACCGACCAGGTGAACATGGTGAAGGAGCTGCTCCCGCCGGGCAAGACGCCGGTGTTCCACTTCACGATGTACACGGAGATGCTGCCGCTGTACCAGCAGGACCCGAACGCGTTCGACCTGCCGTCCGACGTGATCATCGTCTGGCCGGACGACAACGACGGGCACATGCGCGGCCTGCCGACCAGCCTCGGCAAGTGGAAGCACGGCGTCTACTATCACCTGGCCTACCTCGGCGGGAACCTCAGCAAGCAGAACGCCAGCACCGTCGCCCCGTCCACGATCGCGACGGAGTTCCAGAAGATCGTGCAGGCGGGCGCGACGGAGTTCATGCTGGTGAACATGTCCGAGACGCGTGAGTACGTGATGGGTGCGCGCATGCTCGCGGACATCACGTGGAACGCACCGGAGGCGCTCGCGGCGCCCGACGCGGCGGGGCGGTACATCAGCTGGTTCTCGCACGAGTACTTCGGCTCCGGGGCGGACGCGGCCGCGACGACCTACGGGCAGTACTTCAACCTGCTGGACCAGCCGGACCGGCTCTGGTTCGCTGCCAACGCGATCCAGCAGCTGATCACGCGGCTGCACGAGCGGGTGACGGGCATCACGCCGCCTCCGCCCGACACCTCGCGCTTCGCGCGGATGTTCCGGCCGGTGCCGCTCGACAGCTCGATCCCGGCCATGCGGGCGCGCGCGCCGCAACTCGAGAGCGCCCTGGCGCAGGAGGCGCAGGCCGAGACACAGATGACGCCCGACCAGGCGCAGTACTTCCACGAGAACGTGGCGCTCGGCCTCCTCATCGCCGCGCGGCAGAACGAGGCGGCGCTGAAACTGGCGGACGCGCTCGCGACGACGGACACCTCGCAGATGTGGCAGCTGGTGTGGCAGGCCAGGGCGCCGCTGGAGAATCTCGAAGATCAGTTGCTGTGGGCGGAGCATCCGCCGTTTGACCGCTGGTATCACGAGACGTGGATCCGGTCCGAGTTCTCGTCCAACAACCCGCACCGCTCGTACGCGCTGCTGCGGGCGTTCCTCACGAGCCATGGGCGCGAGATCCTGACGCCGCCGCCGTTCTTCTTCCGGCCGCCGCCGGGGATGACAGCGCAGCCGGGGACGCAGGCGCCAGCGCCCGCTCCCACGCGTCCGCCGTCACCATGACCGCGCCGAGGCTTGTGGTTCTCGGGCTCGCGCTCCTCGTCGTTCGGGGCGCGCGGGCCCAGGCGCCCGCCGACACGCTCGCCACGGTCTCGGTGGACACGCGGCGGCCGGGCCGGACGATTCCCCGCGACTTCATCGGCTACTCCCTCGAGGTCTCGACGGCGGGCCAGGGCATCGGAGCCTTCCAGGGCGCGAACGCGGGGGGCGGCCAGCAGGCCGAGCAGAGCATCTACGCGCTCGGCCGCCCGGACGCGCCGAACCAGGTCTACTTCCACCTCATGCACAACCTGGGCGCCGGCATCCTGCGCCTGGGGGGCAACAGCCAGGACAACACGTGCTGGGACCGCGCGCAGGCGCCGCATCCCGACGCGTGCCAGGCCGGGCTCGACAGCGCGGACCTCGCGCTGTGGGCGACCGCGGCCCACGCCAGCGGCTGGAAGCTGATCGTCGGGCTCAATCTCAAGCAGAACGACCCCGCCTGGGCCCTGCGCGAGGTCACGGAGGGCATCGCGCGGGTCATCCCTCGGCGGTTCGTGTTCGCCCTTGAGCCCGGCAACGAGCCGGACCTCTTCGGCCGGACGCCCTACCGGCCGCAGCCCTACACGGCGGCCGATCAGGCGCGCGAGTTCCTGGCGTACGCGCGCGCGTTCCAGGGAGATCCGGCGGCGCGCCGGTACGCGCTCGCCGGGCCGGCGACGTGCTGCGGCTGGCGGACTCCGGCGGACCTCGCGGTGTTCCTCTCCGGCACCCACCCGGCGCCACTCAAGCTGGTCACGGTGCACAACTACTCGGCCACCACATGCGGCGGCCAGACGGTGAGCATCGCGCGACTCCTGTCACCGGAGCTGATGGACCAGGTCGGAGAGGAGACCGCCCGGCTGGCGGCCATGGCGAGCACGCACCGGGTGCCGATCTCGATGGCGGAGACGAACTCGGCGTCGTGCGGCGGGATGCCGGGCGTGAGCAACGCGTTCGCCTCCGCCCTGTGGGGCCTCGACTACGCGTTCACGCTGGCGGGCGACGGGTTCGTGGGCGTGGACTTCCACACCAGCTACCGGCCCGGCGGCGGCAGCTCCTACAATCCGGTGGACACGTACGCGCGGCAGGATTCGGCGGGGCAGTGGCACTACCGCAACGTCGCGGAGCCGCTCTACTACGCCCTGCATCTGTTCGCACGGCACGCGTCCGGCGCGCAGTTGCTGGCGGACAGCGTCGTTACGTCGCGCAACGTCCGCTCGTATGCGACGACCCCGTGCGTCCAGTGCGAGGTGGACGTCTTCGTGCTCAACAAGGACACGACCGCGTCGGGACCGGTGCGCGTGCACCTCGGGCGGCGGATGGGCGAGGCGACGCTGCTGCTGCTCTCCGCGCCCAGCCTCGGCTCCCTGGCGGCGGACATCAGCTACGCGGGGCGGCAGTTCGGCGACGACGGCGGCATCGGCGCCGCGCACACGGTCGTCGTGCAGCCGGACGCCGCGGGTGACTACACGTTCGAGCTGCCCAACGCCGCGATCGCGTTGCTCACGGTGTGGGCGAAGGGGCGGCGGCCCTAGGGTTCAGGCGGTATCGGGTCGGGCGCGGTACTCGCGCTCGGCGTATTCGAACCAGTCGAAGTCCGCGGGCCGCGCCGTGCCCGCCAGGTCCTGGCACGCCATCCCCACGAACGCGCCGGTGAAGTTCGGCGCACCCGGTGCGCTCGCTTCGTCGGAGAGGATGCTGGCGTCGAACAGTTCCGGCAGCCAGCGCCACTCCCGATCCACGCCCTCCACCCGGAAGCCGAAGCGCAGGCGCGAGTAGTCCACCTCGACCCGTAGCTCGAGGCGCTTTCCCGCGGGAACCGGGATCGGCGGCGTGAATGCGTCGGCCGCCGGGCCGTCGGGGAAGGCGCTCATCGCCCGAAGGTGCTTGCCCACCACCTCGTCGTGGCAGACGTACAGATAGTGATACTTGTTCCCGCCGTAGTAGCAGACGAGCCCCGCCGACTGCTGGTAGTGCTCCGGCTCGAACTCCACCACGGTGGACGCGCTGTAGCAGTGCGCCTGCTGGCGGCGCGCCACGAGCGCCTGGCGGAAGAAGCTCCCGAGCGTCTCGCGGCCGAAGAGGCGCAGGTGCCCGCGCCGCGCGGTCAGGCTGAACAGCTCGTCGGGCACCGGAGAACGCAGCCACTGGAAGTCGATCGGGAGCCGCGGCTCGTCGAAGTCCTGGCGCGCCGGCGGCGCGGGGAAGGGGTGCGGCGGCAGCGGCGGCGCGGGGACCTCGAGCTGCGGCACGCCCTGGCCGTCGGTCGTGCGCAGCCACCCGTCCTCCCAGACCATCGGCTGGATGGCAGTCTCCCGGCCGAGCGGGCTCCGCCCCCGGTTCGGCAGCGGCCGGCTGCACAGGTACACCATCCAGGTCCGGCCGTCCGGCGTCTCGACCAGGTCCGCGTGGCCGGATTTCTGGAGCGGCAGCTCGGGCCGGTGGCGCGCGGAGAGGATGTGCGCGTCGGGGTGCAGCTCGTACGGCCCGCGCAGCGAGCGCGACCGGGCCATCGTCACCGTGTGGTCCCAGAACGTCCCGCCCTCGGCGGTGAGCAGGTAGTACCAGCCGCCGCGCTTGTAGAGGTGCGGCGCTTCCGTCAGCCCGAGGTCGGTGCCCCGGAAGATGTTCGTCCGCTCGCCGATCAGCGCCGTCTTCTCGACCGAATACTCCTGGAGCACGATGCCGCCGAAGCGGTTGTGCCCGGGGCGGTAGTCCCAGAGCATGTTGACGAGGTACTTCCGACCGTCCTCGTCGTGGAAGAGCGACGGGTCGAAGCCGCTGCTGTTGAGGTGGACCGGATCGCTCCAGTCGCCGTCGATCCGCTCGCTCGTCACCAGGTAGTTGTGGAAGTCGCGCAGCGATGCGCCGCTCGCGCTGGGCACCGTGGTGCGCGCGTAGCGCTTGACGTCGGTGTAGACGAGCCAGAAGCGGCCGTCGGCGAAGGTCAGGCACGGCGCCCACACGCCGCACGAGTCGGGATCGCCGCGCAGGTCGAGCTGGGCCTGGCGCCGCAGGGGCCGCGTGAGCAGCCGCCAGTGCACCAGGTCGCGCGAGTGATGGATCTGGACCCCGGGATACCACTCGAAGGTGGAGGTGGCGACGTAGTAGTCGTCGCCTACCCGCACGATGGAGGGGTCGGGGTTGAAGCCCGGGAGGATGGGATTGGTGATCGTTGCCATGGCGCGACTCAGGCTGGGTGTTGGGTGTAGGGGGTAGGGTCAGGCGGGCGCGATCGCGTTCGCCGGTTCCTTCACCACGGTCCAGAGCACCGTGGCGCCGACCAGGTCGAGCACGCCGAGGCAGACGAAGAAGGGTGTGTAGCCGACGGTCGCGACCAGCCCGCCGATCAGCAGGTTGAACAGCAGGAGTCCGCCGTTGCCGCAGGTGCCCGCCATCCCGGCGACGGTGGCGACTTCGTTCCGCTTGAACAGGTCGGATGCCATCGTGATCACGGTGACCGACAGCGTCTGGTGCGCGAACCCGGCGAGGCTGATGAGCGCGACCGCGACGTAGGGATCGCGCACGAAGCCCGCGAACGCCACGCCGGTCATCATGCACGCCCCGAGCGTGAAGGCGCCGCGGCGCGCGTTGATGAGGCGGACGCCGCGCCGCTGCAGGAACAGGCTCACCGCGCCGCCGAACAGGCAGCCGATGTCGGCCGCGAGGAACGGCATCCAGGCGAACAGCGCGATCTGCCTGAGGTCGAAGTGCCGCGCCTGCGAAAGATACAGCGGCACCCAGAAGGTGAGCGTGCCCCAGGTGGGGTCGGCCAGGAAACGCGGGATCGCGATCCCCCAGAAGTTGCGCCGCTTCGCGATGCCGAGGATCGACGGGCGCTTCCCGTCGTCCTGGAGGTGGCGCTCCTGTCCGGCGGCGATGTAGCTCCGCTCGCGATCGGTGAGCGCCGGATGCGTCGCGAGCGGCCGGTACAGCGCCAGCCACAGCACGACCCACACCAGCCCGATGCCGCCCGTGATCACGAAGGCGAACTGCCAGTCGTAGGTCAGGATCGCCCAGACGACCAGCGGCGGTGCGAGCATCGAGCCGACCGAGGCGCCGATGTTGAACACGCCGCCGGCGAGCCCCCTTTCCCGCGCCGGGAACCACTCCGCGATCGCCTTCATGCCGGCCGGGTTCGCGGAGCCCTCCGCCAGGCCGAGCAGGCCGCGCAGCCCGGCGAACACCGGCCAGCTGCGGGCCAGCGCGTGCGCCATGCTGATGAGGGACCACGCGACCACGAACAGCGCGAACCCCGTCCTGAGGCCGACCACGTCCAGCACCCAGCCGGCCGCGGGCTGGAGCATGAGCGTGCCCTGAAAGGTCCCCACGATCCAGGAGTACTGCTTGGCGGTGATGTGGAGGTCCTGGAGGAGCGTCGGCGCGGCGACCGCCAGGGTGCTCCGCGTCAGGTAGTTGAGGATCGAGCCCAGCATCAGCAGCCCGATCATCCACCAGCGGAGCCCGCGGATCTTCACGGCATCTGTCCGTGGACGAGCGCGTTCAGCCACTCCGCCGAGCGGCCTGTCCACGGCGCCTGCTCCTCCGGCGTCGCCATGTGGTTGTGCGGCGAGTCCACCATCGGCACGACCTCTTTGGGCCCCTCGATCCGGTTGAACGTCGCCCACACGCCCGCCGGCGGGCAGGTCTCGTCAATGAACCCCAGGGCGACCATCGAGCGTGCCGTGATGCGCGAGGCGAAGTTGGTCACGTCGAAGTAGGGCGCCGTCGCGCGGACGTCCGCGCGGGCCAGGTCCCAGTTCGGGTACTCCGCGGCGCGGCCGTGCAGCGGCCCCAGCGCGTCGCTCCCGGCGGGCACGTCCACCACCAGCGCCGTCACCCGCCGGTTGAGCCCGGCGACCGCGAAGCTCTGCTGGCCGCCCATGCTGATGCCGGTGACCACCATGGTCCTGCCGTCCCAGTCGCTCCGGCCGGCGAGGTACTCCACCGCGCGGTAGTCGCCCAGGTACATGGCGAGGAAGTAGCTGTCCTCGCGGCTGGCCTGGCCGATCGTGCGGTAGTTCTTGATGATCTGCGGCAGCGCGTCGTAGAACGCCTGCGGCATGTCGCTCGGCACGTCGTGCGGCTCGACGTTCAGCACCAGCCAGCCCTCGGCCGCGCGATCGGTGACCCACGACTTCGGCAGGGGGTAGGGCGGGCTCGCCCACTGGTAGATCAGCAGCGCGGGGAAGGGTCCGTTCCCTTCCGGTTTGGCGAGCTGCCCGTGAACGTGCGCGCCGTTGACGTTGTTCAATCGGATCGTGAAGTACTCCACGCCCGGTCGGCCGCTCTCGCCCGGCGTCAGCACGGGCTCCGGCGGGATGGCCTGAAGCTGCGCGACCTTGGCCGTCCAGAAGGAGTCGAAGTCGGCGGGACGCGGAGCCGCCGGCTCGATCGCGGTGGGATCCACGGCAGCGCCGAGCAGCACGCGGCCGACTTCGCCCTTGCTCGCGCCGCGGAAGGTGCTGTCCGGGGCGGGCGGCCGGACCTCGACGAGGACCATCCCGGGCTGTCGGAGCGACGTCTCGATCGTCGCTGCTCCCGAGGCCGGATCGAACCTGCCCGTGCCGACGACGGTCGCGCCGTCCCGCTTGACGGTGTAGCTGTAGCGGCCCGGCGCCGCGCTCTGGCCGGGTGCGATCGCCACGCGCCAACCGATGCGCTCGCCGACCGCGTAGATCCCGTTCGCATGGTACGGCGTGAAGGCGAGCTGCTGCGCCTGGGCGGAGGTCCACGCGGGGGCGCTCGCCAGCAACGCGGAGATGAGCCAGCGGCGCGCCGCGCTCATGGCGTGAACAGCGCGAGGTCTATCGCGTCCGCCATCATCCGGTACCCCTCCTCGCCCGGGTGCAGGTGGTCGCCGCTGTCGGCCCTGGGCAGCAGCCGCGTCGGCTGGCCCGGGTCGCGCAAGGCCGCGTCGAAATCCACGACGCCGTCGAATGCGCCGCTCGTCTTGATCCACGCGTTGACCTTCTGGCGCGCCTCCTCGTGTCCCGGCCGGTCGTAGAACGAGCCGCCGAAGGGGAGGATGGTGGCGCCGTAGATCCTGATTCTGCGCGCGTGAGCCTGGGCGATCATCTGGCGGTAGCCTTCGATCAGACCCGTCGCGACGCTATCGGCCGCTGCGGGGCTCCGCGTGCCCCCGATGTCGTTGACGCCCTCGAGCACGATCTCCCACCGCACGCCGCTCTGGTCGAGCACGTCGCGTGCGTAGCGCGAGAGCGCAGCGGGACCGAGGCAGTCCCTGAGGATGCAGTTCCCGCCGATGCCGGCGTTGAGCACCGAGACGTGCGCCGTGCGCGGATCGGACTGCAGCCGCCGCGCGAGGTTGTCGGGCCAGCGGTCGTCCCGGTTCGTGCCCGCGCCGTGCCCGTCGGTGATGGAATTGCCGAGCGTCACCACCGCCGAGCCCTCGGCGACGACGTCGAGGTTCGCGAGGAGGTACCAGTGCTCGGTCGTCGCGGCGTCCGCGAGATCCGGCGCCGACACCCAGTCGCCGGCCTTGATGTACGAGGTGGTCCGCGAGCCGGGATGCCCGGTGAGCGCGCTCGGCGCGACACCGATGCGGAGCGTGACCGCGAGATTCGAGAGCGGAGCCACCGGGAAATCGAGCGGATCGGAGGTGATGGCCTGTCCGGCCGCGATCGTCACCGAGTCCGCGCCGCCGAAGGTGAGCCGTCGCTCGCTCGCCGGCTCGATCGCGCTCCCGCCCAAGGGCCGCGCGACGCGCGCCGCGCCGATGGCGACGGGGCCGTCGCCGAAGAGGTTGGAGAGGACCACCCGGATCCGCGGCCCGCCGAGCGACACGTGGATCACCTGGCGCAGCGTCGAGCGGGCCAGCGGGGCGGGGGGCATGTTGCGCGGCTCGGTGAGCTGCTGGGACGACGTCCAGGTGCCGAGCCAGTGCGGCGCCGGTGTTGCGGACGACCGGGGATGCGGCGTGCAGGCGCTCGCCGCGAGGGCGAACGCGAGCGCGAGCCAATGCGCAGGTCGCTTCATGTGGTCCTCAATGGTACAGCGTGTGGACGGCGTTCCCCACGTAGACCAGCAGCGCCGCCTCGCCGATCACGTACTCGTTCTCGAACCAGAGGAACGGCCAGTCCTCCTTCAGCTCCGGGAAGTCCGGCCGCACGATCACGACGCCGGGCGCGACGCCGCCCGCGATGAACGAGAAGTCCGCCCGGTTGTGCCCGTATGCCACGGTCATGCTGCGCGCGCCGACGCCCGAGACCAGCGACACGCTGGAGACGGGGTGCGTCCCGAGGACGTAGTCGAGGCCGCGGACGGTGTACTCGGGCCCGACGATCTGCGGGAAGGCCTGGTGCAGCTCGAAGGTCTGCATCGCGAGGCCGAGCGCGGCGCCGCTCCCTCCCCATCCGCCGGCCGTCACCGGCACGCCGAACGGATTGCGCGCGAGCATGCTGTCGAGGCGCGCGCGATAGACGCGGGTGTCGCCCTCCATCCGCGCCCGGAACGCCGCGTCCATGTACGGCAGCGCCCGCACGATGAGCCCGCCGAGGAAGACGAACGCGGAGTCGAGGTGCGGCGCGAGCGCCGTCAGCCGCGCGGCGTACTCGCGTCCCCCGCGCGTGGCGAGGAGCAGCTCGACGGCGGCCCGCGTCTCCTCGTCCTCGAGGCGGCCGCCCGTGGTGTTGCCGGCGCGGAAGAGCGCGGGCGGCGCGGCGTGGTCGTCCCGCCAGACGCGCTCGGCGGTCCGCAGGCACTCGTCCGCCAGCGAGTCGTCGTGTCCCCGCAGCACGTGGCTCGCCGCCGCGAGCGCCGCGATCGAGCCGTAGTCGAGCGCGGTCGAGCGGCTCGTGAAGGCCCACCGATCGTCCGGCACGCCGGAGCGTCCGTTCTCCGGCGGCCGGCCGGTGAGCGACGAGTCGTAGACCAGCCCATCCGTCTTCGAGCCCGCGTCGCCCAGGAAGGTGTACTGCTCGAGCGTCGGCGCGATGATCCCGGGGATGGCGTGCCCCACGGCGCGGAACTGCGCGAGCAGCTGCAGGACGCCGTGCGCGATCTGCTGCACGATGTCCGGGACGTCGTCGGGCCGGCGGATCGCGACGTAGCGCTCGCTCTCCCGCACCGTCGTTTCGTCCCAGCTCACGCCGAAATCCTCGGCGGCCTGGGCCAGCGTCTCGACGACCGCGTACTGGCTCTGGGTCCGGATGTCGAAGTCGCCGGCGTCGGTCCAGCCCCCGACGTTGAGGCCCGGAATGTGTTCCCCGGCCCGATACGGCGTGTCCGTCGTCGGTCCCTGTGCGTAGAGGTCGAAGTGGACGTGGTCGGGCGGTGCCTGCCGCGCGTCGTCGAGGTGCGACGCGCCGTGCCAGACCCGGTACCGGTCACGCACCAGCACGTGGTCCATCTGCTCGGGGAGGTACGTATCGAGCGACCGCGTCCACACCTCCGGGCCGTAGACGTCGTCGGCGATGCGGAACGGCTCGGAACGGACGCCGCGGTATTCGATCTCGTAGACGCCGCTCTCCCGCACCTCCGAGAAGTCGAAGCGCGCGTAGTCGTAGCGCAGGAACCGCCCCCACGGCGCGGCCGGCTGCGAGAGCCGCACGGCCCAAGTCCCGTCTGCCGCGAAGCTCAGGAGCCGGACGGTGGCGTCCGACGTGTCGTTCGCGTCGCTCTCCAGCACCGCCACCTTCTCCTGCAGCGGATGGTAGCCCACCTGTGAGTGGGCGATCACCGGCGTGCGGATCCAGCCAGGGATCTGGTGCGGCGTGACGCGCCACTCGAGCACCGTGCCGGTGCGGCCGGCGGGGAGGAGGCCGCGCACCACGAACCAGCCGTTCTGCGCCTTGTCGCGCCCGTCGTAGAGCGCGAGCGTGCCGTTCCGCGATGCGATCTCGACCCGGCGCTCCGGGTCCTCGGGCGCGAGCACCAGCGCGGAGCCCGTGTCGAGTGGCGCCGCCTCGAGCCGTCCGGCCACGGTGTCCATCGCACCGCCGGCCTCCCGCGGGAAGAGCCCGCTCCGGCCGTCCATCAGCCACGTCTTGCCGAAGTACGCGGACGGGAGGAACTCGAGGTTGAAGCCGGCGCGCCCCACCAGCGCCGCCGGCAGCGGCGCGGGGAGCCGCACGCCGATCACGACCGACGGGCCGTCGGCGCGCACGTCGACGACGTAGCCGAGCCCGTAATCGGTGTAGGTGAGGAACGCCTGGACGCGCTGCGCGGGGCGGTCCACCTGACTTCCCGACAGCGTCGGGATCGGATCCCACTGCTCGGGAGTCGGCGAGAGGCGCACGTCGCCGTTCGTGGCGGTGCGGACGCCGTGGTGGATCAACTCGACCCCGCTGAGCTTCGAGTCGCTGAACAGGCCGCTGTACCAGTTGGCGAAGACCAGCACGGTGACGCCGCGCGCCTCGAAGTACGCCGAGTCGCTCAGCCGGAGGGGCTGCTGCTGGCCAACGGCGATGCCGCTCCCGATCGGGAGCAGGCAGGCCGCCAGCCACGCCGCTCGTGTCATGCTTCCCCTCACCCGCGCGGGCGCCGCGCCGGCCTCAGCGCTGGCCGGTCACGCGGATCGTCTTCGTCGCCCGGATGTCGGCCGACGACGCCCCCACCTCCAGCGCGACGCGGTCGTTCTCCACCTTCCAGCCGTGCGAGGTCGTGTCCCAATAGGCCAGGGCGCGGGGCGCGAGGCGGAACTCGACCGTCCGCCGCTCGCCGGGCTGCAGGGTGATGCGCCGAAAGCCGCGCAGCTCCCGCTTGGGCCGCGGGACCGCCGAGCCCAGGTGCCGCACGTACAGCTGTATCACTTCGTCGCCCGCACGCGAGCCTGTGTTTCGCACGTCCACCGAAACCGTGAGCGTGTCGTTCCCGCGCAGAGCGCCGGCGCTGGTCTTGAGCGCACCATAGGCGAAGGTCGTGTAGCTCAGGCCGTAGCCGAACGGATAGAGCGGCGTCCCCTCGAAGTACCGATAGGTGCGGCCTGTCATGCGGTAGTCGTCGAACGCAGGCAGGTCGTTCACACTCTTGTAGAAGGTCACCGGCAGGCGGCCGCCCGGATTGTAGTCGCCGAACAGCACGTTCGCGATCGCCGTCCCGCCGGCCTGGCCGGGATACCATGCGTCGAGGATCGCCGGCACGTGCTCCTCGGCCCAGGCAACGGCGAGCGCGCTCCCGTTGAGGAGCACCAGCACCGTGGGCTTGCCCATCTGGGCGACGCGCTCCAGGAGCCGCTCCTGGGCCGCCGGCAGGTCGAGGCTGGTGCGGTCGCCGCCGACGAAGCCGTCGGTGCGGATCCGCATTTCCTCGCCCTCCAGCCGCGACGTGATCCCGAGGCACAGCACCACGACGTCCGCCTGCTCCGCTGCCTGTACGGCCGCCGTCTCGAGCATCTCGCTGGGCGGCGCCCACAGCATCTGCAGCCCCGCCACGCCGTACGACTCCTGCCCTTCGACGCGGAGGTGGTAATCGCGCCCCGCCTCGAGCCGCACGGTGGCGACGGTCGGGAAGAACGGCCGCGGCGGCTCGTCGTTGCGGCCCGGGAAGATCGACCGGAGGACCAGGCTGTCGTCCAGGTAGAGGAAGTACTTCACCGTGCCGATGAGGCCGAGCCGGTAGCGGCCGGTCACCGGCGCGCGGAGCGTCGCGGTCCACCGGACCCCGAAGTCGTCCGGGTCCATGTCGGCGCGCGGCGCGCCCTCCTGCCAGTCGGCGTCGAGCGTCGAATCCACGCGCGTGAACAGCGGCGTGCCCTGCATCGTCCGGTGTCCGAAGAACGCGACGTCGAGACCGTGCTGCCCGTTCGCGGCCGTGAGCACGGCGGAGGGCACGACGCTCATCACCGGCACGCTGTCGGCGAAGTCGGCACCCTGCGCGTAGATCACTCGTGTCGCGGGGGAGACGGCCGCGCGGATCCCGCGCAGCGGAGTGATCGGATCGGCCGGCGTCCCGTTGTAGTTGCCGAGCAGCACCCACGCCTGGTCGGCATTGGGCCCGATCACCGCGATGGTGCCGATGTCCTTCTTGAGCGGCAGCAGCCCGCCGACGTTCTTGAGCAGGACCATGGACTCGTCGGCCACGTCGAGCGCGAGCGCGCGATGCGCCGGCGAGTCGAGGTCGCCGAACGGGATCTGCGCCCACTTCACCTGTGCGGGCGGATCGAACATCCCGAGGCGGAACCGCGCCGTGAAGAGCCGCGTGACCGCGGTGTCTATGAGGGCTTCGCGCACGAGCCCCTGGTGCACCGCGGCGACGAGGCTGTCGTAGGTGCGGCCGCAGTCGAGATCGGTCCCGGCCTCGAGCGCCATCGCGGAAGCCGCGGCGGCCGACGCCGCCACCTTGTGGGTCCGGTAGATGTCGCCGACCGCGTCGCAGTCGGAGACGACGTAGCCGCGGAAGCCCCACCGGCCGCGCAGGATCTGCTTGAGCAGCAGGTCGCTGGCGCAGGCGGCGGCGCTGTCCACGCGGTTGTAGGCGCACATCACCGACTGGGCGCCGCCCTCCACGATCGCGGCGCGGAACTGCGGCAGGTAGCTCTCGTGCAGGTCCCGCTCGGTTGGAAGCACGTTGAAGGTGTGGCGCGCCGGCTCGGGCCCGCTGTGCACCGCGAAGTGTTTCGGCGTCGAGACCGTCTTCAGGTACTGTGGATCGTCGCCCTGGAGCCCGTGGACGAACTGCACCGCCAGAGCGCCGGAAAGGAACGGGTCCTCGCCGTAGGTCTCCTGGCCGCGGCCCCAGCGGGGGTCGCGGAACAGGTTCACGTTGGGCGACCAGAAGGTCAGCCCCTGGAAGCGCTGCGGCGTGCCGCCCTGGCGCAGGATTTCGGTGTACTTGGCGCGGGCCTCGTCGGAGATGACCGTGGCCGCGCGGAAGATGAGGGAGTCGTCCCAGGTGGCGGCCATCCCGATCGCCTGCGGGAAGCTGGTCGCGAGTCCCGCGCGCGCGACGCCGTGCAGCGCCTCGTTCCACCACGGATACGCCGGGATGCCGAGCCGCGGGATGGCCGCCGCCTGGTCCACCATCTGCGACACCTTCTCCTCGAGCGTCATGCGGCCGACCAGGTCCGCGGCGCGCGCGGCGGCCGGAAGGCTGGGGTTCTGCCAGGCGGGGGCCGGCGCGGGGGCCGCCTGGGCGCGGAGCGGCGGCGCGCCGAGCAGCCCCGCGAACCACACCAGAGCCGCCACGCTCCCCGAAACCCTTGCGCCCATGGCCGCCTCCGAAGACATATGATGACTTGACGTCGGTCCGCCGGAGAACATATCCCGGGGGCGCGTGGGGGCAAAGGGAAGCCGCGCGAGTACTGGCAGATGGGCGCCGGCAGGCCCACCTTTGCCGAAGCGCACTCCTTATATAGAGGGGCGATGAACCTCGACGAGCTGAAAGCGCTCTACGACTTCGGCGGCAAGAGCGTCGTCATCACCGGCGGCGCGGGCATCCTCGGCGGCGAGATGGCCTGCGCCCTCGTGGGGTGCCACGCCAACGTCGCGATCCTCGACCGCGATCCGGCGCTCGCCGAGCGGTTGCTGTCGCGCATCCCGACCTCCCCTGGCCGGTTCATCATCGTCTACGGCGACGTGCTGGACGCGGGGAAGCTCGCCGTCGCCCGGGACAGGATCGTCGCGGAGTTCGGCAGGGTGGACGCCCTGATCAACGCGGCCGGCGGCAACGCCCCGAAGGCGACGACGGGGCCGGAGGCCTCGTTCTTCGACCTGCCGCCGGAGGCGCTGCGCGGCGTGCTCGACCTGAACCTGCTGGGCACGCTGCTGCCCGCGCAGGTCTTCGGCCGGCTGATGGCGGAGCAGAAGGGCGGGGTCATCCTCAACCTCTCGTCCATGAACGCGCTCCGGCCGCTCACCCGCATCCCGGCCTACTCGGCGGCGAAGGCGGCGGTGAGCAACTTTACGCAGTGGCTGGCGGTACACATGGCGCAGGAGTACTCGCCCCGGATCCGCGTGAATGCGATCGCGCCCGGCTTCTTCCTGACCGACCAGAACCGGTTCCTGCTCACGGAGAAGGGGACCGGCGCCCTCACGGCCCGCGGGAAGAAGATCCTCGAGCACACGCCGATGGCCCGGTTCGGCGTGCCCGAGGACCTGCTGGGCGCGGTCCTCTGGCTGCTGTCGCCGGCCTCCGCGTTCGTGACGGGCGCCGTCATTCCGGTGGACGGCGGGTTCAACGCGTACTCCGGCGTCTGAGCGGCGCCGGACTCGAAAGGCAGGCACGATGAGCGCGAAGAAGGCCGTGGGCGTGATCGGCCTCGGCGTGATGGGCCGGAACCTGGCGCTGAACATCGAGCGCAACGGTTTCCCGGTCGCCGGCTTCGACATCGACGCGACGAAGGCGAAGGACTCGCGGGCCGCGTTCGCCGGCAGGCAGATGGCGGTCGCGGACACCCTGGATGCGTTTCTCGCCGATCTGGAGCGCCCGCGCCGGATCCTCGTGATGGTGCCGGCGGGGGGCCCGGTGGACGCGGTCGTCGGCGAGCTCACGCCGAAGCTGGCGAAGGGCGACGTGCTGATCGACGGCGGGAACTCCTTCTTCGAGGACACGCGGCGGCGGATCAAGGCGCTCGAGTCCACAGGCATCCTCTTCATCGGCACCGGCGTGAGCGGCGGCGAGGAGGGGGCGCTCCGCGGCCCCTCGATCATGCCGGGCGGCAACGTCGAGGCGTGGCCGGTCGTCCGTCAGGTCCTCCAGAAGATCGCGGCGAAGGCGCCCGACGGTCAGCCGTGCTGCGAGTGGATCGGTCCCGACGGGGCGGGGCACTTCGTCAAAATGGTCCACAACGGGATCGAGTACGCCGACATGCAGATGATCGGCGAGGCGTACTTCCTGCTGCAGCGCCTGCTCGGCCTTTCGCCGGCGGAGATGCACGACATCTTCGCCGAGTGGAACACGGGGGAGCTGGACAGCTACCTGATCGACATCACCGCCCAGATCCTGGCCCGGAAGGACCCCGACACCGGGAAGCCGATGGTGGACGTCATCCTCGACACGGCGGAGCAGAAGGGCACGGGGAAGTGGACCGCCGTGTCCGCGCTCGATCTCGGCATCCCCGCCCAGACGATCGCGATCGCCGTGTTCGCGCGGATGATGAGCGCGCTCAAGCAGGAGCGGGTGGCGGCGGCGAAGGTCCTGCCGGGACCAGAGGCGAAGTTCGGCGGGGACAAGAAGGCGTTCATCTTTGAACTCCGGCACGCGCTCTACGCGTCGAAGATCTGCTCCTACGCGCAGGGGTTCCAGCTGCTGCGCGCGGCGAACGACCAGTACCGGTGGAATCTGAACTTCGGCTCCATCGCGTCGCTCTGGCGGGCGGGGTGCATCATCCGGGCGCGGTTCCTCTCCAAGATCAAGGAGGCGTACGACCGCGACGCCGCGCTGCCGAACCTCCTGCTGGACACCTACTTCGTCGCGGCGATCAAGGAAGCCGCGCCGGGGTGGCGGAAGGTCGTGGCGGCGGCCGCCGAGGCCGGGGTTCCGGTGCCCGCGTTCTCCAGCGCGCTCGCCTACTACGACAGCTACCGCTCGGCCGTCCTCCCCGCGAACCTTCTCGAGGCGCAGCGCGACTTCTTCGGCGCGCACACGTACCGGCGCATCGACCGGGAGGGCGTGTTCCACACCGAGTGGGAAGGGTAGCGCTCACGCGATGATCGGCCGCGGCTCACCGACCGGCACCCTCACCGAGCAGGACGTGCGGGCGATCGCCGCCGAGTTCGTCGCAGCGGAGGCGCTCGCGGGCAAGCGCGTGCTGGCGATCATCCCGGACCAGACGCGCTCCGGCCCCATCGACGTCATGTTCCGGACGCTCTACGACGGGCTCGGCGGCCGCGCCCGCGCGCTCGACTTCCTCATCGCGCTGGGCACGCATCCGCCGCTGTCGGAGGTGGCGATCGACCGGCGGCTCGGTCTCGCGCCCGGGGAGTTGAAGACGAAGTACGCGAAGTGCCACGTCTTCAACCACGCGTGGGACGACCCGAAGCAGCTGACGACGCTCGGCCACATTCCATCGGCCACAGTCGCGGAGCTGTCCGGCGGCCGGATGAAGGACCCGGTGCCGGTCACGATCAACCGCGCGGTCCTGGACTACGACGTCGTCCTGATCGTGGGGCCCACCTTCCCGCACGAGGTCGTCGGCTTCTCGGGCGGGAACAAGTACCTGTTTCCGGGCATCGCGGGCCCCGAGATCATCAACATGTTCCACTGGCTCGGCGCGCTGATCACCAGCCCGGCGATCATCGGCCGCAAGTGGACGCCGACCCGAGCCGTGGTGGACGCCGCCGCGAAGCTGCTGCCGACGCCGCGGCTCTGCATGAGCCTGGTGGTCCGCGAGGGAGCCCTCGCCGGCCTGTTCTGCGGCGCGCCGGAGGACACCTGGTCGGCGGCGGCGGACCTCTCGGATAAGATCCACATCGTCTACAAGGAGCGGCCGTTCCGGAGCGTCCTGTCGTGCGCGCCGGCGATGTACGACGAGATGTGGGTCGGCGGGAAATGCGCGTACAAGCTCGAGCCGGTGGTCGCGGATGGCGGCGAGCTGATCATCTACGGCCCGCACATCACCCGGATCTCGGTCACGCACGGCGCGCTGATTGAGCGGATCGGCTACCACGTGCGCGACTACTTCCTGAAGCAGATGGCGCGCTTCGCCGACGTGCCCGGCGGCGTGCTCGCGCACTCGACCCACGTGAAGGGGCTCGGCAAGTTCGAGAACGGCGTCGAGCGCCCGCGCACCACCGTGACGCTCGCCACCGGCATTCCCGAGGCGGTCTGCCGGAAGATCAACCTGGGCTACCGCGACCCGGCGAGCCTCCGCCAGGACGAGTGGCGGGACCGGGAGGCCGAGGGGTACCTCCTCGTCCCGAAGGCCGGCGAAACCCTGTATCGGCTGCGCAACGATCCGTTCGCTCCCACCGGGAGTCCCGCGTGACGCAAACTCTGGTGATCCCTCCAGCCAAGCCGGGCGGCCTCGACCTGGTGAGCCTCGGCGCCCTCGTGCACCGGCTCGATCCCGGGATCGTGCCGTTCCGCAAGGCGACGCACTGCGACATCCACGTGAGCGGCGGCGAATACAACGTCGCGGCGAACCTCGCCGACTGCTTCCGGCTGACCACGGGGATCGTGACCGCGATGGTGGACTACCCCATCGGGGACCTGATCGCCGAGCGGGTGCGCGCGATGGGGGTGCGGCCCTTCTACAAGCACTTCGCCCACGACGGCGTCACCGGCCCGAACATGGCGACGGTCTTCAGCGACCGCGGCCACGGCGTGCGCGCGCCCGTCGTCTTCTACAACCGGAGCAACGAGGCCGCGGCCCAGCTCAAGCCGGGCGACTTCGACTGGAAGGCGATCTTCGGCGGCGGCGTGCGCTGGTTCCACAGCGGCGGGATCTTCGCGTCGCTCTCCGCCACCACGGGCCAGCTCATCGTCGAGGGGATGCTGGCGGCGAAGGCCGCCGGCGCGGTCACGAGCTTCGACCTCAACTTCCGCGAGCGGCTGTGGGCCATCTGGGGCGGTGAGAAGAAGGCCGCCGAGGTGCTGGGCAAGATCGTCGAGAACGTGGACGTGCTGATCGGGAACGAGGAGGACCTGCAGAAGGGCCTCGGCATCAAGGGGCCGGCGATCGCGCAGAAGTCGAAGCTCGATCCCACGGCCTTCTACGCGTCCATCGAGGTCGCGGTGACGCGCTTCCCGCGCCTGGCCGCCGTGGCCACCACCCTGCGCGAGGTGCACTCGACCACCCGCCACGGGTGGACCGCGGTGGCGTGGGTCTCGGGCCAGCGCAACATCGCACCG
Organism: uncultured Gemmatimonadales bacterium; assembly: GCA_963835535.1. Taxonomy (GTDB): domain Bacteria; phylum Gemmatimonadota; class Gemmatimonadetes; order Gemmatimonadales; family JACORV01; genus Fen-1245. The sequence continues at coordinate 689,669 of CAWIFL010000004.1, forward strand.
ACGGTGGATCTCGACGTGCACGACCGCGTCGGCGGCGGCGACGGGTTCGCGAGCGGGTTCATCTACGGGCTGCTGGCCGGCGAGGCCCCCGCCGAGGCGGTGAAGCTCGGCTGGGCGCACGGGGCGCTGCTCACCACCTTCCCCGGCGACACGACGATGGCCACGGTGGAGCAGGTGCGGGCCTTCGCGCAGGGCGGATCGGCGCGCATCCAGCGGTGAGCGCGCGCCGGTGACCGTGGAGCTGCACTGCAACAACCACGAGGCCGGCGTCGCTCCGGGCTCGTCGCTCTTCGAGTACGCGGAGACGCTCGGCGTCTTCGTGCCCACTTCGTGCATCAAGCAGGGCAAGTGCAAGGAGTGCCTGGTCGAGATCGCCGAGGGGATGGAGCACCTCTCGCCCCGAACGCCCGCCGAGAACCACCTGAAGGACCCGTTCCGCCTCTCATGCCAGGCGCGCGTCGTCCACGACGCCGGCGTGGTCCGCTACCACACGATGCGGCGCGGCGACATGCGCATCGAGCGCCACGCCTTCCGGCTTCCGGCCACCCACCGGACCTTCCCGCTCGAGCCCGCGGTCACGCGCGAGGGCGACAGGATCCTGCTCGACGGCAAGCCGATCGAGCGCGGCGGTGGGCCGATCCACGGGCTCGCCGCGGACCTCGGCACGACCACGGTGGTGCTGCGGCTGTTCGATCTCGAGAGCGGCGAGGTGGTGGCGGACAGCTCGTTCGAGAACCCGCAGCGCTTCGGCGGCTCCGACGTGATGTCGCGGATCCACTACGACACGACTCACAAGGGGAGGCTCCTGCAGCGGACGCTCGCCGGGTACCTGACCCATGCGATCGAGGAGTTCCCCGTTCCCCCCGGCACGATCTACGAGATGGTGGTGGTCGGGAACTCGACGATGCGCGACCTGTTCTTCCGCCAGGACGTGTACTCGATCGGCCAGAACCCGTACCAGTCCATCACCGAGCTGGAGGTGAAGAGCGGGCGGCGGGAGCTGACGAGCCTCGTGGGAACGACGCGGCGGCTGCTCCTCCCCATCCATCCGCGGGCGCGGATCTACGGCCTGCCGATCATCAGCGGCCACGTCGGGGCCGACGCGGCGGCGTGCATGCTGGCCGTGGACCTGGCGCGGGAGGAGCGGCTCGTCGCGGTGATGGACATCGGCACGAACACGGAGCTGATCCTCGGCAACCGGCACAAGATCCTCGCGGCCTCGTGCCCGGCCGGGCCGGCGTTCGAGGGCGGGAAGATCCTGTGCGGCATGCCGGGCCTGCCCGGCGCCATCGAGAAGGTGCGGATCCGGGACGACGGCTCGGTCGAGACGGCGGTCATCGGCGACGTGCCCCCGGACGGCATCTGCGGCTCGGGGCTCGTGGACGCGCTGGGTGAGCTGCTCAGGACCGGCCGGATGAACAGCCTCGGGCGCCTGGAGGACGGCTCGTCCGAGGTGGTGCTCGACACGCGCGGCGAGCGACCGATCGTGCTCCGCGAGGCCGACATCAACGAGCTGGCCCAGGCGAAGGGCGCCAACGTCGCCGGCCTGCACATCATCTTCGACCAGTACGGCGTCACGTTCGAAGACCTCGACGTCTTCTACCTGGCCGGCGGGTTCGGCCGCAACCTGGACGTGGCCTCGGCGAGGCGCATCGGCCTGATCCCGGACCTTCCGGACGGGAAGATCCTCCAGGTCGGCAACGCGGCGATCGAGGGGGCGAGCATGGCGCTGCTGTCCAAGCCGAAGCGCGACGAGCTGGAGCAGATGGTCCGGCGCGTGACGCACTGCCGGCTGGAGACGCATCCGTCGTTCTTCCACTACTTCGTGGAGGGCTGCCAGTTCCAGGCGGTCACATCGGCGGCCCGGCCGCGGGCTCCGGAGCGTTGAGCGTTGCCCGCGCCGTTTGAGCTGAGCGACAAGAGTCCCGAGATCCGGGTCCAGGAGGCGGAGTATCGCCGCCTGCTCGGCTACCCCAAGGACCACGAGCTGACGGGACGCGCGCTGGAGCTGGCCGAGTGGGCGCGGGACTGGTACGCGGAGCACGGCCGCCCGTGGTGGTACGCGCGCCAGGCCGCGCTCGCGCTGCAGGACGGTGACAAGCGGGTGACGATCGATTCGGCCGCCTTCACGTCGCCCCGGTTGTACGACCAGCTGCTGGAGGCAGGCGCCGAGTCGGTGTTCCTCGTGGCCGTGGGAGCGGGCGGCGAGTGCGAGGCGGAGTCGCACCGCCTCTGGGAGGAGGGGAAGCCCGACGAGTACTTCTTCCTCGAGGTCTACGGCTCGGCGGTGGTGGAGGCACTGGTCGCGGCCGCCGCGTTCCGCCTGTGCGAGTGGGCCGACGGCCGGCGCGCCGCCGTGCTGCCGCACTACAGTCCCGGGTATCCGGACTGGGACATCGCGGAGCAGGGAAGACTGCACGAGCTGATCGGCCTCGCCCGCCGTCCCGAGCTGCCGGGCACGATCCGGGTGATGGACTCCGGGATGCTCCAGCCGAAGAAGTCGCTGCTGGCGGTCTTCGGATTGACGCCGCATCTGGAGCGGGTCCAGCGCCTGACCTCGCTGGTGCCGTGCACCAACTGCTCGCTGGTGGGCTGCCGATACCGGCGCGCTCCGTACCGGCATCCGCTGCGGCAGCTCGAGGCGGTGCACCAGGGCCCGGAGCCGGACGCCGGTCCGCAGGCGGGGCGGCCGGCGCTGACGGCGGGCGCGCGCTACTCGGTCTCTTCCGACGTGCTCGCGCGCTGGTCGAAGCAGCGGCTCAAGGTGCGCGTGCTGGAGGACCGGTCGCTGGAGGCGACCTTCCGCTACGACGGCACGACCTGCTCGAACATGGGCCGCCCGCTCGCGTTCGACTATCTGATCCGGCTCGCGCCGCGGGAGGAGGGGTACCGGATCACCGATCTCCACTGCGCTCCCGCGCCCGGCGACGAAGGGCACACCTTCATGTGCTCGTATCTGGAGGACGCGGAGGGGATCATGCGCGCCATCACCGGCGAGCAGCCGCTGCTGGGGCATCCGCTGGACACGGTGCTGCAGTGGCCGAGGGGGCGGGGCGTGGCGGGGTGCTACTGCGCGGCGCCGAGCCGCGAGCACAAGTGGGGACTGGCGCTGGAGACCCTGCACTACGCACTTTCGCAGGGCACGATCACTGGAGAAGGGCGATGACCAAGCTGTGCGACGTGAATCCCGCGGCGAAGGAGAAGCTGCCGCCGCAGTTCTCCGACAAGTCGGGCGTGGGCGTGCACTACGCCGACGCCTTCATCAAGCCGATGAACGTCTCGCTCCCCGACGGCACGCGCGTGGCGTGCAAGCGGAAGGGGCTCAAGATCACGTTGACCGTGGGGACGAAGAAGGGCGAGGGGCTGCTGCGCCGGCTCGACGTGAGCCGGGAGCCGCCCGTGATGCTGCGCGCCGCGCTGCAGGAGGCCGCGAAGGCGGCGGGCGTCGAGCTTCAGGTCACCGACACGGAGATCCTCGTCGGCGCGTAGCGGCGGGACCGCACACGCTACGCTGCGACCCGAGCCACGTACAAACCGCGGCCGGTCAGTCCGGAGCGGTCATGCGTCGCCGCCAGGCCGGCGCTCACGAAGCTGGCCAGCATCTCGCCCTCTGTGAACAGCCCCAGGCGATGTACCTCCTGGACGAGCCGGACGGCCGTCGCATCCTCGATGCGATAGTCGAACACCAGCGTGGACAGCCGGCCCTCCACCTTCGTGTCGCTCGATCGCTCCACGCGCACACCGTTGGCTTCGCCACGCTTGGTGGACCCGGGCCCGACGGTGAGCGCGCCGGGGGCGAACCACGGCTCGACGACGACCACGCCGTCCGGCGCCAGGTGCTGGCGAAAGCAGCGCAGGGCAGCCGCGACCCGTTCGATGGTCCGCAGGTAGCCGATCGAGCTGAAGAGGCACATCACGACGTCGTAGTGCCGGCCCAGCGCGAACGCCCCCATGTCCGCCTCGAAGAACTGCGCATCCGGCAGCTTCTGTCTGGCGACCGACAACAAGCCAGGGTCGATGTCCAACCCATCGACCGCGAAGCCGTGATTCATCCTCAGGTACCTCGCGTGCTCCCCCGTGCCACAGCCTACGTCGAGGACCGTGTGTGCGCCCGGGTGTACGCGACGCACCAGGGCCGCGAGCTGCGCCGCCTCGCCGGCGTAGTCTTTGAACGCGCCGTAGATGGCGTCATAGAGCTGCGCAGACGCGGAGAACACCGGGGGCGCCTACCCGGCGTGCTGAACGACGACCGCTGTCCCGTAGCACAGCACTTCCGTCGCGGAAGCCTGCCGGCCGACCTCGGACGATTCGTAGCGAAGCCCCACGACCGCGTTCGCTCCCAGGCCCGTGGCGTGTTCCAGGACGCGGTCGTAGGCCTGCTGGCGTGCCTGCTCGCACATCTCGGTGTATGCGCCGATCTGGCCGCCGACGATGGCCTTGAGCCCGCCCATGATGCCCTGGCCGATCGTCGGCGCCCGCACGACGATGCCGCGCACCAGGCCCTTGTACTCCGTGATCCGATAGCCTTCGATCGAGAAGGTAGTGGTGACCTGCATGTCAGCGTCTCCTCAGTGAGGGAAGCGGGTAATCGCAGCGAGAGGTCACGGGAGCAAGCCCCGTTACTGAAAGAGCCGGAAATGGTGTGCCGCGGCGATGTACGCGAGCGCAAGAACGAAGAAGACTCCCAGCGCCACGAGAATGGCGGTGTGGGATCCGAGCTTGGGCGCGAGATACGCGACCGCCAGCATGTAGGGGACCCATGATACGAGTGTGCCTGCAAGCACCCATTTGGCGTGCTGGCCGACCGCGGCGCCCCCTTCGGTTTCGCCGATGAAGAAGTACGCCACGAGGGTGAAGACGGGGACCAGAGTGGCGAGGCCGGACAGGGTTCGCTTGCCGCTCTGCTCCAGTGCCACGATCAAGGTGGTGAATGCCCCACCGGTCAGGAAGTAGATGACGTAGCGAGAGAGGCTCATAGGTGGTCCCTGGCGTTAGCGGTGCGACGATTCAGGATGCGGAGCAGCACTCCGCTGGGGCGCCGTCCTGCTCACAGCGGCAGCTCTCTCCCGATGCCCGCGGCTTTCGCGCGCCGATACACGCGAATGGCCGTCGCCATGTCGTCCAGGGCGAGCCCCAGGTTGATGCTGGCGGTGCGCTCGCTTTCCGACTCGCGACCGGGCTTCTTCCCCGTTACGATCTCGCCGAGATCCGCGTAAGCCTCCGGCGTCTCGCGGAAGTAGCCCTCCTGGCGATAGAAGCGCATCTGCGCCAGGTCGTCCGTGGCCAGTTTGTCCATTTCGCGAAGCGCCGCGCCCTGCCAGCAGGAATCGAAGTCCACCAGCGAAGCGAAGGACCCCGGCGCGAGCCATCCCGGCTCGATGGGCGGCCGCGGGTTCTTGAGGATCGGCCCGCTGGTGACGACGATGTCCGGCCCTCTGACCGCCTCGGGCAGAGATTTCACGGGCTCGATCTCCACGTGAAGTCGTTCCGCCATCTCACGGGCGTACCGCGCGGCGATCTCCGGGTGGAGATCGTAGGCTTTGACCCGCCGGATCGCGAAGAGGCAGGCGAGCGCCTCCAGATTGCTGCGCCCCTGCACGCCGCAGGCGACGATGCCGACGGAGGCGCTGTCGGGCCGGGCGAGATGCTTCGCCGCGACCGCCGTGGCCGCGCCGGTGCGCTGGGCGGTGATCCAGGTGCAGTCCATGACCGCGAGCGGCACGCCGGTGTCGGGATCGTTGAGGATCAGGAGCCCCGAGATGTACGGCAGGCCCTTGGCCTGGTTGCCGGGATAGCCGGAGACCCACTTGAGGCCGGCCGCCTGGACACTGGGGATGTAGGCGGGCATGGCGTGGATGAACGCGTCGGGGCGGGGGTGGATGCCGGGCTTGGGAGGCATCTCCACCTGGCCGTTCCCCTTCTCCCTGAACATCGCTTCCAGCGCCTGGATGATCTCGGACATCGGAAGCCGCGTGGCTTCCACGTCTTCTCTGGACAGGTACAGGATCGAGCCGAGGGTCATCTGAAGGTCCTCTCCGGCCGGCAGCGGTCAGGCGGCGAGCGCCACCCAGGCTGCGAGGGCGAGCAGCCACAGGGCAGCCGCCGTCACTCCGAACCGTGAGGCCTGACGCTGGTACCGCAGGCCCTCGGGCGTGAACAGATCGGCGCGCCGCCACCCGCCATCGCGTCGAAAGGTGACCGCCGCGTAGCCGACCCCTGGCTGGCGGTGACGCTGCATGCGGCGCTCACAGCGGATGGCCAGCGCGGCGGAGGCCGCGCCTGCGGCCGCGAGGATGCCGGTGATGACGAGCTGTACGGTCACGGTCTCCGGACGTTCGAATCTGCCGCAGCAGAAGCGGGATGCACAAGCGGCCGCCGGTCAGCGGCAGTTGCGGGTTATGCGGCGCCCTGCTGGGCGTTCCTTCATCTCCAACAAAGTGAATCGCGGAGTTGTCGCGCCAGACGACGGCGTAGGTCGCGTCCCCGAAATCCGACGTGAACCCCAAGACATCTCGATAGAACGCCACTGCGGCCTTCAGATCAGGCCCATGCAGGACCGGCGCGCCTTGAAATGTGGACGAGCCCATCTGCGCGCCCGTACTCACGCAGACCGAAGACCTGCTCGTAGAATGGCAGGGCGCGTCCCAAGTCGCGCACCGCAAGATCGATGTGCGTGAGACCGTAGGTCTGAACCATCTCTGCCTCGCAATGTTCTCGCGCCCCACGAAGTGCACTTCAGCGGCGGGCGACCCGTCCGCTACGTGCATTACCCGCTACCTGCCGAGCCAGCCGCTTCGGAGCCGCGAGTCGGTAGCTCTCCAGAACGAACTCAGCTACCTCGCGCCAGTCGATCGGCTTGACGTCCAAGCGGATACCAATCCAGCCCCGCGGGCCGATATACGCTGGCAGGTAGAACGTCGATCCTCGTGCAGCCACCCATTGCCTGTTCTCGCCCCGCGTCGTACGACAGCAGACGGCCACGATGCCGTCGCCGTGGTGGTCGTGGAGGTAATAGGCGAAGACCTTCGACCGGACGCGAAACGCAGCGTGACTCATGCGGCGTTCGCGAGCAGTCTCGGGTAGCGCGAGGCAGATCGTGCTCAGGCGCCTGAGCCTTGGGTCCTCCGCCCGGGGCTGTGCCATGGGTGGCTGGAATCTGACCAGAGCAACCCGCGAATGCACATTACCGCCTCTGCCACTAGGCGAGCGGAGCCTCGGGCCAGTCAATGGCCCGTAACCAGCCGCCATCCCGCTGACGACGTACCACTTGGACCCGAATACCCTTTCCATCGCGCCGTCGTGTTGACGTGACCGCAAGGTCACCATTGAGGAGCGTTGGAAGGCGCCGCAGGCGCGGGTCAGGCCTTCGATCGCGCTCCGTCCGCCACCATCACGAAGCTGTGCCAGTTGAGCTTGGACCACCTGGATACCACGAGCCCGGCAGACTCAACAAGGTTCGACATTTCACGTTTGGAGTAGAACTTCACGGTGCCGTCCTTGCTGAATGGGACCACGAGATTCAGCATCTCCCTTATTGGGAAGAAGGGTGAAAGGTCTGCGATGATGACCCGACCGCCAGGGGCGAGAACCCTCACCACCTCTCGCAAGACTCGCTGGGGGTTCGGATAGTGATGAAATGAAAAGGTGCACGTGATCAAGTCGAAGTGCCCGTTATCGAATGGCAACTCCTCGGAGTCGGACACTCGCAAGTCTGCATTCTCGCCCACTCGTGACCGGGCGACAGTGATCATCCGGTCAGAAAGATCAACTCCAAAGAGCTTGGCATCCCTATTCTGCCGCCCAACCATCTGAAGTAGGGCGCCAGTGCCACAACCAACATCCAGCCACATTCGGAACGGACGTTCCAGAGCTTCGTTCGCGATCTTCTGGTAGCTCCGTCTCAGCGATGCATACTTGGGCGATTCATCATACTCCGCGGCATCGCGGTCAAAGCCGGCTTTCGATAGAGCCTTCCTGTCTTGCGTCATGACGCCTCCCAACGGAGGGCAGCCCAGTCGCAGGGGTCGCGCTCGAGGACCGGGTGTCGCTCACCTCCGTGATAATCGATGGAGTAGGTGCGATAGAATGAGTCGTTCACCATGAGCAACTCAAGCGGCGCAGTCGAGGTCCTGCCGAGATTGACGGGCCCCTGCGGCATGGTGGGATCAGCTGCGTCCCAGTGGATTGTGGCGTGTATGGCGGGAGATTGGCCCTCGCAATGCTGCTCAAAACGCAGATCGATGACCGAGAGGTTCCCGTTGCGGTAGGTAACATCGTCGATGGCAAACCACCCCGTGAGAGTATTGCATCCACGCCCTTCTCCGTGCCAGTCAAGGCCACCTACGGCCGGGTCGTCAAAGGGATAGCGCGTTAGCCCGGAGTACATGCCGGCTGTGAGCTGAGTCAGGCTATTGGGGACCTGAAAATCCCCGACCCACGACGTTGTATCTATGCGCAGGTTGAGATGGCCCCCGCCCGCCTCGACGGTGATGATGGCGTCGGCCTCAGTGTACTGGTAGGTGAGACCTTGACCGATGTAGTCGCCCGTGTCGCTCTGCAGGCTAATGGAGGTCGGGATGCCCGTCCACGGGTCGACATCGAATGCGGTGCTGGTCGCGGTGGCAAGGCTCGTCGCCGCGGCCGCGAAGGTGTAGCCAGTGCCGGCCTAGTCGATGGTGAGGTCGTTGAATGTGGCGATGCCGCCGACTGCGGCTCGGCTGCGGGTGCCACCGAGCACAGCGCCGGCGGTGCCGGTTCCACTACTGATCGCCAGCATGATCGTGGCAATTGAGCTGGTGACGGTATTGCCCTGAGCGTCTTGGACTTTAGCCTGGACCCCGGGTGCTATCACGACCCCGGCTGCGACGCTCGTCGGCTGGACGCTGAAGGCTAAGGCGGTCGCGGCCCCTGGCGTGACTGTGAACGCAACGCTCGTGTCGCTCGTGAGGTTCGCGGCGGTGGCGGTCAGGGTGTAACCAGTGCCAGCCTTGTCGATGGTGAGGTCGTTGAACGCGGCGATGCCGCGGACTGCGGCTCGGCTGCGGGTGCCACCGAGCACAGCGCCGGCGGTGCCGGTTCCACTGCTGATCGCCAGCATGATCGTGGCCGTCGAGCTGGTGACGGTATTGCCTTGAGAGTCTTGGACTGTAGCCTGGACCGCGGGTGCCATCGCGACCCCGGCCATGACGCTGGTCTGCTGGACGCTGATGGAGAGCTTGGTGGGACCGGAATCGGGCGTTGTCGGTGCCTCCTTGCCGCAGCTGACACTTCCGATCAGGAGACCCGTGAGCGTCGCGATTACGAGGATCGGCGTGGGCCCGGGTGCCGGTTGGACCAATGCACGACGGACGGACATGGCGCTACCCTCAGGTCGAGAAAGGCGTGACACCCGAACCACTCAGGCTGCGGCCTGACGAAAGGCGCCTCAGCGGCGGGCGGCGGCCCGCCAGCCACACAACACCTGCACGACCTCAGTTGCACTCACCAGCCAGTACCCGCTGAAGACGCCCGTCGTCGGCTGCAGGCGCGGGTTAGGCCGCACGTCACGCGGGTGCGCGGCGCAGCAGGTCGGACACCGTGACGAATCGATAGCCGGCTGCGTGAAGTGCGCCAATGAGCCTCGGCAGAGCTTCCCGCCCCGTCGTCCGACTGTCGATTTCCGCGTGCAGGACGATGATCGACCCCGGCCTCACGTGGTTGACGACGTACTGTACGATTCTCGTCGGATCGCTCGCAATCGCGGGATCGCTGTCCGCCGCGACATCCCAGAGCACCGTCAGGCGACTGGTCCGCGACGGGAACCACGGCAGGAGTAGCAGCCGCTGGCCGTAAGGTGGGCGGAAAGGGATGGCGCCTCGCTGGCCGACGGCTCGTATGAGGGAGTCGGTGCCTTCCACCTCATGGCGGATGTAGCCCAGCGTCTTCAGTACCAGTCGATGGTGCGTGTATGAGTGGTTGCCAAGTTCCTGCCCATCCTCCACCATGCGGCGACCCAGGGCAGGCCGGCGCGCCAGGGACGAGGCTATGACAAAGAACGTGGCGTGAACGTTCGAGTCAGTCAGGATCCTCAAGACGGAGTCCGTGTAAACGCGCGATGGGCCGTCGTCGAGCGTAAGGGCGACAACGGAATCATCGGTGTCGACGCGGCGGACCAACTGCCCAAAGACCTGGTAGGTCGGCGACTTGCTCAGCCTCCAGCCAGCCCAAACAAGGCCGATGACCGCAACTGCGGTCGTGGCTACCCAGAGGGAGACAAGGCGCACTTTGCGAGTCGTGGTCAATTCCGCCTCTCCTCGACGTGCGGCCTAACGAGATTGCGCCTCAGCGGCGGGCGAGCGCCCGCCAGCCACACAACACCTGCATTACCTCATGTCAACTCTCTAGCCACACAGCTCCATGAGCCCGGCGAGCCCGTCCGCTGCAGGCGCGGGTTAGGCGGTGTTGCACGCCCGTAGCACACAAGTTATACTCTCCGCCGGAGGTGCTCATGGTTCGTGAAGTCGCGGTCCGGCGCGTCGGGGGCTCGCTCGGCGCCACCCTGCCCAAAGAACTCGTCTCCCGGCTCCATGTCGAGGCCGGCGATCGCCTGCTGGCCGTCGAGACGGAGGCCGGCATCCTGTTGACTCCCTACGACCCGACGACGGAGGAAGCGCTGGCGACGGCCGCGCGGACGGCCAAGCGCTACCGCCACGCGCTCCGCGCCCTGGCCAAGTAGCTGCCCGTGCGCGAGCCCCGCTGGGTGCCCCGGTTGGTGGTGGAGGCCGTCCATTTTGACCAACTGCGGGAGCACGGCGGTCTATCCGGCCTGCATGACGAGAGCGCGCTCGAGGCGGCCCTGGCCAGGCCCCGCAACAAATGGGGGTACCGCCCGAAGCTGGATCTAGCCACCCTGGCAGCGGCCTACGGGTTCGGCTTGGCGCGCAACCACCCGTTCCACGACGGCAACAAGCGCGTCGCGTTCGTGACCATGGTGGTCTTCCTGGAGCTCAATGGCTGCCAATTCTCCGCTCCGGAAACGGAGGTCGTCCGCATCATGACGGGGGTGGCCGCCGGCACCACCTCGGAGGCCGCGCTTGCCCGCTGGCTTCGGGCCTCGACGCGTTCGGGAGCAACATCCGCCTAACGAAGTGCGCCTCAGCGGCGGGCCTTCACCCGCCAGCCACACAACACCTGCATCACTTCAGTTGCACTCACCAGCCACTATCAGCCGAAGACGCCCGGCCGCTGCAGGCGCGGGTTAGCCGGCACGAGGCTCGGCAGCAGCGGTGTGCGATGGCCGGCGTTTGATGCCTTGGGTGAGCTGCACCATCCCCTGGTCGGTCTTCTGAACCGCCACCAGGTGTCGGATTGATCCCTCTCGTTCCAGGAACACCGGACGCACTCCTGCCGCCGTCGGGAACTGAAGGCCGGGAGCTTCCTTCCAGCCTTGCGCCAGGCTCTCTTGGACAACCTGCTCGCACGCAGCGCCTGCGTCGGCGCAAGACCAGAACACAACGACTGGCTCGTCTGGCCCCAGCGAGAGTACGGAGGTCTTGGTTCCGCGGAGCCAAGGCAGGTCGGCCGGGTACGTTGCCGGCGCGGTGTCGGCGGGAGCGAAGATGATGGTGACCTGGTCAGGCGGAGCGCCGCGCATGTGTGTGCGTTGAAGCTCGCCCTCGTCGCGGGTGGGCAACGCGTCAAGATCGAGCTGCCGCATCAGCGACGCCATTGCCTCGTGGTCGCCCCGGAGCTGGGCCTCCTGCAGCGCCTGCTGAAGAGCTGGTAGGTCCACGTGTCCTCGTGTCCGGCTAACGAAGTGCGCCTCAGCGGCGGGCCTCACCCCGCCAGCCACACAACACCTGCATAACTTCAGTTGCACCCACCAGCCAGTACCTGCTGAAGACGCCCGCCGCTGCTGGCGCGGGTTAGACGGCAACCGCAACAGACGGCGTCAGGGATGCTGCGGTGCTGGCCGTCGCTCCGTATTCCGCACCTGCGGCCCAAGAGGATTGACGCAGCCGGGCCGCGCAATGCGGATCGCCATCCCAGTAGTGTCAACGCGAGCCGTTGGCATCCGCTCGAGGCTCGACGAATCGGGGACGGAAACCGGCATGGGACACTCGATTACCCCGGCGAACGGCACCAGGCGAAGCCCCCGGAGCAGCCCGCTGTCCAACTGCAACGGGCGCAAACTGAGCGTGAAAGGAGGCGGGGCGAACGGCAGTTGGGGCGGCTGTACCTGGGCCGCGATGGAGCGCGCGCCCAGAATCGAGAGAACCGAAAGTGCCGCGACAGCTACGAAGGTCCGATTCATGGAGCCTCCGATGAAGACTGCGGTTGCCGCCTAACGAAGTGCGCCTCGGCGGCGGGCGACCGCCCGCCAGCCACACAACACCTGCACTACCTCAGGTCAACTGTCCAGCCACACAACTCCATGAACCCGCACCGACCGTCCGCTGCAGGCGCGGGTTAGGTGGCACGCGAGTTCGGTCCACGCCGTACCTTGCGAACGATGCGCCAGGATTCGCCCGAACGCGCCAGTTCAATGTTGGCTACATACGGCTGACCGACGATCAGCGTCTCGTCGCCGGGCGCGGCCCGCCCTTGAACCATGACGCTGAGGCTGACGCGCCCACCTGTAAGGTGTTTCAACGGCGTAGCATGCAGCACCAGGCCGCGCAGCTCGTTTTCCAGCATCACACAGGCGGTTCCCCCTGAGATCCTCCGACAGGATGCGATAACTCCGGCCATCATCAGCGCCCGGATCGTTACCGAGTCCAGGGTCGCGCGTGTTGCGCTGTCGAGTGCCAGCGGCGCGGCTGGCGGGTCGCCAAAGACATCCGCCTGTACGCTGCGCAGGGCAACAACGTACGCCTCCGCATCCTGCTCAGGGTGCGCCGCATGGCAGCCGGACAACGCAAAGCTGGCGATGATGAGGGTGCGCCCGACACTCGAGATCTGACTCATGCGTACACCTCCGCGTGCCACCTAACGAAGTGCGCCACAGAGGCGGGCCTTCACCCGCCAGCCACACAACACCTGCATAACCTCAGGTGCACTCACCAGCCAATACCAGCCGAAGACGCCCGCCGCTGCAGGCGCGGGTTAGGCAGCCGGCGCCGAAGGATGTCAGCAGTTGAGGCGAGTTCGGCGCACCGCGTTACCCCGCGCGAAGATGACTAGGTAGCGAACCTCAGCAGGCACGGCGCGGTCTCGAATGCGGCCAGGAGCGAACTGGCTATTGAGGAAGGCGGTCCGGGCTGGGGCTTCGAACTGCGGGTTCGTGACTTGGGAGAGCCTCAGCGAGGCTTCGCGAACCCGGCCGGATGGTTCCACGACGAAGGTGACAACTGCGCGGCCTTCGATTCCGTAGCGTGCAAGCAGGACGGGATACTCGACGGGCGGCATCCTGAGGAGACGGGGCCGCGCACTCAGACTGCAGTCGGTATGGACAGCTGAGTCGGACGGAACCTCGACCCACTGAGCGACCAGCGACGGCGGGACGATTGCGCTCAGGACGAACACCAAGCCTGCTGTAGAATGGAGCGTCACCGGACGCCTCCGGTGCTTGGGTCGGACTCGAAGGTATAGCTCCGGGATGAGTGCCGGATGACAGTTGCATTACCCGACGGTGAGGCGCGCGTGTGAACTCGGGCGGCGGGCGCGGGTCGGGCGCCCGCCCTGCCCGTAACTCATTCCGGGGGCACGCTCCTACGGAGGATGTCACGGATAAGGACCATGAGCCCGGCCCCTCCGAAAGTGGCGAACGCGGCCGGCACATTCACGAACAGTTGGACGACACCGGCGACTACAAACACGCCGGCGAGGACCGTGAACAACGTGAACGGGCGCGTGCGTGACGCGAACGCGTTGTCGGGTGGCGGTTGCAGGTCGGTCACCGTCGCCTCCTTCGCGGTGCACGTGAGGCCAAGTTGTCCGTCGGCTACGGCGTGAATGATGCAGTCCCGACCTCACGGTACGGCCCGCTCACCCAGCGCCAAATGGACACGACGTACGTCGTCCCCCGCGCCAGCTGCGTCCCGGCCCCATTCGTCGTGATACCAGCGCGTACCTCACCGTACCGAACCGGTGACAGGATGCGGTTGCTGTCAGCTATGAGGTTCCAGCCGACGCTCGGGCCTTGCACCCATACCAGCCCCATCGGGCACCCTGGTGTCCACGAGAACTCGGGAACCGGTGCGACCGCCGTGACGACTAGCATTACCGAATCTCCGGGGCATGCAGGGGGCTGCACCGCAAGCGATTCCCGGCATGCGGACGCGGCGTCGGACAGGAAACCAAGGGCTAGGGCAATCGAGAGAATTCTCATCGCTGCCGCCTACCGGGCTGCGCCTCAGCGGCGGGCCTTCACCCGCAAGCCACACAACACCTGCATGACCACAGTTGCACTTACCAGCCAGTACCTCCCGAAGACGCCCGTCCGCTGCTGGCGCGGGTTAGGCCGTCGGGAGCACGACGTCATCGGGAGGAACGCCCAAAGAGCCGTACCCAGCGGCCCGTGACAGCTGCGTAGCTCAGCAGCGCCACGAAAAACGCGAGCGGAACGATGGCGCTCCAACGTGTCCCGCGACGCACGGCCTCGACCGCGATTGCGAGGAGCACGCCAGCGGCTAGCCCAGCAATCAGCCGGCCAAGTGGATGCAGTCGTTGTGATTCCATGCCCACGATCGGCCTAACGAAGTGCGCCTCAGCGGCGGGCGACCGCCCGCCAGCCACACAACACCTGCATGACCTCAGTTGCACTCACCAGCCAGTACCGGCCGAAGATGCCCGGCCGCTGCTGGCGCGGGTTAGGCAGCGCCCTTCACCGACGCCCACCGCAACGCCGGCTTGCGACGAGCTGTGGCGCAGTCGCGCAGGTACAGGTTGATCAGCGTCTGGTACGGAATCCCCGTCTCCTTGGCCAGCCCCTTGAAGTACTCGATGGTCGGCGCCTCGAGCCGGATCGTAACCGACTGCTTGAGTCGCTTGGCGTACGGGTTGGGGCGCGCGTGCGTGAAGTCGTACTCTTTCCTCATGGCTTCCACCCTTGTGCATAGCGTTCGCGCTCGCGCCGGCTCGCCCGACGCGCCGAGATCAGACGGATGACGTCGCGCTGTCGCCGGTAACAGTGCACGACCACCAGCACACCCTCGGCCGCGCTCAGTCCCAGCAGAATGAACCGCTCCTCCGCTGCCGAGTGATCCGGGTCGTCGAGCAAGAGGCCGTGCTCATCGGCGAACACGGTCTGCGCGTCCTCGAACGAGACGCCGTGCTTGCGCCGGTTGCTCGCAGCCTTAGCGGGATCCCACTCGAAGCGGAGCACGCTCATCCGATCTCAACGTACACACAATGTATGTACGGCACAAGAGGCTGACCCTGGCGCTGCCTAACGAAGTGCGCCTCAGCGGCGGGCCGTCACCCGCCAGCCACACAACACCTGCATAACCTCGGTTGCACTCACCAGCCAGTAACTGCTGAAGACGCCCGTCCGCTGCAGGCGCGGGTGAGGCGGCTCGCGGTACAGACCGGGTACATGGGTAACACTTCAAACCGGGAACATGGGTGACACTGCTAACATGGCTGACCTTCTGGAGGTTGGCCATGCCCTGGCTGGAGACGTCACCCGTGGACGAACGTGAACGCTTCATCGCCGACCAGCGGCGCGGCCTGTACACGATGACGGAGTTGAGCGCGCGGTACGGGATCAGTCGCAAGTCCGGCTACAAGTGGCTCGACCGCTTCGAGGAGGGCGGCCGGGCCGCGCTGCACGACCAGAGTCGGGCACCCCACCACTGCCCGCATCGCATCCCGGCGGCCGTGGCCCAGCTGATCTGCGCCGCCCGTCGCGCTCACCCCAGCTGGGGACCCGAGAAACTGCTCGACTGGCTCGAGCCCCGGTATCCGGCCTTCGCCCGGCCGGCCGTGAGTACGGCGGGCGACCTGCTGGCCCGCCGGGGCCTGGTCAAGAAGCGCCGGCGCCGCCGGCCCCATCAGCATCCGGGCGTCGTGCCGCTGACGACCACCGCCCCCAACGACCTCTGGACGGCCGACTTCAAAGGCCACTTCCGGACCCGCGACGGGCTCTACTGTTACCCGCTGACGATCGCCGACCAGCACACGCGCTACCTGCTCGCCTGCCAGGGCCTCCGCTCGACCAAGGGGCGCGGCGTGCGCCCGGTCTTCGAGCACGCCTTCCGCACCTTTGGCCTGCCGCAGGCGATCCGCACCGATAACGGCGTGCCGTTCGCCACCTGCGGCATCCACGGCCTCTCCCAGCTCAATGTCTGGTGGCTGCGGCTCGGGATCCAGCACCAGCGGATCCTGCCGGCTCACCCGCAGCAGAACGGCGCCCACGAGCGGATGCACAAGACCCTGAAGGCCGACGCGATCCGCCCGCCCCGCGGCTCGCTCGCCGCCCAGCAGCGCGCCTTCAACACCTTCCGGGCGCTGTACAACGACGAGCGCCCCCACGAATCCCTGGGCGGGCGCCCACCCGCCGCGCTCTATCGGACGTCTCCGCGCCCATTCCCGGAACAGCTCCCGCCGCTGGAGTATCCGGGGCACTTCCTCGTGAAGCGGATCACGAACGCGGGCACGTTTCGCTTCAAGCACCGGCTGCTGTTCATCGCCAATGCCCTGAAGCAACACCACATCGGACTCGAGGAGGTCGACGACGGGATCTGGTCCATCTACTTCGGCAGCGTCCTGCTCGCCCGCTTGGACGAGCACGACTACATCATCCGGGGCTGACCCGGATCCACCCCGGCACTGTTACCCATGTTGCCGGTTTACTTCGTTACCGGTTAGGCGGCTGCAGGGCTAGATCGGCACCTGCCAGGGCAGCGTGCGAACATCGATGCTGTCGGGCCAGACTCGGATCTGAACGCGGTCGCCAGTGCCCTCGCCGTCGAGGCGCTCCCCGGCGGCGCGCTCAACCCGCAAACGGACTGGCCCCTGGCCTCGCGGCCGCTCGGCCACGAGCGTCAGCACGTCGGCTTGCAGCGTGAAGTGCCTGGGAACCGTGAGTTGTACTGCCTTCCCCTGCAACGAGTCGGGGCCTCGCAGGTAGCGGAGCGTCACCGTCGCGCCCGGCGCCCCGGGCGCGTCCACCGTGATCCGGAGCACCTGCGCGGACCGCGGCGCCTGCGCCGCAGTTGACGCCAGCGCAGCTGGGATTCCGACGATCGCGGCCAAGAGCCACCATGCCCGGTTCATCGCGATCTCCTCCTTACGGAGCAGCCGCCTAACGAAGTGCGCCTCAGCGGCCGGCCTCAAGCCCGCCAGCCACACAACACCTGCATAACCTCAGTTGCACTTGCCAGCCAGTACCAGCCGAAGACGCCCGGCCGCTGCAGGCGCGGGTTAGGCACCTGCCGAGCGTTGTCGGCCGTCCGTAGGAAGGGCATCACCCTAGTCGATGGTGATCCGGTTGTCGGACGGGCTCCAAGCGAGGCGGAGCACCAAGGTGGTACAGTACCCCGCCTTCATCTCGACCGTGCGCTCGACGGCGCGGTAGCCGAGCCACCGCGCGCGCAGCTTGTAGCGGCCCGGCGGAATGCCAAAGAGCTCGAACCCGCCGTAGACAGAGTCGGCGTCGATCTGATAGGGCGTGCCCCGCGCCTCAATGTGCGCCCGCATAGGCTCGCCGGTGACACGATCGCGAACAACGCCGCGGAGAACAGCGGTAGAGCCACTGGGGCATGAATCGAAGGTCAACGGCGGTGGGCCACACCGGCAACAGCCAGTGAGGACGGCCGCAGCGACGACGCCGAGCACGCTACGAATGAGGAGTGTCATGCCCACCGAGCCCTATCGTGGTGCCGCCTAACGAAATTGCGCCTCAGCGGCGGGCGACGCCACGGCCCGCCTGGGTACCGGCTTCTACTCTAAACCGCCGGCGTCAGCCGGGCGTTATGTCGCCGTGCCCGGCCGCTGCAGGCGCGGGTTAGGCGGCTCGGGAAACGATGTCGCACCACTTCATTGGACTGTCACGTTGTAGTCGAGGGTGTCGACGGCTCGGGTGACATCGCTCCAGCCGATGATCCAAAGCGTTCCAGAGCCGGACGCTGGGAAGACCACCGAGGCCGAATGCCGGAACCCGTTACGCTGATCCGTGCACGCCCCATTCGGTGGCATCTCGACAACCACCGAGTCAAAGGGCTCAACAACGGCAACTGCCCCAGACACCTTGAAATTAGTGTATGCGGCCTTCACGCAGCCGTTACCAAACGTATAGACGGTCACTGTTGCGGCCTTACCCGCGACGATCGGCGTCGGGATGGTAACGACCGGGGAGAACTGGGGGATATCCACGATGGTGCCGCGTTGCACGGCCCAGCGCCATTCGGCCGGGTTGCGACACGCGAGCTGCGGAAGTGCGACCGCGACTAGAAGCGCTAGTGGCGCGAATACCCATGAGGGTGCGATGGCTCTGTGCATGTCGAGCCGCCTAACGAAGTGCGCCTCAGCGGCGGGCCACCGCCCGCCAGCCACACAACATCCGCATTACCTCAGTTGCACTCACCAGCCACTACCTGCTGAAGACGCCCGGCCGCTGCAGGCGCGGGTTAGGCCGCGCCTCAGCAGGCGGCGGCATTGCGCCACACGGTGACGTACGCATGGCCGACCTGCGACTGGTCAGCCACTGAACGCGCTTCGATCGTCGCCTCTCCGGGTGCGGTTCGACATTGCGACCGGAGCAAGCCCGTCGGCGAGAGCGTGGCCACGGTCGAATCGTTGATCTGCCATGTGACCGATGTGTCGACGCCCGCGGCGGCGTCGACGTAGGCGTACATCTGCACTGTGAGGCCGGCCGCCCCGAAGCCCATCGCCGGAGGATAGGCGGCGACCGTGCGCACCGATGGCGCCGCCGGCAGAAGGACTAGCGTGATCTCGAGCTGGGTTGGGGATTCCACGCCGCAGGGCCCGCCCACAGCCACGACGCCAGAGAACAGCACTGGTGCGTACCACGGCTTGGTAACCGAGACGTTATAGACACCCGGCCGCCGGTTGCCGGCGCCGAGTTGAAGCGGATCGTATGATGCCGGGCCGGTTGTGTCGGCAAAGGAGCCGTCACGAATAATGAGGGTCGCACCACGCGCCGCAGGTGTCCCATCGGGCGTCCGGACCGCAACAACGACGGAGTATCCTCCCGGGAGGTCGCACACCACTTCGGAGGGATTGCGAGAGTGTTCGCACGAGCCCAGGAGAATGGCGGACAGTGAGCCGGATAGGGCTGCACGAGCAAGGCCAGAACGCGACATATGCCGCCCTCCTTCGGGATCCCGCTGGCGCGGCCTAACGAAGTGCGCCTCAGCGGCGGGCCTTCACCCGCCAGCCACACAACACCTGCACTACCTCGGTTCAACTCACCAGCCAGTACCTGCCGAAGACGCCCGGCCGCTGCAGGCGCGGGTTAGGCAGAGTGCGACGCGGGCGCGGGGCGGAGCACCCTTGATCGTCGCGCACTCGCGGAAGCGCCTAGCACTCCAGGCACAGACGCCGTGGCTCGTCAGCCGAGTAACCGCCCGAGCCGCGCGTGCTGAGCTCTGTTGATCGCCGGGCTGCGGCCGCCGCGCGGGTCGGCTACCTCGAACTCGAGCCCCCACCTCCCGAAAAACCCGTTCGTGCTCTTCAAAAACAGCCCGGCCGCCGAACCTGCGGGGCAATACCAGATCCCTCACGAGCCCCACCCCCGCCGCGCGGCCCCGCCTTACCCCCCACTTTGCGGTTTCGGAGGCCGACACTTCTGCCTAACGAAGTGCGCCTCAGCGGCGGGCCTTCACCCGCCAGCCACACAACACCTGCATTACCTCGGTTGCACTCACCAGCCACTACCAGCTGAAGATGCCCGCCGCTGCAGGCGCGGGTTAGGCAACACGGCCGCTGAGCTAGATCTCCCCCACCCAGACTTCCGTCGCCAACGGGCGCTCGTTCATCGCGGCCTGGAACTGCGGCAGCGCCTCCACGTGCGCCGCGAAGTCGGCGAGCGACGGAAAATCATAGCTCCACACCTCCCGATCTTCGGCGCTCGGAAATGGCTCGAGTGCATACGAGAACTCGATTCCGATTCCTGAAACCGGCGTGTCTTGCCCGTCCTCCGTTGCGGAGCACTGCCTGAGGAACTGAACAAGGAACCGATGCTCGCCGGCGTCGTCCTGCTCGGGGCCGCACTGGAAGGAGGCTGCATCCCCCTCGCACTCGACCGGGTGCTGCAGGAACGCCTTGAACACTTTCCAAGCCG
>CAWIFL010000005.1:0-940922 GCA_963835535.1 uncultured Gemmatimonadales bacterium
GTCCTGGTTCGATCCCAGGAGGGGCAACTCCAAGCGCGATACGGTGATGAGCCGTGTCGCGCTTCGGGTTTTCGGAGGAGTGTGTCTCAGCCTCAGGAGGCCGCGCCGCGGAGCGCTTCGACGTCGGGCTTGACCGGGTCATCGAGGCCTACGCGGTTGCGGTTGTCGCGCACCATGCGGGAGAACAACGTCAGCTCGCGGTCGAACAGGAAGCGCCACAGCAATCGCGCCCACGAGGGGTGCGAGGCCAGCGACGCGTACATCTCGGGAGCGATGGCGCGGATTCGAGGCAGCTTGTTCCACGGCACCGAAGGGAAGTCATGGTGCTCGTTGTGGTACCCGACGTTGAACGCGAACGTGTTGAGCGGGCCGTAGTAGCTGAAGGTCTCCTGCCCGTGGTCCGCCGTGAGATAGTGGCGCTGGATCCAGCGCGCGCCGAGGGGATGCAGGCCGATCGAGAAGAAGAGCGAGAGGACGAAGTAGACCAGCGCCTTCGGGCCGAGCACGATCCAGACGAGGGCGTCGAACACCACCTGCACGACCAGGTTGGCCACCGTCCAGCGGTCCCACAGCGGAACTTCCCTGATGCGCCACGGCCGGAACGCCTGGAACACGGGGAAGAACAGCAGCCAGAGCGCCTTGCGGATCGGCGAGTGCCCTACCAACCGCGCCTCCCACCGGAACGGGAGGTCGCCGTCGAGTTCGTAGACGCCCTGGAACGCGTGGTGCTTCAGGTGGTACTTGGTGAACGAAGTGGCGCCCGGGAAGAACTGCGGCAGGTTCGCGAGCAGCGAGGTCAGCACATTCGGCACCGTGCGCCTGAAGACCAGCCGGTGCGCGCACTCGTGGATCATCACGAAGAGCGCGTGGTCGGCGAACGCGCCTATGGTGTAGGCGACGGCCACCACCACCCACCACGGCCGGTCGGCCACCAGCCACGCGACGACGATCTGGAGCGCGACGATGCCCGCCGTCCACCAGAACGTGGTGGGGTTGGGGCCGATCAGCTCCCGGATCTCGGGATGGCGGCGCAACAATTCGCGCGTCCGGACCCGATGCGGCTCCGGAGCGGCGGAAAAGGTGAATTCCTCGGGGGTGGTGGTCACGAGCGTGATGAAGGTGGCGCAGCCGATTCCTCGCCGCTAGGCGGGAGGCGTAAGTCGAAGCGCGGCGCCGGAATGCGGGCGCCGCGCTTCGTGCCTCCGGGGCATCCACCCACCAGCTCAGGGTTTGGTCAGCACCTCTTCGAACAGGGCCAGTGCGCGCGGGTCGTTGGTCTGGCCGAGCCAGAAGAAGGCCTTCTTGCGTACCTCGCGATCCCG
This sequence comes from uncultured Gemmatimonadales bacterium, assembly GCA_963835535.1. Classification (GTDB taxonomy): domain Bacteria; phylum Gemmatimonadota; class Gemmatimonadetes; order Gemmatimonadales; family JACORV01; genus Fen-1245. The sequence continues at coordinate 1,323 of CAWIFL010000005.1, forward strand.
GTTGGAGCGCGCGATCTGGATCAGCGCGGGGACGCCGACGTCGTGCGGCTCCTGGGAGAGGGCGAAGACGGCGTGCTCCCTGACGTCGCGGTCGAGCGAGTCGTCGCCCACCATGTCGGTCAGGTCCTTCACGGCCGCCTCGCCCGCCGCCTGGCTCAACCAGAAGACCGCCTGATTCCTGACGCGACCGCGCACCGTGTTGTCGCGGGCCAGGCTCACCAGGTCGGGCCACACGGTCACCGAATCGGCGAGCGTGGCGGGGAAGATGGCGTCCTCGTTCGAGCGATTGTCGCCAGCGCGCGCCAGGTCCAGGAGGAAATGGGCCGCGTCGGCCGCCGGCACCATCCCCAGGTCCGTCACGCCCTCGGCCGCCTTCCAGCGACCGCCCACGTAGGTCCTGAGGCGCGTGACGTGACCCGATGCCACCTCGAGCGCCAGGCGCACGGGGCCCGCCTCGCAGAGACAGGGGCCGTCGTCCTCCCAGGAGCCGGTCGTGATCCGCTGGTTGCCGCAGGTGCCGTTCACGCAGTGGAACGAGATCACGCCTCTCCCGTTGCCACAGACCCCGTCGCGCGCGGCGTAGGAGAGGCGCACCGTGCCGTCGCTCGCGCGGGACACGCGCTGGGCGATCGTCTGCGCGGACGCGGGAGCGGCGAGCGCGAGGCCGCACGCCGCCGCGAGAAGAACGAGCGCGCGGGTCATTGGTTGATGATCTCCAGGAGGACCTGCGCCGCGCGCGGGTCGTGGGACTGCCCCAGCCAGAAGACGGCCTTCTTGCGCAGGTCCTTGTCGGTCTCGTGGCGCGCGATGTCGATCAGCTTGTCGAGCGCCGCGCTCTCGTGGCGCTGCGAGTAGACGAAGATCAGCTGCTCCTTGATGTCGTGGTCGCTGCTGCGATCGTAGAGCGCCGTCAGGTCGCCGATGTCCGCGCCGGTCTGCCCCGCCCAGAAGAGCGCCTTCTTCCGCAGCTCGACGTCCTCGCGGGAGTTCACGGCCAGGTCCATCAGCCAGCGCGTGTTCTCGGGGGAGCGCATCTGGGAGAGGGAGAAGATGATTTTGTCCTTCAGGTCGCCGGGCGTCACCCGGCCGTAGAGATCGCGCAGGAACGCGGCATTCTCGCCGCCGTGCTGCTGTCCGAGCCAGAAGACCGCCTTCTCGCGGGTCTCCTCGGGAGCGTCCTCGCGGGTCGCATAGTCGCGGAGGATCTGCGAGCTGCGCGGGCCGTGGATCTGCGAGATGGCGAAGATGGCCTTGTCCCGCAGCTCCTCGTCGTTCGACGTGCGGAGGATCGAGTCGAGCGCCGTGACGGCCTTGTCGCTGCCCACCTGCGAGAGCCAGAAGACGGCCTGGCCGCGCACCTCGGCGTCGGGGTCGCTGCGCGCCACCGAGAGCAGGATGTCCTCGGTCTGGTCGCTGCGCTTCTGCGACAGGACGAAGACCGCCTTGCGCCGCAGCTCGACCGAGCAGGGATCGCGGCGCGCGAGCACCTGCTGATCACGGGCACTGCGTTCGCGGCATCCATCTGCATCAGTGCGTTCATGGCCGCGATGCGGGGATCATCATCCTCGCTCGGACATGCCGCCGGCGTCGCGTGCGTCGCGGTGTCGGCTCCGGCGGCCGCGGCGTGCGCCTGGACCCACTGGGCGGCCTCGGCGTCGCCGCGCCGAGCCAGCTCACCGTAGACGCGCGCCAGGAGGGCGTCGCCGTCGCCGCGAGTGCCGGCGCGCGGATAGCGCTGCGCCTGCGTCTCGAGCAGGGCCGTCGCCTGCCGGAGATTGGCGTCGTCGCCGGTCCGGTAGAGCGCGAACGCCGCCCAGTAGTACGCATCGGGCGTGTAGCTCGAGCGCGGGTAGCGTCGGATGAGGTCGTTGAACAGGCTCGCGGCCTGCGGGTAGCGGTTGCGGTTCAGGAGCTGGCGCGCGGCGCGATACAGCGAGTCCCCCGAATCGGACTGGGCCCACGCGGCCCGGGGCAGCGTGGCGAACGCCAGGTCGGTCGCGGCCGGCGCCGCCTGGACGGCGCGAGAGGCCCTCACGGGCGCCCGTGCCGGCGAGCCCTGCAACAGCGTGGTGACGGCGGCGAGCAGCGACAACGTGGCGAACATCAGAGCACTCCTTGGGCGCGCGTAGGGGAGCCGGCCGCGGGAGTCGCGGCGCGGAGCCGGGCCAACACGCCTCGTTGGGTCATTCCCTGGTTGATGAGGTCGATATCACTCTTCTGCCGGGGCTCGTCCGGCAGCTGAGAGACCTGCGCCAGCACCAGCTCGAGATCCTGGAGCAGGACGTTGAGCTGGGGATCGTCCGCGGCCGGGGAGTCGAGCATCAGCCGCGTGGTGGTGAGGAGATCCCGCGCCGACTCGATGAACTGCGGGTCGAGCCGGCCCTTCCGGCTCTCGGCACTGAAATCGGTGAGCAACACTTCGGTGCGCGCGAGGTACTGCCCGGCCGCCACGCGGTACGCGGTCGTGGCTCTGGCGTAGGCGGCGGAGCCTGCGAGCGCAGGGAGCGGACCGGCGCCTCGCGAGACCAGCCGGCCGATCCCGATGCCGAGGACGAGCGTCGCGGCGAGGGCGAGACCCCAGTAGACGCGGCGCGCGACATGCCGGGCAGAGCGGCGGCGCGCGCGCGCGGCCGAGATGGCCCACCACATCTCTTCCCGCGGCGCCGCAGGAGGCTGATTGTAGCCCCGTGCCGCCTGTTGCAGCCGCTCGGGGAGCGGCTCGTCATCGCGTTCGTTGGCCATCACGCCCACTCTCCCGCGAAATCCGCCAGCGCGACACGCAGCTTGGCACGGGCGCGGGACAACTGCGCCTTCGAGGTGCCCGCCTCGACGCCGAGCACGTCGCCGATCTCCTCGTGCGTGTAACCCTCCACGTCGTGCATCACGAACACCGTGCGGTATCCCTGCGGCAGCGCGTCGATCGCCGCCCGTAGCCTGCGCTTCAAGTCCGGCTCCGCTTCGCGTCCCGTACCGGCCACGTCGTGCCCCTCCTCCAGATCCGTCTCCCGCTCCCGCCGTCGCTTCACGACCCGCAGGCCGTTCAACGCCACCGACACGGCGATCGCGTGCAGCCAGGTCGCGAACTGCGACTCGCCACGGAAGTCGCGCAGCCGCTCGAAAGCGCGGATGAACGTGTCCTGCGTGAAGTCCCGCGCCAGGTCGGCGTCGCCCGCGAACCGGTACACCAGCCGGTAGACGCGATCCACATGCGCCTCGTAGAGTTCGCGTTCCGCTGCGGCATCCCCGGCGCGCGCGCGGGCGATCAGTTCAGCTTCGTGCACGGGGCTCCGACGGCTGTGTCCATCCGTGCGACACGGGTGGCCGGAAAAGGGTTGCGCGGAGGCGGGGACTCAGGCGGTGGGGAAGCTTGCGGCGGCGCCGTCAGGGATTCTGCACCGCCACGGGCTGGCTGCGGTTGGACGTGGTGTTGTCGCCGAGCTGGCCCTCCAGGTTGCGGCCCCAGCAGTAGGTTGCCCCTGCGGTCGTGACGCCGCAGGTGTGCTCGTAGCCGGCGCTGAGGCTGCTGAACGCCAGGCCGCCGGCCACCGGCGTCGGCGTCGCCCGGTCGAGGGTGTCGCCGACACCGAGTTGACCGAAAGCGTTGCGGCCCCAGCAGTACGCCACGCCGGACACCAGGCCGCACGTATGAAGGCCGCCGGCCGACAGGCTCGAGAACGTGAGGCTCCCCGTCACGACGGTCGGCCTTGGCCGCGCGGTGCTGTCGCCGGTGCCCAGCTCGCCGGACGCGTTGCCGCCCCAGCAGTAGGCGGTGCCGCCGGCAATTGCGCAGGTGTGCGGCCCGCCGACCGCGACCGCGGTGAACGAGAGGCCGCCGGTCACCGCCACCGGGAGCGTGTGGCCCGTGCTGTCGCCGGTGCCGAGCTCTCCGGAGGCGTTGTCGCCCCAGCAGTACGTCACGCTCGCCGGCGTGATGCCGCAGGCATGGTATGTCGTCCAGTCGCCGGCACTCACGCTCGCGAACGTGAGGGCCATGAAGCTCCCCACGAGAGTCGGCTGGCCGCGGCGCGTCAGGTCGCCCACGCCCAGCTCCCCGACGCTGTTATCGCCCCAGCAGTAGGCCGAGCCCGAGGTGGCGACGCCGCAGGTGAAGACGGCGCCGGCGCTGAGCTGGGCGAACGTGAGGCCGCCGGCGACGGCGACGGGAGCCGAGCGATTGGTCATCGTGCCGTCGCCGAGCTGCGAGGAGACGTTGTAGCCCCAGCAGAAGGCGGCGCCGGCGGAGATCCCGCAGCTGTGGCTGGCCCCCGCAGCGAGCGCCGTGAACGTCAGCCCTCCAGCCACGCCCTTCGGCGTGTAGCGCACGGCGATGGTCGTCCCGTCCCCGATCTCGCCGAAGTCGTTCGTGCCCCAGCAGTAGGCGACGCCGGAGGTGGAAAGGCCGCAGGTCTGCTCCATCCCCGCGGCCAGTTGGGACCACGACACCGGGGTGCCGCCCGAGCCGCCCCCCACGCCCTGAGTGAAGCCCGTGTAGGACCCGCCACACGCGGCGGCCGAGAGCAGACCGGGGAGAAGGGCCAGGCATAGCGCGTTGCGCATGATCACCACAGTTGCACGAGACGCGTCGGAGGGCAAGGTCGGCTTGACGCCGCGAGTTCAAGCGCGGCATTGTAGCCGGGTCGCCGCATATGTGGTACACCGAATGGCCGCCGCCGGCCGGGAGCTGACACCGTGCGCCGCCTAGCGCCGCTGGCGCTGATTCTCGCAGCCGCCTGCACGAGCCGCGGAGGCGGATCGTGCCCAGGGGAGTATTGCGGCACGGTCGTCTTCGCGGCGATCGGCCAGCCAGCCTCCCTGCTGCCGCCGGCCACCGACCACATCCTCGACCGCGACATCTTCGACCAGATCTTCCTGAAGCTGGCCGACGTGGGGCCGGGCCTGAATACCGTGGGAGACTCGGGGTTCGAGCCGCTCCTGGCCGACCGGTGGGACTGGGCCGATTCGCTGACGCTGCGGTTCCACCTGAATCCGCGCGCCCGCTGGCAGGACGGCCGTCCGGTGACCGCGGCCGACGTCGCGTTCACCTTCGCGGCCTATACCGACTCCGTGCTCGACGCGGCGGATCGGATCAACCTGGTGCGCATCGCGTCCGTCACGGCGCCCGACAGCGCCACGGCGCTCTTCCGGTTCCGCCAGCGGTACCCGGAGATGTTCTACGACGCCGTGTACTACCTTCGAATCCTCCCGGAGCACCTGCTCCGCGATCTCCCGCGTTCCCAGTGGCGCAACGCGGCGTTCGGGCGCAGCCCGATCGGGGACGGGCCGTACCGCTTCGTCCGCTGGGATCCCGGGCAGAGCCTGGAGCTGGCCGCCGACTCGACGTTCTTCCTCGGCCGGCCGCATATCCGGCGACTGATCTGGCGCTTCGCCGGCGACCTCTCGGTCGCGGTGACGCAGCTGATCGCGGGCGAGGCGGACGCGATCCAGGTGCTGGTGTCCCCTGCGAACATTGATCGCGCGCGCCGGGCGCCGCGGCTCGCGCTGTACCCGTATCCCGGATCGGTGTTCACCTTCGTCAGCCTGAACCTCCGCGGCCGCGACGGATCGCCGGCGCAGCCGATCTTCGACGATCCCGCGGTCCGGCGGGCGCTGGTGGCGGCGACCGATCGGGTGCGGATGACCCAGAGCATCTACGGGACGACGGCGAAGGTGCCGCCGGCGCCGATCCCGGAAGAGTGGACGTCGCTCTGGTTCCGCGATCTGCCGGTGCCGCCCTACGACACGGCGGAGGCCGCCCGCTTGCTGGAGCAGCGCGGCTGGCAACCGGGAAGCGACGGTGTGCGGCGCCGCGGGGGGAGGAGGCTGGCCTTCGCCCTGGCGGTTCCCTCCACCAGCCCGCCCCGCATGCAGTACGCGCAGCTGATTCAGGAGGAGTTGCGCGCGGTGGGCGTCGCGGTGTCGATCGAGGCGATGGACAACGTGACGCTGCAGGCCCGGCTCCACAGCGGCGCGTACGACGCGGCGATCGTGTCGTGGGCCACCGATCTGACGCCGTCCTCCGGCGTGCCGCAGATGTGGATGACTGGCGGGGGCTCCAACTTCGGACACTACGCCAACCCCGCCTTCGACCGGTGGGCGCGTGCGGCCACGACGGCGCAGACGCGGCAGGCGGTGACGGCGGCCTGGCGCGCCGCTTTTGCCGTGCTGGCCGAGGATGCGCCGACGATCGTGCTGAGCGCGCAGGACAACGTGGCGGCTGTGGACAAGCGCGTGACGAACGTGCGCCTGCGCCCCGACTCCTACTGGGCGTACCTGCGCGACTGGCGGATCGCCCCGGACCAGCTCATCGCCCGCGACCGGCTGGTGCGCTGAGTGGCCGCTTGGCTGTTGGCCCGGCTCGCCGCCGCGCTCGCGATCGTCTTCACCGTCGTCACGCTGGTCTTCTTCGCGATCCACCTCGCGCCGGGCACGCCCTTTCTGCCCACGGGCGACCGTCCGCTCGATCCCTCGGTGGAGGCGGGGCTCCGGGCGCGGTTCGGGCTCGACCGGCCGCTGCCCGCGCAGTACGTGAGGTATCTGGGCGCGCTGGCGCGCGGCGATCTGGGTGAATCGTTCAGCCAGCAGCGGCCCGTGGCGCTCGCACTCGAGGAGGCGATTCCCAACACCGTGGTGCTCGCGACGACCGCGCTCGCGATAGACCTCCTGCTGGGACTGGCCATCGGGGCGGTGCAGGCCGCCTACGCCCGTCGCCGACTCGACACGCTCCTCACCCACACCACGCTGTTCGTGTACTCGCTCCCGACGTTCTGGCTCGGACTGGTCCTCCTGCTGGTCTTCGGCCAGGGGCTGCACTGGTTCCCGGTCGGCGGCGTCGTGGATCCGGTGCTGCACCAGGCGCTGTCGCCGGCCGGGCGGCTCCTCGACCGGCTGCGCCACCTGGCGCTGCCGGCGCTCACCCTCGGGCTGGTCGGCGCGGCCGGCACGGCGAGGTTCCAGCGCGCCGCCCTGCTCGAGGCCCTGAACCAGGGCTTCGTCAAGGCGGCGCGGGCCAAGGGGCTCTCGGAATCGCGTGTGCTGCTCGGCCATGCCCTGCGGAACGCCCTGCTGCCGACGATCACGTTGATGGGACTCGCGCTTCCCTTCCTGCTCACGGGGTCCGTGGTGATCGAGACGGTGTTCGCGTGGCCGGGGATGGGAAAGCTGGCGGCCGACGCGGTGCTGAGCCGGGACTATCCGATCGTGACGGCGACCACCCTGGCGGCGACGGTGCTCGTCGTGGGCGGAAGTCTGATCGCCGACATTCTCTACGCGGCCGCGGACCCGCGGGTCGGACGGGCGCGCGCGCGATGACGGCGTTGCCGCTGCTCCCGCTGGCCGTGATCCTGGCGTGCGCGGCGGTGACCGTCCGGCTGCTGGCGCGGCGCGCGCGGTCGGCGGCAGCCCGGCGCTTCTTCGCGAGTCCGGCCGCCGCGCCGGGCCTCGGCCTGCTGCTGTTCTTCGTGACTCTGGCCGTGCTGGCGCCGCTGGTCGCGCCGTACCGCCCGTCGGCGCAGCTCGACATCGTGGGGTTGCAGAGCCGGCCGCCGTCGTGGCGGTTCCTCCTCGGCACGGACCTGTTCAGCCGCGACGTCTTCAGCCGCCTGGTGTACGGCGCGCGCGTTTCGCTCGGCATCGGCGTGCTGGCGACACTCGTGTCCGTCACGCTGGGCGCGGCGGTGGGCGCGGCGGCGGGCTACTTCCGGCGCGCGACCGACGCGGTGCTGATGCGGCTGGTGGACGTGGGGCTCGCGGTGCCGAAGATCTTCATCGTGCTGGTGGCCGTGGCGCTCGGCCGGCCCCTCGGCCCGGTGCCGCTCGCCGTGCTGCTGGGGCTCACCGGCTGGTTCACGACCAGCCGCCTGGTGCGCGCGGAGGTGCTGAGCATCAGGGAGCGCGAATTCGTCGAGGCGGCCCGGGCCCTGGGCGCGCGCCCGTGGCGCGTCATCGCACGCCACGTGCTTCCCGGCGCGACGGCGGTGCTCATGGTCTCGGCGGCCTTGAGCGTCGCGAACATGATGCTGCTGGAGGCCGGGCTATCGTTCATCGGAGCGGGGGTGCAGCCTCCGGTGCCGAGCTGGGGCAACATGATGGCCGACGCCCGGGACCTGCTGACGACGGCTCCCTGGGCGTCCCTCTTTCCCGGTCTGGCCATAACCGCCGTGGTGCTGGGGCTGCACGCCGTGTCCGACGGCCTGCGGGAGGCGCTCGATCCGCAGGCGCGGGGGGCCGAAGCGGCGCGTGCTGCGGGCGAGCCGCGCTCGCGAGAGCGGCGGCTCGGCGGTTGGGTGGCGCGGCGCTGAGGGCCCGGTTAGGTTCCCGCCCGCCGAGTCAACCCTACCTGTTGCAGGGACGCATGAAGGCATCCGAAATCCGCAAAGGGCACGTCCTCCTGGTCGAAGGCCAGCCCTGTCGCGTCATGGACTTTCAGCACCGCACCCCCGGGAACCTGCGCGCGTTCGTGCAGGTCCGGATGCGCAACCTGGTCACCGGTAACACCTTCGACAGCCGGTACATCGCCACGGAGTACGTGGACGAGGCGCGGCTGGACACCAAGGAGTTCCAGGTGCTCTACCGGGACGACCAGGGCGTCCACGTGATGGACGCGAAGACCTACGACCAGTACTCGCTGACCGAGGAAGTGGTCGGGGACGCACTGCCGTGGCTCGAGCCGGAGATCCACATCACGGCCGAGCTGCTCGATGGTCAGGTGGTGGCCATTCAACTCCCGGCGGCGATGGAATACACGATCGTGGAAACGTCGCCGGTGATGAAGACCGCCACCAAAACGGCGAGCAGCAAGCCGGCCAAGCTCAGCAACGGCGTGACGATCCAGGTGCCGGAGTTTCTCGGCGAAGGAGTGAAGATCCGCGTGGACCCGCGGACCGGGACCTACCTGGATCGCGCGAAGTAGCTAGGGGGCGACGGGCGGGGCGTCGAGCGCGGCGCGCACCTGGCGCGCGAGGTCGGCGATCGCCCACGGCTTGGCGACGAAGGGCACTCCGGGATCCAGCAGCGACCGCATCGCGATGTCGTTCTCGCTGTAACCGCTCGTAAACAGGAACCGCATCCCGGGATCGATCTCGCGGACGGCGCGGAACAGCGCCGGGCCGGTGAGCTTCGGCATCAGCACGTCCGACAGCACCAGGTCGATCCGTCCGCCGTGCGCGCGTTGCTTGGCGAGGGCGTCCTCGCCGTCCGTGGCTTCGACGACCGTGTAGCCGAGGTGCTCGAGGACGCGCCGAGTCGTGCCGCGCAGCTCGTCCCGGTCCTCGACCAGCAGGATCGTCTCGCCGCCGCCCGGGCGGGGCGCCGTCTCGCGCGCCGCGACCGTCGCCGCGGCCGCGCTTTCCGCGGACTTCGGCAGGTAGACCTTCACCGACGTCCCGGTGCCGAGCTCGCTGTAGACGTGAACCAGGCCGCCGTGCTGCTTGGTGATGCCGTACACCATCGCCATCCCGAGCCCCGTGCCGACGCCGGGCGCCTTGGTCGTGAAGAACGGCTCGAAGATCTTCTCGACGGTCGCCTGGTCCATCCCGACGCCCGTGTCGCTCACCGCCACGCAGTGGAATGCGTCCGCGTTCACCCACGGGACCGACTCCGGGAAGCTCTTGTCCGTGGGATCCTGCATCGCCTCGATGACCAGCGTCCCGCCCGACGGCATCGCGTCGCGCGCGTTGGTCACCAGGTTGAGCAGGAGCTGCTGGAGGGCGCTGGCGTCGCCGCGCACGGGGCAGGCGGCCGGCGGCACGACGATCTTGATCTCGACGTCGTCGGGCAGCAGCGCGCGGACCATCTGGCCGATGTTCGCCACGACCTCGCGCAGGTCGACAGTCGTGAAGGTGAGGTCCGCGCGGCGGCTGAAGGTGAGCAGGCCCCGGACCATGCTCGCCCCGCCGGAGGCCGCCGCCCGGATCTTGTCGACGCTGTCGCTCAGGTCCTGCCGGTCGGACGGGAGCGAGGACCGCAGCATCTCGGTGTTCGCCAGGATCACGGCGAGGATGTTGTTGAAGTCGTGAGCGATGCCGCCCGCGAGCTGGCCGACGGTCTCGAGCTTCTGGGCCTGGCGGAGCTGCGTCTCGAGCCAGCGGCGCTCCGAGATCTCGGCGGCGGTCCTGATGCCCTCGACGCGGCGCAGGGCGTCGAGCAGCTGCTCCGAGGTCGTGTAGGGGGAAAACAGCCGCTCGACCGCCTCCTTGAGCGCGCCGAACATGCGCCGCATGGGGCCTCGCGCCCCGGAGGGCGCGGGCGGCACGCCTGCGCGGCCGACGCGCGCGGGCGGCAGTCTGCCGAGCCCACCCGCGTCGCCGTCCGACGAACCCGCCGGGGGCACACCCATCGGACGCTGCATGGCGACAAGCCTATCGCGGGGACCCAGGCCGGGGAAGGGTCCGCGTCACTTCCGGTTTCGGGCGGCAGCCAGCCTATTTCGTGTCATGCCGGGCGGTTTCTTCCTCGCGCTCGCCGTCGTCCAGGCGCTCCAGGCGCAGCCGCAGGACCGTTCCGCGGTGTTCGCGCCCGGCACGCGCATCCCGGTCCGCTTCGCGCGGTCGCTCACCGGCGGCCGCGACCGGCAGGGCGCGACCTTCGAGGTCCAGGCGATGGCCCCGCTCGAGGCCGGAGGCTGCATCCTCGTGCCGGCGTTCACGCCGATCCGGGGAACGGTGGTCCAGTCGCGCCCGGGCCGCATCTTCGGCCGGCGCGGCGTCCTCCAGCTGCGCTTCGATTCGGTCCTCGCGGCGGCGGACGACTGGGTGCCGCTGGCGGCGGTGCTCGACTCGCTCGAGTGGACGAACCGCGGATCGTGGACCGCGGCCGGCGGGGTACAGCAGAATCGCCGCTCGATCCGCGGCGTCATCGGCACGGCGGGGTTGGCGGGCCTGGCGGGCGCCGCGACGGGGCTCGGCCTGGTTCCCCTGGTCGCGGTAACGGGCCTCGACCTCGTGCTGCGCGGGCCGCGCGCACAGATCCTGGCGGGACAGCGCGGCCTGCTCCGCCTCACGGCGCCGCTGGTCGTTCCGATTCCCGACCGGTGCGAAAGCGGCGAGGCGACTGCGAGCGAAGCTCTGCCGGCAGTGCCCGCACTGCCCTCGCGCGCCACGGACAAGAGCGGGGCCAAGGGCGCCGATCCCATCAACCTGATCCTCCGGGGCGCCCGCGAGGACGTGGACTCGGCGCTCAATCGAGCCGGCTGGCTCCCCGCCCAGCGCTCCACGTTCGGCGCACTGGCGGCCGAGGCGGAGGCTGTGCTGCTCGCCAGGCGGGACTCCGAGGCGCCGATGAGTCACGAGTATCTCTTCGGGCGCATCGAGGACCTGCGGTTCGAGCGGGCGAGCCCCACGGCGCGGGCACGGCACCACGTACGGCTCTGGCAGGCGGACTCCGCGGGCACCCTGTGGGCGGCGGCGGCGACCGAGGACGTCGGCATGCTGGTGAGCGCAAGGCAGCGGACGGTGACGCACCGGATCGCTCCGGACATCGACAAGGAACGGGACCTGCTCGTGGGGGAGCTGCTCGCGGGCGGGTGCGCGGTGCTCGAGGGCTACGTCACCCTGCCCGGCGCGGTGAAGAGCGGCACGGGCGTGGCGGGTCAGCCGTTCGTCACCGATGCGCGCGCGGCCGTCGTGCGCGTCGTGGCGTGCCCACGGTACGCGCGGCCGTTCTAGCCAAGGTGGCAGAGGCAGTCGAGCGGAATTCAGCCGACCTCCGTTCCCTTCCAGCTACCACTTTCTAGATCAAGTTCTTGAGCACGAACCACACATTCGCCGGCCGCTCGGCAAGTCTGCGCATGTACCACGCGAACCACGCCGTCCCATAGCTGATCAGAACCCGCACCGTCTCTCCCTCGGCGACCAGCCGGCGCTGCTCGGCGTGGCGGATGCCGTAGAGCAGGTGGAACTCGCAGGTCCCGCGCGGGAGCTTCAGGGCCGTGGCGCGCTCGCGCAGCCGCGCGATGAGGCGGACGTCGTGAGTGCCGAAGACCGGCCGGGCGCCGCGCGCGGCATGCTCGAGCAGCCGCTCCCCCAGCGCCAGGTAGGCCGCGTCGACGTCCGCCTTGCGGGGGAACGCGACGTCCGCGCGCTCGGCATACGCGCCTTTCACGAGTCGGATGGCGGGCGCGAGCGGGAGCAGGGAGTCGAGGTCGGCGCGGGTCCGGCGGAGATAGGCCTGAAGACAGAGACCGACGCCGGCGTGGGCCGTGCGGGCGCGCCGGAAGATGTCCAACGTCACGTCGGTGTAGTGCGAGTCCTCCATGTCGATCCAGAGGAACGATCGGGTCTCCTCCGCCGCGGCGGCGAGCGCGTCGAGCGCGCGCTCGCACGCGCCCTGGTCCACGTCCAGGCCGAGCTGGGTGAGCTTGACGGAGATGTGGGCGGGGAGGCGGCGGCGCTGGAGGTCGTCCAAGACGCCCAGGTAGTGGTCCCGCACGGCCTCGGCGTCGGCCCCGCTCGTCAGGTTCTCCCCAAGCTGGGTGAGCACCGAGCCGAGGCCGGACGCGGCGAGCCGCTCTGCGGCGTCGAGGGCGGCCGGCAGCTCCTCGCCGGGCATGAACCGGCGCACCGCGCGGCCCACGAACGCCCGGCGCTTGAGCTGCGCGGCGAGAAACGCGCTGCGCGAGGCGCGCAGCAGCAGCGTGCGCCCGAGCGACATGGGCTGGAAGCCGCCTACCTCAGCGCAGCCGCCAGGGCCTGCGAAGCCCGGTCCACCCCGTCGGCGAGCCGCAGGACGGCGGCGGTCACGCGGCTCGCCTCGGCCTGCGCTTCGGCGGGGTGCCGCTCCTCGACCGCCTCGCGGATGCCGGGCATCGTCTTCACGCCGTAGCCCGTGTAGAAGCCCGGCGCGTAGATCAGGTGCCGGAACCAGGGACGCCGCGGCAGCCCGGCCGTGTCGCCGAGCGCCTGCTCGGTGGTGTAGATGAGCTGGTTGGCCCGGCCCAGCTCGGCGCGCCGCGCCGCGAGGCGCTGCGGCGTGGCGGCGTCGAGGGCCGCCATCGCGGTGTCGAACCGCTGCCCCGCGCTGTCCAGCCGCGCGATCGCGGCCTTGAGCTGCGCCAGGTCGAGCCCCCTGGTCGTGTCGTTGCGCGCCGCGAGTCGGGAAATCTCGTCGGCGTAGCGCTGGTACGTCCGCGCGACCGTCCGGAACTCGAAGGGCAGGACCGGTGCGTCGGCCATCCGCAGGACGGCCGTCCCCACGGTCCGGGCCTGGGCGACCTCCGACGACAGCGTGCTGTCGACGAAGCGGAAGAAGAAGGTGTAGTCGTCGTAAATGGAGTGGTAGATGCCGCCGTGAACGGCGCCGCCGTAACTCACGTCGACCGACGGCATCGTCACGTGGTCGATGAAGGCGGTGTAGTCGGAGCCCGACCCCAGCGCGCCGATCGAGAAGGCCGTGTCCGGCGCCTCACCATCCGCGCCGCGCCCGCGGGCCGGCCGCGCCCGAGCGGCTTCCTCGCGCCGGTGCTCCTGCGCCGCCTCGAGCGCGCTGCCCGTCCCCAGCGGGGCCGGCACGTCGCGTGCGACCTCGCGCATGAACTCCTGCAGCGAGTGCGACCCGCTGGAAGAGAGCCAGCCGCTGGCCATCGCATCGCCGTTGAAGTAGACGACGCCCTTCGTCCGCAGCTCGTCCTGGTGCGCCTCGGCCCACTCGGTGGAGCCGAGCAGACCCCACTCCTCGCCGTCCCACGCGACCAGAATGATGGTGCGCGCCGGCCGCCACCCGGTCTTGAGCAGCGCGCCGAGGGCGCGCGCGGCCTCGTCGAGCGACACCTGGCCGGAGAGCGGATCCTGCGCGCCATTCACCCACGCATCGTGGTGGTTGCCCCAGATCACCCACTGGTCGGGGTAGACGCTGCCGGGGATCCGCGCGACGACGTCGTAGAGCGGGCGCGTCTTCCAGTCGAAGCTCACCGCGAGATGGACCCGGCCGGGGCCCGGGCCGATGTGATAGGTGATCGGCAGCGCGCCGCGCCACGCCTCGGGTGCGACCGGTCCGCCGAGGTTGCGGAGCAGCGGCAACGCGTCGCCGTACGAGATCGGCAGCACGGGGATCTTCTCGATCGTCTGGGCTTCGGCGATCGTGAGGCGGCGCGAGCCGGGCCGCGAGGCCCAGCCGGGCGAGAGCGGGTCGCCCGGATAGAGCGGCATGTCCATGACGCTCCCGCGTTGCACCCCCTGCCACGGCCGCATCGGCCCCTTCGGGTACACGTCGTCCACGAAGTAGCCGTCGTCCTTCGGATCCGAGTAGATGAGGCACCCGATGGCGCCGTGCTCGGCCGCGACCTTCGGCTTGATCCCGCGCCACGACTCGCCGTACTTGGCGATGACGATCTTCCCGCGGACGCTGATGCCGAGGCTGTCCAGCACCCGGTAGTCGTCCGGTATGCCGTAGTTCACGAACACCAGGTCGCCGGTCACGTCGCCGTCGGGCGAGTAGGCGTTGAAGGTCGGGAGCTGGTCCGTCTGGCCGGACGTCGGGTCCTCGCTCAGCGCCGGCTCCTTCAGCAACGCGACGTACTGCTCGGGTCCGACCAGCTCGAGCGAGCGGCTCGTGGGCCGCGGCATCAGCGCCTCGAACTGTTCGATCGAGGCGTCGAGGCCGAAGGAGCGGAACCGCGCCAGGATCATCTCGGCGACGTGGTGGGACCGTTCGGTCCCCGCCTCGTGCGGCACCGTACTCAGCGCGATCAGCTGGGCGCGGAGCGTGTCGGCGTTCGGCACGGCCCTGAGCGACGCTTCGCGCGCCAGCTCGTCGGCCAGCAGCGGCGGCGGGAAGCCGCGCACCGGCGGTGCTTCCGAAGGGGCGGTCTGGGCGCGGAGCGGGAGTGCAAGCAGGATCGTGGTCGCGGTTGCGAGCCAAACGCGAGTGCTGGTCATCCGTTCGTCTCCAAGGTGTGTCAGCCGGCGCTGAACCGGTCGAGGAAAGCCCGCTCGTCGGGCGTGAGGCCGGCGGCGCCCGCGAGGTCCACTTTTGCCATTACGCGCTCGTACTCCTCGCGGTTGACCGGATGCAGCGTCTCCGGCTGCACCCGCCGCCAGCGGTCGAGGTCGGCCGTGGAGCTCCGCGCCGGCGGCGCCGTCGCGGCGCGGAACTGGACCGCCGGGGAGCGCAGCTCGATCCAGCGCAGGTACAGGAACCCCCCGACGAATCCCCCGAGGTGCGCGAAGTGGGCGATGCCGCCTCCCCCCTGCCAGGCGCCGAAAAGGGACATGGCGGTCATCAGCACCACCAGCCAGCGCGCTTCCATCGGCAGGAAGAAGACGTAGACGAGGTCGCGCGGCCAGAAATGCGCGTAGCCGAGCATGACGCCGAACACGGCGCCGGATGCCCCGATGATCGCCACGTACGGCGTCACCAGGGACATGACGGCGCCCGCGATGCCGCTCGTCAGGTACAGGCCCATGAAGCGCCGACCGCCCAAACGCCCCTCCAGGCGGGGTCCGAAGAAGTACAGCGCCAGCATGTTGAAGAAGAAGTGCATGAAGCCCGCGTGCAGGAACATGTAGGTCACGACGGTCCACGGCCGGAGCGGGATGTAGGCGGGGACCAACATCAGGCTCTCCGTCAGGCCGGGGACCACCCCGCCCAGCAGGAGCATCACCAGGTTGGCGAGAATCAGGAACAACACCCAGGGAGTCGTGGGAGATACCCTACGCCACCGGCTCGATGCTGTCGAGCCGGCTCACGTCCAAGGTCATCGGCTCCGCGCCGCGCGGATGGTGCAGGATGTCGCTGAACTTCGCGCCCCACACCACCTCGTCCCACCGGTAGCTGGACCGCGCGTGCACGCGCTGGGCGAACGTCTCCTCCACGCCGGAGAGGAGCACCAGGAACTCGGCGTTGGAACGGCGCATGTCGTCGCGGGTGAGGCCCTTCAGCGGGCTCGCCTCGTCGATCGGATGGACGATGGTCCACGACAGGGGAAAGAACGTCACCGAGCTGCGCTCCAGCGGCAGCAGGTAGAAGCGGCGCACCGGCTTCCCGCCCTGCTCCTCGAAGCGCGTGAACATCACCGTCGCCTGGACCTCGATCAGCTCGCTGCTGCGCATGTTCGCGATGCGGAACTCGAACGCCCGGATGCCGCGGTACGGCGCGATCACCGCCGTCCGGCTGAACATGATCTTCGCCGTCGGGCGCGAGAAGCGCGCGAATAGCAGTCCGGTCGCCAGCGCCAGCCACAGCAGGCCGACCAGCGCCTCGACCGTGACCACCAGGTTCGCCGCGAGACTGACCGGCGCGATGTTGCCGTACCCGATCGTCGAGAAGGTCTCGATGCTGAAGAAGAACGCCTGAGAGAAGAGCGCCCCCCCCGCGGCGGGGAGCGAGGACACGAGCGCGCCGGGGCCGCAGAGCACGAAAACCACCGCGAAAGCGGCGTTGATGAGCGCGTACGACACCACGACCAACGCCATGAAGCGCGTCCAGGTCAGGGTCAGCAGCGTGTGATAGAGACTGAGCGACGTGCCGAGCCGCAGCCCCCGGCGCGCCACGTTGAACGAGCCGTCGCGGTTGAGGAGCCGCTGGCGGCTCTCCCCCGCCACGACGGCGCCGAACCCGAGGTCGCGGATCTCGTCTTCGCTGACCCAGGCGCTTCGCGTCACCTGCCTCACCCTGTGTGCGGAACCTGAGCAGGCTAGACGCTCGCAGCCCCGGCGGCTAGTGGCTTTGTAATGTAAAGTACTTGTCAATTCAGAGTACAGGCGCCATAGTGAATGGGCCCGCAAGCACCGGAGCCGACCGTGACCGCGCTGACCAGGATCCTCTTCCCGCTCCCCGACTACCGCCGCACCCCCTGGACGCTCCTCGGATGGTGGGAATCACGGCGCCTTACCTACAACCTGTTCGTGGGCGGCACCGGGCTGGTCACGCTGGCCGCAGTGACCCTGTTCGGCAGCCTCCCGCCGCAGGGTCAGACGCTCGGGCCGCTGTGGAGAGGCGTGATCGTCTACGGGGTGCTGGCGAACGTCGGGTACTCGCTGGGATGGCTGGCGGAGGTGGGGATGCGGACGCTGTGGGGCGACGAGGCGCCTTATGCGGGCCCGGCGCTGTTCCGCCAGGGGCTGAGCTTCGCGGTCGGCCTGACCCTCCTGCCGGTTCCCCTGGCGCTGATCTCCTGGGTGGTCCGGCTGGTGGGCCACTTCTTCTGAGAAGCAGGGGAAGGAAGCAGTCCTCAGAAAAGTCAGCTGTCTCTTCCTGCTGCGCACTCCTCAATCGAAATGGGCATTGATGATCGGCAGCACGCGGAACGGCGGGGGGTTGTTGCGCGCGATGTTCAGCAGGCCGATCTGAATCCCCTTGAGCCGCCGTGCGAAGTTGAGGAGCCCGATCGCGACGCCCGCCTGGAGTCCGCGGATCTGGTTGTAAGCGCTCACCGACAGCCCCGACATCTCGTCGGTCTTGAGATGGATCCCGGCCACCGTGAGTCCGGAAACGCGGTAGGTCCGGACCTGGTACCCGGCGACCGTGAGGCCCTTCACCAGCCCTGCGCTCACCACGGCCACGGTGGCGGCGGAGAAGCCGGTGATGCCTCCCTGTGCCACGACCGCGACGCCGCCTACCGAGATGCCCGAAATCCTGCCCTGAGCCACCGTGGCGACCCCGCCGACCGAGAGTCCCTGGATGTCGCCCTGTGCGACCACCGCGATCCCCGCCACGTGCGCGCCCCGGACGTCGCCCTGCGCGACGGAGGCCAGGCCGCTGACGCTGAAGCCGTGCAGGTTGCCCTGGGATACGGTGCCGAGCCCCGAGGCGGCGAAGCCGCTCAGGCTTCCCTGAGAGACCACGCCGAGGCCCGCGAGGCTCACGCCTGCCATCGGTCCCTGCGATACCACGCCGAGGCCTGAAGCGCTGAAGCCGGTCATGCCGCCCTGCGACACGACGCCGAGGCCGGAGACGCTGATGCCCCGCATCTCGCCCTGGGACACCAGGCCGAGGCCGGCGATGCTGAGTCCCTCGATCTCGCCCTGCGAGACGATGCCGAGCCCGGCGATCGCCACGCCCCGCACCGCGTAGTCGGCCACCACGCCGCCCACCCCGATGGAGACGCCGTTGAGGGCCGAGGCGGCGGGGCCGGCGAGTCCGATCGCCAGCCCGTTCACCGTACCCGTCATCGGCTTGTCGGGCTTCCAGAGCGTGATGTTGATGCCGCGGATCCGGTCGAGGCCGGCGTCCGACCAGTTGAGCCGCAGGCCGGTGAAGCGGGCCGAGTTGCCGAAGGAGATGCCGTAGCCGCGGACGGGGAGGTCGAGGCTCCAGTGACTGGGCGCTGCGGCGGTGTCCGCAATGTCGGTGGAGTCCTGGGCCCAGAGCGCGCAGGGAAGGATGGCGAGCGCTGCGGCGGCGCAGAGCGGACGCAGGGTGCTGCCCACGGCGACCTCCGGAGGTTGGGTGCTAGCCCCTTCCCCCTACGCCGGAGCGCTCCGCGGGTTTCGCGCCGGCGCTGCCGAAGATCCGCTCGCCGTCGAACCGCCCGTTCTCGATGAAGACCTCGGAGGTGGCGCGCCCCGCCGTGATGCTGCCCGCCATGTGGATCCCGGGGACGTTGGTCTCCAGGGTCTCGGGATTGCAGCGGGGGCGCGCGGTCTCGGCGTCGAGCTCGATCCCGATCTTCCGGAAAAGGTCGAAGTCGGGGTGGTAGCCGGTCAGCGCGTAGACGCGGTCGGCTGCGAGCCGTTCCTCCTGGCCGCCGGCGAGCCGAACGACGACGTGGCGCGGCTCGATGCGCAGCACTTCGGCGCCGAGCCGGGCGGCGATCTCCCCGGCCTTGATCCGGTTCTCGACGTCGGGCTTCAGCCAGTACTTGACCGTGGGCTTGAGGGCGTCGCGCCGGTAGACGAGCGTGACGCGCGCGCCGGCGCGGAACAACTCCAGCGCGGCCTCGATGGCGGAGTTCTTCCCGCCGATCACGACGACGTCGAGCCCGAAGGAACGGTGGGCCTCGTCGAACCGGTGGCTGACGTGTGGCAGATCCTCGCCGGGGACGCCGAGCGGGTTGAAATGGTCGTAGTAGCCGGTCGCGAGCACCAGCCGTCGGCAGGTCACGCGGGCGTTTCCCCTGGCGGACTCGAGATCGCACCGCACCAGGCCGGACGCCGCGGCGGCGCCCGTCAGTCGCGTGTAAGTCAGGACGCGGATAGCCTCCGCGCGCGCGACGCCACGGTAGTACTTGAGCGCCTCCTCGCGGGTCGGCTTCGCTCCGGCACAGGCGAACGGATGGCCGCCGATCTCGAGGAGATCCGGCGTGGTGAAGAAGGTCATGCCGACGGGGTAGTGCACGATCGAATTGACGAGCGCGCCCGCATCGATCAGCAGGGGATCGAGGCCGCGGCGCCTGGCCGAGATCGCGCACGCGAGGCCGATCGGCCCTGCGCCGACGATGAGGGCGTCCTCGATCTCCTTCACGTCCGCCATTCGCGCCTCCCCCGGGGTCGTGGTTAGTGTACACCCCCGAGCCTCGACTTGAACACCCTCGCGTTCAGCGGCATCGTCTGCGCGGCCTCGTTCTGCGCCGGATTCCTCGGGTCTCTCACCGGACTCGGCGGCGGCGTCGTGATCGTGCCGCTGCTGACCCTCGTCTTCGGGGCCGACATCCGCTACGCCATCGGCGCCTCGCTCGTCTCGATCATCGCGACGAGCTCCGGCGCGGCGGCGGCGTACGTCAAGGAAGGCTTCACCAACATCCGCATCGGGATGCTGCTCGAGATCGCGACGACGATCGGGGCGCTGGTGGGCGCGTCGCTCGTGGCGGTCATCCCCGCCAACGTGATCGCGGTGATCTTCGGCCTCGTGCTGCTCCAATCCGCCTACCTCGCGAGCAAGCACCGGCCCGAGCACGCCACGGCGAACCTCGCGCCCGATCCGGTGGCGGCACGCCTCCGGCTGGACTCGACCTTTCCGACGGACGCCGGCGAGGTCCGCTATCACGTCCGCCACGTGCCCGGCGGCTTCGCCCTGATGTGGGTCGCCGGCGTGCTGTCCGGGCTGCTGGGCATCGGGTCCGGGGCGGTGAAGGTGCTGGCGATGGACCAGGTCATGCTGATGCCGTTCAAGGTGTCCACGGCCACGAGCAACTTCATGATCGGCGTGACGGCGGCGGCGAGCGCGGGGATCTACCTGCGCCGAGGGTATGTCGTGCCGGGGCTCGCGATGCCGGTGATGCTCGGCGTCCTGGCGGGCTCGATGGTGGGAGCACGCCTGCTGTTCCGGATGCCGGTCCGGAAGCTCCGGATCCTGTTCGCCGTGGTCATCGTCGCGCTGGCGATCGAGATGATCTACCACGGCGTCGCCGGGGAGCTGTAGGATGGCCGCGCCCGATTCCTCGATGCCCGCGCCCGATCCGCGCCTGCAGCGGGTGGTGGGGAATCTGCTGCGCTTCGGCGTGCTGCTGGCGGCGGCGGTCGTGCTGGCGGGCGGCATCGCCTACCTCGCGAGGCACGGCGCCACGATCCCCGACTACCGCGTCTTCCGCGGGCAGCCCGCGAACCTGCGGAGCCTGGGGGGGATCGTCCGGAGCGCGCTGGCGCTGGACGAGCGGGGCGTGGTGCAGCTCGGGCTGGTGCTGCTCATAGCGACGCCGATCGCGCGGGTCGCCATCGCGGGGGTGGCCTTCGCCTTCGAGCGCGACCGCACCTACGTCCTGGTCGCGCTCCTGGTCCTCGCCCTGCTGCTCAGGAGCCTGCTGGGGTGACGCGCCCGGCCGCCGGCGGTCACTGGAAGCGAGGATTGACGACGTTGTTGTAGGCCGAGCCGAACGTGTAGCTGAAGCCCACCGCCGTGTAGTAGCTGTACGACGTCGCCAGCTGCTGGAGGTTCAGCAGCACCTCGTCCGCCGTGGCCCCGGCCAGCGGCAGGTAGAGCTGGTCGTGGATCAAGGACACCGAGGCCTGGACCGCGAGGGACAGGCCGCGGAAGACGCGGAAGTTCAGGTTCCCCGAAACACCCAGGCTCATCTTCGTCGGGTCGCTGAGGTACTGCGAGCCGGACACCGACGCGTTCGCCGAGCCCCAGGGCTGGCTCGTGTTGTACAGCGCGCGCAGGGTGTGGAGCGGCAGGACCTGGCTCGTTTTCTCGTAGATCGTCTGCTGCCGGTACTTCACGCCTTCCACGCCGAGCGAGTACTGGATGGTGAGCGTGTGCCGGGTGGCCTCGGCGTACGGGAAGACGTCGTATTCCACGGCCGGCTGCAGGCGGATGTCGATCGTCTGGTTGTAATAGGTGGACGACGAGATCCCCGTCCTGAGGCCGGCCGCCCAGTGATCGCCGAGGCTCCGGACCGTCAGGCTGCCGAAGCTCTCGCTGTAGGTGTCCGTGGCGATCGTGGTGTCGGCAGAGATGGTCTGCACCGCGTGGCTGTACTGCCCGCTCAGCCCGAAGCTGAGCTTCCATTTCTCGGTGGTGCGGTTGGCCGATGCCGAGCCGTAGAGCGACGTCGTGCTGCGGGACTGCTCGCCGCTGAAGTTGCCGCTCATGCCGGTGTTGAAGACCCAGTAGTCCCACGGATCGCGCCGCTGGCGGTCGCCGTCGGGTTGGCCCGGCGGCGCGGCGTACGTGATCTGGATGCGCTCGGCCAGTTCCGAACGGGCCGCGTAGCGCACGAGCCCGAGCTTCAGGGTCTGCGTCAGGCCGCGCCGGACTTCGTCGTATGTGTCGGTCCGCTGCGAGACGTAGTACAGGGTGTCGTTGCGTCCGGTGAAGTCCTGCCGGCCGATGAGGTTCACGGTGAACTGCGTACCGCCGGCCCCGGTGGGCTCGGTGGTGACGAGCACGAAGATCTGGGCGTCCACGGGATCGCGGACGTAGTTGACGAACGCCAGCTCCGTGCGCACGTAGTCGAAATCGCAGTAGGTGGTCCGGCAGTCGAGGAAGACTCGCAACGCTTCGGCCGCACCTGGGGACGGGGGCGGCTCCTGGGCCCTGGCGATCGCACTCGCTCCCGCGAGGACGCCGAGCCCCAGCAGCAGGGCGCGCAGGTGTGACGTCATCCCGGTTCGCTTCCTCCCATCACGAGGACCGCGGCCCCGTGCACGCGTCCCGCGCGGAGGGCGTCGAGCGCGTCGGCGGCGCGGCTCAGCGGATAGGTCTCCACCGTCGTGCGCACCCGCAATCGTGGTGCCAGCGCCAGGAACTCCTCGCCGTCCCGCCGCGTGAGGTTGGCCACCGAGCGGATCGCGCGCTCTCCCCAGAGGATGTCGTACGGAAAAGTCGGGATGTCGCTCATGTGAATGCCCGCGCACACCACGGTCCCGCCGCGGTCGACCGCCCGGAGCGCCGCGGGAACCAGCGCGCCGGCGGGGGCGAAGATGATCGCGGCGTCCAGAGGCTCGGGGGGAAGCGTGTCGGACGGGCCGGCCCACACGGCTCCCAGCTCGCGGGCGAAGGTCTGACCGGCCGCGTCGCCCGGACGGGTGAAGGCGAAGACCTTGCGGCCCTGAGCGCGGGCGACCTGCGCGACGATGTGGGCCGCGGCGCCGAAGCCGTAGAGCCCGAGACGTTCGGCCCGGTCGCCGGCGGCGACCAGCGCGCGGTAGCCGATGAGGCCTGCGCACAGAAGCGGCGCGGCGTCGGGGGCGCGCAGGTCGGGCGGGAGGGAGAAGCAGTAGCGCTCGTCGGCCACGGTGTACTCGGCGTAGCCGCCGTCGAGGTGGTAGCCGGTGAAACGTGCGTCGGCGCAGAGGTTCTCGCGGCCCGACCGGCAGAAGCGGCAGGTGCCGCAGGTCCACCCCAGCCAGGGAACGCCGACCTGCGCGCCCGCTTCGAATCGAGTGACGTCGGGGCCGAGGGCGACGACTTCGCCGACGATCTCGTGGCCGAGCACGAGCGGGAGCTTGGGGTCGGGCAGCTCGCCGTCGGCGACGTGCAGGTCGGTGCGGCACACGCCGCACGCCGCGACCCGGAGCAGCACCTGGTGCGGTCCGGGAACGGGCATCGCCAGGCTCGCTTCGCGCAGCGGGCGCCGCGCGGCGTCCAGCAGCATCGCGCGCATGGCGCTGAATAGTACATTCTCCGTCGTGCGGCGCTCGGTTCTGGCGGCGCTGTTCGGCGCCGCCGCGTGCATCGGCGTTGTGGCCTTGACCTCGCCTCCCGGGCCGGGGCTCGACCCCGATTCGATGTCGTACCTCGGCGCGGCCGAATCGTTGGCGCGCGCCGGCACGTTGCGCATCCCGATGGCGAGCTGGTCCGATCCCGACAGCACGTCGGCACTGCGCCACTTCCCACCGGGCTTCCCGACGCTGCTCGCGCTCCCGGTCGTGCTGGGCGCGCCTTCCCAGCAGGCAGCGCGCGGCGTGGAGGCGGTAGCGGCGTTCGCGACCGTCGCGCTGGCCGTCTGGATCGTGGCCGCCGTCGCCGGCGCCGGGGCCGGCGCGCTCGCCGGCGTGCTGCTCCTCGGCACGCCGGCCCTGGTCCTGGACCATGCGCGCGTCCTGAGCGAGCCGCTCTGTCTGGCGCTCCTCGCCGCGACGCTCGCGCTGATGGTCTTCTCCAAGCGGCCATTCCTCTACGGCCTCACGGCCGCGGCGGCAGGGCTGGTCCGGTTTGCGGCCGTCCCTGCCGGAGGCGCGGTGGTTCTCTGGGCGTTCGGGCTGCGCGGGCCCCTGCGCGAGCGGGCGCGGCGCGCGGCGCTCGCGGCGCTGCCCACCGCACTCCTCTCGGCGGTCGTGATGTTGCGCTCGGTCCTGGAATCGGGGGCGGTGCGTAGCGTAGCGCTGCACGCGGATCTCGGCCCGACGCTGCGCGAGCTGGGCGCGACGCTGGTCGCGTGGCTGGCGCCGCTCGCGCCGCCCAATCTCGGAGGGGCGCTGCTGGCGACGGCGGTCGCCGGTGCTGGCGTCGCGGTGCTGCTCGCCGCGAGCGGCCCGCCGGCGGAGAGCGCATCGTCTCCGCCCACGCGCAGGCTGCTCTCGGCGGCCGCCCTGCTCGCCGCCTGCTACGCGGCGTTCGTGTTCGTCTCCCGCGTGGCGGTTTACGACAACATCCCCTTCGACGACCGGATGCTCTCGCCGGCGATCCTCCTCGTCGAGATTGCGGCGGCCGCGGCGCTGGGCGCCAGGTGGCGCGCGTGGAAGCGTTTTGTGCGGCTCGCTGCGGCGGTGGCGGTCGCGCTCTGGCTGGCGGCCTCCTCGTGGGCGACGGTGCGGGCGGTCGCCGACGCGCGGGACGGCGGCTGGGGTTACGCCGGCGACGAGTGGCGCGAGTCGGGGCTGGGGCAGTGGCTCCGCACGGAGGGGAAAGGCGCGGAGATCTTCTCGAACGATCCGGCGGGCATCTGGTTCCTCACCCACCGGCCGTCGCGCGACCTTCCGGCGGCACTGGACTCGGCGTCGCTCAAAGAGTTCGCGCGCATCCTGAATGGGCGACGGGACCTCGTCGTCGGGTTCGCCCAGGAGTACGAGCCGACGGCCGCGCCGGATTCCCTCGCCCGGCGGCTCGGCCTGAAGGTGGCAGCGGGGTTCCCGGAAGGACGGGTTTGGAGAAAGTGAAGCGGTCCTTGCCTTCGCGTACGAAAATTGCTAGTTCCGCAGGCGTCAGTTCCGAATCCGGCCTCTAACGGAGAATCCTCCATGCAGCGTCTACGCTTGGCGTTCGTGCTGGTTGCATCCCTGTGTCTCGGGGCGGTGTCGGGGGCGCGCGCGCAGCAGGTCGCGCCGGCCGAGTATCCGGGCATCGAGACGGGGAAGATGTGGACCTTCGACGTGCCGCCGCTCGACTACTGGGCGCATCGCTACAACTTCCACCCGACGCAGGCGTGGCTGGATCACGTCCGCCTCGCGGCGGGACGCCTCCCCGGCTGTTCGGCGTCGTTCGTCTCGCCCGACGGCCTGATCCTGACCAATCATCACTGCGGCCGGGGTTGCATCGAGTCCTCCACGCGGGCCGGCGAGGACCTGCTCGCGAACGGGTTCTACGCGAAGACGCGGGACGAGGAGCGGGCCTGCCGCGGGATGTACGTGGATCAACTCCTCTCGATCACCGACGTGACCGACAGCGTGAACGCCGCCATCCCCGCGGGGACCGCGCCGGCCCGCGCGGCGACGCTCAAGGACGCGGCCATCGCCGGCCTGCAGCAACGGTGCGCCGCGGGCGATCCCAGGATCTCCTGCCAGGTCGTCACGATGTACCAGGGCGGCCAGTACAAGCTCTATCGGTTCCACCACTACACCGATCTGCGCCTGGTCTTCGCGGTCGAAAGCGAGACCGGCTTCTTCGGCGGCGACCCCGACAACTTCACGTTCCCGCGCTACGACCTCGACGTCTCGATCGTGCGGGCGTACGAGGACGGGCAGCCGGTGCACACCGACTACCTGCGCTGGAGCCCCAACGGCTCGAGCGACGGCGAGCTGGTGTTCGTCGTGGGGAACCCCGGCTCGACGGGCCGGCTCAACACGATGGCGCAGCTCGAGTTCCTGCGCGACGTCTCGTATCCGGCGAGCCTCGTGCAGCTGGCGAACCGGGTCCGGGTGGATCAGCAGATCGGCAACGCCCGCGACCTCAGGAACGAGCTGTTCGGCCTGCAGAACTCCTACAAGGCCATCGACGGCTACCAGGCGGGGCTCTTGAACCCGCAGATGATGGCGCACAAGGCGCAGTGGGAGCGCGATTTCCGGGCGAAGGTGAACGCCAATCCCGAATGGAAGCGGCTCTACGGAACCGCCTGGGACACGGCGGCGGTCGTGTGGCGCGCGAGGCGGGAGATCGCCGTGCGGCAGCGCTACTACGCTTTCGGTGCGTACGGCACGATGCTGCTCCAGGAGGCGAGTCTGATCGTGCGGCAGCCGGTGGAGATGGCGAAGCCCGACACCGCCCGGCTGATGATCTTCCAGGACCGGATGAAGCGGCGCCTTGACGGGGCGCTCTCAGCATCTGTGGACACCCTGGTGGAGATCCCGATGCTGGCGGCGTACTTCGGGCAGATGGCGAAGGAGCTGCCGGCGAACGACCCGCTGCTCAAGGCCGTGCTGGCCGGGCGGAGTCCCGAGGCGGCGGCGCGCGAGATGGTGACGTCGAGCACGATTCTCACGCCCGACCAGAGGCAGGCGTTGATCCAGGGGGGCGAGGCGGCCATCAAGGCCTCGACGGACCCGTTCATCAAGCTGGCGCTCCTCATCGATCCGGTGGAGCGGCGGCTCACGCAGCAGGTGACCGATCTCAACAACCGGGACGCGTGGGCCAGCGAGCGCATCGCGCGGGCGCTGCTCGCCGTCTTCGGCAACACGGTCGCGCCCGACGCGACGTTCAGCCTGCGGATCTCGGACGGGCAGGTGATGGGCTTCCCGTACAACGGGACGCTCGCGCCGCCGTTCACGACGTTCTACGGGATGTACGACCGCTACTACTCGTTCGGCGGCGCATCGAAGCCCGATTCGCCCTGGAACCTGGTGCCCCGCTGGATCCAGCACCGCGATTCGCTCAACCTCGCGACGCCGTTCGACGCGGTCTCGACCAACGACATCATCGGCGGGAATTCGGGGAGCCCGGTGATCAACCAGAACGGCGAGATCGTGGGCCTGATCTTCGACGGGAACATCGAGGCCCAGCCGCTCCGGTTCCTCTTCTCCGAGGCGGTCGGCCGGTCGGTCTGGGTGGATTCGCGCGCGATCATCGAGGCGCTGCGGCACGTGTACGACGCCGGAGCCCTGGCCGACGAGATGACGGGGAGGCACTGAGCCCACTGATCGGGTGATAGCCTGACGTGGCGACGGGCAGCGGCGCTTCACCGCTGCCCGTCGTGTCTTCCGGCCGGTCGGAAACGAGGTTAGCGTGGGGTTTCACCTCCTTGCGGGACGCGTCGCCATGCTCATCCGCTCGTGGTGGGTCGTACCGGTGGTGGCCGCGCTGCTGGCGCCGCGCCTCTCCGCGCAGCCCGTGCGCACGATCGCGGTCGGCCAGTCCGCCTCCGACTCGCTCACCGCGGGTGATCCGCTGCTGCGCAGCCGCCACTCCCCCTACCGGATGTGGAGCCTGGAAGGCAAGGCCGGGCAACGGGTCGTCATCGACCTGATGTCGTCGGACTTCGACGCGTATCTGATCCTGCGCGACGCGGACGGCCGGACGATGGGCTCCGACGACGACTCGGGGGAGGGACAGAACGCGCGCCTGCACGCGGTCCTGCCGCGCGACGGCACCTACCGCGTGATAGCGACGGCGGTGGGCGACTCGGCGCGCGGGCGCTACACGCTGGCGGTGTCCGGATGGGAGGCGCCGGACGCGGCGCCGCCCGGCCGCGGTGCCGTCATCGCCGTCGGTGAGACGAAGAACGGCATCCTGGAGCCCGGCGACGAGATCTCGGCGGACGGCCCGTACCAGGACCGCTGGCTCGTGGACGCGCCGGCCGGCGCGCGGTTGACGGTGGACATGCGCTCGAGCGACCTCGACAGCTACCTCGTCGTGCTGGCGCCGGACGGCAAGGTGGTGGGGAGTGACGACGACGGGGGCGGCGGGAAGGATGCCGAGGTGGCGATCCGGGCCGGCGCCGCGGGGCGGTACACGATCCTCGCCACCAGCTACGGAGACGAGCCCGCGGCCGGCGCCTACCGGCTGTCGCTGCAGGCGGACTCGGGCGATTTCGCGGAGCCCGGCGCGACCGCCGCCATCGCGATGGGCGAGACCAGGGAGGGACGGCTCGAGACAGGAGACGCGCGCGGCGCACGGGGACTCGAGGACCACTGGACTTTCACGGGGCGCGCGGGGCAGGGCGTCCGCATCGACGCGATGAGCGGCGCGATCGACGCCTATCTCGTGCTGCTCCACGACGGGGTCGTGGTGGATTCCGACGACGACGGCGGCGAGGGCCAGAACGCGCGCATCCTCGCGGTGCTGCCGGAGACCGGGACCTACACGGCGGTGGTGTCGGCCTTCGCGAGCGAAAGCTCCGGAGGCCGCTATGTGTTGCAGCTCACGGCCCTGACGGGCCCGGCGCCGGCGCCCGGCCAGTCGGGCAGCATCGCGCTCGGCGCGCGCGTCGTCGGCCGGCTCGAGCCGGGGGACCAGACCAACGCGGACGGGGGATACCAGGACTTCTGGGAGGTGGAGGCCCGCGGCGGCGAGGACGTCATCGTCGAGCTCCGCTCGGTCGCTTTCGACACCTACCTGGAGCTGTACGGCCCCGACGGGAAGCTGCTGGTGCAGGATGACGACGGCCTCGGCGACGGCACGAACTCGCTGATCACGGCGCACCTCGCGCGCGGCGGGCGCTACCGCCTCGTCGTGCGATCCTACTCGGCGAAGGAGGGCACGGGACTCTACGAGCTGGCCCTGCTGAGCGCGGGCCCCATCGCCCGCCCCGGGGCCGTCACGGAGATCCACGCCGGGACGACCGTGGTCGGGCGGCTCGAGCCCGGAGACAGCACGGTCGGCGACAGCAGCTATGCGGACGTCTTCCTGTTCCGCCCGCAGACGTCGGGCGAGGCCGTGATAGACCTCCGGTCGGCGGACTTCGACGCGTACCTCATCCTGCAGGATGCCGCCGGCCGCACGCTCATGACGGACGACGACAGCGGCTCGGGGAGCGACGCGCGCATCACCTACCCCGTGATCGCGGGACAGGCCTATCGCATCCTGGCCAACAGCTACGGGGACTCGCGAGACACCGGCACCTATCGGCTGTCGGTGCGGGTCGGACCGCCCGCGGGGAGCGCGCACCACTGACCGCTGCGGGCCGGAGAGCGCTCTAGCGCATCTGGTGCATGGTCGCGCCGTGCATCGGACCGCTCCAGCCGCGCCAGAGCATCAGCAAACCCAGCAGCAGCATCACGACGCCGGCGGCGCGCACCAGGCGCTGCCGCGTCCCGAGCCCGATGCGGTCCAGCGCGAAGGAAAACGTCCCGAGCAGCGGGACGGTGCCGAGCCCGAACGACGCGAGGAGTGCGGCGCCCTGGAGCGGCGCACCGGTGCCGGCCGCGGCGGCGTACATCGGGTAGAGCAGGCCGCAGGGCAACAGGCCGATCGGCAGGCCGAGAAGAAAGGGGAACGCCGCGCCGCTCGCGCGCCGCGCGCGGCGCAGGACACCGGTGACGACGCCCGCGCCGGGTTCGAGCCAGCGGCGCGGGAGGGCGCCGAGGAACGCCAGACCGAAGGCGAGCAGGAGAGCGCCGGAGACGTAGAAGCGGAGGCCGTGCAGGCCGGCGGCGCCGCCGCCCAGATCGAGCATCGCGCCGGCCAGCGCCGCCACGGCGCCGAGTACGGCGTAGCCCGCGAGGCGCCCCACGTGGAAGAGCCAGGAGCGCCGGCTGCCGGCGGCGGCGACGACGACGAAGCCGCCGCACATCCCGAGGCAGTGCGCTCCACCCACCAGCCCCGCCACGAACGCCAGCGCGTATCTCTCCACCGCTTGGCCGCCTTCTTGTGACCTCTGACCGCTGGCAACTTGGCGTCTGGCAACCAGTTTTGCTCTTGCTCGGCCCCAGGCCGATTCTTATCATATCCTATCCTCACCCGGGAGCCCTGCTAGATGCCCGATCCCTTCTTGAGCTCCGACGAGTACGATGAACGTGCTCACCAGCTCTACAATGAAGGGCGGTACGACGAAGCGATCGAGGTGCTGAAGGATGGGCTGTCGGTGTACCCCGACGCGATGGAGCTGCTCGTCGGGATGGGATACGCAAGGCTGGCGCGCGAGGAGTTCGCCTGGTCGCGCCAGAGCTTCGAAGCGGCGCTGAAGCTCGATCCGGACCACGAGGACGCTCTGGCGGGGCTGGGCGAGATCCGGCTCAAGCTCGGCGAGCGCACCGCGGGTCTGGCCTGCTTCGAGCGGGTGCTGGAGCTGGGCTTCCAGGACGATCTGGACATCATGCTGCAGATGGGGCGCGCGCTGTTCCGCGAAGGACTGCTGGAGCACGCGCGCAAGTTCTTCGGGGCGGCCCTCACGGCCCACCCGGACAGCGCCGAGGCGTCGGCCTGCGTCGGCTACGCGGCGCACCGGCTCTCGGACGAGACCGACGCGGTGCGCTGGCTGCGCCACGCGCTGGCCCTCGACCCGAAGCACGCCGAAGCGCGCATCTACCTCGCCAACCTGCTCTACGACAAGGGCGACTACGAGCCGTCGCTCGCGGAGTTCGAGCGCACCGAGCCCGACGACCACTGGGACGAGCTCGGGATCTGGCGCCTCATCGAGCTGAAGCGGAGCATCTACCGGCTGCCGGAGGACGACCCCGAGCTGAAGCCGTGGCTGATGCGCCTCGCCGACCTGGCGGGCGACGTGGACCCGATCGACCTCCTCCTCGCGGAGCTGGAGGCGGCGGGCCCCGACGGCACCGGCGCCCACGACCCGACGCAGCTGGAGCTGTTCGGCACGCTGCGCACCGAGCTGGCGGGGATGCACAAGCAGCCGCGGGCCGAGGTCCATCGCGTACGGACCCGCGACGGCCTCACCTACATCGGGACCTGGGAGGAGATCGTCGCCGAGATGCGCGACAACGACGACGCCTTCTCCGGCCGGCCGATCCGCGAGTTCCTCGAGGAGGCGGCCGCGCGCGCCAGCGCGCTGACCGGCATCAAGGTGCCCGCGACGGACGCGGAGAGCTTCCTCCGCGGCAGTGCCGACGCGGGACTGCTGAGGATCATGAGATAGGACGGGTGTGGGGTGTAGGGTTTAGGGTGTAGCAGGCGAAGCAAAGGCGCCGCGGATCTCGCGGCGCCTCTTGTTTCTCCCTAACCCCTAACCCCTCATATCACGGACACACCCCCGTCGTATCCCGGAGCGGCGCGCTGAAGGTGAAGATCGCCTGAGAGTGTCCACCGAGTAGCGACGCCGCGGACGATGCCCACGCATCCGCGCAGATGACGCGCCCCGAGACCTTCCGGGAATCCGGTGGCCGAATAGGTCGTCACCGCCGTCGAGCCGCCGTGCATGCTGACGAGCGTCGTGAAGGTGGTTTCGTTTCCGTACAGACGCGAAGGGGCGCGGTGGGTTGCACGCGGCAGTGTTCGACTCAGTGGAGGTGATGAATCGAGCGCGTACGGCCCCTGCGCCGCAGAGCTGCAGCGTGTCCTCGTAAACGAAGGCGCTGGTTGGAGCCCGTGCTGCCGAATACCTGAAAGGCTGGCTTCCGCGGACGAGAGCGTGAAGTTGAGCAGCGGCGTGCCCATGTCGACCCGCAGCTCCGCCGGCCCCGACAGCCAGAGGTAGCCCAGCCCCGTCACCGAATCCGGCGGCGTGAAGACGCGCGCGGCTCCATGGCCCGTGAATCCGCACGCCGTGAGCGCGAGCGACGACGTCCCCACGGTCTTGGCCGTCACGAGGCCGGTTGCATCGAGACCGGCGACCGCATCGCTGCTGGGCGTGATCACGGGCGTGTGGCCGCCGGGTACCGGGCCCGCCGACGTGCGTCTCAGGCGCGCACCCAGCGTGAACGTGTCCCCGGGCGCGAGCACCACCGTGTCCGGAACGAACTGCGGGTCGAGGTCCGACGGCACGTCGAGCGTGCCGGGGTTCGCGCTGCGCAGGGTGCCGATGGACGCGCTGATCTGGACCGTGCCGAGGGCGAGGGCATGCGCCAACCCGCTCACCGAGTCCACCGCGACCGTCTGCGGGGCGCTCGACGTCCAGCGGACGTTGGAGCCCGTCACGGTGTCGCCGGAGGCGTCGAGCAGTCGCGCGGTGAAGGTCAGGGTGTCGCCCACGCACAGCGCGGCGGCCTGCGGATCCACGGTGACGGCGGCGACGCCGGTGCCCCCGTCCTTGCTGCCGGAGCAGGCGGCGAGAGCGGCGGCCGAGAGGGCGAGGAGCGCGCGGGCGCGGAGGTGCATCGCCGCAGTCTACACGGCCGGCCGCGGCGCCTCAACTCTCGACTCTCCACGTGCAACCGTCTAGGTTGTTCGGCGTGAGCGACGCGATTCTGCGCCCGAAGTCCATCGCGGTGATCGGCGCCTCCCGCACGCCGAACACCATCGGCTGGCAGATACTCGACAACCTCCTGCGCTTCGGCTTCAACGGCCCGCTCTACCCGGTCAATCCCAAGGCCGAGGTCATCCACTCCATCCGCGCCTATCCGACCGTGCGGGCGATCCCGGATCCGGTGGACCTCGCGATCGTCGTCGTCCCCAAGCACCTGGTGCAGGGCGTCGCCGAGGAATGCGGCCAGAAGGGGGTCAAGGGGCTGGTCGTCATCACCGCGGGCTTCGCCGAGGTGGGCGGCGAAGGCATCACCCGCGAGGCGAAGCTGCTCGAGACGGTGAAGCGCCACGGGATGCGGATGGTCGGGCCCAACTGCATGGGCGTCCTCAACAGCAACCCGGACTTCTCGATGAACGCGACCTTCGCGCCCACGATGCCGCCGTACGGGCCGGTCGGCTTCATCAGCCAGTCGGGCGCGATGGGGCTCAGCATCCTCGACTACGCCGAGGAGCTGGGGATCGGGATCCACCAGTTCGTCTCCGTCGGCAACAAGGCGGACGTGTCGGGGAACGATCTGCTCCTCTACTGGGCCGACGACCCCGAGATCCGCGTGATCCTGATGTACCTCGAGAGCTTCGGGGATCCGCGGCGGTTCTACCAGATCGCGCGCGAGCTGACGCGGAAGAAGCCGATCTTCGTGGTGAAGGCGGGGCGCACGGCGGCGGGGGCGCGGGCCGCGTCGTCCCACACCGCCGCTTTGGCCGGGACCGATCTCGCCGCCGACGCGCTGATGGAGCAGTGCGGCGTGATGCGCGCGCAGACGGTCGAGGAGCTGTTCGATTACGCGATGGCCTTCCCGCGGCTCCCCCTGCCCAAGGGGAACCGCGTGGCGATCGTGAGCAACGCGGGCGGCCCGGCGATCATCCTGGCCGACGCCTGCGAGTCGCTGGGACTGTCGGTGCACGAGCTCTCCGCGGAGACGCAGGCCGCGATCCGCCGCCGCGTGCCCGACGAGGCCGCGGTCCGCAATCCGGTGGACCTGATCGCGTCGGCGACGGCGGAGACGTACCGGGACGTGCTGGCGCTGGTCCTCCAGGACCCGAACGTGGACGCGGTGATCGTCTCGGTCGTGCCGCCGCCGCTCGGCAGCAAGGCCAAGGACGTCGCGGAGGCGATCGTGCAGGTCGCGGCGTCGCGGCGCGACATCCCGGTGATGGCCGTGCTGATGGGACGCCAGGGGATCCCGGCCGGGATGCGCGAGCTGCTCACGGCCGGAATGCCGGGGTACATC
The DNA here is from genome assembly GCA_963835535.1 of uncultured Gemmatimonadales bacterium. Lineage (GTDB taxonomy): Bacteria > Gemmatimonadota > Gemmatimonadetes > Gemmatimonadales > JACORV01 > Fen-1245. The sequence continues at coordinate 34,433 of CAWIFL010000005.1, forward strand.
TTCCCCGAGTCGGCGGCGCGCGCCCTCGCGGCGATGAACCGCTACCGGGAGTGGCTGGAGCGGCCGGCGGGGACGGAACACCGGTTCCCCGCCGACGCCGGCCGGGTGGCCGGGATCCTGAAGGGCGCCGCGGCCCAGGGGCGGGAGAAGCTCACCGAGGCCGAGGCGATGGAGGTGCTCGGCGCGTACGGCATTCCCACCGTGCCGTGGCGGCGCGCCGTCTCCGCGGACGAGGCGGTGGCCGCCGCGCGCGCGATCGGTTTCCCCGTGGTGCTCAAGGTGATCAGCGCCAGCATCGTGCACAAAAGCGACGTGGGCGGCGTCGTGCTGGGGCTCTCGTCGGAGAAGGAGGTCCGGGAGGGCTACGCGCGGATGCTGCAGCGCGTCAAGGAGCGCGCCGGCGTCGTGCCGGAATCCGTCTTCGTCCAGGCGATGATCCCCGGCGGCCGCGAGACGATCGTCGGCTCCACGCGCGATCCCAAGGCGGGCCCGCTCCTGATGTTCGGCCTCGGCGGGCTGGCGGTGGAGGTGCTGAAGGACGTGGTGTTCCGCGTGCACCCGGTGACGGACGTGGACGCGCGCGGGATGGTGCGCGGGATCCGGGGCTTCGGGTTTCTGGAGGGCGTGCGGGGCGAGCCGGCGGTGGATCTGGTGGCGCTCCAGGAAATCATCCAGCGGGTCTCGCAGCTCGTCGGCGAGCACGAGGCCATCCTGGAGATGGACATCAACCCGCTGGTGGCGTTCCCCGACCGCGTGCTGGCGCTGGACGCGCGGTTCCGGATTGCGCGCTAGCGAGCAGCCGCTGCGCCTCGCGGTATCCGTCCGGATTGCCGACGTCGGCGAACGGCGTTTCGTACACGAGGCCGCGGAGCCGGCCTGCGGCCGCCAGCCGCGCCATGAGCGGGACGTCGTCGAGCTCTTCGCCGGGAAGCAGCCCGCGCTCGACCTCGGCGATGATCTGGGCCACGTCGGCCTGGAAGGCGTAGCGGCCGATGGGCGTGTCGAACCGCTCCCCGGGCGCCAGCCCGAGTTGCCCCTTCGGGCGCTTGGCACCCACGGCGGTGATGCGCACGCCGTCCGGATCGGGCCCGAGGGGCTGGACCGACGCGGGCGCGGAGCCGCCCTTGCCGCGCGCCGTCTCCGCGTTCATCCGGGCCACCAGGACCGCGTGGTCGCCGCTCCCGGCGGCGATGGCGACGAGGCGGCCCAGCGGGCTCGGCGGAACGAAGAGGTTGTCGGGGAGCAGCACGGCGAAGGCTTCCCCCGGAAGGACCAGGGCGCCGAGGCGGATCGCGTCCGCCAGGCCGCGCGGCACGGCCTGGTCCACGACCTGGGAGCGCGGCGCGAAGCGGGCGGCCTCCGCGGCGAGCGCGTCGTGCGCCGGAGGGCTGGCGACGACCACGATCCGGTCCAACCCGACTTCGCGCGCTTCGACGATCGCGTGCGCGAGGAGCGAGCGGCCGGCGACGTCGAGCAGCGCCTTGGGGCGGTCCCCAAGGAGCGAGCGCATCCTGGTGCCGAGGCCGGCGGCGGGTATGACTGCGGCGGTGAAGCCGGTCAAAACATCGACATCGCGAGGAACGACCGGAGATTGTCGTTCGTCACGCGCAGTCTCGAGGAGAGGAGCCGGACGACGGCCCAGAGCACTTTGTACGCGATGTCGCGGTTGAAGTCGAGCAGCAGCTCGAAATCGGACCGCGAGATCGTCACGAGCGTGCAATCGCTGTTGGCGATCGCGTCCGTGGAGCGCTCCGACTTGTCGAAGATCCCCATCTCACCGAAGCAGGTCCCGGGCTTCAGCACGGCGAGCGCTTCCTCGCCGCTGCCGGGCACGATGCGGCTGATCCGCACGTCGCCCTCGGCGATGATGTACAGCCGGCTGCTCGGCTCGCCCTCCTTGAAGATGGTGGCCGCACCCTGGAACTTCTGTTCGTTGCACACCTCGGCGACCTGGGCGAGCTCGTCGTCGTCGAGGTCCGCGAAGATGGCGGCCTGCTTCAGCAGCGCGAGGTCCATGTGATCGGGGGTGAAGGTATCCCGCCCGCCAAAGCGCAGCAAGTCCGCTCCGGCAGGGTACTTACGCCCGCCAACGTGGTCTCGTTCTCGCGCGTTCCGCTGGCGGTGGCGTTCGCCGTCTACCCGGCGGTGGGGGTGCGGATCGCCGTGCTCGCGGCGGCGGCGGCTACCGATCTGCTGGACGGCGCCCTGGCGCGCCGCCTCGGCCCGTCGCGGCTGGGCGCCTGGATGGACCCCGTGGCCGACAAGATCTTCATGCTCACGGCCTTCGGCGCGCTGGCCCTCGCGGGTGCGCTGGGGTGGCTGGAAGTGGCCGGCGTGCTCCTGCGGGACGTGCTGACGCCACTGGGGTACTTTGCGAGCTGGGTGGTGCGCCGACCGTTCGCCGTGCCGGCCCGCGTAGGCGGGAAGGCAGTGACGGTGGGACAGACCCTGACCCTGTTCGCCTGGCTGCTCGACTCGTCGCTGCTGCGCCCGCTCGCCTGGGCGACGGCGGCCATGGCGCTGTACGCGATCGCCGACTACGGCCGCCTGGCCGTGCGGAACGTGGAGCGACCGCAAAATTGAGGAGGATGGCATGCACGCTGCGACCCGGCTGATCCTGCTCGCGCTCCCGCTGGCGCTCGTCGCGCCGCCGGCCGCGGCCCAGGAATTCCATCCGCCGTCGGGCGGCAGCACGGCCGCCGAGCCGCCGGTGGGCGGTCCGTCGGTGGACCTCTACGGCTTCTCCGTGCGCGGCGGCCTCGACGTGACGCACGGCGTGCAGTGGGTCATCGGCACCAGCTTCGACGTCGCGGAGCTCTGGTCGCCGCGGGTCCGGCTCCGGCCGTCCGTCGAGATCGCTTCGGAGCCCGGCTCCACGGTCACATTCCACTGGGCCGGCGAGCTCATCTACCGCTTCCAGCCGGACAACGCCCCGGCGATCCCCTACGTGGGCATCGGCGTCGGGCACATGAGTGCCGCGCACCCGACGATCTGGCCGACGATCGCGATCGGCTTCGAGCTGCAGCTGCGGCGGTCGTTCAACTGGCTCATCGAGTACCACGCGCTGGACCGCCTGGGCCGGCATCGGTTCCTGATCGGGCTCTCCACCCGCGGCGCAGGCGGAGACTGACGTGGCCGGGAAGCAGATCGCCCTGACCTGGCAGCACAAGCTGGTGTTCTCGGGCGGCGTCGCGGGAGGGCCGTCGCTCACCCTCGACGGCAACGGAGCGGAGGCTCCGGGCCCGATGGACACCCTGCTCCTGGCGCTGGCGGCGTGCACCGGCAGCGACGTGGTCTCGATCCTGGAGAAGATGCGCTTTCCCGTGCGCGCCCTGACCATCGAGGTCACGGGCGAGCGCCGAACGGAACATCCGAAGCGCTACACCGCGATCGTGCTCACCTTCCGCATCAATGCGCCCGGCGTGAGCGAAGAGCGCGCGCGCCACGCCATCGATCTTTCGATGGAGAAGTACTGCTCCGTGCACCATTCGCTGGCTCCGGACATCGCGCAGCGCTATGAGCTGGTGCTCGAAGGGTAGGGCGGCCGCGCTGCTGGGCGCGGCGCTGGCCGGGGCGGCGCCGTGCCGGGCGCAGGTCCGGGAGGTGCAGGTCTGGGGTCTGGCCGTGGCGTCGCAGCCGGCGCTCTACGCCGCCGGCTTCGGCTTCGCCTGGCGCGACAACCAGCGCAGCCGGATCGCGCCGGCCCTGGCGCTGGGCGCACTCGGCAACGGCAGGCTCGGCGCGCGGGCCGATCTCGCGATCCACTTCCTGCTCGATCCCTACAAACGCTCCGGAACGGCGATCTACGGGGGCGGCGGGCTGACCGCGTCGGTGGCCGGGGGCCGGGTGACGCCCTACGCGCTCCTGGTGCTCGGGGCGGAGCGGAATCCCGGGGGCGCGGGCGGCTCGTTCATCGAGCTCGGCGTGGGAGGCGGCGTGCGGCTCGCCGTCGGCTACCGGTGGCGGAAATCGAACGCCCCGGGCCGCTAGGCTCCGGGGCGCGACACGTCAGGCTTGGCTGGCCGCCTCCGTCAGGCGACGCCGGCCGGCTCGACTGACTCCGGCCGCGGCACCACCGGCTGGCAATACCGCTCGCCGAGAGTGCGGAGCTCCTTCAGCTGGACGGCCGTCAACTCCTCGTACCGCTCGCCCAGATACGCCATGGTGTCGTCGAACCACTCTTTCCGGTGCTCGTCCGCCGCCTCCAGCACTCCACAACGCAGGATGTGGCTGAACAACTCGTCGCGGGCCAGCTCAAACGCGGTGGGCACATGGACCTTGCGGCGGCTACTGCGCTTCGACATCACACCTCCATTCGAGTCAATGCGGGCTTTCCCGCAGCCCTGAATATAAAAGGGGCGCCGAGGCCGGGCAAACCTCAGAGCAGGTCCGCGAACAGCGTGGCTGCCGATTCTGCAGCCCGCGCGCGCAGCGGGCGCCGGCGCCACTCCGCGCTTTCCACCCGCATCGCCTGCTCCAGGTCCACGGCGAAGAGATCGGCCATCCTGCGGCCCGTTTCCGGATCGGCGATCAGCGCGTTCATTTCGAAGTTCCGGTGCAGCGAGAGCGGGTCGAGGTTGCTCGAGCCGACCAGGGCGACCAGGCCGTCCACCACCGCCGTCTTGGCGTGGAGCATGACGCCGGACCACTCGTAGATCTCGGCGCCGGCGTCGAGCAGCGGCTGGTAGATCCGGCGGGCCGCGTAGCCGGCGATCGGATGGTTGTTCCGCCCGGGCACCAGCAGCCGCACGCGGATGCCGCGGCGCGCGGCCCGGATCAGCGCCTCGAGGACGCGCCGCGGCGCCACGAAGTAGGCGTCGGTCAGATCGATGCTCTCCTCGGCGCGGTCCGCGAGCCACTCGTAGATCGCCGCCACCCGGCCGAGGCCGGGGCGGTCCCCCACCACGATGACCGCGGCCTCGCCCTTTTCGGGCGGCGGCCGGCGCGACAGCGACGTGGGCGGCGGCTCACCGCGGGCGCGGCCCCACATCCGGTCGAACGCCAGTTGGAGGTCGAGGACGGCGGGGCCGCGGATCGACACCGCGGTGTCCCGCCAGCCGCCCCCGCCGAGGTCCGACGGCGCCCAGTGGTCGGCGATGCAGATGCCGCCCACGAACGCGATGAGGTCGTCGCACACCAGCAGCTTCCGATGATCGCGATGCCTCAGCCGCAGCCAGCTCCACGGGGCCAGGGGAGAGAGCGGCCGGAAGGCGCGCGCGTCGATCCGCGCGGTGCGGAGCCGGCGGCCGACCGGGCCGCCGCGGACCAGCAGGGAGCCGACCGGGTCGTACAGGACCCGGACCTTCGCGCCGCGCTCGCCGGCCTTCCTGAGCGCGGCCGCGAACTCGCGGCCGGTCTGGTCGTCGGCCATGATGAAGTTCTCGAAGCAGACGCTGCGCTTGGCTGCGCGGATGCCGGCCAGCATCGCCGGGAACGCGAGGCCCCCGTCGCGGAGCACGCGCACGGCGTGACCGTAGCGCAGCGGCGCCGCCGCGATCTCGGACAGCTCGAGGAGCGCGAGGGGCGAAGCGAGCTTTGGCGACGCGGCGGCGGCCGGATTCACGGACCGTATTCTAGGGACGCGGCGCCCGGCGGGCGAGGCGTACGGCGTTGGCGGCCGCGGCGGCCGTGGGTATGATGAACGCACGTGACACCCGACGAGACGTACGATCCCAAGCGGGTCGAGAAGCTGGTCGAGATGCTGCGCGCCCTGGCGCAGCGCATCATGGCCCTCGACGCCGAGGGGCGCCTGCTGGGCGACTCGTCGGCGCTGCTGCGCGAGCTGGGGGATATCCGCTCCGAGCTGTTCAATTACGAGGTCCGCCTGACCTTCGACTCGCCGGACGTGGCCGAGCACCGCCGCATCGTCGAGGAAGCCGGGGGCGACTGGTCGCCCGAGACGGACAACCCACCCGATGAGGAAGAGCCATGGCGGAAGCCGGACGATCGCTGAAGCCCTTCTACCTGCTGCTCGGCGCGATCGCGGTGGTGGGCGCGGTGCTGATCGCCGTCTTCGGCGGCGGCCCCGTGATGCCGCAGGTGGCGTCGTCCGACGACTGCCAATCCCCCGCGCCGGGCGCCCCGTCCCCGAAGGGCGTCGCGCTCGGCCCCGACTCCGCCCCGGTGCAGATCACCGAGTTCTCCGATTTCGAGTGCCCATGGTGCGCGCGCTTCGCCATCCTCACGGAGCCCGACATCCGGCAGCGGCTCGTTCCCACGGGCAAGGTCAGGTGGCGGTACATGAACTTCCCGCTCCCCGCGGAGGAGCACCCCAACACCGCCGCCGCCCACCTGGTCGCGGCGTGCGCGCTCGAGCAGGGGAAGTTCTGGGAGATGCACGACCTGCTCTACATGAACCAGAACGACTGGGCGGCGGAGAAGAACCCGATGCGGCTCTTCCTCCGGTACGCCACCCGCCTCGGGCTCAACACCGACTCGCTGCGCGAGTGCGTGGCGGCGAAGCGCCCGTGGCCCGAGATCCAGGCCGAGAAGTGCGAGGGGATCCGGCTCGGGGTGGGAGGAACGCCGACGTTCTTCGTGAACGGCGCCAAGTTGCCGGACAACACCATCCTGGCGTACGACGATTTTGTACACATCGTGGACTCGATCACCGCGGCCACCGCGGCCCACCCGGCCGCGGCCCGCAAGCGCTGAGCGGCCGTGCGCCACCGCATGGCGGCTGCGGTCCTGGCGCTGGGCGGCCTGCTCGTCTCGATCTATCTGCTGCTCTACAAGCTCGGCGTGATCGGCAGCATGGTGTGCGGCGCGGCGAACCCCTGCGAGCGCGTCCAGGCGAGCCGCTACGCGGTGCTGTTCGGCGTCCCGGTCGCTGCGTACGGGGTGGGCGGGTACGTCCTGCTTCTGGTCGTGGCGTTGTACGGGCTGCGGGCGTCGCAAATCTCCCGGCCTGCGGCGACGCGCTGGCTGGCCGGCCTGTCGGCGCTCGGGGTGGCCTTCTCCCTGTACCTGCTGTCCCTCGAGCTGTTCGTGATCCACGCGATCTGCCGGTGGTGCAGCGTCTCCGGCGTGCTGATCCTGGCGATCTGCCTCGTCTCGATCGTCGGCCTGGTCGGCGCTAGCCGGGCACCCGAACCGTGAGCACGGGGCAGGTGGCGATGCGGGCGACCCGCTCGGCCACGCTGCCCAGCAGGAGATGCACGAGCCCGGTGCGGCCGTGGGTGGCGACCACGATCAGGTCGGCGCCGTGGCGCGCGGCCGCGTCCGTGATCGCGAGGTAGGCGGGACCGACGACGACTTCGGCGGTCCACGGCGCCCTGGTTCCGATCTCCCTCGTTCCGAACTCCTGCAACTGTTCGCGCGCCATCGCGGCCAGCTCCGCCAATTCCGCCGCCGCGACCTGTGCCTCCTCGCTGCCGCCGTCCAGGGCGTGGACCAGCACCAGCTGTCCCTCGAAGCGGCAGGCGATCTCGATCGCGGGCCGCACCGCCACCGCGCTGTTCCCGGAGAAGTCGGTGCACACCAGGATCGTCTTGAACACGCTCAGGCCTCGCCTTCCTCGTATTCCGCCTTGAGCCGCTGCACCACGGCGGGATCCGCCAGGGTGGTCGTGTCGCCGAGGGTCCGCCCCTCCGCGATGTCCCGCAGCAGCCGACGCATGATCTTGCCGCTGCGCGTCTTCGGCAAGTCGGCCGCGAACAGGATGTCGTCGGGCCGGGCGATCGCGCCGATCTTCTTGGCCACGTGCTCCTTGAGGTCGTCCTTCAGCTCGTCGTGCGGCTCGAAGCCCGCCTTGAGCGTCACGAAGGCCGCCACCGCCTGGCCTTTCAGGTCATGGTGCTTCCCCACGACCGCCGCTTCGGCCACGGACGGATGGTCCACCAGCGCGCTCTCGATCTCCATCGTCCCGATCCGGTGGCCGGCCACGTTGAGCACGTCGTCCACGCGGCCCAGCAGCCAGAAGTAGCCGTCCTCGTCCCGCTTCGCCCCGTCCCCCGGAAAGTACATCCCCGGCCACTTCGACCAATAGATCTCCCGGTAGCGCTCGTCGTCCCCCCAGATGGTCCGCAGCATCCCGGGCCAGGGCGCCGTGAGCGCGAGGAAGCCGCCGCCGACCTGCACCGCCGTGCCGGCGCCGTCCACGACCTCCGCCGCGACGCCCGGGAAGGCCCGCGTGGCGGAGCCGGGCTTGGTGGCCACGACGCCGGGCAGCGGCGTGATCATGATCCCGCCCGTCTCCGTCTGCCACCACGTGTCCACGATCGGGCAGCGCTGTCCCCCGATGTTGTGGTGGTACCACATCCACGCCTCGGGATTGATCGGCTCGCCGACGGTGCCCAGCAGCCTGAGGCTCGACAGGTCGTGCCGCTGCGGCAGCTCGGCGCCCCACTTCATGAACGCGCGGATCGCCGTCGGCGCCGTGTAGAAGATCGTCACGCCGTAGCGCTCCACGATGTCCCACATCCGGTCGCGCTCCGGCCAGTCGGGAGCGCCCTCGTACATCACCTGCGTCGCCCCCAGCGAGAGCGGGCCGTAGACCACGTACGAATGGCCGGTCACCCAGCCCACGTCGGCCGTGCACCAGTAGACGTCCGTGTCCTTGAGGTCGAAGACCAGCTTGGTCGTCGCCAGCACGTGCGTCAGGTAGCCGCCCGTGGTGTGGACGATCCCCTTGGGCTTTCCGGTGGTGCCGCTGGTGTAGAGGATGTACAGCACGTCCTCCGCGTCCATCCGCTCCGGCTCGCACCAGGTCGCGGCATCCTGCATCAGCCGGTGCCACCAGTGGTCGCGCCCCTCCCGCATGTGCACGAACGATTCGTCGCCGGTCGCGCCGAAGCGCCGCTGGAAGACCACGACGTGACGGATCGTGGGGCAGCGCTCCAGCGCCTCGTCGGCCGCACGCTTCAGGGGGACCACCTGGCCCCGCCGGTATCCGCCGTCCGCCGTCACGAGCACCACCGCGCCCGCGTCGTTGATGCGGTCCTGGAGACTGTCGGCGCTGAAGCCGCCGAACACCACGGAATGCGGCGCGCCGATGCGCGCGCAGGCCAGCATCGCCACCGCCACTTCGGGGACCATCGGCATGTAGATCGCGACGCGGTCGCCCCGCCGCACGCCGAGCTTCTTGAGCACGTTCGCGAACTTGTTGACGTCGCGGTACAGGTCCCAGTAGGTCAGCGTCCGGCGCTCGCCCGGCTCCCCTTCCCAGATCAGCGCCGCCTTGTTGCGCCGCGCCGTCGTGATGTGGCGGTCGAGGCAGTTCACCGACGCGTTGATCGCTCCGCCCACGAACCACTTGGCGTGCGGCGGCTTCCAGTCCAGCACCCGGTCCCAGCGGCGGAACCAGTCCAGCTGCTCGGCGAACGACGCCCAGAACCCCTCGGGATCGCGCGCGGCGGCCTCGTACAGCGCGTCGGTCGAGCAGTGCGCCGCGGAGCGGAACCCTTCCGGTGGCGGAAAGACGCGGGTTTCGTCGAGCAGCGTATCCAGAACGATTGTGTCGGACATGCGGACGTACCTCGCGCGTCGGTGGCAGTGCCGAAGTGCCAAATACTCTTGCGCTTACAGAAGGATGAGGCTTATGGTATGGCGCTCATTTACGGATCTCTGCGATCTGCCCTCGCGGGCGGCACGAGATTCGTGATTTGTGCCACCTGTCAGAGGAGCGTTACGTATGTCTCGCATCACCGGCCGGGTCAAGTGGTTCAACGATGCGAAGGGGTTCGGGTTCATCGAGCGCGAAGGTGGCCCGGATGTCTTCGTCCACTATTCGGCGATTCAGGCCGAGGGCTTCAAGTCCCTCAAGGAGAACGACAAGGTGGAGTTCGAGGTCCGCGAGGGCCCGAAGGGGCTGCAGGCGGCGAACGTCGTCAAGATCTGAACCGCTGCAACCGGTCGAAGGACGGGGGGCCCGGGACAACCCGGGCCCCTTCGTTTTTCCGGCCGAGCGGGCGGTGGCTGCATGGCATCTTCCCGCAGTGTGGCGAAGCGCCACGTTACCGCAGCGTAGCCCGCGTCACACCGATCAACGTAAGCAGCTGTCGCCAATTGGGTTACGCTTGGCTTGCGGTGGCGGCACTCTTCGTTCAGTGTCGTGGGGGCGTGGACGACCTCGTGGTGCGGGCACCGGAGGCGTTGGACCGGGACAGCCGGACGGCGTTCCGTCGCGCGGCGTTGGCCGCAGTGGAGACCACGCTGGGCGATGCGCCGGGCGGGCGTCTCGTCGTGGATCTCTCCGGCACGAAGCGGGTGGACAGCGCGGGGCTCGGCGCGCTGATCATGGTGCAGCGGCGCGCTGCGGAGCTGCGACGCACCGTGTGCCTGCGCGGCGCGTCGGAGGAGCTGCGCTTCCTGCTGGTGCTGACCCGCCTGGACGACCGCTTCGAGTTCGAGCCGCCCGCCGCCTGACGCGCTCCGCTGCGGTGCGGCCGCGCTCGACTATATTGCGGTCCGTCGTCCACCCGATGCAGCCCGTTCCAGGGAGGTGCTGATCGTCAGCGCCCAGGCGCCCGCGCTCCAGGTCGCCGGACTCACCAAGCGGTTCGGCCACGTGCGTGCGCTGCGGGGCGTGGAATTCACTCTCGGCGCCGGCGAATCGCTCGCGGTGTTCGGCCCGAACGGCGCCGGGAAGACGACGCTGCTCCGGGTTCTGGCGGGGCTCCTCAAGCCCGATGCCGGCACGGTGCAGTTCGGCGGCGAGCAGCTGGTCCGGTCCACCGCCGCCCACCGCCGCCGCGTCGGCCTCATCTCCCATCACTCGCTGCTCTACGACGGACTGACGGCCGCCGAGAACCTCGCGTTCTACGCACGGCTCTACGGCCTGGCGGAGCCCCGCGCGGCCGCGGCGCGCGCCCTGGCGGGCGTCGGCCTGGAGGCACGCGCGTCGGACGCCGCGGGGACCTTCAGCCGCGGGATGGTGCAGCGCCTGGCCATCGCCCGCGCGCTGCTGCACGACCCCGAGGTGATGCTCCTCGACGAGCCGTTCAGCGGGCTCGACCAGCGCGCCGCGGCCACGCTGCGCGACCTGCTGGGGCGGCTCAGGGCGGAGCGCCGCACGATGGTCCTGGTCACGCACAACATCGACGAGGGGCTGGAGCTGGCGACGCACGTCGCCATCCAGGTCGCGGGCGCTTTCGCGTCGCTGGGGCCGCGCGACGGCGATCTGGCCGCGTACCGCGCCCGCTACGCGGAGGCGACGGCCGGTGCGTAGCGTGCTCGCGCAGGCGTGGGCCATCGCGGCCAAGGACCTCCTGCTGGAGTTCCGCAGCCGGACGTCCTTCCTCTCGGCCCTGGTCTTCACCGCGCTGGTGCTCGCGATCTTCAACTTCGCGCGCGATCCGACGGCGGTCTCGTCGGTGGACCTCGCGCCGAGCGTCCTGTGGATCACCTTCTCGTTCGCCGGCGTGCTCGGCCTGAACCGCGCGTTCACCCTGGAGAAGGAGAACCGCGCGATCGACGGCCTGCTGCTGTCGCCCGCCAGCCGGACGGCGCTCTACCTGGGCAAGACGGCCGCGAACCTGGTATTCGTCGGCGCGGTCGAGGCGATCGCGCTGCCGCTGTTCGCGCTGTTCTTCAACGTGCCGCTGCTCGACGTGCTCGGGCCGCTGGTCCTGGTGATCGCGCTCGCGACCATCGGCTTCGTGGCCGTCGGCACGCTGATGAGCTCGATGGCGGTGAACACGAAGTTCGGCGAGATGATGCTCCTGGTGCTGGTGCTGCCGTTCCTGGTGACGCCGGTGAGCGCCGCGGCCGAGATGACCACCAAGTTGTTCGCGCACCGTCCTTTCGCCGAGTGGGCGGCCTGGCTTAAATTGCTCGCCGCCTACGACATCACTTTCGTCGTGTTGTGTACGCTGGTGTTCGAGTTCACGCTCGAGGATTGACCACGATCCCAACGGCTGAGCGCGCGCTGAAGCGGAGCGGCGTCTGGATGGCCATCGGGCTGCTGCTGGTGGCGGCGATCTACGTGCGCGCCCTCGCCTTCACGCCCGAAGAGGCCACGCAGGGGCTGGCCCAGAAGATCTTCTACATCCACGCTCCGAGCGCGTGGGTCGCGTTCCTCGCGTTCGGGGTGGTCGGGATCTGCAGCGCGATCTACCTGTTCGTGAAGGACCCGCGCCTCGACCTGCTCGCCGCGTCCTCGGCGGAGGTCGGCACCGTCTTCACCACGGTGGTGCTGGTGACCGGGCCGATCTGGGGCAAGACGATCTGGGGCGCCTGGTGGACCTGGGACGCGCGCCTCACCTCGACCCTTTTCCTCTACTTCATCTACCTGGCGTACCTGGTGCTGCGGTCGGCCGTGGACGAGCCCGGCCGGCGGGGGCGCTATTCGGCGGTGCTCGGGATCCTCGGCGCCCTGCTCGTGCCGTTCATCCACGTGAGCGTGTACCTGTTCCGCACCCTGCATCCGATGCCGGTGGTGCTGCGGCCGGGGAAGCCGGAGCTGCCGGGCTCGATGCTCCTGACGCTGCTCAGCTCGTTCACCGTCTTCACCATTTTCTACCTCGCGCTGCTCGCGCGCCGCTACGCCTGGGCGCGGCTCGTGGACGCGCGGGCCCAGAGCGAGGCCGACCGTGCCGACGCCTCCCGCTAACGGCGGCTTCATGGTCGCGGCGTACGTGGCGGCCGGCGTGATCTACGTGGCGTATGCCGTGTGGCTCTATCTGAGATCGAGGCGGTGAGACGAGGGGTTAGGGGTTAGGGGCTAGGGGTCAGGGAAAGCGAAAGGCGCCGCGGGACCCGCGGCGCCTCTGCTTGTCTAACCCCTAGTCCCTAACCCCTAACCCCCAGCTTTCAGTCTTTCTTCAGCAGCACTCTCTCGTACACCTGCATCGCCACGACCGCGCCGAGGATCGGGCCGACCCAGTAGACCAGCTGGCCGACCCAGAAGTTCGCGACCACCGCGGGGCCGAAGGCGCGCGCGGGGTTCAGGGCCGCGCCGGTGAGCGGGCCGCCCGCGAGGACGCACATCCACAGCGTCAGGCCGACGCCGAAGCCGCCGACCTTGGGCGCAGCAGGGTCCACCACCGTCCCCATCATCGCCAAGGCGAGGAAGAAGGTGAGGACCGCCTCGATGAGGATGGCGCCCGCCGTGGTGATGTCGCTGGCGATGGTGAGCGCGCCGTACTGCTTGATGTGGCCCGCCGTGACGGGCATCAGCCAGCGCAGGACCACCGCCGCGAGCACGGCGCCGAGCAGCTGGGCGACGACGTAGAGCACGGCCTTCCTGCTCTCGATCCGGCCGACGGTCCAGAGGCCGATCGGTGATCGCCGGGTTGATGTGCCCGCCGGAGATGTTCATCGTGACCGTCACCGCGATCGCATACGCCAGGCCGCATGCCGCGGCGATCCCGCCCAGCGAGAGCGCGCCCTCCTGGTAGCCGTTCATGATCATGGCGCCGCCGCCGATGAACACCAGGATGAAGACACCGATGAATTCCGCGACGAGCGGCCGCACGGTCTGGCGCATTACGTCCCTCGCGTCGAAGTGGATGACAGAGTGTGAAGCGGCGCCAATATGCCCGGCGCGCTCCGGCTCACGCAAGCGGCTAGGCGTCGCGCCGCATGACGATCGCGGCGTTGATGCCGCCGAATCCGAACGAGTTGGAGACCGCGATCTGCGCGCCGTGCGCCGCGACGGGCTCCGCGAGGTAGCCGAGGTCGCACTCGGGGTCGCGGGCGCGGAGGTTCAGCGTCGGCGGAAGCCACCGGCGCGCGAGGGCGAGCGCCGTGACCGCCGCCTCGATCGCGCCCGACGCGCCGAGCGGGTGGCCGTAGTAGCCCTTGGTGCCGCTCACCGCCAGCTTCGCGGCGTGCGAACCGAACGCGCGCTTGAAGGCGAGCGTCTCGGTCTTGTCGTTCAGCGGCGTGGAAGAGCCGTGCGCGTTCACGTAGTCCACCTCGTCCGGCGCCACGTGCGCGTCGGCGAGCGCGAGCGTGAGGCAGCGGGCCGCCTGGCTGCCGTCGGGGCGCGGCGCCGTCATGTGATAGGCGTCGTTGGTGGACGCCGCGCCGAGCAGCTCCGCGAGCACGGGCGCTCCCCGCGCCAGCGCGCGGCCGCGTTCCTCCAGCGCAAGCACGGCGGCGCCCTCGCCCATCACGAACCCGTCGCGCCCGGCGTCGAAGGGCCGTGACGCCTCCGCCGGCTCGTCGTTGCGCGTGGACATCGCCCGGATGACCGCGAAGGCGCCGTAGCAGAGCGGCGCCAGCGGCGCCTCCGCTCCCCCGGCCAGCATCACGTCGGCGCGCCCGTCGCGGATCGCGTGAAAGGCGTCCCCGACCGCAATCGTGCCCGAGGCGCAGCTCATCGCGTTGGTGGAGTTGACGCCGGTCACCCCGAACTCGATCGCGATGTTGCAGCTCGACGCGCCGCCGAAGACCGAAAGGGCCAGCGCCGGGTCCACGCCCTTCAGCCCCTCGGCCGCGTACACCCTGGCCTGCTGCTCCGCGTGCGCGACGCCCCCCAGCGCGGAACCCATCACGGCGCCCACGCGATCGCGGTCCTCCCGCTCCAGCACGAGCTCCGCGTCCGCGAGGGCGAGGCCGGCGGCGACCACCGACAACTGGGAGTAGCGGTCGTAGCGCCTGGCGCGGCGATCGTCGAGGAAGTCCTGCGGGCGGAAATCCGGGATCTCCGCCGCAATCCGGCTGCGGAACGGGGACGGGTCGAACCGCGTGATGGGCCGGACGGCCGACCGGCGCGCCTGGAGCCCTTCCCACAGCTCGTCGACGCCGGTGCCGATCGGCGTGACGCAGCCGATCCCCGTGACCACGACCCGCCGTTCCGCTCCCATTCAGGCCTCCGCCGACCGCTCGGCGACGCGCGCAAGCCCCAACAGCGTCCGCTGCGCGATGTGGTGAATGAACACCGGACCGATGACGAGGGAGGCGGCGCTCGCGCCCACCAGCGGCCATGGGGGGCCGTCCCAGCGATGCGTCACCGTCACGGCCACGTCGCGACCCGCGGGGGCGAACGCCCACTCCACGTCCATCCCGCACGTGATACCCCGGATGTGGCGGTAGCGCACGGCCGGCGCCGCGCGGTCGAGGCGCATCTCGGAGACCCACCAGGTCGGCCAGCGCAGCGGACCGAACGGCCGCCAGGCCGCCATCTCCACGATGCCGCCGCCCGGGCCGTTCGCGCCCCGCTCGAGGAAACGCACCCACCGGTAGTGCGGCAGCCACTCGGGCCATCGCTCGACGTCGCTGGCGCAGGCGAAGACGCGATCCATTTCGGCGCGCACGAGTCTCCGGTCCACCTGGATCACGCGCGCGCCTCGGGCCGCGCCGCCCAGGCGGCGGTGACGCGGACGAACGGGTGCGTGCGCACGTCGGGTTCCATGCCCGCCTCCCGGCACGCACGGCGGAGCGCCGCGGGCGTGAACCCCCGCAGCACGGAGACGAAGCCGTCGTGGCGCGTGACCGGATGGAAGCGCAGCGGAAGACCGGCCAGCCAGAAGCCGAGGGCGGCCACGGGGCTGGGCAGCAGGTCGGCGATGACGCCGCCCAGCCGGGCTACCCGCCGAAGCTCGGCGATCGCGGAGGCGAGCGCGCTCCCGCGGAAGTGGTGCAGGAGCTGCGAGCAGAGCACGAGATCCACCGAGGCGGCGCGGAACGGGAGCGCGTGCGCGTCCGCGACGACGGGCATGATCGCTCCGCCGCGCGCGGCGAGCCGTGCGGCGGCGGGATGGCGCTCGAGGCCGACGACGCGCAGCTCGAGGCCGCGCACGGCGGCGCGGCGGCGCGCGGCGCGCGGGATGTCTCCCTCCCCGGTGCCGACGTCCAGGAGGGTGAGCGCGGCGCCCCGGGGGGCGGCGCGGAAGAACTCGTCGAGCCGGTCCACCGCGGCGGCCGCGCCGCCGAAGAACCGGTTCGCTCGGGCGATGTCCCGCAGCGAGGCGACCACGGTCGCCGCGTCGGCCGCCGGGTCGTCGAACAGCTCCCGGCGAGTGCTCGCCCATCGCCCGAACACGGCCCTCAGCCCTCGAGCCCCACGTAGCCGCCGCGGAAATAGCAGAGCGGCCGCCCCTCCCGGACCTCGGACCACTCGAGCAGGCCGGTGACGATGACGTGGTCCCCGGCCGGGAAGTGGCCGTGGCTCCGGCACTCGATCCGGGCGAGCGCGCCGGCGAGGATCGGCAGGCCTCCCGGCGACAGCTCCAGCTCCGCCGCCGCCAGCCGCTGGAGATCCCGGTCCGCGAACCGCCGCGCCTGCACCTCCTGGTCCGACGCCAGGACGTTGACGCCGAAGCGTTCCGAGCGGAGCAGCGTCTCGCGGATCGCCGCCTCGTGTCCCACGCACACCAGCAGGAGCGGGGGGTCGAGGGACAGCGAGGTGACCGAGCTGGCGGTCATCCCGAGGCCGCCGTCCGGCGAGCGCACCGTGATGACCGAGACACCGGCGGCGAGCTGGCCCATCGTCTGGCGGAACCGGGCGGCATCGAGCGGCATGAACCTCGTCCTGTCGGTTTGGAGTGGGGCTGGAGCTGAACTATAGGATAAGGGCGGCGAGCGCGCGCGGCGCGCAGAGGGCGCGGAACGGCACGTAGTCGCCGGCGGCTCCCACCCAGAGGTCGGCGTAGCGCGGCCGCTTCGCCGTCCGGTGCACGAACCGGCGCATCGGCGCAGGCCGCGTGGCCGCGAGCCCGACCAGGCGCTCGAAGACCCATTTCCCCAGGAACGCCCGGCGCCGCGCCCTCCGGTACGGCCGGAGCGCCGCGCGCGTGGCCTCGCCCGAGGCGAGGGCCCGCGCCAGAGCTTCCGCCGCCAGACGCCCGCCCCGCAGGGCCGCGAAGATCCCTTCGCCGGTGAACGGATCGAAGAAGTCCGCCGCGTCCCCGACGAGCAGGGCGCCGTCCGCCACCGACCGCCGCGTGGTGCGGGCGAACGGGCCGGCCACCAGGACTTCGCGCGCGATGCGCGCTCCCTCCAGGCGCCGGCGCAGCTCCGGGTAGCCCCGCAGCTCGGCAAAGAGGAAGCCGGCCGGATCGCGCGCGATCGCGCGGGCATCCGCGGCCGGAACGACCGCCGCCACGTTGGTCAGGCCGCGGCCCACGGAAGCGAGTCCCACGTACCGGCCGCGCCGGACGAACATCTCGCCGTAGTCGCGCATCTCCCTCGCCCCGGCCAGATGTGCCACCAGGGCCAGGCGCCGCGGCGCGCCGTGGCGGGAGAGCCCGAGACGGCGCGCGACGAGCGAGTGCACGCCGTCGGCGCCGACGAGGGCACGGCAGCGCTGCACCCAGCGGCCGTCGCCCTCGCGCAGCACCGCTCCGGTCACGACGCCGTCTTCCACTACCAGCTGCTCGAGCGCGACGCCCTGGCGCACCTCCGCGCCCGCTCTGGCGGCGCCCGCCAGAACGATGCTGTCGAGCCGCGAGCGCGGCAGCGCGAGGCCGTACGGCCGGTACGGGGCGAAGCCGTCCGACGCGCGAAAGCGGCCGAGCACGTCGGAGCCGTCGTCCGCGACGATCCGCATCCCGGTGAGCCGCTCGGCCTCGGCCTCGACCGCTCCGAGGACGCCGAGCGCGTCGAGGTCGCGCGCGGCCTCGGGACTGAGGTACTCCGCGCAGGCCTTCTCCCGCGGGAACCGCGTGCGCTCCACCAGCAGGACGTCCAGGCCGGAGCGCGCGGCCCACGCGGCCGTGGACGCGCCGGCCGGCCCGCCGCCGATCACGAGGACGTCGCGGCGATCTGCCGCGGCGCGGGGCGAGTCGCTCGTATCCGCTCCCCTGCGTGTGTGTGGAGCCTACGAAGGTACGATTGGTACCCCGAGCAGGGCAGGGAGGGCCGCGACGGCGGCGCCGACCAGCGTGGCCGCCAGGTTGACGGTGTCGTTGGTCATCCACGCCAGCCCCGAAACCAGCACGGCCGTCGCGCCGCAGCCGTGACGCCGCGCCTCGCCCACGGCGCCGCACGCCGGACAGCGATAGCGCGCCTGCAGCGTCGCGCCGAGCAGTGAGTCGGCAAAGCCGCCGGCGAGGCCGCCGGCGGCGACGAACGCCGCCGCCCGCGGGTCGACGAGGCCCAGGAGCGCCGCCACGGCCGCGATGAAGGCGGCGCCGGCGGCGCCTCCGGCCGTCCCGAGCCACGTCACCGCGCCGGACGTACCGCGCGGGACGGCGACTCGCGTCGTGACGAGCCGCGGCGCCGAGCGGCTGCGGCCGCCGATCTCGGTGGACCAGGTGTCCGCCGCGGCTGCGGCGAGTGCGCCGGCGAACGCCGCCGTCCCGATCGGGTTCAGCCGCGAGAGCAGCGCGGCGGCGGCCGCCACGCCCCCGTTGGCGGCGACCTGAGTCGCGGAGCGGCGCCCTCCGCCGGGCGTGAGCCAGGTGGAGGAAAGGAAGAACGCGAAAAGCAGGACCAGCCCGGCCCACCCGGAGCCGGCCGCCACGGCGCCGCCCACCAGCAGGGCGGCGAACGTGCCGCGGGGCGAGAGCCAACTCATGGGCGTCGAGACTCTTCAGTCGCGAGTCGCGAGTCAAGGGCCCCTGCGCTATCTTCGGCCGCACGCTGTGAACGAAAGAACCCCGACGCAGGCCCACAGCATTCTGCCGCTCGCCGTGCTCCAGGCGATGCGGCACCTCGACTCCCCCCGCGACGAAGAGGCCGCCGAGTACGTGGACGAGCTTCTGAAGAAGCGGCTCGGCCTGTCGGACACCGTGGCCGCGCAGATCGCGCGCTACGAGCTGGTGGCACTGCGCGACCAGTCGGTCGCAATCGACGAGCTGGAGCAGATCCTCCGGCTGGTCGGCCGGCGCACCGACGCCGCGCTCGTGTTCGCGGACGGGGGGCGGCGCGCGGCGCGGCGCGCGATGTCGCGCCTCGCCGCTCCGACGCGGTGGGCCGCGCGGCGGCTGCCGCGGTTCCTGCGGCGGCTGGTGGGGTACCGGGCCGCGCGCCGTTGCGCGGCGGACGTCTTCGCAGCGAGACTCTCGCGGGTGGGCCGCGGCGCGGCGTTCGTGATCGCGAGCCCGCCCTCGGTCCGCGCCACGCCGGACGGCGCGGCCTGCGGCTTCTACGCCGCCGCGTTCGCGGAGCTGCTGCGGGAGCTGGTCGACTTCGACGGCGGCGTGCTGCATCCGTCCTGCCGCTCGCGCGGAGAACCGCAGTGTGAATGGCGTTCGACAGTTCAACCCGGGAGCACATCGTGAGCGTCGCCGAAAGCCTGACCCCGGACGTGCTGGCCAAGGTCCGGAAGATGCTGGCCGATCTGAAGCTCGACGGCTGGCTGCTCTTCGACTTCCACGGGATGAACCCGGTGGCGACGCGTGTGCTCGGCGTCGGCGGCCTCGCCACGCGGCGGCTGTTCGTCCTCCTCCCCGCGTCCGGGCGCCCCATTGCGGTCGCCCATGCCATCGAGCAGCACCGGGTCGCCGGCCTCCCGGGCGAGGTGCGGACCTACGCCGCGTGGCGGCAGCTCGAGGAGCAGCTGAGCCGGCTGGTCTCGGGCAAACGCCTGGCCATGGAGTACTCCGCCATGGACGCGGTCCCGTACCTGGACCGCGTGCCCGCGGGCGTCGTCGAGCTGGTGCGCGCGGCGGGCGCCACGGTCGTCTCGTCCTCCGAGCTGGTGACGGCCCTGGCGGCGCGCTGGACGCCGCAGGAGCTCGACAACCACCGCCGCGCGGCGCGCCTCGTGAAGGAGATCGCGCTCGCCGCCTTCGAGCGGGTCCGGACCTGGTTCGCGGAAGGCCAGCGTCCGACGGAGCAGGGGCTCCAGCGCTGGGTGATGGAGGCGTTCGAGCGGGCGGGGCTCCGGACCAACGAGCCCCCGATCGTGGGGTCGGGCGCGCACGCCGCGAACCCGCACCATGACCCGATGGGCCAGGCCGACACGCTCATCGCGACGGGCCAGGTGCTGCTGCTGGACCTGTGGGCCGGGACCGAGATCGACACGGTCTACGCCGACCAGACCTGGATGGCGTTCGTCGGCGGGGCGCCGCCCACCGAGGTGGCGCACGTCTTCGACGTGGTGCGCGACGCCCGCGACCACACGGTGGCGGTGCTGGCCGACCGCTGGCGCGAGGGATGGTCGGTCACGGGGGCGGAGCTGGACGACGCGGCGCGCAAGGTGATCACCACGGCCGGCTTCGGCGACTACTTCGTCCACCGCACCGGGCACTCGATCGATCGGGAGCTGCACGGCTCCGGACCGCACCTCGACAACTACGAGACGCACGACGACCGCAAGCTGCTGGCGGGCGTCGGCTTCTCCGTCGAGCCGGGCATCTACCTGCCGGGCCGCTTCGGGGTGCGCAGCGAGATCAACGTCTACCTGCGGGACGACGGCCCGGAGGTGACGCCGGAGGGGCCGCAGCAGGAGATGGTGCGAATCGCCGTTGCGCTTTGAGCGCCGGGAGTTGCGAGGGAATGCCGGTGCCGCCGGGGCTCCCGGGCTCTAGACTCCCGGCCGCGTTCGCCGTACCATAGGGCACTCTTCTCGGAGCATCCGTCGTGACGCAACCATCGGGACCGGGCGACCTGGACACCATCCGCCAGATTCTCTTCGGCGCGGAGTTGGCCCGTATCGAGCGCGACGTGGCGGCGGACCGCCGGACGGCGCAGGAGCAGGCGACGGACCTGGAGCGCCGCATCGGCCAGCGCATGGACGAGTTGGCGCAGCGGGTCACGGCGCAGCTCGACGACCTCTCCCGCCGGCAGCAGGCCCACGCCGACCGGGTGACGCAGCTTCTGGATCAGGTGATGGCCGAGCTGACGCGGCGGGTGGACGGCCTCGTGGCCGAAACACGCGCCCGTGTGGACGAGCTGAAGGCGAAGGCCGCCGACCTGGAGCGCAGCAAGCTCAGCGTGGCCGACTTCGGCTCCAGCCTCGCGGCCCTTGGGCAGCGGTTTACCGCCGAGGCATCGCCCGAAAGACCCTCTTCCAGCTAGCGACCGACCAGGACTTGCGGGTCACCACCCGCCCGGCGCAGTCGGCCGGGGGGGGGGAGGCTTCCCCGGCTGTCTCGGGTCGCGTAGTTTGAGCGGTGTCGCCCAGGCTCGCGAGGCCACAGGGTGCCACAGCCCATCCGCATGAGTCCGAGTCAGATGCAATCGGGAATCCCGCTCAGGGATTTCGCCGATTCGCGCGCGCCCTTGAGGTTGCCGGGACGCGCACGGCAGGCGGCTGTCGCGGCGCTTGTCGCTGTGGCCTGTCTGCCCCCGAGCCGCGCGGCCGCGCAGCGCCCCACCGCCTCCGCTTCCATTGTCGGCGTGGTCCGAAATCGGGAGACGCAGGCCCCCGTGCCAGGGGCCGTAGCCCGCCTCGAGTGGACCGGCAAATCGGTCGCGGTCGATTCGGACGGCCGGTTCGAGCTGAAGGGGCTGGCGCCGGGGCCGGGGCTCCTGCAGATCCGCGCCATTGGGTACCGCGTCGGCTCGTGGGCGGTCAGCCTGGCCGAGAGCACCGTCGTATCCAAGACCTTCGACATGGACGAAGTGCCAGTCGTCCTGCCGGAGTTGACGGCCACCACCACTCGTCCGTTGGCCGATTGGCGTTCGCCGGAGGGGTTCGAGCTGCGGCGGCAGAGAGGGGAAGGCTATTTCATCAGCGAGGAGCAGATCAAGGAACAGCAACCGCGCACGCTCGCAGAGCTGCTGCGTACCGTGCCTGGTGTGTACACGTTTTGTGACTTCAGAACCTGCAGGGTCCTCATGCTGCGCTCGACCCCGCCCTGCTCGCCGGAGTATTTCCTCGACGGGTATCCCGCCTCGCACGCCTTGGGGCCGGACTTCCCGATCCAGGGGATTCGCGGCATCGAGGTGTACGGAGACATCTTCAGCGCCCCGATCGAATTCCAGAAAATCGGCCTCAGCTGCGGCGTCATCGCGCTCTGGACGCGGATGGACCGTTGAGCTGCACATCGGCCGCGGATGCGCTCGGTCGGGGGTTTGGCCTCGGCTGCCCAATCGGTTAGGTTGTCCAAGGTTACCGACCGAACGGCAGCATCGCCCATAGGAGGCTTCCCTGCACCGCTCCCTCGCGTTCGTGGCAGCCGCCGTAGCGGCGGCATCGTCGCTCACTGCGGCTGCGTGCATCGATGTGACCGCGTCCCCGTGCGTGTTGCAGCAGAGTGCGTACCACGACCTGACGATCGGCGTCGCGGCCAGCGACTCCCTCACGTCCACGACGTGCATCGCATTCTACAGATTCACGCTGGGCGCTCAGGCGAACCTCCGCGTGACGCTGACATCGCCCGGCGTCCAGACGTTCGTGCAGCTCACGGACGCGAGTGGCGTGATCCGGATAAACTCCGTGCTGACCGACACGTTGGACACCACGACGACCGTGCGGATGATGCTCGGCGCAGGCGGCTACCTGGTCTCGGTCGTACCGTTCAATACGGGGCAGACGGCCAATTACAGCCTGCTGGCCGTGCCGGACACGTCGGCTGTCACCGGTTGCAGCGCGATATGGGTGACCCCCGGCATCACGACGAAGCAGACGATCAGCCACGCCGACTGCACCCAGGGTCCCGGCGGCACCAACTTCCTCACTCATCAGTACGTGCTGCTGCTGCAGTCGGGGCAGGAGGTCAATTTCTCGGAGTACTCTACGTCGCTGGCGCCGGGGATGACTTTGGCCGGTCCCGACGGAACCGAGCCCTCGACCGCTGATAGCCTTGGCACGACGGCGCTGCTCAGCACCACCGTCGGCAGCCAGGGCGCGTACCGGCTGTGGGTGGGGGGTACCACCGCGGGCCAGGTGGGGACCTATACGCTGCAGATTCAGTGAGGTCCTGCGATCGCGGAGGATGGCGCGGCTACCCCTCCTGGCGCATTCCCCTCATCTCCGCACGGCGGCTTGCCACCTGTCTCGCGTCATCGTGGGCGTGACCTGACCCACGGGGGCTCCCCTTGGGGGGGGTATTGCGCACTTCCGAAACGGGTTGCAATATGACTAGGGCACCTCGGGCTGCGACCGAGTGGGTACGCCTGTTCTGTGCAGAGTGGCCAGTCGTTTCACAGCGCGCACGCATGATGTAGTAAGTGTAGAGGATGGGCGAGAATAGCTGGCCCGAGCCTTTGTTTGCGCGCCCGGCGGGCAAGGTCGTGTAGTCGCCGTAGGTCGATGCATGGACGGTATGGTCTGGCGAATCTCATCAACGCAGGAGGTCAGCAGATGAACCGTACAATGTTGAGCACACTGCGCGTCGCCGGAGCGCTGGCTGCGCTGTTGTTCGGGACGGTCGGCGCGGCGCAGGCGCAGCGCGCGGTCCTCCGAGGTACGGTGACGTCCGTGGATGGCGCTCCGGTCGAAGGGGCGAGCGTCTTCATCGTCGAGCTCGCCATGCAGACCGCGACGGACAACACCGGGAAGTACCTCTTCACGATTCCGCCCGCACGGGTGCACGGTCAGACGGTCCACCTGCGCTCCCGGATGATCGGGTTCCGGCCCGGCGAACAGACGCTGACGCTGACCGCCGGCGAGCAGGTGTTCGACTTCAAGCTCGCTGCCGACGTGAACCGGCTGGAAGAGATCGTGGTCACGGGCGAGATGGCGGGGCAGTCGAAGGCCGAGACCCCGTTCGACATCACGCGCGTGGACGTGGCGGACCTCCCGGTGCCGGCGCTCGATCCGCTTTCCATGCTGGCGGGCCAGGTTCCGGGGGCCAACATCGTCAGCTACTCAGGGCGGCCGGGGGATTCCCCGACGATCCTGCTGCGCGGCGTGACGTCGATCAACGGCCAGGATCGCTCGCAGGAGCCCCTGTACATCGTTGACGGCGTGATCCTCGGCAGCGGGGCGCTGCAGACCCTGAACCCCGAGGACATCGCGAGCGTCGAGGTGGTGAAGGGCGCGGCGGCTTCTTCACTGTACGGGGCGCGGGCCGGCTCCGGCGCCATTCAGATCACCACCAAGAGCGGCACGCTGGGTCGCGAGGGTCTGACCTGGAACTTCCATACCGAGGTCGGCAGTAGCGACATCGAGAAGAGCGTGGGTCCTGGCGAAGAACACCGCGATGTTGACCGATCCCACGAACTCGCGGTACTGCGTTTCCGTGACCGGCCAGCCCATGTGCGCCCAGACGATCAACTACCAGGCGGAGCAGGCGGCCATCAACAACTTCCCCGGGCTCTGGGCCCTGTCGCCGCCGCCGTTCCCGTTGGACCCGCGGCTCTCGCTGACCACGGAGCCGCAGCGGAACACGTTCCAGGCGAATCCGTGGCCGGGATCCACCTACAATGCCGTCAACGACGTCGTGAAGCCTCAGCTCACGACGACCACCAACCTGGATGCGACGGGCCGGTTCGGGCAGACGCAGTTCTATGCCAGCGGGTCCTTCGCGCAGGAGGGTGGTGCGATCCGGTACTTGAGCGGCTACGACCGTTGGACGGCGCGGCTCAACGTCGATCAGCGGATCGGCAACATGTGGTCGATCGGCATCCGGACCTTCTTCAGCCAGGGCCGCTCCGACGGCCCGGGCATCTCGAACGGCACTGCGTTCTTCGATCTGACCCGCGTTCCCGCCAACGTGAACATCCTGCAGACGGACACGCTGGGCCGGCTGTACGTCCGGACGAACCTCCAGAACTCCGGCGAGCAGAACATGAACCCGCTGGAGTACCTCCAGGACTGGCGGTCCAAGGAATACGCGGACCGCTTCATCGGCGGGATGGACCTTCGGTTTACGCCGGCGAGCTGGTTTGACGTCGAGGGCAACCTCAGCTATGACCTGTACGATCTGCGGGACGCCTACTTCACCGACAAGGATTTCAGGCAAACCAGCCAGAATTACTGGAACATTTACGCTGCCCCGGGCGAGGGCGGCTACATCCAGGACTACCGGAGCGAGGCGCGGTCGTTCAACTCGGGCCTGAACGCGACGCTCCGGCACGACTTCGGCCGGGACCTGGCAACCCGGTTGAACCTGCGGTACAGCTATGTGCAGCAGGACAACGACAACAACGACGCCATTGGCTACACTTTGGCCGCGGTGGGCGTGCCGACTCTCGGTAACGCGACCGACAACTTCTCTGTCGGCTCCGGCACGACGTCCGTTCGCGAGATCGGCTACTCGGCCGGCGTGGGGCTCACTTACAAGGACCGGTACATCGCCGAAGCGTTGATCCGCCGCGACGGCAGCTCGCTGTTCGGCGCCGATCGGCGGTGGAAGACCTTCGGCCGCGGCTCGCTCGCGTGGCGCGTCGCGCAGGAGGACTTCTGGCCGCTCAAGAACTTCATGAACGAGTTGAAGCTGCGGGCGTCGCGCGGCAGCGCCGGTGGCCGGCCGAACTTCTACGCGCAATATCAGACGTTCAGCGTGGGCGCCGGAGGCATCAGCCTGGCACAGTCGGGCAATGCCCTCCTGGAGCCCGAGGTCACGACCGAAACGGAGCTGGGCGCCGACATCGAGATCCTGCATAAGATCGGGATCACGATCACGAACGCGCAGTCCACGACTGCGAACCAGATCCTCCCCGTCCCCGTTCCCGCGTGGAACGGTTTCACCTCGAAATGGGAGAACGCCGGAACGCTGCAGAACAAGACGTGGGAGCTGTCGTTGAACCTCCCGCTCGTCACGCGCCACGACCTGTCCTGGTCCTGGCGGTTCAGCTACGACGCGACGAAGACGCGGATCACGCAGCTCAACGTCCCGCCGTTCCCGTACGGGTACGACTACGCGGAAAGCGGGGACTACCTGTTCACGGCGCATGTGAACGAGCCGTACGCCACCTTCTACGGCGCCTACTTCCTGCGGACCTGCTCCGAGCTGCCGACGGCCTACCAGTCGCAGTGCGGCGGCGCGGGCATGGCCTACCAGCGCAACGATCAGGGCTTCCTGGTCTGGACGGGCGGGTTGAGCCCCAGCGAGGGCATCACCAAGAACGCCTGGCAGGCCCGGCTGCCCGGGTCCCAGGCCCCGTGGGGAGTCGCGTTGAACTGGGGCATGCTGATCACGGCACGGGACCCGGCCTGCGTGGCGGCTCCCAGCGCCTCGTGCGCAGGAATAGATCAGCCGCTCGGTACCGCCCTGCCGAAGTGGAATGGCTCGGTGGGGACGAACTTCCAGTGGAAGCGCCTCGGCCTGTTCGCGCTGTTGCAGGGCTCGTACGGCCGCAAGGTGTGGAACGAGGGGCGGCAGTGGTCGTACTACGACTTCCTGGTGAACGACGTCGACCAGTCGGACCGGACAGTGGCGTCCGCGAAGCCGCTCGGCTACTACGGCCGTGGCGCGCCGCCGGTCAACAATAACGGGCTGGGCGGGTTCTACAACAAGCTGGCCCCGAACAGCTACTTCGTCGAGGATGCGAGCTACGCCAAGCTGCGCGAACTCTCGCTGTCGTACAACATCGGGTCGCTTGGCGGGTGGGGCAACTGGACCGCGAGCCTGATCGGCCGCAACCTGTTCACGATCACGGGCTACCACGGGTTCGATCCCGAGACCGGCCTTGTGGGCTCGGATACCGGGTCCGGCGCGATCAACGCGGTCGACGACTACGGGTTCCCGAACCTGCGGACGTTTACGTTCGCCATCACAACGAGCTTCTAGCTTGGGCCATCGGCCGCCGCGGAACCAGAGTAGCGGTTCCGCGGCGGCCGGTGCCGGCCCCTTCGGAGGTATTCGATGAGCAAAATCACGAGTGCGGTTGTGGGAACGCTGGCCCTCGTAGCGCTGGCCGCCTGCTCCGAATCGAAGCTGGTGGTGGTGGATCTGGAGGCGCCCGACCAGGGGCGCGCCCTCCAGTCGGCGACCGACGTGGAGAACCTGCTCACGGGTCAGTTCCGAAACATCTGGAACAACACCCAAGGCACGGCCGTCTCGATGGAGATGCAGCTGGAGTGCCTGGGGATGGAGAACGCGACGGGCCTCGGCAACGCCGAGTCCGGCAAGTACTGCGGCATCCCGCGGGTACCCGTTGACAACGCGATCAACAACCCGTCGGCCACCAACAAGTACTACCCGTACCTCTACGTCTACGGTGCGGCGCGGGCGGTAGCAATCGCGCTGAATCAGATGGATCAACCCGGGTTCACGTTCATCCCGTCTGACGCCTCGCAATTTGCGCGCGACAAGGCGTTCGGGTTCTTCGAAATGGGCGTGGCGCTGGGCAACATCGCCCTCGCCTACGATTCCGGGTCGGTGGTGAGCCCGACCGACAACCTCTCCGGGTCAGCGCCACCGTTCGTCGCTGCGGACTCGCTCATGATGGTCGCGCTCGCCTATCTCGACTCGGCGCTCGCCTATGGAGCGCAGAACCCCACCGGGAACAACGGGTGGCCCGCGCCCAGCACCTGGATCAACGGGTGGGATGGGAGCCAGACCACGTTCCTTCAGCTGACGCACTCCTGGAAGGCGCGGCTCCGCGCGGGCGTCGCGCGCACACCGGCCGAACGGGCTGCGGTGAACTGGGCGGCGGTCATCGCCGACGCGCAGGCCGGCATCAAGAGCAATTTCAACATCCAGATGACGGGCGGGTCTCCGGCTTGGAACTACGACCCGAGCGAGATAGCCGAGGGGACCACCTGGGAGGCGATGTGGCAGTGGATGGTCGGAATGGCCGACACCAGCGGCAACTACGCCCTGTATTTGACCGACCCCGTGAACAATGGTGTGTTCCTGGTCGTCACGCCGGACCAGCGGTTCCCGGCCGGGAAGGATCGCCCGACGCAGAACGCGAACTCTGCGGCGGCGCCCCTCAACAATGGCTTTCCGTTCTTCCAGAACCATGTGCAAGCCCTCGACGTTACGGTTTCCCCGCAGATGACGTCGCAGTACAACTTCTGGCGCTTCCAGGGGGAGATCGGGGCCGGACTCTCGGGGCCCGTCGTCGTGATAGACATGGGTGAGATGAACGGCCTGATCGCCGAGGGGAAGCTCCGCAGTGGCAGCCAGCACGACGCGGCCGGGGCTCTCCAGGCGATCAATGCGACGCGCACGGCCGCCGGGTTGCCGGCGGTCACTGGTGACTCCGGCACGGTGGTACCTGGAGGCAGTGCCTGCGTGCCGAGGGTCCCGGCGGCTCCGGCGTACACGTCGGCGACATGCGGCAACGTCTGGGAGGCGATGAAGTGGGAGAAGCGGCTGCAGGAGGCGTACACGAGTTGGGGCGCCTGGTGGATCGACGGGCGCGGCTGGGGCGATCTGCCCATGGGCACGGTCCTGGAGTACCCGACGCCGTACGAGGAGCTGCAGACGCGCGAGTTGCCGCTCTACGACTTTTCGCGGCAGGCGCAGACGAAGGGGACCTACGGTCTCTAGCAGGATGAATGGGGAATCCAATGGCCGCCGGCGCGAAGAGTTGCGCCCGAGTGATGCTGCGCCGCTTGGCGCGCGGGGTTCTCGCCCTCGCGCCGGCGGCGCTGGCGGGCTGCTATAGCTACGTCCCGGTGGATTCGGCGCCGGCGCCCGGGGTCGGCATGGAGATCGAGCTGAACGATCTCGGGCGGGTCGAAATGGGGCGCACGGTCGGCCCCCGCGTTGCCAGCATCGAGGGAGTTCTTGAGAGCAGTTCGGATACGGCATTCGTGGTGCGTGTGATGCAGGTAGTCGGGGAGAACGGTCTCTCCACACCGTGGGAGGGGGAACCAGTGACAATCCGGCCGGCCTACGTGGAACGGATGGGCAAGCGGCAGTTCAGCGTGGGCCGCACGGCGGTCGCGTCGGCGCTAGCGGGCGCGGGCGTTGTTGCGTTCATCATGAGCAATAGCCTGAACGGCTTGGGCGGGGCGCCGTCTTCGACGACTAAGGGCGGCAGCAGCAGCAACGGTTCCAAGTGAGTGGACACCCTTTGACAGCGAGCCTGAAATGACCGTCAATCGTGTTTGGATGGCCTTGTTGCTCGGAGCGGCAGTGTGGGGCTGCGAGAAGAGTACGGGCGCGTCGACGTCGCCGCAGCCGCCCCTTGCGGGCCTGCGCTATTTCGATGCCGTGGTGGATACCACCTACATGGATTTCCGGGTCGTGGACATCGTTACGTTCGCGCCCAATGCGGTCCGGGCGGTCTTCCGCAGCGGCGGCGATCCGAGCGGCGTGACTAACGGATTCCTCTCGCCGCCGTACCTGCCCGTGCAGACCGGCGCGCACGACCTTCGCGTCTTCCTGGACAGCACGGACCTGGCGACCGCGAGCACGCAGATGTTCGACACCACCGTCACGTTCGCCCAGGGCCACAACTACACCTTCATCCTCTACGGGAGCCAGCGAGCCAAAACGCTGCACGCCATGGTCCTGGACGACTCGGCGATGGCGTTGCCGGCGGACAACTCGGTCTGGGTCCGTACGATCAACCTCGGGACGGGGGTTGATACGACCGGGCTCGGGCCGTCCGTGGATACGTACGTGATTCCTCAGGCCGGCAGCCCGGCCACGCCGCCGACGTTCGCGGCCACGGCGTTCGGGACCAAGACTGCCTACGTGAGGGTGCCGGTCGGTTCGCTCCAAGCCGTGGTGGCTCGGGCCGGCACGGTGGTGCCCCTCACCCTGTCGCTCACCGCCAGCGCGACGGCGACCGGCTCGAACTTCCCGGCCGGGACCGTGGGGACGTCGGCGAGCAACCCGATCGCGGGATCGCTGGTGAAGAACACGGCGTTCAGCGTCATCATCCTGCCGCGGGCCGGTCAGCCGATGACTAAGGAACCCAGCACCGCCCGCTTCGCGAATCCGGGCGCGTACATCATGATCGATCAGCAGCCGCCGTTGACGGCTCCATAAGCCGCACGGGTTGCCGGTCTGGCAGGCTCCGAAGGCCGCCGTCGCACTCGCGACGGCGGCCTTCGAGTGTCTCATGGGCCCGGCCGGCCGCCCCGCTCTAGCGGGCCCGGCGGAGGCGCAGCGAATTCCCAAGCACGCTGACCGACGACAGCGCCATCGCCGCGGCCGCCACGATCGGGTGGAGCATGCCGGCGGCGGCGAGCGGAATGGCCACCGCGTTGTAGCCGATCGCCCAGCCGAGGTTCTGCCGCACGATGCGCAGCGCCCGGCGCGCTTCGGCGAGCGCCGCGGGCACGAGCGTGAGGTCGGGCGCGGAGATCGCGACGTCCGCCGTCTCGAGCGCCGCGTCCGTCCCGGTGCCGAGCGCTAGCCCCAAGTCGGCGGCGGCCAGGGCGGGTGCGTCGTTCACGCCGTCGCCGACCATCGCGACCGGGCCAAACGCCGCACGGAGACGCGCTACGACCGCGCACTTCGCCTCGGAGGTCATCCGATCGTGCACGCGCCCGGGCGGGATGCCGGCCGTGCGTGCGGCCGCCAGGGCGGCAGCGGGCTCGTCGCCGGTGAGCAGGGAGGACTCGATGCCGGCCCGCGCCAGCTCGCGGACCGCGTGTGGCGCCCCTAGCCGCACCCGATCGCGGACCTCGGCGGCGCCGGCGTTCCGTCCGCCGATGGCACCGTCGGTGAGCGTCCCGGTCTTGTCGAAGGCGACGTGCCGGATGCGACTGGCCCTCTCCAGCGCTTCGCCGCTCCGGAAGAAGATCCCACGGCCCGCCGCTTCGCCCAGCGCCACGGCCAGCGCGGCTGGCGTGGCCAGCCCGACCGCGCAGGGGCAGGCGATGACGACGACGGCGACGCCGACCAGGAGGGCCCTGGAGGCGCCCGCACCGCCCAGCGCCCAGGCCGCCGAGGTGAGCACGGCCACGGTCAGCACGGCCGGAACGAATCGGGCCATGACCCGGTCGGCCAGCCGCTCGACCGGAGCCTTGCACTCCATCGCGCGCTGCACGGAGCGGAGAATGGCGGCGACCGCCGTGCCGGCCCCGACCCGCAGCGCCTCGACCCTCACGATCCCCGGGCCGTTCAGGGTGCCGCCGACCACTTCGCTCCCCGCCCTCACCCGGCGTGGTGCCGCCTCTCCGGTCAGAACCGACTCGTTCGCCGTCGAAGTCCCCTGGACGACGACGCCGTCGGCCGGGAAGCGCTCGCCCGGCCGCACCTCCACGACCTGGCCGACCGCGAGGTCATCCGCGCTCACGGTGGCGGCGCCGTCCGGGGTGACCAGCCTCGCCACGGTGGGCTCGAGGGCCAGGAGATTGCGGATCGCGCGCGAGCCGCGCCGCCTGGCCGCGTGCTCCACGAGGCGGCCGGCCAGGAGGAGCGCGACGATCATGGCCGAGGTGTCGAAGTAGACCGGGCCGCCGGTCGCGAGCCCGTACAGGCTGACGCCGAACGCGGTCGTGGTCCCGAGCGCGACGAGCGTGTCCATCGTCGCGCGGCGGGCCCGCAGGGCCCTCACCGCGCCCGCGAGGAACGGCCAGCCGCCGTACAGCACGACCGGCGCCGCGAGCAGGGCGGAGAGGAGCCGCAGCACGCCTCTGGTCCCGGCGCCGATGCCCTGGAATGCCCCTGCGTACAGCGCCACGGCGGCGATCATCACGTTCATCGCGAGGAACGCCGACACGCCGGTGCGCACGAGCAGCAGACGGCCGTCGCGATCCGCCTGGCGCTCGCGGAGCCGCGGATCGCCGGGGCGGGCGCGGTAGCCGACCCGCTCCAGCTCCGCGAGCAGGCGGGCGAGGGACGTCCGATCCCGGTCCCAGCGCAGACGGCAGGTGGACGTCGCGTACGACACACGCGCCTCGAGGACGCCGGGCCGGCGTCCCAGGTACTGCTCGATGAGCCAGGCGCAGGAGGCGCACCGCATCCCGACCACGTCGAGCGCGGCCTCGCCCGCCGCTTCGAGCGCATCGAGCACCGGATACGGGGCGTGAGCCGGCGCCTCGGCTGCGAGCCGCGGGGCGAGACTGCCGACGCCACCCGCCTCGTAGAAACGGCCCAGACCTTCCTCGTGCAGGACGCCCCAGACGGCTTCGCATCCGGCGCAGCAGAAGACCCGTCCATCCGGGCGGCGCGGAGCGCTCCCGGCATCGAGGCCGCAGTGGGCGCAGCGACTGGCGACGCGGACGGCCACGGCGGTCGGCTGCCGGAGCCGCTCTAGGGCCGGGGCGCGACGGCGTCGAGCAGGTGCTGCAGCTCGACCGGCTTGGAAAGGAAAACGTCGGCTCCGGCGTCGAGGAACGCCCGCTCCACCGCCTTGTCGGAGAGGCCGGTCACCGCGACGATGCGGCACGCGGGGAAGGCGGCGCGGACCCGCCGGGCCACTTCGATGCCGCCGACGCCCGGGAGTGCGAGGTCCACGATGGCGGCGTCGAGCCGTGCGACGTGGGCGAGCAGCCCCATGGCGTCCGTGCCGGTGCGGGCACGGTGCACCTCGAATCCGGAGCGCTCGAGCGCCCGCACGAAGATGTGCGCGAGCTCGTCATCGTCGTCCACCAGCAGCGCCGTCAGCGCGCGGCCCGCTCCTCCGGCCTCAGGCCTGGTCATCGGATCCCTCGCGCGTCTTCCGCCGGTTCCGGAGCACGACCCACAGCACGATGAGACCCAGGGCGACGGGCATCAGGGCGATCATCGCCCCCGTCCAGAACATCGTCCGCTCCAGCGCTCCGTTGCCCACGGCGCTACGCGGCGCGCGCCCGCGCTACCACGCGAGCCGGTACAGGAGGACGTAGACCACGACGCCGGTCAGCGAGACGTACAGCCATAGGGGCAGGGTCCACCGTGCGATGCGTCGGTGTTTGGGGAAGCGCGCCGACAGTCCAAAGGCGACGGTCACGACGGCCAGAGGCACGATTGCCGCCGCCAGGACCGTGTGCGAGATGAGGATAGCGAAATACACGGGGCGAATCCAGCCCGAGCCCTGGAAGTGGCGCAGTCCGGCGTGCGCGTGATAATAGAGGTACGACGCGAGGAACAGCGTCGAGACGCCGAAGGCGGACAGCATGCAGAGCCGGTGCGCGGCGATGCGCCGGCGGCGGATCATCACCCAGCCGGACGACAGGAGCAGCGCCGTCGTGCCGTTGAGCGCGGCGTTGACGGCGGGAAGCTCGGCGAGGGCGATCACCGTGCCGGCCGCCGCGACGCCACCCACACCGCAGCGCCGAAGGCGAGCGCCGCGCAGGCGGCCGTGACCCCGGCAAGCGCGACGCGCTCGCCGAAGCGGTGGTGCAGCTCCGTGATCTGGACTGCGGAGTCGGTCAGCCCAGCGCCATCAGTGCGCACAGCGCAGGAAGATACAGCAGGGACGCCCGGAACAGGCGCGACGCGTGCGCGTGGCTCTGCGGCGCAAGGGCGAGACTCACGCCGTAGAAGGTGAAGGCCAGCCCCAGCGCCAGCGCGCCGAAGAAATAGAGCCGCCCCGCCATCCCGAGGAATGGCGGCATCAGGCTCACCAGGAGCAACGCGAGGGTATAGAGCACCGACTGCCGCGCCGTGCTCGCCCCGTCCGGGTCCACCACCGGGAGCACCCGGAAGCCCGCCCTCGCGTAGTCGCGCCGATAGAGCGCGGCCAGCGCGAGGAAATGCGGCATCTGCCAGAAGAACAGAATGAGGAAGAGCACCCACGCACCCGCGTCCAGCCGGCCGCGAGCCGCGGCCCAGCCGATCATCGGCGGGATGGCGCCGGGCACCGCTCCGACGACCGTCGAGAGCGACGTCAGCCGCTTCAGCGGCGTGTAGACGAGCAGATAGCTCAGCGCCGTCGCCGCGGCGAGAGCGCTGGCAAGCAACCCGACGGTGAGCGCGAGGTAGGCCGTGCCCGCGGCGCCCAGCGCGAGGGCGAAGACCAGCGACTCCTCCGGCGTGAGGCGGCGGGCCGGGAGGGGCCGGCGGATCGTCCGGCGCATCACCGCGTCGAGGTCCCGCTCCACCCACTGGTTCAGCGCGCTCGCCGCCGCGGCGACGAGCGCCGTCCCGAACAGCGCGTCGAGCAGGGGGCGGGTGTGGAAGGAGCCCCTCGCCGCCAGGAGGAACCCGACCAGCGCCGTCATCACCACGTTGAAGGTGATCTCCGGCTTGGTGAGCGTCAGATACGCGGAAAGACGCCGGGGCCGCGGGGCCAGCGTGCCGGCGGTCACGCTCATGCGGCCGTCGAGGACAGGGCGGCGGCCGCCGGGTCGGCCGCTGGCGCGGCCAGGCGATGCCGCGCCCGCAGCGCGATGACCAGCGACGTCGCGAGGATCAGCGCGCCCGAGACGACGTGCGTCGTGGTCGGCATCACGGCCTTCCGCGTCCAGATGATCGCGGCGCCGAGGAAGACCTGGAAGGCGAGGAGCGCCACCAGGATCAACGCCGGCCGCGTGAGTCCCGGGACGCCGGCGTGGCGCCGCAGGATCCGCCCGGCGGTCCAGAGCACGCACAGGCTCACCGCCAGCGCGCCCACGCGGTGCGCGTACGCGTAGAGCACCAGCGGTGACGTGATCGGCGGGACCAACCGGCCGAACGACAGCGGGAAGTCGGGGATCGCGAGCCCCGCGCCGCTGTGGCGCATCAGCGCCCCGACCAGGATCTGGAGGTACGCGACTCCCACCGTGGTCGCGGCGAGCGTGGCGAGCGACGGCGCACCGTCGTCGGCCGTCCGGTCCACCGCCTCGAGCCAGCCACGCGACGTCACCAGCGCGATCGTCACCGTCAGACAGAAGAAGATCTCCGCGACGCCCGCGTGCGCGACCGACACCGCGACCGGCAACTTCAGCAGCACGGTCAGCCCGCCCAGTGCGCCCTGGGTGACCACCGCCAGCAGCGCCGCGATGCCGAGCCGGCGGACCCAGCGCCGCCTCTCCGCGCGCACCAGCCAGACGGCGAGGATCACGGTGAGCACCCCGACCGTGGATGCCGCCAGGCGGTGCCCGTGCTCGAACAGCACGCCGCCCGTCATCCGCGGGAAGACCTGTCCGAACGACAGCGGCCAGTCGGGCACCGCCAGAGCCGAGCCCGTGCTCGTCACGAGCCCGCCGATGAACAGCAGGCAGCCGGTGGCGACGGCGACGGTCACGGCGTAGGCGTGGAGCCCCCGGTTGTAGGTCGAATCGCTCACTTGCCCAGGAACCTGCGCAGGAACTTCAGATAGACCGCGAAGCCCACGGCGAAGAGGGCGAAGGCGATGGACGACACCAGGCTCCAAGTCGTGCCGGCGTGCTGGTACTCGCGCCAGCCCCAGACGGCGAAGAAGGCGCAGAACGCGATGGCCGTGCCGATGAGGACCTTGTGGAAGGCGATCACGTGCCGCGGAACCCGTGCATCACGGCGACCACGAGGATCACCGCCAGCGGGAGCGGCGCCAGGACGATGTACAGCAGCCGCTTCGGCTCGAACTTGAGGTGCATGAAGTAGAGCGCCACCAGCAGCGCCTTCCACAACGCCAGGAAGACGAGCGATACGACCGTCAACTGCCGCGGCAGGCGGAAGTACACGATCGTGACCTCGACCACGGTCAGGATCGCGAGCAGCGCCCAGATCGCGATGTAGTTCGGTGCCTTGTGTTCGGCGGCTTCCATGGGCACGCGGCTCCTAGATCAGATAGACGATGGTGAACAGGATGATCCAGACCAGGTCCACGAAGTGCCAATACAGGCCGATCGTCTCGACGCCGCGGTAGTTGCCCCCCGCGTACTTGCCCCGGAAGGCCCGGATGGTCACCCAGATCATGCTGATGACGCCGCAGGTGACGTGGAAGCCGTGGAAGCCGGTCATCGTGTAGAAGGCGGAGCCGAACACACCGGAGCTGGGCAGGAACCCCTTCTCGATGAGGTGGTGGTACTCGAACGCTTGGACCCCCACGAAGGTCGCGCCGCCCAGGACGGTGAGCAGCAGCCACTTCTTGAGGCCGGCCTGGTCGTCCCGGGTCGCGGCGGCGTACGCCTTCACCATCGAGACCGACGAGCAGATGAGGATGAAGGTGTTGAGGGCCGTGATCGGGATCGCCAGGACGGTGCGCGGGTCCGGCCACGGGGCCCCGGTCCCCCAGCGGAGGATGATGTACGACCCGATCAGCGCCGTGAAGAACATCACCTCGGAGACCAGGAAGACCCACATCCCCACCTTCTGCGTGTAGACCCCGACGCCGCCCTGCGGCTGCGCGGCGGGGCCGACGGCCGGGGCGTGAGCGCTCACGCGGCCTCCCCCCTCGGCGGAGCGTCGACCGGGAGGAAGTCCTCCGCCATCCCCGGGACGCTGTACTCGTAGGGCCCGTGATAAACGTGGGGCGTCTCCGCGAAGTTGCCGTGCGGCGGCGGCGAGGCCGTGGTCCACTCGAGCCCGGTGTCCCGCCACGGGTTCCGCTCCGCCTTCTCGCCTCTGAAGAGGCTGCCGATGAAGTTGACGGCGAAGACGATCTGCGAGAGCCCCAGCAGGAAGGCGCTGATCGTGATGAACACGTTGATCGGCTGGAGCGGCTTCAGGAAGTCGTAGACCGTCGGGTCGTAGATCCGGCGCATCTCGCCGCCGATCCCCAGGATGTGCATCGGGAAGAACGTGCAGTTGTAGAAGACGAAGGTCAGGGCGAAGTGCACCTTCCCCCACCGCTCGCTCATCCGGCGGCCGAACATCTTCGGATACCAGAAGTAGATCCCGGCGAACACCGCGAACAGGCTGCCGCCGAACAGCACGTAGTGGATGTGCGCGACGATGAAGTAGGTGCCGTGGATGTACATGTCCACCGGCGTCGAGGCCATGAAGATCCCCGACAGCCCGCCGATGATGAACATCGAGACGAAGGCCAGCGCGTTCAGCATCGGCGTGGTGAAGTGGATGCTGCCGCGCCACAGCGTGCCGAGCCAGTTGAACACCTTGATGGCCGAGGGCACCGCGATCACGATCGTCGAGACCATGAAGGTGCTGGCCAGCGTCGGGTTCATCCCGCTCTGGAACATGTGGTGGCCCCACACGATGAAGCCGAGGAACGCGATGGCGATCATCGCGTACACCATCGAGGCGTAGCCGAAGATCGGCTTCCGCGCCCCGTTCGCGATGATGTCGCTGGAGATCCCCATCGCGGGCAGGATCAGGATGTAGACCTCGGGGTGGCCGAAGAACCAGAACAGGTGCTGCCACATCAGCGGCTGGCCGCCCACGTCGGGCTGGAAGAAGTGCGTCCCGATCGTCTGGTCGAACAGCAGCATGATGACCGCGCCGGCCAGGATCGGCACCGCCAGGATGGCCAGCACCGCCGTGATGAACAGCGCCCACACCGACAGCGGGAGCCGGAACCAGGTCATCCCCGGCGCCCGCAGGTTCACCACCGTCGTGATGTAGTTGACGCTCCCCAGGAGCGAGGAGAGGCCGAAGATCACGATGCTGACGCACCAGAGCTGCTGGCCCAGGTGCACGCCGCTGTAGTCCGGCGTGGCCGAGAGCGGCGCGTAGACGGTCCAGCCCGCGGCCGACGAGCCGCCCAGCACGAACAGGCTGGCCAGCATCAGGCCGCCCGAGGGGATCATCAGCCAGAACGACCACATGTTGAGCCGCGGGAACGCCATGTCCGGCGCCCCGATCTTGAGCGGGATCAGGTAGTTCGCGAACACGCCCACCAGCAGCGGCATCACGGCGAAGAAGATCATGAACGTGCCGTGCATCGTGACGAGGCTGTTGTACGTCTTCGGCGCCACCACCCCGCCCGGCGCGACCGACTGCGGCAGCCACCCGCCCAGCGGCATCGGCTGGCCGGGGAAGCCCAGCTGCCACCGGATCCCCATCGCGAGGAGCCCGCCGACCAGCAGGAAGAACAGGCTGAGGAACAGGAACTGGATCCCGATGGTCTTGTGATCGGTCGAGAAGACGTACTTCCGGATGAAGGACCGGTCGTCGTGCGCGGCGTGCAGGGCGGCCTCGGCGTGCGCGGTCATGGCGTGCCCTCGTGTGCGGTCGGAGCGGCGGCGGGCGCGCTCGGCATGGCGACGCCCTGGCTCCGCAGCCAGGCGGCGAAGGCGGAGTCGGACTGGACCACCACCACCGCCCGCATCCGGTAGTGCCCGAGCCCGCACAGCTCGGCGCACGCCAGCTCGTAGGTGCCGATCACCGTCGGCCGCACCCAGACCTTGATGTTCATCCCGGGCACGGCGTCCTGCTTGATGCGGAAGGCCGGGATGAAGAAGTCGTGCACCACGTCGCGGCTCGTCAGCTCGAAGACGTAGTCGTGGTTCACCACCAGGTGCAGCTCGTCCTTCTTCATGAAGTCGTCGTCCGTGCCCAGCTTCCCGTCCGGGCCCGGATAGGTGAAGCGCCACTCGAACTGCTTGGCCTCCACCCCGATCCGATCGGCGTTCGGCGGGTACGTGTCGGCGCTCTTGATCTTGGACCAGAGCGGCTGGCTGAAGAGCGCGAGCGAGACCAGGATGACGGCGGGGATCGTGGTCCAGATGATCTCCGCCCTCGTGCTTCCCTCCACGTACGTCGCACGGCGGCCGTCGCGCCGCCGGTACCGCACCAGGAAGATCAGCAGCGCGGCCTCCACCAGCACGAACACCGCGCCGGTGATGTACAGGATCACGTAGAAGAGGGAATCGACCTGACCGCCGACGCTCGACGCGTTGCTCGGAAACCACCAGTGCATCGCAGGATGTCTCCGCGGCGACCCGGCCTCCCGGCACCCGGCAATCTGCCGGGCACGGTGAGAGGGCCGCCGATGGTTGTGAAATCCGGAGCGAAAGGTAATTGCGAGTCTTTCACCTGTCATTGGGCACGGAACCCAAGGCTGGAAGCGGACTTCGGGCCCTGTCACTTCCCCGGCGTTCCTCCGGGGCGTACACTACCCGGATGAACGGCACCTCTCCGGCCGCCGGGCGGCCGCCCACCCCGATCCGCGACGAGTGGGGGGAGCGCCTCCCGCGCAGCCTGGGTCTGTTCTCCGCCGTGGCGGTGCTGGTGGGCTCCACGATCGGCAGCGGGATCTTCCGCACGCCCGCGCTGATCGCCCGGCGAGTGCCGGCGCCGGTCCCGATGCTGGCGGTCTGGGTCTTGGGGGGCGTGCTGGTGCTGTGCGGCGCCCTGACCTATGCCGAGCTGGCCGGGATGCACCCGCGGTCGGGCGGCGTCTACGTGTACGTGCGCGAGGGCTTCGGCCGGCTCCCGGCCTTCCTGATGGGGTGGTCGGAGCTGCTGGTGATCCGGGCCTCCGCCCTCGGGGCGATCGCGACGGTCTTCGCGGAGTACCTGCTCAGGTCCCTCGGCTTCGACCCCGCGCTTCCCGGGAACGCGCGGGCCGTGCACGACCTGGCCGCCGTCGCGATCGCCGTCACGGCGGCGTTCAACTACGTGGGGGTGCGGTGGAGCGCCCTCATTCTGAACCTCACGACCACGGCCAAGTACGGCGCGCTGGTCCTCCTCGTCGTGGTGGCCTTCGCGGTCGGGCACGGCGACTTCGGCCACTTCGCCGGTGTGACGCCGGCGGCGGGGAGCACGCTCGACGCGGGGCTGTTCGGCTTGGCCCTCGTCTCGGTGCTCTGGGCGTACGACGGCTGGGCGGACGTGTCGTTCGTGAGCGGCGAGGTCCGGGACCCCCGGAAGAACCTCCCCCGCGCCCTGCTGCTGGGCACGGGGGCGGTCGTGGCCATCTACCTCCTCGTCAACGCGGCCTACCTGTACCTGATGCCGCTGGCCGACGTGGCGCGGTCGCCGCTGGTGGCGGCCGATGCGGCCCAACTCCTGGTCGGGCGCGTGGGCGTCGGAATCGTCGCCGTCGTGGTGATGATCTCGACCTTCGGGACCCTGGCTGGCTCGATGCTGACGGGACCGACGGATCTTCTTCGCGATGGCGGACGACGGGCTCTTCTTCCGCGGCGTCGCGCGGGTCCACCCGAGGTTCAAGACACCGTCGGTCGCGATCGTGCTCACCGCGGGGATGGGGATCGCCTACGTGCTCGCGCGGACCTTCGAGCAGCTGGCCGACACCTTCGTCCTGGCCCTCTGGCCGTTCTACGCGCTGGCGGCGGCCGCCATCTTCGTGCTGCGGCGCCGGAGGCCCGACGCCGACCGCCCGGTCCGCGTCTGGGCGTATCCGCTCCCGCCCATCCTCTTCCTGCTGTCCGCCGTGCTGATCCTCGGCAACGCGCTGCTCACGGACCTCGGCGGAACGGCACTGGCCTTCGGCGTCATTCTCAGCGGGCTCCCGGCCTACGGCGTGTGGCTGTGGCTGAGGCGCGGGGCGAGAGCCCCGGACTCCTCCGCCACCTAGCGACGCCGCGCGGCGCGCATCCCCGAAATGAAGCCGCCCCCCTTGCGGAGGGCGGCTTCGTGTTTCCGGCTGAGCGAGATCGCTAGAAGCTGTAGCGGATGCTCAGGTTGATGCGCCAGACGTCGGCAGTGCCCGCCGTCTTGGTGAACGAACCGTAGTTGGAGATCAGCTTCCCGCCCACGGTCTGCAGCGTGTACGTCGGGGCGTTGTTGGCATCCACGCCCTTGTACACCAGCGGCTGGGTGGTCGTAAAGGTGTAGCCGGTGCCCCAGTTGCTGTTGAGGAGGTTGGTCAGGTTCAGAACGTCCACGCGGAGCTGCAGCGAATTCGGCCTGCCCCGCGTCAGCGCGCCGATGTCCTGCGAGACGCTGCCGTCCAGCCGCCAGACGATCGGGAGGAACACCGCGTTGCGCTGCGCGTACTGGCCGCGGTGGGAGCTCAGGTACTGGTCCTGGTTGATGAACGCCGTCCACGCCGTCTGCTGCTGCTGGCGCGTGTAGGTCACGCCGCTGACGGTCAGCGGCACGAAGTTCATCTGGCTGGTGTCCTTCGGGATCCAGATCAGGTCGTTCCCGCTGACGCCGTCCCCGTTCATGTCGCCCGAGTACACGTAGTCGCCGTTGCCCCAGTTATGACCGTCCAGGTACAGCCCGAACGTGGTCGGGCCCGGCATGATGAGGTTGCCCGTGTAGGTCAGCGCGGCGAACCACCGGTTTGCGGGTGAGAACGCAGAGTAGCCCAGGCCCGGGTTGTTCGGGTCGCCGGCGCTGTGGATGCCGGTCCAGTTGCCGTAGGCGACGGAGCCGGGGTCACCCGTGTTCTTGCTCTCCCCGTACGTGTATCCGAATTTGGCGTAGAATCCCTTGATCAGCGGCCGCTCGATCGAGAACGAGATGTTGTAGGCATGGCCCACGCCCTCGTTGGTGAGCACGGGCGCGTCGCTGACCTGCTGGTAGATCCGGTAGCCCTGGCAGCTCGCGACTCCCGGCGGGGGGACGCAGCCGGGCCGCTGGTACCAGCGGGGCCGGTTGTCGGGGCCCGTGAAGGTGGACTCCGCCGCCGGCAGGTTGACGTTGGCGTACCCGATGCCGTTCAAGTCCTTGGTGTACAGGAACTCGACGGTGCCCGTCAGGCCCAGCGGCAGACGCTGGTCGACGGCGAGGTTGGTGCGCCAGACCTGCGGGAACTTGAAGTTCTTGTCGGTGAAGTTCAGCTCGAAGGTCTGCGCCGGACCGCCCGTGACCGAGGCGGGCGCGTAAGCGCTCGGGTTCGGGTTGAACGGATACGCCGTGGTGGTGCTCTGGGAGATGAACCCCGTCAGCACCCCGGTGTTACCCACCTGGTTCGAGATCCAGACGTACGCGGGCCGGCCGGAGAAGACGCCGGTGCCGCCGCGGAGCTGGGTCTGGTGCTTCCCCTGCACGTCGTAGTTGATGCCCAGACGCGGGGAGAGCAGGGGATTGACCGGCGGCAGCGCGCCGCTGTTGTACTGGGCGATCGAGCCGTCCGCGTTGCGGAAGTGCATCGTGTCCGCGATCGCGTTGTCGTACGCCGTGTTCCCGAACTTCGGCGCGTCCACCCGCAGCCCCGCGGTGACCGTCAGGTCCCGCGTCGGCCGGAACTCGTCCTGCGCGTACACGCCGGCGTACAGCACGTCCAGCGGCTGGACCGGCTCCGTCTGCCCGGGGATGTTCCCGTACCGGTACTGGAAGAGGTGCAGGGGCACCGTCGACGGCCCGGTGTGAGTGCAGAGGGCGCTGCCAACCGTGTACACGCCGCACTGGGCGATATAGGCGTTCGGCATCCCGGTAGAATTGGGCCAGCGAGTCGTACACGTAGACGCTCTGCGCACCCGGGAAGAACACGTTCTTCGAGTGGTACTGCTCGGCGCTGAAGCCGAAGGTCAGCGTGTGCTTCGGCAGGTAGATGTTGTAGTTGTCCTGCACCTGGAAGCTGTGATAGATGAGCTGGTTGTCCGGCGTGAACGGCTCGAAGCCGAACGTCGTGTAGTTGGTGCCGCCCTGGAGGATCTCCACCTCCGGGAACCAGGGCGGGGCGACGTTGTTCCGGTTCTCGTCGTTCGACGTGTACCCCACGATCAGGTTGTTCGACATCTTGCTGCCGATCGTCGAGTTCCACTCCGCCACGGTGGAGCGGATGTTCTCCAGGATCGCGTAGTTCGAGTTCGCGAAGTTCAGCGAGTTCAACGAGCTGCGGCGGCTTCCGAGCCCGAGCGACGACGAGTTCGAGATCAGGATGTCGGAGCTGGAGTTCAGCACGTTGTACTTCAGGGAAATCTTGTTCCGGTCGTTGATGTTGTAGTCCAACCGAACCAGGAACCGGTTCGACGGGACGTTGAAGTTGTAGCCCTGATACGGGCCGGTGTTGTAGTGGAAGTTGGTCGCCAGATAGGTGCTGAGGGCATTCAGGTCCGACGCCAGGACGCGCGTGATGTTGCCGGTGACCGGCGTCAGGGCGGCAGCCGTGCCCGTGTTGGCCTGGTACGTGGTCCCCGGCGAAGTCTGCAGGTCCTGCTCCCAGCTGGCGAAGAAGAACAGCTTGTTCTTGAGGATCGGCCCGCCGACGTTGATGCCGATGTTGTGGTAATCGAACGTGCCCGACTGGAAGGCGTTCGGGCCGGCCTGCGTGCCGACGTACCGGCTGCTGCGGAAGCCGTAGTAGATCGAGCCGGTATAGTCGTTGGTGCCGCTCTTGGTGACCATGTTGACGCCGGCGCCCACGAAGTTGCCCTGGCGCACGTCGTACGGCGCCACGTTGACCTCGATCTGCTCGAGGGCGTCGAGCGAGACGGCCGCGACTCCCGTGCGCCCGCCCGGCTCACCGGCGAGGCCGAACGAGTTGTTGAAGTAGGAGCCGTCGATAGTCATGTTGTTGAAGTAATCCTGCTGCCCCGCGAACGAGTACCCGAACCCCACCGAGCTGAACTGCGGGACCAGCCGCAACATGTCGTCGACCTGGCGGCTGACGGTCGGCATCGCCGCGAGCTGCTCGGTCGCCACGGAAGTCGCGGCCCCGGTGCGCTCGGAGCTGAAGACGGCGTCGGCCTTGCCGCTGACGTTGATGGCCTCGAGCTCGATGCTTACCTGCCCCATCACGAAGTTCACGTCGGCGGCCACGCCCAGCGTCAGGTTGATGTTGTCCTGCACCTGCCGCCGGTACCCCACCATGCTCACGGTGACGCGATACGGGCCCCCGACGCGCATGCCGGGGATCGTGAAGCGCCCGTTGGACAGCGTCGTCGCGCTGTACGACGTGCCCGACGGCACGTGTACGGCCGCCACGTGCGCCCCCGCCAGCGGGATGTTGGTGGAGTCCATCACGGTGCCGGTCATCGCCGACGTCGTGACGCCCTGCGCACGGACAACCGTCGTGCCGGCGAACGCGATCAAGGTGAGGATCAGACAGATCTTCCAGGGTAGCTTCATGCGGATTCCTCCATCAACGGATGGCTGGGGGATGAGGTGTGGCGCATGTCGAATCCGGTCGTGCCGAAGCAGCAGTAAGGGTGTGACAGGGCACAAAGAACATTCCGTTCCGGACGACGGTCGTCAAGTCACATTATTGTCTCAGGTCCTGGCTTTCGCGAAGAGTACGGCGCCCGCAGCTCCGAACAAAATATTCGGTATCCACGCGGCCAGGAGCGGCGGTACCACGCCGCCGGCCCCGACGGCCCGCATGATCTGTACCATGGTAAGGAAAACGATGGTCGTCGCCAGGCTGACGGCCACGCCGTAGGCCGGCCCCCCGCGCGTTCCGGCGATCCCCAGCGGCGCTCCGAACAGGGCTATGATGAGGCAGGTGCAGGGGATGGCGATCTTGAGCGCCCGCTCGACCTTGAGCTTGTTGGCGTCCCCCCCGCCCGGTCCACCGTCTGTACGTAGTGCCCCAGCTCGGCATACCGCATCTGGTCGGGCGCCTTGGGCTCCACCGTGAGGTCGAGGGGGCGCTCGGCCATGGCACGCTGGCGCAGCGAGTCGAAGCTGAATGCGACCTCCTGGTCGCGCCCGAGGAAGAACCGCAGCGCCCCGTCCCGGAGCGTCCACCCCCGGTCCGCGCGGTAGCCGGCGCTCGCCGCCGTGAGGAAGTAGCTGGGAAAGGCGGGGCCCGTGCCTTGGCGCTCGATCTGCACGCCCTGCATCGAGCGGTCGGGCACCGACAGGGTGCGGATCGAGTACATCCGCCCGCCGTCGGCGCGGTAGACGAAGTTGAAGCGGGCCGTCTGGGAGCGGGCCGTGACCTCGTCGAGCAGCACTGCCCGGCGCTGCTGGCCGAGGGGGGCGAATTCCCCGAGGAAGAACGCGAAGACGCTGGCGGTCGCGGCCAGCACGAAGATCGGCCCGACCAGCCGGTGGAACGAGATCCCCGAGGCCTTCGCGGCGGTGATCTCGGAATGGCGAGCCAGCGAGCCGACGGAAAAGACGGCGGCGAACAGCACGGCCGCGGGCGTGATCAGGAAAACCTGCTCCGGCATGCCGGCCAGATAGGCGAGCGCGACGCGCCAGGCCGGCAGCCCCTTCGAGATGTAGCGGTCGACGTGGTCGGTCAGGTCGATCAGGATGGTGAGGACGGGGAAGCCGAGCGCCGTGATGCCGAAGATCTTCAGGAACTCGGTGGTGACGTAGCGGTCGAGGACCTTCAGCCCGCGCCTC
Organism: uncultured Gemmatimonadales bacterium; assembly: GCA_963835535.1. Taxonomy (GTDB): domain Bacteria; phylum Gemmatimonadota; class Gemmatimonadetes; order Gemmatimonadales; family JACORV01; genus Fen-1245. The sequence continues at coordinate 79,003 of CAWIFL010000005.1, forward strand.
ACGGGCGCGCGCGCGCCGAGGCGGTGCGCAGCCGATCCCGCAACGCGGTGAATCGCTCGCGCCAGGTGCCGCGGGCCGCGACCCGCTGCCGGTTGAGGCGCAGGAAGAGGGCGACCCCGATCACGGTCATCACGAGGTTGGCGCCCCACATCGCCCAGAATGGCGTGACGATGAGCTCGTCGGCGAGCGTCTCGCCGCCGATGAGCCCCACGTAGTAGAGGCCGAAGATGACCACGCTCGCGCCGATGACCAGCCCGACGCCGCCGCGCGGGAAGCGGAGCGCGATGGGCGCCCCGATCAGCACGAACGCGAGGCAGGAGGCGGCGATGGCGAATTTCTTGTGTATCTCGATCTCGAACCGCGCCGCCAGCTGGAGCGCGACCCGGCGCCGGGCGTCCAGGGAGCTGAGCGCTTGCCGGAGCTGCGTGCCCGAGGTGTCGGGCAGGAACCGCCGCGGCGGCGGGGCCGGGGGAGGTGCGGCGGCCGCGGCGCCGGGCGCCGGCAGGCCGACGAAGCGGCGGAGCGAGTCGATCGCCCCGGGCGCCGGCCGCGCGGGGACGGGAGCTTGGGCTCGTCCAACCGCGCCCGGGCGCCGGCCGGGCACCTGGGCCTTGAGCGGGCGCGGGCGGAACAGGGGGATGAGCAGCCCCTTGAGGGCGCGGCAGTAGAGGTGCGCCGCCACCAGGCGCTGCGGCGGTCTCACCTTGCCGGCATTGAGGGCGTTCGGCGCCGGGACCCCCAGCAGGCGGTCCACGTCGTTGGCCAGCGCCACGTCGCGGTCGCGGTCGACGGAGGCGACCGAGGTCAGCTGGCCCTGCAGCGCCGAGTCCATCTCGCACGTGGACATCTCGCGGTCGCCCTTGTAGCTGTCCTCCTCCGTGCGCTCGAAGGTGTTGGACACGCCGTGCACCTTCACCAGGTCGGTGTGGAAGTCCACGCGCCGGAAGACGGCGGGCTGCGCCCGGTCGTAGTCGTTGATGTAGCCGTCGAACAGCGTGAGCAGCAGCACCGTGCGGTCGGCGTTGAACGCCATGTACCCGCTGTCGGCGTAGATCGTCCGGCGCCGCGTGTCGCCGGTGAGGTCGTAGATCACCACGTCCTTGAGCCGGTCGGTCGCCTGGTCGATGCGGTTGGCCTTGAGGTAGTACTGCGCCTGGATCACCTCGTTGACCATCTGCTCCTTGAGCTGGAACGTCGGCCGCTTGCGGGCGATGTCCACCATCAGGGCCGCGAGCTTGTGGTTGGTGCGCGGCAGGACCTGGTCGATGAACAGGAAGGAGATCACGGCCAGGCCGAGGGCCGCCAGCAGCACCGGCCGGACGAGCGTCACCAGGTTGACGCCGCTCGCGCGGAGCGCCGTGATCTCGTTGTCCGCGCCGAGCCGCACGAAGGCGTAGAGCACCGCGACCAGCACCGCCATCGGCAGGGTCATCGCCAGGATGAAGGGGACCGAGAGCGCGAAGAACTCGCCGATGACACCCCACGTCAGGCCCTTGCCGACCAGTTGCCCGAACTTCTGCGCCACCTGATTGAGGAGCATCAGCCCGGTGAGCGCCGCCAGGGCGAAAACGAACGGCGGAAGGTGCTCGCGGAGGAGATAGCGGGATAGCAGCTTCACGGCGCGGATAAAGGCCTTGTCGGGGTTGAGAGGCCCTGAGGGCTTCCGTATAATACCCGGAAGCAGCCGGCCCGAATACTACCTCAAGTGCGGACGCACGTGACGCGCACGCTCGTCGCGATCACCTCCTTCGTCGTCCTCGCCGCCCCCCCAGTCTCTGCGCAACAGCCTGAGTCGTTGCGGGGCGTCCCCCCGCTGCGGTTTGCCTCGGACACCCTCGTCCTGGCCCTGCCGGACGCGCTGCTCGGTGCGGGCCGCCTGGTGTTTCCGCGTCCCGATCCGGCGCAGCTGGCTCAGGTCTGGGCCGACGCGGTCCGGCGTGCGCTCGCCGTGCGGCAGGCGGCCCGCTGGCGCGCGGCGCTGCTGGGCGAGGACAGCACCTTCCTCGCCGCCCGGCGCGCGGAGGCGGTCCCGGCTCTCGCTCCGGCGGTGCTGCCGCCGCCCGAGGCGCAGTCCCCGGCCGCGGTGCTGGCGCGCTACGCGGACCTCAGCATCCTGCTCAACTCGCGCTTCGAGCTGCGCTACGACCACCTCACGAACCTGCGGTGCCAGCCGTCGGAGACGAACCAGCTCTCCTCGGGCTGCAGCTCCGGCTTCACGCCGCCGGTCCTGAATCCGCAATTCGACGTCCGCACCGGCGGGGTCATCGGCCAGCGGATCCACATGAACGTGGACTACAACTCCGAGAACGAGTTCGAGGCGTCGAACAACATCCAGATCTACTACCAGGGACAGGAGGACGAGATCGTCCGCCGCGTCGAGGTCGGCAACGTGGCGTTCAAGGTTCCCCCGTCGCGCTTCATCACCGGGGGCATTCCTGCGAACAACTTCGGCTTCCAGGTCGCGGGCGCCGTCGGTCCGATGGACTTTAGCGCCATCTACGCGCAACAGAAGGGGAACGTCGTCCGGGACCGCGTCTTCACCGTGGGACAGCAGACCGTGCAGCCACTCGACCGCACGGCGGCCGACCGCGACTTCGAGCCGGACCGCTTCTTCTTCGTCGCCGACCCGGCCACGCTGCCCGGGTACCCGAGGGTGGACATCCTCAACCTCAACCTCGCGGCGCTCTCCCCGCACGCCCAGATCCTCCAGGTGCGGGTGTACCGGCGGAACAGCGCCGCCGGGCAGACGACGGTGCAGCAGAGCGTCGGCGGCATCCCCGCCGTGGCCGTGCGCCCCGACAGCCCGCAGCGCGCCGGCCCGTTCACCTGGGAGCTGCTGATCGAGGGGCGGGACTACTACCTCGATCCGTCGGGACAGTGGTTCGCCCTCACCAACCGGCTGGACCTCGACGACTATCTCGCGGTCTCGTACGTCACCGCCGGCCGCGACACGATCGGCACCTTCCCCGCCGCTGCGGCGGCGGGGCGCGTGGACACGCTGCGGCTGATCCACGAGCCGCGGCGCGGGGCCGACGTGCCCACCTTCCGCTACGAGATGCGCAACGTGTACCGCGTGGGCGGGGTCAACGACGTGGTGCGCGACGGCGTTCAGCTGCGGATCGTCGTGGGGCAGTCGGAGCGTCCGGCGTCCGGCGCCGCCACCTTCCTGGCACTGCTCGGAGTGGCGCAGACGAGCGACCAGACCACCTTCGACCAGTTCAACCGCCTCTTCCCGCGGCAGCGTGACCCGCTGGGCGGCTCGCCGCTGCGCGACCTGTTCGTGGTCTTCCCCACGCTGCAGCCGTTCGCCGACAGCACCGTCCTGCCGGCGCAGTACCGCAACGACTCGCTGTACCGGACGCCGACCTACCTGCTGCTGACGCAGGGGCCGACACCGCTCTACCAGCTGCAGCTCCACTACGACGCGACGGGCGGAGGCGACCGGGGCCAGCTCTCCCTCGGCGCGGTCCAGGTCCGGCCCGGGAGCGAGCACCTCACCGTGAACGGCGTGGCGCTCGTGCCCAACGTGGACTACACGATCAACTACGAGATCGGGCAGGTGACCTTCCTCCACCCGGACTCGCTCTTCCCCGGCCCGACCAACGTGACGGTGCAGTACGAGGAGCAGCCGGCGTTCGCCATCGCGCCGACCTCGATCTACGGCGCGCAGACCCGCTTCGACCTCGGGGACCACGGCTCGGTGACGGCGCTCGGGCTGCTGCAGCAGCAGCAGACCACCTTCACGCGGCCGACCCTCGGCTTCGAGCCGCAGTCCAACTTCATCGGCGGGATCTCGGGGAACTTCCGCTTCGAGCCGATGGGGCTCACGCGGCTCCTGAACAACCTCGGGCTGGTCCACACCGATGCGCCGTCGCTGGTCACGCTCGACGCGGAGCTGGCCACCTCGCGGCCCTCGCCCAACCAGCTCGGCATGGCCTGGGTCGAGACGTTCGAGGAGGAGGGCGGGACCTTCCTGCCCCTCACCGAGAACTCCTGGCAGATCGGCAGCCGGCCGGCGTCGGACCTCGGCCTCGGCGCCACCGGGATCGGCGCGGCCGGCGGGTTCTTCGATGCGGACGCCGCCTCGATCGTCTGGCAGAACCTGATCACCACGCCGAGCGGGATCGTCCGGTTCACCGCCACCGACATCGATCCGTCCATCGTGCTGCAGGGCACCGGCCAGACGGCCGAGACGGTGTTGTGGCTCACGCTGCAGCCCGACTCGGTGGGCGGCCTGCCGGATCCGAAGACCGGGCGGCCGCGGTGGCTCCTGCCACACACCGGCAGCCCCCGCTGGCGGTCGATCACCACGCCGCTCTCCACTACGGGATTGGATCTCTCGCGGGTGGAGTACCTCGAGTTCTGGGTCTTCGAGGATCCGCAGCATCCGGCGCGCGACCTCGGCACGTCGATCGTCTTCGATTTCGGGCGCGTCTACGAGGACGCCGTGGCCTTCGTGCCGCAGGCCTTCACGGTCGACGCGCAGGGCGACACGATCTACTCCGGCCGGCGGCGGATCGGCGAAGGGCACCTCCAGACCGAGCGGGACACCCTGACCAACACTTGGAACGCCGCCACCAACGACAACGGAATCCTCGGCGCGGTCGCCGACAGCATCGTGGACGCGCGCAGCGGCGCGGTGGTACGCAACCTGCCCCTGTGCCAGTCGGCGCTCGGCGGCGGGCTGGTCGTCTACCCGTGGGGCGACCAGCGCGCGCAGTGCAGCCGCCACAACGGCATCCCCGACAGCGACGATCTCGACGGCGACGGCCACCTCGACACGCTGGTCGCCGCCGTCCAAGAGAGCTACTTCCGCTACGTCTTCCGCGTCGGCGATCCCAAGTACTACGTGCGCGACGGTGGGCCGGCGGACTCCGCGGGCGGGCGCTGGCGCCTCTACCGCATTCCGTTCCGGACGGACACGGTGCAGGTCGGGACCCCCGACATCCGGCAGATCCGCGCCCTCCGCATGACGGTGATCGTGCCCGAGGAGCCGAGTGGCGAGCAGGCGGCCTACCTCGCGCTCGCCCGGGTCGAATTGGTCGGGGCGCCCTGGGTCAAGCGCGCCGAGACGCCGATCGCGGGAATCTTCGGCTCGGTCGGCGCGGCGCACGGCGAGGTCGTCGCGAGCGTGGTGAGCACGGAGAACCGCAACGACCTCGGCTACGTGTCGCCCCCCGGAACGGTGGACCAGGGCGCGACCACCACCGGCGCCCTGCAGCTCGGCACGGTCCAGATCAACGAGACTTCGCTGCGGGTCATCGGGCGCGACGTGCGGCCGGGGGAGCGGGCCGAGGCGTTCTACCGGTTCCCCGAGGGCCAGCGGAACTTCCTCGGGTACCGGCAGCTGCGGGTGTGGGCGCGGGGCCGGGGCAGCGGGTGGGACAACGACCAGCTCTCGTTCTACATCAAGGTCGCGCAGGACGAGAACAACTTCTACATGTTCCGCGCCCACGTGCACGCCGGCACCTGGCTGCCGGAGCTGACGGTGGACTTCACCCACTGGTTGACGCTGCGCGCCGACATCGAGCGCCGGTTCCTCAGCGGCCAGCCGCCGTCGGGAGCCGCGGCGTGCGGCGGAGACACCCTGGCCTACGTCGCGTGCGACAGCACCCGCTCCTACATCGTGCACGTGCGCAATCCCGGGGTCGCCCCGCCCAACCTGGCGAGCGTGGCGGAACTGGCCGTCGGGTTCGTGCGCGACAGCGGCGCTTCCACCGACAGCGCCGAGGTGTGGGTGGACGACATCCGGCTGGCGCAGGTGGTGAACGACCCGGGCTACGCCGGCGCGCTCAACCTGCGGGTCGTGGCGGCCGACTTGGGGGATCTGACGGTCGCGATGTCGCGACGCGACCCCCAGTTCCGCCAGCTCGGCGACAACCCGACGTACACGACCAGCTCGCAGTTCAGCCTCGGCACCACCGTGCGGCTGGAGCGGTTCGGGTTGGACCGGCTCGGCTTGATCGCGCCATTCTCGATGCAGCTGGACCGCACCTCGGACGACCCGTACTACCTGGAGGGCACCGACGTGCTGGCGGGCCCGCTGGCGGGGCTGCGCCGGCCGCAGACGTCGACGGCCACGTACAACCTGATGCTCCGGCGCTCGCGGCGCGGCACGAAGTGGTGGCAGCGCTGGATCGTGGACAACCTCGGGCTGTCGGCGTCGTACTCGAACGCGACCTCGACCACCTCGCTCGCGCAGAGCTCTTCCGGGCTCTGGAACCTCAACGGCGACTACGCGGCGCTCCCCGCCGACCGCAGCTTCCACTTCGTGCCGAGCTTCCTGACGCGGCTGCTGCGGGCGATTCCCCTGCTGGGGCGGGCCGACTTCGTGCGCGGGCTGGACGACGCGCGACTGCGCTGGAGCCCGGCGTCCGTCCGGTTCACGTCCGGGTTCACCACGTCGCACGCCGAGCTGGAGACGTTCCGCGTCCCGATCGCGACCGTGAGCGACACGCTGGCTACCTCGGTCCGGACGCTGGCGGCGGCCTTCCGCAACCAGGCGAGCGTCGAGTTCCGGCCGCTGCGCTCCGCCACGATCGGGATGGACTACGCCTCGACCCGGGACCTGAAGGACTACGGCGACACCACGACGATGGGCATCCTGACGCACCAGGCGGCGCGGCGCTTCGGGGGGATCAACGTGGGCTTCGAGCGCGACCGCTCGATCGGCACGCACTTCACCTGGACGCCGAACCTCTTCTCGTGGCTGCGGCCCCGGTTCAACACGACGTCGACCTTCCTCCTGACGCGCGACCCCAACGGCGCGGCCCCGGAGCGCACCGTGGGAGACACGGCCGGCGCGTTCCGGCTGCCGACCGCGTTCACCAACGCCCGCTCGACCGACCTCGGGGCGTCGGTGGATTTCACGCGCCTGCTCAAGGTGATGTTCGGCGACACCGCGCACGTCGTGAGGCTGCTCGACCGGTTCAGCCCGCTCGACGTCTCGACGCACACGGACCGGCGCTCCCAGTTCGACCTCCCGGGCTTCGACCCTGCGCTGGACTACGAGCTCGGGCTGGGGAGCGTAGGGGCCTTCCGGAGCTCGGACGGCCGCCTGGCGACCTACGCCTCGGACTCCCGCCAGACGCGGCTCGCCTCGGGACTGCGGCTGCCGCTCGGCTTCTCGATGGTGGCCGCCTATTCGGTCGGCCGGCAGCAGGGATGGTACGAGCGTGGCGACGGCCAGTCGGAGAACCGGGAGGACGACACGCAGTGGCCGGACCTGACCGGCCGCTGGACGTGGTCGCCGAAGGGCGGCTTCCTCAAGGACGTGCTCTCGAGCGTGAGCGCCTCGGCGGCCGTGCAGGTGCGCAGGGCCGCGACGGTGCAGCCGCCGCTCGAGCTGCTCCTCGACACCTCGAGCGCGGCGACCGCCTCGACCAACGAAGTCAGCGGCCTGCTGGAGTCCCGGTCGTACCCGCTGTCGCTGGCGATCACCTGGGCGGAGCACGTCACCACCAGCGTGACCTGGAACACCAGCAGCATCCTGAACGAAAGCGCCGGCAACGCCACGCACACCGACCGGCAGGATGCGTCGGCGGCGCTGCTGTTCTCCTTCCGGATGCCGAAGGATCTCCTGCCGCTCCCCTCCGACATCCGCACGGCGTTGCGGTACGCGCAGAGCACCGACGACGGCTGCCTGACGCTGGCCGGCGGCGCGGACTGCGTCACGATCTCGAGCGCGTCGCGCCGCCAGTTCAACTTCTCGATGGACACCGACATGCCCCCCAACGTCTCCGCCGGCATCTCCGTCGGTTACATTCTCACGGAGGATGCGCACATCGACCGCAAGTACGCCCAGCTGGTGGTCACCGCCTCGGTGACGGTCCACTTCCAGGCGGGGACGCCGCGATGAGACCTTCCTGGCTTTTGGTGGTGGCAGTGGTCGGCGTCTCGTGCCACAGCCGCTCGTCGGAGGCGCTGCAGCGGTTCGACGCCGCCCAGGCGATGCAGTGGGTCCGGTTCCAGGTCGCGGCGGGCCCGCGCGTGCCGGGGATGCCGGGGCACAAGGCGATCGCCGACTGGCTCGAGCGCGAGCTCAAGGCCCGGGCGGACAGCGTCGAGGTCCAGGCGTTCACCCACGTCACCGCATCGGGCAGGAAGCTCGAGCTGGCCAACATCCTCGCCCGCTTCCGCCCGGCGGATCCCAACCGGATCCTCTACGTGACCCACTGGGACACGCGCCCGGTCGCCGAAAACGACCCCGATCCCGCGAAGCGGTCGACCCCGATCCCCGGCGCGAACGACGGCGCGTCCGGCACCGCCATGCAGCTGGAATTGGCCGACGCGCTGAAGCAGGTGCCGCCGTCGGTCGGTGTGGACCTGCTGTTCGTGGACGGAGAGGACTACGGGTCGTTCGACGACGCCGACAGCCTGAAGGACGTGCTCATCGGCTCGCGCTATTTCGCCGAGCACCTCCCCGCCGGCTATCACCCGCTGTTCGGCGTGCTGTGGGACATGATCGGCGGATTCAACCAGAAGATCTACCAGGAGGGCTACTCGCTGGACCGGGCTCCCGAGGTGGTCGAGCGCGTCTGGCGGGCCGCCGAAGACCTCGGGCTCCAGCGCATGTTCAGCCCCCTCAACGGCGGCTACATCACGGACGACCACGTGCCGCTGCTGGAGAAGGGCATCCGCATCATCGACGTGATCGGCTTCGAGAACTACCGCGAGTGGCATCACACCACGCAGGACACCCTAGACAAGGTGTCGGAAGCGACGCTCGGGCAGATCGGCCGCCTGGCGCTGGCGCTGCTGCGCTGATTCGCCACGCGCCGCGTCCGTCGGGACCGCGGCGTGGACGGGAGCCGGCGTAGCTTGCGCCCGTGCTCACGAGGGACGAGCGCCGGGCGCTGATCTTCCTCGCCGTCGTCACCGCGGCGGGGGCCGTGATCCGCGCGACGCGGGGCGCCGCCGCCGGCAGCGTGGCGGCGGCGGTGGCTCCCGACCTCCCGGGCGAGGACCTGGTCGCTCAGGCGGCGCTCTCGCGCCAGGCCGAGGCGGCGCAGCGGCCCCTCGCGCCGGGCGAGCGCGTGGACGTGGACCGTGCGAGCGAGGCCGAGCTGGAGCGGCTGCCGCGCGTCGGGAAGCGGCTCGCACAGCGGATCGAGGCGGACCGCCGGATCAACGGGCCCTTCGGCTCCCTGGCGGGGCTCGGGCGCGTTCCCGGCGTGAGCTCCGGGCTGCTCCGCGCGCTCACGCCGTGCGTCACGTTCGGTGGAGTCCCGCCTCTGGCGGCGGAGTTCTCACCGGGGTCCCCGGAAGCGAGGACGCCTGCCGCGCCGGCACCCTCCTCGGGTGCGGCGGGAAGGGGGAACGGCGGAGCCGCCTGCGCGGCGCAGATCGCAGTGAACCGCGCCACGCGCGAGGAGCTGCTGTGCCTCCCCGGGATCGGAACCGCCCTCGCCGCGCGGATCGTCGCCGAACGGGACGCGCACGGGCCCTTCCGCGACATCGCCGATCTGGCGCGGGTTCCGGGGATCGGACCGGCCCGGATCGAGCACGTGAAGGGACATGTCACAATCCCTTGACAGAGGGGGTCTCGCCCGTACTATTCCCGATTGTTCCTTAGGCGTAGCGCGTCTTTCCCTTTCCCACTCGGCTCGATACGATGCCGGCACCAGCGACGGCTCCTGGCGATCGTCTTGGCGATCTGCTCGTCCGCGAAGGCCTGATCACCAAAGACCAGCTCGACAAGGCACTCCAGGAACAAAAAAGCAGCGGCCAACGCCTCGGTTACAACCTGGTGAAGATGGGGTTCATCCAGGAAACCGAGATCACCAAGATGCTCGCCCGGCAGTATCGCATGCCGGCGGTGGACTTGGCGCGCTTCGAGGTGGATCCGAAGATCGTCAAGATGATCCCCGCGGACGTGGCGTTGAAGCACCTGGTGCTGCCCCTCAAGCGCGAGGGCCGCACCCTCACGGTCGCGATGGCGGATCCGACCAACCTCACCGTCCTGGACGACCTGAAGTTCATCACCCGCTACGACATCTTCCCGGTCATCGCGGGCGAGTACACCCTGCGGACCGCCATCGACAAGTACTACGAGCAGGTGGACCAGCAGCTCGACTCGCTGCTCAAGGACATCGAGGACGAGGAGGCCGAGGGCGAGTTCGAGGTCGTCGAGCAGAAGGAAGACGAGGCGGAGACCGGCACGGGCATCGGCGCGGACGACGCGCCGGTCGTGAAGCTGATCAACGCGATCCTGACGGACGCGGTGAAGCGGGGGGCGTCCGACGTCCACATCGAGCCGTTCGAGCACGAGATCCGGGTGCGTTACCGCATCGACGGCGCGCTCCAGGAGGTCATGAAGCCGCCGATGAAGCTCAAGGCGGCCCTGACCAGCCGCATCAAGATCATGTCGTCGCTGAACATCGCGGAGCGCCGCGTGCCGCAGGACGGGCGCATCAAGCTGAAGATGGGCAAGCGGGTGATCGACTTCCGCGTCTCGACGCTGCCGGTGCTGTTCGGCGAGAAGATCGTGATGCGGATCCTCGACAAGGGGAACCTCACGCTCGACCTGTCGAAGTTCGGGTTCGAGCCCAAGTCGGAGGCGGACCTCCTCAAGGCGATCCTGAATCCCTACGGGATGGTGCTGGTGACGGGCCCGACCGGCTCGGGAAAGACGACCACCCTGTACTCGGCGCTGTCGCGGATCAACACGATCGAAGTCAACATCATGACCGCCGAGGACCCGGTCGAGTACAACCTGATGGGGATTAACCAGGTGCTGGTCCGCAACGAGGTCGGGATGACCTTTGCGGCGGCGTTGAAGGCGTTCCTCCGCCAGGATCCGAACATCATCATGGTGGGGGAGATCCGCGACATCGAGACCGGCGGCATCGCGATCAAGGCGGCGCTCACCGGGCACCTCGTGCTGAGCACCCTGCACACCAACGACGCCCCGTCGACCATCACCCGCATGATCGACATGGGCATCGAGCCGTTCAACGTCGCGTCCGCCGTCAACCTGATCGTCGCGCAGCGGCTGGTGCGGCGCATCTGCAAGGAGTGCAAGGCGGAGCACGCGTACGAGCCGGAGGAGCTGAAGGCGCTCGGCGGCGACACGAAGGAGTTCGAAGGGATTACCTTCCAGAAGGGCGCGGGGTGCGACGCCTGCGGCGGGACCGGGTACAAGGGGCGGGCGGGGCTGTACGAGGTCATGTCGCTCTCGCATGAGCTCCGGCGCATGATCCTCAAGGGTGCCTCCACCACAGAGCTCTCGGAGCAGGCGGTCAAGGAAGGCATGCTCACCCTGCGGATGGACGGACTGGTCAAGATCCGCAAGGGCGTCACCACCCTCGAAGAAGTGGTCAAGGAAACGGCGGTAGCGTAGACACGTGACGGCACCACAACAGCATCCGACGGCGGCGCCCAGCGTCTTCAACCTCCGCGCCCTGCTCGAGGAGATGATCGAGCGGGACGCCTCGGACCTCCACATCACCGCCGGTGCGCGCCCCCAGCTGCGGGTGGACGGCGACATCACCAGCAGCAAGATCGAGGCGGTCCTCAATCCCAAGGACACGCTGCAGCTCGCGTATTCGATCCTCACGGAGCAGCAGAAGAAGCGGTTCGAGACCGAGGACGAGCTGGACTTCTCCTTCGGCATCCAGAACCTGGCGCGGTTCCGCGGCAATGCCTTCAAGCAGCGCGGCTGCGTCTCGCTGGTGATCCGGCAGATCCCCTTCCAGGTCAAGACCTTCGAGCAGCTCCAGCTGCCGCAGATCGTCGCCAAGCTGGCGGAGAAGCCGCGCGGGCTGGTGCTCGTGACGGGCCCGACCGGCTCGGGCAAGTCCACGACGCTCGCCGCGATGATCGACAAGATCAACCGCGAGTGGAAGGGCCACATCATCACGGTGGAGGACCCGATCGAGTTCATCCACCGCCACCAGCAGTGCATCGTCAACCAGCGCGAGGTGGGCACCGACACGAAGTCGTTCGCCAGCGCGCTCAAGTACGCCCTGCGCGAGGACCCCGACGTCGTGCTGATCGGCGAGATGCGCGACCTGGAGACGATCCAGGCCGGCCTCACCATCGCCGAGACCGGCCACCTCGCCTTCGCCACGCTGCACACGAACTCGGCGGCCGAGACGATCAACCGCATCATCGACGTCTTCCCGTCGCACCAGCAGTCGCAGGTCCGCGCCCAGCTCGCGTTCGTGCTGGAGGGGATCGTCACCCAGACGCTGCTCCCCAGGGCCAAGGGGAAGGGCCGCGTGATGGCGTGCGAGATCCTGGTCTGCACCCCCGCCATCCGGGCGTTGATCCGCGACGACAAGGTGCACCAGATTCAGTCGTCCATGCAGGCCGGCAAGAAGCACGGCATGCAGACGCTGAACGACTCGCTCTACCAGCTGTACATGGCCCGCGAGGTCGTGCTGGACGAGTGCCTGCGCGTGTCGTCCGACCCGAACGACTTCCTCCGGATGATCGGCGAGCCGGTCCCCGGCGACGAGGACAACAAGGTGGCGCCGAAGGACCGGCCGCTCACCGGCGGGCTGAAGCCGCGCTGAGCCAGCGCACAGGAGGGTAACGGATGCCGGTTTTCAACTACACCGCCAGAACGCTGACCGGGGAGCTGCAATCGGGCTCGCTCGACCTGCCGAGCCACGACGACGTCGTCGCGCATCTGCGCAAGAACCGGATGATCGTGGTGAAGGTCCAGCAGGCGCCGAAGGAGATCAAGTTCTCGTTCGGCTCCGGGATCTCGACGCGCGACATCGTCATCTTCACCCGCCAGTTCGCAACGATGATCAACTCGGGCCTCCCTCTCGTGCAGGCCCTCGACATCCTCTCGGAGCAGACGGAGAACAAGGCCCTCAAGGACGTCACCAGGGCGATCGTGTACGACGTCGAGAGCGGCCACACGCTCGCCGACGCGCTGCGCAAGCACCCCAAGGCGTTCACCGAGCTGTACGTGAACATGGTGGCCGCGGGTGAGGCCGGCGGTATCCTCGACACCATTCTGCTCCGCCTCGCGACCTTCATGGAGAAGAACGACGCCCTGGTGCGGAAGGTGAAGGGCGCGGCCATCTACCCGGCCGTCATCTTCTCGGTCGCCATCATCGCCGTGGTCGTGCTGCTGATCTTCGTGATCCCGGTCTTCCGGAGCATGTTCGCCGACGTGCACATGGAGCTGCCGCTCCCGACCCGGATCGTGATCGGCGCCAGCGACTTCCTGAAGGGCTTCTGGTGGCTGCTCTTCCTCGGCATCGGCGGCCTCGTCTTCGGCATCCGCCGCTACTACGCCACACCGGCCGGCCGCCTCAACCTCGACAGGGCGATGCTCGCCTTCCCCGTCCTGGGCGACGTGATCCGCAAGTCGGCCGTGTCCCGGTTCACCCGCACGCTGGGCACCCTGATCGCGTCGGGCGTCTCGATCCTCGACGGCCTGGAGATCACGGCCAAGACGGCCGGCAACCGCGTGATCCATGATGCGGTGATGGAATCGCGCTCTTCGATCGCCGGCGGCGAGACCATCGCGGCGCCCCTCCAGAAATCCAAGGTCTTCCCGCCCATGGTGATCTCGATGATCGCCGTCGGCGAGCAGACCGGCGGCCTGGACGAGATGCTCAGCAAGATCGCCGACTTCTACGACGAGGAAGTGGACGCCGCCGTCGAGGCGCTCCTCTCCCTCATGGAGCCCGTGATGATCGTGCTCCTCGGCGTCGTGGTCGGCGGCATGATCGTCGCCATGTACCTGCCGATCTTCGGCATGATCGGGGCGGTACAATAGCAGAACACCAGTTGCGCAGACGGCGAAGTACTGAAGTGGCAGCCAGTTGCCAGTAGTCAGGGGCCAGACCAGTTGCCAGTTCGTGCAACTTGGCTGGCCCCTCTTGGCTTGCGTCTGGTAACCTCTTCCCCCTTCGCCGTCTGGCAACCGGCCTCACTCTTGCATAATGCAATACCAGGCCCGTAGCTTGGGTCCGTGACCTCCCCCATACCGGACGCCCGCCGGGCGCGCGCTGGCACGGTTCCGCCCGTGCACACGCTGCTCAACTGGATCTACCTCGGCCGGATCACGGTGGCCTCGGCGGTCTTCCTGGCGGCGGCGCTCAGCTGGTGGGCGGCAGACCCGACCGCGCTTCTGGTGGCGTCACTGTCGGTGACGCTCACGTTGGTGGTGACCGCGGCGGCGTTCTGGTACACGCACGTCCGGTTGGTGGAGGCGGGACAGACCTTCCTGTACGGCCAGGCGATGTTCGACATCGCCCTGGTCACGGCGATCGCCCACATCACCGGCCCGTACTCCTACTTCGCGGCGCTGTACATCCTGGTGATCGCGATCTACGCGGTCCTGATGCCGCTGGCCAACGGACTGCTGGTGGCGCTCCTGGCGGGCATCGTCTACACGGCGGACGTCGTCTTCGTCCAGAAGGCGGAGCAGCCGGCGGCGGCCCTCCTGCAGGTCGCCGTCTACTGGCTGGTGGCGACGGCCACGGGCTACCTGGCGAGCCGGGTGCGCGTGGTGCGGGACGCGCACGAGAACCTCGTGGCGGAGCTGCGCCGCGTGCGGCTCGAGGCGGCGGACATTCTCCGGCACATCGGCGCCGGCGTGCTCACGGTCGAGGCGGACGGCCGCCTGGTCTACGCGAATCCGACGGCGGAGGTGCTGCTGGGGCTCAGCGCCGCGGAGCTGGAGGGACAGCCGGTGCTCGAGGAGATCGGCCGGGTGGCACCGGCGCTCCGTGAGGCGATCCGGCGGACGGCCGAGGAGGGGCGCCGGGTGGTGCGCTCGGTGGCGGAGGTGACGACGGGCGGCCGGTCCTTCCCGATGGGGTTCTCCACGACGGCCGTGCACGCGGAGGAGGGCGCGGCGCCGTCGGTGACCGCCATCCTGCAGGACATCTCCGACGCGCGCCGTCTGGAGGAGCTGCGCCTCAGGACCGAGCGGCTCGAGGCGGTGGCCGAGATTTCCGCCTCGCTCGCGCACGAGATCAAGAACCCGCTCGCCTCGATCCGCAGCGCGGTCACCCAGCTCTCGCGCCGGGCGCCGTCCGGGGCCGACGAGCGCGTGCTGGCGGGGCTGATCGTGCGCGAGAGCGACCGGCTCTCCGCGCTGCTCACCGAGTTCCTCGATTTCTCCCGGGTGCGCGTGACCCGCTCGACCCGGCTCGATCTGGCCGAGGTGGCGGAGCGGGGCATCCAGCTGGCGCGCCAGCACCCGGACTGCACCGCGAACGCCAGGATCGTGCTGGAGGCGGCGGATCGGCCGGTGCTGGTCGAGGGGGACGAGGACCTCCTGCATCGCGTCGTGTTCAACCTGGTCCTGAACGCGGTGCAGGCAGCGCCGGCCTCCGCCGACGTCCGCGTCCGCGTCGCGCCCGCCGCGGCGGACGACCTCCCGTCCGGCGTCGTGATGGAGTCGCCGCGGCTGCTCCGGGTGAGCGACCGCGGGCCCGGCGTGTCGGCCGAGATCCTGCCCAAGCTCTTCGAGCCCTTCGTGACGGGCCGGCCCGGCGGCACCGGTCTCGGGCTCGCGATCGTGCAGCGCGCGGTCCAGGCGCACCGGGGACTCATCTTCTGCGACACCGCGCGCGGCCAGGGGACCACGTTCTCGGTGTTCCTGCCGGCGCGCTTCAGCGCCGAGGAGATCGCATGACCGACCGGCCGTCGCTGCTGATCGTGGACGACGAATCGGCGATCCTCGACAGCCTGCGCATCCTGTTCAAGAATGAGGGGTTCGAGGTGACGGTCGCCCGCGGCGGCCCCGCCGCCCTCGAGGCGCTGGGCCGCGCCGTCCCCGAGCTCGTGTTGACGGACGTGCGGATGCCCTCGGTGAACGGCCTGGAGATCCTCGCGGCCGCGCGCGAGCGCGATCCCGACCTGCCGGTGATCCTGATGACGGCGCAGGCGGAGCTGAAGACGGCGATCGAGGCGGTGAACCGGGGCGCCTTCCACTACATCCAGAAGCCGTTCGACAACGACGAGCTGATCGCGATCTGCCGCCGCGCGCTCGAGCACCGCCAGCTCAAGGCGGAGAACAAGGTGCTCAAGCAGGAGATCCAGCGGCGCGAGCGTTCGCAGGCCGTGAAGCCGATCGGCGCCTCGCAGGTCTTCCGCGACGTGCTGCGCATGGCGGAGACCGTGGCGCCGACGGACAGCATCGTGCTGATCCAGGGAGAGAGCGGCACCGGGAAGGAGGTCATCGCCCGGTACATCCACGGGCTGTCGGAGCGGCAGGCCGGCCCGTTCCTCTCCATCAACTGCGGCGCGCTCCCCGAGGGGCTGCTGGAGTCGGAGCTGTTCGGCCACGTGAAGGGGTCGTTCACCGGCGCGGTGCGCGACCGCGAGGGGCTGTTCGCGGCGGCGATCGGTGGCACCTTCTTCCTCGACGAGATCGGGGAGATGACGCCGGCGACACAGATCAAGCTGCTCCGCGTGCTGCAGGAGCGGGAGGTCACGCCGGTCGGCGGCACGCAGCCGGTCCAGGTGGACGTGCGGCTGATCGCCGCGACGAATCGCGACCTCGAAGACGACATGAAGGGTGGCCGGTTCCGGTCGGACCTCTACTACCGGCTGAACGTGATCGCGATCCATCTCCCGCCGCTCCGGGACCGGAAGGACGACATCCCTTTGCTGGGCGACGCGTTCCTGCGCCGCATGGCCGCGGACCGCGGCCAGACGCGGAAGACGGTCGGGAGCGACGCGCTGGCGGCCATCATGGCCTACGACTGGCCGGGGAACGTGCGCGAGCTGGAGAACGCGCTGGAGCGGGCCGCCACGCTGACCAAGGGCGAGGAGATCGCGGCGGCGGCGCTCCCCGCACGGGTGACGGAGCGCCGCGCCCCGTCGCTCGCGGCCGACCGGCCGTCGGCGAACCCGCCGCTGGACGTGGTGGAGCGCGCCTACATCACCTGGGTGCTCCAGAGCGTGGGCGGCAACAAGACCCGCGCCGCCGAGGTGCTCGGCATCGATCCGTCCACGCTGTACCGGAAGCTGGCGCGGTACGACTCCGGGGCGTCCTGACGCCCCGCCTCCGGTGAGCGGCCGCGCCGGATGGGCGGCGGCGGCGGGGCTCGCCGTAGCCGCCGTCGTCGCGTTGAATCTCACGCGGTCCCTGGTCGGGGTCTTCTACGACGACGGGGTCTACCTCGCGCTGGCGAAGAGCCTCGCCGAGGGGCACGGCTACCGCCTGCTCTACCTGCCGGGCGCGCCGGGCGCGGTCCACTATCCGTTCCTCTATCCCGCGTTCCTGGCCGCGCTGTGGCGGCTGGCGCCGGCGTTCCCCGCGAACGTGGCGCTCTTCAAGGCTGCGAACGCCGTGCTCCTCGGTCTCTTCGCGGCGCTGCTCGTGCTCTATCTCCGCTCACGCGCCGCGCAGCCGGCCTGGCGGATCGCGCTCTTCGTGGTGGCCGTCGCGACCGCTCTGCCGCTGGTGACCGTGGCGACGGTGCTGTTCGCCGAGCCGCTGTTCCTGGTTTTCGCCGTGGCGGCCTGCTGGGCGGCGGATGCCGCGCGCGCGGCGCCGACACGCCGCTCCGCCTGGGCCCTCGCGGCTGCGGCGGGGTGTCTGGCCGGCGCGGCGGCACTCACCCGGTCGGTGGGGATCGCCGTGATCGCGGGCGTCGTCGCCGCGCTCCTGCTCGCGCGCCGCCCGCGCGCCGCGCTGATCGCGGGCGTGTGCGCCGCGGCGTGTCTGGCGCCGTGGCTCGCCTTCGCGGCGCGGCACCACGGCGACGCGGACCCCATCCTCGCGGCGAACTACGGTACGTACACCGACCTCCTCGCACAGGCGGGCTGGTGGCTCTCGCCCGCGAGCCTCGGGGACCTCCTGAGCCCGCTCGGCGCCGTCGCCCTCGCGCCCTTCCACGGCTGGCTCCGGTGGTACCTCGGCGTGCCGGCGCTCCTCGTGCTGGTCATGGGCTTCGCGCCGCTGGTGCGCGGCTGGAGCGCGCTGGGCTGGTCGCTGCTCGGCTACCTCGTCATCGTCTTCGCCTGGCCGTACGGCCCCGATCGGTTCCTCTGGGCCGTCTGGCCGTTCCTGGCGCTCGCGTTCGCGGCCGGCCTGGCGCGCATCTGGACGGGGCTCGCGGCGATGCGGCAGCCGTACGCCCGGATCGGCCGGTGGTGCGTGGCCGCCGTCGCGGCGGCCGTCGCCCTCGGCTACGGGTTCTACCAGGTGCGGGGCTACGCGCGCGGAGACGCGATGGCGCTGCAGCGGGGGATCTCGGCGACGATGGAGGAGGTCGTGCCCTGGATCAGGGACGCGACGCCGCGTGACGCAGTGGTCGCTGGAGAGGACGAGGCGCTGCTCTGGCTGTACGCCGGCCGGCGCGCGGTGCCCAACTACGTCTGGCGCTACCGCGGCCGCGGCGAGGAGACCCTGGGCCCCGATTCCCTGCGCGCCTGGTTCGACCGCGCCGGCGTGACCCGGGTGGTGCTGACGGGGCCGCGCTCGGACGCGGCTCCCACGCTGAACGAGCTGCTGGCGCGGACGCCCGGGTACCTGCGCTTGGTGCGGGTCTGGCCGGGCTCGGTCCTGGCGTTCGCCGTCGAGCGCGGCTCCGGCGGACCGGAGCGTGCGGGAGGGAAGATGCCGTGAGCGACGTGCGGCCGGATGTCTCGGTGATCATGCCCTGCCTGAACGAGGCGGCCACGGTCGCGACCTGCGTCCGGAAGGCCCGGGCCGCGCTGGCGGCCGCGGGCCTCGAGGGCGAGGTAGTCGTGGCCGACAACGGCTCGGCGGACGGCTCGCCCTCGCTGGCGGCCGCGGCGGGCGCGCGCGTGATCAACGCTCCGGTCCGCGGCTACGGCGCGGCGTATCTGGCGGGGCTCGACGCCGCGCGGGGCACGTATCTCGTGCTGGGCGACGCGGACGACACCTACGACTTCGGCACCGTGCCCGAGTTCGTGGCGGCGCTGAAGGCGGGGAACGACGTCGTCCTGGGCTCGCGGTTCCGCGGGCGCATCCTGCCGGGCGCGATGCCGTGGCTCCACCGCTACGTCGGGAACCCCGTCCTGTCGGGCATCCTGAGTCTCTTCTTCGGCGCGCGCATCTCGGACGCGCACTGCGGTCTCCGGGCGATGACGCGGGCGGCGAGCGATCGGATGCGGCTCAAGTCCACCGGGATGGAGTTCGCGTCGGAGATGGTGGCGGTGGCGCTGCGCCACGGACTCCGGGTCGCGGAGATCCCGATCATCTACTATCCGCGCGGCGGCACCTCCAAGCTCCGCAGCTTCCGCGACGGCTGGCGGCACCTGCGCTTCATGCTGCTGCTCTCGCCCACGCCCCTGTTCCTGATCCCGGGCGTGCTGGCGGTGCTCCTGGGGTTCTTCGGGCTCTTCGCGCTGCTCCCCGGGCCGATCCACGCGGGGGCGTTCACCTTCGACTACCACTTCATGTTCGTGGCCAGCGCGCTGGCCATTCTCGGCGTGCAGCTGGTGTTCCTCGGCCTCGCGGCGAAGACCTACGCGCGCGCCGCGCTCCCCGAGCGGCGCGACCCCTGGGTGGACTTCCTCGACCGGCGCTTCACGCTGGAGCGCGGGCTCCTGGTGGGACTGGCCCTCGCCGCGGCGGGGCTCGGGATCAACGCGTGGATCCTCTGGATCTGGCTCGCGGCGGGGCGCGGCCAGCTGTTCGCCGTGCAGCCGGCGCTGCTGGGCCTCAGCCTGATCGTGGTGGGCGCCCAGATCGTCTTCGGTTCGTTCTTCATCAGCGTGCTCAGGGACGACGGCCGCCGATGACGCTGAGCGTTTCGGCGATCGTTCCGACGCTGAACGGCGCGCGCACCCTGCCCGCGCTGCTGGCCGCGCTCGAGCGGCGGAGGGGACTGGAGCTGGCCGAGATCGTCGCCGTCGACTCCGGGTCGCGGGACGGCACGCGCGCGCTGCTGGCGGAGGCCGGCGCGAAGGTGCTCGATCTCGCGGGGGCCCCGTTCGGGCACGGCAGCGCGCGCAATCGCGCCGCCGGGGCGTCGCGCGGGGAGGCGCTCCTCTTTCTCACGCAGGACGTCGAGCCGATCGGTGACGGCTGGCTGGCCGCGCTCCTGGGGCCGCTGGCGGAGGTGCGGGTCGCCGGCGTCTTCGGCCGCCAGGTGCCGCGCGACGCGTCGCCGGAGGAGACCTTCCTCGCCAGGATCAACTACGCGGGGCGACCGCGCCGACTCGCGGCGGCGGACATCGCCGCGTTCGGCCCGGGGACGATCCTCTTCTCGAACGCGTTCGGCCTCGTGCGGCGGTCGGTGTGGGAGCGCCTGCCGTTTCCCGAGATCGTGATGAGCGAGGACCAGGCGTGGGCGATGGCCGCGCTGAAGGCGGGGCACGAGATCGCGTACGAGCCGCGGGCCGAGGCGTATCACGGCCATCGCTTCTCTCTCGTGCGCGCGTTCCGCCGCAACTTCGACAGCGGGTCGTCGCTCCAGACGCTGGCGCTGGCCCGCGGGGCGTGGCGGTCGGGGCCGCGCCACCTCGCGCGGGAGCTGCGCTGGGTGGCGTCGCAGCACGGAGTGCCGGCCGCCCTGCACGCGCTCGCGTACGAAGCGGTGCGGATGGGTGGCTTCCTGGCGGGCCGCGCGGAGAGGGTGCTGCCGCGCGGTCTGGCGCGGCTCCTGGGCGAGGCGCCGCGGTCCGGATCGGTGCGGCGTTGAGCGCGTCCGTGAGCGGCGATACTGTTGGCGGTGTGGCCGGCGCTCATCTGCTTCGCTCCTGGGGGAGGGCCGTTCTCGACCGGCTGCGTATCGCCACGGGCCGCGAGACGGCGGACGCGCGCTACGCGCGCCTGCACGCGCGGACCGTGCGGAGGGTGTGCGGCTACGCGGCGCGCGGCCGGACCGATTGGCTGCGCGCGATTCCCGTCTGGCGTGACGTGCCCGGACTCGACGAGCGGGTCGTGGAGCTGCCCTGGGCGTACGAGAGACTGGCGGGCCGGGGATGCATGCTCGATGTTGGCTCGACGCTCAACACCCCGTTTCACATCGAGTGGCTGCGGTCGCGGTTCGCGGCGATCACGTTCTTGAACCCGTACCGGGACGACGGTTATCGGAGCGGGGCCTCCGGTGTGTCGTACGTGACGCGCGACGCGCGCCACCCGGGGCTCCCCCCGTCCAGCTTCGAGCGGATCACCTGCATCTCCGTTCTCGAGCACGTCGGCTCCGACAACACATTGTACGGAGCGCCGCCGCAGCCGCCGGCCTCGCCGGCAGAGACGCGCGCCGCGCGGGCGGCGGTCATGCGCGCGCTCCGGCCGCTCGTCGCCCCCGGAGGTTCCCTCCTGGTGACGGTGCCGTACGGGCGCTACGAGGACCACGGCTGGTTCGTGCAGCTCGACGCGCACGAGCTGGATGACGCCGTCGCCACCTTTGCGCCGTCGAGCCTCGAAACGGCGTATTTCCTTCACGAAACGGGGTGGCGCGCGGGCCGCGCGGACGAATGTGCGGGGCTGCGCTATGGCGAGCGCACGCGCGGCGCGAGCGCCGTCGCCTGCCTCGAGCTCAGAGGATAGGTGACGCTCGCGCGGCGTGTCGCGGCCAACGCCGTCACTGCGCTGGGTCTTCAGTCGGCGCTGCTGGTCCTCGGCCTGGCGGCCACGGCCGTCTTCGTGCGCTTCCTCGGATTGGAGCGCTACGGTGTGTGGGCCGTGCTCATGGCCATCGTCGCGTACGGCGGTGTGCTGGAGCTGGGGCTCGGCGTGTCGCTGGTGCGGAGAGTCGCCGCGCTGCACGGCGCGGGAGATCGGAGCGGCCTGAGCCTCGCCCTCGGGGCGACCGTCACGGCGACCGCGGTGCTGGGGGCGGCGGGGGCGGGCCTCATCATGGTTGCGGCGCCGCTGATCGCAACGGTCGTACGTGTTCCGGCGGGGCTCGTCGCCGAATTCGTGCTCGCCTCACGCGTCGGCGCCGTCGCCGTGTTTCTCACCGTGCCGAGCGCGGCGCTCGGAGCGATCCCCACGGCCCTGCAGCGGCTCGATGCCGTCGTGGCGCTTGAGGCCGCCGTCACCTCGCTGGTCTTGGCCGCCCAGATCGCCGTGGTGCTCGCGGGCGGAAGCCTCGTGGGGTTGGCGGCCGTGATGGTGGTCGGCCGCGCCGCCAGCCTTGTGGGCCGGGTGGCGCTGGCCCGGCACCTGCTGGGTGGCCTCGGGCTGCGCGTCCGCTTGAGGTATCCATTCTGGGCAGAGCTGGGGCGTTTCGGGACGCTGAAGGTGATCCAGCAGATTGCCTCGCTGCTGGTCCAGCATCTGGATCGCCTGCTCGTGGCGGTCTTTCTCTCGGCCCCGATCGTCGCGTTCTACGCGGCGCCGCTCGACCTCGCTCAGAGGTTGCTGATGGTCCAGACCAACGTGTCGTCGGCATTCTATCCGGCGGCGTGCGCGGCTGCCGCCGATCGGCCCGCGTTCCTCCGACTGTACGAACGCACCAGCCGGGCGGTGACCGCGGCGACCTTCGGTCTGGCGATGGTGTTGATCGTCTTCGCCGGCCCGATCCTCGGCGCCTGGGTGGGGCCTGAGATGGCGGCGCGCAGCGCCAACCTGCTGCGGGTGCTGGCGATCGCGTACGCGCTGATGGCCCTTACGGCAATCCCGTCCAGCGCGGCCGATGCGCTCAACCGGCCCGAGATCGCCGCCCGCTACAGCGTGGCCGGATTGGCAATCAACGTGACGCTGGCGGTCATCCTGATTCCGCGCTTCGGCATCCTCGGTTCGGGGCTGGCGATCCTCGGCAACGTCGTGCTACAGGCACCCTGGTTCGTGCGTGCCGTGACGCGGTCGGTCGTCGGGGTCCCGCTGTGGCCGTACGCACTTCGGGCAATCGGGGAGCCGCTGGTGCCGGCCGCCGTCGCGGGCGCCGTGCTGGCGGGGGCCACCGCGGCGGGCCTGTCGCACGGCGCGGCCGGCCTCGTGGCCAGCGCCGCTGTCGGGACGGTCGCGTTCGCTCTCGCGGTGCGGTGGCTGCACCTCTTCGACGCCGCCGAGGGCGAGGTGCTGGCGGAGCTTCCCGGCGGGCGCCTGCTGCGATGGTTGGCGGGAGCCCGATGACCCATCGCACGGACACGTTCGGCCCGGCGTACTACGCCGCGCACGCCGCGGAGCTGGGGTGGGGTCCGGAGAGTGCGCCAGACTCGGCAAAGGTGGCTTTTCTCGAGGCTGAGGTCCGAGGGCGGAGCGTCCTGGACATCGCGTGTGGCGCGGGCATCTATGTCGAGGCGCTTTCACACGGCGGCCGCGCCGTCGCCGGCGTGGACTTCACCGCTGGTCTGCTTGAGACTGGGCGTGCCCGGTACCCCGCCTTCACGTGCGCCTGCGCCTCGGCCGACGCCCTGCCGTTCCGGGATCGGAGCTTCGACACCACGCTCCTCCTGTCGATCCTGGAGCATGGCGACGACCTCGCCCTCCTGCGCGAGGCGGCCCGGGTGGCCCGGGAGCGGATCATCGTGCAGGTCCCGCTCGCCGAGCCACCGTTCCTCGCGCGCGCCGGCCTACTGTATTCGCACTGGTCCGATCGCAGCCATCTGCGCACGTACAGCGAATCCTCCCTCGCGGAGCTGATGGCGAAGGCGGGGTGCCGTGTGGTGGCGGTGTCACCCGCCTATCCCCGGGACATCACGGATCTCTACGTCAGCGCGCTGCGAGTTGCGGCGCCGGTACGGACCCTGGTTCGGGCGCTCTTGAAGCCCCTCAAGCGCTTCGTGACTCCGGCGCCGGCGGAGTGCTTCGTGGTCGCCACGCCGCGCTGATGCGGGTCGCCATCGATGTCTCCGGTCTGTCGCCCGGCCTCACGTCGGGGACCGCGGTCTATCTCTATCGGCTCGCGGAAGCGCTGGCCGATCGCCGCGACGTCGAACTGCGCGTCCTCTACAACGGCATGCCGGGCAAGGGCGCCGAGCTGGCGGCGTCGCTCGAGAAGGGGAGTGCGAAGGTCGTGTGCGCGTACTTCCGCTGGCGCGCGCTGCCAGGTCCGCTGTTCGATCGACCTTACCCGCGCGCGCTCCGGCGCGAGGTGGAGGCGGCGGATGTCTTCCACGTTGGGGAGTTCGTGTACCCTGACCCGCGCGGGGGGCAACCCGTGGTCGCGACGGTGCACGACGTCACGACGAAGCTCTTCCCGGCGTGGCACGTGTGGGCGAATCGCCTCCTGCACCACCGGCGCCTGGCGTGGGTTCGGCGCCACGCGGGGCGGGTGATCATCGACGCGGAGGCCACGCGTGCCGACACGGCGGCGGCGCTCGGCCTGCCGGCGGACCGCCTCGACGTGGTGCCGCTGGCGCGCGGGACGCGGCCCCGGCAGGGCGCCCCGGTCGCCGACGTCCGGGCGCGCTTTGCCCTGGGCGGCGGACCTTACATGCTCTACGTCGGAGCGCTCGAGCCGCGCAAGAACCTCATCCGTCTCGTGGAAGCGTTCCGCCGCCTGCCGCGCGACCTCGCCCCAGTGCGTCTGGTCCTCGCGGGGGCCTGGGGTTGGCACGCCCGCGAGCTGCGCACGGCACTGCGCAGCGTGGAGGTGCGCGATTCCATCGTGGTGACCGGCGGGGTGGACGAGGGATCCCTGGCGGCACTCTACGCCGGAGCCACGGTGTTCGCGTACCCGTCGTTGTACGAAGGTTTCGGCCTCCCCCTCCTGGAGGCGATGGCGGCCGGCGTGCCCGTGCTGACCAGTGCCGGCGGCACCTGCGCCGAGGTGGCGGGCGATGCCGCCCTGCTCGTCGATCCGACGAGCGTGGAGGCGATCGCCCGCGGGCTGGAGGGATTGCTCCGGTCGGGGGACGAGCGGCGCCGCCTGTCCGATCTGGGCAGGGCGCGCGAGCGAGCCTTCACCTGGGAGAGGACGGCGGCGTCCACGGTCGAGGTATACCGCCGGGCGATCGCGGGAGCGCCGTGAAGATCGCCGTCCTGCAGAACCTGCCCTCGGGCGGAGCGAGGCGGTGCCTGGTCGAGCACTGCCGCGGGCTCCGGCTGCGTGGGCACCACGTCGAAGCGTTCTTCCCCGACACGGCGGACGAGGCCTTTCTCCCCCTCGAGCCCGTCGTGGACCGGGTGCACGTGTGGCGGGCGCCGCGGCCTCCGAGCCGCGAAGCCAGCCTGTTCGGGCAGGTCGGTCTCGGCACCGTCTGGGCGGCGGCCCGCCTGGTGCGTGCGCTGGGGCGCATTCATCGCGAGATGGCCGCAGCGATTGACGAGGGCGACTTCGACGTGGTGCTGGCGACGCACGACCAGTTCACGCACGCGCCGGGCGCACTGCGGCACCTCAGGACGCCCTCCGCGTACTTCTGCCAGGAGCCGCTGCGGTTCGTGTACGAGGCGCCCGTCGGCCTCGCCATGCGGCCCTCCGGTGGCCCGGTGTCCCGCGCGATCCGCGCCGCCGCGACGGCCGCGGCCAAAAGCGTCCTCCGGCCGCTCGACGCGCGCAACGTGCGGGCGGCGACGATGATTCTGGCCAACTCGGTGTACTCGCACGAATCCATCATGCGCGCCTATGGCCGCGCGGCGCGGGTCGTCTACCTCGGCGTTGACACCGAGCGCTTCCGGAGCCTGCAACTCGAGCGGGGCAATCTGGTCCTCACGGTGGGCGCGCTCCACCCCGCCAAGGGACTCGACTTCGTGGTGGCGTCGCTGGCCCGCATTCCCGCGGCCCGGCGCCCTTCGCTGGTCGTCGTGTCGGATCGCGGTTACGGCGCCTTCCGCGAGCGACTGGAGGCGCAGGCTGCGCGGTGCGGTGTGGCGCTCGAAATACACATGCGCGTCAGCGAGGCGGAACTGGTCCAGTGGTACAATCGGGTCCGCGTCCTGGCCTACGCGCCGTATCTGGAGCCGTTCGGGCTGGTCGCGCTCGAGGCGATGGCATGCGGGACGCCGGTGGTCGCCGTCGCGGAGGGTGGCACGCGCGAGAGCATCCGGGCGGGGGAGACGGGGGTGCTGACGATGCGGGACGAGGCGGCGTTCGCGGAGGCCGTCGAGCGAGTGGCGTCCGACTCGGGCCTCGCGTCGCGACTGGCTGCCGAGGCTGCGGCCGAGGTCAAGCGACGGTGGACCTGGGCGTCGTCCACCGAGCAGCTTGAGGCGGCGCTGGTCGCGTGCCGGGAGTCCGGAGCGGCGGGATGAACGAGCGCCGCGCGCTCTGGTGGCTCGTCAGCGGCGCCCTGGCGCTGCGCATCGTGCTGCTCGTCGCGCGGGGCGACTACATCGTCTACGACGAGGGCTACTACCTGCTGCTCGCGCGCAGCCTGCGCGCGGGGACCGGCTTCACGCTGAACGGGCTCCCGCACGTGGCGCTCTCGCCGCTCCAGCCGGTGCTCGTGGCCCTGGCGTCGGCCGCCGGCGCACCCGACCTGTGGGCCTCGCGCATCCTCGCCGCGCTGTGCGGCGCGCTGCTGGTCTTCCCCGTCGCCGCGCTGGCGCGCCTTGCCGGCGGCGAGAAGGCGGTGCTGCCGGCGGCGAGTCCTCGCCGCCGCGCAGTCCCGCTCTGATGAGCTTCGTGCCGTTCTTCCCGGGCCGGAGCTGGAACCTCTACTTCGGGAGCGAGCCGCTCTTCCTCCTGCTCGCGTTCGGCGCGGTCGCGTGCGCCGTGCGCGCGGAGCGCGGGTCGTGGAGATGGTCGCTGGCAGGGGGCGTGCTTCGCGGCGCTGGCCTACCTGACGCGCCTCGAGGGCGCGGTCCTCGCCGCCGTGCTGCTCGTGACGATGGCCGCGCGGCTGGCGCTCCGGCGTGAGCGCGCCGCCGCCTGGGGCACTCTGGCGCTGGCCGCGGGCGCGGGATTGCTGGTCGCGGCGCCGTATCTGGTGTATCTGCATCGGGAGCTGGGGCGGTGGGCGCTGAGTGGCAGGGTGCAGGCTGCCGAGGCCAGGGGGGCGGTCACACCGTCCGCGGTGGAGAGCGCCCATGCGGGAGGGACCGCGCTCGAGGCATTCGTCTGGCAGGGTCAGCCTGACGCCTTCGTGCGGAGCATGTATGGACTCGACCCCACGGGGACGCGCATGGCGTCGCAATACTGGGGGGTGCACCGGGATGACGCCGCGGGGCCGAGCCATGGCGCCGCGCCCACGCCGCCCGCCGCCACGGGCGCGCCGGCGCTGACGGCCGCGACGTCGCGCCCGGCCCCGCCCCAACCGGCTCCGCGCCGCGGCGCTGTCGCGGTCTGGTGGCAGGGCATCACGGCCTCCGTGCCCTGGTGGCTCGGCGTCCTGGCGCTGGTGGGACTCGCCTGCGGCGCGCGTGCCGCCCTGGTCTGGGTCTTCCCGCTTGTCGCATGTGCCGTATTGCCGTCGCTGCTCGTGTACGTGGAGCCGCGCAGCCTGCTCCCGCTCGCGCCCCTCGCCGCGATTTACGCGGGCACGGCTCTGGCGCGCATCGTTCCTCGCCGAGCGGCCGCTTGGCGCGGAGCGCCGGCGTCGCCCTCCCCGGCGTGGTCGCACTGGGTCTGGCCTGGCCCGCGCTACGTGACTTAGCGCAGGCCTGGCCCCAGACCACGCCGCTGCAGCAGGTAGCAACCGCCCAGCGGACGGTGGGCGAGTATCTCGATCGACACCTGCCCCCGGGAGGCATCGTCATGAGCTTCCATCCCGCGGTCGCGATCTGGGCGAACCGTCCCTGGCGCGTCCTTCCCGATGACTCGTTCGACCGGATTATGGCGTACGCCCGCGTCGAGAGTGCGTTCGCCGTCGTTTTCTCCCGCTTCGGGCCGTCCCCGATCCCGCACCCACCCCGGGCCTTCACGATCATCCTCCCGGGCTCTGCGGCGAGCGCCGTGCCGGGAGCCACCGTCCAGGTCATTCCGGTCGAGGAGACGCCGCTGCTCTTCGTCGGCCGCCTGGCCGAAGCGCGTCAGGCGCCATGACGCCGCCCCGCTGGGTATCCTGGACGCTGCCCGCCGTCGTGACGGCGCTGGCGATCCTCTCCCTCGTTCCGGTCGCCGTGTGGTGGGCCGGCGCCGATCCGCGCTACTTCACGGCGTCGTGGCAGGCCTGGGCATGGGGAAGCGTCGTCGGCTTGGGCGTGGCGGCGGTGCTGCTGCTGCTGAGCAGGGGAGCAGTGGTGCGGAGCATGCTCGGGCTCTGGCGCCGCGGCGTGGCGGCGTGGGGGGCCGCGCGATTCGTCGCCACCGCGGCCCTCGTGTTGGCCGCGTTCGCGGTGCTCACCTGCGTGATCGTGTTCGCCGGCAACCCGCGCACGGTGGACGGCTTCGCCGACCTGTTCCAGGCACGCACGTTCCTCGCCGGGCGCCTGTGGGCGCACGCTCCGCAGGGTGACCTCGCCGCCAACTTCTCGACGCTGCACATGATCGTGGGCCCCACGCGCTGGTTCTCACAGTATCCGCCGGGGCAGGCGCTGGTGCTCGCGGGCGGCCTCGCGCTGGGCGCCTGGTGGCTCCTGAATCCGCTCTTCGCGGTCGCCCTGGTCTTCGGCACGTACCGTGTCGCGCGCTGGTGCTGCGACGAGACGGCCGCGCGGCTCGCGGCCGTCCTGCTGTGTGTGTCGCCGTTCGTCGTCGCCATCTCCGGCAGCGAGTTGAGCCACCTGCCGGCCGCCGCCCTGGGCATGCTGGCCGCGGCGGCGGCCACCGCGGCGGGAGGCGGGCGCTGGCGGAGGGGAGCGCTGGCGGCGGGTGCCGCACTCGGGCTGATGGCGGCATTCCGCCCGCTCGACGCGGTCGCCGCGGCCGTCCCGGTCGGCGTCATCACGTTGCTCGCGTCCCCGACCGGGCGCCGTCGCGCGGCCGTCCTGGGGCTGGTCGCCGCTGCCGGCGCGGCGCTCAGCGTTCCGATCCTCTGGTACAACAGCCGCACCACAGGGTCGTGGTTGCAGTTCGGCTACACCTATCTGTGGGGGCCGGAGCTGGCCCTCGGGTTCCACCCGGTGCTGTGGGGAACGGCCCTCACGCCGGAGCGGGCCGTTGCGCTGACCGGGCTCGACCTGCACCAGCTGAACATGTACCTGTTCGACTCGCCGTTCCCGATTCTGGTGCTGATCGCGGCGGGCTTCATCGCCGGGCGGCGCCGGATCCTGCTGCGCGACGTCACGCCTTTGGCGGGCGTGCTCGCGCTGATGACGATCTTCTTCTTCTACTGGCATCGCGACGTCTTCTACGGCCCCCGGTTCCTGTTCAGCGCCGTGCCCTGGTTCGTGGTGCTGGCGGCCCGGGCGCTGGTGCTGTTCCGCCGTGCCGGTCGCGAGGCGTATCCCGGCGTCACGAGCGGCGCCGTCGTGGTCTACGGCTTTGCGGCGATCATGGTCCTCGGCCTCCTCACGGTCACGCCCGCGCGGCTGCGCGAGTACCATGACGCCACACCCGTATTCAACCTCCACCCGGACCACGACGCCGGGCGCGCTGGAGTCCATCACGCCGTCGTCGTGATCCCGGACGGGTGGGGCTCGCGGCTGATCGCCCGTATGTGGGCCCTCGGCGTCGCGCCGCGCTACTCGACCCGTCTCTACGGCAGCATTGACGCCTGCACGCTGGAGCAGGCGCTGGACCGGGCGGCGCTCGACTCCGGCGCCCGCGCTCGCCTCCTCGCGACACTCGACTCCCTGGCGGCGCTGGGGCGCCCCGGCGTCCTCACGGCGATCACGGCCGACCACAACCTGCGTCTGCCGGCCAGCGGGGTGCTCGCGCCCGTCTGCCGGGAAGAGGTGATGCGCGATCGCGCCGGATTCCTGGCGTTCTCCCCGTTCCTGTACCTCAACCGCGCCGGCCTCGACGGCGACATCGTGTGGGCGCGCGACCTGGGCAGGTGGAACGCGCCGCTGTTCGCCCGGTATCCGGACCGCGCGCTGTACCGGTACGCGCCGCCGGAGCCCGGCGGCACTCCGCGCTTCACGCCGCTCGAACGCGCGGCGCCCGGCGATGCCGTCCGGTAGGGCGTATGCGGCGGTGCTCGGCGTCGCCCTCGCCGCCTCGGTCGGCAGCCTGGCGAACGGCTTCGTGTTCGACGACGTGCGCATCGTCCAGCAGGACGCGCGCGTGCATTCGCTCGGGCGCCTGCCGGAGCTGCTGACGGGGCCGTACTGGAGCGACGATTACGCCAACAGCGCCTACCGCCCAGCCACCTCGGCGTCGTTCGCGGTGGACTGGGCGATCGGTGCGGGTCGGCCCGTGGTCTTCCACGCGACCAACGTCGCTCTGCATCTGGCGGTGGTGGCGCTCGTCCTCGCATTGTCGTCGCTCGTGCTCTCGGGTCCGGGGGCCGTGGTCGCCGCGCTCTGGTTCGCCGTGCAGCCGGTGCACGTCGAGGCGGTGGCGAACGTGGTCGGCCGCGCGGAGCTGCTCGCCGCCGCCGGCTATCTCGTCGCGGTGCTCGCGTACTTGAGATTCGGCGACGACGAAAGACGTCCCCGCGGCGCCCGGAGCGGAGCCCTCGTGCTCGCGGTGCTGGCAGGCGCCGCCGTCGCGTTCGGAGCGAAGGAGCACGCGCTCACCCTGCCGGCCGTTCTGGTGCTGGCCGACGCGTGGCGGGCGCACTCGCGCGGCGAGCCGCTGCGCTGGCGCCTCAGGAGGAACGCTCTGCTCCTCGGCGGTGTGCTCGCCCTCGCCCTCGGCTACCTCTACGCGCGCGCTCACGCCGTGGGCGGGTCGTTCGCCACGGGCGTGGCGGCTCCCGGGTTGGAGGGCGCCTCGATGTGGGGGCGCACGCTCGTCATGGCGCCGGCCGTGCTGGTCTGGCTCGAATGGCTGATCTTCCCGCTGCATCTCTCCGCAGACTACCTGCCGAATGAGTTCGTGCCGCGCGCCGAGCTCGGGCTCGCTCAGGTAGCCGGCTTTCTGGCGATGGCGGCGCTGCTGTGGTCCGCCGTGGCGGCGCGGAAGCGCGCGCCCGGCATCACGGCCGGCATCGCGTGGATGCTCGTGACCGCCGCGGTCGCGGCGAACGTCGTCTTCCCGACCGGCGTGATCCTGGGCGAACGGCTCGCCTACCTGCCATCGGTGGGGGCGGCCGTGGCGATCGGCGCGCTCTGGCAGCTGCTGCCGCCAGGGCGGCTCCGGTGGCCCGTCACCGCGGGGGTGCTGGCTGTGCTGGCGGCGCGCACGCTGGAACGCATCCCGGTCTGGCACGACGAGCAGCGGTTCCTCGCCGCGCTCGTGCGCGACGCGCCGGATTCGTATCGCACCCATTGGGGCCTGGGGGCGGAGGCGTTCAAGCGGGGCGCGTTCGCGGAGGGGGAGCGCGAGATGCAGACAGCGATCCGCATCGATCCTGCCGATGCGCAACTGGTCCAGGAACTTGGCGAGCGCTACCTCGAGGCCGGGCTTTTCGCGCCGGCGGCGCGCTACTTCGGGGCCTCGTACCGGCTCGACTCGACCCGGAGCGAAGCGGCGGTGCGCGCGGCATTCGCCTGGCTCAAGGCCGGGCGGCCGGACTCGGCGGCGGCGATCGGCGGTGCCGCACTGCAGGACACCCCGGACGCACCCGCGCTCCTGATCACGACGGGTGAGGCGTATCTGGACCTGGGCCGGCCTAGGGACGCCCTGGCGCTCGCGCGCCGCCTGGCCTGGCTGGCGCCGGGTGTCTGGTGGTACCAGCAGACCGCGGGCTACGCCGCGGCGCGCAACGGGCGGTGCGACGAGGCCCGCTCCCGGCTCGAGCGGGCGGTCCGGCTGGCGCCAGCCGAGGCAGGACCCGCGCAGATGCTGCGCCGCCTGGACGGAGGCCCGACGTGCGGCCTCGGCACGGGGCGTTCGTGACGCGGGCGCGCGCGGCACTGCTGGCGGCCGCCGTCGCGGCGGCGGTCTACCTGCCGTCGCTCGGCAACCGCTTTGCCCTGGACGACGGCACG
Source organism: uncultured Gemmatimonadales bacterium (assembly GCA_963835535.1). Taxonomy (GTDB): domain Bacteria; phylum Gemmatimonadota; class Gemmatimonadetes; order Gemmatimonadales; family JACORV01; genus Fen-1245. The sequence goes on from CAWIFL010000005.1 coordinate 110,711, forward strand.
ATCGTGGAACACAACCCCGCTGCGCATTCGGTGGGTGCGGCGGTGCAGGCGTTCGGGCGAACCTACTGGCCGCCCGAGCGCGGAGCGGGGCAGTGGCGTCCCCTCGTCATTCTCTCGTTCGCCGTGGACTGGCAGCTCTCCGGGGGCAGCCCGGCCTGGCTGCACGCGGTCAACGTGGCGTGGCACGCGGCGGCGACCGCCCTCCTCGTGCCGGTGCTTGCCGCCTACGTGCCGGTGACGGCGGCTCTGGCCGGGGCGATCGTCTTCGCGGTGCACCCCGTGCACGTGGAGGCGGTGGCCAACCTCGTCGGCCGCGCCGAGCCGATGGCCGCGGTCTTCCTGATGCTGGCCGTTCTCGCCGGTCGAGCGGTGCGGCAGAGAGTGCGCGAGGGGCGCGCTGCGTGGCCCGCCGAAGTGTGGCTGCTCGGGGCCGTGGTCGCCGGCCTCCTCACCAAGGAGCACGCGGCCGTGGCGGTCGCGCTGCTCGCCCTGGACGACCTGGCCACGCGGGAGGTGCTGCCGCAGGGCCTGCCGCGGCGCGACTACGCCGCCGTCGTCGCGGTCACGGCGGTGTGGTTCCTGGTGCGTCGCGGCATAGATGCGGGCCAGTCATTCACGATGCTCGCCCCGACGTTCTTCGGCCTGGGCGCGGTGGGCAGGATCAGCACGATGCTCCCGGTCGTGTTCGTGCTCATTCGACTGCTGGTCTGGCCGTTCAGCCTGTCGCCGGACTATTTCCCGCAGGTCGTGCCCCGGCTCGAGCACCCGACGCTCCTGGGCGGCGCGGGACTCCTGCTGCTCATCGGGCTCGCGGCGCTGGCGGTGCTGGCCTGGCGGAAGAATCGCGCGCTCTCAGCCGGCGTGTTCGTCATCGGGATCGCCTGGCTCCCGACTGCCAACCTCCTCTTTCCGACGGGGATCGTCCTGGCGGAGCGGACCCTGTACCTCGCGACGGTGGGCGTGGCTCTCGTCGCTGCGGCGGGCTTCGCGTGGCTCGCGGGCCGGCGTGGCGCGCGCGTCGCCGTCGTTGCGACGGGCTGCGTCGCCGTGGCATTCGGCGCGCGCACGCTGATGCAGATCCCGGTCTGGCGCGACAACCGCGATCTCGCCCTGTGGGCTCTCGACGCCCATCCGGAGGCGTACCGCGCTCATCAGGCTGCCGCCCGTGCCCTCGTCCTCCTCGGGGACCTTCCGGCTGCGCTCCACCAGTACGCGATCTCCATCGAGATCTACCCGCTGGATCACTACAACCTCACCGAGGCGTCCGCGGCCGCGCTGGACGCGGGTCGCGTCAATCTGGCCCTCGATTACCTGCATCGTGCCGAGCGGCTGAACGGCTCGTACGGCCTGGCCCAGATCCTCCTCGCCAGGGCGCTGCTCGCCTCGGGCGCGCCGCGCGACGCGCTCGCCCACGCCAGGCGCGCCGTCGTCCTCCTGCCGCGCCACCCCGAGGCGGCCCGGATGCTCGCGGCCAGCTGGATGGCGCTGGCTCAGGCGGACAGCGCGCTGGCTGTCTGGCCGGCCTTCCGCGGGCGCGGCGGCTCGCCGTTCGATGGGTGGCTGCTCGAGGCCTCGACGCTTGCTGCTGCCCACGAGCCTCAGCCTGCGCAGCTGGCGCTGGACTCGGCCTCCCGCTACGCGGCTTCGGACAGCACCGCGCCGCGCCGGCTCGCCGAGGTGCGTGCGCTGGTTGAGAATGCGAGGCTGCGATAACGGCGTTGCGAGGAGCGAGGCGACTTGCATAACGCAAGACCCCTGGGGGGCCGACGGGGCCATATCAGGGATTGAGAACGCCCGTATCACCAAGAATCATAACGGATTGACGTAGAAGACCGTGGGGTGGCACAGCGGTTGCTCCTTGGCTGGTGGGCGCTTTCCGTGCTTCACACATCTCCGGAGGTAGTCTCAATGCGCAACGCCAAGGGTTTCACCCTGATCGAGCTGCTGATCGTGGTGGTCATCATCGGCATTCTGGCCGCCATCGCAATCCCGAAGTTCGCGAACACGAAGGAGAAGGCGTACATCGCATCGATGAAGGCCGACCTGCGCAACCTGATCACCGCGCAGGAAGCGTACTTCGCCGACCAGGTGACCTACGCCAGCGTCACGACGAACCTGAACTACGGCGTGTCGGCCGGGAACACGGTGACGATCGGGACGGCGACGGGGACGGGCTGGACCGCGACGTCGAAGAACAACGCGACCACGAAGACCTGCGGGATCTACGTGGGCGCCGTGACGCCGCCGGTTGCGGGCGAGGCGGAAGGCGCGCCCACCTGCCAGTAGACGGAGCATGCAGGACCCTGGGGGGTGGTCCTGCGGGGCCACCCACCCGGCTCGTTGGAGCGTTTCAACCTTTTACGGAGGTGTCTGTGCGCAACGCCAAGGGCTTCACGCTGATCGAGCTTCTGATCGTGGTGGTCATCATCGGCATTCTGGCCGCCATCGCGATCCCGAAGTTCGCGAACACGAAGGAGAAGGCGTATATCGCGTCGATGAAGGCCGATCTGCGCAACCTGATCACGGCGCAGGAAGCGTACTTCGCCGACCAGGTGACCTACGCCAGCGTCACGACGAACCTGAACTACGGCGTGTCCGCTGGGAACACGGTGACGATCGGGACGGCGACCGGGACGGGCTGGACCGCGACGTCGACGAACAACGCGACCACGAAGACCTGCGGGATCTACGTGGGCGCCGTGACGCCGCCGGTTGCGGGCGAGGCGGAAGGCGCGCCCACCTGCCAGTAGTAGTTGGTAGAACGTTGGTCGGTTGTACGGGGGCGGCGCACTCCGCCGCCCCCGGCGGTTATCGGGGATACGCGCCGGCAACACCCGGCTTGAGCAGTCCATCTGGAGGCGACGCCAGTGCGTAACACCAGGGGCTTCACCCTCATCGAGCTGATCATGGTGGTCGTGATCATCGGGATCCTGGCGTCCATCGCCATCCCGAAGTTCGGGAACACCAAGGAGAAAGCGTACGTCGCGGGGATGAAGGCCGACCTGCGGAACCTGGTGACGGCGCAGGAGGCGTACTTCGCCGAGTTCGTCACGTACGCGAGCACGACGGGCAATCTCAACTACAACGTGACGACGGGGAACACCGTCAGCCTCGTGTCGTCTTCGGGGCAGGGATGGAGCGCTACCTCGACGAACACGGGCACCGCGCACACCTGCGGGATCTTTATCGGCAACGCCACCCCGCCGATGGCTGGAGAGTTCGAGGGGCAGCCGGCCTGCCAGTAGGCGGAGTGGTCGACCGGTTGCGGGGCGGCGTCGCGACGCCGCCCTTTGCTTTTCCGGCCCGGGGAGGCAACGTGGAGTCCATGGTGAGCGGCCCTCAGCCGAGCCCGCCGCGGCCCAGTCCTTCGCTCCGGACGGAGCTGCTGGTCAACTTGGCCGTGCTGGCGGCCGGGGCGCTCGTGCTTGCGGTCCTGTCGTCCGTCCTGGCTCCGCTTCTGGGGCACGGGGTTCTCGGCTTCGTGCTGCTGACCGTGCTCATCGGGGCCGACATCGCCGTGTTCCTCGGCTTCGGGAGGTATCTCGTCTCGCGCCTGGTCACGGCGCCGATGGAGGCGCTGGTGGAGGCCACGCAGGCCGTCGCGTCCGGCGAGCTGTCCCGCCGCGCCTCTCCGGCCGGCACCCGCGAGTTCGACCACCTTGCCGACAGCGTCAACCAGATGACGGAGCGACTGCTCGACGCCCAGGGGGCGCTCGTGCGGGCCGAGAAGCTGGCGTCGGTGGGACGGCTCGCCGCCGGGGTCGCGCACGAGGTGGGCAATCCGCTGGCCGCGGTCGCCAACTACGTCGAGCTGCTCCGGCGGCGCGGCGTGGAGCCCGAGATCGTGGCGGCGATCGAGCGCGAAGCGGGCCGCATCGACGTGATCGTGCGCAGCCTCCTGGACTATGCGCGGCCTCGGGACGCCAGGCGCGAGCGGGTGGATCTCGCCGCGGTCGCGTCGCGCGCCGTGGAGCTGCTGCGCTCGCAGGGGGTGCTGCGACCGGTCAGCGTGGAGGTGGCGCCGGCGTGCGAGCTGCCGTCCGTGCTTGGCGATGCGGCGGCGCTCGAGCAGGTCTTCGTCAACCTGCTGCTGAATGCCGTGGATGCCGCGGGGGAGGGAGGCCGGATCGCCGTCGTCGCCGGAACGACGCGCCTGGGCGAGAGCGAAGCGGCGCGCCGCGGCTCGGATGCGCCCGAAGGCGGCTCCGCCGTCCCGCGACTGGTCCGCCGTTCCAGCCGCCATCTGGAAGGCGCGGCCGACGGCAGCCTCGCGGTCCAGGTGATCGTCGCGGACAGCGGCGGCGGCGTGCCGGAGGAGCTCCGGGACCGCATCTTCGATCCCTTCTTCACCACCAAGCCGCCCGGGAAGGGCACCGGCCTCGGCCTGGCCATCGTGCAGCGAATCGTCCAGGATCACGGCGGACGCGTCGATGTCTTCGCCGCGCGCGAGGGCGGCGCGGCGTTCGCGGTGACGCTGCCGGGTCTCGCCTCGTGAGACTGCTCGTGATCGACGACGAGCCGGGGCTGCGGCGGTCGCTGCGGCTGCTCCTGAGCGAGGAGGGGTTCGAGGTCGCCGAAGCCGACGACGGAGACAAGGGTCTGGCGCGGGCCCTGGCGGAGCCGTTCGACGCCGTGCTGTGCGACGTCCGGATGCCGTCCGTGGACGGCCTCGAGTTCCTGCGCCGTTACCGCGCCGCCGGCGGTGCGGCGCTGGTGATCATGATGAGCGCCTACGGGTCCGAGGACGCGGCGATCGCGGCGATGAAGGAAGGGGCCTACGATTACATCCCCAAGCCCTTCCGCGCCGACGAGGTGATCCTGGTCCTGCGCAAGGCCGAGGAGCGCGAGCGGCTGCGCCGCGAGGTCGAATCGCTGCGGTCGGCCCTGGGGAGCGGCGCCGCGTCGCCCGACATCGTCGCCGAGTCCGCGGCCATGCGCTCCGCTCTGGACGTGATCGCGAAGGTCGCGCCGCACACGACCACCGTCCTCATCACCGGTCCCAGCGGGACGGGCAAGGAGGTCCTCGCCCGCGAGTTGCACCGTCTCTCGCCGCGTGCGGGCCATCCGTTCGTGGCCGTGAACTGCGCGGCGATCCCGGAGTCCCTGCTCGAATCGGAGCTCTTCGGCCACGTGCGCGGCGCCTTCACCGGCGCCGTGGGCGACCACAAGGGGCTCTTCGAGGAGGCCGCGGGCGGCACGCTGTTCCTGGACGAGGTAGGTGAATTGCCGCCGTCCCTCCAGGCCAAGCTGCTCCGCGTGCTCCAGGACGGCGAGGTGCGCCGCGTCGGCGACCACGCGGCGCACCGCGTGGACGCGCGTGTGGTGGCCGCCACGGCGCGCGACCTCGAGGCCGGTGTCGCGGACGGCACGTTCCGGGAGGACCTCTTCTACCGGCTGAACGTCATCGCCGTCCGGCTGACGCCGCTGGCGGAGCGGCCCGAGGACATCCCGGCCCTGGTGCGCGCGCTGCTGGCGCGGCATTGCGCCCGCCTCGGCGTCGGCGTCCCCGAGATCGACCCCGATGCGGCGCGCGCGCTCCTCGACCACGCCTGGCCGGGCAACGTGCGGGAGCTGTCGAACGCGCTGGAGCGCGCGCTGGTGCTGGCGCGCGGGCGCACGGTGCGTCGTGAAGACCTGCCGGCGGCGGTGCTGGAGCCCGTGGCGCGGCCGCCGGAGCCCGGCGGCTTCGGCGCCGATCTCACGCTCCGCCATCACGGCGGCGATCTCGACCAGCAGCTCATTCGCGAGGCGCTGCTCCGGAGCGGCGGAAACCGGCGCAAGGCGGCCGAGCTGCTGGGCATCTCCGTGCGGGCGCTCTTCTACAAGCTCAAGGGCCTGGGTATCACGGACGGCCAGGGACAGTGACGCCAGTGTGGCGATACTGACGATGCTGCAATGCATTGCACGCTAGAACGCACGAGTTGCACGGTTCACCAGCTGCGCTGAAGGGTGTCGCGCCGGCCTAGTGATCACATAAGTCATTATATTGCAACGTGTTGATTGATGTCTGCTGCTGCGGTTGTCGGCTGGCATCGGCCTTGCCACTCCCAGTGTTCAAGGCAGCACCATGGAGGGTCCTTCAGTGAATGATCGTCGTCGACTCAGCCGTGCGGGTTTCACCCTGATCGAGATCCTCATGGTGATCGTGATGATCGCGCTCATTGCCAGGTTCGGGCTGCCGAAGCTCAACTGGTCGGGGTACCGGGTCAACGGGGCCGTGCGCAGCGTGGCGGGTGTGCTGGAGCGGGCGGAGCGGATGGCGATTACGAACCAGAGCAATGTCAACGTGCTGTTCGACGTGACGAACAACGCGATCAAGATTCACGAGGATCTCAACAACGACAACACCGTCCAGGCGAACGAGCGCGTTCGATCGTATCCGCTCGGTGAGGGGATCGTCTACGGCCAGGGCGGTGCGCCGACGCACCTGTACACGGGGCCGATCAGCTTCACGCGGCAGCAGAACGGGATGCTGGAGCTCATCTTCCGGCGCGACGGCAGCGCTTCGGCGAACGGCGGGTTCTACATCACGACCACGACCGCGCTCAAGTCGACCAGGCTGCAGGACGCGCGCTCGATCGAGGTCAACCAGGCGACGGGGCGGGTCTCATGGTACCAGTACAACGGATCCCAATGGATCAAGAAGTTCTGATGCACGCGACCCCGAGTTCCGGCGCCGAGCGCGGCATGACGCTCATCGAGATCATGATCGCCCTCACGATCCTGGCGGTGGTGGTGCTGGGCATGGGGCAGTTCGCGTTCAACTTCTCGCGGACGGAGCGGCAGTCCGAGGCGCGCACCGTCGCTACGAATCTCGCCGATCAGCGGCTCTCCCTGATCCGGTCCAACCCGAACTACTCCCAGATCGACTCGATCTACGGGGTGGCGGAGGCGACGATCACGGGATTCCCGGGGTACGCCAGGAGCACGAAGATCGTGCACACGGGGGGCCCGCTTCCGACCTACACGTCCGACTACAAGACGATCACGGTCACGGTGACCTCGCCGGCGCTCAAGACGCCCCTGGTGGAGACCGTCGTGGTGGCGGCGCCATGAAGCGCGCGCGGGGCTTCACCCTCATCGAGATGCTCATCAGCCTGGTGGTCCTCAGCATCGTCATGAGTGCGGCGATCTGGTTCTTCCGGGGCGTGAGCAAGGCGGTCTCGGGCACGGCGGACCGCATGGACGCGATGCAGAATCTGCGCTACGGGATCTCGACCCTCGATCGTGAATTGCGCAACGCCGGCGCGGGCACCACCGGGAGCCAGCCGACGCTGGTATACATCTCCCCCACGGTGGTGGTCTTCAACGCCGACATCGTCGCGAACTATGCGGGGTCGCCGACGGCGGTGAACTACGACCCAGACGTGAGCGCGAACGCGGTCAGCGCCCCCACGACCTCGCAGAAGTTCCTGATCCCCGGGACTTCCATACTGTACCCCGACTCGACCTACCGGACGACCGGCGGCGACCTTTCGCCGGCCGAGACAATCGCGTACTGGGTGACGGCGGACACCTCGACGGGCGCCGCTGCCGGTACCTACGCGCTGATGCGGCAGGTGAACAACAACGCCGCCGACATCGTGGCGCGGAACCTCCTGCCGTTCCCGGGCCAGCCGTTCTTCAGCTGGCTGCAGACGGACACGAGCGGCAACCTCTTCACGGTGGCCAGCCGCCAACCTGCCAATGCGCCACAGCGTGCCGATCCACGGCGCGCTCGGGGATACCGGCGTCGCGTCCCGGATCGATTCGATCCGGGCGGTGCAGGTGAACTTCTACGCCTCCAACGGGCTGACGGGCACACAGCAGGTGCTCCGGGCGCTGGCGACGACCATCCGGATTCCGAACGCCGGCCTGGCGACGCAGCGCTCGTGCGGCGATCAGCCGCTGTTCGGCAAGACGGTCACGGCGACGTTCACCGGGACGGACACGGTGCCGGTGATCAGCGTGAGCTGGGCAAAAGCCACCGACGAGGCGGGGGGCCAGCTGGACGTGGAGAAGTACCTCGTCTACCGGCGCACCGCGGCGGGCACGTTTGGCGGGGCGCTCAACGAGGTGGCGGCGGGGCAGGCGAGCTACACCTACAAGGACGGGGCGGTGCTGAACGACAGCACCTACTACTACCAGGTGACGGCGGTGGACTGCACGCCGCTGGAGTCCACGCCGTCGGCCAGCGGTGCCGTAACGGTGCCACATTGAGCGGAGAGGCCCAGATGCGAACGACACGGAATTCCGACGAGCGCGGCATGGCGCTGGTACTGGTGATGCTGATCACCGTCGCCGCAGCCGCCCTGGTCGCCGGAGCGATCTTCCTGACCAGCAGCTCGTACCTCATCTCGAAGGGGCAGGAGCGGTCGGTGGACATGCGCAACGCCGCCGACGCCGGCATCGAGGTCGGGCGCTCGGTCCTGAACGGCAACTCGGCGCTCCTGCCCGACAGCGGGTACACGACCTACCAGTCGAACACGCCGGTGTACGACGCCAGCGGCAATCTGATGCCCGGGGTCACGCGAAGCATCTACTACGGCCCGACGGGCAACTCGACCGGACAGTACGGGATCTTCGCGAGCATCCTGTCGGTCATCACCGACAACACCGGCGCCGTGGTGGTCAGGCGCGGCGAGCTGGCGCAGGAGTCGTTCGCCCAGTTCGCGTACTACACCGACAACGAGGGCTCGGGGATCTGCTTCGGCAACAGCGACCAGATCTGGGGCCCGATGCACTCGAACGACGACGTCTGCATCTATTCCAGCGGGGCGCACTTCCACAGCACTGTTGAGATCTCGGGCACGATGACCGGGGCGAGCTACGGGACGTTCGACAAGGGATACATCGCAGCACGGCGCGGTGGTCCCGCTGCCGACGGTGGCCACGCTCTCCAAGCTCTCGACCCAGGCCACGCAAGGAGGGATGAACTTCACGGCGCCCTCGGGGGGCAGCACCACGCAGTCCCGGCTGCGGATCGAGTTCCTCGCCCTGGATCAGGCGGGCACCGGCCGGGTGACGGATCCGAGCGACGGGTTCTTCCGCGTCTACATCGACACCAGCACCTCGTCGTCGGCGATCGGGTACGCGACCGGCACCGCTCCCTCCACCGCCAACCAGGGCCTCAACTGCGGCGACTACCACGTGAACACGGTCAGTGGGGTCACGGACACTACGTTCTACACGGCCTGGGATCATTACACGCCGCTCGCCCTCACCTCCTATGCGCTCCCCGGGACGGCCGCCGGAGGCGGCGGCACGGAGGCGAGCAGTAACACCTCCACCAACCGCAGCAACGCCGCGACGTACTCGCTGCAGCGGGCCACGTCGCACTGCTTCCTGGGCGGCGACGACCATCTCAACGTGGACACGGTCAGGACGGGCGGCAATCTGCGGTACATCAACCGGTTCAAGGCCGCGGACAAGTACGGCTACTGGGTCAAGTACACGTCCACACCGGACACGTCCATCATCTCCGCCTTGAAGCGTTCCGTGTCGCGCGCCGTGGACACGACGCTGGCGACGCGCCAGACCGAGGCCCAGTACTTGTGGCCGCTGGCCCGCGTCTTCAACCCGAACTCCAAGGGCGTGATCTACGTCACCGGGAACGTGGTGGTGAGCGGCGTGGTGCAGGGCCAGGTCACGCTGGCCGCCAGCGGCAATGTCATGATCGCGGACGACCTGAAGTACGCGATCCCGCCGCAATCCGTGCAGTGCGTGGGCGCCGACATGCTGGGCCTGCTGGCGGCGGACTCCATCTACATGTCGGACAACGTCATCAATACGCCGCAGCAGTGGGGTTCCAGCAGCTCCTACAAGATCTACGGCTACACGACGACGGGAAAATACCTCCAGGGAGTGCTGCTCACCCTGAAATCGTTCAGCGTGGAGAACTACGACTCCGGCCCGACCTCGGCCGAGGCGTGCGGCAGCACGTCCGCGGGGCACGGCTGCCTGTTCCTGACGGGGGGCATCATCCAGGGCACGCGCGGCGCCGTAGGCACCACGTCCGGCTCCGGGTACATCAAGCAGTATTCGTACGACGAGTGCGAGTACCAGACGCCGCCGCCGTACTTCCCGACGACGGGCCGCTTCTACCGGAACCGGTACTATGAGCTCGATCCGGTGAACTTCACCGTGTCCGGCTTCTTCGCCAGTTTGAATCCGAAGTAGGAGTCAGAGTCAGCAGGAGTGCGCGACCGGCGCCGCCGTGGGGGCGGCGCCGGGCTGCCGAGGTTCGCTCCGCGCCGCAACGCTCCGGCACCACCCGCGACATCCGCCGGCCCCATCCTCCCCCGCGTGCACGCGCGGGGTTTCACCCTGGTCGAGCTGGTCCTGGCCGTCGCACTGCTGGCGGTTGGTGTGCTCGCGGTGGCCGCCAGCGCGGTGCCGCTCGGGCGGCTGGTGCGCCGGGGTGATGCCCGGGTAGCCGCGGCCGCGGCGGCCGGCGCCGAGATCGAGGCCGTGCGCGCCGCGGGCTGCTCCGCTCCGGCGAGCGGCGTCGCGTCCGCCGGCCAGGGGCTCCGCATCACGTGGACGGTCACCGGAGGCGGCGCCCTGCAGGAACTGACCGTGGTGGCGGCCTACCCGTGGGGGCCGCTCGCGCGGAGCGACACGTTCAGGACTGCCGTCGCATGCGCGCGCTGAACCGCCGATGCCCGTCCCCCGGATACACGCTCGTCGAGTTGATCGTCGCGCTGGTGCTCGGGATGGTGGTGCTCGGGGCCGCAGGCCAGGTCTTCGTCGCGACCCAACGCTTCTTCCGCCTTCAGACGTCGGCGCTGGAGGTGCACGAAGGCCTGCGTGCGGCGACGCAGATCCTGACGGCCGAGCTCCGGGAGCTGGATCCCTCGGGCGGGGACATCGTCGCCCTCGGCTCCGATTCGATCTCCATCCGGGCGACGCGCGGTGTCGAGTTCGTGTGCGCGCCTCCCGACGCATCCGCCGGCAGGATCGTCGTGCGGAGCGGCCTCGGCTCGGGCTATCGCGCCGTGGATCCCGCGCGCGACCGCGCCGTCGTCTTTCGCGACGGCGACGGCGCGACGGAGGACGACGACGCCTGGCTCGATCTCGGGATTGCATCGGCCGGCGGGGCGGCGATCTGCTCGGACGGCGCCGCGGCTGCTGAGTTGAGGCTGGTCGGCGCCATCGGCGCGCTGGACTCCGTCGGCATCGGCGCCCCGGTTCGCTGGTACGAGCGGGCGGTGTACCGGCTGTACGCGGACGAGACCGGAGCCTGGTGGCTGGGCGTGCGGGGCTGGTCCGGCGGCGCCTGGGCGGCGATCTCGCCGGTGGCGGGTCCGATGCGGCATCCCTCGGGGCTGGAGCTCCGATACTACGACACGAGCGGCGCGGCGACCCTGGACCCCGGCCGGGTGGCGAGGATCGCCCTCGTGGTGCGCGGCGTGGGCAGTGCGCTGCTTCAGGAGATGCGCGGGAGGCAGGTGCACTGGTCCGATTCCCTGGCCACGCTGGTCGTTCCGCGCAACGGCCGGCGATGAGCCGGGTGGGGGCGGGGACCCGGCACCGCGAGCGCGGAATCGCCCTGGCCGCGGCGGTCTTCGCCCTGGTCGCGCTCGCCGCGCTGCTGGCCGGCCTGTGGTTCGCGGCGCTTCAGGAATACCGAATCGGCGCGAACGTCGTCACCGACCGCCAGGCGTTCGACGCCGCGCAGGCCGGCCTCGATGCGGCGCTGTCCGGATGGAGCCCGGGTACGCTGAACCGTCTGGCCGTGAACGACTCGGCACCGTTCTCGGGCACCCTGGCCGGAGGCGAGTCCTACTCCGGCATCGTCGTGCGCCTCGGTCCGTGGCTCTTCCTCGTCCGGTGCACCGGCGCCGACGCGCACAGCTCGTCCCGGAGGACACTGGCGACCGTGGCCCGGGTATCCCCGCTGCGGGTCGGCATCGAAGCCGCGCTCATCGCGTCCGGCGCCGTGCGGCTGGGCGCCGGCTCGGACGTGGACGCTCTGGCGGCGGATCCGGGCGGCTCGTGCGCGGCCGCGGCGCCGGCGGCGGGCGTCGTTCTGGGCGACGGCGCCGCCCTCGACCTGTCGGAGTGCGCGGGCGAGAGCTGCGTGCGCGGCGGCCCCGCCGCCGGCGTGGACACGGCGCTCCGGAATGCGGCCGTGCCGCTGCTCGGGGAGAGCGGCTGGGCCGCTCTGGCGGCGGTGGCGGAAACGATAGGCCCCGACGGCGTCCCGCCGGCCGGCTCGCAGGTCTGGCTCGCTCCGGGCAACCTCAGCCTGGCCGCGGGAGTCCCGGCTGGACCGGTCGTTCTGCTGGTGCGGGGGGATCTGGTGGTGCAATCCGGAGCCCAGCTGACCGGCATCGTGGTGGTGCGGGGAAGGCTGATCATGCGAGGCGCCGGCGGCACCATCCGGGGATCGGTGCTCGTCGGGAGCGCCGATCTCGCGGCGCTCAGCGGTGCCCGGGCCAGCCTCGTCTATTCAGGCTGTGCCGTCCGGCAGGCGCTGGCGGCCGCGGCGCCCGCGCGGCCGCTGCGGGAGCGGTCGTGGACGGCTCTCTATCCCGATGCCCCGTGACGTAAGTCGCTAACCGAGAGCGACTTTCGCCACTTGGCCTCAAGTATCTTGACAAATCGCGGCAGGCAACGCTATCCTAGTACGCCCACGACCTGTATTTTGGCTATCTTCTTTCACCCTAAACAGATATGGCTCCCTTCGGTCGGAAGAAGCGGACGGTAGGGCTGGATATCGGCAGCGGCTTGATCAAGCTGGTGGTCATTGACCACGGCAAGACCCAGCCGGAGCTGGTTAAGGTCGCGATTACGCCCGTTCTGGCCGACGCCATCGTCGAGGGTGAGGTGATGGACCCCGGGATCGTGGCGGATGCGATCCGCGGGTTGTTCGTGACGGCCGCCCTGAAGCAGAAGGGGGTCGTGACGGCGGTCGGGGGCCGCGACGTGATCGTCAAGAAGATCCAGATGGACCGGATGAAGGAATCGGACGCGCGCGAGGTCATCCGCTGGGAGGCGGAACAGCACGTGCCCTTCGACATGGAGAACGTGGAGCTGGATTTCCAGATCCTCGATCCCGAGGGCGAGGGGCTGCAGATGAACGTGCTGCTGGTCGCGGCGAAGCGGGAGCTGGTGGAGAACAAGGTGTCCCTGCTCACCGACGCGGGGCTGTCGCCCGAGATCATTGACGTGGATGCGTTCGCCCTGCACAACGCGTTCGAGCTCAACTATCCCGACGAGCAGACCGGGATGGTCGGACTGCTGAACATCGGGCACGAGGTGACGAACATCAACATCCTCGAGGATGGGGTGCCGATCCTGACGCGCGATCTGGCGATCGGGACGCGGCGCTTCCGCGAGGATCTGCAGCGCGAGCGGGGGATGACGGCGGAGGATGCGGACAGGCTGCTGCAGGCGCCCGATGCCGATCCGAACGTGACGCCGTACGTGGAGAGCCGGGGCGAGGAGATGGCGGTGGGGATCGAGCGGGCGGCGGCGTTCCTCCAGACGGCGAGCAAGACCGGGTTGGCGATCGGCAAGATCTACATGTCCGGCGGCGGCTCGCGGATTCCGGGCCTGGGAGCGGTGCTCGCCGAGAAGCTGCGGCTGCCGGTGGAGAAGGCGGATCCGCTCAAGAACCTGGCGGTGAAGGAAGGGGTGTTCGATACGCTCGCGGTCGAGGAAGTGGCCCCGCTGCTCATGCTGCCGGTCGGCCTGGCAGTGCGGGCGGAGTAGGGCGGGGGCGGCCGAGTCTCCATGATCGAGATCAACCTCCTTCCGGGCGGGAAGCACAAGCGCACCGGCAAGGGCGCCGGCTTGGCCATTCCCGACATCGGCGCGCTGCTCGCGCAGATCAAGGACCCGTGGCTCGTGGCGGCGATCGCCGCGTGGGTCCTGGTGATCGCCGGGGCGGTGGGGCTGTACGTGCCGCGGGCGCGGCAGACGCAGGCGCTCGAGCCGAAGCTCGAGGCGGCGAAGCGGGACAGCGTCCGCTACTCGAGCATCCTCACGCGGAAAGCGCAGCTGAAGCGGCGGGAGGACTCGCTGCTGGCGGAGATCGAGGTGATTCGGGACATCGACCGCGACCGGTACGTCTGGCCACACATCCTGGATGCCATGGCCAAGGCGCTGCCGCCGTTCCTGTGGCTCGACGATGTCGCGTCGCGGGGCGGGGAGGACAGCGATTCGGGCAGCACCACGCTGACCATCCTGGGCAAGACGGCGGATCCCCAGGCGCTCACGCGGTTCATGCGCAATCTGGAGGAGTCCCCGTTCATCGAGGGTGTGCAGATCGTGTCGAGCGCGCTGGTGGCCGTGCAGGGACATGACGTCACGAGCTTCAGCCTCACGGCGCGTTACCAGCCGCCGGCGCCGAGCCTCCTGACGATGGAGCCGCTGGAGGCGTCGGTGGTGCAGGGCGTCCGCAGCGGCGGCGGAGCGAGGCGCTAGGCGATGGCGGCCTTCCCTCCCCAGGACCGACGCAGCCAGATGGAGCTGCTCGCCGCCGTGGTGGCCCTGGTCATCGGCTACTTCGGGTACGCGGGCTTTTCGATGGTGGGCCTGACGGGCTACAAGCCGCTGGGCATACATCGCGATTCCGTGCAGACGGAACTCGACACGATCACGGCGCAGGTGACCCGGGCCAAGCGCGACGTCGCGGGCGGCGCGCTCGAGAAGCTCGATCAGCGGCTCGCCGAGTTCGGCGCGAGCCTCCAGCTGATGCGCCAGCTCGTGCCGGCGCGGTCGGAGGTTCCGAACCTGCTCGACGACATCACCAGCCGCGCGAAGATGCGGGGGACGACGTTCGCGGGATTCCAGCCGCAGGCGGTGGAGTCCGGGACGCCGTACGACATCCAGCGCTACCGGCTCACGGTCTCCGGCCAGTACGATGCGGTGGCGGAGTTCCTGACGGACATCGCGAGCCTGCCGCGGATCATCGTGGCGTACGATCTCCATCTTGCCCGGGTGCAGGGTCCGGCGGCCGACACGACGCAGAACGTGGCGCAGCTCCAGGCGACGTTCGCGATCCGCACCTTCGTCAAGCAGATGCTGGACACGACGGCGGCGCCCCCGTCGCGGCCCGGGGCGGCGAAGAGGGCGGGCGATGAATAGGACGCTGTGCGCCCTGGCGGCGCTGCTGCTGGCCGCGGCGCTCCCCTGCGGCGCGCTGGCGCAGGCCCGCCCGGCCGCCAAGCCCGGGCTGCCGAGCCTGCGCCGCGACACGTCGCTGGTGGGGATCGACACGACGGGCGGCAAGGTGGAGTACCGGCGCGAGGTCTTCCACTACACCGGAGGGTCGCGCGACCCGTTCCAGACCCTGATCACGTCGGGCGGCGTAGGGCCGGGCATCAACGACCTGCGCGTGGTCTCGATCACCTACGACCCGACCTACGGTCGGAGCGTGGCGATCGTCATCGAGACGAAGGGCGAGAGGATCCACCGCCTGCACCGCGGAGACACGATCGGGCGGCTGCGGGTGCTGCAGATCCGGCAGTACGAGGTGGTGTTCCAGATCGAGGAATTCGGTTTCGAGCGGCAGGCGGTCCTGACGCTCCAAAGGCAAGCGGAGGCCAATCCATGAAGCGAGCCCTGCTCATCGCGTGCGCCGGCCCGGTGCTGACGGCCGTCGCCGCACTGCGGCTCGCCGCCGCACCCACTCTCGCTCCGCCCCGCGTGGGGCCGGGCGACGTGACGGCGGTGAGCGTCATGCCCGCCCCCGGCAAGGCCGAGCTGGTGATCGACGTTCAAGGGGTTGTCCGGGTCTCCGACTTCGTGCTGCGGGATCCGACTCGCGTCGTGCTCGATCTGGTGGGCGCGCATCTCGTGGCGCCGACCATCATGTACGACGGCGTCGAGCGCGCGGGCATCCGGAACGTGCGGTACTCGCAGTTCAGCCCCGACGTCGTGCGGGTGGTCGTGGACCTGACCCAGCCCCGCGCCTATCAGGTGCACCAGGACTCGGCCGGCGTGCACGTCGCCTTCGCGGCCGGGCAGCCCTTCGCGGTCTGGTCGAGCGACGGCGCGCGCCGGCAGGCGGCGGCGGCGCCACTTCCGATCGCCATCCGTCCGGCGGCGCCGAGCCCGGCGCCTGACACGGCGGCCCCGGCGCCGGTCCCGGCCGCCGCGCCCGCGCCGGCGCCCGCTTCCGTCGACGTCGCCGCGCCGCGGCGGCCTGAGCAGCCCAGGGTGAGCGTCACCTTCGATCGCGCCAGCATCCAGGACGTCATCGCCAACTTCGCCGCGTTCTCCGGCCGCTCCATCATCGCCGGCAAGGAAATCACGGGCACGGTGACGGCGGAGATCAAGGACCAGCCGTGGGACGTGGCGTTCAACGCCATCCTCGCGGGGCAGGGCCTCGCGGCGATCGAGCTGCCCGGCGGCATCATCCGTGTGGACAGCCCGCAAAACCTGGCGACGCAGGATTCGCTCGGGGGCCTCTCGACCACGATCGTCAAGGTCAACTACGCGCGGGCGTCGTCGCTCGCCCCGTCTGTGGCGTCCATGGTCACCCACCGCGGCAGGGCCGTGCCGGACACCACGACCAACTCGATCATCGTCACCGACGTCGCGTCGCGGCTGGACACCGTCCGCGCCTTCATCAACGCGCTGGACGTGCGCACGCCGCAGGTCGCGATCCAGGCCAAGATCATCTTCGTGCACCGGACCGACCTCGAGGAGCTCGGGCTCCGCTACGACCTCGGCACCTCGAGCCAGTTCTTCAACACGCTGATCGCCCGGCCGAACCCGAGCGACACGACCGGCAACACGCCCTACGTTGCCGCCACGACGCCCGTGGTGGTGAACCTGGGCGGCAACGCCGTGGCGGCGGTCGCTAACGCCTCGCAGCAGCTCACCCAATCGCCGGCGCTGCAGCTCGTCTACTCGACCGTGATCGGGAACTTCGCGCTCTCCTCCTTCCTCGAGGCGCTGCAGTCGGTCCAGCTCGCCGACGTCCAGGCGGAGCCGCAGGTCACGGTCGCGGACAACCGCCAGGCGGAGCTGTTCGTCGGCCAACGGACGCCGATCCGCCAGATTGACGTCGGCGCGGTCACGACGTCGGCGGCGCCGGCGCGCGCGACGACCAACCTGGTGGAGACCGGCATCAAGCTCACGGTCACGCCGCACGTGGTGATGGGCACGCGCGAAGTGCTGATGGAGCTGCACGCCGAGAACTCCGGCTTGGAGGCGTCCACAATCGCCGAGGCGGGATTCGTGTTTACCACGCAGACGGGCGACACCCAGCTGCTGGTGCGCGACGGGGAGACGGCGGTCATCGGCGGCCTCACTGTGACTCAGGTCACCGTGGCCAAGAGCGGAATACCGTTTCTTGTTGACCTACCGGTACTGGGCCGGCTGTTCGGCTTCCGGACCTCCCAGGAGGATCGCCAGGACTTGCTGATCCTGGTGACGCCACACATCATCGATGACTTAACGGCGAGTGCGAACCCGAACCAGTAACTCGATCCCGCGCCTTCTCGCGCGAGCGGCGGCCCTGGCGGGCTGCGTGCTCGCCGTGTCCGTGTGCGGCGAGCAGGGGAAGTTCCCGACCACGCCGACTGGCACAGGTACCGGCACCGGGACCTCCGGCAGCGACAACGTTCCGCCGAACGTGTCCATCGTCCTGCCGGCGCCGCCGCACGACACGATCCAGGACATCACCGACAGCCTGAAGTTCACGATGGCCGACACCGACAACGTCAAGCTGAAGTCGGTGCAGGTCACCGTCTCCGGGATCGCGCCGTACTCGTTCAGCTTCATCGACTCGGCCGTGGTGGGCGTGGCGGGGTTCGTGAAGTCCTATGCCATTCCGCTGAAGCGGGGCGGCGCCGGGGAACCACGTCAAGATCCTGGCCACGGCGTACGACGCGAGTGGCAACCTCGACTCGAAGACCGACACCATCCTGATCGTGGACCAGAAACCGCCGCTCCTCACGATGGTCGCGCCGGCGGGCGCGACGACGATCGGGGCGGGCAGCACGCTCAAGGTCATGACCAGCGCCTCGGACATCTCCGGCGTGCTCTATCAGGGCGCGCGCCTGTACACGCTGAACAACCTGAACCAGCGCGTCGTCCTGGTGGCGGACACGCAACTTCTACGCGACCGCGCCGAGCAACAAGACGGACACGATCACGGTGCGGATCCCGGCGACGGCTGCGCCGGGCGCGTACCAGCTGCAGAGCTTCGCGCGCGACAGCAGCCCGACGCCGAACGACACGGTGTCGGGGAGCCAGGGAGTCCAGGTCATCACGGTCCTCGCCCCGTTCGGCAACTGGGTCTTCCCGCCGCAGGACACGGCGGTGGTCGCCGGCAGCAACTTCCTCGCCTCGTTCGACGCGAAGGACAGCGCCGGCGTCACGAACATCGTGTTCAGCGCCTACTCCGACAGCGGCAACGTGAGCCTCGGGACGTTCGGCACGAGGCCGCGCTACACGGCGCCGGGCGCGACGATGGTCTCGCCGTACCCAAGGACACCACGATCCAGCGCGTCTTCACGGCGAACATCGACTCGAGCGTGGACTCGGCGTTCATCGCCGCGACGGTAACCAACGTCGGCGGCGTGACCTCGACGATCACGCGCCGCATTCAGATCGTGCAGGGCCCGTCCCTGCTGGTGTCGGCGCCTGCGACGGGGTCTCGCGTCCCGACCGGGCTGGTGAACAACCCGATCACGATCGTCGGCTACTCGCCCAACGGGATCCAGAAGCTGGGCTTCACCGCGACGGGCGTGGCGGGGGCGGGTGACTCGATCACGTTCACCGCGCCGTACTCCAACTCGCAGACCAACGCCCGCTTCTTGAACACGCCGGCGACGACGCCCCTCGGCATCGACACGATCGTGCCGTTCGCGGTGACCGGGCTCGGCGCGCGCTTCACCGGCAAGCCGATCCTGGTGGCGTTCGCCGACACGGTGAAGCCGACCGTCGCGGTCCAGAGCCCGTCCAAGACCACGCTCCTGACGGTGGCGGTCGCCGACAGCCTCCTCGTCCAGGCGCGCGTGACGGACAACCGCGGCGTCGTGCGCGTCACGATGAGGGGCATCGCGAAGCGCGGCTCCGTGCTCCTCGGCACTGACACCGTGGTGACGCGCGACTCGCTGCTCAGGGCGGTCACGCTGCCACAGACAACCGACACCGTCCTCACGCGCTACCTGCATCCGCCGCAGCCGATCGACTCGACGAGCGAGTACGCCTACGTCGTCGTCACGGCCTACGACTCCTCAGGCAACTACCAGGCGGACACGGCGCAGTACCGCATCGTGAACGGCCCGAAGGTGACGATCCTGGGGCCGAGCAACAATGCGGTCACCGCGCCGGGCAAGATCATCACGGTATCCGTGCAGGCGAAGGGAACGCTGAGCGTGCGGACGCTCGGCTGGCGGGCGACGGGCGACGGCGTGAACGTCAGCGATTCGACGATGCCGGCGCTGGGGTCACTCACCAACTCGCTCACGTTCACCAGCAACCTCGCCGTCCCGGCGGGCACGCCGGTGGGCCAGATTTACATCTTGGGATTCGCGCTCGATACGCTGGGCAATCCGTCGCCCACACTCGCGCCCGACACCGTCCAGGTCCAGACGACGGTCGCTTCGGCGCCCCCGACGGTGACGTTCTCCGTGCCGTCCCGGGTCGAGGTGGGTGATAGCGTCACCGTCACGGCGACCGGTGCCGCGGGCATCGGCATCATCGGCTTCGCGGTGCACCATCTCGGGCGCGAACGACACGATCCAGCTGGCGCGCTTCGCCGATACGCTGAACGGGACCAACACGAACGTCATCGCCAAGTTCCGGCTGAACCTCGACACCCTGACGATCGGGACGTCGGTGCGGCAGGTGACGATCGGGGCGTTCGCGTGGGATTCGGCCGGACGCGGCATACGCTCAGTGGCCACCCACCCTCGGACACGCTCACCGTCGTGGCAGGGCGGACGATCTCCTTCCCGCAGGGCGGCCAGTTCGGCGACGCGGTCGTCGATCCGAACAACCAGACTCTGTACCTGACCAATACGCTGCTGGACCAGCTGGAGGTGTTCCACCTCGCCAGCAACTCGTTCGGCGCGCCGATCCGCGTGGGCTCGCAGCCCGTGGGCATCGCGCTCTGGCCGCGTGACACCCTCGGCGACAACCGGGACACGGTCATCGTCGCCAACTCGGGCGGGACGAACCTGTCCATCGTAGACGTGGTTGCCGGCGCCGAGGTGGCACGGCACACGTTGCCGGACTACATCGTCTCGACCGTCAAGACCCGCCTACCGCCGCGGGCGGGATTCAGGTAAACTACACCCCCTACGACCTGTCGGACCGCCCCCAATACGTGGCGGCCACCTGCCGGCACCTGACGGCGGGGGTCTGCGACAGCGTGATCGCGGTGTACTCCACGACGCCGACGCCCGCCGCCACAGGGCCTTTCGCGAACCACGGTTATCTGGCGTGGGAGAACCTGACCGCGCCGCAATCGGTGACCAGCGGACACTTCTTCTACGAGCTGGCCGCGGCCGGGTCGGACACGATCGAGATCACGGCGGTCCGGGACACGCTGCCCGGACAGCCGCTGCGGTACACCATCCTGGGTGCAGGCATCGGTGACCTGGTGACGCTCAGTACGCTCGCGTTCCAGGAATCCACCTTCGTCCGCAACTCCGGCGACTTCAACCACGCGGTGATCGGCGAAGGCGGCCTCAACCAGGGGTTCGCTCGGGCGCTGACGTACGATGCGCGCCGGCCCCTGATCGCCAACGTCGGCCAGCCGCCGTGTCCGCTGAAGAGCCCGACTACGGGCGCGACGCTCGCAGTCTTGAATTGCGACCAGGTGATCGACCCCGGGGTATCAGATGGGGTGTACATCAGTGATTTCCTGGTCAACCGTGCATCCAAGGTCCTGTCCGTCGCCACCAACTTCAACGGCAGGACGAATCTGGTGCGGGCGGACTCGATCTATGCGTTCGACGGTGTCCTGAAACAGGCTGGCCTGTTCCAGGTCGGCGGCACCAACCCTGGGATGGATTTCGACCCGAACAACGCCTTCGACGCCGACACCCGCACGTCGGGCGCGCTGAACAAGAACGACCGTTTGATGTTCGCGGCGCGGCCCGACGCCAGCATCGACGTCTTCGACACGTATTGGGGCGCCGAGGTGGCGAGGATCCCGATCCGCGATACGGTCATCGGTCCGATGCGCGTCGCTTACTCCGGCGGGACGCTTGTCCTGTTTGGCGTGACCGCGCGCGGTCTCGTGGTGGCAAGCGTGGCGAGCCTGACCAACCCGCTCCCGAGCTCGCCGATGCGGCCGCCGATCGCGGTCACCAACGGCAAGCCGGTGATCATCCGGGCGACGGGCAAGAAGGTGCCGACGCAGCGGTAGCTTCGCGGCAGGGAATCGAGCTTGAACGCCAGAGCCCGACCGAGTGGTCGGGCTCGCGTTCTCTGGGGAGGTAGGCTGAAAGTCGATGATCCGCCTGACGACCGCCGGCGAATCGCACGGGCGAGCCCTCGTGGCCATCCTCGAGGGGGTGCCCGCCGGCCTGCCGCTCGTCGCCGCGGACGTCGACCCGGAGCTGGTGCGCCGGATGCAGGGGCACGGCCGCGGTGCGCGGATGAAGATCGAGGCGGACCGCGTGCAGTTCCTCTCCGGCGTGCGCGCCGGCGCGACCCTCGGCTCGCCCATCACGCTGCTGATCGAGAACCGGGACTTCGAGAACTGGCGCGACGTGATGGCGGCCGAGCCGGCTGCGACGCCGCCGCGCCGCAAGCTGAGCCGGCCGCGCCCGGGGCACGCCGACCTCGCGGGCGTCCTCAAGTACGACCGCGAGGACGCGCGCGACGTCCTGGAGCGCGCCTCGGCGCGCGAGACGGCGGCGCGGGTCGCGGCGGGCGCCGTCTGCCGTCGCCTGCTGGCGGAGTTCGGCGTCGAGATCGGGAGCCACGTCGTCGCCCTGGGCGGGGTCTCCGCCGCGCTCCCCGACAAGCTCCCGGCGCCGCTCAACGCCGCGTCCGACCGGTCGCCCGTCCGCTGCCTGGACCCCGAAGCCTCCAAGGCGATGGTCGCGCGCATCGACGCCGCCAAGGACGACGGCGACACCTTGGGCGGGGTCGTGGAGGTGGTCGCGCGGGGCGTCGTGGTCGGCTTGGGCAGCCACGTCTCCGCCGACCGCCGCCTCGACGGCCGCCTCGCGGCCGCGTTGATGGCGCTTCCCGCGGTGAAGGGGGTCGAGATCGGCCGGGGCTTCGAGGTCGCGGCGCTGCCCGGCTCCCAGGCGCACGACGAGATCCACCGCGCCGAGGGCGCCGCCGCGGCGCGTGCGGGGGGCTTCACCCGCAAGACCAACCGCGCGGGCGGGCTCGAAGGCGGGATGACGAACGGCGAGCCCGTGGTCGTGCGTGTGGCGATGAAGCCTCTCTCGACCCTGATGACCCCGCTCCAGTCGGTGGACCTGGAAACGGGGAAGAGCGCGCCCGCGCAGAGCGAGCGCTCCGACATCACCGCGGTGCCCGCGCTGGGGGTGGTCGCCGAGGCGGCCGTCGCGCTGGCTCTGGCCGCCGCCTACGCCGAGAAGTTCGGCGGCGACTCCCTGACCGAGATGCGGCGCAACTTCGACGGATACATCGCGCGGCTCGAGCAGCGCCGGGGCGCGCTGGGAACCCAAACCGGTTGATCAGACGGCACGTGATCCTGGTCGGGCTGCCCGGCTCGGGGAAGACGACGGTAGGGCGGCTGGTCGCCGCGGCGCTCGGCGCCGAGTTCGTGGATCTCGACGAGGCGATCGAGCGGCGCGCCGGCAAGAGCGTGCCGCGCATCTTTGCCGAGGACGGCGAGGCGGCGTTCCGCTCGCTCGAAGCGGAAGTCGGCGGAGCGGTCCTCCGCTCTCTGCCCGCGGTGGTGGCCCCCGGCGGCGGGTTCTTCGCCGGCGATCGGACGCGCGAGCTGGCCCGTTCGTCCGGCCTGGTCGTCTACCTCGCGACCGACCCGAAGGAGGCCGTGCGCCGGCTCGGCGGAGCGGCGGGGCGGCCGCTGCTCGAAGGCGGCGACCCGGAGCAGAAGATGGCGTTGCTCCTGGCCGCCCGGGGCGCTCTCTACGACGAGTCCGAGTGCACGGTCGGCACGACCGGCGTGAGCGCGGACACCGTGGCGCGAGCGGTGGTGTCGCTTGCCCGGGATCGGGCCGGCTGGTAGACTCACGGCCCCCGGGGGTCCGGGATCCGGGGCCCGGGCAGACGTCGCACCTCCCGGACCCCGGAACCCTGATCCCCGACCCCGGGTGAGGCCGCTTACGGCGTGGTGACGCGCCGGTGACGTGAACGAAGGATCGTGAGGACGATGGCGGACAACGACACGCTCGTGGTCGTCGAATCGCCGGCGAAGGCGAAGACGATCGGGAAATATCTCGGCAAGGGCTACACGGTGAAGGCGACCGTGGGGCACATCCGGGATTTGCCCGAGCGCGAGCTGGGCGTGGACATCGAGAAGGACTTCAAGCCGAAGTTCGTCACGGTCAAGGGCAAGGCGAAGGCGATCCAGGAGCTGAAGAAGGCGTCCAAGGAGGCGTCGCTGGTCCTGATCGCCACCGACCCCGACCGCGAGGGCGAGGCGATCGCCTGGCACGTCCGGCAGCAGCTGGGCGCCGAGCACGTGCGCCGCGTCCTCTTCCACGAGATCACGAAGGACGCGATCCGGAACGCGGTCTCCCACACGACCCAGATCGACGAGAAGAAGGTCGAGGCCCAGCTGGCGCGGCGCATCCTCGACCGGCTGGTCGGCTTCAAGGTGAGCCCGCTCCTCTGGAAGTCCATGAAGACGGGGCTCTCGGCGGGTCGCGTGCAGACGGTGGCCCTGCGGCTGATCGTGGAGCGCGAGGGCGAGATCGCGAAGTTCGTGGCGCAGGAGTACTGGACCGTCACCGCGCAGTGCGAGAAGGCGGGCCAGGCGTTCGACGCGGAGCTGCACAAGCTCGACGGCAAGAAGCCGGAGATCCATACCGAGGCCGAGGCCGGCGTGGTGGTCGCGGCGACGCGCGATGTCGCGTTCGTCGTCACCGACGTCAAGCGCAAGGAGCGGCGCAAGCACGCACCCGCGCCGTTCACCACCAGCACGCTGCAGCAGGAGGCCTCCAAGCGGCTCGGCTTCTCGTCCAAGCGGACGATGAAGGTGGCCCAGGATCTCTACGAAGGCGTCGAGGTCCGGGACGAGGGCTCGGTCGGGCTCATCACGTACATGCGCACCGACTCGACGCGGGTGGCCCCAAGCGCGGTGGACGCGGCGCGCTCCTGGGTGGAGCGGCAGTACGGCAAGTCGTATCTGCCGGACAAGCCCGTGCTCTACGGGGGCTCGAAGAACCCGCAGGCCCAGGACGCGCACGAGGCCGTCCGCCCGACCGAGGTCGAGCGCACGCCGCAGCTGCTCAAGCAGGACCTGACCCCCGACCAGTTCAAGCTCTACCAGCTGATCTGGCAGCGGTTCGTGGCGTCGCAGATGTCGGCGATCGTGTACGACACGACGAGCGTGGACTTCGATCTCGGGCGGTACCTGTTCCGCGCCACCGGGTCGGTGATCGTGTTCGACGGCTACCACCGGCTCTACCACGAGGCGCGCGAGCAGGGCGAGGGGCGGACCCTCGACGACCTCCCGCCGCTCCCACCGCTCGCGGTGGGCGACCGGGTGACGGTCAAGGCCGTGGTGCCGGAGCAGCACTTCACCGAGCCGCCGCCGCGCTTCAGCGAGGCGTCGCTGGTCAAGGAGCTGGAGCGGCTCGGGATCGGCCGGCCCTCGACGTATTCGGCCATCACCAGCACGCTCGTGGCCCGCCACTACGTGAGCCTCGTCGAAAAGCGCTTCCACCCGTCGGAGGTGGGGACGACGGTCACCAGGCTCCTGATCCCGCGGTTCCCCGACATCTTCAACGTCGAGTTCACCAGCGAGATGGAGACGGAGCTCGACCGCATCGAGGAAGGGGAGCTGAGCCGCCTCCAGGTGCTGCAGGACTTCTGGAAGCCGTTCGCCAAGGCGCTGGCGAAGGCGCGGCCGGAGGACATGATCTCGGAGGCGCACAATCTCGAGGGGCTGGCGGAGCAGAAGTGCCCGCGCTGCGGCAGCCCGCTCGTGGCGAAGGCGGGCCGGTTCGGGCCGTACATCGCGTGCACGAAGCAGAACGACCCGGAGTGCAAGTACACCAAGTCGCTCCGCAAGCCGCGCGCGCCCGACCGCCCGACGGACGAGAAGTGCCCCGAGTGCGGCGCGCCGCTGGTGATCAAGACCGGCCGATTCGGCGAGTTCGTCGCCTGCACCCGCTATCCGAAGTGCAAGTTCACGAAGCCGATGCCGCTCGGCGTGAAGTGCCCGAAGTGCGGGACCGGCGACCTGGCCGAGCGCCGGAGCAAGCGGGGCCGCACCTTCTACGGCTGCTCGCGGTATCCGGAGTGCGACTTCGTCGTCTGGAACCGGCCGGTGCCCGCCATCTGCCCGGCGTGCGGATACGTCGGCGCGGAGAGCAAGCAGACCAAGGCGCGGGGAGCGTTCCGCAAGTGCCTGAAGTGCGGGACCGAGTTCGCGGCCGAGGAGGTCCCGACGCCCGCGGAGGCGGGAGCGGCCGCGCCGGCCAGCTCCTCCTGAAGGCCACCGTCGTCGGGGGAGGCCTGGCCGGATGCGAGGCGGCCTGGGCGCTCGCCTCGCGCGGCATCGACGTCACGCTGATCGAAATGCGCCCGGCCGGCCGCACGCCGGCGCATCAGACGGATCTCCTGGCCGAGCTGGTCTGCAGCAATTCCTTCAAGAGCACCGACACCCTCAACGCCCACGGGCTGCTCAAGGCCGAGCTGCGCCTGCTGGGGAGCGTGCTGCTTGCGTGCGCGGACGACGCGCGCGTGCCGGGCGGGGCGGCGCTGGCGGTGGACCGGACCGTGTTCGCGCGCCGCGCCACCGAGCTGCTCAGCGCGCATGCCGGGATCGCCGTCGTGCGCGAGGAGGCGACCACGCTCCCCGAGCCCGGCATCGTCGCCACCGGACCGCTCACCTCCGAGAAGCTCGCCGCGGCGCTGGCCGCACGCCTCGGCGGCGACGCGCTCGCCTTTTACGACGCCATCGCCCCGATCGTCTCGACCGACTCGCTGGACCGCTCACGGCTCTTCGCCGCCTCGCGCTACGGCAAGGGCGACGGCGACGACTACCTCAACGCCCCGCTCACCGAGCCCGAGTACGAGGCGTTCGTCACGGCGCTCAGCGCGGCGGATCGGTACCCGGGCCACGATTTCGAGGCCGTGCCCTACTTCTCGGGGTGCCTTCCCGTCGAGGAGATGGCCGCGCGCGGCCGCGAGACGCTCCGGTTCGGCCCGATGAAGCCGGTCGGGCTGACCGATCCCGCCACCGGACGAGCGCCGCACGCGGTGGTGCAGCTGCGGCGGGAGGACAAGGCGGGGCAGATGTGGAACCTCGTCGGCTTCCAGACGCGGCTCAGGACCGGCGAGCAACAGCGGGTCTTCCGGACGATCCCTGGGCTCGAAGGGGCCGAGTTCCTGCGCTTCGGCTCCATCCATCGCAACAGCTATCTCAACAGCCCGGCCCACCTGACGCCCGCGCTCTCGCTCAAGGACGCGCCGACGACGCTGATCGCCGGGCAGCTCACCGGCGTCGAGGGCTACACCGAGTCCCTGGGCACGGGCGTCCTCGCCGGGATCAATCTCGCGAGGCTGCTCGGGGGCCGTTCTCCTGCGCTGCCGCCCCCGACCACCATGCTCGGGGCGCTGATGGCGTATCTTCGGGATGCGGATCCGAAGGGGTTTCAGCCGATGAACGCCAATTTCGGTCTGCTGCCGCCGCTGGAGCAGCCGACGCGCGACAAGGCGCGGAAGAAAGCGATGCTGGCGGAGCGTGCGCTCGAGGCGATGCGCGCCTTCGCCCGGGAGACTGCACCGTGAGGGCGGAGGCCGAGGACTTCCTGCGCTGGCTCGCCACCGAGCGCAACGACTCGCCCAACACGGTGAAGGCGTACGGGCGGGACGTGGCCGCGTTCGAGGCGTTCCTCGACGGGTTCTACGGCGGGACCGGTTGGACCTGGGCCGGGGTGGACCGGCTGGCGATCCGCGGCTTCCTCGCGGAGGGCTCGCGCCGCGGGTGGGCGAAGCGGTCCATCGCCCGGGCGCTCTCGGCGGTGCGCGCGTTCTACCGGTTCCTGAACCTGCACCACGGCGTCGAGGTGAATCCCGCCCGTGCGGCCAGCACGCCGAAGCTGGAGAAGAAGCTCCCCGGCTACCTCGACCGCGGAGCGATAGACCGGCTGTTCGCGCTCGCGGAAGAGCGGGCCGGCGCCAACACCTTCCGCTCGGTGCGCGACCGCGCCATCCTGGAGCTGTTCTACTCGACGGGGATGCGCCTCTCGGAACTGGTGGGGCTCGACCTCGACGACGTCGACCTGGTGTCCGACCAGGTGCGGGTGCGGGGCAAGGGGCGGAAGGAGCGGATCCTCCCGGTGGGACGGCTGGCGGTCACGGCGCTGAGGAACTACTACCTCCGGCGGGACGAAGTGCTGGCGGGGAGCGGGAGCCCCGAGCGGCGGGCGGTGGCCGCGGCTGAACGGCCGGATCGTGCGGGCGGCGCGAAGAAAGCTGGCGTCGCCGAGGCGACTTCCTCCGGCGCGGTCTTCGTGAGCGAGCGCGGCCGCCGCCTGACGCAGCGCGCCGTGCAGTTCGCGGTGCGCCGCCTCCTCGACGCGGTGAGCGAGGGGCAGAAGGTGAGCACGCACTCGCTGCGCCATTCGTTCGCCACCCACCTGCTCGACGCGGGGGCGGACCTCCGCGCGGTGCAGGAGCTGCTGGGGCACGCGTCGCTGTCCACGACCCAGATCTACACGCACACCAGCGTCGAACGGCTGAAACAGGTCTATCACCAGGCACACCCGAGAGCGTAGATGGAAACGATCCACGCAACCACGATCCTCTGCGTCCGCAAGGACGGCCGCGTGGCCATGGGCGGCGACGGCCAGGTCACGGTCGGCGAGACCGTCATGAAGTCGCACGCGCAGAAGGTGCGGCTCCTCAAGGGTGGGAAGGCGGTGGCCGGCTTCGCGGGCGGCGTGGCCGACGCCCTCACCCTCTTCGAGAAGTTCGAGGAGAAGATGGAACGCTACCCGGGCAACCTGGCGCGCGCCGCGGTCGAGCTGGCGAAGGACTGGCGCAGCGACCGGGTGCTGCGGCGGCTCGAGGCGCAGCTCGCCGTGGCCGACAAGGAGCGCGGGCTCCTCGTGACCGGCAACGGCGACGTGATCGAGCCGGACGACGGGATCCTCGCCGTCGGCTCCGGCGGGAGCTACGCCCTCGCGGCGGCGCGGGCCCTGCTGGCGCACGCGACGCTCCCGTCCCGCGAGATCGTCGAGCGGAGCCTCGAGATCGCGGCGGACATCTGCATCTACACCAACCGGAATCTCACGATTGTCGAGCTGGAATAGCGGGGCGAGGAAGGCGGCGGGCGCGGCGCTCGCCGCCCTCCTCGGCGGCTGGGCCGTCGCCGCGCTGGCCCCCCGCGACTTCACCGTCGGGACCTTCCAGGACGATGCGCAGTACGCCGTGCTCGCCAAGGCGCTCGCCGAGCAGCACACCTACCGCAACCTCAACTTCCCGGGGCACCCGCCCGAGCTGAAGTTCGCGCCCGGATGGCCCGCCGTCCTTTCGCTCGCCTGGAAGCGCGGCGCGAGCGGGGACGAGAATCTCGAGCGCCTGCGGTGGGTGAACCTCGCCCTGGTGGGGCCGCTCGCCGCGGTGGTCGCCGTCGCGGGCATGCAGGTCTTCGGTCTTTCGGCGGCGCTGAGCGCCGTGGTCGCCGTGGCCAGCGTCGCCGCGCCGGCGGAGCTGACCTGGTGGACGATCCCGATGTCGGAGCCGCTCTGCCTCGCGCTCCTCGCCCTGGGGCTCGTCCTGGCCGAGCGCGGCCGGCCGAAGAGCGCGGCCGTGGCGCTGGCGGCGGCCGTGTACGTGCGAAGTGTCGCGGCGCCGTTCCTGGTCGCGCTGGTGATCGCGGCCTGGTGGAAGCAGGGGTGGCGGCGCGCGGTGGCGCCGGCCGTGGTCGGCGGCCTGCTGCTCCTCCCGTGGGTGGTGCACGTCACGCTGAACGCGCACGCCGTCCCCGCGGTCCTGGGGGGCGCGGGCTACGGCTCGTACGGCGCCTTCTACGGGCAGGGCCTCCGGGCCGATCCGGTCACGATGCTGATCACGGTGCCGTGGGTGAACGCACCGATGATCGTGCAGGCGCTGGGCCAGGCGCTGCTCGGCTGGCACTGGGCGCCGAAGCTGGTGGAGCTGCTCCTCGGCGCGGCCGTCGTGGCGCTGGTCGATCCGCTCCGGCCGCACGCGAGCGGTCTTCTGGATCGGCCTCGCCCTCTACGTGGTCACCGTCCTGTTCTGGCCGTTCCCGCAGGAGGACCGGTTCGTGGGGAGCACGTGGCCGCTGCTCCTCCTGGCGGCACTCGCGGCGCTCCCGTGGCCGCGGGTGCGCTGGGGCGTGACGGCGGCGTTCGCGCTCGCGGCGACGGTCGCCTTCGCGCAGGGCCGCGGCGTCGAGCGCCACCGCCAGCGGAGCCGCTCGTCGGTCGCGCTGCTGGACTCGCTCAGGCCGCGGATAGCGCCCGGCGCGCTCGTGGCCACCAGCAATCCACCGCTGGTCTACCTGCGCCTCGGCAATCCGACCATCGTCAACTGGCGCGAGCGCAGCTACCGCTGGTACCGGATGGGCTACTGGTCCACCGCGTGGGGGCTGGGCGACGACCTCTGGGCGATCGTTCGCGCGTACCATCCCGATTACCTTATCATCGAGAGGCGCGGGGCCGAGGGGCGGTATGCCGCCGGGAGCCTCATCCGGCAATGCCCGGGGGTCCTGCGCGAGCTTTGGAGTACGCCGGGGGGCGAGTATCTCTTCGCCGTGCGGAGCGACGTCCCCTGCGCTCCCGTCGTCGTGAAGCCGTAGGGCGCCGAGGCGCCACCGAGGGATGATGGTCGAGCCTGAGATCAAGCCGGGAGCCGAGGGAACGCAGCAGCCGCCGGCCGAGGAGCAGCTGCCGTGGCTGGAGGAGCTGCCGCCCCGCCAGATCGTGGCGGAGCTGGATCGCTACATCGTCGGGCAGGCCGCCGCCAAGAAGTCGGTCGCCATCGCGATCCGCAACCGGTGGCGGCGCGCGCAGGCGCCGGACGAGATCCGCGAGGAGATCCTCCCCAACAACATCATCATGATCGGGCCCACGGGCGTCGGGAAGACGGAGATCGCCCGCCGGCTCGCCCGGCTGGCCGGCGCGCCGTTCCTCAAGGTCGAGGCGTCGAAGTTCACGGAGGTGGGCTACGTCGGCCGCGACGTCGAGTCGATGGTGCGCGACCTGGTGGACTCCGCGATCCAGATGGTGCGGGGCGAGCGGGAAGACGACATCTACCCGCAGGCCGAAGCGCGCGCCGAGGAGCGGCTGCTGGACCTGCTGCTGCCGCCGGTCGCGAAGGAAGCACCTCCGCCCCCCAGGCCGGGGCCGCAGGCGGGCGAGCCAGCCGCCGGCCCGCAGCGCACCCTGTTCGTCGTCTCACCCAAGGGGGACGTCACGGAGCGCGCGGACGCCGAGGACGCGAAGCTCCAGGAGCGCCGCGAGCGCACCCGCGAGAAGCTCCGCGCGCTGCTCAAGGACGGGAAGCTCGAGGAGCGCGACGTCGAGGTCGAGGTGACGCAGGAGTCCTTCCCCGCGATGGATCTCTTCCAGCAGCCGGGGGTGGAGGGGCCCGACATCAACGTGATGGACTGGCTCAAGGAGATGCTCCCCAAGCGCAAGAAGCGGCGCCTCGTGCACGTCCAGGACGCGCGCCGGATCCTGGTGGACGAGGAGCTGCGCAAGCTGGTGGACATGGACGACGTGGTGAACGAGGCGCTGGACCGCGTCGAGAACCACGGGATCATCTTCATCGACGAGCTGGACAAGATCGCGGGCGAGCGCGGCACGGTCGGCCCCGACGTGAGCCGCGAGGGCGTGCAGCGCGACCTCCTGCCGATCGTCGAGGGCTCGACGGTCCAGACCCGCTACGGGCTGGTGCGCACCGACCACGTCCTCTTCATCGCGGCCGGCGCCTTCCACGTCTCCAAGCCCTCGGACCTGATCCCGGAGCTGCAGGGCCGCTTCCCCATCCGGGTCGAGCTGCTGCCCCTGGGCGAGGACGACTTCGTGCGGATCATGACCGAGCCCGAGAACGCGCTCACCAAGCAGTACGCGGCGCTGGTCGCGGCCGAAGGCGCGACGCTCGAATTCACCCCCGAGGGGATCCGCGAGGTGGCCCGCATCGCCACGATCCTGAACGAGCGGATGGAGAACATCGGCGCCCGACGCCTCCACACCGTGCTCACGACCCTGCTCGAAGACACGCTCTACGACTTGCCGGACGTGACGGAAAAGCGCATCGTCTTCGATCGGAAGAAGGTCAAGGAACGGCTCGACGCGATCGTGCAGGACGAGGATCTCCGCAAGTACATCCTGTAGCCGGGAGCACCACCATGGCGAGCACACCCAAACGGCAAGTCATTCCCCCCGCGGTCGAAGCCCAGCGAATGACGCGCTACTCGGTTCTCCTGATGATCGGCGCCTTCTTCCTGGTGGGCCTCAACATCGCGGAGTTGACCCCGTCACGCCTCTTCTGGTTCGGCGCGATCCTGCTCGGAGACATTGGCATCGTCGTGGGCGCGACCAGCGTCATGTTGCGCGGGCTGCAGTGGCACTACGACCGCCTGGTGGAGGAATTCCGCGGCCACACCCGCACGACCTCCACGGATGTCTCGGGGGTCGTCCGGCCGCCCGCCGCCGCCGAGAGCGGGGCCCAGCCGCCCAAGCCTGAGTAGCCCCGGGCATGCTTGCTGCGGGAGGCGGGCAGGGGTAGGTTCACCCTGCCCGCTGTCATTTTGACCGACAAGGCCACACACCATGCCCAAGCGCGATTTCCTCGTCGTCTCCGACCTCACCAAGGCCCAAGTTGATGCCCTGTTTGCGCTTGCGAACAGGATGAAGGACGGCAAGTACCGGGAGAAGCCGCTGGCCGGGAAGACGCTGGCGATGATCTTCGCCAAATCGTCAACCCGGACCCGCGTGTCCTTCGAGGTCGGGACCTACCAGCTCGGGGGCCACGCCCTCTTCCTCTCCTCGCGAGACATCCAGATCGGGCGGGGCGAGCCGATCCCGGACACGGCGCGGGTGCTCTCGCGCTACGTGGACGGGATCATGATCCGCACCTTCGACCACGGGGACGTCGAGGCGCTGGCGAAGTACGCCACGGTGCCGGTCATCAACGGCCTCACCGACCGGCACCATCCCTGCCAGATCCTGGCCGATCTCCTCACGGTGCAGCAGCACCTGGGCGGATACGCGGGGAAGAAGGTGGCGTGGATCGGGGACGGGAACAACATGGCCAACTCGTGGCTCGACGCCGCGGCGCTCCTGGGCTTCGAGCTCAGGCTCGCCTGTCCCGAGGGGTACGAGCCCGATCACGCCGTCTACGAGCGGGCCCGGAAGCTGACCAGGACCCTGATCACCGAGGACACGGACGAGGCCGCCGAAGGGGCGGACGTCGTCACCACCGACGTGTGGGCCTCGATGGGTCAGGAGGGCGAGGCGGAGAAGCGGAAGCTCGCCTTCAAGGGCTACGTGGTGGATCAGGCGCTGATGAAGCTGGCCGGGCCGGACGCGATCTTCCTGCACTGCCTCCCCGCGCACCGCGGCGAGGAGGTGACGGCCGAGGTGATGGAGGGGCCGCAGTCCAGGGTGTTCGACGAGGCGGAGAACCGCCTCCACGTTCAGAAGGCACTTCTCGCAACCCTGATGGGATAGGCACGATGAGCGAACCGCTGAAGCGAACCCCGTTCTACGACCTGCACGTCGCAGCCGGCGCGAAGATGGTGCCGTTCGCCGGCTACGAGATGCCGGTCCAGTATCCCGAGGGGATCACCGCCGAGCACAACACCGTGCGCAAGGGCGCGGGGCTGTTCGACGTGACCCACATGGGCGAGTTCGAGATCACCGGGAAGGACGCGCTCGCGTTCGTCTCCTACGTCACGTCGAACGATCCGGCCGCGCTGGCGGTGGGGCAGGTGCAGTACTCCTGCTTCATGCACGAGACCGGCGGGATCGTGGACGACTGTCTGGTCTACCGGGCGGCCGACAAGATGATGCTGGTGGTGAACGCGTCGAACACGGCCAAGGACTGGGAGCACGTCAACCGCTACGCGAAGAAGTTCGACTGCAAGCTCGTGAACACCTCCGATCAGACGGCGCTGCTGGCGCTCCAGGGGCCCGCGGCGCAGGCGGTGCTCCAGCCGCTCGCGCCGGACGTGAAGCTCGACGAGATCAAGTACTACCACTTCACCACCGGGAAGGTGGCGGGGGTGGACTGCGTGATCAGCCGCACCGGCTACACGGGCGAGGACGGCTTCGAGCTCTATCACGCCAACCGGGACGCGGTGAAGCTCTGGCACGCGCTGATCCAGCCCGGCGGCCCGGTGAAGCCGGTCGGCCTGGGCGCGCGCGACTCGCTGCGGCTCGAGATGGCGTACCCGCTCTACGGGAACGACATCGACGACGAGACGACGCCGCTCGAGGCGGGGCTCGGCTGGATCGTGAAGCTCAAGAAGGGGGACTGCGTCGGGAAGGGCGCGCTCGAGGCCCAGAGGGCCAAGGGGCTCGCGCGGAAGCTCGTGGGGTTCACCCTGAAGGAGCGGGGCTTCCCGCGGCACGGCTACCCCGTGTGGGTGAACGGCCAGCGCTCCGGCGAGGTACGCAGCGGCATCGTCTCGCCGTCCCTGGGCGAGGCGATCGGCACGGCGTACCTGCCGTTCGCCGCCCAGAAGCCGGGGACGACGTTCGAGGTCGAGATCCGCGGCAAGCGTCTGCCGGCCGTGGTGGTCGAGACGCCGTTCTGGAAGAAAGGCTCGCACCGCTGATCCGGGTCGCGATCCTCACCGTTTCCGACGGCGTGGCCGCCGGCAAGCGTCAGGACCAGAGCGGGGCGATGATCGCGGAGTGGGCGGGCTCGCACGGCTACGGCGTGGCGGCCCGCGACGTGGTCCCCGACGAGACGCCCCGCATCGCCGCGGCGCTGGCCAAGTGGGCCGACGGCGGCGCCGTGGACCTGATCCTCACCACCGGCGGGACCGGCCTGGCGGCGCGGGACCGCACGCCCGAGGCGACGCGCGCGGTGCTCGAGCGTGAGGCGCCGGGCATCGCCGACGCGCTGCGCTCCGGCGCGGCGGCGCGCGTGCCGCTGGCGGTCCTCTCGCGCGGCACCGCGGGCGTCCGCGGCGGGACGCTCATCGTGAACCTCCCGGGATCGGTCGGCGGCGTCCGGGACGGCCTCGCGGTCCTCGAGCCGCTGGTCGAGCACGCCGTCGATCTCCTCAAGGGCAAGACCGAGCACAGCTGATGGCGCACCGCGTCCTCATCACCATGGACGATCTCGAGGCGGCGGTCCGCGTGAACGCGGCGTTCGAGGGCGCGGGCTTCGAGACCGCGATGGTCTCGGCCCAGGACGACGCGCGCGCCGCGGTGGCGCGCCAGGACCCGGATCTCGTGATCGTGACGGGCGGGCTGCACGACGCGCCGGCGGCGCGCGTCCTGGGCCCGGTGCGCGACGGCCGCGTCGCGACGTTGGCCCTGCTGGAGCCGACGGACGCCGACCCCGCGGCGGTGGCGCAGCGGATGGGACTCACGGCCGCGCTGACGAAGCCGGCGGACCCCGCGGAGGTGGTGGCGCTGGGCCGGCGCCTCATCGAGCGCAAGCGGCTGCAGGAGCGGACCGGGATCCTGGGCGACCATCCCGCCATCCAGGAAGTGCTGATCAAGATCGAGCAGATGGCGGCGGTGAGCAGCACGGTGCTCATCGAGGGCGAGTCGGGCACCGGGAAGGAGCTGGTGGCGCACGCCCTCCACGACCTCTCGCCGCGGCGCGGCAAGCCCTTCATCGCGGTGAACTGCGCCGCGCTGCCGGAGACGCTCCTCGAGTCGGAGCTGTTCGGCCACGAGAAGGGCTCGTTCACGGGGGCGGCGGAGCGGCGGCTCGGGCGGTTCGAGATCGCGGACGGCGGGACGATCTTCCTCGACGAGGTCGGGGAGATGCCGCCCTCGGTGCAGGTCAAGCTCCTCCGGGTGCTCGAGGACCGGGAGTTCTACCGGGTCGGCGGGGTCGCGCCGATCAAGGTGGACGTGCGGGTGGTGACGGCGACCAACCGCACGCTCAAGGACGAGGTGATGGCGGGCCAGGTGCGCGCCGACCTCTACTACCGGCTCAACGTCCTCTCGATCTACCTGCCCCCGCTCCGCGAGCGCCGCAGCGACATCCCGCTGCTGGTGCGGCGGTTCATCCACGAGTTCAGCAAGCTGCACGACCGCCCGTTCCGCGGGATCGAGCCCGCGGCGCTGCAGATCCTGGTGGACGCGCCCTGGCCGGGGAACGTGCGCCAGCTCCGGAACCTGATCGAGTCGATGGTGGTGTTGGCGCCGACCTCCGAGATCCGGCCGGTGGACATTCCGCGCGAGGTCCGCGAGCAGGGGCGCG
Source organism: uncultured Gemmatimonadales bacterium (assembly GCA_963835535.1). GTDB lineage: Bacteria > Gemmatimonadota > Gemmatimonadetes > Gemmatimonadales > JACORV01 > Fen-1245. The sequence goes on from CAWIFL010000005.1 coordinate 146,210, forward strand.
AGCGGCTGCTGCCGGTCAGGGTGCCGGGGGTCGCGCGCGAGGTGGCGGGGCAGGAGCTGACCTACATCGTGCAGTCGCTCCTGGACCTCCGGCTCCAGGTCGAGGACCTGCGGCGGCGGCTGGACGAGAAGCCGCAGCGCGTGGAGGTGATCGAGGTGCCGCACGAGGCGACCGACGCCGAGGTCGTGGTCTCGGGGCCCGGTGGGCTCGAGTCGGGCGGCGCGCGCGCGCGTCCGGCGCCGGGGCAGGTGCTCTACGAGCCGGGGATGACCATGGCCGACGTCGAGCGTGCGACCATCGAGGCGGCGCTCCGGCAGACCCGCGGAAACCGGCGCCGGGCCGCCGACATCCTGGGGATCGGGGAGCGGACGCTGTACCGGAAGTTGAAGGAATACGAGGGGGACGGGGTCGGGGAGGGAGCATCTGAAGCGCCACTTGAGCCCTAGCTTCGGAAGTGCTTGACATTTCATAGCTTGCATCCTAACTATGTGACCGCAGTCACCTCGGCCGAGCGCGGTTGGGCCGGTCTTGGACTAAGGCAACAGATTAATTGACAACAACTTAGCGAGCCCCCCTCAGCCCGGAGTTGCCCGGGCCTTACTGTCTCGGCGGCGGGGAAGAGTGGCATCGCGAGAGAAGCTGCGGGTCCCGAATCCGAAGAAGCCGGTGAAGGGCAGGCTCGATGCGCGGGGCGAGAAGGTGCATCGGGTCCGGAAGCGGTACCGGCGGCGAGCGAAGCATCCGCTGCGCGAGTCGGACTGACTTGGGTGAGAGGGTGAGCGGATGACAGCGAATCCGGGGTTGCCGGCGCGCGGGGAAACACCCGAGGCGTGGACGCTGCGGCGGGCGGAGCAGCTCGTCACGTCGCTGTCCGGCGTGCTGTCGTGCCGGATCGTCGCGAGCCGGGCCGGGGAGATCGAGGAGATCCACGTTCTGACGACGGCGGAGGTGCAGCCGAAGCAGGCGGTGCGGAACGTGGAGAGCGCGCTGATGGCGCAGCTCGGGATGAAGGTGGACCACCGCAAGATCAGCGTGGCGCAGACGGCCGAGGTGCGGCCGATCGAAGTCCTGGAGCAGGGGGCGGTGGCGGACGCGGCGAACCGGCGGAAGCTGATCTACGCCGACCTGGTGATCGAGTCGCCGCGGCCCAAGCGGGTGAAGATCCGGGTGCTGCTCCGGGCCGGGGACACGGTGGTCGAGGGGATCGAGGAAGGGGTGGACGAGCCGCACAGCCGCGTGCAGCTGGCGGCACGGGCGGCGGTGAAGGCGATCGAGCAGGGGCTGGTGGACTCCGGGGTGGTGCTGGAGGGGGTCCGGGTGGTGGAAGCGTTCGATCGGAAGCTAGTATTGACGGGGGTGCACGGGGTGGGGGGGCGGAGCAGCCAGATGCTGGTCGGGACGTGCGAGGTGAAGGAGAGTCCCGAGCAGGCGGCGGTGCTGGCGGTGCTTGACGCGACGAACCGATGGTATCTATTGCAGCGATAGCGGGATGTCGGACGTAACAGTCTAGCGAGATGTAGCACTTCACCGAGCGGAGAGAGGCTCTTTCACAATGGATACGAACCCCCGGCGAAGCTCGTAGCGGGCTGAGCGGGGCAGGGGAAGCGGAGCGTCGGCACGCCCCTAGCGAGTGGGCGTGACTTCTCGAAGTGAGAGGAGGTGACGCTCGTGTTCGATTTCGGCTGGTTCGCGGCCATTATCGCGGCCATCGTCCGCATGCTCGTTCAGGACGCCGGCGGAGCGTCGGCTGGTAAGCATTCCCCGGGGGTCGTATCAGTGCGCCAATGGCAGACTCGCGTCAGGCTTCTGCGTTCTTGCGACGCGCTAGTGGCGGCTGTCGTGCTTGCTGGTGTCGGCGTGGGGTCGTGCCCGGTGCCGATGACCATGCGAGCTTCTGGAACGCTATAGTTGCGTTTGCCGTCCTCGAGTTTCTTTCTGCAGCCTCTTATCTCAAGGCTGAGGGTCTGGTCGAAGCGAAACCAGTTCGTCCGTTGCGTTCATACCCCATCATCGCTTCGTTGCTGCTTTTCGACACTGGCTGGGTGGTATCTGATCGCGGCGGCCGCTGGACTGGCAGCCGAGTATGGGGTGCGGAAGAAGCCTGCCGATCAAGATCGTGTTCAATGTTGCTCAGCAAGTGTGGTCTCGCTGTCCGTCTGCTTCGTCGGTCTATCACTCACTTGGTGGGCTGTCATCGCTCACGCACTTCGTGTTTGCCCCGGTCGCCACCGCAGCGAGCATCGTCGCCTACTTCGCGCTCAACACCACGTCCGTCACGGCCGTCGTCGCGCTGAGCGAAGAGATTCGCTTCGACGCTGCATGGCGTCGCATAGCGGGGCCCTCCCTGCTCTACGACGTGTTCTCGTCAGCTTTGGGGCCGATCCTCGCGTACATGTACATGATGTTTCAGCTGTCCGGGATGCGTGCTTCTCGTCCTCCCGATCTTCTTCGTGCGGCATATCTACCAGGCGAACATTGAGCTCGAGCAGGTGAACCGGGATCTGCTCGAGCTGATGGTAAAGACGATTGAAGCTCGGGACCCCTACACGTCCGGTCATTCGCTTCGGGTGGCGCAGGTAGCCGGCCAGCTCGCGAGAGAGTCCGGTCTGGGCGGCAAGGCGGTTGACCAGATCACAACGGCTGCCCTTCTGCATGATGTTGGCAAGATCCACGAGGACTTTGCGCCACTTCTCCGCAAGGAGGCGAAGCTCGACGCCACCGAGAGAGCTCTGATGCAGACTCATCCGTCGCGCTCTGCGGAGCTGGTATGCACCATTTCAGCCTTTCAGGGCCCCATCGAGGCAGGCAGTGCGCCATCACCACGAGAACTACGACGGCACCGGCTACCCCTGGGCTTGGCCGGAGAGACGATCCCGATCGGAGCCCGCATTATCATGATCGCGGACACGATGGACGCTATGACCACCGACCGTCCATACCGCAGGGCGCTCACCTTCGAGCGGGTCATGGAGGAAGTTCGGAAGTTTGCGGGACAGCAGTTCGACCCTGAGCTTGGTCGAGTTGGTCGTTCGTAGTGCGGCGATCAAGAACATGGTAGCGACGCGTCTCGCGAAGGAGCCCTGGAGGTGCCGCCTGGTGGCTTGGCGGTGTTCGCGCGCGGCGAACGTCCTGCGCGTTCAAATCGCGCTGTTGCTAGTGGTTAACCGCTCCGCGCGCCTCGCGGATGATAGCCCCGGGCGCAGAGCGATCTTGCGCGCTCAGATAGTTGCAGCCGCTTCTCTTCACGCGACCCGCCCGTGGATCATATTCCTCGACCCGTATTGCCTCAAGCTCTAAGCCTCAGCCAGTGGGAAACATCTCTGCGGCGCAATTCGCGCTGCACAGCGCCGAGGGTGGCGGCTGCCGCGGCTGGCCTCCCTGATTGATGGACGTGTCCCAGGCGATAGGCCGCCTCAACCTTCCACCGTCGTGTCGAACCCGCTCCCTCCCTGCCGCCATCGATCCGAAGCTGCTCGCAGCGGCTTTCAGTGCACGTGGGCTAATCTCCCGCTCTTGCGCACAGAGCTAGTCCGCCAAGCACGCCATCTTGGACGCGTCCGCTCATCCATATTCGACTGGCGTGTAGGAGGGCCTTCTCAAATGCTGCCTGCGCTTCGTCGATCCTTCCCCTTTCAAGCGCGGCTTCGCCTTGATTAGGAAGCGGTACACCCTGTTGGACCAGTGGGGGTAGCGAACATCCATCTGCGCAGACTCTTCCAGATACGCTGCGGCAGCTTCGAATTCGCCTCGGCCAAGCTCGACCGCCCCGAGGTTGACTAAGGTCGCGATTCGGCCCTGAGGGTTGAGGGTCCTGCGGGCAAGAGCCAAGCTCGGCGGAACTGCTCGACAGACTCCGAAAAGCGACCTAGGAGCTTGAGCACAACGCCCAGTCCTTCCCGGCACGCGTGGTCGAGTTCCCAGTTCTGCTCCTTCTCTGCCTTGCGTTGGGCTTCCTTGAGGAGCGGGTAGGCCCGTTCAGGCCAGTAGTACCTGGAGAACACATAGGCGCGCGCAAAGAGCGAGTGCGCCGAGGGGCCCGGGGCTGGCGGACGTGCGGCCGGACCGCCACGGCGCCCGCGCCGTGGAGCGGACCAGCGCAATGTCGCACGTCTTGTCAGCGCTGCGCATGAGCAACGTCATTGCGTCGGCTCTGCTCGGAAACGCCCCTGGTCCGTGCGGGCCGAGCAAGTCCTCCAACTCGGCGCATATCCGCGACAGCGGCGCCCGGCCGCAGTAGTGATCCGCGGCAATCTGGATGTAGCGGAACTCCGCCCCTGAGCGGTTCTGAGAGGCCAGGCTGCTGCGCGAGCTTCCTGGCAAAGGGCGTCAACCAGGTCGAACTGCCTGAGGCCAAGGTGGCACGTCGCCAGATGCAGCGGCGACCTGCGCGTCGTATGGCTCCAGATACGCGCCGCACGAGTCCAAGCGCTTCCGCCCGCTCTTTGACGGCGCCTACCGAGCCCGCGAACTCTGCGGCGGCGAGGCCATGCGCCCGCGCGTCCGCCAACTTGTCTGCGTGCTCCAAGTGCAGCGCCACCTCCATCTGCGCCGCCGGATTGCGCGCCGCGGACTCGGCGAGCACAAGAGCGAGCCGCGAGTGGATCCCGCGGCGCTCCGCCTTGTCGAGCGTGGCGTCGGCAAGCGGCGCGTAGCTGTCGTGGGCGAATGCGACCCTGCTGCCATCACGACGCAGGAGCTGCGCACGGTCCAGCTCATAGACCGCCGAGGCCAGCTCCGCCGGCGCCAGCAGTGTCACGGCTTGGAGCTCGTGCTCGGCCAAGGGGCGCGCCGCGACGGCCAGCACTGCCGTGACGGATCGGCTCCCCGCCGACAGAGCGGCCAGTCGCATCGACGCGGACTGCTCGAATCGCGCCGTCGCGTTGTGGGGCGCATCCACGCCGCGGAGCAACCACTCAGCTGCCGGCCGGCTCCCGTCCGCGGGGATCGCCAGCGCAAGCTCGGTGGCGTGGAGAGGATTCCCTCCGGCGATTCGGGCCATCGACGCGACCACGGCAGAGGAAGCCTCCAGACCGCGCCGAACCAGCGCGTCTCCGATGATCCGCTGGAGATGGACGTCCTCGAGTGCGCCCACGCGCTGCAGCTGACAGTAACCCTGCGTCTTGGCCTGCGATGCGAACTCCCCCAGCTCCTCCCCGGCCTCCCCCGCCCGGACGACGTAGGCGAGCAGAGTGCGCTGCGTCGCCACCTGGCGCCCGAAGTAGTGGAGAAGCGCCAGCGTCGTCTCGTCAGCGTCCTGCACGTTGTCCACCACGAGCAGCAGAGGCTCCTCGTAGGAGATGGACTCGCCGGCGCGGCAAATCGCCTCGCAGACGCGGTGGCGCACCGAGTCGTCGGCCGCGAGCGCCGGCGGCGCGTTCGGGAAGCGCTCGCGCAGCTCGGGGGCGAGACGGCTCAGCTCGCTGATCCAGACCTGGCTCAGCCCGACGAAGCCGGGCAGCTCCGCCATCTGGCGCACCAGGGCCGAGATCGGCGCGAACGGCACGCACCGCTCCGTGGGAAAGCAGCGCGCCGTACAGGCTGCGCCTCCCGCCACGCGGACCTGGTCCGCCAGCTTCGCGGCCAGGGCGCTTTTGCCAATGCCCGCGGGGCCGAGCAGCACGACGCACCCGCCCTGGCCGCCCCGCGCCGCATCCCAAGCCTGCCAGAGCCGCGCGAACTCGGCCGTGCGCCCGTACAGCGGCTTGGCGACCGGCGGGAGGGTCAGCTCGCCCACGCGGCCGGAAGGCTCCGCTCGGTCGCCGCTTCGCGCGCCGCTTCGCTGGCGCATCGCCCAGGCGCGCATCTCGGGCCCCGGCTCCGCGCCCAATTCCTCGTGAAGCCTCGTCTCGAACGCCGAGTACCGCCGCAGCGCGAGTGTGCGGTCCCCCAGCAGCGTCAGAGCCACGAGCTGCGCCAGCATCGCCGTCTCGTCCAGCGGGTCCAGCTCGAGCAGCGATTCCGCCACGGAGCGCATCTGCTCCCAGTCCCCCTCCGTGCGCGCAATCCCGATCAGCTCGTGCAGGGCCCGCCGCATGGTCTCGAGCAGTCGGCGCCGCTCGGCCTCGAGCCAGCGCTCGAAACCGGGAGCGTTGTGGATCCAGATTCCCTCGAGCAGGTTGCCGCGCCAGAGCGCCCGCGCGTCGCGCTGCCGGTGCTGCGCCGCGCAGTGCTCGAACTCCGCCACGTCGGCCCAGATCAGTCCCTCCCTGAGCAGCAACTCGTCCTTCGCGGGGACTTCGATCGCTTCGCACCCCAGCATCTTGTTGATCAGGGACGCGGTCTGAGAGAGGGAGTGGCGCGCGTGGCTGACGGGGTCCTCGGACCAGAGCAGGTCAGTCAACTGGTCGCGCGGATGCGGCTGGCCCTGGCGTCGCATGAGGAAGGTGAACAGCGCCATCTGCTTCCTGGTGCGGAAGCCGAGCTTGCGGCCGTCGGCGCCGTGCAAGGACACCGGGCCGAGGCATCGGTATTCGAAGGGCGGGCGGCGGACGTCTTCGGAAGGCATCATGAGAGGCGCCGCTGGTCTGGTTCAGGCATAGCTAGGGTCGCGCCGTCACCTAACTGTCACCAAAACAGGGAGTTGCGCAATGGGTATTGCTTTCAGTCGTCAGTTGAAAGAGGCGCGCCCAGCGGCGGCCAGCGCCACGGCGCGTTCTGCTGCACAACCGAGTGAACCACTACCGCTATTCTAGGCAATCGTATCTCATTTTGCGACAATCACTTGACGCCTCGCATCCAGATCGGTTGGTGACGGTCTGATGATGGCTCGATGACGATGTGCGAATAGACTTTCGGCCGATGATGCGATCGTATTTCGTCGGCCGGCGGCGCTCACTCTCCGCTGCCTCTGTGAAGGCCGCCGACAACCGCGGGCGCAAGGCGCCGATCGCGGTGGCCATCCTCGTGGGGCTCCTCGCCACAGGTGGCGCGCTGCTGAGGCTCGCCCGCGACCCGCTCGCACCTGTGCGCGCGGTCCAACTCGCGATGCTCCGGCGCGAGGGCGCGCAGTACCTGGGAAGGTACGGCGTAGTGCTGCAGCGGACGCTGTTTGACTGCGGTCCGGCGGCCCTCGCCAACCTGCTCCGCGTCGAGGGCCGCGCGGTGCCTTCGCTCGATTCGCTGTCTGTGCTCGCACGCATGACTGCGCGGGGAACGACCCTCGGCGGGCTACAGTCTGCGGCGGTCGCGCTGGGGGTTCGCGCGGAGGCCCGCCGTCTTGACCCGGCAGCTGGGCTGATGGCGGCCGAGTTGCCGACGCTGCTGTGGATCCGCCGGGGCCACTTCGTCCTCGTCACCGCCCGCACGCCGGATGGGATGGTGACGATCGTGGATCCCGAGGTGGGACGCTATCGCCTGTCAATGCGCGCGTTCCGCCGCCTGTGGTCCGGTGAGGCACTAATACTGTCCCCGATGACGGCTGTCAGAGGCTGACGGCCGGCGGCATCGGCCCATCACTCATCGTCGAGGGAGGTTGCGCATGAGAAGGATCGCGAAGGGTGTGGCTTGTGCGCTCTTGTTCGTCGCGCTGAGCGGCGCTTCGCTGCCGCGCGTCCACAATGCGGACACCGCGAGTGTGCCTCCCTCTGGCACCGTGGCCGTCGAAGGTCAGGGTCTTGGATCAGTTCTGTTTTGCGCCGCGTGCGTCGCCGGCGGCCTTGTTATCGCAGCCGGGGGACCGGGGTCCATCGTGGCCGCGTCGGCCACGCCCGGCTCGGGGCCCGCTTTGGTTGCCTGCGTCGCGGCCTGTATCGAAGCATTCAGTTAATCGCGCCGAGGTTCGCCACCTGATTTCTAAGGAGGTGTTCGATGCGACGTTCCAGAGGTCTCAAGAGTCTGGGTCGCCGGGTTGCGGTGGTCGCGGCGATCGCCGCGATGTTCGTGGCTGCGGCTCCAGCCCAGCCGGCGCAGGCGGGCGTGCCCGTGCCGGCACCCACCGCGACGGTCTCGGGCCAGGGGTACTGGTCCACGATCACCTGCATCGCATGCGCCGCGGGGTTCTTTGTCGGCGGCGGGATGACGGCGGGGGGCCTGGTCGCGATGCTAGCCGCGAATCCGAATATCGCGATCGCCTGCGTATCCGCCTGCGTGGACGCGCTGTCGTAGGCCCATGCACGTCGAGTGGCTTCGTCGGAGCGCCGGTGTAAGGCGGGCCCTTGCCGTCGCGATTCTGCTTGTCTTGGTTGCCGCGCTCGCATCGGGCTGGCGCTATGCGAGCGCACGGCGTGCTGCGGCCGTGCCCCGCGAGGTTCCCTACGCGCTGGGGGATCTGGAGGGAGTCACGGCCGATGGAGTCCGATGGCGGTTCCCATCGGGCGCGCCCCGTCCGACAGTGCTCATCTACGCAAGCCCGACCTGCGGCCACTGCCATGCCGAACTCGAGCGGTGGGCCGCGGCGGCGGCGCTGCAACCCGATCTCCTGGCCCGGATTGACGTCGTCGTGATCACGCCCGGGGCCGTCGCGGAGACGACGACCTTGGTACCGCCGGGGCTGGTAGCGCGCCAGGTGGCGGACGGCGGCGGACGGATCGCGCGGGCGCTCGCCCTGCGGGCTGTGCCCTTCGAAGTGTTCGTGGCGCCCGACGGCACTGCACGCGAACAGGCCGTGGGCGAGACCGGGGTCGATGCCATTCTGGCCCGGGTTGCGCGGCTCATAGGATCAGCAGGATGAGCCCAACTGGTCACGCAGGGAGTCCCGCGATCGAGCCGGACGCGACGCCGAGTGCGTATCGCACCGCGCGTTCAGGGGTGCTGGAACCGGTCTGGGCAGCAATCGGGCAGCGCGCGCCGCTCTGCTCGCCGCTGGTCGCGGTGACCCTGGTGAGCTTCGGTTTCTCCTTCGCGATGCGGCCGGCGCTGGCGCAGGCGCTTGCGAGCCGCGGCCAGGCTGTGGTCGCCAACGCGATCTTCCTTGTCTGGCTCGCTGCCGTCCTGTCGCCGGTGTTCGCACTCGCCAAGGCGGCCGCCCTCACTGCGACGGGCTGGGCGCTTGCGACGCTCGGCGGCCGCGACGGTCGAGTCCGCCCGCTGCTGTCGCTCCTGCTGTTCGGTCAGGTCGTCATCCTCGCGCGCGATATCTTCGTGGCGGCAGTGCTCTACTGGCGGGGCCTGGATGCCATCGCCGCGCCATCGGACCTCCTCGTACCGACAGGCCTGGACCTGTTCGTCCCGAACCTCGGGTCTGTAGCTCGGGCGATCACGCAGGTCACTGGGGTCTTCGATCTGTTGTGGCTGGCGTTCATGGTGCTCGGGCTCGAGCGTGTGCTCCGTCTGCGGCGTCGTGACGCCGTGCTCGGCGCCGGCGCGTTGTGGACGGTACGCGTGGCGTTCAGTATACTGCGAGGCATGTTGCTCGGATGAGCATCGGCGACCGAGTCCCGAAGCAGCGAGAGATCGTGACGCCAGTGCTGGCTCTCCAGAGCTTCTCGGTGCGCTTTCCCAAGTTCACACTGCACCCGCTGTCGTTGACCTTCCGAGCCGGGGAGCGCGTCGCGCTCGTGGGCCCGAACGGCGCCGGAAAGACGACCGTCATGAAGGGGCTCGCCGGGCGGCTGCCGGTATACCAGGGCGCCGTGCAGTTCGGGGGGGCCGAAATGCAGTCGCTCCTGCCGGACGCGCGGGCGAGGATCGGGTTCCTGCCGGAGACGCTTGCGGCGTTCGGCTGGATGTCAGTTGCGGAGCACCTCGAGTTCCTCGCCGCGTTCTATCCGTCGTGGGACCGCGCCTACGCGACCGAGCTCGCGGCCCGCCTGGATCTGGGGCTGGATCACAAGGTGGGCACGCTGTCGAGGGGTACTAAGGTCAAGCTGTCGTTTGTGGCTGCCGAAGCGTTCCGCCCGCCCGTGCTGCTGCTCGACGAGCCGACGTCGGGGCTCGACCCCGTCGTCCGGCGGGAACTCATTGACGCCATCGGCGAGCGCTTCCCGCCCTCGGGCGATCGCCTGGTCGTGTTCTCGACGCACATACTCGAGGACGTCGAGTGGCTGGCCGACCGCGTGCTCGTGTTGGCGGGCGGCGTTCTGTGCGCCGACGCCACGGTGGTGGAGTTGCGGCGCGGGCGCACTACCGAGCCGCTGTCGCAGATCCTATACGCTCTTCTGGCCGATGATCGCACGCCGCCACTTCGCCGCGCTGCTGAAGGTTGAGGTCGCGCGCCAGCGGCGTCTGGCGCTTCGGCTGATCGGCAGCACGGTGGCACTCGCCGCCGTCTTCTGGCTCGCCGGGAAGCGTGAGTCCGGGATGTTCGTGGCCGTGGCCCTGGGCACCGGCTTCGGCGCGGCGCTCATCGTGCCCCTGGGCGTTACCAGGGATCGTCTCGATGGGACCTTGGAGTTCCTGTCGGGCCTCCCCGCCAGCGCCGCCACCATCGCCGCTGCGCGGTTCGCCGCAGTTGTCATCGTCACCCTCCCGTGGGCGCTCGCGAGCGCGGCAGCCACGCTGCTTGTGTCCCGGGCGGCCGGAGGAGCGCTGCCGGCCGCGGCGGTGGTACTCGGCGCCTTCCCGCTGGCGTGGATCGGGCTGACCATCATCGGCTGGATGCTGACCGGCGTGTTCTGTCGCTGGGATCCCGCCCAGCTCATGGGCCTTCCGGTGGTCGGGTTCTTCGTCGTGCTGCTCGTCGCCGGGCATCTGCTGCGAGGCGTGCTGGGGCCGAACCCGCAGCCGTGGCTGACCTCGCTGCTGGAGCGACCGTGGGCGACTGCGGTTCTCCTAGGCGGCTTCCTGATGCTTGGTGCTGCGGCTGGTTACCTCTCTTACCTCTTGGCCGTCAACGCCATTGCGCGCTATCGGAGAGACCCCGCCGCGCTCTAGCCGGCGCCCGCCCCGACCACCTCTCGCACCACGTCTTCCGCCTTCTTCCCCGCCGCCTCGGCGTGGAAGTTCACCACGATCCGGTGGCGCAGCACAGGAAGCGTCACGGCGGCCACATCCTCCAGGTCCGCCATCGGCCGGCCGTCCATCGCCGCCCGCGCCTTCGCCCCCAGCACCAGGTACTGACTCGCCCGCGGCCCCGCGCCCCAGGCCACGTACTCCTTCACCGCCTCCGGCGCCGACGCATCGCTCGGCCGCGTCATCCGCGCCAGCTTCACCGCCGCCTCCACCACCACCTTCGGCGCGGGCACCCGCCGGACCAACCCCATCAGCTGGAGCAGCTCCTCGGCGGAGAGCACTGGAGAGAGCACCGCCGCCGACTCCCCCGTCGTCCACTCGACGATCTTCTCTTCCTCGTCCTTCGACGGGTACTCGACGTGCAGCTCGAACATGAACCGGTCGAGCTGCGCCTCGGGCAGCGGGTACGTCCCCTCCTGCTCGATCGGGTTCTGCGTCGCCAGCACGAAGAACGGCTCCACCAGCTTGTAGGTCTGGTTCGCCACCGTCACCGCGTGCTCCTGCATCGCCTGGAGCAGTGCCGCCTGCGTCTTGGGCGGGGTGCGGTTGATCTCGTCCGCGAGCACGATGTTCCCGAACAGCGGTCCCGGCACGAACCGGAAGCTCCGCCGCCCCGTCGTCACGTCCTCCTCGATCACCTCGGTGCCCGTGATGTCCGAGGGCATCAGGTCCGGCGTGAACTGGATCCGCGAGAACTTGAGGCTCAACGCCTCCGCCACCGACGAGACCATCATCGTCTTCGCCAGTCCCGGCACGCCGACCAGCAGCGCGTGCCCGCCCGAGAGGAGCGCCGCGAGGATCCCGTCCAGCACCTCGCGCTGGCCCACGATCCGGCGCCCCACCTGGTCGAGGAGGCGTGCGCGGGCCGCCGCGAGCCGCTCGAGCAGCTCGACGTCGCGGTCGCCCGTGGCGGGAAACGGCAATGTGCTCATCGGACCCCAGGATACCCCGTGGGCGGCGGTTGGGTCAATTCGGCAGCGCGTGGTCTTCCAAGGCCGCAGGCCCGGTGGTAGCATAGCGGCATGCATACAGGCCGAAGGTCCGCTGTGGTCGCCGCCGCGCTGGTTCTGAGCGCAGCCGCCCCTCTGGTCGCGCAGCAGGGTCACGGCCAGGTCCGCATCGAAAGCTTCTTATCCGCCGCCCTCGGCGTCCCGAAGCACTACGTCGTCTACCTGCCGCCGTCGTACGTGCGCCAGACGCACCGGCGGTATCCGGTCGCCTACTACCTCCACGGTCTCACCGGCAACGAGGGGGACTGGGTCACGCTCGGCGGGATCGATCGCGTCGCCGACTCGCTCATCGGCGCCGGGATGCCGGAGATGATCCTGGTCATGCCCGACGGCGACGACGGCTGGTACACCAACTGGGAGACGCCGCGCGGCTTCGCGGCGTGCATGACGGACACGCTGGTCTCCGGCTCGGCCAGTTACTGCGTCGAGCACGAGCGCTATGACGACTACATCGCGCACGACCTGATCGCACACGTGGACTCGGCCTATCGCACGCTGGCCACGCGTGCGCACCGCGGCATCGCCGGCCTCAGCATGGGAGGGTACGGCGCGATCGTCCTGGCGCTCGGGCATCCCGATCTCTTCGCGGCCGCGGCGAGCCACTCCGGCGTCCTGTCCCCCCTCTACTCCGGGCCACGCCCGTTTGCAGCTCCCGCGACGTACCTGAACAGCGCCGATGCGATTCACGCGGCGTGGCACGGCCTGTGGCACGCCATCAGCCCCGCCTTCGGCACGGACACCACCGGCTGGTATGCCCGCGACCCCGCTCGACTGGCGCGCAAGCTCCAGGCGGCCGGCGGGCCGATGCCGGCGATCTCGATCGACGTGGGCGCGGAGGACGGCCTCGCCGACCAGAACCGCGCCTTCCACTGGGAGCTGGGGCAGATGGGCATCGCCCACACATATGCGGAGTGGCCGGGCAAGCACGACTGGAAGTACTGGCCCGCGCACGTCGGCGAGAGCCTGCGCTTCCTGGCCGCCCACATCGCGCGCTGACCGAGCGCCGCGGGCCATTGCGCCCAGCTTTGCCACCCATTTCACAAGGGGTATATTTCCGCCCGCCGAATGGCCCAGGACCCGGACGAGAACGCTGAAAGCCGCGGATTCGGCGCGGGTTATTCGATCGTGGCTGCCGGGTTCCAGCTGGCGCTTTCCATCGTGCTCTTCCTCGGCGCCGGCTTCCTGCTGGATCGCTGGCTTCACACGAAGCCGATCTTCACCCTGATCGGCGTGCTGGTGGGCCTCGGCGCAGGGATGTACGTCTTCATCCTCCGCGTGCTCGCGGAGTCGCCGAAGCGGAAGCAGAGGGGCGGCACGCCGGGGAAGGCGCCGTGAGCTGGGTCCTGCGGATGGCGCTGATCGGCAGCGCGGCCGAACTCGTGGTGGCGGCGCTGGCGCTGGTGGATGCGGGAGTCGCGGGGCTGGTGGCCGCGCTGGTGGGCGGCGGCATCGCGACCTCGGCGCAGGTCACGGCCGTCGCGCTGCTCCGGCCGGGGATGAAGGCCCAGACCCCGGAGTTCGTGAGGCGCTGGGCGTCGGGGATCGCGATCCGGGGCGCGAGCGCGCTGATCGTGGTGGTGCTGGTGTTCGCGACGAAGGCGGTGCTGCCGCCGCTCTGGATGGTCCTGGGGTTTCTCGCCGTGCTGCTGACGCTCCTCTACGCGGAGACGCGGTTCCTCGAATGATGCAGGCGCCCGACATCGGCCGGATGATCCTCGAGCGCACGGGGGACGCGCACGAGATCGAGATTCCGTTCGGCGACCTCCTCGGCATCCACCCGTGGCAGTTGCCGACCGGCTGGGTCGTGCGCGTGGGGCGCACCGCGATCGACCTCTCGCCGACCCGCAACGTCGTGTTCATGGTCGTCGCGGCGGTGCTGGTCTGGCTCACGCTCTTCCTCACCGGCCGCGCCCTGAACCGCCAGCGGGCGGAGGGGAGCGGCGCGCCGCACGGCCTGGCGAACATGGTCGAGGCGGCGGTCCTGTTCGTCCGGAACGACGTCGCCATCGCCAGCATCGGGCACAAGAACGGCGCCAGGTTCGCTCCCTACATTCTCACCCTGTTCTGGTTCATCCTCTACTGCAACCTGCTCGGGCTCATCCCCTACGGCGAGAAGCCGACGGGGAGCTTCATGGTGACCGGCGCGCTGGCGCTGACCGCGCTGGTCACGATCGAGGTGTCCGGGTTCCTGACGCTGGGGCCGAAGGGCTATCTCAAGACGATCGTCTTCACGCCGCCCGGCACGAGCGGGATCGGGGCGGTGCTGCTCACGCTCATCATGACGCCCATCGAGATCATCGGGAAGCTGGTGAAGCCGTTCGCGCTGATGCTGCGACTCTTCGCCAACATGGCGGCCGGACACTTCGTGATGCTCTCGCTCCTGGCGCTGATCTTCCTGTTCGGCAACATCCACTACTTCCGCTGGCTCATCGCCGGCGGGTCGGTGGCGTTCGTGCTGTTCATGATGGCGATCGAGCTGCTGGTGGCGTTCATTCAGGCGTACGTATTCGCGCTGCTCACGGCCACGTTCATCGGGCTGCTGCAGCACGAGCATTAGTCCACGCATCACCTTTCGGGAGGTAGTGAGATGTTCATGACTTTTGCGCCGGACAGCGCCGCGGTGCAGGCCGCGGTCGCGGCCGCGAAGAACACCAACGCGCTGCTGGGCGCCGGGCTGGGGCTGGGGCTGGCGGTCATCGGCGCCGGGCTGGGGATCGGCCGCATCGGCGGCCAGGCGGTCGAGGCGATCGCGCGGCAGCCCGAGGCGTCGGCCGACATCCGGGGCGCGATGATCCTGACGGCGGCGCTGGTCGAAGGCGTGGCGCTGGCGGCCGTGGTGTTCGCGCTCCTCTTCAAGGTGCTGTGATGCCGGCGCTGAGCCTGCTCCTGCAGGCGGGTGAGGCGGCCCCCAAGGGGCCCTTCACCATCAACCCCGGCGTCTCGATCTGGACGCTGGTGATCTTCCTGATCCTGATGGTCGCGCTCGCGAAGACGGCGTGGCCGGCGATCCTCAAGGCGGTCGAGGAGCGGGAGAAGAAGATCCAGGCGCAGATCGAGGCGGCCGAGAAGGCGAACCGGGACGCGCAGCAGGTGCTGGCGGACTACCAGAAGAAGCTGGCCGCCGCCCAGGGCGAGGCGCAGGAGCTGCTCGCCGCCGGGCGCGCGGCGGGGGAGAAGCTGCGTGAGGAGATCATGACCCGGGCGCGCGCGGAGCACGAGGAGCTGATCGGCCGGGCGCGGCGCGAGATCGTGGCCGAGCGCGAGAAGGCCGTGGCGGACCTGAGGCGCGAGGCGGTCGAGCTGACACTCGCCGCCGCGGGCAAGGTGATCGAGAAGAACCTCGACACCGAGGCCGACCGCCGGATGGTCCAGGACTACCTCAACAGCCTGAAAAGCACGCAGTCGTGAGGGACGCCCCCGTCTGCCGCAACTACGCCGAGACGCTCCTCGCCGTGGCCGAGAAGGAGAAGCAGGTGCAGCGCTACGGCGAGTTGATCGAGACCGTGGCGGGGGTGTTCATGGCGGATCCCAAGCTCAAGGGGATCTTCATGTCGCCGCGCGTGCCCAAGCAGACGAAGCAGAAGCTGATCGAGGAGGCGCTGTCGAAGGTGGCGCCCCCGTCCTTCGTCCGCTTCCTCCAGCTGGTCGTGCAGCGCGGGCGGCAGTATCTGCTCGCGGACATCGCGGAAGAGTACGAGCAGCTGGTGGACCGCCACCTGAACCGCGTGCACGCCGTCGTCTCCACCGCGCGGCCGGTGGACGAGAAGCTGGCGGCCGCCGTCCGGAAGCGGCTCACCGTGGTGTTCGCCAAGGAAGTCCTCCCGCATTTCCGCGCCGATCCGGCCCTGCTCGGCGGGGTGATCGTGCGGGTGGGCGACCGCGTGTTCGACGGGTCGCTGCGGCGCAAGCTGAAGCTGCTCCAGCGCCTCATGCTGCAAGCCCCGCTAGGCGGCAACGCCGCCACGGAGTAAGCTTTACGGGTGCACGCGCTCGCCGCGGTCGCCGTCCTCCTCCTCCAGCAGCCCCAGCTCCCGCCCTCGACGGGGCCGCGGTCGTATTTCCAGCAGGAGATCCGGTTCACCACGCAGGCGCGGCTCGACGAGCCCAGCGGCGTGCTGAGCGCGACCGGGCGGCTGAGCTACAAGAACAACAGCCCCGACACGCTCACTCAGATCGCGTTCCACCTCTATCTCAACGCCTTCCGCCCCGGTTCGAAGTGGGTCGCGCATGAGCAGGCCGAGAACGGCTACAGCAACTGGGCCCGGCTGCCCGATCCGTACTACGCCTACGAGCGGCTGAGCCGCGTCGCGATCGGCGGCGTCGGCGTGGAGGCCCGGTACCCCGGCGCACCCGACTCGACGGTGGCCGTGTTCGCGCTCCCCCGGCCGCTGGCCCCCGGCGATTCGACCGCGGTGGATCTCGACTGGACCGCGCGGCTCAGCGTGATCCCGCGGCGGCAGGGGTGGCGGGGCCGGCGCTTCGACTTCGCCGAGTGGTATCCGGAGGTCGCGACCTACGACCGCTACGGGTGGGAAGCGCACCCGCTCTATCCCGAAGGCGAGTTCTACGGCGAGTACGGGACCTACGACGTCACGCTCGATCTCGCGGCCGACCAGGTCTGCGGCGCGACGGGCGTCCCGGTCGAGGGGGATCCCGGCTGGTCCGCCGCGCGCGCGACGCCGGAGACACCGGTGACCCTGCAAGCGGACTGGTACGCGGGGTCCGGGGTCCGGGGTCAGGAGCCAGGGGATTCGACTCCCCGCCTTCCCGGACCGCCGATCCCGGGCCCCGGATCCCGCAAGAAGATCCGATTCTACGCCGAGCACGTCGAGCACTTCGCCTTCTCCTGCAACCCCGACTACGTGTACGAGGAGGGGCACTACGGCCCGACGGTGGTCCACGTCCTCTATCTGCCGACCGACACGTCGTGGGCGCACGGCGTCGCGGTGGGGCGCACCGAGCGCGCGCTGGCGTGGCTCGACTCGCTCTACGGCCCGTACGCCTGGCCGCAGGTCACCGCACTGCACCGGATCGAGGGCGGCGGCACCGAGTTCCCGATGATGGTGATGCTCGGCGGGGACGGGCAGGGCCTCATCCTCCACGAGGTGGGGCACGAGTACACCTACGGCATGCTGGGCAACAACGAGTGGAAGGAAGGGTGGCTCGACGAAGGGCTCACAAGTTTCCAGACGCTGTGGGCCGAGCAGCGCTGGGGGCTGGCGGGGTCGGACGAAGGCCTCCAGACCTACATCCTCCAATTGGACCTGGGGGGCTGGAGCCAGCCGGTGGTGCTGCCTGCCGAGGAGTACGCGAACTACGCCGTGTACGCCTCGATGATCTACACGAAGGGCCAGCTGATCTACGAGATGCTCCGCTACGTGCTGGGCGAGGACACGTTCCGCCGGGTGTTGCGGGAGTACTACGCGCGGTACCGGTTCAAGCACGTTTCCTCGGAGGCCTTCCAGCAGGTCTGCGAGGACGTTTCGCACCAGGACCTTGGCTGGTTCTTCGCCGAGTGGCTGCACGGGACGCCGAAGGTGGACTACGCGCTGCGGAAGGTGCGGCGCCGGCAGACCGCAGACGGGTGGACGACGGACATCGAGATCGTGCGCCTTGGCGACGGGGTGATGCCGGTGGACATCGCCGTGCCGGTGGGCGACACGACGCTCATCGTCCGGGCGCGCGGGATGGACCGGTCGGAGACCGTCGAGGTGCACACGGCGACGAAGCCCGGCCGCATCGAGCTGGACCCCGCCCGGCAGACGATGGACTGGAACTACCTCAACAACCTCGAGGGGCCGCACGTCCCCTTCCGTCCCCTGGTCGGCACGGGCCGCGTCGAGAACCGCCTCGGCTGGGGGGAGACGACGCCGTCGTCGCGCGACCGTCTGGTCGTGAACTGGCTGCCGCTCGCGTGGTACGACAACGCCGGCGGGGTCACGGTGGGCTTCCAGACGCGGTCCAACTACCTCGGCCTGTTCGACCGGAACGAGACCGAGTTCACGTGGCCGACCGGCCTCCGGGACGGTCCCGCGGGCCTGGGCGGGCGGTGGCGCCCGGATTTCTACATCTCGCTCAAGGATCCGGCGAGGGACCCGCGCCCGCGGGTGCAGAGCGAGGTGGCGGCCTGGTCGGTCGAGGGTCGCACGGGCGGGCGGCTCGCGGGCACACTGGACCTGACGCGCGAGCTGGGCGGGCCGGAGGCGGCGAGCGCGGGCGCCAGCGTCACGCTGATGACGGTGACCGACGCGAGGTACCTGGACCCGGGGCGCTGGAACGATGCCAACACGGCCGAGCTGACGATGTGGGCGGCGCACACGCGGTTCGGCGCCGGGAGCACACGGAGCGCTCGCATCGAGTTGACGGTGGGTGAAGCGTTCGCCGTCGAGACGCCGAACATGGTTGTCTGCGACTTGAGCACGAATCCCCCGTGCCCGCCGCTTACGCTCGCGGTCCGGGGGCACACATACGCGCGAGGCTCGATCGTGTCCCGGCGGTCCTGGCGGCTGGGCAGCTTCGACCTCGGCACGCGCGCGATTCTGGCCGGCACGATAGGCGGGACCACGGTGCCCATTCAGCGGCGGTTCTTCATCTCCGGCGCCGATCCCTATGCGACCTTCGACAACCCGTTCCTCCGGAGCCGGGGTGCCCTGTTCACGGGCGACGATCCCTACCACGCACCCGGCGGCGGCGACGTACGGGGCTTCATCCCTCAGGCGGCGGCCTCGTGGCTCGCCGGCCTCGGCGTCGAAGCGGGGCCCCGGCTGGTGGACCGGCCCGCGCAGCGGCTGTTCAGCAGCGTGTCGGTCGTGGTCTTCGCCGACGGCGCGCTGCTCGATCGGGCGGCCGTCGGCCGCGACGCCGTAGCGGACGCCGGGTTCGGCATCCGCGCTACGCACCGCATCGGCCCCACCAGCTTCGTCACGCGGCTTGACTTCCCCCTGGCCGTCTCGCTCCCGATCTACGCGGTGGGGGGCAAGGCGGGGGACGGCGTGCTCAAGGCGCGCTGGGTCTGGAGCCTGGAGGCGGCGCTGTGATCGGGAACGGCGAGCAGGGGCTCGACCGGCGGGGCTTCCTTTCGGAGGCGACGAAGTACCTGGCGCAGCAGGCGGGGAACCTGCTGGCCGAGCGGTACGCCCCGCGCCGGCACTACCGCCCGCCGGGCGCGGTGTCGGAGCCGGCGTTCCTCGCGGCGTGCACGCGGTGCGGGTACTGCTTCGAGGCGTGTCCGGTGGACGCGATCGTCGCCGCTCCGCCCGCGGCCGGGCTGGCCGCCGGGACGCCGATCATCGAACCGCTGGTCCAGCCGTGCATCGCCTGCGAGGGGATGTTCTGCGCCCAGGTCTGCCCGACGGGCGCACTCGTGCCCCCGCTGGACGGGTGGGCGCGCGAGCGGATCGGCGCCCTCGGCCTGCTGACCGACCGCTGCATCGCGTTCCAGGGGATCGAGTGCGGCGTCTGCGCCCGCGTCTGCCCGGTCGGCCCGGCGGCGCTCGACCTCGACGCGCAGGGCCGGCCCGTCCTCGGCGCCGCGTGCGTCGGCTGCGGCGTGTGCGTCCGCGCGTGCGTGACCACGCCCTCTTCCTTCACCCTTGCACTGCCGAGCGCCGCGTGACTCAGCACCCGGAGAAGTTCGAGCCCAGGAAGGTCGAGAAGCCCTGGGGCTACGAGATCCACTGGGCGGTGACCGACCGCTACGTGGGGAAGCTCCTGCACATCGAGGCGGGCCAGCTCCTGAGCCTCCAGTACCACAACCAGAAGGACGAGTCGATCTACGTCCTGCGCGGCCGGATGATCTTCCGTTACAAGGACGCGCGGGGCGAGCTGGTGGACCGCGAGATGATCGCCGGCGAAGCGCAGCACGTGCCGACCGGCATGGTGCATCAGTTCGAGGCGCTCGAGCACACCGACGTGCTGGAGGCTTCGACGCCGCATCTGGACGACGTGGTCCGTCTCAAGGACCGCTACGGGAGGGCGTAAGGTGCAGGTCATCATCCCGCTGGCCGGCAAGGGCACGCGGCTCCGGCCGCTGACGCATCTGGTCCCGAAACCGTTGATCAAGGTGGCCGGGCGCCCCGTCCTGGACTGGGTGATGGACCGGCTCGAAGGGCTCGACGTCGAGGAGCTGATCTTCATCACCGGGCACCTCAAGGCGCAGGTCGAGACCTACGTCCGGAAGCGCTATGCGATCCCCAGCCGCTTCATCGAGCAGAAGGTGCAGGACGGCACCGCGGGCGCGGTGAACCTGGCGCGGCCCGCCGTCCACGGTCCGGTGATGATCATCTTCGTGGACACGGTCTTCGACGCCGACCTCTCCGTCGTCAAGACGAGCAGCGACGACGGGATCATCTGGGCCAAGGAGGTCGAGGACTACCAGCGCTTCGGTGTCGTCGTCACCGACGCGAAGGGCTACATGACGAAGATCATCGAGAAGCCGAAGGAGCCGATCTCGAAGCTGGCCAACATCGGGCTCTACTGGATCCGGAACGTGGAGCAGATGTGGCAGGGCATCGATCACGTGCTGGCCTCGCCGCAGAACAAGGGGGAGTGGTTCCTCACCGACGCGTTCCAGTGGATGATCGAGCGCGGCGCCCGGATCCGGACGGCCGAGGTCGCGGGGTGGTACGACTGCGGGACGGTGGAGACGACGCTGGAGACGAACCGCATCCTGCTGGAGCAGCAGATGCCCGTTGCCGGGCCGGCCGCGCGGACGACGGGTGCCAGGAAGCGGAAGACGGCCGCGCGGCAGTTCAGCCCGTCGGTCAAGATCGTCGAGCCGGTGTACATCGACGCCGACGTGGTGATCGACGAGTCCACGGTCGGACCCAACGCGAGCATCGAGGCCGGAACGGTGATTCACGGCAGCACGGTGACGAACGCCATCGTCGGCCAGCGGTGCCGGATCGAGCATTGCCACCTCGATGGGGCGATGCTGGGCGACGACGTGGTGGTGAAGGGACTCCGCGGCGGCGGCGCCCTCGGCGCACACTCCGAGGTCAGAGCCGGCTAGGCGTAGCGCGCCATCGCGAGGTCCACGATCTCGCGGAGCATGTCCGCGTAGGTGCGCCCCGACGCCCGCGCCGCCATCGCGAACTCGGCGCCGGACGAGAGCCAGGGGTTGGGGTTCCCCTCGAGGACGTAGATCTCGCCCTTGGGCGTCAGCCGCAGATCGATCCGGCCGTAGTCCCGCAGCTTGAGCGCCCGGTAGGCCGCGATCGCCCGCTCCTGGATCTTCTCCACCAGCGTCTCGTCCAGGTCCTCGACCACCCGCGAGCGCACCCGCTTGTAGATCCGGGAGCCCTTCTCCCACTTCACTTCGCCGCTCGCGATCTTCGGCGTCCCGCGCGGCAGCCGGGAGAGGTCCATCTCCACCAGGGGCAGCGCCTCGGGCGTCTCGTCTCCCAGGATCGCCGCGTAGATCTCGCGCCCCTCGATGTACTCCTCGATCAGCGCCGGCGAATCGAACTCGGCGTGGATGTAGTGGATCCTCTCCATCAGCTCCTTGACGCTGCCCACCACCGACGCGGCCTCGATCCCGATGGAGCCGTCCTCCGCGATCGGCTTCACGATCAGCGGGAACGCGATGTCGTGCGCGTGGCCCACACGCCCCTTGTAGGAGACGGCGAAGAACGGCGTCCGGATCTTGTGGAAGGCGAAGACCTTCTTGGCGAGCGACTTGTCCTGCGCCAGGTAGAGGCCGTGGGGATCGGCGCCGGTGTACGGCTTGTCCAGGAGCTCGAGGTAGGCGGCGAGGTGCATGTCCTTCGTGTCGTCGCCGGCGTACGACTCGGTCAGGTTGAAGATGAGGTCGGCGTTGCAGCGCGCCACGGCGAGGAGGCTGGGGTCGTTCCCGTCCACCACGAGGTACGACGGGTGGTGCCCGAGCTTCCCCAGCGCCTCGAAGATCTCCTCGCGGTCGAGCTTGGGCCGGGGTGCGCGTCCGTTCCTGCGCTTGCGCGAACGCGGCGGCGGCGCGACGCCCGGCGTGGTGGGCTCCTCCACGCCATCGTCCCAGGTGTCGTAGAGGATCGCGATCTTCAGCCCTGCCTGGCTCATGCGGTCCCCGTGGCGCTTCGCCCTACGGTAATACGCGGCGCGGCGGCCGACAATGCGCCGAAGGCCCCTTCGTTCCGAGGACTACGAGTCCGAGAGGCCCGCGGCGGCGCAGGTTACGAGGAGCGCGCGGAACAGCCCGGCCGGGGCGTCCACGTTCTCGTACCACTCGGTCTCGAGGTGCGCGTCGCCGCCGCGCCCGCCCGCCCCCAGCGCGATCCCGGGGACGCCGCGGCTGATGGCGATGTTGGCGTCCGTGGAGGCGGCAGCCAGCTCCGCTTTGTGTCCCACCGCGACGGTGGCGGAGACGGCCGCCTGGACGAGCGCGTGCGCCGGCGCCGTGGTGCCCGAGGGGCGGTGGCCCAGCGGGATGATCTGCAGCGTGAGCGGCAGGGTGCCGGCGGCGCGGCGCCGGTTGGCGACGTCGAGCGCGCGGGCCAGGGCCTGCGTGACCCCGCCGTAGAGCGCGTCCAGCGCCTCCTCGCTCTCGGAGCGGAGGTCCAGCTCGAGCCAGGCTTCGAGCGGAATGGTATTGAGACCGGAGCCGCCGCCGATCCGGACGACGCTGGCGGTCGTGCGCGGCTCGGCGGGCAGCGGCAGCTCGCCGATCGCCGCGGCGGCGACGCCCACGGCGTGCGTGGGGTTGGCGACGCCGAAGGCGGCCCACGAATGGCCGCCGGGTCCGCGGAACGCGGCGCGCAGGCGGCGCGAGCCGAGGGCGCGATGGACCACGCGATCCGTCCCCGCGCCGTCCAGGGCGATGAAGGCCACGGGCTGGAACGCCGGGTCGCTGAAGAGGTGCTTCGCGCCGGCCAGGTCGCCGGCCCCTTCCTCGCCGGTGGTCGCGACGAAGGTCACCGGGACCTTCGTCCGGACCCCCGCGTGGGCCATCGCTCCGGCCAGCGCCACGATGCCCGCCAGCCCTCTGGCGTTGTCGCTGATCCCCGGCGCGATGTAGCGCGGCCCGCGCTGCCGCACCGTCAGGTCGGTCCCGGCGGGGAAGACGGTGTCGAGATGCGCGGCGACCACGACCCCGGTGCCTTCGGTTCCCGCGCGCCGGGCGATCACGTTGCCGGCCGTGTCGCGCCGCTGGGCGTCCAGGCCCATGGCCCCGAGCCGCTCGGCCAGGGCGTCGGCGCGGAGGCGCTCGTCGCCGGTGGGCGCGGGGATCGCAGCGATGCCGCGCTGCCACGCGAGCGTCTCGCCGTCGAACCGCTCGAGCCATTCGCGGGCCCGCTGGACCTCGGGGCGCGACGCTACGATCTCGGTCTCGGAGGGCACGCGCGGAGCCTAACCGCCGCCCCGGGGCGTCGCAAGCGCGCTTGACGCGCGAGCGCCACACCGCGCAGACTGTACCGAGGCTGACCCTTTGACCGAATCCTCCGACCTCATTTTCGACTGGAACGCCGCCGGCGCGGCGTTCGACTGGTCGACCGCGCGCGTGGATCTCAACGACGAGACCCTCCGCGACGGCCTCCAGTCGCCGTCGGTCCGCGACCCGTCCGCGGAGCAGAAGGTCCGGCTCCTGCACCTCATGGCCGACCTCGGCATCGCCGCGGCCGACATCGGGTTGCCGGGCGCGGGGCCGCGGGTCCGCGAGCAGGTGCTCAGGCTGGCCACGGAGATCCGGGACGCCCGGCTCGCGATCTCCCCCAACTGCGCGGCCCGCACCGTCGTCGGCGACATCGAGCCGATCGTGGAGGTCTCCCAGAAGGTCGGGATCCCGATCGAGGCGGCGACCTTCATCGGCTCGTCGCCGATCCGCCAGTTCGCCGAGGACTGGACCCTGGACAAGATGCTGGCGGCGAGCGAGGCGGCGGTGACGTTCGCCGTCTCGCACGGCCTCCCGGTGATGTTCGTGACCGAGGACACCACCCGCGCCCGGCCCGAGACCATCCACGCGCTGTATTCCAACGCGATCCGCTGGGGCGCGCGGCGCATCTGCGTGGCCGACACGGTGGGGCACGCCGTGCCCCAGGGCGTGCGCCGGCTGATGCACTTCGTGCGGGACGAGATCATCGGTCCGTCGGGCGAGGACGTGAAGCTCGACTGGCACGGACACCGCGACCGCGGGATGGGGGTCATCAACTGTCTGGCGGCCATCGAGGCCGGCGCCGACCGGGTGCACGCGACCGCGCTGGGCGTGGGGGAGCGCGCGGGCAACGCCGAGATGGACCTCCTGATCGTCAACCTCCACCTGCTCGGCGTGTATCGCGGCGACCTGGCGAAGCTCCGCGACTACTGCAACGCGGCGTCCGAGGCGGTCGGCCGCCCGATCGGCGTGGACTACCCGGTCATGGGCGCGGACGCCTTCCGCACCGGCACCGGCGTGCACGCCGCCGCCATCCTCAAGGCGCGCAAGAAGGGCCAGGACTGGCTGGCCGACCGCGTCTACTCGAGCGTGCCGGCCGGTGCGCTCGGCATCTCGCAGACGATCGAGATCACGCCCGTCTCGGGGATGTCCAACGTCCGGTACTGGCTCGAGGCGCACGGGTACGATGCCGGGAACGAGCGGTACGCCCGGGCGCTGTTCGACGCCGCCAAGCACACCGACCGCGCGCTCACGGAGGCCGAGTGCCACGCGGTCCTGACCCGCATGGGGTCGTAGCGTGAGCCCGCCGGAGTACCGGGATCTGGTCCGGTCCTACCTCGATCTTCGCTGGCAGCTCGACCCGGTCGCGGCGACGCAGGCCGGCGTGCACGTGCACGACGGCCGCTTCGGCGACTTCGGGCGCCCGCAGGTCAAGGCCGCGCTGGCAGCGCTCAAGGCCACGGCCGCGGCCTTCGAGTACTGCGAGGTGGACTCGCTTGCGGACGAAGTGGACCAGACCGCCGTCCTGAACGATCTCCGCTCCACCATCGCCCGGTTCGAGAAGGAGAAGCCGCAGGAGGCGAGCGCGGAGTTCCACATCTCGCATCTCTTCAACGGCCTGTTCGCCCTGCTGCTGCGCCACGACGAGCCGCTCGAAGCGCGCGGGCGCGCGCTCGCCGCCCGGCTGCAGGCGACCCCGCGCTTCCTCCGGGACGCGCGCGCCACCCTGAAGCGGCCGGCCCGCGTGTTCACCGAGACCGCGCTGGCCGTCGCCGAGGGCGGGAGAACGCTGTTCGGGGAGGCGATGGTGGAGTTCGCCGCGGGGCTCTCCCCCGCCACGCGGGAGGCGCTGCAGGCGGCGCTCGCCGAGGCCCGGCCGGCGCTCGAGGAGTTCGTGGCGTTCGTGGGCGGCGAGCTGCTCGACCGCTCGGACGCCGACTTCGCCATCGGCGCGAAGCAGTTCGATTTCCGCCTGCAGTACGAGCACGCCCTGGCCGAGAGCGCCCCCGCGCTGCTGCGCTTCGGGGAGGCGCTGGTGCGGAAGCAGGACGTGGAGCTGACGCGGCGCGCGGAGGCCCTCGCCCCGGGCGTGCCGTGGCGCGAGCTGGTCCAGCGCCTGCGGAAGGTGCACCCGCCGCGCACGGCGCTGGTGACCGAGTACGCGGGCGCGATGGAGCGGGCCCGGCGGTTCGTGAGCGAGCGCGAGCTGGTGACCATCCCCCCGGGGAAGCTCGAGGTGGTCGCGACGCCGTCGTTCATGCAGCCGCTGATCCCGTTCGCAGCGTACGATCCGCCGAGCGCCTTCGCGCCGGACCGGATCGCCTGGTTCTACGTGTCCGTGCCGGAGGAGGCGCAGCTCAGGGAGCACAGCGTGCACGAGCTGGCGACGACCGCGCTGCACGAGGGTTATCCCGGCCACCACGTCCAGTTCCTGGCGGCGCAGGCCCAGCCCTCGCCCGTGCGCAAGGTCCTCGGCACGTCGCTCTCGCTGGAGGGATGGGCGCTCTACTGCGAGCAGATGATGGGCGAGGAGGGCTTCTACACGCACCCCGAGGAGGCGTTCTTCCAGCAGATGCACATGCTGTGGCGGGCGGTGCGCGTCGTGCTGGACGTCCGGCTGCACACCGGCGGGATGACCGTCGAGCAGGCGGTGCGGTACATGATGGAGGTGCTGGACCTCGCGCGCCCCTCGGCCGAAGCCGAGGTGCGGCGCTTCTGCTGCAACCCGGGCCAGGCGCTCTGTTACGCCGTGGGCTGCCATGAGCTGATGCGGCTGCGGGAGGACTGGCGCCGGCGCGCGGGCGCGTCGTTCTCGCTGAAGCGCTTCCACGACGAAGTGCTCTCGTACGGAGGCCTCCCGGTCTCCTTGATGCGGTGGGGAATGGGGTTGGGCGATGGGTGAGCGTCCCCGGATGAGTGCCACGCCCCACAAGCTCCCTCGCGCGGTCTGGCTGTTCGGCTTCACCTCCCTGGTGAACGACTTCGCTTCCGAGATGATCTACCCCCTGCTGCCGGCCTTCGTGACGGGGGCGCTCGGGGGCGGCGCGCTGGCGCTGGGCATCCTCGACGGCGTGGCCGACGCCGTGGCCGCGCTCTTCAAGCTGGTCTCCGGCTACCTCGCCGAGCGCCCGCGCCTGCGGGGCCCGCTGGTGGTGGCGGGGTACGCCGTCGCGGCCGCGATCCGGCCGCTGATCGCGGTGGCGGGGGCGGCCTGGCAGGTCATCGCGCTCCGGGGCACCGACCGGGTGGGCAAGGGGCTCCGCTCGGCGCCCCGCGACACGATCGTTTCCGACCTGGTCCCGGCGGAGGTCCGCGGCCGCGCCTTCGGGCTGCAGCGCGCGGCGGACCACGTGGGCGCCATCCTCGGGCCCCTGACCGCCGCGGCATTGATCTACGTGGGGCTCGGCATGCGGTCGGTATTCGGCCTCGCGGCCCTGCCGGGTGCGGCGGCGGTGGTGTTCGCGTGGATCGCGGTGCGGGAAGCAGGGGTCAGGGATCAGGGGTTAGGGGTTATTGAAAGCGATCCCCCTAAAGCCGACACCCTAACCCCTAACCCCTCTCCTTCAGGTTTCGCCCCGCTGGTCTTCGTCCTCATCCTCGCCACCTTCCTGCGCGCGCCCGAGACCCTGCTGATTCTCCGCGCCCAGGACCTCGGCGTGCCGGTCGCGCTCGTCCCGATCCTCTGGGCCGCGTTGCACGTCGTGCGCTCGAGCACATCGTATCCGGGAGGCGCGCTGGCCGACCGGTGGGGTCCGCGCCGCACCCTCGCGCTCGGCTGGGTCATCTACGCCGGGCTGGCCCTCGCGTTCGCAGCGGCGACGACCACGGCGCTTGCGTGGGTGATCTTCCTCGCCTTCGGCGTCTTCGTGGGGTTCACCGAGAGCCCGGAGCGCAAGCTCGTGGCGGAGCTCGCGCCCGGCGGCCGTCGCGGCCGTTCGTTCGGCTGGTACTACGGGAGCCTGAGCGCGGTGGCGCTGCCGGGGGCGGCGCTGTTCGGCTGGATCTATCAGAACCGGGGAGCGGCGCCGGCCCTGGAGGCCTCCGCCGTGGTGACCCTGCTGGCGGTGCTCGCGCTCCCGCTCAGCAGCAGCGCGTCGGGCCGGCGCTCCCGAAGCGGCGGGTGACGAACTCGGCGTAGTACTCGCGCGGCGTCAGCGGTGCGCACAGCGGATGGTGGGCCGCCTGATGCTCCAGGTAGCGCTCGTAGTCCGGCGCCCCGACGACCTGCCGCACGACGCGGGCGGCGCGGCGCAGCAGCTCAGTCGCCGATCGCATAGGCCGACTCCACGTAGGCCGCTTCGTGCACCACCGCCACCTTCCGTCGCGACAGCACCAGCCACCACTCCCGTGCCGACGCCGCGATCACCAGCACCACCACCGCCATGAACGAAAGGGCGAGCGCCGCGTCCAGCCGGTCGTTGAAGATCAGCCGCGCGGCGTTGGGCGCGGTGGACAGCACGGTGCGCGCGTGCGAGAGGAAACCCAGCCGCGGGTCCGAGGCGAACACCTTCTGCCATCCCGCCGTGAGCGTCGCCGCCGTCAGCCAGACCAGCGGCACCACCGTCACCCACGCGTAGCGCTGCTTCCGCATCTTGATCAGGATCGTCGTCCCCACGCACAGCGCCACCGCCGCGAGCAGCTGGTTGGCGATGCCGAACAGCGGCCAGAGCGAGTTGATCCCGCCCAGCGGGTCCACCACGCCCTGGTAGAGGAAGTACCCCCAGCCCGCGACGATCACCGCGCTCGAGATCATGATGCTCGGATACCACGACGTCCGCCCGAACGGCTTCCAGAGGTAGCCGCCGAGCTCCTGGAGCATGAAGCGGCCGACCCGCGTGCCTGCGTCCACCGTCGTGAGGATGAACAGCGCCTCGAACATGATGGCGAAGTGGTACCAGAGGGCGAGCCCGGAGCCGTGCACGACGCCTCCCAGGATCGAAGCCATCCCCACCGCCAGGCTCGGCGCCCCACCCGTGCGCGAGAGCAGTGTCGCCTCTCCCATCGCCTTCGCCAGCGCCTCCATCTGTCCCGGATGGAGCACGAACCCCCACTGCGCGATGGCGCGCGCCGCGGTCTCGGCGGTCGGGCCCAGCGTGCCGGCCGGCACGTTCATCGCGAAGTAGACGCCCGGCTCCAGCGTCGCCGCCGCGATCACGGCCATCAGCCCCACGAACGACTCCATCAGCATCCCGCCGTAGCCGATCAGCCGCGTCTCGCTCTCCCGCATCACCATCTTCGGCGTCGTACCGCTCGCGATCAGCGCGTGAAACCCCGAGATGGCGCCGCACGCGATGGTGATGAAGGCGAACGGGAAGACCTTCCCCGCGAAGACCGGCCCCGTCCCGTCCACGAACCGCGAGATGGCCGGCATCCTGGTCTGCGGCAGGACCAGCATGATCGCCACGGCGAGCACGAGCACCGTGCCGATCTTGAGGAACGTCGAGAGGTAGCCGCGCGGGGCCAGCAGCAGCCACACCGGGAGCACCGAGGCGAGGAAGCCGTAGACGATCATCGCCCACGACAGCCCCGTCCCCGACCAGGTGAACCAGCGCGACCAGGTCGGGTCGCGCGAGACCCACTGGCCCGCCACCAGCGCCGCCATGAGGAGCACGATCCCGATCGCGGAGGCCTCCAGCACGTGCCCGGGCCGCACGCTGCGCATCCACCAGCCCATCAGCAGCGCGATCGGGATCGTGGAGGCGATGATGAAGAGCCCCCACGGGCTCGACCGGAGCGCGTTGACCACCACCAGCGCCAGCACCGCCAGCAGGATGATCATGATCGCGAGGATCGCCACCATCGCGGCCACGCCGGCGACCGCGTTGACCTCCTCCTTCGCCATCTGGCCGAGCGACTTGCCGTCGCGGCGCATCGAGAAGACCAGGATGGTGAAGTCCTGCACCGCGCCGCCCGCCACCACGCCCGCGATGAGCCAGAGCGTTCCCGGGAGATAGCCGAACTGCGCCGCCAGCATGGGCCCGATCAGCGGGCCGGCGCCGGCGATCGCCGAGAAGTGGTGCCCGTACAGCACCCACTTGTTGGTCGGCACGAAATCCCGGTCGTTGTCGAGCCGCTCGGCCGGCGTGGCGCGGCGGTCGTCGAGCTCGAATACCCGTACCGCGAGGAACCGCGCGTAGAACCGGTAGGCGATTACGTAGCTCGCGACGCCGGCACAGAGGATCCACGCCGCGCTGATGCTCTCGCCGCGCGAGAGCGCGAGGACGGCGAAGCCGGCGGCGCCGAGGGCCGCGACGGCGATCCAGAGCAGCGTCGAGGAGAGTCGTCGCATCTTGCGCGCTAGCATAGCCTTGGGCCGTCGCGCGCGTCAATGCGCCAACCTTGCCACTCCCCGGAGCCGCAGATAAGTTCGCGCCGTGCCGAAGCCCCAGCCCGACGCCGTTACCGCCCTCCTCGAGGAGGTCACCCACCAGGAGCAGCCCCAGCCCGCCGGCGGCAGGGGCGACCTGAAGGGGAAGGGCGCCATCGTGACGGGCGCCGCGACCGGCATCGGCCGCGCGACGGCCATCGAGTTCGCGCGCCGCGGCTGCGGAGTCGCGTTCAACTACGTCGAGCTCCCCGGCCGCGACGTCGCCGTGCAGGCCGCGATGACCGAGGCCGTGCTCAAGAGCCTGAACGTCCCCGTCTACTGCGACCGCTGCGACGTCCGCAAGAAGGACGAGGTGGACCGCTTCGTCCAGGCGGCCAGGAACGCCCTGGGCAGCGTGCAGATCCTCGTCAACAACGCGGGCATCTCCCGCGACGCGGCGCTGTGGCGGATGGACGACTCCGCGTGGGCAGACGTGGTCGAGACCAACCTCACCGGCGCCTTCCACATGATCCGCTCCGTCGCGCCGCTGTTCCGCGCCCAGCACTACGGCAAGATCGTCAACGTGGCGTCCATCACCGCGATGAAGCCGGGCTTCGCCATCGCGAACTACGCCGCCTCGAAGGCCGGCCTCGTCGGGCTCACCCACGCGGCCGCCGTCGAGCTCGGCCCAGCGAACGTCAACGTCAACGCCGTCGCCCCCGGCTTCGTGAAGACCGAGCTCACCCAGCACCTCTCCGACGAGCTCGTCGCGCGGGCCAGGGGGAACACGCCGCTGGGCCGCCTCGCCGAGCCCGACGACGTCGCGCAGGTGATCGTCTTCCTCTGCACCGACGCCGCCCGGCACATCACGGGCGAGGTCATTCGCGTGGACGGAGGCCAGACCCTGGGTTAGGTTTCGCCGCGCTCCTTTCAGCCAACCCATCGGTGGCGATAATGTCGCGTCAGTATCGTAATAGTATCGTGATCATTGCGGCACTTTGCGCCGGAGCGTGCACAGGCCGCTCGGCGCACCCCACGACCCCGGAAGACCCCTTCCAGGCCATCGGTGCCGCACCCCTGCCCATCGAGGCTCTGGCGGGCGGCAGCGCGCTCCTGCTGCCCGTCGGAACGCTGGTGCTCGGCGACTCGGCGGCTCTGGTCCCGGAGCTCGTCGGCCGCCGCTTCGGGCTTCTGGCGGAGGCTGGGGCGGTGCTGGACACCGTCCTGAAGGAGAACGCCCGGTCGGTGCACTGGCTGGGTCTTGCGGAGCAGCGCCGGGCGCTCCGGATGGCGCCCGCGCTGGGGATCGAGCCGGACCGGCTGGAGACGGGCTACCTGCTGGGATCGCACGTGGAATCGCTGACCGACCCGCTCTGGTCGCAACTCCGCACCATGGAGGGGATGACGGGAGCCCGCACCGCGGTCGCGCCGGCCGGCGTGAAGATCGATCGCCGCGGCGGGAGGTACGTCGCCACCTACGTGCTCGTGATGGCGGATTCGCGGACCGGGAAGCTGCAGTGGCGCGGCCGCGCCGACGGGGCGCCGTCGGCGACCCCCGAGGCGGCGCTGCGGAGCGCGGCGGTGGCCGCGGCGACGGGCACGGCGCACTAGGGCGAAGTTGAAGACTGCAGGCTGCGGACGCAGAACAGCTGCGAGACGGGGAGTTGCGAGCGGTTACGAGATGGGAGAGGTGAGGCGATGAGGATTGCTGCAGTGGTCGGCGCGGCGTCGTGCGTCCTGGCCGGTTCTCTCCGGGCCCAGGAGACGAGCCTCACCATCTATCAGGACGCTCGTGTGCTGGTGCGGCGCACGGTCGCGACGCCGGTGCCGCGCGGCGTCACCACCCTGCCGGTGGACCTCGGCGCGCAGAACGTGGATCCGGGGACCATCGTGGCCTTGGACGAGGGGGCGCAGATCCGCGGCGCGAGCGCGGCGGCGGCCACCGGGCCCGAGGCCGCGCTGCGGCGCGCGGTGGGCCACGAGATCGACTGGATGCTGATCGGCCGTGACTCGGCCGTGCACTTCGTGCGCGGCACGCTGCTCTCCGTGGATCCGGTCGCGGTGCGCCTCGAAGGGCGCGTGGTGTACGCACCGCCCGGCACGCCTGCCTTTCCCGATTCGCTGGTCTCGCTGGCACCGCAGGTGGCGCTCACGGTCGAGGCGGCGCGCGAGCTGCCGTCGCTGCGCCTCGCCTACCAGCTCAACGGACTGCAGTGGCGGGCCGCGTACTCGCTCGTCCTGCCGCGCGGCGGTGCGGGGCACGGGGCGATCACGGGGCTGGCGGTGATCGAGAATCCTGGCGGTCTCACGTTCGGCGGCGCGGAGGTGCAGCTGCTGGCCGGTGACGTCCGCCGGACGGACCAGGCTCCGCGGCCCTTCGCCGGGGGCCGCGTGATGTTGAGCGCGGTGGCCGTGGCGCCGGCCCCCGCCGAGGAAGCGGTGGGCGAGACGCACGTCTACACCCTGCCCGGCACCGTGGACCTGGCGCCCGGCGAGACGAAGACGGTCGCGCTCTTCCCCCGCGCCGAGGCGCAGGTGGAGCCGGAGTACCTGCTGCGCCACGGGTGGTACGCCTTCCAGGCGCGGCAGCCGCAGGGCGAGCAGGACCTGCACGCCGAGGTGAGCTACCTCGTGCGCCGTCCGGCGCGGACGGCCTTCGGCGACACGCCGCTGCCCGCGGGAGTGATCCGCGTGCTGTCGCCCGATTCGGCCGGGCGGCTGCAGCTTCTGGGCGAGACGCAGATCGCGCACACGCCCGCGGGCCGGGAGCTGCACCTGGCGACGGGCACCGCGTTCGACCTCACGGCCCAGCGGACCCAGCTCACCTTCGAGCCGCGGGCCCCAAGGGAAGCGGTGTCGTCGTACCGCGTGGTGATCCGGAACGCGAAGAGCGAGGCCGTCACGGTGCAGGTGCTGGAGGAGTTCCCCGGCGAGTGGGAAGTGCTCTCGAGCAGCGTGGCGCCCGAGCGGCTGAGCGCTTCGAGCGCGCGCTTCCCGGTGAGCGTCCCGGCCGGCGGCGAGGCGACGCTCGAATACCGCGTCCGGGTGAAGTGGTGACGGCGTTGCTCCATCTCTCCGACGTGCACTTCGGCGGCCTGGCGGACATCCGGGCCGTCGAGGCGGTCGAAGCGGTGGCGCCCGTCCTGAAGCCGGCGGCCGTGATCATCTCCGGAGACTTCTGCCAGCGGGCGCGCGCGGGGGAATTCCAGCGGGGCCGCGCCTTCCTGCGGACCCTCGGCGCGCTGGCGCCCGTGCATGCGATCCCGGGAAACCACGATGTGCAGTGGTGGCGCGAGCCGCTCGGCATTCCGCTGCTCGGCCGGGCGCGGTTCGCCAAGTACCGGCGCTACGTGGCGGACGAGCTGGCCCCCACGCTCGCGGTGGACGGCGCGGTCATCTGCGGCGCCAACACCGCGCACGGGCTGTCGGTGGGCTCGCTGACCTGGAACCCGCGGGACCTGACGGTGAAGGGGCACCTGCCGCGGGCGGCGCTGGAACGCGCATCGGCCGCCTTCGCGCGCGCCAGCGGGGCGCTCCGGGTCCTCGTGGTGCATCACAACGTGCTGAAGGGGAACATCTCCCGCCGCTGGGGCCTGGCGCGGCCGCAGGCGGCGCTCGCGGGGATCGTCGCGAGCGGCGCGGACGTCGTCTGCTGCGGGCACGATCATGAGGAAGGGATCGGCACGATCGAGAGGGATGGCCGGCGCGTGGTGGTGTCCACGGCCGGGACGCTGTCCACGCGCGGCCGCGGGCGGCGGCCGCCGAGCTTCAACCTGCTCCAGGTCACGCCGCGGTCCATCCGCGTGGAGATCCACCGCTTCGACTCCGCGTCGGGCCGCTTCGCGATGGCCGAAGGGCGGGACTTTGCGCGCTGAGGGCGCGACGGCCTGGCGCCGCCGGCCCGGCGAGCAGCGGGCCAGACCGGCAG
Source organism: uncultured Gemmatimonadales bacterium (assembly GCA_963835535.1). Lineage (GTDB taxonomy): Bacteria > Gemmatimonadota > Gemmatimonadetes > Gemmatimonadales > JACORV01 > Fen-1245. Next base: position 179,707 of record CAWIFL010000005.1, read on the forward strand.
CGCCGCGGCTCACGATGCCGGAGGAGGCGGTTCTGGCGCGCCGCCTGGAGCTGCTCGGCCTGCCCGCGCCCGCGCGCATCCGGGTGAACGACAACCGGACCGTGATGGTGAGCTTCACCAGGGGCGGCCTCCTGAGCATCCACCGCGGCTACGCGCTCGCCCCGGACCGCGTGCTCAAGGCGGTGGTGCGGTTCCTGAAGCCGCGCCTCTCGCGCGAGGCGCGCCGCGCGGCGGAGCGGGAGATCCTGGCGTTCCGCGCCGCCGACTGGGCCCTGGGCGAGCCGCGGCGGCGCCGCGCGGGCGACCGCCCGCGCCCCGGCGACTTCTTGAAGACGGAGCGCCTGACGCGGCTCTTCGCCGAGTACAACGCCCGGCACTTCGGGGGGTTGCTGCCGAGGCTCCCGATGCGCATATCGGGGCGGATGCGCACGCGGCTCGGCCAGCTCTGCCTGCACCACGAGACCGGCGAGCCGCACGAGATCACGCTGAGCCGCGTGCACATCGACCGCCACGGCTGGAAGGAGGCCGCGCACACCCTGCTGCACGAGATGGTGCATCTCTGGCAGCACGTGAACGGCCAGGCCGTGGACCACGGACCGTTGTTCCGCCGCAAGGCGATACAGGTCGGCGTCGTGGCGGCCGCACGCCGCGACGTCGGAACGAGCCACCCGAGACGCCATGGCGCCGCGCTTTAGCGGAGTGGACTTCTACGACACCACCGCGCTCCTCGCCGAGGAAGAGCGCGTGGTGCGCGACACCGTCCGCGCCTGGGTGGACGACAAGCTCGTGCCGGTCATCGCCCAGCACTACGTCGACGGCCGCTTCCCGCTCCAGCTCGTGCCCGAGATGGCGGAGCTGGGCTTCTTCGGCGCCAACCTCCCCGAGGAATACGGTTGCGCCGGCCTCAACAACGTCGCCTACGGCCTCATCATGCAGGAGCTGGAGCGCGGCGACTCCGGCGTGCGCTCGTTCGCGTCGGTGCAGGGCTCGCTCGTGATGTACCCGATCTTCGCCTTCGGCTCCGAGGAGCAGAAGAAGAAGTGGCTCCCGCGCATGGCGTCGGGCGAGGTCGTCGGGTGCTTCGGCCTCACCGAGCCGGATTACGGCTCCAACCCTGCCGGGATGATCACCACCGCCAAGGAGACTCGGGGCGGCTGGATCCTGAACGGCGCCAAGATGTGGATCACCAACGGCTCGACGGCCGGGGTGGCGATCATCTGGGCGAAGACCGGCGCGCTGGACGACCCGTCGAGCATCCGCGGCTTCATCGTGCCGACCGACACGCCGGGCTTCAGCGCGAAGGACCAGAAGGGGAAGCTGTCGCTGCGCGCCTCCGACACCTCCGAGCTGGTGTTGCAGGACGTCCGGGTCGGGAAGGACGCGCTGCTGCCGAAGTCGAAGGGCCTCAAGAGCCCCCTCTCCTGCCTCACCCAGGCGCGCTACGGCATCGCGTGGGGCGCGGTGGGCGCGGCGATGGGCTGCTACGATGAAGCACTCGGCTACGCGAAGCAGCGGGTGATGTTCGGGAAGCCGATCGCCGGCTACCAGCTCCAGCAGCAGCGCCTCGCCGAGATGCTGACGGAGATCACCAAGGCCCAGCTCCTCGTGCTCCAGCTCGGGCGGCTCAAGGACCAGGGGAAGGCGACCCCGGCGCAGGTCTCCCTCGCCAAGCGGAACAACGTGAACGTGGCGTGCGAGGTCGCGCGCGAGGCACGCCGCCTGCTCGGAGCCAACGGGATCCTGGTCGAGTACACGGCCATGCGGCACCTGGCCAACCTGGAGAGCGTCTACACGTACGAGGGCACGCACGACATGCACACCCTGATCCTCGGCGAGGAGATCACGGGGATCAGCGCCTTCGAGTAAGCCACCTCCCGCAAGGACGATGGAGTGAAGATCGCCGTTTGCATCAAGCGGACGCCCGACACCGAGACCCGCGTCAGGATCGCTGCGGACGGCGTCGCGCTCGACGAGACGGGCGTCAAGTTCATCCTCAACCCGTACGACGAGTTCGCGATCGAGGAGGCGCTCCAGCGCCGCGACAAGGCGGGCGGCGGCGAGGTCGTCGCGATCGCGCTCGGCCCCGACGCGGCGCAGGAGACCATCCGCGCCGCGCTGGCGATGGGCGCCGACCGCGGGATCCTGCTCAAGGCCGACAGGGTGCCGGCCGACGCGCTCGCCGTCGCGAAGGCGCTCGCCGCCGAGCTCAAGGACGGCGGCTACGACCTCGTGCTCTTCGGGAAGATGGCGGTGGACGACTGCAACCACGCCGCCGGCCCGATGGTGGCCGAGCTGCTCGGCCTGCCGTGCGTCACGGCGATCTCGAAGCTGGAGCTGGAGGGCGGGAAGGGCGTGGCCGAGCGGGAGATCGAGGGGGGCGTCGAAGTCGTGGAATTCGCGCTGCCCGCCGTGCTCACGGCGGAGAAGGGGCTGAACACGCCGCGCTATCCGGCGCTGAAGGGGATCATGGCGGCCAAGAAGAAGCCGATCGAGACCAGGTCCGCGGCGCTCGGCGCGGCGCGCGTCGTGGTGGGCGCGCTCGCGCTGCCGCCGGAGCGGAAGGCCGGGCGGATCGTCGGCGAGGGGCCGGACGCGGTGCCCGAGCTGGTGCGGCTCCTCCGCACGGAAGCGAAGGTGCTCTGATGGCCAACGTGCTCGCGGTCACGGAGCAGCGGGGCGGCGCGCTCAGGAAGACGAGCCACGAGGTGGTCTGGGCGGCGCGCCAGCTTGCCGACGCGATGGGCGGGAAGGTGGACGCGCTCGTCCTGGGCGCGCCGGGCGTGGGCGCCGGCGGCGCCGCGCTGGGCGAAGTGGGCGCCGACCGGGTGCTCGTGGCGGAGAGCGCGGCGTTCGGGAAGTACGCGCCCGACGGCTACGCGGCGACGGCGGCCGCGGTGGTGAAGGCCGGCGGCTACGGCGCGGTGCTCGTGGCGGCGACGGCGACCGGGAAGGACCTGGCTCCGCGGCTCGCCGCTGCGCTGGACGCGCCGCTCGCCACCGACGTCACGGCGGTCGCGTTCGCCGGCGGCAAAGTCACGGCGACGCGGCCCGTGTACGCGGGGAAGGCGATCCAGCAGCTCACGCTCGACGCGCCGGTGGCCGTCGTATCGGTGCGCCCGAACACGTACGCCCCTGGAAAGGCAGGCAAGGCGGGCGCCGTCGAAAAGGTGCAGCCGGTGGAGATCGCGCGGGTCGTGGTGCGCGAGGTCAAGGCGGCCGCGCAGGGGAAGCTGGACGTGGCGGAGGCGTCGGTCGTCGTCTCGGGCGGCCGGGGCCTCAAGGGGCCGGAGCACTTCGCGCTGATCGAGAACCTGGCGAAGGCGTTCGGCGCGGCGGTCGGCGCCTCGCGCGCCGTGGTGGACGCCGGGTGGCGCCCGCACGCCGAGCAGGTGGGGCAGACGGGGAAGACGGTGAGCCCGCAGCTCTACGTCGCGGTGGGGATCTCCGGCGCGATCCAGCACCTGGCGGGAATGAAGACGGCGAAGGTCATCGTCGCGATCAACAAGGACAAGGACGCGCCCATCTTCCAGGTGGCCGACTACGGGATCGTCGGGGACCTCTTCGAGATCGTGCCGCGCCTGACCGAGGAGATCGCGAAGGCACGCGCTGGCTGAGCGCTCCTGCTAGTCGCGCACCAGCGCGCGGCGGAGGGCGGCGGTGTCGGCGAGGAAGGGCTGCATCTCCTCCGGCTTGACGCGCCGGCCCGAGTGATAGATGACGAGCGAGCCGGCCGCCGACTCGACCGACCACCCCTGGTGCTGCGCGAAGAAGCCCAGCGGCTCGGCGCCGAACAGGGTGCGGATGGCCGCCTCGTCGGGCCCCTTGAGCAGGTAGTGCTTCGAGAACTCCTCGCTGGCCTCGAAGTTGATGTCCCGATGGCCGAAGATCTCCCCGACCTTGTTCCACCAGTGCTCCGGCCCGAGCGTGAAGTCCGGGAGCGCGGCCCCGCCGGCCTCACCGGGGTAGATCACCACCGTCTGGCCGTACGTGTGGGAGTTCTTGCCGCCCCCGACGGTGTACTGGTAGTCGAGGACCACCGCGTCGGCGCCGTCCGACTTGCCGCGCATCAGGTTCTTGCCCTTCCGGCTGCGGCCGATCTTGAAGAGGTGGAACGACCCCAGCGTCGCGGCCTCCTCGTTCGAGACCTTCTGCTCGAAGCTGAAGCCCAGCCGCAGGGCGACGTCCGCCAGCGCAGCGGTGCGCTTCTTCTCGCTGAGGTAGGCGAAACAGGCGCCGACGCCAATCGTCACCGCGACGGCGCCGATGAGGAGCATTGGGGCGAGGGGCGCGGCGGCCGCGGCGCTCACGGCTGCGCCTCCGCGATGCGTGCGATGGCGTCGGCGTACGGCCTCGTCTCGGAGGTCGGCTGGCCGGTGCCCGGGGTCGGTGCGCACGTGCCACTGCAGCAGCTCGGACAGCTCCATCCCCTCGTCCTCCGAGAGCTGCAGGCGGTAGGCGGGCGGCGAGCCCGGCTCGGGCTTCACCGTGTCTATCCGCTCCTGCACGTCCGGCGGAATGTGCTTCGCCGTCTTGAGCGCGTCGAGCATCGCCTGGCTGAGCAGGATCTTCACAGCGGTGGCTCCGCGGTCAGGGTTCTCTCGTCGTCGAGGAGCAGGGCGGCGAGCATGGCGCCGGCGGGCAGCTCGTCCGCGTCCTCGGGTACGATCAGCAGCGCGTTGGCCCGCGCCATCGAGGTCAGGATCCCGGAGCCCTGCGGCCCGGTGAGGCGCGCGCGCCAGCCCTCCGGCGTCTCACGCACCACGGCGCGCAGGAAGTGCATCAGGCGCCCGGGCGTCCTGATCGCCTCCTCGGTCACCGTCCGCACGGTGCGCCGGTAGAGCAGGGTGTGGCCCTGCATCTTCCGGATCGCCGGCCGCACGAACAATTCGAAGCAGACCATCGTGGAGACGGGATTGCCGGGCAGGCCGATCCACGGCACGCGGCGCACGAGGCCGAACGACGTCGGGGAGCCGGGCCGCATCCGCACCTTGCTCACGACCATCGTGCACCCCATCTCCTCGAGCACCGGCCGCAGGTGGTCGTACGCGCCGACGCTGACGCCCGCCGTGGAGACGATCAGGTCGCAACTCGCGACGCCGCGCTCCAAGTGCTTGCGCACGCTCGCCTTCGTGTCGGCGGCGATGCCGAGCTGCACGGGCACGGCGCCCGCCAGGCGGATCAACGCGTCCAGGGTGTAGGAGTTGGACGACGCGGTCTTGGTCCCCGCGAGGATCTCGGCCGCGCGGTCGAGGTCCACGATCTCGTCGCCGGAGGCGAGGATCCCGACGCGGGCGCGCCGCCGCACCCGGACGCGCGCCATCGCCATCGAGGCGAGCACGCCGAGCTGCGCCGGACCCAGCGGGGTGCCGGCGGAGAAGACGCGGGCCCCCTTCTGGAGATCCTCGCCGGCGAACCGCACGTTGCGCCCGGCATCCCGGTCGTCGAGGATCGCGACAACGCCCGCGGAGAGCTCCGTGTCCTCCTGGCGGATCACGCCGTCGGCGCCCTCGGGAAGCGGCGCGCCGGTCATCACGCGCGTCGCCTCGAGCGCGCCGATCGCCTTCGTGGGCAGACGACCCGCCTGGACTTCCTCGAGCACCTTGAGCCGCCGCGGCGACGACCTGGTCGCGCCGCGCACGTCGGCCGAGCGCACCGCGAAGCCGTCCATCGCGGAGTTGGTGCGGGCGGGGAGCGTGATCGGCGAATCCACGTCCTCGGCCAGGACGTCGCCGAGGGCCTCCATGAGCGCGACCTCCTCCGCCCCGAGGAGGCTCACGCCCGCGACGATGCGGTCCATCGCGTCGCGGACGCCGATCATCGGCCTGCTCGCGTGAAGTTGGCCAGCCGCTCGACGATCCGGTCCTGCGCCGCTTCCACGACCCGCCGCGGCGCCGTGACGTCGTTGGCGAGGAGGACGAACAGCAGCGTCTCGCCGCTCGCGGCGCGCACGTAGCCCGAGAGGGTGCGCACGCCCGACATCGAGCCCGTCTTGGCGTGCGCGTTCCCCGCGGCAGCCGTCCCTTGGAGCCGGGTGGCGAGCGTGCCGTCCATGCCGGCGACCGGGAGCGCGTCCAGGAAGACGGGGAAGTCCGGGCGGCGGTACATCGCTTCGAGCACGGCGGCGATCGCCTCCGGGGCGACCTCGTTGTAGCGCGAGAGCCCCGAGCCGTCGGCGAGGACCCAGGCGTCCGGCGCCACGCCGCATTCCGCAAGCACGTCGCGCACCACGGCGCGTCCGCTGTCCACCGAACCCACGCCCTTGATCTGGAGCCCCAGTGTCCGGAGGAGCGTCTCCGCGATCTGGTTCTGGCTGGGCTTGAGGAGCAGCGGCAGCACCTGGGAGAGCGGGGGCGACTGCCAGGTGAACAGCGTCTCGGCCGTTGCGCCGGCCGGCTCGGTATCGCCCGTCACGGCGACGCCGCCCTCCTCGAGCGTCTCCGTGAGCGCGGCCTCGAAGTAGCGGGTCGGGTCGGGCACCGCGACGGGCAGCCGCGCCGTGGCGTGGCCCGCCGAGAGCCGGCCGCCGACCGTGACGGAGTCGCCGAACGGCGCCCGGCTCCACGTCAGCTGGGCGACGTTCGAGTCGGCCGGCGCCGTGGCCACCGTGCCGAAGATGCGGAGCGGCGCGTCGCGCGGCACCAGCAGGAGGCTCGCCGCCGCGCCGGCCCCGATGCCCGGCTCCACCTCGATCCACGCGACGCTCTCGTTGAACTGGAGCGCGCCGACGGGGGCGGCGTAGTCGGCGTCCAGGTCGTCCCACGCCCAGCCGCGGCCCAGCGGCGGATCGGGGAAGGCCGTGGCGTCGCCGGTCACGCGCCCGCGGATCACGCGGATGCCGCGCGCCGCGAGCGAGTCCACCCAGGGCCGGAGCGCGTGCAATTCGTCCACGGAGTCGCCGGCGGCGTCCACGGCGAACGTGGGGTCGCCGCGCCCCACGACCTGGAGGTCACCGACCAGCGTGTCGCCGTGCCGCGCGCCGCGGGCGAGGACGGTCGTGGTCCACCGGAAATCGGCGCCGAGCCGCGCCAGCGCCGCAGCGGTGGTGATGAGCTTCAGGTTGGAGGCGGGAACGAACAGCCGCCCGGCGTCGCGACTGTAGAGCACATGGCCGTCGTCCGCCGACTCGACGAGCACGCCCCAGCGTGCGCGGTCGAACGCGGGATTCGCGAGCGTGCTGTCCAGCGAAGAGGCGAGCGAAGCCACTTCGGGCGCGAGCCGCGGCACGGCCCCGCGGGCCGCGCAGCCTGCCAGCAGCACCACGAAGGGGAGAGCGCGCCTCAGCGCGCGCCCTGGAGCACGATGTCTACGACCCGGTAGAGCCAGTTGGTGTCGCTGAACCGCATCACCGGGATGGGCGCCCGGTAGTCGGACACGTCGGTGACCACGGCGAGGTAGGTGCCCGCGTCGGGCGCGTCGGGGGAGTACAGCGGCTGGGCGTGCACCGCCCGGCGGTAGACCTCGATCTTCGGCAGGTCCGACTTCTTGAACCCCTCGACCACGACGAAGTGGGCGTCCGAGAGGTACTTCGCCGCGATCTCCCGCGGCCCCATCTCCTGCGTCGTGCGCGCGATCAGGACACGGGCCTCCGGCGACTCCATCACCACCCGCTCGGCCCCGCCTTCGTGCATGTGGCGCCAGGTGTCCTTGCCCTGCTCGTCGATCTCGAAGGGGTGGGCGCCGTGCTTGATGGTCATCGTGCTGTGGCCGCGGCGCACCAGCTCGCGGACCAGGGCCACGACCAGCGTCGTCTTCCCCGAGTTCTTCTTGCCGACTATCGAGACGAGTCTAGGCTCCGGCACAGGCGCTCCGCGCGCTCCAGGTCGTCGGGCGTGTTGACGTTGAAGAATAGAACGTCCGGGTCGCCGTACTGCAACACTTCCTCGCGCGGCAGCCGGGCGACCCGCACGTACGGATGGAAGCCGACGGCGCGCGCCTCCCCGCGCTCCAACGCGGCCCGGATGGCGGGGCCGCAGGCGCTCCCGTAGGCGGCGCACAGCGGCTCCATTCCCCGGCGCGAGTCGCTCTCCGGGAGCGCCGCATCCGCCCCGTCCAGCCGCGCGGCCAGCGCCGCCAACAGCCCGGACGGGACGAACGGCATGTCCCAGGCGAGACAGACGACCGGCGCCAGTCGCTCGACCGCGGTGAGGATCCCACCCAGCGCTCCCTGTCCGGCGAGGACGTCGGGCACGACCCGGAGATCGGGGCGCCACGCGGCTGCGTCGGGCGCGTTGGCGATGATCGTGGGGGGCTCCCCCGTGGCGCGCTCGAGGGTCTCGACCACGCGGTCGAGGATCCGGCGGCCGCCCACTTCGATGAGCCCTTTCGGCCTGCCGCCGTAGCGCGAGGCGGCGCCGCCCGCGACCACCGCCCCGTGGATCGTCAGGAGCGGGCCTTACGCATCGGACCGGTGGACCTGCGGAGAGCCCGACACCGCGCGCCCGACCAGCTGGACGCCGGCGCGCTTCGCGATGGTCACGGCCAGCGTGGAGGGCACCGACGGGGTGGCGACCCAGGCGATGCCGGCGCGGGCCGCCTTGAAGGCCAGCTCCGCCGAGATGCGCCCCGTCACGAGGAGGCCGAGGCCGGCCGGGCTCCGCTTCGCCATCAGCACCCCGCCGATCACCTTGTCCACCGCGTTGTGCCGCCCGATGTCTTCGGCGTGCTGCAGCAGCTCCCGCGCGTCGGTGAGCGCCGCGGCGTGGATCCCGCCGGTCTCGTCGTACTTCGCGCCCCGGCGGTACAGCTCCTTGAAGAGCGCGCGGATCGTCGCGACTTCCGGCGCGTCACCCCGCGGTGGCTGCGGTGTGAGCGAGCGCGGGTCGGCGAGCGCGACGCTCACCGCGCCGCATCCCGAGGCGAGGACCCGCCGGCGCTCGTCCTGCGTCACGGCGGCGAGCCGCTCCGGCGCGATCTCCGCCCAGAACCCGAGGTCGGTCGCGCAGGGGCGCAGCGACAGCAGGTCGGCGATCGTCTCGATGTACCCCTCGCCGTGCAGCCACCCCACCGCCAGCTCCTCCAGCTGGTCGGGCGTGCACATCCAGGTGACGGCGGGCTTGTGGTTCACCTCCAGCCAGACCGGCGTCTCTTCGACCGCCGCGAGCTTGTCCCTGGTCTCGTGGCCCACGGCGCTACGCCTCGCCCCGATACTCGGCGCACAGCGACGGATCCTCCCGGACCCTCACCGACGTGAGACGGCATCCCGCCGGGAGCCGCGCGGCCACCCGCTTCCAGATGTCGAGGCACAGCGCCTCTCCGGTCGGCAGCGTGCGCCCGGGCGCGATACTCGGGGAGGTCGCGGTTGATGTCGCGGCCCTCGAAACGGGCCACCACTTCCTCGGCGAGGATGCGGTCGAGCGCCGCCAGGTCCGCCGCCATGCCGGTCGCGGGATCCACCGCTCCGGCGAGCGTGACCGCGCACCGGTACGCGTGGCTGTGCGGCGCGGCGGAGGCCCCGAAGGCCTCGGCGTTCCGCGCCGCGCTCCACTCGGGCTTGAAATAGCGGTGCGTCGCCGTGAACTCGACGGTGCGGGTCAGGTACGCGATGGGGGACACGCGGGGAAGATATCTCTCAAAAGACGCGGATGGCCACGCTCTTGAACGAGGCGAATGCCGTGCCGCCGACCGAGAGTCCCATCTCCTCGAAGCTCTTGCGCGTGATGAGCGCCACCAGCTCGATCCCGGCGTCGAGCGTGACGCGCATCGCGGCGCCATGCTCCGCGACGCGGACGACGCGGCCCCGCAGCACGTTGCGGGCGGAGGAGTGGAGCGCCTCGGTCGAGAGGACGATCTCGTCGGGCGGGATGGCGAGCGTCGCCGGCCCCTGCCGGTCGGTCATCACGTCGAGCGCCAGCGGCCCGACGGTCACCGTCTGCATCGGCGCGCCGCCGGCGAGGTCCACGCGGAACAGGTTCTCCGGCGTGACGGGAGATGCCCGCCCCTGGTGCAGCGCGAGCAGGTCGTCCGCCCAGCGGTAGGCGTCCTCCAGGAGGTGCGAGGCGAACACGATGGTGAGCGGCCGCCGGGCCTGCTCGGCCGCGAGCGCCTCGAACAGCGCGTGCTGGGCGGCGCGGTCGGCGCCGGAGACCGGCTCGTCGAGCAGCACCGCGACCGGCTCCACCGCGAGCGCCCGCGCGACGGCGACGCGCTGGATCTCTCCGTCCGAAAGGGCGCGCGCGTCGCGGCCCGTCAGCTCCCGGAGCCGGAGGCGCGCCAGCGCGGCGGCCGCCCGCTCGCCGGCTTCCACGGCGTTCACCCCCCGGGCCCGGAGGCCGTAGGCGACGTTGCCCAGTACCGTGCCGCGGAACAGGTAGGGCCGCTGCTCCACCAGCGTCACGCGCTGCCGCGCCTGCCGCCGGTCCGCGGCCGACGCGACGGGCCGCCCCTCCAGCGCGATGGAGCCCGACAGGGGCGTGTCCACGAAGGCGAGAAGCCGCAGCAGCGTGCTCTTCCCGGCGCCGTTCGGACCCACGACCGCCAGCCGGGCGCCCTCCCGTACGGCCAGCGCGTCGAGCGAGAGGGCTGCCCGTCCGCCGAACTGCTGCCGGAGCGCCGTGACCTCAAACGTCGCCATGGCCCTGCAGCAGCTGGATCAGCACGCTCACGGTGAGTGCGAGGGCGAGGAGGATCAGGCCGAGCGCGACCGCGAGGCCGAAATCGCCCTGCGACGTCGCCAGCGTGATGGCGGTGGTCAGCGTCCGCGTCTCGTGCCGGACGTTGCCGCCGACCATCAGTGCGGCGCCGACCTCGGAGAGCACCCGGCCGAAGGCGACCACGACGCCCGCCAGCAGCGCGAACCGCGCCTCCCGCGCGACGGTCCAGGCGGTGCGCAGCGTGCCGGCTCCCAGCGTGAGCGCGGTGCGCCGCACGCGCGGGTCCACCGCCTGGATGGCGGCGGCCGAGAGCGCGGTCGCGATGGGGAGGGCCAGCACCACCTCGGCGACGACGATCGCCTGCCAGGTGTACAGCATCCCCAGTGCGCCGAGCGGCCCGCGGCGCGCCAGCAACAGGTAGATGAGGAGGCCGATGACCACCGTCGGCAGCGCGAGCGCCGTGTTGAGGAGGGCGAGCAGGATGCGGCGCCCGGCGAAACGGGTCCATCCCAAGAAGAAACCGAGCGGGATGCCCAGCAGGCAGGCGAGGACGGTGGCGGCGAGCGCGATCTTGAGCGAGAGGACCGCGATCCCGAGGACTTCTCCTGCCGGCGCGCTCACACCAGTCAGATCAGAAGTTGAAGCCGTACGTCACGCCGACCCACAGCGTGAGGTTGTTGTACCAGACGTGGTCCCCCACCAGCACCGAATTGATGGTGGAGTAGTCGGTGTGGCCGGCGTAGGGCACCGTGATGTACGACAGCGGGAAGTTGTACCGGTAGTAGTAGTCCCGCACCTCGAACTGCAGCTCGAGGCCGCGCGAGATGAAGAGGCGAGTGCCGACCGCCGGGACGACGTCGAAATTGGTGCCCAGCGCGAACCCGCCGGGATCCACCACGTTGGCGGAGGGCGCCGTGATCCCGCCGCCCAGGTAGACGTACGGCGCGAGGCGGTGCCACGTCTTGGCGCCGGTCAGGTTGAGCTGCAGGCCGAGGTCGGCCGCGAGGAGCCGCACCTTCAGGGTGCCCATGTCCCGCGCCGTGTCGCCTCCGGCGTCGATCTGCAGCCGGTTGGTGAACGCCTCGCCGATGGTGGCCGAGATGTCGAGGGCGTCGGCGACGCGCACGTTCAATCGCCCGCCGAGCATCAGGCCGGGCCGCACGCCGGTGTGCGCATCATTCCGATTCCCGGCGAAGCGGCCCACGAACAGCGTGAATCCCTCGTGGGTCAGGATGTCCTGGTACGGGGAGTGCTCCGGCGCCGTGCCGACCTCCTGTGCCCGGAGCGCTGAGGGCACCGACGCACAGACGCACAGAGGCACAGCAAGTGCCAGCGCGAGCCGTCGCCGTGCGTGCGTGCGTCCGTGCGTCCGTGCGTCCGGCCTCATATGGTCTCCCGTAGATCGCGCCCGGTCATCGCCTTCGGCCGCTCCAGCCCCAGCAGCCCCAGCACGGTGGGTCCCACGTCCCGGAGCGAGCAGCCGGGCCGGAGCCGGCCGCGGAACGCCTCGTCCATCAGGAGCAGCGGCACCGGGTTCGTGGTGTGCGCGGTGTGCGGCCCGCCGGTGTCCGGATCGATCATCATTTCGCAGTTGCCGTGGTCGGCGGTGATGAGGAGCGACGCCTTCGCCTGCTCGGCCGCCGCCACCACGCGCTGCAGGCAGCCGTCCACCGTCTCCACCGCCTTGACCGCCGCCGCGATCTTCCCGGTGTGCCCCACCATGTCGCCGTTCGCGTAGTTGGCGAGGATGAAGTCGTAGCGCCGTTCCGTGATGCCGCGGCACAGGATGTCGGTGATCCCCGACGCGCTCATCTCGGGCTTGAGGTCGTAGGTCGCCACCTTCTGGCTGTCCACCAGGAGCCGTTCCTCGCCGGGATACGGCTTCTCGATCCCGCCGTTGAAGAAGTAGGTCACGTGCGCATACTTCTCCGTCTCCGCGGTGCGCAGCATCCGCATCCCGTTCTTGCTGACCACGTCCGCCAGAATCTCGTTCAGCACCATCGGGCCGAAGACCTCGGGGACGGTGAAGGTCTGGTCGTACTCCGTCATCGTCACGACCTCGATCAGAGGCGCGCCGCGCTCAAACCCCGCAAAGTCCGGTTGGGTCCACGCGCGCACCATCTGGCGCATCCGGTCCGCGCGGAAGTTGAAGCACAGGATGCCGTCGCCCTCCCGGATCGTCGCGACCGGCGTCCCGTCCGCGCCGGTGATCACGATCGGCTTGACGAACTCGTCCGTCTCGCCGCGCGCGTACGCCGCGCCGATCGCCTCGACCGGATCCGTGGCGAGGATCCCCACCCCGTGCATCATCGCGTCGTAGGCGAGCTTGGTGCGGTCCCACCGCTTGTCACGGTCCATCGCGAAGTACCGCCCGCACATCGTGGCCACCACGGCGCGGCCCCGCGCCGCCGTCACCAGCTCCCGCATGAAGCCCTGCGCGGAAGCGGGGGGCGTGTCGCGGCCGTCGAGCAGCGCGTGGATGGCGGTGCGCGGCATCCGCTGGCGCTCGGCGAGATCGATGCACGCCTCCAGGTGCCGGTCGAGCGCGTGCACGCCGCCCGAGCCGATGAGGCCGTAGAGGTGGAGCGTGCCGCCGCGCTGCTTCACGTCCGCGCACAGCTTCAGGAGCGCCGCGTTCTCGAAGAACTCCCCCGACTTGATCGCGTCCGAGACGCGCACGATGTCCTGCGGGACGATGCGGCCGGCGCCGAGGTTGAGGTGGCCGACCTCGGAGTTGCCCATCTGGCCCTCCGGCAGGCCCACGTCCGGCCCGGAGGCCTCCAGCAACGTGCGCGGGAGCGAGTCCCAGAGCTTGTGCCAGATGGGGGAGCGCGCCAGCTCGATGGCGTTCCCGTCTCGGCCGCGGCGGTAGCCCCATCCGTCCAGGACCACCAGGACCACGGCTCCGCGCCTCGCTGCGTTTGACATCACAACTCCCAGGTTCTACAATGACTTTCGTGCAGATGAGCAGGCCCCAATCTACCGCCGCCAGGCGTCCCCAACCAGCCGCACACACCCTGTTCGTCCTCGCCCTCGCTGGTGTTTCGGCGTGCGTCGTGGCGGCCTCCGCGGCGGCGCAGCAGGTCACCGTGCAGCGCGACGGCGAGCGTGTGCTCGCGGAAAGCGGAGGCAAGGAGCTGGGGCGCGTCGCGGCGGGTGCGGCGTTCGCCGTGCAGGGCCGCCGGGGCACCGACACGCAGGTGCTGCTCGACGGCTGGATCTTCCGCTCCTCGCTCAAGGCGGACGCGCGGGAGGGACACACGCTCTCGGTGACGCCTCCCCAGGAGAACCTGCGGGCCGCGCCCAACGGCCGCGTGCTCGCGCGCCTGGTGCGGGGGGCGCTGCTCGACGAGGTGGAGCGCCGCGGTGGGTGGATTCACGTGCGGCGCAGCGGCTGGGTCGCGTCGGCCGCGTTCGTGGGCGTGGCGGGGGCGGCTCCCGCGAGGGCCGCGCGGCGCGCCGCCCGGGCCGCGCCGCCCGCCGACACGGCGCAGACCGAGGAAGTGGACCCGCGGCGCGCGGTGCTGCGGCGCCGGGTCCAGCTCTTCCTTGCGCCCGACACACCCTCCACAGGGTTCCTGGACGCGGGCGTGCCGGTGCGCATCACGGCGCGCGCGGGCGACTGGGTGCGCATCGAGGCCTCAGGCTGGGTCCGCGAGAGCGAGGTGCGGCCGCCCGGCGGCCAGGCCGTGAGCGGCGTGACCGCGGCCGAGATCCGGGCCCATCCCGACGAATGGCAGGGGAAGATCCTGCGCTGGACCATCCAGTTCATCTCCCTGCAGACGGCCGACGAGCTGCGCTCGCCGGACTTCACGCCGGGCCAGCACTACATCCTCGCGCGGGGCCCCGCCCCCGAGTACGCGTTCGTGTACGTGACGGTCCCGGACGAGAAGCTCCCGAAGATCTCGCAGCTCCGCCCGCTCGATACGCTGACCGTCGTGGCCCGCGTCAGGAGCGGCCGCAGTGCCTTCCTCGCCAATCCGATCCTCGACCTGGTGGACGTGGCTCCATGAACGAGTTCCTCAAGAAGCGGATCGAGCGGAAGCTGGAGGCGCTGAGCGAGGAGCGGATCTACCAGGTGCTCGACTACATCGAGTTCCTGGAATCGAAGTACGCGGCGCACCCCACGGAGTCGCCCTCCACTTTCCAGAAGCTCGCCGAGACGGTCGAGGACACGCTCCGTGCGGGCCGCGTCTCCGCGTCGGCGATCAAGGGGACGATGGACGCGATGTCCGCCGCGGGGCGGATGATGTCGGGCCTGGCGGCGGCGGGAAAAGCGGTCGTGGACGAGGTGACCGGCGCCGAGCCCGCGGCGCCGCCCAAGGGCGAGAAGCCGCAGCCGCCGCCCGCGGGCCCGCCCTCGAATTCTGCTTGATTTCGCGCCCGAACGCCCGGTATCTTCCGCCATGGGAACCCACATTCGCCGCGAGGAAGGACTCGCCTTCGACGACGTCCTCCTCGTCCCCCGCCACTCGACGGTCCATCCGCGCCAGGTCGACGTTTCGACGCGTCTGACGCGCGAGATCACGCTCAACATCCCGTTCGTCTCCGCCGCCATGGACACGGTGACCGAGGCCGACATGGCGATGGCCATGGCGCGGCTCGGCGGGATCGGCGTGATCCACAAGAACCTGCCGATCGACCGCCAGGCGGCCGAGGTGGATCGCGTCAAGCGCTCCGAGAGCGGGATGATCCTGGACCCGATCACCCTCCCGCCCGACCGGCCGATCCGCGAGGCGCTCCACCTGATGGCGCGCTTCAAGATCTCCGGCGTGCCGATCGTGGACCACGACCGCCGCCTCGTCGGGATCATCACCAACCGCGACCTCCAGTTCGAGAACGACCTCGACCGCCCGATCGACGAAGTGATGACGAGCAAGGGCCTGGTGACGGCGCCGGTCGGCACGACGCTGGACCAGGCGGTCAGGATCCTGGCGCGGCACAAGATCGAGAAGCTGCCGGTGGTCTCCGAGGACGGGCGCCTCAAGGGACTCATCACCGTCAAGGACGTCTTCAAGCGGCGCGACTACCCGAACGCCAACAAGGACCAGCACGGCCGCCTGCGCGTCGCGGCCGCCGTCGGCGCAACGAAGGACGCGGCGCCCCGGGCGCACGCGCTGCTCGACGCGGGATGCGACGTGCTGGTGGTGGATTCGGCGCACGGCCACAGCGAAGGCGTGCTGCAGACCATCGCGCAGCTGCGCGAGTCGTTCCCCGACGCGCAGCTCGTCGGCGGCAATGTGGCGACGAAGGACGGCGCCTGCGCGCTGGTGGAGCGCGGCGTGGACGCGGTCAAGGTGGGCGTGGGCCCCGGCTCGATCTGCACCACGCGGGTCGTGACGGGCGTCGGCGTCCCGCAGGTCACCGCCATCATGGACGCGGTGGCCGGAGCGTCGGGCGTCCCGGTGATCGCGGACGGCGGCGTGAAATACTCCGGCGACGCGGTGAAGGCGCTCGCGGCCGGCGCCGACAGCGTGATGATGGGCGCGGTCTTCGCCGGCACGGAGGAGAGCCCGGGCGAGTCGCTGCTCTACGAAGGACGGCGCTTCAAGGTGATCCGCGGGATGGGGAGCCTCGCCGCGATGCAGGAGGGCTCCGCCGACCGGTACTTCCAGGAAGGGGAGATGTCCGCCACCAAGCTCGTGCCGGAAGGGATCGAGGGGCGCGTGCCCTACAAGGGCCCGGTCGCCGACGTGGTCTTCCAGATGGTGGGCGGGCTCCGCAGCGGCATGGGGTACTGCGGCGTCGCCACCATCCGCGGGCTGCAGACGGAGACGGAGCTGGTGCGCATCACCGGCGCGGGCCTCCGGGAGTCGCACCCGCACGACGTCACGATCACCCGCGAAGCGCCGAATTACAGTCCGTGAGGCCCGGCTCGCTTGACCGCGGCCGCGGGGGCCGCTAGTCTAGCCCACTCCCGCGGCACAGCCGCGCGGCGTCCCAGATTCCGCCGCCGGCGCCTTCCAACGACACACCGGCAGTTCCGGAGACACGCATGGGTCTCTTCACGCGCAAGACGGTGACGGCCCTCCAGCAGGAAGCCGAGACCGATCACAGCCTCAGGCGCGCGCTCGGCGCGCTGAACCTGGTCATGCTCGGCATCGGCGCCATCATCGGCACCGGGATCTTCGTGCTGACGGGGACGGTCGCGGCCGAGAATGCGGGACCCGCCGTGGTACTCTCCTTCATCTTCGCGGGCGTCGCTTCGGTCTTCGCGGCGCTCTGCTACGCGGAATTCGCCTCCCTGGTGCCGATCGCGGGGAGCGCCTACACCTACGGCTACGCGACGCTGGGCGAGCTGTTCGCCTGGATCATCGGGTGGGACCTGATTCTCGAGTACGCCCTCGGTGCGACCACGGTCTCGATCGGCTGGTCGGGCTACGTCGTCTCGTTCCTCGACGGCCTCGGGATCCACATCCCGGCCGCGCTCCAGGCGGCGCCGGGGACGCTGGTGCACCTGGCCGACGGCACGACGGCGACCGCCGTGTTCAACCTGCCCGCGGTGTTCATCATCGCCGCGATCACCGCGCTGCTGGTGGTCGGGATCAAGGAATCGGCGAACACCAACAACGTGATCGTGTTCATCAAGCTCGCCGTGGTGGTCCTCTTCATCGTCCTCGTGGTGCGATTCGTGGACGCGCACAACTGGACGCCGTTCATTCCGGCGAACACCGGGGAGCGCGAGCACTTCGGCTTCACCGGGGTCATGACCGGGGCCGGGATCGTGTTCTTCGCCTACATCGGATTCGACGCCGTGAGCACTGCGGCGCAGGAGGCCAAGAACCCGGCGCGCGACATGCCGATCGGGATCATCGGCTCGCTGCTGATCTGCACGCTGCTCTACATCCTGGTGGCGGGAATCGCGACCGGGGCGATGTCGTACAAGCTGCTCGACGTCCCGGACCCCATCGCCGTCGTGGCCGACTACGTCGGGCTGGGGTGGATGTCGCAGCTGATCAAGCTGGGCGCGATCGCCGGGCTCTCGTCGGTGATCCTGGTGATGCTCCTGGGCCAATCGCGCGTGTTCTATTCGATGGCGCGCGACGGCCTGCTGCCGCAGTTCATCAACAAGGTGCACCCGAAGTTCCAGACGCCGTACGTGACCAGCATCATCACCGGGATCGCGGTCGCGATCGCGGCCGGCTTCCTCACGATCCGCGAGGCGGCCAGCCTGGTCTCGATCGGCACGCTGCTCGCGTTCGTCATCGTCTCGGCGGGCATCATCGTGCTCCGGCGGCGCGAGCCGAACCTGCACCGGCCGTTCAAGACGCCCGTCTACTGGCTCACGGCACCGCTCGGCGCGCTGTCGGCGCTCTACCTCATGGTCTCGCTGCCGCTCAGGACCTGGATGCGGCTCCTGATCTGGTTCGTGATCGGGATGGTGGTCTACTTCACCTACGGAAAGAGCCATTCGCACACGTCGATCAAGGAGCGTGCGGCGGCGCAGTAGCATGCCGCCGAGGCAGGCGGGACCGAAGCTCGAGAAGGTCGCCGCCGCCCGGAGGAAGGGGGCGCGCGCCGTGGCCGAGGCGCTGCTGGCGGCCCGGCGCATCACGATGACGACGCACGTCAACGCGGACGGCGACGGCGTCGGCAGCGAGATCGCGATGGTGCACCTGCTGAAGGCGCTGGGGAAGGACGTCTGCATCGCCAACCCCACGCCGATCCCGCCGCGCTACCAGTTCCTGGTGGAGCCCGTGCGCGCGCACGAGCGCACCGCCGGCGCCGTCGCCGCCCTGCGCGACGCCGATCTCTTCCTCGTCCTCGACATCGCGGACCTCGGCCGGCTCGGGAGCCTGGCCGACACGATCCGCTCGCGCGCCCTCGTCACGCCATGCGTGGATCACCACCTCTCGGCCGGCACCCTCCCCGACGGCCCCCGCCTGGTGGACCCCGCCGCGGCCGCGACCGCCGAGCTGATCTACGACCTGGCCGCCACGGCGGGGTGGCCGCTCACCGCGGATGCGGCGCGCGCGCTCTACGTGGGCCTCCTGACCGACACCGGCGGCTTCCGCTACGCCAATGCCTCGCCCCGCGCCCTCCGCGTCGCGGCGTCGCTCCTCGAGCACGGCGTCGACCCCGAGAGCATCTACGAGCAGGTGTACGCCACGGCGCCGGTCGGCCGGCTGCGACTCACCGCCGAAGTCCTCGACACGCTGGTCCACGAACCGGACGTCGGACTCTCGTGGATCACCGTCCCCGCCGGCGCCATCGAGCGCCACCAGGTGGGTTCGGACGACCTCGACGGCCTCGTCGAGTTCGCGCGGTCGGTGCAGGGCACCCGCCTCGCGCTCCTCTTCCGCACTCTCGCCAACGGCAAGATCAAGGTCTCCTTCCGCTCCGTGGGCGACGTGGACGTCTCGGCCTTCGCGGCCCAGTTCGGGGGCGGCGGCCACGCCAAGGCGTCCGGCGCCTCCATCTCCGGCTCGCTCGACCAGGTCCAGCAGCAGGTCCTGACCGCGGCACGCCGCTTGCTCGCCCGTTAGGGTGGTTCGATCCTCAGTTCGCGGCGCGGGTAATATCCGACTAGACTGGTCGGCAATCCGGGAGTCGACGTGGCGACAGCAGTGGAGGAGATCGAGCGGGTGCTGGAGACGGTGCGCCCCGCGATCCAGATGGACGGTGGGGACGTGGAGTTCGTGGACTTTGACGAGGCGGACGGCACGGTGAAGGTCCGGCTGATGGGGCACTGCGTGGGCTGTCCGATGTCGATGGCGACGCTGAAGCACGGGATCGAAGTGCGGCTCAAGCAGGCGGTGCCGGCGGTGCACTCGGTGGAGGCGGTCTAGGGTGGCGAAGAACGATCTGAAGGCGAAGGTGGCGGCGGCGCTCGAGCGGGTGGTGAACCCGCGCGTCGGGCAGGACGTCGTCACGGCGGGGATGGTGAAGGAGATCGTGGCCGGCGCGGACGGGAAGGTGCAGATCGTCTTCGAGCTCGGCCGCGACGATCCGGCGTCGCTGGTGCGTGAGGCTCGCCTCGCGGCGCAGGCGGTGCCGGGGGTGAAGGGCGTCAAGATGCAGGTCGGGGGCGGCGCGCAGCCGCAGGCGCAGACGACGCCGAAGAGCGTGCCGGCGCCCACGGCGCGCGAGCTGCCGCACCTCGGCAAGGTCATCGCGGTGTCCTCCGGCAAGGGCGGCGTGGGGAAGTCCACCGTCGCGGTGAACCTCGCGGCGGCGCTGGCCGCGGGTGGACTGCGGGTCGGCCTGATGGACGCCGACGTGTACGGCCCGGACCTCCCGCGGATGCTCGGGGTGCTGGAGCAGCGGCCGGCCGTGGTGGAGGGGCGCATCCAGCCGATCGAGGCGCACGGCGTGAAGCTGATGTCGCTCGGCAACCTGGTGGAGCGCGACGCGGCGGCCATCTGGCGCGGCCCCATCATCATGAAGATCATTCAGCAGTTTCTCGGCGACGTGGAATGGGGCCAACTCGACTTTCTCCTGGTGGACATGCCTCCGGGCACCGGCGACGCGCAGCTCTCCCTGGTCCAATCGGTCCAGGTGAGCGGCGCGATCATCGTGACCACCCCGCAGGAAGTGTCGGTGGGGGACGCGCTCCGGGGCGCGAAGATGTTCGAGAAGGTGGGGGTCCCGGTGCTGGGGATCGTGGAGAACATGTCGTTCTTCTCGTGCCCGCACTGCGGCGGGCGCACCGACATTTTCTCGACCGGAGGGGGCGGACGGCTCGCGAAGGAGTTGGGGATCCCGCTCCTCGCCCAGATCCCGCTCCAGGCGCGCGTGCAGGAGCTGTGCGAGTCGGGGGTGCCGGTCGTCCTGGCGGAGCCGCACTCGCCCGCCGCGATGGCGCTCATCGCCCTCGCCACGGAGTTCCAGGACCTGGCGACCACCCGCTCCGTCCGCCTGCCCATCGTCACATCCTGACGGCCGCCGCGGCGGCGGCGCTGCTGCTCGTCGCGGCGCCACCGGCGGCGCAGGGCCAGGCGGACTCGGCCGAGTCGGCGTCCGCCGCCGAGACGGCATCGGGACAGGACCTCATCTACGGCGGCCGGTTCGACGCCGCGCATCTCTTCTTCACCCGTCTCGCCTGGCGATTCCCCCGGGACCCGGTCGGCCCGGCGCTCGCGGCGTCGGCGCTCATCTGGGAGGGGGCGGCGATCCCGGACGACCAGTTCATGGCCGACTCCGTGGACACGCTGCTCGCGGATGCGGCGGCGCGCGCGGCGCGGGGCGTGAGCGAGGCGACGACCGACTCGGCGCGCGTCGTTCAACTCTTCTGGCTCGGCACGGCGCTCGGCTACCGCGCGCGCCAGGCGGACCTGCACGGGCACCCGTGGCGTGCCTCGCGGGAGGCCAGGGCGATGCGCACCGCCCTCGAGCGCGCGCTCGCCCTCGACTCCACCTGCGTGGACTGCCAGCTGGGCCTCGCCGTCTACGAGTACGCCCTCGCCCGCGCCAGCGCGCTCGCGCGACTGGTGGCGCGGATCCTCGGGCTCGGGGGCGGCGACGCGGTGCTGGCGCTGGCGCGGATGCGGCACGTCCAGGAGGAGGGGACGCTCGGGCGCTACGAGGCGCGGTGGCTCTACGCGAACGCGCTGGTCCGCGAGAGCGGCTCCGACACCCTGCTCAAGCTGGAAGCCCGCCGGCTGGTGACCGATCTCGCGACGCGCTTCCCCGACAACCCGGTCTTCCGCCGCTTCCTGGACAGCAACCCGGCGCCGCCGTGAGCGCCGCGGTGGATCCCGAGTCGGCGGTGCGGGCGGCGCAAGAAACGCCCCCGTCGCTCGGTGCTCTTTCCTCCGGCGCCGTCGCACCGACGAGCGCGCCGACGACCGATCTGGTGTCGGGGCCGCTGCCGCGGGCCATCCTGCGCCTCGCCGTCCCCGCCATCGGCTCCGCGCTGCTGCAGCTCGTCTTCCTTCTGATCGACGTCTTCTGGGTGGGCCGCATCCTGGGCTCCTCGGCGCTCGCGGCCATCTCCACGGCGGGCTTCGCCGTCTGGGCGCTGCTGGCCGTCGCGGAGATGATCGGCGTTGGGCTCACCGCCGTCGCGTCGCGCCGCCACGGCGAGGGGGCGCACGGGCTCGCGGCGGTCGCGGGCGGCACGACGCTGGTGCTGTCGGTCAGCTTCGGCATCGTCGTCGCGGCGGTCGGCGAGCCGCTGGTCCCGCTGCTCTTCCGCGTGATGCACACGCCCCCCGAGGTGACCGCGCTGGGCCACCTCTGGCTGACCACCTACCTGATCGGGACCCCGCTCGTCTTCGGCTTCTACGCGGCGGAAGCGACCTTCCGCGCTTCCGGCGACACGCGTACGCCGCTCCTCCTGCTCACGGCCTCGGTGCTGGTCACGCTGATCCTCGACCCGGTCCTGATCCTCGGGCTGGGGCCGATGCCGGCGATGGGGATCGCGGGCGCGGCCGTCGCCGCCGTGGGCACGCGCGCACTCGGCCTGGCCTTCGGCTTCGGCGTCCTGGTGAAGCGCCGGCTGGTCCGCCTGTCGGTGTGGGACTGGAAGAGCGCGCTGGCCGTGGTGCGGATCGGGGCGCCGACGGCCGCGACCGGCGTCTTCTTCTCGGCGGTGTACGTCGGCCTGACGCGGATCACGACGCAGTTCGGGACGCCGGCGCTCGCGGCGCTCGGCGTGGGGCACAAGCTCGAGGGGCTGGCCTACCAGGTGGCGATCGGGTTCGGGCTCGCGTCGGCGGCGATCGTGGGGCAGAATCTGGGTGCGGGCCGCACCGACCGCGCGCGGCGGGCCGCGTACCTCACGGCGACCTACGCGTGCCTCGCGGCTGCGGTCGCGTGCATCGCGTTCCTGATCGTCCCCGAGCCGCTGGTGTCGGTGTTCAGCCGCGACGCCGCGGTGATCAGGGAGGGGGCGAGTTACCTCAGGATCATCGCCATCGCGGAGATCACGATGGGGATGGAGATCGTCTTCGAAGCGTCGCTGGGCGGCGCCGGGTTCACCTTCGAGCCGATGCTCTGGTCCGGCTCGATGACGGCGGCGCGCATTCCGCTCGCCGCCTGGCTCGCGGCGCTGTTCGGCGTGGCGGGGATCTGGTGGACGATCAGCCTGACGGCGATGGGCCGCGGCATCGCGATGTTCCTGATCTGGCGCGGGGGCCGCTGGCAGCGGGCGCACGTATGAGCCGCATCATCACCCTGCTCACCGATTTCGGGACCGCCGACGGCTACGTGGGGGAGGTGAAGGGCACGCTCCTCACCCTCGCGCCGGGCGCGCTGCTGGTGGACGTGGCACACGACCTTCCGGCCGGCGACGTCGCGGCTGGCTGCTACGTGCTCGGCCGGGTGTGGCGCGCCTTCCCGGAGGGCACCGTGCACCTGGCCGTGGTGGATCCCGGGGTGGGGTCGGCGCGGCGGGCCCTGGCCGTGGCGGCGGCCGGGCAGTACTTCGTGGCGCCCGACAACGGTCTGTTGAGCGACGTGCTCGACGCAGCGCCGGCGCGCGTGGTGAGTCTGGCGGTGCCCGCCGGTGCGAGCCGGACCTTCCACGGGAGGGATGTCTTCGCTCCCGTCGCCGCGCGGCTCGCGGGCGGCGCGCCGCTGCAGGACCTGGGGGCGCCGCTCTCCGATCCGGTGCGTCTCGCGCCCGCGCGCCTGACGGTCGAGGGCTCCGATCTGGTCGGCGAGGTGATCCACGTGGACCGGTTCGGCACCTTGATCACCAACATCCCGAACGACCGGGTCGAGCGGGCCGCCACGGTGAAGGTCGCGGGCCGCGGCTTCCCGCTCGGCGCCACCTTCGCGGACGTGCCGCCGGCCGAGCCGGTGGCGTTCATCGGTTCGGGCGGAACGGTCGAGATCGCGGTCCGCGACGGCCGCGCCGATGTCGTGCTGGGAGTGTCGAGAGGGACGGAAGTCCGGGCGACGGCCCGGCGCAGCTAACGAGGCGGGGCCCGCCGCTTCAGCGGCCGTCCACCCACTGCACGTCGATCCCGCCGAAGGCCGCGTCGATGTTCAGGGTCAAGCGGTAGGACGCCGAAGCGTAATTGTCCGAGTAGTAGACGCCGCCCCGCTTCGTGAAGCCGCTGCGGTCGAACGACGTGAGGAACCGGTTCAAGTTGATCGCGACGCCGAGGTCGCGCGGCAACACCAGCTTCAACTCCCCGATGCCGATCTTCACCGTCACGTCGGCGGAGGTGCGCCACTCGCCGCTGAAGTCGAGCGTGACGTCGCCCACGCCGCCGTGGAAGCCCATCCGGCGGCAGTTGCTGTTCCCCAGGCCGGTGGCGGTGAACTCGGCCGCGCCGGCCTCGAAGGTCAGCGCGTCGCACTCCACGGGATTCGGCCGGCTGAAGCGCACGTGGGACTCCGAGGCGCCGGTCTTGTACGCGAGGCGGCGCAGCTGGAGGCCGCCGAACTCGACGTCGGACTCGGCCGCGCCCACCTCGACCCGCAGCGTGAGCGGCACTTCCGGCGTCAGCGCGATGTCCAGCGACGGGGTTTCCTCGCTGTGCCCGCGTCGGAGCGAGGTGTGGCCGTGCAGGCTCCGGAGGCCGAGCCGCAGCACGCCGGCGTCTGCGTCGTACTCGCGCACCGGCGCGAACTTGTCTTCGTCGTAGCGCAGCTCCATCCGGTAGAGATCGCCCGGTGAAGCCGGCTCCAGCTTGAGCTGGCCGACGGCGTAGTTCACTTCCACGATCAGCGACGACTCGCCGTGGAGCTGCCGGGCCGACGTGAGGGTGCGCAGGGTCTGCGCGCTCGCGGAAGTCACGACCCAGGCGAGAGAGACCGCGAGGACGGCGGCCGCGCGCTTCACTCGCGCCGTCCAGGCCGCGGCGCGGCCGGCGTGGCCGGCGGCGTCGCCCAGAGGTACTCGTCCGTCATCTCGCCCGCGTGGCGGCCGGCGAAGGTCTCCCGGAGCCCCGCGCGCGAGAGCAGCACGGCACCGAAGCCCACGGTGGCGGCCAGCCAGGTGACGATGAACGCCGCCGCGCGGAAGACGAAGACGACCGGTCCCGCCCACCCGAACAGCGCCGCCGCGGCCCACAGGCCGAGCAGGCCGACCAATCCGGTGAACACGTAGCCGTACGCGGTGGGGTGCCGCACGAACGCACCGTTCGCCATCCGGCGGCGCGTCCACGTCTCGCCGACCGCGTGGGCGACGGCGAGGTAGCCTCCCAGAGCCGCCCCGACCGCCGCGACGACGAACGCGATGATCGCGAAGGGCAGGAGCAGGATGCCGACGATCGTGAAGATGAGGCCGACGATGAGCATCGCGAGCGTCGGCAGGAGGAGCAGCTGCCCGAGGAGCCCGACCACCAGCGAGCGCCCGAAGGCGTTGGACGCCGTGTCGGCGATGACCTCGACGTAGCGCCGCGCGAAGAAGACGGTGCCGAACCCGATCATCGCCAGCGCGATGAAGATCGCGACGATGTTGCGCACGTCCTGGAAGAGCAGCTGCACGCCGGTCGAGGTCGCCGCCGGCGCCCGCTGCTCGGGCGGCGGCGCCGATTCGGCGGTCAGCGGCTGGGCGGGGAACGAGGCGCGCACGCTCTCCGGCGCCGCGGGCGCTGCCGCCGCGCCGGCGGGGATCGCCGGGGGCGCCGAAGCGAGATCGCGCACGGCCGAGGCGATCCGAAGCTCCGCCGCCAGCTCGTCGCCGGCGAGGCCCGGGACGCTCCACGCCCGTGCGGCCGCCACCATCTTGCTCGTCTCGAGCGCGGCGCCGTCGCCCAGGAGCTTCCGCCAGGCGCGCTCCAGCGCGCCGCCGGCGGTGTAGTGGCCCACACGCTGCCCGTCCACGATCACGTCGCCGTCGCGCAGCGAGACGACGCGCGATTTGCCGGAGGCGAGATCCAATTCGAGCGTCGCGTCGCGCGAGGAGAGCGCGATCGCATGCGAAACGACGTCGTCGCGGCGCTGCTGTGCGGCCGCGCTTCCCGCAGCGGCGAGCACGAGGCCGAGGACCAGGAGGCTACGCGCGGACGGGCGCATCGGCCCTCCCGGGTGTCTTGAGCAGGGTGTAGAAGCCATACCCACCCGCCGCATAGCCGATGGTGAGCGCCGCGAGCGCGGGCCAGACCTTGCCGGACGAGGCGGCGGCGCGCACGGCATCGGCCGCGCCGCTCCGCACCGCCCAGTCCGCCGCGCTCAGCGTCACGGAGTTGAACAACGTGCTGATCTGGGTGCCGGCCCACGCCGCGCCGAGCTTCAACGCCGGGGCGTGGGCTGCGAGCCACGGCAGGGCGAGCCGCACCGCGATCACTACGCTCGCGGCGTAGGCGACCGCCAGCGTCACCGCCCGGCGGGGCTGCATCACCCAGGCGCCGGCCCGCCGGAACAACACGACCGCGGCCGGCTGAGGGAGGCTGACCCGGGCCATCACCCGGTCGGAGAAGCCCCGACTGGGCGCGAAGCTCCGGAGAGCGGTCAGCTCCCGGAGCACCGTGAAGTCCAGGTCACCAGCGTCTAACTGCTTGTCCATCACGCAACTACCTCCATCGCTGCCTCCCCTTACGAAGCCGGAGGGGCAGCGGTTTCAGGTCCTCAGATGGGCCAGGTATTCCCTCAATTCCAGCCTGGCCCGGTGGATGTAGGTCTTCACGGTCCCCAACGGCAGATCCATCACTTCCGCGATCTCTTCGTACGCCCGGCCTTCCACGTGCCGCAGGAGGATCGCGGTCCGGTATTCGGGTCTGAGCCTCCCGATGGCCTGCTCGATCTCGGAGCCCAGCTCCCGCGACTCGAGCTCGGCCAGCGGCGACTCGGTGCGGTCCACCGCCTGGAGCGCGGTAGCCTCCACTTCCTCGGCCGTGCGCGCCCCGGGCGCGCCGTCCAGCGAGAGGGTGTCCAGCTCGCGCTTGCGCAGCTGATCGATCGCCGCGTTGTTGGCGATCTTGAAGATCCAGGACGAGAACTTGAACTCGGGCCGATACGAGTCGAGCGCGTTGAGGACCTTGATGAAGGTCTCCTGCGCCAGGTCCTCGGCGAGCGCGCGGTCGCGCACCATGCGGTAGATCAAGGAAAAGACCGGCCGCTCGTACCGGCTCAGCAGTTCCCGGTACGCGGCCTCCTTGCCGGCCTTGGCCAGCGCCACGACCTCCCGATCGCCGAGCGTCCGGAGGTCTTTCGCCGTCGCCATGCGGGGGGTAATCTACGCTTCCCATGCCGCCTCAACCGACCTCCGGCCGATGACGTTGGCTCCGCCCGCGTCCGAGCCCCAGTCTCCCCATTCCGATCAGCGGCGCTACGTGCGCGAGATGTTCACCGCGATCGCGCCGCGCTACGACCTCCTCAACCGCGTTCTCTCGCTGGGCATAGACCGGCGGTGGCGGCGCGCGGCCGTCGACGCCCTGGGCTGGAAAGCGAGGCCCGACGGGCTCTATCTCGATGCGTGCGCCGGGACCCTGGACCTCGCGGCGGAGCTGGCGCGCCGGCACGGATTCTCGGGCCGCGTCGTGGGCGCGGACTTCTCGGCGCGGATGCTCCGGCTGGGGGTGGGCAAGGCGCGGCCCGGGGTCGTCCGGCCGGCGGCGGCCGACACGCTCGAGCTGCCCTTCCTCAGCGGCCGCTTCGACGGCGCCATGGTCGCCTTCGGCGTCCGGAACCTGGCCGACCTCGATGCGGGGCTGGTCGAGCTGGCCCGGGTGCTGCGGCCCGGCGCGCGACTCGTCATCCTGGAGTTCACGACGCCCGTCTGGGCGCCCTTCCGGGCCCTCTACCTCTTCTACTTCCGCCGGGTCCTGCCCCTGATCGGGCGCGCCGTCTCGCGCCACCCGACGGCCTACTCGTACCTGCCGGCGTCCGTGAGCACCTTCCCGGCGCCCGACGCGCTGCGGGAGCGACTCGCTCTCGCCGGTTTCCGAGACTGCGCTTACAGCCTCCTCACGGGCGGCATCGCCGCCCTCCACTGGGGTACCCGATGAGCCTGGACAGCCTGCGCGACTTCGTGGCCGCGCTGGACGAGGCGGGCGAGCTGGTCCGCGTGAGGGAGCCGGTCTCCGTGGACCGGGAGATCACCGAGATCGCCGACCGCTGCATGAAGAGCCCGGGGGGTGGGCCGGCGCTCCTGTTCGAGCGGCCCGTGCTCCGGGGCGGCGCACCCAGCCGGATCCCGGTCGCCATCAACCTGTTCGGCTCCCAGAAGCGGATGGCGATGGCCCTCGAGACGCCTTCCATGGATGCCACGGGTGCACGGATCACCGAGCTTCTGAAGGTCGAGGTGCCAGAGGGCATCGCCGGGAAGCTCTCCATGCTCCCGAAGCTGGCCGAGCTGGCGAAGTTCCCGCCCAGCCGTGTCTCCGGCCCCGTGCCCTGTCAGGCGGTCGTGCTCCAGGGGGACCAGATCGACCTGGAGGAGATCCCGCACCTCATCTGCTGGCCGGAGGACGGGGGTCCGTACATCACGCTTCCGATGGTCATCACGCGGGACCCGGCCACGGGCACGCGGAACGTCGGGCTCTACCGGATCCAGGTGCAGGGTCGGCGCGAGCTGGCGATGCACTGGCAGCGGCACAAGGTCGGCGCCGCGCACTGGCGGGCAATGGCGGAGCGGGGCGAGCGGATGCCGGTCGCGATCGCGCTCGGCGGAGATCCCGCCTCGATGTACGCGGCTTCGGCGCCCCTCCCGCCGGCGGTGGACGAGTTCCTGTTCGCCGGCTTCCTGCGGCGTTCTCCGGTGCGGCTGGCCAAGGCGTTGACCAGCGACCTCGACGTCCCGGCCGAGGCGGAGATCGTGATCGAGGGGTACATCGACCCCGCCGAAGAGCTGGTGATGGAGGGGCCGTTCGGGGACCACACCGGCTTCTACTCGCTGGCCGACCGGTACCCGCGCGTCCACGTGACCGCGGTGTCGATGCGGCGCGACCCGATCTATCCCGCGACGATCGTCGGGCGCCCGCCGATGGAGGACTACTACCTCGGCCACGCGACCGAGCGGATCTTCCTCCCGCTGCTGAAGCTCACGGTGCCGGAGGTGGTGGACTACCACATGCCCGCCTATGGCATCTTCCACAACCTCGTCTTCGTCAGCATCGACAAACAGTATCCCGGCCAGGCGTGGAAGGTGATGAACGGGCTGTGGGGACAGGGGCTGATGTCGCTGGCCAAGGTGATCGTGGTGGTGGACAAGGGCGTGAACGTGCAGGATCCGGACGAGGCGTGGTGGGTGGCGCTGAACAACATCGATCCGGAGCGCGACGTCCGCTTCACGATGGGGCCGATGGACGTGCTCGACCACTCGAGCCGCGGCTTCACCTACGGCTCCAAGATGGGAATCGACGCGACGAAGAAGTGGCCCGAGGAAGGGTTCGCGCGGGAGTGGCCGGGGAAGATCGTGATGGACGAAGCCACTCGCGCGAAGGTGAGCGAGAAGTGGGCGACGCTCGGCATCAAGCTGCCGTGACGGGCGTAGACGGGCAGGTGCTCGCAGGCGAAGGCCGCCTCGTCGCGTACTCCAACTTCGTCAAGGTCGCGCACACCGTCTTCTCCCTGCCGTTCGCGTTCGTGGGCGTCGCCGCCGCGTCGTTCGTCCACCCGCTCACCCTGCGCACGGTGCTGCTGGTGATAGCGGCGTTCGGCACCGCGCGCTTCACGGCGATGGGATTCAACCGCATCGCCGACCGGAGCCTCGACGCGCTCAACCCGCGGACGGCTGGCCGGGAGCTGCCGGCGCAGCGGATGACGCTGGCCGAAGCCTGGGCGCTGGTGGCGGTGATGGCCGTGCTGTTCGTGGTGAGCGCCGCGCTCCTCAACCCGCTCTGCCTCGTGCTCTCTCCGGTCGCGCTGGCCTGGATCACGGTCTACTCCTACTCCAAGCGGCTTACCTCCCTGTCGCACCTATGGCTCGGCGTGGCGATGGCCATGTCGCCTGTCGGAGGTTATCTCGCCGTCACGGGTCGGTGGAGCACCCCCTGGTGGGTCATCCTGCTCCTGGCCCTGGTCGTGACCTGCTGGGGCGGTGGTTTCGACGTCCTCTACTCTCTGCAGGACGAGAGCTTCGACCGGGAGCACGGGCTAAAGTCCCTGACTGTTGCGCTGGGAGCACATTGGGCAATCGTGGTGGCCAGGCTGCTGCACGGCCTGGCAGCCGTGGCACTGGTCGGATTCGGGCTGGCGGCGGGCTTCGGTGCGTGGTACTACGCCGGCGCGGGCCTTGCGCTTGGACTCCTGGTGTGGGAGCACCGGCTGGTGCACACCGGCGACTACTCCAGGCTGGACGCCGCCTTCTTCGCCATGAACGGGATCATCTCCGCCGTAGTGATGGCCGGCGCGGTACTCGACGCGGTGCTCCGGTGAGGCCGGCGAAGCAGCGGCAGGGAGGGAAGCCGGTGCCACCACGGCCGCCGGTGGCACCAAGGAAACCTGCACCGGTGCGCCATGCGCCCCATCCGGTGCGCCGGCCGACCCCAAACCGCAGGGGATCATGAAACGCCTTCCGGTGGTCCACGCCATCACTGGCGCCTCGGGCGCTCCCTATGGGCTGAGGCTGCTCCAGGTGCTGGCGGGAGCGGATTGGCCGATCTGGCTGATCGTCTCGGCGCACGGGTGGCGGCTCCTCAAAGAGGAGTGTGGCCTCGGGAGCGTGGCGGCGCTCAAGAGGGCGGTTGGGGCGGGCTGGAAGTCGGTCGAGCTGTTCACCGACCAGGACCGGGGAGCACGCCCGGCCTCGGGCTCGGCGAAGACGGCGGGGATGGTGATCTGCCCCTGCTCCATGGCGACGCTGGCGGGAGTGGCGACCGGGAACAGCCGGAGTCTGATCGAGCGGGCGGCGGACGTGACGCTGAAGGAGCGGCGGCGGCTGATCCTGGTGCCGAGGGAGGCGCCGCTCTCGCTGATCCACCTCAGGAACATGGTCGCGGTGACGGAGGCCGGGGCGACGGTCGTCCCGGCGGCCCCGGGTTTCTACCACCGGCCCACGCGCATCGAGCAGCTGGTGGACTTCGTCGTGCAGCGGGTGCTGGACCACCTCGGCGTCGAGGTCGAGCTGGTCGGACGCTGGACGGGCGGAGGCAAGCAGGGCTGATGCGGCTGGGGTTGATCGCCGACACCCACGGGCGGGTCCGGGCCTCCGTGCACGAGGTCTTCCGGAAGGTGGACCTGATCCTGCACGCGGGCGACCTGGGCGGCGCCGAGGTGCTGGAGGAGCTGGAGCTGCTGGCGAAGGTCGTCGCGGTCTACGGCAACGTGGAGAGCGGGATCATGAAGCGGCGTCTGCCGCAGGTGGCCAGGCTCGAGGTGGACGACCTGCAGTTCGTCGTCACGCACGGCGACCAGCTGGCTTCGCGCGAGCCCGAGGCGCTGAAGAGAGCCTTCCCCGACGCCGACGTGATCGTCTTCGGCCACACGCACCGGGCGCTGATCCACAACTTCCCGGACTTCTCGGTGGTGATCAATCCCGGCGCGGCGGGGCCCGGCCGCTTCGACCTCAAGCCCTCGGTGGCGATCCTCGAGACGGAGCCCGGCCTCCCACCCCGCGCGCGTATCGTGGAGCTGACGTAGCGCCCGTACGCCTCAGCGCAGGATGTCCTCCACCTTCATCGTCGTCACCGGGCCGAGCTTCGAGAGCGGGCCGTCGAACGCCGAGGCCTTGCCGACGACCACGATCACCAGGCTGTCGGGGTGCAGGTACTTCAGCACCACGCCGGTCACCTGCTGCGGCGTCACCGCCTGGATGCCGCGCAGATAGAGATCGAACCAGTTGGGCGGGAGCCCGTCCACCACGTAGCTCACCTGCTGGCCGACGATCTGTGCCGGCGACTCGAACCGGAAGACGAACGCGTTCGTTTCGTTGTCCTGCGCGAGCCGCACGTCGCCCGCCGTCACCGGGCTCGTCGCCATCGAGCCGATCACGCCCCGCATCAGCGAGATCGCCGCGACGGTCTTCTCCGCCCGGACCTCGGCGCCGGCCGCGAACAGCCGCTCGCGCTTCGTGTCCGCGCCCCAGTCGGAGAAAACGTCGTACGCGAAGCCGGAGTCCGAGCGCACCCTCTGGAGCAGCCGCGAGTTGAACCCGCCGCCGCCGCCCAGGAGGAAGTCACCCACCTGCGCCCCGAAGAAGTCGGGCGTGTCCCTCACGTAGATCCCGCCTGCCTGTCCCATCCGCACGCTGGTCTGGTCCACGTCCCGGTCGATCAGCACGACCTTCGGCCCCACCGCGTAGTGGAGCGGCGGGACTTCACGCAGCCCCGGGCCGCAGCGCCGCCAGCCCCGGAACAGGTTCTCCAGCTTCGCCATCAGGTCGCGCTCGTTGAAGTCCCCGGTCACGCCGATGACGAACCGCTGCGGGCAGTAGAGCAGGTGCTGGACCCGCTGCAGGCGGTCCACGGTCAGGTTCCGGGCTTCCTCCGGCGTGATCAGCGATCGCGCGAAGGGGTGGTCCCCCATCATCACCTGGTTCCAGGCGCGATCCAGGATGGAGCCCGGCTCGTCGTTGCGGCGCCGCCAGTCCTCTTCCGCCTGGGCCGCCCGCTCCCGGATGCGCGCCGTGTCGTCCCGCGGGTTCCGCATCAGGTCGAAGAGCAGGTCGAGCATCACGTCGCGATAGCGCGACAGGCCGCTCACGAACGCGGTGGACGTCTCGTAGCCCGTGCTCAGAGCGAGGCTCAGCGCGTAGAAGTCCACCAGCCTGTCCACCGAGTCGGGCGGGAGCGTCGTGGTGCCGCCGGTGCGCATCAGCCCGTCGGCCACCCACCCCGCCGCCCAGAGCGAATCGGGGAGGTTCGCCACGCCCATCCGGCCGACCAGGTTCACCGTGAGCATCGGGACACTGTGGTCCTCGAGCAGGAAGACCTGGATCCCGTTGGAGAGCTGCAGCTGGCGCGGTGACGGCGGGTGGAAGCGCAGGGGCGGGAAGCGCGACTCGACCGCCTGGACCGCCTGACGGGTGTCCTGCTGCGCCTGGAGCGGGGCGGCGAGCACGGAGCCGGCGCCGAGGAGCGCCGCGAGCCGGACGAACCTGAGGGCGCGCATCAGCGGGACCCTCCCGTCGGCTGAGTCGGCGCGGGCTGCGCCGGTGTCGGCTGCGCCTGCGGCGGTCTCACCAGCGTCGCCACCGTGCGGTTGCTCTTGGAGAAGTACTTCCGCACGACACGCTGGACGTCTGCTCGGGTCACGCGGCGGATCGCGTCGTCGTCCCTGAAAGTGCGGGTCCAGTCCCGCCAGAGCGCCTCGCTCGCGGCGAGCTGATAGGCGAGGAAGAACGCGTTGTCGAGCCGCGCGTACGACTGCGTCTCCGCCTGGTTGCGCACCCGCTCCATCTCGTAGTCCGAGGGCGGCGCCGCGCGGAGACTGTCCAGCTCGTCGTACACGGCCTGCTCGATCTCCTGCGTCGTGTGCGGCGCGATCGGCATCCCGCTGAAGGCGAAGAGCCGCGGGTAGCGCGCACCGGGCATCATCCCGGAGTTGATGCTCGCCGCCACCTGGTCGCGCACGACCAGCCGCTGGATCAGGCGCGAGGTGCGCCCGCCCGTCAGGATGCTGGAGAGCACCGCCAGCGGCGCAGCGTCGGGGTGCGACGCGTCCGGCACGTGGTAGCCGATCATCACCATCGGATTCGCGTCGTACTCGACTTCGATCCGCCGTTCGCCGTGCTGCGGCGGCTCCTGTGTCACTACCGGCCTATGTGGCTCCCCCGCTGGGATATCGGCGAAGTACTGGTCGGCCCAGTGTTTCATTTGTGTCGTGTCGATGTCGCCGACTACCGCCACCGTTGCGTTGTTGGGTCCGTAGAAGCGTCGGAAGTAATCCTGTGCCGCGGGGCGCGAGAGGGTCTGGACGTCGCTGGCGAGCCCGACCACGGGCCGGCCGTAGGGGTGCGCACGGAAGGCGGCCTCGAGGAACTCCTCCCGCAGCAGCCCGTCGGGCTGCGTCTCGACGCGCATCCGGCGCTCCTCCATCACGACGTCGCGCTCGGAGTAGAACTCGCGGAGGACGGGGTTCCTGATCCGGTCGCTCTCCAGGACGAACCAGAGCTCGGCGCGGTTGGCGGGGAGCGAGAAGTAGTAGTTCGTGCCGTCGTTGAAGGTGCTGGCGTTCAGGCGGACGGCGCCGTTCTGGGTGAGGATGCGGTCGAGCTCGTTGCTCACGACGAACTGCCGGGCGGAATCCTCGAGCTGCTTCAGGCGGTCGCGGAGCCGCGCCAACTTCACGGTGTCGGCCTCCTCGCCCTTCCGGAACTCGGCCGTGAACGAGTCGGCCACGGCGTCCACCCGGGGGAAAATCCGCTGCTCGGCGGCGTAGTCGCGTGTGCCGAGGGTGGGCGTGCCCTTGAAGAGCATGTGCTCGAAGAGGTGCGCCATCCCGGAGATGCCGGTCCACTCGTCCACGGCTCCGGCGCGGAACTGCGTCACGAAGGAAACGGTGGGCGCGCCTTCCTTCCGCAGGAAGAGGAAGGTCATCCCGTTCGGCAGGACGTGTGTGACGACGGGGAGCCGCTCGCCCGGGCTCCGCTCGCTCTGCTGGGCGCGCGCGGGGAGCGCGGCCGCGAGCAGCAGGAGGGCCAAGGCGAGCGGCGACGATTGCGCTGAACGACCGGTCATGCGGCCCAATCCGCGAACGGCGTGGTGGCGTCGAATTCGTCGGGGTTCTGCCGGAACCAGCTCATCACCAGGGCGAGCTGGTCCATCTCGGGAGCCGTGCGTGCAACGGGCGTGCCCCTGGGCAGCGCCGTGAAGCGCTCGACCGTCTTGGCGAACGCGTCCTTCTCGATGGGCGTGTCGGGCCAGGGCGCCTCGGCGCGGACCACGCCGCGGTGGATCAGGTACACGCGGTCGTCGTGGCCGCCGCCCAGGGAGGCCGGGGTGCGATCCTTCACGCCGTACACGAAGCTCAGCGCGTCGGTCGCGGCCCGGAGCCGGGAGATCGCGGCGAACAGGCCCTCGAGCGCCTCCAGCTTGTCCCGCCAATGCGCGGCCCGCTCGAAGTCCTTGGAAGCGGCCGCATCGTTCATCGCGTCGAGGATCCGACCCATCGGGTGCACGGCGCGCCCCTCCAGGAAGTCCACGGCGTGATCGAGCGCGGTGCGATACTCGCCGGTGCTGCACTTGGCGGCGCAGGGGGCCAGGCAGGTCCCCAGCTCGTGCCGGATGCACCCCGCCTGCATCGTGCCCGCGTCGAAGAGGTCTTTCTGGTCCGTGTAGACCAGGGAAGTGTCCTGGGCGCAGTCGCGCAACTTCAGAAGATCGCTCACCACGCGGACGCCGTCGGCCGTCCGGAAGCTCCCCTGGAACGGGCCGTAGTAGCGCGCGGTGCGGTCGGTGGTCTGCTCGGTGACCTTGAGCTTCGGCGCCGCGCCGGCCGTGACTTTGACGAAGACCATCCGGCGCAGGGTGCGTGTGCCGCGGACGTTCGAGAAGGGGCGCAGCCTGCCGATGAGCCGCAGCTCCTCGAGGAGGGCCGAGAACTCGCTGGGGAGGTAGCGCCAGGTGATGTCGGCGGCGGCGCGGATCAGTTGCGAGGCTTTCGTGTCGGGCCAGGCGGCGGTGAAGTAGCTCTGGAGCCGCGCCCGCAGGTCCTTGGCCTTGCCCACGTAGAAGACGCCGCCCGCCGCGTCGTGGAACTGGTACACGCCCGGCCGCCGCTGCGCCTGCTCCTTCACGCGGGAGTGCAGGGTCTCGAACGAATCGGCTGCGGGCTGGACGGCGAAGGCTAGTGCTGACATCCCGGACAAAAATACGTCGCTCGCCGATCTATTGCGTGGGTCAGGGCTATCCGGCGCCGCGGGCCGCAGCGGCGGCACCCAGCCCCGGCGCGCCCGTAGACGTCCAGTCGCTCCTGGAACTCACCGGCTTCGCCCGTGCCGGTGCGGTAGTCGCGCACCGTGGTGCCGCGGCGGCGGATCGCGCTCCTGAGGATGGCGACGAGGTCCTTATGCAGGCGGCGGATCTCCGCCGGCGTGATGGAGCGCGCGGGGCGCGAGGGATCCAGCTCCGCGCGCCACAGCGCCTCGTTCGCGTAGATGTTCCCCACGCCGGCCAGACGACGCTGGTCCATCAGCGCCTTCTTCACGGCGAGGGTGCCGCCGGCGAGCGCGGCGCCCAGGCGCGCGGGAGTGAAGCCCTTCTCCAGGGGTTCGGGGCCGAGGCTGGCCGTGTAGCGCGCCCACGCCTCCGCTCCGAGCAGGTGCACGGCGCCGAGCCGGCGCACGTCGCGGTAGCGCAGCCGGCCCCCGGTCGAGAGGTCCGCCTCGATCACCGCATACGGGTCGGTCCCGCTGCCACGCTCGACCGTGAGGGAGCCGGTCATCCGCGGCTGGATGATGAGCCGGTTGCCGTCGCTCAGCAGGATGACGAGGTGCTTGGCCCGCCGATCCACCGCCTCGACCGCACGCCCTTCGAGGGCCCGCAGGAAGGCGGAGCGGCCGAGGCCCCGCAGGACGTCGGACTTGAAGAGCTTGACGCCGGTGAGGGTGGCTCCGACGAGGAAGGGGCGGACGTCGCGGGCGATCGTTTCGACTTCGGGAAGCTCCGGCACGGCTTACCTGGCGCGGGCGATCTCGCGCCAGCCGATGTCCCGCCGGTACTGCTTGCCTTCGAAGCCGATCGCCTCGGCCGCCGCCCGGCTCTTCGCCGCCGCCTCGGAGACCGTGGCCGCCGTGGCCGTCACGGCCAGCACCCGGCCTCCGGCTACGCGCAGGGTGCCGTCGGCGTCCCGGGAGGTGCCGGCGTGGAAGACGTGCACGGCCGGGTCGTGCTGCACCGAGGCCGGAATCGAGACTGCGGCGCCCAGCTGGGGGGCGTCGGGGTAGCCGGGCGCCGCCACCACGGTGGCCACGGCGGCGTGCCGGGCATCCCCCAAGGTGTGCCCCGGTGGCATCCAGCCCCCCTCAGCGATCATCCGGAGCACCGGGAGGATGCCACCAGGCAGCGTCGGGAGGATGGCCTGTGCCTCGGGATCACCGAAACGGCAATTGAACTCGATGACGGCTGGAGAGCCGTCCTTCCGTATCATCAGGCCCGCGTAAAGCACGCCGCGATATGGTGCTCCCACGTCGCGCAGCCCTTGGAGAACGGGGGTGAAGACCTGCTCGGCGACCCTGCCAAGCAACGCCGTGGAGGCGATTCCGACCGGGCAGTATGCTCCCATCCCGCCCGTATTGGGTCCGTGGTCCCCGTCCATCAGGCGCTTGTGATCCTGGGCCGGCGGCAGCACGGCGAAGTGCTCGCCGTCCGTGATGGCCAGAACGGACAGCTCCTCCCCATCGAGGTGCTCTTCGACCAGGATCTCGGATCCCGCGGCGCCGAGGGAGGCTTCCTTCAGCATCCGGGCGGCGGCGGCGGTGGCCTCGGAGCGGGTGCGGCAGACGACCGCGCCCTTCCCGGCGGCGAGGCCCGAGGCCTTCACCACCAGGGGCTCGTCGTGGCGGGCGATGTAGCGGGCGGCGGCGTCGAAGTCGGTGAAGGTCTTGAAGCGGGCGGTCGGGACGCCCTGCCGGGTCATGAGCTGCTTGGCGAACGCCTTGGAGGCCTCGATGCGGGCGGCGGCGGCCGTGGGCCCGAAGACCGGCACGCCGTCCTTGGCGAGGCGGTCCGTGAGGCCGGCCTCGAGCGGCGCCTCGGGGCCGACCACGACGAGATCGGCGCGCTGGTCGCGCGCCGTCCGGGCGACGTGCTCCACGTCGGTCACCTTGCCGGGGAGGTTGGTCGCGAGGTCGGCGGTGCCGGCGTTCCCCGGAAGGCAGAAGAGCGTCGCCTGCGGGGCGTCGCGGCTGAGCGCCCAGAGCAGGGCGTGCTCGCGTCCGCCGCCACCGACGACCAGGATCCTCATTTGTTCGACGGTCCCCGGAACGCGGCCGTGAAGGCATCGCGCGCCTTCTTCGCGACGTCGGCCACGCTGTCCACCGCTCCCTTGGCCTGCTCGGCGTAGTAGCGGCTGGCCGCGCCGATGTCGTCGGCCAGCGGGCGCTGGTCGTCCCCGCTGCCGCGCCGCGGGTATTCGCCGCGGAGGATGCGGTCGTACTCGCCCCCCGCGACCCAGCGCTGCAGCTCCGCCGCGCGGAGCGTGTGGAACGGGTGCGTCATCCCGAGGGTGTTCAGCACCTTGTAGATGACGTCCATCGCGTCGGTGCCCTCCTCGTACTCCTTCGCCTGCGCCATGAAGGCGTCGAGGTTCATCTCCTCGATCTTCCCGCCGCCGGCCAGCTTCATGAACATCCGCATCGAGGCGATCGGGTCCTGGCTGGCCAGCAGCCCCGCGCGGTCGCTCGACAGCTCACTCTTCCGGTACCACTCGAGCAGCGCGATCTGGATCGGCAGGAGCGCGATGCCGGCGAGGAACGGGAGGTTCCGGAAGCCGAACTCCAGGATGATGAAGAGGATCGTGCGATAGAGGGCGTGGCCGCTGATCACGTGGCCCAGCTCGTGGCCCAGGATCGTGTGCAGCTCCTCGTCGTCCAGCAGGGCGAGGGCCCCCGAATTGAGGACGATGAACGGGCGGTCCATCCCGAACGCGCCGGCGTTGACCAGCGGCGTCTGGGAGATGAAGAGGTCGGGCCGCGGGTCCCAGTCCATCGTGGCGCACACGTCGGTGAAGGCGGCGTGCACGCGGGGGAACTGGTTGGGGCCGACGCGCACGGCGTTGGCCTGGAAGAGCAGGCGCACGCCGCGCTCGCCGAAGAAGCCGTAGATCTTGCGGACGACCTCGTCGAAGCCGGGGATGCTGCGCAGGGTGTTGAGCGCGGCGCGGTCGCTCACGTGCTCCCAGGCGCGCGGAGAGATCTGCGCGAGCACGGTGCGGGGGCGGCGTGCAGGCAGGCTGATGTTCGGGTCCGTCATGCGTCCTCCCTGGAGGTCCGACCTCCCCTACGCGCGCTCGGGCGCGGCGTTTCAGCCGCCTGCAATCTAGCCGGCCAGCGCCTGGTCGAGGTCCTGGATCAGGTCGTCCGCGTCCTCGATCCCCACCGACAGCCGGACCAATCCGTCGGTGAGCCCCATCCTCTCCCGCATCGCCTTGGGGACGGCGGCGTGCGTCATCGTGGCGGGGTGGCCGATCAGGCTCTCGACGCCGCCCAGCGACTCGGCGAGCACGAAGATCCTGGTCCGCTCGACGATCCGCCGCGCGCGCTCCAGCGAGCCGGTCTCGAAGGAGATCATCCCGCCGAACCCCGCCATCTGCCGGCATGCCAGCTCGTGCTGCGGGTGCGACGGGAGGCCGGGGTAATACACGGCCTTGACCCGCTTGTCCTTGGCCAGCCACTCGGCGATGCGCCGCCCGTTCTGGTCGTGCTGGCGCATCCGCAGGGTGAGCGTCTTCGTGCCGCGCAGCACCAGCCAGCAGTCGAACGGCCCCGGAACCGCACCCACCGCCTTCTGGAGGAACGCGAACTTCTCGGCGAGGTCGTCGCGCCGCGT
Organism: uncultured Gemmatimonadales bacterium; assembly: GCA_963835535.1. Classification (GTDB taxonomy): domain Bacteria; phylum Gemmatimonadota; class Gemmatimonadetes; order Gemmatimonadales; family JACORV01; genus Fen-1245. The sequence goes on from CAWIFL010000005.1 coordinate 218,561, forward strand.
GACCGCGATGCCGCCGACCATGTCGGAGTGGCCGTTCAGGTACTTGGTGGTGGAGTGGACGACGATGTCGGCGCCGAACTCGAACGGGCGCTGGAAGACCGGCGTCGCGAAGGTGTTGTCCACCGCGAGGAGCACCTTGCGCGCGGCGGCCAGGGATCCGAGGGCGCGGAGATCGGCGAGGCGCATCATCGGGTTGGTGGGCGTCTCGACGAACAGGAGCCTGGTCGCCGGCTTGATCGCGCGCTCGACGATCGCGACCTCGCTGGTGTCCACGAAGCTGAAGGTGAGGCCCATGCGCGAGCGGAGCTGCTCCATCAGGCGGTGGGTGCCGCCGTACACGTTCTCGCCGCAGACCACGTGGTCGCCCGCGGCGAGGAGCGAGAGGACCGAGTCGATCGCGGCCATCCCCGAGGCGAAGGCGAAGCCGTGCGTCCCGCCCTCGAGTGACGCCACGTTCCGCTCCAGCGCGTCGCGCGTCGGATTGCTGACCCGGGCGTACTCGTGGCCCTTGTGCTTGCCGAGCGCCTCCTGGACGTACGTGGAGGTCTGGAAGATCGGCATCGTCACGGCGCCGGCGAGCGGCTCGGGCTCCTGTCCCGCGTGCACGGCGCGCGTACCCAGTCCGTGGAGCGTGTCGTCGTCCCGAATGCGTGTCATCGAGTGCCCGAACAGGTGGTTGCGGCGAACCTTACACCCGGCCCGCAGGCCCAGCAAGCGCCGCGCGCGGTTCTTCGCGCCGCCGCGCGGGTTCCGGGCGCCCCGCGCGGGTTGACACCCGGCCGGGCGGGGCCTAGGCTAGGCTCCGTGACCGACGCGAAGCCCTTGCGCTGTCTCGTGGTGGACGACGAGCCGCATCTCCGCAGCATCCTCGAGAGGCTGCTGACCGCGGAGGGGCTCGTCTGCCGGTCGGCGGCGAGCGGCCGCGAGGCGCTCCGCGAGCTGGAGCGGGAGCCGGCGGAGCTGGTCGTGTCCGACATCCGGATGCCGGAGATGGACGGCATCCAGCTGCTGGCCGAGGTGCGGTGGCGCTGGCCCGACACGGGCGTCGTGATGATCACCGCCGTCTCGGACGTCTCGAGCGCGATCTGGTGCCTGACGCAGGGCGCGCTCGACTACGTGGCCAAGCCGTTCCAGGTGGACGACGTGAAGGCGCGGGTGCGCCAGGCCCTCGAGAAGCGGCGCCTGATCCTCGAGAACCGCGACTACCAGCACAACCTCGAGACGCGGGTGGAGCTGCAGTCGCACCGCATCGAGCAGCTGTTCCTGGAGGGGGTGCAGTCGCTGGCGCACGCACTGGAAGCCAAGGACACGTACACCCGCGGCCACTCGGCCCGGGTGTCGTCCTACGTGACCGGGATCGCGCAGGCGTTGGCGCTCGACGCCGCGACGATCGCGGACCTCGCGATTGGTGCGGAGCTGCACGACGTCGGCAAGATCGGCGTTCGCGAGGAAGTCCTGAACAAGTCTGCGAAGTTGTCGCGTGAGGAGTACCTCCACATCATGGAGCATACGGTGATCGGCGAGAGGATCCTGGCACCGCTCCTCAAGGACCACCCGCGCGTGCTGCAGATGGCCCGCTCGCACCACGAGCGGTTCGACGGCAGCGGCCTTCCGGACGGCCTGAAGGGGGACGCGATCCCGCTCGTGGCCCGGATCGTCTCGGTGGCCGACGCGTTCGACGCCATGACCACGGGGCGCCCCTACATGACGGCCCGCACTCCGGAGGTCGCGCTCGGGGAGCTGCGCGCCAGCGTGGGCAAGCAGTTCGATGGCGAGGTGGTGGCGGCCTTCGAGCGGAACTACGCGGACGTCACCCGGCTTCCCATCGCGACGCCGATCGCCGTCGGCGCGCTGCACGACGCGGCGATCGCCGCGCTGTCTCGCTGACCTCCACCCTGATGCGCTCCGTGTCCGGCCTCCGCGGCATCGTGGGGGCGGACCTGGTGCCGGCCGTGGTCGAGCGCTACGGGGCCGCGTTCGGCGCCTTCGTGGCCGCGCGGGGCGGGCGCACGGTCGCCCTGGCCCGCGACTCGCGCCAGTCGGGGCCGACGTTCGTCGCCGCGGCGTCCGCGGGACTGAGGCGTGCCGGCGTGGACGTGGTCAATCTCGGGATGGTACCGACGCCCACCGCCCAGCTGGCCGTCGAGCAGATGCGGCTGGACGGCGGCATCGTGGTCACGGCGAGCCACAATCCGGTGGAGTGGAACGCCCTGAAGTTCATCGGGAAGGGCGGCCGCTTCCTCGGCAAGCCGGACGCGGAATCCTTCTTCGCGCTGGTGGACGCGGACGGCGCGGTCCCGCGCGCGCGCGCCGGCACCGAGCGCCGCGACGACGGCGCGGTGCGCGCGCACCTGGAGCGCGTGCTTGGCCTCTCGTGGCTCGACCTGGCGGCGGTGCGCCGCCGGCGGTTCCGCGTCGCGCTGGACTGCGTGCGCGGCGCCGGGGCGACGATCATGCCGGCGCTGCTCGAGGCGCTGGGTTGCGAGGTGCACGCCATCCACCTGGAGCCCGACGGCCGCTTCCCGCGCGAGCCGGAGCCGATCCCCGAGCACCTCGGCGAGCTGGGGGAGCTGGTGCGGCGGACCGGGAGCGACGTGGGGGTGGCCGTGGACCCGGACGTGGACCGGCTGGCGCTGGTGGACGAGACCGGCCGGCCCATCGGCGAGGACTACACGCTCGCGTTCGCGGTGCGCACCGCGCTGGCGCACCGGAAGGGCCCCGTGGTGACGAACCTCTCCACCAGCCTCGTGGTGGACGACGCGGCGCGCGCGTTCGGGGTGAAGGTCGAGCGCGCCCCGGTGGGCGAGGCGAACGTGGTGGAGCGGATGGCGGCGGCGGGGGCGGTGATCGGCGGCGAGGGGAACGGCGGCGTGATCCTGCCGGAGGTGCACCTCGGGCGGGACGCGCCGGTGGCGGCGACGCTGGCGCTGGCGCTGCTCGCTGCGCAGGGGTCGACCGTGTCGGCCATCGTGAACGCCGCGCCCCGCTATACTATTCTTAAAGCCAAGCTCCCGCGGCCCGCGGGCACGTTGGAGCCCGCCTACGCCGCTCTGGCCGCCGCGGTGCGCGGCGCGTCCGAGGATCGCCAGGACGGGCTCAGGCTCGCCCTGGCTGACCGCTGGGTGCACCTGCGGCCCTCCGGCACCGAGCCGGTCGTGCGGATCATCGCCGAGGCACCGAGCCGGGACGAGGCGGCGGAGCTGATCGAGCGCGGCAGGGCCGCGCTGTCCGAGCGAGGGAGGTAGGGATGTGCGGCATCGTGGGGTACGTCGGGCCGCGGAAGGCGGTCCCCGTGCTGATGGACGGGCTCAAGCGCCTCGAGTACCGCGGCTACGATTCGGCCGGCATCGCGGTCATCGTGGACGGCGGGCTCATCGTGAAGAAGGCGGCGGGCAGGATCGCCGCCCTCGAGGCGCAACTGGGCAAGGAGGTCCTGGCGGCGACCACCGGCATCGCCCACACCCGCTGGGCGACCCACGGCGCGCCGACCAGCAAGAACGCGCATCCCCACACCGATTGCGCCGGGAACATCGCGGTCGCGCACAACGGGATCATCGAGAACCACACCGCCCTGCGGCGGATGCTCGTCTCGAAGGGGCACCGGTTCGTGTCCGACACCGACACCGAGGTCCTGGCGCACCTGATCGAGCAGTTCTACCAGGGATCTCTCGAGCAGGCCGTCGCCGCCGCGCTCCAGGAGGTCGAGGGCGCTTACGGGATCGCCGTGCTCTCGGCCAAGGAGCCCGACACCATCGTCGCCGCGCGCAGCGGCAGCCCGCTGCTCATCGGCATCGGGAGCGGTGAGAATTTCATCGCCTCCGATCCGTCGGCGGTGCTCGCCTACACCCGCTCGGTGGTCTATCTCGACGAGGGCAACCTCGCCGTGATCACGCCCGCCGGTTACCAGGTGAAGGATCGGCATGCGGTGCCGCTGAGCAAGGCGGTGAGCCAGATCGACTGGGACCTGGCGACGATCGAGCGTGGAGGGTTCGCGCACTTCATGCTCAAGGAGATCTGCGAGCAGCCCGAGAGCATCCGCAACACGCTGCGCGGGCGCCTGCTCGAGGAGGAGGGCACCGCGCGGCTCGGCGGGCTGAACCTCAAGGACGAGGATCTGCTGAAGGTGGACCGCATCGTGCTCACGGCCTGCGGCACGTCGTGGCACGCGGCGCTGGTGGGGGAGTACATGCTGGAGGAGATGGCCCGGCTCCCCGCGGAGGTCGAGTACGCCTCGGAGTTCCGCTACCGGAACCCGCTGGTGGACGAGCGCACGCTGGTGATCGTCATCTCGCAGTCGGGCGAGACCGCCGACACCCTGGCCGCGCTGCGCGAGGCGAAGCGCCGCGGCGCGCGGACGCTGGGGATCGTGAACGTGGTCGGCAGCAGCATCGCCCGCGAGGTGGACGGCGGCATCTTCCTGCACGCCGGACCCGAGATCGGCGTGGCGTCCACCAAGGCGTTCACCAGCCAGATCGCGGCGCTGGCCCTGTTCACCCTCCACCTGGGGCGGCTGCGGTCGCTCTCGATCCTCCAGGGGCGTGAGATCGTGCGGGCGCTGCGCAAGCTGCCCGCGCAGGTCGACGAAGTGCTGGCCAAGCGCTCGGTCATCGAGGAGCTGGCGGAGCGCTACACCCGTGCGCAGAACGTCCTCTACCTCGGCCGCGGCTACAACTTCCCGGTGGCGCTCGAGGGCGCGCTCAAGCTCAAGGAGATCTCGTACATCCACGCCGAGGGCTATCCCGCGGCGGAGATGAAGCACGGGCCGATCGCGCTGATCGACGAGCTGATGCCGGTGGTCTTCGTCGCGCCTCGGGACGCGGTGCACGCGAAGATCGTGTCCAACATCGAGGAGGTGCGCGCGCGGGGCGGGCGCGTGATCGCGGTGGTGACCGAGGGCGATACCGAGATCACGGCGCTGGTGGATCACGCGATCGCGATCCCCGAAACGCTCGACATGCTGACGCCGATCCTCACCTCCGTTCCGCTCCAGCTGCTGGCGTATCACATCGCCGTGCGCCGCGGGTGCAACGTGGACCAGCCGCGCAACCTGGCCAAGAGCGTGACGGTGGAGTAGGCGTGCGGGTCGTGCTGCAGCGCGTGAGCCGCGCCGCCGTTCGCGTGGACGGGAAGACCGTCGGGGCGATCGGGCGCGGCTTCGTCGTTCTGGCGGGCTTCGCGCCCGGCGACTCCGCGGCGGCGCTCGCCTGGATGGCGGAGAAGATCGCGGGGCTCCGGATCTTCACCGACCGCGAAGGGAAGATGAACCTCCCGCTCGCCGACGTGGGCGGCGCGGTGCTCGTGATCTCGCAGTTCACCCTCTACGGCGACGCGGCGAAGGGCCGGCGCCCCTCGTTCACCGACGCGGCGCCGCCGGAGATCGCAGCGGGGCTCTACGGCCGGTTCGTGGAGCTGCTCCGGCAGCGGCACCTGCCCGTGGAGACGGGGACGTTCGGCGCCGTGATGGAGGTGGAGCTGGTGAACGACGGCCCGGTGACGCTGGTGATCGAGCGCGCATGACCATCCCCATCGTGCTCGCGTCGTCGTCACCGCGCCGGCGGGAGCTGCTCGGCCTGCTCGGCCTCACGCCCGAGATCGTGCCTTCGCACATCGACGAGACGTGGCGGAGCGGCGAGGCGCCGGCGGTGCACGCCGAGCGGCTGGCGCGCGAGAAAGCCACGGCCGTCCAGCGCGACGGGGCGGCGGTCGTTGGAGCCGACACGATCGTGGTGATCGGCGGCGAGATCCTGGGCAAGCCGCGCGACGCGGCGGAGGCGCAGACGATGCTGCGCCGCCTGGCGGGGCGGGGCCACGACGTGTTCACGTCGGTGGCGGTGGCGTGGCGCGGCACGGTGGTTTCGGGCACGCAGCGCACAGCGGTCTGGTTCCGGCCGATGGACGACGAGACGATCGCGGCCTACGTCGCGACGGGGGAGCCGCTCGACAAGGCCGGCGCGTACGGCATTCAGGGCTACGGCGCCGTCCTCGTCGAGCGCATCGAGGGCGATTACTTCACGGTGATGGGCCTGGGGCTGGGGCTGCTGGTGGGGCTGCTCGGGCGTGTCGGCCTCGAGTACCGCTTCGGCTCGGTCCGCTCCCGGGAGGCCTGAGTCAGGCGGTGCGGTTGCGGCGCCAGGGCGGCGCGCTCGCGTAGCGCTCGAACGCCGACCGCACCTTCGCCAGCACGTCCGCCGTCTGGATGCGATCCATCCTGCCGAGGCGGTGCGCCATCGAGACGGGATAGTCCTCGCCAGGATTGCCGTAGGCATCCACCAGCAGCTCCGTGAAGCGCCGGTACGGCCCGACCCGCTTGGGGTTGTTGTAGCCGTAGAGCCCGACGGTGGGGACGTTCATCGCGACGGCCATGTGCAGCGGCCCGGTGTCGGGCGAAACGAGCACGTCGCACGCGTCGATCAGCGCGAGCAGCGTGCGGAGCCCGCGTCCCAGCACGTCGATGGCGCACCCGGGGGCGGCGGCGAGGATGCGCTCCGCCGCGGTCCGCTCGATGGCCGAGGTGCCGCCCAGCAGGACGCAGCGGGCGCCCATCTCCCGTTCGAGAGTGCGGGCCACGGCGGCGTAGCGCTCCGGCATCCAGTTCTTCTCCGCCTTGCTCGAGGCCACGACCATCCCCACCAGCGGGCCCTCGCCCGCGCCGTCCAGCAGCGACCGCGCGGCGGCGCGCTCCGGAGCGCTGGGCGCGAGGTGCCACTGCGGCTCGCCGTGCGGCACGCCCATCGCGTCGAGGAACTCGAAGTACTGATCCTGCACGTGCTGCTCGGCGTGCGGCGGGATGCGGTGCGTCGTGAAGAGCCAGTTCGCGTCGCGGGCCCGCGCGAAGTCGAAGCCGAGTTTGACCGGGGCGCGGCACAGCCAGGTGACGATGCCGGCCTTGAAGTACACCTGCAGGCCCATCACCAGGTCGAACGGCCGGCTGCGGAGCTCGCGGCCCGCGTCCGCGTACGCGCGGAGCCCCCGCGACCGCTGGAAGACGACCACGTCGTCCACGTGCGGGTGGCCCTGCACCATCAGCGCCGGCCCCGGCTGGAGGATCCAGGTGACGTGGGTGGACGGCGCGTGTCGCTTGACCGCATCGAGGAGCGGGAGCACGTGCACCGCGTCGCCCAGGGCGCTCATCATCACGACCCCGAGCCGCCCGCCGGTCCACGGCGTGAGGGGGTTCACCGCGGAAGCTCCAGGTACGCCGCGCTGAAGACCGCGCGGTCGTGATCGGTGAGGCGCACGCCGCGGAGCCGGTTCCACTTGGCCCACGATCGGTACAGGCGGCCGAGGTTGCGGGCGCGGTCGGCGTCGCCGCCGGCGCGGATGGGGCGGCAGGTGTCCACGTCGAGCAGCCACGCCTCGGGCCGCGCGCCGTCGGCGCCCCGGACCAGCAGGTTGCGCAGCTGGAGATCGGGATGGACGAAGCCCGCGTCGTGCATCCGGCGGACCAGAGCGCCGATGGCGCCGAGCACGCCGTCGCGCGCCGCGCCGGCGGGCGGGCGCTCGCCGTAGAAGAGCTCCACCAAGTCCACGCCCTCGACCGCGGCGGTCACGACGTCGGCCCGATGGCAGGGGCCGGCGCGATAGACCACTCCGGCCAGCACCGCCGGTGTGCGCACGCGCTCCCGCGTCAGGGTCCGGGACAGCGTCGCCTCGCGGTAGAACCGCGGCTGCCCCCAGAACAGGTCGCCGAGCAGCGGCGCCAGGAGCCCCCCGTGCCGCGCGTGGCGCACGACGACGCCCTGTCCCCCGAGGGTGACGCCGAAGGCCGCGCCGCGCCCGGTGAACTCCCGCCGGCCGGGCTGCGCGGCCGCCCAGCGGTACAGCGAGCCGGCGGCGGCCAGCGCCTCGCGCACGGCGCCGGCGACGTCGCCGCGCGCGGCACTCGAGCCGCCCGCGAACGTCCAGGTTTCGAAGTCGGGGGGAAGCGCCGGAGCGCCCAATCAGTACTTGGCGAGGTAATTGGCGACCGGCTGCGACTTGCCCTTGAGGGGAATCGGCTCGCGGGATTCGACCTTGGGCGCCTTCTTCAGGCGCTTGTAGAACGGCTCGGAGATCATGATCTCGCCCTTGGCGGCCTTGGAGCAGAGCCGGGAGGCGGTGTTCACCGCGTCGCCCAGCACGGTGTACTCCAGCCGCTGCTCGCTGCCGATGTTGCCGGCGAACACTTCGCCGAAGTTGATGCCGATGCCGATGTTGATGGCCGGCTTGCCGGTCGTCTTCCAGTGCTCGTTCAGTTCTTTCAGGGCCCGCTGCATCTCGATCGCCGCCGCCATGGCCTTGTCGGCGTCGTCCTCCGTGGAGAGGGGTGCGCCCCACAGCGCCATGATCGCGTCGCCGATGAACTTGTCGAGCGTCCCCCCGTTGCGGAACACGATCTCCACCATCTCGGTGAAGTACTCGCGCAAGAGATGCGCGACGTCGTCCGGCGCCATCTTCTCCGACATCGAGGTGAAGCCCCGGATGTCGGTGAACATGATCACGACTTCGCGTTTCTCGCCCTGATCCAGCTTGATCTCCTCCCCATGGCCGGCGATCTGCTTGGCCAGATCGGGGGAGAAGTAGCGCTGGAAGTTCGACAGCACGAGCGCTTCGCGGCGGATGCGGTCGGAGAGCGAGCTGTTCTCCATCGCGACCGACGCCACGCCCGAGAACGCGATGAGGAACTCCAGATCCTCGTCGGTGAAGGCGTGCGTGGCCGTGAGGTTGTCCACGTAGATCAGGCCGAGCACGTTCCCTTCGGACGACATCAGCGGCGCGCCCATCGCCGAGCGGACGCTCTGGAGCAGGATGGACTTGCCCTTGAAGCGCTCGTCCTCCGCCGCGTTGTCGGTCAGGATCGCGACGCGCTCGGCCACCGCCTTGCGCGCGATGGACTGCGGCACGTGCCGCGCCGACGCGGAGCCCTCGCCGAGGCGGCTCTTCGAGATCCGCGGCACGAGGTCGCCGGAGGCGGGATCGCACAGCAGGATCGAGCAGCGATCCACGTCCATCACCTGGAAGGTGAAGTCCACGACCGACTCGAGCAGCTTGTCCACCTCGAGCTGGCGGGAGAGCTGCTTCGAGATCTCGAGCAGCAGCTCGAGCTTCTTGGCGCTGCGGGCCGACGTGACCGGCTCGGGCGCGCTCTCGTCCGTGACCGGGAGGGTCGAGGCGGAGAGGCGCTTCAGCGGGCTCTGGATCGCGCTCCCCGATTCGCGCACCGGGAGCTGGCGGACGATCGTCGCCCCGGCCGGCTTCGGCACGGCGAAGCCGCCTTCGCCCTGCGGCTTGGCGGCCGCCGGCTTCGCGGCCTCCTTCACGTAGAAGGCGACCTTGCCGAAGGTGACGACGTCGTTGGGGGCGGCCTTCGCGTCGCTGATGCGGCTGCCGTTCAGGAACGTGCCGTTCGCGGACCCCAGATCCTTGACGCGCACGCCGCCGTCCTCGGCCGTCAGCTGGGCGTGCTGACGCGAGATCGTGGGCTCGTAGATCGGGATGTCGCTGTTGACGGCACGGCCGACGACCAGCGTGACGCCGGGTTTGACGTCGATCGACTGGTCGCCTGCGGTGCTGACCAGCTTGTACGCGTCGGCCATCTGCGGTGCGGCTCCTCGGACGCGGAAATATGCCCCCCCCGGCGGGGAGGGCGCCAGCCGGTGAAACTACACCGCGCCGCGGGCCAACGCGATGGCCCGAAGTGCCGCGCGGGCCTTGGCTTGCGTCTCTTCCAGCTCGCGGCGCGGATCGGAGTCGGCGACGATGCCGCCGCCCGATTGCACGACGACCCGATCGGCGAGGACGGCACAGGTGCGGATCGCGATCGCCATGTCGAGGTTGCGCGCGCCCCACCCCACGTAGCCCACCGTGCCGGCGTAGGGGCCGCGGCGGGTGGGCTCCAGCGTGTCGAGGATTTCCATCGCCCGCACCTTCGGCGCCCCGGAGACGGTTCCCGCCGGGAAGCACGCCTTCAGGGCGTCGATCGCGTCGCGCCCGTCGGCGAGCCGCCCGCGCACCTCGGAGACCAGGTGCTGCACGTGGGCGTACCGCTCCAGGGCCAGCAGCTCCACCGTGCGCACCGAGCCGAATGCGGCGACCCGGCCGACGTCGTTGCGCCCGAGGTCCACCAGCATCATGTGCTCGGCCCGCTCCTTGGGGTCCGCGGCCAGCTCCGCCGCCAGCGCGGCGTCGCGCTCCGGATCCGCGTCCCGCGGCCGCGTGCCGGCGATCGGCCGCACGGTGACCTCACGATCCTCGACGCGCACCAGCACCTCGGGAGACGAACCGACCAGCGCGAAGCCGTCGAGCGCCAGATAGAAGAGGTACGGCGCGGGGTTCAGCGCCCGGAGATAGCGGTACAGCAGCAGCGGATCGGTGCGTCCCGGCACCTCGAGGCGGCGCGAGAGCACGGCCTGGAAGATGTCGCCGGCGGCGATGTACTCGCGGATGCGCTCGATGTCGCGCTCGTAGCGGTCCGTGGGGTACGGGCTGGTGGCGGCCGCGGGCGGGCGATCGGGGTCGAGCTCCAGCGGCGCGAGGTCCGCCGGCTTCTTCAGCCGCTCGAGGATCTCCGCGATGCGTGCGCGGGCCGCCTCGTAGAGTCGGATCCGCTCCCGCTCCGGCGCGCCGGCGCTCACCTCGGCGTTCACGACGATCCGGGCGCGATTGTAGAGGTTGTCGAGCACGACGACCGTGTCGGCGACCATGAACATCCCGTCGGGGAGGCCGAGATCGTCCGGGGGCGGGGCCGGCAGCCGCTCGAGCGTGCGCACGACGTCGTAGCCGAAGAACCCGACGGCGCCACCGAAGAAGCGTGGCAGGTCCGGGGCCGCCGCCGCCGCGAGCGGCCGCAGGCGCTCGGCGAGGTGGCCCATCGGGTCGGCCGTCCTGCCCGCGTCGGTCCAGCCGCCGCCGGGCGTCCACCGGGACACGGCGCCGCCCCGGTAGCGCCACGCCTCCCGCGGCTCGGTGCCGAGGAAGGTGTAGCGGGCCCAGCGCTCGCCGCCGACCGCCGATTCGAGCAGGAAGGCGAACGGCGGCCGCGCCACCTTGCGGAGCACCGCGACCGGCTGGTCCGCGTCGAGCAGGCACTCGTGCACCACGGGCACGATGCCGCCGGCCGCCGCACGCGCGACGAATGCCAGGCGCTCCGCCGGGTCCGCGCTCATCGCATGCACGCGCTTGTTCCCCCCCTTACCGGCCGCGATATTGCCGGGGCATGCCGCACCGCCTCCCTCCCTGGCTCGTCGCCCTGCCGCTGGTCGCGTTCGCCGCCGCGCCGCGCCCCGCCGCCGCCCAGGCGTGGGACTCGCCCGAGGTCCGCGCCCTGGTGGCGCGCGCGATCGCGCGGCGCACCGCCGCACTGGCTGACACCGGGCTCAGGAGCTTCAGCGCGCGCGCACACGGCTTCGTGTTCTTCCTCGGTCAGATCGGCGAAGGGCTGTCGGAGCCGCCGCGCCTCGTCAAGGCGGACCAGCTCGAGCTGCAAGTCTACTGGAAGGCGCCGGACCGGAGCAAGCAGCGCATCATCGGATGGCGCGACCGGATGGACCTCCCGACCGACATCTCCTACCATCGGGACCACCTCGGCATCGCGATGAACAACTTCCCCGACCGGATCCGGATCGGCGAAGGCGACGAGGTGCGCGACGTGCCGCATCCGCTCGCGCGCTTCGGGCCCAGCCTCTACCAGTACGCGCTGAAGGACTCGACCACGATCCACCTGCCCGACCGCGACATCCGGGTGTACGAGGTCGCGGTCCGGCCGCGCGACTACGGTGCGCCCCGCATCGTGGGCTCGATCTTCCTCGACGTCCAGTACGCCGACCTGGTCCGGATGGCGTTCCAGTTCACGCGTGCGGCCTACCTCGACGACCAGCTCGAGGACATCACGGTGGCGATCGAGAACAGCCTCCTGGAGGGCCGGTACTGGCTGCCATACCACCAGGAGATCGCCATCCGGCGCCGCTTCACCTGGCTCGACTTCCCGGTGCGGGGGATCATCCAGGGGCGCTGGGAGATCGACACCTACCGGCTCAACGAGAACGTGGACAGTGCGTTCGCTTCGCTGCCGGGACCCGAGATCGTCGCCGCGCCGCAGGCGGTGCGCGACTCGTTCCCGTGGACCGATTCGCTGGGCGCCGCGATCAAGGACTTCGCGGAGCCCGCGCGCCTCGAGGACTTCGCCGCGGTGCGCGCCCAGATCCGGGAAGTCGCCGCCGGGCACGTGCTCGACGGCCTGCGCCGGGCGCAGTTCGGCGGCGCGTCGGTGTCGGACTTCGCGCACTTCGACCGGGTCGAGGGGCTGGCCCTCGGGCTCGGCACCACGATCCGCTCCGGCAACGACGCGACCGTACTGCGGCTCCGCGCCGGGACGGCGACCGCCACCACCCTGGTGACCGGGGGCGCCGACCTGGCGGCGCGGCGGGGTGCCTGGACGTGGCGGCTCGATGCGTCGCGGGCGGTCCGCGACCTCGGGGACGAGCCGGTGATCTCCGGCGTCGTGAACTCGCTGCTCGCCCAGGAGGCCGGGACCGACTACGGCGATTACTTCCTCGCCACCGGGGCGGAGGGCAGCGCGACTCTCGCGCTGGGCGGCCGCACCAGCGTCGTCGCCGCCGCGAGCTGGGAACACGTCGACTCGCTCGCGGTCCACGCGCGCTGGGCGCGGGGCACGTTCTCGCGCGGCAACGTGGGCGTGACGCCGGGGAGCTGGAGCCGGCTGCGCCTGTCGCTGCGCCGCCTCACTCCGGCCTTCACGACCGTGCGCAGCTTCTCCGGCAGACTGGACGTGGAGGCCGGCCTGAACGACACCTACGTGCGTGGCTACGGGGACCTGCGCTGGCAGGTGCCCGTCGGCAGCGGGTGGATCGTCGCGCGCGCCAGCGCGGGCGCCGGCAGCGCCGGCCTCCCGGATCACCGCGCGTTCGTGCTGGGCGGGAGGGGCAGCCTGCTCGGGGAAGGCTTCCGATCCCTGGTCGGTCGGCAGGCGGCCTGGGCCTCGCTCGAGGTCCGCCTCCCGGTCGCCGTCCCCGAGATCCCCCTCGGCTCGTATGCCGGCACCGGGTCCACCGCGACGCTCATCCCCTTCGTGGCGGCGGGTTGGACGGGCGGCGCCATCCTCCCCGCCCTCGGCGCCCCCTCTCGCGGCGTCCGGCCGGTCGTTGGCCTCGGTTTCGGGTGGCTGCGCGACCTGCTGCGCGTGGACGTCGGCTATGGGCTCCGCACCGGCAGGTTCGGCGGCTCCTTCGACGTCACCCGGGACTTCTGGGAGATCCTGTGAACCGGCCCCAAATCGCGATTTGATAACGCGTTGCCAGCCCTCCGACCGGGCGGCATATTTCAGGGCGGAACGGTGGCTGCGACGCCTCGGTACGGCGAGGCCAGCGGGGAGCAACTGAGTGACTGAGCGGGTCTTCCCTGACGAGTGGCTGGTCCCGACGGTCTCGGCGATGATCACGGCCGAGGCGGTGGCGGCGCTGCGGGCGTCGGCGGAGCCCACGGCCACGCTGTGGGACCTCGTCGTATCGAAGAACTACGCGACGGACGATCAGATCCTCACGGTCCTCTCCAAGCGGTGCCGGATCCCGGTGGCGGACGCCCCCAAGCCGGACACCAAGGTCAAGGAAGTCATTCCGGAGGCGGTAGCGCGGCGCTACCACGTGGTGCCGCTGCGCGCGACGGACTCGATCCTCGAGATCCTCACCGCCAACCCGTTCGACATCGACGCGGAGAAGGGGCTGGCATTCGCGTCCGGCCGCGAGGTCCGGATGCAGCTCATGTCGCCGTCCAAGATCGCCGCGCTGACCGACGAGGTCTTCCGGCCGGAGAACGTCGTCGAGAAACTGCTCGAGGGGATGGAATCGAGCAGCGACGTGCAGCAGCTCGAGGAGGTCGCGCCGGCCGACGAGTTCCAGGTCAGCGCCGAGGAGGCGTCGCAGCGGCCGGTGGTCCGGCTGGTGGACCTGATCCTCTCCGAGGGCATACTCGCGCGGGCGAGCGACATCCACATCGAGCCGGAGGAGGGCGGGTTCGCCGTCCGGTACCGCATCGACGGTGTGCTCCGGCAGATGATGAAGGTGCCGCGCGCGGCCGGCTTCCCGCTGGTCTCGCGCATCAAGATCATCTCGAGCCTCGACATCGCGGACCGTCTGCGGCCGCAGGACGGGCGGGCGCGCGTCGCGGTGAACGGCGTGCCGGTGGACCTGCGCGTGTCCACGCTGCCGGCCTCCATGGGCGAGAAGGTCGTCATCCGCATCCTGGACGCGCGGGCGACGGTGATCTCGCTCGACGCCCTCGGCCTGAACCCCGACGAGCACTCCGCGTTCAAGGCGCTGCTGACGCACCACGAGGGGGTCATCCTGGTCACGGGCCCCACGGGCTCGGGCAAGACGACGACGCTCTACTCGGCGATCCGCAGCATTCAGACGGGCAAGACGAACATCGTGACCGTCGAGGACCCGGTCGAGTACCGGCTGCAGGGCATCGTGCAGGTGCAGGTGCACGAGAAGGCGGGGCTCACGTTCGCCAGCGCGCTGCGGTCCATCCTCCGCCAGGACCCCGACGTGGTGCTGGTGGGCGAGATCCGCGACAAGGAAACGGCGACGATCGCGATCCAGGCGTCGCTGACCGGGCACCTCGTGCTCTCGACGCTGCACACCAACGACGCCTCCAACGCGGTCACGCGACTGGTGGACATTGGCGTCGAGCCGTACAAGATCGCGGCGTCGCTCCGCGGCGTCGTGGCGCAGCGCCTGATGCGGAAACTCTGCCCGGCGTGCAAGGAGGTCTGGGTCGAGACGGTGCCGGAGAAGCTGGCCAAGTGGGTGCCACGCGGCACGCCGCTCTACCGCGCGGTCGGGTGCTCCGATTGCGCGATGACCGGGTATCGCGGCCGCTTCTCGATCACCGAGGTGCTCACGGTGACGCCCGAGGTCGAGCGCGTGATCGGGGCGGGGGGCACGGCGGACAAGATCGCGGAGGCGGCGCAGGGCGGCGGGATGCGCAGCTTGTGGGAGAGCGGCGTCGCGCACATCCTCCGCGGCGAATCCAGTCTCGACGAGCTGATGCGCGTCGTGGACGTGCCGTTCGACGAGGGGGCCGAGCAGGAGCTGCCGGCTGCGGCGACGCCCGCGACCCGGGGCGCCGGCGCCGCGGCGGCGAAAGGCGAGACGACGCAGGCGGCTCCCGCAGGCGCGTCGTTCGAGCTGCTGGACAGCATCACCGGCTCGCCGAAGGTCACGCGCCTCAAGCGCAAGGTGCTGCTGGTGGATGACGAGGATTCGCTCCGTCGCGTGATGAAGGACCTGCTCGAGCGCGAGGGGTACATCGTTTCGGAGGCGCGGGACGGCGTGCAGGCGCTGGACCAGGTGGACCGGACGGGCCCCGACGTCATCGTCCTCGACCTCAACCTCCCCGGCCTCGACGGGTACGGCGTGCTCTCGCACCTGCGTTCGCGGCCGGCCACCGCGGAGATCCCCGTGGTCGTGCTGACGGCGAAGGGGGACGAGGACAACGAGGTGCGGGTGTTCGAGCTGGGCGCGGACGACTTCCTCACCAAGCCCTTCCGGGCCCGCGCCCTGTCGGCCCGCCTCGATGCGGTGCTCGGTCGGCGCCGCTCCAACCCCACGTAGCCGCGCCGTCCGCGCGGTGAGCCGTACTGCCGAAGTCCGTCGCTCGACGCTCACCACGACCGTGGTCGTCCGGCTCGCCCTCGACGGGCGGGGCCGCGCCAGCGCGCGGACGGGGATCGCGGGATTCGACGGGCTGCTCGAGGCCGTGGCCTCGCACGGGCGCTTCGATCTCGACGTGGAGGCGGTGACGCAGAACCCGGATCGCGCCGAGCCCGACGCGCACCGCGTCGTCGTGACCACCGCCGGAGCGTTCGGGGAGGCGTTCGCCAGGGCGCTCGGCCCGCGCGAGGGCGTGCGCGCGCTGGGCGAGGCGAGCGTACCGGTGGCGGGCGCGCTGGTGCGTGCGGCCTGCGACCTCGGTGGCCGGGGGATCCTCGAGTACCACGCGGCGCCTCCCGCCTGGCAGATGATCGGCGATTACGACGTGTCGCTGACGCCCGAGTTCTGGCAGGCGTTCGCCGCGGAGGCGCGCGTCACGCTGCACCTGGACCGCGTGCGCGGCGAGCAGGGCCGGCAGGTCACGCAGGCGACATATGCCGCCGCCGCGCGGGCGCTGGCCTCGGGCGCCGAGCGCGACCCGCGGATCGCGCCCGCCGGCGGAGCGCGGGAGACGGGCGGGGCGGGGCGGTGACCGACGTCCGCACGATGATCGTGGACGTGTACGTGCTCCGGATGCAGGCCGGGCGGGGGGCGGCGGAAGTGCTGGTGCTGCGGCGCGCGCCCGGGGAGCGGTGCGCCGGCACCTGGGAGACGGTGCACGGGCACATCGACGCGGGGGAAGCCCCGACCGCGGCGGCACTGCGGGAGCTCCGGGAGGAAACCGGGCTCGCTCCGGAGCGGCTCTACAACGTGAGCCGCGTCGAGACGTTCTACCTGCACGCGCGCGACGTCCTCGCGCTGATCCCCGTCTTCTGCGCCATCGTCCCTGCGGGCGCGCGGGTCGCGCTGTCCGGCGAGCACGACCGCGGCGAGTGGCTCGCTCCCGACGAGGCCGCGCGCCGGTTCGCCTGGCCGCGCGAGCGCCGGGCCCTCGCCGATGCGCTGCAGCTGTTCGGGACGGGCGACGCGGGCGGCGTGGAAGATGTCTTGCGAGTGGTCTAGAGGTCGGAGGCCCGTTCTGTGTCTCTCGGCTGGCAACTGGTAACCACTGGCAACGGGCCGTCTGGCAACTACTCCGATTTTCCGAACACTGCTTCCGCTGCCTTCCTCAGATCGCGAAGATCGAACGGCTTGCGCAGGAGCGTGGGTCCATTGGCGGGCCGCTCCTCGCTCCCCCGCCGCGGGTCCGACGTCGAGAGGATCAGCCGCCGCGATGCGTCGCCCGGGAGGCCCGCCAGCGCGGTGGCGAGCGGCACGCCGTCGGCGGCCGCGAGGCGGTCGGCGAGGATCAGGTCGAACCGTTCCGCGCGAGCCAGGCGCAGCGCTTCGGCGCCGTTGGCTGCGGCCTCGACGTGGTGTCCGTCGCGGGAGAAGAGGGCGGCGACCACCCGCCGCGTGCCGGGGTCGTCGTCCACGACCAGGATGCGGCGCGCCGCGGCGCGTTCGCGAGGCGCGGGCGCGGTGTCGGCCACAGGGAGGCGCAGGGTGAGCGTCGCGCCCTCGCCGGGGACCGACTCCGCCGTCAGTTTCCCACCGTGGGCCTCGGCGATGCCGTAGGAGACGAACAGACCGAGGCCGGTGCCCTCGCCGGGCGCCTTGGTGGTGAAGAACGGACTGAACATCTGCGCTTTCACGTCGGGCGGGATGCCGGGGCCCGTGTCGATCACCCGCAGTGTTGCGTGAGCGCCATCCGCCGAGACCTTCAGCTCAACCTGCCGCGGCCGGCCGGGCGGAAGCGTGCTCAGGGCGTGGGCCGCATTGCTCAGGAGGTTCAGGACCACCTGCTGCAGCTGGTAGCGGTCGCCCATGACCCGCGGCACACCGGGTGCGATGCTCGTCTGCACGGAGACGTCGCGGTGCCTCATCTCGTACGCCATGAGCTGGACGGTGCGCTGCACCACGTCGCCGAGATCGACGGGGGTCCGTTCGGCCGGCCCCTTGCGCGAGAAGGTGAGCAGGTCGCGCACGATCCGGCCGGCGCGCTCCGCTTCCTCGTTGATGACCTGCAGGTGGCGCCGCTCGAGCTCGGCGCCGGCAGGCTGCTCGAGCAGGAACTCCGACAGTCCGGCGATCGACGTCAGGGGGTTGTTGAGCTCGTGCGCCACGCCCGAGACCAGCGTCCCGACCGCGGCCATCTTCTCGCTCTGGATCAGCTGCGCCTCCAGCATCTGCTGTTCGCTGATGTCCTCGACGACCACGATGGCCGAGGCGCCGTCCACCGCGCGCGCGACGGAGGCGGCGACGATGCGCAGCACGCGGCCCAGCGGCTCGGAGCGCCGTACGACCGGCGCGTGGTGGCCGCCCGCGGCGGTCTCGTGCATCAGCTCGGCGAGGGTCAGGTGCTCCCCGAACAGGAGATGGCAGAGGCTTCCGCCGACCACGCCGGTCACCGGGCGCCCGACCAGCGCGGCGAAAGCGGTGTTGGCGCGGCGGATCGTGGCGCGGTCGTCCACCAGCGCCATCCCTTCCGCGATGGCGTCGAAGGTCCCTTCCCACTGCTCCTTCCCGCGCTTCACGAGGTCGAAGAGGCGCGCGTTGGCGAGCGCGACCGCCGCGTGGGCCGCCACGGTCGAAAGGAGGCGCGCGTCCTCGAGGACGAAGCTGCCGGAGCGCTTGTCCACCACGACCACGGCGCCGTCGGTGACGCCGTGCGCCTTGAGCGGCGCGACCGCCGCGGTGCGCGCGTCCACCGAGGCGAAGAGCCGCAGGCCGGCTTTCCCGGAGGCGCTCCGCAGCTCGACCCGCTCATGGGCGATGGCGTCGAGGACGATGCCGCCCTGATCCAGGGCGACCGTGAGGTTGAGGTACGGCGCGAGCGACCCCTCGGCGGCGACGATGCGCGGCGCCTCGCCTTCGGCGGACGCCAGCACGACCGCCCCGCCGCCGGCGTCGAGGAAGCGCGTGGCATAGCGCGCCACGTCGGCCGCGACCTGGTCGAACAGGAGCGAGGAGGAGAGGACGTGCGTCAGCTCCTGGAGGGAGTAGAGCTCCCCCAGCCTGCGCGACAGCTCCGCCGCCAGCCGGTCCCGGTCCGCGACCGCCTCGGCCAGGGCACGGCCGGTACGTCGGGCGTGCCAGAGCGCGAGGGCGGCCGCCGCCACGGCGACCGCGCCGCCCAGCACCAGCGCGAGAGCCGCGGACAGCGGCGTCACGGTCAGGGCTGCGGGCGCTGGGCCGCGCGCGCGAGCACGCGGGCGCGCTCCCCGGCCAGCAGGCTGATCGAGGTCTCCCAGGCGTCCGAGCTCACGTCGCCGTAGAAGAGCGTGAAGGGCTGCAGGACGGGGATCGAGGCGTCGAACAGGTAGATCGCGGACGCCTGCTGCCGCTGGTCGATCTTGTACTCGCTCCAGCGCGGCGTGAGCGGGAGAATGGCGATCGGCCGGTAGAAGTTGTTCTGGCTCGCGATGTACAGCTGGTCCGGCGCGAAGCTGACCTGCGGCTGCAGCGCGAAGAAGGTGACCATGAACGCCAGCGCGCTGTCGCGCCCCGCGGCGCGCGCCGCCGCCACGATGTCGGCCGCGCGGCTCTGGTAGAGCTGGTGGAAGCCGCTGTACGTGTCGGGCGAGAGGAGCCGGATCACGTGCTCGTCGAGCGGGAGCGCGCGCACCATGAGGTTGCCGGTGACGAGCCGGACGGCGACATCGTCCTGCCGCAGCGTCCCGAGCCCCGCGGGCGGCAGGTCGGCGGCCTGCGCGCGGAGCGTCGCGGGCGCCAGCGCGACGGCCGCCGCGAGCGCGGCCGCGTCAGCCCAGATGCGCCAGGACGCTGTCACGGAGATCCTCCGCTCCCTCCCGGGTCCGCGCGCTGGTCACGACGAACTCCGCGTGGTCCAGCGAGAGCGCGGCGGCGATCGCCGCCGCGCGCGCCAGGCGCCGCGCGCGCGGCACGCGGTCGGCCTTGGTGAGCGCCACCAGCGTGGGCACGGCGCGCCGGGCCAGCGTCGCGCCCACCTCGGCGTCGTCCGGCGACGGGTCGCGCCGGATGTCGAGCAGCCAGACCACGCCGGCGAGCGTCTCGCGCCGCTCCAGGTACGCGGTGACGAGGCGCCGCCAGGCGGCGCGCTCGGCCGCGGCCGCGCGCGCCCAGCCGTATCCCGGCAGATCCACGAGGTAGCAGCCGGTGCCCCATCGGTAGACGTTGAGCTCCCGCGTCTTGCCGGGCGTGCCGCTGACGCGGGCAAGGGCGCGCCGCTCCATCAGGAGGTTGACGAGGCTCGACTTGCCGACGTTGGAGCGGCCGGCGAACGCGATCTCCGGCAGCCGCGGCCCCGGCAGCGGATCGTCCCAGCGGACCAGTCCGGCGACGAAGTCACCAACCAAAAGCCCCCTCGGAGAGGGGGCGGTGCTGGCGCGGGACAACGGCACCTCAGGCCTCTTTCTTGGTTCGCTTCGGCTCGGTGGCCAGCAACGGCTGGCGTCCCTCGAGGATGCACTCGCGCGTGATGACCACTTCGGTCACGTCCTCGCGCGCCGGGAGGTCGAACATGACGTCGGTCATGACCTTCTCGAGGATGGCCCGGAGGCCGCGTGCGCCGGCGCCGCGCTTGATGGCCTGCTGCGCCGCGGCGCGGAGCGCCTCCGGCTCGAAAGTCAGCCGGACCTCCTCCAGGTCGAACAGCTTCTTGTACTGCTTGGTGAGGGCGTTCTTCGGCTCGACCAGGATCCGGACCAGCGCGTCCTCGTCCAGCGTCTCGAGCGGGACCGTGACGGGCAGGCGGCCGATCAGCTCCGGGATCAGGCCGTAGCGCAGCAGATCGTCGGGCTCGACCTCGCCATACGGGTTGCGCCGCTGCAGCACCGGCACGCCGCGCTCGACTTCGTCCTTGGTGAAGCCGATGCGCCGCCGCCCCGTCCGCGCCTCGATGATCTTCTCGAGCCCGTCGAACGCGCCGCCGCAGATGAACAGGATGTCGCGGGTGTTGATCTGGATGTATTCCTGCTGCGGGTGCTTCCGCCCGCCCTGCGGCGGCACGGAGGCGACGGTGCCCTCGAGGATCTTGAGCAGCGCCTGCTGCACCCCTTCGCCCGACACGTCGCGCGTGATGCTGGGGTTCTCGCTCTTGCGGGCGATCTTGTCGATCTCGTCGATGTAGACGATGCCGCGCTCGCACTCGGTGACGTTGAAGTCCCCGGCCTGGAGCAGCCGGACGAGGATGTTCTCCACGTCCTCGCCGACGTACCCGGCCTCGGTGAGCGTCGTGGCGTCGGCGATGGTGAAGGGCACGTCGAGCAGCCGGGCCAGCGTCTGGGCGAGCAGGGTCTTCCCCACGCCCGTCGGCCCGATCAGGAGGATGTTGGACTTCTCGAGCTCGACCTCGTTGTCCTTCAGCGACTGCGAGTTGATGCGCTTGTAGTGGTTGTAGACGGCGACGGCGAGGGCCTTCTTCGCCTGCTCCTGCCCGATCACGTACTGGTCGAGGACTTCCTTGATCTCGACCGGGGTCGGGACCTGCGTGATGGCGTCGGCGACCTCGCGCTCTTCGTCCTCGGCGAGGATTTCGTTGCACAACGCAATGCACTCGTTGCAGATGTACACCGACGGTCCGGAGATGAATTTCCGGACCGAATCCTTCGACTTGCCGCAGAAGGAGCAGCGCAGGTGACGGTCGTTGGACATCGGTGTCCTGGTTCGAGGCCTCTGGCGCGAATATGGCCGATCGCCGCGCCGTAAGTCAAGGCGCGACTAGCTCTTCGCCCCTACGTCCACCGCGGCGCCGGGCGCCAGGACGTGGTCCACGATGCCGTACTGCTTCGCCTCCTCGGCCGACATGAACCGGTCCCGGTCCATGTCCCGCTCGATCTGCTCCACCGTCTGGCCGGTGTGCTTGGCGTAGAGGTCGTTGAGCTTGCCTCTCAGGTACAGGATCTCCCGCGCCTGGATCTCGATGTCGGCCGCGGTGCCCTGGGTGCCGCCCGAGGGCTGGTGCATCATGATCCGGGAGTGGGGCAGCGCGCTGCGCTTCCCCTTCCGGCCGGCCGCCAGCAGGAACGAGCCCATCGAGGCCGCCATCCCCATGCAGATGGTGTTCACCGGCGCGCTGATGTGCTGCATGGTGTCGTAGATGGCCATCCCGCTGGAGACGATCCCGCCGGGGGAGTTGATGTAGACGTAGATGTCCTTCTCCGGGCTGTCGGCCTGGAGGAAGAGCAGCTGCGCGATGATGACGTTCGACACGTCATCGTTGATGGGCACGCCGAGGAAGATGATGCGGTCCATCAGCAGCCGCGAGAAGATGTCGTAGGTGCGCTCACCACGGCTCGAGCGCTCGATGATGTACGGCGGGTAGATCGTCGACACGGGACGGGTCCCTTCGGCTCCGTTGCTCATCAGCGGGTCGTCGGTGCGTCCTCGACCGTGCTCTGGCCGAGGAGATGGGTGAAGACGTTCTCTTCCGTCATGGATCGCTCCATTTCGCGCAGCCTTCCGGCCTTCTCCAACGTCGCCCGGACGGCGGCGGGGGTTTCGCCGCGGCGCCGCGCGAGCTCGGCGATCCGGGCGTCCAACGCTTCGGCCGTGGCGTGCAGCTTGGCCTGCTCGGCCACCGCCTCGACGATGAGGTCGCGGCGCACGCCGGCCTCGGCCACGGGGCGGAACTCGGCGGCGAACCGGCCGCGCTGGTCCTCGGGCACGCCGTAGGCGGCGATGTACGCGGCAATCGCCCGGTCCATCAGGGAGGGCGGCACCGAGACGTTGTTGGCCGCCGCGATCTGGTCGATCAGCTCGCTGCGGACCCGGGCGTCGGCCTCGCGCTTGGCCTCCGCCTCGAGGTCGGTCCGGATCGCGGCCTTGAGCGCGTCCACCGATTCGAACTCCCCGACCTCCCGTGCGAACTCGTCGGTCAGCACCGGGAGCTCCATGCGCTTGACCTCGCCGAGGGTGACCCGCACGCGGCGGCTCTGGCCGCGCTTGGTGGCGTCGGGGTGGTCGTCGGGGAAGCGGAGGCTGCCCTCCCAGCTCTGGCCGGGGTCGAGCTCCATGAGCCGGCTCTCGAGCTCGGGGAGCGCGCGCCCCTGACCGAGCACGAAGCGGACGGGCTCCTGGGGCTCCGCGCGCGCGGTGGCGCTCGTGCCCGAGCGGAATCCAGCGGGCGGCGCATCGGAAGTGTCGTTTGCCCTTCGGTCCGTGTCCGGCGCGGCCTCGTCGAGGTTGACGATGGTCGCCTCCACGAGGTCCCCCGGCTTCGCGCGGTCCGGGGCCGGCACCCACGGCGCGCGCTGCTCCCGGATCTGCTGGAGCTGCGCGTCCGCCATCTCGTCGGTGACGCCCTGCACCTGGCGCGTGAGGCGGAACCCGCCCAGTCGCGCCAGCGTGATCTCCGGCTTCACGTCCACCAGCAGCTCGAAGGTGAGCGGCGAGCCATCCTCGAACTTCACGTTGCGGACCTGGGGATCGGCGATCGGCTTGAGCGCGTCCTGCTCCTGCGTGGCCTGCCAGGACTCGCGCAGCAGCTCCTCGATGACGCTCTGCCGGATCGCGTCGGAGTACTTGCGCCGCACCACGGCCGGCGGCACGTGGCCCTGCCGGAACCCGGGCACCTTGAGCTGTTTGGCGTAACGGGCCGTGGTCGCGGCCTCCGCGGCGGCCACCTTCTCCGGGCTGACGGAGACGGCGTACGTGCGGCGGGCCGCGTCCTGGCTCTGGGGTGTGATCTCGATGCCGGTCGTTGTCATAGTGCGAAAGGGGGGACTCGAACCCCCACGGGTTTCCCCACGGGCGCCTAAGGCCCGCGCGTCTGCCAGTTCCGCCACTTTCGCGTGCCCGCGCCGGACGGGTGCGGAATCGGGCACAACACTTCCGAAGCGCCGCCCGCTCGATGCTGCCTTGGCGCGAGTGCCACCCAAGATAACCGCCGGGCCCACGGACGACGAGCGCCCGCGGCGCGGGCGCTCGTCCGGCTGCGGAACCGCGCGGGCGGCTCTAGCGGACCCGGATGCGCACCACGCGCATTGGCAGCCCGTTGCTCAGGTTCTCGACCCTGAGCGTGACCACGTCGCCCGACTTCACGTCGTGGATGGCGCGGAGGAACTCGCCCTTCGTGTGCACGCGCGTGCCGTTGATCCAGAGAATCACGTCCGGGCCGCTGCCGCTGCTCGCGGCGGAGAGCTTGCCGTCCCACGACGGGCCACCCTCCTCGATGTCGGAAACGACCGGACCCCGCTGGTCCTCCGACAGGCCGGCCTCGCGCACGACGTCGGGCGTCATGTCCTCGAGCGTGATGCCGAGCTTGGTGGAGGCCTCGGTCGTGGCCGCCGCGGGCTTGCTCCGCCCGCCGGAGGCGCTCGCCACCTCCGTGCTGTCGGTGTCGGCCGAGATCAGGTGCACGTCGAACGTCTGGCGCTGGCCGTGGCTGCGCACGACCGTCACCCGCACGACCTCGCCCGGACGCTTGAAGCCCACCATCGTCTGCAGCTGCGCGACGTGGTCGATGGCCGTGTCGTTCAGCGCGACGATGACGTCGCCGGGCTGGATCCCGGCCGCCTTGGCCGGGGAGTTGGCCCCGCTGAAGTCGTTGACGACCACGCCCTGGATCGTCCGGAGGCCGACGGCCTCGGCGTCCTCCGGCGTAATCGCCTTGATGGCGACCCCGAGGGCGGCCCGCTGCACGTGGCCGGTGGCGATCAGATCGTCCATCACCCGGCGCGCCAGGTTGATCGGGACGGCGAAGCCGTAGCCCGCGTAGAACCCCGTCTGCGACGCGATCGCGGCGTTGATCCCGATGACCTCGCCCTGCAGGTCGACCAGCGGCCCGCCCGAGTTGCCCGGGTTGATGGCGGCGTCGGTCTGGATGAAGTCCTGGATCTGGTAGCGGTCGTTGTCGTCGCCGAGGCCCTGCAGCAGGCGCCCCTTGGCGCTGACGATGCCGGCGGTCACGGTGAACTGGAGGTTCAGCGGGTTGCCGATCGCCAGCACCCAGTCGCCGATCCGCGCGTCGTCCGAGTTGCCGAACGAGATCGGCGTCAGGTGGTTGGCGTCGATCTTGATCACCGCCACGTCGGTCCGCGGGTCGCGCCCGACGACGTGGGCGGTGAACTCGCGGTTGTCGAGCAGCGTGACCGTCACCTTGTCGGCGTCGGCCACCACGTGGTTGTTGGTCAGGATGTAGCCGTCCTCGGAGACGATGAAGCCGGAGCCCGAGCCCTCACGGATATGCGGCTGGGAGGGCCCCTGGAAATGGAAGAAATCCCGGAATTCCGGCGGAATGTCGACGTTCGGCGTCCGCTCGGTCTTCTGGATCGTCACGTAGACCACCGACGGTCGCACCCGCTCGGCGATGTCGGCGAAGCTCGGAATGACCCCGTCCACGGTCTTGAGCGGGGCGCGCGGGCCCGTCACGATGTTGACGGGATGCGCGGTCTCCGCCTGCCCGGGACGGGGCAGGCCGAACCCCGTGGCGAAGAACAGCCCCGCCACGAATGCGACGGCGATGATGCCGCCCAGCTTCAGGAAATCACGACCCTTCGACGACATACATCACCCTCCGTGGAATGCGCCGAGGTTCTCTACTACCCGTCACCGGGCGTCCGGTTCTACTTGTTGCCGGACGGCTTGGACTCGTCCACGATCTCGTAGTCGGCGTCGACGACGTCTTCCTTCTTGGGCTCGGAAGCTGGCCCGGCGCCCGCGCCGCCGCCCGGGGGCTCGGCGGCCCCGCTGCTTCCGGCGGTCTGGCTCTGATAGAGCGACCGTCCCGCCTCGCTGTAGGCGCCCTGCAGCGCCTCCGCCGCCTTCCGGATCTCGCCGGCATCGCCCGCGCGCAGCGCCTTCTTCGCGCCGTCCACCGCCTCCTCCAGCCGCTTCTTCAGGGAGGCCTCGAGCTTGTCCGACCACTCCTTCGAGTTCTTCTCCACGTCGTACACCAGCGCGTCGAGGCGGTTGCGCGTCTCGATCTCCTCGCGCCGCTTCTTGTCGTCCTGGGCGTGCTCCTCCGCCGCCTTCACCATCTTCTCGATTTCCTTGTCGCCCAGGCCGGACGAGGCCTCGATCCGGATCTTCTGCTCCTTGCTCGTCGCCTTGTCCTTCGCGGTGACGTGCAGGATGCCGTTGGCGTCGATGTCGAACGTCACCTCGATCTGCGGCATGCCGCGCGGGGCCGGCGGGATGCCCGTGAGCTGGAACTTGCCGATCGTCCGGTTGTCGAGCGCCATCTCCCGCTCGCCCTGCAGCACGTGGATCTCGACCGTGGTCTGGTTGTCGTCGGCGGTCGAGAACACCTCCGACCGCTTGGTCGGGATCGTCGTGTTCCGCGGGATCAGCACCGTGGTCACGCCGCCCAGCGTCTCGATGCCGAGCGAGAGCGGCGTCACGTCGAGCAGCAGGATGTCCTTCACCTCGCCCGCCAGCACGCCGCCCTGGATCGCGGCGCCGATCGCCACCACCTCGTCGGGGTTGACGCCCTTGTGCGGCTCCTTACCGAAGAAGTCCTTCACGATTTCCTGGACCTTCGGCATCCGCGTCTGGCCACCGACCAGGATCACTTCGTCCACGCCCGACGGCTGCAGGCTCGCGTCCGCCAGCGCCTTCTTCATCGGCTCCAGCGTGCGCCGCACCAGGTCGTCCACCAGCTGCTCGAGCTTGGCCCGCGTCAGCGTGAGGTTGAGGTGCTTCGGGCCGGCCTGGTCCGCGGTGATGAACGGCAGGTTGATCTCCGTCTGCATCACCGTCGACAGCTCGCACTTGGCCTTCTCCGCGGCCTCCTTCAGGCGCTGGAGCGCCATCGGGTCCTTGGAGAGATCGATCCCCTGGTCCCGCTTGAACTCCGCCACCAGCCACTCGATCACCCGCTGGTCGAAGTCGTCGCCGCCCAGGTGCGTGTCGCCGTTCGTGCTCTTGACCTCGAACACGCCTTCGGCCAGCTCGAGGATCGAGATGTCGTAGGTCCCGCCGCCCAGGTCGTAGACCGCGACCTTGTGCTCCTTCTTCTTGTCCATCCCATACGCCAGCGCCGAGGCCGTGGGCTCGTTGATGATCCGCACCACGTCGAGGCCGGCGATCTTCCCGGCGTCCTTCGTCGCCTGCCGCTGCGAGTCGTTGAAGTAGGCCGGCACCGTGATGACGGCCTTCTCGACCTTGTGCCCGAGATAATCCTCGGCGGTCTGCTTCATCTTCTGGAGGATCATCGCGGAGATCTCCGGCGGCGTGTACCGCTTGCCGCTGATCTCCACCGACGCGAGATCGTTCTGCCCCGGCGCCACCTTGTAGGGCACCCGCTTCATCTCCTCGACCACCTCCGGCATCCGCCGGCCCATCAACCGCTTGATCGAGAAGACCGTGTTCGTGGGGTTGGTCACCGCCTGCCGCTTGGCCACCTGGCCGACCAACCGCTCCCCGTCCTTCGTGAACGCCACGACGGACGGCGTGGTGCGGCCGCCCTCGGCGTTCGGGATCACGACCGGATCGCCGCCCTCCATCACCGCGACGACGGAGTTCGTGGTACCCAGGTCGATGCCGATGATCTTCTCTGCCATGGCTCCATCTCCGAACGCAACTAGGGTGGATGTGCGAGAAGCGCTTATGGTCGCAGGAGCAAGGGGCGTGCCCCATATCTCTGCCATTTCGGCAGGGCGCTAAGGTCTTGTCACGCTTGGTGGTGCGTTGACTTGCCCCCCGACCGGATTAGGTTGAGCGAGTGATCCCCTACCGGGACGAGAACCCGACCCTCAAGGCGCCGGTAGTGACGTACGCCATCGTGGCGTTGAACGTTCTGGTGTGGGTCGTGGTGCAGGGCGCGGGGCTGGGCTACCCGCTGGCCAAATCGGTGTGCGAGCTGGGGCTGATCCCGGGGGAGCTGACCGGCCGAGTGGTGGCGGGGACGGCGGTCGCGATGGGGCCCGGCCTGGTGTGCGAGATGGACGCGGGGCGCGGCTACTTCCACGTGATCTCGTCGATGTTCCTGCACGGCTCGTGGATGCACATCATCATGAACATGTGGTTCTTCTGGATCTTCGGGAACAACGTCGAGGACTCGATGGGGCGCCTCCGCTTCATCGTGTTCTACCTGATGTGCGGCATCGCGGCGGCGCTGGCCCAGGTCGCGATGGACCCCGCCTCGCCCGTGCCGGTGGTGGGGGCCTCGGGGGCGATCAGCGGTGTGATGGGGGCGTACCTGATCCTCTATCCGCGGGTGCGGGTCTACACCCTGGTGCCGCTCGGCTTCTTCCTGACCACGATCGCGCTGCCGGCGTGGGCGATGCTCGGCTACTGGATCCTGCTCCAGTTCCTCGGCGCGCTGCCGGCCGTCGCCGGCGCGCAGGCGGAGGCGGGCGTGGCGTTCTGGGCGCATATTGGGGGCTTCATCGTGGGGGCGGCGACCATCCGACTGTTCGCGCGGTCGGACTATCTGCGGTCGCGCCTGCAGCATCCGTGGGCGCCTCAGAGCGTCCGGTGGGGATAGCATGTATCTAGCGCGCATCGTCGGGCGGGTCGTGTCCACGCAGAAGCAGGACACGCTGAAGGCGATCCCGCTGCAGTGGCTGCAGCCGGTGGACGCGGCGCTCCAGGACCGGGGCGCGCCCCTGGTGGCCGCGGACACCTTCGGCCTCGGGCCCGGGGAGCTGTGCTACTTCATCACCGCGCGTGAGGCGTCGATCGCGCTGTGGAAGCTCGACGTGGCGGTCGACGCAGCCGTTGTCGGGAAGGTCGAGAGAATCGATCTGGGTGAGAAGAAAGAGGTGAGAGGTGAGACGGACAGGTGAGACGTGAGAGGGTGAGGGGCGTGAGAGGTGAGAAGGGAACGGCGTGAGAGGGGCGGGCGGCATCCGTCTCACGCCCTGGCCCTCTCACTTCTCGCGCCGGTGCCCCCCTCACGTCTCACCTGTCCGTCTCACGTCTCACGCCTCACCTCTCACGGGGGTGCCATGTATCTGGCCACTGTGGTCGGGGATGTCGTAAGCACGCATAAGAACGAACGTCTACAGGGGAAGAAGCTGCTCCTCGTGCGGCGGCTCGATCTCGAGATGCAACCCGAAGGGGTGGAGGTCATCGCCCTCGACGTCGTGGACGCCGGCGTGGGCGACAAGGTGCTGGTGGTGCAGGAAGGATCGTCGGCGCGCAAGATCTTCGACGATCCCTGGCTCCCGGTCCAGGCCGTGATCGTGGGCGTGCTGGATCGCGTCGACGTCAAGGGGAAGCAGGTCCTATGAACGATCGGGAACTCGACGACATCGCGGCGGAAGTGGTCCGACGGCTGCTGGCAGGGCAGAGAACCGTTGCGCAGGCGGCGAAGTCGGCAGTGGTTCCCAGACGACAGCCGTTGGAAGCAGTAGCCTCTGCCGTGCCTCCGCGCCCCCGTGCCTCCGTGCCCGCCGTCTCGGGTGCGTCCGAGCGTCCTGTCGACGAGACGTCCGCGCGTCCGTTGGAAGACGTATCCTGGCGCGGGCCGCGGATGCTCGCGGCGTGGACGCCGGCGGCGGGCGCGCGGCGGGTCGCCGACTTCGTGGATCACACCCTGCTCAAGGCCGAGGCCACGCGGAAGGACATCCTGAAGCTCTGCGCCGAGGCGCGCGAGCACCGGTTCGCCGCGGTGTGCGTCAACCCGAGCTGGGTGGAGCTGTGCGCCCGGGAGCTGTCGGGGACCGCAGTGGCGGTGGCGAGCGTGTGCGGCTTCCCGCTGGGGGCGACCACGTCGCGCACCAAGGCGTCCGAGGCCAGCGAGGTGGTCTCCCGCGGGGCGACCGAGGTGGACATGGTGGCCGCGCTCGGGCGCATCAAGGGCGGCGAGTGGGGTGACGTCGAGGCCGACATCCGCGGTGTGGTCGAAGCGTCGCGCGGCGCGCTGGTCAAGGTGATCATCGAGAGCGCGATCCTCACGCCGGAGGAGATTGTGAAGGCGTCCGCGGTCGCGAAGCTCGCCGGCGCGCGCTTCGTGAAGACGTCCACGGGCTTCCACGCGGCGGGCGGCGCGACGACGGAAGCGGTGCGGCTGATGCGCCTGGCGGTGGGCGACGATCTCGGGGTCAAGGCGGCGGGGGGCGTGCGGGACTGCGCGACGGCGCTGGCGATGATCGGCGCGGGGGCGAGCCGGATCGGGACGTCGAGCGGCGTGAGCTTCGTCGGCTGCCTGGGGCCGGAGCCGCTGTCCCTCGCCGAGCTGCTGAAGCAGCCCGAGGCGCATGCGTCCTCGTGCCGGAGCGGCACGTGCGCCGTGCCGGCGGGGGGCCAGCTCTACTAGGACGCCCTGCCACACCGCGACGGCCGGTCGCCGCGGCTCAGCGCCGCGTTCCGCCCGTCCGCGCCGGCTACTGATACCAGACCTTTACGGTCCGTTGACGCAGACGCTGCCCCGGCGGGTGCACTGTAGATGCGTCGGCCGGCCGCTCCGTCATTCGGGGCGCGCGGCGACGCACACACTCGCCAGGGGATCGCATGTCCAGCCACAAGGCTGCGGAGCACCACCGCCATGCCGCCGATCACCACGAGAAGGCGGCCCACCATCATCGTGAAGCCGCCAAGCACCACGAGGCCGGGGATCACCACCAGGCCGCCCACCACGCGCACGTGGCCCAGGGGCATCATCTGCAGGCGACGGATCACGCCGAGGAAGCGGCGCTCGCGCATGCGCGGGCCCATGGCGACAGCTCAGAGACCGGTGACGAGTGAGGAGGCCGTAGCGGCGGGTGGGGTGTGACTCTCACCCTGCCGCAGCACCTCGCGGTCGTTGCGCTTCTGGCGCTGGACGTACTCGCCAGGGGCCTGCGGTTCCGGGCGCTGGTGCCGATGCCGCTGGCTCGGGCGGTGCGCGTCACGATCTTCGGCGATGCGGCTGGAGTGCTGACGCCGGCGGGGATCGGCGCGGACCCGGTTCGGTTCGCGGCGTACCGGGGGTCGGGAGCCGCGGGTTCGGCGGTGCTCGCGGCGTTCGTCACCGAGTTCAGCCTGAGCGTCGGGGCGCTCGTCGCGGGGGCGATCATCCTCTCGGGCCTGTTCGCGGGCGCCGCCGGTGAGCTTGCGCATCGTCTCGCGGCGCTCGTCGCTCCGTCGTGGGCCGTGCGGGCGCTCGCGTTCGGGGTGCTTCCCGCCGTGATCAGCGTCGCCGCGGCGATTCGCCTCCGCCGCCGGCTGCCGCCCACGCTCGTGTATCACCTGCGGGACGTCTGGGCCGCCGTGCGGAGCGCACGGCCCGCCCTCCTCGTGATCGCGGGCGGTCTGACGCTGGTGAGCCTGGCGGCGCGCACGGCGGTCTTGCCGGTCCTCGCAGCCGGACTGCCCGGGGTGAGGGCCGGGATGTTGATCGTCGGTTCCTATCTGCTGCTTCTGGGACAGGCGGTGATTCCGACGCCCGCTGGCGCCGGGGGGGTCGAGCTGGGCTTTCTGGCGGGTTTCTCGGGGAGCCTCGCCGGTGGCGACGCGGGCCGACTGCTCCTGGCGTGGCGGTCCTATACAGTCCTGCTCGCCCTGGGGGCCGGGGTGCTGTTGCTCGCTCGCGCCGGCTGGCTGCGGCGTACGCCGATGGTGTCGCCTGGGATGCGGGACCAGGTCGGGACGGAGGTCAGCTCGTCCCCGGAGACCTGACGAAGCGGAAGAGGCAGTGGCCTTCCGCACACGAGATGGCCACGTCCCTGCCGGCCGCGGACGCCCGATCCCGGGCGGCGCCGTCGGCTCCGGAGGCGCACCCGGTCACGGCCAGCAGCAAGACGAGAACGACGCCTCTCACGGGATCCTACTTGTCTTTCCCGTCGGAGAGCAGGCCCCGTTCCCGCGCCTGAGCCAGCAGTCGTTCGGCGAAATCGAGCCGGTTCTGCACTTCGTCCAGCTGCTGCTGCAGCTGTGCCACCTCGCCCTGCAGCGCCTCGATGTCGGCTGCGTCCTGCCGTCCCTCACTCTCACCGCCGATGCGGCGGGCCAGCGCCCTGCCGATCGGGCTGAACGAGATCGGAATGAGTCCGATCATGATGAAGAGGACGATGGGGATCACTTCGATTCCCCCCTACCGAAGAGGGACACTGGCTCAAGGGTGACCGCGGCACCTCCGCGGGTCACTGCTACTCGGCGCAAGAACCCGGCCAGGCGTGGCCCGCCGCAAACGAAGGGGCTAGGAGGCTGCCTGAGTGTGGGGCAGCGGCGCGGCCCGGACGACGACCTCGCGCTGCAGCAGCTTCGCCAGCACGTCCGCTTTCCGCTGCGCGCCCCAGAGCTCGAGCTTGAGGTCCGTCGTCACCAGCCGCGGCACGACATCGATCAGCAGGCGGTCGGGCATCACGCGGAGCCGCATGGCCTCGACCGCGGAGACGTGCCCGCGGTCGAGGCCGCAGGCCACGCGCAGCAGGGCCGAGAGGCGGCGGACGCGAGCGCGCTCCGAGGGCTCGAGGGCCGCGTATTCGGGGTGCTTCTTGCTCGGACCCCGCTTGCGGTGGTAGCGGCTGATCACGGCGATCTGGATGCGCTCGCGCGGCGCGAACGGCAGCGACTCCGCGTGCGCGATCAGATGGTAGCTGTGCTTGTGATGGCTCCGGTACGACACGATCGTGCCGACATCGTGGAGCAGTGCCGCTGCCTCGAGCAGCTCCCAGTCCCCGGGGGTGCACCCGAGGCGCTTGCCGAGAACGTCGAACAGCTTGCGCGCCAGACGCGCCGTGTGCTCGCCGTGCCGGCGGTCGGCTCTGCAGCGATCCGCAAACCGGCGCAGCGCCTTGGACTTGCTCGGCGCGTCGCCTTCGCCGGCGGGGCGGGCCAAGTGGATCAGCAGCCCCTCCCGAAGCCCGAATGCCGAGACGGTGACCTTGGGCGCGTCGAACAGCTCGAGTACTTCCGCGGCCACGGCCAGGCCGGCCACGATGATGTCGGCGCGCTCGGGATTGAGGCCGGCCACCTTGCGGCGCTCCGCGACATTCATCGCGACCAGCCACTCCAGGATCCGCTGCAGCTCTGCGGAAGCGACTGAGGTGGCGTGGATGCCGCCCGGCGGGACGCTGCCCCGCTGCCGAGCCGCGGCGATGCGGGCCAGGTTGGTGAAGGTCCCGCCGGACCCGAACAGCTTCGCGGCGGCCCACTCACGGCCCGGGACGGCGCGGCGGAGCTTCTGCCGCACGGCACCGCGCAGCCGGCGTACGCTGGCGCCTTCGTCCTCGGGGCCGGCCAGGAACTGCTCCGTGAGCCGCACCGCGCCGAACGGCAGGGAAACGACGCGGTCCACGAGGCCGCCGATCGCCAGGACCAGCTCCAGGCTTCCGCCCCCGATGTCCGCGACCACCGCGCGGCCCCGGCCGATGGCGAAGTGCTCGCTCACCGAGAGGTACGCGAACCTCGCCTCGGTCTCGCCGTCGATCACTTCGAGCGGGATGCCGAGCTCCTTCTTGACGCGCTCGGCGAACTCGCGCCCGTTGGCGGCATCGCGCACGGCGGAGGTCGCGACCAGCGCCACCCGGGAGGCGCCCCGCCGCTCCGCGGCCTGCACCATGCGGCCGAGCGACTCGAGCGCGCGCTCGACCGACTTGGGCGCCAGCAGCCCGGTAGACGAGAGACCCCGCGCCAGGCGGGGTTGGTCTTTGAGGTCGTCGATGACCTGGAGGTGGCCGTCCTCGCCGCGCTCGGCGATCAGACAGCGAATCGAGTTGGAGCCGACGTCTATGGCGGCGAAGCGCTCAGTCGTCGGCGACATCGGTCGCGGGCGTCAACAGCGACGGGTCGAGCAGATTGGCGACCTCGCGGCGCAGCTCGGCCTGCACTTCTTCGACCGTGCGCGAGGCGTCGATCGTCGTGTAGCCGTACTGCTCGGCCATCTGATCGAACTCCCCCAGGATCAGCGTCTGGTACTTGCGGAACGACGTGTAGAGGTCGGGAGCGAGGCCGATGTCGCGCCCGGACTCCCAGTAATCCAGCTCGCCACCGCGGCGCAGCGTGCGCCGGATCAGTTCGTCGGGATCGAGCCGGAGGAAGAACACGCGCCGCGGCACCAGGGCGAAGCCGTAGAGCCTGGCGAGCCATTCGCGATCCAGCCCCCGCACCGAGCCGCGCGCAATGGTGGTGTAGATGTAGCGGTCGGCCAGGACGACGAACCCGCTGCGCAGGGCGGGGATGATCTCGTGCTCCAGCCGGTCGGCGAGGTCGGTGGCGTAGAAGAGGGACATCGTCGTGCGGTCGAAGGAATGGCCTTCCTTGGCCAGCTCGATGCCGCGACGCGTGAGCGCCGAGCGGACCAGCCCGGTCGAGGCGACGGCGAAACCCTGCCCCTCGAGCCACCCCTGGAGCAACTCGATGTGGGTGGAGCGTCCGACGCCGTCCGCTCCCTCGATGACGATCAGGTTGCCCGGCAGCTCGGCGCCCACGTCCAGCTTGGCCAGCCCCGCGCCGTAGAAGCGGGTATCCATCACGCGATCCTCGCGGCAGCCAGCCGCGCCGTTCCCGAGCTCGGCCGCTCCGCGTGCGTGCGGCGCAGGCCCTTGAGGATCGGCTTGACCAGCTTGCGCATCTCGCGCTGCTGCTCGACCACGGAGCGGGCGCCGTCGAGCACCGTCAATCCGAACTCCTCGGCCACGTGGTCATACTCCTCGAGCACGCGGGTCTGGAAGATGCGGAACGACGTGATGGGGTCCGGCGACAGCCCGAGGTCCATCCCCGCCTCGTGGAACTTGAGCGAGATCCGGCCGCCGGTGATCCGCGCCACGGCCGTGTCGATGTCCACCCTGAAGTAGAGTGACAGGTCCGGCCGGGTGGCAAAGTCGTACATGTTCCGGATCCACGCTTGGTCGCAGCCGCGGGCGGCGTCGCGCGCGAAGGCGGTGTAGGCGTACCGGTCGGCCAGCACGATCAGACCGGCCTGGAGCGGCGGCAGGATCGAGCGTTCGTGCCGGTCGGCGAAATCGGTCGCGTGGATCAGCGAGAAGGTGGTCGGCGAAAAGAGGTTCTTCTTCTTCCCCCGTTTCGTCGTGTCCTTTACGATCGGACTGGAATTCCACTCCGTGAACGAGACGTCGTAACCCTCCGAGACCAGGTACGTCTGGAGGAGCGAGAGCTGGGTGGACTTCCCGGAGCCGTCGATGCCCTCGACGACGATGAGGCGGCCGGGGTAGCTGTGGGAGTCGTGGATGCCCATGCGTCCTTCACGCGGTCCCGTCCGGCACGGGGCGCTCGTCCTCGGCGTGGTGCTTGATGGTCTTGCCTTCCGCCAGGAATACTACGTCCTCGGCGACGTTCGTCGCGAGGTCGGCCACCCGCTCGAGGTTCCGGGAGACCAGCAGCAGCTCCATCCCGGGCCCGATAACTCGTTGATCCTCCATCATATGCGTCAGGAGGATGCGGAACACGGAATCGTTCAGCGAATCCACCGCGTCGTCCCGCTTGCAGACCTCCCGGGCCAGGGGGGCATCGCCTCGCACGAACGCGCTGAGCGCGTCCGAGAGCATCTTGCGGGAGAGCCGGGCCATCTCGACGATCTCCGGCTCGGGCACGATGTGAGGGTAGGTGGTGAGCCGGTCGGCCGATTGGGCGATGTTGACCGCGTGATCGCCCACACGCTCGAGGTCGCCGACGATCCGGATGGCGGCGAAGATGAGCCGCAGGTCCTTGGCCATCGGCTGGTGCAGGGCGATCAGCTGGAATGCCTGCTCTTCGATGCTGCTCTCGAGCGTGTTGATCGTCTTGTCGCTCCGGATCACGTCCTGCGCCTTGGCGCGGTCGCGTGTCAGCAGTGCGGCGACTGCGTTGCCGACGGCTTCCTCTGCCTCCGCTGACATGGCCATGAGGCGCTGCTTGAGCTGCGACAGCTCCTCGTGGAAATGGCGCTGCGGCTCCAGCGGAGTGCTCATCCGAATCTCCCGGTGATGTACGCGTCGGTGCGCTCGTCGCGCGGGTTCGTGAAGATCTGCTGTGTCGTCCCGAACTCCACCAGATGGCCGAGGAAGAAGAAGCCGGTGTAGTCCGAGACGCGCGCAGCCTGCTGCATGTTGTGTGTGACGATGACGATCGTGTAGCTGGCCTTCAGCTCCACGATCAGCTCCTCGATCTTCTGCGTGGCGATCGGGTCCAGCGCCGAGCACGGCTCGTCCATCAGCAGCACCTCGGGCTCGTTGGCCAGCGCGCGGGCGATGCACAGCCGCTGCTGCTGGCCGCCCGAGAGCGACGTGCCGAAGCCGTCGAGCCGATCCTTGACCTCGTCCCACAGCGCGGCGTTGCGCAGCGACCGCTCCACCCGCTCCGGCATGTTGCGCTCGGCGACGGCCCCCGTGACCCGTGGCCCGTAGGCCACGTTGTCGAAGATGGTCTTGGGGAACGGATTGGGGCGCTGGAACACCATGCCGATCCGGCGGCGCAGGTCCACCGGATCCACCGATGAACCGAACACCGATTCGCCGTCGAACGCGATGTCACCCCGGTGCTGCGTGTGCGGCAGCAGCTCCTGGAGCCGGTTGATCGAGCGAAGGAACGTGGATTTCCCGCACCCCGACGGGCCGATCAGGGCGGTCACGGCGTTGGGCTTCGCCTCGATGCTGATATCGAACAGCGCCTGCGTCGCGCCATACCAGAAGGAAAAGTCCTTCGCAGCCAGCGTGCCGATGAGACGGACCGTGCCGCCCGGCGTGATGCGGACCTTGGGCGCCGCGGTCATCCGAACCGTCCGGTGATGTACGCCTCGGTCTGGGGCTTCTCGGGGGCCGTAAACATCCTGCTCGTCGGCCCGACTTCGATCAGCTCGCCGAGATAGAAGAACGCGGTCACGTCGGACACCCGCCCGGCCTGCTGGAGGTTGTGCGTGACGATGACGACGGTGAACTCGCGCTTCAGCTCCTGGACGAGCTCTTCGATGTGGGCGGTCCCGGCCGGGTCGAGCGAGGCGGTCGGCTCGTCGAGCAGGATCACCTCGGGCTCGGGCGCCACGGTGCGGGCGACACACAGCCGCTGTTGCTGGCCACCCGAGAGGTTCATCGGCGAATCGTGCAGCCGGTCCTTCACTTCGTCCCACAGCGCGGCGCGCCGCAGCGCGTGCTCGATCACGCGGTCCCGGTCGGCGCGCGCGATAGACGGTCCCACCGCCAGGCCGGCGGCGACGTTCTCCGCGATCGTCATGGTGGGAAACGGTGTCGGGCGCTGGAAGACCATGCCGATGCGCCGCCGCACCTGGACCGGGTTGATCGCCGGGTCGTAGATGTCGTAGCCGTCGAGCAGGACCCGTCCGGTGACACGCGTGCCCGGCACCAGCTCATGCATCCGGTTCAAGGAGCGAAGCAGCGTGGACTTGCCGCAGCCGGAGGGTCCGATCAGGGCCGTGACGGTGTTCTCGCGGCAGGCGAGCGTCACGTCGCGCACGCCGGATGCACCCCCATACCAGGCGGTGAGCGCGTCCGTGGCGAGGCGCGGCACCGTCGCGGGCGCCGCCTCGGCTGGCGGAACGGTCTGGACGGGGGGCGTCGTTGCGGGCGGGGTCGTCACGGGCGGAGAGCGCCGCACCCGCTCAGGCGTGCTGACGCTTGGCACGCACTACCGCGCGGGCGATGAGGCTCAAGGCCAGGATGAGCACGATCAGCACCAGGGCCCCGGCCCACGCCTGCCGGTGCCAGTCGTCGTAAGGCCCCCAGGCATATACGTAGATCTGGAGCGGGAGCGCGGCCATCGGCCCCATGAGCCGCGTGGAGAAGAACTGGTTGCCGAGGGCGGTGAACAGGAGCGGCGCCGTCTCTCCCGCGACGCGGGCCACTGCCACGAGGCAGCCGGTCACGATCCCGGCGGCGGCGCTGCGCACCACCACCTGGAGAGTTGCGCGCCACCGCTGGTAGCCGAGCGCGAGGGCCGCCTCGCGCAGCGAGTTGGGCACCAGGCGCACCATCTCCTCGGTGGTCCGCGCCACGATCGGCACCAGGATCATGCCGAGCGCGAACCCGCCCGCGAGCGCCGAAAAGTGGCCCATCGGCTTCACCAGCCAGGTCCACGCGAAGATCCCGATGACGATGGACGGGACGCCGTTCAGGACGTCGGCGACGAACCGGACCACGAAGCCGAACCGCCCGCCGCCGAACTCGGCCAGGAAGATACCCGTGGCCACGCCGATCGGCACGCCGATCACGCACGCCAACCCGACGATGATCAACGTGCCCACGATGGCGTGGGCGAAGCCGCCGCCGGGCTCCCCGACCGGCACCGCCGACTTGATGAAGAAATTCAGGTCGATGGATCCGGCGCCCTTGACCAGCAGCATGACGAAGATGGCGGCCAGCGGAAGGACCGCCAGCGCGGCGGCCCCGTATGTCGCGCCCGTCATGGTGGAGCCGATCAGGCGGCGGGCCAGACGTCCGCGCATCAGATGGCCGTGCTGCCCACCGCCGAGCCGCGGGCCACGCGCCAGACCAGCACGCGCGCCAGGGCGTTGACGATGACGGTGATGAGGAACAGCACCGCCCCGATGAGGAAGAGCGACGAGAGGTGCATGTCCGACACGGCCTCGGAGAACTCGTTGGCGATCGCCGCGGCGATGGTGTAGCCCGGCTGGAGCAGCGAGGCCGACACTTCGTGGCGGTTCCCGATCACCATCGTCACCGCCATCGTCTCGCCGAGAGCGCGGCCCAGCCCGAGAATCACCGCGCCCATGATGCCGGCCCGCCCATACGGCAGTACCACGCGCCAGACCGTTTCCCAGCGGGTCGCTCCCAGGGCGAGCCCCGCCTCCCGCTGGGACGGAGGCACCGCAAGAAGGACTTCGCGCGAGACGGCGGCGATGTACGGCAGGATCATCACGGACAGGATCACCCCCGCCGCGAGCACCGACGGGCCGTAGAAGACGCCGCCGAAGATCGGCAGATGCCCGAGCACCGGCCGCACGACGGGCCAGAGGTGATCGCGGAGCAGGGGGATCAGGACAAACATGCCCCACAGGCCATAGATCACGCTCGGCACGGCGGCCAGCAGCTCGATGAGCGTCGCCACCGGCATGCGCAGCCAGCGCGGCGCGAACTCGGTCAGGAAGATGGCACACCCCAGGGCCAACGGCACGGCGATGACCAGGGCGACCAGGGAGGAGTAGAGCGTGCCGAAGATCAGGGGCAGAGCGCCGAACTGGCCGCGCACCGGGTCCCACACGCTGGTGGTGAGGAACGACAGGCCGAACTTGTGCACCGCCGGCATGGCCTCCGACACCAGCTCGAAGGCGATCAGCACCAGCAACAACGGGAGGAGAAGCGCGAGGACGGTGAGCACGGCGCGAAAGACGACGTCGCCCCGGCTCACCGTCCTCAGCGCCCGCCACCGTTCCTCAGCCGTGGATCGTGGAGCGATCTCCGGCTCCAGAACGGTGGCGGATATGTCAGTCAACGGCCTAGCGCCCGCGGTAGTTGCGGGGAAGCACCGGATTGCCGTCCACAGTGATGCTCTTCAGGCGCTCCTCCTCCAGTTGCACGACGCGCGCTGGCAACCGCGCGTAGGCGAGCGCCTCGTTATACTGCTGGCCCTGGTGGGTTGCCCACCAGACGAACTCCAGGAGCGTCCGCGCTTTGGTCGCGTCGGTCATCTGCTTGGGCAGGAGCAGCCAGGTAAACGACGAGATCGGGTACGCCTGGGCCCCGTCG
The DNA here is from genome assembly GCA_963835535.1 of uncultured Gemmatimonadales bacterium. GTDB lineage: Bacteria > Gemmatimonadota > Gemmatimonadetes > Gemmatimonadales > JACORV01 > Fen-1245. The sequence goes on from CAWIFL010000005.1 coordinate 257,754, forward strand.
GGGTTGGTGATCGAGATCCGGAAGTCGGTGTTCCGCTCGAGTGCCGCCACCGCACCGGCCGCGGCCAGCGTCGCGGTCTCGAGCGATGCGTTGATGTAGTTGCCGGACTTGTTCTGCACCAGCCCGTAGTTGATGCCGTTCTGTACTGCATAGATCAGCTCCACGTAACCCAACGCTCCAGGGGTCTGCTTGACGATGTTCGCGACGCCCTCGTTCCCCTTGCCACCGAGGCCGACCGGCCAGTTCACCGAGGTGGCCTTGCCCACCCGCTGGGCCCACTCAGGGCTGACCTTGGACAGATAGTCGGTCCAGATGTACGTCGTGCCGGACCCGTCGGAGCGGTGCGCCACGACGATGTCCTGGTCGGGCAGGTCCACGCCCGGATTGATCGCCGTGATCCGGCTGTCGTTCCATTTGGTGATTTGGCCGAGGAAGATACCCGCCAACACCTCAGGCGTGAAGCGGAGCTTCGCGGTCACTCCCGGAATGTTGTAGGTGGGCACGTCCGCGCCGAGGACCGTCGGGATGTGATACACGTTTCCCTGCACGGCCGCGACCTGCGAGTCCGTCATCGGCCCGTCGCTGGCGCCGAAGTCCACGGTGTGGTCGGTGAACTGCCGGATGCCGCCGCCCGAGCCGATCGACTGGTAGTTGATCTCGATGTTGGGATGCAGGTTGTGGTACTCCGACATCCACTTCGAGTAGATGGGATAGGGGAATGTGGCGCCGGCGCCGGTGAGGCGCATGGTCTCCTGCGCCGCCGCGCCGTTTGCGAGGAACGTCGTCGCGGCCGCTGCCGCGAAGAGATATGCCAGTGCCTTGGTCATCAGTATGCTCGGGTCAGAAGGTGAACTGGGTCTGGAACGCCACTTGCTGCAGGTTCCGGGGCGCCGTCGTCGAGCCGGTCACGCTTCCCTGGAGCGACGTGTTGTCGAGGTCCAGGAGCAGGCGAAGGTTCGGCGTGAGCTGGTACGAGGCGCCCACGATGGCCGTCGTGCGCTTGTCGTTGCTGTTGGCCACGGTGCTGTTGGCGGTGTTCGGGTCCACGATGTCCAGCCGCGCGATGATCCCCAGCGGGGAGTCGGGGATATGCAGCACGCCGTACGCGCTGAGAATGGAACCCTTCACTTCCGGCTTGGCCGTTGCGGCGGCGTACCCCGTGGTGCTGTCGACCGTCGACACATACTCGCCTGCCAGCGTCAGCACCTTGGACCGGAACGACACCATGCCGATGTACCGATTGCGCTCGCCGCCGCTGGTGGGCGCGCCACCTTGCGCGTATGCCGTCAGGCGCAGGCCGCCCACGCGGCTGGCGTCGTCGGTGCCGAGCACGCGGAAGGAGACCCTGCCGGCGTAGGCCTTGTGCTGGTCGGTTGGCGCGCCGCTGTAGTTGTTCCCGTTGAAGACGGACGCCTGGAAATCCACCATCTCGCTGTTGATGTTGCCGTCAACGCCGGCGCCGTAGTCGGCGGACGACATGTAGCTGTTGCGATCCACCGCCACGGGCCCCTGCATGCGGTAATCCCACAGCGACTCTTCCCAGTCGATCCACGGCGTCGTGATGAGGCCGATCCGGTAGGTCAGCGCGCTCCCGGCGGGCGTCCAGTTGACGAAAGCGTATTTCGCGCGATAGGTGCGCGAGCCGTCCGCGTTCTGGTAGATGTCGCCCGTCACGCGCGTCATGATGCCGCCGCCGAAGCGGCCGATCACGTTGATGTAGGCGCGCTTGACGTCGAAGTTGCTGTTGCTGTTCGCGCCCGGGGGCGCCGAGTCCAGCTGCGCGGCATACTGGGCGTACACCACGCCGCCGACGGTGACCTGGGGTGGCGTGGGCGCGTTCTGCGCGACCACGGGTGCGGCGGCGACCGCCGCGGTCACGAGCGTGGCCGCGAGCGTCCGACGTAGCAGTTGCGCCATGACTTGCTCCTTGAGGCTTTGTGGTGACTTGGGGACGACGGATCGTCGCTTCGACAGCGCGGCTAAGAAAGCGCTCCCGCGTCACGCTGAGGTGCCCGGCACGTAACGAGTGTGTAACTGCCAAGGGGGACCGGGGCGACCACTCTTCCGGCTAGCTGAGAAGGCTCCGTGCTGCGAGGGCGCCCGCGAGGCCAAGTGCAGCGCCCGCAAGGACATCGGTGCGGTGATGGACGTGGAGCCGGACGCGCGAGAGGCAGATCGCGCCCGCGAGCGGCAGTGCCAGCGGGGCCAGCCAGGGGTGCGCGAAGGAGAGGGACGCCGCCACGGCGGTTGCGGCTGCGCTGTGCCCCGAAGGGAACGAGAAGGGATCGGGGATGGCGATCTCGGCCAGCGGCACTCCGTTCGCGTCGCACGGACGGGCGCGCGCCACCGTGCGCTTGAGGATCTGCACGGCCACGTGGGACATGGCGTTGGCGACGAGGGCCGTGCGCCCGGCCGCCGCCACGTGTCCGCCAGCCAGCCACAGCGCGGCGGGGATCCCGATCGTGGACGGCGCGCCGCCCAGATGCGTGATCCAGCGCATCAGGCCACCGCTCGCGCGGCTTCGCCCGCCAGGAAGGCGTCGCGGAGGAGCCGGCCCTCGTACTCGCCAGGGATCTCGAGCCCCAGCCACCAGAGCAGGGTCGGGGGGACGTCGAGGATGGACACCGGTTGCTGCATCACGTGCCTGCGCCGCACGCGCGGGCCGGCGAGCACGAGCGGAATGCGATCGTTGACGGGGTGCGGGGCATCGTGGTCGGTCGGCGCGACGCCGCCCCCGCCGTGGTCGGCGAGCACGCAGAAGAGCGAATCCGCGGCGCAGGCGCGGAGGATGCCGACGGCCACGTCGATCTCCCGCACCGCTTCGAGATAGGGGCGCGACATCCAGCCGTGCGCGTGGCCGGCGCGATCGCAGTCGTTCACGTAGACGAAGACCAGGCCGTCGGGGACGAACCGGAGCCGGCCGTGCGCCGCCGCGGCGACGTGCCGAGCCGGGCCCGCGCTGGAGACGAACCGGGTGACGCCGGCGAACGTGCTGAGGACGCGGGCGATCGGCACCTCGGTGGCCTTCACCGCGCCGGCCACGACCACCGTGGGCAGCTGGCGCGCCGCGAGCTCCTTCGGAATCGGACGGAGCTTGCCGAGACGGCGCAGCGCCGTGAGGCCGGGTTCCGTCAGCTGGTGCGTGGCCGGACCGACCCCCGTCGTGAGCGACAGCAGCGCCGGCACGGTCGCGCTCGGGCGGACGGTGAGGGCGTATGGCGCGTGGCTATAGTCCGCGGACAGTCTCGAGAGCGACGGGGCGACTGCCGGCCGGATCGCGTCCGGCTGCAGCCCGTCCACGAGCAGTACTACGCAGCGCGCCATCGTACCTCCCCTGTATGCGGTCCGACGACTTCGGCGTAGTCGGCGATGAGCCGCTCGTCCTCCTCGTCGCGGTCGCCCATCACGGCCGCCAGCCGCGCCTCGGCGCCCATCCGCTGACGCAGATCGGGATCGAGGACGAGCTGCGCGATGGCCGACGCGAAGCCCCGCGCATCGTCAGGCGGGATCAGGAACCCGTTCGTCCACGTCGTAACGCTCTCGCGGAACCCACCTGCGTCGGCGGCGATCACCGGGAGCCCCGACGCCATCGCCTCGACCGCCACGAGGCCGCAGGTCTCGGTGCGCGAAGGAAGGACGCAGAGGTCGGCGCTCGCGTAGAGCACGGCGAGCGTGGAAACGTCCATGAAGCCGAGCTGGATGGCCCACGGCATCTCGCGGGCACAGCGTCGGGCGAGCGGGCCGTCGCCCGCGAACAGGAATACCGCGCGGCCGCCGAGCTCGGCGCGGGCACGCGTCCACGCCTCGGCGAGCACTGCGATGTTCTTCTCCTTCGCGATCCTGCCTACGTGCAGCACCAGCGCCGCCGCGTCGGGCACCCCGAGCCGCCGCCGCAGCGCCACGTCTCGCTTGCGGTGGTCGAACTGCGCCGTGTCCGCCGTGCGCCCCCAGACACGCACCCGCGTGAGCCCCCGCCGCTCCAGCTCCGCCTTCACGAACGCGCCCGGCGTGTGGGTGAGGCCGGCCGGGCGGTGAAACCAGATCAGCCAGTGCCAGATCGCGGCCTCCAGCGTGCCAAGGCCGTAGTAGCGGCTGTGCTGAGGAAAGTCGGTGTGGTACGAGGTCACGAGGGGCAGGCCGCGCCGCAGCGCGTACTGGCGCCCGATGAGCCCCACCGGGCCCTCGGTCATCACGTGGACGAGGTCGGGGCGGAAGGCGTCCAGGAAGAGCGCGACGCGGCGTGGCTGGGGGAGCGAGAGGCGTAGGGCCGGATAGAGAGGAAAGGCCACAGAGGGTACGCGCAACTCGACATCCGCCGTCCCCGGCTGCGAGACGGGGTACTCCGGCGCGACCACGACGACGTCCTGTCGCGCCCGGCCGAGTACCTCCACGACGCGACGGACGATCGTGGTGACGCCGTTGACTTGTGGCGTGTAGGTGTCGGTGACGAGCGCGATGCGCACGGAGGGAGGATCGCGCCGTCCCGTCAAGCAGCGGCGACGCTCGGGTCACGCCTGGGTAACGGTCGGCCGGCGCGGAGCTTAGGGGATCGCGGTTTCGGGAAAGACGACGCTGATGGTCGTGCCGGCGCTTAGTGCGCTCTCGGCCGTGACGCGCCCGCCGTGCGCCTCGACGAGGTGCTTGACGATCGCGAGACCGAGGCCGGTGCCGCCGAGCTCTCGGGAGCGCGCCGCGTCCACCCGGTAGAACCGCTCGAAAATGCGCGGCAGGTGCTCGCTGGGGATGCCTACGCCGGTGTCGCTGATCTCGACGGTGACCCCCTCCGCCGAGCGGCGGGAGCGCACGGCGATTCGCCCCCCCGCAGGCGTGTACCGCACGCAGTTGTCCAGGATGTTGAGGAGAATCTGGCGCGCGCCCGGCCCGTCGGCGTGCACGGCGGCGGCGTTGGGCGCGATCTCGGCCTGGAACGTGAGCCGCTGGGCGTCAGCGCGCGGCTTGAGGGTGGTCCAGACCTCCTGGATCAGGGGCGACAGCGCGAGGTACTCGAGCCGCGGCGTCCACGCCCCGGATTCGATGCGGGAGAGGTCGAGCAGGTCATCCACCAGCTGCTGCATGCGGTGCGCGTTGGCGAGGACCTTCTCGACGAAGCTCTTCCGGATCTCGGGCGGCGTCTCCTCGGCCAAGAGTGTCTCGGCGTAGCCACGGATGACGGTGAGCGGTGTCTTGAGCTCGTGCGAGACATTCGCGACGAAGTCGCGGCGCACGTTCTCCAGGCGCTTCAAGCCCGTGATGTCGTGGAGCACCAGCACCGCGCCGCCGGTGGGGAGCGGGTCGCCCGAGAGCAGGACCGTCCGGTCGTCGAGCTCGATCTCGAGGCCCGCGCTGGCGCCGCCGGCGAGGCTCTTCTCCACGAGCTCGCGCGCCGGGCGCTGCCGGAACAGTTCGAGGGCGGCTGGAGCGGCCGCGTCCGGGCCCAGCTTGAGGAGATCGCGCGCCGCCGGATTGAGCGCGGTGACGGCGCCGGTCGCGTCGAGGGCGATGACGCCTTCCACCATGGAGGAGATCAGCGCGGTCATTTCGGCGCGTTCCCGCTCCAGGTCTGCCATGCGCCGGGAGAGGTTCTCCTGCAGGGTCCGGAGGGCGCGCGCCAGGTCGCCGACCTCGTCGCGCCCTCGCGCGTCGATCGTGGACGCGTTCCCGTGGGCGAAGGCCTGAGCGGCATCCCGCAGCCGGAGCAGCGGTCGCGCGACCGACCGCGCGAACCCGAACGCCAGCACGGCGCCGACGGCGAGGGCGAGCAGGCCGCCCAGCAGGACAGCACCCTGCGCGTCCGCGACGACGGCGTCCACCTGTGGCAGCGGGGTCGAGACGCGGGCCGCGCCGCCCGCGATCGGCATCGCGACCTTGAGCTCCCACCGCCCCGTGGAAACGCTGTGCCTCAGGTCGGTGCCCGTCGCTCCGTGCAGCGCCGCATGGAACTCGGGGCGGGTCGCATGATTCTCGAGACTGGCCAGCTGGTCGTGCGGAAAGTCGGAGTCCGCGATGACCGTGCCCGTCGTGTCGATGACGGTGATCCGCCGGCCGGTCTGATGCCCGATCTGGTAGACCAGCGCGTCCAGGGCGGCGCCGCGGCGCCCCTCGACCGCGTGGACCAGGAAGGCGGTCTCGCGGGTGACCTCGATCGCGGCCTCATTGAGCAGCCGCGAGCGCAGCGAATGGTCGGCGGCGACGACGAGCGTGACGGTGCTCGCCGCGACCAGCACCACGTAGGAGGCGAACAGCTTGCGGGAGAGCTTCACTTGGCGCGGCCGCGCGGCTGGTCGCCGCGGAACCGGTACCCGAAGCCGCGCACCGTCTCGATGGCGCCGCCGGCGGCTCCGAGCTTGGAGCGCAGGCGCTGCACGTGCATGTCTACGGTGCGCGTCTGGATGTCGGGCTGCGATTCCCAGACGGACTCGAGGAGCTGCGGGCGGCTTTGGACCCGGCCGCGCCGCTCCGCCAGCAGCAGCAGCAGGCGATACTCGATCGGCGTGAGGTCCACCGGGGCGTCGTCCACTTTGACGGCGTGCGCCCCCCGATCGATCGTGATCGGCCCGGCGCGGAGCACGGGACCTCCGCCGGCGGCCGGGGCGCGTAGCCGCCGCAGGACGGCGGCCACCCGCAGCACGAGCTCCTCCGGGCTGAAGGGTTTGGTCAGGTAGTCGTCCGCGCCGCCCGCGAGGCCCTTGATGCGGTCGGTCTCGTCGCGCCGCGCCGTGAGCACGATGACGCCGATCTCCCGGGTCTCCTCGCGGCGCCGGACCTCGGTGAGCACGTCGTACCCGCTGCGACCCGGCAGCATCAGGTCGAGGACGATCAAGTCGGGAGGCTCCGAGGCGACGGCCTCGAGGGCGGCGACGCCGGTGCCGGCGGTGCTGACGCGGTAGCCGGCCTTGGCGAGATGGTACGCGACGAGCGCGGTGATGTCCCGCTCGTCGTCCACGACGAGGACGTGCGCCTCGGGCGCGGCCATGGCGCGGAGTATCACCTTGCCTCGGGCGCGAGGCAACCCGTGTGCGGCGGCATTGCAACCCCCGCCGAGGCCCTTACATTTCCTCATGGCTCTCCTCTCAACGCTCGTCGCGGGCGCCATGGTCTTCGCGGCGCAAGCGCGCCCGGCCGGCGACTCGATTCTCCTCCGCGTTCTCACGACCAACGACGTTCACGGCGCGCTTCAGGCCGCCGTGCAGCCGTGGAGCAACCATCGCCCCGTTGGCGGGGTCGCCGCCGTGGCGGGGATGATGACTCGCCTCACGCGCGAGTGCGGATGCACCGCGATCCGGCTCGACGCCGGCGACGTGATGCAGGGCACGCCCGTGTCCAACCTGTCGTACGGCCGTGCCACGGTCGAGGCGTTCAACGCGATGGGCTACGCCGCCTCAGCGATCGGGAACCACGAGTTCGACTGGGGCCTCGACACGCTGCAGGCGCGGATTCGCCAGGCCCACTTCGCGTGGCTCTCGTCCAACATCCGCGCGCAGGAGACCGACGCCGTGCCGCCGTGGGTCGTACCGTGGCGGATGGTGACCGCGGGCCGGTACCGGATCGCGCTCGTGGGGTACACGACGGTGACGACGCCGACGACCACGCGCCCCACCATCGTCGCCGGACTTCGGTTCGACAGCGGCCCCGCGCGGCTCGACGCCGCCATCGCGGCCGCGCGGCTGGAGCACCCCGACTTCGTGATCGTGGTGGCCCATGAGGGCGCGTTCTGCGACCGGGGCGGGACCTGCCAGGGCGAAGTGGTGGACCTGGCTCGGGCCCTGACGGAGCGGCCCGACCTGATCGTGAGCGGGCACACGCATTCGCTCATCCAGACGACGGTGAACGGCATCCCGATCGTGCAGGCGCGCTCCAGCACCACCGCCCTGGGGATCGTGGACTTCGTGGACAGCGCCGGGACGAGGGTGGTGCGCATCCGCGTCGAGACGGTGTATGCGGACCGCGAGAGCGCCGACACGGCGGTCGCCCGCGTCGTGGACGGGTACCTGCAGCGCACGGAGCCCCTGACCCGGCGGGTCGTGGCGACCCTGGCCGCGCCGCTGGAGCGGCGGGGCGACCAATACGCGCTCGGCAACCTGATCGCCGACGCGTACCGGGCGGCGGCCCACGCCGACGTCGCGATCGTGAACAACGGCGGGATCCGGGCCGATCTCCCCGCCGGCGCGGTGAACTGGGGCCAGCTCTTCGAGGTGGTGCCGTTCCAGAACTTCGTCGTGCGGCTCCGGGTGACGGGAGCGGTGCTCAAGGCGGCCCTGGAGCACGCCGTAGGCATGGCCGACGCGCGGGCGCATGTCTCCGGCATCACGGTGCGGGTGGCGGCCGCGAACCCGATGGGTCAGCGGGTGACGGCCGTGACGCTCGCGGACGGCCGCGCCCTCCTCGACACCGCGACCTACACGCTCGCCGTGCCGGACTTCATGGCCGCGGGCGGCAGCGGCTTCGCGATGCTGCGCGTGCCGGCGGAGAACACCGGCGTCGTGGACCTCGACGCCCTGGTCGAGTATCTGCGGGGACTGCCGCAGCCGGTCCGGCCGCCGGACGACGTGCGCGTGGACGCCGGGAGGTCGCCATGACGACCAGGACGCCGCGCGCTCCCGCGCTCACGAAGGACCTGATCCGGCGGATGCCGAAGCCCGAGCTGCACGTCCACCTGGACGGCAGCCTGCGTCCCGGCACGCTGACCGAGCTGGCGCGGGAGCAGAAGGTCAAGCTACCGACGACCGACCTCGCCGAGCTGACGCACTATCTCCACGTCGAGGACGGGCGGAACCTGATGGACTATCTGGCCCGCTTCGAGGTCACGCTCTCCGTCCTCCAGACGCCCGAGGCGCTCGAGCGCGTCACCTACGAGCTGGTGCAGGACGGCGCCGCCGACGGCGTGCGCTACATGGAGATCCGGTACTCGCCGATCCTCTGCACGAAGAAGGGGATGCCGCTCACCGAGGCGGTGGAGGCGCCGCTCAGGGGCATGCACCGCGCGGAGAAGGACTTCGGCGTGCGGACCGGGCTCATCATCTGCGGCATCCGGAACATGAGCCCCGCGACCTCGATGGACCTCGCCAACCTCACGGTCGCATTCAAGGGGAAGGGCGTGGTGGCGTTCGATCTGGCGGGCGCGGAGTACAACTACCCCGCCAAGAAGCACCGCGAGGCGTTCTACACCGTCGTCAACGCCAACGTCGCCGCGACGATCCACGCCGGCGAGGCCTACGGTCCCGAGTCCATCGCGCAGGCGCTGCACTACTGCCACGCGGACCGCATCGGGCACGGCACCCGGCTGTTCGAGGACGCCGACCTCGAGCGCTACGTCAACGACCGCCGCGTGCCGCTGGAAGTGTGCGTCACCTGCAACGTGCAGACCCATGCCGTGGCGTCCATCGAGCGGCATCCCGTGCGGCGCTACTTCGACCTCGGGATCGTCGTGTGCCTCAACACCGACAACCGGCTGATGAGCGCCACCACGGTGACCGACGAGTACTGGCTCGCGCACACCAGGCTCGGGTTCTCCCGCGAGGAGATCGAGCGGATGATCCTGTACGGCTTCGAGAGCGCCTTCCAGCCGTACCCGGAGCGGACCAAGATGGTGGAGCAGGCGAAGGCGGAGCTGGCGTTGCTGCGGGACTGACGGAGGAGGCGGGAGCGTGGCGGACATGATCCGGGACGCGGCGGACGCCGTCCGGAAGGCGATCGGCAAGCGGAAGCCGGAGGTCGCGATCGTCCTCGGCTCGGGGCTGGGATTCCTGGGCGATGAGATCGCGGACGCGGTCCGCCTGCCCTACGCGACGATCCCGGGCTTCCCGCAGCCCACGGTCCAGGGCCACGCCGGCGAGCTGATCGCGGGGACGCTCGAGGGGCGCGGCGTGATCGCGCAGAGCGGCCGCTTCCACATGTACGAGGGTCATCCGGACGCCGTGGTGGCGCTGCCGGTGCGGGTCTTCGCGACGCTGGGCGTCCGGACCCTCGTCGTGACCAACGCCGCCGGCGGGATCCGCCGCACCTTCCGCCCCGGCTCCCTGATGCTGATCGCCGACCACATCAACACCACCGGCCGCTTCCCGCTCTCCGGGCCCCTGCTCGAGGGCGAGGAGCGCTTCCCGGACATGTCGGACCCCTACGACGCGGAGCTGCGCACGGTGGCGCGCCGCGTCGCCGCCGAGGAGCGGATCCCGCTCGAGGAGGGGACGTACGCGGCCACGCTGGGGCCCGCCTACGAGACCAAGGCGGAGATCGAGATGCTGAAACGGGTCGGCGCCGACGCCGTGGGGATGAGCACCGTGCCCGAGGTGATCGTGGCGCGGGCGCGTGGCATGCGCTGCCTCGGCATCTCCACGATCACGAACCTCGCCGCCGGCCTCGGCGCACCGACGCTGTCGCACGCCGAGGTGCTGGAGACGGCGAACCGGGTGAAGGGCGACCTGGCCCGCCTGGTCCGGGGGATCGTCAGGAACCTGTAGAAGCCGCCGCCACGAAGTGGTTCAGGGGGCCGTGGCCCTTGCCCAGCCCCGGGGCGGCGGCCATCGCGCGATGCACGAAGTCGAGCGCGTCGGACACGGCCCGCTCGAGCGGGCGGCCGAGGGCGAGGCCGGCCGCGACGGCGGCCGAGAGCGTACAGCCGGTCCCGTGGGTCGAGGTGGTCGCCAGCCGGGGATGCGAGAACCGCGTGACGCCGGCGCCGGTCGCCAGCACGTCTACCACGTCGCTCGCCCCCAGCTCCAGATGCCCGCCCTTCACGAGCGCCGCCGCGGCCCCCATCTTCACCAGCGCGCTGGCCGCGCGCTCCATCTGCTCGACCGTCCCGACCTCGTCTCCGGTCAGGATCCGCGCCTCGTCGAGGTTGGGCGTGACCAGCGTGGCGAGCGGGACGAGGCGCGACGCGATGCTGCGCTCCGCCTCGCGCACCAGGAGGCGGTCGCCCGAGGTGGCGATCATCACGGGGTCGAGGACATAGTTGGGCAGGTCGAGGTGCGTGATCGCGTCGGCCACCGCGTCCACCAGCTCGGTCGTCGCGAGCATGCCGCTCTTGACCGCGTGGGGCGGCAGGTCTTCGGCGACGGCTTCGATCTGCTGCATGACCAGTTGGACGCTGAGCGCCTCCCAGCCGCGCACGCCGACCGTGTTCTGCGCGGTGACCGCGGTGACGACGCTGGTGCCGAAGACGCCGAACTGATGGAAGGTCTTGAGGTCGGCCTGGATTCCTGCGCCGCCGCCGGAATCGGACCCCGCGATCGTGAGGGCGATCTGCATGGCGGGTAATCTGCACACGCTGCTCCGCGATCTTCAACGCCGCAAGGCGCGGGAGCGCCGCGGGTTCGTGGTGGCGGAAGGACGCCGTCTGGTGATGGACGCGCTCGAGTGCGGCGTGAACGTGAAGGCGCTCCTGATCGCGGAGGACTCGACGGGGGCGCTGGAGTCGGTGCTCCAGGCCGCGACGCGGCGCGGCGTGCCGGTCGAGAGCGCGCCGCGGCGCGCCTTCAACGAGCTGGCGGACACGGAGACGCCGAGCGGCGTGCTGGCGGTGGTGGAGTGGCGGCCGAAGACGCTGGCCGACCTGGCGCTCGAGCCGCACGCGACGCTGCTGGTGCTGGACGCGGTGCAGGACCCGGGCAACGTCGGCGGGATGATCCGGACGGCGTACGCGCTCGGCGCTGCGGCCACCGTGGCGCTCGACGGCACCGCCGACCCCGGCGCACACAAGGTGCTCCGGGCCGCGATGGGCGCGGCCTTCCGGCATCCGGTCGTCGAGGCGCGGTGGGCGGAGTTCGCGGCGTTCGCACAGGCCAACGGCGTGGCGATCTGGGCGGCGTGTCAGGGCGGCGAGCCGCCGGCCCAGGCGAGGCCGGACCGGCTCGCGCTGGTCGTGGGAAACGAGGGCGCGGGCCTGCGCCCGGAAGTCCTCGCCGCCGCGGCGAGGCAGGTCGGCGTGCCGATGCAGCCGGGAGCGGAGTCGCTCAACGCGGCCACCGCCGCGGCCATTCTGCTCTACGAGGTGACGCGTGGACGTCGCTGAGCCGGTGCTGGTGGTCTTCGCCGGGATTTGGGGCGCGATGCTGGGGAGCTTCCTCAACGTCTGCGTCTGGCGCCTGCCGCGGAACGAGTCGGTCATCCGTCCCGCCTCGCACTGCCCCGGCTGCGGCAAACCGATCGCGTGGTACGACAACATCCCGCTGCTCTCGTACGCGCTGCTGCGGGCCCGCTGCCGTCACTGCGGCGCCCGGATCAGCGCGCAGTATCCGGCGGTCGAGCTGGCGGTCGCGCTGGTCTGGGCCGGCGCGGTCGTCTGGTGGGGCGCGTCGTGGGATGCGCTGAGCGCCGCGCTGCTCACGACGCTCCTCCTCGGCATGGCGCTCACCGACGCGCGTCACTACCTGATCCCCGACGAGTTCAGCCTCGGCGGCCTCGGCGCCGGCCTCGCGCTCTCCTTCGTCCCGGGGGGGATCAGCCCCCTGGAATCGCTGGTGGGCGCCGCCGCGGGCTTCGCGCTGCTCTGGGTCGTGAAGGCCGGAGGCGACTGGGCGCTGGCGCGCGGGATGATCCACGCCGAGGAGCTGCAGCAGGTCCTGGAGGCCGGCGAGAAGCCGACCACCCTGGGCACCGGCGACCTCAAGATGATGGCGATGATCGGGAGCTTCCTCGGCTGGCGCGGCGTGCTGCTCACCGCGTTCCTCGGGTCGGTCGCGGGGGTGCTGGTCTTCCTCCCGCTCGTCCTGTTCAAGCGCCGGAGCCCGATCCCCTTCGGCGTCTTCCTCGCGGTGGGGGCGGTCGTGACGCTGCTCGTCGGCGACGCGCTCATCGCGTGGTACTCGGGGATGCTGGTGGGGAGCGTTCCGTGAAACCGGGTGTGGGGTGTAGGAGGTAGGGTGTAGCATGACCGAAGGACTGTTCGGGACGGCAGAGACCGGCGACGACGTGCTGGAGCGGCTCGGCTATGATCTCACCGCGGCCGCGCGCCGCGGCGACCTCGAGCCGGTGCGCTGCCGCGACGCCGAGGTCAGCCGCGTCGTGGACATCCTGCTGCGCCAGACGAAGCACAACCCCGCCCTGGTCGGGGAGGCGGGCGTCGGCAAGACGGCGATCGTCGAGGGCCTCGCCCAGCGGGTGGTCGCGCGCGACGTGCCCGCGGCGCTGCGCTCCGTCAAGATCATCGCCCTCGATCACGTCGCCCTGCTCGCCGGCACGGTGTACCGCGGGCAGTACGAGGACCGCCTGCGCCGCCTGGTGAAGGCGGTCTCGGAGGACCCGGACGTCATCCTCTTCGTGGACGAGCTGCACAACCTCATCGGGCAGGGCACCGCGATGGGCGCCGCGATGGACGCCGCCAACATGCTGAAGCCGGCGCTGGTGCGCGCGGACATCCGCGTGATCGGCGCGACCACGGCCGCCGAGTACGACCGGTGGATCAAGGGGGATCCCGCGCTGGAGCGGCGCTTCCAGCCGGTGCTGGTGGGCGAGCTGAGCGCCGAGCAGACGCTGGAGATCCTGAAGGCGCGGCGGCCGCGGCTCGAGCACCATCACGCGGTGGCGATCGAGGACGACGCCCTGCATGCCGCCCTCGTCCTGACCGACAAGTTCGTGACCGGCCGCGCGCAGCCCGACAAGGCGATCGACGTGCTCGACGAGGCGTGCGCGCACGCGCAGGCGACGGCGACGCTCCCGCCGGAGCTGGAGCGCATCGTGCGCGAGCGGCGCCGCGTGGACGCCGCGATCCGCCGCCGGCTGGCGCGCGGCGAGCGCGTCGAGGAGGGGGGCACGCGGACCGCCCCGCCCGAGGGTGCCGCCCGCGACGGCCGCGAGCCGGCGGAGTCGGATCCGTTCGAGGCGTTCGCGCGCGAAGTGGGCCCCGCGCTGGAACGGCTGGGCGCCGAGATCGAGAAGCTGTTTGGGGGGCCGGGGGCCGGGGTCCGGGGTCCGGGGGAGACGTCGGGGGCGACGGCCTCCCGGAGCCCGGAGGGGAGCCCTCGGGAGGGTCTGGTCCAGCGCCGGGACCGGCTCGACGGCGAGCTCAGGCGGGGGCTCGAGAGCCTCGGCATCGTGGTGCGGGGCCCGGACGTCGCGCGCGCCGTCGGCGTCGCCGTGGGAAAGCGGATCGAATGGACATCCTGAAACGTCTGGTTGGGCTTCTCCTGACTGTCGGCGCCGTGAGCGGCACGGCGGCAGTCGCCCGCGCGCAGGACGAGAACGCGGCGCTGCAGATCGCCCGCGAGGTGACGCCCGCCGTCGAGCAGGCCGTGGGCCTCAAGTTCAAGCGCGAGCCGGCGATCCTGGTGCGCTCGCGCGAGCAGGTGCGCGGCTACCTGAGCCGCAAGCTCGCCGAGGAGATGCCGCCCGCCGAGCTGCTCGCGGTCCAGCGCACCTACCGGGCCTTCGGCCTGATCCCCGACACCACCGACCTGCGGAAGCTGATGCTCGACCTCTACGCCGAGCAGGTGGCCGGCTACTACGATCCGGACTCCAGCGCGTTGTTCGCGGTGCGCGGCGAGGATCCCATACAGCTGAAGCTCGTGCTGGCGCACGAGCTGGTGCACGCGCTGCAGGACCAGTACATGTCGCTGAACGCCATCCTCAAGCTGCGGCATCAGAACGACCGTCAGATGGCGGGGCAGGCCGTGGCCGAAGGGCAGGCGACGCTCGCCGGTCTGCAGGCGTCGTTCCCGGGCGTCGATCTCTCGCAGGTCCTCGGCGACTGGGACCAGGTGCGCCAGGTCATCCGGTCACAGCAGTCGGCGATGCCGGTCTTCGCCACCGCGCCCCCGATCATCCAGGAGGGGCTGCTCTTCCCGTATCTGGCGGGCGCGCAGTTCATGCGCGACTTCGACGCCCGGCGCGCCCGGCCCGACGAGGAGCCGTACGGCGACCGGCTCCCGATATCCACCGCCCAGATCCTGCACGCGGGCCTGTACACGGCGCATACCCTGCCCGAGCGCATCGGCTTCGGGCCCGACCCGGGCGACACGCTCGTCTACGACGACGACTTCGGGGAGTTCGAGACCGGGGTCGCGCTCAAGACCTGGGGGGTTGATCCGGAGGTGGCCGAGGCCGCCGCCGACGGCTGGGACGGCGACCGGTTCGAGGTGCTGGGCTCCCCTGCCGGGACCGTGGTCCTCTGGGCGACCGCGTGGCGGACACCGGTGGACGCGGACCAGTTCCAGCGCGCCCTCGAAGACGGGTGGGCACGGACGCACGGACGCACGGGCGCACAGAAGTGGCGAGTGGACAGACTGGAGATCCGCGGCTTCAACGTCGTGCGCCTGGTGGCCGCGCCCGCCGCCTGGAAGGGGTGGGCGCACCTGCCTGTCGTCGCCCTCGCGCCCTTCTCCCGCTAGCGCGCGGCCGGAGCGTCCCGGTTGCCGCGCGCGGGAGGCCCGGGTATGCTTAAAGGCTAATGTTTGACGAGCTTAGCGAGAGGCTTTCCGCCGTGCTCGGCCAGCTTCGCGGGCGCGGCGTTCTGTCGGAAGAGGCGGTCAGGGAGGGGCTCGAGACCGTCCGGCGCGTCCTCCTCGAGGCCGACGTCGGGTTCGAGGCCGCGCAGCAGTTCACCGACCGCGTCGCGGAGAAGGCCGTCGGCCTCCCGGCCCTCAAGGGAGTCGCCCCCGGCGCGCAGCTCGTCAAGTTCGTGCACGAGGAGCTGGTCACCCTGCTCGGTGGCGGGGGACAGCCGGCGGCGATCCGCTTCGCGAGCGTGCCGCCGACGGTGGTCTTCCTGGTCGGCCTCCAGGGCTCGGGGAAGACGACGACCGCGGCGAAGCTGGCCAAGCGGCTGGTCGCCGAGCAGAAGGCGCCGTTCCTGATCGCGGCCGACGTGTACCGGCCGGCGGCGATCGAGCAGCTGGTGGAGCTGGCGGGCCGCGCGAAGGTCGGCGTGCACGCGGAGCCGGGCCGGCAGGACGTGGTGGCGCTGGTCAAGCACGGCCTGGACGCGGCGCGGAAGGCCCGCGCGCGGACGGTGCTGGTGGACACGGCGGGCCGGCTGGCGATCGACGCCGCGATGATGGACGAGCTGGCGCGCCTCAAGGCGGCGGTGCCGCCGCACGAGGTGCTGCTGGTCGCCGACGGGATGACGGGCCAGGACGCGGTCCGCATCGCCCGCGGCTTCCACGAGGCGGTGGGCCTGACCGGCGTGGTGCTGACGAAGATGGACGGGGACGCGCGCGGCGGCGCGGCGCTCACCATCTACGCGGCGACCGGGGCGCCGATCAAGTACATCGGCACCGGCGAGGGGCTGGACGCGATCGAACCGTTCCGGCCGGAGCGCATCGCGGGCCGGATGCTCGCCATGGGCGACGTGCTGACGCTGGTGGAGCGGGCCGAGCAGTCGCTGGACCGGGAGAAGGCGGAGCGGCTCGCGCGCAAGGCGACGACGAAGCGGGGGATGGACCTCTCCGACTTCCTCGACGCGCTCAGGGAGACGCAGAAGCTGGGCCCGCTGGAGTCGGTGCTCTCGCTGCTTCCGGGCGGGGGCGGCGCGGCGGCCCGCGAGGCGATGAAGGCGGCGAAGGCCGCGGACCCCAGGCGGCTGAAGCACGTCGAGGCGATCGTGCTCTCGATGACGCCGGAAGAGCGGCAGCACCCCGAGCTGCTGAGCGGATCCCGCCGCGCGCGGGTCGCGAAGGGCTCGGGCCGGCCGGTGCAGGAGATCAACCGGCTGCTGGCGCAGTTCAAGGAGATGGGGAAGTTCATGAAGGGGATGAAGGGCACGAAGGGGATGCGAGGAGCGATCTAGATGGCCGTGAGGATGCGGTTGCGCCGGGTGGGACGGAAGCACCAGCCCACGTTCCGGATCGTGGTGGCGGACTCGGAGGCGCCGCGGGACGGGCGGTTCGTCGAGCTGCTCGGGCACTACTACCCGCGCGGCAAGGGCGAGCAGATCACGCTCGACAAGCCCAAGGTGCTGGAGTGGCTCGCCAAGGGCGCGACGCCGTCGGAGACGGTGGCATCGCTGCTCCGCAAGGCGGGGTGCTTCTCCGTCCAGGAGCCCGGGTCGCCCGTCGCGGGCGCGTAGGCCGATGGACGGGCCGACCCACCTGGTGGTCGGTCTCCTGAAGAAGCCGCACGGCGTCCGGGGTGACGCGCTCGTGTACCCGGTGACCGACGAGCCGGACGCGGTCTTCGCCCTGGGGAAGCGGCTGGTGCTGCTGGACCGGGAGGGGCGCGCGACCGGCCGGGAGCTGGTGATCGAGCGGAGCCGCGAGTACCACCGCGCCTGGCTGCTGCACTTCGAGGGGATCGAGACGCGCGAGGCGCTGCGCGATCTCCGGGAGCGCCATCTCGCCATACCGATGGCGGAGGCGCGAGCGCTCGAGGACGGCGAGTTCTACATGCACGAGCTGGTGGGGCTCTCGGTCGCGACGGCCGCCGGGGCGAGCGTCGGGGTCGTCGCCCAGGTGATCGAGGCGCCGCAGGGGTGGCTGCTCGAGGTGGCCGGGGAGCAGAAGCGCCACCTGATCCCCTTCACCCGGGGCGTCGTGCAGCGGGTGGACCGGACGGAGCGGCTGATGGTGATCGCGCCGCCCAACGGACTGCTGGAGTTGTAGGTGCTTCAGATCACGGTCGTCACGCTCTTTCCCGAGTTCTTCGGGGGACCGCTGGGGCTCAGCATCCCGGCGCGCGCGGCGGCGAAGCACCTGGTGAGCTTCCGGATCGTGCCGCTGCGGCACTACACGCACGACCGGCACCAGACCGCGGACGACGAGCCCTACGGCGGCGGCGCGGGGATGGTGCTCAGGCCGGAGCCGTTCTTCGAGGCGCTGGACGACCTGAAGCCGGCGGGGCCGGTGGTGCTGCTGTCCGCGCGCGGAAGGCGCTTCGTGCACGACGACGCGGTGCGGTACGCGGTGGGCGATGCGCTCACGCTGCTGTGCGGGCACTACAAGGACGTGGACCAGCGGGTTGCCGATCACCTCGCGACGGAGGAGCTTTCGATCGGCGATTTCGTGCTCTCGGGGGGCGAGCCGGCGGCGCTCTGCGTCGTGGACGCGGTGGTGCGGCTGCTCCCGGGAGCGCTCGGGGACCACGAGTCGGCGGCGGGCGATTCGCACTACGAGGGCCTGCTCGCGCCGCCGTCGTACACACGCCCGGCGGAATACCGCGGGCACGGGGTGCCCGAGGTCCTGCTCTCCGGCGACCACGGCAGGATCGCGATGTGGCGGCAGGCTGAGGCCGAACGATTGACGCGGGAGCGACGCCCCGATCTGTGGGCGAGCTACCTCGCACGGATGGGAGAATGACCATGGATCGGCTGGCGACGTTTCGACAGGCGGGACTGAAGACGGGCCTCCCCGATTTCCGTCCCGGGGACACCATCAAGGTGATGGTGCGGGTGCGCGAGGGAGACAAGGAGCGCCTGCAGGCGTTCGAGGGCGTGTGCGTGGGGCGGCGCGGCGGCGGGGTCAGCGAGACCTTCATGGTCCGCAAGGTCTCGGCCGGCGTCGGCGTCGAGCGCATCTTCCCGCTGCAGTCGCCGAGCATCGCCTCGGTGGAGATCGTCCGCAAAGGCAAGGTGCGGCGCGCCAAGATGTACTACCTGCGCCGGCTCGCGGGGAAAGCGGGCAGGATCAAGGAGCACCGCGAAGCGGTGAAGGAGACGGAACAGGTCTGACGGTGCTCGACCTCTCGGTCGAGCGCGCGTACTTCGCCCGGGGCATCGGCCGGGTGGCCGGCGTGGACGAGGCCGGCCGCGGAAGCTGGGCCGGTCCGGTGGTGGCGGCCGCGGTGGTGGTGACCCCCGACTCCGCCTGCCTCGAAGGCGTCGACGATTCCAAGCAGCTCACCCGCCGCCGCCGCGAGCACCTCGCGGCGGCGATCGTTTCCAGCCTGGCCTACGCGGTCGGCGCCGCCAGCGTGCGCGAGGTGGACCGCCTCAACATCCGGCGGGCGACCGCCCTGGCGATGCACCGCGCCCTCACGCGGCTGGGCGCCGCCGCGGGCGTGATCGTGGTGGACGGGCTCGCCGTCCCGGAGCTGGGCTTCGTGCACGAGGCGATGGTGGACGGCGATGCGCGCTGCTACGCGGTGGCCTGCGCCAGCATTCTCGCCAAGACGGTGCGGGATCGGCTGATGCAGCGGCTCGGCGGGCGGTACCCGGATTTCGGCTGGGAGCACAACGCGGGCTACGGGACCGAGACGCACCGTGTGGCGCTCGAGCGGCGCGGCCCGACGCCGCACCACCGCCGGTCGTTCACCCCCGTCCTGCAGGGGCGCCTGCTCTAGTTCTTCGCCTCCGCCAGGCGGAGCGCCTCCCCGACCCCCTTCGACTTCGCGACGAAATCCGCCGCCCCGGCCCGCCGGCAGGTGGCGACCAGGATCGGATCCTCCAGGCTCGAGCAGGCCAGCGCCCGCGTGTCGGGTGTGCTCGCCGTGATCTGGCGCAGGACATCGAAGCCCGACGCCCCCGGCAGCCCGATGTCCACCAGCGCCGCCGTCGGACGGAGCCCCGCCTTGACCAGCGCGATGGCGTCCGAGCCGTTCCGGGTATCCACGGTATTCCATCCGGCGGCGCGGAACGCGCGGTCGAAGCGCTCCATCGCTTCGTCGTCGTCCTCGACGATGAGGATGGTGCGGGTGGAGGCTACCGTGGTGTCGGTCATCGGCCCCGCCTAGTCTAGGCCGCCCCGAGGCGGCGTCAAGCACCCCGAACGCGAAGCGCCGGCCCGCGGGCTGCCCGCAGGCCGGCGCTCAAGTTAACGATCAGCCGTCAGTTTACTGTGATGTCCTTCACCATCCCGTGCAGCGCGTGCTCCTTCCCGTCCTTGGCGTCGGGGAGGAAGCAGATCAGTGCGTAGTTGCCCTTCGCGAAGGTGATCGTGACGGAAATCTGACCGTGCGGATCGAGGCCGGAGGTGCCGCCCATCGGCTTGCCGGGGGGCATGCCCCGCATCCCCGCGTCGACCCACTTCACCAGGTCCATCGCCTTCTTGCGCGGCGCCAGTGCCGCCACGAGCATCTCGTGCGGCTGCGGCCCGTCGTTGATGATGCGGATCGTGTGCGTCCCCGCCGTGAGGTTCCCCAGCACCGTGAAGTCGTAGTCCTTGAGGTGCACGACCACGTCGGCACGCGGCGTCATCGCGGGCGTCGCGGCCGAGGGAGTCACCGTCAGAGCCCGCGCCATGCCCCGCATGACGTGGGGAACGCCCGCCGAGTCGGGGACGAAGCACAGCAGCGCGTAGTTGCCGGCGGCGAGCGTCAGGTAGGCGACGGACGTGTCCACACCGGTCGGCGGAACGGCGTTCGGCCCGCCGATCTGGTGCATCCACGCGGGCGGCGGCCCGGAGTTCTTCAGCGCCGCCATCAGGTCCGCCAGCGTCTTCCCCGAGTCCAGCTGTACGAGCTGGATGTGATGGATGGACGGGCCCTTGTTGACCAGGTGGAACATCTCCAGCCCGGCCGTGACGCTGTCCGGAGCCTGGAACGTGAAGTCGGCGGCCGTCACGACGATGTGGTTCGGGCCCGCCTGAGCCACGGGCTCGGCCTCCTTCTTCGCGCAGCCCGCGGCGAGTGCCAACGCCGCGACGATACCCAGCGCGCTCAGACGTGAAGATGACCACCCCGACATGTCCGGCCTCCCGGTTGTAGAGTGTGTGTGTCCCGCGAGTGACGGTTGAAGCGGGCGAAATGCTATCTTATGAGTCGTGATTGCGCCAGACCCGTTTCGGGTCAGAAGAGATGTTTCCCAACCGACGTTTCGAGGGCTCTCCGATGCGGAAGATCCAGATCGCGCTGCTGTTGTCGCTCGGCGCCGCTCCGGCGCTGGCGCAGTCCAACGCGGAGCTGATGGCGAACGATCACTACACGCGCTCGCACGACTACGACCTCGTGCACCAGCGGATCGTCGTTTCGGATTTCGACTGGGATTCGACGTCGTTCCGAGGGAGCGTCACCACGACGCTGATTGCGCTCCGGCCCGCTCTCGACTCGATCGTGCTCGACGAGGGCGCGCTGCTGGGGAACACGGCCGTCACGGACCGCTCGGGGACGGCCCTGCGGACGGCGCGCCACGGTGACACGCTGGTCGTCTTTCCGGCGGCGCCGGCGGGCTACGGCGACACCCTCGTCTTCACGATCGCGTACCGGGGGCGGGTGAAGAACGGGAGCGGGCTCACCTACATCACGACCGACGGCCTGCCGCACCGGCCCCGCCAGATCTGGAGCCAGGGCGAGGACCACGACAACCACTACTGGTTCCCGACCTTCGACTTCCCGAGCGACAAGATGACGTGGGAGGTGGTGGCCACCGTGCCGCGGGAGGACATGGCGGTCTCCAACGGGCGGCTGGTCTCGGACGTGACCCGCGGCGCGACGCGGACGCTGACGTGGCGCCAGGAGCAGCCCTCGGCGACCTACCTGGTCTCGCTGGTGGTGGCGCCGCTGGTCAAGATCCACGACTCGTGGAAAGGCATCCCGGTGGACTACTACGTCTACCGGGAGGACAGCGCGAAGGCGTGGCGGCTCTTCCACGTCACGCCGGACATGATCGATGTCTACTCGACGCTCACCGGGGTGCGGTATCCGTGGGCCAAGTACGCGCAGACCACCGTGGCCGACTTCTTCGGTGGGATGGAGAACGTCAGCGCCACCACGCTGGTGGACTGGCTGCCCGACGGCCGCGCGTACCGGGACCGCCCCTGGTACGGGTGGCTGCTGATCCCGCACGAGCTGTCGCACCAGTGGTTCGGCGACTACGTCACGACGATCAACTGGGCGAACACCTGGCTGAACGAGGGGTTCGCCGAGTTCATGCCCGGGCAGTACTGGGGCCACAAGCTCGGCGCGCACGCGGAGCAGGACTACTACGCGGACGAGTACCGCGAGTACATGCAGATCGACCGGCGGCGCCCCATGCCGCTCGCGTCGCTTGGCTCGAACAACATCTACCCCAAGGGCGCGCTGGTGCTCGAGATGCTCCGGGACTACCTCGGGCCCGAGCGCTTCTGGGCGTCGGTCCACCGGTATCTCACCGACCATGCCTTCGGCGTCGCGACCACCGACGACCTGCGGCAGGCCGTGCTCGAGGCGACGGGGGAGAACCTCGACTGGTTCTGGAGCGAGTGGATCTACCAGGCCGGGTATCCGCAGCTCGACGTCGCGGCCGTCTACGACTCGACCCAGCACGCGCTCACGCTGACGGTGAAGCAGACGCAGGATACGGTGCACGCCGACAGCACGACCCCGAGGCCCGGCATGCCGGCCTCGGTCCGGCCGGACAGCTCGCGCGTCAAGTTCACTACGCCGGCCGCCTTCCGGATGCCGCTGGTGGTGCGGGTGGGCACCGCGGCGGGCGACGTGACGCAGCGCGTCGAGATCGGCGCCCGCGAGCAGACGGTCGTCGTCCCGAACGTGCGGAGCGCGCCCACGATGGTGGTGTTCGACGACGGGAACCGCGTCCTGAAGTCGCTGCACTTCGACCAGCCGACGGCGTGGCTCGCGACCGAGCTGCAGCGGGACGGAAACCTGTGGGATCGGGACTGGGCCATCGGGCAGCTCGCGACGCGGACCGCCGACACGGCCGCGGCGGCCGCGCTGGCCGATGCCGCGGTGCACGCGGACTACTACCTCACCCGTGTGGACGCCGTGCGCGCGCTGGGCGCTTTCCCGGCGGCGACCGCTCTCCCGCCGGTCGCGGCGGCGCTCTCCGACACGTCGGCTGCGGTCCGCGCTGCGGCGGTCGCCGCGCTCGCCCGCATCGGCGGCCCGCAGGCCGTGGCGCTCGCGCGCGGCGCCTGGACCGGCGACTCGAGCTACGAAGTGCGGGCGGCCGCGGTCAGCGCGCTGGTGCAGCTCGACTCGGCGGGCGGGCGGGACGTGCTCGGGGCGGCGCTGGTGGAGCCCTCGTACCGGGATGCGATCCAGAACGCGGCGCTGCAGGCGATCGCGGTCCGGAACGACACGACCTTCATCGCTGCTCTGGACAGTCTGGTCGGGCCGTCGCGCAACGCCGTGTACGTCCTGGCGGCGCTCGGCGCGCGGGGCAGCGCCCACGCGCTCGACCTGCTGGCGGCGCATCTGGACGACCCACGGCGCACGGTGCGCGGGTGGGCGCTCGAGGCGTTCCAGTACTCGCTGCCCCGGCCGCTGGCGCTGGCGCGGCTACGCGCCGCGGTGGACGGCCTCACGCACGCGGACACCAAGGGTGCGGTGCAGGATGCGATCCGGGAGATGGAGGCGCAGCCGGGGCGCTAGGCGGCGCCCTTAGAACAGCAGCTCGTAGTTGAGCCGGAGCGCGCGCCCCGGCTGCGGCAGGAAGTCCTTGACCACCGAGAGATTGTCGCGGTAGACGGTGTCGAAGACGTTGTCGCAGTGCAGGGTGATCACCGACACGGTGCTCCCGCGCACCACCCGCACTCCGGCCGCGAGGTTCAGCACGCCGTACCCGGCGGTGGGCGTGTCCCCGTCGCCGAGCCGCGTCTGCCGCGCCGCGGCGCGCCACTCGATCGTCCCCGTGTAGACCTCGCCCTGCCAGGTCGCGCGCAGCAGCGCGTGGAGCGGCGGAATGAACGGCAGCGGGACGTCGCGCTGCGTGTCCTGCGCGTTCACGTAGTCGGCGCTGGCGCGCAGGGCCAGGTGCCGGACGGGCTCGACGCCGACGCTTGCCTCGAAGCCCGCCAGCCGCGCGCTGGTCGCGGCGAACTGGCGCACCGGGAAGCCCTGGATCGTGTCGCCGCGCAGGAACCCGTAGATGTAGTGATCGATGAAGTTCAGGTAGGGTGACACCTCGAAGTTCACGCCTCCGACGTCTCCCTTGAGCGACGCGTCCAGCCCGAGGCCCGTCTCCGGTCCCAGGCTCGCCGTGCCGATCGAGTAGGTGCCGCTCGCCGCGTCGAGCCCGTTGGCGTACAGCTCCTGCACGGTGGGCGCGCGGAACGAGCGGGCGACGCTGAACGAGGCCGTGAGCCCGGAGCCAAGCCGCTGGACGGCGCCCGCCGACGCCGTCAGGGCGTTCGCCAGCCGCGACGTGTTCAGCGTCTGGAAGACCGAGTCGGTGGACTGCGGGTACGGGTGCGTCTGGATTCCGTTGTAGTCGAACCGGAGAGCGGCCTGGAGCCGGGTGCCGGGCGCGGCGGCGTATTCCTCGTACGCGAACGCGGCCAGCCCCGTGGTCGTCGAGTTCGGGCCGAGCGGCTGGTCGCCCTCGATCGTCAGGTCCTGGATGTCCGTCCACAGGCCCAGCGTGCCGCTCACCGGGCCCATCCGGTGCTGGAGCTGGAGCACCGCGTTGAATTCCTGCTTGTGGAAGTGGTTGGCCTGCGGATCGGAGACGCCGGTCGAGTCCTCGGCGGTGGGGAACTCCGAGTGGCCGTAGTCGTTGTAGCTCGCGTCGAGGCGCACGCGGTCGAGCCACGAGCCGCCGACGTTGAACAGGCCGCGGAGCTCCACCGTGGTGCGCTGCTGCTCGATGCGCGACGTCGTCGGCGGCGCGGTGAGCCAGTCGGGGTTCGGTGGCACGCCCGGGATGCCGTAGTTCATCTCGTAGTACCGGCCGCCGATGCCGACCAGGCCGAAGTCTCCCTGGTACGACCAGCCGAGCCCCAGCTCGCCGCTGTGGTCGAAGGTCTGGGGCATCCGGTCGAGGTTGAACGACGCGCCGGACGCGGGGTCCGTGTAGGTGCCCGAGGGGATGCGGATGTCCGAGGTGTGGAGGCCGCCGGCCGAGAGCCGGAAGGCCGAATGCGCACCGCTGACGACGGCGTTGGCGTACCCGGCGGCTTCGTCGCTCCCGGTGCTCCCCTCGAGCGCGACGGTGCCCGAGAGGGGGTGGTCCGAGAGCGTCGGCACCAGGTTGGTGATGACGTTCACCACGCCCCCGATGGTGGAGGGGCCGTAGAGGATCGTCGCTGGCCCCCGCACCACGTCGATCTGGGCGATGCTCATGGCATCGATGGGCGTGGCGTGCGCCGGGTCGTAGGTGGCGATGTCGCCCATCCGCAGCCCGTTCTCGAGGACCGTGACTTCGTTGTCGCCGAGGCCGCGGAGGATCGGGCGGGAGGGCGCCGAGCCGTTGCCGCGCACCGACACGCCGGGGAGGTCGGAGATCTTCTCGGCGAAGCTCGCGCCCATGCCGTTGTCGAAGTCGATGCGCGACTTCGCTTCCGCCGACTGGTACTGCTCGTCCGCGGGCCGGGCGGTGGGCGACGCGGAGACGACGATCTCCTCGAGCGGCAGGGCCGACTCGGTGAGGTCGAACGTCGCCGTCGCCGTCGGGCCCGCGAGGCGGACGGTGTCGGTGGCCGACGCGTAGCCCAGGACGCCGACGAAGATCCGGTAGGTGCCGACGGGGACGTGGGCGAAGCGGAACGTGCCCTCCGCGCCCGTGCGCTCGGCGCGGTCCAGCTCCAGCAGCCGCACCGTGGCGCCGACCACCGGGTGGCCGTTCGCGCGGACGGCGCCGGCGATCGTCTGGGCGGGCAAGGCCGCGGCGCGCAGCGCGAGCGCGGAGAGGGCGAACGCCGCTCCGCAAGCCAGTCTTCCCGTTCGGTTGAGCATCTGACCTCGGCAGGGCGACAGTGGAATTCGTCAACCGTGATGGCAATCATACGGAACATCGCCGGCCGCCGTTGACGGTTCAAGCGGGCGAGCGGCCGGCGGGCGCGATGGCGGGCTGCTTGTGAATGTGGAGGCGCGTGTCGAAGTTAGGGCCATCGCGACCGGGTAGCTCAGTTGGCAGAGCAGCGGACTTTTGAGACGGGGGGCGTTGTGCTGGCCCCCCGTTTTGTGCTCCCGTACTGGCTTCTGGGGACCCCATCCGACCGCATAGGCAGGTACTGACCGGCAAACATCACGGCAAACATCGTAGTGTAGCGCAGCCTCGTAGGGGCCCTCGGGTCCCATACCTAGTCCGTCCTGCGGTCACGCGGTCAGCCAGAAGCCCAAGGGGACTGTCCCTGCGCCACGCGCGCCGCCAACGGGATTGAACGACCGCCACAGTCGGTGCGCTAGCAGTCTGTGGCCGGTGTTCTCGATTGGTTCTGTCACAATTGTGGCACAGGTTTGAGTTGTGGCCGGCACCGATTTCTGCGCCTGCATCAAGCAGTATCCGTCTGCCTAGGCGCCTCGATACTCGGGCAGGTTCTCTGTCCCGCCTGGCGGGACAGGAGTGATCACATCCCGTAGCTCCCGGCGTTTCCTCGGGAACAGCGGCAGCCAGATGTCGGTGTCGCCGGCAGCCATCATCCACATCGCGACGGGGGTCGAGGCACTAATGGAGTGTCGGTACACAAGCGTGAGACCCAATTCCTGATAGCCTAGCGCGAACCTCTTAGCACGCCGAGGGGTCCAGCCCTTAACCTCCTTTTCGACCTTCCTCTTTAGCAGAGTCTCACCCCTTCTCTGAAGAAAACCTACCAAACGCTTCTTCGAAGCCACGGAGTCGCACTGCAAGCCCTCCAGCCGGAACTTCGGATGGGAAGAGTCGATGGCGGATCGGATTGGTCGCAACTTCATGCCAAGGCTCCGGCAAGTGGCAACTAACCGCTTCTCTCCAACTGGATGCTTGGAGTAGTACACGAAGGTGATGGGCACTTGCAGTAGAGCCGACTGCACCTTCTTTCCCAGTGGTCCGATTGGATCCTCATCATCCGGGCTCACGCACCTGCTAGTCCTCCCAAACCAGCTTGAGACTAGGCAGCTGGACTGGACACCGGAATTCAGCGAATCGTCGAAAAAGACGATCTGCCCGGAGTCGCGGATGAGCCTGGGAGTCAGCGAGCCAACCGAGACCGTGTGCAGGTCGAGCTCCTTCAAGTCGTAATTGATTTGGTCCGCGCTCTTGCCAACACCCCCCTGCGACCGAAGAGGAACCCACGTTGCAGACTTGAGGCCTGGCACGGAGGTCAGGACGCGGGCGAAACTCCTCATGAGATCGGAGGGCTCCACGTACGTGACATGTTCGACAAGTGCGAGTGCACTGTCCCTCAGGTCAGCATCCGGGAACTGCGCAATCCAGGCTTCGACCATCCCGGCGCCATAAGTCGGGAGGAATGCATTGTGGAAGGATGCAAAGCGGTCCGTCTGCTTCTCGATGCGCGCTTGGGAGTCCGGGGTCCTAAGGTGGTCAGGCGGCAGTCGGTGCGCGATCCAGGACTTGGGGAGGTTCTTACGACGACGCGCTAGCTCGCTGTCCGAAACCTTGGCAATGGCCGAGCAGCTCGGAGCAAAGGAGAGCTCGGCCATGTCGTGGAAGAGCCGCTCCGCCGCCAAGTGCACGAGCGCCCTATCGTCGTACGCAAAGACATACGAGGTCTGCTTGTTAAGAGCGTATGCCTCCGTCCACTCACTCGCCTTGAATAGGAATCCCGGATTATCAACAACAGTACCGTCCGGGAGGATGACGGGGAGATAAATGCTCCCGGCAGCACGATGAGCCGACTGCGCAGAAAGGAACACCTCAGAGCGACTTCCCAACTTGGCCGCGAGGGCAGCCAGTTGCTCAGTGTAGAAACCCCTGATGTCCGGATGCTCAAGGTGAAGGATGAACTCCCTGTATTGGCTCTCGAAGCGGGTAAGGGCTTCCCTCTTTCCATCGGTCTCCAACAGCGCCAGAACGACGGGCGCCTCGGGCATGAATCGGCGAGCGAACGCGAAAGCCCGCTTTGGAAGGTCTCTGAGCTTGGCTCGCCCCAGCAATGCGCATGCTGCCTTGAGCTCCTCCTCGTCGTTGGGATCCCCCAGTTTCGATCGGACGGTGGATGCATTCATTGCGAGTAGCTCGTCGTCCCCAAAATCCAGGAGACCGACGGGTCCGGCGAGATGAGGATACGCTGCAGCGAGATGTTCGAGAGCCTTCCTAATGACCTCTTCGGCAGCCATGACTTTGGGGTGGTAGTAGAACTTGTCGTACAGGAAGATTCGACTTACAAGCAACTCGTCCAGGGCTCGTGTTCCACTAGGCACTGTGGCTAGAGAGTAGACCGGCTTCCTGTCCTCTGATTCCACCGTAGCCACACGGAGCTTCGATAGCAGGTGCCTTGTGTCAAGCGAAGTCGAGATCCCCGCCATGCGGGCGTCTCGTGCCAGGTAGTCGAGTTTGTCGCAATCGACGGGCCCGTTGATGATCTCCGCCATGAAACAATCCGGGGCGAGGACCTTCTTCGATCCCGCGATACAAGCGCACACTAAGCGTATGATTGTCTCTTCATCGTACACCTCTCTTCGGGGCCGGGCCGCTTGAAGAAGCGCGCGAAACGGATCACTACTAATGATGAGAATGGACGTCGCTTCGGCTGGAGAGACCTTAGTCCCGTAGAAGTCGCTCAGGCTTCGCACGACCTTAGCTACCTCATCGTTTCGCCCATAGAACTTCTCCGAGACGTGGCTGAAGACGCAGTGTCCTATGTCGTGTAGCAGGGCGGCGAGCCGCACCACATCGCGACGCGCAAGCGTAGCAGCCGGTTTATAGATCGACGCCGCAGGGTCGCCCCCAAGCAAGTCAGCGTCGAGAACGGCGTCGAACATGTCGGACGCGGTCTGCACAGTGCCGACGGAGTGCTCGAACCGCGAGTAACCGCATGTTGGAAACAGGAAGTGGCCCACACCGAGCTGACGAATCAAACGTAGGCGCTGTAGGATGGGGCTGTCGAGAAGGAAGACTTCCCACGGCTGCAGAGTCACCACACTGTCAACAGCGTCGTGGAGTTGTTTCGGTTTGTCATTTGGATTGCGCTTGAAGCGCTTTAGGTAATCCGCTAACACGCGACCAGCCCACTCGCTGATACCCTTGGCAAGTGGGCTGGTCTGAGCTGGCATGTCAAACTTCTGAGCCACATGCCTCCGCTATTGGTACGTGGTCTTCTGCAGCTTGTTCGCTGCCTCCTCGAATACAGGCCGATACTTTGCCAGGTCGGCAAGCAGTTGGTTGGCGACGCGTCGCGATATCGTGATCTGGAGGCGGGAGTAGCTGGGATTTGGGAATCTCACTAGGCCAAACTGCTCCGCGGAGATCAACGCGTGGTCCAGTTCATCGTACGTCCTGCTAACCACGTCGCGATAGTAGCAGTTGGCAAGGTCTGCCAACTCGCCGCCGGCTTTTCTGAACGTTTCCAATGCGGAGCCGAAACTCGCATGAAACGACTTGTCCGCCGTCTTGATCGTGTCCACACCTTTCAGAGCCAAAGCCGCCAAGGTCCCCACAAGGAGGTCCTCAGTTCTCATCGCCCGCTGAGCTGAGATTCCAGTCACCGGTTATGCCTCCCAGGAATGCGCTGCGAAGTCATCACGTTTGCGAGTGCTAGCTGTCTGCTTGGTGAGCGCCCAACAGGTGAGCGCTGAACGAAGGCCCGGTTGGGAGGTCTACTTCTCGGCCAAATGTCGATGGCGTCTGGCTGTGCAACGCCAAGCGCGTCAACCATTTGCCGGGGCTCGAATGTAGACCAGTTGACCTGTGCGCGTCAATAGGAAGGTCTATCGGCCATCCTGGCTGGTTTTTGGACTGCGAGTCCGGTGCGCAGCTGCAATCGCCTGTCATGCTTGACGTTGCAGAGCTGCTTTGCCGCAAGTTCGCCGAACAGCTGGCGCGATTCGGCCCTGCTGGTCTTTGGGACCCCTCGGGTCCCATACCTAGTCCGCCCTCCAGCCACGCGGTCAGCCAGAAACACCAAGGGACCATTCTCGCGTCGCACGTGCCCCACTCTCACGAAGATACCCTTGAGTGTGTTTGCTGGAGCTTGGCAGGATCGACGGGCTCCGTGCGGAGGAGGGGGGCGCTAAGGGCGATCAACAGCGCCGCACCCCAGTCGATGAGTGCCCACGTGTCGATGGGCAGCCCCCAGATAAACAAGAACGGCAGTACGACTAGGGCGTACATGAACCGGAACAGTCGCCGATGACCACCAGCACGGCGGGCGAGCGTGATTCCGTACCAACAGAACCCGAGGACCCAAAGGCGCAGGAGGAGAAACGGCGTGTATGAGTGGAACAGGTTCGCCGCCGCCGCAAGAGGCGAGAGGATCAATCCCCCGACCGTGAACGCGAATACCTCACCGGCGAAATGCTCAGAGCGAACTCTCACTTGGCGCGCGGCCATGACGCTCCTCTCATCTTGAGCCTGCAGCAGGTACCCAACCAAGAGCTACGATATCTTCCGAGCGTCATTCGAGCGTTAGGGGCGCAGCTGACCAGGACCATCCCCGGTGACAGCTTGGTGTGTTCCTGGGTAAGTTCCTTGCGTGAAAGTTCCGCGCACGCTAACCGGCAGCACGGCAGTGGGTGCCATCGTTCTGGCCTCGATTGCGGGTCCTGACGACCGCTGGCACGTCCACCCTGAGAGCCAGCGGGACCAAGCTCAGGAGCGGGCGTCGTGGACCGCCGCGGCGGTGGCTACGAGCACCACGTCCAGCGCAGTTGCAATCCGGACCGAGGCGTTAGAGAGGGCGTTGGCGGAGTGGAGCTTCGCGTGGGTACCCGACGCGGCGGCGTACGCGGCCAGGGAGTTGGCG
Source organism: uncultured Gemmatimonadales bacterium (assembly GCA_963835535.1). Lineage (GTDB taxonomy): Bacteria > Gemmatimonadota > Gemmatimonadetes > Gemmatimonadales > JACORV01 > Fen-1245. Next base: position 288,173 of record CAWIFL010000005.1, read on the forward strand.
TTCGCTGGTTCGCTCTACCGAGTCAGCGGGCGCCTTCCGCAGAAGCTAGGCATACGCGCTCGCTCTAGCACGTCCTACCCGTGACCACTACCGAAGCGCTAGTGACGATCACGTGACGCCCCGGTGATGCCGGGGCGACTTTCTTTGCAGGTTGTCAACGGCGGTTTCGAAGTGCACGAAAACGGCGGCGAAAAGTGCACACTCTGGCGGGGGGTGACACCCCTAGGAGGTCAGGGCCTCCTGCCGGTGGCGGCGGCGAGGGGTGGCGCGGCCTGAGCCGGGCTCGGGCTGCGGGCTGAGCAGCTGCTGCAGATCGGCGTGCTGGCGCATCCGGAAGCTGTTGCCCCGGATGTTGACGATGTGGCAGTGGTGCACGAGCCGATCAATGAGGGCGCTGGCCATGACGTCGTCCCCGAAGACCTCGCCCCAGTCCTCGAAGCCCTTGTTACTGGTCAGGACGGTGGAGGCGGTCTCGTAGCGGCGGCTCATGAGCTGGAAGAAGAGCATCGCGCCGGTGCGGCTGATGGGCAGGTAGCCCAGCTCATCGACCACCAGGAGCGAGGGGAAGATCAGGGTCTTCAGGCGCTGGCTGAGGTGCCCGGCGGCCTGCGCTTCCTCGAGCGACGTGATGAGGTCGGCCAGGGTGCCGTAGTAGACGCGGCGGCCGCTCTGGGCGGCGGCGATCGCCAGGCTGATCGCGAGGTGCGTCTTCCCGACGCCCGGCGGCCCGAGGAAGATGACGTTTTCCCGGCGCTCGACGAAGCCGAGGGTGTGGAGGCTGTCGATCTGCTCGCGCTGGAGGGCCGGCTGGAAGCTGAAGTCGAAGTCGGCCAGAGTCTTCACGGCCGGCAGGCGCGAGGAGCGCATGGCGGCGACCAGGCGGCGGGCATTACGCAGCGTGATCTGCGCCCCCAGGAGCGCCTCCAGGGCCTCGGGGGCCTTGAGGTGGCCGCCGTCGATGCGAGCCAGGATGTCGTCGAGGGCTTCGAGCGCGCCGGGCATCTTGAGGTCGGCGAGCTGCGCGCGGAGCCGGTCGCGGAGCGAGGGCGCGGGCTTCATCGCGCGGCCGCGAGCTGGGCGTAAGCGGTGAGCGGCCGGCGCTCGACCGGGATGTGGGGCACCGGCGCCATGGTCGGGCGCGCGACGGGCGCGGTGTCCGGCAGCAGCACTAGGGAGCGGTACGGCCGCGGCGCCAGCGGCAGCAGGAGCGCGCGCTCGTCGCGCTCGAAGCGCACGTCGGGCGGCTCGTGGGTGGTGCCGTGGTCCCGGGCATTGGCGACGGTCGCGAGCCAGTGCAGGGCTTGGGCATTGAGATCGGCGTCGCCGGCGAACGCGCGGCCGTAGAGGAAGCTCTGCCGGACGTAGCGGATGGGGCGCTCGACCTTGCCCTTGGTCTGGGCGCGGTAGGGGCGGCAGGCGCGGATCCGGAAGCCCCAGTGGGCGGCGAAGCGCAGGAACTCGGGATTTTCGAGGACGCGGCCGCCCAGGGGGCGCCGGTCCTCGAGGATGACGGCCTTGAGCTGGTCGAAGAGCAGCTCGCGCGGGACGCCGCCGCAGCAGGCGAAGGCCGCCTCGAGGCCGGTCATCAGGGTGCGCAGCGACTGGCGGGCGTAGAACTGGACCCACAGCAGGCGCGAGTAGCCGAGGACGAACATCACGGCGAAGCGCTTGCCCCACGGCAGGCGGACCTCGGCGAAGTCCACCTGGCCCTGCTGGCCCGGCGGCGTCTCGAAGCGGATCACCGCCTCCGGCGGCGGGACGGGCCGCACGCGGCGGACGAAGACCTTGAGCTGGGTCAGGCTGCCGGGATAGCCGGCGGCGCGGGCCTCCGCAAAGAGCCGGACCGCCGTGAGCTCGGGGTAGGTCTCGAGCCGCTGCCGGATGAGGGCATGGAAGGGATCCAGCTGCGTGGGACGCGGCCGGTACCGGATGCTGGTGGCGTCAAGCTCGCGGTCCAGATCACCGTGGGCGATCCACTTGTAGACGCAGCGGCGGCTGATGCCGATCCGCTCCGCAATGGCGGTCTTGGAGAGACCTTGCTCCAGGTAATGGCGCAGCAGCACACGAGGCTCCCAGTCGTACATCGCGTCTCCACCCCGGAGGGGAAGCCGCGAATCTGGCGACGAGCCGGCGGGCTGCTACCCGGTGAGGCGCTCAGCCCCCGGCGGGATCGGGGCCGAGTGTGCACTTTTGGCCGCCGAATTCGTGCAATCTGTGGCCGCCGCTAACACAGGTATGGGCATGATGATCTGGACCGAATTCCCCTGGCGTCCGGGTCCTGAAGAGGCGGAGCCGGAAGCCGTCGAGTCCCCGCAAGATGATGAACCCGTCTCCCCCCGCCAGGCCACGCCCGACCCCGATTCCGAGTCGCCCTTGTATCTACCGCGAGCCTCGTCTTAGAGGCACTCTATGACGGGCGACAGCTCGATTGCCCTAGGGTCTTCGAGACCGTGCGTTAGCAGGGGCGTCGCCCGTCTCTCGCCTCGAGCCCGAACAGGTGCGCGGCTCAAGACCGCATCGTGCAAGGCTGGGCCAGGCCGAGAGGGTGCCCGCACCTCGGAGGCTCGGATGACCGCGCCCACCTGCTTCGTCGGCATTGACGTCGCCAAAGCCACGCTGGATGTCGCCGTGCGTCCCGGTGGGGAGCGCTGGAGCGCGCCCAGCGACGAGGCCGGCATCGGCGCCCTCGTGGCGCGACTGCAGCCGCTGGCCCCGGCGCTGATCGTGCTGGAAGCGACGGGGGGCTTCGAGACGGCCACCGTGGCGGCCATGGCCGCCGCGGGCTTGGCGATCGTCGTGGCCAATCCGCGCCAGGTCCGCGACTTCGCCCGGGCCACCGGCCAACTGGCCAAGACCGACGTGCTCGACGCCCAGGTCCTCGCCCTCTTCGCCGAGCGCGTGCGGCCCGAGCCGCGGCCCCTGCCCGACGCGGCCGTGCAGGCGCTCGACGCGCTCCTGACCCGGCGCCGCCAGCTGCTGGAGATGCTGACCGCCGAGAAGAATCGGCTCGGCTTCGCCACGGCCGCGGCGGTGCGCCGCGACCTCACCCAGCACATCCACTGGCTCGAGCGCCGGCTGCGCGACGTGGACGGCGCCCTCGAGCAGGCCATTCACACCAGCCCGGTCTGGCGCGCCAAGGAGGATCTGCTGCGCAGCGTGCCGGGCGTGGGGCCGGTCGTCAGCCGCACGCTGCTGGGCGAGCTGCCGGAACTGGGGACGCTCACTCACAAGCAGATCGCCGCGCTGGTCGGCGTGGCCCCGCGCGCCTGCGACAGCGGCACGCTGCGGGGCAAGCGCATGGTCTGGGGCGGGCGGGCCCCCGTGCGCGCCGCGCTCTACATGGCCGCGCTCGTGGCCGCCCGGCGCAACCCCGTGATCCGGACTTTCTACGCGCGCCTCCGGGCCGCCGGCAAGCCAGCCAAGGTGGCCCTCGTCGCCTGCATGCGAAAGCTGCTCACCATCCTCAACGCGATCCTCCGCACCGGCACCCCCTGGCGCCCCGTCGGAGCCGGAGCTACCTCGTGATCAAGACAGGTGCTAACGCCCGCCTGACGCATGCGCGTTACCATCGGCTGCGGTGTCGGGGAGGCCCGGCCCAGTTTATGCGTCGCGGGTTGAGCATCCGCGATGTGCCAGGTCCACCACTCTAGTCCTCGATGCACCGCTGCCGGGCCGACTTTGGGGGCTGTCATGCTGCGAGTCAACATCTCCATGAAGGCGTGCGCCGCCGCGCTGACGGTCGCACTGGCAGGGTTCTGGGACTGCGGCGGAGGCGAGAAATCGGCTACGGCACCGCCACCAAAGGTGCCGACGCTGACGGTCGACAGTGGCGGTGGCAAGGTCTTCCAGCCGGACTCCGTCATCGTGCTCACCGTCAGGCTTGACGGCCCGGCATCGCAGGTCCAGGTGGTCCTCACAGTTTCCGACACGGGGCTGGCGCGCTTGCGCCCGGTCTCGGACGTGGTGGACAGGGATAGCGTCACCGTGGCCGCCAGCATGCCCGGTTGGTTCCCGATGGGACTCCACCTGGGGGATCGCCCCGGACAGGTGGTCGTCCGCGTCTCGGTGCCGAGCCTCAAGCTTGCGGACTCCAGCATCATCACGATGCCAAATAGCCTGCTGCGGCTTCTGTATCTCACGCCGACGGATACGGCAGCCTACGTCGGCGACACCTTCCGGATGCAGTACCAGGCCTGGAACGACACCGGCTATGCTTTCGCGACGATCACCTACGCGACGGACCGCCCAGACCTGCTGACGTTCCTGCCGGGCAACCGGGTTCGCTCGATCGGTATTGGCCGGGCACGGATCATCGGGAGCGCCCCCGGGTCACGATATCCGTTCCTCGTGGACACGACGCACATCAGCGTCGTCCCGCCCGGAGAGCTGACCGCGTGGATCATGGGGAACACGGACAGGATTGTGCGCCTCACGGCGAAGGGGACCGTCATCCAGGCATTCACGCTCGTGGGAGCCAAGGGCACCGTGGCGCTCAGCTGGATGCCAAATGGCCGGGACTTTCTGGTTCAAGCCATCCCGAATAGTTATAACCCGGGGGATCCGACGACCCTATTCGTCGCCGACACCACGGGAGTGGCGCAGCCGTTCTTCGTGGCCAATGCGCCGGGCGTGGCCCAGGCGAATCCGTCGCCGTCCGCCGACGGGAGTTGGGTGTACTTCGGGGACATCATTAGCAACGCGAACAACAGCTCGGAGCTCTGGCGAGTGCGCGCGGACGGGACCGCGCCGGAGCTGGTGGGGGATACCGCCACTGGTCTCAACCAGTTCGACGTGTATCCGTCGGTATCCCCCGACGGCACCCTCTTGGCGTACGCCTCGAACCGGTACACCAACTGGACGAACGACCTGCTGCGGGTTCGGCACCTGGCGAGCGGCATGGTGGATTCTCTCCAGGTGACGGCATATATGCCGCACTGGTCGCCGACCGGGGCGGTTCTCGCCATAGAGAGCCAGCTGTTGTTCGGCCAGATCAGCCTGATCAACCCCGATGGCAGCGGCTTGCGCCAGCTCACTGACGCGGGATGGCTGGATGCGTACGCGTGGTCGCCGGACGGCCGATGGCTGGTGGGGATCAAGTACGGGGTACCGTGCATCGTCAACGTCCTGACCGGGGAGCAACTCCCGCTGACCTTCGCCGCGGCCGGTGGTTACACCGGCATTACCTGGCGGCGTTGAGGAGGCGTCGTACCGCGACGAGCCTCGATGCTCCTGGCCCTGCTCGCCTGCATATGACCACCATCCATTTTCTCTGCCCTTCGAAACCCAGCGTGAGCGAGGTCGCCGGAGGCTTGCTTCTTGAGAGACGTCCTGTGGCGCCGGGCAGCGTCGCTGCCCCGACATGGGTGACGCAGCCTAACCCGCGCCAGCAGCGGCCGGGCGCGTGCGGCTCATGGAACTGTGTGGCTGGTGAGTTGACCTGCGGTAATGCAGGTGTTGCGTGGCTGGCGGGCGGTCGCTGCCGCTCAGGCGCATTTCGTTGGACCGACGAATATCGGAGGGCAGACAGATGGATGCCGCGGCGTGGGTCACAGCGATTGCTACGCTCGTTCTTGCTGGTGGTGTCGCGTTTGCCGCGATCCAGGCCTATGCCGCTCGGACCGCCGTCAAAGCACAGGTCCTCATGAGACTTATTGAGGAGTGGCGAGACCCGGAGACCTACCGGAGCATGACCTATGTGCACAGTCTCCGAAGCAAGTGGAAGAAACAAGGGGCGCCGGCATCATGGCACAAGCTGGCGGAGGACTGGGTTCAGACGCATGCTGCCAAGAACCCGAACTCCGAAGACCAAGAGGACCGACAGCGTTGGGGCGAGTGGATGGCGCGCAGAACGGCATCACAGTTTCTGGCGAAGATGGGCGCATTGATCCAGGCCGGCTACCTCAGCCCAGACGAGTTCTTTCGAGTCGTTCCAGAAGCTGGCCGTCTGCTCGTCGTTCTCTGGCCGATTGAGAAGGCGATGGAGATGTACTGGGCAAACAGGGAGGGCGCACCTCTCCGAGAGTGGGACCGCCCCTTCCCGAAGTGGGAGTTCTCCGTGCTCTGGGGCGCTTACGGGCCGTGGTACAGATCGCACGCTAAGGAGTGTGCCCTGTCCGACTTCGACTTCAATGGCACGTCCGCGTGAACCCGTTGGACTTGTCGGTTCGAGGGCGGTGTTAGGTGCACATGGGGTACAGACCGGGTACATGGGTAACACTTCAAACCGGGAACATGGGTGACACTGCTAACATGGCTGACCTTCTGGAGGTTGGCCATGCCCTGGCTGGAGACGTCACCCGTGGACGAACGTGAACGCTTCATCGCCGACCAGCGGCGCGGCCTGTACACGATGACGGAGTTGAGCGCGCGGTACGGGATCAGTCGCAAGTCCGGCTACAAGTGGCTCGACCGCTTCGAGGAGGGCGGCCGGGCCGCGCTGCACGACCAGAGTCGGGCACCCCACCACTGCCCGCATCGCATCCCGGCGGCCGTGGCCCAGCTGATCTGCGCCGCCCGTCGCGCTCACCCCAGCTGGGGACCCGAGAAACTGCTCGACTGGCTCGAGCCCCGGTATCCGGCCTTCGCCCGGCCGGCCGTGAGTACGGCGGGCGACCTGCTGGCCCGCCGGGGCCTGGTCAAGAAGCGCCGGCGCCGCCGGCCCCATCAGCATCCGGGCGTCGTGCCGCTGACGACCACCGCCCCCAACGACCTCTGGACGGCCGACTTCAAAGGCCACTTCCGGACCCGCGACGGGCTCTACTGTTACCCGCTGACGATCGCCGACCAGCACACGCGCTACCTGCTCGCCTGCCAGGGCCTCCGCTCGACCAAGGGGCGCGGCGTGCGCCCGGTCTTCGAGCACGCCTTCCGCACCTTTGGCCTGCCGCAGGCGATCCGCACCGATAACGGCGTGCCGTTCGCCACCTGCGGCATCCACGGCCTCTCCCAGCTCAATGTCTGGTGGCTGCGGCTCGGGATCCAGCACCAGCGGATCCTGCCGGCTCACCCGCAGCAGAACGGCGCCCACGAGCGGATGCACAAGACCCTGAAGGCCGACGCGATCCGCCCGCCCCGCGGCTCGCTCGCCGCCCAGCAGCGCGCCTTCAACACCTTCCGGGCGCTGTACAACGACGAGCGCCCCCACGAATCCCTGGGCGGGCGCCCACCCGCCGCGCTCTATCGGACGTCTCCGCGCCCATTCCCGGAACAGCTCCCGCCGCTGGAGTATCCGGGGCACTTCCTCGTGAAGCGGATCACGAACGCGGGCACGTTTCGCTTCAAGCACCGGCTGCTGTTCATCGCCAATGCCCTGAAGCAACACCACATCGGACTCGAGGAGGTCGACGACGGGATCTGGTCCATCTACTTCGGCAGCGTCCTGCTCGCCCGCTTGGACGAGCACGACTACATCATCCGGGGCTGACCCGGATCCACCCCGGCACTGTTACCCATGTTGCCGGTTTACTTCGTTACCCATGTTCCCGGTTGCTCATGGCGGGGAAGCCCTGAGAGACGGCTTGTACGTGTTCCACCGTAATGGGGAACCGCTCGGGGTGGGAGCTATCCGGTCGGCGTGGAAGGGCGCGACGAAGCGAGCCGGAGCAGCGGGGCGTCTCTTGCATGACCTGCGGCGCAGCGCGGCTCGCGACTTCCGCCGGGCTGGGGTCTCCGAGGGTGAGATTATGAAGTTGTGCGGTTGGGAGACTCGCAGCATGTTCGACCGCTACAACGTCATCGATGAAGCCGACCTCGCACGGGCTGTTGGCCAGCGTTTCAACGGCAAACAAGCGGCAAACATCAGCCCTCCCACCACTCCGGCAGGCGAGCTAAGTTCTTTCACCGCATAGCCTGACCGGGTAGCTCAGTTGGCAGAGCAGCGGACTTTTAATCCGCAGGTCGTGGGTTCGATGCCCACCCCGGTCACTGGGAAGAGTGCGGCGGCAGGCCGCTCACCGCCGTCTAACGCTGTGGCGCCCCGCCGCTCAGGTGCCCGAGCGGACCTGCAGCCGGTAGCGGCCGCGATTGGCCAGGCCGTTGGCCGTGGACCCCGTGACCGTCACGTAGTAGCGCCCCGGTGACAGGTTCGTCGTGATCTTGGAGCAGACGGGCCCCGTGAAACTGCCCTCGTCGTCGTTGCTCGCGATCGTGACGCCGCTGGAGCTGGTCAGCACGAGCTTCGTATCCAGCTCGAGACCGAATCCGCACGACCCCGTCACCCCCGAGGTCTCGAAGGTATACTGCCCCGCCGTCGGGATATTGACGCCGTAGACGTCCTGCACGTCGGGCGGCGTGATATTGCCGACGACGTAGCTGTTCACGTCCAGGCTGTTGGCCTCGGAGATCTGATCGTTCGGCTCCGACTCCATCGGCATGCCGATGGTTACGCCGGCCGTCTGCAGCGGAGACTGGGCCGTCTCGGAGAAGGTGACCGGAGCGCCGACACCGCCGTCCCATCCCAGCCGGCGCCCGGGCACGCCGATGAGGCCGTCGCCGTCCTCGTCCTCGCCCGCCATCAGGTGATAGGTGCCCGGGCCCAGATTCGCGAAGACGAAAGCGCCCGCGGAATCCGCAGCGGCGGCCCGCGCCACCGCCCCGGACGCGTCGAACAGCTCGACGCGCACGCGGCGCACGGGACCGCTTTGCTGCACGAGCGCGTTGTAGGCGTCCACGATCCCCCAGCCGTAGTTGTCGTCGCGGGTGGCGTTGGGCGGTCGTGAGGCGTACTGCTCGATCCGGGCGGTGAGCTGCGCGGCAGTGAGCCCGAGCTGATGGCCCAGCAGGAGGGCCGCGACGCCTGAGACGTAAGGCGCGGCCGCGGAGGTGCCGTAGCCGAACAGCAGGGTCGGCTGGCCGAGCCGTGAAATCCCACCCGAGTCCCAGCACGCCGTCGCCCCCGTTGTCGTCCAGCCGGAACTCGCCGCCCGGCGCCGCGACGGCGACGTACGTCCCGGCGTTGGAGTACGACGCGATCTGCCCATCCATCCCCACCGCCGAGACGCCGATCACTCCCGGGTAGGCTGCAGGGTAGGTCGGCAGGTCCCAGGTGGAGTTTCCGGCCGACGCGACGACCAGGCAGCCCGCGCTCACGGCGGCCGCCACCGCGCTCGACAGCGACGGATCGTCCGACGGGCTCCCCAGGCTGAGGTTGATGATCGGCGCCCGCGACGGCGCGGTGACCAGCGAGCCCCCGGCGCCGAGCGCCGGCATGCCCGCGGCGTACAGCACGCCCTGCGCGACGTCGAAGGCGATGCCGTCCCCCGTGATGCCGAGGACGCGGATCGGTCGGATGCGCACCGCCCAGTTCACGCCCGTGACCGGGCCGTTGTTGTTGCCCGCCGCACCGATGATCCCGGAGGTCCACTGCCCGTGGTCGCCGAGCGGGTTGTGCGACCAGCAGGTGCCCAGGCTGTCGAGCATCACGTCGTCGGGATCGGTCGCGTCGGGCTGTGGGCCGCCGTTGCCGTCGATGGTGGTGAACTGGACGCCGCTCGAGCAGTAGTGGCCGATGGAGTCGTAGCCGAAGCTCGCCAGCGGAATCTGCTCCACGAAGTCGTAGCCGTCGGTGGTCAGGTTGGGCGCGAGTGCGGGATCGTCGAACCGTACGCCCATGTCCACCACCGCCACGGTCACCGCCGGGCTCCCGGTGGCGACGGCCCACGCCCGCGGCAGGTCCACCATGTTCGCGCCCCAGGCCTGCGCGAAGTAGTCGGGGCTGTTGGGCAGCGACGTGGAAGCCGACGGCCGGACCGCGGCACCGGACCGGAGCAGCGGCCGCGCCGCCTGCGCGGCGGGCGCGCCGTCGCGAATCGAGATCACGGCGTCGGGGCCGGCCCAGGCCACCGCCGGATCGGCCTGCAGCGCCGCCAGCACCGTGCCCTGCTGGGCCGGGTCCGCCAGGGTGACGTGCGCGGCGAGAATGGCGGGCGAGACGCGCGCGTCCTGCACCGCGAAGCCTCGGGTGATCGCCGCCAATCGCTGCGTCAGCACGTCCGCCGCCGCGCGGGCGACGCCGGTCGCGCGATACGCCGCCGATCCGGCGCTCGCCAGCCGGAGCACGTCGCTGCGGAAGACCACGACGATCCCGCGGTCGCTGGTGCGCGGGTGCCGCGCCGCGAGGGCCGCCGCTCCCGGCGCGGCGCGCGACCTGGCCCGGGCCGCCGCGCCCGCCAGGGCGAACATGCCGGTGGGGCTCGGGTTGCCGACGGCCACGTTGCCCATGATCACCGCCCCGTTGCCGGCCAGGAATGTCGCCGAGACGCCCGGATAGCGGGCGGCGGACGCCGTGGCGGCCTCCACGCCGGCTCTGGGCCCCAGCGTCCAGCGCACGGAGTCCATGCCCGCCGCGTCGGTGGTCGTGCTCTCGGGCGAGATCGTGCCGCTACCCGTGACCGTCCACGCGATCACCGCGCCGCCGACCGGGTGGTTGGCGCCGTCGAGGGCCTGCACGACCAGTGGGCTCGCGAGCGCCGCACCGACGTCCCCGGTCTGGTCCGATCCGGAGACGACGACGAGGTGCGTGGGGACCCCGGTCAGCGGGCTGGCGGCTTCGTGACACCCGGCGGCGAATGCAGCCGCAGCAGCAGCCGCGACCGCGCCGCGCGTGAGAATCATCCGGGAAGCCATGGCTCCTCCTGACCGGTCCTGCGTTCGCCCTGCTCGGGACTCGCCCTGCGGCGACGGAATGATGTTACCCGGCTGTCAAGCTGGGGTTCGAGGTGCCGGGCCGGAGCGTTGCGTCCGCAGCGCCCGGCGGGATTCGTTGGTATGATACCCAGCGCAGAACAGCGCATCTTCACGAGGGAAAGTCGCCGTGCCGAGTCTCTTCGACGGTCTCCGGATCCGCGGTCTCCAGCTCCACAACCGCGTTTTCGTTTCACCCATGTGCCAGTACTCGAGCGACGACGGATTCGCCGGCGACTGGCACCTCGTGCATCTGGGCAGCCGCGCCGTCGGCGGCGCCGCCCTGGTGTTCACCGAGGCCACGGCGGTCACGCGGGAGGGCCGCATCACACCGCAGGACCTCGGGCTCTGGAAGGACGAGCACGTCGAGCCGCTGGCCCGGATCGTCCGGTTCGTGCGCGGGCAGGGGAGCCGCGCCGGGATGCAGCTCGCGCACGCCGGCCGCAAGGCGAGCACCTATCGGCCCTGGGACGGCAAGCCGGGGAGCGTGCCGGCGTCCGAGGGCGGGTGGACGGCCGTGGCGCCGAGCGCCGTGGCGTTCGAAGGCTATGCGATGCCCGCGGCTCTGACCGAGCAGGCCATCCAGCTCGTGGTGCGCGACTTCACCGCCGCGGCGCGGCGCGCGCGCGAGGCCGGCTTCGAGGTCGTCGAGCTGCACGCCGCGCACGGCTACCTGCTGCACCAGTTCCTCTCGCCGCTCAGCAACCAGCGGAGCGACCGCTACGGTGGCCCGTTCGAGAACCGCACCCGGCTGGTGCGGGAGGTCGTCGAGGCGGTGCGCGGCGAGTGGCCGGAGCGGCTGCCGTTGTTCATCCGCCTCTCGGCGACGGACTGGGTCGAGGGAGGGTGGGACGTCGAGCAGTCGGTGGAGTTGGCACGAGCGCTCGGACCGCTGGGCGTGGACCTCGTGGACTGCTCGTCGGGCGGCCTCGTGGCGCACGCGAAGATCCCCGTCGCTCCGGGGTATCACGTACCGTTCGCGGAACGGATCCGCCGCGAGGCGGGGGTGCTCACCGGAGCGGTGGGCATGATCACAGAGGCGTCGCAGGCCGAAGGGATCGTCCGCGCCGGTCAGGCGGACGCGGTGCTCCTGGCGCGCGAGCTGCTGCGCGATCCCTACTGGCCGATGCGGGCCGCGCGCGAGCTGGGGCAGAGCGCGTCGTGGCCGGCGCAGTACCTGCGAGCGGCGCCTTCCGGTGCGACTGCGCGCCCCGCGCTCCCGGACGTCCCGGACTGAGCGGGGAACTCATCATGAACGTGGGGTTCATCGGTCTGGGCGCCATGGGTCTGCCCATCGCCCGCAACCTGCTGAAGACGCCGCACTGGATCACGGTGTACAACCGGACCTCGAGTCGGGCGGAAGCGCTCCAACCGGACGGCGCACGGGTGGGCGCTTCGGCGGCCGACGCCAGCCGCGGGGACGTGGTCCTGACGATGCTCGCGGACGATGCGGCCGTGGAGGCGACCGTCTTCGGGGGAGGCGGCGTGCTGGAGGCGCTGCCGCGGGACGGCATCCACGTCTCGCTGTCCACGATCAGCACGGCGCTGTCGCGCCGCCTCGCGGAGGCCCACGCGGCGCGGGGCCAGCAGTACGTCGCCGCCCCGGTGTTCGGGCGGCCGGACGCCGCGGCCGCGCGACGGCTGGTGGTGGTGGCCGCCGGACCGGCGCTCGCCGTCGAGCGCGTGAGGCCGCTGCTCGAGGCGATCGGGCGGAAGCTGTTCGTGATCGGCGCGGAGGCGTCGGCGGCCAACACGCTGAAGCTCGCCGGCAACTTCGTGATCGTCGCCATGCTCGAGAGCCTGGCCGAGGCGTTCGCCCTGCTCAGGAAGTCGGGGGTCGAGCCGGCGCTGTTCCTGGAGATCGTCAACGACAATCTGATGCAGTCGCCGATGTACAAGAACTACGGCGCGCTGATCGCGCAGCAGCGGTACGAGCCGGCGGGCTTCAAGCTCCGGCTCGGCCTCAAGGACGTGCGCCTGGTGATGGAGGCGGCCGAGGCGCGGGGCGTGCCGATGCCGCTGGCCGCGCTGGTGCGCGACCAGTTCGACTCGGCCATCGCCGCCGGCATGGGGGACCTCGACTGGTCCGCCCTGGGTCGTCTCGCCGCGCAGCGCGCCGGGTTGTAGGCACTCTTCAATCGAGGGACCGTCATGGACCAGCTTTCGCTCGACCCCCGCACGACCGCGCTCGTGCTGATCGATCTTCAGCGCGGCATCGTGGGCCGCCAGACCGCCCCGCACGCCGCCGCCCACGTCGTCGAGCGGGCGCAGCGGCTGGTGCAGCGCTGCCGGGAGGTCGGCGCGACGGTCGTCCTGGTGCGCGTCGCGTACGCGGCGGACGGCCGGGACCGCCTCTCGCAGAAGGTGGACGCCGCGCCGTGGAGCGCGGGCAACGTGCCGCCGGACTTCAGCGAGCTGGTGCCGGAGCTCAGCCCCCAGCCGGGCGACGTCGTGGTCACCAAGCGGCAGTGGGGGGCCTTCTACGGGACGGAGCTGGACCTCGTGCTGCGCCGCCGCGGCGTCCGGACGATCATCCTGGGCGGCATCTCCACGAACTTCGGCGTCGAGTCGACCGCGCGCGACGCGTGGGAGCGCGGCTACGAGCTGGTCTTCGCGGAAGACGCCATGGCGGCCATGGCGGCCGAGGCGCATCAGTTCGCGGTGACCCAGATCTTCCCGCGTCTCGGCCGGGTGCGGTCCACCGACGACGCCCTCAAGGCGCTGAAGCCGGCGGCCGCATAGCGATGAGCGACGTCGTGATCGCGACCACCGCGCTCACGCGGCGCTACGACGCGCTGGTGGCGGTGGACCACCTCGACCTGGAGGTGCGGCAGGGCGTGATCTTCGGGCTCCTGGGCCCCAACGGCGCCGGGAAGACGACCACCATCAAGATGCTCACCACGCTGCTGCCGCCGACGTCGGGCACGGCGTGGGTGGCGGGGTTCGAGGTCGCGGCGCATCCCCGCGACGTCCGGCGGCGCATCGGCTACGTGCCGCAGATGGTCTCGGCCGACGGCGCGCTCACCGCGCGCGAGAACCTCGTGCTGTCGGCGAAGCTCTACCGGATCCCGCGCGCGGAGCGGCGCGCGCGCATCGACGCCGCGCTCGAGTTCATGGGGCTGGCGGCGGCCGCCGACGCGCTGGTGCGCACCTATTCCGGGGGGATGATCCGGCGGTTGGAGCTGGCGCAGGCGATGCTGCACCAGCCCGCGGTCCTGTTCCTCGACGAGCCGACGATCGGGCTCGACCCGCTGGCGCGCCGCGCCGTGTGGGAGCGCCTGGAGGAGCTGCAGGAGCGGCAGGGCACGACCATCCTGATCTCGCACCCACGACATGGAAGAGGCCGATGCGCTGTGCGACGAGCTGGCGATCATGCATCGCGGCCGCGTCGCATCCCGCGGCACGCCGGAGGAGCTGAAGGGCCGGATCGGCCCGGAGGCCTCGATGGACGACGTGTTCGCCGAAATCGCCGGAGGGACCATCGAAGCCGGAGGGGGATACCGTGACGTCCGCCGCACCCGCAGTACCGCTCGCCGCCTCGGCTGACGCCGACCCCGTCTCCGGCTTCCTCCGCCAGAGCCTGGCGATCGCCGAAGCCGAAGTCCGGAAGCTCGCCCGCGACCCGACCGAGCTGCTCACGCGCGCCGTCCAGCCCGCGCTCTGGCTCATCATCTTCGGCGAAGTCTTCACCCGCGTGCGCGCCATCCCCACGGGCAATCTCAGCTATCTCGAGTTCATGGCCCCGGGGGTGCTGGCGCAGAGCGTGCTGTTCAGCGCGATCTTCTTCGGCATCGCGGTCATCTGGGAGCGCGACCTCGGCATCATCCACAAGCTCCTGGTGAGCCCGGCGTACCGGGGCGCGCTGGTGATGGGCAAGGCGATCTCGGCGGGGCTGCGCGGCCTCACGCAGGCCGTGCTCATCTACGTGCTGGCGCTGGTGCTCGGGATCCACCTCCAGTTCTCGCCCCTCGCCCTGATCGGCGTGGCCGCCATGGTGATGCTCGGCTCCGCCCTGTTCGCCACCTTCTCGCTCATCGTAGCGTGCCTCGTGAAGACGCGGGAGCGCTTCATGGGCATCGGGCAGGTGCTGACGATGCCGCTCTTCTTCGCCAGCAACGCCATCTACCCGCTCGCCATCATGCCGCCCTGGCTCCAGGTCGTGGCGCGCGTCAACCCGCTGACGTACGTGGTGGATGCGCTGCGGGGGCTGATGGTGCAGGGCGGGCACAGCCTCTTCGGTGTGGGGGCGGACTTCGCGGTCCAGGCAGGGGCGTTCGTGCTCCTGCTCACGATCGCCGCGCGGCTCTATCCCGGGCTGGTGCGGTAGGGCGGACGGCCGCCGCGGCCGCGCTCAGGACATGGTCGCGAGTCCCGCCTCGAACTGATCCACCTCCGCCAGACGCGCGTGCTTCTCCGGCGGCGCGAGGAACGATGCCCGGAAGGAGTTCCGCGCCAGCGTGAGCAGGTCCTCCCGGCTCAAGCCCAGCCCCTGCTCGGCGGCGCGGTAGTTGGCCGCGATGTAGCCGCCGAAGTAGGCCGGATCGTCCGAGTTCACCGTCACGCACAACCCCTCCGCGAGCAGCCGCTTGAGATTGTGCTCGCCCATCGTCGCGAAGACGCGCAGCTTGACGTTCGACAGCGGGCAGACCGTGAGCGGGATCCGGTCGGCCCGGAGCCGCTCGACGAGGCGCGGGTCCTCGAGGCAGCGGACGCCGTGGTCGATCCGCCGCGCCTGCAGTACGTCGAGCGCCTCCCAGATGTACGCGGGTGGCCCTTCTTCGCCGGCGTGGGCGACCGCGAGCAGCCCCGCCGCGCGGGCGCGCTCGAAGACGGCGGCGAACTTCCGGGGCGGATGCCCGACCTCGGAGGAGTCGAGCCCGACCGCGGCGAGGCCGTCCCTGAAGGGGAGCGCCGCCTGCAGCGTCTCCATCGCCGCCTCGGCCGTGAGATGCCGGAGGAAGCAGAGGATGAGGCGCGACGACATCCGGAGCGCGTGCTCCGCGTCGTCCAGGGCGCGGCGAAGCCCCGAGAACACGGTCTCGAACGCGATGCCGCGGTCCGTGTGCGTCTGCGGATCGAAGAAGATCTCGGCGTGGCGCACGCCGTCGGCGTGGGCCCGCTCCAGGTACGCCCAGGTGAGGTCGTAGAAGTCCTGCTCGCGGAGCAGGACCTTGGCGCCTTCGTAGTAGATGTCGAGGAAGGACTGCAGGCTGGTGAACTGATACGCCCGGCGGACCGCCTCGACCGACGGGAAGCGCAGCCGGATGCCGTTGCGCTTCGCCAACTCGAACATCAGCTCGGGCTCGAGCGTGCCTTCGATGTGGAGGTGCAGCTCCGCCTTCGGGATCGCAGCGCAGAAGTCGGTCACGTGCCCATCCTTCCGGCGTCAAGCTCGGGTCGCTACTTGGGCGGCGACGCGCCCCCGCCCTGGAGTTTGATCGCGAGGCAGTCGTAGACCACGCGCCCGCCCTGATACGTGAGCACGCCGCGCTTCACCAGGCGCCAGACGCCGTCCTGGAACGCCCCATCGGCCTCGAGGCGCTCGGTCAGGCCCGCCGTCGCGTCGAGGAATTCCTTCAGGCCGGCGTTCTGCGTGAGCGCCACGGCCTTGAGGCCGGGACCGGCGACCACGGTGAACGGTTCGACGATCAGGCTGGAGAGGTCGGGCGCCGTCAGGGCCTGGATCGTCTGCTTCCCCTGCAGCTGGATCATCCGGGCCCGCGCATCGGGGCCCACCGTGTCCTTGGTCGAGCCGATCAGCTCGAGCAGGTAGTTGCGAACGTCGTTGAGTTCTTTCGCGGAGCGCAGCTTCTCCGGGTCCGCATACGCGTTGAGCGCCTTGGCGAGCAGGGAGATCTCGCGCAGGTAGTGATTCCGCTGGTTCGACGGCACCAGATACATGGCGATGACCGACACGGGCTCGGCCTGGGGCTCGTAGGCGATGCCGGTCGGGCTCCACCCCACGACGCACACGAGATCTTCCTCGAACGGCACGCGCGCATGCGGGCACGCCCAGCCCTTCCCCAGGGACGTACTGGACACGCGCTCCCGCTCCATGACCAGCCCCACCACGTCGGTCCCGGTGGGCACGGACGGGATCGCCTCGAGGATGTGGGCGAGCAGGTGCAGCGCGTCATCCCGGTTGTTGTCGGGCAGCTCGATCAACCGGCCTTCTTGCAGGGCATCCAGCAGGGAGTCCATCGCTACTCAGCTCCGAACCGTTTCATGAACCAGGTCTTCACCACGTGGGTGATGGCGGCGTAGGCCAGGAGGAAGGATCCTATCCAGGCCCAGTAGACCGGAGGAAGGGGGACCAGGCCGAGCGCGCCGGCGAACGGCGAGTAGGGCAGCCAGGCGCCGATGCCCATCACGGCCAGCGTGGTCAACGTCATCGGCAGCGATGCCCGGCTCTCGATGAAGGGTATCCGCCTGGTCCTGATGATGTGGACGATCAGGGTCTGGGTCAACAGCGATTCCACGAACCACCCCGTCTGGAACAGGCTCGCGAAGTGGAGGCGCGGTCCGGCCCCGAGGGAGGCATCGGCGAAGCGCCCGCAATGAAAGAAGAACCACATGAGCGCGAACGTGGCGTAGTCGAAGATCGAGCTGATCGGACCGATGAAGACCATGAAGCGCTTGATGTTGTCGATGTTCCAGTGGAGCGGGCGCGCAACCAGCTCCTCGTCCACGCGGTCGGTGGGGATGCCGGTCTGCGAGAAGTCGTAGAGGAGGTTGTTCGTCAGGATCTGGATCGGCTGCATCGGCAGGAACGGCAGCAGGTAGCTCGCGCCGACGACGCTGAACATGTTGCCGAAGTTGGAGCTGGCGCCCATGCGGATGTACTTGGTGATGTTGGCGAAGACCTTGCGGCCCTCGATGATCCCCTCCTCCAGCACCAGCAGGCTCTTCTCCAGCAGGACGATGTCCGCGGCTTCTTTGGCGACGTCCACCGCGGAATCCACGGAGATGCCGACGTCGGCCGCCTTGAGCGCCGGCGCGTCGTTGATGCCGTCGCCCATGAACCCCACGACGTGATTGCTGCGCTGGAGGGCCCGTACGATCTGTTCCTTCTGCACGGGCGAGAGCTTGACGAAGACGTCCACGTCCTGGGCGGCCCGGGTCAGCTGCTCCGGCGTGAGCTGGGCCAGCTCGGCGCCGGTGACCACCCGCTCGACGGGGAGCCCCACGTCCTGACAGACCTTCCTGGTCACCAGCCCATTGTCGCCGGTCAGGACCTTCATCTTCACGCCGGCCGCCGAGAGGAGCTTCAGCGCCGATGCCGCCGAGTCCTTCGGCGGATCGAAGAAGGCGATGTACCCGAGCAGCACCAGCTGGCTCTCGTCGGCCGTCGTGAAGGTGGTCCGCTCGCGGGGGAACTCCCGGTACGCGATGCCGAGGACGCGGAAGCCCTGGCTGTTGAGGTCCTCGACCTCCTCGAACAGATCCGCGCGAATGACGTCGAGCAGCTCGAAGACCTCGTCGCCGACCTGGTAGCGGTTGCAGCAGGAGTAGATCTCCTCGACCGCGCCCTTGCAGATCAGGACGTGGTCGCCCTCGTAGTCCACCACGACCGACATCCGGCGACGCTGGAAGTCGAACGGCAGCTCGTCCACCAGGCGGCAGCCGTGTTCCGCGTCCAGGTCGACGCGTTCGAGCACCGCCCGGTCGATCAGGTTGCGCAGGCCCGTCTGGAAATAGCTGTTGAGGTAGGCGTAGGTCAGCACGTCCTGGCTCTCCAGGCCGGTGATGCCGACGTGCCGCTCGAGCACCACCGCGTCCTGGGTCAGCGTCCCCGTCTTGTCCGTGCAGAGGATGTCGATGGCGCCGAGGTTCTGGATGGCGGGGAGCCGTTTCACGATGACCTTCTTCCCGGCCATCGTCAGCGCCCCCTTGGCCAGGTTCACCGTGACGATCATCGGCAGCATCTCGGGCGTGAGGCCGACGGCCACGGACAGCCCGAACAGCAGCGCCTCCAGCCAGTTGCCCTTCGTGATCCCGACGATGAGGAACACCGCGAAGACCATGACCACCATGAAGCGGATCATCAGCCACGTGAACGACCGCACGCCCCGATCGAAGCTGGTCGCTTCCCGGCGCTCGGTCAGGCGCTCCGCGATCGCGCCGAACAGCGTCCGCGTCCCGGTGTTCACCACCACGCCCCGCGCCGTGCCGCTGGTGACGTTGGTGCCGAGGAAGCAGGCGTTGGCCACGTCCGCCGCCGCCTGGCCCGGAGCGGGGCTGGCCTCCGCCGACTTCTCGACCGCCATGGACTCGCCCGAAAGGGCCGACTGGCTGACGAAGAAGTCCTTGACCGCGAGCAGCCGAAGGTCCGCCGGGATGATCGAGCCGGCGTGGAGGATGACGATGTCCCCGGGGACGACCTCCGAGATCCTGATCTCGGTTTCCTGGCCGTCCCTGAGGACCAGGGTGCGCGATTGTACCCGCTTGCCCAGGGACTCGACCGCCAGGCCCGAGCGGCGATCCAGGACGTAGGACAGCCCCACGCTGAGCAGGATCATCGCGCCGACGATGGCGGTGGACTCGAGTTGGCCGATGATCCCGGAGACGATCGCGATGATGAGGAGCTGGACGACCAGCGGGCTGCGGCAGCGCTGAAAAATGTCCGCCCAGAAGCCCAGGCGCTTGCCGCGGGACAGCTCGTTGGGACCGTATTCCGTCAAGCGGCGCGCCGCTTCCTCGGAGGTCAAGCCGCGCGGCGTGGTGCCGAGGGCCGCGAGCGCGTCGGCTGCGGGCGTCGCGCACCCGGAGACCAGCCGCCGCTCGTTCTCCGCCTGCGACGGCGGGATCCCGGGAAGAGCCTGGGTCATGGACGCCGTCTCATCGGTCCTGGGCGCTCGTAACGGTCATCGGTTGGATGCAGGAGGCGACCTGAAGATCGTGCAGCGATTTGCTGATCCAGTACATGGGGCCCGCCCGCGACGGTACCGAAGCGTGCCCACAAAATAGTAGTGCGGCGCGCGAGCGGTAGACGCGAATTTCGCGGAGCGCCCTGTCCGTCGGCCCTCGGGCGTCGTCCGCGGGCAGGCCGTTCACCACGGGCCGTGAGTTGACCGGAAGGGGACGCTCGCCCGATACTTCGATCCGTGGACCGCGAGATCCGCATCCAGGCCGAGCCGATCGACACGGAGCGCTGCCGCTTCGTCGTGAGCGAGCCGTTGCTCGAGGGCGGCGCGCGCCGCTTCGCATCCGCCGCGGAGGCGAAGGGCTCGCCGCTGGCCGAGGCGCTGTTCGGCATCGCCGGCATCGGCGAAGTCGTGGTCTCGGGTGGCACGGTCACCGTCGCCAAGACCACGCCGACGCCCTGGCCGGCGACGGGGAAGCAGGTTGGGGCCGCCATCCGGGCCGCCTTCGCGGCGGGCGGGCCGCTGATCGCCGAGGCCGCGCCGGTCTCATCGGAGGACGACGAGCGGCTGTACGGCCGCGTGGCCGATCTCTTCGAGGCGGAGATCAACCCCGCGGTCGCGCGCCACGGCGGCACGGTGGAGCTGATCGACGTCCAGGACGCGATGGTGCTCCTCCGGATGGGCGGAGGGTGCCAGGGATGTGGCATGGCCGACGTGACGCTGCGGCAGGGGATCGAGGCGCTGCTGAAGAAACGCGTGCCCGAGATCCGCGGCCTCATCGACGTCACCGACCACTCCGCGGGCAGCAACCCGTACGTGACCGCTGCGAAGAAGTAGGCGGCCGGGAGCGCGCCGTGGCCGATCCCGCCTCCCGCCCGCGCCTCCTCCTGCTGTTGCCCAGCACGACGTATCGCGCGACCGCCTTCGTGGAGGCGGCGCGCCGGCTCGACCTCGACCTCACCGTCGCCACCGACCGCCCCAGCGTCTTCGCCGCCCTGGAACCGGAGCGGCTCGTCACCTTCGACTTCGCGCATCCGGAGCGCGCGGCGGAGCAGGCGCGGGAGTTCGCGGCGCGTCACCCCCTGCGGGCCGTGGTGGGCGTGGACGACGACACGGCCGTGATCGCGGCGGCGATCGCGGAGGAGCTGCGGCTGCCGCACAATCCGCTGGCGGCGGCGCGGGCGGCGCGGGACAAGCACCGCCAGCGGGTGCTGCACGCCGAACGCGGCGTCCGGGTGCCGGAGTCGGCGCTGCACGAGGTGAGCGAGCCGCCCGCGGCGGTCGCGCGCGACGCGCCCTATCCCTGCGTCCTGAAGCCGCTGTGCCTGTCGGCGAGCCGCGGCGTGATCCGGGCCGACACGCCGGAGCAGTTCGTCGCGGCGCACGCCGCCCTGGCGCGCATCCTCGCCGCGCCCGAAGTCGCCGCGCTCGGGACGGCCGCGCGCCGCTACCTGGTCGAGCGGTTCGTGCCGGGACCGGAGGTCGCGCTCGAGGGGTTGCTCGTCGGCGGCCGGCTGCAGGTGCTCGCGCTGTTCGACAAGCCCGACCCGCTGGACGGTCCGTATTTCGAGGAGACGATGTACATCACGCCGAGCCGGCTGCCGTGGGGCGTGCAGCGCGCGGTGGGCGAGTGCGCCGGGCGCGCGGCGGAGGCGCTCGGGCTGGTCACCGGCCCGATCCACGCGGAGCTGCGCGTGGGCGAGGGCGGGCCGTGGCTGATCGAGATCGCGGCGCGCCCGATCGGCGGGCGGTGCAGCCGGGTGCTGCGGTTCGGCGAGGGGCCGGACGCCATCTCGCTCGAGGAGCTGCTGCTGCGGCAGGCGGCCGGTCTGTCGATCCAGACCTGCCAGCGCGAGGCGCAGCCGGTGGGAGTGATGATGCTCCCGACGCCGCGGGCGGGCCGCCTGCGCGGCGTGGGCGGGGCGGACGCGGCGCTCGGCGTGCCGGGCGTCGAGGGGATCGAGATCACGACGCATCCCGGGCAGCGCCTGGTGCCGCTGCCGGCGGCGTCACGGTACCTCGGCTTCATCTTCGCGCGGGCTGCTTCCGCGGCCGCGGTGGAGGCCGCGCTGCGGCGCGCGCACTCCTGTCTCAGCTTCGACATCGAGCCGGAGTAGGACGTGCCGCTGCTCCTCGGCGAAGCGGACCTGAAGCGGGTCCTGGACATGCGCGAGCTGATCCCGGCGATGCGCGACGCCCTCGCGCACTTCTCCCGCGGCGACGTCGTCCAGCCGGTGCGCCCCACGCTCAGGATCGAGCCGGCCGGGGGCTACTACTCGACCATGCCGGCGTACCTGCGCGACGAGCGGGGCGGGGCACTCGGCATGAAGTCGGTGACCTTCTTCCCGGGGAACGCCGGCGGGCCGCGCCCCACGCACCTGGCCACCGTGCTCCTGCTGGATGCCGCGACGGGCGCCCTGGCGGCGCTCCTCGACGGACGGCTCATCACGGAGATGCGGACGGCTGCGGTCACGGCCGTGTCGGTGGACCTGCTGGCGCGCCGCGGCGCCGCGCGCCTCGCGATCCTCGGGTCGGGGGTCCAGGCCCGGAGTCACCTCGAGGCCGTCGCGCTGGTGCGCCCGCTCGCGTCGGTGGTCGTCTGGTCGCGGGATCCGGCGCACGCCGCCCTGTTCGCGCGAGAGATGGCGGGCACGATCGCCTGCCCGATCCGGGCCGCGGCGACCGTGCGCGAGGCGATGCGGGGGGCGGAAATCGTCGTCGCGGTCACGGCGGCGCGGGCGCCGATCACCGACGCGGCGTGGCTGGAGCCGGGGATGCACCTGTGCGCGATCGGCTCGTCGGCGCCGGACATGCGCGAGCTGGACGCGGCGACGGTGGCGCGGAGCCGGGTCTTCGTGGACTCGCGCGCCTCGGCCGAAGTGGAGGCGGGAGACCTGATCCTGGCGCAGCAGGAAGGGCGGATCGGCGCCGGCCACGTCGTGGCCGAGCTGGGCGAAGTCCTGGCGGGCGCGCCGGGCCGCAGGTCGGAGGACGAGATCACCCTCTTCAAGTCGCTCGGGCTCGCCGTCGAGGACGTCGTCACGGCGCGCCTCGCGGTCGCCCGCGCGAAGGCCATGGGAGTCGGAACGGAGGTGACGCTGTGATCCCCGGGCCCGAGCCCGGGCGCGCGGGTGCAGAACTTGCCCTGTATTCACAGGACGGGAGTTCGGAAAGGGGCCGCGGCGGTGGTGCGCCTGCGCTCCCCGACCACTATCTTGACTGCGCCGAAACCCACCTGGAGGACCGCTCGTGCCGCAGATCTGGATCGACGGGAAGTTCTACGAGAAGGACGAGGCCAAGGTCTCCGTCTTCGACCATGGCCTCCTGTACGGTGACGGGGTGTTCGAGGGCATCCGGGCCTACAACGGCCGGGTGTTCCGGCTGAAGTCGCACCTCGACCGCCTCTACGCGTCGGCCAAGGCGATCCTGCTCGACATCCCGATGCCGCTGGACGCGATGACGGCGATGGTCCTGGAGTGCATGCGCGTCAACAAGCTCTCGGATGCGTACATCCGGCTGGTGGTGACGCGCGGCGTCGGCGACCTCGGGCTCGATCCCCGCAAGTGCGTCAAGCCGAGCATCATCTGCATCGCGGACAAGATCGCCCTGTTCGCGGCGGCGGCGGCCGAGAAGGGGCTCACGATGATGACGGCGCCGACGCCCGTGAATCACCGCGAGGGGCTGAGCCCGCGGGTCAAGTCGCTGAACTACCTGGCGCACATCCTGGCCAAGTGGGAGGCGATCAACGCGGGCGTGGACGAGGCGCTGATGCTCGAGTCCACGGGCGAGGTCGCCGAGGGCGTGGGCGAGAACGTGTTCTGCGTCACCAATCACACGTTGCGCACGCCGCCGGCGTACTCGGGGATCCTGCGCGGCGTGACCCGCGACGCGGTGATCGAGCTGGGGCGCGCGGCCGGCTACGAAGTCCGCGAGGAGTCGCTGAACCGCTACGACCTCTACACCGCCGACGAGGTCTTCCTCTCGGGCACGGCGGCCGAGGTGGTGGGGGTGATCAAGCTCGATGGGCGGAAGATCGGGAGCGGGGCGGTCGGGCCGGTGACCAGGGACCTGGCAGTCCGGTTCCGCGACCTGGTGTGCAAGGAGATCTGACCCCCGAAAGACGGCCGGCGGCGGGAAAATCCTTGCCCCGCCGCCTGGCCCCCGTCATATTGCGGCCACCGATGCGGACAACGTTCGTTCTTCCGACCCTGCTGGGCCTCGCCGCGTGCGCGCACGCGGGGGCCCGCCCCACGCCCGCGGCTGCGCCGCGCGAGCCGGTGGCGGCGCCCGTGGTCGCCACGGCGACGGCGCCGCCCGCGCCTCGGCCGGCGCAGCAGGACAGCAGCCCCGCAGCGGCGAAGCCGAGCCCGGTGACCCCCACTCCTCTCCCGACCAGCGCAGTACCCGTTCCCAGCGACCCCGCAGAGCAGGACAGCTCCGACGAGGCGTTCCTCGACACGCTGCGGACCATGAGCTTCGACTCCACGGCCCGCGGCGCGCCGGAGGCGCCGGGCTCCGCGGAGCACAAGGAAACCGCGCCTCCGGGGCCGATCCCGTCCGCGCCGACGCGCCCGATGTTCGACATCGAGGTCGCGAACTACGCGGCGAATGACCGGGTCCAGTACTACCTCGACTACTTCCGGGGCCGGGCGCGGGACCACTTCGCGATCTACCTCGCGCGGCTCGGCCGGTTCGACGGGATGCTGCGGTCCAAGCTCCAGGCTGCGAAGCTGCCGCAGGACCTCGAGTACATGGCGCTGATCGAGAGCGGGCTGAATCCCAACGCGGTCAGCCGGCGCCGCGCGGTGGGGCTGTGGCAGTTCATGTCGTGGACGGGGAAGCGTTACGGGCTGACGGTGGACCCGTGGGTGGACGAGCGGCGGGACCCCTGGCTCGCGACCGACGCGGCGATCCGGATGATCGCGGAGCTGAACGACCAGTTCGGCTCGCTCTATCTGGCGGCGGCGGCGTACGACGCGGGGCCGGGGAAGATCCAGCGCGGACTCAACCGCTTCGCGCTCGACGGGCAGGAGGGGAACGACCGCTTCTTCGCGCTGGCGGACGAGCGGTTCCTGCGGCGCGAGACGCGTGACTACGTGCCGAAGATCATCGCCGCGGCGATGATCGCCAAGGAGCCGGAGAAGTGGGGGTTCCTGAACATCGACCGGCTGAGCCCGCTCACCTTCGACTCGATCCGGGTGAGCGACGCGGTCGGCCTCGACGTGCTGGCGCGGCTGGCGGACACGACGCAGGAGGCGATGGAGGAGCTGAATCCGCAGCTGGTGCGCCGGATGACGCCGCCGGGGCGGACGGTGTGGGTGCGCGTGCCGGTGGGGAAGGCCGATTCGGCGACGGCGCGGCTGGCCGTGCTGCCGCCCGAGCGCCGGGTCACGCACCGCGAGCACTACGTGGCGCGGGGCGAGACGCTGGGCGCCATCGCGATGCGGTATCGTGTCTCGGTGGACGACATCGTGAGCGCGAATCGCGGCCTCAAGCCCCGCGCGCTCCAGGTCGGCCAGCGGCTCGTGATCCCGACCGCCGGCGTGCGGCCCGCGAGCCGCGCCGCCTACGCGAGCGCGACTCAGAGCCGCGCCGCGCGCCGCGCTGCGCCCTCCCGCTACATGCTTTCGACGGCGGCGCGCCTTCCGGCGGCCGGTGCCCGGCGCGTCCACGTGGTGCGCCAGGGCGAGTCGGCCTGGACCATCGCCCGCAAGTTCCAGGTGAAGGTGGGAGCGCTGCTGAGGGAAAACGGTCTCACGAAGGCGAGCCTGATCAAGCCGGGACAGACCCTCAGGATCCCCGGCTAGCTACTGCCGCTTCCACGCGCCGGAGCGGCCCCCGGACTTCTCCAGCAGCCGCACGTCGCCGATGACCATGCCGCGATCCGCGGCCTTCACCATGTCGTAGACCACGAGGAGCGCGACCGCGCACGCGGTCAGCGCCTCCATTTCGACCCCGGTCTTCGCGGCGACCCGCGCCACCGCGCGCACCCGGACGCCGGGGAGCTTCGCGTCGAGCCTCGCCGTGACCACGACGTGCTCCAGCTGGATCGGGTGCGCCAGCGGGATCAGGTCCGGCGTCCGCTTGGCGCCGGCGACGCCGGCCAGCTCCGCGACGCCGAGCACGTCGCCCTTGGCCACGCGATTCGCCTCGACGAGCGCGAACGCGGCGCGGCTCATCGTGATGGTGCCCTCGGCCACCGCGCGGCGCGCCGTCACCCGCTTCTCCCCGACGTCCACCATCCGGGCGCGCCCTTTCCGATCCACGTGGGAGAGGCGCCGCCTCACGACAGCCGTTCCGCCAGGCGCCGCGTCAGGTCCGCCGCGATGAGCTGAGGGTTCCCGTTGCCGCGGGCCAGCTTCCGGGCGCGCTCGATGTCGCGGATCGCCTCCAGCAGGCCGGTGGCCGGCGCCGCCGCGGCGCTGGAGGGGGCGCGCAACTGCGCGGCGAGCCGGTCCCGGAGCAGTTCGCCGGCCGCGGCGAGGGTATCCGTGAAGTCGCCGCGCCCGCCGAACGGCCTGAGGGCGAGGACGTAGCGGAAGCGCGCCTCCCGGCCCCGCACGGCGGCGTCGAGCAGCGCCTGCGCCGCGGCGTTGGCGTCCGCGCGCTCGGCGTCCAGCGCCAGCGCCGCACCGATCGAGCCACCCGCCAGCTCGGCGCGCCGCCGCGCCTCGGCGGCGCCGAGCGGCGGCTGCGGCACTTCCGTCAGGAAGCGGGTCACCTCCGGCGCCTTGAGGCGTCGGACCCGCAGCGTGACCAGCCGCGACCGGATCGTCGGCAGCAGCGATGCGGGCTCCGCCGTGGTCAGGACGAACCAGGTGTCGGGCGGCGGCTCCTCGAGCACCTTGAGCAGCGCGTTCGCGGCCTCCTGGCTCGAGGCCTGCGGCACCAGCCGGTCCGCCTCGCCCACCACGAACACCTTCGCGGGGCCCATCGCCGGCCGCATCTGCGCGCGCCGGTGCAGGACGCGCACCAGCGGGAGGAAGATCGCCGCCATCCCGTCCGGACGGGCGTACAGCGGCTGGTCGCGGCGCGCCGCCACCGCCTGCGCGAGCAGCTCCTCGGCCTCGTCCGCCTGCTTGTCCTCCTCGCCTTTGGGCCGCGCGATCGGGAAGAACCAGTGCAGGTCGGGGTGCGCGAGGCCGGCGGCCAGGTGGCAGGAGTGGCAGGTGCCGCACGGCTCCCCCGGGCCGTTCTCGCACAGGAGGCCCTGCGCGATCCACAGGCCGAGGCGCTGCTTGCCGACGCCCGGGGCGCCGGTCAGGAGGAGCGCGGTCGGCAGCCGCCGCGCGTGCATGGACGTCGCCAGGCGCGAGCGGAGCTCGTCGTGTCCGTAGATCGGGTGAATCACGGGCTTAAATACAGTTGTCAGAGGAGCGGACTGCAAGCCGTCCACCGACTCTCTAGGCCACTGCATCCTCCGAATCGAACCACCCGCGCGTCCGGTTGCAGACCGAGCAGACCGAGAGCATCACCGGCACCTCGACCAGCACGCCGACGACGGTCGCGAGCGCCGCGCCCGAGCCCGGCCCGAACAGCGCGATCGCCGTGGCCACGGCCAGCTCGAAGAAGTTGCTCGCCCCGATCAGCGCACCCGGGGCCGCGACGTTGAAGGGCACCCTGAGCCACCGCATCAGGCCGTAGGCCAGCGACGAGTTGAAGTACACCTGGAGCGTGATCGGGACCGCGATCAACACCACGTCCAGGAGCCGGCCGGTGATGTTGTCGGCCTGGAACGAGAAGATCAGGACGACCGTCACGATCAGCGCGCCCATGGTCAGCGGCGCGAGGCGCGGCAGCAGCGTGTCGGTGAACCAGGCCGCGCCCTTCAGGCGCAGCAGGACGGCGCGCAGCGTCGCTCCGGCCGCCAGCGGGATGGCGATGAACAGGACGACGGAGTAGAGCAGCACCGCGAAGGGCACGGAGAGCGACGACGCGCCGCTCACGAGGAATCGCACGATCGGCGCGAACAGCACCAGCATGATCAGGTCGTTGAGGGACACCTGGACCAGCGTGTAGGCCGGGTCGCCGTCGGTCAGGTGGCTCCACACGAAGACCATCGCGGTGCAGGGCGCGGCCGCCAGGATGATCGCCCCGGCGATGTACTGGTCGGCGAGCGCGCCCGGGATCCAGGCGGCGAAGAGGTGCCGGAAGAAGAGCCACGCGAGGAACGCCATCGAGAACGGCTTCACCAGCCAGTTGACGAACAGCGTGACGAGGATGCCGCGGGGCCGCTTGCCCACGTCCCGGATGGCGCGGAAATCCACCTTCATCATCATCGGCACGATCATCAACCAGATCAGCACGGCGATGGGAATGTTGACGTGGCTGCCGGTGCCGAACTCCATGCCGCGCAGCAGCGCCGTCACGCCGGGCAGTCCCTTGCCGATGGCCACGCCCCCCAGCATGGCGGCAGCCACCCAGACCGAGAGATAGCGCGCCGCGCCTCCGAGCCGTGGCGCGCGACCCACGGGAGGTGGTGGGCCCTGGATGGCTGCCGACGTCACGCCGGAGCCGGCGTGTCGGCCGAGCCGATCGCCCGCAGACGCGACTCCACCACCAGCCGTTCGAGCTTTTCGAGCGGGAGCGCGAGCATCAGCTCGATGCGCTTGCGGAGCAGGAGCGACGCCTGCCAGAACGCTTCGCGCCGCACGGCGTCGCTCCCCACGACCTCGGCGGGGTCGCTCATTCCCCAGTGCGCCACCGCGGGGTGACCGGGGAAGATGGGACACGCCTCGCGTGCCTTGTCGCAGACGGTGATGACGGCGTCCCACGGCTCCCGCTCGAGCCCGGTCACGGTGCGCGGCTGGTGCCCCGCCCACGCGATGCCGTGCCGCTTCAACGTCTCGATCGCCAGCGGGTTCACCCGCGGGGCCGGCAGGGAGCCCGCACTCTCGGCGGCTACGCGCCCCCGCCCGAGCGCATTGAACAGCGCCTCGGCCATCTGGCTGCGGGCCGAGTTCCCGGTGCACAGGATCAGGACGCGGAACGGTCCTTGCCGCTCGCCGCTCATTCGCAACACACCGGCTTCCAGCGGCGGTCCGCCGTCCGCCGCCCCAGCGCGCCGAGGAACTCCTCGATCTCGGCCACCGCCTCCGTATTCAGCGCATAGTGCATCCAGCGGCCCTCCCGGCGGTCGGTCACGAGTCCCGCGTCTTTCAGCGTCTTGAGGTGGAAGGAGAGGAGCGACTGCCCGGCATCCAGCAGGTCGGTCAGCTTGCAGACGCACTGCTCGCCGCCCCGGAGGCGATCGAGGATGCGGAGCCGGAGGGGGTCCGAGAGCGCCTTGAACCGGGCGGTGAAGGTGTCGAGGTCGTGCGCGGTCGCCGTGGGCATCGTGGACCTAATATATCAACAATGGTTGATGGGTCAACCTGTCATCCATCAATGGCCGTCGCGGTTATATACTTGCCAAAGCAAGGATTCCCGCTATCATCTGTCGGGGGACCAATGCCGCTCCGGTGATGATGGCTCGGGGGTGCGGCCCCGGCCCCGTTCGCGGGCGTTCCTAGCGAGGGATAGAATCGGACTGTGCAGGACGACACACGGAAGCTCCTGGCATGGGAATTCGGTATTGCCGTCTTCGCCCTTGTGGTGGACCGCATGGGGGCGCTGAGCAACCTGGTTCTTGCCCTGCTGGTGGCTCTTGCTGGGCTCATGCTGGTACGGGTCTACTGGCCCGCGCTCGGTTGGCTCGGTCGCCCGAAGGGGGCCCCTAGGTTGGCGTGGGAGGTTCGGGTAGTTGCGAACGACGTGTTTGTCGCCATCACCACCGATGCCTATTCAATCCTTGTCAGCGCCGAGGTCGAGCAGATTACCGGAACTCCGGACCCCTATGTACGGCCGTTTCCGATACGCTGGTATGAGCAGAGCCTGCCGGAATGCTTGATCCCGCAAGCTCTGTGGCGTTGCCTGCATCTCGCTGTCGTGGAGCCACAGGGCAACGAGAACGAGATCCCCGGTGTGCCCCCGGGTTCAGCGCGCGGCACCGAGGCTACGATACGGCTCTTGCGGGCCTGGAAACCCGCCAGGTTTCGATTCCAGATGCCATCGGGACGAGAGCAGGTTGTGTACCTGCCTATGAGAGCGGGCTTGCTGACGTTCCGTCTCTTGCGTCGGCGTCGGCTTCGGGTGCGCTGTCGGGTACGGTCATCGGATGGTGCGGTTAACGAATCCCGCACGGTCGCGCTCGGACTCAATAAGGACGACACGCCTTACGCGAGGCTAGTCTAACACATGGCACCGATAGACCCCGGCGCGGAGGATGCGCACATGATTCACGTCTCGGCGAAGGTGCTGCGCGATACAGTCGAGGCCGTAATTTGCAGGCGGTTCGAGTGGACCGAGTACGAGGGCATTACAGTGCTTGAAGCCAGTCATGTAGCAGCTGACGTAGTTCAGGCGCTACTCGTAAGGTCTTCGACCCAAACACGCGACTCAGTTGCACTATGAAGGCGCCAACTCGCAGCGACACCATGAGGTCCCGGTTGATGCGTGCGGCGTCGTACACAACGCATTCCGCTCTATCAAGGCTCGGATACGAGGACATGTCTATCGGGCCGGGTTGCTCTAGATGCGTAGACCACCACGCTTCCTCCCTGGCCTCGTGCCGGATCAGGTGTTTGGCGTCCATCCAAACAAGGTCTTCGGGAAGATCGTCAGTGATCGCCCAAATGCCGTGGGCGTACTTATCGCGCTGCCTACGTCGATCCTTGAACTTCGCGTCTGCCTGTGAGAATACTTGTAACTCATCGGCAGATAGAGCCGCTTTCGCTGCGGCGTCGATGGCCTCCTGTCGTTTGGTTCGCAGGATCTCCAGCACCGCGGCTAGGATCACATGGTCCTTTTCCGCAAAGCCCACTGCCAGTCTGGACATTAGGAACTCCGCGTGTGCCCAGTTGGCGATGACCCGCATCATGAGTTCGGCAAGGTGAGGACGTTCTTTCAGCGCGTCGCCGACAATCAACTGGTGGCTCGGGACGGGCACGGCTACCGAAAGCAGCAAGTCGCCTGGCTCTGGCACAGGAACGGCTCCTTGGAGGGGATGTGAGCGCACACAAGGACGATGGCAGCGAGTCGGGCTTCACGATGGACGACATTGCGCGGCGCTTCCTCAGAGCCCCGCCTTCGCCCGACCGGCCTTCGAAGCCGAAGAAGAAACAGGCGCGGAAGCGAGCGCGCAAAGCTCGGCGTACACCTGCTCGGCCGTCCTAGCGGTGAGTCCGCCGATAGGTGAGGCGCTTGTGCTCGATACCGCAGAGCATGGCCCTGGCTCGCTCGGCGTCCGTCATCGGACGGAGGTCGCCGTTCGCGTCCCTGACCTGGCGGTGGTTGTAGCGGAAGTCGAACTCGTTGACGTAGCGCTGCAAGTGCTGAGGGCCAACGTGATGGAACGTACCGACCAGCCCGCGCTTGAGGATGCTAAAGAATCCCTCAACGGTGTTCGTGTGCGCCGCGCCGCGCACGTACTCTTTGCGGGTGTGATTGACCGCGCTATGGGACGCGAACTCGCGCCCGACGCGGCGGTAGTGTTTGGCGTCGTCGGTCATCAGGTCGCTTTGCTTGTCGGCTTCCTCATCCAGCACACGACGAACAGAGCCCGCCGTCGCGCTGGCGACGTGGAAGCTGCGGACCTCGCCTCCGCGCTCAACCAGGGAGACAATGGCGTTCTTGGCGTGATGGGTCTTGTGTTTCTTGCTGCCTTTCGTGCCCGGCTTGTCGCCCCAGAATGTCTCGTCCACTTCCAGCGTCTTGCCGCGCCCGCCGATCTTCCCCGCTGGCGTCGTGTTCATCGCCTCGCGGATACGGTGCGCCATGAACCACGCCGTCTTGTAGGTGATGCCGAGCATACGGTGGAGCTGGTGCGCGCTCATGCCCTTCTTGCTCGCGGCCATCAGATGAAACGCCAGCAGCCACTTGTGCAGCGGCAGGTGCGAGCGCTCAAACAGCGTGCCCACCGTGACACTGAACTGCTCGCGGCAACTGTTGCACTCGTAGAGCCCTGGACGGTGGGCCGTGCCGTTCAGGGCGGTGACGTTCTCGGCCTCGCCGCAATGCGGGCAGAATGCGCCGTTGGGCCAGCGCAGGGCTTCCAGATGGGCGCGGGCCGCAGCCTCGTCCGTGAAGATCGGGGCGCTCAAATCGGCGGGTCCAGCGAGTTTCTTCGGCATCGGGGCTTCCTCCTACCCCAAGGATACCACCCCAAGCCTGCTTTGTCAAGTATACAATCGCGACGGCCGTTGATGGGTCATCCGGTCCCGCGCGCCTCGCCCGCCGCCAGGTGGTTGATGAGCAGGGTGACCAGCTCGGGGACCGACGGCACCGAGCCGCCGAGCTGGATCTGGCGATCGATGGCGAGCGCGGGAGTCCGCATCACGCCCCGCTCGGCGATGGCTCGGGGGTCCGTAACGTGGGCCACCTCGGCCTCGAGGCCGGCCTGCTTGACGGCCTGGCGGGCGCGACGCTCCAGCTCGAAGCACTTCGGGCAGCCGCTGCCCAGGATCTCGATCAACAAGAGGCTCTCCCTTCGGTGTCCGCTTGGGTGAAGGGCAAAGGGCGTGCCGGTGGCACGGCCCGTGCGACCCGAAGAGGCCGTGAGACGCAGGACGCAGGTGCTTCTGGCGATCGTCGCCGGTGCGGCGTGGTGGCTGCTCTATCGCAGCCTTCAACCGATCGCGGACGCGCTGACGTACGGCGTGCTGCGGCTGGCGCGCGGCGGCGCCGCGGCGTCGGCCGTGGCGTTCTTCGTTTACGAGGCCCCGAAGGTCCTGATGCTTCTGGTGGTCGTGGTGTTCGGCGTGGGGGTCGTGCGCTCCTTCTTCACGCCCGAGCGGACACGGGCCGCCCTGGCCGGCCGCCGGGAAGCCACGGGCAACGTGCTGGCCGCGCTGCTGGGTGTCGTCACTCCGTTCTGCTCCTGCTCGGCGGTTCCGCTGTTCATCGGTTTCGTGACCACGGGCGTTCCGTTGGGCGTCACGTTCTCCTTCCTGATTTCCGCACCGATGGTGAACGAGATTGCGCTGGTGCTGCTGTTCGGGCTGTTCGGCTGGAAGGTGGCGGCGCTGTACATGGGCACCGGCCTCGCCATCGCGATCGTGGCCGGGTGGGTCGTAGGCCGTCTGCATCTGGAGCGCTGGGTCGAGAGCTGGGTCTATGCGACGGTGCCGGAGAGCGCGGCGGCGGCGGGATCGGATGCGCCGCTCACCTGGGATCATCGGTTCCGCTTCGGCCGGGACGCGGTGACGGACATCGTCGGTCGGGTCTGGCCCTATGTCCTCGCCGGGATCGCGGTCGGCGCGGCCATCCACGGCTGGGTGCCGGAGAACCTCATGGCCGGCGATCATGGGCAAGGGTGCCTGGTGGTCGGTGCCGCTGGCGGTCGCTGATCGGCATTCCGATGTACTCCAACGCGGCGGGCATCATCCCGATCGTCCAGGCGCTGCTGGAGAAGGGCGCCGCGCTCGGGACGGTGCTGGCGTTCATGATGTCGGTGATCGGCCTGTCGCTGCCGG
Organism: uncultured Gemmatimonadales bacterium; assembly: GCA_963835535.1. Taxonomy (GTDB): domain Bacteria; phylum Gemmatimonadota; class Gemmatimonadetes; order Gemmatimonadales; family JACORV01; genus Fen-1245. Next base: position 321,228 of record CAWIFL010000005.1, read on the forward strand.
AGACGATCATCCTGCGAAAAGTGCTGCGGCCCCAACTGATCGCGACCTTCATCGCCGTGGTCGGCGTGGGGATCCTGATCGTGGGGTACGTCTTCAACGCGGTGCTGTAGGAAGAGCGGACAAGGCCAAGAAGGCAACTGTCCTGTACACCGACCCACTAATCTCTTCACAGCGGCTTGATAGCCCGCACCTTCGCCGAGACCACCGACTTGGCGGCCTCACGCAGCCACTCGTAGCCGCCGAACAGCGCGGCGTCGCCGTAGCTCCGCTCCTCGACCGTCCGCACGTCCACGAAACCCGCCCCGCTCATCATGGCGAGGTACTCGGTCTGGAGCGACGCCCCGGCCACGCAGCCGACGTACGCCTCCACCGAGTGCCGCACGTCGTCCGAGAGGGGCTGCGTCAGGACCAGGTCGCTCACCACCATCCGGCCGCCGGGCTTGAGGACGCGGAACGCCTCGGCGAACACCGCCGGCTTGTCGGGCGAGAGGTTGATGACGCAGTTGGAGATGACGAGGTCCACCGAGGCGTCGGCCACCGGCAGCCGCTCGATCTCGCCGAGGCGGAACTCGACGTTGGCCACGCCGGCCGCCCGGGCGTTCTCCCGGGCCCGCTCGAGCATGTCCGGCGTCATGTCCACGCCGATGACCCGGCCGGCCGGACCGACCTCGCGCGCCGCGAGGAACGCATCCATCCCGGCGCCCGACCCGAGGTCCAGCACCACCTCGCCGGGCTGGACGGCCGCGTGCGCGAGGGGGTTGCCGCAGCCCAGGCCGAGGTTCGCGCCTTCGGGGATCGCCGCCAGCGCCTCGGCGTCATAGCCGATGTACTCGCCGATCTTCTGACTGGTCGCCGCGTCGCTGCCCCCGCAGCAGCTCGGCCCGCAGCCGCAGTCGGCCTTGTTCTTGGCGATCTCGCCGTACTTCTCGCGGACGACGTGCTTGATGTCGGTCATCACCCCTCCATTATCGTTAAAGTACGATGATTGCGGCGGAGTGTCAAGAGAGGAGACTGTCGGAGCCAGTTGAGTTCCCAGACGCCAAGCTGACAGTGGTTGCCAGACGGCGGGAGTCGGTCTTCAGACCAGTTGCCAGTCGCCAGGGTCTGTTCTGACCCCTGCAACTGGCAGCGTGGAACCACTGACGACTTGGCGTCTGGCAACTGTTCTGAGACCTGTCTCCTTGACTCTAGTAACTGTCCGACGTCAGCACCGTCTTGCCCCGGAACGCCCGGTAGATGATGGCCGTGTACACGATCACGAACGGCATGCCGATCAGGGCGATCACCAGCATCACGCGCAACGTATACGGCGTCGACGACGCGTTGTAGACCGTGAGGCTCGCCGCGAGGTCGGGGCGCGTCGGGACCAGGCGCGGGAAGAGCCCCTCGGCCGCCAGGGCGATGACGCTCACCATCGCGAGCGCCGACGCGCCGAGGGCGCGGCCGTAGCGGCCCGCCCGCAGCGCCACCGGCCCGGTCACGCACGCGGCGAGCAGCAGCGCGAAGAGGATCCAGGTGCGCGGGTTGGCGAACCAGTGCTCGAACAGGAAGGGTGACTGGACGAACGACGCGACGGTGGAGACGGCGTAGAGTCCGATCACCGCGATCCACGCCCACGCCGCCTGCCGCCGCGAGCGCTCCTGGAGCGCGCCCTCGGTCTTGAGGGCGAGCCACGAGGCGCCGTGCAGGACGAACAGCACCAACCCGAGGACGCCGATCAGCAGCGCGAAGGGATTGAGCAGACCGAACAGGGTGGTCACCACGCGGCCCGCCGCATCGACTTCGAGGCCGCGCAGCACGTTGCCGACGGCGACGCCGTAGAGCAGCGCCGGGACCAGGCTCCCCACGCCGAACGCGACGTCCCAGCAGCGGCGCCAGCGCTGCGACGCCACCTTGCCGCGGAACTCGAACGAGACGGCGCGCAGGATCAGCGCGACCAGCAGGAGCATGAAGGCCAGGTAGAACCCGCTGAAGACCGTGGCGTAGACGGGCGAGAAGGCGGCGAACAGGGCGCCGCCGCCGGTGAGCAGCCAGACCTCGTTCCCGTCCCACACCGGCGCGATCGAGTTCATCATGATCCGCCGCTCGGTCTCGTCCTTCGTGAAGAGGTGCAGCGTGCCGACGCCGAGGTCGAAGCCGTCGAGCACCGCGTAGCCGGCGATGAGGACGCCGACCAGGAGGAACCAGAGGGTGTTGAGGTCCATGGGTTGTCTCCCCCGCCCGCGCTACTGGGCGACTGGCTCGGGCCCGTGGCGGATCTCCCGCACGAGCAGGTACACGAACAGGACGCCCAACAGCAGGTAGAGGATCGAGAAGAGCACGATCGAGAGGAGCACGTCGCCGGCCGGCACGATGGTCGAGACGGCGTCGCGGGTCCGCAGCAGCTGATAGACGATCCACGGCTGCCGCCCGACCTCCGCCGCGATCCATCCGAGCTGGCAGGCGGCGAGCGGGAGCGGGAGAGAGATCATCAGCAGCGCCAGGTAGCGCCGGCTGTCCCACAGCGTCCCGCGCTTGAGCAGCCACGCCCCCCAGGCCATCGCCGCGATGAAGTACATCCCGAGGACGACCATGTTGTGGAAGCTGACGAAGGTCAGCCAGAGCGGCGGCCGGTCGTCGGGCGGGAACTCCTCGATGCCGCGGATGCGCGTGTTCATGTCGCCGAACGCGAGCCAGCTCAGCAGGCCGTGGATCTCGACCTTGGCCTTGAGGTCGGGCGGCGGCGTCACCGGATAGGCGAACAGGACCATGGGGGCGGCCGAGGTGCTGGAGTACAGCCCCTCGATCGCGGCGAACTTCTCGGGTTGGGTGTGCGCCACCTGACGCGCATGCAGGTGGCCGGACGGGAAGACCTCCAGCACCGACACCACGAAGCCGAAGACGATCGCGAGTCGGGCCGCGCGCCGCGCGAGGTCGTCTTCGCGGTTCTTTCGCAGCAGGTACGCCGCGATGCCGGCCACGAAGAAGCAGCCGGTGATCAGCGCTGCGTCCACCGTATGGAAGAAGCGGGGGAGCGTGGACGGATTGAACACCGCCGCCCAGAAGTCCACCAGCTCGGCGCGGCCGTCCCGCAGGACGTAGCCCGCGGGGGTCTGCTGCCAGGAGTTGGCGACCAGGATCCAGAACGCCGAGATGGTGGACCCGACCGCCACCATCAGGATCGAGAACCAGTGCGCCCCCTTGGGCACGCGGCGCCGGCCGAAGAGGTACAGGCCCAGGAAGCCGGACTCGAGGAAGAACGCGAGCACGCCCTCGGCGGCCAGCGGCGCGCCGAAGATGTCCCCGACGAACTTCGAGTACTGGGCCCAGTTGGTGCCGAACTGGAACTCCATCACGATGCCGGTTGCGACCCCGACCGCGAAGGTCAGGGCGAGCAGCTTCCCGAAGAACTTCCCCATCCGCACCCAGGTGGCGTCGCCCGTCCTCCAGCCCCGCCACTCGATGGCGACCAGCAGCCAGGCGAGACCGATCGTGATCGGGGGGAAGAGGAAGTGGAAGCCGATCGTGAGCGCGAATTGGATCCGCGACAACAGGACCACGTCCATGCCGTCCAGCCTCCGGAGAGAAGTGCGGACGTCGGGCTCCTGACGCAGCTAATATGCCGCCGCCTGCGCTGCGGGCCAGCGGGGACGGCGGGCCAATCCCGAGTGCTGTTCCCGGAGGGGGCGGACGAATCCGGGGGGGCCCGTGTATGTTGTGGCGTGCCTGAAACCGCTCTGGAGCCTGAACCAGCGCCGGGAGATGAGCCGCCGAGCCTTCTTCAACGGCTCCGCCGTCTCCTCTTCGGTCGGCCGAAGGACCTCGCGGATCGGCGCCTCTTCCACCGCCTTTCGCTGATTCCCTTCCTGGCCTGGGTGGGGCTGGGCGCGGACGGGCTGTCGTCGTCGTCCTACGGCCCGCAGGAAGCCTTCCTGGCCCTCGGCCCGCACACCTACCTCGCCGTCGGGCTGGCGCTGGCCACCGCGGGCACGGTCCTCATCATCTCGTGGGGCTACAGCCACATCATCGAGCAGTTCCCGACAGGGGGCGGCGGGTACGTGGTGGCGACGAAGCTCCTGGGCGAGAAGGCGGGGGTCATCTCCGGGAACGCCCTGCTGGTGGACTACGTCCTTACCATCACGACCTCCATCGCCGCGGGCGGCGATGCGCTGTTCAGCTTCCTGCCGATGCCCTGGCAGGCGGCCAAGGTCCCCGCCGAGGTGATGATCATTCTCGGCCTCACGACCCTCAATATCCGCGGCGTCCGCGAATCGGTCCTGACCCTCACGCCCATCTTCATCCTGTTCCTGATCACGCACGTCTGGCTCATCGGCTACGGGCTGGCGGCCCACGCCGCGCAACTTCCAGCGACGGTGCATACCGTGAGCACCGGAGTCCATTCCGGCCTGGGGACGCTGGGGATCGCCGGGATGCTGCTCCTCGGCATGCGGGCGTACTCGCTGGGCGGAGGGACCTACACCGGCATCGAGGCGGTGTCGAACGGGCTCCCGATCATGCGGGAGCCGAAGGTGACCAACGGCAAGCGGACGATGGCCTACATGGCCGCGTCGCTCTCCATCTGCGCCGCGGGGTTGCTGGTCTGCTACCTCCTGTGGGGCGTCACCTACGTGCCGGGGAAGACGACCAACGCCGTCCTGGTCGAAAAGGTGGCGGCGGGCTTCCCGCTCGCGGGGACGCTGGTCGTTCTGACGCTCTTCTCGGAGGCGGCGCTGCTCGTGGTCGCGGCGCAGGCGGGGTTCACCGACGGCCCCCGCGTGCTGGGCAACATGGCCGTGGACTCCTGGGTGCCGCACCGCTTCGCGGGGCTCTCCGAGCGGTTGACCACGCAGAACGGTGTTCTGTTGATGGGAGCGGCGTCCCTGGCGGCGCTGCTGTACACGCGCGGTGAGATCGGCACCCTGGTGCTGATGTACAGCATCAACGTGTTCATCACCTTCTCGCTCTCGATGTTCGCGATGATGCGGTTCTGGCTGCGGTCGCGTCACCAGGACGCCTCGCAGCCCTGGCTCCAGCGCGCGCTGGTCTTCGCCCTCGGCTTCCTGCTCTGCGTCACGATCCTGGCGATCGCGATCTTCGAGCGCTTCACCAAGGGCGGGTGGGTCACGCTCGTGGTGACGGGCACGCTGGTGGCGCTGTGCTTCGTGATCCGCAAGCATTACCGGACCACGTACGCGAAACTGGGCCAGCTGTACGACGAGCTGAAGACCCTGCCGGCGGACGCCGGTGCCACCCCGAGGGCCCTCGACCCCAAGGCGCCGACGGCGGCGGTCCTGGTGGCGAACTATGGCGGCCTCGGCATTCACACCACGCTCAACATCTTCCGGTTCTTCCCCAACTACTTCAAGAACCTGGTCTTCCTGACGGTGGGCGTGGTGGATTCCGGCGGCTTCAAGGGCGAGGGCTCGGTGGACGAGCTCCGCAAGCGCACGGAGGAGACGCTGGCGCAGTACGCGGAGCTGGCGAAGCGCATCGGAATGCCCGCGACCTCGCGCTACGCGCTCGGCACCGATGCGGTGCACGAAGGAGAGAAGCTCTGCCTGGAGTTGGCGAAGGAGTTCCCGCGCGTCACCTTCTTCGCCGGGAAGGTCATCTTCCGGCGCGAGGCCTGGTACCAGCACCTGCTGCACAACGAGACGGCGGCGGCGATCCAGAAGCGGCTGCAGTGGGCGGGGAAGCCGGTGGTGATCATCCCGGCTCGCGTCCGCTAGGCTAGTAGACCTTCCCTCCCAGCGGCACCTCGCGCTCGACAGCGAGCAGCACGACCCGGCCCGCGTCGTCGGGCGCCCCCAGCACCAGCACCTCGGACACGAAGCCCGCGACGCGCCGCGGGCCGAGGTTGACCGCGCAGACCACCAGCCGGCCGACCAGGGTCTCCGGCGCATAGAGGTCGGCGATCTGCGCGCTGGAGCCCTTCAGGCCGAGCGCGCCCAAATCGATGGAGAGCTTGTAGGCGGGCTTCCGCGCGCCGGCGAGCGGCTCGGCCGCGAGGACGCGGCCGACGCGCAGGTCGAGGGCGCCGAACGCTTCGAGGCCGGTCATGGCTTCAGGTCTTCGCCAGCACGGCCGCGTGACTGGAGGCGATCGCGGGTCGGCCCGTCACCGCGAGGCCGTGCGCCGCGGCAAGCTCCAGGGTCGCGGCGAAAGCGGGCTCGTTCACGTGCCCCCGGGGCTCGGCGACCAGACAGCGGCCGCCCGGCTTGAGCGCGCCGGCCACCTCCGCGAAGAAGCGCGCGTGGTCGGGTACCTCGTGCACCATGGCGAAGGCGAGCGCGAAATCCACCCGGCCCGCGAGATCCGCGATCCCCATCCCCGCGTCGGTCGCCTGCCGCGTCTCGATGCGGCCTTCGAGTCTGCGCCGCCCCGCCCGGCGCCGCAGCGCGGCGAGCATCCGCGGCTGCACGTCCACCGCGACGACCCGCCCCGCGGGGCCGACCAGACGCGCCAGCTCCAGCGTGAAGAAGCCCATGCCCGGACCCGGCTCGAGCACGGTCATGCCCTCCGCCACGAGCGGGGAAAGGATGGCGTGCGGATCCTGCCGAAGCTTGCGAAGGGGACTCGCGAGGAAATACCCGATCCACCACGGACAGACCCGGTGGGCCATGCAACACCTCAGAACTCCCGAGGAGGGACTCGAACCCCCGACCCGCCGGTTAACAGCCGGCTGCTCTACCAACTGAGCTACTCGGGACCGCGCGCGAATCCTAGACGGGCACGGCCCGGACGGCAAGGCGGAAGGCGGCTCTACTTCCTGAAGACCGTGTACACCAGGAGGGCCAGGCTCGCGATCTGCACGATCAGCGACCAGTCCTGGAAGGTGAGGGACTTGCGGGGCACCACCACCTGGTCCCCCGAATGCACGCCCAGCTCTTGCAGGGTCGAGCGCGCGATGGCGGCGGGATCGAGCGAGAGCCGACGGTTCTCGCCGCCACGGATGAGCTGCAGCTTGTTCTGATTGGCGTCGCGCGTGGGGCCGCCCGCCAGCGCGATCAGGTCGTAGATCGTGAGCGTGGGGTCGGCGCTTAAGAGCCCCGGCTTCAGCACCTCGCCCAGCACGGCCACGCGGAACAGTGGGGTCACGGCGATGAACGGCCGCTGGAAGAGCTGCGAGAGGTCGGTGTTGAGCCGCTCGCGGAGCCCCGTCACCGAGAGGTTGCGGACGTTGATCGGGCCGATGAGCGGATACAGCAGGTCGTAGTTCTCGTCGATCGGGAACTCGCCCGACAGCTCCTGGTGGCCCCACACGAGGATCCGCACCACGTCGCCGGGCCGGACGGCGAGGGGCTCCAGCGTGTCGGCGGGCGGCGCCGGCTGCGCGGCGCTGGCCGCCGGATTCTGCGCGGGGGCCGGGTTCTGCGCGCGTGCCCCGCCGGCGGCACACGCGGCGAAGGCGGCGGCGATCGCGACGGCGAAGGGGGCTCGGGACATGAGCCGAAGCTAACGGTTCGTGCGCTCGCCGGTCAACGCGCCGCGTCAGCCCCGCAGCACGCCGGCCAGGTAGCGCCCCGTCTCCGACCCCGGCGTCGCCGCCACCTCCTCCGGCGCTCCCGCGGCCACGACCCGGCCGCCGTCGGCCCCCGCGCCCGGGCCGAGGTCGATCACCCAGTCGGCGCGCTTGATCACGTCGAGGTGGTGCTCGATCACGAGCACGGTGTTCCCCGCGTCCACCAGGCGGTCGAGGACGCCGAGCAGGACGCGCACGTCGTCGAGGTGGAGGCCGGTGGTCGGCTCGTCGAGGATGTACAGCTTGCGTCCGTGCTTCCGGCCGGCCGCGGCGAGCTCGCGGGCGATCTTCAGGCGCTGGGCCTCGCCCCCCGAGAGGGTCGTCGCGCTCTGGCCGAGCCGGAGGTAGCCGAGGCCGACCTCCGCGAGGTGCCAGAGGGCGCGGCCGAGGCGCTCCTGGTGGCGGAAGCGGCGCATCGCCTCGTCCACCGTGAACTGGAGCACGTCGGCGATCGAGTACCCGTGCAGCTTCACGTCGAGGACCTCGCGCCGGTAGCGCGTCGCGTTGCACGCCTCGCACGGGACGAAGACGTCCGCGAGGAAGACCATCTCCACCTGCACGTGGCCCGCGCCCTCGCACACGTCGCACCGCCCGCCGCCGCTCCGCCCGCCCGCGACGTTGAAGGAGAAGGTCGCCGGCGTGTAGCGGCGCGTCCGGGCGAGCGGCGCGGCCGCGAACAGGTCGCGGATCTCGTCGAACGCCTTGATGTACGTGACGGGATTGGAGCGAGGCGTGCGCCCGATCGGGGACTGGTCCACCAGCACGACGGCGTCCAGGGCCTCGAGCCCGGTGATCCGCCGCACGCTTCCCACGACCTCGCCCAGGTGCTCCTTCGCGCTGTGGCGCCCCTCGAAGTGGCGCTCGAGCTGGCGGAACAGGACGTCGTTCACGAGGGTGGACTTGCCCGAGCCCGAGACGCCGGTGACCGCGGTGAGCGTGCCGAGGGGAATGGTCACCGTGAGGTCCGCGAGGTTGTGCGCGGTCGCCCCCTCGATGGTGAGCCACCGCGGCCCCGTGCGCCTGCGGACGGACGGGACGGCGATCCGCTTCTCGCCCGACAGGTAGCTGGCCGTCAGCGTGTGCGCGGCGAGCATCCGGGAATAGGGCCCCTCGAAGACGAGCGAGCCGCCGTGCTCGCCCGCCCCCGGGCCGAGCTCCACGAGCCAGTCGGCCGCGCGCATGGCCGACGGGTCGTGCTCCACCGCCAGGACGGTGTTCCCCTGGTCGGCGAGGCGCCGGAGGAGCGCGAGGAGGCGGTCGGTGTCGCGCGGATGGAGGCCGATCGTCGGCTCGTCCAGGACGTAGAGGGTCTCGGTGAGCTTGCCGCCCAGCGCGTTCGCGAGGGAGATGCGCTGCGCCTCGCCGCCCGACAGCGTGCGCGTCTGCCGGTCGAGCGTGAGGTAACCGAGGCCCACGTCCAGCAGGACGCCGAGCCGCTGGGCCAGCTCGCGGAGCACCACGTCGGCGACGGCGCGCTCGCGGCCGGAGAGCGCGAGCGCTTCGAGCCAGGCCGCGAGGTCATGGCTCGTCCGCGCCGCGGCGGCGCCGATGGTCTCTCCGCCCACGAGCACCGCCAGCGCCTCGGGTCTGAGGCGGCCGCCGTGGCAGGCCGGGCACTCGCTCGCCATCTGGTACTGCCGCAGGAAGACGCGCACGTACTGCTTGTAGCGCTTGCGCTCGAGCCGCTTGAGGAACGGGAAGATGCCGAGGTAGCGGCCCTTCTTCCCGTGGAGAAGGAGGCGCCGCGCGGTGGCCGCCAGGCCGCTCCACGGCGCGTCGAACGGGATCCCGGCCTCGGTGCAGGTCTGCCGCAGGAGGCGGCGCCGTCCTTCGTAGCGCGGCTTGGTCCAGGGGTCGATGGCGCCCTCGGCGAGGCTCTTCGCCGGGTCGGGGACGATGAGGCGCTCGTCGTACTCGAGGACGGCGCCGAAGCCGTTGCAGCCGGGGCAGGCGCCGCGCGGATGGTTGAAGGAGAAGAGGGCGGGGGTCAGCACGGGCGCCTCGGTCCCGCAGGAGAGGCAGCGCGGCACCGCGCTGAACGCGATCGGCTCGCCGTGCTCCGGCACCGCCACGGCGCTGGCGTCCCCTTGGGCAAAGGCGGTGGCCAGGGAGTCGGCCAGCCGCTCGGCGTTCTCGGCTGGCGCCGCCAGCCGGTCCACCACGACCAGCACGCGCTCGGCCTTCCGGAGATCCACGTCGGGAGGCATCTCGTCGAGCCGAAGGGCCCGTGCCTCCGTGCGTCCGTGCGTCCGTGCGTCAGGTTCTCGTGCGTCCGCGCCTCCGTGCGTCCGTGCGTCCGACGCGTTGCCCACCAGCACCCTGATGAACCCCATGGCGAGGAGCCCCGCCACCAGCTCCTCGTGGGTGGCGCGCACCACCGGCGGCAGCGGGAAGCAGACGAGCACCGGCCCGCCGACGCCGGCCAGACGATCCACCGCCTCCTGCACCGTGTCGGAGCGCACCTCGCCGCCGCACTGCACGCAGCGCGCGCGGCCGACGCGGGACCACAGCAGGCGCAGGTAGTCGTAGATCTCGGTCGCGGTGCCGACGGTGGAGCGGCTGGAGGTGGTGGGGTTCTTCTGCTCGATCGCCACCGCCGGCGCGATGCCTTCGATGGCGTCCACCGCGGGGCGCGGCATCCGCTCGAGGAACTGCTTGGCGTAGGTGGACAGCGATTCGATGTACCGCCGCTGCCCCTCGGCGTAGATGGTGTCGAAGGCGAGGGACGACTTGCCGGACCCCGAGGGCCCGGTCAGGACGATGAGGCGTCCGTGGGGGAGCGCGAGCGTGAAGCCGCGGAGGTTGTGCTGGCGGGCGCCGCGAACAACGAGGGATGTCATCCGTCCGACGCGAAGGCTAGCCGGATGCCGGCACTATGGCCAGCGCCCCGGCGGCCGGGTAACTTTCGTCGGACATGACGTCGTTGCTCTCGCCGCGCATCCTGAAGCGCGGCCTTGAGTTGTTCGCGCTCGTATCCGTCATCGGCCTCATCGCGCTCCTGATCTACGGCGACAACTGGCAGGCGTCGCTGGAGGCCGCGGAGCGCGTCCGGCCGTTGTGGGTCGGCGTGGCGATCCTCCTCGCCTCCGCGGACTGGTGGGGCGGCGGCATCCGGATCTGGCTGCTGTCCAAGTTCCTGTACCGGCCCACGCCGTTCGGCGGGATGATCGTGGCCGCCGGCCTCAACACCTGGGGCGCGTACCTCACGCCGTCGCAGACGGGCGGCGGGCCGGTGATGATCTACGCCATGAAGCGGTACGGCGTGCCGATCCCCGAGGCCACGATCGCGTCGTTCATGAGCTTCGTCGGCACGGTGGTGTTCTTCGCCATCGCCGGCCCCCTGGCCATCGTGTTCGGCGCGGGCGAGTCGCTCCGCGCGCACGGCGTGCCGCTGCTCCACCTCTCGCTCTACAGCGTGTTCAAGGGCAGCGCCTGGGGCTTCGTCTTCTGGGGCGTGCTGCTGCTGTTCGTGCTGGTCTTCCCGGGCCGGGCCCGCTGGCTCGTGCACACGATCCTGGGCTGGCTGGAGAAGCACGGCAGCGCGCGGTGGGCGGGGCGGGCGGCGGCGTTCCGCGAGGGGATCGACCGGATGCAGGAGTGCGTGGTCAAGTACCTCACGCCCGCGGGGTGGCTGGTGATGTTCGCCGGCGTGGTGACCTCGGCGCTCGCCCACGCCAACAAGCTGCTGGCCGGCTACGTGGTGCTGCGCGCGCTCGGCATCGAGGCGAACCTGGTGGACATCCTGATGATCCAGACCGCCATCTCGTTCCTGCTGTACTTCGCCCCCACCCCCGGCGGCGCCGGCGCCGCCGAGGCGCTGGCGGCGGCACTGATGAGCGTCTACGTCCCGCGCGCGCTCCTCGCGGTGTACATGCTCCTGTGGCGCGCCACGGTGAGCTACGGCACCGTGATCGTCGGTTCCTTCGTCTTCTTCAAGCTGCTGCACGGCCGGCTCGACGAGGCCGCGGTGGCGGCGGCCCCGGCGCCGGCGTCGTGACCGCGGCCTACCACGAGGAGGAGGCCCTCGGCAAGCCGATCGATGCCCGGCTGCTCGTCCGCCTGCTGCGCTACCTGCGGCCGTATATCGGCATCACCACGACCGCGATCCTCATGCTGCTCGCGCTCGCGGTGCTCGAGCTCGCGGGCCCCTACCTCACCAAGGTGGCGATCGACCGGGCGATCCCCGCCCGTGACCTGCACCTGATCGCGCTGCTCGGCGGGGCGATGGCGATCGCGCTGGTCGCCCAGTTCGCCCTGGAATACGGCCAGACGGTCCTGACGGCCTACATCGGACAGCGGGTGATGGTGGACCTCCGGCAGGCGATCTTCCGGAAGTTGCAGCGGCTCTCGATCGCGTTCTACGACCGGAACCCGGTCGGCCGGCTGATGACGCGGGTGACCAGCGACGTCGAGACGCTGAACGACATGTTCACCGGCGGCGTGGTCGCGCTGTTCGGGGACGTCTTCACGCTGGTGGTCATCATGGCCTGGATGCTGGCGGTGGACGTCCGGCTCTCGCTCGTCTCCTTCGCCGTGATCCCGTTCGTCGCGCTCGCGGCCAAGGTCTTCCAGGACACGGTGCGCGGCGCGTACCGGATGATCCGGGTGAAGCTGGCCCGCATCAACGCCTTCCTGCAGGAGCACGTGACCGGGATGCGCGTCGTCCAGTTGTTCGGACGCGAAGCGCAGGCGTACGGGCGGTTCGAGGCGGTGAACCGCGAGTACCTTGTCGCCAACCTGGACTCGATCATCGCGTACGCGATCTTCTTCCCCGCGATCGAAGTGCTCACGTCCGTGGCGCTGGCCAGCATCCTGCTCTACGGGGGCGACCGCGTGCTGGGTCACACGCTCACGGTGGGCGTGCTCGCCGCCTTCCTCCAGCTGGCGCGCCGCTTCTTCCGCCCGCTCCAGGACCTCTCCGAGAAGTACAACATCCTGCAGTCGGCGATGGCGTCGTCCGAGCGGGTCTTCAAGCTGCTCGACACCGAGGAGACGGTGCGCGACCAGGCGCAGCCGCGGCGCCTGCCGCCCCCGGTCCGCGGGACGGTGGCGTTCGAGGACGTCTGGTTCCGGTATCCCGGGCGGGACGGCACCGAGCCCCGGGCCGACGCCTGGGTGCTCAAGGGGGTCAGCTTCACCGCGCGGCCGGGCGAGACGGTGGCGGTCGTCGGTCACACCGGGGCGGGGAAGACCACCATCATCAACCTGCTGCTGCGCTTCTACGACGTGGAGCGCGGGCGGGTCACCGTGGACGGCGTGGACATCCGCGAGCTGGCGCAGGAGGAGCTGCGGGAGCTGATCGGCCTGGTCCAGCAGGACGTCTTCCTGTTCACCGGCGACATCGCGGCCAACATCCGCCTCGGCTCGGCGCTGAGCGACCGGGCGGTGATGGATGCTGCAGAGCGTGTAGGTGCTGGCCGCTTCATCGAGCGGCTGCCCGAACGCTACGCGCACCGGCTCGGCGAGCGGGGCCAGAACGTCTCGGTGGGGGAACGGCAGCTCCTGGCGTTCGCGCGCGCGCTGGCCGCGGACCCGGCGATCCTCGTGCTCGACGAGGCGACCTCCTCGGTGGACGCGGAGGCCGAGGAGCTGATCCAGCGGGCCATCGCCGAGCTGATGCGGGGCCGCACCAGCATCGTGGTGGCGCACCGGCTCTCGACCGTGCAGCACGCGGACACGATCCTGGTCCTGCACCACGGGGAGATCCGGGAGCGGGGCAGCCACCGGGAGCTGCTGGCGGCGGGCGGCCTCTACGAACGGCTGTACCAGCTGCAACTCGGCTCCGGGCTGGCCGCGTCGGCGTGACGCGCGTGCTTGCCTCGCTGTTGGGCGGCGGCTACGTTTTTTCCACCTGTCCGGGCGAGGCTCCCTAATGGCGTTCATTGAGTTGGGTGGTCAGCGGTACCCGGTCCCCGCGGGCGAGATGCTGGTGGGGTCGGGCGCCGAGTGCCACCTGCGCCTGCAAGGTCCGGGCGTGCCCCAGCGCCCGGTGGTGCTCAGCACCGGAGCCGACAAGGCGGTGACGATCCGCCGCGCCGACGAGAGCGGCGTGGTCGAGATCAACGGCGTCCACCTCGGCGCGATGCCCCAGCCGCTGCTGCACGGGGACAAGATCACCATCGGTGCCGAGGAGCTGCTGTTCGCGGACGAGCGCGAGAGCGGCAGCACGAAGTACATCTCCGCGGTCAAGCTGACCGACCTGCAGCCCGCGAGCGCCAAGAGCGGCGCCCCCGCGAAGCCGACGGGGACGACGGGCGGACGGGTGGTCTGCCTCACCGACGGTCGGGAGTACAAGATCGAGACGGCGGCGCTGCGGTTCGGGCGCGAGGCGGGGGCGGACGTGGTGGTGCCCGGGACCCAGGTGTCCCGGCGCCACGCCGAGATCGTCGCCACGCCGCGCGGCTACATGCTGATCGACACCAGCACCAACGGCGTGATGGTGAACGGGGAGCGGGTGCAGAATCAGCGGATCCTCGCGCGGGCCGACGTCATCAAGATCGGCGACGAGGAGTTCCGCTTCTACGCGGACGCGGCGCCGCAGGCGCCGGCCGCCGCCGCCCCGCCGATGCCGCCGGTCGCGCAGAAGCCCGCCTTCGGGCAGACCCTGCCGGTGTCCGGGCTGCCCCCCGCGGTGGCCGTGCCGCCGCAGAGCGCTGCCGCCTCCCCCCCGGCGCCCCCTCCGCAGCCCGCGGCACCGGCACACCTCCAGTCCACCGGGTATTTCGAGTCGCCGCCCAAGCCGGCCGCACCTCCGGCCCCCCCGGTCGCCGCGCCGGCTCCGCCTGCGGCCGCTGCGCCCGCGCCGCCGCCCCAGGCTGCCGCCCCCGCCGCGCGCGGCTCGGCCGCCGCCGCACCGCAGCTCGCCAAGTTCCTGGTGCGGTCGGGGTCGATGAAGGGCCAGCGGCTGCTGATCAAGGTGCCGATCGTGAACATCGGGCGCGCCGACTACTGCGACCTCGTCATCCCGGACGACTCGGTCTCGTCGCAGCACGCCAAGCTCACGCGCCGCGAAGGGATCTGGGTGCTCACCGACCTCGGATCCACCAACGGCACGCTGGTGGACGGCGAGAAGGTCGAGGGCGAGGTGCCGCTGGCGCCGGGCGCGTTCGTCCGGTTCGGCGACGTGCAGCTGGTCTTCGAGCCCACCGACGACGCGGCCGACATGAACGCGCCCAAGGCCACCCGGACCATCTCCGCCGTCAAGCTCCAGGACCTGAAGAAACCGTCCGGGCCACCCCGCTGAACGCCGCCTGACAGGGCTCGTGCACATCACCTGCGCCGCGCGGACCGACGTCGGACTGATCCGGTCCGGCAACGAGGACAACTACCTGATCGTGCCCGAGCGCGGCCTGTTCATCGTGGCCGACGGGATGGGCGGTCACGCGGCGGGCGAGGTCGCGAGCGAGATGGCGGTGCGCATCATCGCGGGCGATCTCGGGAGCTTCAAGGGACTCGGGGCCGAGGAAGCCGCCACGCGGATGATCAATTCCATCCGCCAAGCCAATGCGGCCATCTACGAGCGCACCCTCAGCGAGCACGACAAGCGCGGGATGGGCACCACCACCACGGTGCTGGTCCTGCACGGCAACCGCTACCTCGTCGGCCAGGTCGGCGACAGCCGGGGCTATCTGCTCCGCGACGGCGTCTTCCACCAGCTCACCAAGGACCACTCGTACGTCCAGGAGCAGGTGGATGCGGGTTACCTGACCCCGGAGCAGGCGCGCACGCACCCGTACGCCAACGTGATCACCCGCTGCGTCGGCGCGAGCGGCGACGTGACGCCCGATCTCTTCTCCGGCGTCGTCCGGGTCGGGGACGTCTTCCTGCTGGCGAGCGACGGGCTCACGGGGATGCTGGAGGACGACGCGCTGGCGTCGATCGTCCAGTCGGACGGCTCGCCGGAGAAATGGGTGGACCGCCTGGTGGCCGAGGCCAACCGGCGCGGCGGCCTCGACAACATCACGGTCATCATCGTCAAGGTGGATTCGGTGGGCCGGCCCTCGGGCGAGACCACCCAGACCGCCGCCGTCGGCGACCCTTCCAACTAGCCTTTCAGCCGGTCAGGCCGGCCGGCGCGGGGTTCACCGGCTCTCGCTTGCAGCGCCTCGCAGCAGTCTCCGAGCGGGCAATGAGACTTTACGGTCCTTACTGCGGCACCGGAGGTGCAACCCGCAGCGCCCGTGGGTCGCGCCCCTCTAGGTACACCGAGGCGAGAGGGCCGTTGAACTTGTACCCCCGGAACTTCCACTCCTCCCGGATGCGCTGTGGGGTCACCCACGCGGCGACCTCCTCGGGGACTACCAGGCTCGCGACGTCGCAGGCGTCCATCCCGACCTGAATCCGGCGCGGTGGTTCATGCGTGGGGCTGTCCAGGCCGACGCGCGAACCGCGCCTCGAGGTGTTAGCCACGACCGCCACGGTGTCGCAGCCGTAACGACTCGACAGAACCCTCATCCACAGGTCATGAGACGGCCGGCCCCCGCGAAAGGTCCGCTCGAAGTCCGGGCGGACTGTCGCGCATCCCGCTACCACCAACATGCTCAGCGCCAGGCCGAGCCCGACACGAGCACCTAGTGCGCAGCAGCTCTTGTCCATACGAGTATCGCCCCGCAGTTTTCGTTCATAGACACATACGAGGCCATCAATAGCCCCGCATTCACATGGGTGTAGATCTCTATGGCAAAGAGATCGCGAGGGTTCAGGTTTGAGAGCTGCTCCGCATCCGCCGGGTACCGGTCAATGACGATTTCCGGCGTACATAACGCAGTCCCCCAGATCACCGGACCATCCTGATCTGTACGGTGAAGTTGCCTGGCGATCCCCGAACCTCCAGCAACGGGACCGCCTGGATCGCGGATCGAACGGAGCTGGAACGTCGGATCTCCTCAGGACCCAGCAAATAGCCGAACCCCGCGAGGCGTCGCTCGTCAATCTCCTCCACGATCGAAGAGAAATCGGGGCTTGCCGTGACCCGCAGCGTATCGAGGATGGTGGCCTCCGCCATGGCCACGTCCACGCGCACCGTGTCTCGATTCCGGAGGTCGACCGGTTGCCGGGACGAGAAATACCCGATCCGCCGCACCATCAGCATCTGCGTGCCCGAAGGGAGGTCATGCAGCGCGAACCGACCCATGCTGTCGACTTCGGCTCTGCCGGCGCCATCCTCTAGTGAAGCATAGGCCCCGGGCAGCAGTCCTCCTCGCTCGCCGCGCACGGTCCCGATGAGCGTCGCCAGGCCGCGCCGCCCTGCGCCCGAGTCGGCCGGCCCCGGGACCAGTTCCCGGCTGACCGCCAAGTCGCGTCGCGAGATCCCGCGAATGTCCACGAGCACCTCGATGAGCCCGCTCGCGAACGTGCCCGCGCGCGCCCGCGCGGCCAGGAGATACTCGACCGGCGTGCCGCACAGGTAGTACGCTCCGACCGTGTCCGTCGTCAGGGTCCGGCCGGGGCGCTCGATAACCCACTGGCGCGGCCGCTCATGCTCGACCGCGAGCCAGGTGAACGCCACCTGCGCGCCCGCCAGACGATGGCCGGTCTCGGCGTCGGTCACGGTCCCGAAGACCAAACCGCTGTCCGCCGACGCGCGGCTCGGCTCCCGGCCGCACGCCGCTCTCCAGAAGGTAGAGTACGATGGGACCGCCAGCGCGACGCTCACAGAGCGCCCAGCCTCCACCTGCACTTTGGCGACGAACGACGAGAGGCCGATGGAGTCGAGGTCGGATCTCCAGAAGGACACGGCCTGCATGCCCTGCGGGGACGCTGTCGAGCACGAAGCGACCCCGACCATCCGTCAGGGCGCTGCGCGAGGAGTTGAGGAGCGAGACCGTGGCATGAATCAGCGGCGACTGGAGCAGGCTGTCGTAGACCGTTCCCGTGATGGTGCCCCAACTTCGATCGGGGCCCTGGCCAAGCGCCCGTGTGGGGAGCACGGTGACAGCTACGAGCAGAGCGAGAGTTCCTTCGACGCCCGGGAACCGACGGGGCACCTTCACGCGCGCCTCCCCCGGTAAGGGATCGCTTCAGTCGCGAGAAACAGCCGCCTCACGGCTCAGCAACAGCAAGACCCGCCCCCAACATGCTGGCCCTGGGGGCTTTCAGCAAGAGCATTGACACTCTCATTAATTATGAACGCCGTCGCGGGGATTGACGAGCGCGATCTCATCCTGGCTGCCGCGGAGCCTTCGGCGCTGCTCCGGGGTGCGACTAACGTCGCAGCGCCGCCACCACGTCCGCGGCGGCGACGCTGACCGGCCGCCGCACGAACACGCGGAGCCGGCGCGCCGATTCGACGAGGTCTTCCGCCATCTTCGGCAGATCCATGCGCCCCGGCCACCCGCGCCCGGTGAGCCGGGCCACCGTCCCGTCGCTCCGCGCCACCGCCACGTCCAGGCCCAGCATCGCGGTCTTGTAGGGGAAGTCGATCAGCAGCTCGCCGCGCGCGAGGCCGGCGCGCTTCGCCAGCGCATCCTCCGCGGCCTCCAGGCGCTCGCCGCCCTTCCAGACCCAGAGCGGGACCTCGCCATCGAGCTCTCCGGGGAGCAGCTCCAGCGCCCGTTTGTAGAGGCGCCGCTCGCGGAGCGCGGCGGCGAGGCCGGTCCCGTCGCCAGCGGCCAGGTCGTGCATCAGCGCGTCGTCCGTCGCCTCGGCGAGGGAAGCTGGCTCGATCGCGCTCCGCGCGACGGCGTCCCGCACCAGCCGCTTGAACATCGCGGTCGCGCTCCGCACCGCGTGATGCCAGTAGACGTTGCGGTACATCTGGTACTTGGCGAACAGGAGCGACTCGAGCGCCGAGAGGCCCTTCTCCCTGACGCCCAGCGTGCGGCGGCCGTCCAGCTCGACCACGACCAGGCACGCCAGCAGCCGCTCCACGTCGATCTCGCCGTACGGCACGCCGCACATCACGGCGTCGCGCTTCAGGTAGTCGATCTTGTCGAGATCGATCGAGCCCGAGACGAGGCCGGCGAGCGGATGCGCGCTGGTGCCCCGGATGACGGCGCCCAGCGCCGCCGGCTCCACGCCGGCGCCCGCACGCAGCAGTTCGGCCAGGTCCGGGCGTCCCAGGTAGCGCTCGCCCAGCGCCTCGTGCGAGAGGAACCCCGATTCCTCCAGCGCGTGGGAGAAGGGGTAGTGGCCGATGTCGTGCAGCAGCGCGGCCAGCTGGATCAGCAGGGCATCGGCCTCGCCGATCTGGGCGGCATGCTGCGAGCGCAGCGCGGCGATGGCGCGCCGCGCCAGATGGTAGGTGCCGAGCGCATGCTCGAACCGGCTGTGGGTGGCGCCCGGATAGACGAGGAAGGCGTGCCCGAGCTGCCGGACGTAGCGCAGCCGCTGGAAGGCGGCCGTGTCGATCACGCGCAGGGCGGCGGGCTCGAGCCGGATGTTCTGCCAGAGCAGGTCGCGGACGACCTTCTCCTCTGCCTCGTGGGATTCGGGCGTCGGACGACCCTCCGGACGCGGTTGACAGCGCTGACCCCGGGCGGCGATTGTACCGGCCCTTGGCGACGCTGGATGCTACGGAGCGGGGGGCTGCGCCGCAACCCGAGAGCGGGCCGGCGACAGCGCCGCAACCCTCGCGCAAGTCTGCGGCGCACAGAGAGTTGCAGCCCCCTGGGGCGATGGTTCGCACGGAATTTGCTGTTCTGGTCTACGGGATTCCGGATCAGCGAACCGACGTCGGCGCACGCGCTCCAGCAGGTGCTGAGCCAAGGAGGAGGACGTGTCCATCCCGGTGACGGCCTGTACGACGAACAAGACGCTCCTCGCCTGGGTCGAGGAGGCCGAGGCGCTCTGCAAGCCGGCGTCCGTGCACTGGTGCGACGGGTCGGAAGAGGAGTACGACGCGCTGTGCGAGGGACTGGTCCAGGCGGGCACGTTCATCCGCCTGAACCCCGCCAAGCGGCCGCACTCCTTCCTGGCGCGCTCCCACCCGAGCGACGTCGCGCGGGTCGAGGCGCGGACCTTCATCTGCGCGAAGACGAAGGACGAGGCCGGGCCGACGAACAACTGGGAAGACCCGGCGACGATGCGCGCGACGATGCGCGGCCTGTTCGACGGCTGCATGCGTGGCCGGACGATGTACGTGATCCCCTTCTCGATGGGGCCGATCGGCTCTCCCATCGCGCACATCGGCGTGCAGATCACCGACTCCGCGTACGTCACCGCGCACATGAAGATCATGACGCGGATGGGGCAGAAAGTGCTCGACGCCCTCGGCGACGGGCCCTTCATCCCGTGCATGCACTCGGTCGGCGCCCCGCTCGAGCCGGGCCAGAAGGACGTCCCCTGGCCCTGCCAGGGCGACGTCGCCAGGAAGTACATCGTCCATTTCCCCGAGACGCGCGAGATCTGGTCGTACGGCTCCGGCTACGGCGGCAACGCCCTGCTCGGCAAGAAGTGCCTCGCGCTGCGGATCGCCTCCGTGATGGCGCGGGACGAGGGGTGGCTGGCCGAGCACATGCTCATCCTCGGCCTCGAGTCGCCGCGGGGGGAGCTGACCTACGTGGCGGGCGCATTCCCGAGCGCCTGCGGCAAGACGAACCTGGCGATGATCGTGCCGCCCAAGGGGTTCGAGGGCTGGAAGGCCAGCACGGTCGGGGACGACATCGCGTGGATCAAGCCCGCGCCCGACGGCACGCTGCGGGCCATCAATCCGGAGGCGGGCTTCTTCGGTGTGGCCCCGGGCACGAACCGGGAGACGAACCCGAACGCGATGGATTCGATGCGGGCCAACTGCATCTTCACGAACGTCGCGCTCACCGACGACGGGGACGTGTGGTGGGAGGGCATGGGACCGGCGCCGGAGCATCTGATCGACTGGAAGGGCCGGGACTGGACCCCCGCGTCGCCCGAGCCGGCGGCCCACCCCAACTCGCGCTTCACGGCGCCGATCACCCAGTGCCCCTCGTACAACCCGGCATGGGAGGATCCGGTGGGCGTGCCGATCAGCGCGTTCCTGTTCGGCGGGCGGCTCTCGACGATCTTCCCCCTCGTCCTCGAGGGCCGCGACTGGGTCCACGGGGTCTTCCTCGCCGCGACGATGGGCTCGGAGGCCACCGCCGCCGCGCTCGGCCTGGCGGGGGTGCGGCGCGATCCGTTCGCGATGCTCCCGTTCGCCGGCTACAACATGGGGGACTACTTCGCCCACTGGCTCGCGATGGGCAGGCGCGGGGGCCTCAAGCTGCCGCGCATCTTCCGCGTGAACTGGTTCCGGCGCGACGAGACCAACAAGCTCGTCTGGCCGGGCTACGGGCAGAACATGCGGGTCCTCAAGTGGATCGTGGACCGCGTGCACGGGCGCGCCGACGCGGTGGACGGCCCTCTCGGCCTCATGCCGCGGTACGACGACCTGGACTGGAAGGGTCTCGACTTCGACCGCGCCTTGTTCCAGACGATCACCGACCTCAGGCGCGAAGCCGCCAAGGGCGAGATCGAAGGGGTCAAGAAGTGGTTTGCGAAGTTCGGGGAGCACCTGCCGCGCGAGATGTCCGAGCAGCTCGCCGAGCTCGCGGCGCGCGTGGAGGGGATGCCCGAGACGTGGCGGGCGGATTGAAGGCGAGTGAGAGGTGAGACGAACGGGTGAGAGGTGAGAAGCCAGTCGCCCTCTCACCTCTCACCCCATACTTCTCACCTCTTACGCACTACGCCTCAGTCAGTCCCAATGCGTCCTCTCCTGCGCGTCCACGGCCGCGATCACGGCGGTGTTGACGACGTCCTGCGCCTGGGCCGTGCGCTGGAGGATGTGGACGGGCCTGGTCATCCCGACCAGGATCGGGCCGATCGCCTCGGCCTTGGCCGTCTCCTTGATCAGCTGGTAGCCGATGTTGCCGGAGTTCAGGTCCGGGAAGATCAGCACGTTGGCGGATCCGGTGAGGCTGCTGAACGGGTAGGTGCCGCGGAGGACGCCGGCCTCGAGGGCCGTCTCCGCCATCATCTCGCCGTCCGCCTCGAGTTCGGGATCGCTCTCCTTGAGCAGCCGTACCGCCTCGGCGACCTTGGTGGATTGCGCGAACCGCGCCGAGCCGAAGTTCGAGAACGAGAGCAGCGCGACCCGCGGGGTGACGCCGAGGCGGCGCACCAACCGCGCGGTCTCGGAGGCGATGCGGGCCAACGTCGGCGCGTCGGGGTCCACGTTCACCGTGGTGTCGGCGACGAAGTACACGTTCTTCTCGACCACCATCATGAACACGCCGGCCAGCACGTTCGTCCTGGGATCCACGCCCACCGCCTGCAGCGGGGCGTGCAGCTTGTCGGGATAGAACTGCTCGATCCCGCCGACCATCGCATCGGCGTCGCCCTGCGCCACCATCATCGAGGCGAAGTAGTGCGGTTCCTCGACGAGGCGGCGTGACGCCCCGAGGGTGACGCCCTTCCGCTGGCGGCGCTGCCAGAGCGCCTGCGCGTACCGCTCGCGGCTCGTGGCCGTGTGCGGATCCACCACCGGGATGTTGTCGAGCGGGACTTCCGCGTCCTTCGCCACGGCGGCGATCCGGTCCGGGTCCCCGACGAGGATCGGCTTCGCTATTCTTTCGTCCACCAGAATCCGGGCCGCGCGCACCACCCGCGGATCCCAACCCTCGGAGAAGACGATGCGCTGCGGGTGCGCCGCGGCGCGGTCGGTGAGGCCCCGCATCAGGGCGCGGGCGTAGCCGAGCCGCGCCTCGAGCTCCGCGCGGTAGGCCGTGAGGTCGATCGTCTTGCGGGCCACGCCGGTCTTCATCGCGGCCTCCGCGACGGCCGGCGCTTCCCAGAGCAGCACCCGCGGGTCCAGCGCCTTCGGGATCAGATAGTCCGGGCCGAAGTGGATCCGCTCGACGCCGTAGGCGGTGCGCACGGCGTCCGGCACGTCCTGCTTCGCCAGGTCGGCCAGCGCGTGGGTGGCCGCCATCTTCATCTCCTCGTTGATCTTCCTCGCGTGCACGTCGAGCGCGCCGCGGAAGATGAACGGGAAGCCGAGCACGTTGTTGACCTGGTTGGGGTAGTCCGACCGGCCCGTGCAGATGATCGCGTCGGGCCGCGCCGCGCGGGCGTCCTCCGGCATGATCTCCGGCGTCGGATTGGCCAGCGCGAAGATGATCGGCTTCGGCGCCATCCCCTTCAGCATGTCGGGCGTCACGGCGCCCGCCACCGAGAGGCCGACCAGGACGTCGGCGCCCATCAGCGCGTCCTTGAGGTTGCGGGCTTCGGTCTTCTTCGCGAACGCCTGCTTGTACTTGTTGAGGTCCGTGCGCCCGGCGTGCACCACGCCCTTGGTGTCGACGATCGTCACGTTCTCGCGCTTGACGCCGAGCCGGATGTAGTGGTTCGCCGTCGCGATCGCCGAGGCGCCGGCGCCGCTGAAGACGACCTTCAGGCTCTCGAGCGGCTTGCCGATCAGCTCCGCGGCGTTGATCAGGGCCGCGCCCGAGATGATCGCCGTCCCGTGCTGGTCGTCGTGGAAGACCGGGATGTCCAGCGCCTTGATCAGCTCCTCTTCCACCTCGAAGCAGTCCGGCGCCTTGATGTCTTCCAGATTGATGCCGCCCACCGTGGGCTCGAGCATCTTGCAGAAGGCGATGATCTCTTTCGGCGTCGGCGCGTTGATGTCGAGGTCGAACACGTCCACGTCGGCGAACGCCTTGAAGAGCACCCCTTTGCCCTCCATCACCGGCTTCCCCGCGAGCGGACCGATGTTGCCGAGCCCCAGGACCGCCGTGCCGTTCGACACCACGGCGACGAGATTTCCGCGCGCGGTGTACTTGTAGGCGAGATCGGGGTCCTTCTCGATGTCGAGGCACGGCTCGGCCACGCCCGGCGTGTAGGCGAGCGAGAGATCGAGCTGCGTCTTGCAGGGCTTCGTCAGCGCGATCTGGATCTTGCCGGGGCGGCCCTGCGAGTGATAATCGAGTGCTTCCTGGCGCTTGACGGCCATGGCGACCTCAGCCGCCGCGGCCCATCCCGAACGGAAAGTCAGCCGCGGCCGGCGTCGAGAGCGTTGATCTTCTCCACGCGCTTCGCGTGGCGGCCTCCGCCGAAGGCGGCGGAGAGGAACGTGCGTACGATATCCACCGCAAGGCGCGTGCCGATGAGCGTGCCACCCAGCGTCAAGACGTTGGCGTCGTTGTGCTCACGGGCGTTCTGGGCCGTGGTGAGGTCGTAGCAGAGGGCGGCCCGGACCCCCGCGATCTTGTTGGCGGCCATCGCGCTCCCAATCCCAGCCCCGTCAATCATGATTCCCCGCCAGGCCCGGTCCTCCGCCACGGCACGCGCCACGGCGACCGCGAAGTCGGGGTAGTCCACCGCCTGCGCGTCGTACGTCCCCAGGTCCAGCACCTCGTAGCCCGACTCGGCGAGCACCGGCTTCAACAACTCCTTGAGCGGGAAGCCGCCGTGGTCGGCGCCGAGCGCGACCGTGCGTCTGTGCGTCTGTGCGTCCGTGCGTCCTTCCGTGATGGCAACGCCGAGCGTGGCGGCCAGATCGCGTGCGGCGGGCGTGACCACCGCCCCCGCGGGCAGGTCGAGCGTGCGGCCCGCGCGGGCGGCCTCGCGCACATCGGCCTCGGTGATGGCGTGTTTCCCTCGCATCGGCACTTACGATAACACCGTCGCCCCCGGTTGCGCCGGACGTCGCGGTGTCGCGCGGGCGTACGCCCGCAGCCGCCGCAGCATCCGCCGGTCGTTGGTCACGAGGTCCTCGCCCTTGGGCGTTTCGAGGATCTTGATGACGCCCGCATGACGCTCGTCGGTCATGATTCTCCGGAACGGCTCGGGGCCGAGCGACCCCTCTCCGATCAGGGCGTGGCGGTCGCGCCGGCTGCCGAGGCCGCCCACGGAGTCGTTGAGATGCAGGCAGACGAGCCGCTCGATGCCGAGCACGCGGTCGAAGGCGTTCCACACGCCGTCGTAGTCGCCGACCAGATCGTAGCCGGCGGCGAAGAGGTGGCAGGTGTCGGCGCAGAAGCCGATGCGGCGCCGGGCGGCGCGCGGCATCGCCTCCACCAGGGCCGCCAGCTCCTCGAAGCTGCTCCCCAGCGCGGTGCCGCTCCCCGCGGTGGTTTCGAGCAGCACGTGCACGCGGCCGGGCACGGCGGCCAGACACGCCGCGTACGATGCGGCGTTGCGGACGAGGCCCCGCTCGCGGTCGTCGAGGAAGTTGCCGGGATGGGAGACCAGATACGGGATGCCGAGCGCTTCGCACCGCTCCAGCTCGGCGATGAAGCTCTGCCGGGAGCGGCGGCGGAGCGCCGGCACCGGCGAGGCGAGGTTGATGAGGTACGAGTCGTGACTCGTGACCGCGCGGATCCCGTGCATGGCGAGGGCGCGCGTGAAGGCGGGAGCGGCGCCGCGTTCCAGCGCCGGCTCGCGCCACTGGTTCGGGGTCTTGGTGAAGACCTGGATCGCGCTGGCGCCGATCAGCCGCCCGCGCTCGGGCGCCAGGGCGATGCCTCCCTGGGTGGAGACGTGGGCCCCGAGGAGATCCGCCGGCGGCGGCCGGCGCTTCAGAAGCCCTCCTTGAAGGCGTGGCGGCCGATGAGCGGCACGAAACGGCACGCGCCTGCCTGGCGGGTGACCAGCCCGTCCGGCGAGAGGACGCCGACGACCAGCTCCTGCAGGGCGAGGTCGCCCACCGGCACCGCGAGGCGCCCACCCGGCGCGAGCTGCGCGACCAGCGGCTCCGGGATGCATGGGGACGCGGCGGTCACGAGGATGCCGTCGTACGGCGCTCCCTCCGGCCAGCCGAGCGAGCCGTCGGCGACGTGGACCTCCACGTTGTGGAGCCCCAACGCGTCGAACCGGCGCCGGGCCCGGTCGGCCAGCGCCTCGATCCGCTCGATCGTCACGACCTGCCTGACGAGGTGCGCGAGGATGGCCGCCTGGTATCCCGAGCCGGTGCCGATTTCGAGGACGCGGTCGTGGCGCCGCGGCAGCAGGGCCTCGGTCATCAGCGCGACCATGTACGGCTGGGAGATCGTCTGGCCATGTCCCACCGGCAGGGGCGCGTCGTCGTGCGCCGCGAAGGCGAGTGCGGCGGGGACGAAGGGATGCCGGGGAACGGCCACCATCGCTGCGAGCGTGCGCCTATCCCGAACGCCGCGCGCGGCTATCTGCCCGGCGACCATGCGCCGACGGGCCGCCAGATGGGCCTCAACGCGCATGCGGGAATGCCCGCGGCCGCCGAATCGCTTGCGGCTGGCCTGCCCGATGGATAGGTTCGCGCCGGAGTAAGGTGAACGAGGGACCGTGAACGACGTATTGCGCACCCATCTCCTGGTCGCCGGCGAGGCAGCCGCACGCCCCGCGGGCCTGGCGGCCGCGCTCGAGAAGGCCGGGTTCCGTGTGGACCTGGCCGCACCGGGACGCAACCTGAAGGCGGCAGTCGAGGGCGAGGCGCCAGACGCCGTCCTGATCTGCGTGTCGGGCGCGGAGGCGGCCGACCTCGCCACGATCAAGAAGATGCGGGAGACGGTGCAGCAGTGGGCGGAGCTGCCGCTGGTGGCGCTCGTCTCGGGTGGCGACGGACGGGCGGTCGCCGACCTGATCCATGCCGGGGCCGACGACGCGGTCGGACACCCGCTGAACAGCGACGAGCTGCGGTCGCGCCTGGAGCACCTGCTGACGCGGCGGGAGGAGCTGCGGGAACTCCGCGCCACGCTCCGCGCCCGCGATCTCCTTTTCGACATCTTCCAGGAAGTCTCGGCCGCGCTGCGGGCCGAGGAGATCTTCCAGACCCTGGTCCGGCGGGTGGGCCAGGCGCTGAGCCTCTCGCACTGCTCCTTCGTTCTGACCTCGCCGGGCGCGCAGCACGGGCGCGTGGTCGCCGTGTACGAGAACCCCTCGGTGCGCGACATGCGCGTCGAGCTGGCGCGCTACCCGGAGATCCAGGAGGCGCTGCGCACCGAGCGTCCGGTCGTCATCGAGGACGTGCAGGAGCACCCGCTGTTCGCCACGATCCGCGACAAGTGGGACGCCCAGTCGGTCGAGGTGAACATCCGCTCGGCGGTCGCCTTGCCGGTCTTCGTGCAGGGGACGCCGGCCGGGGTCTTCTTCCTCCGCACGCGCGAGGGAGACCCCGAACTCACCAGCCGCGACATCGCGCTCGCCGACACCATCGCGAAGGCCGCGTCGAAGGTCCTGGAGAACGAGGAGCGGCGCGCCGCGATGTTCCGGCGCCAGCTCAACGCCGGGGCGCTCGACGTCCTCACGGGCTGCGCCAGTCTCGACGCGCTCGACCGCCGGCTCCGCGACGAGTACGAGCGGGCGCGGCGCTACCGCCTCCGGTTCTGCCTGGTGGTGCTGGACGTGGATCAGTTCCGGGTCCTCAACGACCGGCTGGGGACGCAGGCCGGGGATCGGATCCTCGCGGACCTCGGGCAGATCCTGCAGCGGGAGCTGCGGTCGCCGGACTTCGTGGCGCGCTACGGCGGGGACGAGTTCGCGCTCGTGCTGCCGGAGACCGACGCGCGCGGGGCGCGGAACTTCGTTCAGCGGCTGAACTCGGTGGTGACGAAGCACACCTTCCCCGACCTGGGCGGGGAGCATCCGGGATTCTCGGCGGGCGTCGTGTCGTTCCCGCATCCCGAGGCGCTCCGCCCCGAGGATCTGTTCGCCCTCGCCGATGCGGCGCTCGCCAAGGCGAAGGCGTCCCCCGACGACCGCATCGCCATCGCGCTGTCGCCGGGGAGCTAGCGGGCGTTACCGCGCGGCCGAAGATTCGTCGGCCGCAACGCGGAAGACGTCGGCGAGCGTGCGCTCCGCCGCCCGCAGTTCCATCCTGAGGCGCGCCATCAGCGAATCGTAGAACTGCAGCGGCTCGAGGTCGCCCCCCTGCGCCTCGACCGCGCGCCGCACGTCCTCCACCCGCCCGGCATGGCGGGCGACCGCGTCGGCCAGCGCCGCCAGGGCGGATGCGACTTCCGTGACGGCCTCGCGCCGGTGCGCGTTGCGGCGCTCGAGCGCGGCGCGGATCTGGGCCAGCGCGACGCGGGGAGGGTCTCCGGGATCAGGGATCCGGGGTCCGGGGAAGTGCCTCCCTGACCCCGGGGCCGGGGCCCCGGTCCCCGTCTCTCTCCTCACTCGTCACCCGGCTTGAGGAGCCTGCCCAGCACCGACGTGCGCTTCCGCGGGCGGTGCTCCTCCAGCTGCGCCTCGGCATCGGTGACGCGATGCTCGAGCTTGACCTTCGCCTCCCGCAGCCGCTCCACCAGATCCCGCTCGGACTCCAGCTCCGCGCGCAGGCGCTCCATCTCCGATGCCGGCGTCCCCGATGGGACGGGGCGAGGGGGAGGGGGAGCTGGCGGCGGCGCGGCCTGCGGAATGCTCGGAGGCGGGAGTGGGGCCGGCGCCTCGGCGCGCCACGGCGGCGGGGCCGCCTGCGGCGGGGGCGGCGGGGGCGGCGGGGGCGGCGACGGCGCACGGGCTTCGACGGTGGCCGGCGGCGACGGCGCGGACTGCACCGGCGGAGGGGCGACCGGCGCGGGCGGAGGCGGCGCCGGGCTCCTCGCGGAGTCGGCACGGCCTTCGCTCAGGGCCTTGGGCGGCTGCGCGGCAGCGAGCGCCGGCCGCACGCCGGCGTGGTCCGCGATCTCCGTGAGCACCTTCTCCTGGCCTTCCAGCACATCGGTGAGCCGCACGATCTCCTTGGCCATCTGCCAGAGTGCGTCGCGCTGCTCGCGCTCGCCGTCCACGATGGCCGCCAGGAGCTCGAGGTTCGACACGCCGGACGCCCGGTGCCCGGCGGCGCGCGGCTGGTGTGCGGGGCCGGGCGCGACCTGCGGCGTCGCGCCCTCCAAGGTGCCCAGGATCGCCTCGCGCGACCGGCCCGCGGCATACCCCGCGGCGAGGGTCCGCAGGACGGCAACGGCGGCGGGCGGATAGCGCCGCCGCCGGCCGGTGCCGATCGAGGGGATGTGATCGAGGAAGGCGTCGCGGTAGTAGCGGACCGTGGATTCCGGAAGATCCAGCTTGTCGGCTACCTCTTTCAGCGTCAGGAGGGGCTCGTCGGACATGGGGCGAAGATATGACGCGGCGGACGGGGCTGCAACGGTGGACCGCGCCTCAGCGCGGAAACGCAACGGCGGGGCTGCGCGAGCCGCGGGAGCGGGCGGCTAGTCGAGCCCGAGGGTCGCGCGGCCCGCCCGGAAATCGCGCCCGCACCGCGGGCAGTGCAGGCCCCCACCCGGCGGCTCGGCCAGCGCATAGTCGAAGCTGCGGCCGCAGGTGCACTCCGACGCCAGGCTCTGGTAGCCGCACACGATGCAGTAGTCGTCCTCCGGCGCGTAGAGCCGGAACCGCCCGCAGGTCTCGCAGCGCTTGGCGAGGCGCTCGTCCGGCGCGCTCACTGGCGGCGGCGCAGCCACGCGATGGGGTCGAGGGCCTGGCCTTCCTTGCGCACCTGGAATTCGATGTGGGGTCCCTGGTCGGAGTTCTCACCGCCCGAGAGCCCCACCACGTCGCCCTTGGCGACCTGCTGATTCTCCCGGACCTGGATCTCGCGGAGGTAGGCGTAGACGGTGTAGTACCCGCCCCCATGGTCGATCACGACCGAGGGACCGTAGGTGCCGAGGGCGCGCGCCAGCCGCACGGTGCCGGGCGCGACGGCGTGGACCGGCGTGCCGCTGCTCACCCCGATGCCGATGCCGTTCCAGCGGATGGTGGTGTTGTTCTCGAGCTGCTGCCGCCCGAAGCGGTAGACGATGTTGCCGTTCACCGGCCAGTCGAGCTGGCCGATGTCCGACGTGCGGAGCCGGGAGGCGCTGGCGACGCCGCGGCTGGCTTCCGCGAGGCGGCGCCGCTCGAGGGCGGCGATGAAGTCGTTGAGGCGCGCCTCGTCGCGCGCGAGCTGCGCGAGCTGCTGCTGCGCCCGGTCCGCGGCGCGCTGGGACTGGCGCAGGCTGCGCTGCCGGTCCTGCTCCAGGTCGCGGTAGCGCTGGTTCTCCTCCGCGCGCTCGTCGCGCCGCCGCGAGAGGGTGTTCTGGAGACTGAGGAGCTGGTCGCGCCCGTCGGCCGCGGAGTCGCGCAGCGCCTGCACTTCCTTGACCAGCTGCCGGTCCTGGCGGCTGATGAGGTACAGGTACTTGTAGCGGCTGAGGAGGTCCCCGAACGACTCCGCCCCCAGCAGCACCTGGGCCGTGTACAGCGGCCCGCGCTTGTAGATCTCGATCAGCCGGTGCTGCAGGATGGCGCGCTTCTCCGCCAGCGCGTCCTGCGCGATCAGGAGATCGGCCGTCTTGCGCCCGATCTGCGTGCCCATCTCGGCGATCTGGATGTCCAGCTCGCCCACGATGCGGCCGGTCGTCTGGACCTGGGCCTGCATGTTCTGGACTTCGCTCGAGAGGGAGTGCACGCGGCTCCTGAGGCGCGCCATCTCGTCTTCGAGCTGCTCGCGCTGCCGGCGGATCTCGATGAGGCGCGACTGGCTGTTGGCCAGCGCGGTGTCGAGCCCCTGGGGAGGGACCTGCTGCGCGGCGAGCGGGAACGCCGCCAGGAGGGCGGCGAGGAGCAGGGCGGCGGGGGCCGCGCCGCGGTCCATCAGACTCCGCGAAGGTGGCGGCCGACTGCGACGAGGCTGCCGACGAAGCCCAGCAGGCCGCCGGCGGCGACCCCGGCCGCGGCCGCGGCCGGCGCGAAGAACAGGGTCGCGTGGTAGACGCTGCCCACGAGCGTGAAGGTGCCGTAGCACAGGCCGAGCGCGAGCAGTCCGCCGAGCACGCCCTTGGTGAAGCCCTCGAGCAGGAAGGGCCGCCGGATGAAGCCGTCGGTCGCGCCCACCAGGCGCATGATCGCGATCTCGCGGCTCCGGTGCAGCACCGCCATGCGGATGGTGTTGCCGATGATGATGATCGCCACCAGGGCGAAGGCGGCGCCGATCACGGTGCCCGCGGCGGTGGCGATGGTGCGCAGGCGGTCGAGTTTCTCGACCCAGTCGTTGCCGAAGCGGACGTCCTCGACGAACTGGAAGCCCTTGAGCCGGTCGGCGACGGCCGCCGCGGTGGCGGCGTTGCGGAGCTCAGGCTTGAGCCGCACTTCCAGGGACGCGGGGAGCGGATTGACCTCCAGGTCCTGGAAGATGTCCTGGAACTCGGGCAGCTCCCGGCGGGCGCGGGACAGCGCCTCGGTCTCGCTGACGTGCTCGACGCTCTGGACCTCGGGGAAGGCCTGGATGTCGCTCATCCCCAAGGTGATCGCCTCGATGGCCGTGCCGCGGCGCAGGTACGCCACCACCTCGACGCGCTCGGCCGCCGTGCCGATGGCGGCGTGGATGTTGACGGCGACCAGGCCGAACAGGCCGAACACGAAGAGCGAGAAGGCGATCGTCGAGATGGACAGCACGGAGAGCAGCGGCGCGCGCCGGAAGGCGAGCATCGTCTCGCGGAGCACGAGCCTCATGGGAGCGCGGCCGCCCCGCCCGCGTCCTCGGCCGAGTCGTACGCCACGGCGCCGTGCTGCAGCTCGACCAGATGCGCCGGCACGCTCTTGACCAGGTCGAGATCGTGCGTCGCCATGAGCACGGCCGTGCCCGACGCGTTGATGTCCCGCAGCAGCTGGAAGATCCCGCGCGTCGCCCGCTCGTCGAGGTTGCCCGTCGGCTCGTCCGCCAGCAGGACCACCGGGTCGTTGACGAGCGCGCGGGCGATGGCCACGCGCTGCTGCTCGCCCCCCGACAGCTCACGCGGGTACTGGTGCGCCTTCCCGGCCAGGCCGACCTGGGTGAGCACGCGCATCACCCGCGGGCCGATGGTGGAGCGCCGCGCGCCCGTGACCTCGAGGGCGAAGGCGACGTTCTCCTCCGCCGTGCGGTCCTCGAGCAGCTGGAAGTCC
Organism: uncultured Gemmatimonadales bacterium; assembly: GCA_963835535.1. Classification (GTDB taxonomy): domain Bacteria; phylum Gemmatimonadota; class Gemmatimonadetes; order Gemmatimonadales; family JACORV01; genus Fen-1245. The sequence goes on from CAWIFL010000005.1 coordinate 352,522, forward strand.
TGGAAGACGACCCCGAGCCTGCGCCGGAGGCGGGGAACGTCCCGCCCGTTGATACGCGAGGAGGTGAAGCCGGAGACGCGCACCTCGCCGACCGTCGGCCGCTCGGCCATGTAGATCAGCCGCAGTGCCGTCGTCTTGCCGGCGCCGCTGTGCCCGGTGAGGAAGGCGAACTCCCCCTTGGGGATATGGAAGGAGACGTCTTTGAGGGCGGCGCCCGTCTTCGGATACTCATGCGTGACGTTGAGGAACTTGATCACGGCCGCAATCTAGGCCAAACGCTAGACCGCGGCGAGCCCGCGGGTGAGGTCCTCGATCAGGTCCGCCACGTCCTCCAGCCCGAGCGAGAGCCGGAGAAAGCCGTCGGGGATCCCGGCGGCGGCCCGCTCGTCGGGCGTGAGCGCGGCGTGGGAGGTGAAGCGCGGCTCCGAGACGAGCGACTCGACGCCGCCCAGGCTCGGCGCGTGCGTGATGAGCCGCAGCGCGCGCAGGCACCGTTCGGCGGCGCGGGGGCCGCCGGACAGCTCGACGCCCACCATCCCGCCGAAGCCGTCCAGCGTCCGCGCCGCGAGGGCGTGGTCCGGGTGCGACGCGAGGCCCGGGTAGTGCACCCGCCGCACCTTCGGCTGCTGCTCCAGCCACGTCGCCACTTCCATGCCGGTCTGGTTGTGGCGCTGCACGCGCACGGCGAGGGTCTTCATCCCGCGCTCGATGAGCCACGCGGCGTGCGGGTCCAGCGCCTGGCCCCAGACCTTCATCCGGCTGCGGACCTCCTCCACGACCGTCTCGGCGCCCGCCACGGCCCCCGCGACGATGTCGGAGTGGCCGTTCAGGTACTTGGTCACGCTGTGGATCACGACGTCGGCGCCGTGCTCCAGCGGCCGGTAATTGATCGGCGAGGCGAAGGTCGAGTCCACCAGCAGCGCGATGCCCTCCGCCTCCGCGAGCACGGCGAGCCACTGCACGTCGAGCACGCGCATCAGCGGATTGGTCGGCGATTCGATGAAGATGCCCCGCGTGTTCTTCCGCAGCTTGCTGCGCCACTCCCGCCGCTTGTCGGGGTTGACGAAGCTGACCTCGATGCCGAAGCGCGTGAACTCCTCGGTGAAGAGCTGGCGGGTCCCGCCGTAGATCCAGTCGCTCGACAGCAGATGGTCGCCCGGGTTGAGCACCGCGAGGTGGGCCAGCGCGGTCGCGCCCATTCCGCTGGCGACGAAGATGGCCGCCTCCGCCCCTTCGAGGCGCGCCAGGCGCTCGGCCAGGCGCAGCTGGTTGGGGTTGTTGCCGTAGCGGGTGTAGAGGGTCTCGCCCTGCGAGCCGACCTCGCGGACGAAGGTGCTGGACTGGAAGATGGGCGGCGCGACCGGCTCGTTCGCGGTGCGCGCGTGGACGTCCCCGTGGATCGCGAGGGTCGAGGGCCCGGCGGTGCGGCGGCGCATGCTGGCGCTAGGCTGCCGGGACGGGGAGGTAGCGGCGGTCCGTGCGGATCACGAGGTGGCGGAAGGCCAGCTCGTCCAGCGCGGCCCGGGCGTCGGCGAGGGGCCAGGCGAGGTCGGAGGCCAGCTCCTCCGGCTCGGTCGGGCCGCGGCTGGCGATGCGCTCCCACGCCGTGCGCATCAGCTCGGTCACCCAGCCCAGCAGGCGCGTGGCGCCCCCGCGCTCCTCGGCCACCAGCGCGAGCCCGTGGCGTCGGAGCACGTCGTCGATCTGGTCGGCGTGGGTCTCGTCGAGGCCGCGCACCAGGAAGTAGGTCGGGCGCTCGGCGTCGCCGCCGGACCGGCGCAGCAGCAGCTGCGCGATCACCTCGTCCGCGCAGGAACAGTCGAGCACGCGCACGGCCGAGAAGTCGAGGACGACGACGGTGACGTCAGGATGCTCCTGGAGGTGGGCTTCGATGCCGCTGCGGACCGCGCGCCCCGTGGACCGGGTCACGAGATCGCTGTGGAACTCGCAGACGCTGCGCGACAGCACCGCCCTGACGTCGATCTCCGCGATCACTTTGCCTCCGGCGCGGTGGTACTCGTGTCCGGGCGAGCCCGCGCGGGCGGCGCCTCGGAGGAGTCGTTCGCGGCTCGACTTCTGTCCGGCGCGGCCGCGGGAATCACCACCGTCAGCTGCGCGCCCGGGAACGGGTCCAGTCCGTCCTTGAGCGGCACGTCCTCGTCCCACGCGGGGACCATCGCGATCCGCGCCGTGCCGCTCCGGATGCTCATCTTGCCGCCCCACCGGTCGAGCCAGCGGCGGATCCCACGCAACCCCTGGCCGCGTCCCGGATCCCGGAAGCGGCTCACGCCGTGGATGAACGCCGCTTCCAGCGCGCGGGCATCTCCCCAGCGCTCGCCGAACGACGCCGCCTGCGACGGCGCGAGGGTGTTCCGGAATCCGACGCCGGCATCCGCCACCGCGATCACCACGACCCGCCGGCCCAGCCGGCGGCGCCACGTATAGGCGTGGACCGCGACCCAGCCTCCGGTGCCGGCGTGCTCCACAATATTTTGACAAGCCTCCGAAAGCGCCATACCGAATCCCACGGTCGCCTTCGGGTCGAGGCCGAGCTCGGCCGTGAGGATCGCGGCGGCGCGATCCTGGATGTGGTCCACCACCTTGTGCACGTCCCCGGCGACGCGCACCGGTGTCACTTCCAACAGGACGGTGGTCTCCGGCTGCGGCTTCACGCGCGGCACCGTGCCGTGGATCTCGAACAGCGCCTCCGCCTCGCGGAAGAACCCCGTGCGCGCCCAGTAGTGCGCCACGTCCTTGTCCGCGGGCACGGTCAGGAGCGGCTTCCCTCCGTGCCGCTCCCCCAGCGCCTGGCCGGCGCAGAGCAGCGTCACCAGGCCGAACGGGGAGGCCCACTCGCAGGCGTGCGCGTCCACCAGCACGCGCTCCCCGACCGGGGCGGCGGCGAAGGCGGCGGCGAACTGCTCGAACGAGCGGTCGTCGAAGCTCTGCGGCACCTCGACCAGGGCGGTCATGCCGCGCCGCTCCGTGCCAGCGCCCCGCGCAGGTAGTGCTGCAGCCCGGTGGCGCCGCGATACGAGACGTTGCGGCGGGCCAGGCGGTTCGCGTCCCGGATCGCCGTCTCCAGGTCCGCCCCCGCCAGCAGGCGCGCGAACAGGGTCGAGCCGAAGACGTCGCCGCAGCCGGTGGGATCGCCGCTCAGCACCTCGCCCTCGCTCTCCACCGTCGCGGTGCGCACCACCGGGGGCGCCGCACGCGCGCCGGGCGCGGCGCCCACCAGCCGGGCGAAGCCCGGCGCCGCCACGTAGGACGCGCCCCTGGGACCCAGGGTGACGCACACCGCCCGGACCCCGAGGTCCACCGCATGCGCGGCCAGCGCCAGCGGCTCGCCGCCCATCATCCGCAGCTCGTCCTCGTTCACCTGCGCGACGTCGAAGCAGGCCAGCCACGCCAGCGGCTGCTCGAGCGGGCGGTGGTGGCGGATGCCGTCGGCGTGCATGCCCAGGGCGAGGCTGTGCAGGTCGCCGTAGAGCGGCCGGTCGAACGCGCGGCGCAGGGCCTGCGCCGTGGCGAGGTCGCACTCGTAGCCCGTGATGAAGTTGACGTACAGGGCGTCCAGGTCGGCGACCATGGGGCCCAGCTCGGCCCAGGTCCACGGCGGGACGCCGCCCTGGAGCTGCTCGCACCACCGCTCCAGGTCGCGGTAGTTCAGCCGCACGCGCGGGTTCAGCGTCGGCACCTCGGCGAAGCGGCGACCATCCGGGACCCTGGCGAGACCTCGGAGGAACTCGTTCGCGCTGACGGCCATGTCGCGCCCCACCTTCACCAGCGGCACCAGCTCCCAGTCCGTGCCCAGCGAGGCGTCGAGTCCGGCCAGCGCGTAGCCGATCCCGCCCCACTCCTCGAGCGGAGCCTCGGCGGGGTCGCGGCCGATGATCGTGTCCCAGATCATCGTGCCGAGGACGCCGAGCTTCTTCAGACCTCCCCCCACATCTGGTTCTTGAAGGTGGCGACCGCACCGATCACGCCGGCGGTGCCGGGGAGCGCGCCCGGGACGATGCGACACACATCGACCGCGGGCTGGAACGCCCGGCGTTTGACCTCGGCCTTGAGGGGCACGAACAGCCGATCGCCCGCCGCCGTCACGCCGCCCGCGATGACGACCACGTCGGGATTGAAGATGTTGACCAGGTTGCCGACGCCGGCGCCGAGGAACTTGGCGGTGTCGCGCACCACCTCGAGCGCGAAGTCGTCGTTGGCGGACGCGGCCTCGTAGACCGTCTGCGCCGTGATCTTCGTGAGATCGCCGCCCACGTACTCGGGCAACCGCGTGTCCACGCCGCTCACGATGCCCTCGACCGCGCGCGCCGCGATGGCCGGCCCGGACGCGTAGGCCTCGAGGCAGCCGTAGTTGCCGCACTTGCAGAGGCGGCCGGTGGAGTCGATCGTCGTGTGCCCGATCTCGCCGGCAACGTCGGACGTGCCGTGGTAGATCTCGCCGTCGAGCACGATGCCGCCGCCGATCCCCGTCCCGATGGTGAGGCCGACCACGTACCTCGCGCCGCGCGCGGCCCCGACCCACCACTCGCCGTAGACCGCGCAGTTGGCGTCGTTGTCGAGGGTGGCGGGGAGCCCGACCGCCTCGCTCACCAGGTCCCGCAGCGGGAGGTTGCGCCAGCCGAGGTTCGGCGTCAGGAGGACCAGGCCCTTCTCCCGGTCGAGCGGTCCGGGGGAGCCGATCCCCACGCCCACGATGCCGTCCCGGCGCACCCCGGAGGCCTTCTCCGCCTCCGCCATCGAGGCCTGGGTCAGCCGGGCGATCCGGCCGATGACGGCCTGCGGGCCCTCCTCCGGCTGGGTCGGCGTCGAGCGGAAGCCGAGGACCTGCTGGCCGTCCTCGGACACCGTGCCCACCACGATGTTCGTGCCGCCGATGTCTACGCCAACCACGTAGCGCATGCGTCAGACTCCGTAGCGTTTGGGGACAATCTGGAGCAGCCCGCGGACCTCGGCCAGCACCTTGCTGATGGAGATCTCGCGCATGCAGCGGTGGTGGCCGAGCGGGCAGGCCGGGGGGCCGTGGTGGTGGCAGGGGCGGCAGTCGAGCGGATCGGGCTCGACGATGCGCGACCAGGCCGCGCGCGCGGCGAAGCCGAAGATCGGCGCCGTGGGCCCGTAGATCTCCACCGTCGGCGTGCCCGTCGCCGACGCCAGGTGCACCGGCGCCGAGTCGTTCGAGACGAGGAGGCGGGCGCGGCGGATGAGCTCGCCGGCGGCGAGGATCGAGAGCCTCCCGGTCGCGTCGGCCACCGGCGTCGCGGAGCCGAGGGCCGTCCTGATCTGCCGCGCGTCGGCGCGGTCTCCCGGGCCCCCGACGATGGCGAGCCGGCACTCTTGCGCGAGGACCCGCGCCAGCTCCGGGAAGAACGGCCAGCGCTTGGAGCCCCACTGCGAGCCGGGCGCCAGCACCACGAACTCCCCCTGGATCCCGGCCTCGGCGAGCAGCGCGTCCACCGCCGCGCGCTCCTCGGGGCCCGGAAAGATCTCCGGCTCGCGGCGGTCGGGGGCGCCGTCGGCGAGGGCCAGAAGCCGCTCGACCTGGTGCGGCTCGCCGCGCGGCGCGACGGAGTGGGTCTGGAGGAATGCCCCCGGCGCGCCGCGAAAGCCGATGCGGCGGGGGATGCGCGCCGCGAAGGCGAGCGCGGCCGAGCGCAGGCTCGACTGGGCCAGGTAGGCGACGGCATACCGGCGCCGGCGCAGCAGCAGGGCCAGCCGCACGAAAGAAGCGATCCCCGCGTCCTTCCCGTGCTTGTCGTACGGGATCCGGTCCCGGATCGACGGATTGTCCGCCAGCACCGGCGCCGCGCCCGGGAGCGTCACCACGTCGACCGGCGCGCCCAGCCGCTCGCACGCGCGCCGGATCAGCGGTGTGGTCAGGATCACGTCGCCGAAGAACGCCGTCTGGATGACGAGCCCCTGGCCGTGCACGACGCTGCTCGCTCGCGGCGGCGGGAGCGGGCTCGGCCGCGGCTGCGGCCCGCTGGGGCGCGGTCCACTCACTCGACCTTCAGCACGGCGAGGAACGCCTCCTGCGGGATCTCCACGGAGCCCACCTGCTTCATCCGCTTCTTCCCCGCCTTCTGCTTCTCGAGCAGCTTGCGCTTGCGGGTGACGTCGCCGCCGTAGCACTTGGCCAGCACGTTCTTGCGCAGCGGCCGCACCGTCTCGCGCGCGATGATCTTGCTGCCGATGGCCGCCTGGATCACGACCTCGAAGAGCTGCCGCGGGATCAGCTCCCGCAGCTTCTCCGCCAGCTTCTTCCCCCACTCGTACGCCTTGTCGCGATGGATGATCACGCTGAAGGCGTCCACCGCGTCGCCGTTGATCAGCATGTCCAGCTTCACGAGGTCGCTGGCGCGGTAGGCGACGAACTCGTAATCGAGCGACGCGTAGCCGCGCGACAGCGTCTTCAGCTTGTCGTAGAAGTCGAGGATGATCTCTGCGAGCGGGAACTCCCACTCGAACTCCACGCGCACCGGGTCGAGGTACTTCATGCCCTTGTAGACGCCGCGCCGCTCCTGGCCCAGCTGCATCAGCGGGCCGATGTACTCGGAGGGGGAGATGATCCGGGCGTCCACGTACGGCTCCTCGATCCGGTCCACCTGGGAGCCGGTCGGCATCCTGCTCGGGTTCTCCACCACCAGCTTGTCACGGTTCGTGAGGTACACGTCGTACTCCACGTTCGGCACGGTGGTGACGAGGTCGAGCCCGAACTCCCGCTCGAGCCGCTCCTGGACGATCTCCATGTGGAGCAGCCCCAGGAACCCGCAGCGGAAGCCGAAGCCCAGCGCGACCGAGGTCTCGGGCTCGTAGTGCAGCGACGCGTCGTTCAGCTGGAGCTTGGCCAGCGCGTCGCGCAGGTCCTCGTACGCCTCCGGCGCGGTGGGGTAGAGGCCGGCGAAGACCATCGACTTCGCCTCGCGGTACCCCGGGAGGAGCTGCGCCGCGCGGCGGTCGGCGTCGAGGATCGTGTCGCCCGCCCGCGTGTCCTTCACGTCGCGGAAGTTGGCCACGAGGTAGCCGACCTCGCCCGCCGAGAGATCCTCCGTCGGCCGGTGCGCCAGCTGCAGGTAGCCGACCTCCGCCACCTCGTAGACGCCGTCGTGCGAGCCCATCGTGATGCGCATGCCCGGCCGCGCCACGCCGTCCACCACCCGGATCGAGGGGATCGCCCCCCGGTAGCGGTCGTAGTAGCTGTCGAAGATCAGGGCGCGCAGCGGCGCGTCCGGGTCGCCCTTGGGCGGCGGCACGCGCCGGACGACCGCCTCGAGCAGCTCGGGGACCCCGCGCCCCTCCTTCGCGGACACGAGGAGGATCTCGTCTTCTTTCGCGCCGATCAGCTCGTGCAGCTCGGCTTTCCGCTTCTCCGGCTCGGCCGAGGGAAGGTCGATCTTGTTGAGGACGGGGATGATCTCGAGGCCGGCGTCGAGCGCGAGGAAGAGGTTCGAGACCGTCTGCGCCTGGATGCCCTGCGCCGCGTCCACCACCAGGATCGCGCCCTCGCACGCGTTCAGCGAGCGCGAGACCTCGTAGGTGAAGTCCACGTGCCCCGGCGTGTCGATGAGGTTCAGCTCGTACTGGGTCCCGTCCCGCGCGGCGTAGGTCATCCGCACCGCGTTCAGCTTGATCGTGATCCCGCGCTCCCGCTCCAGGTCCATCGTATCCAGCACCTGATCGCGCATCTGCCGGGCGCTCAGCGTCCCCGTCGCCTCGATCAGCCGGTCGGCGAGCGTGCTCTTCCCATGGTCGATATGGGCCACTATGCAGAAATTGCGTATGCGTCGGGCATCCATTGGAGGGCGGAAAGATAGCGCTCAGAGGGCGGAATAGTTGCCAGACAGCAAGTTGCCAGCGGTTGCCAGCCAGCAGACTGCAGACTTCAGAACAGGCGCTGGTCCGCGGTCCCGTCGGCGGGGTCGGCGTACGGCGCCAGGGCGCTCTTGTAGGTCTCGAACAGGACCGGCGGCGCCTTGAGGCGCCGCCCCTCCAGCATCGCGCGGACCATCAGCGCGTTGGCCGGACCCTTCCCCTCGAAGTGGTTGTTCGTGATCACGTAGACGTCCGTGACGCCGTCGGTCGCGCCGAGCGCCTTGATCCGCTCGACCCAGGGGGCGAGCTCCGCCGCCGTGTAGAGGTAGTCGTACCGCTGGGAGGAGCTCTCATGCTCGCCGAACCAGTGCTCGTAGTTGCGCCCGTGGAAGCGGACGTAGCCGAGGGGGCCCGTGGCGTGCGCCGTGGGCGGGAGGGACTGGCCGATCACCGGCTGGTCCAGGTTGGCGAAGCCCACGCCGATGTCCCGCAGGAACGCCAGCTCCTCGGGACGTCCCCAGCGCGCGTGCCGGACTTCCACCGCCAGCGGCAAGCCCGCGAACGTCTCGGCGAGGCGCATCAACCGGTCGCGCGAGCGGGAGTCGGGCTTGAAGGACCAGGGGAACTGCGCGAGCAGCGCGCCCAGCCGCCCTTCGCCGCGCAGCACCTCGAGCCCCTCCGTCACCATGCGCACGTCGTCGGCGGTCCATTCACCGGCCCCGCTCCCCCCCCTCGCAACTCGCGACTCGCCTCTGGCTTCTGTCGTCCCATGGGTGAAGAGCTGCCACAGCTTCACGGTGAACCGGAAATCGGGGTTGGCGGCCACCCGCTTCGCCCACGACGCGTAGGTCCTGGGCGGCTGCGGGCGGTAGAAGGTGGAGTTGACCTCGATGGTGTCGAAGTAGGGCGCGAGGAAGGTCAGGGCGTCGAAGCGCGAGGGCACGCTCGCGGAGTACACGTGCCCGGGCGAATCGGGGTACGACCAGCCGGCGGGGCCGACACGGATCATCGTAGGGCAATATCCCGGCGCGGCGCGCCGGGCGGAAGAGCCGGCGCGGCCGGCGGCGTGTGGCGCGGGAAGGAGTATCGAACGCACGTGCGCCCGGCGGTAGAGTACGGCCGGGCGCGCGCGAAGTTCCAGCGGGAAGCCGCCAGGGCGGCGGCGGCGCTGGCTATGGCCGCCGACGAATCAGTGTCGGCGTTCCACCGCTCCGACCGGCCGGGCGCGATTCCCCACGGGGCTGGGCCCTCGGCTCGCTGTGCGGCGCCGGCTGTCCCTGCCCGCGCACCTCGGGGGCGCTTCGCGGCTGCGCGTAGCGGCCAGCGGCAGCGGACGGTGCCGGGGCTCCGGACTGCGGCGCGGCCCGGTATCCGGGATCGATGTACACGCCGCGTCCGCGCGGAGTCTCGGGCGAACCCTGCGCGGCGCTGCCGGCCGCCGGCTGCGCGGCGCCGCCGATGTACCGGCGCCCGGCCTCCGGCGTCGCCAGCGGCGGCTTGCTCGTGCCGCCCCGGGGCGCCGACGGTCCGATCACGCCCAGGTCCGTGACCGGCGCGTACCGCCGCCCCGGCGCCTGCGACGCGCCCGCGCCACCCGGCTGCCGTTGGATGGGCGACTGCACGCTCCCGGCGCCGCCCGCCACCCGGCGCCCTCCGCCCAGCGGGGCAGGCACGCTTCCGACGCCGCCGAGGTCGGCCCCGCGCACACCGCGGTCCGTCGGCGTGCTCTGAACACCGGTGTTGCGGTTCCGATACACGACCGACGGCGTCGACCGGTCGCCCGGCTCCCGGAACACGAACTGGCTCCCGCCGAACCGCGGCCGCACGTACACCACCGCCGTCCCGCCGTAGTAGCGCGTCGGGTACCAGTAGCTGGGATAGAAGTAGAACGGATCGTAGTACACGAACAGCGAGTACCGCGAGCAGAACGCCGCGTACGGGTTCCAATACGTGTACGGCGTGTACGCGTGGCAGTCGTAGCACAGGAACCGCGGATAGTCGTAATGCTGCTCCACGTAGTAGGGCAGGAGGTGCGTGTCGTAGTCCGCGTACCCCTCGGGCTCGATCTGCTGCACCACCTGCTGCAGCGACGCGTACGGATCGCCGTGCAGGCGCCCGTCGGTCAGGTTCTGCGCCGCCTCGAAGTCCCAGTGCTCGTCGTCGGCCAGCTGGCCGTAGTCGAACGGATCCTGGCTGGCGACGCCGAACACATAGCCCACACCCGGGTAGTCGTCCACGTAGAAGGCGTCACGATCGTCCACGCCCTCGACGTCGTAGGTCTCGCCCCCATGCGCGAGGTTGGGATCGGACGGCTCGCGCGGGAACAGCACCCGGAGCCGGCCATCGGTGTCGACGCGGAAGATGGTCACGTACGCGTCGCGCTCGGTGCGGAAGTAGATGCGCACCGCCTCGCCGCGGTGATACGTGTCGCTGTGCGACGTCCACAGCCGGATCCCCGGCGGGACGGGAGCTGCGCGCCGCGGAATATTGGCGTCCGCCGGCGCCGCCAGGAGCGGCAGCGCGAGCAGGAGCGAAGCAGCCAACAATGTGCGGCGCATCATAAGCACCTCCGGACCCGTGGTCCGAAGGCTTGGAGGAGCAGGGACCGTGCCAGGCATCGCGATCGGGCCAACTGCCCGTTTTTCAAGGAGTTGGCATGCTCGCAGGGGCGTCCGTACCTTTCGTCTGTGTCCTGTTCCAGTGACAGGGGATGGCCGCGGCGAGCGGCGTGAGTAGCCGCCCCGATCTGCTCGATCCGCTCGAGGTCGCGGGGCTCGGCGGGATCGAGCTCGTGGCCGAAGGGGTGGTCGAGGGCTTTCTCTCGGGTCTGCACCGCTCCCCGTACCGCGGCTTCTCGGTGGAGTTCGCCGAGCACCGGCCGTATCAGCCGGGCGACGAGCTGCGCTACCTCGACTGGAAGGTGGTCGGGCGGCGCGACCGGCTCTACGTGAAGCAGTACGAAGAGGAAACGAACCTCCGCGCCACGATCGTGCTGGACGTCTCGCGCTCGATGGGATGGTCGGGGGACGCGGAGCGGCGGCTCACCAAATTCGACTACGCGACGCGGATGGCCGCGGCGCTCGCGCTGGTGCTGCTCCGGCAGCGGGACGCCACGGGGCTGATCGCGTTCGACGACGAGGTGCGGCTCGCGATCCCGCCGCGGACGCGTGCCGGCCAGTGGCACGTGGTCGCCCACGCGCTGACGGAACTGGCGCCGGGCGGCGGCACGGCGGCGGAGCGGGCGCTCGCCCGGGTGACCGATCTGCTGCGCCGCCGCGGGCTGGTCGTGTTCGTCTCGGACCTGCTGGTGGAGCGCGAGCTGGTGCTGCTCGCGTTGCGCTACCTGCGCCACCGCGGGCACCAGGTCATCGTCTTTCATCTGATGGATCCCGCGGAGGTCTCGCTCGACCGGGCGGAGGAGGCGCGCTTCGTGGACCCGGAGTCGGGTGAGAGCGTGGTGGTTTCCCCGCGCGATCTCGGGCGCGAGTACCGCGCCACCGTGGACCGGGTGGTGTCGGCCTGGCGCGGAGCCCTGCGCTCGAGCGGGATCGGCTACCATCACGTCACGACCGAGATGCCGTTCGGGTTCGCGCTGCGCCGTGCCGCCGAGGGGAGGGCCCGGCTCGGCTGATGTACTTCCTCCAACCGCTCGCGCTGCTGTTCCTCGGAGCCGCCCTCGTCCCGCCGCTGCTGCACCTGTTCGAGCGCCGCCGGCCTCCCGACGTCGTCTTCCCCGCCGTGCGCTACCTCCGCCAGACGGAGCGGGAGGCGTCGCGCACGATCCGGCTGCGCCACCTGCTCCTGCTGCTGCTGCGGGTGGCGGCGGTCGCCCTGCTCGCGCTCGCGGCGGCGCGGCCCGTCGTGCCGCGCGCGGGCGCGGGACACCGGCCGACCGCCGTGGCGCTGGTGCTGGATCACTCGCTGTCCTCCGGCGCGGTGTCGGGCGGCGTGCGCGCGTTCGACGATCTGGCGGCGCGCGCGCGGGAGACGCTCCTGGCCGCGCGAGCCTCGGATGCGGTGTGGCTCATCGGCGCGGACGGCATCGCGCGCCGCGGCACGCGCGAGGCGCTGCTGCGGGCGGTCGCCGGCACGCGGCCCGACGCGCGGCGCCTCGATCTATCCGCCGCGGTGGCCGGCGCGGCGAGGCTGGTCCGCGCCTCGGGCTACGCGCAGGGGGAAGTCCACGTCCTCTCCGACCTCCAGCGCACGGCGTTCGGAGCACCGGACAGCGCGGCCGCGGGGCTTCCGCTCCTCTTCTATCACCCACGCGGCGACCCGCCGGTCAATCGCGCGGTCGTCTCCGCGCGGGCCACGCCCGCCACCTGGCTCGCAGGCACGCCGGGCGCGGTGGCGGTCGAGATCGGCGGCGCGCCGGCGCCGGTTGGGAAGGTGGCGGTGACGGTGGCGATCGGCGGGAGGGCGGGCGGCAGCGCGATGATGGCGCCGGGCGACCGCGCCGCGATCGCCGCGCCGGCTTCCGGCGCCGGCTACTTCGCCGGCGAAGTGCAGATCGAGCCCGACGAGCTCCGGGCCGACGATCGGCGCCCCTTCGCCGTGCGCGTGGTCGCGCCGGCCGCCGTGGTGGTGGACCCGCAGTCGGACCCCGGCCGCTTCGTCGCCCTGGCGCTGGCGACGCTCGCGGGCGCCGGCCAGGTCCGCCTGGGCGGCCCGCGCGCCGCCGGGAGCGGCGTCGCGCTCGGCGAGCGCGCCCCGGCCGGAGGAGGCTCGGCCGTGATCTTCCCGCCGCACGATCCCGTCGAAGTCGGGGCGGCCAACCGGTCGCTCGCCGCGGCCGGCGTGCCGTGGCGGTTCGGCACGCGGATCGAGCGGGAAGACACCCTCGCGGCGGGCGCGATGATCCTCCGTCCGATCGCCGGCGCTGCGATCCACCGGCGCTACCGGCTCGAGGCGACGTCCGCCGGCACCGGTGGCGTGCTCGCGCGGGCGGGCGCCGACCCCTGGCTGGTCGCCAGCGGGCGCGTCGTCGTGATCGGCAGCCGCCTGGTGCCGGAGGAGACGGCGCTGCCGCTGTCCCCCGGTTTCGTTCCGTTCGTCGGCGCGCTGGTGAACCAGCTCGCGCGCGGCGACGAGGGGCTCGTCGAGGCTGCGCCGGGCGAGCCGGCGCGGTTGGGGGACGCGGTCACCGCGATCGGCGTGGGTGAGGGCCGGGTGCGGCCGGTCACAGCAGGCCGCGCCGTCACCGCGCCGGTCGAGCCCGGCGTGTATCCGCTCCTCGCCGGCCCGGATACCGTGGGCGCGCTGGTCGTCGCCCCCGATCCGCGCGAGTCCGACCTCACGCGCGCGACGGCCTCCGAGCTCCGCTCGCTCTTCCCCGGCGCGCGTGTGACCGTGGCGGCGGACGCGCGCGCCTACGCGGGCGAGCGGTTCCGCGCGGCGGGCCGCGCGGAGGTGACCGGGGCGGCGCTGCTCGCGGCGCTGCTCGCGCTCGTGGCCGAGGGGCTGCTCGCGTCCGGCCGCGTCGGGCGGAGCGCTTAAGCGTGGCGCTCCCGCGCCTGGTGGCGGCGTTCGCGGCGCTCCCGCAGGTGGAGGAGCTGCTCCGGAAGCTGCCGGCCCCGCGGGAGCGGGTGGCTCTGGCGGCGCTGGCGGGCTCGGCGGGCGCGGTGCTCGTCGCGGCGCTCGCGGAGCGGCGCCCGCACGGCCTCGTGCTGGTCGTGACGCCGAGCCCCACGGCCGCCGAGCGGTGGCTGGCCGACCTGAACGTGCTGCTGCCCGAAGACGCCGTCGCCCTCTATCCGCAGCGCGAGGCGCTCGGTGAGGACGAGCCGCACTACGAGATCGCCGGCGAGCGGGTCGAGACGCTGGAGCGCCTGAACCGCGGCGCCGTGGGCGTGGTGGTCACGACCGCACGCGCGACTGCGGAGCGGACGCTCATGCCGGCGGCGCTGGAGGCGGCGCGGCTCGAGCTGGCCGCCGGGGCCTCGTTCCGGGACGCGGTCGGTCGGCTCGCGCGCATGGGCTACACGCGGGTGCCGATGGTCACCGACGTCGCGCAGTACTCGGTGCGCGGGGGCATCGTGGACGTGTACGGCTTCGGCATGCCGCAGGCGGCGCGCGCCGAGTTCTGGGACGACGCGTGCGTCGCGCTGCGCGCCTTCGACCTCTCGTCGCAGCGCTCGGTGGGCCCGCTGGAGCGCGTGACCGTGCTCCCGGTGGATCCGCGGGCGGCGCTCGACGAGGGCACGCGCGTGCGGCGCGGTGGCCCTCGTGACGAGGCGGAATCCAGCGGGCGGCGCGTCGGAGGTGTCGTTCCCGGCTCGTCGGCCGTCCGGCGCAGCCTCCTCGACCTGCTGCCCGCGGCGGCGCTGGTGGTGGAGGAGGAAGGCGAGGGCGAGCGCCTCGAGGACGAGGTGGGCCGCGCCTGGACCGAGGCCGAGCACCACGCGGACGTGGCGCGGCGTCTCGGCGAGGAGGTGCCGCCCCGCTCCGAGCTGCTCGTCGCTCCGGAGGCGTGGCTCGCCGCGCGCGGTGCGTTCGCCCGCGTCTCCATCGGGGCGGCGGACGGCGAGCGGTTGCCGATCGGACGTCCGCCCGACGTCGCGCGCGACCTCGCCCGGCTGCGCCCGCCGCAGGGCGTCGAGTCGCTGGTGCTGTGCGACAACGAGGGGCAGCTCGAGCGCCTCGAGGAGCTGCTGGGGGAGGGCGGGCGCTTCCCCGAGCGCACGACGCTGGCGGTGGGCGCCCTGGCCGGGGGGTTCACGATCCCGGCTCTGGCCGTCTTCACCGATCACGAGGTGTTCCGCCGCGCACGGCGCATCCGCCGGCCGAGGCGCTACCGTCAGGCGTCGCCGCTGGGCGCGGTGGCGGCGCTGAAGGCGGGCGACGCGGTCGTGCACCTGGAGCACGGGATCGGGATCTACCGCGGCCTCCAGACGATCACGGTCGAGGGCGGCGCCCTCGAGGTCGCCGCCGTCGAGTACCACGGCGGCGACCTGCTGCACGTGCCGCTGTACCGGATCGACCAGCTCGAGCGCTACCGGGGCGTGGACTTGGACGGCGCGGACGCGCCGGTGCTGCGGCTCGACCACCTGGGGGGGAAGCGGTGGGCGCGCGTGCGGCGCCAGGCGGAGGAGTCGGTGCGCCGGATGGCCGCCGAGCTGCTCGACCTGTACGCCCGGCGGAAGCTGACGCCGGGCTTCGCGTTCCCACCCGACACCAAGTGGCAGCGCGAGCTCGAGTCGTCGTTCCTCTACGAGGACACGCCCGACCAGCGCCGCGCGACCGACGAGGTGAAGGCCGACATGCAGCAGGCGCGCCCGATGGACCGGCTCGTCGTGGGGGACGTGGGCTACGGGAAGACCGAGGTCGCGGTGCGCGCGGCGTTCAAGGCGGTGACGTCGGGCAAGCAGGTGGCGGTGCTCGCGCCCACGACCATTCTCGCCGAGCAGCACGGGCGCACGTTCGGCGAGCGGCTGGCGGACTACCCGGTGCGCCTGGTCACCCTGTCGCGCTTCCGCACCGCGAAGGAGCAGCGGGCCGCGCTCGCCGATCTGGCGGCCGGCCGGATCGACGTCGTGATCGGCACGCACCGCCTGCTGTCGCCCGACGTGGTGTTCCACGACCTCGGCCTGATCGTGGTGGACGAGGAGCACCGCTTCGGGGTCGAGCACAAGGAGCGGCTCAAGAAGCTGCGGCTCGCGGTGGACGTGCTCACGCTGACCGCGACGCCGATTCCGCGCACGCTGCAGCTGTCGCTCGCGGGGCTGCGGGATCTCACGCTGATCGAGACGCCACCGCGCGACCGCTCCCCGGTGCTGACCTTCGTCGAGCCGTGGGACGACGAGCTGCTCGAGGAAGCGATGGCCCGCGAGCTGGACCGCGGCGGGCAGGTGTACTTCGTGCACAATCGCATCGAGACGATCGAGACGGTGGTGGAGCGCATCCGGCGCCTGGCGCCGCGGGCCGCCGTGGCGGTGGCGCATGGGGCGATGCGCGCCCGCGACCTGGACGCCGTGATGCGGCGCTTCGTGTCGGGAGAGGTGGGCGTCCTCTGCTCGACCATGATCGTCGAGTCGGGGCTCGACGTGCCGAACGCCAACACGATGATCGTGCACCACGCGGAACAGTTCGGACTGGCGCAGCTCTACCAGCTGCGCGGCCGCGTGGGGCGCAGCGACCGGCGCGCCCACTGCTACCTGCTCGTCCCCGACGACGTGGACGCGGCGGCGGAGGCGCGGCTCGAGACGCTGGTGCACTACACCGAGCTGGGCGCGGGCTACCGCATCGCGCTCAAGGACCTCGAGCTCCGGGGCGCCGGGAACATCCTCGGCGCCGAGCAGTCGGGCTTCGCGCTGTCGGTGGGGGTCGAGGTGTACCTCCGGATGCTCGAGGACGCGGTGCGCGGTCTCAAGGGGGAAGCGCGGGGCGTGACGTCGGTGCCGCCCGAAGTGCTCCTGGACCGGCCGGCGCTCCTGCCCGACCCGTACGTGGCCGACGACGCCTCGAAGCTGGATCTCTACCGGCGGCTGGCGCGCAGCCAGACGACTGGCGACATTGAAGGTCTGCGGGAGGAAATGGCGGATCGGTTCGGCCCGCTTCCCGCCGAGGCCGAAGCGCTGGTGGCCGTGACGCACCTCCGGGTGATCGGCGCGCGGCTCGGCCTCGAGACGATTCTGGTGCGGGGAGAGGATGCCCGTCTGGTCTTCCGGGCCGGTGCGGTCCCCCGGCTCGCCAATCTCACCGCCGCGATGGACGAAGTGCAGTTTGCCGCCGAGGTCCGCCGGGCGGTGCCGCTGGTCATGAAGCTGCGCCGGCTGGGCGGAATGCCCCTGCTGGCCGGACTGGTCCGGGCCCTGCCGAGGGCCTTGGCCGACACCACCTGAGAGGAGCAACGATGGTTCGCCGCGTTGCGGTGCTGTGGGTGCTCGCGCTGGCCGGCTGCGCCGGTTTCCGGGACGCGTTGACGGCCCACCAGGATGTCGTGGCCCGGGCGGCCGGGCGGGAACTCACGGTCGACCAGCTGGCGGCGGCGATCGCCCCGGCCAAGAACGTCCCGCTGCGCCGCGACGTCGTGGACCGCGTGGCCGACCTCTGGGTGAACTGGGAGCTCCTCGGGCAGGCCGTCGCGGGGGGAGACAGCCTCCTCGACAGCGCGACCGTCTTCGCGGCCAACTGGCCGCAGGTGACCCAGCGGCTCGCCGACCACCTGCACGACTCGATGATCGTGTCGCGGGCGCACGTCACGCCGCGCGCGGTCGACAGCGCCTACAACGCAGGCGATGTACGGTGGCTCGCACACATCCTGGTCGGCGTCCCGCAGGGCTCCACGCCGGCCGTCAAGGAGGCGAAGCGGCGCCTGGCGGGGCTTTACCTGGCCCAGCTCCGCCGCGGGGCCGCCTTCGGCAAGCTCGCCGCCCAGAAGTCGACCGACCCGGAGAGCGCGCGCAACGGCGGCTCGCTCGGCATGGTGACGCGCGGCCAGATGGTCAAGCCGTTCGACTCGACGGCGTGGACGCTCAAGCCCGGCGGGATCTCCGACGTGGTGGAATCTCCGTACGGCTATCACATCATCTGGCGCCCGCCGCTCGCCGAGGTGCGGGATTCCTTCGCCGCGCATCTCCAGGACGCGGTCGTGAGGCGGCTCGACTCGCTCTTCGTCGACAGCCTGAACAAGCACGCGGACGTGAAGGTGAAGTCGTCGGTGCCGGCCACCGTCCGAGCCGCGGCCCAGAACCTGCGCGACGCCAAGCGCAGCAGCCGCGTCCTGGCGACCTGGGTGGGCGGGAAGCTGACCGAAGCGGACCTGACCCACTGGATGCAGGCGTTCTCCCCCCAGACGCTGGGGATGATCGGGCAGGCGCCCGACTCGACGCTGATCCTGTTCGTGAAGAGCATCGCCCGGAATGCGATGCTGATCAACACCGCCAGGGAACAGCACATCAGGCTCACCGCGGCGGACGAGGACACGATCCGCACGGCGTACCGCTCCGACCTGAGAGACATGATCCAGCGGCTTGGCGTATCGCCGGAGTCGCTCGCCGCCGACACTGCCGTGCGCCACAACCGGGCGGAGGCGGTGGCCAGGCGGGTGCAGGTGTTCTTCGACGACGTCGTCGGGGCCTCGCCCCGGCACGTCTTCTTCGACGTGCAGCCGTTCCTCGCCGACGTGCTGCGCGACCGGTATTCGTGGAGCATCTCGCCGGCGGGCGTGGACCGCGCGCTGGCGAAGGCGGCGCAACTGCGCGGCCCGACGATGCCGGCCGGGGCGTCCGCTCCGGGCGGGACCGGCGCGACGCAGCCGGCGCCGGGCGGGCCCCCGATGGGCACCCAGCCGCCGGCGGCGCAGGCGCCCGCGCCGCGCCGGCCGACGACGCCGAGGCCGTAGGATGCGGTGGTACTCGCAGCTGGGCCGGATCGTGCGGGCGGCGCTTCGGAGGTGTCGTGCGCGATTCAGCGCCCGTCCGGCGCGCTGGCGTGCCGGGGCGATGGCGTGCGCGGCGCTGGCCCTGGCCGCGGCGCTTCCGGCGCGCGCCCAGTCGGCGCCGCAGGTGGTGGACCGGATCGTCGGCATCGTCGGCGAGACGCCCATCCTCTTCTCCCAGCTGCAGGAAGAGATCCTGCAGCGGCAGGCCAACAACCAGCTCCAGCTCCCCACCGACTCGGCCGCGCTGGCGGCGCTGCGCCACCAGGTGCTCGAGTCGATGATCGACGACGAGGTGCTGTACCAGAGGGCGCGCGCGGACACGAGCATCTCGGTCAGCGATGCCGACGTGCAGGTGAAGGTGGAGGAGCAGGTGCGGAAGGTGCGCGCGCAGTTCCCGACCGACTCGGCCTTTCGCGCCCAGATCGCGTCGGCGCACTTCACGTCGCAGGAGGAGTGGCGCCGCTGGCTGTCGGAGCAGCAGCGGCGCTCGGACTACGAGACGGCGTACATCCAGAAGCTCACCAATGACGGCAAGTTCAAGCCGGCCCTCGTCTCCGAGGCGGAGCTGCGGCAGTTCTTCAACGAGAATGTCGGGCAGGCCGGTCAGCGGCCCAAACGGCCCGCGACGGTGAGCTTCAAGCAGATCGTCGTCGCCCCGCAGCCCAAGCCCGCGGCGCGGGCGGCGGCGCTGGCGCGCGCCGACTCGCTGCTCGAGCAGCTCCGGCACGGCGCGGACTTCGCGACGCTGGCGCGGCGCTTCTCCCAGGACGCCGGCACCAAGGACCGCGGCGGCGACCTCGGCTGGTTCCGCCGCGGCATGATGGTCCAGGCGTTCGACCACGTGGCGTTCTCCCTCCGACCGGGCGAGATCTCCAGCGTCGTGGAGACGCCGTACGGCTTCCACATCATCAAGGTGGATGAGGTGCAGCCGGCGGAGATCAAGGCGTCCCACATCCTCATCACGCCGGCGATCGACTCGGCCGACCTCGAAGTGGCCCGCCTCCGGGCGGACACCGTCGCGGCGGCGCTGCGCGCGGGGGGGTCGTTCGATTCCCTCGCGGCACGGTACGCGGATACCACGGAGCAGAAGCAGGCCATCCGCATCGAGCGGTCGCGGCTGCCGCAGAGCTACCAGGCGGCGTTCGACGCCGCGACGGTCGGCCAGGTCCTCCCGCCGTTCCTCACCGACCCCGACACCCCCCTGCACGCGAAGGTCATCGTAGCGATCCTGACGGTGGCGGAGCCCGAGGGGGAGTACACCTTCGAGGACGTGCGCGATCAGCTCCGGCAGACGCTGAGCCAGCAGAAGGCGTATCAGGAGTTGATGCGGGAGCTCCGGAGCCAGATCTTCGTGGAGGATCGGCTGTAGCATCCCGCCTCCTGCGTGACGGAGGTCCCATCTCGCTTCCCAGACTCGCCGTGACGGTCGGAGATCCCCGAGGCATCGGCCCCGAAGTGGTGGCCGCGGCCCTGGCCGGCGCGTTGGCGGCGATCACCGTCGTGGGCCCGGACGACGTCGTCGCGGCCCTGGGCGCGGACCAGGTCGCCGGCGTCGGGCGCTGGGACGGCGGCGGGGCGGCGAGCCTCGAGCTGGCGGGGCGGCTCACCGGACGCGCGGTGGAGGAGGCGGTCCGGCTCTGGAAGGACGGCCGGGTGGACGCGATCGTCACGGGCCCGGGCGACAAGCGCGCCCTGAACGCCGCGGGCTATCGCTTCCCGGGCCACACCGAGCTGCTCCGCGACCTGACGGGGGCGAAGCAGGTCGCGATGATGCTGGCCTCCGACCGGCTGCGGGTCGTTCTGGTCACGACCCACCTCGCGCTGCGGGACGCGATCCCCATCGTCACGCGGGAACGGATCGTCGAGATCGGGCGCATCACCCAGCGCTACCTCGCCGAGTGGTTCGGCGTGGCGCGGCCGCGGCTGGCGCTCTGCGCCCTGAATCCGCACGCGGGGGAGGGCGGCCTGTTCGGGCACGAGGAGGAGCGCACGCTCGGCCCCGCGGCCGCCGAGCTCGGGATCGCGGGCCCGCTGCCGGCGGACACCGTTTTCGTGCGCGCGATGAAGGGGGAATTCGACGCGGTGCTGGCGCCGTATCACGACGTCGGGATGACGGCCATCAAGGTGGCGTCGTTCGGCCACGCCGTGAACGTCACGCTGGGGCTGCCGGTGCCGCGCACCTCGCCGGATCACGGGACGGCGATGGACATCGCCGGCAAGGGCGTCGCCGACGCCTCCTCGATGAAGGAGGCCATCCGGGTGGCGGGAGAGATCGTGCGCAGGGTGAGAGGTGAGGGGTGACTCTCACTTCACGTACCTCGCCTCCGAAACGCGTCTGCCCTGCATCGCCGTGATCTCGAACGCTCCCCCGTCCGTCGCGACCCGGTCTCCCACCCTGGGCAATCGCCCGAGCTTGCCGAACAGGTATCCGCCGAGCGTCGTGTAGTCGGCGCTCGTCAGGGTCAGGCCGCAGCGGGCGTTCACCTCGGCGAGCGTGAGGTCGCCGGGCAGCGCGGCGCCGGGGGGGAGGGCGGTGCCGCTGGGCCGCGGCGGCCCCGGCCGGTCGTACTCGTCGTAGATCGGCCCGACGATCTCCTCGAGCAGGTCCTCCATCGTCACGAGGCCGGCCGTGCCGCCGAACTCGTCCAGCACGATCACCATGTGGACGCGCATCAGCTTCATGTCGGCGAGCACGTCCTCGACCTCGCGGGAGCCGGGCACGAAGTGCACAGGTCTGACGAGTAAGGAGAGTTGGCCGGGCGTGCCGCCCGGAGCGCGCAGCGCCGCGAGCACGTCCTTCGCGTGGACGATCCCGGCGATGTCGTCCAGCGATGCGCGCATGACCGGGTAGCGCGAGCGCCGCGCCTTCGCGATCAGGTCCGCCGCCTCGCCGAGCGAGGCGTCCAGCTCGAGCGCCACGATCTCGGTGCGCGGCGTCATCACCTCGCGCGCCGTCTTCTCCGAGAACTCGAATACGCCGGCCAGGAGCCGCGCGTCGGCGCGGTCGAGCTTGCCCGCCTTGGCGCTCTGGTCCACGAGCATCCGCAGCTCCTCGGCCGAGTGCAGCCGCTCCAGCGTGGTCGGCGCGCGCTGGCCGAAGATCCGCAGCACGAGGTTGGCGCTCCCCCGCAGCAGCCAGATGAACGGGTTGGTGGCGATGGTGAAGACGATGAGGGGGCCCGACAGCCACCGGCTCGTGCGCTCGGGGTAGAGGAGCGCGAGGGCCTTCGGCGCGAGCTCGCCGAGCACGATGTCGAGGAAGGTGATGAGCAGGAAGGCGATCGTGACGGCGACGCCGTGCGTGGCCAGCAGCGCGAGCGGGCCGGGGAGCGCGGAGAACAGCCCCTCGAGGGTGCGGGCGATGGCCGGCTCCCCCACCCACCCGAGGCCCAGGCTGGCGAGGGTGATGCCGAGCTGGGTGCCGGAGATGGAGCGGTCGAGGGCGAGGAGGGCGCGGCGCGCCAGCTTGGCTTTTGCGTCGCCCCTCCGTATCATCGCCTCGATGCGCGTGCGCCGCGAGGCGACCAGCGCGTACTCGGCGGCGACGAAGAAGGCGTTCGCCAGCACGAGGACGGCGACGACGCCCAGCCGCGCGAGGACGGATTGCCAGGACATGTCGTTCATGGCAGGGGCTGGAAACAATACGCGCGGGAGGGGCGGTCCGTGAGGGTGTGCCGGTGAGCGATCCCAGCTGCGTCCAGCCGCCGCCTCGACCGGAGAGCGCCCACGCCCTTCTCTGGGCGCTGGCGCTCACCGTCGTGATCGCCGTGGCCGAGGGGTTCGGCGGGTTCTTCGCCCACTCGCTCGCACTGGTCGCCGACGCCTGGCACATGGTCACGGACGCGGGCGCGCTGGCGCTGTCGCTCTTCGTGCTGTGGATCGCCCAGCGGCCGGCCACCGCCGAGAAGTCCTTCGGCTACTACCGCCTGGAGATCCTGGCCGCGCTGTTCAACGGGGCCCTGCTGATCGCCATCACCATCTGGATCGTGGTCGCGGCGCTGGGCCGCCTGCACCAGCCGCAGCCGATCCGGTCGGGCCTGATGCTCGCGGTCGCCGCGCTCGGGCTCGCGGCGAACCTCTGGGCCGTCGCGCTGCTGCACCGCGCGCGGCACGAGAACCTCAACACGCAGGCCGCCTACCTGCACATCCTCGGCGACACGCTCGGCTCGCTCGGAGCCATCGCCGCCGCCGGCATCATCCTGCTGACGGGGTGGCTGCCGGCGGACGCGCTGATCTCGATGGGGATCGCGGCGCTGATCCTGGTGAGCGCGACGCGCCTGGTCTCCGAGTCCGCGGACATCCTGCTCGAGGCGACACCCCGGCACGTCTCGCTCCCGGAGCTGCAGCGGGCGATCGGCGCGGTCCCCGGCGTGACCGACGTGCACGACCTGCACGTCTGGACCGTGAGCAACGGGATCGTGGCGATGAGCGGTCACGCGACGGTGCCGGAGCCTGCGGATCAGCAGGCGGCGCTCGAGGAGATCTGCCGCCGGGTCCGGAGCTTCGGCATCCAGCACGCGACGGTGCAGCTGGAGGTGCAGTCGGTGTGGCACGGACGGGGGGACAAGTGAGCCGTCAACTCACTTGCGTCTTGGGGGCCGCCCCCCTAGCTTGCCGCCGCGCACTCCCATGACCTCCCGTCTGTAGGGCTCCAGCCAGAGCGATTCCCCGTGCAGATCCGCAACATCGCCATCATTGCCCACGTCGATCACGGCAAGACGACGCTGGTGGACAAGATGCTCCGCCAGGCGGGGGTATTCCGCGCGGGGCAGCAGGTGATGGAGCGCGTGCTGGACTCCAACCCGCTCGAACGCGAGCGGGGGATCACGATCCTCTCCAAGAACACGTCGGTGCGCTGGGGGGACGTGAAGATCAACATCGTGGACACCCCGGGACACGCCGATTTCGGCGGCGAGGTGGAGCGGATCCTCCGGATGGTGGAGGGCGTGCTGATCCTGGTGGACGCCGCCGAGGGGCCGATGCCGCAGACGCGGTTCGTGACGCGCAAGGCGCTGGCGCTGGGGCTGCAGCCGATCGTGGCGATCAACAAGATCGACCGCGGCGACGCGGAGCCGCTGCGGGTGCACGACGAGGTGCTCGAGCTGTTCATGGACCTCGAGGCGTCGCAGGCGCAGATCGACGCGCCCTTCCTCTACACCTCGAGCCGGTACGGGGTGGCGTACACGGAATTGCCAGGTGTCAGGTTTCAGGCGTCAGGTGTGGGGACAGGCGCCTCCATCCCCTGGCACCCGACACCCGACACCCCTTTTGAGGGCGACCTGCGGCCGCTGTTCAAGGCGATCATCGAGCGCGTGCCGGCGCCGATCGCGCTCGAGGGGCCGTTCCAGATGCTGGTCTCGACCCTCGACCACTCGCCCTACGTGGGGCGCATCGCCATCGGCCGCATCGAGCGCGGGAAGATCCGCGCGGGCCAGACGGTGGCGCTGCTGCCCTGGGGCGAGCCGGGGATGGTGCCGGAGGGGACCTTCGTCACCGCCAAGGTCGCGCAGCTCCACGGCTTCGAGGGGCTGTCGCGCTCGGAGATCGAGGAGGCTTCCGCGGGGGAGATCGTCGCGCTCTCGGGGTTGGAGGGGATCGAGATCGGCCAGACGGTCACCGATCCGGAGACGCCGGAGCGGCTGGCGGGGATCCTGGTCGAGGAGCCGACCATCACGGTGGACTTCTCGGTGAACAACGGCCCGTTCGCCGGCCGCGACGGGCGGTTCGTGACCAGCCGGCAGATCCGGGAGCGGCTGTACCGGGAGGTCGAGCGCAACGTGGCGCTCCGGGTGGAGGACACCGACGCGCCCGACACCTTCAAGGTCTCGGGGCGCGGCGAGCTGCACCTCGGCATCCTGATGGAGACGATGCGGCGGGAGGGGTACGAGTTCCTCGTCTCGCGGCCGCGGGTCATCACCCGCGAGGGGAAGGGCGGGGAGCTGCTCGAGCCGTACGAGGAGCTGATGGTCGACGTGGCCGAGGAGCTGGTGGGGATCGTGATGGAGAAGCTGGGCCCGCGCCGCGCCGCGATGACGGACATGAAGAACCCGGGGCACGGCACGGTGCGGCTGGCCTTCCGGATCCCGTCGCGGGGGCTGTTCGGCTACCGGTCGGAGTTCCTCACCGACACGCGGGGAACCGGGCTGATGCACCACCGGTTCCTGGAGTATGGGCCGTGGGCGGGGCCGCTCGAGGGGCGGACCCGCGGGGTGATGGTGAGCATGGTCGAGGGGGCGGCGGTGGGCTTCGCGCTCTTCAATCTGCAGGAGCGCGGCGGCCTGTTCGTCCGTCCGGGCGATGCGGTGTATGAGGGGATGGTGGTGGGGGAGCACTGCCGGTCGGGGGACCTGGACGTGAACCCGACCAAGGGCAAGCGGCTCACCAACATGCGTCAGTCGGGGTCGGACGAAGCCGTCTTGCTGGAACCGCCCCGCGACATTACCCTCGAAGTCGCGCTCGAGTACATCGAGGACGACGAGCTGATCGAGGTCACACCGGCCGCGGTGCGGCTGAGGAAACGCGCACTGGGCCAGTCGGAGCGGAAGAAGCTGGCGCGGGCCGCCCGGGCGGTGGCCGATTGATGGCGGATCGACGCAGGGACCTTCACCGGAGGGCACGATGAACGGGCGCAGGGCGTCGGAGCAGCGCGCCGTGCTTCGCGGACGTCGCGGCGACGACGACGAGGAGTTCGAGGATCTCGACGAGTTCAACGAGGACGAGGAATTCGAGGACGACGACCTCGACGACGAGGATCTCGACGAGGAGCTTGACGAAGAGGAAGAGGAAGGCGACGACTTCGAAGAGCTGGACGAGGAATTCGACGACGACGACGCCGTGCCGCGCCGCGGCGGCGGGCGTCCCCGCCGCGAATGGGATGCCTAAGACAGTCGCGAGACGGGGAGCTCCGAGGGGACGACGCCTCGCAACTCGGCGTCTCGCAACTCGCCTTTGTCGTCGGGCCTGTAGCTCAGGTGGTTAGAGCGCACGCCTGATAAGCGTGAGGTCGGTAGTTCAACTCTACCCAGGCCCATTGTTTCGAACGCGACGCCCTGCTTGAGGTTAGACCCTCAGGCGGGGCGGTGTGTTTTCCTGGGAACCGGCCGGTGTGTCCGTTCCTGTGTCCGTTGTGAGCCCGTCCGCCGTCAGGGTGGCCCGTCTGGCGAGCGCTTGCCGCTGCGTCGCCGGGTCGGCGGCCGTATAGCACAGGGTGAGCGTCAGGGGGGAACGCCAGCCGCCGAGCGCCATCAAATCACGCAGCGGAACACCCTTGAGCTCCGTGGCGAATTTGCGGCGCAACGCATGCCATCCGCGCGCCGGTTCAGGTGTGAGCCCGGCGCGGCGCTCCAGCTCCAGCCACCACGACCGCACCAGGTGCCTCGACACGGGGACCGCGGGGTCGGTGGGAGACGGAAAGACCCAATCGCTGCGGCCGTTCAAGGCGTGACGTTTCCGCAATGCCGTGAGCGCCGCATTGGTGAGCGGCGTCGTATGATCGTACCCCGCCTTGTCGGCACAGCCCTGCCAGCGCACGGTGCCCTCCGCATCATTGATGTCGCCCCACCGCAACTGCCGCACGCTGGCGATGCGGTGGCCGGTCTCATGCACCAGGAGCAACGCCAAGTCGGCCAAGGGGTGCACGGCCGGGGCGATGCTGCGAAGCGCATGGTACTGCGCCGCCGTACACACGGGGCGCCGGACCGTCGTCACGCGCGGCCACGGCGAGCCCCTCAGCGGATTCCGGTCCAACAGGAACTGGCCCGTTGGTGTGCGCACCGTTGTTGCCCAATTCAGGACGCTGTGCAGGAACTTCAGGTCATATGTGATGATGCGTGGCCCGACCGGGCGTCCGTGCGCTTTGCCGCAGCGAGTGTCCCCGCCGCGCCGCCGCCATGCGATGAACGCATCCCAATCCCGGCGGTTCAGGGTCGCGGCCTTCCGCGTGCCCAGCAGGGCTTTGAACATGGCCCCCGCTCGGCGGTCGTGCGCCTGCTTGCTCTCGCCCTTGGTGGGTGTCACCTCACGCACGTACTCGGTTATCAAAGAGCCCAGCGTCGGGTCGGGCACTGGGGCAACGGGTGAGTCGCGCAGCCGTGCCGCCAGCTTGTCCGCCTTCGCCTTCGCGTCGTCCCGGTCCCGGTGCCGCAGTGCAACGCGCACCTTGCGGCCGTGCTCGCGCAGCTCCAGGTAGAGCAATCCGCTCATCGGATGCTCAAAGGCCCGGACCCGGTTGCGTCCTTTCTCGCCGGCCAGGTACGACCAGCGTTTGCCGTTCGTTCGCGTCATCGGATCCTCTCGGAAGCGACGGCGCGCGCGAGGTTGCCCGGCGACTGAAGATTGCTGCCGTGGCCGGCGCTCGGCAACGGCGCCCGGCGGGGCAGGTCGGCACGGCGAATACGGGGCGCATGGGGGCGGCCGGCGTTGGGAATCCGGCCTTCGCGCACGAGCCGGCCGAGGTGGTCGGCGCTGAAGCCGCTCTCGCTGGCGGCTTCGCGCAAGGTCAACCGGGCGTTCTGCTCGGCTTCGAGGGCTGCTTCGAGTTGATCGGCGGCCTGTTCAAACGCGAGGGCGGCGGCCGGGGCGTAGGGGCGCAGCGTCGCGGCGACCGTACGCCAGGAAGCGGAGAGATCGGCGAGCGCTCCCACCACGCCCCCTCACCGCGCCCGGTCCAACGTGACGCGAGGGTGCTTCGCCTCCCAGTCGCGGGAGCGGCATTTGCGTGAGCAGTATTTCTGGGGCTTGCCGCCGCGTCGAGGCTCGAAGCGCTTCCCGCACCCTTCCCGGGCGCAGATTGAGCCCGAGGGCAACGTCGCGACGTTGGTGGAGGGCGCCGCAGGGGCGGGACCGGGTGCGGCCACGGCCAGCGAGGGCTCGCTCATGTCGATGGCTTGGGGCGGCCCCCGGGCCCCTCGCGGTCCGGGTGATAGCCCATCCAATCCGGTGGACCTTTCCCGTGCTCCCGGGCCCAGGCGCGGGCTTTGCCGAGCAGCTCCGGCAGCGCTTGCTCCCAGAGCCGCCCGAGGGCCTGCAGCGCCTTGAGCTTCGGTTCCAAGTTCTCGATCAAGTCCCCCGGGAGCATCGTCGGCTGGCCCAGCTTCTCGGCGGCCAGCAGGGGGGCGAAGAGAAACTCGGTCAGGCGGCGGCAGACTTCGTGCCCATCGTTGGTGTCCCCGAGAATAGGCCGCGAGGGGGACGGCGGGAGATCGTCCAGGTACTCGCCGAGGAGCGTGTAGACCTCGATGAGCGGCCACGCGGCGAACGGCACGCGCGTCTCGCGGTCAGAGCGCCACTCCCGCGGCTTGCCGTGCTCGTTCGGGAGGCGCCCCACCAGGCCGCCCATGGGCAGTTCCTCATGCTCCCAGTCCCGGAGGAACCACAACTCGGAGAAGCCATGCCGATCGGCGAGGATCTGGAGCGTCCGGATACCGGGATTGAGCGTGCGGCCGGTATAGAGGCTCCGCAGCGTCGTATACGGGAGTCCGGTGGTCAGCGACGCCGTACGGAGGTTCCCGTCATAGGCGAGATCGATGAGCCGCCGCACGCGGCGGGTCAGCAGGGCCTTGGCCTTGGGCGGTTTCTCCTTCGGTCGTCCGACGCGGCGCGCATGAGTCACGGGAGCCCCTGGTTGGTTAAATCATTACGCCCTATATAGCGTAATATTGTAACCATGCGATTAGGACGCTGCAAGGGGCTCCAGAGCGAAGACGCTTGCTCGATGAGCCGTAGTGCCGGTGTTTTACCGGCACCTGCCGAATCCCGACCTGTTCCGGTTGCTCTGTATCGCGATTGAACGGCGGCGGGCCAAGCGCTGGCTACTTGCTCACTTTAGGCGCTGTCCAAGCCACTTCGGCGCCCCGTTGGCGATCCAGGCGCTCACGGTAACTTGACTGCTAAGTGCCGGTGAGTTGCCAGCTGTAGCTACCCGGAAACCGATTGACTACGGGTCAAGCTGATTGATTGTCAACGGCGGTTTGGAATTGCGCAGAAACGGCGGGGAAAATTGCACCCTCCGCCGGGGGGTGACGCCCCCTAAGAGGTCAGGGCCTCCTGCCGGTGGCGGCGGCGGGGCGTGGGGCGGCCGGAGCTGGGCTCGGCCTGGGGGCTGAGCAGCTGCTGGAGATCGGCGTGCTGACGCATCCGGAAGCTGTTGCCGCGGATATTGACGATGTGGCAGTGGTGCACGAGCCGATCGATCAGGGCGCTGGCCATGACGTCGTCGCCGAAGACCTCGCCCCAATCCTCGAAGCCCTTGTTGCTGGTCAGCACGGTGGAGGCCGTCTCGTAGCGGCGGCTCATGAGCTGGAAGAACAGCATCGCGCCGGTGCGGCTGATGGGCAGGTAGCCCAGCTCATCGACCACCAGGAGCGCGGGGAAGATCAGGGTCTTGAGGCGCTGGCTGAGGTGGCCGGCGGCCTGGGCTTCCTCGAGCGAGGTGATGAGGTCGGCCAGGGTGCCGTAGTAGACGCGGCGGCCGCTCTGGGCGGCGGCGATCGCCAGGCTGATCGCGAGGTGCGTCTTCCCGACGCCCGGCGGGCCCGAGGAAGATGACGTTTTCCCGGCGCTCGACGAAGCCGAGGGTGTGGAGGCTGTCGATCTGCTCGCGCTGCAGCGCCGGCTGGAAGCTGAAGTCGAAGTCGGCCAGGGTCTTCACGGCGGGCAGGCGCGAGGAGCGCATGGCGGCGACCAGGCGGCGGGCATTGCGCAGCGTGATCTGGGCACCGAGGAGTGCCTCGAGCGCCTCCGGGGCCTTGAGGTGGCCGCCGTCGATCTTGGCCAGGATGTCGTCGAGGGCTTCGAGCGCGCCGGGCATCTTGAGGTCGGCGAGCTGGGCGCGGAGCCGGTCGCGGAGCGAGGGCGTGGGCTTCATCGCGCGGCCGCGAGCTGGGCGTAGGCGGTGAGCGGCCGACGCTCGACGGGAATATGCGGCACGGGCGCGGCGCGCGGCTGAGGCGGCGCGGCGTCCGGCAGCAGGACCAGGGAGCGGTACGGCCGGGCGGCCAGCGGCAGGAGGAGCGCGCGCTCATCGCGCTCGAAGCGCAGGACGGGCTGCTCGTGCGTCGTGGCGTGGCGCCGGACATTGGCGACGCCGGCCAGCCAGGTCAGCGCCTGGGCATTGAGATCCGCGTCGCCCGCGAAGGCGCGGCCGTAGAGGAAGCTCTGCCGCAGGTAGCGGATGGGGCGCTCGACCTTGCCCTTGGTCTTCGCGCGGTACGGGCGGCAGGCCCGGATGCGAAAGCCCCAGTGGGCGGCGAAGCGCAGGAACTCCGGATTCTCGAGGATCCGGCCACCGCCGGGGCGGCGGTCGTCGAGGATGACGGCCTTGAGCTGGTCGAAGAGCAGCTCGCGGGGCACGCCGCCCAGGGCGGCGAAGGCGGATTCCAGGCCGGTCATCAGGGTGCGCATCGTCTGGCGGGCATAGAACTGCCCCCACAGGAGCCGCGAGTAGCCGAGCACGAGCAGCAGGGCGAAGCGCTTGCCCCAGGGCAGCCGCACCTCCGCGAAGTCCACCTGGCCCTGCAGGCCGGGGGCGGTCTCGAAGCGGATGATGGGCTCGGCGGGCGGCACCGGCCGCACGCGCCGGACGAAGACCTTGAGCTGGGTGAGGCTGCCGGGGTAGCCGTCGGCGCGGCACTCGTCGAAGAGCCGCACGGCGGTCAGCTCGGGGTAGGTCTCGAGCCGCTGCCGGATCAGGGCGTGGTAGCGATCGAGCTTGGTGGCGCGGGGCGGATAGCGAATCGCGGCGTCCGGGTCGCGATCCAGCTCGCCGGTGGCCAGCCAGTAGTGAATCGTGCGCCGGCTGAGGCCGGTACGCTCGGCAATGGCCGACTTGGAGAGACCTTGCTCCAGATAGTGACGCAGCAGCACACGGGGCTCCCATCCGTACATCGCGTCTCCGCCCTGAGCGGGGAGACGCCAATCTGGACGTGGCCGGGAGCCGGCGCTGCTACCCCGCGCTCAGCCCCCAGCCGGGACCGGGGCCGAGTGTGCAATTTTGGCCGCCGATTCTGAGCAATTTGTGGCCGCCGCTAACAATTGATAGCCGCGCGGAGCATACCTGGGAGTTCAGGCGGGCTGTCTACACCGGCGTCACGGGCCGTATACGAGAACCGGCGTCGCGCTAATCGTGGTCGAGCCGTTGCCCAACTCGCCTTCGCTGTTGTCCCCCCAACAGTAAACTGCGCCCGTGGTCGTCAGACCACACGTGTGTGCGTACCCGGTGCTGACGGCCTGGAAGGTGAGTCCACCGGACACCGGCACGGGTGTGGGGTTGGTATACGCGGTCGTACCGTTTCCAAGCTGACCAGCGCTGCTCCAGCCCCAACAGTAGGCCGCGCCGCTGGTCGTCGCGCCGCAGGTGACCCACTGGCCGGCGCTGATGGTCGCGAACGTCAGCCCTCCCGACACGGCCACGGGCGTGCTGCTGGCGGTGCTCGTGCCATTGCCCAACTCGCCTGCGAAATTCCCGCCCCAGCAGTAGGCTCTGCCGGCGCCTGTCAGACCGCAGGCGTGGAAGTAGCCCGTGCTGAGCGCCACCAGGCTCAGCCCACCAGAGACGGCCACGGGGACGCTGCTGCTCGTCGTGTCGCCGTTGCCAAGCTCGCCATAGTTGTTGTAACCCCAGCAGTAGGCGGAGCCACCCGTCGTCAGGCCGCATGAATACTGGTACCCGGCCCCCACTCCCGCGAAGGTGAGTCCACCCGAGACGGCAACGGGGCTGCTATTGACGTAGCTGATCGCACCGTTACCGAGCTCGCCCCCGTGGTTGTTGCCCCAGCAGTAGATCGCACCGGCCACCGTCAAGCCGCACGTGTGGTAGAGGCCGGCGCTCACCGCCTTGAACGTGAGCCCACCAGTGACCGCCACCGGCGCGGACGTGTCCGCAGTGTTGCCGTCGCCGAGCTGGCCGTTGCCGTCGGCGCCCCAGCAGTACGCGGCGCCGACTACCGTCAGGCCGCAGGTGTGCTCGCCCCCGCCGCTGATGGCGGCAAAGATGAGCCCACCAGGCACGGCCATAGGTACATCGTCTATGGGTTGCACGCCGTCCCCGAAGGTGTCCGAGGATCCCGTGCCGGAGCCCGTGTTCAGCGACAGCTTCCCCCAGCAGTGCCCGGCGCCGCGCGTCGTCACGGCGCAGCTGTTGAGGAAGAACCCCGCGTTCACTTGCGCGAACGCGCCATGCGGAACGGCAGCTTCGACCGTGATCGTGTCCCGGACGGCGGGCGTCCCATTGGTGTTGAGGATGGTCGCCACAGCCTGGCCGGGTGCCGTCGCCCGGAAATGGAACAGCTGCACCTGGACTCCGGAGCCTTCCGGCCCATACACCGTGAAGGAGTCCATCCCGACAAACGCGACGGCGGATGACGACAGCGCAGGCAGGCTGTCGTACCCGACGCCCTTGGGCGTGATGTCGGCGCTCTGGCCCACGGAGAGCGATAGCGTCTGCAGAACTCGCCCAGTGGCGGCGCGGACGGCAGTGGGCTGGTCCCCGCATGCCGTCACTACCACAGGGAGCAGGCCCAGCAAGAGTCTCTTCATCCGGTCCCCGCTCCAAATCCGTACCGGGGACGACCCGACCGGCGCGAAAGCCAGGAATGGAAGCGGCTAGCCAGCCCCTTTCGTGCTCCTGTACCCAACGGACACCAGCTGGTTCGCCGAGGTAACATCAGCAGGGCCGCCAGCAACCCCAGAGACACGGCTTTCTAGAAGCGGCCACCAGTCCGAATCAGCCCCCAGGCTGGCCCTGTTTGACTACTTGCCTATCGGCCTTTGCTCATAGCAGTTTTGCACGCCCCCGACATTCACAGTTAAGTCCTGGCCGTTTGCACGACCGATCGAATCCACTGCAACAACGCTGAGAACAAACGGACTGCTTGGCGTGGTGATGAACAGGGTGCTGCTGTCGCCACCGACGGGTCTGCCATTAACAAGCCAGCTGTAGACGTATGGCGCTGTACCGCCGTCCGCGGCTGCGGTCCAAATGCAGCCCCTGTGCGCCGGCACCCGGCTCGGCCCCGCGATGGTCACGTACACGCTCTCCGGTGGAGGGCTCGGGGGCTGCACAGTCACGACCGTGTCATACAGATAGACGAAACTAGCAGAATCACTCTTGACAGCAAAACCGCAGGAGGGACTACCGCTAAAGGGCACCGGGACCCAACTGGGTGTGACCCGACCGTGGGTGTCGTACAGAACGATGTTGTTAAAGAAGACGCCGTTGGGCGGGAAATACGTGCACGAAGTGAGTGAATCCACCTCCATGGCCCCACCAAAGGCTTGCACGTAGTTAGAATCATCCACATAGGTTCCTTCTGAGGAGGCCCAATTGTTCAAGTCCTCCGCATAAACCGTATAGTCGCAGAGGGAGCCATTGCACGAAGTCCGACTCACGCTCCCGTATATTACATCTCCTGGGCTGACTGCAATCTTCGGGGAGTGAGGGCAAAGGGTGTGTGGGCCATCACAGCGCCAGGTGGCGAGGGACCAATAGTTCCGCCCGAGTCCGCGCCATATCCGTACTGCAGTACCGGTTGGAGAACCCAGTTGGCATTCTCAACACCTGGGAACGCGAAGAACACCATATTCTGGTAATACCACGAATTAAGCGGCACAGCCGGCACCACCCAGCTGGCTTCAAGCTCCGTGAACGGGTTGCCTGTTATGGTGGCTGCGTATTCTATGTAGTTATTGTACATGGGCGCCGGCCCCCCCAGCAGTCGGTCCTGCCGAGAACGACTCGCGGCGTACGGGCACTGAGGACGAGGACCCTGGTAGGTCGTCCTGTCCTTAAGAGTCACCACGCCGCCGGTATCGATGCGGGCGCCATTCGGAATCTCGTAGACGCACGAGCGGGGATGCCAGCCCGTCGGCGTCATCACGGATTCGTCCTGGGGGGCCGTCGCCAAGCGGGCGAGACCCGGTCCTCCTGGGCGTGTCTCGACGAAGCCGGATTCGGGTGCTCAACGCACCCGACCCCTAGAAGCAGTGCCGCAGTACTCAGGATGAACCGGTTCATGTCGCCCTCCTTGTTGGCCCACATTGAATGGGCGCCCCACCACGCTCCGTCAGATCATTGCGGCCCCTCTTCGAGTCGGTTGAACTGATACTGATGATGCTGCGTCAGGACCGAGAGCAGGCCACCGGCCGTGAACCAACCCACAACCCGCCCTGAACTCCCCGAGTCTGCAGGGGTCAGTCCTGAGCCTTCTAGCGTCAGGGTCTGGCCGTCCCATGTAAACGCGCCCGAGGCATAAAGAACGTTGGTATCAGTCGTCGAGCCGCTGCCGTTGCTATACTTCTTGACTAGCCACATCTGGTAGGTGCCGCTCGCGGTATTTGCACCAATCTCGAGTTCTCCGCCGACGACGGACACCTGCGTTCCTGCCGAGTCGCCTGCACAACACGTGGGCGCCCCGCCGTCGAACGATGCCCAAAAGTATTGCCCAACGATAACGGGTGCGAGCCTTTGAAACTCGTATTGATGACCCTGAATTCGAAACTTCACACTGCTGTCAGTGAGCGCGGAACTCACTGAGCCAAGGCCGCTAGAATCCACCAGCGTCAGTGTGCTGCCATTCCACGTCCAGCGACCGGAGGAGAGAGCCAGCGGTTCTTCGGTCAGGGTGAAGCCGGCGGTCAGAGTCTGGAGTATTGCATAGCTGTATGTGCCATCGGCGGCGAGGTCCAAGTCACCACGTTCCAAGGTGACGAGGTTCCCTTGAGAGTCCGTGTAGGCACAACACGGCACGGGGTTCCCGTCTCGCGCGATCAGGTTGTAGTTGCCAACGAGACCTTGAGGGGCCATCGCATCGTTGGCCCGACACGCGACTGCGGCCACCAATGCGGCACACGCGGCAATCACTGCGGCGTTCATCGGCCTTCCCACCTTTCCGGGCAGCCCTGCCTTTGGGCTAACTCCGGAGCGGCAAGAGGCGCGAAACCAAACGACGAGCCCAAGGCCCCTAGCCGCCATGTCACGGTTAGGGCCAAGAGGTTCGTCTGTCAAGAGCAAGTCTTCGACACTATGACATGTCATAGTGCAGGGAGCTGCACTCATGCCGTTCCGCGTTCCCACTCGGGATCACGGCCAGCTCAGAGTCCTGTTCGCAGAGTCAGAGATTGGGCCGGCGCCTGCCGCATCCTCTGCGCTGTGCCCTTGCGTCGGAAAGGGAACCTCAGCTGAAGCACGGAGCGCGGAGCGTGAGGTCGACGTTGTCTCGCCGTGGATCGCCGATGTCGGAACAGCCAGGGACGGCGCGGCACTTCACGCGCCTGTGAGTCAGTTTCTGAGCCAGTTTCGGGTGTCAAAGGCCTGCATATCGGGCCCGCAAGTCTGGCAGCGGACGACACGAACTCGCGATTGGACCACATTTTGCCGGGAACTGATGCAAGCCTAGCTGCGGCTCTTAATCAGTGTCAACACCGGATGAAATTGCACACTTCCACCGGTTGAAATTGCACACACGGGGAGAGGGGACGAGCCTCACGGCGTGAGGGCCTCCTGGGCCCGGCGGCGGCCCTTGGCAGTGGCGGGCTCGGCGGGCTGCCCGCGGCGATGGAGCACGCTGTAGAGCTCGGCGTGCTGGCGTATCCGGTAGCTGTTGCCCCGGATGTTGACGATGTGGCAGTGGTGGACCAGGCGGTCGATCAAGGCCCCGGCCATGACGTCGTCGCCGAAGACCTCGCCCCACTCGTCGAAGCCCTTGTTGGAGGTGAGGACGGTGGCGCCGGTCTCGTAGCGGCGGCTCATGAGGTTGAAGAACAGCATGGCCCCGGTGCGGCTGATCGGCAGGTAGCCGATCTCGTCCACGACGAGGAGGGCCGGGAAGACGAGGGTCTTGAGGCGGTGGGTGAGGTGCCCCGCCTGCTGCGCCTCTTCGAGTGAGGTGATGAGATCCGCGAGGGTGCCGTAGTAGACCCGCCGGCCACTCTGGGCGGTCGCGATCGCCAGGCTGATGGCGAGGTGGGTTTTCCCGACCCCGGGGGGGCCCAGGAGCACGACATTCTCCTTGCGCTCGACGAAGCCGAGGGTGTGGAGGCTGTCGATCTGCTCGCGCTTCAGCGAGGGCTGGAAGGCGAAGTCGAAATCGGCCAGGGTCTTCACGGCGGGCAGGCGCGAGGAGCGCATGGCGGCCTGCAGCCGGCGGGCATTGCGCAGACCGATCTGCGCCCCGAGCAGCGCTTCGAGCGCGGCTGGGGCGGGCAAGGTGCCGCCGTCGAGCTGGCGCAGGACGTCGTCGAGGGCTTCCAGCGCGCCGGGCATCTTGAGGTCGGCCAGCTGCGCGCGGAGCCGGTCGCGGAGCGAGGCGGCGGTCGGCGTCATCCGGCGGCCTCGGCGAGGACGGCGTAGGTGCGCAGCGAGCGGTGCTCGACCGTGAGCAGGGGGCGGGCCAGCGCGGGATCCGCGAGGTGCGGGGACCGGGTCGGCGGCAGCAGGCCGAGGCTGTGGTAGGGCCGGCTCGCGAGGGGCTGCAGGGTGGCGCGCTCGTCGCGCTCGAAGCGCGTCCGGGGGACTGCTCCGGTCGTGCCGTGGATCCGGGCATTGGCGGTCGCGTCGAGCCAGCGCTGGGCCTGGGCCTCGAGATCGGCGTCCCCGAGGAAGTCGCGCCCGTACGTGAAATTGCCGCGGACGTAGCTCACGGGGCGCTCGACCTTGCCCTTGGTCTGGGCGCGGTAGGGGCGGCAGGCGCGGATCCGGAAGCCCCAGTGGCGGGCGAAGCGGAGGAACTCGGCGTTTTCGAGCAGCCGACCGCCGTCGGGGCGGCCGTCCTCGACGATCACAGCCTTCATCTGGTCGAAGAGCAGCTCGCGCGGCACGCCACCGTAGTACGTAAAGGCGGCTTCGAGGCCCGCGATCACGGTGGCCATCGTCTGGCGGGGGTAGAAGCGCAGCCACAGGAGGCGGGAATAGCCCAGCACCACGAGCAGCGCGTGGCGTTTGCCCCAGGGAAAGCGAAAGTCCGCGAAGTCCACCTGGGCCTGCAGGCCCGGCGCCGTCTCGAAGCGGATGACCGGCTCCGGCTCAGGGCGGGGCCGGACGCGGGCCACGTAGTCCCGCAGCTGCGTGATGCCACCGGCATAGCCCGCCGCGCGCACCTCGTCGAAGGGCGGACGCCGCTCAGCTCGGGGTAGGTCCCGAGCCGCGTCTCGATGATCGGCTTGTAGGGCTCCAGCTTGGCCGGCCGGCTCAGGCGCACGCGCGGCGCCGCCCCGCTCAGGTCGCGGTCCAGCTGGCCGGTCGCGACCCAGTGGTAGACAATCCGTCGGCTGACGCCGAGCTGGCGGGCGATGGCCCGCTTCGAGAGGCCCTGATCAAGCAAATGTCGCAGCAGCACCAGTCGCTCCCATCCGTACACGGGCGTCTCCCCGCACGCAGGAAGACGCAATGTGAAGGCGGAGTCGGGCAGGCAGCTACCCGACCGGGATCAGCGACCGAGTGTGCAACTTCACCCGGTGATTGTGTGCAATCTCAAACCGGTGATGACAAGGGGCGCCACCATGTATGATATTGTTTCCTATGGAGCCGATCCAACCGGGGCCACCGACAGTACCGCCGCGATTCAAGCGGCGATCAATGCCGCGAGTGCGGCTGGTGGTGGGACGGTGCACGTTCCTGAAGGCACGTTTACCGTAACGGGAATCTACTCCGCGCAGGTCTGCATCGCTATTCCCGATAATATCCATATCCAAGGCGAAAACTGGCTGACATCCATTATCCAGATCGCATCCGGCCAAACGGGATTCTTGTACATGTTGATCAACAAGAATGCCGCTGACGGCAAGACCGGGACCGCGCGCTGGAATACGGGGATTGTCATTCGTGATGTACAACTAACCTCTAAGACCGTCGGCCCGCTGGCGGCGGGAAACACGCATAATGGAATCTACTTCTGGCCATGCTCACAGTCGCTTATCGAGCACTGTTATGTTCATGATCTACCCGGAGACGGCTCGACCGAGCATTTTGGAATGGAAGTCTGGGGTGATGATAGCGGCACGTCGAGCAACGTTCACGACATCCACGCGACGGCAATGCGATTCAATCGTGTCGTGAACTGCGGAAGTGGTATTGGAGTAGCCAACGCGACAAACGTAGATATCGTCGGCAACGAGTGCTATAACAACACAAACACTCAGGGGATTACGTGTAGCTCCGCGGTTGCCGGAAGCCCGTGCGCGGACATTAGAATCGCGCACAATCTCTTGTATTACAATGGAAACGGTATTGAGCTGGAGAATACGGCTGCTGTTGTCTCAGGTAATATCAGCCACAACAATGTTCTTGCCGGGATTCGCATAACATCCGGCTCAAGCAATTGCGTTGTTGTTGGGAACATCGTCTACGGCAACAACACCCAGAATTCCCCGGGGGTAATAAATTCCGGGATTGTTCTAGATCACATTGCCGCTGTTCCAAGAGACAACGTCGTCATGGGCAATAGATGCTTCGACTATCTTGGCGCAACGGGAACGCAACTGTATGGTATTGGCCAGGACACTGCGGTTCAAGGCTCGAACAATCTCATCGTGAACAACGACTGCCGAGGGAACAAGACGGCGGATACGCTGAACGTTACTTCCCCATTGATGCTTGTCTACGCAGGGGGAGTATACAATCTGACGGGTGCAGATGCAGTGATTACCGGACTTACCACGACTGTGACCTTGGACACAGATTCCCTCGTTCTTGCGGTATTCAATTGTAATCTTGACTGGACCACCGGTACCGCTGCAGGAAACCTCGGAGACGACTTTCAGGCCCACGTTCGACTGAATGGTGTCGGGGCATCACTCGTCGCCATTGCCAGATGTGATGTTGCTGGAAACGGAAAGCAGCCGGTATCTCTCCAGTGGTATCGTTCGCTTGCGGCGGGAACGTACACGGTGGATGTTGCAGCGCACAACACCGCGGGAGCCAGAGGACAGTTGAATGGGTTCTGTTTGACGATTCATCTGATACCCGCGCAGCAATGGAGTTGACCCGGCGCTCTCAACGGGTCGTCGCAACAGTCTGGGCGAACGTCTCTGATGGTGTCCTCCAGTCGAGCGTGAAGCCGGAGCGGCTGCGGGAGTGGCGCCGGCAGTTGGGGCCGGAGCTGGCCCCGGCGCCGCGGAGCGAGGCCGAGTAGCTGGCGCGGTTGCGGCGCGAGAACGCCACGCTGCGCCAAGAGAAGGAGTTCCTGGGAAAAGCGGCGGCGGCGGAATCTGGCGGCGCGGGCCGTCGAGGAGGCGCTGCTCACGCTATGATCGAAGCGATCCACCGGGCCAGGCGGCGGCGCTACGGGAGCACGCCGGGGGATCGGCGCGTCGGAAGGCGCGGGCACACGCGGGGCGATGAAGCCGGGTGCGGAGCCGCGCACGTTAGGGGCTGGATACTCGCACCGGGACACTGCTGGTGGTCGTCGAGCCGGTGCCCAGTTCGCCGGAGTTATTGGCCCCCCAGCAGTAGGCCGCGCCGCTGGTCGTCACACCGCAGGTGTGGAACTCCCCGGCGCTCACGGCCGCGAAGGTGAGCGCGCCCGCGACCGCCACGGGCGTGCTGCTGATGGTGAGCGTTCCGTTGCCCAGTTCGCCGGAGCCGTTGTACCCCCAGCAGTAGGCTCCTCCAGTCATCGTCACGCCGCAGGCGTGGGAGGCCACGCTCACGGCCGCGAAGGTGAGCCCGCCCGCGACCTCCACGGGCGTGCTGCTGTTGGTGGTCGAGCCGTTGCCCAGTTCGCCGGAGCCGTTGGCCCCCCAGCAGTAGCCCGCGCCGCCGGTCGTCACGCCGCAGCTGTAGTAGTACCCGGCGCTCACGGCCGCGAAGGTAAGCCCGCCCACGACCGCCACGGGCGCGCGGCTGCTGGTCGTCGAGCCGTTGCCCAGTTGGCCGGAGAGGTTGAACCCCCAGCAGTAGGCCGCGCCGCCGGTGGTCACACCGCAGGTGTGGTAGAACCCGGCGCTCACGGCCGCGAAGGTGAGCCCGCCCGCGACCGCCACGGGCACAGGGCTGCTGTCGCTGGTCGAGCCGTTGCCCAGTTCGCCGGAGGGGTTGTCCCCCCAGCAGTAGGCCGCGCCGCCGGTGGTCACACCGCAGGTATGGGCGCCCCCGGCGCTCACGGCCGCGAAGGTGAGGCCCCCCGACACCGCCACGGGTGTGCCGCTGGGGCTGGTCGAGCCGTTGCCCAGTTCGCCGTAGCCGTTGTCCCCCCAGCAGTAGGTCCCGCCGCCGGTCGTCACGCCGCAGGCGTGGGAGTACCCAGCGCTCACGGCCGCGAAGGTGAGCGCGCCCGCAACCGGCACCGGCACAGGGCTGCAGGGAACAGACGTGGTGTATGGCGGGCATGGACCGATGGCCACGGAAGTACCAAGCTGGCCGGAGCTATTGTCCCCCCAGCAGTAGGCCGCGCCGCCCGTCGTCACGCCGCAGGTGTGGGAGTACCCAGCGCTCACGGCCGCGAAGCCGGGAACGACGTTGAACGCCGCGCTGATCGCTCCGATCAATCCGGCGCCGGAAGCCGTCAACGTGTAGCCCGTCCCCACCTTGTCCACTGTCAGAGTGCCGAAGGTCGCCACTCCACTGACGGCCGTGACCGTCGTGGTGCCCCAAAGGGTCCCGCCGCCGGGGTTGTCCCGGATCGCGACCGTGATGCTGCTGGTCGCGCCGGTTACCGTGTTCCCCGACCCATCCTGGATCGCCACCACCACGGCTGGGCTGATCGCGGCGCCGGCCGTCACGCTCGTGGGCTGGACCGTGAAGGCCAGTGCTGGGGCCGGGGGGCTTGTGGACTCCACGCTACCGCACGCGGATCCCACTGCGAGAGGGACGACGGCCGAGGATACGGCGATGAGTAGGCGTGCTGGGCGCGCAGTCTTCATCACGGCTGCCACTCCGTTCCGTCAGATGATCGGGCAGACCCCCCACCAATACCTATAGCCCAGGCGACAGCATCGCAACCGGGCCTCCAGCTCCGCCGGACTGCCCGTGTGGTGCCATGGATCGGAGGCTACCACCCGCGTGCCTGTGGACGTGATGTCAACACCGGATGAAATTGCACACTTCCACCGGTTGAAATTGCACACACGGGGAGAGGGGACGAGCCTCACGGCGTGAGGGCCTCCTGGGCCCGGCGGCGGCCCTTGGCAGTGGCGGGCTCGGCGGGCTGCCCGCGGCGATGGAGCACGCTGTAGAGCTCGGCGTGCTGGCGCATCCGGTAGCTGTTGCCCCGGATGTTGACGATGTGGCAGTGGTGGACCAGGCGGTCGATCAAGGCCCCGGCCATGACGTCGTCGCCGAAGACCTCGCCCCACTCGTCGAAGCCCTTGTTGGAGGTGAGGACGGTGGCGCCGGTCTCGTAGCGGCGGCTCATGAGGTTGAAGAACAGCATGGCCCCGGTGCGGCTGATCGGCAGGTAGCCGATCTCGTCCACGACGAGGAGGGCCGGGAAGACGAGGGTCTTGAGGCGGTGGGTGAGGTGCCCCGCCTGCTGCGCCTCTTCGAGTGAGGTGATGAGATCCGCGAGGGTGCCGTAGTAGACCCGCCGGCCACTCTGGGCGGTCGCGATCGCCAGGCTGATGGCGAGGTGGGTTTTCCCGACCCCGGGGGGGCCCAGGAGCACGACATTCTCCTTGCGCTCGACGAAGCCGAGGGTGTGGAGGCTGTCGATCTGCTCGCGCTTCAGCGAGGGCTGGAAGGCGAAGTCGAAATCGGCCAGGGTCTTCACGGCGGGCAGGCGCGAGGAGCGCATGGCGGCCTGCAGCCGGCGGGCATTGCGCAGACCGATCTGCGCCCCGAGCAGCGCTTCGAGCGCGGCTGGGGCGGGCAAGGTGCCGCCGTCGAGCTGGCGCAGGACGTCGTCGAGGGCTTCCAGCGCGCCGGGCATCTTGAGGTCGGCCAGCTGCGCGCGGAGCCGGTCGCGGAGCGAGGCGGCGGTCGGCGTCATCCGGCGGCCTCGGCGAGGACGGCGTAGGTGCGCAGCGAGCGGTGCTCGACCGTGAGCAGGGGGCGGGCCAGCGCGGGATCCGCGAGGTGCGGGGACCGGGTCGGCGGCAGCAGGCCGAGGCTGTGGTAGGGCCGGCTCGCGAGGGGCTGCAGGGTGGCGCGCTCGTCGCGCTCGAAGCGCGTCCGGGGGACTGCTCCGGTCGTGCCGTGGATCCGGGCATTGGCGGTCGCGTCGAGCCAGCGCTGGGCCTGGGCCTCGAGATCGGCGTCCCCGAGGAAGTCGCGCCCGTACGTGAAATTGCCGCGGACGTAGCTCACGGGGCGCTCGACCTTGCCCTTGGTCTGGGCGCGGTAGGGGCGGCAGGCGCGGATCCGGAAGCCCCAGTGGCGGGCGAAGCGGAGGAACTCGGCGTTTTCGAGCAGCCGACCGCCGTCGGGGCGGCCGTCCTCGACGATCACAGCCTTCATCTGGTCGAAGAGCAGCTCGCGCGGCACGCCACCGTAGTACGTAAAGGCGGCTTCGAGGCCCGCGATCACGGTGGCCATCGTCTGGCGGGGGTAGAAGCGCAGCCACAGGAGGCGGGAATAGCCCAGCACCACGAGCAGCGCGTGGCGTTTGCCCCAGGGAAAGCGAAAGTCCGCGAAGTCCACCTGGGCCTGCAGGCCCGGCGCCGTCTCGAAGCGGATGACCGGCTCCGGCTCAGGGCGGGGCCGGACGCGGGCCACGTAGTCCCGCAGCTGCGTGATGCCACCGGCATAGCCCGCCGCGCGCACCTCGTCGAAGAGGCGGACGCCGCTCAGCTCGGGGTAGGTCCCGAGCCGCGTCTCGATGATCGGCTTGTAGGGCTCCAGCTTGGCCGGCCGGCTCAGGCGCACGCGCGGCGCCGCCCCGCTCAGGTCGCGGTCCAGCTGGCCGGTCGCGACCCAGTGGTAGACAATCCGTCGGCTGACGCCGAGCTGGCGGGCGATGGCCCGCTTCGAGAGGCCCTGATCAAGCAAATGTCGCAGCAGCACCAGTCGCTCCCATCCGTACACGGGCGTCTCCCCGCACGCAGGAAGACGCAATGTGAAGGCGGAGTCGGGCAGGCAGCTACCCGACCGGGATCAGCGACCGAGTGTGCAACTTCACCCGGTGATTGTGTGCAATCTCAAACCGGTGATGACAATCAGTAGGTTCCGTGTTCGATTTGCGGGCGGCGCGCTGGCGGCAACGGGGGCGGCTTCGCGACGAGCTTAGCCGCCTTGCGTCGGCCCCGAGCCTCAGACGGGGGGCTCACCTCACCGGATACAGGGAGAAGCCCCTGATACTGCTCTTGTGTTACGAGCGGCCGGCGCGGGCTCATCTCCACCGGGCGCGGGAGTCCCTTGAGCGGGTTGCGCTCCAAGAGCACTATACACCTCTCCCGCGCGAACGTGGCCCAATTCAGCACCGCGAGAAGGAACTTAAGATCATACGCGATTATACGGTTACGAACGGCCGCCCATGCACGCGGCCGGGCCGTCGAATCGCCCCCTCCTCAACTCCTGTCGATTGCCGGCCGATACTATAGGGCGGTGGTCTCCGCGCCGTCGCGCCATCGGGCATCGGCACGCGGTCTGAACTGATTATGGAGAGAGCCTGGCGGTCCTCAAGCCGCGCTGGGGCTACCGGCTAAACCCGACGAATCGGTAGGAATGCCTGGATCAAGAAGTGGGGTCACGTCATCGGCGTACACAGCAACTTGGCGGTGAGCTCAACGAGATGCCTCCTATGGCGCCTAACAAAGTGCGCCTCAGCGACGGGCCGGCTGCGAGCCCGCTAGGAACCACCAACCAGCCTTATCTCGGAGCGTTAGGCGGGCGTCACGCGGCCGTGCACGCCGCTGCAGGCGCTGGCTAAGCAGCGCGCTCAGCGCGGACTGAGGCCGTACCAGTGTAAAGGTGCCGGTGACCGGAATGAGAACGAGAGTGGTGTCGCCATTAGGCCAGAAGCGAACGTTGTCGGACGCTGTGCCACCCCAGAGGTCGCCGCTGGCACGGCCAACAAGCGCGATGGAATCCGGGTAGATGCCCGTTCCCAGTCGCAAGTCACCAGTGGCGCTAACGACGCCGCTGAACGTCTGCGGATCGGGGAAGCCATACTCAAATAGGCCGGGGATACTGGCCCGGTCCTGACAGCCCAAACCACCTTGGGAAAACGTGTAGGGGCCGGACAGGAGAGAGTCGGTCTGAGTGAGGGTTAGCTCTAGGACGCCCAGGCACGTGGACGTAGCGGAGTCTGCCTGAGCGGCTCCGGACAAGGAGAGGACGAGGTACCACTGCCCAGCCAGGTTAGGCGGTTTCGGCGCGGTAGGCTCGCTACCGCATCCGCACGCAAGGATGCAACCAAGGGCCACCAGCGAGCCGAACCGCGTCATAGAGTCGCTCCCGATGTCACAGGGACGCGCGGCCTAACTACAACTATGCCGGAGCTCGCAGCCTAATTCCAATCCTGCATCCCTGACCGTGCAGCGCAATGGCCCAAGCCGCAAGGAGTGGGACCGCTGCCGCCCCGGAGTCGGACTGTCGAAACGCTGCGAGGCCTCCAGTCTAGCACGCAGGCGTTAGGCGGGCGTTAGGCCCCCAGGCGCCAGGCCACTGCAAGGGATCTGAGTGAGAAGCTTGGCTTTGCCGCCCCCAGGGCCAGAATTCTGGCGCGATCACGTTCGGGGGTGTACGAGTGGCGTGCTCGGCTGCGAATCCCGCTGGCGGCCCACTCCCCGTGCAGCGACCAAGCAAGCCGTGAGGAGGTCTGCACGCTGATAACATGGTCAGGCTATTTGCCTCCGGGGCCATGTTCGCGGGTGTCGGTTACCGCAGTCGACGATTTCACACGTAGACGGACCTCCGAAAAGGACATCACATCCCAAGGGTCGTTCCACCGAATGCACCGGCAGTGAGGGCCAGCGAGAGGCAGCTCATGTTGAGAGCGATCGATCTCGCGAGAAAGTGCAGGAGCGAGCCGGGAAGGATCTCACCAAAGGTCGGGGCAATCGTCGCTCGTGATGGCAAGGTGATTGGAGAGGCTTTTCGCGGGCAGCGGGCGCCTGGGGAGCACGCGGAGTTCACATTACTGGAAGGCAAACTAGCGAACCGCACTCTGGCAGGCGCGACGCTCTTCACTACTCTGGAACCGTGCACGTCGCGGAATCATCCGAAGATTCCCTGTGCTGACCGGATCGTCGAGCGGCGGATCAAACGCGTGGTGATCGGCGTTCTCGATCCCAACTATCGGATCTGCGGCCGTGGGGAGCGGAGGCTTCGCGCTGCTGGAATCGAGATCGCTCGGTTCGATCCCGATCTGATGACCCAGATTGAGGAGTTGAACAGGGACTTCGAGCGAGAGCACACCTCCGGGGTGAGGCGACGGCGCACGCCGGCTGAGACCACCGATCCCGTGATGCATGGTGAGACGGGCCC
This sequence comes from uncultured Gemmatimonadales bacterium, assembly GCA_963835535.1. Classification (GTDB taxonomy): domain Bacteria; phylum Gemmatimonadota; class Gemmatimonadetes; order Gemmatimonadales; family JACORV01; genus Fen-1245. The sequence continues at coordinate 397,083 of CAWIFL010000005.1, forward strand.
GGAACGGCCATCGGATCGGATACACGAAGAGCGGAGACAAGGTGGAATGGGTTCTCGACGATGAGCGTCCGGGGAAGGAATGGCCGCTCCTGTTGCGACGCAACGACAGGACTATCCTGGCAGCCTACAACGAATTCCGGGACTAGGTTTGGTGGAATAGGCACCAGAACTGGCTAGACAGAACCAGAAGCGGGGCGGAACCCCTTACGGACGGCCAGAAGCCGCTCCTCAAGAAGGCGCAGCAGGCGGCTAAGCGAATCGAGAGGAAATACGGCAGGAGGAATCTTGGATGGGATGACTTCGAGTGGGGCCTGCTGAGCGGTAGGATGTCGGCACTCGCATGGGTTACGGGAGCGGAATGGGATGAGTCCCTCGACACGTGAAGAGTATGGGCGCCTATCCCCGGTGCAGCAGCGGTGGCCGTTCCTGTGTCCGTTGGGGACGGTTTCTTGCCATGTGATCGGGAAGCGTGCCGGGCAACTTCCGCACGCCGCCTAAGTTTTCCGGCATCCTGCCGTCATTCGGGGAATGTCTTGAACGCCTGATAAGCGTGAGGTCGGTAGTTCAACTCTACCCAGGCCCATTCCGCTGCACCCGACGCCCTGCTTGAGGCCAGCACCTCGGGCAGGGCTGTTGGCGTTCTGTTTGCGACGTGCGTCGTACTTGTCGCTACGGATTCTGCCGTGCGATCTGCGCGACGCCCGCCTCGTTCGCGATCAGCGCTGTACCGTCCGAGGCGAAGGCGATATGCCGCGGCACGCCGACTGCGGTCACCGTACCGGCATAGGTGCGCGACGCCGTGTAGAACACCGTGACGAGGCCGTCCCTGCTGCGCGACACCCACAGCTGCGAGCCGGCTGGGTTGAGGGCGAGCCCGAACGCGGCAGACACCGGGATCGAGTCGATGCGCGCCAGGTTCGTGAGGTTGTAGACGCCCACCCAGCCGTCCTCGTTGGCCACATACAGCGTCGACCCGTCGGCGGAAATCGTCAGGTCCTGCGGCCTGCCGCCCATCAGGATCGATCGGGCCATGGCGTCGGTCGAGGTGTTGATCTCGGCAACCAGGCCCGACGTATTGCTCACCCACAGCCGTGAGCTGTCAGGTGTCAACGCGATGCCGTTCAGAATGCCGCCGATGAGCACGGGCGGGTTGGCGGCGGTCCCGTTCGACGCGTTCAGGATGGCCACTCTGCCGTTGATCTCCGTGACGTACAGCTTGGTCCCGCCCCGGCCCACGCGGACGCGGATCGGTTCCGAATCGACCGGGTATGTGGCGACTTGCGTGTTCGTCGTGGTGTTGAGCACGCCGACCGTCTGGTCGGTGAGGTTCGTCACGTAGGCGAGCGAGCCGGTCGCGTTGAAGACGACATCGTACGGCCACGTCCCCACAGGGAAGCTGCCCAGCAGGCTGTTCGTGGTGAGACTGATGCGGGAGATGGAGTCCGTGGACAACTGGGTCGCATACGCAAGGCCGTTCGACGAGATCGTGGCGCCCCAGGTACCGTTCGCCACAGCGACGGATGTGACCGTCCACGTCAGCGGCGGCGGCGCGGCCACGGTGAACTGTAGTTCCCCGGACGTGCCGCCGCCCGGGGCGCCCGTGTACACGGTGACCGGATAACTGCCGACGACGGCCACGTTCGCAGCGGTGATGGACGCCGTCAGCAGCGAGTCGCTCACGAAGGTCGTGGGCCGATCCGCTCCGTTCCAGCGCACCCGGGAGGCGGAGGTAAAGTCCGCGCCATGCGCCGTGAGAGTGAAGGACGCCGAGCCTACGATGACACTCTGCGGTTCGAGGGAGTAGAGCGACGGCGGCGGGTTCGAAGCACCCGGCGCCGTGGTGCTTTGGCACGAGGCGGCGCAGATGAGCAGCGCGAGCGCGCGGACAGGTGCGAAACGGCTGAACGTCATGGTCCGCCTCATCGAGAACTCCGTAGGTTGAGACTCAAGCCCTAGAATAGGCGGCTGGCGTTAGTGGAGCGTTAGGGGAACCCTCTCACTCTACGACTTGACTGGTCGGCATTTGCGGGCGAGGTCCCTCTTTCGGGGGGCTCGGAGTGCGGGCGTTCGCGCTCCTCGTCATGATTGCAGGAACACCCGCACCACCGCCTGCATCCGCAGCCAGCTCGCCAGAATGCGGCTCTGCCGGACCGGGTCGGTGTCCAGCGTCCAGAAGGCCCGGGGCATCTTGAGGGTGACGGCCGCGACTCCGGCTACCGCCGGGTCGCCACCGACGTGGTCGGCATGGTCCACCATGACGACGAACGCCGTGTCGCCGCCGGGACGGCGCAGCGCCTGGCCGAGCACCCACAGGGAATCGCCGGTGTACACGGCCGCGTACCAGTGCCCGCCGCACGGCACGGCGACGGAGTTGTGGCGCGAGCGCATGCCGGCCTGCTCGGCGTCGCTCTTCTCCTGCGCCGTCGTCGCGGAGTCCACCGGCGGCTGCAGCGTATCCACCTGGCCGCGCGTCAGCAGAATGAGCAGATGCGAGCGCTGCATGTGCGCGCCCGAGCCGGTCGACACGTACTCGATGTCGTACTGGACCCGCCGCGAGAGCCCGCCGGTCGTCGAGCCCATGCCCTGGGCCAGGGCGCTCGAGGCGCCCGCGAGCAGCAGGGGCAGAACCAGTCCGAGCGCGCCGGTCGATCGGCCCGCGGCGGCGATCGTGCGCACCACACGTGTGCATGTCATCCGAATCTCCTCAGAGCGCCTCGAAGGGCGACGCGGGACGCAGCGACGGCGATGGTGGTCGCCAGAGGCCGTTCATGATGCCGGCAGATCGCGGATCCCGGCAAGGGCCGCCATCGGCCTGGCCGGGAGACCCCCCGCGCCCAGATCGGTCCATCTGGCATCCTTCTTAGGTGGGATGTTTGTTTGTGGGGTCATCTGGGCGAGCGCTCGCTCGCGCCTCGGAGGGCCCCATGTCCATGCGCATGCCGCAGCTCGCAGTCCGACTGGCCCTTCTCCCATGCGCCCTCGGATGTGTAGCGCACCACCCCGGCGGGATCGCCGTCGTCCCGGGATGCTACGGGCTGTACGTCGAGGAGTGGCCCGGGCCGGTCGCGGTGGAGACCGGGCTCACGTCGCTGCCCCCCTTCATCGCCCTCGACACCACCGCGGGGGTCCGCGGGCACCGGGTGATCGTGCCCGACACGTGGGAACCGGAAGACCCCAACCGGCGCAGCGCGACCTGGAGCGTGGGGGGCGCGGGCTCGGCGTCATTGGTGCTGAACTTCCTCGGGCCGTCGGGCGACTTCACCGCGGCGTTGCAGCCGTCGGGGGACGGCTATATCGGGGATGGCGTCGGCCTGACGCGGAACGGCGCCCGCTGGCCGTCGGAAGTGCACCTGTCGCTGGTGCCGTCGACCTGCGCCGGCCTGGTGCCCGCGCAGACACCCTAGCCGTCGGCGCCCTCGCGGTCCATAATCTGCACTACCGTCGGCGCGTTGTTCCGCCGACGGCCCCCGCCGTCCGGCAGGCAGGCTCAGGCGCCCGCCCGCCGCCGTGCCATCGCCCCACCCAGGAGACGAGCTCATGCATCCGTCAGGCCATCTGATGCGAGAGGTGCTGCGCCGCGTGGCGCTGCTCGCTCTCGTCGTCGCCGTGCCCGCCACCGCGCAGACCAAGCTGCTGCGGTTCCCGGACATCCACGGCGACAAGGTCGTGTTCACCTACGCGGGCGATCTGTGGACGGCGCCCGTCACCGGCGGCACAGCGGTCCGCCTGACCGCGCATCCCGGCCTCGAGCTGTTCGCCAAGTTCTCGCCCGACGGCCAGTGGATCGCCTTCACCGGTCAGTACGACGGCGACGAGCAGGTCTACGTGATCCCGGCGGCCGGAGGCGTGCCGCGCCAGCTGACGTTCTATCCCACCCGCGGCCCGCTGCCGCCGCGCTGGGGCTACGACGACCAGGTCTACGGCTGGACGCCCGACGGCAAGTCGGTGGTCTTCCGCAGCCTCCGCGACGGCTGGGACCTGGGCGAGGGACGCCTCTTCACGGTGCCGGCGACCGGCGGACTGCCGGTCGCGCTCCCGATGCCGCAGTCGGGCGCGGGCGACCTCTCCCCCGACGGGCGGCAGATCGCCTACTCCCCGCTGTTCCGGGACTTCCGCGCGTGGAAGCGCTACCAGGGCGGCTGGGCGGAGGATCTCTGGGCCTTCGACCTCGCCAGCCACGAGGCCCACAACATCACCAGCAATCCGTTCACCGACCGCGATCCGATGTGGATCGGCGACCGGGTCTACTTCGCGTCCGACCGCAGCGGCACGCTCAACCTCTACACGGTCAAGCCCGACGGCAGCGACCTCCAGCAGCTCACGCACAGCACGACGTGGGACGTCCGCTGGCCCAGCTCGGACCACGCGGGCCGCATCGTCTACGAGCTGGACGGGGAGCTGCACGTCTTCAACGTCCAGGACGGCAGCGACCGGAAGCTCGACATCTTCGTGCCCGACGACCAGCTCGCGGCGCGGCCGCGGCATCAGTCGGTGGCCGGCTTCGTCGAGGATTGGGCCCTGAGCCCGGACGGCGCCCGCGCCGTGTTCGTCGCGCGCGGCGACCTGTTCACCGTCCCCGCCGAGCACGGCTACACGCGGGTCCTGACGCACAGCTCCAACGCGCACGACAAGGCGGCGCGCTGGTCGCCCGACGGCCGCAAGATCGCGTTCATCTCCGACATGTCGGGCGAGGAAGAGCTGTACCTGATCGACCAGGACGGCCACGGCGCGCCCGAGCGGCTCACCACCAACGGCGACATGATGCGCTACCCGCCGGTCTGGTCGCCGGACGGCCGGCGCCTGGCATTCGGCGACAAGGCCGGGCGGCTCTGGTCGCTCGAGATCTCCAGCAAGGTCATGACGCAGGTGGCGCGCGACTCCGGCAGCTCCATCGGCGATGAGAGCTGGTCGCCGGACAGCCGGTGGCTCGCCTTCAGCATGAGCCACAACAACGGCTTCTTCTCCATCTGGATCTGGGGCGTCGGCGAGGCTGCGCCGCACCAGGTGACCGGCCCGCTGAACAACGCGGTCGAGCCGGTCTTCGATCCATCGGGTAAGTACCTCTTCTTCCTGAGCGACCGGGAGTATCACCCCCAGCTCAGCTCGATCGAGTGGAACTTCGCGACGAACCGCATGACCGGCATCTTCGCGCTCGCCCTGCGCAGGGACGTGCCGTCGCCGTTCCCGCCGCAGAGCGACGAAGTGAAGCCCGACACGACGGCGGCGGCGGCGGCTGCGGCGGCCACCGCGGCTGAGGCGGCCCGGCCGCCCCCGCTCCCCGCGGGCGGCGGCCGGCGGCCGACACGGCCAAGACGCCGCCCAAGGTCGCGCCGACGCCGGTCACGATCGACTTCGACGGCCTGGCCGACCGCGTCACCCCGGTGCCCGTCCCGGCCGACAACATCGGCGGTCTGGCGGCGGTGAAGGGCAATCTGCTGTACGTGAAGCGCCCGGCGAGCTACTACGGCCGCGACCCGGGGGCCGGGGCGTCGCTGGTCATCTTCAACCTCGAGGAGCGCAAGGCCACCACCCTTGCCGACTCGATCGACGGCTACGCGCTGTCCGCCGGCGGCACCAAGGTGCTGGTGCACCAGGGTGGCGTGTACAACCTGTACGACGTTGACCCGAAGGCCGCGTCCTCGAAGAAGACGATGTCCACGGCCGGTCTCCAGGCGGACATCGTGCCGCAGCAGGAGTGGGCAGAGATCTTCGAGGAGGTGTGGCGCCGCTTCCGCGACTTCTTCTACGTGCCGAACATGAACGGGTACGACTGGAAGGCGCTGCATGACCGCTATCAGCCGCTGCTGCAGTACGTCGGCCACCGCACCGATCTCGACTACGTGCTCCAGGAGATGATCTCGGAGCTGAGCAACTCCCACACCTACATCTCGGGCGGAGACCGCGAGATCCCGGCCCGGCCACAGGTCGCCCTGCCCGGCGCACGGTTCGCGCTGGACTCCGCCTCCGGCCGCTACCGGATCGCCAGCATTTTCCGCGGCGACAACGCCGAGGCGCAGTACCGCTCGCCGCTGACCGACGTCGGCGTGGACGCCCGGGTGGGCGACTACGTGATGGCCGTCGACGGCGAGGACCTGAAGGCGCCGGACAATCCGTACCGGCTGCTGCGCTACAAGGCCGACCGGCCGGTCACCCTCACCCTCAACACGCGTCCCGCGGCCGACGGCGCGCGCCAGGTGACCTACCGGCCGATCACCGGCGAGACCGAGCTGGTCTACTACAACTGGGTCGCCAACAACTGGCATCGGGTGGACTCGATGACCCAGGGCCGCGTGGGGTACCTGCACCTGCCGGACATGGGCTCCGACGGCATCAACGAGTTCATCAAGTGGTTCTATCCGCAGATCCGGAAGGAAGGGCTCGTCATCGACGTGCGCGCCAACGGCGGCGGCAACATCTCCGCCATGGTGATCGAGCGGCTGAGCCGGCGGCTCCTGGCGACCGGATTCTCGCGCAACAGCGATTACCCGTCGACGTATCCCGACGGGCCGACGTTCTACGGCTCGCTGGTCGCGCTCCTCAACGAGACGTCGGCATCGGACGGGGACATCTTCCCGGCCATGTTCAAGCAGGCGGGCCTCGGCCCGCTGATCGGCAAGCGCTCCTGGGGCGGGGTCATCGGCATCACCGACCACGGGCCGCTGATCGACGGGGGCAGCGTGAACGTGCCCGAGTTCGGGTTCGCGAACACCGACGGCCAGTGGATCGTCGAGGGGCACGGGGTGGATCCCGACATCGAGGTGGAGAACGACCCGCTGTCGGTCATCAACGGCCGCGACCCGCAGCTCGAGCGGGGCGTCGCCGAGATCCTGCGCATGATCCAGGAGCATCCCCGCCGGCTGCCGCCGAAGCCGGCGCCGCCGGTCAAGGCACCGCCGCAGATGAGGTAGGCCGGCAGCGGCGGATCGGGGGACGACGGCGCGGGAGTGCCAGAGAGGCCGCGCCGATCGGAGCCAATGCGCACGACGCCCCGCTCGAGGTTGTCGCTCGGGCGGGGCGTTCCGCCGCCGGGGGCCTCGGAGCGCCAACTACGCCGAGTGCACGGGCACCGGGTGGTGGTGGGCGGCCTTGAACGCCAGCGCGACGTCGTAGATCTCCCGCAGCTGCGGCCAGGTGGTCCGGACGTCGTAGATCCGCCGCGCGAACGCGCGCCCCCACACGGCCAGCGCCGCGCGGCGCGCGGGATCGCCGAGCAGCGTTGCGACGTCTGCGGCCACCCGATCGGGATCGGGGGGCTGGTTCTCCGCGAAGTCGCCGAAATTGGTCCGCATGGCATGGTCGGAGGTCTCCTCGCAGACCACGCCGGCGTAGCACGACTCGCCGGCCGCCACGACGGGGCGCCCGACGGCCAGCGCCTCGATGGCGCTCCGCCCGGCCGCGATCACCACATCCGCGGCGGCGACAAACGGGACGACGTCCTTCTGGTGGCCGACCTGGCGCACCGCGTCGGCACCCAGTAGCCGGTTGGTGGCCGCGACCAGCGCCGGGAAGTCGCCGGGCATCTTCATCCCGCCCACGACCACGAGCAGCGCATCGGGAACGGCGGCGCGAATCCGCGGGAAGACCTCGGAGACGGCGCTCACGGCGACCGGCGTCCGATGCCCCGACAGCCTGCCGATGAGCGCAACGACCGGAACGTCACCCGGCAGGCCCAACTGCCGGCGCGCCTCGGAACACCCGGGCGCTCCGGACAGGCGTTCCACGTCCACCCCGTTGCGCACCAGGTGCATCCGTCCCTCCGGCAGCCCCAGCACGCGCACCGCATGGGCGCGGACGTTGCGGGAGACGGAGACGATCTGCTCGCCGTAGACGCTGAAGAGGCGCGCCGAAAGGTGCGGAGACTGCAGGATGTGCAGCGACGAGACGAGCGGAACCGGCGACAGGCGGGTGGCGAAGAAGGCGACCCAGCTCGCGGCCCTCGAGTGCGCATGCACCAGGCCGATCCGCCGCAGCCGGATCAGGCGCCGCAGAGCGACAATGTTGCGCAATCGCTGCGGGTAATCACGCTTGCCGATCGGCATCGCCACGAATTCGGCGTCCACCGGCGTGCTGAGGGTGTCGGACACCACCGTCACGCGATGCCCCTCCCGCGCCTGGCGGGCGATCAGGGTCGCCGCGTACGTCTCCGCCCCGGTGACCTCGTACTGCGACAGCACGTGCAGGATGTTCACGGCCGGTGCCTCCCGAGGTGGAGTGGCGGTGTTCCGCGCACGGTGGCGACCCTCCGACGCGTGGGCGGGGCGGGGGGACGCTGGACGGGCCGGATTGCCGGATCCTAAGGACGACGCATGGAGGCGGGACCTGTTAAGTCCGCGGCTGCGGCGGGGCGCCGGCCCAGGGGCCGGGGTGGCACCCCGGCCCCCGAACGTCAGGCGGCGCGGCTCACTGGCCGACCTCGGTGAAGGTGGCTTGGACCGACGCCGAGACCTGCGCGAGGACCGTTTGTGTGCCCGCCGTAGGAGCCAATATGTAGGTGTTCGCGGTCAGACCATTCGCGTCGGTCTGTGTGGTCGTGACGCCCACCGTCCCGGAAGCTGGTCGTCGACCAGGTCACGGTGACGTTGGCCAGCGCGTTGCCGTACTGATCGGTCACCAGCGCGACGAGCGAATCGGGCAGCGGCGTGCCCGCGGCCGCCGTCTGCTGGCTGCCGCTGTCGGCCATCACCTTCGACGGCGCGCCGCCGTTCACCATGAGAAAGACGGTGGCGGGAGCCGCGTCGGCGATGGTGGCGGTGACCGTATCCATGCCGGCCACGGTGCCGAGTGTCACCGTGGCGCGGGCGAAGCCGCTGTCGTCGGTCGGCTCTGTCGCCGGAGTCAGCGTCGCACCACTCGCCGGCGACACCGCGAAGGCGACGGACGCGTTCGGCACCGGCCTCAAGTTGACGTCCAGCACGCGCACCTCGACCTCGGTGCCGAGGGCCGCGCCCACGACGCCGACGAGCGTGTCGGGGCCCTCCGCGTTGATGCTGTCGGGCGTGGTCGGTGCCGAGCTGTTGTCCTTGCAGGCGGCGATGGCAGCGCAGATGCTCAGTGCGCTGACCACGGCGAAAGCGTGACGCGCCCGGATCGGCGGGACGTCGCCGGTAGCGGTCTTCATGCTGCAACCCTCCATGGTGTGTGTGAGCTACGTGCGTTGGACGAGGGATTGCACCTGGCGTAAACCGTCGGCCTGCGTTGGCTCGATGCGGAATCCGCGTGGTTAACGGCGCTGCGGGGAGGGCGTCTAAGCGCCGCCGGCGTTGCAGCAAACGTGAAGGCCGGGGCTCGCGCCCCGGCCTTCCCGTCTCAAGAAAGCGTACCGGCGACCGCTACGGCTTGCCGGCCCGGCTCTGGTCCCACTGCGTGCGGGTGAGGAGGCGAATCGGCTGGAGCTGCCGCGCGGTCAGCGCGGCGTCGATGCCCTCCAGGTCCCGGGCGGCCCACGCGTCGAAGCCCTTCATCACGTCGGAGAGCTCGCGCGCGATCGCGCCCGCGCGCTGGACCTGCGTCTGCTCCGGCGGGCCCTCGTACCCCACGATGGTACCGTAGAGGTCCGAGAGGTCCTCGCGCAGCCGCTGTTCGCCGGTGATCATCCCGCCTTCCTTCGTGGCGACGATCTTCTTCTTCAGGCTGTCCGCCACGCCGGAGGCGGCGCGGAGCCGCGCCGCCAGGGTATCGCCCGCCGGCAGGCGCGCGGCCCGCGCGCCGAGCGCCGCGATGGCGCCGTTGATCCTGTCCACGTCGAACGTCATGTCCGTGAGCAGCGCCGCGAGCCGGCGGGCCAGGGCCAGCTGGTTGCGGCGGTCCACCGCCGTGTGCCTGGAGCGCGGGTCCGCCACGATGGTGAGCTTCGTGGTGTACACGGCCGTGTCACGCGTCATCCGGACCGTGTAGACGCCGGGCAGGAGCCGCGGCCCGACGGCGGCACCCCCCGCGGCGGTGGCGGCCGGCGGCGCCGGGGGCGGCTTGAGCCGCTCGCCCCAGGTCACCCGGCTGATGCCCCGCCGCTCGCTCACCGGCACGGTGCCGGCCTGCTGTCCGGCGGGATCCAGCACCTCGATCTTCATGTCGCCGAAGATGTGGCGCCGCCGCTGGTAATAGGTGATGACCGCGTCGTCCGTCGGGTTGGGCCCCACGAACGTCGCGTCGCCGTTGGACCAGCCGCCGCCCGCGGGCAGCCGCTGCTGCTGCGGCATCGCCTGCAGGAACACCACGTCCTTCTCCAGCGCCGCCGGCGTCAGCGAGCGCAGCGGCGAGATGTCGTCCACGATCCAGATGCCGCGGCCGTGGGTCGCGATCACCAGGTCGTTGTCGCGCGGCTGGATCACCAGGTCGCGCACCGCCACGTCCGGCAGATTGCCGCCCTTGTAGTGCGCCCAGCTCTCCCCGCCGTCCAGCGAGACGTACAGCCCGAACTCCGTCCCGAGGAACAGCAGCCTCCGGTCGACCACGTCCTCCTTGATCACGTGCGCGTAGCCGCGCACCGGAGCGTCCGCCGCGATCAGCGGCGTCCAGGTCCGGCCGTAATCGGTGGTCTTGTACGCGTACGGCTGCAGGTCGCCGAAGGTGTGCCGGTCGAACGTGGCGTACGCGGTGCCGGCGTCGAAGTGCCCGGCCTCGATGGAGGTCACCCAGCTGTTCGCCGGCAGCCCCTCGATGTCGTCCACGAGGTTGGTCCAGCTCTTCCCGCCGTCGCGCGTGAGCTGGAGGTTGCCGTCGTCGGTGCCCACCCAGATCACGTTCGGGTTCTTCGGCGACTCGGCGACGGCGTAGATCGTGGTGTAGGTCTCCGCCGAGGAGTTGTCCACCGTCACGCCGCCGGACTTCTCCTGCTGCTGCTTCGTGGTGTCGTTGGTCGTCAGGTCCGGCGAGATCTTCTGCCAGGTCTGCCCGTGGTCGCGCGAGCGGAACAGGAACTGCGCGCCGATGTAGACCACGCCCCGCTGGGTCGGGCTGACCGCGATGGGCGTGTTCCAGTTCCAGCGCAGCTTCGGCTCGCCGTAGGCCTGCAGGGGCTGGATGCTGCGCGTCTCGTGCGTCCTGCGGTTGACGCGGCCGATCGAGCCGCCCTGCGCCTCCGTGTAGATGTAGTCGGGGTCCGACGTGTCCACCCAGGTCCAGAAGCCGTCGCCGCCGTAGATGTTCTCCCACTGGGCGTTCGCGATGCCGCCGGGGAACGACGAGGTCCCGATCCAGTCGCTGTTGTCCTGCAGGCCGCCGTACACGTGGTACGGCCGGTCGTTGTCCACGCTGACGTGGTAGAACTGCGAGATCGGCAGGTTGTCGCCCTTCCACCACTTGTTGCCGGCGTCGTAGCTGTACCAGATGCCGCCGTCGTCGCCCGTGATCAGGTGGTCGGGGTTCTGCGGGTCCACCCACACGTCATGGTGGTCGCCGTGCGTCCCCCCGCTGATGTCGCTGAAGCTCGCCCCGCCGTTGGTGCTGACGATCAGGCCGAGGTCGGGCTTGTACACCCGGTTCTCGTTGGTCGGGTCCACGATGAGGTTGGCGAAGTAGAACGGCCGCCAGATCATCAGCTGGCTGCGGTCGCGCATCTGCCAGGTGCGGCCGCCGTCGTCCGAGCGGTACAGCGCGTTGAGCGGGGGCACCGCCTCGATGAGGGCGTACACCACGTCGGGCTTCGAGGGCGCCACCGTCACGGCCACGCGGCCCCACGGCTTCGGGGGCAGGCCCTGGGCGCTGTGCTCGTCGAGCTCCGTCCAGGTCGCGCCGCCGTCGCTGCTCTTGAAGAGCCCGCTGGCGCTCGGCGCCTGGGCGCTGTCGCCGCCGGAGCGGAACGTCCACCCCTTGCGGCGGAAGTCCCACATCCCGGCGTACACCGTCTGCGGGTGCTGCGGGTCCATGGACATCATCGAGCAGCCGGTGGACGCGTTGCCGCCCTTCAGGACCTGCGTCCACGTCTGGCCGCCGTCCGTCGTCTTGTAGACGCCGCGGTCCCAGCTGTCGCTCCACAGCTTGCCGGGCACGCAGGCGTAGACGGTGTTCGGGGCGGTGGGGTCCACCAGGATCCTGGCGATGCGCTCGGAGTTCTGGAGCCCGAGGTGCGTCCAGTTGTCGCCGCCGTCGGTGGACTTGTAGATCCCGTCGCCGACGGAGACGCTGTTGCGCGTCCACACCTCGCCCGTGCCCACCCAGACGACCTTCGGGTTGGTCGGATCGACGGTGATCGCGCCGATGGACTGCACGTCCTGCTTGTCGAAGACCGGCTTGTAGGTCGTGCCGCCGTTCACCGACTTCCACACGCCGCCGCTGGCGGCGCCGACGTAGATGGTGAGGCGCTGGCCCTCGTGCACCGCCGCGACGGCCGCCACGCGGCCGCTCATCGTGGCGGAGCCGATGTTGCGGGCTCCGAGGCCGGAGATCGTCTCCGAGTCGGCGCGGACCGTCGCAGGCGTCTGCGCGGGCAGTGCCGCCGCGACGCACAGGGTGAGCGCAGCCGCGGAGCAGGGAATCAGGTTGCGTGTCGTCATTGTCCGTTCCTCCCGGCCGGCTTCACCGCGCCGGGCGTCTGTGCCGGCGCCGCCGGCGCCGCCGGCTGTGCGAAGCGGGCGTCGTCGATCGGGACGTTGGCCTCGATGCTGTCGTAGGTGACCTTGCCTCCTTCGCTGCCCCCCAGCGCGCGGCTCTCGATCGAAAACGGCAGGTACCAGCCGGCGACGGCTTTGTAGTTGCCGAGCACCGTCTCGTAGGACTGCTCGGCGCCGCGGATCGTCCGCCGGACCTCGACCTTGATCGGGACGCAGTAGTCGGTATCCAGGAAGTAGGTGTAGGAGTCGCCGTTCGTGAGCGTGACCTTGAGCTTGTAGACGTCGGTGCCTTCGAACTGATCGGTGCCCTGGTACTCGACGTGGTTCCCCTTCTGCTGGTAGTTGACCAGCGGCTCGTCGAAGTCGGCGTCCTCCACCATCCCGCGCAGCTCGTCTTCGCCGAGCGCCTCGGCGTCCTTCTTGCCCTGGAACGGCGAGATCTTCCACCCCGCCTGGCCGTCGTAGGCCACGATCTGCGTCATCCCGACGATCGTGAACTCCTCGCGCACCTTGTTGGGGCGTTTGTTCTCCTGGACCACCACCGCCTCGAACCCACCGCCGCTCGTGACCTTCCCGACCCGTCGCAGCGTCTGCACGGCCTGGATGTGGTCCATCCCGCCGATGGTCCGGAGGTAGCGGGCGATGATCGAGTCGGCCGTCTGGGCCGACAGCGGCGCTCCGAAGAGCGCCACCGCGGCCAGCGTCGACAGCACGCTCCGCATGGATGTCTCCTCTTTGGTGAAGGGACTCGGATTCGACCGACGTGATCTTACGGGTGGCGGGCCCGGGCCACTAGGGCGCGGGCCGGGGCCGGCCGGGAACCTCCGGGGGTTGATAGGTGGTACCAGTTGAATTCCGGAGCCGTCGCCGTGGAGGTACAGTGTCTCTGAGACCGGTCAAGCGCATCATCCAGTCCCGCCCCACCCTCGAGGGCGCGGGGGTCAAGCTCCGCCGCGCCTTCGGCTTCGGGGCCACGGGGGACTTCGACCCGTTCCTCCTGCTCGACGACTTCCGCAACGAGCATCCCGAGGACTACCTGGCGGGCTTCCCCTGGCATCCGCACCGGGGCATCGAGACGATCACCTACGTGCTGGCCGGCTCGGTGAGCCACGGCGACAGCCTCGGCAACAGCGGGACGATGGGCGCGGGCGACGTGCAGTGGATGACGGCCGGCAGCGGGATCCTGCACCAGGAGATGCCGAAAGGGGACCCGAACGGGCGGATGCACGGCTTCCAGCTGTGGGCCAACCTCCCCCGGACGCTCAAGATGACCGACCCGCGCTACCAGGACGTCGCGGCGAAGGACATCCCCGAGGTGACCGACGACGACGGGACGCGCGTCCGGGTCGTGTGCGGGTCGTTCTGGGGGAAGACGGGGCCGGTGGACGGCGTCGCCGCCGATCCGCGCTATCTCGACGTCTCGGTGCCGGCGCTCAAGCAGAAGCGGCTCCCGGTGTCGCTCAACGACAACGCGTTCGCCTACGTGTTCGAGGGCAGCGGCGACTTCCGCGACGCGTCGGATCCGCGCGGCGTGCTCACCGACCGGGTGGGGGGGGGCGGCGCCTCGGACGGCGAGCCCGTGCTCGAGGCGGCGGGCAACCGATCGCTGGTCCTGTTCGACAAGGGGGACGAGGTGACGGTGCGGGCGGGGGCGGAGGGGATCCGGTTCCTCCTGGTCTCCGGCCAGCCGATCCAGGAGCCCGTAGCGTGGATGGGACCCATCGTGATGAACACCGAGGACGAGCTGCGGCGCGCCTACGCCGAGCTGCACGCCGGCACGTTCATCAAGCACGGGGCGGCGCGCTGACGCGCAACTGATCGAGCGCGCTACCCCGCCCGGTAGGCGCGGGCGATGAGCAGGAGCGCCAGCAGGTAGGACGCGAACATTCCGGCGAGGTAGACCTTCGCCCGCGCCGACGAGCCGCGGAATTCCCGCCACGCGAAGACGCCCCACAGCGCCGCGACCATCGGCGAGGCCTGGCCGATCGCGTAGGAGATGGCGACGCCGACCAGGCTCGCGGCCACGAGGTTGAAGACCGTCCCGACGCCCCAGACGATCCCTCCCGCAAGCCCCAGCAGGTGGTATGTCGCGGGCGCCGTCCGGTACCCGGAGAAGTCGACCGGCGTGCCCGCCAGCGGGCGGCGCATCAACGCGGTGTTGAACACGAAGCAGCAGGCCAGCGCCCCGAGCGTGAACAGCACGGCCACCGTGTAGGGCGTCAGCGGCCGGGCGGCCGTCATCGCGCGCGTCACGAACGGCGCCCAGACGCCCATCAGCACGCCCGAAACCACGCAGACCACCACGCCCTTGCGGCCCGCCGCGCGGCCGGGCGACTGCAGCTGGCCGTACGCCTTACCGATCAGGATCACCGCGAGCACGGCCATCGCGACGCCGGCCCCCAGCAGCGCCGCGCTCCCCTTGGGCTGGATCGCGTAGCTCAGCAGGACGCCCTCGACCAGGGCGATGCCGATCGCGATGGGGTACGCGACCGCGAGGCCGACCAGGCCGATGCCCGCGATCAGCAGGAAGTTGGCGACGTTGAAGATGAAGCCCGCGATGGCGGCCCAGGCCAGATTGGCGGGCGCGGCGGAGCGCAGGTTGGCGAGGAACGCCGTCTCGCCGCCGCCGACGCTCCCCATCGTGAAGGCGAGCACGAGGGAGATCAGGACGATCCCGACGGCGTAATCCCAGTAGTACAGCTCGAAGCGATAGGTGCCGGTGAACTTCATCGTGTTCGCGAATGAGCCCCAGCAGATGGTGCTGAGCACGGTCATGGCGAGCGCGAGGCCGAACGTGTGCGGAACGAACATCAGCGGATCCTCCGCAGCAGCGCGTCCACCTCGGAGCGGTGGGGCATGGACGGGGCGGTGCCGTGGCGCGTGACCGAGATCCCGGCGACGGCGCAGCCGAAGCGGGTGGCCGCCACGACGTCCATCCCCTCGGCGAGCGCCATCGCCAGGCCGCCGTTGAACGCGTCGCCGGCGCCGGTGGTCTCCACCGCGGGGCCGGCGTCCACCGCCGGCACGTGCTGCGTGACCTCGGGCGTCCTGACCAGCGCGCCGTTCGCTCCGAGGGTGACGATCACGGCGCGCGCTCCGCGTCCGAGCAGGGTGGAGGCCGCGCGCTCGGCGTCGGCGAGGCTCGTCACGGGCGCGCCGACGAGCGTCGCCGCCTCGCTCTCGTTCGGCGTGAGGTAGTCGCACAGAGGGTAGATGCCGTCGGGGAGCGGCAGGCCGGGCGCGGGATTCAGGATCGTCCGCACGCCGAGGCTGCCCGCGAGCCGCAGGGCGTGATGCACGACGTCGAGGGGGGACTCGAGCTGCGTCAGGAACACGGCCGATTCGGCGATGGCGGCGCGCGCCTGATCCACCTCTGCGGCGGTGAGCAGCAGGCCGGAGCCGGGAACCACGACGATCGCGTTGTCGCCCGAGGTTTCGTTGACGACGATCGAGGCGGCGCCAGTCGGCCGGTCGCCCGTCTCGAAGACGAACCGGGCGTCGATCTTCTCCTCCTGCCAGGTGCGACGCGCGAGGTCGGCGAACGCGTCGCGGCCGAGCTTGGAGATGAAGCACACCCGGGCGCCGAGCCGCGCGGCGGCCACCGCCTGGTTGGAGCCCTTGCCCCCGGGGCCCAGCAGGAAGCCGGAGCCGAGGATGGTCTGGCCCCACACCGGCAGCTGCGCGGTGCGGAAGGCGAGGTCGGTGATGAAGCTCCCCATGACGGCAATCCGCCGTTCCGGCATGCGCGTCCTCCTCAGCTCCAGAAGCGGGAGATGGTGTAGATCCCCAGGCCGACCAGGCCGCCTACCAGCGTGCCGTTGATGCGGACGAACTGCAAGTCGCGGCCGACGGCCAGCTCGAAGCGCCGGCTCGTGGCCTCGGGGTCCCACCCGGCGACGGTCTGGGCGATGAAGTCCCCGATCTCGGGGCGGTACTGCTCGACCGCCGAGGCTACGAGGTCGGTCACCAGGTCGTTGATCTGTTCCAGGAGGCGCTCGTTCGTGGCCAGCGCGGCGCCGAACGCGGCGATGCCGCTCTCGAGCGGCCCCGGCGCGGCGCCCTCCGCGCGCGTGGCGTAGCGGCCGATGGCGCCGCGCATGGTCTCCCACAGCCGGCCGGACAGCTCCGCCGCGGCCGGATCGGCGAGCCAGGCGTTCTTGATCTCCTCGGCCCGCACGCTCGCCTCGGGCGAATGCTCGAGCCGGTCCACGAAGTCGCGCAGCGCGGCATCGAAGGTGGCGCGAATCGGATGGTGCGGATCGGTGCCGATGTTGCGGAGCATCGTCTCGAAGGCAGTGACGATGCGCTGGTAGAGCAGGTCGTCCACGACCCCCGGGACCCACCAGGGGCTCTCCGAGCGGACCTGCTCCCGGATCAGCTCGCGGTTGTCGTGCACCGCCTGGGCGGCGAGGCGCACCGCTTCGTTCAGCAGCTCCTGGTGCCGGTTCCCGGCGAGGATGAGCTGCAGCGTCTGACCGAGCGCCGGAGCGGCCCGCACAGCCTTGAGCTGCGCGGTGACGCCCTGGCGCACCAGCGCTCCGACCTCGTCGTCCGGCAGCGTTTCCAGGGTCTTCGCGACGCCGCTCGCCACTTGCTGGGCGATCTGCCTGGTGTTCTCGACCTGGGAGAGCCACCGCGCCACGCGCTCGGCCGGATGAATGGACCGGACCTTGGCGGCGATGACGTCGCGCGAGAGGAAGTGGCTCTGCACGAAGGTGGCGAGCACGCGGCCGATCCGGTCCTTGCGCGTCGCGACGATGGCCGTGTGCGGGATCGGCAGGCCGAGGGGATGGCGGAAGAGGGCGGTGACGGCGAACCAGTCCGCGAGCCCGCCGACGAGGGAGGCCTCGGCGGTCGCGCGCACGTAACCGATCCAGGGGTAGCGGCCCTCGAGCGCGGAGGCCGCCGCGAAGACACCCGCTGCGGCGGCCAGGAGCCCCGTAGCTCTGCGCTTCATCGCGTCGAGCCGGTCCTGCCGCTCCGTGTCGTCGGGCCGCGACCAGAGGTCCGCCGGCGTGCTCATGGGCTCGTCTCCCGTGGCCTGTGCGCGTTCTCGCACGCTCGCCGCCGATCAAGATAACGCTCCCGCGCCGACTTGGGTCTTGCGCGGCACCTGGCAGCCTACTGTTCTCGCCGCCTTCCAAACACACCGTAGCGGGTCTCAAACCACTCATCGCGGGGGAATGCCGGACGTGGCGATCCCGCAGGTGGGAACGCTCGTCGGCCTGTGCGTGCCCGGAATGGGGATGCACTCGTTGCTGGCGTCGGAGCTGCATTCGACGGCGCTGTTCTCGGACTTCGCCGGAATGGGCACGAAGTAGCCAGCACCGGGCCGTCTAGCGCATCGGGAGGTCGCTGATCGCTTCGGTGTAGGTGAGGAGGGGGGCTCGGACCGTGAGCGCGCCGTTCGGCTCGAAGCTGAGATGCAGCGTCACGGTGTCGCCGACGGCGAGCGACCTCCCGACACCCACCAGCATCAGGTGATAGCTCCCCGGCACCAGCCGCAGGCGGCCGCCAGCCGGGATGTCGATCCCCGGCACGGTCTGCATCTGGCCGCCGATGTCGCGGTCGAGCCGGATCGACTCCGCCTCGGGCGAGGTCGCGCCGACCAGGGTCACCCTGGCGCCGCTCCGGTTCTCGATCACCATGAACACCGACGCCTGGGCGCGCGACGCCGGAACGGGCACGACCGCGTGGCTCACGGTGAGGTCGCCCTGCACGGCCGATCCCCCGCGCGAGGCGTGACAGCCCGCCGCGAGCACCAGCGCGGCCGCGGCGAGGGCGGCGCGCGGCGCGGCCGCCGCCGGACGCCTCATCCGAACTGCACCGAGCGCTTGGTCAGCGAGCCGAAGTTGAAGCCGGTGATCGGGAATCGCACGGGTCCCTCCTCCTCGACGGCCGCGCCGAGGGCCGCCACGGCGGGCACGAAGTGCTCGTGGGTCGGCAGGGCCTGCCGGACGCCGGGGGCGCGGTTGCGGTAGTCCACCAGCGCGTCCGCGTCCTGCCGCGCGAGCACGTCCTCGGCCCAGGCATCGAATTCCTGCGCCCACGCCGGCGTCGGCGCGTCGGCCCGCATGTCCATCGCCCGCAGATTGTGCGTGAGGAAGCCGCTGCCCACGATGAGCACACCTTCGCGGCGGAGCGGCGCCAGCGAGCGCCCCAGCTCGAGCAGGGTGGGCGCATCGAGCGTCGGCAGGGACACCTGCAGCACGGGGATGTCGGCGTCGGGATACATCGCGATCAGGGGGACGTACGCTCCGTGGTCCAGCCCGCGATCGGATTCGGCGACCGGCTGCTGCTCCCCGAGCAGCTCGCGCACGCGGAGCGCCAGCTCGGGCGCGCCGGGGGCCGGATAGGTGACGCGGTAGTAGTGCTCCGGGAAGCCGTAGAAGTCGTACACGAGCGGCACCGTGCGCGTCGCACCGAGGGTGACGGGCTTGCGCTCCCAGTGGGCCGAGAGCATCAGCACCGACGTCGGGCGCGGCATTTCGCGGGCCCACCGGCTCAGCTCGGCGGTCCATTCCGCGTCGTCCAGCAGGAACGGCGAGCCGTGTGCGAGAAAGATCGCGGGCATCCGCCGGGCGGCCATCGGATTCCACTCCATGGTAAGCGATAATACTCTGTGGGCTCGCGGGGTTCCGCTACCGCAGCCCCGCCGCGACCCGTGGCGCGACTGCAACCCCGGGATTCCCATTGTCTTGACCTCGCCGGCCGCAATCAGGGAAGAACGGGTCCCCTATCTCCCTGAATGTGATCCAGGGTCTTGCAGGGCCGGCCGCAAAGCCGGATATTGGTCGCGTACCCCCCTCAGGGCACGGCTTCCCCCTCAGCCGCTGGTTCACGACCAGGGACGCGCCGCGGCGCGCCCCGGCGCTACGGGAGTTGCTGATGACCCATCCCACGGACGGCCAGGAGCAGGCCCGCTGGGCGGCGGAGGTGCTGCGCCGTGCGAGCGCGGTGCTGCACGGGCGCATGGTGGGGGTGTGGGAAGTCTCGCCGGAGGACTCGCTGGTCCCCGTCGTCACGAACGTCACCGAGGCACTGGCCTGGGACGCGACACCCGAGGTGAAAGAGGCGCTGCGGCATCTCGCGATGCCGGTGGGGCCGGGAAGCCGCTGGGTCGCGGGCCGGGTCTCGGGCCCCGAGCAGTGGTGTGTGGCCCCCGTCCGCGACCAGGTGCCCGCTCCGCCCCCGTACGCGCAGGAGCGTCGCAGCCGCGAGCGGCTGGCGCTCGAGCTGGCCGGGTTGTGCCTGGGGCTGTCGAGCCATGGGGCCGGGGGAAGCATCCAGGCCGCGCCGCCGGACTTGTTCCAGCGCTTCACGGAGCAGCTGGGCGCGTTCGCCCAGGAGATCGGCGCGCCGCTGTCCGCCGCGCGGCAGGCGGTCGGGCGCAGCAGCGCCGCGCTCGCCGGCACGTCAGGGCCCGAGCTGGCCTCGCGCGCGAAGCTGGCGGAGGATCTGCGCACCGCGTCGCGGGCGCTCGAGCAGGCGGTGGCGCTCGTGAAGACGGTGCAGGACCGGGCGCGGGCGGTGGTCGCGAGCGGCGGGAGCTTCGACGTCGTCCAGGTCGTCTGGTCGTGCGTGGACGCCGCGCGGGCTCAGGCGGCGCTGCGCGGCGCGACGCTGGAGCTCAAGACGCTCGCCTATGCCGTGTCCGTCCCCGGCAACTCGGCGGAGCTGGCGGCGGCCCTGACGGCCACGATCCACGCCGCGGTGGAAGGCCTCAAGGGCCGGGTCGGCACGGTGCGGGTCTCCGTGGAGAACGTCGGGTCCGTGATCATGCTCACCGTGCGGTCGCCCTCGGCCGAGGGGCTCGACGTGCACGTCGCGGCGGTCGCCGACGCCAGGAAGACCGTCGAGGAGACGTTCGGCGGCACCCTCACCGTCACCGCCCGGCCCGGGGAGGGCACCACGCTCACCCTGGCGATCCCGGCGCCGTCCCACCGGTTCCGCGACCCCTCGCTGTGGTGGGAACACTAGGCGCCGTCCCGGCCCCTGCTTGACTTGTGCTGCTGGCGGCCGATCAGGAGCTGCTGCAGCAGAAGCTGGCGATCCGACGCGGCAACTACTTTTCCTTCGGGTGTTGCCGGCGCGTGGCCTCGGCGGCGGCCGCGGTGAGGGGCCGGCCCCTGCGCGGCGGCGGCGGATCGGGCGGCGCCGCACCGGCGCGTGAGCCATAGCGGTACGCATAGACCCAGGTGAACTCCGCGCCGAGCAGGAAGATCTCGGCCGCAAAGTAGACCCACACCAGGAAGACGACGAGCGAGCCGGCGACGCCGAACCCCGAGGCGATGTAGGTGCCGAGATAGAGACCGATGAGCGCCTTGCCGATCTCGAAGAGCCCGGCGGTCATGGCCGCGCCGATCCAGACGTCGCGCCACGCGATGGCGGCGCGGGGCAGGAGCTTGTAGATCATCGCGAAGGCCACGGTGATCATCGTGAAGTTGAAGATCGCGTTCACCACCTGCACCGTCAGGGTCCACGCCGCGAACCGCGAGCCCCACCAGTCGCCCACGGCCGCGAGGGTGGCCGAAGCCACGAGCGACACGAGGAGCAGGAAGCCGATCCCGAGAATCATGCCGAAGGACAGGATCCGGGTCCGGATGAGGTGCACGATGCCGCCCACCCTGGGGAGCGAGGGGCTGCGCCAGATCTTGTTGAGATCGCCATAGAGCTCGGCGAACACGCTGGTCGTGCCGAACAGGAGGATGGCGGTGCCCACGACCGCCACGACGACACTGGTGGTGGAGCTGCTGGCGCCCTCGAGCAGCTGCCGCATCGCCATGACGCCGGCGTCGCCCGTGAGGTTGCGCAGCTGGGCGAGGATCTGGCGCTCGGCGGCGTCGCGACCGAACATCAGCCCCGCGGCGGCGATGACCATCACCAGCAGCGGCGGGATGGCGAACATGGTGTAGTACGCGAGGGCCGCGCCCATGCTCGAGGCGTCGTCTTCGTTCCATGCGACCGCCGCTCGCTTGAGCAGCGCAAACGGGTGCGGAATCCTCACGCCAGTCTCCCGCCGGGTGCATCGGCCAGCCACGAACCTACCTACATTGCCCCCGCTACGCGGTAGCCCAAACGCGTCAGGCGGCCATCAATCGAAGGAGCTAGGCCGAAGGACGGATTGAAGGTCCCCCGGCCCCCGGGCATCTTCCATGACGACCAAGTTCCCTCCTGTCTTCGTGTTCGCGGTGCCCGTGGTCCTGTTTCTGACCTTCTGGGCGCTGTGCTACATACCGATCGCCGGCATCGTCAGGGTGGTCAAGGCGAGCGCGAAGAGCGGGTCGGGGTGGGTCGAACGCAGCCGCATCGGCAGGTGGGCCACCGGACATTCCGGCCCGGTCGGTTCGTACGCTCCGATCCTCCTGCTGATGGTCGTCGGCGGCATCGCCGCCATAGGCGCAGGATACCTGTTCGTCGGGCTTGCCGAGCAAGTCCGGCTCAGCACCTCGCTGGTGTCACGCGCCGATCAGCTCATCCATGCCTGGTTCGGGCACGAGCGCCGGGCTGCCATGACGACGCTTCTCAGCGCCGCGACGGGCGTCGGCGGCACGGTCGGCCTGATGGTGATCGTGGCGGTGGTGGCGGCGACGTTGCTCGTCCGGAGGGAGCGGGCGTCCGCCATCTTCATCGTGGTCACCGCCGGGGCGGGCGCGCTCCTGAATCTGGGACTCAAGGCGTTCTTCGCGCGGATGCGGCCCGACCTGGCCTCGGCGCTCGTCGTGATGCGGTCGTACTCGTTTCCCAGTGGCCACGCGATGAGCTCCTTCATCACCTTCGGAGCGCTCGGCTACCTCGCGCTCCGACAGCGCTGGCCGTGGGCGGCCAAGTCCGCGAGTCTGGCGATCGCGCTGACGATCGTGGTGCTGGTGGGCCTGTCCCGCGTGTATCTGGGAGTCCACTGGGCATCGGACATCGCAGGAGGATGGAGCGCCGGCGCCGTGTGGCTCGCCGCGGCGGTGGTGGCGTTCGAAATGCTGCTCCGGCTGCGTCAACGGCGCCACGGCGCAGCGCCCGCCGGCCCAGCGGCCGAAGTCCCCGATTAGCCCCGCCTGCGCCCCAGGTCAGGGAACTGCCACGTCCCGGCCCACGAGGATCAAGGCACCGGCCGCGATGGCGAGAATCGCCATGAGCGTGCCCAGTCCCGAGAAGCTCAGGTGGAGGAGGGGTACCAGCCCGCTGAGGATGAGCCAGATGCCCAACAACAGCATGCCGAGGTTCTTGTTGAACTTCATTGAGAGACTCCTGTGAAGAGGGTTTCTACCAGGTACGCCTGCGCGCTGGCGGCCGCAAGGGCCCGGCCCCATCGCCGGCCGGGTCGCGATGTGGCGGCCGGTGCAGGTCTATCTCTATGATTGGTGGCCGTTGCGCCGGAGGGGCAGCATCTACACGCAGCTGAGCCAGATGCCGGTGGAGGCCATCCGGCACGCGAAAGGTTGAGTGCTCCGCGAGGATGAGCGGCGAGATCCAGCCCCGACCAGCGGACCGCGAGTCTCCCCGGGCGCCTGCGCCCAGTGCCCCCACCCTGCCGGCGCCCCGCGGGCCGTCGTTCGCCCGGGCCCTGTGGCGGATCGGGGCCGCGGACGTCTCCCCGGGCAATCAGGTGACGTTGTACGCTGACGGGGACACGACCTTCGACGCGATGATCGCGCTGATCGAGGGCGCGAAGGACTCGGTCGCGCTGGAGAGCTACATCCTCCGGGACGACAGCGTGGGGCAGCGCTTCGCGGCGGCGCTGGCCGCCGCGGCGGCGTCCGGCGCGCGCGTCCGCCTCCTCGCCGACTGGGTCGGGATGTGGGGCACCTCGTCGCGCTTCCTGCGCGGCCTCCGTGCGCGCGGGGTTGAGGTGCGGGTGTTCAGCCGGCCCGGATTCCGCCCGTGGCTGGGCCTGGTTCCTCGCGACCACCGGAAGGTGCTCGTAGTGGACGGGAAAGCCGGCGTCACGGGTGGGATCGGCATCGGTGAGCAGTGGCAGCACGGGCTCATCGTCAAGCGCCGCTCGCCGTGGCGCGACCGCTGTGTGCGCATCGAGGGACCGGCGGCGTCCGACATGGAAAGAGCGTTCGAGCACATGTGGCGCCGCGCGGAGGGTGTGCGGCCCGCGCGGGAGGAGCGGCGGCTGCGGCGCCAGCCGCGCAACGCCCACCTCGACCCGGCGACCGCGGCGCCCTCGCTGGTGGGCATCGTCGAAGGCGAGCCGGGGCGCATGCGGGTGGCCCGCGCGCTGCACCTGCAGGCCGCCGCGGCGGAGCGCTCGATCTGGCTCGCCAGCGCGTACTTCGTGCCGTCGTTTGCGGAAATGGATGCGCTGGCCGGTGCCGCCCGGGATGGCGTGGACGTGCGGTTGCTGGTGCCGGGCAGGAACGACCACCCCTGGGTCGGGTCGCTGACCCGGCGCTACTACCGGCGGCTCCTGCGCAACGGCGTGCGCATCTGGGAGTGGCGCGGGGAGATGATGCACGCCAAGACCTCGATCGTTGACGGGCGGTGGACTCGCGTGGGCTCCACCGATTTCAACCCGCTCGGCGTGGCCATCAATTACGAGCTCGACGCCTTCATCGAGGACGGGGCGGTGGCCGCCGCTGCCGCCGAGATGTTCCTGGCCGACCTGAGCGAGTCGCTCGAGGTGCGGACCGTTCGGCCGCGGTGAGCCGGTCAGGGCGCTCCACGGGTTTTCGGACGGGCGGGCGACGGCGTCGGGCCGATGCCGCACCACGGCTGGCCTCGGCGGGACGCCCGTCGCTACTATGCATGGGAATGGGGGTGTGATGGAGTCGCGGATTCGCGGTAAGCTCGCGCTGATCACCGGCGCCTCTTCCGGCATCGGCCGCTCCTCGGCCCGCCGCTTCGCCGAGGACGGGGCCAACCTGATCCTCTGGGCGCGGCGCCTGGACCGCCTCGACCGCACGGCGGACGATCTGCGAAAGGAATTCGGCATCCAGGTGCGGGTCGCGGCCGTGGACGTGCGGGACCGCGCCGCGGTGAACCGCGCGGCCGACGCGCTCGCGAAGGACGGTCTGGTGCCCGACATCCTGCTCAACAACGCGGGCCTCGCGGCCGGGCTCGCCAAGCTGCACGAGGGCGACCCCGAGGACTGGGATCGGATGATCGATACCAACCTGAAGGGGCTGCTCAACGTTTCCCGGGCGATCATGCCTCTGATGGTCAAGCGCAACAGCGGCCACGTGATCAACATCGGCAGCACCGCGGGGCACTGGGTCTATCCGGCAGGGAACGTCTACAACGCGACCAAGTACGCGGTCGTGGCGCTCACCGAGGGGATGAGCGTGGACGTCGCGGGCACCAAGGTGAGAATCTCGAGCGTGGACCCCGGCCACGTCGGGACGGAATTCGCCGAGGTGCGCTTCCACGGGGACAAGGAGCGCGTGAAGAAGCTCTACGAAGGCTTCCGGCCGCTGTCGCCCGACGACGTGGCCGACGCGGTGTCCTACGTCGCGAACCTCCCCGACCACGTGAACGTCCTGGACATGATCATCGTGCCGGCCGCCCAGCGGAGCATCGGTGTCATAGACCGGAGCACGCCATGAACCGTTCCGCCCGGTTGGTCCAGGCTCTCGCGGTCGTCGCGCTGCTCGGGGTCGCCGCCACGGCGCGCGCCCAGGTCGACACGGGGACGTACGTCGTCCGCGACTTCCGGTTCCGCAGCGGTGAGACGCTCCCCGAGCTGAAGCTCCACTACATGACGATGGGCCGGCCGCGCAGGGACGCCGCGGGCGTCGTCCGCAACGCGGTTCTGATCCTGCACGGAACGACCGGGAGCGGGCGGCAATTCCTCAATCCGCTGTTCACCGAGCTGTACGGCGCCGGCGAGGCGCTCGACACCGCCACGCACTACCTGATCTTCCCCGACGGGATCGGCCACGGCGCGTCGAGCAAGCCGAGCGACGGGCTGCATGCGCGCTTCCCGCATTACACCTACGACGACATGGTCGCGGCGCAGTACCGCCTGCTGACCGAACACCTGGGCGTGAACCACCTGCTCCTGGTGATGGGCACGTCGATGGGCGGGATGCACACCTGGGTGTGGGGCGAGACGTATCCCGATTTCATGGACGGGCTGGTGCCGCTGGCGAGCCTGCCGACCCAGATCGCCGGACGCAACCGGATGATGCGGAAGATGATCCTGGACGACATCCGGAACGATCCGGCGTGGCAGGGCGGGGACTACGAGCGGCAGCCGATGGGGCTCCGGGGCGCCCTGCAACTGCTCTGGGTGATGACGAGCGCTCCGCTGGTGCAGCAGCGGCTCGCTCCGACACGCGATTCGGCGGACGCCTACATCACGCGGTGGCTCGCCGGGGCCATGCGCGTCTACGACGCCAACGACGTCCTCTACGCCTTCGACGCCTCGCGCGAGTACGACCCGAGCGTCGCGCTCGAGCGGATCCGCGCCCCCCTCCTGGCGATCAACTCGGCGGACGACTTCATCAATCCGCCCGAGCTGGGACTCATGGACTCGCTGATCCGGCGGGTTCCGCGGGGGCGCTACGTGCTGATCCCGATCGGCCCGCTCACACGGGGCCACGGGACGCACACGGTCGCCGCGGCGTGGAAGCAGTACTTCGCGCCGTTCGTGGCCGAGCTGGAGCGGAAGGCTGGCGCGCGCTGAGCGCGCGGGTCAGGAAGCCGGCGCCTTCGTCTCGAGATAGGCACGCGTGATCACGACCGGCGTGACCGGGTTGTCGTCGGGTCGTGTCGGCACCGCCGCGATCGCGTCCACCACGTCCATCCCCGACGTCACCCGGCCGAAGACACAGTAGCCCCACCCCTTGTCGGTCTTGGCCGTGAAGTCGAGGGGTGGGTTGTTCGCGACGTTGATGTAGAACTGCACGCCGCCGCTCTGCGGGTCCGCCGTCCGCGCCAGCGCCACCGAGCCGCGCACGTTCTTGAGCCCGTTGTCGGCCTCGTTCGGCACCGACGGGGCCGACGACAGCCGCTGGCGGCCGTCGGGCGTCTGGATGCCCGCCTGGATCACGAACCCCTTGATCACGCGGTGGAAGACGAGCCCGTCGTAGAAGTGCTGGTCCACGTGCGCCACGATGTTGTCGACCGTCTGCGGCGCCTTCGTCCGGTCGAGCTCCATCACGATCCGGCCCTTGCTCGTCTCGAGCACCACGACGGGATGATCGCCTGTCGCCGCCGGCGCCTCGCCCTGCGGCACGGCAGCTCCCTTCTTCTGGCAGGCGGCGGCCACGAACAGCAGGGCCGCGCCCGCGATCATCGCGCTTCGCATCACCCCTCCTTCGCCGGCGCGGCCGGTGCCGCCACGGTCGTATCCACGTACGCCCGCTTGATCACGACCGGCGTGACCGGCACGCCGTTGGGCAGCGTCGGCGTCGCCGCGATCCGGTCCACGACGTCCATCCCTTCCACCACCGTGCCGAACACCGTGAATCCCCACCCCTGGACCGACTTGTCCGTGAAATCGAACCGCGGGTTGTCGGCGACGTCGATGAAGAACTGGACGGTGCCGCTCTCCGGCTCCAGATGCCGGGAGAGGGCGACGCTGCCGCGCACGTTCTTGAGCCCGTTGTCCGCCTCGGGCGGCACCGGCAGCGCGGAGGTGCGCCGCTCCGTCCCGTCGGGCAGGTACTGGCCGGTGCGGATCATGTTGCCCTTGATGACCTGATCGACGATGAGTCCGTCGTAGAAGTGGCGATTGACGTGCGGGATGATGTTGTCCACCGTCTGCGGCGCCTTGGTGCGGTCGAGCTCCACCACGATCCGGCCCATGGTCGTTTCCAGCACCACCCGCGGGTGCGGGCCGGTCATGCCCGGCTCCGGCGGCGGCTCCTTCTGGCAGGCGCCCGCCGCCAGGGAGGCGGCGAGGATCAACAGATGTCGTGCACGCAGCATGCTCAGCGGCTCCGGCTCACTTGGGGTTGGGTCGCACCAGCACCCGCTCGGCGAGGGCGGGACCCACCGCCCGAGTCGTGTTGCCGACCCGCAATGTAATGGGTCCCCCGAAGGGAGCGCGCTCGACCACGACGACCGTGCGTCCGGGCGTGATCGCCAGGTCGGCGAGGTAGCGCAGCAGTGAGGGATCGTCGTCCGACACCTGCATGATCTCGGCGCTCACGCCCGCTTCCAAGTCCCCGAGCGAGCGGTAGCGCGCCTCGTCCACGGCGCCGTCCCGGCCCGGGATCGGAGCGCCGTGCGGATCCGAGGTCGGCTCGCCGATGGCCGCCGCCATCCGGTCCACCAGCTCGTCCGAGGCGGCGTGCTCGAGGCGCTCGGCCTCCTGGTCGACCTCGTCCCAGCGGTATCCGAGGGCGCGCACCAGGTACGCCTCGATGACGCGGTGGCGGCGCAGCGTCCGCAGCGCGGCGCTGCGCCCGCGCGCGCGTCAGCCGCGCGCCCCGGTACCGCTCGTGCGTGAGGAGGCCGGCCTCGGCCAGCCGCCGCACCATCCCGGTCACCGAGGCGGGCGCGACGCCGAGGCGCGACGCCAGCTCCGTCGTCGCCGCCGGCTCGCCGGCGCGCTCCAGGTCGTAGATCGCCTTGAGGTAGTCCTCCACCGAGGCGGTCAGCTCCGGCGCGGGAGCGGGCGCGGCCTTCGCGGTCTTCATGACGCCGGGTGCGGTGGCGTGCGGACCAGGAGCACCGGCACGAACGTGCGGCGCCGCACTTCGCTGGCCACCTTCGCGAGGCCCCGCACGTGCGTCAGGATGGCCGCGTCGGACCTGGAGTGATCGAGCGTGACGAGGATGCGGGAGTACATGCCCCTCCGCCGGGACCCGGAGTGCTCAGCCACGGAGAATCTGGATCAACAGCCAAAGATTCAGCCCCAGGATGAAGTACGCAACTGCGTACGCGAGCCACTTGAGCCCGGGCACGGGCTGCCGCGGAGGTCTTGGTCCGTCACTCGCACGCGCACCCGCACGCAGCATCGTCGGTCAGCGCTTCGCGACCCTCGCGCGCGATGAAGTACACGAGCCCAAGCGCGGCCACGGGATCGGCCCACCACCACCCGAAGGCGGCGCGAAGCCCTAGGCCGATGAGAAGCGTGCCGGCCATGTAGGCGCAGACGATCCCGCACATGGCATCGGCCTTGAGAGCCGCGCTCTTGATGGAGGCGGCCACGCGCAGCTTGACCCGCACCAAGACCGGCATGACCACGAGCGCTCCTGCGGCGAGCGCAAGGCCAGCTGGTGACGCATCCGGCACCGCCCGCGTCCACAGATTGTAGCCCGACTGGAAGGTTACGTACACGGCGAGCGCCACCAGGCTCCACCCGACCACCCTGTAGGCAGCCCTTTCGGCACGCTCGATAAGTTGGCGATCGACGGGCGCTTGGTCTCGTTCCAGGAGCAACCGCCACAGCACCGCACCGGCGGACACGAGCTCTATCAGACTGTCGATCCCGAACGCCACCAACGCGATGCTCCCAGCCATGATGCCGGCGCTCAAGCTCACGGCAGCTTCGATCACCATCCAGCCGATGGTGCACCACTCCACCGCCACGCCCGAGCGAATATCGCGGGCGCGTGACGACTGGAACTTCATCGGCGTCGCGCTCACGGGCCCTCGCCCACGCCTGGCGTCCCCGGGGCCTGCGGCCTTGGCCCGCGATCGGCCGATGCCGATTCGTCAGGATCCGCGTGAGCGCCCGGGTGCGACGCCGGTTCGACGATCGGCACGAGCAAGACTGGTGCCTTCGTACGCTTCAGCAGCCGGGTCGCTACGCTCGTGGACCAGATCGCCTGAAGTCCCGCCCGTCCGTGAGTAGCGGCCACCACCAGGCCGTCGGCGTGCTCGGCGGCGTCGGCCGCCAACTCGGCCACCGGGGCCCCGCGGCGGACTTCAGCGACGGCTGGCATTCCGGTCGTCCGAAGGTACGCTGCGAGCTGTTCCAGGTAGGCGGTCGCTTGCTCCTCGCGCACGTCCAGGAGCATGCGGGTCGTGCCGGGAAGGAAGGTCGCCTTCGGCTGGTGCTCCCCGGCGATGGTCTCCAGGGTCGGCACCACCATGACAAGGCGAAGGCGCGCGTCGAGCGCCTTGGCGAGCTTGCTGGCGAATGGAAGCGCCGCTTCAGCCGCAACGGTGCCATCGAGTGGGACCATGATCGTTTCCGGCTCGAACGGCGGGGGCACCGGCGGAGCCCATTGTGTCCGCACGAGCAATACCGGTCGGCGGCTCAGTTGCAGCACCCGCTGGGCGATGGAGCCCCAGAGCCCCCGCCGGATGCCTCCGGCCCCGTGCGTGCTCACGACCAGGAGATCGCTCCCCAGCTCCTCGGCGTGGCTGGCAATGCTGCGTGCGACGTTGCCGACCGGAACTTCGTGGACGTGATAGTCAGCCTTTCGGCCGTCTGACGCGAGCTGTTGCGTGAGCCGGGCCAGATAGGCCACGGCCTCCGCTCCGTTGGCCAGATGGGGTTCCCCGTGAATGCTGGATGGCGCGTCCTGCTCGATCACGTGGAGCAGGGTGATCACCGAGCCACACGCTTCGGCGAGCCGGGCGGCGATTGGAACCGCGGCTTCGGCAAGACGGGCGCCGTCGAGTGGGACCAGGATCCGTTCCATCCGCACGGTTCCTGCTGACGGGGGAGTCGCCTGTGGCCGCTGCGCTGTAGGCATCGTCAACCTTCCCTCATTGCCGGTCGCACGGCCGCTCAGCCGAAGCCCGGGAGCCGCCCGCCAAAGGTCTGGTAGAGCAGGACGGCGTTCAGAAACAGGATGATCGCGGCACATAGGATCGCGAGCGCCGTCACGGCGGGACGATTGACCAGCTTGCCCATGATGGCGCGGTTGCACGTGAACATGATCAGCGTGATCACCGGAATGGGGAGCGAGAAACTGAGCACGACTTGACTGATGACCAGCGTCCGGGTCGGATCGAGGCCGAGATAGATCGCCACCAGGGCTGGGATCAGGGTCGCCATGCGCCGCAGCCAGATGGGAATCCGAAAATTCACGAATCCCTGCATGACCACTTGGCCGGCCATCGTCCCAACATGCGAACTCGAGATCCCGGAGGCAATGAGGGAGATGGCGAAGACGAGTGCCGATGCGCTGCCCAGAAGCGGAGTCAGCGTCTTGTACGCCGAATTGATGTCGGCCACGTCGGCGTGCCCGGTAAAGTGAAATACCTTGGCCGCCATAAACAGCATGGCCATGTTGACCATGCCGGCGAGACTCATCGCCACGATGACGTCGATCTTGTTGAAGTTGACGATCCGTCGTGCTTCGTCATCGCTGGTGGGGACGATACGGCCCCGCGTCAGGTCAGAGTGCAGGTAGATCACGTGGGGCATCACCGTGGCGCCGATGATACCCACCGACAACAGCACGGCCTCATTCCCCGGCAGGCTCGGCACCACGCTGTGGTAGAAAACCTGGCCCCAATTGGGCTTCGCCAGGATCGTCTCGATCAGATAGCAGAGCGCGATCACTCCGGCGCACCCCCCAATGAACACCTCGAGCTGGCGGAACCCGGTGCCCTGAAGCGCCAAGATGATGAACACGGTCATCCCGGTGACGACGGCCGAGGCGAGCAGGGGCATGCCGGTCAGGAGGGTGATGCCGATCGCGGCCCCGAGCACCTCGGCCAGGTCCGTCGCCATCGCCGTGATCTCTTGGGTAATCCACAGGGAGTAACTCACCCACTGCGGGAACCGCGCCTTGCACATCTCGGCGAGGTTCATGCCGGTCGCGATGCCGAACTTGGAAGCGAGGCCCTGGATCAGCATGGCCATCGCGTTCGCCAACAGAATCACCCAGAGGAGAGTGTACCCGAACTCCGCCCCGCCTTGGACGTTCGTCGCGAAGTTGCCCGGGTCGATGTACGCGATGCACGCAATGAAGGCCGGCCCGATGAAGGGCAGGATCGCTCTGAGTCCTCGGGATCTCCCTTCGATCGCCGCGCGCGCCGCGAGTTGTACCTTGGGGTGCGGCCGCGCGTGCTGATCACCGGTCGTATAGGAGCGTGGCACTCGACCGCCTTCAATGCGGCGATGGGGTTGCGGTTGCCTCAGCCGTGACCAACATCTAACTTAGTAGGAACGAAATCGCAAGACGTGCCTGTCCAAAACGGCCCAGGAAGACGCGACATGTTCCGACGAATCATCCGGGTTTCCGTATGGGCTGCCCACGCGCCTGGTCGGGGCGAGTCGGTCGTCACTCCTCCGGCGCCTCGCCCGCGGTCGCGACCTGGTCCGCCTTCACCTGGGACGCGTCAAACTCCAGCACCGCGGCCAGCCCCGATGGTTCGAGTCGCGTCGCTCCCGGCCGTCCTGAGCCTCCTCGCCTCCGTGGCGACGGCCCAGGAGCCGGCGCGCGACCCGCACGCCGTGCAGCCCGAGCGGCCCACTGTGGCGACGCACGCCTACGAGGTCGCTCCCGGATGGGTGGAGATCGAGGCGGGGCTCGAACTCGATCGGTATCCGGATCGGTCGAGCGGAGGGAGCATGCCGCTCCTCGTCAAAGTGGGTTTAGCGCCGCGACTGCAATTCGACCTGGTGGGTGCGGCCCTGAGGCCCGCGCAGGGGCGCACGGTCGGGGTCGGGGACCTGGCGGTCGCGCTCAAGTGGCGGCTCGCCGATCGGGCGCCGGTGGTCGGAGACTTCGCTCTGATTCCCAGCCTCAAGCTGCCCACGGCGCCCACGGCCTCCGGCCTCGGGACGGGCACCACGGACGTGGGGCTGGTGCTCGTGTCGAGCCACGAGCTCGGCGGCGTGGAGATGGATCTCAACGTGGGTTTCACGACGCGCAGCGGCCCGGATTCGCTCGCGCCGCGCACTTCGAGCCTGTGGACCGCGTCGTTCGGCGGGCCGGTGGTGGGGAGGCTCGGCTGGACCGTGGAGCTGTACGGCTATCCGGCCACGTCGGGACCGGCCGGCGCGGCGTCCATCGTGGCGCTGCTGGGGGGACCGACGCTGCTGGTGAAACCGTGGCTCGCCTTCGACGCCGGTGTGATCGTTCCGCTCACGGGCCCGCAGCCCCGCGCGCTCTACTGCGGCACCGTCTACAACATCGGGCGCCTGTGGGGTCCAGGGCCGCCGATCCGCTGAGCGCGGCGCGCGGCGTCGCTACTCGTCCGGCGCGCCGCCCCCGCCGCCCGCCGTCGCGACCTGGTCGGCCTTCACCTTCGCCACGTCGAACTTCAGCGCCGCCGCCAGCATCTTGTCCACCGTCTCGTCGAACTCCGCCTTCGCCCCGCGCTTGAAGCGCAGCGGGTTGATGCGCGCCACGACGAACGCCTTGAGATAGGGACTCTCGAAGCCGCGCGCCTTCAACGCCTTCACCGCGTCGTTCACGGCCTCGTCGAGCGCGATGAGCTTGTCGGCGCGCTCCTTCCGCACGGCCAGCGCCTTCGAGAGCTTGTGCGCGAGGAACGCCTCGACCCGCTTCAGGACCGGATTGTACGCGCCGCCGGCGAAGCGGCCGTTCTGCCGGTAGCACATCCCGAGGGTGAGAAATCCCGGCTCCTCGAACTCGGTCTCGAAGTCGCGCTCGGGCCGGTCGTCGAGATCGGCGAGCGCCTCGGCGAGGCGGCTCACCTCCAGCGCCTTCTCCCGGAGATTGTGCGCCTTCTCGGTGTTGAGGACGAGGATGCGGTGCGCCACCTCGGTCTCCGGCACCACGAGCGCGGTGACGGTGCGCGCGCCGAGCTGCCGCAGCGCCGCAAGGCGGTGGTGGCCGTTGGGCGTCCACCAGGTCCCGGCGGCTGAGGGGACGGCGACGATGGGATCGAGGTAGCGGCCCAGCCGGTCGATCGCCGAGGCGAGCCGCGCGACGTGCGTCTCCGAGAGATCGCGCTGGTAGGGCGTCGGCTCGACCTTGCTCACGGGGAGCCCGGCCAGGATCTGCCAATGCCCGCCCAGCGGGTCGCGGAAGACGGCGAGCACGGAGCCACCGGCGTGCGTGATCGCGTCGGCCGCCTGCGTCGTCGCCGAGGGCGGCGAGCCCGTCGACAACTCCGTCGCGGCGATGCCGCGCGAGCCCGGCTCGGCGCCCTTCTTCCGCTTGCGGGTGGTCCTCTTCTTCGCCGCCTCGGCCATGTGTCGCTCCCTGGGGAACGCCGGAACTTACGACGCGGTGCGCGCGGCTGCTATCTTCGCGCCCGTGAACGCCTACGAGATCCGGCCCCTCGCCACGCACCAGGAACGCGAGGCGTGCGTCGAGCTGCAGCGCGAGACCTGGGGCAGGGAATTCACCGAGCTGGTCCCGCCCAGCCTCCTCTACGCGGTGCAGAAGATCGGCGGGGTGGTGGCGGGCGCCTTCGATCCAGCCGGCCGTCTGCTCGGCTTCGTCTTCGGCTTCACAGGCACCGAGGGCGGGAAGTTGGTGCACTGGTCGGACATGGTCGCCGTCCGCTCCGACGCGCAGGGCCGCGGCATCGGGCCGGCGCTCAAGGCGTATCAGCGCGAGGCCGTGCTGCGCCTCGGCGTCACCGTGATGTACTGGACCTGCGATCCCCTCGTGTCGAAGAACGCCCACCTCAACCTCAATCACTACGGCGTGCGGGTGGTCGAGTACGTGCGGGACCTCTACGGGAGCGAGACGCACAGCGTGCTCCACCGTGGCGTCGGCACGGACCGCTTCGTCGTGGCGTGGCCGCTGGACCGCGTGCTTCCGCAACCGCGTCCCGCCGCGCCGCTGCGCGCTGCGCCGATCGTGAACCCGGGCACGGAGGCCGGCGAGCCGGGCGATCCGGAGCGGTTCGCCGCGGCGCCGCCCCCGGCGCTCAGGATCGAGATCCCGGAGGACATCGCCCAGGTGCAGGCCGCCTCGCTCGACCTGGCGGGGCGCTGGCGCGCCACGACCCGGCGCGCCTTCCTCTGGTGCCTGAGCCACGGCTACAGCGTCGCCGGCTTCGCGCGCGACGCAGCGGCTGGGCGCGGCTACTACCTCCTCGAGCGCCCGTGACCTTCCGGATCGAGCGGATCGTGCTGCGCGAGATCCGGCTCCCTTTGAAGGAGCCGTTCCGCATCTCGTCCGGCCTCACGACCGAGCGGCGGATCTGCCTCCTCGAGTTGAAGGAGGCGTCGGGTGCCGCGGGCTGGTCGGAGTGTGTCGCCGGCGAGCTGCCCAACTACAGCGCGGAGACGATAGACACCGCCTGGCACGCCATCAGGGAGTGGGTGGCGCCGCGCGTGCTGGGCCGCCCGTTCGACGGCCCCGAAGCCGTGGCCGCCGCTCTGGCGGAGGACTTCCGCGGCCACCTGATGGCGAAGGCGGCCGTCGAGATGGGGTGCTGGGCGGTGGCGGCGCAGCTGGCTGGCGTGCCGCTCGCCCGGCTGCTGGGGGGCGCGCAGGAGCGGATTCCCGCGGGGATCTCGATCGGCATTCAGCCCGATCCCCCGGCGCTGGTGCGGCGCGCCAAGGCGGCGCTGGCGGAGGGGTACCGCAAGATCAAGATGAAGATCCGTCCGGGGGCGGACGTGGCGTACGTGCGCGCGGTCCGCGACGCCGTGGGCCCGGCGGCGCCGCTGATGGCGGACGCCAACTCGGCGTATACGCTCGCCGACGCAGCGCACCTGGCCGAGCTCGACGCGTTCGGCCTGACGATGCTCGAGCAGCCGCTCGGCCAGGACGACCTGGTGCAGCACGCCGAGCTGCAGCGGCGCCTCGCGACGCCGATCTGCCTCGACGAGTGCATCACGGGCGCGGACCGCGCCCGGGACATGATCACGCTGGGGAGCGGGCGGATCGTCAACATCAAGCCGGGGCGGGTCGGGGGCTTCACCTCCGCGCAGGCCATCCACGACCTCTGCCTGCAGCACGGCATCCCGGTCTGGTGCGGCGGGATGCTGGAGAGCGGCGTGGGCCGGGCGCACAACGTCGCGCTGGCGTCGCTCCCGAACTTCACGCTGCCGGGGGATCTCTCGCCGAGCGCGCGCTACTGGGCGCGCGACATCGTCGAACCCGAGTGGACGATGGACGCCGAAGGGATGGTGCGCGTGCCGCTGGACCGGCCGGGCATCGGCGTCGTGGTGGACGAGGCGCGGGTCGCGGCTCTGACGGTGCGCACGGAGACGCTGGGCGCCTGACGCACGCGATCCGCGGGCTGGAACCCCGCCAGTGGTCCTAGGTATTGTTCTGGCTCGCACCCGGAAAACGTGACGGGTTCTCGTCTGCGGCGTTCCCGGCCGGGCCGGGCCGCAGGTGTCCTGGAGGCTGTGTGGTCAAGCTGCATCAGGGCCGGATCGTGTACAGAACCGTGACATCCGCTGCGCTCGCGGCGGGGAATCCGTGGCTCGTCGCGGCCGCCGTACTGCTGGGCGGCTGCCACGGCGGGGGAGGGCGGGGCGCTTTTCCGCCGGCGGAAGTCACGGTGGTGACGGTGGAGCCCCGCGTGGTGCCGGAGGCTTTCGGTTTCCCCGGTGAAGTCGAGCCGTACCGGCATGTCCAGGTGCGGGCGCGGGTCGCGGGGATCATCGAGGAGCGGCCGTTCGTCGAGGGAAGCATCGTCCGGCCCGGCCAGCTGCTCTACCAGCTCGACACGGTCCTGTACGACGCGGCCTACCGGAGCGCCCAGGCGCATTTCAACAACGCCAAGCGCACCTACGACCGTACGGCGCCGCTGCTGGCGCAGCACGCGGTGGCGCAGCAGGACGTGGACAACGCGCGGTTCGACTACGAGGCGGCGCAGGCGGCGCTCGACGAGGCGAAGAAGGACCTGGCCGACACGCGCGTGGTGGCGGAGATCCCCGGGCGGGTGGGCCGGACGCAGCTCGACGTGGGGGCGCGGGTGACCGGCCCGGCGGACCTGCTGACGACGATTGACCGGGTCGATCCCGTCTACGTCAACTTCCAGCCGTCGTCGCAGCAGCTGCTGGAGTGGCGCGAGAACCCGCGCTGGCGGGCGCTGATCGAGCCGGGGAGCCGGCTCCAGGTGCAGGTGCTCCTGCCCGACAGCACGGTCCTGCCGCGCACCGGGCGGCTCGACTTCGTGGCCCCGGCCCTCGACTCGGCCACCGGCACGGAGGACTTCCGCGCCGTGTTCCAGAACCCGGACCTGCTGCTGGTGCCGGGTGAGTTCGTGACGGTGCGGCTGCTCGGGTTCGCCCGCGAAAGCGCGATCGCCGTGCCCGAGCGGGCGGTGCAGACCGCGCTGGGTCGCCAGTTCGTCTACGTGGTGGGGCAGGGGAACGTCGCCACGGTGCGCGACGTGACGGTGGGCCCGTGGTCCGGCGGCTTGTGGATCATCGACCGGGGGCTCGAGCCGGGCGATCGGGTCATCGTGGACGGCGTGCTGAAGGTCGTGCCGGGGCGCCCCGTGAAGCCGGTGCCGCTGGCCGACAGCGCTGCGGCGCCGGGCGCGGGTCCGGCCCGGTGACGTCACCGGGCCCGGAGCGGTACCAACCCCAGTACTACTTCCTGCGCCGGCCGGTCCTGGCGGGCGTCATCTCGCTCATCATCACCCTGATGGGCCTGCTGGCGATCCGGTTGCTGCCGATCTCGCGTTACCCGCAGATCACCCCGCCGGCCATCGTGGTGACGGCTGTCTATCCGGGCGCGACGGCGCAGGACGTCGCCGAAGCGGTGGCGGCACCGATCGAGGAGCAGCTCTCGGGCCTGCAGGGGTTGCTGTACTACACGTCGTCGAATGCCAGCGACGGGACGATGTCGCTGACCATCTACTTCGACGTGAACCGCAACCAGGACCTGGCGGCGGTGGACGTGCAGAACGCGGTGCAGCTCGCATCGCCGCAGCTCCCGGCGGCGGTGCGGCAGATCGGGGTCAGCATCGTCAAGGCGAACACGGACATCCTGGGCGGGGTGGCGCTCTCGTCGGACGACCCCCGCTACGACGCGGCGTACCTGACCAACTACATGCACCTGTACATCGAGGACGAGCTGAAGAGCGTGCCGGGGATCGGCAACGCGACGACCTTCGGCGGCCTCCAGTTCTCGATGCTGATTCAGCTCAACCCCGACAAGATGGCGCGGCTGGGCGTGACCGTCAGCGACGTGGCCAGCGCGGTCCAGCAGCAGAACGCCACCAACCCGGCGGGCCGGCTGGGCGACGAGCCGGCGCCGCCCGGTACCCAGCTCACCATCCCGGTGACGACGGTCGGGCGGCTGACGACGCCGGAGCAGTTCAACGACATCGTGATCCGGGCGGAGCCGGACGGCTCGCTGATCCACATCCGCGACGTGGGCCAGGCGGTCCTGGGCGCGCAGGACTACGATGCGGAGGGGCGGGTCAACGGCAAGCCCACGGCGATGGCGCTCCTCTACCTGCGCCCGGGCTCCAACGCGCTGCGGGCCCGTGACGCGGTGGCGGCGCGCATGGCGCAGCTCTCCAATGGCCTGCCCGCGGGCATGAAGTTGAGCATACCGTTCGACACCACCCCGTTCGTCCTGGTGTCGATCCAGGAGGTGGTGATCACGCTCCTCGAGGCGCTGGTCCTGGTGGGCCTGGTGGTGTACCTGTTTCTGCAGAGCTGGCGCGCGACGCTGATCCCGATGCTGGCCGTGCCGGTGAGCGTGATCGGCACCTTCCTGGGCCTCGACCTGCTGGGGATGTCCATCAACGTGCTGACGCTGTTCGCCCTGGTGCTGGCGATCGGCATCGTGGTGGACGACGCCATCGTGGTGATCGAGAACGTCGAGCGCATCATGGTGGCCGAGAACGTGTCGGCGCGCGTCGCCGCCGACCGCGGGATCCAGCAGGTGGCGCCGGCGCTGGTGGCGATCGTGCTCTCCCTGGTGGCGGTGTTCGTGCCGGTGGCCTTCACCGGCGGCGTCACCGGGGCCCTGTTCCAGCAGTTCGCCATCACCATCGCGATCGCGGTGGTACTCTCCGGGATCGTGGCGCTGACGCTCACGCCGGCGCTCTGCGCCCTCATGCTCACGGAGGTCGCGCAGCGCCACACCACCGGCCCGTTCGGCGCGTTCAACCGCTTCTTCGACCGCGGCCGGGAGACCTACCTGCGGATCGTCGAGCGGGTCCTGGGCGGGCCGCGCGCCGCCCTCG
Organism: uncultured Gemmatimonadales bacterium; assembly: GCA_963835535.1. Lineage (GTDB taxonomy): Bacteria > Gemmatimonadota > Gemmatimonadetes > Gemmatimonadales > JACORV01 > Fen-1245. The sequence goes on from CAWIFL010000005.1 coordinate 435,578, forward strand.
CCGCGTTCGGCGTGGTCATCGTGCTGGCGGGGCTGCTGTGGCACCAGGTCCCGACGTCGTTCATCCCGACGGAGGACAAGGGCTACTTCGCCGTCTCCATTCAGCTCCCGAACGCCGCGTCGCTGCAGCGCACCGAGGCCGCGGTCGGGCAGGTCGAGAGCTTCCTTCGCAGGGACCCGGCGGTGCAGAAGTTCATCTCGCTGGCTGGCCTCGACATCCTGAGCCGCTCGAGCCAGACCAACAGCGCGGTCATGTTCGTGAACGTGAAGCCGTGGGGCGAGCGCGGGAAGGGCGAGTCGCTCGACGCGATCACCGGGCGCCTGACCGGCGAGATGATGGGGATGATGAAGGACGGGATCGGCTTCGCCTTCAACCTCCCCGAGATCCCGGGCCTGGGCGCCACGGCGGGCGTCGAGACGAATCTCCAGGACCGCAGCGGCATGCCGGTGGACCAGTTCGCGGGCGAGGTGCAGCAGTTCGTGCAGGATGCCGACCAGCTCCCGGCGGTGCAGGCGGTGCAGGCCAACTTCCGCGCCAACGTGCCGCAGCTGTACGTGAGCGTGGACCGCGCCGCCGCGATGGCGCGCGGCGTGCAGCTGAGCGACCTGTACGGCACGCTCCAGGCGCTGCTCTCCACGCTGTACATCAACGACTTCAACCTGTACGGGAAGACGTACCGCGTGCAGGCGGAGGCCCAGGCGCCGTTCCGGCAGACGCCGGGGGACATCGGGCGGTTCTACGTCCGCGGCTCCCGCGGCGTGATGATCCCGGTTTCGGCCCTGACCCGGACGGAGTTCCGGAGCGCGCCGACGCTGATCACCCGCTTCAACGGCTTCACGTCGGCGCTGCTCACGGGCACGCCCAAGCCGGGGCACAGCAGTGGGGAGATGATGGCCCAGCTGGACAACCTGATGCGGACCAAGTTCGCCTCGGGGGGGCTGGCCCTGGCGTACTCGGGCCAGTCCTACCAGGAGCGGGCCTCCAGCGGCGCCGCCGGCGCGGTGCTCGCCCTGGGCCTGGTCATCGTCTTCCTGGTGCTGGCGGCGCAGTACGACAGCTGGTCGCTGCCCTTCGCGGTGCTGCTCGGCATCCCGTTCGGCGTGCTCGGCGCGTACTTCGGCGTCTGGCTGCGCGGGCAGCCGAGCGACGTCTACGTCCAGGTCGGGCTGATTACCGTGGTCGGCCTGTCGGCCAAGAACGCGATCCTCATCGTCGAGTTCGCGAACAAGCTCCGGGCGCAGGGCGTGCCCATCATGCGGGCGGCGGTGGAGGCGGCGCGCGAGCGGCTGCGGCCGATCCTGATGACGTCGCTGGCCTTCATTCTGGGTGTCTCGCCCCTGGTGGTGGCGGGCGGGGCCGGGGCGATGAGCCGGCACTCGATCGGCACGACGGTGTTCTTCGGGATGGGCGTGGCGACGTCGATCGCGATCTTCTTCATCCCGCTGTTCTTCCGACTGATCCGCGGGATCGCGGAGGGCCGGGGCGCGCACGGCGGGGAGGCGACGGCCCACGCCGCGGCTCCGGCGCGGGAGGGCGGCGCATGAGCGGCCGATGCTGTGCCGCGGCGGCGATGCTGCTTCTGGCGGGGTGCGCCGTCGGGCCGGCCTACCGGCCCGCCCCCGTCGTCCCCGCGACCACCGCGGTGGGCGTGACGCGCCGCGCCGACACCACACAGGCGTTTTTCGACTCGCTGGCGGCGGCCCGCGCGGCGGACACGATCCGGCCGGAGGTCGCGCCCGTGAGCCCGCGCGCCCTGGCCGTCGACTCGCTCACCGACCTGGCCTGGCTCGACGTCCTGCACGACACGACGCTCGACCGCCTGGTGCGGACCGCGCTCAACCAGAACCGCACGCTCCTGGCGGTGCGCGCCATGGTGCGCGAGTACCGCGCCGAGTACGGCGTCGTGCTTTCGTCCCTGTTCCCGAGCCTGACGCTGAACGGGAGCTGGTCCCGGAACAAGACGGTCTTTCCCGGCTTTGCGGTCCCGCCGTATACGGCCTGGCGGGGCACAGGGGACCTGGCCTGGGAGTTGAACTTCTGGGGCGTGGGGCGCGGGCTCCAGGCGGCCGGTGCCGACCTCGCCGCACGCGAGGCGGCCGAGCGCGCGGCGGTGCTCACGCTGGTGAGCGACGTCGCGACCGGCTACCTGCAGGTGCTGGAGCTGGACCAGGAGCGAGCGATCGCGGAGCAGACGCTCTCCTCCAGCCAGGCGACGCTGGCCCTGGCGCGGGAGCGGTACGCGCAGGGTCTCATCTCCGAGCTGGACGTGCGGCAGTTCGAGGCGCAGGTCGCGGTGCCCGCGGTGCGGCTGGCGCAAGTGGACCAGCTGCGCGCCGTGCAGGAACACGCGCTCGACGTGCTGCTGGGCGAGGGCCCCGTGCCGATCCCGCGCGGCGGGTCGCTCGCGGCGGCCGCGCAGGCGGTGACCGTGCCCGACTCGGTGCCGGCCTCGCTGATTTACCGGCGCCCCGACGTCGAACAGGCGGAGCGCGAGTACGCGGCCGCGACCGCGCGGATCGGCGTCGCCGAGGCCGCGCGGCTGCCCACCCTCAGCATCATCGGCTCGTACGGCTCGCAGTCCACGACGCCGGGGTCCGCGTTCAGCGCCAACGCGCGCGTCTACGAAGCCCTGGTGGGGGTCTCGATCCCCCTGTTCACCGGCGGCCGGCTGAACGACGAGACTCGGGTGGCGCGCGCGCAGGCCGAGCAGGCCCAGGCCGCGTACCAGCAGGCGGTCCTGACGGCGCTGGAGGAGGCGGGTGACGCGCTGTCCGGCGTGCGGGACGCGCGGGACGTGGCGGCGGCGCAGCAGACGCAGGCGGCGGCGCTGAAGCGGGCCCTCGACCTGGCCGAACTGCGCTATAACACCGGGCTGTCGAACTACCTGGAAGTGCTGGACGCGCAGCGCAGCCTGTTCGCCGCGCAGCTGGCGGCGAGCCAGGCGGAGCTGCAGCAACTCACCGCCGCGGTCGAGCTCTACAAGGCGCTGGGTGGGAGCTGGCCTTCGGGGAACGCGGCGCCGCGTTGACCGGCGGGCGCCGGGGGGGGGCCACGCTGCGCGGGCGCTTCAACCCAGTTGCGCGAGCAGCTCGCCCAGCTCCGCCGCATTCTTCGGGCGCTCGCCGGCGGTCTTCGCGAGGAGACGCATGATGAGGGCCGACACCGCGGGCGGGATGTCGGCGTTGAGCGTGACCGGCGGCACCGGCTCGTCGTGCAGCAGCTTGGCGATCAGGGAGACCGGGGTCTTGGCCTCGAACGGCAGCCGGCCCGTGAGACATTCGTAGAGCACCACGCCCATCGAATACAGGTCGCTGCGCCCGTCCACGTCCTCCGCCAGGAGCTGCTCCGGCGACATGTAGGCCGGCGTCCCGACCACCATCCCGGCCTGCGTCAGCACCGTGGTGTGCTCCACCAGCCGCGCGACGCCGAAGTCCATCACCTTGAGCACGCCGTCGGCGTCGAGCAGCAGGTTCTGCGGCTTGATGTCCCGGTGCACCACGCCCTGCCGGTGCGCCACGTCCAGCGCGTCGGCGAGCTGGGCCGCGACGGCGAGGGCGGCGGATACGCTCAGCCGTCCCCGGGTCTCGATGAGCCGGCGCACCGTCATCCCCTCGACGAACTCCATCGTGACGTAGCACGCGCCCTCGTGCTCGCCGAAGTCGTGCGTGCGGACGACGTTGCGGTGCGAGATCCGGCGCGCGAGGCGCGTCTCGGCCTTGAGGCGCTGGATCGCGGTCTCGTCGCCCCTCAGGATGTCCGGGCGCAGCATCTTGATCGCGACCTCTTCACCCAGCTCGCCGTCGCGGGCCTTGTAGACGACCCCCATCCCGCCCGAGCCGATGGTGCCGAGGATCTCGTAGCGGCCCGCGAACCAGTCGCCGGTCCGCAGCGCGAGCTCGTCCGGCCCCGCCTCGGCGGCGCCCGAAGCGCCGGCCGCCCGGATCTCCTGCTTGAGGTCGTCCAGCTGGTGCTTGAGTCGCGCCTCGCGGGCCCTGACGCCTGCGGCCATCCCGTCGAACACGCGCGCCAGCCGCCCGACCTCGTCGGCCCGGGCGGCGAGGTCGGCGAGCGCGCCGGCCTGGTACTCGCCGCTCTCGACGGCGCGCGCCGCGCCGATCACGCGCTCGACGTCCTTGAGGTACTCCTTCTCGCGGTCGCGCAGCCGCTTCTTCTCGAGGCTGGCGCCGATCCGCGCCTTGAGGAGCACGGGATCGAACGGCTTCGGGAGATAGTCCTCGGCGCCGCGCTCGATGCACCGCACCACGCTCGCGATGTCGTCGAGCGCCGAGATCATAATCACAGGGATGTCCCGAGTCTCGGCGGACGCCTTGAGCCGCTCGAGCACCGCGTAGCCGTCCATCCCCGGCATCATCACGTCCAGGAGCACCAGGTCGAAGGCGCGAGCGGCCACCATCTGGAGGGCGTCCGCGCCGCTCGCCGCGCACTCCACGGCGTGGCCCTGCCGCTCCAGCCGGCGCCGCAGGACGTCACGGTTGTCGTCGATGTCGTCCACGACGAGGATGGTGGCCTGGGTCGGGGACGAGGGCTCCGCCGGCGAGGGTGTAGGGTGTAGGGTGTGGGGTGTAGATGTGCCCCGGGGCGGCGTGGTCTTCGAGGCCGGCGCCACGCCCAGGCGCTCCGCCGCGCTGCGGATCTTGCGCACGTCGTTGACGAAGGCGTGGTCCGGGTCCGCGAGCAGCGCCTCGGTCGCCTTGAGGATCTGCTCGCGCGGAGAGCGGAGGGTCGAGTGGAGCGTGTCGGCGTCCGCGGGACGCACGTCGCTCCGCCCCGCCGGCAGCGCCCGGTCGATCTCCGCGAGGGCGGCCCGCACGGCGGCCAGAGCGTCCGCCAGCGCCGTACGGCGGGGCGCGTGCTCCGCGGCGTCGGAGTCCTCCAGCAGCATCTCGCAGTAGCCGACGATCTGGTTGATGGGCGTGCGCAGCTCGTGGCGCAGCTCCGACAGCGCCTGGGGGGAGAGGGCGTCGGCGGCCGCCGGCATCGTCACTCGCGGTGGTTCCGGTCCAGCAGGCCCTGGATCTTCCCCAGCAGCCGGTCCAGCTCGATGGGCTTGGTGTCGTAGTCGTCGCACCCCGCCGCGATCGCCTTCTCGCGGTCGCCCGACATCGCGTGCGCGGTGAGCGCGATGATCGGCACGCTCTTCGTCGCCGGGGCCGCGCGCAGCTGGCGCGCCGCGTCCCACCCATCCACCTCGGGCAGGCTCATGTCCATCAGGATCACGTCGTAGGGCGCCGCCTGGGCCATCTCCACCCCCTGGCGGCCGTCCACCGCGATCGCGACCTCGAACCCCTTCCGCGCCAGACGGCGCGACAGCATGTCCCGGTTCATCTCGTTGTCTTCGACCAGCAGAATCTTCGGCATCGCTTCACTCCGTGTGGTGCGTCAGCGGGCCCCCGGAGCCGGGACGGCGAGCGTCGCCGGCAGGCGCACGGTGAACGTGGATCCCTTGCCCGGGTCGCTCGCGACCTGGACGTCGCCGCCCATCATCTGGCAGAAGCGCCGCGTGATGGCCAATCCCAGCCCCGTGCCGCCGTACTTCCGCGAGGTCGACGCGTCGGCCTGCGCGAACGCCTCGAACAGCCGGCCCATCTGCTCCGGCGTCATCCCGATGCCGGAGTCCGCGACCCGGAACACCAGCCAGTCGCCCGCGCCGTTCCCCTCGCGGTCGGCGGTGAGCGTGATCGTGCCGCGCTCCGTGAACTTGCAGGCGTTCGACAGCAGGTTGAGCAGCGTCTGGCGGACCTTCACCAGGTCCGACCGCATCTCGCCGAGCCCTTCGGCGCAGCGGAGGTCGAGCCGGTTGGCGTTCTTCCGGGCGAGCGGCGCCACGGTGGTGGAGACCTCGCGCACCACCTCCCCGACGTCGAAGCTCTCGACCAGGACCTCGAGCTTGCCCGCCTCGATCTTCGAGAGGTCGAGGATGTCGTTGATCAGCGTGAGGAGGTGCCGGCCCGCCGAGCGGATCTTGCGGAGATCGGGAGCGAGCTCGCCGTGCCCGATCTCCTCGACCTCCTCCTCCACCATCTCGCTGTAGCCGATGATGGCGTTGAGCGGCGTGCGCAGCTCGTGGCTCATGTGGGCCAGGAACTGGCTCTTGGCCTTGTTGGCCGCCTCGGCGTCCCGGCGGGCCGTGAGCAGCTCCGTGATGTCGTGATAGAGGCCCATCAGGCCCACCAGCTCGCCGTCCACCACCACCGGCACGCCGAGGATCTCCACGTCCACGAGCGTCTCGTCCCGGCGGCGCCGGCGGCCGATGCCGTGCACCGGGCCCTGCTCGAGGACGTGCTGCGTGTAGCCCACCGCCTCGGCGCGGGTGGCCTCGGTGCTGATCAGCGCGTCGAGGTCGCGGCCCACCGCCTGGTCCTGCCCGTAGCCGAACAGCTTCTCGAACGCGGGATTGCAGGTGACGATGTGGTGATCGCGGCCCAAGACGACGATCGCCACGGGGTTGTTGCGGACGAGGTCCTCGAAGTACTGCTTCTGCCGTTGCGCGGCGGTGTAGAGGCGCGCGTTCTCGATGGCGACGGCGGCCTGCGGTCCGAAGATGTTGAGCAGCCGCAGGTCGTCGGGTCCGAAGTGGCGCGTCGGGTCGGAGTGCACGCTGGCGATGGCGCCGACCAGCCGGTGGCCGATCAGCAACGGCGCCGCCATCACCATCTGGATCGTGCTCTTGGTGTACTGGCGCGACCGGCCCGCCCACTCCTGGTAGTTCGGGATGATGAGCGGCTCGTGGGTCTGGGCGACCCGGCCCATCGCCCCCTCGCCCAGCTTCATCCGCGTGCCGGTCGAGTCCTGGCCGATGTTCAGGCTCGCCACGACCTCCAGCTCCTGCGCCGCCTCGTCGTAGATGGCCAGCTCGCCGCCGGTCACGTCGAGCAGCGTGATGGCGCGGCGCAGCACCGCCTGGAGCAGCTTGGACAGCTCCAGCTCGCCCGACAGGTCGGCCATCGTGTCGAGCAGGGCCTGCTGCTCGTTGGCGCGCCTGCGCTCGGCTTCGAGCAGCCGCGCGCGGGCGATGGCCACCGCGGCCTGCGGCGCGAACATGTTGAGCAGCCGGAGATCGTCGGGCCCGAACTTGCGCTCGGGATCCGCGTGCACGGCGGCGAACGCGCCCACCAGCCGGCTGCCGACGAGGAGCGGCGCCACCATCACCGAGTGCACGGCGATGTCCGCGTACTTCCCCGAGCGGCCGAGCCATTCCGCGTACTCCGGGATGAGGAGCGGCTCGTGCGTCTGGGCCACCGTGCCCATCGCGCCTTCCCCCAGGGGGAGCCGCGTGCCGGTCGAGTCCTTGCCGATGTTGTGGCTCGCGACGACCACCAGCTCCTGCTTCGCCTCGTCGAAGATCGCGAGCTCCCCGCCGGTCACGCCCAGCAGCGTCACGGCGCGTCGCAGTGTGGCCTGCAGGAGCGGCGCGAGCTCCAGCTCGGCGGTGAGGTCGGCCATCGTGTCGAGCAGCGCCTTGTGCTCGTCGGCGCGGCGCCGCTCCGCCTCGAGGAGCCGGGCGCGCGCGAGGGCGAGGCCGGCCTGGTTCGCGGCGGCCGTGAGGATCTCGAGGTCGTCGTGGTCGAAGTCGTCCACCGTCCCGCTCTCGACCACCAGGACGCCCACCGTGCGCGCGTCGATGCGGATCGGTACGTCCACCTCCGAGCCCCGGTTGGGGCTGGGGACGTAACGTGCCTTTCCGCTGACGCGCGGCGTGTAGTGGAGCTGGCCGTTCTGGAGCGGAAGCTCGCTGAGGCCGCGGCCGGGCGGCAGACGGAAGTGCGGCGGCGCGTCGGGCCATCCCACGCTGGCCTCCAGCACCCGGTCGCCCGTGCGCTCGTCCACGAGGAAGATCCCGAGGAAGCCGTAGCCCAACCCCTCGTGGAGCCCCTGGACGACGCTGCGGCAGATCGCCGCCTCGTCGGGCGCGGCGCCGATCTCCACGCTGAGCCGGAGCAGCGCCGCCAGCCGGCGCGCCAGGTCGCCCGCCGGCTTCCGGCGGGGCGCCGGCGCGCGGCGCGGCTTCGGCGCGGCCCGCCGGGCCTTCACGCGGCGCCCACCCGCCGCGACGCCAGGTCGCGGACCTCGCGCACCAGCGCCTCGGGGCTGCGGTGCTTCTTGAGCGCGGCCACGAGCAGCTCCCGGTCCACCGGCTTGGTCAGGTAGTCCGACGCGCCGAGCGCGAACCCCATGTTCCGCTCGTCGAGCACGCTCAGCATGATGACGGGGATCCCGGCCAGCTCGGCGTCCCCCTTGAGAGCGGCGAGGACCGCCCAGCCGTCCATCCCCGGCATCAGGACGTCGAGGGTGATGACGTCGGGCCTGAGGCTCCGCGCGCGCTCGAGCGCCGCCGCGCCGTCGGCGGCTTCCTCCACGCGGAAGCGTTCCTTGCGCAGGAACCGGCCGAGCAGGTTCCTCGCCGCCGGGTCGTCGTCCACCACGAGCACCGTCCCGGCCTCTCCCGTGCCCGCGGCGGCCGCGGGCTCGGTCGCGGCCTCGACGCGGGGCTCGGGCGCCTCCGCGGGCAGGCTCACCGTGAACGTCGAGCCGCGGCCCGGCTCGCTCGTCACCGTGATGTCGCCGCCCATCATCTGGCAGAACCGCTTCGAGATCGCGAGCCCCAGGCCCGTGCCGCCGTAGTTCCGGGCGGTGGACGCCTCGGCCTGCGCGAAGGCCTGGAACAGCTTCGCCATCTGCGCCGCCGTCATCCCGATGCCCGAGTCGGCCACCCGGAAGACGATCCGCTCGCCGCCCGCGGCGCCGCCGTTCTCCCGCGCTACGGCCAGCGTGATCGTGCCCGCCCGGGTGAACTTGCAGGCGTTGGAGAGCAGGTTGAGGAGCACCTGGCGCATCTTGGTCAGGTCCGACCGCATGGCGCCGAGCTCGGCCGGCTCCTCGACCACCAGCCGGTTGGCGTTCTTCTCGACGAGGGGCCGCACCGTCGTCGCCACGTCCTGCAGCATCTGGCGGACGTCGAAGGTCTCGAAGAACAGCTCCGTCTTGCCCGCCTCGATCTTCGACAGGTCGAGGATGTCGTTGATCAGCGCGAGCAGGTGGCGTCCCGCCGTATGGATCTTCTCCAGGTCGGGCGTCAGCGCGGTCTGGCCCAGCTCCGCGACCTCTTCCTGCAGCATCTCGCTGTAGCCGATGATCGCGTTGAGCGGCGTGCGCAGCTCGTGGCTCATGCTCGCCAGGAAGTGGCTCTTCGCGGTGCTCGCCGCCTCCGCCTGCCGCCGCGCCGCCAGCAGTTCGGTGATGTCGTGGTACAGCGCCATCAGGCCGACGCGCTCGCCGTCCACGATCACCGGCACGCCGAGCACCTCGACGTCCACCAGCGACCCATCCTTGCGGCGGCGCTGGCTGATGACCTTCACCGGCCGGCGCTCCAGCGCCTGCTCGGTATACCCGACCGCCTCCGAGCGCGTGGCCTCGGTGGTGATCAGCTCGTCCAGGTTCCGCCCCAGCACCTCCGTCCTGGCGTAGCCGTACATCTGCTCGAACGCCGGATTGCACGAGACGACCTTGTGGCTCAGGTCGAGGGTCACGATCGCCACCGGGCTGTTCTGGACCAGGTCCTCGAAGTACTGCGTCTGGTGGCGGCCCGCCGTGAACAGCCGCGCGTTCTCCACCGCGATGGCCGCCTGCGAGGCGAACAGCTCGAGGAGCCGCTGGTCGGCGTCGCCGAACTGGCGCGCCGGATCCTTGTCCATGATCGCGATGGCCCCGAGCAGCCGGCCGCCCACCAGCAGCGGCACCACGAGGACCGCGTGGAACTCGACCTGCGCGTACTGGCGCGACTGCCCGGACCAGACCCGGTAGTCGGCGATGTTGAGCGGCTCGAGGGTCCGGGCCACGTGACCCATCGCGCCCTCGCCGACGGCCATGCGCGTGCCCGTCGTGTCCCGCTTCCCGACGTTGTGGCTCGCGACGATCTCCAGCTCCTGCCTGGCCGCGTCGTAGCTCGCCAGCTCGCCGTGGCTCACGCCCAGCAGCGCGACGGCGCGCTCGAGGACCGCCTGGAGAAGGGTGGACAGCTCGAGCTCCGCCGAGAGGTCGGCGATCGTCGCGCGCAGCGCTTCCTGCTCGTTGGCCCGCTGGCGCTCGGCCGCCAGCAGCCGGGCGCGGCCGATGGCGATGCCGGCCTGGTTGGCGGCGGCGGTGAGGATCTCGAGATCGTCGGGGGCGAACGCGTTCGCGTGGTTGCTCTCCACCACCAGGACGCCGACCAGCTTCTGGTTGATCAGCAGCGGGACGTCCACCTCGGAGCCCGTGTTCCGGGTCGGGAGGTAGCGCGTGTCGCGGGTGACTTCGGCGGTGTAATGCAGCCGCCCGTCCAACAGGGGCCGCTCGCTCAACCCCTCCCCGGGCCGGACGCGGAGGTCGGGCGGGAGCTTCGCCTTGCCGGACGTGGCGGCGAGCACGCGGTCGCCGGTGCGCTCGTCCACCAGGAGCAGCGCGACGAAGTCGTAGCCCAGTGCGGCGTCCTGGAGGCCGGTGGCGACCGCCCGGCACACCTCCAGCTCGCTCTCGGCGGCGGTGATCGCGGTCGTGAGCCGGAGGAGGGCGGCCTGCCGCCGCGCCGGGTCGCCGGTCTTCCGCTTCCGCGCCGGCGCCCTGGCGCCCCGCTTCGACCGGTCACTGCCGGCCCTCACGCGGCCGGTCCCCGCGCCACCACCAGGCCGCGCACCTCGCGCACCAGCGCATCCGGGCTCTTGTACTTCCGGAGCACCTCCGCGAGCCGTTCGCGGTCGATCGGCTTCATCAGGTATTCCGAGGCGCCGAGCGCGAAGCCGAGGCGTTCCTCGTCCACGACCGTGGCGAGGATGACCGGAATGGCCGCGAGGTCCGGGTCGGCCTTCAGCGCCGCCAGGACGGCGTAGCCGTCCATCCCGGGCATCAGCACGTCGAGCGTGATGACGTCGGGCCGCTTCTCCTTCGCCAGCGCCAGCCCCGTCTCGCCGTCCGGCGCCTCCTCGACCCGGAACCCCTCGCGGCCGAGGAAGCGGCGCATCAGGACCCGCGCTGAGGGATCGTCGTCGATCACCAGCACGGTGCCGGCGCCCGCTGCCGCGGTGTTCTCCGGGGGCGCGGGAGCCTCGGCCGGGACCTCACGCCGCGGCTCGGTCACCCGCGCCGGGAGCCGGACCGTGAACGTCGAGCCCCGGCCCGGCGTGCTCTCCACCGTCACGTCGCCGCCCATCATCCGGCAGAAGCGGCGCGTGATCGCGAGCCCCAGGCCGGTGCCGCCGTAGTTGCGCGCGGTGCTCGCGTCGGCCTGCGAGAACGCCTCGAACAGCCTGCCGATCTGCTCCGCGCTCATCCCGATCCCCGAGTCGGTCACGCGGAAGACGAGCCGGTCGCCCGCGCCCTGCGCTGCGCGCTCGCGCTCGGCCGACAGCGTGATCGTGCCCTGCTTCGTGAATTTGCAGGCGTTCGAGAGCAGGTTGAGCAGCACCTGGCGGGTCCGCGTGAGGTCCGCGTGCATCGTGCCGAGATCCGCCGGGCAGCGCAGCTGAAGGCGGTTGGCGTTCTTCTCGACCAGCGGCGCCACCGTCGTCGCGACCTCCTCGATCGTCGCGAGGACGTCGAAACCCTCCAGGTACAGCTCGAGCTTCCCGGCCTCGATCTTCGAGAGGTCGAGGATGTCGTTGATGAGCGACAGCAGATGCCGGCCCGCGGAGCGGATCTTCTGCAGGTCGGGGACGAAGGTCTCCTGACCCGACTCCGCCGCCTCCTCCTCCAGCATCTCGCTGTAGCCGATGATGGCGTTGAGCGGCGTGCGCAGCTCGTGGCTCATCGACGCCAGGAACTGGCTCTTGGCGCGGTTGGCCGCCTCCGCGTCCCGGCGGGCCTCGAGCAGCTCCGTGACGTCGTGGTAGAGGCCCATCAGCCCCACGGGCTCGCCGCCCACGACCACCGGCACCGCGAGCACCTCGACGTCCACCAGCGAGCCGTCCTTGCGGCGGCGCTGCCGGAGCGCCTTCACCGGCCGGTGGTGCAGCGCCTGCGTGGTGTAGCCCACCGCCTCGCGGCGCATCGCCTCGGTCGTGATCAGCTCGTCGAGGTTCCGGTGCACCACCTCCTGTTCGGCGTACCCGAACATCTTCTCGAAGGCCGGATTGCACGAGACGATGTTGTGGTCGTTGTCCAGCGCGACGATCGCCACCGGGCTGTTCTTGACCAGCTCCTCGAAGTAATGCCGCTGGTGCTGCGCCTCGCTGTAGAGCCTGGCGTTCTCGATCGCGATGGCCGCCTGCGGAGCGAACAGGTTGATCAGCCTGAGGTCGCCGGGGCCGAACTGCCGGCGCGGATCGGTGTGCCACATGCTCAGGGCGCCGACCAGCCGGCCCCGGATCAAGAGCGGCACCACGGCGACCGCGCAGGCGTCCACCTGCGCGTACTGCGCCGAGCGGCCGGCCCAGGTGTGGTAATCGGGGATGATCAGCGGCTCCAGCGTCTGCGCGACGTGCCCCATCGCCCCTTCGCCCACGGCCAGCCGCGTGCCGGTGGACACCGTGCCGGTGTTGTGGTTGGCGATGACGACGAGCTGCTGCCGAGCCTCGTCGAAGATGGCCAGCTCGCCCGCCGCCACGCCGAGCAGCGCCGCGGCGCGCTCCAGCACCGCCTGGAAGAGCTTCGACAACTCCAGCTCGGCCGAGAGATCGGTCAGCGTGTCGAGCAGCGCCTGCTGCTCGTCGGCGCGGCGGCGCTCGTCCTCGAGCAGCCGCGTCCGGCTCTCCAGCAGCCGCGCGCGCGCGATCGCGATGCTCGCCTGGTTCGCCGCCGCGGTGAGGATCTCGAAATCGTGCGTCCCGAACGCCTTGGGCTCCGTGCTCTCCACCACCAGCACGCCCGCCGGCGCGCCCTCGATCAGGAGCGGCACGTCCACCTCCGAGCCGCTGTTCAGGGCCGGCAGGTAGTGCGCGTCGCGCGTGACCTCGGCGGTGTAATGCAGCTGCCCGTCCAGCAGCGGCCGCTCGCTCAGGCCGTGGCCCGGCGGGAGCCGCATCGCCGCGGAGACTCCGGCCCAACCCGCGCTCGCGTGCAGCACCCGGTCGCCGGTGGCAGGGTCGAGCAGGAAGACCCCGAGGAAGTCGTATCCCAGCGCCTCGTCACGCAGGCCGTTCACGACCGCCGCGCACACCGCATCCTCGTCGACCGCCGCCGCGATCCCCGCCGAGAGGCGCAGCAACGCGGACTGGCGCCGTGCCGTCACGCCGGCGATGCGCGCTCGCCCACGCGAACGACGTGGTGGCTTTCTGGCCATGCCGCGGGTATCCGATGTAAGGAGAAGGGGAAAGCGGGACAACATTACTCGGAATACCATTGCGGTGCAATGGGTTACATCGTCGTACGACCGCGGGGAAGCTGACTCCGGTTCACTCCCGTGCGCCCGTGCCCCTGTGCCCCCGTGCCCGCCGCCTTGTCACACCTCCAGCCGGTTGCCGGAGCGGAGATCGGCGCCCCGGCGCCGGCATCGCACGGCGGGCTACTGGCGCCGGCGCACCAGCCGGATCCGGCCGCTCCGGTCGATCGCGTACAGCGGGCCGTGGTGGATGTCGTCCCCCAGGAAGATCCGCGTCCCTCCGACGGCCGGCGGGGCCTTGAAGACGTTGGTGTACGGGTCGGCGCCGGCGTAGTTGACGGTGTAGCCGAGGTCCTGCATGGTCCCCACGGTCACCACGCTCAGTTGCGGATTCGTCGGCAGGAACCCGACCATCAACTCGTTGCCGAAGACGGTCTCCCGCCAGTGGCTGTTCACCGTCCCCGCGCCGCAGGTGGGATAGGTGTACGGCGAATTGGCGCAGTTCTCCAACGGGGGAGCGTGGAGCGGGCTCCCGTACGGCTGGCCCGCCCCGGTGTAGCTGGTGCCGCCCAGCGAGTCGAACTCGGCCTGGGCGAACGTCGTCCCGCCGGCGCACGAGAAGTACGTGTCCGCGAGCGGGCTCGGCAGCGAGGACGGCAGCTGGAGGCAGTTGACCGGCGGCCAGTTTGCGCCCGTCCAATTGATCAGGTCCCACAGCGTTCCGAACCCGAGCACGTGGCCCATCTCGTGCGTGACGACGGCGGTGAGCTGGCCGCTCGTTATGAGCGACCCGACGTCGGCGCTGTCGAACAGCATCACGCCGACTACGGGCAGTCCCGAGCCGGGGCCCGTGCCCGTGGTCACGAAGCAGGGAGAGGACTCCGCCAGAGTCCTGCCGGGGCCGTCGATGGAATCGAACGACGCGAAGATCAGGACGTCGCTGATGGTCTGGTTGGTCAGCGCCGGCTCTCCGGCTCCGCAGTCGCCGGCCGAGTCGGTGACCGTCTCCGGAAGGCCGAAGTGACGGTAGATGATTCGCTGCCACTTGGCCGCGGCGGAATCGAACGCAGCCTGCTCGGTCGGAGTGGGTGCGGGGCCGTAGAACCTTATCTGGATCGTGAACTGCCCCGCGGCACCGGTGTCCGCGAAGGTCGTGGTTGGCAGGGCGGCGACGCTCGCCGTCATGGTGTTGACTCCAGGCGACGCTCCCAGGGTCCACGACCCGACCTGTGCGAGGCCGGCGGCGTTCGTCGTGTCCACCAGGCGCGTGGCGCTCCCGCCCCCGGACGCGACGGCGAAGGTGACCACCGCGTTCGGGACGGGATTGTTCGAAGCGTCCGTCACCACGACCGCGGGCCGAACGTTGACGGCATATCCTACGAGGCCGGGCTGGTCGTTGGTGCCCGCGTAGGCGACCACGCTTGCCGGGGCGCCCGGCACCCAGGCCGTGTCGGTGAACGCGGCGGGATTGCCCGCCAGTCCCGAGAGCGCCGCCGTGGCCGTCAGGGTGTTGATCCCGGCGGACGCTCCGACCGTCCAGCTCCCGACGGCGGCGGTGCCGCTCGCGTTGGTGGTCTGGCTCGTACCGGTGGCGCTCCCGCCGCCCGAGGCCACCGCGAAGGCCACCTGGACGCCCGCAATGCCGTTGCCGTACTGGTCCCGGACGGCCACGGCGGGCGGCACCGCGACCGCGGAGCCCGCCAGGGTCTTCTGGTTGTCACCCGCCGTCTTGGCCACCTGCGTGGCCGGGCCGGGGCTCACCGACGCGGTGAAGCGGACGGTGTTGGCACCGGCTTGAGCGACCAGGGTGTCGCGGCTCACTCCGGAGATGGTGCCGAGGGTCCAGGTAGCCTGCGCCTGCCCGCTGGCGTTCGTCGTCGTGCCGGTCGGAGTCACCGATCCCGAGCCCGTGGTCGCCGTGAACGAGACGGTGGCGCCCGGCATGGGATGCCCGGTAGCGTCGCCGAGCTGGACCACCACGGGGCTGGCGAGCGTCTGGCCGATCGTGCCGGACTGAGCGTCGCCGGAGTTCTTGGTGATCTGCGCGACGGTCTGTGCCATGGTGACCGTCGCCTGGCCCGTTGCGTTCCCGCTGGTCGCGATGACCTGGGCGATGCCGTTCGCCACCGCCGTGGCGAGGCCGGTCGAGTTGACGGCGATCACGCCGGTCGCGCTGGAGGACCAGGTGACGATGGCGGTCTTCATCGTGTCGCCCCGCTGATCGAGCACCAGGGCGTCGAACTGCTGCGTGAAGCCGACCGCCGTCATCGTCGCCGTGCCCGGGGACACCGTGATCTTCGTCGCGACGGCCGCCGGCTCCGTCGAGCCCTTGCAGGTGGCGAGCAGGATCGCGGCGGCCGCAGCGAGGGCCTTGCCGTATTCGAGCGCACGGGTGCTCATGGAGCCTCCACGGGACCGGTCATCCGACAATCATAGAAAAGGGCGTGTGGCCGCGACGCGCGGGCTCGGGTCGCGACTTCAGACCTCCAGCCGGTCGCCCGGCCGCGCCACGAGCTGGTAGAGCGCCGGCATCAGGAGCACGCTGATCAGGAGGCGCGAGAAGAGGCCGCCCACGATCACCAGGGCGAACGGCTTCTGCGAATCGGAGCCGACGCCGCTCGAGAGCGCGGCAGGCAGGAGCCCCAAGGCCGCCACCAGCGCCGTCATCATGATCGGCCGGAGCCGCAGCAGCGCGGCCTCGTGTGTGGCCTCGGCGATCCCCATGCCGCCGGCACGCAGCTCGTTGGCGTAGGAGATGTAGACGACGGCCGTCTGCACGGAGACGCCGAACAGCGCGAGGAACCCGATTCCCGACGACACGGAGAAGGGCGTGCCCGTCAAGTAGAGCGCCACCAGTCCGCCGACCGGGGCCGAGAGCACGACGCCCGCCACCGTGATGATCGGGAACTTGAAGTTGCTGTAGAGCGCGAACAGCAGCAGGAAGATGAGGAACAGCGTCAGCGGCACGATGAGCTGCAACTGGCGCCGCGACGCCGTGTAGTCCTGGTACTCGCCGCCCCAGGCGACGTGGTAGCCCTGCGGCACGTGCACGGCCGCGGCCACCTGGCGCTGGGCGTCCTGCACCGCGCCCGCCAGGTCGCGCCCCTCCACCGAGTACTGGATCCCGATGAAGCGCTCGTTGTTCTGGCGGTAGATGAACGAGGCGCCGTTGGCCACCTGGATCTCCGCCAGGTCCTTGAGCGGCACCTGCTGGCCGCCGGGCGTGGGCACGAGGATGTCGCCGATCGCCTCCGGCGTCTCGCGGTACTTGGGCTCGAGCCGCACCACCAGGTCGAACGTTCGCTCGCCCTGCACGACCTGCGTGGCGGCGCTCCCGCCGACCGCCGCCTCGATCAGGCCGTTGATGTCGGCGACGTTGATGCCGTAGCGGGCGATGCGCGCGCGGTCGGGGGTGACGGTGAGGCTGGGCTGGCCCAGCTCCTGGACGAGCGTCAGCTCGGTGATGCCGCGGACCTTCTCCAGGACGTGCTTGATCCGGAGCCCCTGGTCCTCGAGCACCTGGAGATCCGGGCCGAACACCTTCACGTCCAGCGCGCTCTTGAGGCCCGTCTCGGCCTCGTCCACTGCGTCCTCGGCGGGCTGGGTGTAGTTGAAGATGATCCCCGGGAAGGCCTTCAGCTTCTTGTCGATGTCCGCGATCAGCTCGGCCTTGGTCCGGCGGCCCCAGTGCCACTCGCGATACGGCTTCAGGCCGACGTAGAACTCGTCGTTGAAGAAGCCCGTGGGATCGGTCCCGCCGTCGTCCCGGGCGTGCTCGTTCGCCACGTCGGTCACCTCGGGGAAGGTGCGCAGGATCGCCCGGACCTGCGGCGAGAGCTTCCGCGACTCCTCGAAGGAGATGGAGTACGGCATCGTGGCGCGGATCCAGATCGCGCCTTCGTCGAGATGCGGCATGAACTCCGCGCCGATGCCGGGGATCAGGAGCAGCGAGGCGGCGAAGATCCCGGTGGAGACGGCGACCGTGAGCTTCGGCCGCTCCAGGCACCAGGCGAGATCGCGCGCGTACCATTCCTTGATCTGCTCGAACACGGGATTGCGCCGCTCCCGCACGCCGTGCCGCAGCACCACGGCCGTCAGGACCGGCAGCAGCGTGAGCGTCAGGAACAGCGCCCCGACCAGGGCGTAGATCATCGTGTCGGCCATCGGCTTGAACAGGGAGCCGGACGGTCCGCTCAGCACGTAGATCGGGAGGAACCCCGCGACGATCACGGCCACCGCGTAGAAGATCGGCCGGTCCACCTCGGCGGCCGCCGCGGCGATGACCTCGCCGATGCGGTACTGAGTGCCGTGCCGCAGGGCGAGCTGTCGGTGGATGTTCTCCACCATCACCACCGATCCGTCCACCAGGATCCCGAAGTCGATGGCGCCGATCGAGAGCAGGTTGGCCGGGATGTGCCTGAGGTCGAGGCAGATGAACGCGAACAGCAGCGAGAGCGGAATGGCCACCGCGACGATGAGCCCGCTCCGCACGTCGTAGAGGAAGAAGACCAGCACCGCCACGACCAGGATGATCCCGCGCAGCAGGTTGTCCTCGACCGTGCGCGTGGTGAGCGAGACCAGGTCGCTCCGGTCGTAGTAGGTGTGGACCTTCACGTCCTTGGGGAGGATGGAGCTGTTCAGCTCCCGCGTCTTCGCCTCCACGCCCTTCAGCACCGTCTGCGCCTGGTCGCCCTTGCGCATCAGGATGACGCCTTCGACGGCCTCGTCCCGATCGTTGAAGCCGAACTGGCCGAGCCGCGGCGCGTGGCCCATCACCACTTCGCCCACGTCCTTGACCAGGATCGGCGTCCCGTTCCGCATCGCGAGCACCACGTTGCCGATGTCGTCGGTGGTGACGACCCGGCCGAGGCCGCGGACGTAGTAGAACTGGCCACCCTCCGAGTAGAAGCCGCCCCCCGCGTTGCCGTTGTTCGCCGCCAGCGCGTTCATGACGTCCGAGACGCCGAGGCCCGCGCCGGCCAGCCGGACGGGGTCGAGAAGCACCTGGTACTGCATCGTCTCCCCGCCCAATGCCGCCACGTCGGCCACGCCGGGGACCGACAGGTATTGCCGGATGATCACCCAGTCGTTGAGGATCTTGAGATCCGTGGCCGAGCGGTCGGGGCTGTCGAGCACGTAGCGGTACACCAGGCCCGAGGGGGAGAAGAGCGGGGCGATGGAGGGGCTGACGCCGTCGGGGAGCTGGGCGTCGGGCATCCGCTCGAACGCCTGCTGACGCGCGAAGTAGTTGTCGGTGCCGTCGGTGAAGGTGAGGCGGATGTCCGAGAGGCCGTACAGGGAGATGGAGCGGATGATCCTGAGCCGCGGCAGGCCGTTCATCTCGACCTCGAGCGGCACCGTGATCAGGCGCTCGACCTCTTCCGCCGCGTGGCCCGGCCACTGGGTGATGATCTCCACCATCGGCGGCGACAGGTCGGGATACGCGTCCACCGGCAGGCGCGAGAACGACCAGAAGCCGACCCCCACCAGGAGCGCCGAGAAGAGGAAGACCAGGAACCGCTGCCGCAGCGCCGCCTCGACGATGCGGTGCACGAACGAGCGGCCGGACGTCTCCGTCTCGGGGGTCTGCTCCGTCCCCGTCACTGGCTTTCGGCGAACTGCAGGAACAGGCCGCCCTCGACGATGATGTGGTCACCGGCGGCGAGGCCGGAGACGATCTCGAACCGGTCGCCGACGCGCGAGCCGAGCGTGACCGGCCGGCGCGCGAACGAGCTGTCCGGCGCGGCGAGGAAGATGAACGGCAGGTTCTCGGCGTCGCGCAGCACCGCCGAGACCGGCACCAGGAGCCCGCGGCGCGGGTGGCGGGAGTGGATCGCGACCCGCACGTACATGTCGCGCTTCAGGAAGTCGGCGCGGTTCCGCGCCACGATCCGCACGGCCGTGGCCCGCGTCTGCGGGTCCACCAGGGCTCCCACGAAGTTGACCGTGCCGGTGAACGTCTCGCTCCCCACGGTCGGCTGGATCTCGGCCGGATCACCGACGGACACGTTCGGCAGGTCCGACTCGAAGACGTTCCCCATGACCCACACGGTCGAGAGGTCGGCGATGGTGAAGCACGGGGTCGTGCCCGCCTGCAGGAGCTGTCCCGCGGTGATCAGCCGCTCGACCACGACGCCGGCGATCGGCGCGCGCACCACCCCCTGCGGGGCCTGGACGGCGCGGCCCTGCTGGACCGCGCCGATGCTGGCGGTGTCCACGCCGATCGCCCTGAGCTGCTCCAGCGCGGCGTCGCGGTCGGCCTCGGCCTGCGCGGCGTCGGTCTGCGCCTGCTCGAGGTCGCGCCGGGCGATGGCGTCGTTCTTCCACAGCTGCTCGTCCAGGTCCGCGATGTGGCGCGCGTTGACGGCGGCGGCGACCGCCTTGCGATAAGAGGCGACGTCGGAAGCGAAGTCGGGCGAGGACACGATCGCGATCGCCTGCCCGCTGGTGACGTGATCCCCCAACTCGACCAGGAGCCGGACGACGGGCCCCGAGATCGGCGCGAGCACCTGCGTACTCGTGTTGCCGTCGAACGCGACCGTGCCCGTGACCTCGACGGTGGGGGAGAAGGTGTCGGACTGGGCCGCCGCGACGTGGATGCGGGCGCGCTGAGCGGCGGTCAGGCCGAAGGCGGCCCGTGTGGGGTCGCTCTTCTCGCCGTCGGCCCGGCTGCAGGCGGCGGCGACGAGGGCGGCTCCGAGGAGCAGGGCCAGGGGCGCCAGTCTAGTGCTCACCTGCACCTCCGGCCGGGATCGTGTCGAGCCGGCGTCCGATCGCGCGCTCCAGATCGGCGCGCGCGTCGTTGGCGGCTCCAAGCGCATCTGCATACTGGCTCTCCGCGTCGAGCAGGGTGCTGCGCGCATCCAGCACGTCCAGCGCCGACGCTCCGCCCAGGCCGTAGCTGGACAGGGCGATGTCGTAGGCGCGCTTCGCCTCGGGCAGGAGCTGGTCCCTGAGGAACAGCGCCTGGCGCAGCGCCGTCTCCGCCGCCGCGTAGGTCGTGCGGACGTCCTGGTCCACCTGCGCCGTGAGGTCGCGGTACGAGGCCGACAGCTCCTGCTCGTGGTGCGCGGCTTCCGAGACCTCGCCGCGCGTGTGGTTCCAGAAGAAGAGCGGGAAGGAGAGGCCGACGGCCGACGTGTACGTCGCCGGGCTCCCCAGGATCGAGTTCTGCGTGAAGTTGAAGCTCAGGTCCGGCAGCCAGAACGACTTCGCGAGCGTCGTCGCGGCGGACGCGCCGTGCTGCTGGCTGGCCAGTCCCTTGAGTTCCGGGCGCAGCGCCTGGGCCGTGTCTTCCAGGACCGCCAGGTCCGGCAGGGGCGGCGGGACCTCGAGCGTGTCCGCCGTCTCGAGCAGCGCGCCGAGCAACCGGCCCATCTGCCGGTTCAGCGCGGCCCGGGCGTTGGCGACGTCGCGCTCGTTGGCGATCAGGTCGTTGTCGGCCTGCGCGACGCCCACCCGCGCCTTGATCACGTCGAGCCCCGCCACGGTGCCGCCGCTGTAGCGCGCCTGCGTCTTGTCGAGGAACTCCTGCGCCAGGCGCCGCGCCTCCACGAAATCGTCGTGGTGCCGGACGGCCACCAGGAGTGCGTCGTACGCCTGCGCGGTCTGGGATGCGGTCTGCTGCTGGAGCTGCAGGTACGCGAACTCCGCCGTATGGACGTCGGCGCCGCTCACCGTGTTTCGCAGCAGGAACTTGGTCGGGAAGGGCACCGAGAGCCCGACGCCGATGTCGTGCCCGGTGTTGGCCCCGGGCCGCGCAAGGCCCGGCTGACCTATCACGTCGGCGGCGATCGTCGGGTCGGGGAAGGCGGTCGCCTCGGTGACGCGGGCGCGTGCCTCGTCCACCTGCGCGCGCGCCACCGCCAGCTGCGGGTTGTGCGCCAGCGCCGTGTCCACCGCCTGCCGCCGCGTGAGCCGCAGCGGCTCAGCGGGACCCTGCGCGGTGACGGGTCTAACGGCCGCCGCTGCTGCCGCCAGGGCGAGCGTGATCGCTCTCCACTTCAAGCTTGCCTCCCGATGGTTCCTTCCACCGCCCCCCACCGCCCCCGGACGCGCGGGCAAACCGCGCTGACCGGTTTACATCTAACTACGGATGAGCCAACTCAGGCGATGGAGGCGGGAGGGGCGCGAGGCTGTGGCTGGAAAGTCGCAGCGAGGCTGCGCGGCGGCGCCGCGGGCGGCGTCCCCGCTTCGTACTGCGGAATGCCCTCGAAGCGGACCGGCACCCGAAGGACATTTGCGACACGGCCGCTGGCAATGCGGAGGGCGAGGAGGCAGCGCTCGGCATGGCAGGCGGCATTAGCGGCGGTCTCGATGTGTGAGACGCCGCCTGCGACCGATGCGCCGGCTCGGTGAAACAGGAATGCGTCGAGGTCCGACGCGCCACCAGCCCCGCCGAAGAACAGCGCGGCGAGGAGAGCGGCGACCGCACGGGTTCGCAGCGCGTTTCGCATCGAACCGGAAAGATACCCGCGTGGCGGTCAAAGTTCCGCCCCGGCTCTCGGGCCGGCTCATGGCGCGACCGTCGTCGCGCGGGGGCCTATGGCCGGACCACGGAAAGGGAGACGCCCGAGGTGTCGCCCACGGAATAGTCGGCGGCCGCGACGTCCGATACGACGATCCGGTAATCCCCGGCTTTGCCGACATCGGCCACTGCGAGGCGCGCGATCTCGCCGGCGGCGAGGCCCGTGCCCTGGGGGGTGATCACAGCGATCCACGACGTATCCCCGGCCGCGGATGTGTCGGAGAGCACCCGGTATGCACTCCCCGTTCCGGCCGTCACGCCGTGCTGCAGGCCGACCACGCGGAACAGGATGGCGCGGTCGGTGTTCCGGGGCGTCGCGAGCCGCACCGAGAGCTCGCCGGCGACCGGTCCCTGGTCGCCCGTGCAGCCGAATACCGCCGCGGCCGCGAGCGCAAGCACACCCAGAGCGCATCTCATCGATGAATCTCCCGCAGGAGCTTGAGGACCGCGGGCGACGTCGCCAACGCCGGGTTCCGGTCGAGCCACGCCACCAGATCGCCGATGTCGAAGCGCCCGTTGTGGTTGCCGAGCTGATCGAGGAGCTGGAGCGCGGCTGCGGTGATGGGCGAAGACCCGTTCAGGAGCTGGTTCACCACGTCGGTCGGCGCGGCGAACGTGGCCGTCACGGCGAACGGCCGCGTCATCCTGAGCTTGAGTGCCGCACCGCCCGCCGTCGTGTCGCCCGACCAGCCGAGGAAGCTCTGGCCGGCGGCGGGCGTGGCGGTGAGCGTCAGGCTGTCGCCGGCGCTGAAAAAGGTGCCGTTGGTCGCGTCGATCGTGCGGTTCGCGCTGACCGTGCCGCCTCCGGCGACCGCGACGTTGGCCCGGTACTGAACAGCCACCTGCGCCACGTACGTCGCGCCGGTCGCCGAGGCGGTGATGGTGTGGGAGCGCGCGCCGCCGTCGGACCACGACACGTACTCGTACAACGTCCTCCCGTCTCCGGTGAGCTGCGAGGAGTCGATCGCGATCGCATGCGTCGAGCCCGCCGTCAACACGCTCCGGTACACGCCGACCGGCGTCCCGTCCACGCTTACCAGCGCCGTCGTGTCCGAGGCGTCCACCACCGTCAGGGCTCCGACGGAGAGCCGGAACGCCATCGCGCCGTTGGGCGCCAACTGCCGGATCGAGTCCACCGTGAATCCGGCGAAGCTGCCGTTGCTGTTCATCTTCGGCGACGGATGGGAGAGCGGGCCGAACACCGTGTTGTTGGAAGAGCCCGGATACGGATCGCCCGCGTCGCCCCGGTCATTGCAGGGAGAGGGATAGACGCAATTGAGGCCGGTGTCGCCCGCCGCCTCCATCAACGCGACTCCGTGGATGGGCCCGTTGTTCACGTAGTTGAACGGCAGCGTCTCCTGGGCGTACTGCGACGAATCCACGTGCCAGATGAGGAGCCCGCCGCCCCCGTGCTTGGCGATCATCGCGGTGTCCGCCAGCAGCGCCTGGCGGTTCTCGAGCATGAAGTACTCGCCGCGTGGGTTCGGCACGGTCGGCCGCACGAGGAATGCCGTGTCGCTCGTCTCGATCGGCCCCATCTGGTACGTGCCCGACGTGGTGAGGGGCAGCACGGTGATCCATCCCAGCCGCGCCAGGGAGAACGCCTCCATGTGCGAAGGGCTGAACGGCTGCGACCAGTTGCCCGACCCCATCAATCCCCACTCCCCGATGCCTTCGGTTCTCAGGCTCGTGTCGTAGAGGTCCGGGAGCGCCAGGCCGTGGCCTGTCTCATGGCCGATGGTCCCGGGCGCCATGATGTAGCGCGGATCGCAGCCCGTGACGCCTCCGACCCCGCTCTGGATCGTGTAGTTGTCCACCACGATCTTGCCGCCGCCGAACCGGTTGGAGCTGGTCACAATGGGTGTCCCGGTGCCGTTGGGCCAGGCGCTGTAGTACCACCGATGGGACCAGATATCGCCATTGACGTTGCATTCGGCCCCGGGCTTGGGATGAATCAGCCAGACCAGGTCCACGACGCCGTCGTCGTCACCCGAATTCGGGATGCCGTCCGGCCCGTCGTTGTCGAACTGGCCCCAGTCGATCCCGGTCGAGTCGGCGTGCATCACGGCCCGGTAGATCAACTGCGCAACGTGCCCGCAGACGCCCAGCCCATCGCAGGTCCCCGAACCGGCGTACCAGGCGTTCGCCGAGTCGAGCGTGATCCACCCGATGATCACGCCCTTCACGGTCATGAGGCCGTGCGACATCTCCGAGTAAAAGGTCCGCACCGTATAGGGTCGGCCATAGGGCGGCGTCGTCCCGAGCAGCACGCTGTCGTAGCTGGCGGGCGCGTACAGGGTCGTGGTGTCGGTGTCCTTGAACCGGACCAGCAGCACCGGGACGCGCAGCGTGTCCGTCACCGCCATCGTGGTGCGCAGCGGGGCGCCGAGGCTCTGGAAGCTCAGGTGGCGGTTGAGGGAGGCGAAGTCGCCGCGCGCCATGGCGTCGGCGCGGGCCTGGGCCACGGCCCGCGCCTTCTTCCGCCACACGCCGTCCGGCGTGAAGTCGAATCCCCGCGGCTCCCAGTCCCGGACCGGCTGGCCCTGGCCGGCGGGCGGGTTCTGGGCGCGGAGCACGTGCGGCGCCCAGGCAACGGCGCAGACGAGCGCGCCGGTGGCGGCTAGGCGAATCGGCATCGCCATCATCCTGTGTTCGAACGTCACTCTGCCTCCCCGGGGACATCCATGGGACTGCGGATCCCCCCGAAAAGTTACGGGCTCACACGCCCACGTTCACTCGGAATTGGAATGTGCGTGGCTTGCCGACCTGGGCGCCGGCGAAGAACGCGCCCTTCAGCAGGTATTGCAGGTTGAAGAGGTTGTCCACGAAGAACTGCGGCCGGACCTCCACGTCGCCGACGAGGAAGGTGTAGCCGGCGCTGCCGTTCACGATGAAGCTGGGGCTGACGTGGAACGGGGTGTCGAAGTCGAACAACCCGGTGCCCAGAACCGGTGTCGCCGGCAGGGTGGGGTCGTAGTTCGGCAGGCTGGGACTGTTGGGCACCAGGCCTCCGTTCAGCCCCGATCCATAGATGCCCGTGGCCGTGACCAGCAACGCCTTCTCGCTGTAGGTCAGCCCGACCGTGGCCGAGAGGCGCTGGTCGTGGTCCAGGTCGAACGGCTGGCCGGGCGGCGTCGCGGTGAAGAAGCCGCCGGTGACCGCGCCGTAGCCGTAGGCGTGCGCGAGGGCGATGTTCAGGAACCCGCTCAGCGGGCCGGCGGGCCGCAACTCCACCACGCCCTCGATGCCGGTCACGCGGATCTGCTCGATGTTCACGTCGGTCGTGATCGCCGTGCCCGGTACCTGCGTGTCGTCGGTCCCCGGGCTGCTCTTCTTGTGGTAGCCGGACAGCTTCAGCACGAGGCCCATAGGGAACCGGTGCGTGATGCCGACCTCGTAGAAGTCGTCGCGCTCGGGCAGCGTGGGCGAGCTGACGACGCCGCCCTGGGAGGCGCTGGTGATGGCGCGCAGGTCCTCGATGTTGGTCGGGATGAACTGCCGGCCGTAGTACACCCACATCGTGGTGGCCGGGTCGGGGAACCAGCTCAGCCGGATGCGCGGGCTGAGCTGGTCGGCGGTGGCGTGATCGGTCGCGGAGGTCGGGTAGTAGTGCGAGTCGTAGCGCAGCCCGAGCCGGAGCTGCCACTGGTCCACGGGTTGGATCACGGTCTCCCCGTACACGCCGATATCGCTGCCGTTGAGCGGCGAGGCGGAGGTGGGACCGTTCGGGGTGGTCGCGTTGAACGCCAGGAAGTTCTCGTTCCCGCGGGTCACCGACGACAGCGTCCCGAACTTGAGTGTCAGCGGCTCGGAAACGTGAATCGTGTAGTCCAGCTTGACCCCATACAGGTCGAAGCTCCGGTTCTCGCTGATGTTGTAGAGCGTCGTATCCGGCGCGAAGGTGAAGCTGGGCTGGTCCTGCGCCCCGGGCGTGTAGGCCAGGCTGCCGTGACGGTAGTACGCGGACGCGAACAGCTCAGTGCCCTGATCCGCGGTGCGCATGTTCGAGTGCTGCCAACCGAGGGTCAGGAAGTCGTTGATGTCCTGCTGCCAGTCGTGGATGATGCCCGCGGCGGAGTCGAACGGCGTCTGGAAGTGGCTGCGCGACCAGCTGCCGTCGAGGCTCACCACGTCGTGGTCGCTCGCCGAGTATTGCATCTTCCCGAAGAAGTAGGCGTCCTGGCCGTAGTTGCTGTAGTTCTTGAAGCCCGTGACGTGGGTGATCTCGCCCGAGGCATTCGTGTCGCCGAGGGCTGCCACCGGCTCCCGCCGCAAGTCGGTCTCGGTCCGGGTCCCGGAGAAGAAGAAGCCCAGCTTGCCGGTGTTAGTGCTGGCGGTGATCGTCTGGCCGTCGGCGCCGTAGTTGCCCGCATAGCTTGATGCGCTCGCGTGGAAGCCGCCGGAGGGGATCCTGGTCGTCACGTTGATGACGGCCACATTCCGGCCGCCGTACTCGGCGTCCCAGCTGCCGGTCTGGAAGTTGATCTGGTCCGCGATGGTGGGATCGAACAGCTCGTTGAGGCTGCCGGAGATGCCCGGCGGCACCGGCACGCCGTCGATGTAGTAGGTGTATTCGGCGTGCTGCCCCCGGATGTGCACCTCGCCGGTAGGGGCCCGCGCGGCGCCGGCGATGGCCTGCTGCACGATCTGCGACGTCGTGAGGGTCGGGCTGCCCTGGAACTCGTCCTCCTTGAAGACCTGATCGCCGGTGCGGGTGTCAACGGCGAGTGGCGTGGCCGCGACCTCGATGGCGCTCAGCTCGATCGTGGCGGGCACCATGTGGAACGACGCGTCCAGGACATCCTCCGTCCCGCGGATCGCGATGCGCGTGGAGTCGGGCTTGAAACCGACGAAGCGCGCCTCGACCGTATAGCGGCCGGCCCGGATGCCGTGGATCCGATAACTCCCGAGCCCGTCGGTGGACGCGCGGGCCACGATGCGTCCAGTGCGCCTGATGAGGATTTCCGCGCTGGCCAGCGGTCCCCCCGTGGTGCTGTCGGTCACCTTGCCGGCCACGTCGGCCGTGAGCGTGGTGTCCGCGGTGGTGGTGTCCGGGAAGCGCGCGCGCACCAGCGGCGCGGGCATGGAATTGTCAGTCGCGCGCGACTCCTGGGCCGCAGCGGGCCGGCTCAGCGCTGTCGCGGCGAACAAGGCCAGCGCCCAGGGGGCCCGGCCGAAGCAAACGTGACCCATCTCGATCTCCTCGCTGTGCGCGCGGGGACCCGCACCTGCGGGCCTCCGACGTCGCCGTTGTGTACTCCCACCCTGCTCCGGGCGCGGGGCACGGGAGCCGGGCTATGGAACGCCTGGGAAGCGACTAGCTACGCGAGGAAAGCGGGTGGAGCGCGAGACTGCCGATGCCGGCCGGGGAAGAAGCGGTGCGGCGCCGCGTCGGGCCGCGAGGCCACGGCGACGAGCGGAATGCCTGCGAAGCGGACCGGCACCGCCAGCGTATGTGCCACGCGCCCGTTGGCCAGCCGCAGGCCGAGGACGCATCGCTCGGTATGGCAGTTTGGGTTGCCGGCCGTCTCGATATGCGCGGCGTTGGTCGCAACCGCGGCGCCGACTCTATGGAAGAGGAAGGCGTCCAGGTCCGACGCGCCGCCCACGCCGCCGAGGAACAGGGCGGCGAGGAGGAGCGCTGTGGCGCGGGACCTGAGACCGTGTCGCATGGGAGCCGAAAGTATAACCTGTCCATGCCGGGAGGTTCCAGCTTGGCCCCAAGCCGGGGCGAGGCTAAGTTCCGCCCGCTGGACGACGCCAACCCCCGACGGCAATGACCGAGACTGACGAGCGACCTCCATATCTGATGGCCGGTGTCGTGGCGCTGGGCATCCTCGTGCTCTACGTCCTGACGCTGGCCCCGACCGCCCAGTTCTGGGACACGCCCGAGTACATCGCCGCCGCCTACGTGCTCGGCATCCCCCACCCGCCGGGGAACCCGCTGTTCGTCATCCTCGCCCATACCTGGGGCCTGATCCCGTGGCTGCACGGCTACGCGGCGCGGATCAACCTCATGTCGGCGGCGATGAGCGCGTGCTCGGCCGGGTTCTGGTTCCTGATCGCCGAGCGCTTTCTCCGGCCCGTGGTGCCGGCCCGCTGGCCGCGGCGCCTCGCGGCGCTGGCCGGCGCGGTCACCGCGGCGACCGCCTTCACCGTGTGGAACCAGTCGGTGGTCAACGAGAAGGTCTACACGGTGAGCCTCTTCTCGATGGCGCTCGTGTTCTGGCTGGTCGTCCGGTGGGGCGACGAGAGCGCCGGGAGCCTCCGGGACCACCACCTGCTGCTCATCGTCTACCTGCTCGCGCTGACGGCCACGAACCACCTGATGGGCCTGCTGGTCATTCCCGCGGTCCTGGTCTACGTGCTGTACACGGATCCGAAGGTCTTCCTCAGCCCGAAGTTCCTGGCCTGGGCCGCCGTGGCCGTCGCACTCGGCGTGAGCCTCTGGCTCTTCCTCCTGGTGCGGGCGCCGCACTTCCCGGCGATCAACGAGGGCGAGCCGACCACCTGGGCGTCGCTGGACTCGGTCCTCAACCGGGTGCAGTACGCCAAGCCCCCGCTGAGCGAGCGGCAGGCCGACTTCTCCGCCCAGCTCGCGATGTGGTGGCAGTACTTCAGCTGGCAGTGGGGGAAGGACTGGTCGCTCGGCGTGCAGCAGGCGCTGGCGGTGGTGTTCGGCGGTCTCGGGCTGCTCGGAGCGTGGCGCCACTGGCGCGCGGATCGCCGCTCGGCGCTGGCGATGACCGCGATGGTCCTGACGCTGGTCCCGATCCTGATCTTCTACCTGAACTTCAAGTACGGTTTCTCGCAGTATCCGGACCGGCCGAGTCTCCCGCGCGAGGTGAGGGAGCGCGACTACTTCTACGTCTGCTCCTTCGCGGTGTGGGGGATCTGGGTCGCGATCGGGCTGGCGACGCTGATGGAGTGGATCCAGGGGGCGCTGGCGCAGCGGGTGGCGGCGGAGGGCCGGCGCTGGATGCTGGCGACGCCGGTGCTCGCGGTCGCGCTGGTGCCGCTCGCCGGCAACCACATCGCGGCCTCGCGCGCGGGCGAGTGGATGGCGCGCGACTTCGCCTACGACATGCTCCAGTCCTGCGACCCGTACGGCATCCTCGTCACCGCGGGCGACAACGACACCTTCCCGCTCTGGTACGCGCAGGAGGTGGAGCACATCCGGCAGGACGTCACCGTCCTCAACCTCTCGCTGGCCAACACCGACTGGTACATCCGCCAGCTGCAGCGGCGGCCGCTGGCCACGTTCGACTCGGCGAGCGCGCCGGGCATCTGGCGCCGGAGCTCGTATCCCAAGCCGACGGGCAAGATCTGGCACATGACCGACGCGGAGATGGCCGCGCTCCAGCCGTACTACGAGCTCGCCGACGCGCGCATGGTCAACGTCGGCGGGATCGAGGCGCGGCTCGACCCGCAGCTGCTCGGCCACCCCTACCTCGAGCGCGCGGACGTGATGGTCCTGCGCGCGATCCAGGACCAGTTCGGCACGCGGCCGATCTGTTTCGCGCGCACGACCGCGAACTACCCCGACAAGTTCGGGCTCACCTACCACCTGAGCGGCCAGGGGATGGTGCGGCTGCTGGTGAAGGATTCGTTGGCGCCCAAGGACGACTCGGTCCAGGTGATGCAGGAGTTCGGCTTCGTGGACGTCCCGCGCACGAAGGAGCTGCTGTTCCAGGTGTACCACGCGCACACGGCGGCGCGGCACCGGCCGCTGGGCTGGATCGACGTGCCGTCGGAGAACATCACCGCGACCTACGCCTACATGTACCAGGTGCTGGGGCTGGCGCTGGCGAAGAGCGACCCGACCGACGCGATGAAGGCGATCGCGCTGGCGGACTCGATGGTGAACAACACGAGCTATCGGAACCCGCAGCGCCGCTGAGGACCGCCCGCTAGACGTCTTCCCGTGCGGCGGCCGCGAAGCGCCGCACGATCTCGCCGGCGGGCTCGATGGCGTGGATGCCCGCCACGCTCTTCCCCGCCTGCCAGTAGTCCTTGGGCGAGCCGCCCTCGAGCACGGCCCGCTTGAGCTTCCGCACGTAGCGCAGCGCGTAGATGGTGCGCATCAGGTACTTGGTGCGGCGGCCCCGGAGCATCCAGCGCGCGAACCGGCCCGCCTCGAGCCCGACCCTGTCCACGTACGGCGTCCGCAGCACGGCGAGCGGGACGCCGGTGACCCGCTCGGTGAGGACGACGTCGTCCTCCGTCGCGTCCACGATGCGCCGCTTGTAGTCCTCGTGGACGCGGCACTCGCTCGTCGCGATGAACCGCGTGCCCATCTGGACCCCGGCGTAGCCCAGCCGCAGCGCGGCGACGAAGGCGCGCTCGTCTCCCACGCCCCCCGCGCAGACCACGGGCAGGCCGAGGTCCCCCAGCTCGTCGATGAGCGCCGCGGCGCTCTTCGCCCCCGCGTGCCCGCCGGCGCGGTCGTTGACGGCGATCAGCCCATGCACCCCGCCCTCGACCGCCTTGAGCGCCCACTTCCGGTCGGTCACGTCGTGGTAGACGAACCCCCCGGCCGCCGCCACGCGCTCCACGACCCAGGCGGGCTTGCCGAGCGAGGTGACGAAGAACCGCACTCCCTCCTCGATCGCCACGTCGAGCCAGCGCCGCATCCGGTCGAGATAGGTGCGCGACGAGCGCTCGATCAGCACGTTCATCCCGACCGGCCGGTCGGTCAGCCGCCCGATGAGCCGGAGGCCGTCCCGGAGGTCGTGCCCGTGCACGTAGACCATCGAGAGCGGCTGCACGATGCCGAGGCCGCCCGCGGCGGAGACCGCGGCCACCAGCTCGGGGTTGCTGCATGGATACATCGCTCCGCAGAGCAGGGGCACGGCGATCCCGGCCTGTTGCGTCAGGGGCGTTCGGAGGGCCACCATTAGCGCCCAACGATAGCGGGCTGGACGCACGGACGCACGGGGGCACAGAGGCACAGAGTGAACATCCTGCACGTGCTGTCGCAGCACGAGGTGACGGGCGCCGAGACGTACGCCGCGGCCCTGATCGCACGCCAGGCGCGGGACGGCCACCGCGTCACGGTCGTGTCGGACACGTTCAGCACGCCGGTCCCAGCCGAGTACGTCCCGATGCCGATCGGGCAGCGCGACTATCTCCAGCGGCTCCGGAACGTCCGCGCCCTGCGCCGGCTGATCCGGGAGCGGGGCATCCACGTCGTCCACGCCCACTCGCGCGCCGCGAGCTGGGTGGCGTTCTTCGCCACCATCGGGACGCCGGCCGTGCTGGTCTCGACCCTCCACGCCATCCAGCCCCCGCACCGCTCGGCGCGCGCATTCAGCGTCTACGGGAACCAGATGATCGCGGTCTCGCGCAGCGTCGAGGAGAATGCCGTGCGAGACCTGGGGCTGCCGCAGGCGCGCGTGCACGTCGTGCCCAACGGCGTGGATCTGGAGCGCTTCCGGCCCGGCGCCTCGGGCGCGGACGCGCGACGGGCTTTCGGCCTGCCGGCCGAGGGCCCGGTCGTCGTTCTGGTCGGCCGCCTCTCCGGTCCGCGCGTCCCGGTGGCGCGGTTCTTCATCTCCGAGGTGTTCTCGCGGGTCCGTGGGCCGTACCCGGCCGCCCGGCTCGTCGTCGTGGGCGGGATGACGGTGCCGCCGGACTTCGGCGAGTTCGTCGCGGAGCAGAACCGCCGGTTCGCGGGGGCGGTGATTTCGGGGTCTGGTGGCGTGAGTGCGGGCGGCGCGAAGAACAGTTCCGTCGGGGGGGCGGCCTCCTCCGGCGCGGTGCGGCTGCTCGGGCATCAGAGCGACGTCGGGCCCGCGCTGGCCGCCGCCGACGTCGTGGTGGGGGCGGGGCGGTCGGCCATCGAGGCCCTGGCATCCGGGCGCCCGGTGGTCGCGATCGGCGAGACCAACTACGTGGGCGTCGTGGCGGAGGACACGGAGGCGGAGGCGCTGCGCACCAACTTCGGT
Organism: uncultured Gemmatimonadales bacterium; assembly: GCA_963835535.1. Classification (GTDB taxonomy): domain Bacteria; phylum Gemmatimonadota; class Gemmatimonadetes; order Gemmatimonadales; family JACORV01; genus Fen-1245. The sequence goes on from CAWIFL010000005.1 coordinate 467,361, forward strand.
GACACGGGAACGCGCGCGGCCGCGGAAGCAGCGCGGATCGCGGCGGACCTGATCGCGCTGCTCCAGGACGGCGAGCGCCGGGCGGCGCTGGCCGGCTGGGGCCGCGCGTTCGTGGAGCGCCACTACGACGCGGCCGCCACCTGGCGCCGGGTCGAGGGGATCTACCGCCAGGCCCGGGCCCTGGCGTCGCGGCGGCGGATCCCGGTCGTGATGTACCACCGGATCGTGGCGCAGCCGGCCGTGGAGAGCCGCCACGGCACCTGGGTCACCAGCGAGCGCCTGCGCGCGCAGCTCGATTCGCTGGCGCGGCGGCGCTTCACGACCATCACCTTCGGCGACTACGCGGCGTACCTCGCCGGCGACACGCCGCTGCCGAAGCGGCCGATCATCCTCACCTTCGACGACGGCTACGCCGACAACTACACGCTCGCGCTGCCCCTGCTGCGGGAGCGCGGGATGAAGGCGGTGGTGTTCCTCATCGGCGACGCGCGGATCACGACCAACGCGTGGGACGCCGCCGAGGGGGAGCCGGCGCTCCAGCTCCTCGACCAGCGGCAGATCCGGGCGATGGCGCAGCAGGGGATCGAATTCGGCTCCCACACGCGGAGCCACGCGCGGCTCCCGGGGCTGGCCGCCGACCGGCTGCGCGTCGAGGTCGCCGGTTCGAAGCGGGCGATCGAGGAGCGCGTGGGGAGGGGGGGGCTCGCGCCGGTCGTTTCGATCTGCTACCCCTACGGCGCGGTGGACGCCGCGGCGAAGGCGATGGCGGCGGAGGCCGGGTATGCGTTCGGGGTGGCCTCCGACAGCGGGCCGCTCAGGATCGGCGAGGACCTCTATGAGATCCGGCGGGCGCAGATCTTCCCCAGCACCACGCGGTTCGGTTTCTGGAAGAAGACGAGCGGGTGGTATCCGGCCTACCGCCAGTTGATGAAGCGGCTGCGCCGCAGGTAACTTCCAAGAATGTTGCGAGACGCCGAGTTGCGAGGGGCGGGTGGCGCACTCGCCGAACTCGCAACTGGCGACTGGCCTTTGCCGCGGTGGCTGTAGCTCAATCGGTCAGAGCGCTGGACTGTGGCTCCAGAGGTTGGGGGTTCGATTCCCCTCAGCCACCCTGTACCAAGTGCCAGTTGCGCAGACGGCGAAGTTCGAGGAAGTGGTTACCAGTAACCACTGAACTCGCGAACTCTCCGACTGGCAACTTGAAATAGGTCCGTAGCTCAATTGGTAGAGCACCGGTCTCCAAAACCGGGGGTTGGGGGTTCGATTCCCTCCGGGCCTGCTGTTGCGGCGGTATCGTCTAGGGGACTAGGACGTGGCCCTCTCAAGGCCAAAACACGGGTTCGAATCCCGTTACCGCTATGCGGCCCTATCGTCTAACGGCTAGGACACCACCCTTTCAAGGTGGGAACAGGGGTTCGATTCCCCTTAGGGCTATGTCCCGGCCGCCCCGCAGGTCCGTCCGCTAACTTTCGGTCCTCACCAACGGCTGCCCGTCGTCCTTCAGCAAACCCTCCGCCTCGTCCCGGCTCACCGGCTCGGCGAACAGGAAGCCCTGCACGCTGCCGCACCCGAGCTCCTGCAGCATCCGGAGCTGGTCCTGCGTCTCCACCCCTTCGGCCACCGCGTCCATGCCGAGGTGGCGGGCGAGGGTGACGATCGTGCGGACGATCTCCGCGTTCTCCCCGCGGTCGCTCCCGATGTTGCTGACGAACGAGCGGTCGATCTTGAGGTGGTCCACTTCGAAGCGCTGCAGGTAGCTCAGCGACGAGTATCCCGTGCCGAAGTCGTCGATGTCGATCTTCACGTCCAGGCCGCGGAGCTGCTCGATCATCGCCATGGCGGACGGGGCGTTCTCCATCACCGCGCTCTCGGTGATCTCCAGCCGCAGCCGGCCCGGCGCCAGGCCGGACTCCTTGAGGGCCTGGCTCACGTCCTCGACGAGGCGGGCCTGCGCGAACTGCTTGCCCGAGAGGTTGACGCTGATCGTGAGGTCGCGCGTCCCCGGGAAGCGCTCCTGCCACTCCCGCATCTGGCGGCACGCTTCCTTCAGGACCCAGCGGCCGATCGGGATGATCAGCCCCATCTCCTCGGCGATCGGGACGAAGGCGGCCGGGCCGATGAGCCCGCGCTGGGGATGCTGCCAGCGCACCAGGCCCTCGAAGCCCGCGATGCGCCCGGTCTCGAGGTTGACCACCGGCTGGTAGTAGAGGCGGAACTCGTTGCGCTCGATGGCGCGGCGCAGGTCGGTCTCCAGCTCGAGCAGGGCCATCGCACGGGCGTGCATCGCCGTGTCGAACACCTCGTACCGCGCCTTGCCGAGCGCCTTGGCGCGGTACATCGCGATGTCGGCGTCGCGCAGCAGGTCGTCCGTCTCCTCGTAGCCGCTGGCGGAGAGCGCGATGCCGATGCTGGCGGAGGTGAACACCTCGTGCCCCGACAGGTTGAACGGCTGGGTCAGCTCACGCTGGATGCGGTCCGCCACCCGGGTCGCATCGCTGGCGTTCCCGATGTCGTCCACGAGGATGGTGAACTCGTCGCCGCCGAGCCGCGCCACCGTGTCGCCGGGCCGCACGCAGCGCTCGATGCGCCGCGTGATGGCCCGAAGCAGCTCGTCGCCGACGCTGTGGCCGAGGCTGTCGTTGACCACCTTGAACCGGTCGAGGTCGATGAACAGGACCGCGAAGCGGTAGTCGGCGCGCCGCTGGGCGCGGCCGAGAGAGCGGCCGAGCAGGTCGGTGAACAGGGCGCGGTTGGGGAGGTTGGTCAGGGAGTCGTGGAAGGCGTCGTGCAGCAGCTGCTCCTCCGCCAGCTTCCGCTCCGTGATGTCGGTGAGCGACCCCGCCATCCGGTAGGCCCTCCCGGCCTCGTCGCGCACCGCCACGCCGCGGCACAGGACCCAACGATAGCCGCCGTCCTTGTGCATGATCCGGTGCTCGTCCTGGAGGTGGTGCGTGATGCCGGCGGTGTGCGTGGCGATCTCCATCTTGAGGTGCGGCGCGTCCTCCGGGTGCACGCGCTTCAGCCACTCGTCCAGCGACGTGCCGACCTCCTCCTCGGCGTACCCCAGCATCGCCTTCCAGCGCGTCGAGTAGAAGACCTCGTTGGTGAAGAGGTGCCAGTCCCATAGCCCGTCGTTGGCCCCGCGCGCCGCCAGCGCGTAGCGCTCCTCGCTCTCGCGCAGCGCCAGCTCCTGGCGCCGCCGCTCCGACATGTCGCGGAACACCACCTGGACCGCCGTCCGGTCCCGGTACCTGAGCGGCGCCGCCATCACCTCCACGTCCACCGTCGACCCGTCGAGCCGGAGGAAGGTCTCCGCGATCAGCGGGACCTGCCTGTCCTCGTCGAGCATCTGGCGCATCCGCTCGGCCACTACCGGGCGGAAGTCCGGGTGCACCAGGTCCATGATCCGCTTGCCGAGGAGTTGGTCGGTGCTGGCCGCGCCGAAGATCCGCGCCCCCGCGGCGTTGACGAAGACGATCCGCCCGTCCACGTAGACGGCGATCCCGTCTGGGGAGAGCTCCACCAGCCGACGGTATTGTTCCTCGCTGTCGCGCAGCGCGGCCTCCGCCTTGTTCCACTCGGTGACGTCGCGGAAGCTCCAGACCCGGCCCACGCTCCGGCCGCCGACCTGCTGCGGCTGCGAGTAGCGCTCGAAGACGCGGCCGTCCGCCAACTCGAGGATGTCGCTGCTGGTCGCGTCGGGATCGGCGTACAGCTCCTCGACCCTGGCGAGGAACTGATCGGAGTGCTTGAGCTGCTTCTGCGCGAACCCCAGCGCCCGCCGGGAGTCTCCCGCGACCAGGATCTTGCCGGGGATCTTCCACATCTTGGCGAACTTCTGGTTGAAGCTGACGATCTTCCCCTTGCCGTCCACGACCAGGATGCCGTCGGCGGTGGATTCGAGCGTCGCGCGGAGCAGGGAGAACCAGTGCTCGAGCCGGGACTCCTCCGCCTTGCGGTCCGTGATGTCCACCAGGATCCCGTGGTACAGCGTCTCGCCCGTCTCGGGATCCGTGGCGGCATGGCAGGCGTCGAGGACCGTCCGCTCTTCGCCGTCCGGGCGGCGGATCCGGAACTCGAACTCGCGGACCGCGCCGTCGCGCGCGAGCAGCTCCAGCTCCGAGGCGCGCTGCGCCGGGTCCACCAGGAGGTCGTAGACGGTGAAGCGCGCGAGCTCGTTCAGGCTCGCGAGCCCGAACATCCTCAGGAACGCCGGGTTGGCGTCGAGGATGCGGCCCTGGAGGTTGGAGATGTATACGCCCTCGCGGAGGTTCCCGACCAGCTCGCGGAGCGTGGCGGGGTCCTGAAGGCTGTGACGGGCAGGGTCCTTCGCGCGGGCCTCCTGGCCCTGCGCCTGCGCCTTTGACACCATGTGCCTCTACGATGAGCGTCAGCGAGGGGGGCTGACCGGGGGTCCAATCTACCCGTGAGGGATTGGGCCGCCAGAGGAAGAGACTTCGCCCGGCCGGAGCGTGAGCCAGATCACCAAACGCGGCCGCGGCGGCCCCGGGCGAACGCGGCGCGGAGCACGTCTCCCTTTGGACTCTGGCGCGTCTCGGCGACCGTGCGTAGGATGCGCCGATTCCTCCTCGGAGCCTGCTGTGCGAATTCACACACTTCTTCTCTGCACCTTCCTCGTGGCCTGCGCGAAAGCTGCGCCACCCAAGACTGCGGCGAGCGACTCGCTGACGCGCCGGCAGAAGGACAGCATTCTCGGCGCCTCCCGGCTTCCCGGCGCGCGGGCGATTCGCGGCGCGCTCAGCGCGCAGGACTCGGCAGCGGCGCACAACGCGAGGTTGGACTCGATTCAATAGTCGTCGGCGCGGAACCAAAGTGTACGTTCCGGGTTCTATGTCTCTCTTAATGGACTCATCCTCGCGCGACCTGCGCAGCCTGCCGACACGCCGTGAATTCGTTTCGACCACCGCCTCCGCAGTGGTCGCGTCCGCGCTCGCCGCGTGCGGCATGCCGGTGGGGCCGGATGCGGGGATCGTCGGCCCTGCGACGGTGAAGATCCCGCTGATGGCGGTGGGGCAGACCGTCGGCGTGGACAACGTGGGCGTTGGAGGGCAGGGGATCGCCGTCACGCGGCTTACGACGACCTCCGTGGTCGCGGTCTCGCGCCAGTGCACGCACCAGGGGTGCACGGTGGCGCTTCCCGGTTCCTCCGGCGGGCAGCTGTTCTGTCCCTGCCACGGGTCGCTGTTCACCGTGCAAGGGGCCGTTGTGCAGGGCCCGGCGACGACGGCACTCCGGTCCTTCGCGGCGGTCATCGACACCGTCAACAACCAGGTGGACATCACCAACGCGTAGGGAGTGACGATGCTTCACCTGCTGTGGCTTCTCTCGACGACCTTGCCGGCCGGCCCCGCCGTGGCCGTCGCGGACACGGGGTCGGCGTCGAGCCCGCCAGCGGCCGCGGGCGTGGACACGGCCCCCGCGGCAGACCTGGGGCCGCGCCCCGCGCCGCGGTTCGAGTCCGTGGAACCGGTGCTCCTCGTGGCCGACAGCGGGCGGCAGCGTCCGCGCGCGGTCGAGTACAGCGACTTCTACTATACGCGCCTCGAGATCCACCGGATCGCGAGCTACGCCACGGCGCCGCTGTTCGTGGCCGAGTACATCCTCGGCACGAGGCTCTACAACAACCCGCCCGGCTCGCCGTCCACGCAGAACGCGCATCGCCTTGTCGCGCTGGGCGTGGCAGGGTTGTTCGGGGTGAACACCGTGACCGGGGCGTGGAACCTGTGGGAGAGCCGGCACGATCCGGCGGGCCGGACGCGGCGCTGGATCCACGCCGGCCTGATGTTCCTGGCCGACGCCGGCTTCGTGGCGACGGGGGCCACCGCACCGTCGCGGCGTCGCATTCTGTCCGTCGGTTCGGCGGGAGCCAGCACCCACCGCACCATTGCGATCGCCTCGATGAGCACGGCGCTGGCGTCGTACGTCATGATGCTGCTCTGGAAGAACTGAACGTGATGGCTCCTTTCGCCGCCTCCGGACTCGTCGAGCGCTGGGCGCACCTCTACGCCGACTCGAAGGCGCTGAGCGCCGGAATCATGTTCGTGCACCTGGCCGGCGTGCTTGTGGCGGGAGGGCTCGCGATCGCGGCCGATCGCGTGTCGCTGCAGCTCCCGGCCGAAGCCGGAGAGCACCTCGCGCGCGAGATCGAGCGGCTGAAGTCGGTGCACTCCTGGGTGATGGCCGGCCTGGCCCTCACCGTGGCGACGGGCGTCCTGCAGCTCTTCTCCGACCTCCACACCTACCTGACGGCGTGGCTCTTCTGGACCAAGATGGGGTTGATCGCGCTGCTGCTCCTGAACGGGTGGGTGCGGCTCCAGGCGGAGCAGGCCATCGAGGCGGGTACCGTCGTGCCGCACCTGGCGCGGTTCCGGCGGACGTCGGTGGCGAGCCTGGCGCTCTGGTTCGCCGTCCTGCTGGCCGGCGCCTTCCTCACCACGGTGTCCTGACATGGCGGGCGAACAGTCTCGATCGGATGCGCGGCGCGCGTGCGCAGGCTGCGGGCTCGAGGAGCGGCGGGAGTTTCTGCGCGAGGCCGCGCTGGCGCTCGCCGGCGTGGTGGCGGCCTTGGGCGGGAGCCCGGCCCGCGCCGCGGCGCTGACTGTGAGTTTCGTGCGCGCCCTCGGCAGGGCGGGCGACGTGCTGACCTATCCGATCCCGGCGGCGGACGGTGCCCAGATCGACAAGGACAACCAGGTGATCGTGGTGCGCTATCAAGGGAAGGCGTACGCGTTCAACCTGGCCTGCCCGCACCAGAACACGGCGCTGCGCTGGCAGAGCGAGGACAACCAGTTCCAGTGCCCGAAGCACCACTCCCGCTACCGCCCCGACGGCGTGTTCATCTCGGGGCGCGCGACGCGGGGCATGGACCGCTTCGCCGTGCGCAAGGACGGCGGGAACCTCGTGGTGGACGTCTCGAAGTTCTACAAGCAGGACGAGGACGGCCCGCAGTGGGACGCCGCCTTCGTGACGCTGTAGCCGCCGGCGGCGCGCCCCCCCACCGCTTCCCTCCCGCCTCCTGGCCGGTTCTCGCGCGGCCGGCTAGCTCTCGCGCTGGTGCCGCAACATGGCCCCCGCCTCTTCAGCCGTGACCGGCTGCGAGTACAGGTACCCCTGTCCGCGCTCGCACCGGAGCGTGATGAGCCGCGCCGACTGCTGGCTGGTCTCGATGCCCTCGGCGAGCACCCGGATCCCGAGGTCGTGGGCGAGGGAGATGATGGCCTGGACCACGGCCGAGCGGTCCATGTGATCGCCCAGGCTGTTGATGAACGACCGGTCGATCTTCAGCGTATCCACCTGGAAGCGGCTGAGGTAATTGAGGGAGAAGGGGCCGGTTCCGAAGTCGTCCACCTGCACCTGCACGCCGAGGTCGCCCAGCTCGCGCACCATTGCGATGTGGAGGTCCGGATCGTCCATCAGCACGGCCTCGGCGATCTCGAGCTTGAGTCTGCCGGGCGGCAACCCGGTTTCGCGCAGCACGTCCTGGATCCGCTTGACGAGATCCGTCTGGCGAAGCTGCTTGGCGGACAGGTTCACGCTGACCGCCAGCTCCGGCATGTCCTCGAAGCGTTCGAGCCACGCCGCCATCTGCCGGCACGCCTGGCGCAACACCCACATCCCCAGGGGGACGATGAGCCCCGTTTCCTCGGCCAGAGGCAGGAACTCCGCCGTCGGGACGGGCCCGCGATCCGGGTGATCCCAGCGGACCAGCGCCTCGAAACCGGTGACCTTCCGGGTCTCCAGCGTCACCACCGGCAGGTAGACCAGGTGAAACTGGTCGCCCTTGAGCGCCTCGCGTAGGTCCGTTTCCATCTGCAGCAGCGCCACCGCTCGCTCGTGCATGCCGCGGTCGAAGACCTCGAACCGGGCCTTCCCGCGCGCCTTGGCGCGGTACATCGCAGTGTCCGCGTTGCGCAGCAGCTGCTCCGGACCCGTGAGGCCGGCGTCGCTCACCGCGATACCGATGCTCGCGGTCGTGAAGACCTCGCGCCCCTCGATGTTCACCGCCGCCTTGAGCGACGCCTGCACGCGTTCCGCGACGCGGGTGCTGTCGCTGCTGTCCTTGATGTCATCCAGCAGCACGCAGAACTCGTCGCCGCCCAGGCGCGCCACCACGTCGCCGGGGCGCACGCAGACCTCCAGCCGCCGGGCGACCTCGATCAGGAGCTGATCACCCGCCGCATGGCCCAGACTGTCGTTGATCACCTTGAAGCGGTCCAGGTCCACGAACATCGCCGCGAACGCGTACTCCTTCTGGCGCTTCCTCCGCCGGATCGCTCGGGCGAGCAGGTCGATCAGGAACGTGCGGTTGGGGAGCCCGGTGAGGGAATCGTACAGCGCCTCCCGCGAGAGCTGCTCCTCCACCTCCTTGTGCTGCGTGATGTCGGTCAACGATCCCGCGATGCGGTAGGGCTTGCCGTCGGGGCCCCGCTCCGCGATTCCCCGGGCCAACACCCACCGGTACGTCCCGTCCTTGTGCATGATCCGGTGTTCGCTCTGGAAATGCAGGGAGCGGTCCTCGCGATGGCCGCTCAGTTCGGCCTTCACCCGCCCGAGGTCGTCGGGATGGATCCTGCTGAGCCACGTGTCGGGGCCGCCGCCCAGCTCGGACTCGCTGTACCCCAGCATGGCCTTCCATCGGGCCGAGTAATACACCTCGTCGGTGGCGAGATTCCAGTCCCACAGGCCGTCGTTGGCGCCGCGGACCGCGAGCGAGTAGCGCTCCTGGCTCTCCCACAGGGCCCGCTCCGCCATCTTCCTCTGGGTGATGTCCTCGCACGTCGTGACGACGCCGATCGGCTCGCCCTCGGCGCTCCGGACGACGTCGGACATGAGCTGCACCGGGAACAGGGTGCCGTCCCTGTGCACGTTGATGGTCTCCCGCCGCCACGTCTTCATCTGCTGGATCTGCTCCACGGTCATCCGGCGCTGGGTGCCCGGGGCCGCGAACACTCTCACGTCCCGGCCGAGCAGCTCCTCGATCGAGTAGCCGTGCAGCGCGGCGTCCGCGGGATTCACGTACACGATGCGCCCGACGAGGTCGGTGACCGTCACGCCGAGCTGCATGTTCTCGACCGCTTTTTCCAGCCGCCGGAACGCGGCGTCGATGCCCCCCGGTACGGCGACCTCGCGGTAGGTCAGGAACGCCGCGATCGGGCGGCCCGCCATCATCACGCGCGTGCAGGTGACCGCAGACGTCCACCGGCGCCCCACCCTTGCGCCGGAGCGTCAGCTCGGACGGGACCTTTTCGCCCGCCAGCATCCGCCGGGTGACTGCGAGCGTCTTCTCGGGGCGTGGGCCCGGCTCGAGCAGCTCGTCAATCGGTCGGCCGGCGGCCTCGTCCGCGGGGTAGCCGGAGAGCGCGGCGAAGCGGCCGTTCGCTCGCAGCACGCGGCCCTCGGCGTCCACCAGCGCGGTCGCCTCCGGGGTGTGCTCGAGCAACTCGGCGAGACGGGCCCTCTCGACCGTGAGGTCTCGTTCGACGGCGGCGTGCCGCGCCATGCCGCGGTCCAGGAGCGCTACGGCGAGCAGGGCCACGACACCCAGGCCCAGGGCGGGGAGTCCGCCGCGCCACGCTTCGGTTCGCAGCGCCAGCGCGACCGCCTGGCCCACGGCCAGCACCAGCAGACCGGCCGCCAGCGATCGGGGGAGCCAGGGGCCCCGCCGGATCAGCAGCACGGCGGACCATGCCACGGCAGCGAGGACCGGGAGCAGCAATACAGCCGTCAACAGGGTCATCGACCTCACGCCACGAGCGCCCGGATGGCAGCGCGGCCGCCGCGGGGAACCCGGTCGCGGCAGACGCGCACTGAAGACGTTTCGCAGCTGCGGCACTGCGCGGGGCTGGAACCGGCTCCGGTCACACTGGCAGCTGCTAGTGGCGCACGCGGAGGGGGGCGAAACGCGGCGCTAAAGCTGAGCGAATGCCTCGGCGCACGAGCAACCGCGCCGTCACACCAAGATTATGAGTCTGTGGCCACGGCGCAACGGCCAATCGGCCGTCGGCCCGCCCCCGCCGGGCTCCTGGCCCGGCTGTCGTGCGGGCGGCAGCGACCCTGGGGGGGCTGAGCCCGGCCGCTACTCGTACCGCAGCGCTTCCACCGGATCCACCCGGCTCGCGCGCCGCACGGGGACGTAACTCGCCGCGAACGCGACGGCGGCCAGCGACCGCCAGCGACATCACGAAGACCGCCGGGTCCTGCGCCTCAAGGCCGTACAGCAGGGACTGCAGCAGCTTCCCGAGGGCGAGCGCGAGGCCGATCCCGACCACGCCGCCCAGCAGAGACATCGCTCCCACCTGCCGCACGACCAGCGCGCGCACCTTCCCGGCGTCCGCGCCGAGCGCCATGCGCACGCCGATCTCGCGGGTGCGCTGCTGGACGGTGTAGGCCAGCACGCCGTAGAGCCCCACCGCGGCCAGCAGCGTCGCCAGCGCGGCGAACACCGCCGACAGGATGCTGATGAGCCGGTCGAGGAACACGTTGTCGCGGATCTGCTGCGGCATCGTCTTGAGCTCCTCGATCGGAACGGTGGGGGCGATCCGCTTGAGCAAGGCGGGGATCGCGCGGAGCTGCTGCTCCGGCGGGACCGCGGTGCGCACGTAGAAGCTCAGCATGTTGGCGCCTTCCTGGCGCCACGGCGAGAAGAACAGGGGCGGGACGGGTTGCTTCACCTCGCTGTACTTCGCGTCCTGCACGAGGCCCACGATCTCGATGTTCAGGGAGTCCGCGCTCTGGAACGACATGAACGTGTGGACCGGATTCCGCTCGATGTGGAACTTCTTGGCGAACGTCTGGTTGACGACGGCGACCCGGGGCGCGCCCTTGAAGTCCGACGCGGTGAACTCGCGACCCTGGAGCACCGGGATGCCGAGCGTGCTGAAGTAGCCCGGGCCGACCTCGTTGTAGCGGCTGTCGTTGTCGATGTCCGGGCCCGTCTTGAACCCCTCGACCCACACGTCGGTGCCCCAGTTGTCTGCCGGCCAGGAGGGGCACCTGGGACGAGGTGACGCCGGTGACGCCGGGCAGCCGCGCCAACTCCTCCTCCACCTGCTGGAACAGCAGCATCGTGTGCGTGCTGTCGAAGCCGCTGCGCCGCGGTGACATCGTGAACGTCACCACGTCGTCCACGTGCAGGCCGAGGTCCACGTGCGTCACGTTGACCAGGCTCTTGAGGAAGAGGCCGGAACAGATCAGCAGGCCGGTGGCGAGCGCGATCTGGGCGGTCACGAGCGCGGAGCGGAACCGCGCGGCGCCGCGGTGCCCGGCGATCTGGCCGGCGTTGGCGCGGATCGCGTCGATGAGGCTCGAGCGCGTGCTGTGCAGCGCCGGAAAGAGGCCGAAGGCGAGCCCCGTCCCGACGGCCAGCAGGGCGGCGAAGGCGATCACCGACGGCTGGATGCTGAACTGCATGATGGTGGAGGTATCCGCCGGCAGCAGGGTGGCGAGCAGCCGGAGCGTGACCTCGGCGACCGCGAGGCTGGCGACGCCGCCCATGAGGGCGAGGAGCACCGACTCGGTGAGCAGCTGGGCGATCAGGTGCCGCCGGCCGGCGCCGAGGGCGAGGCGCACGCCCATCTCCTTGGCGCGGCCCGCGGCGCGGGCGAGCAGGAGGTTGGCGATGTTGGCGCAGGCGATGAGGAGCACCACGGCGGTGACGCCGAACAGCATCGCGAGCGGCGTCCTGGCTTCGCGGTGCATCTGGCTCTGGCCCCGGTAGCCGGGGTTCACGCCGATCTCCTTCGACCGGAACTTCGCCATCGTCGGCGCGCTCATCCCCTTCTGGAGCGGCGCCTCGACGTCGTTCAGGATCGGGCGGTAGATCCCGTTGAGCTTGGCTCTAGCCTGCGCCAGCGAGACGCCCGACTTGAGCCGCCCGAACAGATAGAGCCAGTACACGCGGCGGTCGTCGTACCGGCCGTAGCCGGAGAGCTTGCCGCTCATGGACAAGGGGACGAACAGCAGCGGGTGGGTGCCGAACGTGGTGCCCTCGAAGTCGCGCGGCGCCACGCCGACGATGGACATGAGCTGGCCGTTCACCGTGATCGTCTGGCCGATGACGGACGGGCTCGCGCCGAAGCGGGCGTGCCAGAAGGCGTAGGTGAGCACGACGCTGAAACCCGCCCCGAGGGTCGCATCGTCGTCCGGCCCGAGCAGGCGGCCCAGCGCTGGCGACAGCGCCAGGGTCCTGAAGTACGAGCCCGAGACCAGCACCGCATCGCCGGTGAAGGGCTCGTCGCGCACGGCGAGATTGGCCCCGACGATGCGGTAGGCTGCGAGGCCCGAGAGCACGTTCTGGCTGCGCTCGAGGTCCCGGAACATCCGGTAGCTGAAGATCTCGTCGCAGCCGCCGGAGTCGTTGCAGGACTGGGAGCCGGGGTTGGGGCCGGGCGCGGTGAGGTTGACGAGCCGCCCGGGCTCGGGGACGCTCAGCGGCCGGAGCAGCACCTGGTCGGTGAGCGAGAAGATCGCCGCGTTGGCGCCGATGCCGAGCGCGAGGGAGAGCACCGCGACCGCCGTGACGAACGGCGTCCGGAACAGCGTGCGGAAGGCGAGCCTCACGTTGCGCATCGGCGACTCGGGGATGGAGTGGGACGGCGCCCCTCAGCTATAGACGGAGGCGCGCGTCGAAAGGTTGCTGTGGTGCCCTGAGGCGCCCGGGCGCGCGCGCCGCGGCTAGCGCCGGCCCCGAATCTCGTTGATGAGTTCCATCTGGATCTGCTGGATCTCCACCAGGCGCTCCCACTGGTGGGACAGCAGGTGGTCGAGCTTCTGATGGAGATGACGGATCTCCAGCTCGGCCTTGAGGTTCACCTGATAGTCGCGCATGGCGTGCAGGCGGTCCCGGGTCTCCTGCCGGTTCTGGCTCATCATGATCACGGGGGCCTGGATCGCCGCCACGCAGGAGAGGACCAGGTTCAAGAGGATGAACGGATAGGGGTCGAACGGCCGCGCGACCATGAGCGCCGAATTGACGATGATCCAGAGGACCATCACGGACATGAAGCCCGCGATGAACGTCCAGCTGCCGCCGATGGCCGCGATCCGGTCGGCCAGCCGCTGCCCCTTCGTCAACCCCGATTGGAGCTCTTCCTCGGGGTTCCGCGAGAGGATCTCCTGCTCCCTCATGCTCTCGAGGACCTCTTTCTCGAGGCTGCTCAGCTCTCCCTTCTCCGCCACCACCAGCCTTTCCACGTACTCGTGGCGGTACCGGTTGAGGTCGTTCAGACAGATCCACCCCTCCTCGGACCAGCTTCCGGTCTCCTTCCGAATCAGCTCCGCGACGAGCGGGCGCACCAGCACGCCCGGGAGCAGGTCGGGGAGTTGATCGTCGCCACAGACCTGGCAGGCGCGGCGCTTCTCGGCGGTGGCTCTCGGCATGATCGGCCTCGGCGTGAGGGTCGGCGGCGGCGCGATGCGACCGCACCGTACGATGCACGCGGTGGCGCGACGGCGTCAGGTGGCCGCCGCCTCGAGCGGCGCCGGCGCCTCGCGGCCGCTTGCGCAACGCTGCGGCCCTGGCGAGTTTTTCACGCCACGCGCCGCTAGCTCAACTGGCAGAGCAACTGACTCTTAATCAGTAGGTTCCGTGTTCGATTCACGGGCGGCGCACTGCGGGAACTTCTTGGGCGGCTTCGTGATGAGCGGAGCCGCTCTTTGTCTGCCTAGGCCACCGGCGAGCGGGTAGGCACGATTGATTACGGGTCAGTCGGCGACCCGTCGCTGTCCCCGTCGCCAGACTGGCGAACTAAGTGCCGGTGCCTGCCAGCTTTACCGGGTGTTGCAGGGCTCACGTGCTAGCCCAAACCGCCTCAGGAGATGGGGTACACAGCAAGGCCTAAACACCGAGCCGGCGCCGCGTCGTCAGCTCTTCTGTGCCGTCTGGGCGTAGAAGACGGAAGGCAGCTGCCACGTGCTGCGGGACTTGCACTTCGGGCAGGCCGGCGCCCGGCTGGTGTGCTCGCTGATCCGCTGCACCACCGAGAACCGCTTCCCGCACTTCTTGCACTTGTAGTCGTACGTCGGCATGGCGAGTTCCTCCCGAAAGGTACAGACCGGGTACGTAGGTAACACCTCAAACCGGCAACATGGGCCGTGGTACGGATCGAGGCCGCCAGTTCTTTCTCCTTCGTGCGTTCATGCCAGCGCATTCCTAAATACTGAACACCTTTGTTCCGGCGGGCGGCGAGAACTCGCCGATCTCGTCCGCGAAGCCACATTCCACGGCTTCCTGCGCAGCGAACACAAGATCCCGGCCGTCGAGTTGAGTCCATTGCGCATCGGTGAGCCTTAGATGCGCGCGGAGAATGGCCTCGGTGCGCCGGTCGTCAATCGCCATACTCTCGGCGATGGCATGAACTTGTCCGGCTGTGGGCGACTGGCTGCTGGTGAGGACGGTACGGTGCACCATGAAGGTTGCCTGTGCGGACGCCTTGCGTGTTTTCGCGCCGAGAAAGGCTACTGTGGCTGCCGACGCTACCGACCCGACGTTGTAAATCGTGAGGGGAACCGGTAAGGACTTGAAGAAGTTGTAGAGACATACGCCATCGCCGACAGACCCACCTTCCGACTGGAATAGGAGATGGAGTCGCGACGCCCCCTGAGTCATGGCGGTGGCGACCGCTTGGATAATGCGACCGACGGCTGTGGTATCAATGTTGCTCGCAAAGGCCGCGTACACCTCCAGCGGCCCCCGGCCGCCAGTCACATTATGCCTCCAGTACCGCGCGCGCCCGCCGAGGGAATAGCCGCCAGCAGGGCTTCCGCCGGGCCGGCAAGCGTTGCGGCGCCGGCCGAGGGTGGCTGCTGGCTCTGCACCGCCGGTGCGCCGCTGAGCACGTGCCCATCGAGCCACTCCCCGAACTGGCGATCCAGCTCCACCTGCGCGGTCTCGCCGACTTGCGGGCTCACCATCCATCGTTTGCCAGCGAGCATCAGATACCAGCTGGGCAGCAACTCCGGCTGGTGGCGCTTCTCGTCGGCGGGTTGCCCCTCATACGAGACAAAATGAAAGGAGTGTCCCCGATGGACGAGGTGGTGCTGCTGCGTCTTGTAGGTGTTCATCGTGCCTTAGTGGGCCGGGCTAGAGAGGAAGGAGTAGTACGTGCCCGGCCTGATGGGACGATGTAAGCTAGCTCACTTTGGGGGGTTCCGCTTGAGTGGTCAACGGGACGGCAGTGGGTCTGTTCACGGAAGCCGCACGACGTAACGTGGACCCAAGCGGATCGACGCACCAGGGGGTTAGAGTCCTCGTGCAGACCGGCCTGCGATAGAGTCTGTTCTCGAGTCGGCCCCAAGAACATCGAAACGCGGATCCGAAGCCGTGGCTGGCCCGCGCTCCGGGGGTTAGCTTCACCGTCGTGAGCCGGATCGTGCGTCGGCTTCGGCAGTACATCGTGGTCGGCCTCGTCGTGCTGACGCCCGTCGGCGTCACCATCTTCGTGCTGTCCTGGGCACTCCGCACCGTCGACGCGATCTTCGGCCGGCCGCTCCAGGAGTACATCGGGCTCCGCGTGCCCGGTCTCGGGATCGCGATCCTCTTCTTTCTGGTGCTGGCCGTCGGGTGGGCAGTGCACCACGCCGTGGGGCGGCGCCTCGTGGAGTCCTGGAATACCGCGCTGTCGCGGTTTCCGCTCACGCGGCGCGTGTACAACGCTGGCAGCCAGATCGTACAGGCGATGTTCGCCGGTGACCGGCGCATGTTCTCGCGGGCGGTGCTCGTTCCGTACCCGAACGAAGGCTCCTGGGCCATCGGGTTCGTCACGAACGAGCAGACGCCGCTCTACTCCGAAGTCGTGGGCGAGGCGTGTCTCACGGTGTTCGTGCCCACGACCTTCTCCGTACCGCCGTCCGGCTACCTGCTCATCGTTCCGGCCGCTCGTGCCCGGCCCCTCGGGATCAGCGTTGACGACGCATTCAAGTTCGTCGTGTCGGCCGGCGCGGTTCTGCCATCAGGCGCCCCGCCTCATTCCGGGCTCGATTTGAAGAAACTGCTGCGCGAGCCATCCTGAAGGTGCGACGGACTGCGGCGAAGCTGAGCCGGTCAACCCCACCGCTCCTCGGCTGGCCCGCCAAGTCTCGTCGCTGGAGCGCCCCGGGGCCCGCCGCGGCGCGTCCTCTGGCATCACCCGCGGTCGAAGCGATCCAGGTTCATCACCTTGTTCCAGGCCGCCACGAAGTCGTCGACGAACTTCTTCCGTGCGTCCGAGCGTGCCGTAGACTTCAGCCAGGGCGCGGAGCTGGGAGTTCGAGCCGAAGATCAGATCGACACGCGTGCCGGTCCACTTGAGCGCGCCCGTCTTGCGATCGCGCCCTTCGAACACCTCGGCGTCTTTGGAGACCGCCTTCCACTCCGTGCCCATGTCGAGCAGGTTCACGAAGAAGTCGTTGGTCAGCGCCTCCGGCCGCTTGGTGAACACGCCGTGTTTGGCCCCTCCGACGTTGGCCTTCAGGACGCGCATGCCGCCGACGAGCACCGCCATTTCGGGCGCGGTCAGCTTCAGCAGCTGCGCCTTGTCAACCAGCAACTCCTCGGCCGATACGGCATACCGGGCCTTCTGGTAGTTGCGGAAGCCGTCTGCCTTCGGCTCGAGCACGGCGAAGGAGGCCGCGTCGGTCTGCTCGGCCGTGGCGTCCATGCGTCCCGGCGTGAAGGGAACCGTCACCTTGTGACCGGCCTTCTTCGCGGCCTGCTCGACGGCGGCGCACCCGCCGAGCACGATCAGGTCGGCCAGCGAGACCTTCTTGCGCCCCTTCTGCGCACCGTTGAACGCCTTCTGGATGCCTTCCAGCTTCTTGAGCACCCGGGCCAGCTGGAGAGGTTGGTTGACCTCCCAGTCCTTCTGCGGGGCGAGACGAATGCGGGCGCCGTTCGCGCCGCCGCGCTTGTCGGAGCCGCGGAAGGTGGACGCCGACGCCCAGGCGGTGGACACCAGCTCCGAGATCGACAGTCCGGACGCGAGGATCTTGGCCTTGAGCGCGGCGATGTCCCGCGCATTGACCAGCGGGTGATTCACCGCGGGGATGGGATCCTGCCAGATGAGCGCCTCGGCCGGAACCTCCGGGCCGAGATAGCGGGCGCGGGGGCCCATGTCGCGGTGCGTCAGCTTGAACCAGGCCCGGGCGAACGCGTCCGCGAACTGATCCGGGTGCTCCATGAAGCGCCGCGAGATCTTCCCATAGACAGGGTCGAACCGCAGGGACAGGTCCGTGGTCAGCATGGACGGCGCGATGCGCTTCGACGCGTCGTGGGCATGCGGCACGGTCCCGGCGCCCGCGCCGCCCTTCGGCGTCCACTGATGCGCGCCGGCCGGGCTCTTCGTCAGCTCCCACTCGTAGCTGAACAGGTTCCAGAAGAAGTTGCTGCTCCATCTCGTCGGCGTGGTGGTCCAGGTGACCTCCAGGCCGCTGGTGATCGTGTCGGCGCCTTTGCCGGTGCCGAAGCCGCTCTTCCAGCCCAGGCCCTGCTCCTCGATGGGGGCCGCTTCCGGCTCGGGCCCCACGTTGGACACCGGGCCGGCGCCGTGGGTCTTGCCGAAGGCGTGGCCGCCCGCGATGAGCGCCACCGTCTCCTCGTCGTTCATCGCCATGCGCGCGAAGGTCTCGCGGATGTCCCTGGCCGCGGCGATCGGATCGGGGGTGCCGTTCGGGCCCTCCGGGTTGACGTAGATCAGGCCCATCTGCACCGCCGCCAGCGGATTCGCGAGGTCGCGGTCGCCGGAATAGCGCTTGTCAGCCAGCCACTTGTCCTCGGCGCCCCAATAGACGTCCTCGTCCGGCTCCCAGACGTCCTCGCGCCCGCCGCCGAAGCCGAAGGTCTTGAAGCCCATCGATTCCAGGGCGACGTTGCCCGTGAGGATCATCAGGTCGGCCCAGGAGATCTTCTCGCCGTACTTCTGCTTGATCGGCCAGAGCAGCCGGCGCGCCTTGTCGAGGCTGACGTTGTCCGGCCAGCTGTTGACCGGCGCGAAGCGCTGCTGGCCCCGGCCGGCGCCGCCGCGGCCGTCGCCGATGCGGTACGTGCCGGCGCCGTGCCAGGCCATGCGGACGAACAAGGGTCCGTAGTGGCCGAAATCGGCCGGCCACCAGTCCTGCGAGCGGGTCATCAGCGCGCGGAGGTCCTTCTTCAGGGCCGCGAAGTCGAGCTTCTTGAACTCCTTGCGGTAGTTGAAGTCCTTGCCCATCGGGTCGGACTTGGACGAGTGCTGGTGGAGGATCCTCAGGTTCAGTTGATGCGGCCACCAGTCTCGGTTCGTCGTGCCACCGCCGGCGGTGTGATCGATCGGGCACTTCGTTTCGGTTGACATGGGCTCTCTCTCGGCTCTCCTCGGACGCCCTGCTTTCCCCGGGAATTCAGTCCAAAAGCACCGTTGGTGACTAATACCATTGGATGTTTTGTGTCAACTGATGGTTTCACGGATCGTCGCTTGTCTGCTTCCCCGAAATCGAATCGGCCCCGGCGATTGCGCCGGGGCCGATTCGCGTGTGGGTGCTGAGCGCTCACCTTCGAGCGTGACCGTGGCCGCCTGACGCTCCCCGTGCGGTGGGCGATGACGAGCCGCGGCCGCCGCCTCCAGGCGCGTATCCGGATCGCGGCGCCCGGGACTGCTGCGCTTGGCGCGCCAGGAACCGCTTGATGCCGTTCCTCCTGATGAACCGCTGGTTGGGCAGGATCTTCCTGGCCGGCGGATAGGAGGTGGATTCCGTTGCCCGATACTCCGCCGCGCTCTTGAACTTCCCGCAGGGGAATTCCGCACACTCGCCGCACGCCTCCAGATGCCTGTCCCTGACGCAGCAGGTGATGAAGGAGCAGGACGGGTGCTTTTCGAAGAAGCCGGGACCCGCGCAGCCGGGACACCTGGATTCCCCGGCCGTGTAGTACCTCGGGCACAAGCCGCAATCGAGGCCGCACGCGGCGATGGTGGGGTGCCGTTTGACGGGACGCGCGGTCTCGGCGTTGGCCCCGCACTCAGCCGACTCCCTCGAGAATGCGGACCTCGCGGTCGACCGCCCCCTGCAGCGCCTTCGCCGCCGCCTGGTAGCGCGGGCTCTCGTAGGCCGCGATCGCCTGCGCCACGCTGTCGAACTCGATCACCACCGCGCGCTGGTTCGCTCCGCCCTCGAAGGTCCGGACCGCGGTTCCGCGCGCGATGATGCGGCCACCGGCCGCCTCGAGCGCCGGTGTCGCCGTCCTGGCATACTCGGCCAGGCGAGCCGCGTCGGAGACGGCGTGGTAGATGGTGATCCAGTAGCCTTTGGCCATGGGCTCCCTCTCTGACGTATGTTCTGCAAAGAGACTACCGGCCTCGAGCGAGCGCCAGCCGTCGCGATCCGGCGTGCCTCCCGCCCGATCGCCCTGAGAGTCACGTCTGTGGATGGTGACGGCCGTGCGGCTGGCCCCTCGCTCCCCGCCGTCCTATTCTAGAGTCGCTTCCCCACCAAGCCGGGCGGCCGGTTGGCCGCTGAGGTGCCAGGACGTTCGGATCGCCGGGGGCTCTCATGGCTCTGACCATCGTCGGCCAAGACGGCTCCCCCCGGTTGAGGATGGGCCGTGCGCCCCGAGCCGCCCTCGCCCTGCTGGGTGCGGTCATGGCGACCGCGTGTTCCGACCAGACGAGTCCCCAGCCGGTGGGAGTGACCAGCCTTGCCGCGGGCTCCGATCACACCTGCGGCCTCACGGGCAGCGGGGCCGCGTCCTGCTGGGGCTACAACTACTACGGGCAGCTGGGCGATGGGTCGACCGATTCGGCCGCGCTGTACATCCGAGCCACCCCGGCAGCCGTAGCGGGCGGGCTCACGTTCGCCGCCCTGACGTCGGGCGCCAACCACACCTGCGGCCTGACGAGCGGCGGGGCCGCGCACTGCTGGGGCTACAACTTCGACGGCCAGCTCGGCGACGGATCCACCGCCAATGGCCTCTCACCCTCCGTGGTCGGCGGGCTCGCGTTCGAGAGCCTGACCGCTGGCGGCAGCCACACTTGCGGCCTGACGAGCGGCGGGGCCGCGTACTGCTGGGGCTACAACCTCGGGGGCGACCTGGGCGACAGCACCACCATCCAGCGGTTCGCACCCGTTGCCGTGGTGGGCGCTCTCACGTTCGCGAGCCTGACCGCCGGCTACTTCCACACCTGCGGCCTGACGAGCGGCGGGGCCGCGTACTGCTGGGGCTACAACCCCTACGGGGCGCTGGGCGATTCCACGACCACGAATCGCCATGCGCCGGTGGCCGTGGCGCTCGGGCCTTCGTTCGCGATCCTGAGCGCGGGCTACTATCACACCTGCGGCCTGACCAGCGGCGGGGCGGCGTACTGCTGGGGCTCGAACTTCTACGGCGAGCTGGGCGACAGCTCGACCACTCAACACGTCACGCCGGTCGCGGTCGCGGGTGGGCTCGCGTTCGCGAGCCTGACCGCGGGCTACTTTCGCACCTGCGGCCTTACGCGTGACCGGGTCGCGTACTGCTGGGGCTACAACTCCCACGGCGAGCTGGGAGATGGAACGACCACGAGTCGCCTCACGCCCGTGGCAGTCGGGGGTGGGATCAGGTTCGTGAGCCTGACGGTGGGCAGGAACCACACCTGCGCGCGGACGGGCGGCGGGGCCGCGTACTGCTGGGGCTACAACTTCTACGGCGAGCTGGGCGACAGCTCGACCACCGACCGCCTCAGCCCCGCGAGGGTCGTCGGGTTCTGACGGCCGCGCCCGCAGCGCAGGCTGACGCTCCGGAGACGGCCACGGGCGTTGTGCTGCTGCTCGTCGTGCCACCCGCTCCGACGCCAGGCCCGGGGCGGCCAACCGCCTCCCTCTTGGTATGGAGGAGCCGCCAGCGCATACTGTTGGCGTGCGTCGCTCGTCCGCCATCATCAAACCGCCTATCCTGCGCGATCTCTGGGAATCGCGCGTGGGACGCATCCTGGCCGGGCTCGGCCTCGACAGCGTGCGGGCCACCATCCTCACGCTGGCGGTCCTCGCGACGCTGATCCCGGCGCTCGCCACCAGCGCCATCTCCTACCGCCAGAACCGCCGCGCCATCCGCGCCAAGCTCGACGAACAATTGTCCGGCGCGAGCAGCCAGGCGGCACGGGAGACCGGCCTCTGGATCAAGGAGAGGCTCTACGACCTGCGGGTCTTCGCCTCGTCCTACGAGGTCACGGAGAACGTCGCCGGGACGACGCCACAGGGGCGCAAGCGCCTGTCCGACTACCTCGGCTCGGTCAAGGACCGGTTCGCGGACTACGTCGAGCTGATGGTCGTGGCGACCGACCTCAGGACGGTGGCCGGGAGCAAACCCGTTCCCGGCCGGCTGCACTTCACGGGCACCTGGATGCAGCAGGCGCGCGTCGGCGATCCCGTCCTCGGCGACCCGATGCGCGGCGATTCCGGGGCGACGATGGAGATCGCCGTGCCGATCCAGAGCGCCAGCGGGAGGTTCCTCGGGGTGCTGGCGGGGCGGCTCCGGTTCCAGGGCGTCGAGCAGTACCTGCACGAGCTGGTGGCGGGCCGCGAAGACCGCGTCGCCGTGGTGATGCCGGGAGGGCAGGTCATCGCGTCCGCGGGCGGCCGGTTCGCAGCCGTGCCGGGCCCGGCGCTGCGTGAGCTGCAGCGCGCCGAGAGCACGGCCGTGTCGTTCCGCACCGCCGACGGCCTCGAGGTCGTCGGCGCGGTCGCTCCGGTCCCCAGCTCCGACTGGAGCGCGGTCGCCGCGATCCCGGCGTCCTCCGCGTTCAAGGACATCCGCCGGTTGGGTGTCGCGACGGCCGTCCTCCTCGTGGTGCTGTTGGCGGTGGTCGGGTCGCTCGCCTACACCCTGGGGCTCCTGATCGTCCGCCCCCTGGACCGCCTGACGCTCGCCGCCAACCGCGTCGCCGACGGCGACCTGGACGTGGACGTCCCGGTGTCCGGCGGCGGCGAGCTGACGCACCTGGCACGGGTGTTCAACGACATGGTAGGGCGGCTGCGGGCGACGCGGGCCGAGCTGGAGCGGCTCTCGGTCACCGACGAGCTGACGGGGCTGGCCAACCGGCGGCTGCTGATGACGGAGCTGGAGCGCGAGGTGCGGCGCAGCGAGCGCCACGAGAACCCGCTCGCGATCCTGATGCTGGACGTGGATCACTTCAAGAACTTCAACGACACGCACGGCCATCGGGCCGGCGACGCCGTCCTCAAGCGGCTGGCGAACACGCTGAAGAAGTGCGTACGCGACGTGGACACGGTGGCGCGCTACGGGGGCGAGGAGTTCCTGGTGATGCTCCCCGAGATCCCGGCCACCGAGGTCGCGCGGGTCGCCGAGCGGATCCGCGCCGCGTCTGAGGCGGACCGCTTCACGCCGGAGGGGAGCAGCACGGCGCTCAGCGTCACGGTGTCGGTCGGCGTCGCGGTGTATCCCGAGAGCGGGAGGACCGCGGACGCGCTGATCGAGGCGGCCGACCAGGCCCTCTACCGGTCCAAGGAGTCGGGGCGCAACCGCGTCAGCACCGCGGGAGCGCCCGGAAAGAAGACCAGGTCCCGCGGCTAGGGGCCGCCCGCTTCCATCCCCCGCACCAGCGCGTGGTGCACCCACGCGCCGCGACCGTCGGCCATCGTCACCCGAATCCAGTCCTGGGCGTAGGCGTAGCCCGTGAGCGGCGTACCGGCGGGGACGGTGGCGACCACGTCGGCGCCGCCGCCCGGCGCGGCGCGCAGGTTCGCCCTCCCGGTCGTCGTGAGCGGCACCGGCACCGCGAACGCCACCTCGGAGGTGCCCGCCACTCCCGCGCTCTCCGCCAGGCGGCCCCGGCCCGCGGTCGCCGCGCGCTTGGCCTGCGTCGCGAGGTAGACGGCCCCGCCGTAGTTCTCGGCGTCGAAGGCCGTGCCCGCGGACTGCAGCGCCTGCTCAGCCAGCCGCGCCTCCGGCGCCTGCTGTCCCGAACCGCGCAGCTGCTGGAGCGTGACCTCGGCTTCGGCCATGGCCGACGCCGCCTCCGCCCGGGTCGCGAGCGTCCGTGACCGAGCCATGGCCCGCACGACCTCCGTGGTCGCTTCCTCCAGGTGCTGCTGCGACTCCGCCAGCTGCGCCGAGCGCTCGAACAGCGCCATCCGCAGGCGCACCACTTCGCGCTGGGCGTCGGGGTCGCGGACGGTGACGGTCTCGGGCGCCGCGCGCGTCGGGGCCGCGGCCGGGGTCGGCGCCGGTGCGTTTGGAGGAGCCTGCCTGCCGGCGCAGGCGGCGAGTGGAACTGCCAGCAAGAGGGGGGTGACCCGCATGGCGCATCCCTGTCAGGAAACGGTGGGGCGCCGACGGCGCCGTCCTCCAAAGTGCAGCGCCGCAGGCCGGGAAGCTAGACGATCCCGCGTTAGCGGCGCCGCCCTTTCGCCGCCGGCTTGGCGGGAGCCGGAGGAGGAGCCGGTGGAGCGTTCGCGCTCCAGCTCTCGGCCGCGACCTTAAAGTTGCCATCCGCGGCGCGGCGGAAGACCAGCAGGTACTTGCCGTCCTCGGAAGCCGTTGAAGGGGGCAGCTCCTGATAGTGGTACTTCCCGCTGGTGTACATGAAGTCCCCGGAGCCGTCCGCAGTCTCCTGCGTGAGCTGGAGATTGACCTTCACGCTCATCATCCCCTTGTAGAACTGCCGGATCTGATCCGCGCCCTTCACCATCGGCATCCCGGGCGGCATGATCATCGCATCAGCGGCATAGGGCGCCACCAGCGAGTCGAGATTCCCGGAGGCTGTGGCCGCGCTCATCGCAGCCGTCATCCGGCGCGCGGCCGTCGTGTCGGCGTCGGTGAGGGGCGCCGGCGCAGACTTGCATCCGCCCAGCGCGACGAAAGCGAGCAGCAGGCTGCCGGCACCAATGCGGCGCATCGACGACTCCTGACGAAATGGTAGCGGTTAGTCTGAAGCTGCCCCGGGCGCCGCGCAAGACCCCGGTGCGCCGCGGCGAGGGGGGGCCGGCTACAGCACCCGCGTCACGTCCACGGCGGAATCCTCGCCCTGGACGATCGTGAACGCGCGCTTCGCGAACACCGCGATCATCGCGCGGTTGTCGGTGGTCGTCTGGGCGACGACCCGCTTCAGCTTCCAGCTGCGGGCGATCTCGAGGCAGTAGTCGGTGAGGATACCCCCCAGCTCCCGGTGCTGGAACGCGTCCACCACGAGCACCGCGTACTCGCCGTCCTCGTGGCTCGGGTCGGCGACGAGGCGCCCGACCCCGATCAGCCGGCGCTCGGCGCCCTCCCCGATCTCCGCGACGATGGCGATCTCGCGGGCGTAGTCGATGTAGCAGTAGCGGGTGGCCACGGCGTGGGTGGACCAGTCGAACATGTAGCGGAAGCGGGAGTAGATCGTCTCCTTCGAGCAGCTGCGCAGCATCGCCAGCCAGAGCGATTCGTCCTCGGGCCGGATCGGCCTCAGGGTCACCGCCGTGCCGTCCTTGAGCGCGATCCGCGAGACGTACTTCTCGGGGTAGGGCCGCAGCACCAGGTGCGCGTAGGGCTCGACCGGTGCGCCGACCAGCGAGCGATCCACCACGGCGCGCGCGTCCAGTGCCACCGCCTCGGTCGGCGTGCACAGCAGCGGATTGATGTCCAGCTCGGTGATCTCGGGGTAGTCGGCCGCCAGGTACGAGAGGCGGATCAGCACCTCGACCAGCGCCTCAACGTCGATCGGCTTCCGGCCGCGGTAGCCGGTGAACAGCGGCCACATCCGCAGCTCCTCGAGCATCCGCATGGCCAGCCGCTCGTTGAGGGGCGGGAAGCCGAGGCTCCGGTCGCCCAGCAGCTCCGCGCCCACGCCACCCATCCCGGCCAGGATCACCGTGCCGAAGACGGGGTCCTTCTTGATGCCGAGGATCAGCTCGAGGGAATCGTTCGCGCGGATCATCCGCTGCACGGTGATGCCCTCGAGGCGGGCGTCGGGGCGGCGCTCCCCCGCAGTGCGAAGGATCGCGTCGTACGCGGCGGCGACCATCCCGGCGTTGGCCAGGTCGAGCGCCACGCCGCCCACGTCCGTCTTGTGGGTCAGGTCTCTCGAGCGGACCTTGAGCACCACCGGATAGCCGATGCGGTCCGCGATCGCGACGGCGTCCGCGGCGGTCGCGGCGACCACGGGCACGGTCACGGGGATGCCGTACGACGCCAGCAGCTCTTTCGCCACGTCCTCCCGCAGCACGTCGTCGGCGCCGAGCCGCGCGGCGACGAACCGGCGCTTCGCGTCGGCGCGGTCGTAGGGAAGCTGGATCGCGACGTCCTTCGGCGTCTCGTAGAGCGTCTCCAGGTTGCGCGCGTAGGCAACGAGCGTGCCGAACGCGCGGACCGCGCGCTCCGGCGTCGCGTACGCCGCGATGCCGTTCTCGGCGAGAATGGGGAGCGATCCGCGCATCAGGCGGCCGCCCAGCCACGCCGCCAGCAGCGGCTTCCGGCTCTTCTGCGTCAGCCGCCCGAGGGCGCGCGCGGTCCCGGCCGGATTGGTCATCGCCTGCGGGGTGATGATCGCGAGCGCCGCGTCCACCCCCGGGTCGTCGAGCACCGCCTGCACCGCCTTCTCGATGCGCTTGGGGTTCGCGTCCCCGAGCACGTCCACCGGGTTGCCGTGCGACCAGGGCGGAGGCAGGTCCGCGTCGAGCCGCGCCATCGTCTCCGGCGACAATTGCGCGAGCGTTCCCTGCTGCGCGACCAGGGCGTCGGTGGCGATGACCCCTGGGCCGCCGGCGTTGGTCACGATGCCCAGCCGCGCTCCGGCCGGGAGCCTGCCGCGCCCGATCAACTCGGCGCAGTCGAAGACGTCGCCGAGGTCGCCGACCCGCGCGATGCCGGCGCGCTGGAACGCCGCGTCGTAGACGGCGTCTTCCGACGCCATGGCGCCGGTGTGGGAGGCCGCGGCTCGGGCCGAGGCGGGGAACCGGCCGGCCTTGAAGGCGATGATCGGCTTCTGCCGCGCGAACGCGCGCGCCGCGGTCATGAAGCCCCGGGCGTCCGCGATGGACTCGATGTAGAGGATGATGGACCGCGTGTGCGGGTCCTCACCGAAGTAGTCGATCAGGTCGCCGAAGTCCACGTCGAGCGCGTTCCCGATCGACACGAAGTGCGAGAACCCGATCCCGCCCTCCAGCGCCCAGTCGAGCACCGAGGCGCAGAGCGCGCCCGACTGCGAGATGAAGGCGATGTCGCCGTTCTTGGGGAGCGCCGGTGCGAAGCTCGCGTTCAGGTTGATGCGCGGGACGATGACGCCGAGGCAGTTGGGGCCGAGGATCCGCATCCCGTCGAAGCGCGCGCGCGCCTCGCGGATCTGCTGCTCGAGCCTCTTGCCGGCGTCGCCGGTCTCCTTGAAGCCCGCCGAGACGATGATGAGGCCGCGGATCCCGGCCTCGCCGCACGCCACGACCTGCCGCGGGACCTGGTCGGCGCTCGAGCAGATGATGGCGAGATCGGGCGTCCGCGGCACGTGCGCCAGGTCGGGGTAGCAGGGCACGCCGAGCACCGCCTCGTGGGCGGCGTTCACCGGGTAGACCACCCCGTTGAAGCCGCCGCCCACCAGGTTGCCGAGGACCTTGCCGCCGACGCTGTTGGGATTCGGCGACACGTCGATGAGCGCGATGCGTCCGGGATTGAAGACGCAGTCCAGGTTCTGGATGCCCATGCCGGGCCCCGAGCGCCCTGGCCGCTAGTCCGGCATCACTTCCTTGCCGATCTCCTCCCAGTCCTCACGCGGCGTCCAGACGCTCTTCTCGGTGCCGAGCACCGTGGCGTACGAGTGCAGCATGCCGTAGTTCGAGCAGCGGATGGAGAACCAGCCGATGTCCTTCCGCTTGCTCAGCTCCTGCCCCACGTCGTCCGTCACCTCGACGCTGGTCCGCTTCACCGCGTGCACGCGCCGGATGATCAGCTCCTCGTCCTTCTCGCTCAGATAGGAGTAGATCGGCGCCAGCGCCTTGCCGTCCACGAGATCCACGATGTCCTCGGGATAGATGTCCCCGTCGGACTCCGTCTGCACGAGCAGCGTGCTCAGCTGCCCGAACAGCCCGCCCGGCCGGTCGGTGCCGGCGCTGGGGTAGGTCGTCAGGCAGGGGACCTGGATCTTGAAGGTCACGCGCGGCGTGCCCATGGACGAGGCCGCCTTCGCCGTGTAGGCGCAGAGCACGCGTACCAGGCACTTCTCCTTGGTCACGGGCGTCAGCTTCTCCACGAAGAACGGGTAGCTGAACGTCGCGCTCACGTCGTTGGCGTTGAGCCCCTCGAGGTAGTCCTGCATGTTCTTCTTCAGCGTGCTGGTGGCGATCTTGGCCCGATGATTATGGATGATCTGGATCAGCTTCGAGATCCAGGTGGCCTCGAACTCGTGGTGCAGCCGCGCCGCGATGGAGATGCTCGCGATGGTGTGCTGGCCGTCGGGCTCGCTCCGCGACGCGACCCGCACGGGGTACGGCAGATCCTGCAATCCAACGTCAACCAGGTACCGGCGTTCCGCTGACATCTCACACCTCCGTAGTCGTTCGATCGGGCAGCTCGGCCGTGCGTTCGCGCCGCTCCGGCGCTCTCCCGCGGCCGAGAATCTCACCGTACCTCCGCAGCGCGACGATCGCGCTCACCGCCTGCTCCGGCGTCGGGTAGGCGGGAATGCCGTGGTCCCTGAGATGCGCGATGGACGCGTTGCACTCGGGCCCCCCCTGGCATTCCATCACCAGCGCCTTCCCGAGATGCCGGTAGATCTCGTGCATCTTCATGGCGACGTCCGCGATCGCCGGCACGTTCGTGATGGCCGAGGGACACACGGATCCGTAGACGCAGTCCACCGCCGGGTCCTCGAACGCGGCCGCGAAGGCGCGCTCGTAGGTCGATGGCGACGCCGTGCCGGCGATGTCCACCGGGTTGAGCACGGAGCCGAAGCCCGGCAGGTCCGCCCGGAGCCGGACGGGCAGCCTGGGCGAGACCTCCGTGAGCGGGCGGAGCGGCATCCCCAGCCGGTCGAAATGCTCGCAGGAGAGCAGCCCCGAGCCCCCGCCGTTGGTGATCATCACCACGCCATCGCTCCGCAGCGGCGGCTGCAGCGCCAGCGCCATCGAGATGTCGAGGAACTCCTGCCAGACGGTGGCCCGGATGACCCCGGCGCGCCGGAACACGTCGTCGAAGAACTGGTCGTCCATCCCCTCGTTTTCCGAGGCCGTGTGGGCGAACGCCGCCTTCTTCCCCTGCCGGGACGACCCGACCTTGATCACCACGACCGGCTTGCGCGGCACGACCGAGCGGCAGGCCTCGACGAACGCCTCGGGCGAGTCGAGACCCTCGATGTACACGGCGATGCAGCGCGTGTGCTCGTCCTGTCCGCCGTAGACGATGAACTCCGAGAAGTCCACGTCGGCCTTGTTTCCCAGGCCGACGAAGAAGCTCATGCCGTAGTGGCGCAGCAGCGACGCGCCCAGCGCCGCGAGCAGATTCGCGCCCGACTGCGAGATGAACCCCACCGGACCGGGCACCGGCAGGTACGGGATGAAGCCGCAGTTGAACTTGTCGTACGGACTGCCCATCCCCAGGAAGTTCGGGCCGATGAGCGGGAGCTCGTGCTCCCGGCAGAAGCGCGTCAGCTCGTCCTGGACGTCGCCCCGGCCGGCCTCCTTGAAGTCGCTGCTCGAGACCGCCACCACCTTCGCGTGCTTCGCCGCCGCGGCCGCCACCGCCTCCGGGACGGCCTTCGCCGGCACGGCGATGAACACGAGATCCACCGGTCCCGGGACCTCGGCGAGCGTGGCGTACGCCGTCAGCCCCTGTATCTCACCGCCGGCGGGGTTCACCGGATAGATGATGCCCGGATAACCCCACTTGCGAAGTCCTTCGATCACCTTGTAGCCGACCTTGGTGGGACGTCGCGATGCGCCGATGACTGCCACTGAGGATGGATTCAGCGCGTATCTGAGGTTCTCAGTCACGTAGGGGCGAGGACTGTCAATTCTCACGCCCGATCACCTCCCTGGAGCGTGTCCCCCTCCCACACCGCATACCGCGGGCCGCAGGGGTTCTGGCAATGGGGAACGTTAGAATCGGCGTTATGGGGCGCCGCGCCTGCGCGAGGAGCGACGCCCGGCCTCAGCGCCGGAGCGCGACGATCAGATCCGCCACGTTGGCGCCGGTGGGCCCCGTCTCGAGCGCGTGGGGCACGCGCTCGAAGAAGCCGTACGAATCGTTCACCGCGAGGAAGGCCGCCGGATCTGCGGCGGCGCGCTGCGCGTCCCGCCGCGTGACGGCGTCGGCGATGGCGCCCGCGAGATCTCCGTTGTCGCGCCCGTCCGTCGCCAGCGTGAGCACCAGCTCGTCGTCGGCCAGAGCGCCGAGCGCGGCGAGGGCCAGCTCGAGATTCCGGCCGCCGCGGCCGTCGCCGCGGACCGTCACGGTGGTCTCGCCGCCGTAGAGCAGCGCCGTCCCGGGCGGTGCGGCGTGCAGGTCGCCTGCCACCTGCATCGCGACGTTGCGCGCCTCGCCCGACAGTGTCGCCGTGCGAACCTGCGGGGCAAACCTCTCCCGCCGCGCAGCCGCCGCCATGGCGTCCAGGGCGAGCTGGTTCGAGACGAGCACCAGGTTCGTCACGCGCGCGAAGGCCGCCGGGTCCTTCGGCGTCTCGATCAGCGCGAGGCGCTCCGGCGCACGCCCCTGCGCAACGCCGTAGCGCGCGAGCACGCGCTGCGCATCCGTTACGGTCCGGTGGTCCAGGAAGGTGGGTCCGGAGGCGACGGCCTCGGGCGGCGCGCCGGGGACGTCGGAGAAAATGAGACCGACGACGCGGGCGGGAGCCGCCGCGCGCGCCAGGTTGCCGCCGCGCGCGAGGGAACTGTGCTTCCGGACCGTGTTGATCTCCTGGATCGTCGCCCCGGCGCGGAACAGCGTCTCCATGACAGCGCGCTCGCCTTCCACCGATCCACCGGGCGGCGGCAGGCAGAGCAGGGTGGAGCCGCCGCCGGACACCACGCACAGCACGACGTCGTCGGGCCGGCCGCCCTCGAGGAAGCCCAGGATCGCGCGCGTGGCCTCGACGTTCGCCGCCGACGGCATCGGATGCGTGCCGTGCAGGACCTGCACGTCGCCGAGCGGGACACGGGCCGCCTCGGCCACGTCGAGGACGATCCCGTCGGAGAGCTTGGGCCCGAGCAGGTCCGCGAGGGCCGCGGACGCCGCGGTCGCGCACTTGCCGACGGCCACGAGCCGCAGCCGGCCCGTGGCGGCGAGGGAGATCGTCTCGCCACCGACACGGAGCGCGTCGCCATCAAACGCGACGGCGCGGCGGATCGCCGCGCCGGTGTCGATCGCCTCCAGCGCCGCCTCGGCGATCACGAGCGCCGAGCGCCGCGCCGGCGTGGCCTCCAGGCCGCGCCGGTTGCGGATCGCTATCGTGCCGTCCGGCTCAGAACGACCAGTTCACGATCGGAAAGACCGGGAACTGCCCGCCCGTCTTGATGATGTTGATCAGGCCGATCTGCACGCCGTGGAGCCTCTGCGCGTAGTTCACGAGGCCGAACTGGAGCCCGTTCCAGGACTCGGCGGTGTTCACGATTCCCCACTGCACGCCTTCGCCCTGCTTCGCGGACGTGAACCAGCCGCTCTGCAGGCCCGTGAACTGGCCCTGCGTGACCGCGCCCGCCGCCGCCTGCCAGCCGCTGAACGAGCCCTTGTTGATCGCCACGAGCGCCCACTGGACGCCGGCCGACGCGCCGCCGGTGGTGACGTTCACGAGGCCCCAGTCGAAGTACTTCACTGACTGGTTGGCCGAGTAGATCAGGTTGAGGCGCAGGACCGACACGCCCTGGCTTTCGGGGACGATCTGGACCGGGGTGAAGAGCGAGATCTGGATCGGCTGCTCCTGCGCCGCGAGCGGCGCCGCCACTGCGGCGGTGAGCGCCACGGTCGATAGCATCATGCGTACGTTCATCGCTCCTCCAAGTGGAAGACAGCCCTTTCGATCGACATCACCATGCAGCGGCGCTCCGGCAGCCGCCAGGTGCCGCGTCCCGCAGCGTCGAGGAGACCACCTGGAGGCGTCAGCGGGGCGCGCGGTACCCGCCGGCCACCCCGTGCGGGGAGAGGACCAGTTGCCAGAGCTGGTTCTTGCGGGCCCGGAATCCACCCGCGCTCGACAGCAGGAAGTACGTCCACATCCGATGGAAGCGCTCGTCGTAACGGTCCGTCAGCTCGCTCCAGTGCTTCTCCACGTTCCGATGCCAGTGCATCAGCGTGGTGTCGTAGTCGGGCCCGAAGCTGTGCCAGTCCTCGAGCACGAACTTCCCCTCGATCGCGGCGGTGATCTGCCGCGCCGACGGGAGCATCGAGTTGGGGAAGATGTAGCGCTCGGTCCAGGGATCGGTCCGGGTCACCGACCGGATGCCGCCGATCGTGTGCAGCAGGAAGAGGCCCTCATCGGCGAGGTGGCTTCGGACGACGCGCATGAAGGTGTCGTAGTTCTTCCGCCCGACGTGCTCGAACATCCCGATCGAGAGCACGCGGTCGAACGTCGCGTCGAGGTCCCGGTAGTCCTGGAGGCGGATCTCGACCGGCAGCCCACGGCAGGTTTCCCGCGCGACCTTGGCCTGCTCCTGGGAGACGGTGATCCCCACCACCGAGACCCCGTAGCGCTCCGCCGCGAACGCAGCCGTACCGCCCCAGCCGCAGCCGATGTCCAGCACGCGCATCCCCGGCCTCAGGCCGAGCTTCCGGCACACCAGGTCGAGCTTCGCCTCCTGCGCCTGGTCCAACGTCGAGGCGTCGTTCCAGTAGCCGCAGCTGTAGATCATGCGCGTGTCCAGCATGCGGCTGAAGAGGTCGGTGCCGATGTCGTAGTGGTGCCGCCCGATCTGGAAGGCGCGGCCGCGCCGCTGGCGGTTGACGACGCGCGCCCAGGCGATGCCGAGCGCCTCCCTCCACGGCCGTACCTTCGTGTCCAGCTCCGCACGCAGCACCCGGGCGATGAACGCGTCGAGCTGCTCCGCGTCCCACCACCCGTCCATGTAGGATTCGCCCAGCCCGAGCGAGCCCTCGGCCATCACGCGCGCGAAGAGCCGCTCGTCGTGCACCCGCATGTCCCACGGCCGGTCGCCGTCGATCGCGATGCCGGCGAGCCCCAGCAGCTGTTCGGCCGTTGTGCGCATCGTGCGGGATTGCGTGGATCGCCCTCCGGACGCCTGCTACACGTTGAAGCGGACGTGCAGGATGTCGCCGTCGGCGACGACGTAGTCCTTCCCCTGGATCTGCAGCTTCCCCGCCTGATGGAGCGCCTGCTCCGACCCGTACTGCATGAAGAGATCGTACGGCATCACCTCGGCCCGGATGAAGCCGCGCTCGAGGTCGGTGTGGATCTTACCCGCCGCGGCACGGGCCTTGGTCCCGCGCCGGATCGGCCAGGCGCGCACCTCGTCCGTGCCGACCGTGAAGAACGAGATCAGGTCGAGCAGCCGGTAGGCGGTGTGGATGAACCGCGCGAGGGCCGACTCCTTGAGGCCGAGGTCCTCGAGGAACGCCGCCTGATCGGCCGCGTCCATCTTCGTGATCTCGGCCTCCACGCTCGCCGAGAGCACGAGCCCCGCCGCGTGCATCGCGGCGAGTTTCTTCTCGAGCGGCTCGCCGAGGGGCTGGGCGGCCTCCTGTTCGCTGCGGTTGACGACGGCCAGCAGCGGGCGGTCGGTCAGGAAGCCGTAGCTCGTCAGGGCGGCGCGATCCAGCGCCTCAGGGGGAAGGGAGCGGAGGGGCAGCTCCTGTTCCAGCGTCTTCTGCATCAGCTCGAACGCCGCCAGCTCCTGTGCGCTCGGCTTGTCCTTCTTGGCGCGGTCGAGCCGGCGCTCGACGGCGGTGAGGTCGGCCAGGAGGCACTCGGTCTGGAACGCCTCGAGCTCGCCTACGGGATCCATCGCCACCTCGACGGAGGGATTCGGGAACGCCCGCAGGACCAGGCAGAGGACGTCCTGGTCGCGGATCTGCTGGAGCGCCTTCTTCGAGAGCCCCTGCCGCTCCGCGCCGTGCTCGCCGGGGATGTCGCTGAAGACGATCTCGGCGTAGGTGGTCTTCTTGGGCGAGAAGATCCCGGTGAGCGTGTCGATGCGCGCGTCCGGCACCTTGACCGTGCCGAGGTGCACGTCGCCGCCGAAGCCGACGGGGACGTTCAACCCCGTCAGGGTGTTGAAGACCGTGGTCTTCCCCGAGCCCGCGAACCCCACCAGACCGATTTTCATGGCCCAATTCTATCGCCGTGGGCGGGGCCGCGCACCGGCCGGCGGTTGCCCGATGCCGCGGCGTTGCCTATGGTACGCTGTCCCATGCCGAAGCGTCCCGTGCTCGCGCTCGCGCTCGCCGCAGCGGCTCTCGCCCTGGCCACCATGGCGCCGGCGTGCGACCCGATGGCCTCGCTCGCCGACGAAGGGCCGGAGCGGCCGACCACGCTGCGCTTCAGCCTGGAGCCCGAGAACTCGCTGGCCGGCCAGCCCATCTCGCCGTCCGTCGCCGTCACGGTGTTCGACAACTTCGGCGACACGGCGTTCAGCTCGGCCGCCACCATCCGGCTGTCCATCCAGTTAGGTACGGGCAACCCGTCGGCGAAGCTGCTCGGGGATTCCGTGATGGCCGCGGTGAACGGCACGGCCCTGTTCACGAGCCTCAGCATCGACTCCGCCGGCACCGGCTACCGGCTGCTCGCAACGTCCGACGGGCTCGGCTCGGCCCTCAGCGACACGTTCAACGTGGCACACCCGTGACGCACCTTCGACCCGGTCACCCCATGAGAAACATCCTGCTCGGCTGTCTCGCGCTCCTCGCCGCCGTGCCGGCGCGCGCCCAGGAGACCACCTACACCCACGCCGACACGCTCCGGGGCTCGAACGGGCCCGCGCGCGCGTGGTGGGACGCGCAGTTCTACGACCTCCACGTCCGCGTGGATCCCGCCGACAGCAGCATCCGCGGATGGAACGGCATCACCTACCGGGTGCTCGCACCCGCGCGCGAGATGCAGATCGATCTCCAGGTGCCGCTCGAGGTGGACAGCATGGTGCAGGGCGCGCGGCGGCTCGAGTACCGGCGTGACGGCAACGCCTTCTTCGTGACGCTGCGCGAGCCGCAGCGTGCGGGCGACGTCAAGACCGTCACCGTCTGGTACCATGGCAAGCCGCGCGTCGCCACCAACCCGCCGTGGACCGGCGGCTTCAGCTGGGCCAGCGACAGCCTCGGCAACCGCTGGATCGCGACGACGGACGAGGGCCTCGGCGCCAGCGTCTATTGGCCGCTCAAGGACTACCTGGGTGACGAGCCGGACTCGCAGCGCATCGCGATCACGGTGCCCGACCCGATGGTGGACGTGTCGAACGGGCGCCTGCGGAGCACGACGCCCAACGGCGACGGTACCACCACGTACGAGTGGTTCGTCGCGGATCCGATCAACAGCTACGACGTCGCCGTGAACGCGGGGACGTACGCCCACTACAGCGACACGGTCAGCGGCGAGGCGGGGAAGCTCTCGCTCGACTTCTGGCCGCTGGCTTATCACGTGGAGGCGGCGCGGCGGCAGTGGCGGCAGGTGATCCCCATGCTGCAGTGCTTCGAGCACTGGTTCGGGCCGTATCCCTGGTACGCCGACGGCTACAAGCTGGTGGAGGCGCCGCACCTCGGGATGGAGCACCAGAGCGCCGTGGCCTACGGCAACCGGTTCATGAACGGGTACCTGGGGCGCGACCTCTCGCACACCGGGTTGGGCCTCAACTGGGATTACATCATCGTGCACGAGAGCGCGCACGAGTGGTGGGGGAACAGCATCTCGGCGCAGGACCACGCCGACATGTGGGTGCACGAGGGGTTCGCCTACTACGCCGAGGGCCTGTACACGGAGTGCCAGCAGGGCAGGATGGCGGGCGCGGCCTATCTCATCGGCTCGCGGCGCAACATCCGCAACGACCGGCCGATCGTCCCGGCCTACGGCGTCAACGCCGAGGGCTCGGGGGACATGTATCCCAAGGGCGCGAACCTGCTCCACACGATCCGCCAGATCGTGGGCGACGACGCGAAGTGGCGCGGCATTCTCCGCGGCCTGCAGCAGACCTTCCGGCACCAGACGGTCACCGGCCGGCAGGTGGAGGACTACATCAGCCGCGAGGCGGGGATCGATCTGAGCAAGGTGTTCGCGCAGTACCTCACGACGACGATGATCCCGGAGCTCGACTACAAGGTCGAGGGGGGGACCCTCTCGTACCGGTGGACGAACGTGGTTCCGGGCTTCGACATGCCGCTCAGGGTGAACGTGCCCGGCCTCGGCGACCGGGTGCTGCATCCCACCGAGGAGTGGCAGACGCTCCCGGTGACCTCGCCCAACGCAGCCGAGGTCGAGGTGGACGAGAACTTCTACGTCACCGCGCGCGACGTCGGCGCGGGAGAGCGGCCGTGAGACGGCCGCGAGTGTGGCGAGCGGCGGCAGGCGCTGCCCTCGCCGCGCTCTGTGCGCGCGGCGCCGTCGCCCAGTCCCGGGAACGCCCCGAGCCGCCGAACGCGCCGGCGGAGCTCACCGTGCAGGGCCACGGCCTGACCCTGGCCTACGGCGGCCGGATCGTCCTCCAGGGCACGGTGGAGAGCCAGGGCGCGGCTCCCGAGCTCCGGACGCTCGTGGACACCGAGGGCGGGATCGTCACGCAGGTCGCGAAGTGGACGGCGCGCGGCAGCGGGCCCGTCATCCTCGCGGCCACGGTGAGCGCGAGCGCGGAGGCGTTCCCCTGTGAAGTCGAGCCGCGGGAGGATGGCCTCAGGGTCGTGCGCAACGCCGTCGGCCTGAGCCACAGCCTCCTCAACCGCGCCGTCTACGACCGCCGGGACGACTGGGTCCTCTCCGTGGACCACCCGGCCGAGGTGCGGGTGACGCCGATCGCGTCGGGCGACTCGACGGCGTTCCGCGTCGAGGCGTCCGGCGGCGAGGTCGCGCTGCGCTTCCGTCCCCGCTACTACCAGCGGCACCGCGGCCTCGCCGCGTTCCGGCCCTGGACCTACCGGCCGTGGAACAGGTCCGTTGCGGGATGGACGTCGTGGTTCGCCTTCCTCGACTCGGTCACGGAGGCCGACGTCCGTCGCACGGCGGACGTGATGGCCGAGACCCTCGCGCCGTGGGGCTACGAGTACCTGCAGCTCGACGACGGCTACGAGCGGCAGCCGATCGGCGTGCCGGACCGCTGGCTGCACGCGAACGAGAAATTCCCCTCGGGGCTCGCCGGGCTGAGCGCGTACATCGCCGGCCGCGGCCTCAAGCCGGGGATCTGGACCAACACCACGTTCCACGACCGCGCCTTCGCGCTCGCGCACCCGGCGTACTTCGTCGCCGACTCGGCGGGCCGGCTCGCGTACGGCAACTGGGTGGGTTACGTGATGGATGGTTCGAATCCGGCGACGCTGTCCGACCTGGTCCGGCCGGTCTACGACTCGCTGGCGCGCGAAGGGTGGCAGTACTTCAAGGTGGACGCCCTGCGGCACCTGCGGTACGAGGGCTACAACAGCTGGGCCGAGGCGTTCGAGCGCCGCGGGCTGGATCGCGTCGCCGTGTATCGCGGCTTCGTGCAGGCCATCCGCGACGCGATCGGCCCGGGGGTGTTCATGCTGGCCTGCTGGGGCATCCGGCCGGAGCTGGCGGGGATCGTGGACGCGGTGCGGGTCGGCTCCGACGGTTTCGGCTACGGCGCTTTCGCCGAGTACAACTCCTTCAACAACGTCGTGTGGCGCAACGACCCGGACCACATCCAGATTGCCGCGACCGATGCCTTCCGCGCGACGACCCTGGCCTCGCTGACCGGCTCGGTGCTGATGCTCACGGACAGGCCGGAGGTCTACCGCACGGCGCGGGTCGAGGCGGCCCGGCGGGCGGCGCCGGTGCCGTTCACGGTGCCGGAGCAGCTCTACGACGTGGATCCGTCCCGCTCGAGCCGCATCGGCGAGGCGGACGTGTCGGTGAGCGGGAGCGGGCCGCGGCCGTTCGACGCGGACCAGCGGCTCGAAGTGCCGCTGTACCTGCTCGACGTCAGCCGCCCGTTCGAGCGGTGGACGGTGCTGGCGCGCACCGGCGGGGCGGACGAGCCGATCCGCTTCGCCGATCTCGGCCTGGCCGGCGACGGGGAATACCTGGTCTACGAATTCTGGACGAAGAAGCTGCTCGGCTCGTTCCAGGAGTCGTTCGTGCCGGGCCGCGCGGACCCGCACTTCAAGGTGCAGGACTTCTGCATCCGGGAGCGGGCGGACCACCCGCAGATCGTGGCCACCAGCCGGCACGTGAGCTGCGGCGCCGTGGATCTGGTGGACGTGCGCTGGAGCGGCGACACGCTGAGCGGCGTGAGCGATCTGGTGGGCGGCGACCCGTACGACCTGTACCTCACCGAGCCACCAGGCTACCGGTTCGTGGCGGCGGAGACTGCTGACGGCGCGGAGGTGGCGTCGAGCGCGCGGGCAGGCGCCCTGCGCGTCGTGCAGCTGCGCGCGGCGCGGCCGGCGCGCGTCGCGTGGCGCGTCGTCTGGCGCCGGGGCCGCTGACGGGTCCGGGGGCTGGTGCTTGCCGGCCGCCCGGGGGGCGGGCTACCCTAAGGAACCCACAAGCCTGACGGTGGAACGATGCGCACAACCGCACTGATCGCCTTCGCGGCTGCCGCCTCCCTGACGGGATGCGGCGGCGACAAGCCCTCGGGAGGCGCCGTGCAGACGGCGTCCGCGAGCCCGGCCCCGGCGGCCGCGGCCGCCTCGGCGCCCGACGGCCGGCAGCTCTACCAGCGCTGCGCCGTGTGCCACCAGGTGGCGGGGCAGGGGATTCCCGGGACCTTCCCGCCGCTCGCGCTGTCCGAGTGGGCGGGCGCGGCGAACGTGGCGCTCCCGATCCGCGTCGTGCTGCACGGTCTGAACGGGCCGATCACGGTGAAGGGCCAGAAGTTCAACGGCACGATGCCCGCCTTCGGGACCGGGCAGCCGATGAACGACGCCGATGTGGCGGCGGTGCTGACCTACGTGCGGAGCTCGTGGGGGAACAAGGCGAGCGCGGTGACCGACGGCGACGTGGCCAAGGAGCGCGCGGCGACCGCATCGCAGAGCGCGCCGTGGACCGCGGCCCAGCTCGCCCCGCTGCTCGGCACCGGCGGGCACTGAGCCAATGCCGCCGGCGCCCCGACGCGGGGCGCGGGCGGCCTACTCGCTCCGCAGGGCCAGGAGCGGGTCCACGCGCGTCGCGCGGCGGGCGGGGATGAGGCAGGCGATCAGACCGCTCGCCGCCAGCACGGCGACCACGCCGCCGAAGATGGCGGGATCGCGCGGTCGCACGTCGAAGAGAATGACGCTCATCAGCTGCGCGACCGGGGCGGCGAAGCCGAGGCCGAGCAGCATCCCCACGCCCATCTGCCAGGCCCCCTGCCGGAAGACCAGACCGACGACGTCCCCCGCTCCCGCGCCGAGCGCCATGCGGATGCCGACTTCGCGCGTGCGGCGGCTCACCGAGAACGCCATCACCGCGTAGAGCCCCACGGCCGCGATGAACAGCGCGATCAACCCGAGGATCATGAACATCGCCCCGAAGACCCTGATGTACCACGTCGGCCGGGCGAGCGCTTCGTCCATCGAGTACACCCAGTAGAGCGGGATGTCCGGGTTGAGCGATTGCACGGCGCCGCGCACCGCCGACGTCAGCGCCATCGGCTCGCCCGCCGTCGCGACGGCAATGCTCACGAAGCTCGCGTAGTGCTGCGACAGCGGGGCGTAGTACGCCGGTTCCCGCGGCTGCTCCGGGTCGCCGGAGAAGGTCGTCGGGACGACGCCCACCACCGTCAGCCACGGCAGCTTGCTGTCGCGGCCCCCCATCCGGATGCGGCGGCCGATCGGGCTTCCCTTCGGCAAGAACCGGTCGGCAAAGGCGCGGTTCACAACGACGACCGGATCCGATTCCGCGCGGTCGGTCGCGGCGATGCCGCGACCCTGCAGGATCGGGATGGCGAACGTCTCGAAGAATCCGGCCGACACCGCGGCCCAACGGGCGTTGGGGACGTCCCGGTCCGCGTTGTACGTCGCGCCGTCCACCGTGAAGGTGCCGCCGTTCGACCCCACGCCGGGCAGCCCCGACGTCAGCGCGACTGCGCGCGCGCCCGGAAGCGTCGCCAGGCGCTCACGCAGGTCCTCGAAGAAGCGCTGCTGCGTCAGCGTGTCGTCGTAGCCGGCCGGGAAGCCCAGTCGCGCCGTGAACACGTTCTGCACCCGGAAACCCGGGTCCATCGTCCGGAGCCGGGTCACGCTCTTGATCATCAGCCCCGCGGCCACCAGCAGGCCGCACGACAGCGCGATCTCGAAGACGACCAGCGACCGGCTCATCTTCCCGATGTGGAGGCTCGACGACCCGCGCGATTCGTCCTTCAGGACCTCGTTGATGTCGGTCCGGGACGATTGCCAGGCCGGGATCGCGCCGGAGAAGACGGTGGCCAGGAGGCTCACGCCGACGGTGAACAGCAGCACCGCGGGATGGAGCCGGATGTCGATGAAGAACGGGGGCTGGGCGTCCGCGATGGCCCGGTTGAACACCGCGATCCCAACGGCGGCCAGGCCGGTGCCCAACACGGCGGCCGTGGCCGAGAGCACGAATGCCTCGGTCAGGAACTGCCGGACCACGGCGCCGCGCGGGGCGCCGAGGGCGACCCGGACCCCGATCTCCTTCGTCTTGTGCATCGCGCGGTCGAGCAGGAGGTTGGCCACGTTCGCGCAGGCGATCAGCAGGACGAAGAACATCGCGCCCAGCATCGTGTAGAGCAGCTGGTGCGGCTCCGGCCCGATCGCGGCGTCCACGAACCGCTGGGCTACGGCGCCGATGTCCTTGTTCGTCGCCGGATACTGCTCCTGCAGCCGGCGCGCGATGACGCCCACGTCCGCGTTGGCCTGGGGTACGGTGACGCCCGGCTTCAGCATGCCGACCACGTCCAGCCACTGGCCGTCGCCGCGCTTCATTCCCGGCTCGAGTTGCAGCGGCAGCCACAGGTCGGCGTCGTCGGGGAACTGGTAGCCCTCGGGCATCACGCCCACGATCGTGAACGGCGCCCCGTTCACGCGCAGCGAGCGCCCGATCACGCCGCGGTCGCCGCCGAAACGCCGCTGCCACATCCCGTAGCCGATGACCGCCACCGCGCCCCCGCCCGGCGCGTCCTCCCCCGGCCGGAACGCTCGTCCGAGCAGCGGCCGCGCGAACGCCACGTCGAAGGCGGCCGCCGTCACCCACGACCCCGTGTACCGCTCGGCGTCGCCGGTCCCGCTCACGTTGACGGTGCCGGAATAGTAGGCGGCGATCGCGTCGAAGCTGTGCTGCTGCTGCCGGTAGTCCAGGTAGTCGGAGAACGGCACGCCCATCTGCCGCTCGTTCTGGGCGGGATTGTTCCGGTAGACCATGACGACCCGCTCGCCGCCCGGATACGGCAGACCCTTCAGGATGACCCCGTAGACGATGCTGAATCCCGCGGTCGCGAGCCCGATCCCGAACGTCAACACCACCACGGCGACCAGCGCCAGAGCCGGGCTCTGCCGCAGCGACCGGAAGCCGTACCGGATGTCTCGGAGGATGGCGTCCATCGAGCAGACCCTACGGGAGCCCCTGGGTCGGGGTTTCTACAGAGCGGTCAGTGGGGGCTGCTCGGGCTCCGCCGGGCGGCGAGTTCCTCGAAGGTGAGGTCGAGGACCGGGTAGCGCTGCCAGTCCTTGTAGTCGAAATGCCACCACTCTTCGGGGATGACCTTGAACCCCTCGCGCTCCATCGCCGTGCGGAGCAGGGCGCGGTACCAGCGCTGGAGGCTCGTGCCCCCGGGATAGTCGGCGTAGGAGCGGGGGGAGAACTCGTCGTACCCGCCCACCATCCGGATCGGTGCGCCGGTCTTGAGATCGTAGAGCGAGAGGTCCACCGCGCACCCGCGGTTGTGCTTCGAGCCGGAGTCCGGGTTGGCGACGAACATGTGGAGCGAGTCGGGCGTCGCGTCCCAGAACATCCTGGTCACGTACCAGGGGCGGTAGGCGTCGTGGATCAGGATGCCGTAACCCTGCGGCACGAGCCACAGCAGCGCCCGGCGCAGCGCCTCGGCCGCGGGCCGCTGGAGGAAGGCCCTGGCCGACGTGTACATCGCGCTGCCAAGAAAGTCGTTGGTCGTCGCGTAGCGGATGTCGAGCTTGATCCGGCGGTCGAGTGTCGTGAGGTCCACGAGGTCCGGCTTGCGGAGCCCCGCCGGCTGCGGCGGCGGGCGCATGGCGAGCGCGGCCTCGCGCAGGGAGTCCACCGGATGGAGCGGCGTGATGCGGAACGTGACGCCCTCCTCGGTGCCGACCGCCCGGCGCGGCAGGAGCGTGCCGCCCAGGACGAGCCTCGCGACAAGGCCCCCCGGGCTGCGCTCGAACCGGGCCGCGCCGCCGCGGTAGGGGCCCGAATCGACGGTGAAACCGACCGGGGCGCTCGTGAGCGTGTACGGCCGGCGCCCGATCAGGATCTCCAGCCGGCCCTCGTCTTCCCGCACGAGGAGGCGGTCCGTCCCGGCGCCGTACTCGCCGATCAAGGGGAGCCAGGCTGGAGGCGGGGATTGGGGTTTGGGGATTGGGGATTGGGGCAGCGCGGCGCCAGCCCGGATCGCCAGGATCAGGGCCAGGGCCGATGCGGCGATGCGCCGCGGCGCCAGCATCGTGCTACTCGTGGCGATCGCCTATTGCCGGCAGGTTGCGTTCGGGTCCGGCTTCGGCTGGTCCACCACGACGCGGTGGTCCAGGTCGGCCACATGCACGGCGATGTCCTCGATCAGGCTCGCGACCCG
Source organism: uncultured Gemmatimonadales bacterium (assembly GCA_963835535.1). GTDB lineage: Bacteria > Gemmatimonadota > Gemmatimonadetes > Gemmatimonadales > JACORV01 > Fen-1245. The sequence goes on from CAWIFL010000005.1 coordinate 509,139, forward strand.
CGCCATGTGCGCGTAGTCGATGTACTCGGGCTCGTCGGTGACCTGGTGGTAGTCCGAGTGGATCCCCGTGGTGAAGAAGACCACCGGGATGCCGTAGCGCGCGTACGAGTAGTGGTCGCTGCGGCAGTAGATGTTCGCCGGATGGCCGTTGGCGTCGATCGAGTAGTCGAACACGAGGCCGTGATGGTCGTCGCGGTTCACGGTCTCGACGAGGTCGCCCAGCTCCTTCGAGAGGCGCCGCGAGCCCACGAGCTGGAGGTAGTCGGGGCCGCCGTGGATCGGTGTGCCCTCCTTGGTGCGCCCGACCTCGTCTTCGGCGTCGCCGCGGCCGATCATGTCGATGTTGAGCTGGGCCACGATCGAATCGCGCGGCACGGTCGGGTGGTCGGTGAACCACCGCGAGCCGAGCAGGCCCAGCTCCTCGCCGGTGTGCCAGACGAAGAGGATGGAGCGCTTCGGCCTGGTATGGAGCGAGACGATCTTCTGCGCGATCTCGAGCACCGACACCGTGCCCGAGCCGTCGTCGTCGGCGCCGTTGTAGATCGAGTCCTTGCGCGACGCGCCGGGGTGCGCGGCGCGCCAGGCGGCCAGCAGGCTGTCCGCCAGCGCCTGCTGCGCCGGCGTCGCCTGCTTCCCGCCGTCGTCGGCGCCCTCCGGCCGCACGATGTGGTTCCAGATCCGCAGCGAGTCGTGGTCCACCGGGCTGGAGTTGAACCCGAGGTGATCGTTGTGCGCGCCGATGGCGACGTACTCGCCGCGCAGCTTGCGGTCGCGGCCGGGCACGATCGCCACGACGTTGCGCGCGGGCGCGCTCTCCCGGTCGATCACGAGATGCGCCTGTACGGTGCGGCCCGTCGGGCCGACCGTCACGCTGTCGAGGGCGGTGCCCAGGAGGCGCGCCGCGGCGGCGGTCGTGACCTGGAGGAACAGCGGGACGGTGTCCCTCGCCGGGCCCCCCATCGAGAGCTGGGGCTGACGCTCCGAGCTGCGGAACTGCGGTGGCAGCCGCTCGAGCCCCGGCATCGCGATGCCGGCGGCCGTGCCGAAGCGGGAGAGCAGCGCCCCGAGCTGGAGCCGGGTGGTGGGGCCGGCGACGCGGGGCGGACCGAAGACGATGAGCGCGCCACGCACCACCTCGGGTGGAAGCGAGTCCGTCCCGCCGAGGGGGCCGCCGTAGACCACCGGCGCGCCGTCCAGCGGCCGGGCCGCGCCTGCGCGCAGGCGGCGCATCGCGAAGTCGTCGAAGACCCGGAGGGTCGTCCCCGCCACCGTCAGCGTCGAGCTGGTGTCCACGGTCTCCCGCATGAGCGGCACGGTCTGGAAGTACGTGCCGCTGTCGCCCGCCGGGAGCAGGCCCATCGCGCGCGCCTCGCCGGCGATGTAGTCCGTCGCCTTGAGGTTGTAGATCGTCCCCCCGCGGCGGCCCATCATCGAATCGTCCGCATAGATGTAGAGCCGGGTCATCAGGTCGGCGGCGGTGATCTCGGGCGAGGTCGGCGCCGGCGCGTGCTTCAGGGGCGGCGGCGCGGTCTGCGCGGAAAGGCCGGCGGGCACGAGCAGTGCCAGCAGGACGGCACGGTGCAGCGGCTGCATCGAGGCTCCCTGGTGTATGGTGGCCGGGGACCGGCGTGCGAAGTCTAATGCGGTGTGTTACGTGCCGGCCAGGGAAGTCGTTCGACCGGGCGGAAGAACGGCCGCCTCAGTCTGCGGCGGCCGGCTCCGCCTCGGGGGTCGGGACCCGGTGGGCGAGCTGGATCCAGAGGACCGCGCCCAGGATCAGGACCATCGCCGCCACCGTGCGCGCCCCGATCGGCTCGCCGAGGAAGACGTTGCCCAGCAGGACCGCGATCGGCGGATTGACGTACGCGTAGGTGCCGACCGCCGTCGCCGACGCGTGGCGCAGCGCGTAGGTGTAGGCGGTGTAGCCGACGATCGACCCGAAGACCACCAGATAGCCGAGGGCCTCGAGCCCCGTCGCGGTCGGGTGCACGGCGCGCGCCTCCCCGACGAGCAGCCCGAGCAGCGCGACGGCGGCTCCGGACGCGATCATCTGGATGGCCGCTCCGACGTAGGGGTTCACGTCGGGGTGGCGGCGCTTGTAGTAGACCGAGCCGAAGGCCCAGGAGGCGCTGGCCAGCGTGAGCGCGATCGGCCCGCGCAGGTCGGCCCGGAGGAAGGCGCGCGGGTTCGCCCCGACGAGCAGCATCGTGCCCGCGAGCCCCACCAGCAACCCGGCGATCACGCGCAGGGAGAGCCGGCCGGGACCGCCCGGCACGATCGCGTCGAAGAACGCCATCCACAGCGCCACCGTCACCACGAAGATGCTGGCGATGCCGGACGGCGTGAACTGTTCGGCCCACACGACCGCCGAGTTCCCGCCGCCGAGGAGGAACAGTCCCACGACGGCGAGGATGCCCCAGTCGCGCGCGCGGCGCGGCAGCTGCGCGCCCAGGGCCAGCGCGCTTCCCAGGAGGAGCAGCCCGGCCAGGAGGAACCGGAGGCCGGCGAAGAGCAGGGGAGGCAGATCGCGGACACCGATCCGGATCGCCAGGTAGGTGGATCCCCAGACGACGCAGACCACGAGGTACGCGAACAGCGCCTTGCCGCGCAGTGCCGCCATTGCCGGTCAGCCTTTCCGTGGGTGGCTGTCCGACTATAACACCGGAGACCTGCGACGCGTGAAACGGAGAACGACGCGCTACGCGGGGACCTGTTTCGCGGAGTAGCCCGGTGTCTCGTCGGACCCGGACGAGTCGAGCTCGCGTTGCAGCCAGCCCCACGCCTCCGCCTCGTCACGGAACGCCGCGGTCCTGCATCCGCCCAGCTCCCCGAGGGTGCACAGCATGCGGGCCCCGCCGAACTGCGCGCCGGGGTTGGAGAGAATGGCCACCGGCGGCACGCGGCGCGTGCACAGCACGCGCAACGCCGCCACCAACGCGTTGGCCTCGCGCGCGCTCGGCGTGAAACCCTGCACACGGAAGTCCAGGAGAAGTGCGTCGACGACCCCCTCCTTCGCCTTGAGCGAGGCGAGGTCGAGCTGCGCGAGCCATTCCCGCAGCGAGGCGAGCCGGGTCCCGCCCAGCACGACCACTCGCTTGCCGAGGTTGGTGTTGAATTCCAGGTTCATCGTGACGTGCAAGATGCGAAGGGCGCGCTGACGCCAAAAGACTATGGGATCCTCTAGTCCCCTTCCGCGAGGCCCGACTAGGGGATCTTATAGTCTTTTGCCGGGGGATCCCCCAATGGATACTGGAGGCTCCCTACAACCAGGAGTTCGTCGTGGCACTGCCGCCCCGCAATCACCGCATCGCGCTCAAGGACGCCGCCGAGTACACCAGGCGGCACCGCGAACACGACCCCAAGGGCGTGAAGGCGTACGCCTTCCACAAGGACCAGGTCCTGGAGCTGCTGGGCCATCCCGGGTGCGTCGGCCTGCGGATTCACCACGCCCGTGCCGCCGACGGCCAGCCGACCGTCCTGCTCACCGGCATCGACGCGGCCGACAACGATCTGACGGGGGTCACGATGCTCCAGAACCCGTTCCCGTGTCCGCCACTCTGCGGCGGAGGGAACGCGCTCAACAACGGCTGACGCTGTGGTGCGTGCCCCGCTGCTGCTCTATCTGGGGTCGGCCGCCGAGGCGCTGCCACTGGTGGCGGCGGCTATCGTGCGGCGGCCGCAGCGGGGCGCGCGGTTCTGGATTCTGGCGTGGTGCGGGCTGATGGTGGGCTGCGACGTCCTCTCGTTCTGGACCGCGTATCACGGCGTGCGCAATAACTGGGTCGGATACGTGGCGACGGTGGCGGGTGCGCTGGTCCTGTGGGGCCTCTCCTACTGGCAGACGAGCGCCACGGAGCGGCTCACGCTGCAGGTGGCTGCGTTCCTGTTTCTCGCGGTGTGGGTGATCCTGACGGTCGTGTTCGACAACCTCTCCGTCCCGAGCCGCGCCTCGACCCCCATGGCCAACACCGTCTGCCTGCTGGCGGCGGCGTACACGCTGCTGGCGCGGAGCGTGCGCACCCGGGACGACCTCCTGCACCAGGACTGGTTCTGGGTGAGCGCGGGGGTGGCGTTCTACTTCGGTATCTGGAGCGCGATGGATCTGATGCGGGCGTTGCTGTTCGACCGGAACGTCGGGCTGTGGCTGGCGCTGAACGAGATCGGGTTCGGGATCAACATCCTGCCCTGGCTCGTCATTGCCCGCGGGGTGACATGCCGAGTCGAGACCTGACGGTCGTCGGGCTGTTCGTCGGGGCGCTGCTGAGCGTGGCGATCCTGCTCACCGCGTTCGTCGCCGCGCTGGTGATCTCGCAGCGGCGCCGCATCGCCCTCGAACGGGTCCACGCCCAGCGCCTGCTTACGGCGCAGGAGGAGGAGCGCTCGCGCGTGGCGCGCGAGCTGCACGACGACGCGCTGCAGCGGATCGCAATGATCCGCAACAACGTGGACGAGGTCGCGCGGGCGAGCCCCGACGCGCGGCACCGCCTCGGCGGCGTGTCGGAGGAGCTGGAGGACCTGAGCACGGTGCTCCGCACGGCGGCCCGCCATCTGCATCCGTCCGTGGTGGAGAAGGCGGGGCTGGTGCGGGCACTGCAGGAACTGGCTGAGGAATTCGCGCGCACCGGCCCGCTGGACGTCCGGGTGGTGCTGCCCGGGCCCGTGCCGCCCGTGCGGCCAGAGACCGGCGTCGCCGTGTACCGGATCGCCCAGGAGGCGCTGCGCAACGTGGTCAGGCACGCCGGGGTCGGCGAGGCGGAGATGTCGCTCGACGCGGACGGCGCGACGGGAGCGTTGAGCCTCCGCGTCTCCGATGCCGGACGCGGCTTTGCCGCGGGGGCGTCCCGATCCGAGGACGGCCTCGGGCTCATCGCCATGCGCCAGCGTGCCGAGGGAGCAGGAGGCCGGCTCACCCTGCGGGCTTTCCCGGGCGGCGGCACGGTTGTCACGGCGGTCTTCGCTCGGGGTTGGGCCTCGTGAAGCGCGAGCGCGCCAGACTCCTGATCGCCGACGATCACAAGCTCCTGGTGCAAGGGCTGCAGCAGATGCTCGCGCGCCGCTTCAGTATCGTCGGCGTCGCGTACGCTGGCGACCAGCTGCTCGAGCTGTTGCGCACGACCCCGGCGGACGGATTGATCCTGGACCTTTCGCTCCCCGGCCGGAGCGGCATCGATCTGCTGCCCGACATCCGCCGTGCGCAGCCCGACCTCAGGATCCTCGTGCTGACGATGCATGTGGACCGCATCCTGGCGGAGGCGGCGCTCGGCGCAGGCGCCCTGGGGTTCGTCCCCAAGGATGCCGGCATGGAGGAGGTGGAGAAGGCGCTCGAGGAGGTGCTGGCCGGCCGGCGCTACCTCTCGCCGCGGGTCCCGCGGCACACCGCGCGCGTCGGGCTGGACGCGATGCACGCCAGCCTCGCGCGACTCACGCCGCGGCAGCAGCGGATCCTCAAGCTGGTCGGGCAGGGCAGGACGTCGGCGGAGATCGGCGACCGCCTGGGCGTGAGCGAGGCCACGATCACCTTCCATCGGCAGCGCATTCGCAAGGCGCTCGGCCTGCCGTCGGAGTGGGCACTCCTGAGGCACGCGCTGCTGGTGCATCTGGCGACGAGCGATGAGGAGGACGCGCCGGCCGGGCGCCGCCGGAGCTAGGTTCCGGCGCGCACGTTGCGCGGCCGCGCGGAACGGCTGGTGCGGTAGCGGGGGCGCAGGGCGGACGGTACATTGTTGGCCCTCAACACTCACACCAGGAGATGGGCGCGATGCGAATCAGCAGCAAGGCGATGGCGTACGGAGCGCTGGCCCTTTCGCTGGCCGGCTGTTCGACGGTCAGGAGCGCGGTCGGCGGCGCGATCGGCGGTGCGAATCGCGGGGTCGGGGACGCGACCGGCAACGCGGCGGCGGGCGCGGTCGGCGGCGCGGCTCCGCAGACGGCGCCGCAGCCCGGAGCCCCGGGCATGGCGCCCGGCGCCGGGGCCTACAGTCCGCAGATGATGATGAACTTCGCGAACATCATGTTCGCGATCGGCTTCAACTCGGGCGGCTACTGGGTGCCGGGCGCGGATCTCCAGCCGGGCCAGTCGGTGACGTTCGAGTTCGCCGAGCGCGATCACACCCGGCGGATGGAGCGGGCATTTCTCACGCAGTTGCCCGACGGCAAGACGTGGTACCGGGTGAAGTGGTACAGCGTGAACGCGCAGCCGGACACGGTCGAATTCGAGGCGATGTTCAGCCCCGACCACTCGCAGGTGCTCCGGATGCGCGGCAAGGCGCCGGGCCAGCAGGCGGGAGAGATCCCCGTGCAGCAGAATCAGGGCTTCAGCTGGCGCTCGCCGACGACCCTGACGCAGGAAAGCCTCGACGGGGCCACCGTCGGGACCGAGAGCATCACGACGCCGGCGGGGACCTTCAGCGCCAAGCACATCCGCTACAACATGATGGGCGGCGGGACGTACGAGTGGTGGATGGCGCCCGGCGTGCCCGGCGGCGTGGTGAAGTACATCGTCGGCTACGGCAACAACACCTACACGCAGACCCTGGTGGCGATGGGCAGCAACGCGACCACGGAGCTGGGCAGCTACTAGTTCCCGCGTTCAGCACCAAGCGAACGGGCGGCCGATTGGCCGCCCGTTGGCGTTCCCGCTGGTTGCGGCCAGGTCAATTGGCGACGAGGTCGGGCCGCACCGTCAGGATCAGCGCGGTGCTGCTCGTGCTGCCCGTGACGTTGCCCAGCACCGCTGTCCTGCCGGCGGGGATCCCCACGCTCGTCTCGAAGGAACCTCCAGGCCCCGGGAATCGCAGCTCCACGACGAGGTGCACGATCGCGCTGTCTCCGCTGCCGGCGACGCCGTTGATGCGGGCCGTGAGGGCGTAGGGACCGCCGCTCCCGCCCAGCGACTGCCGGGTCGTGGTGCCGTCGGAGCCCGTGACGAAGCCGTCGGCGACGAGCGCGTAGCCCTGGAACCGGAACAGCGACCGGAGCTGCGTCTCGATCTCACGGATGCTGGAGTCGGCGCGCGCCGCCCCGTCCGCCCGGATCACCTGGAAGTGCAGGCGCACGGTGGGCTGTGGCCGGTCGAACTGGGCGAGCGTCCGCGCGATCCGGTCGAGGTTGTCGGGCGTTTCGCGCACGGTCACGGTGCTGCCGGTGACGCCCATCGCGCCTTTCGCGTTCGGTCGATCGAAGTCCACGTAGGGGCGGAGCAGCTGATACACCTCGACCTGTCCGAGGTTGTGCAAGGCGAAGGTGCGGGTCTCGAGCCGCGGCGAGGAGCCGCCGCACGCGGTGACGAGACAGAGCGCGATGAGAGGCAGGGTGCTGTACGCCTTCACGATGTCCTCCGGGATGGCAGATACCAGACGACGATGATCTTCGGATTCGACGTGTGCATCACGACGACGTCCCGGCCGGGCGACGCGGTGACCGAGAACCGACCGGCCTCCGGGAGGGTCGCGGCGAGCGGTGGGGCGGTGGGCGGTCGTGCGTGCGGCAGGAGCAGGAGGACCACCGCCGCGGCGGCGGCCAGCAGGGAGCCCGCGGCAGCCCTACGCCGGGCCCGGCCCCTGCGTCGCGACGCCGCAGCCGCCCGCGCCACCGCATCCGCGGCCCCGCCCCGTGGCCTCGCCGCGGCCAGCCACTCTCCCAGCCCGCGCTCGGCCGCGAGGATCTCGGCGGCGGCGGCGCGGCAGGTGGCACAGCTTTCCAGGTGACGGCCCAGCTCGGAGCCGGATAGTCCCGCCAGCTCGGCTCTGTCCGCCTCCAGCATCGTGCGCCTGGCTGCCGTGCAGTCCACTAGGCCTCCTCGCCCAGCTCGGGCAGTCGTGCGAGCAGCTGCGAGCGCAGGGCGCGGCGCGCGTGCAGGAGATGGACGCGCGCGGTGACGGGGCTCATCCCGAGGCGTTCCGCGATCTCGTCCGCGGTGCACCCCTCGATGTCGGCGAGGTGGAATACCTCGCGCTGACGGCGCGGCAGGCCCAGGAGGAGAACGTGCGCGAGCGCCGCGACCTTTCCGGCGTGGATGCGAAGCAGCGGGTCGGCGGAGCCGGCTGCGTCCGCTGCGGCCTCCCGCGTCGCCGCGTCGGCGAGCCGCAGCCGGCTCCGCACCCGGCGGCCGAAGTTCGAGGCTTCGTTCCGCGTGACCCGGTAGAGCCAGGTGGTGAACCGCGACCGCCCCTCGTACCGGCCGAGCGACCCGTGCACGCGAATCAGGACCTCCTGTGTCACGTCTTCGGCGTTCTCCGCATCCGCGGTCTGGACCAGCGCCCAGCGGTAGATGGTGTCGCGGCAGGCGCCGAGCAGGGCGTCGAGCGCGCCCGGGTCGCCGCGCTGGGCTCGTGGCACCAGATCGGCTACTGCGTCCTCCAGGCCCCCGGTATCGCTCAACCCGACTCCGGCGTGGTGCCGCGCTGGTGATGAGACGCGCCGAGGCGCCGGCGCGTTTAGCCGCGGCTGCGGCTCCAACGTGGCAGCGGCGACCCGGTCCCGCTATTCTGTCTCGATGCCCGACATCCCCCTGGATCTCCAGGCGGCGCTCGACCAGCGCTACGCGTTGACGCGGGTGCTTGGACGCGGCGGGATGGCGACGGTCTATCTGGCGGACGACCGCAAGCACCACCGGCCCGTCGCGCTCAAGGTGCTGCGGCCCGACCTGGCGGCCTCGATCGGCGCCGAGCGGTTCCTGCGGGAGATCGAGATCGCGGCCCGGCTCACCCATCCGCACATCCTGGCGCTGCACGACTCGGGCGAGGCGGGCGGCTTCCTCTACTACGTGATGCCGTTCATCGAGGGCCCCTCGCTGCGGGGGCGCCTCGAGGCGGAGCGCCGGCTGGAGCCGGACGCGGCGCTCGCGGTCGCGGCGCCGGTGGCGGACGCGCTCAGCTACGCGCACCGGATGGGGATCTTCCACCGGGACATCAAGCCGGAGAACATCCTCTTCTCCCAGGGCCATCCGATCGTGGCGGACTTCGGCATCGCCAAGGCGATCGTGACGGCCGGCGGTGCGAACCTGACGCGCACCGGCTTCCCGCTCGGCACCCCCGGCTACATGAGCCCCGAGCAGGCGGCCGGTCTCACCGACCTCGACGAGCGCACCGACACCTACAGCCTGGCGGTCGTGATCTACGAGATGCTGGTGGGGGAGATTCCGGGCCGGTGGCCGACCGAAGACGCCGTGCGGCAGGGGCGGTTCCTCGAGTCGCCGCCGTCGCATCGCGCGCGGCTGGCGCAGGTGGGGAGCCGGGTGGAGGGAGCGCTGGTCCGCGGGATGGCGATCCGCTCCGACCAGCGCACGCCGACCCCGGAGGCGCTGATCGGTGAGGTGACGGGGGCGGTGGTTCCGGCGTCGAGCGGTGCGGGCGGCGCACAGGACGCGCCCGTGCCCGGGGCCGTCTCCTCCGGCGCGGCGTCGCTGCGGCGGCGCTACAGCGAGGGCGAGGTGCAGCAGATCATCGAGCGCGCGGCGGAGATCGAGGCGACCAACCCGACGCAGAGCGGCGCGATGACGGTGGGCGGCGTCGAGGCGCTCGCCGCGGAGGTCGGCATCGCGCCGGAGGCGGTGCGCCAGGCCGCGCAGGCGGTGGCCGCGCCGGCCGGCGCCGAGCTGCTGCCGCTGCCGGGAGCAAACGTGGTGAATCCCTGGATCGGCGGCCCGACCCGGATCGTGTGCGAGCGGGTGGTCGGGGTGGAGCTGCCGGACGCGGAGTTTCCCACCCTGGTGGACGAGATCCGGAGGATGCTCAAGCAACCGGGACAGGTGAGCCAGCTTGGGCGCACCTTCTCCTGGTCGAGCTCCCGCGGCGCCAGCTCGACGCGGAACCTCGAGGTGGCGGTGTCGGTCCGCGGGGGCCGGACGGTGATCATGGCGCACGAGAGCCTCGGGACCCTGATCGGCGGCATCTTCGGCGGCGTCGGAGGCGGGGTGGGGGGCGGGGGCCTGGGCGCTGTCCTGCCCGCGGGCGCCGCGCTGCTCGGGCCCGCGGGAGTCGTGCTGGCCATACCGCTCTGGCTCGCCACGGTGTACGGGCTGGCGCGAACGATCTACCGGCGCAGCGTGCGGAGCCGGACCGTGGAGATGGAGCAGCTGGTGGAGCGGCTCGCGGCCCTCGCGCAAGAGCTGGCTCCGCGGCGGCCCGCGCTGCCCGCCCCGCAACGGCAGCTGCTGCGGTAGCACCGATGGAAAAGCGGCGGATCGGCTCGCTCGAGGTCTCGGCGGTCGGGCTCGGCTGCAACAACTTCGGCGGCCGGCTCGACCTCGCCGCGACCAAGGCTGTGGTGAACGCGGCGCTGGATGCCGGGATCACGTTCCTCGACACCGCCGACGTCTACGGCGGCACGAAGAGCGAAGAGTTCCTCGGACACATTCTCGCGGGGCGCCGCGACCGCGTGACGATCGCCACGAAGTTCGGGTTCGCGCTCGACGACGAGCGGAAGGGGGCGAAGCCCGCCTACGTGAAGCGCGCCTGCGAGGACAGCCTCCGGCGGCTCAAGACCGATCGCATCGATCTCTACTACCTGCATCGCCCCGACCCCGAAACGCCGATCGCCGACACCCTCGGGGCGCTGGACGATCTGGTGCGCGGCGGCAAGGTGCGGGCGATCGGGTGCTCGCTCTTCACCGCCGCCCAGTTGCGCGAGGCCCGGGCGGCGGCGGGAAAGGGCGCGCGGTTCGCCGCAGTCCAGAATGAGTACAGCCTGCTGGTGCGCGAGCCGGAGCGCGAGGTGCTGGCGGAGTGCGGGCGTTTGGGGCTCGCGTTCGTGCCGTACTACCCGCTCGCCTCGGGCCTCCTTACGGGGAAGTACCGGCGTGGCCAGCCCGCGCCCAAGGGCACGCGGCTGGCGATCAACCCCGGCTGGAACGAGCGCTTCCTCACGGACCCGAACGTGGCGCGGGCCGAGTCGCTCGCCGCGTTCGCGGAGTCGCGCGGGCACACGCTGCTGGAGCTGGCATTCTCCTGGCTGCTGCGGCACCGCGTCGTGGCGTCGGTGATCGCGGGCGCGACGTCGCCCGAGCAGGTGCGAGCCAACGTCGCGGCTGGGAGCTGGAAGCTGACGGCCGAGGACCTGGCGCGCGTGGACGCCATCGCGCCGCTGACGCAGGGGGGCGCCAAGTGAGACGCAGCCGGATGAGCGCCGCGACGCTGGCGATCGCGGCGGCTCTCGCCGGCGGTTGTGCGCGCCGGCCCCAGGCTGCCGGTGCGCCGGCCGTTCGGGAGTTCACGGTGACCGCGGTGCCGCTCCTGACCAGGGAGATGCGGCGGATCTATCCGTTCCTGACGAAGGACTTCGCGCCGGGCGGCGTGCTGGAGGGCAAGGAGGTCTACGCCTTCGAACCGAGCGCGATCACGGTGTACGAGGGCGACACGATCCACTTCACGCTGATCAACCCGGAGGACGACCGGCATTCGTTCGTCCTCCCGCCGGATCTCTCGGTGAGTCTCCCGCCTCAGGCGCGTGTCGCGGCGACCTACGTCGCGCGGCGCGCCGGGGTGTACCGCTACTTCTGCGCGATCTCCTCGCACCTGCCGTTCATGTACGGCACGCTGCTCGTGCTCCCCGGCCGGGACCGCCCCGCGGAGTGACGGCCCTCGACTGAGCGCTCCTACTGGTCCGTCGGCGGCCTCCCGGACATCACGCGCAGGACGGGCCGGCCGCCGATGTCCTGGAGCGGGACGTAGACCAGATGGGTGCGCGGGTCCACCAGGACGCTGTGGGCGTGCGGCATCGTGACGTCGCCCTCGTGCACGAGCGCCGAGGGGGCGGCGGAGAAGACCGACACGACGCCGGATTCCGACGCCACGTACAGTCGCCGCCAGTCGGGGTCGTACGCGACGACGTCGGGGGTGTTCCCCGCCTGCTCGCTGTCCAGGAGCCGCATTCGCCTGAGGTCCACCATCAGCACGCGGCCGTCCCGCTCGTTCGCGATGAAAGCGCGCCGCTGCGCCGCGTCGATCGCCATTCCGTGCGGGCGCGCGGCGCCCTGGAAGGGGAACCTGCCGAGGATCCGGTCGTTCCTCGGGTCGATGACGTACAGCTCGTTCCGGGTCTGCACGTTCACCAGGATGCACCGCGACCCGGCGTCGAAGACCGTGTTCCCGGCCTCGCCGTCCACGGGCAGCTTCGTCGTGCGGTTGGTCGCGGCGTCGATGACCAGCTCCCCGCCGCCCGACTCGTCGGAGACGTAGACCTTCCGCTCGTCGGGCGCGTACGCGATGCCGTCGGGAAAGCCGATGTTGCCGACGCGCGCCACCACCTGCAGGGAGCTGTCGTCGATCACCGCGACCTGATGCAGCCGCGTCAGCGACGCGTACACGCGGTGCTCCTCGGGCACGGCCAACACGCCGGTGACGCCCGGCATCCCCGCGATGGTCGCCACGACCCGCCGCGTCTTGACGTTGAACACCACGATCTCGCCCGCGCCCATGTGGGCGATGTAGAGGCGGTCCGATTGGATGTCGAGGCTCTGGTAGTCGAACCGCACGGCCAGGCCGGGCAGCGGGATGTCGGCGACGACGGTGAGGACGGGGGACGAGCCGGCGTCCAGCAAGGGCCGTGCGGCGGGCTGCGGCGCGACGCCCAGCGCGGCCGCGAACGCGGCGGCGAGCCATCGCATCACGTGGTCCCCCTGCCGGGGGCGAACCGGCGCCGGATCAGGGCGGTGCGCACCAATTCGTCCGAGTACTCCTCGACCTTGCGGCGCAGGTCGGGCGCGAGCGCGCGTCCGGCGAGGAACCGCCGCACGACTGCCAGCGCCGCGTCCGAGGTCTGGCCGCCGAGGAACGCGCCCAGCCACGAGCCCAGGAAGAAGATGCGCCGGTTGGCCTGGATGTAACGGAGCGAGTCGAGCGCCGGCTTGAGGTAGGGCAGCGTCAGCGCCTGGTGCTCGACCGCGTTGAACGCGCCGAGGCTCGAGGACGCCCAGTCCTCGTTCAGCGACTGGTCGGCGAAGTAGCGCTCGAAATACGTACGCTTGGTCGCCGAGTCGCCGCGCGCCGCGCCCGCGATGAAGGCGCGCCGCCGTCCGTCTGGCGACGAATCGCGCGCCACCTGCGCCGCGAGCAGCCGCTCGGCGTCAGGCGAACCCAGCACGAGCAGGCGGGTCACCGCGTCCCAGCGCGTCGGGTTGCCGGTCGGTGCGCCGGCCGCCGAGTCGGAGGAGACGAGCGCGGCCAGCGCGGCCTGGCCCGCGGGCGTCGTCGCGAGCCCCACGTAGGCGTCGAGGTACGCCTTCCGGATTCCGAACGGCGAGGTGGCGTCATTCGCGCCGTGCCACAGGAAGCGCTCCACGTCGCCCTGGAGCGGCTCCCGCTCTGCGCTCCCCAGATACGCGGTGACCGCGCGCCGGACGCGAGCGAGCACGCGCGGCACGATCTGCTCGTCCGTCTCCCCCGGCAGCTCGACCTCGGCCAGCCGGACGAAGGTTGCGGGGGCCATGCGCGCCGCCCGGACCTCATCCCACAGCGCGCCCCACAGCATCGCGCGGAGAAACGCGTCGTCCACGTGGCCCAGCGCTCCGTCCTCCAGCGACGCGAGGCTCGCGCTGTCGAGCCGGGTGAGCATGTAGCCGTAGTCGCCCACGTTGGCGAAGACGAACGCGGGCGCGGGCCGGCCCCGCGCATCCGCCACGTCGGTCGTGATCCCGGTCAGCTCGACGGAGAGCCTCACCGGCGGCCGGTCCGCGTACGCGAGCAGGACCTGGGTCCGCATCGGCCAGGCGCCCGGACCCGAAAGCGGCCGCACCGGCCGCTGGACCAGTGCGAGACTCACGATCGTGTCGTTCCTGACCGTGATGCGCTGCTCGACCTCCGGCATCCCGGGCCGCAGGATGAACTCGCGGCCGAAGTCGTCCAGCGGGCGGTCCGCGGCGCGGCCGATCTCCGTCAACAGGTCCTTCCAGGTCGCGTTGGCGTACGCGTGGCGCGCGAGGAAGGTCTGGACGCCGGAGCGGAACGCGGGTTCGCCCACCAGATAGTTCAGCTGCTTCAGCACGGCGGGCGCCTTGTTGTAGACGATCGCTCCGTAGGCGCTCTTGGCCTGGTCGAGATTGTCCAGCGCCTGCCAGAGCGGCGTCGTGCCGTCGGTCTGGTCCACCCCGTAGGCGGCGGGCTTGTTCGCGAGATAGAAGGTCTTCCACGCGCCGCTGCTCGAGTCGAGGTCCGCCAGCGCCTTGGCGGCCATGTAGGTCGCGAACCCCTCCTTGAGCCAGAGGTCGTCGAACCACTTCATCGTCACGAGGTCGCCGAACCACATGTGCGCGACCTCGTGCAGGATCGTGGACGTGCGGCCGAGGCGCTGCGGCAGCGTCGGCCGCTCGCGGAAGATGAAGCGGTCCTCGTTGTAGAACACGGCGCCGGGGTGTTCCATCCCGCCGAAGGGGAACGCCGGCGCGAGCAGGAAAGCGAACTTGTCGAACGGATACGCCCGCGCGAAGTAGCGCTCCATCCACGACAGCGCCGCGAGATTCTGGGCGAGCAGCGAGTCGAGGTCGGCCTCGCGGGCGCGTGAGGAGCGCACCCAGGCGCCGATCGTTCGCCCACCCGCCGTGGCGGTGGCGACGTGCCAGGGGCCGGCGGCGAACGCGATCTGATAGGTGGACAGGGGCTGAGTCTCGGCGAAGTGATGGGCCACGGCGTCGGCCGTGGTCTCGGCCGAGACTTCGCGGCCGTTGGCCAGCACGCGCCAGGGCCCGGGCGCGGTCAAGGCGAACGACACGCGCGCCTTGAGGTCGGGCTGGTCGAAGCAGGGGAAGAGCTGGTTCGCGTCGGCGGGCACGAGCAGGGTGTAGAGGTAGTCGTTCCCGTCGGTCTGGTCGTGGAAGCGGATGATGCTCGCGCCACTCGGCGCGATGTCGGCGACGAAAGTGAACTCGAGGCGGTTCTCGCCGAGGGAAAGCAGCGTGAGCGGCACGCGGATGTGCGCGCCGTTGGCCGCGCCCCTGGGCAGGGGACGCCCGTTGGCCGTGGCGCTGGTCAGCCGGCGGCCCCGGAAGTCCACGACCACGTCGTCGCGGAAGTGCAGGTCGAAGCGGATGACGACGCGCCCCACCGCGCTGTCGCGCGAGGTGACGTCGAGGCTCAGGGCGTAGCGGACCTCGCCGAGGGCGCGGAAGCGGTGCTCGGCCAGGGCGTGCGACACGCCGGGGCCCATGTAACCGGACGCGCGCGGCGGCACCGCGTGGCCGGCCGCCACCAGCAGCGCGGCCAGGATCGTGAGGGGGGGCACGCGCCAAAGCTGGCCTGCAAGGCCTGTTAGGGCAACTGTAGCTCCTCACAACTCGGGGTCTCGCAACCGGCCTGGTCTTGCCGTCTGCGCAACTGCAAACCAGTGTTCAGTATGAGCCAGCGTCACAAACTCGCGATCCTCGTCGCCGGGGGCCCGGCTCCCGGCATCAACAGTGTCATCGGCGCCGCCACCATCCGCTGCGTGCTCGAGGGGGTGGACGTCATCGGCATCGAGGACGGCTTCGAGTGGATCATGCAGGGCAACATCGAGCACGTCCGGCCGCTCACCATCGACGACGTGAGCCGGATCCATTTCCGCGGCGGCTCGATCATCGGCATCGCGCGCGCGAACCCCACGACCGACCCGCAGCTCCTGGAGAACACCGTCACGTCGCTGCTCCGGATGAACGTGTCGCAGCTGATCACCATCGGCGGCGACGACACGGCGTTCTCCGCGATGCGCCTCGAGGAGAAGTCGGCGGGCCGGATCCAGGTCGTGCACGTGCCGAAGACGATCGACAACGATCTCGACCTGCCGCCCGACATCGACACGTTCGGCTTCCCGACGGCGCGGCACTACGGCACCGAGATCGTCAAGAACCTGATGGTGGACGCCCACGCGACCTCGCGTTGGTACTTCATCATCACGATGGGCCGGAAGACCGGGCACCTCGCGCTCGGCATCGGGAAGGCCGCGGGCGCGACGATGACGCTGATCCCCGAGGAGTTCGGGTTCCGGAACGTGAAGTTCAAGATGATCGTCGACACGCTGGTCGCCGCGATCATCAAGCGCCTGGCGATCGGTCAGCGCCACGGCGTGGCCGTGATCGCGGAGGGCGTGGTCGAGGGGCTCGACCAGGGCGAGCTGGAGGGGGTCGAGGGGATCGAGCGCGACGCGCACGGCAACCTGCGGATCGCCGAGGTCTCGATCGGCGAGATCCTGAAGCACGCGGTGCAGGCGTCGCTCAAGGAGTTCGGGCTCAAGGCCACCGTCGTCGCCAAGAACATCGGCTACGAGCTCAGGTGCGCGGACCCGATCCCCTACGACATGGAGTACACGCGCGACCTCGGCTACTGCGCGGCGAAGTACCTCATCTCCGGCGGGAGCGCGGTGATGATCTCGATGCAGGGCGGGCAGTTCGTGCCGGTGCCGTTCAGCCGGATGCTCGACCCGGTCACCGGGCGCACCCGCATCCGCATGGTGGACATCCACTCGACCCGGTACGCGATCGCGCGGCGCTACATGATCCGGCTGCGCCGCGACGATTTCGACGATCCGCACGAGCTGGCCCGGTTCGCGGCCACCGCGCACCTCACGCTCGAGGAGTTCAAGAACCGGTTCGAGTACCTGGTGAAGGACGAGCCGCCGCCGCTCGACATCGGCGTGGTGCACACGGGAGGGCAGTGAGCGTCCTCCCGTAGCGCCGCCCGCGTGGAGACCGATCTGACCGATCTGAAGGATCGCCTCCAGGCCGCCCTGGGAAGCGCCTACCTCCTCCAATCGGAGCTGGGCGGCGGCGGGATGAGCCGCGTCTTCGTCGCCGAAGATCTGGAGCTCGGACGCAAGGTCGTGGTGAAGGTGCTTCCCCCGGAGATGGCGGCTGGCGTCAACGCGGATCGATTCCGGCGCGAGATCCAGCTCGCGGCCCAATTGCAGCACCCGCACATCGTGCCGCTGCTTCACGCCGCCAGCCGCGGCGACCTCGTGTACTACACGATGCCTCTCGTCGAGGGGGAGTCGCTCCGGGTGCGGCTGACGCGCGAGGGCGAGCTGCCGATTCCCGACGCCGTCCGGATTCTGCGCGACGTGGCCGACGCGCTGGCCTACGCTCACGCCCACGGCGTCGTGCACCGCGACATCAAGCCTGACAACGTGCTCATCTCGGGCCGGCACGCGGTGGTCACGGATTTCGGCGTCGCCAAGGCGGTGAGCGCGGCCAGTGGGTCCTCCGGACTGACCTCGCTCGGCGTCGCCCTCGGCACGCCCGCCTACATGGCGCCGGAGCAGGCGGCCGCGGAGCCCGGCGTGGATCACCGCGCGGACATCTACGCGCTCGGCGCGGTGGCGTACGAGATCCTCACGGGGCGGCCCCCGTTCACGGCGCCGAGCGCGCAGATGGTGCTGGCGGCGCAGGTGACCCAGACGCCCGAGCCGGTCGCCGCGCATCGCGCGGCGGTGCCCGCCGCGCTCGCCGAGCTGGTGATGCGCTGCCTCGAGAAGCGGCCGGCCGACCGGTGGCAGAGCGCGGAGGAGGTGCGCCAGCAGCTCGACGTTCTGGCCACGCCGAGCGGGGGCAGCACGCCCACGGTGGCGCGGCGCGCAGAGGGAACCAACCGCCCGCGCCGGCGCGCGGCGCTCTGGACCGCGGGCGTGCTGCTGCTGGCGGCCGCGACGTTCGGCCTCATCTGGTGGTTGCGTCCCGTGGCCGCGCGACCGACGCTGGTCGTGCTCCCCTTCGAGAACGTCGGCGCGCCGGCGGACGCGTACTTCGCCGATGGCATCAGCGAGGAGATCACCACCCGCCTGGCGCGCGTGTCGGAGCTGCAGGTGGTCGCGCGCAACAGCGCACTCCGCTATCGCGACTCGAAGCTGACCGCGCAGGCCTTCGGCCGGGAGATGGGCGCCGACTACGTGCTCGACGGCACGGTGCGGTGGGAGCACGGTGGCGGAAGCGCCAACCAGGTCCGCGTCACGCCGGCGCTGATCCGCGTGAGCAACGCGCAGGAGGTCTGGGGTCAGACGTACGACGCCGCGCTCAGCGACGTGTTCAAGCTCCAGTCCGACATCTCGGAGCAGGTCGTCGGCGCCCTGCAGGTCACACTCGGCGGCAGCGAGCGGCGGGACCTGCGGGAGGGCGGAACGCGCGACGTCGCAGCCTACAACAGCTACGTCCTGGGCCGGTACGAGTGGCGCAAGCGGACGGTCGAGGGATTGCAGGCGGCGGCGCGCCAGTTCACGGACGCGATCGCGCGCGATCCGCACTACGCCCGCGCCTGGTCGGGCCTCGCGGACGCCGTGGGGCTCTTCCCGGACTACAGCGTGACCGCGATCCCGCGGGCCGCGGCGTACGACAGCGCCGAGCGCGCGGCCCGGCGTGCCATCGCACTTGACCCCCGCTCCGCCGAGGCCCACGCGTCGCTCGGCGAGATCCTGGTGAACGGGCGCTGGGACTGGACCGGAGCGGAGGCGGAGTTCAAGACCGCGATCGCCCTGGACCCCGACTACGCCACGGCGCACCAGTGGTACGGCGAGCTGTTCAACGCCCGGGGGCAGGTGCAGGAGGCGTTGGCAGAAGGCCGGCGCGCGGTGCGCCTCGATCCGCTGGCGCCGGTGATGGCGAACGCCTACGGGATGGCGCTCTACTGCGCGAGGCGGTACCAGGATGCGATTGTGCAGTTCCGCCGCTCCCTCGAGGTGCAGCCTGACTACCGGGCGGCGCCCGGGAATCTGGTGAGGGCGTACATCGCCGTGGGCGACTACCGTGCGGCGGCGGCGGCGCAGCGGATGATGGGACCGGTCCCGCCGTGGGTGGACTCGCTCCTCCGCGCGGCTGCCGATTCGGCGCTCCGGAAGATGGGCCGCGCCGTGTTCGAAGCGAGCCAGCGCGACATCCAGCGAGCCGACGCGGGCACCCGGATCCTGCTGTCCACGCTTTTCGGCCGGAAGGACGAGGCGCTGAACATCCTGGATTCGCTGGCGCAGGCGCGGAGCGAGCTGCTCCTCGGCTGCACGCCTGACGATCCTGCCTTCGAGCCGCTGCACGGCGACCCGCGCTGGGCGAAGCTCCTCGCAGCGATGGGGATCCGGTAAATCGGCCGGGTGCGGCGTTCGCGCGAGTCGGCGGCGACGCCTAGATTCTCCGGCAGAGAGCCGCGGTGAACGTCCTCCTCGTCTATCCCGAGTTCCCGGACACGTTCTGGAGTTTCAAGCACGCGCTGAAGTTCATCCGCAAACCGGCGTCGTCCCCCCCACTGGGCCTGCTCACGGTCGCCGCGATGCTGCCGGCCGGCTGGCAGCTGCGGCTCGTGGACGTCAACGTCCGGGCGGTCACGGATGCCGACCTGGCGTGGGCCGACTTTGCCTTCGTCAGCGCGATGGCCGTCCAGCAGGCGTCGGCCGAGCAGATCCTCGCGCGATGCCGGGCCGCGGGCGTCCGCACCGTCGCGGGAGGGCCGCTCTTCACGGCGCAGCCCGAGCGGTTCGGCGCGGTGGACCATCTCGTGCTGAACGAAGCCGAGCTCACGCTGCCGGCCTTCCTCGCGGATCTGGCGCAGGATCGGGCCCGGAGGATCTACCGGACGGCGGACTTCGCCGACCTCGGCGCTTCCCCCGTTCCCCGGTGGGACCTGGTGGACCTGCGCGCGTACGCCTCGATGGCCGTGCAGTTCTCCCGGGGCTGTCCGTTCGACTGCGAGTTCTGCGACGTGACGGTCCTGTTCGGGCACCGGCCGCGGGTCAAGCGCGCGGCGCAGATCATCGCCGAGCTGGATGGCCTGTACGATCTGGGGTGGCGCGGGTCCGTCTTCTTCGTGGACGACAACCTCATCGGCAACCGGAAGAGCCTCAAGAACGAACTGCTGCCGGCCCTGGTCGAGTGGAGGACGGGCCGTCGGGGTCTGGCGTTTCACACCCAGGTCTCGATCAACCTCGCCGACGACGAACGGCTCATGCGGATGATGGCGGAGGCCGGGTTCGATCAGGTGTTCGTCGGGATCGAGACGCCGGACGAGACCTGCCTGACCGAGTGCAGCAAGAAACAGAACCTGAATCGGGACCTCGTCGAAGACGCGAAGCGCATGCAGCGGGCCGGACTGGAGGTGCAGGGAGGATTCATCATCGGATTCGACAGCGACTCGCCGGGCACCGTCGAGCGGCTGCTCGCGTACGTCCAGCAGAGCGGGATCGTGACCGCGATGGTGGGCCTGCTGCAGGCCCTGCCCGGCACCAGACTTTACGACCGGATGAGGCGGTCCGGACGCCTCCGCGAACACGGATCCGGGGACAACGTGGACGGGACGACGAACATCGTCCCCACGTTCGGGCTCGACTTGCGCGCGGCCTACAGGGACGCGCTGCGGCGCCTCTACGCTCCCCGAGCATACTACCGGCGGGTCAGGACGCTCCTGCGCGAGTATCGGCCGCCGCGCCTGAAGCCGCGCCTCGACGTCTCGTATCTGTCGCAGCAGGCGGCGGCATTCGCCCGGTCGGTCGTCCGGCTTGGCATCGTCGGGCGAGAGCGGCTCGAGTACTGGAAGCTCCTCGCCTGGACGCTGTTCCGCCGGCCGAGGGCGTTCTCGCTGGCCGTGACGCTGGCCATCTACGGGTACCACTTCCGTACGATCTGTGAGCTGCACGTCGAGTAGGTAGCGGATCCCGGCATCTTGAGGAAACCGGCATGACCAGGCGCGGGCAGGTCCTCGCCCTGCTCTCGGCGGCGGAGCTGCTGGGCATGTCGGCCTGGTTCTCGGCCAGCGCCCTCGGCCCGCAGCTCAGGGAAGCGTGGGCGCTGGATCCGGCGCAGGTCGGCTGGCTCACCACGATCGTGCAGCTCGGCTTCGTGGCCGGGACGGCGCTCGCCGCGCTCCTCAACCTCGCCGACATCGTCCCGCTCCGCTTCTACTTCGCCGCCGCCGCGCTGGCGGCCGCGGTTTCGAACGCCGCGCTCCTCGTGGCGGGATCGTTCGCTCCCGCGCTCGTGACGCGCTTCGCCGTCGGCTTCTTCCTCGCCGGCGTCTACCCGCCGGCGATGAAGATGATCGCGACCTGGTACAAGGACGGGCGCGGGTTCGCCATCGGCACCATCGTGGGCGCGCTCACGGTGGGGAAGGCGACGCCGTACCTCGTGCACGAGCTGGAGCACGCGGGCATCGCGCCGGTGGTGCTGGCGGCCTCCGCGGCCGCGGCGGTCGCGGGCCTGCTCGTGCTCGCGGCCTACCGCGACGGCCCGTTCGCGTTCGAGCGGCGGCCGTTCGCCTGGAACCTGGTCGGCGCGGTCTGGCGCGAGCGTGCCGTCCGCCTCGCCATCGGCGGCTACCTCGGGCACATGTGGGAGCTGTACGCGATGTGGACCTGGATGGCCGCGTTCTTCGCCGCCGGCGCGCATCTGGCGGGGCGGGGCGCCGACCTCGCGGCCTTCGCCGCCATCGCGGTGGGCGGGGCCGGCTGCGTCGTCGGCGGGCTTGCGGCCGACCGCGTCGGGCGCGAGCGGCTGACCATCTGGTCAATGGCGGTCAGCGGAAGCTGCGCGCTGGTCATCGGGATCTGCGCCTGGTCGGCGCCGCTGGCGATCGCCGTGGGGCTGATCTGGGGCTTCGCGGTGGTGGCCGACTCGGCGCAGTTCAGCGCGCTGGTGACCGAGCTGGCTCCGGCGCACGCGGTGGGCACCGCGCTGACGCTTCAGACGTCGCTGGGCTTCCTGTTGACGATGGCTTCGATCCAGCTGGTCCCGCACCTGGTCGGCGCGATCGGCTGGCGCTGGGCCTTCGTCGCGCTGGCGGTCGGCCCGGCTCTCGGCATCGGAGCCATGCGACGGCTGCTGGTGCTTCGGAAGGTGGCAGTTGCGAGGTGAGCGGAATCAGGACAGTTGCCAGACGGCAAGGGGGAAGTGGTTACCAGCCATTAGATGTAAGGGGCCAGACCAGTCGTCGGTACTTCCAACTGGTCTGGCCTCCGTTCGCCTGCAACTGGTAACCACTGCGCGCTTGCCGTCTGGCGACTACACTGCCAGCGCTGTCTGTTGCCCGCCGTCTGGGGGATGATACTCGCCCTCCCACCTCGCCATGACGGCGCTCGCCAGACAATTCCCGATCAGGTTGACGCTGGTGCGGGCCATGTCCAGCAGCTGGTCCACGCCGAACACGAGCGCCACGCCTTCGAGCGGCAGGCCGAACGGCGTCACCGAAGCCGCGAGGATCACGATGGCGGCCCGCGGGACGCCCGCGACGCCTTTACTCGTGATCATCAGCGTCAGAACGAGCAGCAGCTGCTGGCCCAGGTGCATGTGCACGCCGGCCGCCTGTGCGATGAAGACGGAGGCGACCGCGAGGTAGAGCGTCGAGCCGTCGAGGTTGAACGAGTACCCGACCGGGATCACGAACGAGACGATCCGCCGCGACACGCCGATCTTCTCCATGTTCTCCATCGCCAGCGGGAGCGCCGCCTCGGAGGAGGCGGTGGAGAAGGCGATCAGCGCCGGCTCCTTGATCCCGCGGAAGAAGTCGCGGAACCGCACGCGCGCCAGCACTGCGATCGGCAGCAGCACCCCGCCGAGGAAGATCACGAGCGCGGCGTAGAGCGTGAGGATCAGCGCGCCGAGGCCGAACAGGACCTTGAGCCCGCTGTGGCCGACCGTGTAGGCCAGCGCGGCGCCGACGCCGATCGGCGCGTACTTCATCACCAGTCCGGTGAACTTGAACATCACCTCGGCGAGGCCGGCGCAGAACGACACGATCACGTCGTGCGCCTTCCCGTGGACCTGCGAAAGCGCGACGCCGAAGAGCACCGACCAGAACACCACCTGGAGCACCTCGTTCTGGCTGGCGGCCTCGAAGAAGCTCTGCGGCACGATGTGCTGGAGGATGCCGCCGAAGGTCGTGGGCGCGCCCGCCGGGGGCGCGGCGCCCGCGGCGCCCAGGGCCACGCCGACGCCCGGCTGCACCAGGTTCACCATCACCAGCCCGACGACCAGCGCCAGCGTCGTCACGACCTCGAAGTAGACGATGGACTTGAGCGCGAGGCGGCCGACCTTCCTGAGGTCGTCGCCATGGCCGGCGATCCCGCCCACCAGCGTGCTGAAGATCAGCGGCACGATGATGGACTTGATCATCCGGAGGAAAATCGTGTACGCGGGCTGGAGGCCGACGCTGAATTCGGGCGCCGCGGCGCCGAGCGCGATGCCGGCGACCATCCCGACCATGATCCACTGGGTCAGCGTGCGCCGGCGGATCCAGGCCCACATCGCTCGTCAGCCCTTCTTCTGAAGGAGGCGATCGATGGACAGCGGGCCGGCGCCGAGCGAGAGGAGCGCCAGAGCGCCGGCGAGCAGGAGCAGCTCCAATTCCGGCGCACGGGGCAGGACGGCGAGCCAGATCGCGACCACCATCTCCACGACCATGCAGAACGCCCAGAGCCGCGTCAGCAGGCCGAGCGCGAGGCAGGCGGCGCCGAGCGTCTCCACCCCGATGACGACGGCGGCGGCCACGGTCGGGATCGGGATCCCGAGGTGTCCGAAGAAGCCCGCGACCTGCGGCAGCCCCATGTGCACCTTCATCAGGCCGTGCCGGACGAAGACGTAGGCGACGCCCAGCCGCAGGAAGAGCGGCGCGAACGGCGCGAGCAGGGACGCGACGGGCTGGAAGATGTGGGTTGCCTTCACGGGCGCTCCGTATCGAGTGCGCTCCAACAATGGCCGGCCGCCCCGTCCCGGGCAACCTCTCGCGCGCTTGCGCGCGCCGGCGCATCTTAGCTCGACCTATGACCACACAGACTCGCAGCGCCATCCAGGGGCTTCTGGCCCTCGCGTGCCTCGCCGTGGCGGGCTGTCACGCCGCCGGCAGTCGGCCCGGCCCGGCCGCTCCCGCGCCCGTCGCCTACGGCTTCCGGAACCCGGACCTTCCCGTGGATGCGCGGGTGGCCGACCTGATCGGCCGCCTGTCGCTCGAGGAGAAGGTGGGGCAGATGATGAACAGCGCGGCCGCCATCCCGCGCCTGGGCATTCCCGCCTACGACTGGTGGAGCGAGGGACTGCACGGCGTCGCGGCCGCGGGTCGCGCCACGGTCTTCCCGCAGGCCATCGGCCTGGCGGCGACGTGGGACACCGCGCTGATGCACCGGGTGGCCACGGTGATCTCGATCGAGGCGCGGGCCAAGCACAACGAGACCATCCGCCGCAACGACGGCGCGAGCGCCATCTTCCAGGGGCTCACCTTCTGGTCGCCCAACGTCAACGTCTTCCGCGACCCCCGCTGGGGCCGCGGCCAGGAGACGTACGGCGAGGACCCGTACCTCACCGGGCGGATGGCCGTGTCGTTCGTGCACGGGATGCAGGGGGACGATCCGCACTACCTGCGGGTCGTCTCGACGCCGAAGCACTACGCCGTGCACAGCGGCCCCGATCCGGAGCGGCACCGGTTCGACGCCGTGGTGGACGAGCGGGACCTGCGCGAGACCTACCTGCCGGCGTTCCGCGCCGCGGTGACGGAAGCCAACGCGCAGTCGGTCATGTGCGCCTACAACCGGGTGGACGGCACGCCCGCGTGCGCCAATCAGCGTCTCCTGACCGAGATCCTGCGGCGCGAGTGGCACTTCGACGGCTACGTCGTCTCGGACTGCGACGCCGTGGACGACATCCGCGCGGGCCACAAGATGGCCGTGGACAACGCGCAGGCGTCGGCAATGGCGGTGCGCGCCGGAGACGACCTCAACTGTGGCGGCGCGTTCAGGGATCTGGTGGGTGCGGTGCACCGCGGTCTCATTCCGGAGGCCGAGGTGGACACCGCGCTCGGCAGGCTGATCCGCGCCAAGATCCGCCTCGGGATGTTCGATCCGCCGTCGCGGGTGGCTTACGCCCGCATTCCGTACTCGGAGAACGGCTCGCCGGAGCACCGCGCGCTGGCGGTGGAAGCGACGAAGAAGACCATCGTCCTCCTCAAGAACGACGGCGCGCTGCCCCTGCGGCGCGGCCTCGGGACCATCGCCGTGATCGGTCCCAACGCCGACGACGAAGAGACGCTGCTCGGCAACTACAACGGCCTGCCGGCCAATCCGGTGACGCCGCTGGCCGGGATCCGGGCCAAGGCGGGCTCGGGCACGGAGGTGCTCTACGCGCGCGGGAGCGATCTCGCGGCGAACACGCCTTCGCTCGTGCCGATCCCTGCCTCGGCGCTGACGACGGACACGGGCGCCGGCGCGAGGCCGGGCCTTACGGGCGCCTACTATGGCAACCGCACGATGAGCGGCACGCCCGCGGCGACGCGCAACGATCAAGGGGTGGACTTCGAATGGTGGGACGTGGCCCCCGTGCCGGAGCTGTCTGCGGACACGTTCTCCATCCGCTGGACCGGGTGGCTCACGCCGCCGGTCACCGGGCGCTACTCCCTTGGCGTGAGCGCGCTTGGCCTCGTGCGGATGTACCTCGACGACTCGGTGTTGGTGCAGAGCGGCTGGCCGGGCACGAGTTCGAAGGACGTGGATCTCGTGGCGGGGCAGCCGCGACGGATCCGCCTGGACTTCGTGGGCCGGCAGCCCAACGCCGTGATGCACCTGATCTGGGGGGTGCCGAACCCCCACCTGCTCGACGATGCGGTGGCCGCTGCTCGCCGGGCCGACGCCGTGGTGCTCGTCCTCGGCCTCTCGCCGCGGCTTGAAGGCGAGGAGATGCCGGTGCACATCCCCGGCTTCGAGGGAGGCGACCGGACGAGCCTCGATCTGCCGGCGCCGCAGGAGCAGCTGCTCGAGGCGGTGGCGGCGGTCGGGAAGCCGACGGTCCTGGTGCTCCTCAACGGCAGCGCCGTCGCGATCAATTGGGCCGCCGAGCACGTGCCGGCGATCGTGGAAGCGTGGTATCCGGGGCAGGCGGCGGGGACGGCGATCGCCGACGTCCTGTTCGGCGACTACAACCCCGCGGGCCGGCTCCCGGTCACCTTCTACAAGTCGGTGGATCAGCTGCCGGCGTTCACGCACTACAACATGGAGGGTCGCACCTACCGCTACTTCCATGGCGAGCCGCTCTTCCCGTTCGGCTACGGGCTGAGCTACACGCGGTTCGCGTACAGCGATCTACAGGTTCCCACGTCGGTCCGCACGGGCGACTCGGTGCAGGTCTCGGCGGAGGTCGAGAACGCGGGGAGCGTGGCGGGCGAGGAGGTCGTGGAGCTGTACGTGAGCGACAAATCCGCTACGGTGCCCGTGCCGATCCGCGCCCTGGCGGGGATCGCGCGCATCTCACTCAATCCGGGCGAGCAGCGCCGCGTCACTTTCACGCTGACGCCGCGGCAGCTCTCCCTGATCGACGCCGCGGGGCAGCGGGTCGTCGAGCCGGGTGACTACGAGATCAGCGTGGGCGGAAAGCAGCCGGGCTTCACCGGCTTGGCCGACGCGGCCACGACCGGCGTCGTGACCGGGCGCCTCGCTGTGACGGGAGAGCGGGTCCGGCTCGCGCCGTAGGGCTGTCCGTGTCAAGGAAGAGCTGCCGGCGGGTCGCTTAGAGGCGGCGCGTAGTGCGCGCGACCAGGATACGGTACTTGCTCAGGCTCCGCAGCGCCGCGGCGCGCTTGCCCGCCGCCTCGTAGAGCCGTGACAGATTGAACCAGGCGTCCGCGAGCTGAGGCTCGATGCCGATGGCCTGCTCGTACGCCTTGATCGCGTCCGACCGCCGCTTCATGTCTTCCAGCGCGATGCCCAGGTTGAACCACGCCGTGGCATCCTTCGCGCGCACGGCGAGCGCCAGCAGGTAGTGCGACGCCGCCTGGGCCGCTTCGCCGCCTTCCTGCAGCAGCCGGCCCAGATTGACGTGGGCGTCGGCGTGATGCGGGTCCAGCTCCAGCGCACGGCGATACGCGTCCCGCGCCTCGGCCACGTCCACCGCCTCGAGATCGAAGCCGAGGTCGTACCACTCGTCGGCGCCCATCTCCGCTTCGGCGTCGCGCGCGGCCTGCGCCGCCCGCCGCGCCAGGGGCGCCGCGCGGGTCGCCAGCTCGGAGACGGCGAAGTCGAGCATGACCTGCCCCGACTCCGGGTTCCAGGCCGTGGCCCCGTCGTGCACGACGATCCGGTCCCCCTCGGCCGTGATCCGCACGGCAGAGAGCGGTCGCCCCGCGGGGAGCTGCTGCCGGAGCTTGCGCAGCGCGCGCGTGATCCGCGCCAGGGGGATGCGCGCCTCCGCGAGCCCCTTGGCGGCGCGCAGCAGCACCAGGTCGGGAAACGAAAAGCGGAACTCGCCGCGGGATGCGCGGCCCTGTTGGAGGAATCCGCTGCGGGCGAACGCCCGCACCTGTGTGGGGGAAAGGCCGAGGAGCTTGGCGACGTCCTTCGCCGCGTAGCCCTTCAAGGGAACCGCCCTACGAGGCCTTCCGCTTCTTCTTCGGCGCCTCGTCCGCCTTTTCCAGCTTGAGGCGCGGCGCCCGCTTGGCCGGCTTCCGCTCCTCGGCCTCGTCCGCCTTGCCGCCCTGCGCGAGGCTCTGCTTCAGCGCCTCCATCAGGTCGATGATCTGCGCCTCCGGCGCCGCGGTCGGCTCGGCCGTGATCTCGTGGCCCTCGACCTTCAGCTGGATGCTCTCGAGCATCCGCTTCTTGACGTTGTCCTCGTACGCCTCGGGCTTGAACTCCTCGGACGCCGCCTGCTCGATCAGCTGCACCGCGAGCGCCAGCTCGGCCTTCTTCACCTCGCCCTCGGGGATGTCCACGTCCTTGATGGAGCGGATCTCGTCGGCGTAGTGCAGCTGCTCCATCACGAGCCCGCCCTCCATCGGCCGCACCATCACGAGGTACTGCTTCCCGCGCGCCGCGTACTGCCCCAGCGCCGCGCGATTGGTCTCGCGCAGCGCCGCGGCGAGCAGCTTGTACGCGCGCTCGCCGCCCTTGTCCGGACCGAGGAAGTACGCCTTCTCGAGCCAGAGCCGGTCCACCTGCTCGGCAGGGACGAATTCGCCGATGTCGATCGCGCCGGTGGACTTCTCCTCCATCGTCTTCAGCTCTTCGGGCGTGAAGAGGACGTACTGGCCCTTGGCGAACTCGTAGCCCTTGACCATGTCGTCCTTCTCGACCTTTTCCCCGTCCTGCGCGCACACGTACTGCTGCTTCAACCGGGAGCCGTCCTTCCTGTGCAGCCAGTTGAAGGTCACCGCGGCCGAGGACTCTGAGGCCGAATACAGCTTGATCGGCACAGACACGAGGCCGAAGGCGATGGTCGCCGAACCGATTGGACGCGCGCTCATGGGATCAGCTATGATAAAGGCTCTCAACCATGGCCGCAACGGCGAAGCCCAAGCCTGACGCGCTAAGCGCTTACCGCGCAAAGCGTTCGCTCGACGCCACCCCAGAGCCGGCGGGCGTCGTCGGCGCGCTGCCGGGCCGCCTGTTCGTCGTTCACAAGCACGCCGCCAGTCACCTCCACTACGACCTCCGCCTGGAGATGGATGGGGTGCTCCGCTCGTGGGCGGTGCCCAAGGGGCCGTCGCGGAACCAGGCGGACAAGCGGCTCGCGGTCCTGGTCGAGGACCACCCGCTCGAGTACGGCAACTTCGAGGGGAAGATCCCCGAGGGGAACTACGGGGCCGGCGCGGTGATCGTGTGGGACCGCGGAATGTGGCTTCCGATAGAGGACATCGCGAAGGGATTCGAGAAGGGGAAGCTCCTCTTCGAGCTCAGGGGCTACAAGCTCAAGGGGAAGTGGACGCTGGTGAAGCTCAAGAAGGGCGTAAAGGAGTGGCTGCTCATCAAGGAGCGGGACTCCCAGGCCGTCACGACCAACGGGGAGGTCTTCCCGCAGGGCTCCGTGCTGTCGGGGATGACCGTGGAGGACCTGAAAGCCGGCGCGAATCCCGCCGCGGCGGTGGCCGATGACTTGAAGGAGGCCGGCGCGCCGAAGCGGAAGGTGCGCGTGAAGGACATCGAGCTGATGCTCGCCGAGCCGCGGGAGAAGGCGTTCACGAAGGAAGGGTGGCTGTTCGAGCTGAAGCTCGACGGCTTCCGGTTCCTCGCGTCGCGGGAGAATGGCGAGGGGAAGCTCACGACGCGGAACGGCCACGACCTGACCGCGGCGTTCCCGGAGATCGCGCGCTCCCTGACGGCGCTGCCCTACGACGACCTGGTGCTGGACGGCGAGCTGGTGGTGCCGGATGACGCGGGCCGGCCGAGCTTCCAGCGCTTGCAGGAGCGGGCGCGGTTCACGCGCGCGACCGACATCGGCCGTGCGTCGGTCGAGCAGCCGGCGTCGCTCTTCCTGTTCGACTTCCTCGCGGCCGAGGGCTATGACGCGCGGCCGCTGCCGCTGGTGGAGCGGAAGAAGCTGCTGCGCCGCGTCGTGCCCGAGGTCGGGCCGCTGCGGTATCTCGAGCACTTCGAGACGACGGGCGAAGCGGTGTACGCGCAGGTGACGAAGATGGGGCTCGAGGGCGTGGTGGCGAAGAAGATGGATGCGCCGTATCGCGCGGGCCGCTCGAGCAACTGGATCAAGATCCGCGCGGAGCGCACCGACGACTTCGTGGTGGTGGGCTACACCCGGCCCAAGGGCTCGCGCGCGGGGTTCGGCGCCCTGCACCTCGGCGTGTACGACCGCGGCGCGCTCACGTACGTCGGGCGCGTCGGCACGGGGTTCGACACGGCGCAGCTCGAGGAGTACGCGGCGGCGCTGGAGGCCGCGCACCGGAAGGAGCCGCCGTTCAAGGGTGCGGGGCCCGCGGGCAAGGAGCACGTGTGGGTCGAGCCGCGCCTCGTGGCGGAAGTGAAGTATCTGGAGTGGACCGATGACGGCCAGCTCAGGCAGCCGGTGTTCCTGAGATTCCGGACAGACAAGAAGCCGGGGGAGTGCGAAAGACAGGGTGTAGGGGGTAGGGTGTTGGGTGTAGAGAGCGAGCCGCCCGCGCGCAAGGAGCCCCCACACCCTACACCCCACACCCTACACCCCACTTTTCAATTCACCAACCTCCAGAAGGTCTACTGGCCCGTCGAGGGCTACACCAAAGGCGACCTCGTCGCGTACTACAAGGCCATCTCGCACTGGCTGCTGCCGTATCTCAAGGATCGCCCGCTGGTCCTCACACGATTCCCCGACGGGATCGAAGGGAAGTCGTTCTTCCAGAAGGACGCGCCGGCCTACGCGCACGACTTCGTGCGCACGGTGCGGATGTACAGCGCCGAGTCGGAGCGCGAGCTGAACTACTTCGTCTGCGACAGCGAGTCGGCGCTCCTCTACATCGCCAACATGGGCGCGATCCCGCTCCACATCTGGGGGAGCCGGGTCGCCACGCTGGAGACGCCGGACTGGTGCATCCTGGACCTCGACCCCAAGGAGGCGCCCTTCGCCCACGTGGTGACCGTGGCGAAGGCGATCCGGGAGATGGCCGAGGAGATCGGGATGCCCACCTTCATCAAGACCTCGGGCTCGACCGGACTCCACGTGCTCGTGCCGCTGGGACGGCAGTGCACCTTCGACCAGGCGCGCACCCTCGGCGGGCTGCTGGCGCGCGTCGTCGCCGCGGAGCTGCCCGACATCGCCACGATCACGCGGCAGGTCCAGAAGCGCGACGGGCGCGTCTACCTCGATTACGTGCAGAACGGGCACGGGCGGCTGCTGGCCGCGCCGTTCACCGCGCGGCCGGTGCCAGGCGCGCTGGTCTCGATGCCGCTGGAGTGGAAGGACGTCACGCCGAAGCTCGACATCGCGAAGTTCACCATCAGGACGGCGCCGCCGCGGATGGAGAAGCTGGGCGAAGACCCGCTGCTCCCGGTGCTGACGCTGAAGCCGGACCTGGTGGCGGCGCTGGCGGGACTGCACCGGCGGCTCGAGGGTCGGAAAGCGAAGTCGGTTGCGCCGACGCGGAAGGCGAAGGCGTGAGCGAAAGCGGGTTTCAGGTGCCAGGTGTCGGGTGGGTGTCGAGCCTGATCGTCAGTCCGCCGCAGGCCAGGCTCGGCTACGTGCTGGCGCACGGCGCCGGCGCCGGCATGCGGCATCTGTTCCTCGAGACCATGGCGCAGCGGCTCGCCGGACTCGGCGTCGCGACCTTCCGCTATCAGTTCCCGTACATGGAAGCAAGGAAAGGGCGGCCGGACTCACCCGAGGTGGCGGCCGCCACCGTGCGGGCGGCGGCCCAAGAGGCATCGAAGCAGCTGGACGGTCTGCCGCTCGTCGCCGGCGGCAAGTCGTTCGGTGGGCGGATGACCTCCACGGCCGAGGGCGAGGCGCCGCTTCCGGGCGTGCGCGGCCTCGCCTTCCTCGGCTTTCCCCTTCATCCGCCCGGAAAGCCGGGCACGTCGCGCGCGGACCACCTGGACCGCGTCACGGTGCCGATGCTCTTCCTCCAGGGGACGCGCGACGAGTTCGCCGAGCTGTCGCTGCTCAAGCAGGTGATCCAGCGGCTGGGCCGGCGTGCAACGATGCATCTCGTGGAGGACGGCAATCACTCGTTCTCCGTGCCGAAGAAGACCGGGCGGACCAGGGACAACGTGATGGACGAGCTGGCGGACGCCCTCAGCTCCTGGGCAGCTCGGCTGTGAACGCGTCGGCGAGCTTCGGCCCCGCGCCCGCCTCCTCGTGCTTGAAGAAGACGAACGCGTCGTGCCACGGCTGCGACGTGATGGTCCCGGCCCATCGCTTCAGGTCGGCCTTCTGGTACGCCGCGCGGCGGAGCCGCAGGTAACCCCAGTCGGCGGTGGCCACCGTCGGGACGACGAGAGGGTCCGTTTCGCCCTCCTCGGGATCGGTGTCGGCGATGACCAGCGCCGCGTTGTGTCCCTTGAGTGCGGCGAAGACCTCGTCGTCGAACCACGAGGCGTGGCGGAACTCGAAGGCGGCGCGCCAGGTCTCCGGCACGTGGCCGAGGAACTCCTGGAGGCGCGGCAGGTCCTTCTTCAGGTTCGGCGGCAGCTGGAAGAGCGTCGGCCCCAGCTTGGGCCCGAGAACGTTGGCGGTCTTGAGGAAGTACGCCACTTCCTCGCCCGCGTCCTTGAGCCGCTTGCGGTGGGTGATGCGCTGCGAGGCCTTGAGGACGAAGGTGAAGCCGTCGGGGACGTCGGCCGCCCAAGCGACCAGCACCTTCTCGGTCGGCATCCGGTAGAAGGTGTTGTTAATTTCCACGGCCCTGAACCTGGAACCATAGAAGCGCAGCATCCCGTCGGCCGGCAGGTCGGCGGGGTAGAAGCTGCCCTTCCATTCCTTGTAGGCATAGCCGCTCGTACCGACGGCGATGCGCACGGTCCACCTCGTTTGTCCGCTGGGGAAAGGGGAAGTGTATGGCGAGGAACTGGTTTCTCAAGGTCTTGGCCCTGCTGGCTGGCGCCGCTCCCGCAGCCGCCGCGCAGGGGCTGCCGCCGGGCGAAGACAGCGCGGTGGCGCGGCTCAACGCGTCGCCGCGCCACGGCGAGTGGGTGACCTACGACGCGGGCGCCGGCGACTCGGTGAGGGCGTGGGTCGTCTACCCCGAGCGCTCGGACAAGGCGCCCGTCGTGGTCGTGATCCACGAGATCTTCGGCCTCACCGACTGGATCCGCTCGGTCACCGACCAGCTCGCGGCCGAGGGGTTCATCGCCATCGCCCCCGACCTGCTGTCCGGCAAGGGCCCCAACGGCGGTGGGACGGCGTCGGTGGACCGGCAGGACGCGATCGCGCTGATCCAGAAGCTCACGCCCGACGAGGTCCAGCGCCGGCTCCGCGCCGCGGCGGCGTACGCCACGGCCCTGCCGGCGGGGAAGAACGCCGTCGGCAGCGTCGGTTTCTGCTGGGGCGGCTCCACGAGCTTCGCCTTCGCGACGGCGGACCCCGATCTCAAGGCCGCGGTCGTCTACTACGGAACGCCGCCGGCCGAAGAGGCGGCCGGCGCTATCCATGCTTCCGTGCTCGGGATGTACGGCGGGGATGACGCGCGGGTCACGAGCACCGTGCAGCCCGCGCAGCTGCTCATGTCGCGGCTCGGCAAGAGCTACGAGCCCCACGTCTTCGAAGGGGCGGGCCACGGTTTCCTCCGCGACCAAGCGGGGAGGGGCGGGGCCAATCTGAAGGCCGCGCAGGCGGCCTGGCCCAGGACGGTCGCATTCCTTAGAGAAGCGCTGGGTTCTTGACGTCCCCGCTCGCGCTCCCATATTCGCCGCAGGCTTGATCCACTTCCCTCGCAAGGAGACAGCGCTGTGACCTTTCAACCGCACTACCTCGCCGTCGTCGTAGCGGCGCTGGTCGGCTTCTTCCTCGGGTGGATCTGGTACACGCCCCTGTTCGGGAAGCAATGGATGGCGGCCCGCGGGATCACCGAGCAGCAGATCGCGGACGGCCAGAAGAACATGGCGCGCAACCTGATCGGCGTGGCGGTGGGCATCCTGATCATGGCCTGGGCGCTCGGCGTGCTCGTCAGCTACCTGCACCTGGCGACGTGGATGCAGGGTCTGAAGCTGGGCGCTCTCGCCTGGTTCGGGTTCGCGTTCGCGATCGGCCTGATCGATTCCGTGATGACGCCGGGTCGGAAGGTCACCGCCTTCTACATCGACGCGGCGTACTGGTTGATCACCCTCGTCGCCATGGGGATCATCCTCTCCGTCTGGCAGTGAGTCGCGGAGCATGGTCGCGATCGCGCAGGCGTGAGCTTCCTCCCTCGCAAGGAGACAGCCGGTGAGTATCACGGTCAATTATCTCGCAGTCCTGGTGGCGGCGATCGTCAGCTTCTTCCTCGGATTCCTCTGGCACGGCCCGCTGTTCGGAAAGGCGTGGGGTGAGGCCAGGGGCGTCACCCCGGAGATGATGGAGAAGGGCAAGAAGGAGATGCCGCGCTTCATGGCGGTCGTCTTCGTCTCCCTGTTCGTAGTGGCGTGGGGGCTCGCCGTCATCGCAGGCTATACCCACCTCGTGACGCTGATGCAGGGCTTGAAGCTCGGCCTGCTGGCCTGGTTCGCGTTCGCCCTCACGGTCGGCGCGGTGGACGGGATGATGGCCACCGGCCGCCGGATGCCGCAGTTCCTGATCTCCACGGGCTCGTGGCTGGTCACGTTCGTCGTGTCCGGCATCATCGTGAGCTGTTGGCACTAGTGGATGCGGGAGAAGCGTGAGGAGTGAGATGTGAGGCGTGAGAAGGCGAAGTGAGACGTGAGGGGCAAAGGCGTGAGAAGGGCACGGTCGCCCTCTCACGCCTTCGCTTCTTACGCCCTCGTACACATTTTGCACTCCTGACGGCCGATCGGGGCTATTCCGCCCGACCTTGTCCCGATTGCCGCCCAGGGGGCCCCCGATGGACCTGACATTCGATTCTTCGAAGATCATCTATCTCGACAACGCGGCGACCACCTTCCCGAAGCCGCGCGACGTCCTGGACAAGATGGTGGACGCGTACGCCCGGTTCGGCGTGAACCCGGGGCGCTCGGGCTACGACCTCTGCATGGTGGCCGGTGAGCTGGTCTTCGAGACGCGGAAGGCGCTGGCCGCGTTCTTCGGCGGGAAGACGCCGGAGCGGCTCGTGTTCGCGGCGAACGCGACCGACGCGCTGAATCTGGCGATCCTCGGCGTGCTGGGCCCCGGCGACCACGCGATCACGACGACCATCGAGCACAATTCCGTCATCCGCCCGATGAACCATCTGCACCGCGACCACCACGTCGAGGTGGAGTTCGTCCCGGTCGAGCTCGACGGGCGCGTGGACCCCGACGAGATCGCCCGCCGCTTCAAGCCCAACACCAGGCTCGTGGTGGTCAACCACGGCTCGAACGTCATCGGCACGATCCAGCCGGTGGCGGAGATCGGGAAGTTGTGCCGGGAGCGGGGGATCCTCTTCGCGGTGGACGCGGCCCAGACCGCCGGCGTGATCCCGATCGACGTCGAGGCGATGTGCATCGACCTGCTGGCCTTCACGGGCCACAAGTCGCTGCTCGCCCCCACCGGCACGGGCGGGCTGCTGGTGCGGGACGGGGTGGACGTGCGGACCACGCGGTTCGGCGGCACCGGCGTCCACTCGGCCCATCCCTTCCATCTCGAGGAGTATCCGTTCCGGCTCGAAGCGGGGACGGGGAACGTGCTGGGCATCGCGGGCCTGCACTTCGCGCTGGAGTACCTCGCGAAGCGGGGGATCGGCGAGATCCACAAGCAGGAGATGGCGCTGTTCGCGCGGCTGCAGGAGGGGCTGGCGGCGATCGAGGGCGTCACGCTGCACGGCACCCGGAGCCTCGAGCACCGGCTCGCCGTGCTGTCGTTCACGGTGGCCGGCCGCGACGCCGGCGACGTGGGCGCGCTGCTCGACGCCGACTACAACATCGCCGCGCGCACCGGGCTCCAGTGCGCGCCGCTGATCCACGAGCAGATGGGCACCGCGCCGCGCGGCACGGTGCGGCTCAGCGTGGGGCCGATGAACGTGCGACCGGATGTCGAGGCGGCGATCGCGGCGGTCGCCGAGATCGCGGCGGAGGTGACGGTCTAGGCTCCCGGGCGCGCCACCAGCGCATCCGCCGCCACTTCGGCCAGGGTCCGGATCTCCACGCCCAGGCCGTAGTGGCGGTTCAGCTCCATGAGCTGGTCGATGCAGTTGTGGCAGGGAGAGACGACGACCCTGGCTCCCGTGCGGCGGATCTGCTCCGCCTTCGGCCGCCCGCTGGCCAGCCGCCGCTCGGTGTACTCGGACGCGGCGAGCAACCCCCCGCCGCCTCCGCAGCAGTAGTTCTTCTCCCGGTTCGGCGTCATCTCGACGAAGTCCTGCGCCGCGGCGCGCAGCACCCGCCGCTGCGGCTCGACCACGCCGCCGTTCCGCACCAGGTTGCAGGGGTCGTGCAGCGTCACGCGCGCCGGGTTCTTCGAGGGATCGAGCCGGAGGCGGCCCGCAGTCAGGTACTCGTCCAGCACCTCGACGAAGCTCTTGATCTCGAAGGGCAGGGACCGGCGCAGATACTCGGGCGCTTCCCACCTCAGGCTCCGGTACCCGTGCCCGCACTCGGCCACGACCAGCGTCCGGACGCCGAGGGCCTCGGCCCGCGCGTAGAGATGTCCCGCGATCGTGCCCGCGGCAGCCCGGTCGGCCGCGAAGTAGGCGTAGTTGGTGATGTCGAAATCGGTGCTGCTCAGGGTCCAGCTCTCGCCGGCCGCGTGGAAGAGCTGGCCCGCCGCCGAGATGGAGAGCGGGAAGAACTTGATCTCGCGCGGGTTCAGCGCGTAGAGGACGCGGGCGCCGCGCCGGTCGATCGGCAAGGTGATGGACGGGTCGCCGGTGGTGGCCCGCAGGTCCTCCTCCAGCCACGCGATCGTCTCCCGCACGTCGTCGGCGCCGATGCGCATGCTGTTGCCGGTCTCGAGCGCCGCGGCGACGTTGGCCTGGATGCCCGCGGGCACGAGCCCCGCGGCCGCGACCATCGCGCGGCCGAAGCGGATCGCCGCGGCGGGATCCAGGCCCACCGCGCAGTTCAGCGTGCAGCGCCCGCACTGCGAGCACCGCCCGAAGCCGCCTTCCACCAGCTCGGCCAGCGCCGCGTCGTCCAGTGTGCGGGCGCCGGTGAGACGGGGCAGGAGGGCGCCGGTCAGCGTGTGGTAGCGGCGATAGAGCCGCGCCACCTGCTGCACCTTCGCCGCGGGCGCGGACGCGCTCTCGCGGTCGGACAGGAAGACGTGGCAGCTCTCGGCGCAGAGGTTGCACCGGACGCACGCCTCGAGCGACGCCGCTGTCGTGGCATCGAGCCCGGTCCGCAGCAGCCGGAGCGCGGCCTCGGTCACGGCAGCACGCCGCGCCTGCCGTAGAAGACGCCCCACAGTCTCCGGCTGGTGAGCAGGAAGAGCATGTGGCGCAGCTTGCCCAGCGGCGCGTAGAGGAGCAGAGCGGCGCCGGTCAGCTGGAAGACGAAGCGGGCGGACGGCACGAGCGCCGCGGCCAGACCCGCCGCCAGCGCCGCATCCACCAGCAGGTTGGCGACGAAGTCGTCGGGGACGCTGATCGCGCGCAGGGCCACGTCGGCCAGCCGCTTCACCAGCAGGCCCAGCCCGGCGGCGAGCGCGACGCCCCACAGGACGGAGAGGGCGTTCGCCAGGAGCGGCGGCGCCTGCAACGGCGTCAGGGACAGGGCCAAAGCCAGGAGCATGGCGAAGATGCCGGCGTGATAGACGATGCCGGCCAGGTACGAGACCGGATGGCCGCTCGCGCTCTCCTTCGCCCACGGCAGGAACGCGGTCGTGAAGGCGTAGCGGACCCCGGGGCCGGCACGTCCGCGCGGCGGGGCGAAGAGCCAGGTGCGCACCGAGCCGATGCCGAATCGCGCGTGGGCGAGCGACGCGGCGGCGACGACGAAGGCGGCGAGGAGAAGCAAGGCAGGCGGCGTCACTACACGCAGCCCTCGGGCTTCGGCAGTCCGGCCACCTTGCACGCGCCCTTCGCCGGGCCCGACGGGAACAGCTTGAAGATCATCCGCAGGTTCAGGTTCGTCGCCTGGCAGAGCTTGCGCACCATCGGCGCGGTGCCGTGCTCCAGCCAGTACTGCCGGATGTACCGCACCACCGCCCAGTGCGGCTCGTCCATCTCGGTGATCCCCTCGGTGGTGGCGAACAGCCGCGCGACCTCGTCGTCCCAGAGGTCGGGCTGCTGCAGGAACCCCTCGGCATCCACGGCGAACCTGCGGCCGCCGATCTCGATCTCGGGCATTGCACCTCCTGATGCCGTTGCCATAGCAGAGAGCGTGCCCGGGGATTGGGGAATGGGGAATGGGCATTGGGTCGGGGTGTAGGGTGTAGGGGGTAGGGTCTAGGGCGAGTGGATCGCGCTCGTCTACACCCTACACCCTATCACCCTACACCCTGTCCCTTTTCAGGGCACGTTGATTGCGCTCCTCGTGGTCAATGGACGGCGAGGTCTATCGGCTTCCGCGAGAGCGTCTGGGGGCCCTGGTCGAGCGGCTGGCCAGGGAATACCGGGTGCTGGGCCCGATCCGGCGAGGGGACAGCGTCGCCTGGGGCGACGTCCGGCCGGATACGGTGCTGGCCCTCGACTATGCGACGACGATGCTCCCGCCGCGCCAGTTCTTCGCGCCGCAGAGCGAGGTGCTGTTCCGCTTCCGCCGCGGCGCGGACGGCGGCTTCGCCTTCGAGGAGCCGCCGAGCCAGGAGCCGCTCGCGCTGCTCGGCGTGCACGGCTGCGATCTCACCGGGCTGCGGGTCCTCAGGTCCTTCCACGAGTCGAGCTGCCGGGACAAGGTGGTGCCGCACCGGCTCGACCGCGCGTTCATCCTCGGCATCGGCTGCTGGACGCCGTGCCTCGAGGAGTCGTTCTGCAAGGACATGGGGAGCCTGGAGAACGAGAGCCCCGCGGCGCTGTACGCCTGGGACCTGGGCGAGGCGCTGCTGCTCAAGGTGGTGACGGAGCGCGGGCGCGAGATCCTGAAGGACCTCTCCCTGGCCGCCGCCGGGCCGGAGGAGCTGGTCGCCCTGCGGCGCCGGACGCGCGTGCGCCACGAGACGTTCCCGGCCCACCTGCGGTTCGCCCCCGAGAAGCTCGCCTCCGCGCTTCAGGCGGCGCACGACGACATCCTCTGGGAGGCGAACGCCGAGCGCTGCCTCTCGTGCGGGCGCTGCAACCTGGTCTGTCCGACCTGCACCTGCTTCGACGTGTGCGACCAGGCCGGACTGGACGGGAGCGCGGGGGCGCGGCTCCGGACGTGGACCGGATGCCAGGTGCCGGGCTTCTCGAAGATCGCCGGCGGCCACGATTTCCGGCCGACGCGCACCCAGCAGCTGCGCTACCGGATCTTCCGGAAGGGGAAGTACATGCCGGAGCGCTACGGGATGGTCGGGTGCACGGGGTGCGGCCGCTGCATCCACCACTGCCCGACCGACATCTCGATCCGCGACATCTTCCGGCAGGTGGGGTCGTCCTGATGCCGCAGGTCTCGATGATCCCCAAGCCCTGCCGCGTGGTCGCCGCGACGACGCAGAACAGCCGCGACGTGCACTTCGTGGTCGAGGTTCCGGCGCGGTCGTTCGCGCCGGAGCCGGGGCAGTTCGTCATGATCTCGGTGCCCGGGATCGGCGAGGCGCCGTTCAGCCTCACCGCGCTGCCCGGCGAGGGCGCGCCGCCCGGCCACTTCGAGCTGCTGATCCGGCGCGTCGGCCGGCTGACGAACCTGCTCACGCGGGTCCGGGCCGGCGGCGTGCTGTACGTGCGCGGTCCCTACGGCCGGCGCGTGGACTGGGAGCCGTTCGAGGGCGCGAACCTGATCCTGCTCGCCGGCGGGCTGGGGCTGGCGCCGCTCCGCGCCTTCGTGTGGCGCGCGCTGGCGCGGCGCCGGGAGTTCCGCCGCATCGACGTGCTGGTGGGCGCGCGCGGCCCCGACGAGCTGCTGTTCAAGAGCGACCTCGACACCTGGTCCGCGCGGACCGACGACGTGCACGTCGGCCTCACCGTGGATGCGGCGCGCGAAGGGTGGACCGGGCGGATCGGCGTCACCTCGTCGCTGCTCGACGGGCTGAAGGTGGACGCGAACGACACGTACGCCTTCCTGTGCGGCCCGCCGGTGATGTACCGCGACTGCCTGCGGCGCCTCCTGGCGATGGGGCTGTACGAGAACCACCTCTGGCTCACCCTCGAGCGGCGGATGAAGTGCGGCATCGGGCTGTGCGGCAACTGCCAGATGAGCGGCCACTACCTCTGCCAGGAAGGTCCGCTCTTCAGCTACCGCGAGCTGCGCCACCTCCGGGAGGCGGTGTGAACCGCCCCCGCGCCGCGTTCTTCTCGTTCGGCTCGTGCGAGGGGTGCCAGCTCCAGGTGCTCTCCGTCGAGGACGCGCTGCTCGAGCTGCTCGGCGCCGTGGAGGTGGTCAACTTCCGCGAAGCGATGGACGTTCGCCGCGACGATTACGAGATCGCCTTCGTGGAGGGCTCCGTCATCCGGCCGGAGGACGTGCCCGAGATCCGCCAGATCCGCACGCGGGCGCGCATCCTGATCGCCATCGGCGCCTGCGCGTGCCTCGGCGGCGTGAACGCCATGCGGAACCGGCGCGCGATCCAGGAGGTGGCGGGCGAGGTCTACGGCGGGCGGCAGGACGGCGTCTTCGAGGCGCTCGCGGCCAGTCCGATCTCCAGCGTCGTGCAGGTGGACTACGAGATCCGGGGCTGCCCGATCGACCGCACGGAGTTCCTCGACGCGGTGCGGTCGCTGCTGGCGGGCACGGTGCCGTACGCGCCGCCGTACGCGGTGTGCGTGCAGTGCACTCTGCGCGGCACGCCCTGCCTGCTCGAGCGCGGCGTGCCGTGCGTCGGGTCGGTCGCGCGCGCCGGGTGCGAGGCGATCTGCCCCGCCTACGGCGCCCCGTGCGAGGCGTGCAGGGGTTTCCACGACGCGCCGAACTTCGCGGCCTTGGGCGAGGCGTTCGCGCGCCACGGCCTGCCGCCGGTTGCGGCCGCCGAGAAGCTCCAGCTGTTCAACGACTACCGGGAGGTCCGCGCCGCATGGGAGCGAGCGTTGCCGTCTCCGTCCGACACCTGACCCGGGTCGAGGGCCACGGGAACATCGTCGTGGACGTCCAGGACGGTGTGCTCAAGCGTTGCGACCTCGAGATCGTCGAGGCGCCGCGGTTCTTCGAGGTGCTCCTCAAGGGGCGCCCCGCCGACGAGGCCGCGCGCATCGCGTGCAGGATCTGCGGCATCTGCTCGGTCGGGCACGCCACCGCTTCCGTCCACGCGGTCGAGGCCGCGCTCGGCATCACGCCCGGCCCGAAGCTGCGGC
Organism: uncultured Gemmatimonadales bacterium; assembly: GCA_963835535.1. Classification (GTDB taxonomy): domain Bacteria; phylum Gemmatimonadota; class Gemmatimonadetes; order Gemmatimonadales; family JACORV01; genus Fen-1245. The sequence goes on from CAWIFL010000005.1 coordinate 549,731, forward strand.
TGCTCCGGCGGCTCAACATGGCGGGGGAGTGGCTCCAGTCGCACGTCCTGCACCTCGGCTTCCTGGTCGCGCCCGACGCGTTCGGCGCGGGCTCCGTCGTGCCGCTGGCCGCGAGCCACCCCGACCTGGTCAAGGGCGCGCTGCGCCTCAAGCGGGTCGCGAACGACATCTGCATGGCGGTGAGCGGGCGGCACGTGATGCCGATCTCGTATCACCCGGGGTGGATGGGGCACTGGCCCAAGCCGGCGGAGCTGGAGACGCTGCGCTTTTCGCTGGCGGAGGAGGTGGCGGACCTCGACGCGCTGGTGGACGTGTTCGCTGAGATCACCTGGCCCGCGCTCGCGCGGCCCACCGAGCACGTCGCCGCGCTCGAGAGCGGCGCGTACCCGATGATGGGCGGGCCCCTGCACTCGACGGCCGGGCGGGTGACGCCGCCGGCGGGCTACGCCGCGGTGCTCCGCGAGGCGGTGGTGGACCATTCGGCCGCGAAGCACGTGCGCGGACCGGGGGGAGACGGCAGTCGCGAGGGAGGAGGCACGATCCGCGTCGGCGCGCTGGCGCGCGTGTCGCTCGCGTACGACCGCCTGCATCCGCGGGCGAGCGCGGCGCTCGCGCGGCTCAAGCTGGCGCCCGACTCCGCCAACCCGTTCGACAACATCGCGGCGCAGGTGGTCGAATCGGTGCAGGCGCACGCAGAGGCCACCTCCGCGGTCGAGCAGCTGCTCGCGGACGCGGCGCCTGAGCCTCCGGCGGCGGCCACGCGGTCCGGCGGGGAGGGGATCGGCATCGTCGAGGTCCCGCGCGGGACGCTGGTCCACCACTACGAGATCGGCGCCGACGGCCGCATCGCGCGCGCCAACTGCCTGATCCCGACGGGGCAGAACCTGGCCTCCATCGAGGCCGACATGCGCGTGTTCGTTCCGGGGCTGCTCGACCGGCCGAAGGACGAGATGACGCACGCCCTGGAGATGCTGGTGCGGGCCTACGACCCGTGCATCTCCTGCGCCGTGCACTGAACGGAGTGAGAGCGATGATCGACGCCCTGAAGCGATCCAGTTTCTTCGCCGGCTTCGACGACAAGTCGCTGGCCGACGTCGCCGCCTTCGCGCGCCCGATGACCTTCGAGGCCGGTCAGGTCATCTTCGACCGGGACGAGGAAGGCGGGGCCGCGTACATCATCCTGAAGGGACGCGTCCGCCAGGGGTTCGAGGTCTCGCCGGGGAGCGAGGTGTGGTTCCTGACCGGGGAACCGGGCGACCTGTTCGGGTTCGGCTCCCTGATCGCGCCGCGGGTGCGGGCCATGCGCGCCAAGGCGTCGGAGCAGACGGAGGTCGTCGCCCTGGACGCCGATGCGCTCCTGGAGTACCTCGAGGCGCACCCGCACTTCGGCTTCATCTTCATGGAACGGCTGGCGCAGGTGATCTATCAGCGGCTCAACAACAGCCGCCTCCAGATCATCCACCTGATGCCGGAGCGGGAAGCGCCGGGGCCGACCCTGTAGATGCAGGGTGTAGGGGACAGGGTGTAGGGTGTAGACAAGCAAAGGCGCCACGGCATATGTGGCGCCTTTCGTTGTCTCCTACACCCTACCCCCTACACCCTACACCCTCCCTCAGTCCGCTCCCGCCGTCGCCGGTAGCGCTTCCGCAGCCGCCCCGGCTCGCACCACGCCCCCGAAGACCCGCCCCAGCCAGTGCTGGAAGCGATCCATGTACGTATAGACCACGGGCGTGACGTACAGCGTCACGACTTGTGAGAAGGCGAGCCCGCCCACCACCGCCATGCCCAGCGGCCGCCGGGATTCGGCGCCCGCCCCAAGCCCCAGCGCGATCGGCAGCGTCGCCATCAGGGCGCACATCGTCGTCATCATGATCGGCCGGAACCGGATCAGGCACGCCTCCACGATCGCCTCCGCCGGCGCCTTCCCGTCGTTGCGCTCGGCGGCCAGGGCGAAGTCGATCATCATGATGGCGTTCTTCTTGACCAGACCCACCAGCATGATGATGCCGACGAACGCGTAGACCGAAAGGTCCACGTGAAAGATCAGCAGCGTGAGCAACGCGCCGAAGCCCGCGAAGGGCAGCCCCGAGAGAATCGTGAGCGGGTGGACGAAGCTCTCGTACAGAACGCCCAGCACCAGATAGATGACGGAGATGGCGAGCACCAGCAGGAAGACCAGGCCGGCCTGGCTGGACTGGAAGGCCTGGGCCGTGCCCGCGAACTGCGTCGCGATGGACGACGGCAGCACCTGCCCCGCAATGCGCTGCACCTCCGCCACCGCCTCGCCGAGCGACACGCCGGGCTTGGCGTCGAACGACATCGTCACCGACGGGAGCTGGCCGGAGTGGTTGACCGAGAGCGGCCCGACGTCCTGGGTCATCGTGGCGACGGAGCCCAGCGGCACCAGCACCCCCTTGTCGCTCAGCACGTAGAGCATGTTCAGCGCCGTCATGTCGCGCTGGTACTGGGGCATCAGCTCCATGATCACCCAGTACTGGTTGTTCGGCGTGAGGATCGTGGAGACCTGCGCCTGCCCGTACGCGTCCGCCAGGGCACCCTCGATCTGGCCGGCGCTCACCCCCAGCGCCGAGGCCCGGTCGCGGTCGATCTGCACGTTCACCTGCGGGTTCTTGATCTGCAGGTCGCTGGTCACGTTCTGGAGCAGCGGCGACTGGCTCATCCTGGTCTGCAGGATGCCCGCGTACTGGTACAGCGCGTCGATGTCCGCGCCCTGGAGCGTGAACTGGTAGAGCGCCTTCGAGACGCGCCCGCCGATGCTGATCGGGGGCGGATTCTGGAGGTAGACCTTGATGCCGGGCACCTGCGCCAGCTTGGGCGACAGCTCGCGGATCACCTGGTCGGCGCTCAGCTTCCGCTTGGCGCGCGGCTTCAGGTGGATGAGCATCCGTCCCTGGTTCCCGCCGCCCACCGACGACATGAAGTCGGTCACGTTCGGATCGCTCTTGACGATCGCCGCCACCTCCTGCTGGTGCCGCACCATCTCGTCGTAGCCGGTGCCCTCGGCCGTCTCGGTGGTGCCCGAGATCTGCTCGGTGTCCTCGCTGGGGAGGAACCCCTTCGGGACCTTCATGAACAGCACGACCGTGGCGACCAGGATCACCCCGGAGAAAGCCATCGTTTCGCGGCGCCGCCCCATCACCCAGCGCAGGCTCGAGCCGTACCCGTGGAGGGTGCGCTCCCACACGTGCTCGGACCACTGGAACAGCCGGCCGTGCTGCTGCTCCTTCTGAGCGCGCAGGAACCGGCTGCACATCATCGGCGTCAGGGTCAGCGAAACGAAGCCCGAGACCAGGATCGCGACGCCGATCGTCACCGCGAACTCGTGGAACAGCCGGCCCACGATCCCGCCCATGAACAGCACCGGGATGAACACGGCCACCAGCGACAGCGTCATCGAGAGAATGGTGAACCCGATCTCGCCCGAGCCCTGGAACGCCGCCTCCATGACGGGGGTCCCCATCTCGACGTGGCGGACGATGTTCTCCAGCATCACGATCGCGTCGTCCACCACGAACCCCACCGACAGCGTGAGCGCCATCAGCGAGAGGTTGTCCATGCTGTAGCCGAGCAGGTACATCGCGGCGAAAGTGCCGACGATGGACATCGGCAGCGCGAGGCTGGGGATGACGGTGGCGGAGACGTTCCGGAGGAACAGGAAGATCACCATCACCACCAGGCACAACGTCAGCAGCAGCGTCCGCTTGACGTCGTTGACCGAGTTGTGGATCGAGAGCGAGCGGTCGTAGAGGGTGTGCACCTGGACCGACGGCGGCATCTGCACCTGGAGCTTGACGAGCAGCGCCTTGACGTCGCTGGCGACCTGGACGGTGTTGGTGCCGGGCTGCCGCTGGACCGCCATCACGATGCCGCGCACCCCGTCGAACCAGCTCGCCTGCTGCGCGTTCTGCACGCTGTCCACGACCTGCGCGATGTCCTCGAGCCGCACCGGCGACCCGTGGCGGTACGCCACGATCATCGGCGCGAATTCCTTCGCGTCGGCGAGCTGCCCGTTGGCCTGCACCGTGAAGGCCTTGTGAATGCCCCACAGGATGCCGGTGGGCATGTTGACGTTGGCGTTGTTGATCGCGTTGTACACCTGGTCGATCCCAACGCCGCGCGACGCCATCGCCCGCGGGTCCATGCGGATCCGGACGGCGTACTTCATCGAGCCGAAGACCTGGACCTGCGCGACGCCATTCACCATCGAGAGACGCTGCGCCAGATAGGTTTCGGCGTACTCGTCGAGCGTCGTCAGCGGCAGGGAGGTCGACGTGAGCGCGAGGTACAGGATCGGCGCCTGCGCAGGGTTCACCTTCTGGTAGCTGGGCGGCAGGATGCCCAGGGGCAGTTGGCGCAGCGTCTTGGCGATCATCGACTGCACGTCCGCGGCGGCGGCGTCGATGTCCCGGTCGAGCGTGAACTGCAGGGTGATGTTGGTGCTCCCCTGCGTGCTGGTGGACGTCATCTGATCGATGCCGGCGATCGTCGAGAACTGCTTCTCGAGCGGCGTCGCGACCGCCGCCGCCATCGTCTCGGGGCTGCCCCCCGGCAGGCTCGCGCTGACGGAAATGGTGGGGAAGTCCACGTTCGGCAGGTCGCTCACCGGCAGGAGCCGGTAGCCCATGATGCCGAAGAGGAGAATGCCCGTCATGACCAGCGTCGTCATCACCGGCCGTTTGATGAACAGGCCGGAGATCGTCACTGCCCGTTCCCCGCCGCCGCGCTGCCGCCCCCGCTCTTGATCTCGACCCTCGCGCCCGGCACCAGGAGCATCTGTCCGTCGGTCACCACCATCTGCCCGCGGGCCAGCCCCTTCTCGATCACCACGTAGTCCTCCGCCGACCGCCCCACCGTCACGTCCTGCGCCTGCACCGAGCGGTCGGCGTTCACCAGGTAGACGTACGTCCCGTTCTGGCCGGTCATCACCGCTTGCGACGGGATCGTCAGGACGTCGCGCTCCACGTTCAGCACGAGGCGCACGGCCACGAACTCGCCCGGCCAGAGCTTCCGGTCGCCGTTGGAAAAGGTGGCCTTGAGCAGGATCGTGCCCGTCGTCGTGTCCACCTGATTGTTGATGAACGTCAGGGTCCCGGTCAAAACGGCCGTGGTGTCGTCGGAGGGCCGGATCTCGACCGCCAGGCGGCTCCGGTCACTGAAGCGCTGGATGTCGTCGAGGTACTTCTGGGGCACCGAGAAGCTGACCGCGATGGGCCGGAGCTGATTGATCACCACCAGGGGCGTCACGACGCTCGCAGGCACGAGGTTGCCCACGCGCAGCAGCAGGTTGCCGGTGCGCCCCATGATCGGTGCGCGGATCGTGGTGTACTCGAGGTTCAACCGGGCGGTCTGCACCGCCGCCGAGTCGGCCGTCACCGCCGCCTCCGCGGCGTCGGCGTTGGCCTTGAACTGGTCGAACTGCTCCTGGGTCGCCAGGTCGTTCTGCACCAGTGTCTGGTAGCGGGTCACCTCCTGGCGCGCGTTGACCAGCTGGGCGCGGTCCTTCGCCAGGTTGGCGAGGGCCTGGTCGAGCGCCGCCTGATAGGGCCGCGGGTCGAGCTGGAAGAGCAGCTGCCCGACCTGCACTTCGTCACCCTCCTGGAACCCAACCCTGAGGATGATGGCGCTCACCTGAGCGCACACAGCCACCGTCTGGATAGGCGTCACCGTGCCGATGGCGCTGATCTCCTGCGGCACGGAGCGTTGCTGGACCGTCGCCACGGTGACCGGCACGCTCGGCCGGGGAGGCGGAGCGTCCTTCTTGCACGCGACCAGGGCGATCGCGATGGCGCCGGCGATGCGGCTCACGGAAAACGTCCTGGGCAAGCTCGGATATCTCGGCATCATCCAGTGACTTACGCGCCAGCGGCGGTGTGCGTTGGGAGACAGTTGCGCAACAAGCGTTCCTCGGGGAATCTTACCGGCCTATCCCATACAGAGGAAAGGCGTCCATGTCGTACCCATATTCGCTTCCGGCGCTCCCCTATGCGTTCGACGCGCTCGAGCCGCACATCGACGCGCAGACGATGCAGATCCACCACGGGAAGCACCACCAGGCGTACGTCAACAACCTGAATGCGGCGCTCGAGAAGGCGCCGGAGTGGCAGAAGAAGGGCCTCGGCGAGATCCTCGCGTCCCTCGACAAGGTGCCGGAAGCCGTCCGCACGGCCGTCCGCAACAACGGCGGCGGGCACTGGAACCACACGGCGTTCTGGAAGCTGATGGCGCCGAAGGCCGGCGGACCGCCCAAGGGCGACGTGGCCGAACTCATCGCCAGGAGCTTCGGCAGCTTCGACAAGTTCAAGGAGCAGTTCGCCGCCGCGGCCATGGGGCGGTTCGGCTCCGGCTGGGCGTGGCTGCTCTTCGAGCAGGGGAAACTCACCATCCTGAGCACGCCCAACCAGGACAACCCCGCGATGGAGAAGAAGGGCGCGATCCTGGGGATCGACGTGTGGGAACACGCCTACTACCTGAAGTACCAGAACCGGCGGGCCGACTACATCGGGGCGTGGTGGAACGTCGTCAACTGGGAACAGGTCAACGCCAATCTCAAAGAAGTCAGATAGAAGAGGGCAGAGGGCAGGGTAGTTGCCAGACGGCAAGAGCCGAAGCGGTTACCAGCCGTGAGTCACGAGGGGCCAGACCAGTTGCCAGAACTTGCGACTGGGCTGGCCTCTTGAGGCTGCAAGGCGTCCGCCAGCAGAGACTTACGCCCTCTGCGCCGTCGAGTCGAAACGCCGCCCGGCTGCGCCCTAACGCTCCCCTGACGCCTGTGGTACAAGTTAGACGGTTGCCGATCGACCTTCCTCACCGGGCGTGCGGGCTGCCGCGGAGGGCGACTCGCAACTGTCAGGAGGTGGTCCCGATGAAGAGCCGCACTCCGCGTCGGGATGCGACCACCCGCTTCCCGTGGGACTCGGTGCCCGACTTGATGTATCGGGTCCGCGGCGCCGACGGGACGATCGAGCTCCTGAGCGCCGCCTTCGCCACGCACACCGGCTGGTCCGTCGCCGAATGGACCGGCCGGCCGTTCGCCGAGCTGGTCTACCCCGACGATCTCCCGCAGGCCAAAGACAGATACGCATCCATCCTGCGAGGCGAGAAGCCCGCCCGGTACGAGCTGCGGCTCCGGACCAGGGCCGGCGGCTTCGTCGTCGGCGAGTTTCACAGCGCCCCCTTCATCGAGCGGGGGCGCGTGGTGGGGGAGCAGGGCATCGCGCGCGACATCACGGACCGACGGCGCGCCGAGGAGGCTCGCGAAGCCCGCGAGGAACGATTCCGCACCCTGTTCGAGTCCACCGACGAGGCGATGTTCCTCATGGACGGCGCCGTCTTCGTGGACCTCAACCCCAGGTGCCTCGAGATGTTCGGCCTGGACGATCGGTCCGACATGATCGGCCGTTCGCCGCTGGACTTCTCGCCGCCGCGCCAGCCGGACGGCGGGGATTCGCGGGAGAAGGCGCTCGACTACATTCTCGCCGCCCTCCAGGGCTGCCCGCAGCGATTCTACTGGAAGCACGCCCGCAAGGACGGCTCGACGTTCGACGCGGAAGTGTCCCTGCATCCCCTGACGCTGTACGGCAGGGTCCACGTGCAGGCGACCGTGCGGGACATCACCGCCCGCCGGGCCGCCGAGCAGGCGATGCGGGCGAGCGAGAGGCGGTTCCGCCTGCTGGCGGCGCAGGTGCCCGCCGATGTGTGGACGACCGATGCGGCTCTCCGGCTCACCTCCATCAGCGGCTCGCTGGTCCCGCCTGTGGAGCGTCTCGACCTGCGCAAGGCGGGTAGCACGCTCTACAAGCTCTTCGCGACGCGCGATGAGAGCCATCCGGTCATCGCGGCGCACCGCCGGGCGCTCGGGGGGGTCTCCGCCCAATACGAGCGCACCGCGGGCCCGATGCTCATCGAGGGGCGGGTCGAGCCGCTGCGGGACGGAGCCGGGGCCGTCGTGGGCTGCGTCGGGGTGGCGCTGGACATCACGGAGCGACGGAGCGCGCAGAACGCGATGCGGCGGCTCGCCGACTTCGTGGAGTCATCCGAGGACGCCATTGTGACCACGGCGCTCGACGGCACCATCGAGACGTGGAATCCCGCGGCGGAGCGGCTCTTCGGCCACCGGGCACGCGAGGCCGTCGGCCGGCCCGTCACGCTCATTGCGCCGGAGGAAAGCGCGGCCGAGCTGAAGCGCAACCTGCGGCTGCTCAAGGAAGGCCACTCGATCGGGCCGTACGAGACGCAGCTCGCCCGAAGCGACGGGACGGTGATCAACGTTTCGGTCACGCTGTCACCGATCCGGGATGCGCGCGGAGCGCTCGCCGGGTCCTCCCGGATCTTCCGCGACGTCACCGCGCAGAAGCGGGCCGAGCACGAGCTGCGGCAGAGCGAGGCCTTCTACCGGAGCCTCTTCGAGAACTTGTCCGACTGCATCTTCATCGTGGACGTCACCCCGGACCAGCGTTTCAAGCTCGTGAGCTTCAACCCTGCGGAGGAACGCGCCGTCGGGATGACGACGGCACAGGTCGCGGGCCGATTCACGGACGACCTCTTTCCGAAAGGCATCGCCGAGCAGCTGAACGGCAACTATCGCAGGTGCCTCGAGGAGCGCCGCATCACGCACTACGAGGAGGTGCTCGATCTCCCGAAGGGCAAGGTGCCCTTCCTCACCACCTTGATTCCCCTCGCAGCGGCCAATGGCCGGATCCACAGGATCATCGGCGTCGCGTCGGACATCTCCGAGCGCAAGCAGACCGAGGAGGCGCTGCAGGCCAGCGAGACGCACTATCGGTCGCTGATCGAACACGGCATGGACCAGGTCACCATCATGGGCGCCGACGGCCGGTTCACCTACGCCAGCCCCTCGGTGACTCGGCTGCTCGGCTACGATCCTCGCGAGCTGATCGGACAGGTCGGGTTCGGCTACGTGCACCCGGATGACGTGACGAAGGTGCAGGCCGCCTTTGGCAGGGCGCTGCAGGGTGAAACGGCCGAGATCCGCGAGCTCTTTCGATTCCGGCACAAGGACGGTTCCTGGCGGGTGTTCGAGTCGGTCGTCACGAACCTGCTGAGCGAGCCTACCGTGGCGGGGGTGGTGATCAATTCCCGTGACGTCACGGACCGGACGCGCGCCGAGGAGGCGCTACGCCAGGAGCAGTTCCTGGTGAGCACGCTCATGGAGAACATTCCCGACTCGATCTACTTCAAGGACGCCGCGAGCCGCTTCGTGCGAATCAACCGCAACATGGCGCGGCTGTTCGGCCTGAGCGATCCCGCCCAGGCCGTGGGCAAGAGCGACCTCGATTACTTCGCCCCGGACCACGCCGGGGCGGCCCTGGAAACCGAGCGGCAAGTCATGCGCACGGGCCGGCCGGCCGTGGACATCGAGGAGCTGGAGACCTGGCCGGACCGCCCCAACACCTGGGTTTCGAGCACCAAGATGCCGCTGCGCGATGCCGCCGGCGTGATCATCGGCACGTTCGGCATCTCGCGCGACATCACGAACCGCAAGGGGGCCGAGGAAGCGCTGCGCCGGTCGGAGGCCGACTACCGCGGCCTGGTGGACCACGCGCCGCTCGGCGTCTATCGCTCGACGCGGGATGGGCGGTTCCTCACCGTGAACGCGGCGCTCGTGTCCATGCTCGGCTATGACTCGGCCGAGGAGCTGCTGCGCCTAGACATGGGGCGTGACGTGTACGCCGATCCCGAGGAGCGGGAACGGGCGATCCGCGAGAGCCGGCCTCATGTCGAGGTGGAGTGGAAGCGGCGCGATGGAACTCGCATTCTCGTGCAGTTAAGCTCCCGGGCGATCCCGGGACCGCCCGGCGAGGGCGAGTGCTTCGAGGGGATGGTCCAGGACGTGACCGAGCAGCGGAGCATCGAGAACCAGTTCCGCCAGGCCCAGCGGCTGGAAGCCGTGGGGCGGCTGGCCGGCGGCATCGCGCACGATTTCAACAACGTGCTCACCGCGATCGCCGGCTACAGCGACCTCCTGATCGAGGCGCTTCCTCCGGGGGATCCGAAGCGGGAGGACGTGCTGGAGATCAGGGCCGCCGCCCAGCGGGCCGCGGGCCTGACCCGGCAGCTGCTCGCCTTCAGTCGCAAGCAGGTGCTCCAGACGAGCGTGCTGGATCTCAACGCCGTGGTCCGCACGCTGGAGAAGATGCTCCAGCGGCTGATCGGCGAGGACGTGAAGCTCGAGACCTCGCTGAGTTCCGCTCTGGGCGCGGTGCGGGCCGATCCGGGGCAGCTCGAGCAGGTCATCCTGAACCTCGCCGTGAACTCGCGGGATGCGATGCCCGGCGGCGGGCGGCTCACCATCGAGACGGCCAACGTGGACCTCGACGAGGCCTATGCCCGCGAGCATCCTGGCGTGGAGCCGGGCAGGTACGTCCTGCTGGCGATGAGCGACACGGGCATCGGGATGAGTGCCGAGACCAGGTCCCACATCTTCGAGCCGTTCTTCACGACCAAGGAGGTGGGGACGGGCACCGGCCTCGGCCTGGCGACGGTGTACGGGATCGTCAAGCAGAGCGGCGGCCACGTGTGGGTCTACAGCGAGCCGGAGCGTGGCGCGACGTTCAAGATCTATCTGCCGCAGGTGGACGAGCTGCCGGAGCCGGCGAGCCCGGCGTCACCGGTGGAGCCGGCGGCCGGGGGCCGGGAGACGGTGCTTCTGGCCGAGGACGACTCCTCGGTCCGGGCCGTCGTGTCGGATGTCCTGACGCAGAAAGGCTATCGGGTGCTGCGGGCGCCGGACGGCCAGAGCGCCCTGGAGATGGCCCGGGCGCAGCCGGGGGAGATTCACCTCCTCGTCACGGACCTCGTCATGCCCGGGATGACGGGGCGCGAGCTCGCGGAAGCCCTCCGGGCCCAACGCCCCGGCGTGCGTGTCCTCTACATGTCCGGATACACCGATGACGCGGTCGTGCGCCACGGCGTGCTGGCGGAGGGCCTCCCCTATCTGCAGAAGCCTTTCACGCCGGCCGCGCTGGCCCATAAGGTCCGCGAGCTGCTGGATCGGCCCTGACGTGCGCCGCTTTCGGCTCGCCGCCTGGGTCCGAGCGCCGGGGGCAGGTTTCCTCGTCGTCGGGGTGACCCTCTTCGCGCTGGCGAACCGCTTCGGCGGCTGGTGGGGATTCACGGACGATCAGATCGAGCTGGCGGGTATCCTGATCGCCTCCGTCGGCGCTTTGGCGTACGTCGGCTCGCGCCGCGCGACCCTTCGCCAACTCCACCTCGATGAATCCGAGCTGCTCCTGCTCGCGTCGCAGATGCCGGCGGACGTGTGGACGACGGATACCGAGCTTCGGTTCACGTCGGTATCGGGGGCGCTGCTCGCCCGGCTCGATTCCCCGGAACTGCGCGTGCCGGGCCGCACGGTCTACGAGGTCTTCGGCACTCGGGACGTCGGCCACCCGGTCATCGCGGCGCACCTGAAAGCCCTCCGGGGCGAGTCCGCCACCTACGAGCGCGTCGTGGGTGACCTGGTGCTCGAAGGTCGTGTGGAGCCGTTGCGTGACCAGAAGGGACGCATCATCGGATGCGTTGGAACCGCCATGGACGTCTCGACCTGGCGGTGGGCGGAGAGCCAGGTGCGGCGCTTCGCGGCGCTGGTGCAGTCTTCGGAGGATGCGATCGTCTCCACCGACCTGGACGGGACCATCGAGAGTTGGAATCAGGCCGCGGAGCGGCTGTATGGATACTCGGCCGAGGAAATGCTCGGACGCCCGATCTCCGTCCTCGAGCCTTCGGAGCGCGCCGGCGAGGCGGCGGCGTATCGGGAGCGCTTGAGCCGGGGGGAGCGCCTGCCCCCGTATGAGACGATTCGCCGCCGGCGGGACGGAATGGCCATCGAGATCTCGACCCATCTCTCGCCCATGCGCGACGAGGCGGGGAAGCTGATCGGCGTCTCGGCGGTCGTCCGTGACCTCACCGACCGCAGGCGCGCCGAGGCGGAGTTGGCACGCCTGGCGTCGTTTCCTCAGATGAGCCCGCTGGCCACCGTGGAGGTAGATGTCGCGGGCAGAATCTCCTTCATCAATCCCGCGGCAGAGCGGCGGTTCCCGGATCTACGGGACGCACCGTCCCTGCACCCCTTCGTGGCGGGCGCCTGGGCGCTGGTGGGCGACAGCCAGGGTGCGGGAACGCCGCTGCACACCCGGGAAGTGCGCGTCCGGGACAACTGGTACTTCCAGAACATCCACGCACTGCCCGATGGTTCCCATCTGCGCATCTACGCATCCGACATCACCGAGCGCAGGAAGGCCGAGGAGGCGGTGCGCGAGTCGGAGCGGCGGTTCCGCACCGTGCTCGACCAGATGCGGCTGATCGGGCTCGGCATCGACGCGTCGGCGAGGGTCACCTACTGCAACGACTATTTTGCGGAGGTGACCGGCTGGACCCGCGAGGAGCTGATCGGCTCGGATTACTTCGCGCGGTTCATTCCGCCGGGCCACCCGGTGATGGACATGTTCAAACGCGCCGTGGCGACCGGCGCGATGCCCGCGCATTACCAGAACGAGATCCTGACGCGTACCGGTGCCCGGCGGCTCGTGGAGTGGGACAACACGCTGCTGCGCGATGAGGCGGGCCGGTTCACCAGCCTGGTTTCCATCGGGGTGGACGTGACCGAGCGCGCCAAGGCGGAGCACGAGCTACGGCAATCGGAGGAGCGGTTGCGCGCGCTCGCCCAGCATCTCGAGTCGGCTCGCGAGGAGGAGCAAGCCCGCATCGCCCGCGAGATTCACGACGAGCTGGCCCAGTCGCTCACGGCACTGCGGCTCGACCTGTCGTGGCTGGCGAAAAGGGTGCCGGGAGCCGACCAGGCCGTGCGTGCGAAGATGACCGAGATGACCGCACTCGCCGGCGCCACAATCGAGGCGGGGCGGCGCATCGCCGCGGAGCTGCGTCCGCCGATCCTGGACGACCTCGGCCTGATCGCCGCGCTGGAGTGGTTTGTCCAGGACTTCGTCAGGCGCACCGCGCTGCACGCCACGCTCGACGCGGGGCCGCAGGAGCTGGCATTGGACGGCCGCCTGTCCGTCACGGCCTACCGGATCGTGCAGGAGGCGCTGACCAACGTGGCCCGGCATGCGGAGGCAAAGCGCGTGACGGTGCGGCTCGGCGAGCGGGACGGCGCCCTGATCCTCGAGATCGCCGACGACGGACGGGGCATCCGCGCGGACGCGGCGGCCAGCGGGCGATCGTTCGGCGTCGTCGGCATGCGGGAGCGGGCCCTGGCGCACGGGGGTGCGCTGGAGGTCGCGAGCGCGCCCGGCGGCGGCACGGTCGTCCGGGCCACGATCCCGCTGGAGCGGCGCGAGGCGGCGCGGGGGCCGGCATGATCCGGCTGCTGCTCGCCGACGATCACGCCGTGGTCCGGGCAGGCCTGCGGAGCCTGCTCGAGGCGAACGGGACTTTGCAGGTCGTGGCGGAGGCGGCGACCGGGGACGAGGTGCTGCGCCTGCTGCCCACGCTGACGGTCGATGTCGTCGTGCTCGACGTCTCGATGCCGGGCCCGGGCGTGTTCGAGCTGCTGCGCAGGGTCAAGGAGGAGCATCCGCGGGTGCGCACCGTCGTCCTGACGATGCACCCGGAGGATCAGTACGCGGTACGCGTGTTCCGGGCCGGCGCCTCGGCGTGCCTGTCCAAGGAGCGCTCGCCGGAACTGCTCGTCGAGGCCATCCGGAAGGCGCACGCCGGCGGCATCTTCGTCACGCCGGCTCTGGGCGAAGCGCTGGCGAGAGGTTTGGCGTCCCCGAAACGCCTGCCGTCCGGGGCGCCGCTCTCCAATCGGGAGCTGGAGGTGCTGGTGCGCCTCGCGACGGGCCAGAGCACCAAGGCGATCGCGGCCGACCTGGGCATGAGCCCGAAGACCGTCAGCACCTACCACTCCCGCATTCGCCGGAAGCTCGGCCTGCAGTCCGACGCGGACCTCATCCGCTACGCCCTGGAACAGCACCTCACGACCTAACCACGATTCAGCGTGTCGGCGTTTGTAGGCCTGGCCGTACACGGCGCCGCGCTCGGGGCTGACAGCCGGTCTCACCGAAGTGCGTCACCTTTCCAGTGGTGGTGTGCAAGGGCGCGCCGCTGATCTTGCGGCAGGCGGAGGTATTCCTGTGCAACGAGGTGGACCGATCACCGGGGCGCCGACGCAGGGCGTGACCGAGCGCCAGCGGGCGGAGCAGGCGCTGGCCCAGGAGCGGTCTCTGATGCAGGCCCTCATGAATCACATCCCTGACCATGCCTACTTCAAAGATCGCGACAGCCGCTTCATCAGAGTCAACAAGGCTCTCGCACAGCTGTTCGGTCTGAGTGACCCTGCTCAAGCGGTGGGCAAGACGGACGCGGACTTCTTTACGCCGGAGCATGCGCGGCAGGCCTACGAGGATGAGCAGCTGATCATTCGGACGGGGCGGCCGGTGACCAAGGAAGAACGGGAGACCTGGGCCGATCGTCCCGACACCTGGGTTTCGACGGCACGCTTCGTGGCCCGCATCAAGGCGGCACTCCGGCGGGCGGCTTCCTAGGCGGCGAGGACCTCCTCGACCAGGGCGAGAAACTGGGGCGGGTCGAACGGCTTGCTGAGCGTGCGCACGGCACCGAGTGCGGTGGCCACGGCCAGGATGCTCGCGGCGTCCATGGATCCCCCGCCCGAGACGGCGATGACCCTCATCCCCGGATGGCGCAGCGCCAGCTCCCGCATGAACTCCAGGCCGTCCATGTCCGGCATGAAGAGGTCGGTGACGACCACGTCCGCGGGCTGCGCGGCGAGCTGGCGCAGGCCCTCGGCGCCGCCATCCGCCTCCGCGGTCGTGTGCCCCGCGCGCTCCAGCAGCCGGAGCATCAAGCGCCGGACCTCCGGCTGATCGTCCACGACGAGCACTCGCGCCATCGCCTCCGAGTGTACTCCTCATCGGGCGCGGGCACAACGACATGCCCCCTCATGAACGAACCCCGATAACGCGTGTCGGCTCTTGTAGGATTGGCCGCACAGCACGCCGCGCTCCAGGCTGACAGCCGATCCCGCCGGCGTGCGGCAGCTTTCGGACGGTGGTGCACGTGGGTGCGCCGCTGCTCTTGCAGCAGTCGGAGGCAATCCGTGGACGTGTTCGTCGTCGAGGACAGTGCCCCGATGCGGCATCGGGTGGTCGAAGCGCTGGAGGAGCTGCCGGGTGTGCGCGTCGTCGGCATGGCCGAGGGCGCGGACGAGGCCGTGCCGGCGATCAAGCGCCTGAAGCCGCATTTCGTGGTGCTGGATCTGAAGCTGGCCCAGGGGAGCGGTCTGTTCGTGCTGGAGACGATCAAGCATCTCGATCCGCCTCCGGTCGTCGCCGTCCTAACGAACTATCCGCACGAGCAGTATCGGGCGCGGTGCGCGGAGATGGGGGCCGACTTCTTCTTCGACAAGGCCGCGGGCTTCGACGGCCTGCTGGGTGCGTGCCGTCGGGCGGCGGGAGTCGCGGAGGACCAGGGGGCCTGTGCCTGACCTGCTGGTGTTCGCGCTGGGCGAGCAGCGGTTCGCCCTGATCGCGCCGCCTCGCGTGTCGCTCGTGCGGGAGGTGTGAGATGGCCGCGATGAAGCGCCTCACTCCGCGTCGGGATGCGACCACCCGGTTCCCGTGGGACTCGGTGCCCGACTTGATGTATCGGGTCCGCGGTGCCGACGGGACGATCGAGCTCCTGAGCGCCGCCTTCGCCACGCACACCGGCTGGTCCGTCGCCGAATGGATCGGCCGGCCGTTTGCCGAACTCGTGTACCCCGACGATCTCCCGCAGGCCAACGACCGATACGCGGCCATCCTGAGCGGCGAGATGTCCGCCCGCAACGAGATGCGAATCCGGACCAAGGCCGGCGGCTTCGTCGTCGGCGAGTTTCACAGCGCCCCAATCATCCGGCGGGGGCGCGTGGTGGGTGAGCAGGGCGTCGCCCGCGACATCACGGACCGCCGGCGCGCCGAGGAAGCTCACGGAGACGCCGAGGAGCGGATCCGCACCCGGTTCGAGGCCACCGACGAGGCGCTGCTCCTGATCGACGGTGCCGCCTTCGTGGACACCAACTCCAAGGGCCTCGAGATGTTCGGCCTGCGCGATCGGTCCGAGATCATCGGCCACTCGCCGGCGGACTTCGCGCCGCCGCACCAGCCCGACGGCTGGGATTCGCGAGAGAAGGCGCTCGAGTACATTCTCGCCGCCCTGCAGGGATGCCCGCAGCGTTTCTTCTGGAAGTTCGCCCGCAAGGACGGCTCGACGTTCGACGCGGAGGTGGTCCTTCACCCGCTGACGTTGCACGGCAGGGCCCACGTGCAGGCGACCGTGCGGGACATCACCGCCCGCCGGGCCGCCGAGCAGGCGATGCTCGCGGGCGAGGAGCGGTTCCGCCTGCTGGTGGCGCAGGTGCCCGCTGATGTCTGGGCGTCTGACACGGATCTCCGCCTCACCGCCGTCTCCGGATCGCTCATCCTGGAGCTGGAGCGCCCGGACCTTCGCAAGCCTGGCACCACGCTCTACGAGCTCTTCGCCACACGCGACGAGAGCCATCCGGCCATCGCGGCGCACCGCCGGGCTCTCAGCGGAGTCTCCGCCCAATACGAGCGCACCGCGGGGCCGTTGGTCATCGAGGGGCGGGTCGAGCCGCTGCGCGACGGCGCGGGGGCCGTCGTGGGCTGCGTGGGAGTCGCGCTGGACATCACGGAGCGACGGAACGCGCAGAAGGCCTGGCGCCGCCTCGCCGACGTCGTGGACTCGTCCGATGACGCCATCGTCACGACCGCGCGCGACGGCACCATCGAGACGTGGAATCCTGCTGCCGCGCGTCTTTACGGGTACGCGGCACGCGAGGCAATCGGCAGGCCCATCACGGTCATCATGTTGCCCGAGCGCGCCGCCGAGTTCCAGCGCAATGTGCGTCTGCTCGAGCAAGGCCAGCCGGTCGGGCCGTACGAGACCGAGCGAGTCCACAGCAAGGGGCGTGTCGTCAGTGTCTCGGTCACGCTGTCAGCGCTCCGGGATGCGCGCGGGGCGCTCGTCGGCTTCTCCGAGATCGTCCGCGACATCAGCGAGCGCAAGCGGGCCGAGGAAGCGCTGCGCGCCAGCGAAGAGAAGCTGAGGCTCCTGCTCGAGCGGCTGCCCATCGGGGTCTCCCTCTTGGGCCAGGACCGCAAGGTCATTTACACGAACACCGCGCTGCAGCGGATCCTGGGCATGTCCGCGGATGACCTCATCCGCGGCCCACACCAGAGCCGCCGGGTCGTGCGCCCCGATGGGACGCCCATGCCGCCGGAAGAATTCGCGAGCGCGCGGGCGTTTCGCGAGCGGCGTCCCATTCGTGACGTCGAGACGGGCACGGTCACCGAGAGCGGCGAAACGATCTGGACCAGCATGAGTGCGGCGCCTCTTCCAGGGCCGGAGCAAGGCGTGGTGGTCGCGACCGTGGACATCTCCAAGCGCAAGCGGGCCGAGGAGGCGCTGCGGGCAAGCGAGACGCGCTATCGCTCCCTGATCGAACACAGCATGGACTTGGTCAGTATCATGGGCGCCGATGGTCGGTTCACGTACGCCAGCCCTTCTGTGGTGCGTCTGCTCGGCTATGCTCCTGACGAGCTGAGCGGACAAGTCGGGTTCGGTTACGTGCATCCGGATGATGTGGCGAAGATACGGGCCGCCTTTGGCAGGGCGCTGCAGGGTGAAACGGCCGAGACCCGCGAGGTCTTTCGATTCCGGCACAAGGACGGTTCCTGGCGGGTGTTCGAGTCGGTCGTCACGAACCTGCTGAGCGAGCCTACCGTGGCCGGCGTAGTGATCAATTCCCGTGACATCACGGAACGTGTGAAGGCGGAGGAGACGCTGCGCCAGGAGCAGTACTTGGTGAATACGCTCATGGAGAACATCCCCGACTCGATCTACTTCAAGGACGCCGAGAGCCGCTTCATCCGGATCAACCACAATCTGGCCCGGCTGTTCGGCCTGAGCGATCCCGCCCAGGCTGCTGGCAAGACGGATTTCGACTTCTTCTCCCCGGAGCATGCCGCGGCGGCCCTGAAGACCGAACGGGAGGTCATCCGCACGGGTCAGCCGGTGGTGGGCATGGAAGAGATGGAGATTTGGCCGGATCGCCCGGTCACCTGGGTCTCGAGTACGAAGATGCCGCTGCGCGATGCCACCGGGGCGGTTGTGGGCACCTTTGGGCTCTCCCGCGATATCACGGAGCGCAAGCAGGCGGAGGAGGCAATGCGGCGCTCCGAGGCCAAGTACCGCGGCCTGGTCGAGCAGGCGCCGCTCGGCATCTATCGGACCACCGTCAGCGGGCAACCGCTCCAGGCGAACCGAGCTCTGGTGGCAATGCTCGGCTACGAGTCCGCCGATGACTTGCTGCGGGTGAATGCCCACGAGTTCTACGTCGATCCGGAGGACCGCGTCCGACTGATCGCGCAGCTTGAGCAGCAGGGCGAGGGGAAGGTCGAGACGCAGTGGAAGCGCAAGGACGGGAGCCTCGTCGCCGTGCGGCTGAATGTGCGCCTGGTCCGCGACCCGGCCGGCGCCGGCGAGTACTTTGAAGGGCTCGTCGAGGACGTGACGGAGCAGCGGAGCCTGGAGAACCAGTTCCGCCAGGCCCAGCGGCTGGAGGCCGTGGGGCGGCTGGCCGGCGGCGTGGCGCACGACTTCAACAACGTCCTCACCGCCATCACGGGCTACAGCGAGCTTCTCCTCGACGAGCTCCAACCCGGTGATCGCAAGCGGCAGGACGTGGAGGAGATCCACGCCGCTGCCCAGAGGGCCGCCGGCCTGACCCGGCAGCTCCTTGCCTTCAGCCGCAAGCAGGTCTTCCAGACCCGAGTGCTGGACCTCAACGCCGTGGTCCGCATGCTGGAGAAGATGCTCCAGCGCCTGATCGGCGAGGACGTGAAGCTCGAGATCTCACCGTCCTCCGCGCTGGGCGCCGTCCGAGCGGATCCGGGGCAGCTGGAGCAGGTCATTCTGAACCTCGCCGTGAACTCCCGCGACGCGATGCCCGGCGGCGGTCGGCTCACCATCGAGACGGCCAACGTGGACCTCGACGAGGCGTACGCGCGCGAGCACGCGGGGGCCGCGCCCGGGCGCTACGTCATGCTGGCGGTCAGCGACACCGGCACCGGGATGGACGCCGAGACTCAGTCGCACATCTTCGAGCCGTTCTTCACCACGAAGGAGCAGGGGACGGGCACCGGCCTCGGTCTCGCGACGGTGTACGGCATCGTCAAGCAGAGCGGCGGCCACGTGTGGGTCTACAGCGAGCCGGGCGGGGGAGCCACCTTCAAGATCTACCTGCCGCGGGTAGACGAGCCGGTGGAGGCGCAGGACGTGCAGCAGATCGCGTCGCCCGTGGCCGGAGGCCGCGAGACGGTGCTCGTGGCGGAGGACGATCCCTCGGTCCGGGAAATCGTGGCTGAGGTGTTGACGCAAAAAGGGTATCGCGTACTGCGGGCTCCGGACGGCCAGACCGCGCTCGAGATGGCCCGCGCGCAGCCCGGGGAGATCCAGCTGCTGGTGACGGACATCGTGATGCCCGGGATGACGGGACGGGAGCTGGCGGAAGCCCTGGTGGCCGAGCGTGCCGGGGTGCGCGTCCTGTACATGTCCGGGTACACCGACGACGCGGTAGTGCGCCATGGCGTGCTCGAGGAGGGTCTGCCGTACTTGCAGAAGCCGTTCTCGCCCAGGGCTCTCGCGACCAGGGTGCGAGAAGTGCTCGATCGCTCGCGCGTGGCGGCGGCGTCCTGATGAGCGTGCTCCCTGCCGAGGCAATCCAGCCGAGCGTCCGGCTGCACCTGGCGCGGGTCCTCGCCGTGGACGACCAGGACGAGACCCGCCGCCTGCTGCAGCGCGCGCTGACCGCCATGGGGTACGAGGTCGAGACCGCCAATGACGGCATCGAAGCCCTGGCCAAGTTGCCGCTCGGCACCGACCTCGTGTTGCTCGATGCGAGGATGCCGGGGCTCGATGGCTTCGAGGTCGCGCGGCGCATCCGCGCCGATCCGGCATACAGCGACCTTCCGATCATCATGCTGACCGGCCTGGACAGCCGCGAAGACCGCGTCCGCGCCATCGAGGCCGGCGTCAACGACTTCATCGCGAAGCCGTTCGAGTTGACCGAGCTGCGCGTGCGCACCGAGTCGTTGCTTCGCCTGAAGGAGGCGACGGACGCGCTGAAGCGGCACCACGCAGAGTTGGAGCAGACCGTGGCGAAGCGGACCGCCGATCTGCGGCTGGCCTTGGACGGCATGGTGGCGGCGCAGCGGAGTACGTTCGCCGCTCATCTGGACACGATCCGGCGGCTCGTGATCGCGGCGGAGTACAAGGACCGCGACACGGCGGCCCACATCGAACGGATCGGTCTGTACTGCGAGCTCGTCGCGACGCGCCTCAACCTGCCGCCGGGTGAGATCGAGGTCATCCGCCACGCCAGCCCGATGCACGATGTGGGCAAGATCGGGATCCCCGATGCGGTCCTGCTGAATCCGCGAAAGCTGGATCCGGAGGAGTGGGAAATCATGAAGAAGCACACCACGATCGGCGCCCGGATCCTCCACGGCTCGCCCTCGCCGGTGCTCCAGGCAGGAGAGGCGATCGCGCTGTCGCACCACGAGCGCTGGGACGGCAGCGGCTACCCCGTGGGCCTTTCCGGAGAGGGCATTCCGCTGGCCGGCCGCATCTGCGCCGTCGCGGACGTCTTCGACGCCCTGACCAACAACCGCCACTACCGGGACGCGCTGCCCAACGAAACGGTCTGGGAAATGATGCAGGCTGAGCGGGGCCACCACTTCGATCCGGGCGTCCTGGACGTATTCCTGGGGTGCCGCGACGCCGTGGAGACGATTCAGCAACAGTCGCAGGGCGGGTAGGCGGAGGGGGCAATCGTGGCCAAGGTGCTGGTGGTCGACGATGAGGCGGACGTGCGCGGTTACCTCCGCCGGGTGCTGGCCAAGCTCGGCCACGAGGTGTCGGAGGCGCCCGATGGCGCCGAGGCGCTCCGCCTCCTCGACACGTCGGCGTTCGACCTGGTCATCACCGACGCCTACATGGCCGAGGTGGACGGCATGGAGCTGCTCGCGCGGATCCAGCAGCGAGGGCTCCGCGTGCCGGTCGTCATGATCTCGGGCGGCGGCTACCTGGCGCGCGGCGACGTGCTCACGATGGGAGCGAGCAGCGGCGCCGTCGCCACGCTGGAGAAGCCGTTCACCCCCGAGCAGCTGCGCCTGACGATCGCGCCGATGCTCAACCCGCCGCCAGCCGCGCAATAGGCCAGCTGGATTCGCGGCGCCATGCCGCGTCACAATCTGCTCGGACGAGCGAGGCATTTCATGCGGACGTCCCGTGGCGCGCCCTGGGTCATCCTGGCGGAGAGCATCGGTTTCGGGCTGATCATCGCCGCATCATGGCTCGATGAGTTGGTGAGCCTGCCGCAGAGGCTCTTTGGAGGAACGGCCGGCGGAAGAAACCTGAGAGAGGCTGCGTTCGAGACCGCGGTGGTGCTGCTGGTAGCAATACCGACTCTCGTCTTCAGCTCAGGTGTGACGCGGCGACTGTTCCGGCTGGAGGGGTTCCTGCGCCTGTGTGCCTGGTGCAGGCGCATTGAGACCGGCGGGAAATGGGTCCCGCTGGAAGAGTTCTTCGGGCGGCACTTCGATGCGGCGACATCCCACGGGATATGCCCGGAATGTGAGACACGAGTGCGGGCGGCAGGAGACCGGACGGGAAAGCCACAGTAAGAGCGCGTCGGGGGCGGACCGGCGACTTCCTCTTGTATCGCCCGCCGTGCTACACTTCGCCTCTCAGCCATGGCGAAGGAGCCGCTCTGATGCCGGCGCAACACGGCACGCTCACGCCGGCGCGGTGGTCGGAGTTCACTCCGGACCAGCGGATCCTGATGATCGCGAACGAGATGCACCGGTGCGCGAAGCTCTTCGCGCCGGAGGATCGCGCGCGGCTTCGCAGCGGCTACGAGCGCGTGCTGCGTCTCACCGACCTCACCGTTTCGTGCCGACCGCGACCGGCGCTGCTGCGGGAGCTGCTGCGGTGGCGAGACGTCGTGGCTCAGCTCTACGTTGCCGAGGCTCCGGCGCCGGCCGCGCACCGTGCGGCGTTCGGGGTGTTGCTGCGGTTCACCCCGGTCGCGGCCCTGCAGATTCCGCACGTGCTGGGATCTGCCGCGCTCTAGGCGTTCCCGGCGCCTCGCTCTACTTCCTTCTCCGTCCTCTCTCCTCCGTGCCTTTCAGCGACGCCAGCGGCCGCAGCGTGTGCTCCACCGTCGCCAGCCCGGCCTCCACGACCGCGTCCACCACCTCGCGCGCGCTCTTGTAGGCCGGCCCCGCTTCGTCCAGTGGCACGCGGCCGTTGGCGTTCACCAGAATGCCCGCCTCGCGGTACTCGTCCTCGATCTGCCGCCGGTCCAGCGCCCGTAGCGCCGCGGAGCGGCTCATCCGTCGCCCCGCGCCGTGATTCACCGAGTAGAGAGACTTCACCGCCCCCGGCGCAGGACGGAGCACGAACGAGCTGTCCTGGTTGGAGCCGGGGATCAGCACCGGATGGCCCGCGTCCGCCCACGGCGTTCCCGCGAGCAGCGGATGCCCGGCCGGGAAGGCCCGCGTCGCGCCCTTGCGATGCACCCACACCTCGCCGAACTCGGGATGCGGCTCGAGCTGCGCCAGGTTGTGCGAGATCTCGTAGACAAGCTCCAGCTCCGCGCCGAAGACGTCGAAGAAGGCGCGCGCCAGCTGCTCGAAGATCACCAGCCGGTTCACGATCGCGAAGTTGCCGCCCGCCGCCACCGCGTTCCGGTAGCTCGTCCAGTGCATCGACTCGGGCGTGAAGTAGCCGAGGTCGAGGGAGGGGAGCTTCGGGTTCTCGCGCTTGGCCACCTGGAAAAAGTTGGTCGTGAGCCCGTGGCCGAAGCCGCGCGAGCCCGTGTGCACCATCACCCAGAGCTTCCCGTCCTGATCGGCCTGCAGCTCCATGAAGTGGTTGCCGCCGCCGAGGGAGCCCAGCTGCGTGATCCCCCGCTCGGGCCGGCCCGGCCCGCCGTAGGGAATCTGCCAGTCGTCGTCCACCGGGATGCGATGCCGCTCGGCGTTGGTGCGGTCGAAGCTGGCGCCGTACTCCGCGACGTAGTGCTCCGCGCCGCCCCGCACGATCTCCTCGAACTCGGTTCTGGTGAGATGCTTGAGCGAGCGGCTCTGCCCACCGGCGCCCATCTCGACCCGGCGCATCACCTCCTTGTTGAAGGCGAGCCGGCGCTCGGGCGTCGCCGCGCCCGCGTTCACCCGGGAGCGCGCGGCCATCATCCCGCAGCCGATGTCGAAGCCCACCGGGCCCATCGCCAGCGTCCCGTCCGTCGCGATCACGCAGCCGACGGGCACGCCGTAGCCGTAGTGCACGTCGGGGGTGATCACCACGCAGCGCACGCCGGGGAAGGCGCAGGCGTTGAGGATCTGGTCGAGCAGGTTCGCTTCGGTGGTCTCGAGCAGGTGCTCGGTGAGGAAGACGCGGACGGGAACCCCCCGGGTCGCGTCGGACTCGAGACGAAAGAAGCCCGCGCTGTCGCGGACGAGCTGGTCCTTCCAGGTCGTGGTGATGCTCGAATAGTAAGACGGAAACAGAGAAAGCGGAGGACGGTGGAGTTGCCAGTCGTGCGGATCCAGACCAGTAGCCAGTGGGGCGGAGTCTGTTCTGCACCTTGCGACCGGCACCTGGTAACCACTGACAACTTGCCGTCTGGCAACTGTCCTGTATCCCGTGATCTACTGACTGGCTTCCGCCAGCGCGGCGTGCACCTCGTGCGCCAGCGTCTCCAGATCCACCGGTTTCGGCAGGAACCGCAGCGCCCCGTGCGCCGCGCGGCGCCGGATCTCCTCATCGTCGGTGTAACCGGACATCAGGATCACCCGGACCTCCGGCCAGCGCTGGCGCAACCGCTCGGCGAGGTCCGCGCCCGAGAGCCCCGGCAGCATCATGTCCGTCAGCAACAGCGAGAACGGCTGGGTGAGGGCGAGCCCCTCGGCCTCTTCCGCGCTCGCCGCGCTAATGACCTCGTAGCCGAGGCGCTTGAGCAGCCGCTCGAAGGTGCGCCGCACCGAGGCGTTGTCCTCCACGAGCAGCACCCGCTGCCCCGCGCCCTGGGGAAGGGCGGGTGAAGCGGGGCGTTCGCTGTCGCCCGCGGCCGCGTCGCCCTGGCCGCGGGGGAGCACCACCTTGAAGGTGGCGCCGGCGCCCGCGGTGCTGGCCACGTCCACGCGGCCTCCGTGCTGCGTCACGATCCCGTGCACCACCGCCAGCCCGAGTCCCGTGCCGCTGTTGGCGCTCTTCGTCGTGAAGAACGGCTCGAAGATGTGCGTGCGGATGTCGTCGCCGATGCCGTGCCCCGTGTCGGCCACCGAGAACCAGACGTGGTTCTCTCCCTCGCGCCCCGAGTGGACCGTGAGGCGTCCCCCGTCCGGCATGGCGTCGGCGGCGTTGACGGCGAGGTTCATCCACACCTGCCCGATCTGGTCGCGGTCGGCCGCGACGTGCAGCGGCTCCGGGAGCAGCTCGAGCTGCAGCGTGACGTTCGCGGGCAGGAGCCGCCGGAGGAGCGTCGCGGTCTCGCGGATGGCCCGGTTCAGCTCGAACCGCTCCACCTTGGGCTCTTCGCGCCTGGAAAAGAGCAGCAGCTGCTGCGTGAGCCGCGCGCCGCGGTGGAGCAGCTCCTCCAGCTCGGCGAGCCGCTCGGGCGAGTTCGAGAGGTCCTCGCCCTGCGCGCGCGCCAGCTGGGTGAGCCCGAGCATCGCCTGCAGGAGGTTGTTGAAGTCGTGCGCCACGCCGCCGGCCAGACGCCCGACGGCTTCGAGCCGCTGGGCCTGGCGGAGCCGCTCCCCCATCTCCTTGCGCGCCGTGACGTCTTCCTTGATGGCCACGAAGTGCGTGGTGCGTCCGTCGTGCTCCTTCACCGGCGTGATCGTCATCCGCTCCGTGTACAGCGACCCGTCCTTGCGGCGGTTCACCACCTCGCCCGTCCAGACCTCGCCGGCGAGGATCGTCCGCCACATCTCGCCGTAGAATTCCTTCGATTGGCGGCCCGAGCCGAGGATGCGCGGGTTGTTCCCGACCGCCTCCGCCTCCGTGTACCCGGTGAGGGCCGTGAACGCCGGGTTGACCCACTGGATGGTGCCGTCGGGGCCGGTGATGACGATCGCGTTGGCCGCCGCCTCCATCACCGCGCTCTGGAGCGACAGGCGCTGCACGGTCTCTTTCAGCACGTCTTCGGCGCGCCTGCGCTCGGAGATGTCGCGGGCGACGCCGAGGATGCCGCGGGCCACCCCGTCCCGGTCGCGCAGGAAGCTGATCTTGAACTCGGTCCACACCGTCGTGCCGTCTTTCCGGACCACCTCCACGTCGAGCGTCCGCCCGCCGACCTTGCCCCGCGCCGCGTTCTCCGCCAGCGCCTCTGCCAGGGTGCGGCGCGCGTCCGCCAGGGAGGCGGGCGTGAACAGCCGCTCCAGCGGGAGGCTCAGGAACTCCTGCGGGGCGTAGCCGGAGAAGCGCCGGATGGACGGGCTGACGTACGTGACGTGGAGATTGAAATCGGTGGTCCAGATGACGTCCACGATGTTGTCCGACACGAGGCTGTAGCGGGCCTCCGCCTCGCGCAGCGCCGCCTCCGCCCGCGTGCGCTCCGTGACGTCGCGGAAGCTCCACACCCTGCCGGTGACCTCCCGTCCGATGCGCTGCGGCTTGGAGTAGCGCTCGAAGACCCGGCCGTCCTTGAAGGTCAGGACGTCGAAGCTCTCCTCCTCCGGCGAGTCGTACAGGGCGCGGACCTTGCCCAGGAACTGCTCGGGGTCCACGAGCTGCTCGAGGACCGCCGCGAGGGCCAAGTCGTCCTCACCGGTGCGCATCACCGCCGCCGGCAGCCGCCACATTTCGGCGAATTGCCGGTTCCAGATGACCATCCTGCCGCGCCGGTCGACGACCAGGATCCCGTCGGCGGTGGACTCGAGAACGGCGCGGTACGGCGAGTCCTGGTCCGCGGGGTCGGCGGGGGGCTTCCTGCGCTTGGCGGGGGTCACGGGCGTCAAGTTGACGCTTTTTGAAGCGGCCCGCTAGCTTTCACCGCCATCGCCCTGGTGGTGAAATTGGTAGACACGCCATCTTGAGGGGGTGGTGGAGAAATCCGTGCCGGTTCGAGTCCGGCCCAGGGCATTGCCGGTGTAGCTCAGCGGTAGAGCACTGGTTTCGTAAACCAGGGGTCGTGGGTTCAATCCCCACCGCCGGCTTGAGTTTCTTCCTTCCGTCAGCCAGCCCGTCGAAGGACCACTATGCGACTGATCGCCCTGCTGTTCACGAGCCTCCTGGCCGCCGCGCCGGTGGCGGCGCAGCAGCCGCGCGCCCTCACCGCCGACGACTACGCCCGTGCCGAGCGTTTCATGGGCTACAACACGACGCCCCTCGTGTTCGGGGGCGCCGTCCGGGCCACCTGGCTCGCCGGCGACCGCTTCTGGTACCGCAACGCGATCCCGGAGGGGTTCGAGGTCGTGCTGGTGGACCCGGCGCGCAAGACCCGCGAACGGGCCTTCGACCACGCGCGGCTCGCCGCAGCCCTCTCCCGCGCGGCCGACACGACCTACGACGCGCTCCACCTGCCGGCCCAGCTCGAGCTGGCGCCCGACGCCCGTTCGCTCACCGTGGAGGCGGGCCGCCGGCGCTTCAGCTGCGACCTCGTCGCCTACGCCTGCGCGGCCGCGCCCCGCGCGCCCGGAGGCGCGCCGCCCAATTCGGTCCTCTCGCCCGACAGCACCAAGGCCGCGTTCATCCGGGACTACAACCTCTGGGTGAAGGACCTGGCGAGCGGGCGGGAGACGCCGCTCACCACCGACGGCGTCAGGGACTTCGGCTACGCCACCGACAACGCCGGCTGGATCCACAGCGACCGCCCCGTCCTGCTCTGGTCCCCCGATTCCCGGAAGATCGCGACCTTCCAGCAGGACGAGCGCGGCGTCGGAGACATGTATCTGGTCGAGACGCGGGTCGGCCACCCGGTGCTCCAGCAGTGGCACTACCCGCTCCCCGGCGACAGCGTCATCACCACCATCCAGCGGGTCGTCGTTGACCTCGCCGGACCGCGCGTGGTGCGGCTCCAGATGCCGGCCGACCAGCACCGTTCGACCACCTGCGACCACATCGCGTGCGGCAACACGCCGGCCGGGAGCCTGACCGACGTCGAGTGGAGTCCCGACGGCGCCCAGCTCGTCTTCGTCTCCACCTCACGCGACCACCACGACGAGTTCTTCCGCGTCGCCGACGCCGCGACCGGCGCGGTGCGCGAGGTGTTCGCCGAATCCACCGCGACCTTCTTCGAGTCGGGGTACGACCACGTCAACTGGCAGGCGCTGTGGGGGTCGAACGAGCTGATCTGGTACTCCGAGCGCAGCGATTGGGGCCATCTCTACCTCTACGACCTGCGCTCCGGGCAGCTCGAGAACCCGGTCACCCAGGGCGCCTGGAAGGTGCTCCAGGTGCTGCGGCTCGACGAGAAGAACCGCACCCTCTGGTTCACGGCCGCGGGGAAGGAGCCTGGCGACCCGTACTTCCGCCATCTCTACAGCGTGCGCCTCGACGGATCGCGCCTCGCGTCGTTGACGCCCGAGGATGCCGACCACAGCGTCACGCTCGCGCCCGACGGCCGGTACTTCGTGGACAGCTACTCGCGCCCCGACGTGCCGCCGGTCACCGTGCTTCGCGACGCCGAGGGGCGGACGGTCCTGAAGCTCGAGACGGCCGACATCTCGCGCCTGCTCGCCACCGGGTGGAAGCCGCCGATCCCCTTCACGGTGAAGGCGCGGGACGGGACGACCGACCTGTACGGCCTCCTCTACCGGCCGACGACCTTCGACTCGACCCGGAAGTACCCGATCGTCAACAACGTCTATCCGGGCCCGCAGACCGGGAGCGTCGGGGGGCGCAGCTTCTCCGCCGCGCGCGGTGACTGCCAGGCCCTCGCCGAGCTGGGGTTCGTCGTCGTGCAGCTCGACGCGATGGGGACGCCGATGCGCTCGCACTCGTTCATGGCGGCGTACTACGGCAACATGGGCGACAACGGGCTCCCGGATCAGGTGGCGGGGATGCGCGAGCTGGCGCAGCGCTATCCCTGGATCGACCTCGATCGCGCCGGCATCTGGGGGCACTCGGGCGGCGGCCTCGCCTCGGCCGACGCGATCCTGCGCTATCCCGACTTCTTCAAGGTCGCGGTCTCCGAAGCGGGCAACCACGACCAGCGCGAGTACGAGGACGACTGGGGTGAGAAGTGGCAGGGACTGCTGGTGCGGCACCCCGACGGCACGACGAACTACGACGATCAGGCGAACCAGAGCCTGGCGCGCAACCTCAGGGGGAAGCTCCTCCTCGCGCACGGCACCACGGACGACAACGTGCCGCCGTACAACACCCTGCTCCTGGTGAACGAGCTGATCCGGGCCAACAAGGACTTCGACCTGTTGCTGCTCCCCAACCGCCGCCACGGCTTCGGCAACGAGCCGTACATGGTCAGGCGCCGGTGGGACTACTTCGTCCGCAACCTGCTCGGCGCCGAGCCGCCGCAGGGCTACGAGCTGCACCCGCCAAGGTGAGAAGTGAGAGGGTCTGCCGATATCGCTCCTTCCTCCTCCGCCCCGTCGCGTCAATGAGCGGGTAGAGCCAGCCGAAGACCACGGGCATGGCGCCGAGGAACCGGATGACGCGGCCGCGCAGTCCCGGCACCGTCACCTCCAGCCGCGGCCGCCGCAGCGCCCCGACGATCGCCCGGGCGACTTCCTCGGGCTCCATCGCCGCGCTCGAGAACGACAGGGTCGATCCGTCGTCGCGGGCCTCGATCTCGAGCATCCGCGTCCGGGTCGAATCGGGGCAGACGACCGTGACCTGGACGCCCGTGCCTCGGAGCTCGTGCGCGATCGAATGGGCGAAGCCGCGCACGGCGAACTTGCTGGCCGCGTAGATGGACTCGCCCGGAATCGGCACCATGCCGGCCAGCGATGCGATCAGGACGAGATGGCCGGAGCCCTGCCGCTTGAAGAGGGGGACGAAGGCGCGCGTCACCTTGATGGTGCCGCCGAGGTTCGTGTCGAGCTGGCGCGTGATGTCCTCGGCGGGGCAGGTATCGATCGCCCCGGGAACGATGATGCCGGCGCAGTTGACGACGGCGTCCACGCGGCCGAAGGTGGCCACCGCGTGCCGGGCCAGCTCCTCAAGCGCCGCCGCGTCCCGCACGTCCGCGCGGACCACGCTCGCCTTGAGGCCGTCGCCGCCGAAGGTGCGGCGCAGGGCGCTCAGAGCGTCCGCGTCGATGTCCACCAGCACGAGGGCGGCGCCCTCCGCGCCCAGCGCGAGCGCGAGCGCGTTGCCGATGCCGTTGGCCGCGCCGGTGACGACGATCACCCGATCCTTGAGCCGCGCGCTCACCGCACGCTCCGGAGCTGCCAGGCGGCCCTGAGTCCGAACACCCCGCCGCCGATGCACAGCACGTTGATCGCGAGTTCCGTGATCGCGTCGGGCGTCAGCGCGTACAGCCCGTGCTGCGCGTAGAAGGTCACGTCCAGGAGACCGAGGTACAGGCTCATCGAGGCGCTGGCGATGAGGAAGAACACCGCGCCCTGGCGCCGCAGCAGGAACAGCACGCCGGCCGCGATCAGCATCCCCGCGAAGACCAGGTCGGCCAGCGGGAAGGCGGCCTCGAAGCCGGCCTTCAGCGGGTCCTCCTGGCCGAGGGCGGCCGTGTCGGAGAAGTAGACGGCCCAGAAGAGCACCACCAGCGCGCCCGCCACGAGCGTCGTCCAGGCGAGCACCGTCCTGCTCTCCAGCCGCGCCCCGCGGGTGAGGTACTGTGTGCCGATCGTCATGGCTGCCTCCCTGTGTGCGGGGCCAACCTCGCAGGGGGGCGTCAAGTGGTCGTCAAGACAGGCACTTGGCTCCTTGACGCGGGCTTGACGGGGCGGTGCGAACGTGGCTCCCGGACATCACCGGAGCGGGCCATGGCGAAGCCGAAGCTGCAGATCATCGTCCTCTTCCAGAACCTCGGCGACGAGCACCAGTACTTCGCGGAGGCGCCGGCGCCGCCCTTGAGCGGCGTGCTGCTGGCGGCGCTCACGCCGCCGGTGGTCGAGGTCGAGCTGCTGCACGAGATGGTGCGGCCGATCGACTACGAGACCGACGCCGACTTCATCGCGCTGAGCTTCATGGACTACTGCGCGCCGCACGCCATCGAGGTCGCCCGCCGGTTCCGGCGCCTGGGCAAGAAGGTCGTCGCGGGAGGCCGCTACGCCTCGACCTTCCCGCGCGCCCTGGTCGGGCACTTCGACGCGGTGGTGGTGGGCGAGGCCGAGCAGGTATGGCCGCGCGTGGTGGTGGACCTGGTCGCCAACCGGCTGGAGCCGATGTACGAGGCCCCGTTCGCGCCGGACATCCCGGACATTCCGCCGCCGCGCTACGACCTGGTCGAGCCGGCCTACGCGATCTCGGTGGTCACCGAGGCGACGCGCGGGTGCCCGTTCCGCTGCACCTACTGCCAGCTCAACATCCGGCCCGCGCCGTTCCGGAAGCGGCCGATCCCGGACGTCATCCGCGATCTCACGGCGACGTCGGCGCTGCCGTTCCACCGGCGCAAGCTGGCGATGATCTACGACAACAACTTCGGCGGCGACATGGAGCACGCGAAGCGGCTGCTCCGGGAGATCGCCAGGATCGATCTCTGGGGCGTCGGGCTCCAGTTCACCCTCGGCTGCCTCGACGATCCGGAATTCGTGGACCTGCTCGTGGACGCGAAGTGCACCATGGCGTTCCTGGGGCTCGAGTCCCTCAACGAGGCGTCGCTCGAGTCGGTGCAGAAGCGGCACAACAAGGTGCGGAAGTTCCGGGAGCAGTTCGCGATGATGAAGGAACGGGGCATCCTGACCTTCGCCGGCTTCATGGTCGCGCTGGACGAGGACACGCCGGAGTACTACAGGGAAGCGCCGGCCAAGCTGGAGGCCGTGGACCCCTCGGCCATCCTGACCTCGATCGCGATCCCGATCCCCGGCACGCCGCTGCACCGCTGCGTCGCGGCCGCGGGCCGCATCGTGGACACGGACCTCCGGCACTACGAGGGCGACCACCTCGTCTTCCGGCCCCTCAACGTCACGGCGAACGACGTCTTCGACGCCTACCAGCGGATCCCCGCCGCCTTCTACGCGTGGCCCGCCGTGATCCGGCGTTGGTGGCGGCTGATGAAGGCGTACTGGACGAGCCCCAAGGGCCGGCACAAGCTGCTCCGCACGCCGCTGCTGACGGGGATCCTCTTCCAGCTCTCGCGCTTCCAGCGCGTGCACGGCCGGAGGAAGGTGGCGCCGGTCATGGCCGACGAGCGGGAGAAGTGGCGCGGGATCGAGGCGGCGAAGGTGGCGGCGTGACTACCAGATGCCCGGCAGCAGGCGGAACCGGACCCGCTCGGTGTAGGCCTGGTACCCCTCGAGCTCCCGGCGCAGGGTGAGGTCCTCCAGCTCCGTCCGCACGATCCAGAGCGCGCACCCGAGCGCCGCGGGCACGAGCGCCCAGGTCGAGCCCAGGATCGGCGGGACCGCCAGCTCGGCGAGGATCCATCCCAGGTACCCGGGGTGGCGCACGGCGCGGTACGGGCCCGTGTCCACGACCCGGTGCCCGCGCTCCTTCTGGATCCGCACGACGGTGGAGAAGAAGGGGTTCGACGCCATCGCCCAGAGGAACAGGGCGCTCCCGGCCCCGAAACCGGCCAGGCCGGCGACGCGCGCCCCGAGCGGGAAGGCGGAGGTCCAGCTCAGCCGCGCGTCCAGTCCCGCCACGAGGAGGCCGAGCCTGGACGCCAGGACCGTGGCCGTGCCCGCGAGGAGCTTGTCCCACGCTCTGGCGTATGCGATGGCGGTCTCGCGCTCGACGATGAGATCGCGGTGGCGCGGCAGCAGCACGGCCGCGGAAACGAGCGCGGTTCCCACCGCGAGACCCACGTAGATCCAGGCCCAGGTCCAGGCGAGCCGTCCCGCCGCCCCGAACAGGATGACCGCCGAGATCACGATGGATCCGGCAACGTGCCACGCGCGGCGGGCAACCGGGGACATGGAGACCCTCGTCTGATGCGAACTCGACACGCGCCGGCCATTATTACGTCGTGCCGAACCGCCGTCAGTTCATCCAGGCCGCGGCTGCCTCCGCGGCGCTCGGCAAGCTCTCAACCGCGTTCGACGAGCCGCAGACACGGCCACGCCTGCGGGTCGGACTGCTGCGCGAACCGGGATTCCCCGCGATCGACGCGCCGCTCCCTGGCGACCCGGCTCACGACGACGGGTGGAGATACCTCGGAGTAGCCGACCTTTCAAGCCTGTCGCCGGGTGCATTCGACGTCTTCGTGAGCCCGTACGGCAGCGCCTTCCCCGTGGACGCGTGGCCCGCGCTTCTGGCGTACCTCGACGCCGGCGGCAACTGGGTGAACCTCGGCGGCGTGCCGGGCGCCGTGCCCGTGTCGCGCGACGGATCAGGGTGGCGCGCCGGGGAGCGAACCCCGGAGTTCCACCGTCAGCTGGGCTTCACGCTCGCGTGCGCCGTGGACGCGGCGGCCGTGAAGACGTGGCGGGCCAACGCCGCGCTGCCCTGGACGTCGGCGCTCGCCCTCCCGATCGCGGCGCGGACGGTCTGGGAGCTGTACTGCCGGTTCTCGAGCGTCGCGGACACGCCCGACGAATCCGGGTCGGCGGGGCCGATGGAGGCGGCAGTACGGCCCCTCGTGTCCGGCTACGACGGCGATGGCCGCGCCGTCGCGGCTCCTTACGTGTGCGTGGACCGGCTCGAAGGCCGGTTCGCCGGCGGGCGCTGGATCCTCGCGACGTCAGACGGGGAGACCGCGCCGGCCACGCTGCGCGCGCTCGTGGAGGCGGCGTCCCTGGGCGCGTGCCGCTTCGACGTGCGGCCGACGCTCGCCTGCTACCGCGGCGGGGAGCGGCCGTCGGTTACCGTCGGCTACCAGAGCTTCCCACGTGACGCGCAGCCGCTGACGGCCAGCTGCCAGATCACGGTCCTCGACGAGCGCGGCGCCCGCCTCGGTCAGACGGACGTCGCGCTCTCGGGTACGACCGCCGTCGCCACCGCCAGCGCCGATCTGGGCGCGGCCCTGCCGGATCCGTTGGCGCCGGGACTGTACCGGATCGAGGCGGTGCTCACCGGGACGGGGCGGGAGGAGCGGCGCACGACGGGCTTCTGGGTGTGGGACGAGGCGCTGCTCGCGGGCGGCGCGCCGCTGGTGGCCGGCGAGGACGGCTTCACCCGCGGCGGCGCGCCGTATCCGGTCACCGGCACGACGTACATGGCCTCCGACGTCCACCGGAAGTTCCTCCTGCTGCCGAATCCCTGGCTGTGGGACCGCGACTTCGCGGAGATGAAGCGCAGCGGCGTCAATCTGGTGCGCACCGGCATCTGGACGGGATGGAAGGCCCTGATGCCGCGGGTGGGCGAGTTCCGGGAGGACGCGCTGCGGGCGCTGGATGCCTGGCTGCTCACGGCGCGGCGTCACGACATCCCCGTCATCTTCACGCTCTTCGCCTTTCTCCCCGAGACCTGGGGCGGCGAGAACGCGTATCTCGACCCGCATGCCGTCGAGGCGCAGCGGGCGTTCGTCACCGCGATCCAAGGCCGCTACCGGAAG
The DNA here is from genome assembly GCA_963835535.1 of uncultured Gemmatimonadales bacterium. Taxonomy (GTDB): domain Bacteria; phylum Gemmatimonadota; class Gemmatimonadetes; order Gemmatimonadales; family JACORV01; genus Fen-1245. Next base: position 583,452 of record CAWIFL010000005.1, read on the forward strand.
ATGAACGACCTGCTCTGGGACCTGATCAACGAGCCGTCGTTCTGCAACAAGGACCATCTCTGGAGCTGCCGGCCCAACTACGACCGGTTCGAGCGGGAGGCGTGGGAGGCGTGGATCGCGGAGCGCTACCCCGACGCGGCGGCTCGCGCGACGTTCGCCGACCTGCCCGCGCTCGACGACTTCAAGCCGGGCTCGGGCGCGGACGAGCGCGTGCGCGAGTACCGCCTCTTCGCGCAGGCGACGTTCCCCCGCTGGGTGCGGCAGATGACCGCGGCGCTCCGCGCCAACGGCAACCCCATGCAGCTCGTCACGGTGGGGCAGGACGAGGCGGGCACGAACGACAGCCCGAACAACCTCTTCCTGGCCCCCAACCTCGACTTCACCTGCGTCCACAACTGGTGGCTCAACGACGCGCTGGTCTGGGACGGGGTGATGACCAGGGCGCCGGGCAAGATGAATCTGGTCGAGGAGACGGGCGTGATGTTCTCCGGGCGGCCGGCGGGGATCGAGCCCAAGTGGGAGGAGTACGCGCGGAACCTCCTCGAGCGGAAGATGACGATCTCGCTGGCGCAGTCGGCGGGCTTCGTGGAGTGGGTCTGGAACTCCAACTGCTACATGGCGTCCGACAACGAGGCAGCGATCGGCTTCCTCCGCGCGGACGGCACGGCCAAGCCGGAGCTGGAGCCGTTCCTCGCGCTCGCGGCATTCGCGTCCGCGGCGCGTCGCCACCTCACCGGACGCGAGGCCGAGCCGGTGCTGATGGTCGTGTCGCACTCCGACATGTTCTCCTTGCAGAACACAGCCACGGACGCGACGCGACGCGCGGTGCGCGCGCTGGTGTACGGCTGCCACGTGGGCGTCTCGGCGGTATCCGAGTATGCGCTGAGGCCCTCGATGCCGGCGCCCAGACTGGTCGTGGTGCCCGCCGAAAGCGTCCGGCACCCGGAGGCCCGGGAGACGCTGGCGGCCTGGACGCGCGCCGGGAGGCCGGTGCTGATGGGTCCGCCGGACGAGGCGCGGTATGCGCGCGCGCTGGCCGACGCCGGCATCCTGCCCGCGTTCGATGTCGAGGGCGCCGACGCGTCGGTGCTCGTCTACGCTGCGGTGTGCCGAGGCGCCGAGCTCTACGCCATCGCGTCGGAGGGCTCGCAGGCCGTGACGGTTCGGGTCACGCCGCGAGGGAGCACGGCGAGTTTCGACCAGCGGCTGGCGCCGGGACGCGCCGCGCTGGTGCTGGTGGGACGGCGGGATGGACGCGTGCTGGCGCGCTATCCCGCCGCGCTGGACGCACGCCGAACCGGGCACGACACTTCCGATGCGCCGCCCGCTCGATCCGGCGATGCGACGAGTGCGACCGCCTGAAGCGCTCCGCTAAGGCGCGCGCCGCTGCCGTCGCCGACCGCGGTGACGGTGCCGGTCGAGTCCACGCGCGCCACGTTGAGGTTGTTCGAGGACCACCGGCAGTGCGCCGTCGTGATGACGTTCCCGGCGGCGTCGTAGGCCACGGCGATCAGCTTCTGCGTGGTGCCCACCTGGATCGTGATCGCCGCCGGCGCCACCTGCACCTCCGCGACCGCCGCGCTGGAACGGGCGCCGTGCCAGGGCCGCCCTCGCCTTGCGGCCGCTCCCGCCCAGGGACACTATTGGGGTTCGCAGTCGTCCGCCGAAGAGCGCTGGTTGGCCTGCACGGGAAGAGCCCGGTTGGCCTACACGGGAGGAACCGGTATGAGCTTCGAGTTCAGGAGCCAGCCGCGCTCGCGGGGGAATCGCCGCAGCTCCGCCGACCGCAGACTCCGCACTGATCGCCGCTCGAGCGAGCGGCGCGTCGCTCGGGTTCGGGTGGCGGTGGACCGCCGGACCGGGGCGGAGCGCAGGTCGGGTCTCGATCGGCGCAACGGCGTGGACCGGCGCGTGCTGGCGGACCGGCGCGCCCCGAGTGCCCCACTCCACTAGCGCTCTCGCCCAGGCCCTCGAACACCGCCTCGTTCCGGCCGTCCCGGTTCCGCACCGGGCCGACGGCCGCTTCGATCCGGCTGCCCAGGACGCCTACGCGGCATGGATGGCCCGCCAGGAGATCGCAGGCGTCGCCGTCTGGGTCCACACCGGGCGCGGACTCCACCTCGGCGAGGAGACGGCGGCCGCCGTGCTTTCGTCCTGGCGCCGCGCGCTCCCCGGCAAGCTCCTCATCGCCGGAGCCGGCGCGCGCCCCAGGGGCCGGCCCTCGCACCCCTTCGCGCGCCTGACGCCGCCCGCCGATCCGCAGGGCCTCACCACCTTCGTCATCGAGGCCACGGTCGAGATGGCCGTGCGGGCCCGCGACCTCGGGGCCGATGCCATCCTCGTCTATCCTCCGGTCCTGCTCGCCGGCCTCACGGATCACGAGCGTCGCTTCGTCGAGGTGCATGCGGCGCTGGAGCAGCTGGGACTCCCCATCATCGCCTTCTGGCTCTACGAGGCCGCGGGCGGCTGCCGCTACAGCCATCGCGTCCTCGAACGGATCCTCGCGCTCCCGCACGTGGCCGGGATCAAGGTCGCCACCCTCGACAGCAGGGAGACCTTCCAGGACATCGCCTCGCTCGTGCCATCCGACAAGCTCCTGATCACCGGGGAGGATCGCTTCCTCGGCTACTCCCTGCGGTTGGGCGCCCGGAGCGCGCTGATCGGCATGGGCGCCGTGGAGACGCGGCTCCAGGCGGCGCTGCTCACGGCGCACCTGCGCGGCGAGCCCGATCGCTTCCTCCGGCTGTCCGAGGCCTGCGACCGTCTCGGGGCCGTGCTGTTCCGGGAGCCGGTGGACGGCTATCCCCGCCGCATGCTGCACCTCCTCGGCGCCCAGGGTGTCATCCCGCGCGACGCGGTCTTCGATCCGTTCGGCCCCGACGTTCCCGCGCAGCAGCTGGATGAAGTGGAGACGGTCGCGCGCGACCTGCAGGCGCCGTGAGCACGCCGGACGCGCGCCGACCCGGGCACGACACTTCCGATGCGCCGCCCGCAGGATCTCGCCCTGATGCGAGTGCCACCACGCATACCCACGAGCGCCCCGTCGCGTACCGGCTGCCCGCGAAGCCCGACGTGCCCGCGCGGCTGCGTGAGCGTCTCGCGGCGGACTTCGAGCGCTTCAAGGCCGGCCTGCCTCCCGACGTCGCCGCGGTCGTGCGCGAGACGTATGGCGTGGACCTGTCGGGCGAGTACGCGGGCCGCAGCATCCGGGTCCCGTTCGGGAAGGCGTCGGGCCAGCTCTCGATGACGGAGGACGCCGTCGAGGCGGACGCGGCGGCGGGGCTCGGCTTCGTGGTCCTCAAGACGGTGATCGGCGAAGACGCCTCGGGGCGCCGCACGATGGAGTCGTGGGCGGTGCGGGCATCGGCGATGAAGGTGGAGCCGATCGTCTCCGCCGCCGGGCGGCAGGGCTGGACCGTCACGTGGAAAGGGCGGGGCTGGGACAAGTCGTTCGACGCGTACCTGGATCTCTACCGCGCCGCGCTCCGGATCGGCGCCGCGGCCGGCCTCCCCGTCGCCGCCTCGATCAAGTGCCACCTCCCGCCGGCGGGCGAGCCCTTCGCCGAGGGCGAGTACGCCAACACGCTGGCGCGGCTGGCCGCGGTGGGCGGGAAGGACCTGATCGTCGAGAAGGACTTCTCGCCGACGCTCGCCGGCGACGCGCGCGCCGCGAGCCTGGAGGCGATCGACCGCTGGCTCGCGGAGGTCCCGAAGCTGATCCGGGCGCAGGCGCCGCTCACCCTCGGGCTCAAGCTCATGAACGCGCTGCGGGGCGACGGACTGCAGGTCGAGATGGTGCGGGCCGCGCTCGCGGCGGGCGCGGACTTCCTCGTGCTGTTCAACCGGCTGTTCGATCCCCGGCGCGGCGTGGCGTACGGCGGCTGGGACCTTTCGGATCGCAATCTGCGCGTACTGGACGTGTGTAGGGGTTTATCCCGACCGCCGCTCTTCTCGGCGACGGGCAACATCTGCTCGGGCCGGGTGATGGCCGAGTATGCGCTGCGCGGCGCGACGTCGGGACAGCTCCACACCTATTTTCAGCTGCCGCTGTCGGCCTATCCGGCGACCGCGGGAAGCCGTAGCGCCCGAGCCCTCCACGCCCTACTCTTTCATCCCGAAGAGGGGCTCGTCGCCTGGATGCTCTCACTGGGCGCGGCCGGGGTCGTGCAACCCCGGGACGGGCTGCTCCACTTTCTGGACGTCGCCCATGGTGCCGCTCGACACACCGCTTGAGATAACCGCCTGCCGGCTGTACGAGGTGGCCGTGCCGCTGATGGAGCCGTACCGGCTGAGCAGCGGCACGCTGCGCACCCGCCGCTCGCTGATCGTCGAGCTCACCGACAAGTCGGGCGCGGTGGGGTACGGCGAGAGCGCGCCGTTCGAGCGGCCGTTCTACTCCGAGGAGACGCTCTACTCGGCGAAGGCCTGCATCGTCCAGCACCTCGTCCCGCGGATGACCGGGCAGACGTTCCCGGGGCTCGAGGCGGCGGTGCACGCGCTGGAGCGCGGCGTGCGCGGGAACCGGATGGCGCGCGCCGGCGTCGAGACGGCGCTCTGGGACCTGCTGTGCGCGAAGGCCGGCGTCTCGCTGCGCTCGTTGATCGGCCTGGCGATGCAGCGGGTCGGCGTGCTCGAGGAGAACGCGACCAGCCAGCCGTTCGTGGAGGTGGGCGCTGCGCTCGGGATCCCCGAGGACGGTCAGCCCGACACCCTCGCCGACCAGGCGTGCCTCGCCATCCACCAGGGATACAAGCGGGTGAAGATCAAGGTGCTGCCCGGATGGGACGTGGCGGCGGTGCAGGCGGTGCGGCACGCCGCGCACGAGATGGGGCAGAAGGTGCGCATCTGGGCGGACGCGAACGGCGCGTACTCGCGCGAGGACGACTTCGAGGCGCTGCAGGCGCTCGACCGGGAGCACCTGGTGATGCTCGAGCAGCCGCTGCCGCCCGACGACGTGCTCGGGATGATCCGGCTCGCCCACGAGCTGATGACGCCGATCTGTCTCGACGAGTCGCTCACCGACGACCGGGCGGGTCAGCTCTTCCTCGAGAGCGACGGTCCGCGGGTCTGGAACATCAAGGTCCAGCGGGTCGGCGGGCTGTGGGAGAGCGTGAAGATCTACAAGCGGGCGGTGGACGGCGACGTGCGGCTCTGGGCGGGCTCCATGCCGGAGACCGGGGTGGGGCTGCACGCGGTGCTCTGCCTCGCCGCGTTCAGGGGGTTCGTCTACCCGTCGGACGCCGAGCCGAGCGCGCGCTGGTACTCGCCGGGAACGGATCTGGTGGAATGGCGGATGGAAGACGGCCGGATCGCCGTGAGCGACGCGCCGGGGCTGGTGACGCTGGGAGTCAAAGAGAAGCTGAAGCAGATCGGGCAGCTGGTGAGTTAGAGGCTGGGTGTAGGGTTTAGGGTGTAGGGTGTAGGCGGCGATCGGACAGGCTTCTTGTGAGTGACCCCAGCATCCGGCCCAGTTCATCGGCGATGTCAGAGAACTCGCTCGATTGCGCCCGAGTGACAAACCCCAATCGAGCGGCGATCAGCAGTTCCGTTTCAAGCTCCTTCAGTGAGCCGTTGGCGACCGAGAGATATCGAAGGTAGTCCCCGCGATGGGAGCGCCCGTAGCCCTCCGCAACGTTTGCGGGGATGGAGACAGCTGAGCGCTGCATCTGACTGGTCAGTCCGTACAACTCGCACGTGGGAAACTGTCGGGTTATGCGGTAAGTCAAGACGACCAGACGCATCCCAGCTTGCCACACCTTGAGGTCGCGGTAGCTGCGGAGCACAGGCGGCATGGCTGAAATCTCAATGGGCCAGCGGAGCTGTGAGGCTCATTTCTCTGCAGCTGGAGGCGTTTGTCTGCGGGCTGGGCAGTGGCGCGGCAGGCTCATGCGTCCTTCAACACCCTAGACCCTACACCCTACACCCTACACCCTACACCCTGCTGCTCCTACTCGAAGATCCTACCGATCCTCCCCAGCAGCCCGCGGCGCTCACCATCCGGCGTCGCCCCCGACGTCCGCGCCGCCCGCTTCAACGCGTTCCTGAACGTCGTCGCCGAGGCGTAGCGCCCCATCGGGTCCATCGCGGCCGCCTTCTTCAGCACGTTCTCCAGCTGGATCGGCACGTCGTCGCGCACGTCCTTGAGCGCGGGGAGCTTCCCGCCCACCTGCCCGCGCAACACCGCTTCGGTGGTCCGTCCCTCCAGCGGCGGCTTGCCCAGCAGCGCGAAGTAGCCGACCAGCCCGAGCGAGAAGAGGTCGGTCCGCACGTCCACCTGTCCGCCCACCAGCTGCTCCGGCGCCGCGAACTGCGGCGTGCCGCTGCGCGACGTGGCTCCGCCGAACATGCGCCCGCGGGGAAGTGCGAGTGCCAGGCCGAAATCCGTCACGCGCACGCGCCCGTCGGGCCCCAGGAGCAGGTTCTCCGGCTTGATGTCGCGGTGGATGAGCCGCCGCTCGTGCGAGTGCTCGAGCGCGGCGAGCGTGTCGTCCAGGATCCCCACGGTGCTCTCGGGGTCCAGCGGGCCCAGCGCCTCAACGAGCTGGCCCACGTTGTCCCCCTTGATCAGCTCCATCGTGTACCAGAACAGGCCGTAGCGCTCGTCGATGTCGTAGATGCTGACGATGTTCGGGTGCTGCAGGCTCGCGGCGAGCTGTGCCTCGCGCCGGAACCGCTCGACCACCGCCGGGTCGGCGGTGAGGGCGGGGTCGAGCACCTTGAGCGCGACCTCGCGCTCCAGCCGGAGGTCCCGGACGCGGTAGACGCTGCCGAAGCTGCCGGCTCCGACCTCGCCGAGCAGCTCGTAGTCGTCGCCGAGCGCCCGCCGCAGCCGGCGCTCCCACAGCTCCGAGCCGGGCGCGATCTGCACCGGTGGCGGGCCGGACTCCGTGCGGGCGAAGTCGCTGGTGTCCGCCAGCAGATCTTCCAGCATTTCGCCGGTCGTGAGGTAGCGGTCCCCCGGCTCGCGGCCCAGCGCCCGAAGCAGGACGCGCTCCACGGCCGCGGGGCAGGTCGGGCGGATCGCGCGCGGGGCCTTGAGCGGCTCGCCGGGCGGCGTGCCCGTCACGGCGTAGTAGAGAACGGCCCCGGCGGTGTAGACGTCGGCCCCCGGATCCCCGCGCTCGCCGGCACGCACCTCGGGGGCGAGGAACGGGAAGTTCGCCGGCGAATCCGGGATCGCGACGGCGGACAGCACGCTCCGCGCGTAGCGCAGGTCCGTGATGATCGCGCGGCCGGAGACGTCGAGCATCAGGGTCGAAGGAAGGATGCGGCGCACCACTTCGCCGCGTACGTGTGCGTGCTCGAGCCCGTCGAGCAGGTCGCGGGCGATCCCCATCACCGAGGGAATCGGTCGAGGGCCCCGCGCGCACGCCTCCTCGAGGCTCTCGCCCTCGATCCAGTTCCCCGTGCGCCACGCGAGATCGCCGAGCACGCCGGCCGCGTAGGCGTGCCGGATGGCCGGGTGATCGAGGGAGGCCACGACCTCCGCTTCCTTGAGGAACCACGCGCGCCCCGGGGCGTTGGGGTCCACGTGCACCCGCAACGCCACCCGGCGCTTCAGGACGGGGTCCCGGGCGAGGAAGAGCAGCCGCTCGTCCGACCGGCCGACCAGCCGCTCGATCTCGAAGAGCCCCTTGAACCTGGCGACGAACGCCGCGATCTCGTCCATTCAGGAGGCAAAGCTAACCGGACGCGCCGGGCGGCAGGAAGCGATCCGGCGGCGACTTGACAGGATCGTGACGAAGTACCACTGTATTAGTACAGCGATACAGTGACCGCTGGGGAGGGCGTGACGCGGATGGAGCTGCGGGACTTCCGGTACGCGTTCCGCTCGCTGAAGAAGAGCCCGGGCTTCGTCGCCGTGGCGGTGCTGTCGCTCGGTCTGGGACTCGGCCTCGTGACGACGATGTTCGCGCTCCTGGACGCGGTGAAGAACCCGTACGTGCCGTACCGTGACGCGGACCGGCTGTACGCGGTGTCCTGGCGCTGGCACCCCAGTCTCCACATCGACCCCTTCGACGTTTACACGCAGGTTCGGGATCGCACGCACTCATTCGAGGCGATCCTCCCGGTCGTCTCGTTCCTGAGCGCCTCCGTCGACACCGCCGACAACCAGGACGCCTTGCGCGGCGCGACGGTCTCCGGACGGTTCTTCTCGGTCCTCGGGGTCCGGACGCGACTGGGCCGGATCCTCACGGATGCGGACGCCGGCCGGCCGGTCGCGGTCGTGAGCGACGCGCTGTGGCGGAAGGCCTTCAGCGGGCGGCATTCGCTCTCGGGCGCAACGGTGACGGTCGGGAGGGAGCTGTTCTCGATCGTCGGCGTCATGCCCCGCGGGATGAGCTTCCCGTACGATGCGTCCGTCTGGGCGGCGATGTCCGACGAGGCGGAGCGCACCGGCGCCGGGCTCCGGAACCTCAGCGCCCTCGTCAAGCTCAAATCCGGCGTGTCCCTCGCGCAGGCGGACACGGAGCTGGCTGCCCTCGCCCGCCAGCTCACGGTGCGCTACAACGCGGCTGGCGCGCCATTCTACATCGTGCTGCTTCCGGTCCGCGACGATCCGATGCACCTGGGCGACGTGCACTACGCGATGCTCGGCGCGTCGCTGGCGGTGCTGCTCATCGCCTGCGCGAACCTGGCGAACCTGATGCTCGCCCGCGGCCTTGCGAAGCGGCGCGAGGTGGCGCTCCGGCTGGCGGTCGGAGCGAGCCGCTCCGCCGTCGCCTGGCAGATGTTTGCCGAGAGCGCGGTGCTGACAGTGGGCGGATTGGCCCTGGGCGTCTTCCTGAGTCTCTGGGGCGCCAGTCTCGTGACGAGCCGCGTGCCCCAGCAGGTCTGGTACCTCGGCATCGTGGAGCCGCAGCTCAGCTGGCGCGTCTTCGCCCTGTCCGGGCTCGCGGCCGGAGCCGCGGCGATCGTCTTCGGACTGATTCCAGCGATGCGCGTCGCCAACACGGTGAGCCTGGACGAGCCGCTCAAGGACGGCGCCGGAACCACCGGGCGATTGCATCAGCGTTACAGCGCGTTGGCGGTCTCGGAGGTCGCGCTCGCTCTCGCCCTCCTGATGGGCGCCGGCCTCCTGCTCAAGGTGGTGCATCGCCTGGCGACGTACGACTACAACTTTCCAGCCAGGAAACTGTTGCAGGGCTGGGTGTGGAACCCGGCGCTTGACTCGGCGACGCCGGCGCAGCGGGTTGCGTTCCAGCTCTCGGTCGTCGCGGGGCTCAGGCGCGTCGCAGGCGTCGCCGACGCGGCGGCGGCGAGCAGCGCTTGGACCCCAGGGGGGGCCGTCACCGCCGAGTTGACTGCTGATTCGAACCGAATCGTGAACATGCTCAGCTATCCGGTGGTGACCCCCGGCTTCGTGCGAGCCATGGGGCTGCCGATCCTCCAGGGCCGTGACTTTGCCGATGGCGATCTCGCCAGCGATGGTGCCGCGATCCTCAACACGGTTGCGGCCGCGCGCCTCTATCCGCGGCAGGACGCCGTCGGGCGCATGGTGAAGCTGGGTGGTGCGGCGTCGAAGGCGCCGTGGGTGCGCATCATCGGGGTTTGTCGCACCGCGCTCCGTCTCATGGACACGCGAGACCTGTCGACCGAGGCGAGCCCCGAGATCTACGTCGTCCGCGCGGCGAGCGCCGGGGCCCAGACGCGCCTCGTCATTCGGACCGTCGGCGATCCCGCCCAGGTCTCGGTCGCCGTGAGCCGCGCCCTGCGCTCCCTCGCGCCGCGCGGCAACATGGGCGTGTACCCGTATCTCTACGGCTATGACGCGGCGCTGCAATCGCGCGCTTTCCTCGCGCAGCTCTTCGCGTCCATGGGGTCCTTCGCGCTCGTCCTCGCGGCCATCGGCATCTACGGCGTTCTGGCCTACGCCGTGAATCGCCGGCTGCGCGAATTCGCCGTCCGCGTCGCGCTCGGCGCCCAGCGCTCCGATTTGCTCAAGGCCGTCCTGCACGACGGTCTCGTCATGACGCTGGCCGGCACGGGCCTCGGCGCGTTCGTCGCCCTCTGGTCCGCGTTCCTGCTCGAGAACTTCCTCGAAGACGTCTACCCGACCGACGTCACCACCCTCGTGGTCGCCGAGGCCGTCCTCATCGCCGTCACGATCGTCGCCTGCCTCGCGCCGGCCTTCCGCGCGATGCGGGCCGACCCGGTGGAGGTTCTTCGCGCGAGCTAATGGAAAGAGGGAGACGGTGTCCGTCTGCGGGATGCCCTGTCCCATAACCGCACACCCGACCCCCAATCCCCAATTCCCAATCACATGTAACTCGTATCGCCACAAGCGGTTGCCAAGAATGAATCCCGGTCCGCCTCTTGCTCGTCTGTAAGGTGCGATGGACATCGCCCGCAAGCCACCCAACCGGAAGAAGAAGCGCATCATCTATGCGCTCGTCGGCCTCGGCATCATCGTTCTCGTCACGGTGGCCCTGAGTCGCCTGAGTCCGGCGGCCCCATCGGTCGACCTGTCCACGCTCGTGATCGACTCGGTGCGGCGCGGGCCGATGCTCAGGGAAGTGCGGGGCCCGGGGAAGCTGACGCCGGAGTCGCCGCTCTACATCTCGGCCGTGACGAGTGGCCGGGTGGACCGCGTCCTCCTGCGTCCCGGCGCCATCGTGCAGAAGGGGACGCCGCTGCTGGAGATGAGCAATCCCGACGTGGAGCTGCAGCTGCTCTCGGCCGACCAGGCGGTCTCGGCGGCGCAGGGCGCGCTCGTCACGCTGCGCACGTCGCTCGAAACGCAGCGGCTCAGCCAGCAGGCGACGGTCGCGCAGGCCAACGCGGATTTCCGCGATGCGCAGCGCAACGCGGTCGCGGCCGAGAGCCTGGCGCAGCGCCACCTCATCGCCTCCTTCGACCTCACCAAGGCCCGGGACCAGGTCGAGAACCAGCGGAGCCGCCTCGACATCGAGCAGCAACGTCTGGCGGTGATGAGCAGCACGGTGGACTCCCAGATCGCGCTGCAGCGGGACCAGGTGCAGCGGCTGCAGGCGATCTCGCAGTTCCAGCGGAACCGCGTCGCCTCGATGACCGTCACCGCGGGGGCCGCGGGCACCCTCCAGGACCTGGACCTCGAGGTCGGGCAGTGGGTGCAGGCGGGCCAGCAGCTGGCGCAGATCGTCCAGCCCGGGCACCTCAAGGCGGTCCTCCAGATTCCGGAGACGCAGGCGGCGGAGGTCTCGCCCGGCCAGACGGCGAGCGTGGACACGCGCAACGGCATCGTGAAGGGCCGCGTCGTGCGGATGGATCCGCAGGCGACGAACGGCACGGTGTCGGTGGACATCGCGATCGTGGATTCGCTGCCGCCGGGCGCGCGGCCGGACCTCAGCGTCGAGGGGACGATCGAGATCGAGCGACTGGCCAACGTGCTGCACGTCGGGCGGCCCGCCTACGGCCAGGCGAACAGCCCGGTCGGCCTGTTCAAGCTGGTGGAGGGCGGGCATTACGCCGTGCGCGTGACCGTGCAGCTGGGTCGCGCATCCGTCAGTGATGTCGAGGTCGTGTCGGGCCTGAAGGAAGGCGACAAGGTGATCCTGTCCGACATGTCGCGCTGGGATACCGTGGATAGGGTGAAGCTCAACTGAACCACACACCGGGATCGACGATGACCGCACCGAACGGCGAGACGATGATCAAGCTCGAGGGCCTCAAGAAGGTCTTCTACACCGACGAGGTGGAGACGCACGCGCTGGAGGACGTGCACCTCGAGATCAGGAAGGGCGAGTACCTCGCCATCGCCGGGCCGTCGGGGTGCGGCAAGACGACGCTGCTCTCGATCCTGGGGCTGCTCGACTCGCCGACCGAGGGCACGTATCTGCTGGGCGGCGAGCACGTCGCGGACCTCACGGCGTCGCAGCGGGCGAAGATCCGGAACAGGCAGATCGGCTTCATCTTCCAGGCGTTCAACCTGATCGGCGACCTCACGGTGGCGGAGAACGTCGAGCTGCCGCTGACCTACCGCGGGATGCCGTCCTCCGAGCGCGGCAAGCGCGTGCAGGAGGCGCTGGAGAAGGTCGGGATGAGCCACCGGATGAAGCACTATCCCTCGCAGCTCTCCGGCGGCCAGCAGCAGCGCGTCGCGGTGGCGCGTGCGGTGGTGGGCGACCCGCTGATCCTCCTGGCCGACGAGCCGACGGGGAACCTCGACTCCAAGAACGGCGAGCAGGTGATGGAGCTGCTCAGGGACCTGCACCGCGCCGGGGCGACGCTCTGCATGGTCACGCACGACCCGCGCTACGCGCGGCACGCGGACCGGTCGATCCACCTGTTCGACGGGCGCATCGTGGAAGAGAACGTGGCGGTGGTGTGAGGACGAGGGGTTAGGGCGTAGGGGTTAGGGGCCAGGGGCGTGCGCCTCGTGGCCCAATCGCCAACCCCTAACCCCTAACCCCTAACCCCTCCTCCAATGGATTCCATCCTGCAGGACCTTCGCTACGCCGTCCGGGGCCTCCTTCGCAGCCCCGGCTTCACGCTGGCGGTCATCGCCACGCTGGCCCTCGGCATCGGCGCCAACACGACGATGTTCGGGGTGATCGACACGACGCTCCTCAGGCCGCCGGCGCACGTCGACGCGCCGTCGCGCGTGGCGCGCCTGTATTTCCGCGTAAACATGATGGGCGAAGAGCGGGTGAACCCGAGCACCGCGTTCCCCGCGCTCGAGGCGCTGGGCGGCGTGCGGGCCTTCGCGGCGGTGGCGGGATTCACCGACGGCCAGGTCAGCGCGGGGCTCGGTGCCGACGCGCGCCCGCTCCACGTGCGGGCGGTGACGGCGTCTTACTTCCCGCTCCTCGGCGCACGGCCGGCGCTCGGCCGCTTCTTCGATTCCACCGAGGACCGGCTGGACGGGACGCCGGTCGTGGTCCTGAGCCATACGTACTGGATGCGGCAGATGGGCGGCGCCCCGGACGTCCTGCAGCGGACGCTCGCCATCGGCCCCTTCGTCTATAGTGTGATCGGCGTCGCGCCCGACGGATTCACGGGGGCCGAGCTGGACGAGCCCGATCTCTGGCTCCCGATCCGGCAGGCGGCGCCCGTCTTGGGCAGCGCGGAGGCGCTGTCGAGCTGGAACTGGATCTGGGTCCAGGCCATCGCGCGGCTCGCGCCGGGCGCGACGCGGGAAGGGGCCGCGGCGGAGGCGCAGGTGGCGTTCGACCGCGCCCAGGCGGCGAGCGGCGGGGTTGGGTTCTTCGTGGGCCCGCGCCCCGCGCCGGGCGGCGGCCCCGGGCGAGGCCCGGCTCCGCGCGGTCCCGCGCCGAGCGCCGCCCGCCCGCGGCCGCAGACCGTCGTGCTCCTGGGGCCGATCCAGGCGGCGCGGGGCCCGGAGATGTCGAGTGACGCCAAGGTCGCGCTCTGGGTCGGCCTCGTCGCGCTCGCCGTGCTGCTGGTGGCCTGCGCCAACGTGGGCAACCTGCTCCTGGCGCGGGGCCTGAGGCGCCGCACCGAGCTGGCGGTCCGCGCCGGCCTCGGCGCCGGCCGGAGCGCGCTGGTGCGGCAGCTCCTGGTCGAAAGCGTCGTGCTCGCGCTGGCCGGCGGCGTCGCGGCACTGCTGGTGGCCCTGTGGGGCGGCGCGGCCGTGCGCGCCTACCTGCTGCCGAGCCTCGGGTCGGGCGCGACCCTGCTGGAGCCGCGCGTGCTCGTCTTCACGGCGCTGATCGCGCTCGCCACCGGCGTGCTCGCCGGGATCGCGCCGGCCTGGCATGCGAGCCGGACCGACGTCGCCTCGGCGCTGCGCTCCAGCGCCCGGGACCTCGGCGCCGCCCGCGGGCGCCTGCGGTCGGTCCTGCTCGCGACCCAGGTGGCCTTGACGCTCGTGCTCCTCGTCGGCGCCGGCCTCTTCGTGCGGAGCCTCCGGCACGCGCAGACGCTCGACTACGGTCTCGACCTCGAGCACCTGCTCCTGGCCGGCGTGCAGCAGCGCGGCGCCAATATCTCCATGTCACGCCAGGGGCCCGCTCCGTCTCCCGAGGGCCCGGTAGACGCGCAGAGCGCGCAGTACCTGCGGATGCGCGAGCGCATCGCGGCCAACCCCGCGGTCGCCAGCGCGGACGCGATGGCCGGCACGCCGTACCAGTCGGCGATGATGGTGTCCATCCGCGTCTCGGGACGCGACACGCTCCCGCGCGTCGCGGGCGGGGGGCCATTCCTGATGATCGTGACGCCGACCTACTTCTCCACGGTGGGCACGCGGATCCTCCAGGGGCGCGGCTTCGCCGGCGGCGACGTCAAGGGCGCCACTCCCGTCGCCATCGTGGGTCAGTCCTTCGCCCACTTCGCCTGGCCGGACCGCGATCCGATCGGGCAGTGCGTCTACATCGGCGTGGGTCCCAGCTCGACCTGCATCCAGGTCGTCGGCGTGGCGTCCGACGTGCGCAACCTCTCCGTGACCCGCCCGACGACGATGACGTGGTACCTCGCTTATGAACAGCATCTGATGGACATGCCGCTCGACGGCCTGGTGATCCGCTCCCGCGGGCCGGCGCACCTCGTGGAGGGCCAGGTCCAGCACGCGCTCCAGGTGTCCGAGCCCGACCTGCCCTACGTGCGCGTGCAGACCCTCACGGAGCGCATCGCCCCGCAGTGGCGCTCGTGGCGGCTGGGGGCGACGATGCTGACGGTGTTCGGCCTGCTGGCGCTGGTGATCGCCTCGCTCGGTCTTTACGGCGTGACGGCGTACGGCGTGGCGCAGCGCACCCAGGAGATCGGCGTGCGGATCGCGCTCGGCGCGGGCCGCCGCGATGTGGTCGGTCTCGCCGTCGCGCAGGCGCTGCGCGCGACGGGGATCGGCGCGGCGATCGGGCTGCTCCTCGCCTTCGCTCTCGGCCGCGCCGTCTCGTCGCTCCTCTTCGGCATCACCCCGGCGGACCCGGCCTCCGTGGTGGGGGCCATCGTGGTGCTGCTCGCCGTCGCCGCGCTCGCGGCGTATGTCCCGGCCCGCCGCGCCGCGGCCATAGACCCGATGGAAGCACTGAGGTACGAGTGATCGAGCTGCGGAACCTGGAGAAATCCTACGAAACGGGCGGGACCCGCACTTACGTCCTTCGCCAGATCAACTTCGACGTCGCGCCGGGCGAGTTCGTCACGATCATGGGGCCCTCCGGGGCGGGGAAGTCCACGCTCCTCGCCATCCTCGGGATGCTCGACGGCCAGTGGACCGGGGAGTACCACTTCCTCGGCCAGCCGGTGCACAAGCTCTCGGTCAAGCAGCGCAACGAGCTGCACAAGGCGAACATCGGCTTCGTCTTCCAGCAGTACCACCTGATCGACGGGCTCACGGTCGAGGAGAACCTCGACATCCCGCTCTCGTACCGGAACGTGAAGAAGTCGGAGCGGCAGGCGATCGTCGCCGATGCGCTCGACCGGTTCCGGATCGTGGCCAAGAAGCAGCTCTTCCCCAATCAGCTCTCCGGCGGGCAGCAGCAGCTCGTCGCCGTGGCGCGTGCGGTGATCGCCAGCCCCAAGCTCCTCCTGGCGGACGAGCCGACCGGCAACCTGCACTCGAGCCAGGGCAAGGAGATCATGGAGCTGTTCAAGAAGCTCAACGCCGCGGGAACGACGATCATCCAGGTCACGCATTCGGAATCGAATGCCGCGTACGGGAACCGGATCGTCAACCTGCTGGACGGGTGGATCGCGAAGTGATGGCGGACCTGCGCTACGCGCTGCGGATGCTCCGGAAGAATCCGGGACTGACGCTCGTGGCCGTGCTCTCGCTCGCGCTCGGCATCGGCGCGAACACGACGATCTTCTCGTGGATGGACGGCCTGGTCCTGCACCCGCTCCCGCTGGTGCGCGATCCCGGGCGGCTGGTGCTGCTCAAGACGCTCGGCCCGGGCGGCGCCCA
Source organism: uncultured Gemmatimonadales bacterium (assembly GCA_963835535.1). Taxonomy (GTDB): domain Bacteria; phylum Gemmatimonadota; class Gemmatimonadetes; order Gemmatimonadales; family JACORV01; genus Fen-1245. The sequence goes on from CAWIFL010000005.1 coordinate 599,293, forward strand.
GTGGTCCGTCTCGTATCCGGACTTCCTGGATTGGCGCGCGCAGCTGCGCTCGGTCACCGACCTGAGCGTCTTCGGGAACGACCAGTTCGGCCTGCGGACGACAGGCCAGGCGGAGCGCGCGTGGGGGGTGTACGCGTCGGGAGACTACTTCGATCTCCTGGGCGTGCGCCCGCTCAAGGGCCGCCTGTTCAATCCTGACGAGACCCGGTCGCCGGGGGGCGCTCCGGTCGCGGTCATCAGCTACGCCTTCTGGCAGCGGAAGTTCGCGGGGGACGCGAACGTCGTGGGCCGGCATCTCACCCTCAACTCGCGCGACTTCACGGTGGTCGGCGTGCTACCGCCCAAGTTCGGGGGCATGATCGTGGGGCTCGCCTTCGACGTCTGGGTGCCGATCACCATGCAGCCGGTCCTCGGTGCGCGGGGCAGCCTGGACGGGCGCGGCAACCACTGGCTCACGGCCATGGGGCGACTCAAGCCCGGCGTCACCCTCGCCGAGGCGCGCGCCGACATCGCGTTGGTCCAGCGGCGTCTGGCCGCGACGTACGCCGAAGATCGCACCACGTCGGCCGTGGCGGCCCCCCTGGACTCCGAGGGTCCGCAGGCGTGGTTCCGGCCGCTGTTCATCGCGCTGCTCGGGATCACCGGCGTGGTGCTCCTGGTGGCCTGCGCCAACGTGGCCAACCTCCTCCTCGCGCGCGCCACGGCGCGGCAGAAGGAGATCTCCGTGCGCCTCGCGCTCGGCGCGGGGCGGTGGCGGCTGGCGCGCCAGCTCCTGATCGAGAGCGCGCTCCTCGCCGGAGTCGGCGGCGCGGTGGGCCTGTTCATCGCGCTGTGGGGAAGGGAGCTGTTCGCCGCGCTCGTGCCGCCCACGCCCTATCCGGTCGAGCTGCAGTTCGGCGTGAACGGCCGCGTGGTGGCCTTCGCGATCCTGGCGACGGGCCTGGCGGCACTCGTGTTCGGCTTGGCGCCCGCCCTGCGTGCCTCGCGGCCCGACCTGGTCCCCGCCCTCAAGGACGACACGGGGCAGCGGGGTGTGAACCGGTCGCGGCTCCGGAGCGCGCTGGTCGTCGGGCAGCTCGCGCTGTCCGTCGTCGCCCTCGTGGCGGGCGGGCTGTTCGTGAGGAGTCTGGACCGGTCGAAGGCGGTGGACCGCGGCTTCGGCGATCCCCAGCACGTGCTGCTCGTGAGCACGGATCTGCGCGCCGCCGGCTACGAGCGGGCGACCGGGACGGCGTTCATCGACAAGCTCCTCGCGGGCACCTCCACGCTGCCGGGCGTCACGTCGGCGAGCATCTCGATGTTCATCCCGCTCGGCTTCCCCACCCAGAGCAGCTGGGGCACGACGGTCGAGGGGTACCAGCCGCGCCGCGACGAGGACATGTCGCTGCGGTACACGGCGGTGGGCCCCGACTATTTCGCGACGATGGAAACGTCGATCGTGCGCGGCCGGCCGATCACGGCGGCCGACCGGGACAGCTCGCTCCAGGTGGCCGTGGTCAACGAGACGTTCGCGCGGCACTTCTGGCCGGGACTGGATCCGATCGGGCGGCGGTTGAGCATGCGCGACGGCGAGTGGATCACCGTCGTGGGGGTCGCGAAGGACGGGAAGTACGACGCGCTCGACGAGGCGCCGCTGCCGTTCGTCTTCCGGCCGTTCGCGCAGTTCTACGTGACCCAGCCGAACCTGATCGTGCGCACGGCCGGGGATCCCAAGGCGTTGATCGAGCCGATCAAGCGCCTGTTCGCGTCGCTCGATCCGAACGCGCCGTTCCTCGACCCGCGGACCCTGGAGGAGCACATCGGTCCCTCGGTGTTCATCCAGCGGACCGGGGCCACGCTGCTCGGCGGCTTCGGCGCGCTCGCGCTCCTGATGGCGGCGATCGGCATCTACGGGGTGATGGCGTACGTGGTCAGCCAGCGGACGCGCGAGATGGGGATCCGCGTCGCCCTGGGCGCCGGGCGCCGCGAGATCGTCGGGCTCGTCCTGGGCCAGGCGACGGGGCTCGTGGGCTTGGGGCTCGCCATCGGCGCGGCGGCGGCGTTCGGCGTCGGCGTGCTGCTCCAGAGCCAGCTGTTCGGCATCAAGGCGTACGACGTGCCGACGTTCGCCGCCATTCTCCTGATGCTCGCGGCCGTGGCGCTGCTGGCGAGCTGGATCCCCGCGCGCCGGGCGGCGCGCGTGAATCCGGTCGTCGCCCTGAAGTACGAGTAAGACGGACAATGGACTCGATCGTTCAAGACTTCCGCTACGCGATCCGCGCGCTCCGCAAGAGCCCGGGCCTGGCCCTCCTCGCCGTGCTCTGCATGGGGCTCGGCATCGGGTCGGTCACCTCCATGTTCAGCACCGCCGAGGCGTTCACCTTCCGGCCGCTGCCGCAGGTGCACGATCCGGCGCGCGTGATGCACGTGTGGGAGACCGTGGCCACCGCGCCGCGGCGCAACGACGGGATGAGCCCCGCGGCGCTCCAGGACGCGCGGCGGCTCTCCGCCTTCAGCGGCGTGCTCGGCGTGCGCTGGTGGGTCGCGAACATCACCGGCGTGGATCTGCCCGAGCAGATCCGCGGCGCGCGCATCACGGTCAACGCGCTGCGCGTGCTCGAGCGCGCGCCGATCCTGGGCCGGGACTTCACCGAGGCGGACGATGCGCCCGGCGCCGACCACGTCGTGCTGCTGGGGTACGGCCTCTGGCAGCGGCGGTTCGGCGGCGACAGCGGGATCGTCGGGCGTGCGGTGTGGGTCAACGGCGAGGCGTATCGGGTCGCGGGGGTGATGCCGTCCGACTTCTCCTTCCCCGTCGGCGTGCAGCTCTGGGCGCCCCTGGCCCCGGCCGCGGCGGAGTGGGCGGACCGGACGAACCGCAGCATGTTCGCCCTGGCGCGCCTGGCTCCGGGCGTGAGCGTGCGCGAGGCCGAGGCGGCGGCAACGGCCCTCGGCACGCGGCTGGCTTCGACGTACCCGGCGGCCAGCGCCGGGTGGACGATCAGCGCCGAACCGGCCGAGCAGTACTTCGGCGCGGGGCCGCGCCCGTTCATGATCGTCCTGCTGGCCTCGGGCGCCTTCGTCCTCCTGATCGCGTGCGCCAACGTGGCCAACCTCCTGCTGGCGCGCGCCACGGGGCGGCGCCGGGAGCTGGCGGTGCGGATCGCGCTCGGCGCGCCGCGCACGCGCATCGTGCGCGAGCAGCTCGCGGAGAGCCTGCTGATCGCGCTGGCCGGCGGCGCCCTCGGCGTCCTGTACACGCTCTGGGGGCTCGCCTCGCTGGCGCGGAGCGTGCCGATCGAGGTGCGCGCGTTCATTCCGGGGTTCGGCGAGCTCCACCTCGATCCGCGGGCCCTCGCGGTCGCCGTCGCGGCGGCGGTGCTCTCGGGGCTGCTGTTCGGACTCGCGCCCGCCTTCACCGCGGCCCGCGTGGACGTGCAGGCGTCCCTCAAGGAGGGCGCGCGTGGCGACGTCGGCGGTGGCCGCGGCGGGCGATTGCGCGCCGGCCTGGTCGTGGCGGAGGTGGCCCTCGCGCTGCTGCTGCTGGTGGGCGCGACCCAGACGCTCGACACCTTCCGCCGCCTGGCGCTGACCGACCCCGGGTTCCGCAGTACCGGCGTGCTCACCCTCGCGGTGACGCTGCCGGCCGCCGACTACCCGAAGGACAGCGCGGTCGTCCAGTTCTATCAGAACCTCGAGGACCGGATCGCGGCCCTGCCCGGGGTCGAGCGGGTCAGCTCGACGACGATCCTGCCGCTGTCGTGGAGCGAGAATCGCTGGGGCATGGAGGTCGAAGGCCGGCCGCTCCGCCGCCGCGAGGACGCGCCGTTGGTCGGGGTCCGCCAGGTATCTCCCGGCTATCTCGAGACGCTGCGCGTGCCCCTCGTGAGCGGCCGTCTCCTCACGCCGGGAGACCGGATGGACACGCGGCCCGTCGCGGTCGTGAGCGAGGCGACGGCCCGGATGCTCTGGCCCGGGGAGGACGCGGTCGGGAAGCGGTTCCGGCCGGTTACGGGGCAGTGGATCGAAGTCGTGGGCGTCGTGCGCAACGTGCGCGCGAACCCGCTCATGGGCGGCGAAGTGAACGCCGTCGCGTACCTCCCGAATCTCCAGCGGCCGGCGCGGACGCTGACCTACGTCGTCGCGGGCCCCGGCGATCCGAATGCGCTCGTACAGCCGATCCAGCACGCCATCAATGCGCTCGATTCGCGCCTGGCGGCGGGGGACGTGAGTCCGATGCCACGCGTGATCCTCTCGACGCTCTCACCGCAGAGCGCGACGGCGCAGACCCTCGCGGTCTCCGCGCTGGTCGCGCTCATCATGGCGTGCGTCGGCATCTACGGCGTGATGGCGTACTCGGTGACGCAGCGCACGCAGGAGATCGGCGTGCGGGTCGCCCTCGGCGCATCGTCGGCCGGCGTGCTGCGGCTCGTGCTCGGGGGAGCCCTGAAGCTCGCGGGGATCGGGATCGCGATCGGCCTGGTGGGCGCGGTCCTGATGGGCCGCGGGCTGCAGGCCATCCTGGTGGGGTCCAAGGCCACGGACCCGCTCGTGCTGTCGGCCGTGGCGCTCGCCCTGGCCGTGGTGACGGTGGCCGCCAGCTACCTCCCAGCCCGCCGCGCCGCCCGCGTGGACCCGATGACGGCGTTGAGGGCGGAATGACGGGGACCGGGATCCGTGCTTAACGACCTCCGCTACGCCGTCCGGACGCTGAGAAAGAGCCCCGGATTCACGCTTGTCGCGGTGCTCACGCTGGCGCTCGGCATCGGCGCCAACACGGCGATCTTCTCGGTGATCGACGCCGTGCTGCTCCGGCCGCTGCCGTACGCCCAGCCGGATCGGCTGGTGGACATCAACCACTTCTATCCGTCGCTCAACAACCTGCGGGCCGGGGTCTCCGTACCCGGGTTCCGGGACTACGGGGCGCGCACGGACGTCTTCGAGAAGAGCGCGGTAGAGACCGGGGCGGCGATGAACCTCACCGGCGCGGGCGAGCCGGAGCGGGTCAACGTCACGCGCGTGAGCGGCGAGTTCTTCACGACGCTGGGCGTCAGTGCGGCGCTCGGCCGGACGCTGCGCCCCGACGAGGCGCAGGCGGGGCACAATCAGGTCCTGGTGCTGACCGACGGCTATTGGAGGCGGAAGTTCGGCGGCGACTCCACCGTGATCGGGCGCACGCTGCGGCTCAACGACGTGGACTACCAGGTCGTCGGCGTGATGCCGGCGTCCTTCCGGGACTTCTTCGGACGCCAGACCGATCTCTGGACGCCGATCCTCTTCCAGCCCGCCGACTTCGGCGACAATCGCCGTACCAACGAGTTCCTCTCCTTCATCGGCCGGCTCGCCCCGGGCGTGACGGTGGAGCATGCCCAGGCCGAGATGCACACGCTGGCCCGGCAGCTGAAGGCGACGTACAAGAACAGTTACTCGAGTGACTGGGACCTCCAGGTGACCTCGTTGAACGAGGAGGCGGCGGGCGGGCTGAGGCGGGCGCTGCTGGTGCTGCTGGGCGCGGTGGGCTTCGTCCTGCTGATCGCCTGTGCCAACGTTGCGAACCTCCAGCTGGCCCGCACCGCGGGCCGTGCGCGCGAGATCGCGGTGCGGGTGGCCCTCGGCGCCTCCCCGCGCCAGCTGATGCGGCAGCTGCTGACCGAGAGCGTGCTCCTGTCGCTCCTCGGTGGCGTGATCGGTCTCGTCCTGGCGGCGTGGGGGGTGCCCGCGCTGCTGGCCCTGACGCCGCGGACGCTCCCGCCCTCCGGCGCCGTGCGGGTGGATCTCCCCGTGCTCGGGTTCGCGCTCGCGGCGTCGCTCGCGACGGGGCTGGTGTTCGGCATCATCCCGGCGATGCAGGCGGGGCGGTCGGACGTACACGAATCGCTGAAGGAAGGGGGGCGCGGGGCCGTCGGGGATCGCGGCTCGCTCGCTCTGCGGCGCGGCCTGGTCGTCACGACCGTGGCGTTGGCGCTGACGCTGCTGGCGGGAGCGGGGCTTCTCATCCGCAGCTTCTCGCGTCTGGTCGGCGTGGATCCCGGCTTCCAGGCGGATCACCTGCTCACCTTCAACGTCTCGCTGCCTCAGGCCAAGTATCCCAACGACACGGTGCGGATCGCCGTGCTCGAGCGGCTGATGGGCGCGATCGGTGCCGTGCCCGGCGTCGTGTCCGTCGGCGGCACCAGCAACATCCCGTTCGGCGGCAACTGGGGCACCGCGAGCTTCAACGTGGAGGGCTACCAGGTCCCGCCGAACATGCCGATGCCGTGGGGCGACATGCGGGTCGTCACGGCCGGCTATCTCCCCACGATCCGGGCGCCGCTCAAGGCGGGCCGGCAGTTCACCGAGGCCGATCTCCTGGGAGGTGCGCGCGTCTGCATCGTGGACGAGGACGTGGTGCGGCGCTTCTGGCCCAGCACGGATCCGATCGGCAAACGCATCACGTTCAACAATCTGACGGACACCAACATCACCTGGATCACGGTCGTGGGCGAGGTCGGCCACACGCTGCACACCGGCCTCGACGATCAGCACCGCGTCCAGGTCTACTTCCCGCTGGAGCAGCAGGCGTTGCCGTTCCTCGGCGTGGTGGTGCGCACGGCCGGCGATCCGATGGCGGCCTTGGGCAGCGTGCGCGCGGCGGTGCGCGGCGTGGACCCCGATCTCCCGCTGGCCGGCGTCAACACGATGGACGAGCTGATATCGCAGACGACGGGGCCGCGGCGGTTCTCGTTGCTGCTGCTCGGCGGCTTCGCGGCGCTCGCGGTCGTCCTCGCGTCCATCGGCCTCTACGGCGTCATGAGCTACATGGTGACGCAGCGCGCCCGCGAGCTGGGCGTCCGTCTCGCGCTCGGTGCCGGCACGGGCCACGTGCTCGGCCTGGTGCTGCGGCAGGGCGTCACGCTCGCGCTGGCGGGCGTGGGCATCGGGCTCGTGGCCGCGCTGGCGTTGACGCGGGTCATGCAGGGGATGCTGTTCCAGGTCGGCGCGACGGATCCCGTGACCTTCGTGCTCGTGCCCCTGCTCCTGGTCGGGGTTGCGGCGTTCGCGAGCTGGCTCCCGGCGCGCCGCGCCACCCGTGTGGACCCGATGGAGGCGCTGCGGAGCGAGTGAAGCGGGGTGTAGGGTGTGGGGTGTAGGGTGTGAGTTGTTGTGTCCCCTACACCCTAGACCCTACACCCCGCCGTCATACAACCCTTCGCCCGCCCCGCGCATCCCACCTTGAGAGCACCCACTATCGAGGTCCCGATGAGCCGTCGAACCCGCGCCGCGCGGCGCACCCTGTCCTCGTCCCTGCTCGGCGCGACCGCCCTGATCGCGGCGGCCCGTCCCGCGCCGGCGCAGGTCCCATCCGGTCCCCCTGCCGAGCCGGACGACACCGCCTCCGCGCGCCGGTTTCTGGACGCGGTCCAAGGCGTGCCGCGCGAGGCCTGCACCCTCATTGTCTACGCACTGGACAACCGGGGCTGGACGCCGACGGCGCCGGGTCTGATGGGTATCGGCCCGGCCGACCGGGGTATTCGCGCGACGGTCACCTGGGCCACGAGCGGGAGCCGGCGGGCGGAGATCGTGCCCGTGCTGGCGGCGGCGCGGGACGGCGACAGCACCACGCGCGAGGCGGCGGCGCAGGCGCTCGCCTCGATCCGCACCGCGGCGGCGGTCAGCGCGCTGAGGACCGTGGACGGCAGCGGCGACGCGGTCGTCCAGCGCATCGTGGACCGCGCCCTCGAGCGCCGCCACATCAGCCTCTAGGAACGCTGTCCGCTTTCGGGAAAGTAGTTCCCACAGCCGCACACCGGCCGCCCTCCAGCGGCCGGCCGTGTTTCCGTAACCAATTGGAGTACATGGTGTTATGAACGCTCCGCGTTGGCACGCCGCTCGCTCGTAGCAGGTGATATGGATTCGCTGCTCGGCGACCTCCGCTACGCCGTCCGCACGCTCCTCAAGAGTCCGGGCTTCACGCTCGTGGCCGTGCTGACCCTCGCGCTCGGCATCGGCGCCAACACCGCGATCTTCAGCGTCCTCTACGGGGTGCTGCTGCGCCCGCTGCCGTACCCGGAGCCGGACCGGCTCGTCGGGCTGTCGGCGCTTTACCAGGGGAACCGGGGCTGGGAGGACGTGAACTGGCGCCAGTACGTCTTCCTGCGCGACAACAGCAGCGTCTTCGACGCCCTGGGCGTCGAGACCGGCGTCGGCTTCAACGTCTTCACGGGCGGCGCGGCCGATCGCGCAAACGGCGCGCGCGTCTCGAGCAACTTCTTCCACGTCCTCGGCGCCTCGCCCATGCTCGGTCGCACGTTCACGGCGGACGAGGACCAGATCGGCGGCCCGGAGGTCGTGGTCCTCAGCTATGGGTACTGGCAGCGGCGGTTCGGCGGCGACAGTTCGATCGTGGGCCGGGCCATCGACCTCGACGGCGCGCCGTACACCGTCGTGGGCGTCATGCCCCGGAGCTTCCAGTCGCTCCCGCCCGTCGATCTCTGGTCCACGGTCGCGCAGGTTTCGCGCAGCGTCGGGGGCGGATCGAATCTCACGCTGATCGGGCGGATCAGGCGGGATCTGACCCTCGCGCAAGCGCAGTCCGGCTTCTCGACCACGCTGGACGCGTTGCGGCAGGCCGACCCGCACGATCTCTCGAAGAACGTGCGGTACGAAATCTATCCGTTCCGTAAACTGGCGGTGACCCAGCTGCGCGCGCCGGTCGTGGAGCTGCTCGGCGCCGTCGCGTTCGTCCTGCTGATCGCCTGCGCCAATGTGGCGGCGCTGGTGCTCGGTCGCTCGGCCGAGCGTGGACGCGAGCTGGCGGTGCGCGTGGCGTTCGGCGCCTCGCGGGGCCGCATCCTGCGCCAGCTCGTGTCGGAGAACGTCCTGCTGGCGCTGCTGGGCGGCGCGGTCGCGCTGGCGCTCGCGCGCTGGGGGCTCGACGTCATGCTCACCTTCGTGCCGCCCGACCTCGCCGGGATCGGCATCACGCTCGACTGGCGGGCCGTCGCGTTCACCTTCGTCGTGTCGCTCTCCACCGGCCTGCTCTTTGGTCTCTTCCCGGCGTACCGCGCCTCGGCCGAGGATCCGCAGGACTCGCTGCGCGAGGGCGCGGGCCGCACGACCGCGGGCGCCGGACGCAGCCGCCTGCGCAGCGCGCTGGTCGTCGCGGAGCTGGCACTCTCGCTCGTCCTCCTGGTGGGGGCCGGTCTGCTGATCCGCACGGTCGGCAATCTGCTCGGCACGGATCCCGGATTCGATCCCAGCCGCGTCCTCTCGGCCGAGATCTGGCTGAGCGGCCCCGGCTTCGACTCGACCGCGAAGATCGCCGATTTCTACCGGCGTCTCACCGACCGCCTCGAGGCGATCCCCGGCGTGACGTCGGCCGCGGTGGCCGAGGCGGGCTCGCCGCTGGAGCGGGGCGGCAACTACTGGGTGATGATCGAGGGACGGAGCGACGGCTGGTCGGTGGACTACCGGACGATCACGCCCGGCTACTTCCGCACGCTCTCCATTCCGGTGAAGCAGGGCCAGGAATTCAACGCCGGCGACGGGCCCGGCGCGGGGCCGGTCGCGATCGTGAACGAGTCATTTGTGCGGCAGCTGTTCTCGGCGCACGATCCCATCGGCCGCATCGTCTACCTGGGGGGGCAGGGCAACCCGCCGCGTCGCATCGTGGGCGTGGTCGGCGACGTGAAGTCGGAGATCGCTCGCACCGTGCCGCCGACGGTTTTCATCCCTTCCGCCCAGACGCCGGTGGGCTTCACGCGGCTATTCGGCGTCTGGTTCCCGACGCACGTGATGGTGCGCGCGAGCGGCGATCCGGCCGCGCTCGCGGGCGTCGTCCGCGCGGCGATCCACGACACCGATCCGCGCGTCCCGGTGGGCCGCATGCGGACGCTGGACGAGGTCCTCTCGGCGTCGGTGGCGTTCAACCGGTTCCAGATGCTGCTGATCGCGATCTTCGCGGGGCTGGCGCTGGTGCTCGCGGCGGTGGGTACCTACGGCGTCATGAGCTACCTGGTCGCGCAGCGCACGCACGAGATCGGCGTGCGCGTGGCGCTGGGGGCCGTGCCGCGCGACGTGCTGGGGATGGTGCTGCGCCGCGGCCTGGCGCTGGCCGGCGGCGGCCTGGTGCTCGGCCTCGTGGGAGCCGGCGCGCTCACGCGCCTGTTGGCGAGCCAACTCTACGGTGTGCGGCCGCTCGACCCGCTGACGTTCGGGGCGGTGACGGCGGTGCTGCTGCTGGTCGCGCTCCTGGCCTGCTTCGTCCCAGCCTGGCGCGCGGCGCGGGTGGATCCGGTGGTGGCGCTGAGGGCGGAATGATCGAAAGGGAGTAGGGTGTGGGGTGTAGGGTGTCGGAAGAGCGGCGCCGCTGGCTACACCCTACCCCCTACACCCTACACCCAGCTCCTCGGGAGTTCGACGCCGTGGATGCACTAACGCAGGATCTCCGCTACGCCATCCGCACGCTCCTCAAGAGCCCCGGCTTCTCCATCCTCGCCGTGCTCACCCTGGCCCTCGGCATCGGGGTCAGCGTCGCGATCTTCTCCGTCGTGGACGGCGTGCTCTTGCGGCCGCTGCCGTTCGCCGACTCGCGGCGCCTCGTCGCCGTTTGCGAGACGCACCCCTCGGTCGAGGGGTTCTGCATCGCGTCGCCCCCCGACGTCGAGGATTTCGCGGCCCGGAGCCGCACGCTCTCGTCCATCGGCCTCGGCCGCGACTGGCCGTTCACGGCGCGCCGCGGCGCTTCGTCGGAAGGGGTGGACGGCGGTCTCGCCACTCCCGGCCTCTTCAGGACGCTGCAGCTGACGCCCGCGTTGGGCCGGTTCTTCCGGCCCGAGGACCTGGGTCCTGGGGCCGCGCACGTGACGGTGCTGAGCGACGCGCTGTGGCGCTCCTGGTACGGCGGCGACTCCGCCATCGTGGGCCGGTCGCTCGTCCTGGACGGCCAGAGCTACCAGGTCGTCGGCGTGATGCGCCCCGGCGCGGAGGTCCCGCAGCTGGAGGAGGCGCGGCTCTGGGTCCCGCTCCCGTTCAATCCGAAGGACGAGGAGAACCGGAAGTGGCGCGGCTTTCAGGTGATCGGCCGGCTGGCCGAGGGCGCGACGCCGGCATCGGCCGCCGCGGAGCTGGGTGCGATCCAGCGCGACTTGGGCGTGCGCTATCCGCAGACGAACCGGGACTGGGGCGTGCGCGTCGCGCCACTCCTGGATCAGATGGTCGGGCCAGTGCGCCCGACGCTGCTGGTCTTCATGGGCGCGGTCGCGATCCTGTTGCTCGTGGCATGCGCCAACGTCGCGAATCTGCTGGTGGCGCGCGGCGCCTCGCGCGAACGGGAGTTCGCTCTGCGCTCGGCCCTCGGTGCGGGACCGAGGCAGCTGTTCCGCCTCATCGCCGCGGAGAGCGTGGTGATGGCGCTCGTGGGCGGCGCGGCCGGCCTGCTGGTGGCGCGCTGGGCGATGGACGCGCTCCTGCCGCTCATCCCCGGCGGGCTGCCGCGGCTGGAAGGTGTCGCGCTCGACGCGCGGGTCCTGGGATTCGCGCTGTTGCTGACGGTCGCGACGGGCATCCTCGCGGGCCTCGCGCCGGCGGTGCGCGCCGCGCGCCTCGATCTGGCGGCCGCGATCAAGGAGGGCCACCAGCCGGTGGCGTGGCGCCAGGCGCTCGGCCTCAGGGGCGGACTGGTCATCGCCGAAGTGGCGATGGCGTTCGTCCTGGCGACGGGCGCCGGGCTCCTGGCGCGCAGCTTCGCTTCGTTGCTCCGTTGGGAGCCCGGCTTCGACCAGCACAACGTGCTCACGTTCTGGACGCTCGCCTCGGACGGCAAATACAAGGACCACGCGAGCGTCACCGCGGTCTTCGAGCGCATCAGCGCGGAGCTGCGGACGATCCCCGGCGTGACCTCGGTGGGGATGGCGTCGAGCGGGCCGCTGTTCGGCGGGACTGAGACGGGCGAGTTCGTTCTGGAGGGCTCGGAGGCGGTGGCCGGCCGCGAGCCCGTGGTGGCGCGGTGGTACGACATGGATCCGGGTTACTTCCCGACCCTCGGCGTGGCGCTGAAGCGCGGCCGGTTCTTCACCATCGCGGATCGCGAGGACGCGGCGCCGGTGGTCATCATCAACGAGACGATGGCGCACCGCTACTTCGGCGGCGTGGACCCCGTCGGACGGCGAGTTCGCCAGAAAGACTGGACGGCGTCCGCGGAGGTCGTCGGGGTCGTTGCGGACATTCCGCCATTCCTGCCCGGGACGCCGGCCCAGCCGGAGATCTACTGGCCCTACGCGCAGTCGCCGCGCTGGGCGAGCTACTTCGTGTTGCGCACCAGCGGGGACCCGACGGCGATCGTGAAGGCCGTCGCGGCGCGCCTCAAGAGCGTGGACCCGGACATGGAGGCGAGCGGCCCGGCGACCCTCGAGGACCGGGTGGGGCGGCAGCTGCGCCGCCCGCGTTTCAACCTGCTCCTGATCGGCGTGTTCGCCGCGTTCGCCCTCGGCCTCACCGTCGTCGGCGTGTACGGGGTCATCGCCGCGTCGGTGGCGGGACGCACACGGGAGATCGGCGTGCGCGTGGCGCTCGGCGCCACCGCCCGCCAGGTCCTGGGTATGGTGGTAAAGGAAGGGATGGTCCTGGTTGGTCTCGGCGTGGCCATCGGCCTGGTGGCCGCGATCTGGCTGACGCGCTTCGCCTCGAAGATGCTCTACGGCGTGACGCCCGGTGACGTGTGGACGCGGGTCGTCGTCGTGGCGCTCGTGGCCGGCGCCGCGCTCCTGGCCTGCTTCATCCCCGCGCGCCGCGCGACCAAGGTGGATCCCCTGGTGGCGCTCAGGAGCGAATGACGTGGAGCGGCTGCTGCAGGACCTGCGCTACGCCGCCCGGACGCTCCTCAAGAGCCCGGGCTTCACCCTGGTCGCGATCGTGACGCTGGCTCTCGGCATCGGAATCGGTACGACGATGTTCAGCGTCGTCGAGGGCGTGCTGCTCAAGTCGCTGCCGTTCCCCGATGCCGACCGTCTGGTGGACATCAAGCAGGTTCAGGAACAGAGCCGCAAGCCCGGCACCGTCGGCGGCGGCACGTCACCCTTGGCTGCGTACGTTCGCTGGAGCGCGGCGGACCGGGTCTTCGACGCCACAGCCACCTACATCGGCCGCTCGGGCATCCTGCGGGGGCGCGGGTCGGCTGAGCGCGTGACGTCCTTCGGTGTCTCCGCGGGGTTCTTTCCGATGCTCGGGGCGCATCCGCTCCTCGGGCGTGCCTTCCGCCCCGACGAAGATCGTCCGGGCGGCGCCCCGGTCGCGGTGCTGAGCTACGACTTCTGGACGTCGCGCCTCGGGGCCGATCCACAGATTCTCGGCCGCGCGGTCACGGTGGACACGACCGCCTACACGATCGTCGGCGTGATGCCGGCGGGCTTCCGGTATCCGGCCGACGCGAGGATGTGGACGAACCTCGGGGCATCGCTCAGCGGCCCGGCGGGCGCGGCGCGCGCCCGGCAATTCGGGTTCTGGGTGCTCGCGAGGCTGCGCGCCGGCGTGACGGTGGAGGAGGCGCAGCTTCAGCTCGACGCCATCAGCCGCCGAGCCTGGCTCACGGACCCCGACGCCAAGCCGTGGCTCCCCGTCGTGAACCCGCTGCGGGATTTCCTCACCGGGCGCGCGCGGACGCCGCTGCTGATCATGCTCGGCGCCGTCGCGCTGGTGCTGCTGATCGCCTGCGCGAACGTGGCGAGCCTCGTCCTTTCGCGCGCGCTCGCGCGCCAGCACCAGATGGCGATGCGCGTCGCCCTCGGGGCGGGGCGCGGGCGTCTGGTGGAGGGCGCCGTCGCGGAGTCGCTGATCCTCGCAGCCGGCGGCGGCGTGCTCGGACTGCTGCTCGCGGCGTGGTGCGTGCCGCTGGTGGTGAAGTCTCGCCGGCGCGGAGCTGCCGCGTGCCGCGGAGATCTCCTCGATGCCCGTGTGCTGGCGGTGTGCCTGGGTGCCAGCGTGCTCGCCGCGGTGCTGACGGCGGTGCTCCCCGCCTGGCACGCCGCCCGGCTGCCGCCGGCGGAAGCGCTGAAGGCGGGTGGCCAGGATCGCGTCGTGGCCTCGCGCGGGACGCTGGGAGGCGCGCTCATCGTCGGCCAGCTCGCCCTCACGACGATCCTGCTCGCCGGAGCCGCACTCCTCGTAAAGAGCTTCGTGGGCCTGACCCGTGTGGATCCGGGGTTCGATCCCCGTCATCTCCTGGTTGCCGAGGTCCAGCTGCCTGGCGCGCAATACTCGCGCGATGCTCAGCGCCTCGAGTACGTCCGTCAGGCCCAGGAACGTCTCGGTGCCGTGCCGGGTGTGACCGCGACGGCCGCGGGGACGGGGATTCCGCTGTCTCCGGGTGCGCTCAGCGTGGTGACGCGGCCCGGCCCCGACGGCAAGCCCGCCGCCGTCCTCGTGTTCATCGCGGCGGTCTCGCCCGACTACTTCCGCGTGCTCGGCATCCCTCTGCTGCGCGGCCGTGGCCTCGAGGCGGTGGACCCGGATGCCGTCGTCCTGGATGCGGCCGCGGCTGAAGAGTACTTCCCCGGGGAGGATCCGATCGGCAGACGATTCACCTTCTACGCGAACGTCGCCCGGACCGTCGTCGGGGTGGTGGGGAACGTGCGCCAGGAGATGCTCCCGATCCCCGCGCCGATGCACGTGTACTGGCCGTACTCGCAGGAGGCCTCCGGCTACCTCAAGCTCCTCGCGGTCACCAGGGGCGATCCGGCGCGGAGTGTGCCGGCGGTGCGCCGGGCCCTCCAGGAGGTGGACCTCGACGTACCGGTGGATCGGGTCGAGCCGATGACGGCGATGATGTCCGAGTCGCTGGCGAGGCAGCGGCTGTACTCGCTGCTCCTCGCCAGCTTCGCCGTCATGGCGCTGGTGCTCTCGGCCGTCGGTGTCTACGGGCTCGCATCCTATGGTGTGAGCCATCGGACCCGTGAGTTCGGCATCCGGATCGCGTTGGGCGCCGACCGGCGGAACGTGCTGCGTCTCGTACTGGGCCGCGCGCTGGTGCTCGCCGGCCTCGGCCTGGTGCTGGGTCTCGCCGGGGCGTTCGTGGCGACGCGGACGCTGCGCGGGCTGCTGGTTGGGGTAGGGCCGGCGGATCCGTGGGCGCTGGCAGCCGCCGCGGTCGTGCTCTTCGGCGTGACGGTGGCCGCCAGCTATCTTCCCGCGCGCCGCGCGACGAAGGTGGACCCGCTGGTGGCGCTGCGAAGCGAATGACGGCCGGCTACTCGAAGCGCTCCCTGGTGGACAAGCTCGGCATCAAGCCGGGCGCGTCGGTGCTGATCCTTGAGGCGCCGAAGGGCTACGCGAAGACGCTCGGAGCGCTTCCCGACGGGGTCGCCGTGGCCAAGGCGCCGAGGCCCGGCCTCGACTTCATCCACCTCTTCGTCACCAAGCGCGCGGACCTCGGGCGCCGCTTCGCCGCGCTCCAGAAGGCGCTGGCCCCGGCGGGGATGCTCTGGGTCTCCTGGCCCAAGAAGGCCGCCGGCGTCCCGACGGACGTCACGGAGGACGTGGTCCGCGAGGTGGCCCTCGCGCGCGGGCTGGTGGACGTGAAAGTCTGCGCGGTGGATGACACGTGGTCGGGCCTGAAACTGGTACGCCGCCTCAAGGACAGGTGATGCCGTTCCGTCTAACCCCTAACCCCTAACCCCTAACCCCGGTATTTCTTACTCATGCCGTCATCCGCAGCCCGCATCCTCGTCGCCGACGACCAGAAGGACGTCCTCGAAGCGCTCCGTCTCCTCCTCAAGGGCGAAGGGTTCGAGGTGGAGACCGCGGCGTCGCCGGCGGCGATCCTGAGCGCGCTCGATGCCGGCGACTTCGACGCGGCACTGATGGACCTCAACTACACCCGCGACACCACCTCCGGGCGCGAAGGATTCGACCTCCTCACCCGGATCCAGGCGCTCGACGCCACGCTGCCGGTCGTCGTGATGACGGCGTGGGGGAGCGTGGATGGCGCGGTCGAGGCGATGCGTCGCGGCGCCCGGGACTACGTGCAGAAGCCGTGGGACAACACGCGGCTCCTCGCCCAGCTCCGCACCCAGGTCGAGCTGTCGCGCGCCCTCCGGCGCACCCAGCGGCTCGAAGAGCAGAACCGCCTCCTTCGGCAGGGCGGCTTCCCCGAGCTGATCGCCGAGTCGCCCGCGATGCAGCCGGTGCTCCGGCTGATGGAGCGCGTGGGGCCCTCCGACGCGAGCATCCTCATCACCGGCGAGCACGGCACCGGCAAGGAGCTGGTGGCCCAGTGGCTCCACGCCGCCTCGGCGCGCGCCGCGCGCCCGCTCGTCGCCGTGAACGTCGGCGGCCTCTCCGAGGGCGTGTTCGAGAGCGAGATGTTCGGCCACGTGAAGGGCGCCTTCACCGACGCCCGCAGCGACCGGACCGGGCGGTTCGAGCTGGCCGACGGCGGCACGCTCTTCCTCGACGAGATCGCGAACGTGCCGCTGGCGCAGCAGGCCAAGCTGCTGCGCGTGCTCCAGTCGGGGGAGATCGAGCGGGTCGGCTCCTCGCGCACTCGGCGCGTGGACGTGCGCATGCTCGCGGCGACGAACGCGGATCTCTATGCCGAAGTCGCAGCCGGCCGGTTCCGGGAGGACCTGCTGTTCCGCCTCAACACGATCGAGGTCCACCTCCCGCCGCTCCGCGACCGGCGTGAGGACATCCTCCCGATCGCGCTGCTCTGCCTCCGGCGCTCCGCGATGCGCTACCGCAAGAGCCTGAACGGGTTCGACCGCGCGGCGATCGAGGCGCTGCATGCGCACGCCTGGCCGGGCAACGTCCGCGAGCTGGACCACGCGGTCGAGCGCGCGGTGCTGCTGGCGCAGGGCGACGTCGTCTGCGCCGGCGATCTCGCGCTCGAGCCGCCGCCGGCCGCCGGCGGACATCTCGAAGAGATGACGCTCGAAGACGTCGAAAAGGTCCTGATCCAGAAAGCCCTGGCCCGCTTCGGCGGCAACGTGAGCCAGGCCGCCAAGCAGCTCGGTCTGTCGCGCAGCGCGCTGTACCGCCGGCTCCAGGCCTACGGTCTCTAGGCGGGAGCGCTGCCGCTGAACCACGAGCGCCGCGTCTTCTTCCTGGCCCTGCTCTCGGGCCTGCCGGCCGTGGCCGTCGCCGAGCTGCTGGTCTGGACCGGCGGCTATACGCCGAAGGTCGCGTGGACCGTCACACTGCTGGTGGCCGTCTTCTGGCTCGGCGTCGCCTTCGCCCTGCGCGAGCGCGTGGTGCGACCGCTCCAGACCCTCTCCAACATGCTCGCCGCGCTGCGCGAGGAGGATTTCTCCATCCGGGCCCGCGGCGCGCGCACCGACGACGCGCTCGGCCTGGCCCTGTTCGAGGTCAACTCCCTCGGTCAGACGCTGCGCGAGCAGCGGCTCGGCGCGCTCGAGGCCACCGCGCTGCTGGCGCGGGTGATGGAGGAGATCGACGTCGCGGTCTTCGCCTTCGACGAGACGCGGAGCCTGCAGCTCGTCAATCGCGCCGGGGAACGGCTCCTCGCGGAGTCGGCGGAGCGGCTCGTCGGCCGGAGCGCGGACGAGGTGGGTCTGTCGGAGTGCCTGGACGGCGAGGCGCCGCGCGTGCTGGACACGACCTTCCCGGGCGGCGCGGGCCGGTGGCAGCTCCGGCGCGGCACCTTCCGGCAGGGCGGGCGCCCGCACCAGCTCCTCGTCCTGGCCGACCTCTCGCGGGCCCTGCGGGAGGAGGAGCGCGAGGCCACGCGCCGGCTGGTGCGCGTCCTGGGTCACGAGATCAACAACTCGCTCGCGCCAATCAAGTCCGTCGCCGAGAGCCTCCGCGACCTGCTGGCGAAGCACCCGGCGTCCAACGGTGACGGCGATCTGTCGCGCGGCCTCGATCTGATCGCCGGACGCGCCGAGTCGCTGAGCCGCTTCATGGCCTCCTACGCGCGGCTGGCGCGGCTCCCTCCGCCCAAGCTCGGGCCCGTGGACGTGGGGACGTGGGTGCGGCGCGTCGGCGCATTGGAGCGGCGGCTCACCGTGAGAGTCGAGCCGGGACCCGACCTCGAGATTCAGGCCGACGGTGACCAGCTCGACCAGCTGCTGATCAACCTGGTGGACAACGCCGTGGATGCCGCACTGGAGACCGGGGGCACGGTCACGGTCGGCTGGGAGAAGGGCCGGCGCTTCGTCGAGGTGTGGGTCCGGGACGAAGGACCGGGGCTCGCCGACACCGGCAACCTGTTCGTGCCGTTCTTCACGACGAAGCCCGAGGGCTCCGGGATCGGGCTCGCCCTCTCGCGTCAGATCGCCGAGGCCCATGGCGGCACGCTGGCATTGGGCAACCGCACGGAGGGGAAGGGCGCCGAGGCGCGGCTGCGGCTGCCCGTGGCGCGCGCCTAGAGGCTCCTAACGCCCGCCTCACGCCTCGGGCGCAGATTGCACGCGTTCACCGCACCGATTCGCCGAGGTCGCCATGACGTCCTTCTTCGCTAGTCTGCAGCTGGACCTCCGCCACGCGGTTCGCAGCCTGGCGCGCGCGCCCGGCGTCACCGCAGCGGTCATTGCGATGCTGGCGCTCGGAATCGGCGCCAACGCGGCCATGTATGGAATCCTGGACACGCTGTTCCTGCGCGCTCCAGCCCACATCGTCGACCCTGCCGGCGTGACGCACCTGTGGATTCGCCAGAAGAGCTTCTTCGGGAGCGGCAGCTTCCTCCGCCCGGGGATGGACTTCAACTGGTACTCCGCGCTGCAGAAGCTGCGCACCGCCACGGCGACCGCGGCCTACACCTCCTCCAGGGAGCAGCGCCTCGGCCGCGGCCCGGACGCCGAGAAGTCGAAGGTGTCCTTCGTCACGGGCAATCTGTTCGCCTTTCTGGGGGTGCGCCCGGCGCTGGGCCGGCTCCTCACGCCCGCGGACGATTCGGCGGGCGCCCCGCCGGCGGCGGTCATCGGCTTCGACTACTGGCGGCACCGGTTCGACGGGCAGCGGTCCGCGATCGGGAAGACCTTCACGCTGAGCGATGTCGTCTACACGATCGTCGGGGTTGCACCGGAGGGGTTTTCGGGGCCGGAACCGGACGCCGTTGACGTGTGGGTCCCCGTCCAGATCGCGGGACCCGCGGATCATGGTCCCCAGTGGCGGGAGAGCATGGCGGGCGGCACGCCGCTGAACGTGCTGGTAAGGGCGCGGGCGGGCCTCAAGCCGGTCGCGGTCGCGGATGAGGCGACCACGGTGCTGCGGGTGCTTTCCCAGGGTCCATACGGGGATCCCAAGCTCCAGGTGCTGCCGGGGTCGCTTCTGCCGACGCGGACCCCCGACGGTTTCGGGCGCGGGACGCAGCTCCCCCTCGTCGTGGCCGGCGTGTCCCTGATCGTGCTGCTCATCGCGTGCGCGAACGCGGCAAATCTGCTGCTCCTGCGCGCGGCAGGGCGGCGGCGGGAGATCGCCATACGGCGGGCGCTCGGCGCTTCCGGGGCGAGGCTCTCGCGGCTGCTGGTCACGGAAAGCGTGGCGCTCTGCGCGATCGCGGGCGCGGCCGCCGTCGGCGTCGCTCTGGTCGCCGGCCGCATCCTCCGGGTGACGCTGCTCCCGCGCTACTCGTGGGCGGCCGGAAGCCTCGGCGGGCGGGTCGTGCTCTTCGTCGTGGTCGTGGCGCTGCTGATCGGGCTCGCCGTGGGTCTCATTCCGGTGTGGCAGAGTGCGCGCGCCGACACCGTGAACGATCTCAAAGCCGGCGCGCGATCCGCGCCCCGCGCCCGCTCCCCCGTCCGGACGTCGCTGCTCGTGATTCAGGCCGCGCTTTCGCTGGCCCTGCTGGTGGGCACGGCACTCTTCATCCGCAGTTTCAATGACGCCCGCCACATGGATCTCGGCTTCGACCTCGACCGACTCGTGTCGGTCGTCCTGAACCACGAGAGCACGCGCGACTGGTGGAGCCCGCTCCCCCAGGCAGCGGTAACGCAGCTCGCGGATCGGGTACGGGTGCTGCCGGGCGTGAATGCCGTCGCGATCGCCACCGGAGGCCTGATGTCGTCCTGGAGCGCGACGTCCATCCGGGTGCCGGGGCTCGACACGCTGCCGCAGGGCGACGGGCCCTACGTCAACGGTGTGACGCCGAACTACTTCGCCGTGATGGGGCTGAAGATGGTGCGGGGCCGCCGGTTCACCGAGGCGGACGGCCCCGGCCCCAGGGTGGCCATCGTCAATGCCACGATGGCTCAGGTCTTCTGGCCCGGCCAGGATCCTATCGGGACGTGTCTGATGATCGGCGACGGTGCCGCCTGCTCGACGGTCATCGGGATCGTGGAGGACGCGAGGGAGCGGGGCGTGTACACGTTCCAGATGCCCGCGATGCGCCAGTACTATGTTCCGCTCGAGCAGGAGCCGATGAAGGGCGCATTCCGAAGTCTGGTCATCCGGACGGCGGGATCCCCCGGGCGGCTCGTCGTGCCGATCCAGCGGGAGGTCGCCGCCCTCTTCCCGGAACTGCCGCGCGATCGCGTCACCAGCGTCGCGGACATCTTCGGCGTGCAGATCCGGCAGTGGCGCGTCGGCACCGGCCTGTTCGCCTGCGCCGCCCTGCTGGCCGTGCTTCTCGCCGCGATCGGCCTCTACAGCGTCGTGGCGTTCGGTGTCCGGATGCGCGAGCAGGAGTTCGGGGTGCGGCGCGCGCTCGGCGCGCAGACCCGGGACCTCGTGAAGATGGTGCTGCGGCAGAGCTTGGTACCGGTGGCGCTGGGCCTCGTCCTCGGGGTCGGCCTGGCCCTGTGGGGGAGCAAGTTCGTCGCGCCGCTGCTGTTCGAGGGCAACAGGCCGCGCGATCCGATGGCGTTCGCGGCGGCCGCCGCCGTGCTGCTGGTTGCGTCCCTGGCGGCGAGCATCATCCCGGCCCGCCTGGCCGCTCGCGTCGATCCACGGATCGCGCTCCAGGCCGAGTAGCGCGTAACGCTCTCCGCTGCGCCGCGGCGCGCGCCCCGGGAACCAACTGGGCGCGTCCCGTCTTCTCTCCGTCGAACGCTGAGCAGTCCGCGATGTCCGACAAACCTCAGAGGAAGATGCGATGATTCAGCGCTACGGCGTCCTGGGCTCCGGCGTGGTGGGTCAGACGCTGGCCTTTGGGCTCAAGAAACACGGCTATCAGGTGATGATCGGCAGCCGCACGCCAGCGAAGCTGGCGGAGTTCGGCAAGGCGAGTGGCATCGCCACGGGCACGTTCGCGGAGGTCGCGAAGTGGGCCGAGGGACTGGTGCTGGCCGTCGGCGGCCCCGTGGCCGAGCAGGCGCTCGAGACAGCCGGCACGGCGAACCTCAAGGGGAAGCTCGTGATCGACGCGACGAACCCGATCGCGAAGGAGCCGCCACAAGACGGCGTGCTGCGCTTCTTCACCGGCCCCAACGACTCGCTGATGGAGCGGCTGCAGAAGGCGTTCCCCGACGCGCGCTTCGTCAAGGCGTTCAGCTGCACGGGGAACGCGCACATGGTGAACCCGTCCTTCCCCGGCGGGAAGCCGACGATGTTCTACTGCGGGAACGACGCCGCGGCGAAGCAGGACGTCGCGCGGCTGCTCGAGCAGTTCGGCTTCGAGTTGCTGGACTGCGGGAAGGCGACTGCGGCGCGCGCCATCGAGCCGCTCTGCCAGCTCTGGTGCATCCCGGGAATGCTGGAAGGCAAGTGGAACCACGCCTTCCGGCTGCTGCGGGCCTGAGGCGCTGCTACGAAGCGCGCTTCAGCCGCGGGTAGCGTGCGATCCGGCGAATCGCGCCGGCTTCCGGCGAGCGCCGTGCCCGGTATAGGTCCCACGCCAGCTGGAGGTTCAGCCAGAACTGTGCCTCGACGCCCAGGAGGCGCTCGAGGCGTAGGGCCGTGTCCGGAGTGACGCCGCGGCGCGCGTGCACCAGTTCGTTGACGCGCGGGTACGAAACGCCAAGCCGCGAGGCCAGCTCCCGCTGGGTGAGGCCCAGCGGATCCAGGAACTCCGCCCTCAGCATCTCTCCCGGGTGCGTTGGCGGCCGACTCGTCGGTACCCGCATCATCCGGCCTCCTTGCTCAATGGTAGTCCACGATCTCGACCGCCTCGGCGCCGGCCTCGCGCCAGGTAAAGCAGAGCCGGTACCGGTCGTTCACACGGACGCTGTGTTGCCCCGCGCGGTCGCCTCTCAGAGCCTCCAGCCGATTGCCTGGAGGGACGCTCAGGGTCTCGAGGCGTGTGGCGGCGTTCAACTGGTCGAGCTTCCGGCGCGCCACGCGCCAGAGTGCCGACGGGCACCTCTTGCGCGCCGCCCGAGTGTCGCGACGAGGGAGCGCCAGGCGGTGCGGAGGTCGCTCAACACGGCTGGAAGTCTACCTCCCGGGCGTGAGGAGGGCGTTATGCGGCTCTAGTGCCCCAGGAAGAGCGCCGCGACCTCCTGCGGCAGGCGCCGCAGCGGCGCGTCGGTCATGTTGGTCACGATCGCGACGACCAGCTTCGAATCGGGATAGATCGCCAGGAACGACGTGCCGCCCACGGAGCCGCCGCCGTGGGAATAGACGGGATGGCCCGCGCTGTCCGTCGCCACGAACCACCCGATCCCGTAGCCCGACGCGCTGCCGTCCGTCAGCCGCTGCGACGTGAAGAGCAGCCGCAGCGTCTCCGCCTTCAGAAACCCGGGCTGGAGCAGGGCCGAGCCGTAGGTGACCAGATCCTCGGCGGTCGAGAGGAATCCGCCGCCGGCCCACTTGTAGCTGTTGTCCACCGCCGGCTCGTTCAGCCAGGTCCCGCGGTAGCGCCCGTAGGAGCGGGTGCGGTGCGGGACGAGGGTGTCAAGCACGTCCGGCCGCGTGTGCGCGAGATGCAGCGGCTCCAACACCCGCATCCGCATGAAGTGCAGGTAGTCGTCTCCCGAGGCCCCCTCGATCACGGCGCTGATCAGGTTCCAGCCGTAGCTGGAGTACGAGAAGCGCGTGCCCGGCTGGAAGAGCAGGGAATCGTCCTTGAAGATGTCGAGGCTTTGGAGGACGTTGTCGTAGTGCTGGTCCAGGAGGAACTCGGTGCCGCGGTAATGGCGGATCCCGGCCAGATGCCCCGCCACGAGCCGCGTGGTGATCGGCCACCGCTTCACGGGGAACGAGGGCACGTAGTGCTGCACCGGCGCGTCGAGGTCCAGCTTCCCCGCTTCGACCAGCAGTCCCACCGCCGCGGAGGTGAGCGACTTCGAGATGCTGCCGACCCGAAACTCCGTGGCCGGCGTGACCGGGACCTGCTGCTCCAGGTCCGCCCAGCCGAAGCCCTCCGACCAGACGATCCGCCCGTCCCGCGCGACCGCGATGGCGAGGCCGGGGATCGAGTCGAGCCGCGCCCGCACGATCTCCCGGGCCCGGGCGATCGGGAGAGAGTCCGCCGGCGCCTGCGCCGCCAGCCGCGGCGCGCAAGCGAGCAGGAGGGTCGCGGCGACGTGAAGTCTCTTCATCGGAGCCTCCAGGAGCGGGGCGGAGTCCGCGGGCGCGCGCCGGCCGCAATCACCACGTCACCGCGGTGGCGCGCTCGACGAACTGCCGCACGCGCATCGCGTAGGCCTCGCCGCCGAGGCCGTACGTGTCGTTGTGGTCGGCGCGCGGGATCACCCAGAACTCGTGCACCAGCGGCGCCCGCTTCGCGAGCGCGCGGCCCATCGCGATCGGAATGGTGCGGTCGCGGTCGCCGTGGACGAACAGCACGGGGCAGGCGACGCGCGCGATGGCGCCGAGGTTGTCGAAGCCCGCGCCCGCGAGGAACGACGGGAAGATCCGGAAGTGCACGCGCGCCATCGCGGGCAGCGACGTGAAGGCGGACTCCAGCACCAGGCCTGCGACGTGGTGGGTCGCGGCCGCCTGGATCGCCGGGCCGCTCCCCACGGAGCGCCCGTAGATGACGATGTGCTCCGGGAACACGTCGAGGTGCGCGCGCAGCCACACGATCGCCGCGGCGCCGTCCCGGGCGGCGTTCTCCGGAGTGGGCCGCCCCGTCGAAGTGCCGTAGCCGCGGTAGTCCAGGGCCAGCAGCGCGGCGTGAGGGTGCTGGAACGCCCGGAGCACCGAGGCCAGACCGGCCACCGTTTCGCCGTTGCCGTGGAACCAGAGCAGGGCGGGCCACGGCTTCGGTAGCGGCTCCGGCGGCGGCAGCAGCCAGCCGGTGAGTCGCGCGCCGTCGTCGGTCCGGATCGTGACGCTCTCACCCTTCGGGAAGCCGAAGCGCTGCGGGGGGCCCGCCGGGCCGCCGCGCAGGGGAAAGACGACGCGGTTCCGCAGGAGGAAGAGGAGCGCGCAGGCTGCCGCGTAGAGAAGGACGAGCGCCTCAGCCGCCTTGCCCAGCCACATCACCGAGTACTCCTCACTGAGAACTGGCAACCACTGACAACTTGCCGTCTGGCAACTGTTCCGCCGTCTACACGCTTGTTTTCCTGAATCTCGTGGAGGCAAACCACAGGATCGTCCCGCCCATCGCGAACAGCGCCGCGATCTGCGGCCACAGCACCGTGAGGCCCGCCCCCTTGAGGAAGATCCCCCGCACGATCGCCAGATAGTAACGGATCGGGTCCAGGAGCGACACGAACTGGAAGACCGTGGGCATGTTCGCGATCGGGAAGAAGAACCCCGAGAAGATCATCGCGGGCAGGAAGAACATGAACATGGTCATGAACGCTTCCTGGGTCGTGGCGGACACGGTCGAGATCAGGAGGCCGATGCCCAGGCCGCAGACGATGTACACGAGGCTCGCAAAGAACAGGAGCACGAAGCTGCCGCGCATGGGGATGCCGAACCACAGGATCGCGACGGAGGCGATCAGCGTCAGGTCCACGAGGGCGATGCCCACGACGGGCACGGTCTTGCCGACGATCAGCTCCACCGGCTTGAGCGGGCTCACCATGAGCTGCTCGAGGGTGCCGACCTCGCGCTCTCGCACCACCGCCAGCGAGGTCAGCAGCAGCGACATCAGCATCATCACGCTGCCCATGACGGCGGGGACGTTGTAGATGCGGCTCTCGAGGTTGGGGTTGTACCACGCCCGCACGCGCAGGTCCACGCCCGGTGCGCCCGCGCGTCCGAGCGCCTGTGCGACCGGTGAATGCGCTTGTCCGAACTTCAGGATGATCTGCGACACGTAGGCCTGCGCCACCGTGGCGGTGTTCGACATCGTGCCGTCCACGAGCACCTGCACCGTCGCGGGCGTTCCGGCGGCGAGATCGCCCTCGAAGCCGCGCGGGATCTCGACGCCGAGGATCGCCCGGCCGTGGTCGAGGCTCTCGACCAGATCCTGCGCCCGCTCCGCGGTCTCGGCGATCCGGAAGTACCCGGACGCCGCCAGCGTCTGGCCCAGCTCCCGCGAGACGGTGGTGTGGTCGCGGTCGAAGAGGATCACCGCCGCGCGCCGGATGTCGGTGTTGACCGCATAGCCGAAGACGATGAGCTGAATGAGGGGGGCGGCGAGGACCAGCCGGAGCGCCTGCGGGTCGCGCAGCGTCTGCCGCAGCTCCTTGCGCATCAGCTCGAGGAGCCGGCCCCAGTCGAGCCCGCCGAGCCTCACGCGATCTCCTTCCGGAAGGTGCGCACGGCGAGCGTCAGCCCCACGACGGCGAAGACGAGCATGCCCAGCGCCTGGCCCCAGAGCACGCGCAGCCCGACGCCCTTGAGGAAGATGCCGCGCAGCGCCACCACGAAATACCGCGCCGGCACGGCCAGCGAGATGAGCTGGAGCGCGGTGGGCATGCTGGCAAGGTCGAAGATCAGGCCCGACAGGAGGAGCGAGGGGAGCATCGTCGCCAGCATGGCCAGCTGGGTGGCCAGGAACTGCGACTTGGCGGCGGCACTGATGAACATCCCGAGCCCCTGGGCCCCCACCAGGAACAGCATCGCCGTCACGATGAGGAAGAGCGCGCTGCCGCGGAACGGCACGGCGAACACGGTGCCGCCCACCACGGCGACCAGCAGGATGTCCACGAAGCCGATGCCGAGGTAGGGCAGCAGCTTGCCGAAAATCACCTCCAGCCGGTGGACGGGCGTCGCCGCCAGCTGCTCCATCGTCCCGCGCTCCCACTCCCGCGCGATCGTGAGCGAGGTCAGCAGGGCCGATAGGATCATCATGATCGTGGCCATCAGGCCCGGCACGATCATGTTGCTGCTCTTGAGGTCCTCGTTGTACCAGACCCGCGACTCCACCTGTACCGGCACGGGCAGGGCCCGGCCCTTGAGGACGGCCGTCGCCGAGTAGCTCGTCACGATCGCCTGGGCGTAGTTGATGGCGATCGAGGCGGTGTTGGCGTCGCCGCCGTCCACGAGGCACTGGACCGGCGCCGGCTCCGCCGCAGCGAGGTGCTTGGCGAAGTCCGGCGGGATCACCAGGACCATCCGCACCGCCCCCCTGGTGAGGAGCGGCGAAATCTCCACGTCGCTCGCGAGCTGGCGGGTGATCCGGAAGTACCCGGACGACCGGAACGCGTCCACGAGGCTGCGGCTTTGGCTTGTCTGGCTCTGGTCGAGGACCGCCGTCGGGATGTCGTTGATGTCGAAGGTGATCACGTAGCCGAACAGCAGCACCATCGCGGCCGGGACGGCGAAGGCCATCGCGAGGCTCCGCTTGTCGCGCCCGATGTGCAGCGCTTCCTTGTGAGCCATCGCCCACAGCCGCTTGAGGCTGAGGCGCGGCATCAGCCCGCCACCGCGCCGCCCTCGCGGCGCACCAGCGCGACGAAGACGTCCTCCAGCGACGGCTCGATCGTGTGGACCCGCTCCACGGGGAGCCTGCGCGAGGCGAGGAAGGCGGGCAGCTCCCGCGCCGCCGCCTCCGCGTTCTCCACCGTCACGTGGACCGCGCGCCCGAACAGCGCCGCCTCGGTGACGCCGGGCCGGCCCTGCAGCGCCTGCGCCACCCCGGGCCCGTCGGCCGTCACGATCTCGAGCAGCGGCTCCGGCATCAGGCGCCGCACGTTGGCGGGCGTGTCGAGGGCGATGAGCCGCCCGCGGTTCATCAGCGCCAGCCGGTGGCAGTACTCCGCCTCCTCCATGTAGTGCGTGCTCACCAGCACCGTCGTGCCGGCGTCCGCGAGCGAGTAGATCAGCTCCCAGAAGTTGCGGCGGGAGATCGGGTCCACGCCCGACGTCGGCTCGTCCAGGAAGAGGATCGGCGGCTCGTGCAGCACCGCGCAGCCCAAGGCCAGGCGCTGCTTCCAGCCCAGCGACAGCTCGGCGGTGAGCTGGCCGTGGTGGTCCTCCAGGCCGGCCATGCGCAGCACCCAGGCCCGCCGCGCCTCCAGCCGCTCGCCCCGGACGCCATAGAGCCCCGCGAAGAACGCGATGTTCTCGTCCACCGTGAGGTCGCCATACAGCGAGAAGAGCTGCGACATGTAGCCGATGCGCTGCTTGACCGCCTCGGTCTGGGTGCGAACGTCGAGCCCCGCGACGCACGCATCCCCACTCGTCGCCTGGAGGAGACCGGTGAGCATCCGGATCGTGGTCGTCTTCCCGGCGCCGTTGGGGCCGAGGAAGCCGAAGATCTCCCCCGGCTCGACCGTGAAGGTGACCCTGTCGACCGCAGTGAAATCCCCGAACCGCTTCGTCAGGTCCTCGACTTCCACGGCGCAGGACGTCGAAGGGGTTAGGGGTTGGGGGTTAGGGGTTAGGGCCCCGCCCGGCCGCCCCGGCTGTCTGGTGCGTGTGTCGCTCATCCCCTGACCCCTAGCTCCTATCCCCTGCTTGTTCGCCCACTCTGTCGATGAACACGTCCTCCAAACTCGGCTGCGCATCGGCGGTCTCCAGCACCGTGATCCCCGCCCCGGCCAGCGCCCGCTCGGCCGCCGGCCAGCCGGTCCGCCGCGCGTCCAGCGTCACGTGGATCGTCTCGCCGAAGACGGTCGCCCGCCGCACCCCCGGCACCTCGACCAGCGTCCGGGCCGCCGCGCGCCGATCGCTCACCCGCACCGCGACCATCTCGCCACCGTAGCTCCGCTGCAGCGCGGCCGGCGTATCGAGCGCGATGATCCGTCCGCGGTTCATCAGCGCGACCTGGTCGCAGCGCTCCGCCTCGTCCATGTACGCCGTGGTCACGAACACCGTGACGCCTTCGGCCACCATCTCGTGGACGATGAGCCAGAGATCGCGCCGGCTGATCGGGTCCACGCCGAAGGTCGGCTCGTCGAGGAGGAGGATCTCGGGGTGGTGCACCAGGGCGCAGGAGAGGGAGAGCTTCTGCTTCATCCCGCCCGAGAGCTGGCCCGCCAGGCGGTGCTCGAAGGGCCCCAGCGACGAGAACCGGTACAGCCGCTCGATCCGCTTGGGCCGCTCGGACGCAGGCACCTCGTACAGGTCGGCGTAGAACTCGATGTTCTCGCGGACCGTGAGGTCGTTGTAGAGGCCGAAGCGCTGCGCCATGTAGGCGATGTGATGCTTGACCCCCTCGGGGTCGCGCGCGACGCTGACGCCGCCCACCAGGGCGTCGCCCGACGTCGGCGGCAGGACGCCCGCGAGCATGCGCAGGGTCGTCGTCTTGCCGGCGCCGTCCGGCCCCACCAGCCCGAACAGGGCGCCCTTCGCCACCTCGATCGTCAGCGCATCGACGGCGACGAGGTCGCGGAACTTGCGCGTCAGCCGATCCGTCGAGATGGCGCTAGCGGAGGGTGACATCTGCCGGGATGCCGGGCTTGAGGTCGTAGCTCGAGTCGCTCGTGATCCTGACCTTGACCGCGTACACCAGCTTCACCCGCTCGTCCTTCGTCTGCACGTTCTTGGGCGTGAACTCGGCCTCGCTCGCGATGAAGCTCACCGCGCCCCGATAGACCCGGCCCTTGTAGGTGTCGGCGGTGATGGTCGCGCCCTCGCCGAGATGCACGGCGCCGATGCGCGTCTCGGGGATGTAGATCCGCACCCAGCGGTCGTCGAGGTTGGTGACCGTGAGCACCGGGGCGCCGGGGGAGACGGTCTCGCCGATCTCGCGATCCTTCACCGTCACCACGCCGTCGAACGGGGCGCGGATCACGGCATTGCCGAGCATCGCGTTGATCTGCTGGACGGTGGCCTGGGCCGCGGCCACGGCGGCGCGCTGCGCGTCGATCCGCTCGGGGCGCGGCCCGATCTGCAGCAGCTGCAACGCCTGCGCTGCCTGGTCGTGCTGGCTCTGCGCGACGTCGAAGGCGAGCTGCGCCTTGTCGAGCGTCTCGCGGCTCACCGCGCCGCCGTCGAACAGCCGCTTCGTCCGGTCGAGGTCCCGCTGCGCGTCCTCCAGCCGCTGGTTGGCGGCGGCGAGCTGGTCGCGCCCCTGTTGGACCTCCTGGGTGCGGGAGCCGCGCTCGAGCTCGTTGAGGGTCGCCTGCGCCGAGCCGAGCTGCGCCGTAGCCTGCTGCCGCCGCGCGCTCAGCTCCGACTCGTCGAGGCGCGCCAGCTCCTGGCCCGCCTTCACGCGATCCCCTTCGTCGACCAGGATCGTGTCGATCCGGCCGGCGGCCTCGAAGCCGAGCTGGGCGTCGGTCGCCTCGACCGTGCCGGAGGCGTCGAGCGGCCCGTCGGCGTTGCTGCCGCGCCGCAGGAAGAACCAGACCGCCAACAGCACGACGACGGCGGCGGCCACCGGGATCAGCTTCTTGCGATTCATTGGGAGACCATCCTCGTCAGCAACTCAGGTGTCAGGACCCCGGTGACCCGGGCCAGCTCGACGCGCGCGGCGATCTCCGCGTGCCTGGCTTGCACCAGCGCCGCTCGGTTGGACAGCAGGGTCGCTTCGGCGTCCAGGTAGTCCGTCTCGGTGCCCGAGCCGACCTGCACGCTCAGGAGCCGGATCCGCTCGACCTCCTCCGACTGCGCGACCGCCGAAACCAGCGCATCCACGGTCGCGCGCGCTGCGGCCACCGTGGCCAGCGCGGCGTCCACGCTCAGCTCCGCGGCCTGCTCGGCGGCGCGCAGCTGCTCGTCCGCGGCCCGCTCCCCCGACTCGTTGCGCCGGATCGCGCTCCCCCGGCTGCCCCCGGTGAAGATCGGGTAGGAGAGCTGGAGCCCGGCGTTCCACCAGGGCCGGTAGCCGGTGAAGCTGTGGCCGTTCTCGACGTAGGCCGCGACCAGCTGGAGCTGCGGGAGGAGCGAGGCCCGCGCCACGCCCACCCCAGCCCCCGCCGCCTCGGCTGTCCGGCGGGCCTGCGCAACGTCCGGGCTGTTCTGCTCGGCGCTCGCCACCAGCGTGGCCCGGTCGGCCACGGCAGTGTCGGCCAGCCGGACCGGCGCGAGCTGCGTTCTTGCGATCTCCACGGGGAGCGCCACGAGCTGGGCGAGATCGCGCTCCGCGACGTCGAGTTGTGCGCGCGTGCCCACCTCGTCGGCGCGCGCCCGGGAGGCCTGCGCCGCCAGCCGCAGCACTTCGACGTGCGCGGCCTTCCCCTGGTCCTCCATCTGCGCCACCCGCCGGGCCTCGGCCTCGAGGGCGGCGAGTTCCTGCTCCTGGGCCTGGAGGACGCCCCGCGTGGTCAGCACGCGGAGGTACGCGTTCGCCACCCGCGAGATCAGGGCGGCCGACGCGGCGTCGAGCGCAGCATCGGCCTTGCGTTCCTGCGCTTGCGCGAGCCGCAGCTGGGACGTCCGGCCGCCGAAGTCGAACAGCGTGTAGCCGAGGCTGAGCGAAGCCTGGCTCAGCGTCGAGTTGAAGGCCGGCAGGTTCGTCAGGCTGATGCCCGAGAGCGGATAGATGAGGTTCCCGATCTTGTACTGGGTCGCGCTGAAGCCCGCCGTGAGGCGCGGGAAGAGCGGCGCCCGGGCCTCGCCGACGGAGGCCTCCGCGGCCGCCCGGTTGTCCCGGGCGGCGGCCACGGTGGGATGGCTCTCGAGAGCCCGCCGGACGGCGTCCGCCAGAGTCAGACGGGTCGTGTCCTGGAGGCCCAGGGCAGCGGCCAGGAGGAGCGGAACGATCATGGCGTGACCCCCGATGCGGGTGTGCGCGTGCCGGCCGCCGGCATCGCGGCGCCGGGGACGCCTGCCTCGCGTGGGGCTGCCGCCGCTGGCGCGGCCGCCGCCAGCGCCCCTCGCATGTTGGTGAGGACCGTCTCCGCGACCAACTCGCGGATGGAGGGATCGCTCGGGTCCTTCCCGAGGGCATGCCGGATGGCCTTGGAGGCCAGGGTCAGAAAGAGCGGCTGTCCCCCGACGCTCAGCGCCAGCAGGTGCGGCTCCCCCCTGCGGATGCTGCCGTCGGCCTGCCCCTCGACGATGATCCGCCCGAACGACTCGATGTTGCGGCGAATGACCCGGGCCACAGGCTCGGGCAGCGGGCGGTCCGACGCCATCTCGCGCATGATGAGCCGGGGCATCTCCGGGTGCCGCCAGATGTGCTCGAGGAAGGCGCGGACGCACCGGGTGAGCCGCTCGAGAGGCAGGCCGGCCTCGCCGGAGATCGCGGCGATCCGGTCGGCGATCGGCGTGGCGAACCGCTCGATGACCGCGTGGTAGAGCGCCTCTTTCGACCCGAAGTGGTAGGTGATGGCGCCCAGGTTGGTGTGCGCCCGGGACGTGATGTCGCGGACGCTGGTCGCATCGAAGCCGGCGCTGGCGAACAGCTGCCGCGCGGCCTCGATGAGACGCTCGCGAGGATCGGAGAGTTGTTTCATACGTATGTATCATGTCATACAAACGTATGAATGTCAACTGGTGCCGAGTGGCGACACCAAGGCCTGTGCTGCGCCTTGAGATGACGCTATGATGCCGTCAAGATGTCACTACATATGCACTATTCCTACTGTACATCTAGCGAATGCGCCCGGCGCCCGTAGATTCGCTCCGCCTGATCCCCCACCCCACAACAGGAGGTTCGTGATGGACCGCAGATGGCTGGCGGCCGGCGCGCTGGTTGCAGCGCTCGGCGCCTGCGCGAAGGAGCAGCCGCAGCAGGCCGCGGCGCCGGCGGGCCCCGCCAAGGGCACGAAGGAGTGGAAGATCGCGGACGCGATGAGCGCGGCGCCGGCAGCGATCGCCAACGGCGCGACCATCATGGACTGGCCGTCCACCCCGAACGGCCAGCCGACGCAGCTCCGCGCCGGGACGAACGGCTGGACCTGCATGCCCGACGACCCCAGCACGCCCAGCGACGATCCCGTGTGCGGCGACAGCCTCTCGTACGCCTGGTACGGCCAGTACATGCAGCACAAGACGCCCCGGATCGCCTCCGTCGCCCTGGCCTACATGCTCCAGGGCGCGAGCGATGCGAGCAACACCGATCCGTCCAAGATGAAGCCCGACTCCGGCCAGGAGTGGGTCGTGACGGGCCCGCACATCATGATCTTCGTGCCGGACGCGAAGGTGCTGCGGGGGATGCCGACCGACTGGAAGAGCGGCGGCCCCTACGTGATGTGGCAGGGCACGCCCTTCGCGCACCTGATGATCCCGGTGGCGGCCGCGAAGCACGAAGGGATGAGCGGGATGTAGCGGACGTCTAGCGGCCGCGCAGCTGCCGCGCGATCGGCGGCTCCTGCCAGGGGCCGCGCACCTCTTCGAAGGCCCGGGCCGCGGCGAGGAGCTGTCCTTCTCGCCGCGGCCCGGCCGCGAGCTGGAGCCCGATCGGCAGTCCGGCCTTCGAGAGAGCGCACGGCACGCTGATCGCCGGCAGGCGGCTCAGGCTGAACGGATAGGTGAGCCGCGTCAGGGCGTGGCGCGGCAGCTCGCCGCCGGGCAGCACCGGCCGGTAGGCGTCGGCGTTGGGGAACGCGAGGATGGGCACGGTCGGCCCCGCCAGCAGGTCCACGTCCTGGAGCGCGCGCCGGAGGGCCCGCGCGATCTGCCGCCGCCGCCGGCGGGCCGAGAGATACTCCTTCGCCGAGATGTCCCGCGCGGCCTCCAGCGAGCGCGCGACGTCCTCGCCGTAGTAAGCCGCCCTCGAGGGATACCAGCGCTGGTGGAACGCGAGCGCCTCCGGCCGCACGATCGAGAGGCCCACCTCCCCGCAATTCTGGAGCTCCGGTATCTCGAGCGGTCGCACCGTGGCGCCCGCCGCCTCCATGGCCCGCAGCGCCTCACGGACCGCGCGCTCGACCTCCGGATCGACGCGATCGAAGACGTAGTGCTCGGGGACGCCGATGGTGAGGTCCTTCAAAGACGGGGTGTAGGGTGTAGGGGGTAGGGTGTGGCCTGCGGCGCCCTGCTTCTCTACACCCGACACCCTATACCCTACACCCTCAGGAACCAGGGCTGCCATCGCATGCGCCACGTCGTCCACCGTCCGCCCCAGCGGCCCCACCGTGTCCAGCGTCGGCGCCAGCGGCACGACGCCCCGCGCGGAGATCAACCCGTACGTCGGCTTCAGTCCCACGGCGCCGCACAGCGCCGCCGGGATCCGGATGGAGCCGGCGGTGTCGGTGCCGAGCGCGACGTCGAGGAGCCCCGCCGCGACGGCCGCCGCCGACCCGCCGGAGGAGCCGCCGCTCGTGAGCGCCGGATTCCAGGGGTTCTTCACCGCGCCGTAGTGGGGGTTGTCGTTGGTCGTGCCGAAGGCGAACTCGTGGGTGTTCGTCTTGCCGACCAGGATCGCGCCGGCCACCCGCAGCATCCACACGGCGGCAGCGTCGCGCTTCGGCACCCACTGCCCGAGGATGCGGGAGCCGGCGGTGGTCCGGACGCCCTCGGTCGCGATCAGGTCCTTGATGCCCACGCCCACGCCGTGGAGCGCTCCGCGGCTCACGCCCGAGGCCAGCTCCGCTCCGGCGACGCGCGCGTCGGCGAGCGCCTGTTCGGCGGTGATGGTGATGAAGGCGTTGAGCGCGGGCTGCGCCCGCTCGATCAGGTCGAGCGCAGCCTCGGTGCGTTCAGAGACCGTCCGTGCGTCGGCCACCCTCTTATGGTAACGCCTACGCCCAGCGCCGGAAGAACAGCGCCTGGCGCTTGATCGCCTCCGTCTTCGCCGCCAGCTCGGCCAGCTGCGCCTCAGAGAGCGGCGTGAACTCCCGCGCCAGCCGCACGTTCTCCTCGACCTGCGCCGGATTGTCGCAGCCGATGATGACCGTGCTCACCGGATGCGTGAGGGTGTAGTACATCGCCTCGCGGATCGTGAGCGCGCCCGGCGTGCTCGGCACGCCGCCGCTCGGCCGCTCGAACGGCGCCATCGAGTCCGGCGGCGGCGGGTTCCAGGACGCCAGCATCCGCGCCCGCGCCGGGATCTTCATCCCGATGATCCCCATCTGCGTCTCGACCGCCAGCGGCAGCAGGTGCTCGGCGAAGCTGTACTGGTGCCGATCGGCCGCGTTCAGCGCCATCAGCACCGTGTCGAACGGGAAGCGGCGGATCCCCTCCATCAGCGGCTCGGGGTCGTAGTGGCCGGTGATGCCGAGGAACCGCACCATCTTCTGCTCGCGCGCCTGCTGCAGCGCCTCGATCGCGCCGCCGGGCGCGAAGATCTGCGCGATCTGGTCCATCCGCATCACGTTGTGCAGCTGCCAGAGGTCGAGGTGGTCGGTGTTCATCAGGCGGAGCGACTCCTCGAGCAGCCGGAGCGACCCGTCGCGCGTGCGGTCGTAGGTCTTGGACGTGAGGAAGACCTCGCCCCGGCGCCGCGCCATCACCTTCCCGATGTAGCGCTGGCTCCAGCGCTGCGTGCCGCCGTAGGCCGAGGCGGTGTCGACGTAGTTCACGCCCAGGTCGATCGCGCGCTCGATGATGGACACCGCCATCGCCTCGTTGTCCGGCTTCTCGACCGCGGCCTGCCCGCCGAGGCTGAAGATCCCGGGCCGGTAGCCGGTCTTGCCCAGATTGCGCGTCGGCATCGCGCCCTGCGTTCGCGGGTTGGAGGGCAGGGGCCTGCGTGCCGACGGCTCCTGCCTGCCGGGGAGCAGATCGCGCGCGACGAGGCCGGCCGCCGCGACGCCTCCGAGTCTCAGAAAGTCGCGGCGTGGCAGCGAAGAGGAATCGCGGGGGTCGTGCTCGCTCATCGAATCTCCGGGCAAGGGCTGCAAACGGCTCGCAATGCGCCGCCCAAGAGGGGCTGCTCGCGCCGCGGCGTCAAGCGGAAATCAAGTGGTCGGGATTCGTGCAACACGACGAAAAGCCTTGAGTTTGCGGCACTTTTACTGATTGACCGCGCGGGTGCAGCGCCGGATAGTTGGACCCGGGAGGCACCAGTGCACGAGCGCGTGGTCTCCTGGGTATTGCCGCATGCCGCGATCGCAGCGGCGCGCGTCCTGGTCGCAGTGGTCGGGGTCGCCGCGATCGGGTGCGAGACGCCGACCGCGCCGGCGGGAGGCGTCGCGCTGACGCCGCCCGCGGTCTTCTCCCAATGGTGGCAGGAAGTCGAGCAGTGCTCCGGCGTGACGGGAGTGATGACCCGCGTCGACTGGTACGTCGTTCCCTGCACGGCGGGGGAGGCCGGCTTCAAGTGCGACGTCACCGAGGATGGTCTGTGTGCCGGTGAATGGCGCTCCCCGCACGTGATCTCCCTCGCGGGTCCCAACCGCTTCTTCGGCGACGGCTACCTGGACGACGAGTGGACCGTGAAGCACGAGATGCTGCACGACCTGCTCGGGACCCCGGAGCATCCGGCGGCGTTCACGACGTGCCATCTGCTGTTGCGATAGGCCAGGGGACAGCTCGAAGAACGCGGGTCGCGGGTCAGTTGCCAGACGGCAAGTTGGCAATGGTTGCCAGTTACCAGATGCCGGTCGGCAGTTAACTTCCCCGCATGCGCCCTGTACTTCTGACCGTGTCGCTGATCCTCGCCATTGGCCGCGGCGCCCACGCCCAGGATCTCCTCCTCCAGGCGAAGGCCGCAGCGGAGCGCGGCGCGATGGATACCGCCCTCACCATCCTCGAGCGGGCTGTCGAGGTCGAGCCGAACCGGGCCGAGGCGCACTTCTGGCTGGCCGAGGTGGCGGGCACGGAGGCCGCGCACCGCTGGGTGATGGGGGCGTTCTTCCTGGCCAAGCGGTCCAAGCGGGAGTTCGAGCGCGCCGTGCGGCTCGATCCGGCCAACCCGCTCTATCTCGAGGGCCTCGGCCGCTTCCTCGTGCGCGCCCCCGGGATCGTGGGCGGCGACCGCGATTCGGCCCGCGCCCTCGCCACCAACCTCCTCCGGATCGACCGGATGCGCGGCACGTCGCTCATGGTGGAAGTGCTCTGGCGCAGCAAGGCCAACGCCGATCACGTCAAGGCCGACTCGCTGATCGAGGTGTTCGCCGAGCACCCCTCGGGCGGGCGCGAGGGGCTGATCCGCCTGGCGATGTTCCTTTCGCGCACCGGCAAGCCGGAGCGCGCCCTGCCCATCGCCCGCCAGCTCGTCGCCGACGACTCGACGGAGGCCGTGGGGCGGTGGCTGCTCGGTGCGACCCTCGTCACCCTCCGCCGCGAAAGCGCCGCCGCGGCGCGGGACCTCCGCTGGGCCCTCGACCACCCGCCACCGGTCACCACCGACGGTCGCGAGTACTGGCCCCCGGCGGTCTGGTGGTATCTCGGCGAGGCGTACGCCCAGCTGGGGCGCCCCGACAGCGCGCGCATCAGCTACGCGCAGGCGTTGCGGCTCGAGCCCCACTTCCGCCCCGCCAAGGCGGCGATGGACTCCCTGACCCTGCGCTGAGCGCGGGGCTCCCTCACCGGTGGCGAAGCGCCCGCACTTTCCTAGACAAACTGCACAGATTTAAGCATAGAATGGCTATGGCCCAGCCATTGCGTGCAATCTGCACATGAAATCGTTGACAGATTGCACGAAATGAGGTAGGGTTCGGCCATGAAGCTCCTCACGACCATCGTCCGTCCCGAGCGCCTCCCGGAGGTGAAGGCGGCGCTGTTCCGCGCCGGGGTCACCGGCATCACCCTCACCCGGGTCGCCGGCCACGGCGGCGAGCAGGAGGTGCTGAGCCAGTACCGGGGCGCGACGGTGGTGATGGAGTTCCACGAGAAGGTGAAGATCGAGATGGCCGTTTCCGAGCCGTTCGTCGAAGCGACGATCGCGGCGATCCTCGCCTCGGCGCGCACGGGCGAGGTGGGGGACGGCAAGATCTTCGTGCAGCCGCTGGAGCGGGTGATCCGGATCCGCACCGGCGAGGAGAACAACCAGGCGCTGACGGCGGTCAACGCCGACGAGGTGCAGCGCGCGGCGCTCACCACCCGGGACGCGGTAGCGGAGGCGGCGCGATGACGCCCGCTCTCCAGGCCGCGACCGCGATCTCCGCCGGCGACACCGCGTGGGTGCTGACCTCGGCGGCGCTGGTGCTCCTGATGACCGTCGGCCTGGCCCTGTTCTACGGCGGGCTGGTGCGCCCCAAGAACGCGCTCAACACGATGATGATGAGCGTGGTCGCGCTCGGCGTGGTGGGGGTGCAGTGGGTGGTCGTGGGGTACTCGCTCGCCTTCGCCCCCGGCTCCGCATTCCTGGGCGGCCTGGGCTGGGCGATGTTCCGCGGCGTGGGCTTCGCGCCGGCGCCGGCCTACGCGGCGACGATCCCGCAGTCGGCGCACGCCCTCTTCCAGGGGATGTTCGCCATCATCACGCCGGCGCTGATCTCCGGCGCGGTCGTCGAGCGGATGAAGTTCCGCGGCTACGTGCTCTTCCTGCTGCTCTGGAGCTTCTTCGTCTACGACCCGCTGGCGCACTGGGTGTGGGGGCAGGGCGGATGGCTGGCCTCGCGCGGCACGCTCGACTTCGCGGGCGGCACCGTGGTGCACATCAGCGCCGGCGTCTCGGCCCTCGTGGCCGCCCGGCTCCTGGGCCCGCGCAAGGACTTCAAGCGCTCACCGCTGGCGCCGCACAGCGTCCCGCTGGTGCTCCTGGGCGCGGGGCTGCTCTGGTTCGGCTGGTTCGGCTTCAACGCCGGCTCGGCGCTGGCCGCCAACGGTGTCGCCGCGCTGGCCTTCGTCAACACGAACACCGCCGCGGCCGCGGCCCTGGTGACCTGGGCGCTGCTCGACGCCGCGCGGCTCGGCAAGGCGACGGCGGTGGGGGCGGCGACCGGCGCGGTGGTCGGCCTGGTCGGCATCACGCCGGCCGCCGGCTTCGTCAGCACTCCGGCCGCGCTCGCGATCGGCGTTCTGTCGGTGGGGGTGAGCTACACCGCGATGCAGCTCCGCGCGCGCACGAGGCTGGACGATTCGCTCGACGTCTTCTCCTGCCACGGTCTGGCGGGAGTGGCGGGCGCGCTGCTCACGGGCGTGTTCGCCTCCAAGCTCGCGAACCCCGGCGGCGCCGACGGCCTGCTCGCGGGAAACGCCGTGCAGCTCGGCGTGCAGCTCGTCGCGGTGCTCGCGGCGGTGGCGATCGCGGCCGTCGGGACGGTGGCGGCGTACGTGGTGGTGCAGGTCACGATCGGCGCCCGCGCGACGGTGCACGAGGAGCTGTCCGGTCTCGATCTCTCCGAGCACGGCGAGGAGGCTTACTTCGGCGGCGACGTCGGCGCGGTGGCCGGCCCCGGCCTCGCGCTGGGCGGCGGCGTCATCGTGCCGGCGCGGCCCGTGGCGGTTGCCGCGGCGGAGCCTCTCCCCGCGACGTAGGCGTCCCGCGCACCGCCGCGTCCCGATGTGAAAGAGCCACACGTGTGCTGCCGACGTGTGGCTCGATGTTCCCCCCCCGGGGCCCGTCGCGGCGTCAGGTGACGACGACCGAGTTCTCGCTGCCGTAGGGGTTCGGGACGTACTTGTCGGCCTTGGGATCGTTCTCCCAGCGCTTCCCGTCGATCAGGTACCGGAAGCCGTACTCGTGCCCGGGCTCCAGCAGGATCTCGGTCTTCCACGTCCCGTTCTTCTGGCGGCGCATGGCCTTGAATGCCTGCCAGTCGCTGAAGTCTCCCACCAGGTGCACGGCGCTCGCGCCGGGCTCGGGCAGGACGAAGGTGACGCGGATGTGACCGTTTCTGGGAACCGGGGTCTTGGCGAGCATACGTACCTTCCTGAGAATGGTCTCGGGTCTCTACCCGCGCCGGAGACGCCGGGTTCCGGCTCGGCCGGGACGTTACTGGACCGTGACTGCGGTAATCGCAGTCATGCGCGCTCAGGGTTAGACTTCACCTCTCTCTAGATGTTGGCGGGACGGTGGCTCAGGAAACAAAACGGCGGCTGAACTGGTCGTCCGCGTGGCGGGAAGCCCGCCAGATTCTGTGGCGGCACCGGGTCTATCTCGGCATCGGCCTCGCCGTGATGCTGGTGAACCGCCTGGCCGGCCTGGTCCTGCCCGCCACGTCGAAGATCCTGATCGACGACGTCGTGGGGAAGCACCAAGCACAGTACCTGGTGCCGCTGGCCCTGGCCGCGGGCGCCGCCACGCTCGTGCAGGCCGTGACGTCGTTCGCCCTCTCGCAGGTCCTCGGCGTCACCGCCCAGCGCGCGATCACCGACATGCGCCGCGAGGTCGAGGCGCACGTGATCCGCCTCCCGGTCCGCTTCTTCGACTCGACCAAGAGCGGCGTCCTGATCTCGCGCATCATGACCGACGCCGAGGGGATCCGGAACCTCGTCGGCACCGGCCTCGTCCAGCTCACCGGCGGGCTCGTGACGGCGACGATCGCACTGGTCGTGCTCTTCTATCTCAACTGGCGGCTCACCGCGAGCACCATCGTGATCCTCGGGGTGTTCGGCGGGCTGATGGCGTACGCGTTCACGAAGCTGCGGCCGATCTTCCGCGAGCGCGGCCAGATCAACGCCGAGGTGACCGGCCGGCTCGGCGAGTCGCTGGGCGGCATCCGCGTGGTGAAGTCGTACGTGGCCGAGCGGGGGGAGAAGCTCGTCTTCGCGCGGGGCGTGAACCGGCTGTTCCGCAACATCGCGAGGACGGTGACCGGCACCTCCGCCCTCGGCGCGGCGGTCACGGTGATCACCGGCGGGATCGGGGTGCTGATGATCCTGGTCGGCGGCAACGCGATCCTCGCGGGACGGATGACGCTCGGCGGCTTCGTGATGTACGTCTTCTTCGTCGGCCTTGTCGCGGCGCCGCTGGTCAGCATCGCGTCCATCGGTACGCAGGTCTCCGAGGCGTTCGCCGGGCTCGACCGCATCCGCGAGCTGCGCCAGACCGTGACGGAGGACGAGGAGGACGCGAGCCGCGGCGCCGTGGGCGACGCGCTCCGGGGCGAGATCGCGTTCGAGAACGTCGTGTTCGCCTACGATCCCGGCGTGCCGGTGCTCAAGGGCGTGTCGTTCCGCGCGCCCGCGGGCTCGACCACGGCGCTGGTGGGGCCCTCGGGCTCGGGGAAGAGCACGCTGATCAGCCTGGTGATGGCGTTCGCGCGGCCGGAGTCGGGGCGGATCCTGGTGGACGGGGCCGACCTGGCCGCCCTGCGGTTGCGCGACTATCGCGCGCATCTCGGCGTGGTGCTGCAGGACAACTTCCTGTTCGACGGCACGATCGCGGAGAACATCAGCTTCGCGAAGCCGCACGCGTCGCGCGCGGAGATCCTCGAGGTGGCGCGCATCGCGCACTGCGACGAGTTCGTGGACCGCTTCGAGAAGAAGTACGACACGATCGTGGGGGAGCGGGGCGTGAAGCTCTCCGGCGGCCAGCGCCAGCGGGTGGCCATCGCGCGGGCGATCCTCGCGAACCCCAAGATCCTCATCCTCGACGAGGCCACGTCGAGCCTCGACAGCGAGAGCGAGGCGTTGATCCAGGACGGCCTCAGGCGGCTCCGGCACGGGCGCACGACCTTCGTGATCGCGCACCGGCTGTCCACCATCCGCAGCGCGGACCAGATCCTGGTGCTGGAAGACGGCAGGATCGTGGAGCGGGGGAGCCACAAGGACCTGCTCGCCGCGGGCGGCCGCTACCGGCAGCTCTACGACAAGCAGTACGCCTTCGAGACCGACCGCTTCATCAATCCGGGCGAGGATTTCACGCCGGAGCCGGAGAAGCCCGCCGTGCCGCCGGCCGCGCCGGTCAGGCCTGGGGCGCTGTAGGCAGGATCGGGATGACCGGCGCTGATGCGCGGTTTTGCGCCGTCCCGCGTCCGTTGCGCCCCTCGGCAGGCCGAGCGTAGGCTTACGTTGGCCCCCGACCGCGGGAGGGTCGGATGCCGATCACGGCGAAGCTGTCCAGGCAGTTCTACGAGAAGCTGGGCGACGAGGTAGCGGACGAGCTCGTGAACCGGTTCAACGCTGTTGACCTCAGCTATCGCGAGGAGTTTCGCGACCTCTTCGAGGCGCACTTCGGCCGCCTTGAAGCCCGGTTGGCGCAGCAGACAGCCGAACTGCGCTCGGATTTCGACGTGAAGCTGCAGCGTCAGGAGACGCGGCTGATCCGCTGGATGTTCGGGTTCTGGATCGGCGCCTGGGTCACGATCGCGGGCACGGTCTTCGCGCTCCAGCGCCTGCACTGAACGGCCGCGGACCAGGCCCGCTGACGGCGGGCCCTCGGCGGTTGTAGATTCCCCGCGCACGGGACGTGGCGCAGCTCGGTAGCGCACCTGAATGGGGTTCAGGGGGTCGCGGGTTCAAATCCCGCCGTCCCGACTGTCTCAAAGATCAAGCCCTGTCGCGACTTCTACGACGGGGCTTTGTCGTGCTTCGACCCCCCGTGTTGCGAGTGCTGTTGTGAGTTGCGTCGACCACGAGTCAGACGCCTCCCTGACTCACCAGCCTTTGCGTCGGGTGCAGCACAACCTGCCGCACCGTCTCCGCGTCGGCCTGGAGATAGCTGGTGAGGAGCGTCTTGTCGTCTCTCCAGCCGCCCGCGGCCGCCAGGTCCTTGATCGGGTAGCCCTTCCGCTCGGTGGCCCACTTCCGCCGTAGCGTGTGCCACAGCCCGCCGCGTTGCTGCGTCAGCTTCGCCTTCGCGTAGGCTTTCCGGAGCCATCCGTCCAGGATGTGCCGGTCGCAGGGCCTCGCGGGGTCCTTCGGCGAGGGGAAGACGGGCGCGTTCCCGATGGCCTGTTGGGTGCGTTGAGCCGCGGCCAAGGCAGCTCGGACCGGCTCACTCATCGGCACGACCATTTCGTATCCCTTCTTGTCGTGCTCGGCGCGCCAACGAATGGCACCCGCGGTGAAGTCCACGTCGTCCCACTGGAGGTTGCGCCAGGCGCTGATCCGCCTGCCGGTCCCCTCCGCCACGATCAGCCCCAGTTCACACAACGGATGTACCTGGTTCGCGACCTCCAGCAATTTCACGTACTCGTCGTGCGTCATCACGGGCCGCCGCGGATTCTTCTCTTTCGGCAGTGTGATGCCGAACCAGGGGTTCTCCCGGAGCAACCTCCGCCCCGTGCTCGTGCGCTCCCGAACGGCCCAGTTGAGCGCCGTCGAGAAAGCAATCAGGTCAGCGCCAACTGTCGTGTCATTCACCTGCCTTCCCGGCTCGACGCGGGGGAGCGGTCCGTCTCCCTTCCGCCGAGCCGCGATGAAGCGTCGCACATCCGATTCAGACAGGCCCTCCACGTTCCGCGAGGAACCCAGGTAGCCGACCACGCGTCGGATCTTCCGTTCGTCGCCCCGCTGCGTGTGCGGTTTCTTGGCCGCGTGCGCGGGGCTTGCCAGATAGAGGTCCGCGAGCATGCCCAGTGTGAGGCTCCCCTGCTCAACGACCCGCTCGTTGTGGAGGAGCGCGTGGAGCAGCTCGTACCCCTGGGTGACCGCCCGCTTCCTGTCGCGATGGCCAAGACTCTTCCGATCCTCCCTTCCGTGGATGTAGATGGACCGCATGAGCGGCCCACCGGGTCGCGCCTCATAGAACCGGACTCGGTGGCCGCGCTCGCCGATGGACTTCGACCAGCGCCGTGCGTTCCCCTTCCTCATGGGACGTTGCCTCGGTGTCGGGCGATGTCCCGGGCATCGGCATCTGGATCATACGTGCTGCCGCCGTGCGTCTCAACCTTCGGAAGGTCGCCACGGCGGATGCGGAACCGGCCGCGCTCCGATGCGCGTCGGGCCGGCAGATCGCCCGTCCGCGCGGCGCGGCGGATCGTCTCCGCACAACGGCTGGTCAGCCGCGCAGCCTCGGCCACGTCCACCTCGGCGTCGAGGTAGGAGGCAGCCGCCGCGAGCAGCTTGACCAGCAGGGCCTGGCGCGCCGTGGCCGCCTGTTCCGCGCCATTGGCCCGGAGCGTCGCGTTCTCGGCGGCGGCGGTGCGCACGAAGGCCGCGAGCCAGGGCGGAGCCCCCACGGGCAGCACCAGGTCGTCGGGCCGGGCGTCCGTGGTCAATCGCCCGCCCTTCGCCGTTGCGCCTGGGACCCGCTCACCACTCTCCCCCAGTGCCGCGTCGTCCCCAACAAGCACCGACGACGATTCTACCGACTGCGTGAGGCACCACCATTCAGCCGCACCATCCTTGTGTGCTGCGTCCGCGGAACGTATGGTTGTCATGCTCTTTCACAAAGATTCGAACTCATGGAGTATGTCGTCGGCTGTGCTTGACTGTCAACGCGATGAGTGACTATCATTGGTTGATATTACCACTGATCAATATGAGGCTACCAATGTCTCGTGCGACCGGCAAGAGAGATCCGCTCGTGTACATCCTCCCCGCTCGCCTTGAAGAAGCCCGCAAGGCGGCAGGGTTGTCGGTCAGCAGCTTGGCGCGGAAGGCGGGTGTGCGTCAGCAAACGGTGGACGCGATTGGCCGCGCGCGCAGCGGCAAGCGGCGCTGTCGCCAGTCCATTCGCGACCGGCTCGCGAAGGCGCTGGATCTCCCGACGTTCCAGGGGAACGGATCGCGGTGGCTCGGTGGCGATGACGTGAGGATCCGGGATGGCAGTGTCTTGGGCATCCTGCACCCCTCGCGAGCTGACCTTCCCCGTCTCCGGCTCATCGATCGGTGTCGCGCCGCTTGGGCCAGGGACCGGGAGAGGCCGCTCGATGCCGTGACCCCGCCCCGACCGCCGGCCATTCCGGAAGGTGCCAGCTTCCGTCTCTTCGAAGTTGCGCTTGACCAGTTGACCAACGCCATCTGGTGGCGGAACCACGTGTATGCGACCATGGACTTTCCGCCCACGCGAGCAGCATACGAAGCGACGCTGCAAGCGGTGCCGAAGAGCCGGCGCAAGCAGATCCGGGCACCGGATGCGAAGTACGGAGCGGGATTGCTATGGGACGAGATGACGAGTGCCGAGCGCGAGCGCTGGCTGAAGTGGCCCCCGGAGGCATGGCCGCCCGCGCTCACCGACGAGGCAGCGGATCGCATTGAGCTGGGCTTTGTCAACGCCCTGGAGGGGCTGCTAGAGCCGTGGCTGTCTGGAGAGGCCGAGATCCGGTACGAGTGGCTGGTGGCCCTTCAGGTCGAAGGGAACCGGCTTGGACGAGCGTTATAGCCTCAGCTGGAAGAACGTCGCCGTGCGGCGCCTGGCCGTATCACATGGGTCCTGGGTCCACCACGGTCTGAGCGTCCGGTACCGTCGAGGATCTGTCCCGTGGTTGCTTACATCCGAGGGAAGCCTGTTCCGACAGGTGATTTCCGACGTGCAAAGGGCGTGCAGATCGACCACACCGCTTTAATCCAGGCTTGGTTAATCCGTCAGACGAGGCCCAACGTAACTGCGGACAACGAGCAGCACTTAGGCGACGAACAGGGTCACCGGGCGCTCGATCCATGCTCAGCCGAGCAGTCAGACGAGGCAACGCAAGTGCAGGCAAGCACCGGTACTTAGGCGACGAACAGGGTCACCGCGCGCTCGATCCACGCTCAGCCGAGCAGTCAGACGGGGCAACGCAAGTGCTGACAATCACCAGTACTTGGGCGACGAACAGGGTCACCGCGCGCTCGATCCACGCTCAGCCGAGCGTCAGACGGGGCAACGCAAGTGCTGGCAATCACCGGTACTTAGGCGACGAACAGGGTTACCGCGCGCTCGATCCACGCTCAGCCGAGCGTGAGACAGGGCCAACGCAAGTGCTGACAATGAGCAGCACTTAGGCGACGAATAGGGTCACGGTGCGCTCGATCCTTGCTCAGCGGAGCAGTCAAACGAGGCCAACCTAGAGTGCCGATCAGCCCGGGCTCACGCGTTAGCCCAAACTATGAGATCCTATAGTCTTTCGAAGCGCGACTGGGCGGGTACCTTGTCCATCAGATCACCCAAGCGCTGTCACGTGCAGGTTCCGTTGCCCAGAGCCTGGCAG
The DNA here is from genome assembly GCA_963835535.1 of uncultured Gemmatimonadales bacterium. GTDB lineage: Bacteria > Gemmatimonadota > Gemmatimonadetes > Gemmatimonadales > JACORV01 > Fen-1245. The sequence continues at coordinate 644,220 of CAWIFL010000005.1, forward strand.
CTCCCTCAGCTTGAAGGGTGCCGATCATGAGCGTCCCACGCGCTCGTTTCAGCTTCACTTGGAGACACTTCGCTCTCGTGGCGATAGCGCTTGTGCCTCTCTCAGTCGCCCGCCGCGCAGAAGCGCAGGTGCCTGTCATTGTCATCACTCCGTCCTCGGGTTCGTGGAGCGCGGGGACCAAGGTCTCGGTGAGCATCGACTACTGCAGCCCCACAGGCGGCGGAGGCTTCGATGGTGCCCCGGAGACCGATTTCAACGACCAGAACGCAGGGTTCAGCTACGCCCCGAGATCAAAGAGCGGCTGCGACGCTCACGGCGTCGCAACGGGCACCGTCACCATCGTACAGGGTAGCGACACGCTGTACACCGATGTGACGAGCACCAACGGTGGTGACAATCCGACCACGGCTGTCTACGTGGGCACGGCGCCACCTTCGCCTGACAGCATCCCACCAGTCGTTACGCCCCACGCGCAGCCCTACGGGGTGCTCCCGGAGAACGGGGCGAGTTTCTCATTCTCGGTCCTGAATCCGAACACGGTAAGCGTCACGGACACCGTCTTCTTCACCACTTGCTCCGGAGTGGCTTCCAGTTGCGCGATCGCCGGATCTACCAAGCTCTCCGTGGGGGCAAACCAAACGGTGTCGGTCGGCGTGACATTCAACGTCACTGGGACCTTCAACCAGACGGGAACTGTCACGCTGAGAGCGACAGACCTGGGCTCCAGCAAGAGCGACACCGGGCATCTGGCAGTCGTCGTCGCTCCTGGCGGCCCTGTCGTAGCGCGCGACCTGTGCCTGACGATTGCCGTGGGCTCAGACGCCGCGTACGAGTGCGGCGACCTGAGGATCGTGCATCCCCTCCCCTCGGTGCGCACCCTCGGGAAGGTGCGCGCGCCGACGCTGCTCTACAACAGCCAACACGCGTACCCGTTCCCTTCGCTGAACGATGACGTGACACTGGGCGCCAACTCGCGCCCCGACTCGATCATCGTCATCGCTCGGCTGAAGGTCGGTGGCAGCTTCGTGCAACGGGATCGTCGGGCCTGGGCCGGCTCGCAGTGGGGCGCCGTAGGCCAGGCATCGAGCCGCCGCGTGATGACCAACTTCGGCGCCAGCGATCTCGGGACCGGGTTCTACGCGTTCCAGTTGGAGATCGACAGCCTAACGTCCGGTGTCTCCCGGGCCATACGGACGGACACCGGCACGATCGCTATCGTCAATCGGTTCAGCAGCCCCTTCGGCGCTGGCTGGTGGTTGGACGGCTTCGAGCAGTTGCTGTTCCCGGCAGACAGCTCGCTCATGTGGGTCGGTGGGGATGGCAGCGTCCGCCGCTACGTGAAAGCGGGGACGTGGAGTAGCAAGACGTGGTACGTGGCCCGGCCCGTGGACGGCCCGGACACTCTGTCGTTCGACGGTACGACCTACATCCGCTCTCTGAAGGGTGGTGCGACAGTTCGCTTTAACACGAGCGGCTTCCACACGCAGACGGTCAACCGGCTGGGCTACAGCACGGTGTTCGCCCCGGACGCGAGTAATCGTCTGTCGACAATCACCGTCCCGCCCTCGGGCTCCGGGCTCGCCTACACCTTCACATACGGCGGCGCCAATGGCACGCTGAGCTCCGTGGCTGCCCCGGATTCCCTAGGGGGCAGTAGCCGATCGACATCTATCAGCCAAACGTCCATCACCGGCGGTGCGCGCATTGCCTCCATCACGGATCCGGGCGTCTCGGCGAGTGTTCAGTTTGCTTACGCGAATGGATCATACGCCGCCGCGATCACCAGTCGCACGGATCGGCGCGGGAACTCGACGAGCTACACGCTCGGCACTGGTCTGAAGCTGGTGGGAGACTCGCTCCCTGTTCCTGGCGCCCAGACGATCGTTCGGACGTTCTGCCCGGCCGAGATCCGGGTCTGGACATGCGGCAGCGGCCTGACGGCGCCCGAGAGCACCTACACGATCTATGACGGCCCTCGCACGGACAGTGCGGATGTCACCCACTTCTGGCTCGATAGCCTCGGTGCGGTCACGCAGATCCGGGACGCGTACAACCACGTCACGACGCTGGCGAGAGCCGACACACGGTGGCCGGAGCTCGCGACCCGCGTGCAATCATCGAGCGGCAACGTGGTCGCCGCGACCTATGACGCCCGGGGCAACCTCGCGGCCGTCGCGGACTCGAATCCGTATGGCAACGGTCAGAACCCCACCACGCAGTACACCTGGAATCAGACGTGGGATCAATTGACGCAAATCACACTACCCAATAGCCAGCTCACCCAGTTTGGGGTGGACACCACCAACGGCAACCGCACCTGGGTGCAGGATCGTCGCGGCACGGTCAGCCGGACCGCGTTCCAGTACTACTCCTCCGGAAACGGGCCAGGCCTCCTGAGCGCCGTCCTCCCACCCGTCGGCTCGCAGACTACGATCACGTACGACGGGCGGGGAAACACCACCAGCGTCCGAATGCCGCTAGGGGACACGACATTCTATCAGAATGACACGCTCGGCCGCACGCTCGTGGTCCGCACGCCGATCGCCAACGGCCAGTATCGCTCTGACTCTACCGTGTACGGCGCCGCCGACCGCGTGGTGCGGTCTGCGTCCTACGCGTCCCAAAGCGGCAACACCCAGCTGCTGACCGTTTACAACACCTACGATGCGGAAGGCAATCGGTATGAGGTTCAGCGAACCCAGTCGCCGGATTCGACCTTCCTCGGGTGGTTGACCACGCAATGGACCTTCGACGCAGCAAACCGGCCCACGGTCGAAATTGCCCCGGACGGATTTCGGGATAGCACCTGGTACGACCCCGCTGGGAACGTGAGCAAGACGAAGACGCGCAACGGCCAAGTCTTGACCATGGTCTACGACCGGATGAACCGGCTAAACAGGCGCGTAGTTCCGCCCGCAACCTACCCGGCAGACTCGACCTTGGGGTTCCTTGTCACGCTCAACCTGCTGTATGACAACTACCCCGGCCGGCATCCGTATCCGTGGTTCCCGAACAACGGGAGCGGCCTCCTGATCCACGCCGACACCGCCAGCTTCGCCTACGACTCGGGCGGTCGACTCATCAGGGCCGACAACGGCGACGCGCGGGTGCACCGCGCCTATTTCAAGGACGGCAGTCTCCAGATTGATTCGCTCTGGATCCGGGACTACGGCGACACGTCGTTCAGTAACCACCAGTACATCCTCAAGTACGCCTATGATCTCAATGGGCGGCCGACGGCGCTTCACCATCCAGCGCAGCTCGCCATCGGCACAGGAATGACCGACAGCGTGCGGTATGTGTACAACGACACCACGGGCGACTTCGCCACCTTGTACACACTGCTCGGGAATCAGATCGGCTTCCTCCACAACATGCTCGGGGAGGTCGTCCGCACCACTCTTCCCGGCGGTATCGTGGACTCGCTGGTGTATGACAGCTTGGGCCGCGTGACCCTCGACCGCGTCGCAAATGGAAGCAGCTCTTCCACCAAGGACCCTGACAACTACCTGCGTTACACCAGCCTGTGGTATGCCGATCCCGTGCACACGTCCTATGCGTACAACACTCACGGCTGGAAGGACACCGTTCAAACCTATTCCTCGGGCCTTGGCTACCTGACATCGCTCGGCTACGGCCGCTCTCAGAACATCAGCGATTCCGCGTTGTACGTGGCGTATAGAGAGACGGCGGGGCAGAGCTTCCACTTCGATCCGCTGGGCAACGCCTACTGGAGCGACATCGGAAGCTCCGGGAGCCTCGGGTGGGGCGATTCCTTCTCGGGGGGCTCAACAGGGTCCTCGTACTTCCACAATGGCACGGGCCGTGCCGATTCGACGGGCGACGCAGGTGGATGGCACTACCTCGTCTACGACTCGGCGGGCAACACCGTGTTCTTCTACCAGCCCAGGCCCGTGTCCAGCGCGCCCATGACGCCGGTGAACGACCGGAGGTCCTACTACGGGGCGGACGGGCGGCTGCGGGTGGCGGAATGGCGCGAAGCCTGGAGCGATGGCCAATGGCTGAATCCGGCGTGGCAGGTGCATTTCGAAGAGTATCGCTACGACGCGCTCGGCCGCCGCGTGCTCGTGATGGACCGCCAGGCGTGCTACCTCGGCTACGACAGCACTGCCGTCTTCGACTGTCAAATGAGCCGCGTGCGCCGCACGGTCTGGGATGGAGCCCGGGAGCTCTGGGAGATCCAGATGCCCGCCCGCACCCAGGACAGCCTCCTGGTCGAGAACGATACGGCCGCCGTGACCTACTGGGCGGGGGCGCGGGGCGACGGCCTGTGGTCCGACCCGAATCCCTTGTTCGGTCGAGTGGCGTACTCCTACGCGGGCGGCGTGGACCATCCCGTCAGCCTGACCCGCGTCCATCTTGCTCGCCGCAAGTCGGGCGAAGGGGTGACAGCTTTTAGCCCCGTCGAGCTGGAGCCGAACTGGAATTGGCGCGGCGAGGCGGAGATCGGCACGTTTAGCGATGGGGGCATGGAAACCTGCACGAACGGCACGCACTGCGTCTTCGTGCAGTGGCGCGGGCTCGCCTTCGGGGTCGGGTTGGTGAGCGAGTTGTTGTGGACGCAGTACAATCCAATGGCGCAGTCGCCTTACGGCTGGTTCGGGACGCTGATCAACAACAAGGAGGATGGCACCGGCACGTTCTACCGGCGCAACCGGTATGTGGACCCCATGACGGGGCGGTTCACCCAGGAAGACCCCATCGGCCTGGCCGGCGGCCTCAACCTCTACGGCTTCGCCGCCGGCGACCCCGTCTCTTACAGCGACCCGTTCGGTTTGTGCCCGCCGGAAGACGAGGTGCCGTGTAGTGCTGCAGACTACTGGGCGCTCCGCGCGGCCCACGGCGAGGGAAGCTCGCTGGTCAACAACGTCATGGGCACCCTCGCGTCATGCGGCGAGAGCTGGTTATGCCAGGGTGCCTTGGCCGCGTTTTCGCTCGGCGCCTCGCTTGCGGGTCAGGCCTCAGCCACAGGAGGCGCGGCGGCCGTCACGCTCGGACGAGCTGGCGAAGCCTCGGTCGCAGCCGTGGAGGATATCGGCCCCAAGATTGCCATCCAAGTCGCGGGCCGCGCGAGAATACCTGATGGTCTGAGCTTGGCGAGTAAGATCTTGACGGAAGTGAAGAACGTGCAATCTCTGAGCTTGACGCAACAACTGCGCGACTTTGCCGCGTATTCGCAGGCGAATGGGCTTCGCTTCGATCTTTGGGTAAGGGCGACCACCAAACTATCTGGTCCACTTGCGGACGCCGTTCAGAATGGGCTCATCAACCTACGGTTCATCCCATGACCAAGCGCGTGACCGCTGCCGAACTAATGGCGCAGCTTGAGAGGGACCCCGACTTCGTCGCCGGGAGGGCTCGGAGCGAGGATGTACGCCGCAGACAAGAGGCGGCGCTACACTCCCAGGAGAAACCGCTCTTGCGGGATCTCGACGCTGCAGGGTGTTCGCTGACTTCGATTTGGGATCTCGTGAATGATCCGAAGGATCATCCGCGGGCTGTGCCGGTCTTGCTGGCGCACCTATCCAAGGCATATCCGACTGAGATTCGACAGGGGATTGCGCGGGCTCTAGGAATGCCCTCTGGACGGAGCGAGTGGAAGGCGATCGTCGGATTCTACGTGAGGGAGTCTGACCCTGGCGTAAAAGACGGGCTGGCGGCCGCCTTGAACGCCATCGCCTCGGACGAGGTGTCTGACGAAGTGGCCGATTTGGTCCGTGACCCCGGTAACGGTTCCAGCCGTGTTCTCCTAGTTGGTGCCTTGGCGAGGTCGAAACGGGCGACCGCGCGGTCTCAGCTTCTGCGGTTGTTGGAGGACCCAGGTCTCCAGAAGGAGGTAAGGGTTCTGTTGCGCACCGGCGCGTGAGCGTCGCGTCCGTGAGGTGAACTTGGCCGGGCGTAGTGGAAAGTTGCACGGTGGGAGTTCAACCTCGAAGCGGCACGGCTGTCCGGATCTAACATCCCCTCGACAGTGCACGTCGGGCTTCCGGCGCACATATTACGATCCACAACTGAAAGGGCGCGGCGGCTAAGGAGAACAGCCGCAGGGGCTTGGGGGCGCGGGGGCGGGGGCTGCTGAAGAGGACTTGGCGTCAAGCGAAATCAGGTTCGGTCAGAAGGCGATATCTTCAGTCTCTCGGCACGGCGAATTTGCCGGCCGTTCGGTGGAGAGCGTGGCGTCCGGACTCCGCAGCGGGACTGTGTCTCCGGATCAGCTCCCGCTCAACGTCATCGTGCGGGATGGTGTGACCTACACCATGAACAACAGATCGCTGATGGCCTTGCGTCTGGCGGGCAGGGCAAACGATGAAGATCACCCCGAGCAGCGGGAACGCGTTTGCCGATCTCGGGCTGACGGCTTTCCACATCCCACTAACATCCCCCGGAAGCACGTGGAGTGCGTCGATTCCGAGGGCGGACTCGATGCCAAGACAGCGACCCCCTGTGGGACAGATCAGGGGGTCGCTGGTGTGTGTCTCGTTGCGAGTTTCAGTACTACATCGGCCTTGGAGATCACACTGCTGATACGACACCGATGCCCGGAACTCCGCGTGGATGCTGCACTTTGTCGTATCCGGCGTAATCTCACGGCGCAATGGGGTTCAGGGGGTCGCGGGTTCAAATCCCGCCGTCCCGACTGTGGAAGCTCCGACCTCGCAGTGAGTTGCGAGGTCGGAGCTTTTTCACCCCTAGAGCCCGGGGTCTGTTGGGGGTCTGTTTCTCGATCGTCCTTCTGCGATCACGGTGCGAGCTCGTGCAGCTTGCGCGGCTCGCTCATCACGGCCAGCAACGTCTGCGGATCCGGTTGCTGATAGCAGGTCAACAACGTCTCCACATCCTTCCAGCCGCCCGCCGCCGCGACATCCTTCAGTGACAGGTGCTTCCTCTCTGTCGCCCACTTCCGACGATACGGGTGCTCGTTCGCGAACTTCGAGCTAACCCAGGGAGAGAAGGAGACGGCCGAGAGGATGGGCAAGGAGTATCAGCTCTGGCTGGTGTCAGACGTGCGCTCAGCGAAGCCTCGCATCGAAGTGTTGAGGAACCCGGCCAAGCTTCTCGCTTCGGGCATCCTCACTACGAACGCGGTCCTGTGGCGAGCTGAACGTGAAACGTGACGACCCTATCAGGCTGCCAGCCCTCGTAGCGGATCTAGCGTCTCTCAGACTCTAGCCTGCTATTCGTGTAACGATTCCCAGGGACACGCGCGGGGCGGGTGCTCGAGTGTACAAGGGGCGTATTCGTCGCTGCGGTTGCTGCAGGGACAGTCAGCCATGAGACAGGATGCAGGCAACCTTTCGCCTTGGGGATCACCACGCTGGCCTGAGGCAATTCACACCTATCCTTCGGCGCTCAGAGCCGCCTACCGCGAAGGCAGGCTCTTTGGAAGGTGGCGTGAGCAGTACAGGGGTCACTATCTGTTCACGGAGCGGATGGCCAAGAGCGGTCAGATTCCACACGGCGGGCCGCTCAAGAACGCCATGTTCTTTCACGAACTCTACATGGGAACCCGCTACCTGGACGCGGGATACGAGGCGTTGTTCTTCTATCGGCGAGTCGAGGACGATAGATGCTACCAGATGGCAGAGATGCTGCTCGGAAGTCCCGCAGCGGCTCAGATCATAACCCCCAATTCAGAGAGGGGCGGGCGGCCTCCTGATCTGCTCGTTTTCAATCCGAAGACCGGCGCCTTCCGATTCGTGGAATGCAAGGGAAGAAGCGAACCATTCACGCCCAGACAAGAGGGGAAGTTCAGGTTCATCGAGCGTTACCTCAACGAGACGGGAACTGGGCGGAGCGACCCTCTTGCTGATCCCAGCCGCCGGGATCTGTTCCCGGATCTCTCCAAAGGGCAGTGGATACACATTGCGCGACTGGTGCCCGCTAGTCAGACCGCGAGGAGGCGGGCCGTTAACTGCTAGGACTCGAGATCGCCGGCGACGTACGCCGTCGCGTCCGCCGGCGTTCATGAGCGGTGAATCCCTCCGCAACGGCGCGACCAACGGAGGTGTCATGCTCGATTTTGGTTCGCACCCAGATGCCCAACTTGAGGATCAGCTGGAACTCTTCGGGTAGGTAGTCCCATCGGTAGTTGTTGCAGGTAGTATGTGCGGCGAGGTAGTTGGCCAGGGAGTGCCTTCCGCCGCTCCCCGAGCTTGCGAGCCTGATTGACACGTGCCTCTCCAAGGATCCGGCGAAACGGCCCCCGGCCGCGGACATTTCACGGTATCTGCTTCCAGTGTCAACGGCGGTTTGGAATTGCGCAGAAACGGCGGGGAAAATTGCACACTCCGCCGGGGGGTGACGCCCCCTAAGAGGTCAGGGCCTCCTGCCGGTGGCGGCGGCGGGGCGTGGGGCGGCCGGAGCTGGGCTCGGCCTGGGGGCTGAGCAGCTGCTGGAGGTCGGCGTGCTGACGCATCCGGAAGCTGTTGCCGCGGATATTGACGATGTGGCAGTGGTGCACGAGCCGATCGATCAGGGCGCTGGCCATGACGTCGTCGCCGAAGACCTCGCCCCAATCCTCGAAGCCCTTGTTGCTGGTCAGCACGGTGGAGGCCGTCTCGTAGCGGCGGCTCATGAGCTGGAAGAACAGCATCGCGCCGGTGCGGCTGATGGGCAGGTAGCCCAGCTCATCGACGACCAGGAGCGCGGGGAAGATCAGGGTCTTGAGGCGCTGGCTGAGGTGGCCGGCGGCCTGGGCTTCCTCGAGCGAGGTGATGAGGTCGGCCAGGGTGCCGTAGTACACGCGGCGGCCGCTCTGGGCGGCAGCGATCGCCAGGCTGATCGCGAGGTGCGTCTTCCCGACGCCCGGCGGGCCCGAGGAAGATGACGTTTTCCCGGCGCTCGACGAAGCCGAGGGTGTGGAGGCTGTCGATCTGCTCGCGCTGCAGCGCCGGCTGGAAGCTGAAGTCGAAGTCGGCCAGGGTCTTCACGGCGGGCAGGCGCGAGGAGCGCATGGCGGCGACCAGGCGGCGGGCATTGCGCAGCGTGATCTGGGCACCGAGGAGTGCCTCGAGCGCCTCCGGGGCCTTGAGGTGGCCGCCGTCGATCTTGGCCAGGATGTCGTCGAGGGCTTCGAGCGCGCCGGGCATCTTGAGGTCGGCGAGTTGCGCCCGGAGCCGGTCGCGGAGCGAGGGCGTGGGCTTCATCGCGCGGCCGCGAGCTGGGCGTAGGCGGTGAGCGGCCGACGCTCGACGGGAATATGCGGCACGGGCGCGGCGCGCGGCTGAGGCGGCGCGGCGTCCGGCAGCAGGACCAGGGAGCGGTACGGCCGGGCGGCCACCGGCAGGAGGAGCGCGCGCTCATCGCGCTCGAAGCGCAGGACGGGCTGCTCGTGCGTCGTGGCGTGGCGCCGGACATTGGCGACGCCGGCCAGCCAGGTCAGGGCCTGGGCATTGAGATCCGCGTCGCCCGCGAAAGCGCGGCCGTAGAGGAAGCTCTGCCGCAGGTAGCGGATGGGGCGCTCGACCTTGCCCTTGGTCTTCGCGCGGTACGGGCGGCAGGCCCGGATGCGAAAGCCCCAGTGGGCGGCGAAGCGCAGGAACTCCGGATTCTCGAGGATCCGGCCACCGCCGGGGCGGCGGTCGTCGAGGATGACGGCCTTGAGCTGGTCGAAGAGCAGCTCGCGGGGCACGCCGCCCAGGGCGGCGAAGGCGGATTCCAGGCCGGTCATCAGGGTGCGCATCGTCTGGCGGGCATAGAACTGCCCCCACAGGAGCCGCGAGTAGCCGAGCACGAGCAGCAGGGCGAAGCGCTTGCCCCAGGGCAGCCGCACCTCCGCGAAGTCCACCTGGCCCTGCAGGCCGGGGGCGGTCTCGAAGCGGATGATGGGCTCGGCGGGCGGCACCGGCCGCACGCGCCGGACGAAGACCTTGAGCTGGGTGAGGCTGCCGGGGTAGCCGTCGGCGCGGCACTCGTCGAAGAGCGGTTCGCGCGTAAGAGTCTGCCTGGTCTCGAGAGCCCACTCCAACTTGTCGTAGACCTGGGATCGAGAGACGCTGCGTACCACAATCTCTCGGCAGGTCTACTGGCGCTTCGCCTCGGTGACTCCGCCACCGCTCTGCTGCGCGCGCGTGAGAACATCGCAGTGAGCCGACAGCGGATGGGAAGCCCACTGTTCAGCGATTACTATGCGGGCCTGAACGACGTGTCGGTCGCTGCACGCCTCATCCGGCGGACTGGTGCGGTCATGAATGATCCCGCGCTGACGGCCGAGGCTGAGCGCCTCCGGACGCTGGTCCTGGGCGCGAGGACCGATTTCGCCCGGTGGTGGCGTGGAGGCGCGCAGCTACTCATGGCTGATCCTCTGGACCCGGTTCTCCTCCCCTACATCGCCTACTACACGCTGGCGCCAGTGGCCCGTGCGGAGGCGGCGCGTGCGGCGGTCACCGCCTTCTGCTTCAATACGCGTGAGATTCTGTTCGGTCCAGATCCCCGGCGTCGCGACCTACTCACACAGGTTGCCGCCGTCTTGAAGCGCGTGCCCAAGATGGATGACATGGTCCTCGCCGAACGGCGGGAGCTCGAGGGTTGGATAAGCGATCCATCTCGGACGAACAGGCGTTACGCGGATCTACTCTCGGAACTCCATATGTGGCAGGGGCCGCTAACCGTTGCTCTGGCGCCGCTAGCGCGCATCGGCATGGGTGGCCTGAAGGACCGAATGCTCTTCTGCTTCATGAACAGTCGCAATCTCGGAGGCCTAGTTCAGTAGGACCGCGTTGTGAGAGCCCTCTGTCGTTCCGTGACCCCCTGAGTCCTGTTCAGGTCCTTGCGGCGGCCACCCTTGGGCGCCGGGCTCCCCGCCTCCCACGGCCTCTCACCTGCTCACTCTGGCCCAGTTCACTCCACTCTTCACGCCTTCCCACACCTCCAAGTGTCCGATCAGCATCTTGGTGCCGACCGACTTGCCCTGCAGGATCACATGATAGGGCGCCGAGAGGAGCAAGGCTCCGGGCGCGAGATACAACGGCTTGCCGTCAATCGCCAGACCGCACTCGCCGTCGGCGAAGACTTGTATCCGGACTCTGTACGGCTTTCGGGTGGCAACGGCGGGGTCCACCGCGACCCGCCGGCCAGTGCCCGCGGAACTGAATGCGACGTCGCGCATGCCCGGCGGTCCGTCAGTGGACGGATAGGCGAACGTGCACGCCGACTCGCCGAGGGGGATCGAGCCCGTGCGGTGATCCCATCGGGCAACGGCGGCCGAGTCCGTCCAGGCTGCGAGTGACACGATCCAGAGTTGATCCTGGAATGCCGTGATGGGACTCCAGACCGTGAACTCAAGACCCAGGCCAGACGGGCTCAGGAACGCGCGTCGCGTGTAGGCGCCGCTATAGAAGCTGGCATCCCCGTTGTTCCAGAACGCCGGTTGGCCGTCGGGACCGTCCGTCACAGCGGGCAGCGGCTGCCCGAAGGCCACCCACTGGGCGAGTCCGTCCCGCCAGTCTTCGTTCAGCGACACGCGAAAGGTGGGGACGCCGATCACAATCCGCGCAGAGTCCGTCCGCCAGCCACCGGCGGACGCGTACACCAATACGGATCCGACCCGATGTGGGTGGACGGCGCCCGTGGCACTGTCCACCGATGCCACCGTGGTGTCGGCCGATCGCCAGCTCAGGACGGGCAGGCCCACCGCCCGGCCCGCTCCGTCGTAGCCCATCGCTCGCAGGTGCGCCAATCCGTCGAGCGTCAATGCCGTGGCGGGCAACACCAGCCTTAGGTGATCGAGGTAGCCAGACTGCCCAACCCGAGATTGCCAGGTGAGCGAGGTGACCGGCGCTGACGATGGGGCTGCGACCGGAATGGCGAGGTCAGGCCGATCCGTCGGAAAGACGTACCAGGCCCAGCCGACCATCCCCGCCCTTTGGCAGGAACACCCGACCCAGCGACCGTCTCTGCTCGCGGAGAAATTGCCGGTCATGTCGGCGGTCAACACGCGCAAGGTGTGATCGTCCAGGTTTACTCGCGCCAGGCGGAGAGCACCCGAGGTGTCCGCGACCGAGGCAAGGACCTGGTGTGAATCGTACCAGGCAAAGACCCGCGCGATCACCGGCACGGTCGCGAAACACTGTTCGACGCCCCATCGGACGGAGATCCAACACAGCAGGGTGGGTATCCCGACGCTCGCCGCGGATGTCCCGCTCGCAACGGTCGTCCGCACGAAGGCGATGCGCGTCCCGTCATGGCTCCACGTCGCGTTGCCGTCCGAGTTGTCGCCCCTCGTGAGTTGTCGCGCGCGTCCTGTAGCAACGTCGAGCACCGCCAGATTGTCCCTGCCGGAAACGTTCCAGCGGCCAGTTCCGAAGACGAGGCTCCTTCCGTCGGGCGACCAGTCCAGTGGAAAATCGTCCTTGGGTGAGTACGTGAGGCGCCGCTCACGCCCCCTTGGATCCGCGAGAAAGATCTCGTTCCCACCTGAGTCCGAGACGACCCGCGCGAATGCCCAAAGCTGTCCGTCCGGCGAGGGTATCAGACCGCTGCTCGTGGCGGCACCTGCGGCGGCGGCCCGCGATAAGTCGGGGTAGGTACGGCCGAACCTCCCCGCATCCTGCGAGTGGACGGACTCCCAGCGGTCCCGCCAGACCGGCACGGCGCGGACGACAAAGCTGTCACCCGTCACATGCTCGGCAACGATGAACTCGGCATCGGGTGGCGGAGGTGCGGACTTGAGGAGTGGAATGGCGCCGCCCGCCACGAGCGCCGCTCCGACCAGAGCGGCCAGCAGAATCCGCCTGCGCGAGTAGAGGCCCAACCGCAATGGTAGCGGCGCGCTTCTCGCCAGACGCGGTGCGTCCGCCGCGCCGGGAGTCCCGCCCAGTACGTCCGCCGCCAGGACCTTGAGCGAGCGCCGGTCGCCCAGGCGCCGCGCTGCCAGCGACCATCGGGAGAAGACCTCCCTCAGCCGCCCGCCCTCCGCGGCAGTCGCGAGGTGTCGGGCTGCGCGGTACAACAGACTCACGTCGCGGCCGGCTGAGCCCGCCAGCGCTTCGCCGACGGCCCGGTGAGCGGCGCGCCGCGCGTCCGGGCTCGCGACGTCGATAGCGTGGGCCGCGATTTCGTCGTGCGCGGGTTGCCAGGCGTCTCCGTCGCGGCTCGAGAGACCCCGGACCTCCAGTGCCGCCAGGTTTGCCAGAACTACCTCGAGGCTCCGTCCAGCGGCCTTGGCCAGGAGCGTTGCGTCGAGGGGTGTTCCGGCCACCGAGAGCAGAAGGAGAACCCAGCCTTCGTTCCGCTCCAGCTCCTCGATCCGGCGCCGCAGCGCTCCGCCCCGCGCCAACTCGGCCGCAAGCACCAACGGGTTGGGGCACTCCCAGACGCCGTCGTGGAGCACTAACACCTCACTCTCGAGGGCCCAACGCAGCGTCTCGAGGACCAAGAGCGGCGAGCCTTGTGCCGCTTTGTGTAGCTCCGAGGCGAATCGGGCGCTCCATGACTGGCTGGGCAGCGTGCCGAGGCTCGCGACGAGTGCCCCTGTCTCCTCCACCGAAAGAGCCTCGAGCGCAATGCCTAGAGTCGCTGCGCTTGTTATGGCCCCCTCGGGGCCGGGACGCCCGCTCGTGACCACTAGCGTGTGGTGATCTCCGAGTTTCCCCAGCAGGCTCCGCAACAACTGCCGGGACATAGCGTCCGCCCAATGCACGTCGTCAATGAGGACGGCGACCGGATGCTCATATGCGACGGCCGCCAGCAGCTCTCGCAGCGCAATCTCCCGGCGACGCAGTGCTTCCGTGCCTACGGCCCGGTCGGCGACGGTGGCATACCGGGACGAAAGGCTTGGGTTGATCGCGACAAGCGTTCCCGGTACGCCTGGTGATACGGCGGCCGCGCCTGGAAGGCTGGCCGCGGCAAGGGCGAGGTCCGAGGCGAGCGCATAAGACACCTGGCGCTCGCCGGGGTTGGCCCGAACGAAGATAGCGTTGGTTCCCATGGCGCTCAGTCGCGCGTGCACGTCGGCGAGGAGCCGTGTCTTGCCCAGTCCTGCGCCACCGGCCACGTGCACGTGCTGCCCCGGCCCGTGCCGCGCGCGCTCCCAGGCGCCGAGTATGGCGCCGAACTCTCGTTCGCGGCCGATCAGTTCGGCGACGAGCGTCCGAGCAGGCGCTTCATCCGGACGTGGCGCACCTTCTCCGGCTCCCGCACGCACCCGCTCAAGCAGTCGCAGCGTGGCAGGCTCCGGCGGCCGGGCCTCCGCTCGGAGTAGCTGCTCCAGCTCATGCGCCTCGAGTTCCGCGGTCACCCGGTCTTCGGCGGCCAGGAGGGATTCCAGGAGGAGCCGCCACGGGATCTCGTTGGTGGGATCGGCATCACGCGCGCGGGTCGCGAGCTGTTTGGCTTTGCGGAGCCGGCCCTTCGACAGCCAGTCCCGCACCACGGTTTCTGCGGCGCGTAGGAACATGTAGCGCAGGTGGTACCGCTCGCGGTCCGCCCACTGCTCGAAGTCCGCGGCGCCCGGCGCGGCGAAGCCGGGAAGGAACTCGCCTCGATACAGCTCCGCTGCTGCCTCGAAGTCGCGGCCTTCAACGGCGGCAAGAAACGCGTCGCGGTCAAACTCGAAGGAGACGGCAAGATGGAGGTTGCCATCCGTGGCGTGGATCGCGGACTCGCCGAGGTGATCTCGCAGAATCCAGAGCGTGTGGCGGAGGTTGGCCCGCGCTCGTTCGGGCTCGACATCGCCCCACAGCAGGTCCACGAGGTGGTCGCGGCTGGCGGACCTTCCGGGCGAGCAGGCGAGGTAAACGAAGAGGGCGAGTGGCTTTCCAGGACCGACGAGCGATACACGACTTCCGTCGTCGGAAACGCGTTCCAGCGCGGCAGCACCGAGACAGGTCAGCGCGGGGGTGCTGCCCGGTCCGGACGCAAGCTCTTGTTGCTCAGGCATATGACGCTCGAAAGACGCCCCGGTTGCATCCTCAATGTGGTGAACGAGACCGCCCCCCGGTCACCGTCCGTCTGCCGAGCCTATCGCGCGTGGTTGCCGAGAAGCTACGGGAACGGCGTCCGGGTCTGCAAGGCGCCGCAAGGCACGGCCGGGGGGTTGGGTATTTCCACCGCATGCGGGCTTACGGCCGCGACGGTTGACGGGACTCTCACTTGGGAGGGCGATATGCGCCGCGCTGTGTGGAACAACCGCATCCTGCTCCTGCTTCTGGCAGGATGCGCTTACTCGCGTGGTTCCGTGGCGCCTGCCACCTACATTCCGGCGTTCAATTACGCGCCGCCGGTCACGGCTGCCCCCGGCTCCGCAGGCGTCAGGTTTGCAATCGTCAATCCGCGTTTCGCTCCCACAAACATAGCCCTTTCAGGGATGGAACCGTTCGCAGGGTTCTCGAAGAGCCTGAGCCGCGACTTTCAGGTCTTGCTGGCCGCGCGCGGTTTCACCACGCGTGGCCCGTTCCCAGCGACGGAGGAAATGACGTATCCCGATAGGCAGAACAGCGATCTCGTGCTCCTCCCGACCATAGAAGTCAGCTTGGCCATTCCGGATAAGCAGACACATCAGCAGGTCAACGTGATAGGACCCGGCACGTTCACGCTGAGCGGCACGGTGGCAGTCGGTGGCCGTGTGACGCTGGCCCTCAACGAGAGCCTCTCCAACGAACGCATGTGGGTTCGCAGCATCGAGGTGCGGAGGGATCCAGTCAGTTGGACCGGATCGTTGGCCTACAACGCTCAGACATCATCGCCCGACGCAATCAATGCGACCTTCTTGCTGCAGTCGGACCACGCATTTGCAAATGCCGTCGCCCGCGAACTGGAGCAGATCTACTCGCAGGTACTACAAACTGCGTGGAATTACCTGGACCCGAGCGAGATGACGGTTGTAAAGAGGCAGTCACTCGATGTGCGTGCCCGCTGGGTTTCTACTGGCCACTAAGCTGCTCAACTGTGCTTGACGTGCAGCAGTGCTCGGGAGTTGCCCCACGGGAAGTTCCCGTCGCCGGCGGACGCGCGGACGACGTGTTGTCGAGTACTTCAGAGATGCACTTGGCGGAGCTGCAGCTGGTGGCACATGAAGATCGAACCGGGGTCCGTAGTTAGCTGCCGCGGCAGAGAGGTGGCCGAGGCGCACTAGAGGGCAGTGGTCAGTTTGTTCCGAGCTGGGGGGTCCCTCATGAACAGGCGCGACGAGTTTCTCGCTGTCCTATCCACTGCCGGTCGACGATCACGACGAGCTGCTTGGACGAGGATCGGGCTGTTGGCCGTCGCCGTGGTCTCGTCTTCGTGCAAAGAAACGAGCGGTCCGTCGTTGCCACGGCTGCCTGCACCGCAGGGCGGCGAGTCTCAAGTATCACTCCAAGTCCAGGCACCAGCAGGAACATCTATCGATGTCTCTTCGCTGACCCTCGTTGCCGGCGTCCACGCAGCAAGCAGCAACTCCAGTGGCGCTGGGCTCGCCAACCTTTCTTCAAGTTCAACTCAGCTCGTAACTGCCGTCTCGGCCGCTGGCAACCCGATCCTGCTGCGTGTGGTCCCTGGGGCACCTTCGAGCACTGAGACGGTGGACTTGGCCAGCACGGCGGAGGCACTGGTGTTTCTCAGCCCATTAATTGCTTCCCCGCGGGTAGATAGCGGAATCGCCCGCATCGCACGGATTCGAGCGACACAGTCCTTCCCGGCTCTCGTAGAAGCCCTGAGCCAGCGCATGTTGGCGGACCCCTCTGGTGCGCTTGTCGATTCGTCCAACGATCTGGAGAACACACTCCTTGCTGTCGTGTCCGAAGTATTGGGTGCGTCGCCCAGCGCCGGCACCACCTCTAGACCCTCCACCCCGGCCCGATCGTTCAGCCCTGACGACCAGAATGTCAGAAGCGGTGTGAGCGTGACCGCAACGGGAACAGACACGCAGGGCCGGACGCTCGTGCAAGTCGCGAATGCTTGGGATCGGTGGGTGAGCCTTGTCGTGAGCTACAGCAACGACGGCAGCAACTACTCCACCCCAACGGACGAGAACGGACCCTCCGTATTCCCGCTCAACCTCCTTGAATCGAAGGGGCCCTTCGACCTCATCGCGCCCACTAAGACTCTCGCGCTGCACAACGGCCCTCCCTATGCCCGGGTGAAGGTCTTCGGCTTCGGCTTCGGCGGGGTAGCAACGGCCTTTGCTGATCCGGACTTCCCTTACTCCGTGTTCCCCGTGGCCGGAGACGTGGTGTTCAACTTGGCGCTTCCCCTCTTTGAGGTGATTACGGGCACCAAGGACTTGAATTCGGCGCCGATTTGGAGCGGGAGTCAGGACGTCGGCATGGAGTGGATCGACGCTACATCCATGTGCATGTCGTCCGACGGGCTGGAAGCGGCTCTCGTCGGTCGTACGCTCATGAGCGCCGTAAAGCCGCTCCTGAAGTGCGCAGTTCTTGCGCCATTTGAGGACCGCTCATTGGGAGCGGGGCTCCTCGCAGCAGCCGGCGTCGCCGTGACCGAGGGCGTGCTTCTAAATGTGCTGGTTCCGTTGCGGGTTGTCTTCCTGGCTTCCTCCATCTACGAGTTCGGTCTATCAACCACGGCCGTCGTTAACGCGAACGTAATGGAAGTCTTTCCCCTCTCCGACCCGACGAAGATCTCTGTAACCAGCATCAGCCCGTCGAGTGGCCAACAGGCTGGCGGCACGCCCGTCACAATCACGGGGACGAACTTCACCAATGTCCAGACAGTCACAGTCGGCGGCGCGGCACTCGGTAGCCGTACTGTCGTCAATAGTACTCAGATCACGGGCGCCACACCGGCGAGCAGTACGGCCGGCGCAAAGGATGTTGTAGTGACCTCCAGCGCGGGAAGTGCTACCTGCGCGGGCTGCTTTACCTACAACGCAACCGTCGCGACTGTGGTGGTCACGCCAGCGGGGGCGGCGATTGCAGCCGCTGGGGGCACGCAGACATTCACGGCGGTGGCCAAGGACGCGCTCGGCAACACTATCTCCGGAAAGACATTCGTGTGGGCAAGCTTGAACTCCAGTGTTGCTACGATGAATGCCTCATCGGGCGTGGCGACGGCTCTCGCGAGCGGCCAGGTCACTGTCTCGGCTACCGTGGATGGGGTGACGGGCTATAGTCTGCTCACGGTCGCGGTTCCTGGTGCCATGCCAGTGACGTTGTGGAACGCGGTAAGCGGGGGGGCGGCGCAATGGTTGGAGGCTGTCTGGGGCACTTCGGCCTCGGAAGTCTATGTCGTCGGTAGCGCCGGAACCATCGTCCGCTACAACGGCGCCGTCTGGAGCGCAATGACGAGCGGCACGACCCAGATGCTGGAAGGTGTCTGGGGCACGTCGAGCTCAGCCACTTACGCTGTGGGATATAGCGGTACGATCCTGCGTTACAACGGCACCAGTTGGGGTGCGATGACGAGCGGAACGGCCTCGATCCTCTTCAATGTCTGGGGGACGTCGGGCTCCGACATCTACACCGTCGGAGACGGCGGTGCGATTCTCCATTACAACGGCACTGCCTGGAGCGCGATGACGAGCGGGACAAGCCAGCGTCTGTTAGGTGTCTGGGGCACGTCTAGTTCTGACGTGTACGCCGTTGGGTATAGCGGCACGATCCTGCACTACAGCGGCGCCACCTGGAGCGCAATGACGAGCGGGACGACCAATACCTTATATGACGTGTGGGGCACCTCGAGCGCGGACATCTACGCTGTCGGCGTTGGTGGTACGATCCTGCACTACAACGGCACTGGTTGGAGCGCGATGACGAGCGGTGCGACCGATAGCTTGTACGGTGTCTGGGGCACAGCGAGTTCGGACCTGTACGCGGTCGGCAATGGCGGCACGATCCTCCGCTATAATGGCACCAGTTGGAGCCGGATGACGACAGGCACGACTCAGCGCCTGTACAAGGTCTGGGGCACTTCGGGCTCTGATGTGTATGCGATCGGCTATGCCGGCACGACCCTCCGAGGCATCCGGGGCGCGTCGACTGCGGTGGCCGTAACGGCTGCGGACCGGTTCGCCTGCGCAATCAAGAGCGGTGGCGCGGCTTACTGCTGGGGATACGGCGCGCAGGGCCAGCTAGGCAACGGAACGACGAGCAGTAGTTCCACGCCGACCGGTGTCTCGGGGTCGTTGAGCTTCTCAACGATTAGCGCGAGTGCGACCTACCCGACTGCGACGCAGTATGTGATGGGCGAGGCGTGCGCCATCGCCGCTTCGGGGACGGCTTACTGCTGGGGATCCGATCAGTTCGGCCAACTTGGCAATGGCTTATCCTCCGCGAGCAGCGTGCCGACGACGGTCTCGGGCGGCCTCGTCCTGTCGTCCGTCTCGGTTGGAGAGGACCACGCCTGCGGAGTGACTACGACCGGTAGCGGCTACTGCTGGGGACGGAACTACTATGGTCAGCTTGGAAACGGGACCAAGACCGGCGACGGCTCAAACTCCAGCCCGGTCCAGGTCTCCGGGAGCCTGGCGTTCAGTTCCATCAGTTCCGGCGCGAGCAACACGTGCGGCATCACCGCGAACGGGGCGGCGTACTGCTGGGGTGAGGGGGAACACGGCGAGCTCGGCAACGGCACTACGCTGCCCCCCGGTGGCTTCTCGTCCAGTGGCCAGAGCACGCCCGTAGCGGTGACCGGTGGATTCACCTTTAGGTCGGTGAGCGCCGCCAGCGGATATGCGTGCGGCGTAACGACGGCGAACGACGCATACTGCTGGGGGGACAACAGCAACGGACAACTTGGCACAAGTGCCACCCTGCAGGCGTGCAGCACCTACCAGGGCACGACCTACCCGTGCGCCACAAGCCCAGTGCTAGTCGCCGGCGGACTGAAGTTCGCTTCCATAAGCACATTCAACGATCACACCTGCGGGATGACTCTCACCGGTACTGCCTACTGCTGGGGCAACAACAGCTTCGGCCAGCTCGGCACGGGCGACACGGTGAGCCGGTCTGCGCCGGTGGCCGTGTCAGGGGGCCTGACATTCTCGAGCATGAGTGCTGGCTCGCTCTTTACATGCGGTACCACGACCGCGGGCGCGGTCTACTGCTGGGGGAAGAACGACTACGGGCAGCTCGGCAATGGCTTAACCACCGATAGCCCGATTCCCGTGCTCGCCGTGATTCCCTAGAAGAACGGCACTCTGTCCTCGCCTGAGGCACAAGGCCGCCGGGATGGGGTTCGCGAGCCTGACAACGAGCAGATGCTGCACCCTCGCTCGTCTGACGACGACGAGGCCGTGTGATAGCAAGGGATTGGCCGCGTGTTCACGCTGCCGAAGGAAAGGGTCGCGTTCGCGGCCCGGACGGGCGGCCGATCGACGCCTGACCGCTGGGTCACTGGGGTCCGTTTGGGGGTCCGTTTCTTCCGGCATCGTCCGACATTCCATCCGACATCTTCCGAAATCGCGATCCGGTGCCGACGCTCGGAATCGCCGCCAGCCCGCCACTTTCTAGGGTTTGGACCGTTTGGGCTATCCGACATTTTGCCGGAACTCGAGCCCTGCACGAGCCGAATGGGGTTCAGGGGGTCGCGGGTTCAAATCCCGCCGTCCCGACTACGGAAGACTCGTAACTGCAACGTGTTATGGTACTCCCGAGGATCTTCGCAAGCTGTCAACGGCGGTTTCGAAGTGCACGAAAACGGCGGCGAAAAGTGCACACTCTGGCGGGGGGTGACACCCCTAGGAGGTCAGGGCCTCCTGCCGGTGGCGGCGGCGAGGGGTGGCGCGGCCTGAGCCGGGCTCGGGCTGCGGGCTGAGCAGCTGCTGCAGATCGGCGTGCTGGCGCATCCGGAAGCTGTTGCCCCGGATGTTGACGATGTGGCAGTGGTGCACGAGCCGATCAATGAGGGCGCTGGCCATGACGTCGTCCCCGAAGACCTCGCCCCAGTCCTCGAAGCCCTTGTTACTGGTCAGGACGGTGGAGGCGGTCTCGTAGCGGCGGCTCATGAGCTGGAAGAAGAGCATCGCGCCGGTGCGGCTGATGGGCAGGTAGCCCAGCTCATCGACCACCAGGAGCGAGGGGAAGATCAGGGTCTTCAGGCGCTGGCTGAGGTGCCCGGCGGCCTGCGCTTCCTCGAGCGACGTGATGAGGTCGGCCAGGGTGCCGTAGTAGACGCGGCGGCCGCTCTGGGCGGCGGCGATCGCCAGGCTGATCGCGAGGTGCGTCTTCCCGACGCCCGGCGGCCCGAGGAAGATGACGTTTTCCCGGCGCTCGACGAAGCCGAGGGTGTGGAGGCTGTCGATCTGCTCGCGCTGGAGGGCCGGCTGGAAGCTGAAGTCGAAGTCGGCCAGAGTCTTCACGGCCGGCAGGCGCGAGGAGCGCATGGCGGCGACCAGGCGGCGGGCATTACGCAGCGTGATCTGCGCCCCCAGGAGCGCCTCCAGGGCCTCGGGGGCCTTGAGGTGGCCGCCGTCGATGCGAGCCAGGATGTCGTCGAGGGCTTCGAGCGCGCCGGGCATCTTGAGGTCGGCGAGCTGCGCGCGGAGCCGGTCGCGGAGCGAGGGCGCGGGCTTCATCGCGCGGCCGCGAGCTGGGCGTAAGCGGTGAGCGGCCGGCGCTCGACCGGGATGTGGGGCACCGGCGCCATGGTCGGGCGCGCGACGGGCGCGGTGTCCGGCAGCAGCACTAGGGAGCGGTACGGCCGCGGCGCCAGCGGCAGCAGGAGCGCGCGCTCGTCGCGCTCGAAGCGCACGTCGGGCGGCTCGTGGGTGGTGCCGTGGTCCCGGGCATTGGCGACGGTCGCGAGCCAGTGCAGGGCTTGGGCATTGAGATCGGCGTCGCCGGCGAACGCGCGGCCGTAGAGGAAGCTCTGCCGGACGTAGCGGATGGGGCGCTCGACCTTGCCCTTGGTCTGGGCGCGGTAGGGGCGGCAGGCGCGGATCCGGAAGCCCCAGTGGGCGGCGAAGCGCAGGAACTCGGGATTTTCGAGGACGCGGCCGCCCAGGGGGCGCCGGTCCTCGAGGATGACGGCCTTGAGCTGGTCGAAGAGCAGCTCGCGCGGGACGCCGCCGCAGCAGGCGAAGGCCGCCTCGAGGCCGGTCATCAGGGTGCGCAGCGACTGGCGGGCGTAGAACTGGACCCACAGCAGGCGCGAGTAGCCGAGGACGAACATCACGGCGAAGCGCTTGCCCCACGGCAGGCGGACCTCGGCGAAGTCCACCTGGCCCTGCTGGCCCGGCGGCGTCTCGAAGCGGATCACCGCCTCCGGCGGCGGGACGGGCCGCACGCGGCGGACGAAGACCTTGAGCTGGGTCAGGCTGCCGGGATAGCCGGCGGCGCGGGCCTCCGCAAAGAGCCGGACCGCCGTGAGCTCGGGGTAGGTCTCGAGCCGCTGCCGGATGAGGGCATGGAAGGGATCCAGCTGCGTGGGACGCGGCCGGTACCGGATGCTGGTGGCGTCAAGCTCGCGGTCCAGATCACCGTGGGCGATCCACTTGTAGACGCAGCGGCGGCTGATGCCGATCCGCTCCGCAATGGCGGTCTTGGAGAGACCTTGCTCCAGGTAATGGCGCAGCAGCACACGAGGCTCCCAGTCGTACATCGCGTCTCCACCCCGGAGGGGAAGCCGCGAATCTGGCGACGAGCCGGCGGGCTGCTACCCGGTGAGGCGCTCAGCCCCCGGCGGGATCGGGGCCGAGTGTGCACTCTTGGCCGCCGAATTCGTGCAATCTGTGGCCGCCGCTAACAGCGTGTCCTGATCTGGCTGTTGGTAGCACGTGAGCAACGTCTGGACATCCCGCCAGCCGCCGGCCGCGGCCACGTCCTTGAGCGAGTCGTAGGTGGCCACCGGCCGGCGCGGGTTCTGCTCGCGCGGCGGATTGCCGGAGCGGCGTGCCGGCGTTGGGACCTCGAGAGCCACAGACAACACCGGCATCAACTCCAGCCGCACCGCCCAGGCTAACGGTTAGGCCGCAGCAGCCGGTTTCGGCAAGTGCAAGGCGCCCGAAGGTAGCGCGCATGCATTAGTCGGGCGTGAGGGTACGGCGGCGAATCGGGAATTCTCCTTGGTTCCCTGTGCGGACCCACTACCCAACCCGGAGCCCGGATTGTTTGCCGTAGTGTTTGCCGGTCAGCGCCTGCCAATGCGGGCAAATGGGGTCCTGGAAGGCCAGTGCGGAAGCACAAAACGGGGGGCCAGCACGGCGCCCCCCGTCTTAGAAGTCCGCTGCTCTACCAACTAAGCTGGCCAATCGGCGGGCCGAAGGGTCACCGACACCAACACGTTGCACAAGCGCGCCGCCGATCATCTGGCCGTGGCGGCCGCGAGCACGTTTCGCGCGGTGACGTAGAAGTTCTCGTCCACCTCTGGCTCCGCCGCCTGTGGGCCCTTCACGGCCAGCGTCTGCCACGCCTCGGTGGGGCGCAGCGTCAACGTGCCCAGGCCCGGCACCTGGACCCGCACCGGCATGTCGAATCCCGGCACGACGTTCGCCCAGCGGTACGACAGCGTTTCGCCCTCCACCTTGTAGTCGAATTCTGGGATCCGTGTGGTCGTGAGGTACTGCGCGAAGACCTTGCTCAGGTCCACGCCGGCCTCGCGGCTGATGTAGTCCTCAACCTGCTGGCCAGTGACGGTCTGGTGCCAGAAGGTGTGGTTGAGGCCGCGCAGGATCGCGCGCCACTTCGCGTCGTCGTCCACGATCTGGCGGATCGTGTGCAGGACGTTCGCACCCTTCATGTACATGTCGGTGCCGTACCACCACACGACGCCGCGGGGTCCGACGATCGGCTGCGTGTTCTGGATGGACTTGCGCAGCCCGACGAGGTAGGCGGCCCCCGCAGTGCGGCCGAGCCTGCACTCGGTGTACAGCCCCTCGGCATAGGTGGCGAAGGATTCGTGCACCCAGAGGTCGCCGTGCTCCTGCGCGGTGATGTTGTTGCCGAACCACTCGTGGGCGCTTTCGTGGATGACGATGTAGTCCCAGCCAAGCCCCAGCCCCGTGCCCGACAGGTCGCGCCCCAGGTACCCGGTCAGGAAGCGGTTGCCGTAGGCGATGCCGCTCTGGTGCTCCATCCCCAGGTACGGCGCTTCGATCAGCTTGTACCCGTCGGCGTACCACGGGTACGGACCAAACCAGTGCTCGAAGCAGCGCAGCATGGTCGTCGCCTGCCGCCACTGCGCCTTCGCCGTGTCGAGGTGGATGGCGAGCGGCCAGAAGTCGAGCGACAGCTTGCCGGCCTCGCCGTCGAACGTATCGGCGAAATGGGTGTAGCTGCCCGCGTTGACGGCGACGCCATAGGTGTTGATGGGATCGGCCACGAACCACTCGTACGTCGTGGTGCCATCGGCGTTGTGGGTCACGCCACGGAGCCGCCCGTTCGAGACCTCCACCATCGGATCCGGCACCGTGACGCTGATCCGCTGGCTGTCGGGCTCGTCGCCCAGGTAGTCCTTGAGCGGCCACCAGATGCTCGCACCGGGGTCCTCGTCCGAGGTGGCGAACCAGGGCGCGCCGAGGCTGTCGCGCGACCAGACGAAGCCGGTGCTGTAGGCGCCGGTCCGGCCCCGCCCCGGCTGGCCGTGGTAGTACGCGGTCACCGTCTTGACGTCGCCAGAGCGCTGCCGCGCAACAGGGGCCACGAAGTACGCGTCGCCATCGCGGCGCCAGGCGAGCGCACGCCCGTCCTGCACTACGCTGTCGAGCACCAGTGGCGCCTGGAGATCCAGCTGCATCTCCCGCGCGGGCGCGAGTACCCGGTAGGTGATGCCGTTCCAGCCCCGGAGGCTGCTGTCGGCGGGGTCCACCCGGACGTGGAGGTCATAGAACGTCGCGTCCCACCAGGCGCGCCCCGGCCCGTTGGAGCCGCGCAGCGTGTCGGCGTGGGTGTAGACAAGGGCGTCCCCACCCTGCGCCGCGGCCCAGGTGAGGGGACACAGTGTGAGGGCAGCGAGAAGGGCGATGCAGCGCATAGGGGTCATAGGAGCACAGGGTGACTGCGAGGTCGCAGCGAAGGGGAAGGTACGGTGGCCAGGGGCGGGCCGTAAGGACAGCGGAGGCTGGATCGGAGCTTTTTCGCCGCGCAGAACCGTGGGACCAGTCGTGAGCGCGCCTTGAGCGCCGGAGCAGCCGCCGCGCCGCCCGTCCCTTCTTAAACGACAGGGGTAGGTCTATCGTACACCTTGGGATAGGTCAGAACCTGCGGGCTCAGTGCGGAGGCGGGATGGGGAGCGGCAAGGCACGACGGACAGCACGATGGCTCGGCGCAACTGCCGCGGTGCTCCTGCTCGCCGCGTGCGCCAAGAAGGCGAGCGGGCCGAGGAACCCGACTGTTCCGGTCACGCTCACGGTCGCACGGCGTCAGGCCGTGCCCTATACCGTCGTCGCGAGCGGCTTGGTCACGCCGTCCCAGACGGCCATCGTGTCGCCGCAGGTGGACGGGATCATCAGCAACGTCGCCTTCCACGAAGGGGACGACGTCGCCCGCGGCCAGCCGCTGTTCCAGATCGAGCCCCAGCCGTACCAGGCGGCCTATCAGCAGGCGCTGGCGGTGCTGGCCCGGGACGGGGCCACGGCTCAGAATGCCCGGCGCGAAGCCGACCGGTACGTGCTGCTCGCGCAGAGCAGCTTCGCGACACCGGAGCAGGCGGAACAGGAGCGCGCGACCGCGGTCGCGGCGATCGCGCAGGTCGCGGCGGACAGCGCCGCCGTGGCCGCCGCCAAATTCAACCTCGACAAGACCGTCATCCGCGCCCCGATCGGCGGCCGGACCGGGAGCCTGCTGGTGCACGAAGGCAATCTGGTGCATGGCGCCGGCTCGACCGCGCTGGTGACGATCACCCAGCTGCATCCGATCGACGTGCGCTTCGCGGTGCCCTCTTCCGCCCTGCCGCTCATCCAGCAGTACGGCGCCCACGGCGGACTCCACGTCGTGGCGAGCCACGCACCCACGCAGTCCGCATCGGACTCGTCGGTGGATTCGGCCGGCGCGGCGTCAACGGCCCAAGCACCGGGCGCCGGGCCACTCAGCGGCCGGGCGTCCACCGCAGCTGCCGCGCGTGCGGCGCATGCCCCCGCCGCCCACACCGCAGCAGCCGCCCCCGCCGACGAGACGGGGACGCTGACGTTCATCGACAACGCGGTGGACACGACGACTTCGACGGTGATGCTCAAGGCGACCTTCGCCAACCCGACGCGGACGCTGTGGCCCGGCCAGTTCGTCTCGGTGCTGCTGCGTCTGTTCACGGAGGAGCACGCGCTGGTCCTCCCGACGCAGGCGGTGCTCACCGGGCAGCAGGGGTCGTACGTCTACGTCGTGGATTCGACCGGCGCCGCGCAGCCGCGGAGCGTGACGGTCGAGCGCACCGCCGGCGCCCTCGCGATCATTCAGAGCGGCCTGCGCGAGGGGGAGAAGGTCGTGGCCGAGGGGCAGTCGCGCCTGACGGCCGGCGCCAAGGTGAGCCTGCCCGCCGCGGACTCGGCGCGCGCCAAAGCGCCCGCCGGGGCCCGCCCCACGGGCGGACGCCGCGGTGCGTGAGGGATGAGTTTCACCGGCCTGTTCATCCGCCGTCCGGTCATGACGACGCTGCTCATGATCGGCATCCTCGTGTTCGGCATCGTCGCCTACGTGGGGCTGCCGGTCAGCGACCTGCCGACGGTGGACTATCCGACGATCAACGTGAGCGCCAGCCTGTCGGGGGCGAGCCCCGAGACGATGGCGGCCACGGTGGCGACCCCGCTCGAAAAGGCGTTCTCCGCGATCGCCGGCATCGACAACATCACCTCGACCAGCACGCTCGGCTCCACGCAGATCACGCTCCAGTTCTCGCTCGACCGCAACGTGGACGCGGCCGCCCAGGACGTCAACGCAGCCATCTCGCAGACGCTGGTCCAGCTGCCGTCCAACATCATCCCTCCGTCCTATCGGAAGCAGAACCCGGCGGCCGCGCCGATCCTGATGTTCGCGCTCACGTCCAGCGTGCTGTCGCTGTCCGCGCTCGACGAGTACGCCGAGACCACCATCGCGCAACGCCTCTCGGAGGTGGATGGCGTGGCCCAGGTCTCGGTGTACGGCTCCGCGAAGTACGCGGTGCGCATCCAGCTCGACCCGGACAAGCTCGCCACCCGCGGCCTCAGCATCAGCCAGGTCGCGGCGGCCGTGCGCTCCGAGAACGTGCTGATCCCCACCGGCGTGCTGTACGGCCGCGACCAGACCCTGACGATCCAGGCCACCGGCCAGCTCTACGACGCCGCCGCGTTCCGCCGGCTGGTCGTGGCGTTCCACGACGGCGCCCCGATCCACCTCGAAGAACTCGGCAACGTGTTCGACGACGTGCAGAACAACAAGTCGGCGGCGTGGTACAACGGCGACCGTTCCATCGTGCTCGCCGTCCAGCGCCAGCCCGGCACCAACACGGTCGCGGTCGCGACGGCCGTCAAGGCCGCCATGGCGGAGATCACGCCGGATCTGCCTTCCTCGGTGAAGGTGAACGTCCGGTACGACCGGTCCGTCTCCATCCAGAACGCCGTCCACGACGTGAAGTTCTCGCTCGTGCTGGCGCTGGCGCTGGTCGTGCTCGTGATCTTCCTGTTCCTGCGCAGCGTCGTGGCGACGCTCATCCCCAGCCTGACGCTGCCGATGTCCATCGTGGGCACCTTCTCCGTGATGGCGATGCTCACCTTCAGCGTGGACAACCTGTCGCTGATGGCGCTGACGCTCGCGGTGGGCTTCGTGGTGGACGACGCGATCGTGATGCTCGAGAACATCTTCCGCCATCTCGAGATGGGCAAAGCGCCCCTCCAGGCCGCGCTCGACGGCGCCAGGGAGATCAGCTTCACGATCCTGTCCATGACGCTGTCGCTCGCGGCGGTCTTCATTCCGCTGGTGTTCATGGGCGGCATCATCGGGCGGCTGTTCCGGGAGTTCGCGATCACGATCGGCGCCTCGATCCTGGTGTCCGGCTTCGTGTCGCTGACCCTCACGCCCATGCTGTGCAGCCGGCTGCTGAAGGCGCAGAAGGACGTCACGCACGGGCCGTGGTTCCTCGCGACCGAGCGAGGCTACGAGCGCACGGCCGCGGCCTACGAACGGAGTCTCGCCTGGGTGATGCGGCACCGCCCGCTGACGCTGGTGTTCTCGGCGATCGTCCTGGTGCTCACGGGCGTCCTGTTCGAGGCCGTGCCGAAAGGCCTGTTCCCGAGCGACGACACCGGCCTCCTGCAGGGCACGACCGAGGCGGCGCAAGGCACCTCGTTCCCCGAGATGGTACGGTTGCAGCAGCGGGCGGCGGGGCTGCTCGCCAAGGATACCAATGTGGCGGGGTTCATGTCGTCGGCGGGCTCGGGCATGGGCAGTTCGACCAACCAGGGATCGTTCTTCATCGCCCTCAAGCCGGCGGGCCACCGGCCGACGGCCGACCAGATGGTGGCCGAGCTGTCGCGGCGCCTGTCGGGCATCCCGGGGCTCAACGTCTTCATTCAGAACCCGCCGTCCATCCGCATCGGCGGCCGCGGCTCGAAGAGCCTGTACCAGTTCACGCTCCAGGGCCCCGACGTCACGGCGCTGTTCGCCGGCTCGGTGCAGCTGCTGGCCCGGCTGCGCGAGCTGCCGCTGATCACGGCGGTGACCAGCGACCTCCAGAACGCGAATCCGCTGGTGACCGTGCGCATCGACCGGGCCCGGGCCACCGTGGCCGGCGTCACGCCGATGGCGATCGAGCAGGCGCTGGCCAACGCGTACAACGAGCAGCAGACCTCGACCATCTACACCAGCACCAACGAGTACTGGGTGGTGATGGAGCTGTTGCCGCAGGCCCAGCTCGACGCCAGCGCGCTGGCGCGGCTCTGGATCACCGGGGTGAATCGGCGCCTGGTACCGCTGGCGGACGTCGCCACGTTCCAGAGCGGCGTGGGCCCGGTCAGCATCAACCATTCGGGCCAGCTGCCGTCCGTGACGATCTCCTTCAACCTGGCGCCCGGCGTCTCGCTCGGCGCGGCCGTGACCGAGGTGGGCCGCATCGCCGGCCAGACGCTGTCGGGCACGATCTCGACCGCGTTCGCGGGCACCGCCCAGGCCTTCCAGGCCTCGCAGCAGGGGCTCGGCATCCTGCTGCTCATCACGGTATTCGTGATCTACATCATCCTCGGCATCCTGTACGAGAGCTTCGTCCACCCCGTGACGATCCTCAGCGGGCTGCCGTTCGCCGCCTTCGGCGCGCTGCTGGCGCTGTGGCTCACGGGCACCGAGCTGGGCGTGTACGGGTACGTCGGCGTGATCATGCTGATCGGGATCGTGAAGAAGAACGCCATCATGATGATCGACTTCGCGGTCGAGGCCGAGCGCGCGGGGCACACGACGCCCGCGGAAGCGATCGTGCACGCGGCGCGGGTGCGGTTCCGGCCCATCATGATGACCAGCGTCTCGGCCGTCGTCGGGACGCTGCCGATCGCGATCGGTGTCGGGGCCAGCGCCGCCTCGCGGCGGCCGCTCGGCATCGCCGTCGTCGGCGGGCTGGCCTTCTCGCAGATCGTCACGCTGTACGTCACGCCCGTCTTCTACACCTACCTCGACGACCTCCAGACCTGGCTCGCCGCGCTGCCCGCGCGGATGCCGTGGGTGCGGCGCGAGACGGCCGCGCTGGGCGCCGGGGACTGAGCCATGAACTTCACCGGCCTGTTCATCCGCCGTCCGATCATGACCACCCTGGTCATGGTCGGGGTGCTGTTCTTCGGCATCGTCGCCTACCGGCAGCTGCCGGTGAGCGACCTGCCCAACGTGGACTTCCCCACCATCACCGTGACCGCGGCGCTGCCGGGCGCGAGCCCGGCGACGATGGCGGCCACCGTGGCGACGCCGCTGGAGAAGCAGTTCTCGACCATCGCCGGCATCGACAACATGACGTCCACGTCGAGCCTGGGGCAGACGCAGATCGTCATCCAGTTCTCCCTCGACCGCGACGTGGACGCGGCGGCGCAGGACGTGCAGGCCGCCATCACGCAGACGCTGCGCGGCCTGCCGCAGGGCATCACGCCGCCGTCCTACCAGAAGACCAACCCCGCCGACGCGCCGATCCTGACGCTGGCGCTCACGTCGGACGTCCTCCCGCTCTCGGCGCTCGACGAGTTCGGCGAGACCACGATCGCGCAGCGGCTCTCGATGGTCGGCGGCGTCGCGCAGGTGCTGGTGTTCGGCGCGCAGAAGTACGCCGTGCGCATCCAGCTCGATCCCTCGCAGCTGGCCTCGCGCAACCTCGCGCTCGAGGACGTGGTGACCGCCGTCAGCAGCCAGAACGTGAACCTGCCGACGGGCGTGCTGTGGGGGCCCAAGACGGCGCTCACCGTCCAGGCCACCGGGCAGCTCGGCGATGCCAGCGCCTTCAACGATCTGGTCGTGGCCTACCGGAACGGCGGGCCGGTGTACCTGCGCGAGCTGGGCCGCGTCACCGACGACGTCCAGAACAACAAGACCGCGAGCTGGTACAACGGCGCCCGGGCCATCGTGCTGGAAATCCAGCGCCAGCCCGGGACCAACACCGTCGCGGTGGCGAGCCGCATCCGGGCCGCGCTCGTGAAGGTCCAGCGCGAGATCCCGCCCACCGTCCGCGTCCAGACGCTGTTCGACCGCTCCATCAGCATCCAGGCGTCGGTGCACGACGTGACGTTCACCCTGGAGCTCACGCTGGCGCTCGTCGTGATGGTGATCTTCCTGTTCCTGCGCAACCTGT
Organism: uncultured Gemmatimonadales bacterium; assembly: GCA_963835535.1. Classification (GTDB taxonomy): domain Bacteria; phylum Gemmatimonadota; class Gemmatimonadetes; order Gemmatimonadales; family JACORV01; genus Fen-1245. Next base: position 674,838 of record CAWIFL010000005.1, read on the forward strand.
CGGCCACGGTCATCCCCAGCCTCGCCCTCCCGATGTCCATCATCGGGACGTTCTCGATCATGTACCTGCTGGGCTACAGCCTGGACAACCTCTCCCTCATGGCCCTCACGCTGGCCGTCGGGTTCGTGGTGGACGACGCGATCGTCATGCTCGAGAACATCGTACGCCACCTCGAGATGGGGAAACCGCGGCTGCAGGCGGCGATGGACGGCGCCGCCGAGGTGGGCTTCACCATCGTCTCCATGACGCTGTCGCTGGCGGCGGTGTTCATCCCGATCCTGTTCATGGGCGGGATCATCGGCAAGCTGTTCCACGAGTTCGCGGTCACGATCGGCGTGTCCATCCTGGTCTCCGGGTTCGTGTCGCTGACGCTCACCCCCATGCTGTGCAGCCGCTTCCTGCGCTCCGACCACGGCCGGAAGCACGGCCGGCTGTACGTGGTGAGCGAGCGCGTCTACGACCGCTCGGTCGGCGCCTACACGCGCAGCCTGGGCTGGGTCATGCAGCACCGGTTCGGCGCGCTGATGTTCTCGCTGGTCACGCTGGCCGCCACGGCGTGGCTGTTCTGGGTCATCCCGAAGGGGCTCTTCCCGACCGACGACACGGGGCAGCTGCTGGCCACCACCGAGGCGGCCGAGGGCGTGTCGTTCGACGCGCTGTCGCAGCGGCAGCAGGAGGTCGCCGCCCTGGTGGCGAAGGATCCCGACGTGCTGGCGGTCACGTCGGCGGTGGGGTCCACCGCCGCGGCCAACCAGGGGCTGCTCACGATCGACCTCAAGCCGATTTCCGAGCGCCGACGCAGCGCCGACCAGATCGGGCGTGACCTCGCGTTGGCGACGCTCGCCGTGCCGGACGTCACGGTCTACGTCGAGAACCCGCCCGCGATCTCGATCGGAGGTTTGGCCTCCAAGAGCCTGTACCAGTACACGCTCCAGACCGGCGACATCACCGTGCTGGACGCCGCCGCGCGCGCGCTCGAAGCCCGGCTGCGGCAGCTGCCGATGCTGACCGACGTCACGAGCGACCTGCTGATCGCCAATCCGCAGGTGACCGTGGACATCGACCGGGAGCACGCCGGGCAGCTCGGCGTCTCGGCCACCGAGATCGAGAACACGCTGTACGACGCGTTCGGCCAGCGCCAGGTGTCCACGATCTACACGCCGACCAACGAATACTGGGTCGTGATGGAGCTGCTGCCGCAGTTCCAGCGCGACGTGGCATCGCTGGGCTCGCTGTGGGTCCGGTCGGCCAACGGGCCCACGGTCCCGCTCAGCGCCGTCGCCGCGTTCCGCGCCGGGGTCGGCCCCGTCACGGTCAACCACGCGGGGCAGCTGCCGTCGGTCACGATCTCGTTCAACCTCGCGGCGGGCGTGTCGTTGGGCACCGCATTGAGCGCCGTGGAGGCGGCGGCGCACGAGGTGCTGCCGTCCTCCGTGTCGGCCGCCTTCTCGGGGACGGCGGAGGCGTTTCTCAGCACGCAGCAGGGCCTGGCGCTGCTGCTGGTGCTGGCGGTGTTCGTGATCTACGTGATCCTCGGGGTGTTGTACGAGAGCTTCATCCACCCGATCACCATTCTGACCGGCCTGCCGTTCGCCGCGTTCGGAGCGCTGGTGACGCTGCTGCTGTGGGGGCTCGACCTGGACGTGTACGGCTTCGTGGGGATCATCATGCTCATCGGCATCGTGGAGAAGAACGCCATCATGATGATCGACTTCGCGCTCGAGGCGCAGCGCTCGGGCGGCACGACGCCGGAGAAGGCGATTCTCGAGGCGGCACGCGTGCGGTTCCGGCCCATCATGATGACGACGATGGCGGCGCTGATGGCGGCGATCCCCATCGCGGTCGGCTGGGGGGCGGGCGCCGCGACGCGCCGGCCGCTGGGCGTGGCCGTGGTGGGCGGGCTCGCCTTCTCGCAGCTGGTGACGCTGTACGTCACGCCGGTGTTCTACACCTACCTGGACGAGCTGCAGAGCTGGTTCGGGCGGCCGCGGAAGGCGAAAGCCGGCGTCCTGGCCGCGAATCCGGTGCCGGTGGCGACCGACTGAGCCGCTGACCCGTCTGCGGAATGGAGGACGGGTCCACTCCCGTGGGTCATGAAGCTGGTCATGGCGCTCTGGCGTCCGGCTTCCGTGCTGCCGCCAATTAGGCGACGCTCGACGACCAGATTGGAGCTTTCGATGAAGATGAAGAAGACGCTGTTGCTCGTGCTCTTCGCGCTGATCCCTCTACAAGCGGCGGTGGCAGCCGAGGGCGGTCCGGACCCGGCTGCTCAAGCCGCGAGAAACAAAGCCGTCGCCAGGCGAGTGTTCGAGGAGATCTTCAACCAGGGGAAGTTCCAGGTTGCGGACGAGATCTACGCGCCGGATTTCGTGAATCACATGCTGCACCGGAACGTCAGTCTCCAGGAAGATCAAGCCGCGGTACACGCAGAGAAGCGGGCGTTTCCCGACCTTACGATGACCGTCGACATGATGGTCGCCGAGGGCGACATGGTCACGGTGGTGTGGACCTTTCGGGGAACGCACACAGGTTCCGGATATGGTGGATTGCCTCCCACAGGTGCCAGGATCGAAGCGCGTGGCATCACCGTTTGGCGCATCGTCGACGGAAGAATCCGGGAGGAGTGGACCTCATTCGATCGACTGCGACCTTATCTCCAACTCGCCAGTCAGGTGAAGTGGAAGCTCCTTGGCCTGCTGTGTGTGGCAGGGTTTCTTGGGTGGGTGACATACAGAGCCATTCGAACGCTGTGGCGAAGACTCAGAGGAGGACGGAATACACCGTTGCCTGTGACCACATCCTGAGCCCCGGGCGCAGTAACCGGCGGTTTCAGCGCCGGATCGTTAGGGCACGTTTGCCGCCTGCTCCGCTGATCAAGGAGTCAGCGGCTGCTTCATCCCGCTCGAGAAGAGCGTCCACGGCTGCGTCTGCATGTCGCGCAGCAGCCCTCTCATCCACCCGTACTCCGCATGCGCCGCGAGGAACGGCTCCGCCCGGAAGTCGGGCGCGCATGGATGCCCCATCGCGGCAGACAGCTCCATCCGCGACGCCATCCGGGCGTCGGTGACCTTCGCTTGCACGGTGCCGCCCGGGAAGTACTTGCCCCAGTCCCACTCGGGGATGCCGCGCGGCGAGTCGTCGGTCATCCCGCACAGCGAGCGCTCGGTCGGGCCCTGCCGCTTCTCGAACGCGTCGTAGGCATCCGCTTCCATCCGCCTGCCGACCGCGGCGTCGATCCTGCCCTTGTTCTCCGCCATGAGCTGTTCCCAGCGCCCGTGGCGCGCGTTCGGGGAGCTCGCGGGGTTGTGCGCGTCGAAGTCGGTCTCGGCCGCCGTGAGCTTCGGATCGACCGGGAAGTTGGAGCCGACGAAGTACCCGTCGGCCGTGCGGCGCAGGCTCCACTCCTTCAGCCCCAGCTCGAACAGCGCGATCTCGCCGGTCTTGTTGTCGCCCAGGAGCCAGTCGTTGGCGTAACCGCCGTTGTTCCGCTCGCGCATGATGCGCACGTAGTCGTCGATGCTGCCGCCGTACTGCAACGCCTTCCGCGCCCGGACGAACTCCGGCGTGCCGGCCGTGTCGAACCCCTGGAACCCGGTGATCGTCGTCTCGGTCACCAACAGGCCGTCCGAGTTGAGGCCGAAATCGTCGTCGCTCACGATGACGCCGGGCAGTCCGTCCATGATGATGCGGAAGCCGCGCTGCGGCTTGAGGTCGAAGATGATGTTCCACCGCTCGCCCGTGACGTAGTTGGTCCAGGCGTTGTGGCCCATGACGATCCGGCGATCGGCCGTGTAGCTGCCCGTCGCGACGAACGCGCTGCAATTGCCCGGAGCCTTGGTGGACGGCGAGCGGCCCTGCTGCTTCTCCAGCCATGGTACGTAGTAGGAAGGCAGCTCTTCGAGCGCGTTGAGAGCGACGACGTCCCAGCGATCGAGCGTCACCCCCTTGGACCGCGCCCCCGCGACGATGCCGTCAAGCTCCGCCTGGTATTCGCTGTCGATCTTGGGCCACAGGATGCGCTCGGCCGCGTCCCGGTAGAAGGCCCAATCACGCCTGGTGGTCTCCTGCAGGAACGGCTTCACCACCCGCAGCAGGTCGGCAATCTCCGGCGCCAGCAGGGCGCCGTGCTGGAAGCCCAGGCGGTCCGGCGCGCCTTCGAGATGCACGTAGATCCAGCCGTTCTGTTCGAAACGGTACGCCCCGTCCAGGGGGTTGCTCTGCGACGCCTGGCGGCAGGCGGCGACGGCGAGGATGACCCCCGCGGCGACCAGCGTGGCAATCGTGCGTTTCATATAGGCACCCCCCAGGTTTTCCAGCTACTCCGGCAGCGCCCTCAGGGCCTCGATCTCGCGCAGCATCCCGGCCACCATCGCCTCCACCACGACCCGCCCCTTCTCGCGCGTGGCGAGCGTGGCGTCACCCCAGACCCCACTCGGCGAGTAGGTCGTCCCCGGAACGCCCGGCCGGCGCGAGAGCGGCCCTTTGCCCTGCGGGTCGTCGTCCTTGACCGCCTTGGCCATGTCCACGCGGTCCGGATACATGTAGAGCATCATCGAGGTCTCGATCTCATCGGCGTGGGTGCCGCGCGCCTCCTGCCGCACGCTCGCCTCGGCCGCCTCTCCAACATGCAGGATGTCCGTGTAGGTGAACTGGATCCCCTCGGCGCGCAGGATGGCCGCGGCGGCCTCGAGGGGGCGCAGCGTGGAGACGCCGGTGTTCAGCACGTAGAACTTCCGCGGCCCGTAGTGCGCGAGGCTGTGCACGATGTCCACGATCAGGTCGCGCGCCGTCTCGAACCGCAGGTGCGTGGAGCCCGGGTAGTCCACGAAGGCCGGATAGAAGTTGTAGTTGATCGTCGGCGCCACGATCACGTTGGACGCGGCCAGGATGCGGTCACGGAAGTACGTGGCGAGCCTGAAGTCGTTGTCGAGCCGCAGGTGCGGGCCGTGCTCCTTGGACTCGGCGCCGAGCGGGATCACGATCACCGCGTCGGGCGTGAGGACCTTCTCGGCCTCCATCCAGGTGAGGTCCCCGAGGACGATGCCGCGCGGCGTGGCGGACGCGGCCGCCTGGGCCCGCGCCGCCGGGGCGACCACCGCGAGGCAGAGGGCGAGGGTAACTCCGCAGCGAAAGGCACGTACGCGCATCGGACGGCTCCTGGGCGGGATGCCCGAAGATAGTGGCCCGGCTGGCCGGTCTCCCGGCGGCTCCCTCATTGGCACCGGCGGCCCTTGGACGGGCGATTGCCCGCGGCCAGAGCGGCTTGCTCGGTCATATAGGTCCCTGCGTTGCCTCTTCCGAACCCGCTGGTGCCGGGACAGAGGTAGACGTGGCTCGTAGCATCGACCCACACCTCACCCTCGTGACCCGCCGCCGGCGCAGCGTGCCGGGCCGCGCGCGCAGCACAGCTCCTGCCCTTGGCAGGTCTGAAGCTGCGACTGACGGCCGTCGCTTCGGGCATGTACTGCCCGTGCTTGCTCGTGCCATACGAGTGCGAGCCCGGGCAGTGGTACACGCCGCTCCGCGTGTTGACCCAGACGGAATCGCCATGCGTCTGCGCCACCAACGGAGCGTCGGTCGCAGCCAACGAGACGGCGACAGCAGCCATCGCCAACGACGGCCACATCAGACCCGCAATCCTGCGTGACGATTTCCAGCTCATGGGGCCTCCCCGGTTGCCACGCTCGAACACCACACCCGCCGCCGGTTCGCCGTAATCCGGCGTGCCCAAGGGGCGGAGGCTACAGCAGGTCAAATGTGTGGACGATAGGGCGTGAGCGTGAGGTGGCCGCGAGGTTGAGGAAACCCGATCCGCTTCCCGTGGTATCCGCCGGCCCTTTACCAGCCGGAAGACCGGCGGCATACTAGCTGCCCAACCCTCTCCGCGAGGCCGTCACGGTGATCCGCCAGCTGCTCCCCCTTCTCGCGTCCGTCGCGGTCGCCTACGCCCCCGCCGCCCAGCGCGCGACCCCGTGCGCGACCGCCACTCCCGAGTGTACGGAGTGGGTCACGGTCGGCGGAGGCCCCGGGCGGTCGCTGGTGTACCGCAGCTTCCCGCTGGACACGCGGAACGAAGCCATCACCCGCGTCGTGATCGTGGTGCACGGCGCCGGCCGGGACGCGGACAACTACTACCGCTCCGTCATGGCCGGAGCGTTTCTGGCGGGCGCGCTCCAGACCGCGCTCGTCATCTCCCCGCGCATGGCCTCCAACGACGGCAGAGAATGCCGCGATACCCTCGCCGAGAACGAGATCAGCTGGAACTGCGATACCTGGCGGTCCGGCGGCCCCTCGCTCAGTCACCCGGCTGTGACCTCGTTCGACTTCCTCGACGAGATCCTGCGCAAGGTGGCACGCCGCGACGTATTCCCGAACCTGCAGGGGATCGTCGTCACGGGCCATTCGGCGGGCGGCCAGGTCGCGAACCGCTATGGGATGTCGAGCAAGGTCTACGATGCGCTCGGCGTTCCGGTGCAGTTCGTGGTGGCCAACCCGTCGAGCTACGCCTGGCCCACCGACGAGCGGCCCACCGGTCCGGCCGCCTGGCCGCTCCAAGCGGGAGCGCCGGGGTTCGTGCCCGCGATCGACACCAATACCCCCGCGTTCCGCTCCCTGCGAGATGGGCGCGGCTGCACGATCTACGACCAGTGGCCGTACGGGTTCAAGAACCGGACCGGCTACACCGCCGCCATCCCGGACTCACAGTTGACGCGGCAACTGGTCTCGCGCCCCGTCACCTACTTCCTCGGTGAGGACGACATCCTGCCGCTCAGCGGCTTCGACGGCTCGTGCGCGGCGATGGCGCAGGGCCCCACCAGGCAGGCGCGGGGCCAGGCGTACGCGAAGTACGTGAACGAGCGACTCGGCGGGCATCATCAGGTCGTCGTCGTCACCGGGTGCGGGCACAACGGGCGCTGCATCTACACCTCGGAGCCCTGGCTCAAGATCGCGTTCCCGCGGTAGCGGGCCTGAGGGCATCGACGGCGCCGTGAGGCGGGCGTCGAGCCTTCGAGAGCGCGGGCGGAGCGAGTGCCCATGGACAAGTCCTTGCGCCGATGGGGATTAGGAATGCCGCTGGCGCCCGCGCGTCGCCCTGTCGATCTTTAGACCGTTCCCCGCGACATGCAGCACACCTTCCGTGACCATCCCGGTTCGGGATGGCGGTTGCCTGTGTGCTCGGACTGGGGGGTGGGCAGTTCCTGGCGCGATGCCTGGACGCCCCCGCAGCCGAGGGGAAGCAGTTCCGGGCCGACTGCGAAGTGGCATGAAACAGGATGCAGTCACCGGACCCACGAAAGGAGCTTCTACCAGTTGCGAAGCATCATCCTGGCGTTCGCCCTTACGGGCGCATCGGCAGCACCGCTGTACGCACCACCGGTTCCGCTCAGTCAATTGCGCGCCGCCAACCACGTCGCGATCGCGTGGGCCCACCGCTACCACATCGACGTCGCACTCGCCCGGCAGATCATCCGTGCCGCGTCTCGGCACGGGCTCGACCAGCGGGTCGCGTTTCGCCTCGTCAAGCGCGAGTCGAGTTTCCTGGGGAACATGCTCGGCGGTGCAGGGGAGATCGGGCTCACCCAGATCAAGCCGACCACCGCGCGGGATCTGCAGCCCGGTATCACGATCGGCCGGCTCTTCGAACCTGACGTCAACCTGGACCTGGGGTTCGCGTACCTGGCGCAACTCCGGAAGCGCTACCACGGCGACATGTGGCGGGCCGCCACCGCCTACAACCAGGGCATGACGATGGCGGACACTCTCGCGGGCAGCACGGCCTATGCGATCGAACTGCTGGGGGCGCCCCCCGGCGCGGGAGCCGCCCGTCCCGGATTGGGGACTGCGCCGCTACTGCGGATACAGCGCTAGCTGATGCCAGGCAGTGGCAGGCCCGTGCGCCGCCACAGTTCCATGAAGCGCGGGTCCTTTCGAAGCCCCGTACAAACGGCAGCGAGTGCGACGTACGGCATTCCGCCGCCACGCGCCTCGATCCCTTGCTTGAGCCAACTCAGAGCCGGCGTCCCGTCCCCGACGAAGCTGCGGTACTGAGCTGCACGCCGGCCGCTCTGACGTGTGACTAACGCCTGCGCGGTAACGTGTGCATGGTATGTGGATGCGCGCGGGCGGGCCGCGCAGCGGAAGTGGATGCGTCCTTGCCTTGAGGCGAGAGAGACGACGCACGCGCCATGCACAGGCACCCGGAGGGACTAATGAGGTCACGCCACACCTTGATGGTCGCCATCCTGATGGCGCTTGCGGCGGCCCCGGCTATCGCGCAGAGCCCGCAAGGGCCGCCCGCCGACGGCGGCTACGCCCAGCACCGGATGCAGATGCTCCTGAACGGGATTACGCTGACGCCCGTCCAGCAGGCCCGGATTGATTCCATCCAGGCCGCCTACCGCGCCGGGATGCCGGCCAGGATCCCCGGCGTGACGCCGGACTCGGCCACCCGCGCGCAGCGGAGGAAACTCGGGCGCATGATGGACGCCGACATGCGCGCCGTGCTCACGCCGGCGCAGCAGGCGGTCTGGGACAAGAACTACGCCGACCTGCAGTTGCCCGGAGCCTGATGCCCCGGGGCACACGCCGCGCGTATGGCTCGGATCGGATGCGTCAATCCGCTCGGCCCACAGGCGCGCTTCAAAGGCGCACGCCATGAAGTCCCTTGCTGACTTCGTCAAGGAGTGTAGCCAGTGGAGTGACGAGTTCCTGCTCCAGCAGTTCGCCCTTGGCCCAACGGCCTATGAAGCAGCCGGGTATTTCGAGGCGATTCGCGCCGAGTTGTCTCGCCGTGGTCTCTCTGTACCGCACAGTTCTCTTCCTTCTCCTGTGCCCGCAGGTGCTCGCCTCTGGCGTGTGACTGCGGACAACGCGGCGGCCTCCTCCGCAGGCGTGAAGATCGTCTTCTACCTGATCGGCTTGGCGATCCTGTGGCTCGTCTGGCGGCCACTCGGCGCAGTCTTCCTCGTCTTCGCGCTCGGGAACGTCAGGCTGCTTGCGGCGCGCAACGCTCTGCTCTGGCGACCCAAGGACGCGGTGGTGTTCGGCTGGATGGTCGGCCCCGTGGTGGCGCTCCTGACCCAACTGGCGACGCGCTTCGCGTTCTCGTCGCCGTATGCGGTGGTCGCGATGGCCGTCTTCGGATTCTATCCCGTTGCCTCCATCGGCCACGGCGCGCCGCGCGGCCGGCTGTTTCGGTCCGGCTCGGATCAGCTTCGAATCGCGGCGCGCAGGGCTGCCATGGCGGCCTACGTGTCAGTGACCGCGCTGGCTCTCGCGTGGGCGTTCACCCACGGCTGGTACTCCGTGTGAGCAGTGCCGATGAGCGCGGGGTGGCACGAAGCTCTAAGCTGTGGATCGTCGCTCTTGCGCTGACGGTGGCCGCGCTGGGTTGGCAGTGGCGTAGCGGGCCGTCCTATCCGTACCGAACGGAGGTCGCGCTCGGGCGCGCTGCGATGCCCGTCTCGCTGCCCCGGAGTAGCTCGACCGTGTTCACCGCACGGGTGACCGTGCCGGCCCGAGATGCCCGCGTGAGTGGCACGTTGTACTGGCGGCGTTTTCGTGCCGGCGGCCCGTTCGAAGCACTCCCGCTGCAGTCCGAGGGTGGCGAGTTGGCCGCGGTGCTGCCGGGCCTTCCGCCTGGTGGCCGGGTCGAGTACTACGTCGAGTTGAGGGTTGGCGCCGAGCCCGTCCGCATCCCGTCCACGGCCGGCGAAACGGTGATCCTGCGCTATCACGGCCAGATGCCGGCCGACGTCCTCATTCCCCACATAGCGGTGATGTTCCTGGCGATGCTGGTCGGTCTGCGCGCCGGCCTCGCGGCGGCGGTGGGCGCCCCAGAGCACCGGAGTCTCGCGGTCATTACCCTGGCCGCGCTCACGCTCGGCGGGTTCATGCTGGGTCCCGTCGCCCAGAAATACGCGTTCGGCGCCTTCTGGACTGGCGTTCCTCTTGGCTGGGACCTCACCGACAACAAGACCCTGCTGATGTGGATCGGGTGGGCAGCGGCCGTGGTCGCGGGCGCGCGGCGCTGGCGGGGCTCCCGTTGGGTCATCGTGTTCGCTACGGCGTTCATGCTCGCCGTGTTCCTCGTCCCCCACAGCGTTTAGGGCCGCCAGCTCGCCGACACCCGACCGCCCCCGGCATGCCGGCTTCCTTGAGCGGCGTTCCCGCGGTTGCTACTAATGCCATAGTTGACAAAGTGCCGGACGGCCCCTAACATCTACTAACCACTTAGTAGACGGAGGCCCGGTGCGTGTCGCCCTGACGGATCGTGAGCTCGACGTCATGTCGGTCCTCTGGGAGCGCGGCTCTGGGACGGTCGCGGAGGTACGCGCCGCCCTGGATGACGAGCTTGCCTACACCACCGTGCTCACCGTCCTGCGGATCCTGGAAGCCAAGGGACACGTGCGGCACGAGGGAGAGGGACGAGCGCACCGCTACTACGCGCTGGTCCCGGAGCGGGCGGCGCGCCGTGGCGCCGTGCAACAGCTCGTCAAGCGGTTCTTCAGCGGTTCGCCGGAGCTCCTGCTCACGGAGCTGGTGCGGGACCGCGACCTTTCCAGGAGCGAGCTGCGCCGCCTGCGTCAACTCCTCGACGCACGCAGGAAAGGACCACGACCATGATCGCGGTCTGGATGATCTACGCGTTGGCGCTGGGCCTCCTCCTCGGCTTCGCGGCCCACGCGCTGGAGCGGGTCGCCAGCCTGTGGTGGTGGCCGCGGCGCTACGTCTGGACGGTCGCGATTCTGGCCTCTCTACTCGTGCCTCTTGCCGTCCTGATGCGGCCGCCGGCCCCGCCGTCTCGAGCGCCCGCACCGCGAATGGAGCATCCCCTCAACGCCGTTGCCTCCGTCGCGCCGGTGCGCGGGGTGCCTTCGGGCGCGGGCACGGTGGCGTTGAGCAAGGTCAGTGCCTTGCTCGCGACCGTGAACCGGCCGCTCCTGCTGCTGTGGTGCGCTACATCGCTCGTGCTCGTATTCCGCCTGCTGCGCTCCGGCATCGGCCTGCGCCACCGAGCGCGCGACTGGCGCGCGGTGGTCGTGGATGGGACGCGGGTTCTGGTTGCGCCTGATATCGGGCCGGCCGTCGTGCGGCTGGGCGGCCTCACGATCGTGCTGCCGGATTGGGCGCTGTCAGCGGAGCCGCTCGCTCGTTCCCTGATGCTCGAGCACGAGAAGGAGCATTGCCGGGCACGAGACCCCGATCTTCTCCTGGGCGCCACGGTGGCGCTCGTGCTGGCGCCGTGGAATCTGCCGCTCTGGTGGCAGGTTCACCGCTTGCAGCTCGCCGTTGAGACCGACTGCGACCGTCGCGTCATGCGCGCGGGTGCCGAGGCGCAGGCTTACGGCGGGTTGCTGTTGCGCGTGGGAGCCCGCCGCACCCGGCAGCCACTGCTGGCCGCGACGGCGTTCGCTGAAACGCCTTCGTTGCTGGAGAGGAGGATCCTCGCCATGACCACCCCCAGGCCGAAGAACCCGATCGTACGTGCTGCCCTCGCGACCTGCATCGCAGCGCTGGGCGTCGCGGCCGCCTGCATGACACCGCATCCGGCCCCCGCGCCTGCGCAACCGGCGGCACCTGCGCCGCAGACAGCGCCGGCGCCGACGCAGCCGGCAGCCGTGCCCATGCAGCAGCCAGGGCCGAGGCAGGCGCCGCGCGAGCTCCCTGCCGGCGTCTACCGGGAAGAGGATGTGACGGAGCGGCCGGAACGCCTTGGCGGGCCGGCGCCGAGATACCCTGACAGCCTCCGTGCGGCGGGGGTGGGGGGTCGAGCCCTGGTCGAGTTCATCGTGGATACGACCGGGCATGTGGATACAGGGTCCGTTCGGATCATCTCGAGTTCGCATCCAGGATTCGAGGCGCCGACGCGGGAAGCCATCCTCGCCAGCACGTTCAGACCGGGCCTGGTGCAGGGACACGCCGTGCGGGTGTTGATCACGCAGCCGGTGAACTACCAGGTGGCCCCCGAAATGACTCATCGGCTTTCCGCCTCCAACCCATTCCAACGCGACGCCGCGGCGGCGTTGCGGGCGCAGGACTTTGCGCGAGCCGATTCGCTCTTAGGGCTGGCGCAACAGGGGGCGAGCGGACAGGAGCTCCAGACCGTGATGTTCTACCGCGGCATGGCGCAGATGTCGCGCGCCAGTGTGGCGGTGACGGATGCAGAGTCGAAGGCGCGCGACGCCGAGAAGGACCCGGCCGTCAGGGCGGCGGCCTGCGCTTCGGTGGCGGCGGCGGGGGACCTCCTGAATCAGGCGGAGCCGAACCTCCGGGGCGGCGCGGCCTCGAATCCGGACATGGCGAGCCAGTTGCTGACCAATATCCCGCAGATGCGGGGCTCGTTGCCGCAGCTGTCGCGCGCATTGAACTGTCCGTCGTAGTCGGCAGCCGGCGCAGGTCTCCGACTGAGCTACGCTTCTCCGCTCAGGGCCCCCCAGGCCGCGAACGCCGCCTCGAGGGCCCGCTGCGCCGCCTCCAGGTCCTTGCCGAGCGCCGCCGCCCGTCGCACCCCGTCGCCGGTGAGATAGAGCTCAGGGTCCGCCAGCGCCGCCTGGAGCCGCTGCACTTCGGCGTCGGCCCGGGTCACCTCCGCCTCGGCCTCTTCGAGGGCGCGGCGCGCCGAGCGCCGCACCGATTCCTCGCGCTTGCGCGTGTCCTGCCCGCGGCGCATCTGGCGCTGTTCCTTCACCCTCCGTAAGGCCTCCTCCTCCCGCGCGGCGACGCGCGCGGCGTGCGTGCGCTCGGCGCTGACCGCCTCCCACTCTGCGAACGTGCCGGGGTAGTCGGTGATGTGGCCGCCGTGCAGCACCCAGACGCGCGTCGTCAGCGCCCGCAGCAGGGCACGATCGTGGCTCACCAGGATCACGGTGCCGTCGAACGCCTCGATCGCCTCCTCGAGCGCTTCGATGGACTCGACGTCCAGGTGATTGGTCGGTTCGTCGAAGGCGAGCAGGTTGGCGCCCTCGAGCTCCATCAGCGCGAGCGCCATCCGGGCCCGCTCGCCACCCGAGAGCGTCCCGCACCGCCGCAGCACCGAGTCTCCCGAGAACCCGTAGCGCCCGAGATGGCCCTGCACCTGCCCGCGCGTCCAGCGGGTGCGCCGATCCGCGATCGCGTCGAACAGCGTCTTCTCCTCGGGCACCTGTGCGAGGTCCTGGCGGTAGTGCGCGAGCGTGACCGAATCGGGGAGGCGCACCGTGCCCGCTTCGGGGGCGTGCTCCCCCGTGAACACCTTGAGGAGCGTGGACTTGCCGGCACCGTTGGCCCCGACCAGCCCCACCACCTCGCCGCGCCGCAGGCTCGCGCCGAAGCCGTCCAGCAGCACCCGCGGGCCGAAGGCCATGCGCACCCCTTCCGCGACCAGCACCTGGTCGCCGCCGCGCTCGCGCGCCTCGAGTCGGACGGCCATCACGTCGTCCTCGCCCGGCGGCGGCCCGAGCCGCGGCAGACGCGCCAGCCGCTTCTGCCGCCCCACCGCCTGGCGGCTGTTCTGCCCGGCGATGTTCCGGCGGATGTAGTCCTCCTCCTTCGCGATCTTCGACGCCTGTTGCTTGTACGCGCGCTGCGCGGCGAGCCGGCGCTCGGCGCGCTGGGTGACGAAGGCCGAGTAGCCCGAGGCATAAGCGGTCGCTGTGCGCCCCTCGAGGTGCAGGATGTGATCGGCGAACGCCTCGAGGAGCGCTCGGTCGTGCGTGATGAGGAGGACGGCCGCGTCGAGGTCGCGCAGATAGCCCTCGAGCCACAAGGTGGTCTCGAGGTCGAGGTGGTTGGTGGGCTCGTCGAGGAGCAGCAGGTCGACCGGGGCCGCGAGCTGGCGGGCCAGGGCCACTCGGCCGCGCTCGCCGCCGCTCAGGGTCGCGAGCGGGCACGCGCGCGCGGCGTCGGGGTCGAAGCCGAGACCGTGCAGGACGGCATCCACCCGCGCCGCAGCCTGGTAACCACCCTCGCGCTCGAACCGGTGCAGGTCGCGGTCGTACCGCTCCAACATCGCCGGCGTCACGGTGTCCCCGGCCTCGGCCATTGCCGTGGCTTGCTCGGCGAGCGAGTGCTCGAGCGCGAACAGGTCGGCGAAGGCGCCCGCGGCCGCCTCCCACACCGTCGCCGCGTCGCCGAAATCCCGGTACTGGTCCATCACCGTGATGCGCAGCCCGGCGGCACGCACCACGGTGCCGCTCGAGGGGGCCAGGTCCCCGCGGATCAGGTTGAAGAGCGTCGTCTTCCCGGAGCCGTTGCGCCCCAGGATGCCCCAGCGCTCGCCGCGGTCCACGAGGAAGCTCACGTCCCGCAGCAGCTCCCGCTCTCCGAAGCGCACCGCGACACCGGCCATCGAGACCAGGGTCATCGCGCGGCGGCTCCCGCAAGCTCCACGATCGCGGCGGCCTTCACGGTCCACGCCCCTCCTCGCTCGCGGCACGCCACGCGATCGCCTGCAGCGCGGCGGCCACTGCTGGCTCGAGGCCCGCCGTATAGGGGGAGCCCACGGGGGACCGCTCCAGGAGCGTGGCGTGGAAGACGCACGCGATGAGGTACGCGCCGACGGGTCCGGGGTGCACGGGGTCGGCGTACAGATCGATCTCCGGGTGCTCGCGTCGTGCGAGGCGCCACGCCACGCCCGCCGGCACCACCGTTCCCCGCAGCAGTGTCGCCAGGCGCTCATAGGTCCGGTCGATCCGAAGCTGCATCCCCTCGTACGTGGCCAGCTCGGGGTAGGCGGAGGCGTTCTGTGGGTCGCCGCCCTGCCGCGCCGGAGTCTCGTACAGCAGGAGCCGGACCGATGGGCTTGCCGTGCGGGCCTCGGTGGCGAGCGCGGTGGCGTACGGCTCGATCCCGCTGCGCACCTGTTCGTCGGAGAAGGCGGGCCACTGCGACTGTTCCTGCAGGACCACCGCGTCCCATCCGCCGCGGGCGAGGAGCGCACGCACCTGCGGGTCGGCGGCGTGGTTCAGGAGGCGCGCTCCGCCCGGGGTGTGTTGCTCGTACAGGAGGTTGACGCCCGCTGTGCGCGCCAGGCCCTGGATCATCGCGGGGAGGTCCCCGGCATAGGTCAAGCTGTTGCCGATGAAGAGGACGCGAAGAGTGGGCGCGTTCGGGTCTGAGGGCGCCGGAACCTCGAGCGCGGCCCCCGGTGGCCGCACGCTCGGCGTCGCTGGCGCGAATACTCCGGTCCGCAACGCCGCATAGCCGCTGGCCGCAAGGGCGAGGATCCAGAAGAGGATTCTGCGACGTGGCACGTCAGTTCCTCCGTAGCGCTGCAGCCGAAGCCGTCTGCCTCAAGAGTCTACCCGCCGAGACTCGGCAGCGCGCGCTGTGGTTCAGACGCGGTAGATCGTGACGGCGGCCTCGGGGAAGACCAGCCGGCGCTCGCCGGCCGGGAGGTCGTGCGCGGGGTCGTGCTCGACCGCGAAGACCCGCGCGAAGCGGCTCCGGTGCCATGCCGCGATCACGCGATCGAGGATCTTCGAACCGTATGGCGGATCGGCGAAGGCGACGTCGTAGTCGTCCGCGCCGAGCGCCTCGGCGAACGGGACGGCATCGCGCTTGAAGATGCGGGCCTGCGCCTTGAGGCCGAGGGCCACGACGTTCGCCTTGAGCGCGTGGAGGCTCGATGGCCGGAACTCGACGAAGTCCGCGCTGCGTGCTCCGCGCGAGAGGGCCTCGAGCCCCAGCGCTCCCGTGCCCGCAAAGAGGTCGAGGACGCGCGCAACCTTGATCTCGTCGGCGAGCGCATCGAGCAGCGCCGCACGCACGGTCTCCGCGGTCGGGCGCACACGGAAATCGTTCGGGGAGACGAGGTCACGGCCCCTGAAAGTGCCGCCCACGATCCTCATGACTTCGGCGCGGCCTCATCCATGAGCACCTGGCGCATCGCGTCAGTGAATTTGAGCAGGGACTACTCTATCTTCGTCAGGCATCCCAAGCTGAGGTCTCTCCAAATGTACAGTGCTGCATTTATCTGGGAGCCGGGCGTCTACGACGCAGAGTTCCATCGGCTCAACGCGATCATCGACGGCGTTGCCAGATCCCTTCCGGGATTTCTTGGGGTCGACTCCTGGCAGACCGCCGACGGCGGCAGAAGGAACGCTACCTACTACTGGGACAGCCTCGACACCCTTGCCACGTTCTCCGCACACCCCGTGCATCGGGAAGCCAAGCGGCAGTATGCGCGGTGGTACAAGGGCTACCACATCGTCGTCTCGCAGGTGCTGCGATCCTATGGCGATGGCGCGATCGCCCACGTGACACCACCGAATGACCGGGGAAGTGTCGCCTGAAGCGTCGGAGGCACTCGGTTGATGGGGCGGTCGCAGGGCAGGCCTGCCTGACCAGGAGTTGCAGCATTTCCCAACGGTGAGCGCTGCGGAATGCCGCGTTGCGGCACGATTTTGGTCCGCGCCTTAGAACCTCATTGGTTTCTAACTATGGATGTGCCATTGCGTTAGCACGTGCTGACACGGTGGGCACCCTACTTGCGCTTGTTCTAGGCCAGAGCAAGTCGCGACCCTAGTCCCGTTCGTCATCTTCCAGGAGAGTCTATGCGCAGCACGAGAGGTTTCACCCTGATCGAGCTGCTGATCGTGGTGGTCATCATCGGCATTCTGGCCTCCATTGCGATCCCGAAGTTCGCGAACACGAAGGAGAAGGCGTACATCGCGTCGATGAAGGCCGATCTGCGCAACCTGATCACCGCGCAGGAAGCGTACTTCTCCGACAACGTCACCTACGCCAGCGTCACCACCAACCTGAGCTACGGCGTGTCCGCCGGGAACACGGTGACGATCGGGACGGCGACGGGGACGGGCTGGACCGCGACGTCGAAGAACAACGCGACCACGAAGACCTGCGGGATCTACGTGGGCGCCGTGACGCCGCCGGTTGCGGGCGAGGCGGAAGGCGCGCCCACCTGCCAGTAAGACAGGCGCTTCGATGACGGAAAGGCCCGGGCTCGTCCCGGGCCTTTCTATATTGACACTTCAAGGCGACCGGGCCCGGCACGCCAAACCCGTTCCAGCGCAATCGCTCCGAGCCGGGTAGATTGCGGTGTCCCATCGGACCGGGCACCTACCACTCCTTTCCTTCAGTCCGGTCCACAGAGGCACTCGTGAGCAGCTACAAAACACAGCAGCACCGCCTCGTCCATCGAGGACAGTCCTTCCATTTCGTCTCGTATGAGGCGCAACCCGCCGACGAGAAGCGCCACCAGATCGAAATGCCAGCCAGCTGGTATCTGATGCTCGCGGGCAAACGATGGGTGGTCAGCCCACAAGTCGGCGAAACCGCCGCGGAGGATCTGGACCGCCAGTTCGCGGAGTGGCTCGATGCGCACGTGTTCACCGGCGCACCGACCGTGCAGAGCCAGCAGCCTGCATTGGCCGGCGCGGCGACCCTTGCCGGCCCGGCGGAAGCGTCGCGGACGGCGATCCCTCCAGCGCGCGCGAGGTTCTAGCGGATCCGGCATGATCACCAAGCGACGAGCACCCAGACACAGCCATCTTCGCGTGACCTTCCTCCTCCAGCGCCCGGAGGCCGATACCGTGCATCTGGTCGGCGACTTCACCGGCTGGCTGCCGTCGAAGGCGATGCGGCGGACGGAGGAGGGGACCTGGCGGGTGGGAGTGGAGCTGCGGTCCGGGCACGAGTACGGCTTCCGCTACCTGGTCGACGGGATGCATTGGGTCAACGATGCCTCGGCCGACAAGTACGTTCCCAACCCGTACGGCAGCGACAACTCCGTGGTGGTCACCTGAGGGCGAGCAGCCGGTCCGCGAAGCGGTCGGCCGCCCCGGGTTCCCAGCCGAAGTAGAGCCGCGGCTCGACCAGCTCGAGCTCCGTGACGACCAGCCCTCCATTGATCACGACGCCGTCCACGCGGGCATAGAGCGTCGGCTCGGGCGCGGCGGCCAGCGCCCGGGCGGCCTGGCGCACGAGGTCGGCGGATGTCTCCGTGCGCTCCGCCGTGCCTCCGTGCTCCTCCTGGACTCGGAAATCGCCCCGTCGCGGGCGCTTGCGCACGGCGTGCGAGAAGGCGCCGTCGAGGAAGACGTGAGAGATCTCGCCGTCGGTCTCGAACACGGGCAGGAACGGCTGGACCATCAGGTCGCGCTGCGCGACCATCCGCGAGAAGCGCGCCTCATCCTCGGTCGCGCGCGCGCGGTCGGTCCGCCACGTCTCGAACGCGCTCGCCGACACGGCCGGCTTGACGACCAGGGCGTCGGACCCGACCGACTGCATCAGCTCGCGCAACGTGACGGCGGAGCCCTTCGCGACCCACACGGTCGGCGTCACCGGGATCCCCGCCGCCTCCAGGTCCCGGAGGTAGCGCTTGTTGGTGTTCCACCGCAGCGTCGGCATCCGGTTCCACACCGGCACCGACTCGCGTTCGAGCCGGTCCAGCCAGCCCAGGAACTCCGGCAGGCGGCGATGGTAGTCCCAGGTCGAGCGGGGCACCACCGCGTCGTAATCCCCCCAGCGCCGAGCCTGATCGTCCCACAACACCGGTTCCGCGCGGCAGCCGCGCCGCTCGAAGGCAGGGATGAGCAGCCGGTCGTCGTCACACAGATCCGGGTACTCGGCGCAGGTCACCAGCGCGACGGAGGTCTTCAAGGCACGAAATGTTAACCAGGCTCCCGGGTCCCGGGAGCCGGCGGACGGTTTTGCGTACCCGAACCCCTCCTGTTCGATTGTCAGGGTCATGAACGAAGCGCTGGAACGGTGAACCGACACGGCGGCGCGGCGCGGCTGGTCTCTCGGCCGCTCGCGCTCGTCTTCGCGTCCACGTTCGCGGCGCTGACGAGCTTCTATCTCCTGTTGTCGGTGGTGCCGCAGTACGCGGCGACGTCGGGCGCGGGCGGCTTCGGCGCCGGCATGGCGACGGGCGCCCTGTTCTTCGCCACGACGCTGACCGAGCTGGCCACGCCGCGCCTCGTGGCCGCGTTCGGCGGCCGCTTCGTGTTCGGCGCCGGCCTGGTGCTCCTGGGCGTGCCGTCGCTCGCCCTGGGCGCCTCCACGAGCCTGGCGGCGATCGCGCTCATCTGCATGCTCAGGGGCATCGGCCTGGCCATCGTCGTCGTGGTGGGCAGTGCGCTGACGGCCTCGCTCGTGCCGCCGGATCGCCGCGGCGAGGGCCTCGGCCTGTACGGCGTCGTGGCCGGCGTGCCCGCCGTCGTGGCGTTGCCGCTCGGCCTCTGGCTCGCCGCGCGCTTCGGCTACGGGCCCGTCTTCATCGCCGGCGCCTTCACCGCGCTCGCCGGATTGATCGCGCTCCCGGGGCCGGCCGCGGAACATCCTGAGATGGAGCCGGCCGCCGGTGTGCTTGCGGCCCTGCGGTCGCCCGCGCTGCTGCTGCCGTCCGTCGTCTTCATGCTGACCGCGGTGGCCGGCGGCGTGGTCGTCACGTTCGTGCCACTCGCCGCGCCGGCGGGGCGGGGGAGCCTCGCCGCCCTGGCCCTGCTGCTGTTCGGCGCCGCGAGCACGGTGTCGAGGTGGTGGGCCGGGCGCGCGATGGATCGGCACCCCTCGCTGGACCTGCTGCGGCCGAGCGTGGTGTGCACTGGGCTGGGCGTGGCCGGGCTCTCCTTCGTGGACCAGCGCCTCGCGTTGCTGGCCGCCGCGACCCTCGTGGGGACGGGCTTCGGCGTCGCGCAGAACGCGAGCCTCACCCTGATGTTCGCGGTCGTTCCGCGCGCGGAGTTCGAGTCGGTGAGCGCCGTCTGGAATCTCGCCTACGACTTCGGGCTCGGCGCCGGCGGGGCGCTCTTCGGAGTGATCGTGACCCGGATCGGCTATTCCGCGGCGTTCGCACTGACCGGCGTCGTCATCCTGTCCGTGCTGGCGGCCGTCTGCCGGAGCCCACATCTGGTGGCTCGCCCTCCGAGCGACTGACGGCCCAGGACGAGAACCGCGGGCCGTGTGGCCCGCCGCTCTTCGTCACGGGTGCACTTGCCCCCACTCTCGTTCGGTCAGCCGGCTAGGGAGATGGCGGCCCCGCCACCAGCCCCCGATCCTCGAGCAGCGGCCCGACCGTCGGGTCGCGGCCGCGGAACTGGCGGTAGATCGTGGCCATGTCGCCGCTCCCACCCCGCGAGAGGACCAGGTCGCGGAACCGCTGGCCGTTCTCGCGCGTCAGGCCGCCGTGCTCCGTGAACCAGGCGTAGGCGTCGTCGTCGAGGACCTCGCTCCAGATGTACGCGTAGTAGCCCGCCGAGTAGCCGCCGCCCCAGATGTGCGAGAAGTAGCTCGAGTGGTACCGCGGCGGCACCAGCGGATAATCCACGTCGTACTTCCGCAGCGCCGCGGTCTCGAACGAGTCCGCGTCCGCCGGATGGTCGTTCGGCCCCAGCGTGTGCCAGGCCATGTCGAGCAGCGCGGCCCCGAGGTACTCGGTCGTCGCGAAGCCCTCGTCGAAGGTCGTCGTGCGCCGGATCTTCGCCACGAGATCGGCGGGCATCGGCTCGCCCGTCCTGTAATGGCGCGCGTAGTGCGCGAATACCTCGCGGTCCAGCGCCCAGTGCTCGTTGAACTGCGACGGGACCTCGACGAAGTCGCGCGGCATCCCCGCGAGCCGCGGGTAGGGCGCCGTGTTCATGAACGCCGCCAACGCGTGGCCGAACTCGTGGAACATCGTCGTCACGTTGTCCCACGTCAGCAGCGCAGGCTGCCCCTCGGCGGGCTTGGTGAAATTGCAGGTGTTGGTGATCACCGGCCGGGTGCCGAAGAACGGGGAACGGCTCAAGAAAGCGCTGGTCCAGGCGCCGCCGTTCTTGTTGTCGCGCTTGAAGTAGTCGGCGTAGAACAGACCCAGCGACGTGTCGGCGTCGAACACCTCGAACACCTTGACGTCGGGCTGATAGACCGGGATGTCGTGCCGCTCCTTGAACGTCAGCCCGTAGAGCCGGTTGGCGGCGTAGAACACCCCGTTCACGAGCACGCTGTCGAGCTCCAGGTACGGCTTGATCTGCTCTTCGTCCAGCGCATACCGTGCCGAGCGGACCTGCTCGGCGTAGAACTGCCAGTCCCACGGCTGGAGCTTGAAGCCGCCCCCCTGCTGGTCGATGAGGGTCTGCATGTCCGCGGCCTCGCCGCGCGCCTTCGCCACCGCCGGCCCGGCGAGCTGGGTCATCAGGGCGAACGCGTTCTCCGGCGTCCGGGCCATCTGCTCCTC
The DNA here is from genome assembly GCA_963835535.1 of uncultured Gemmatimonadales bacterium. GTDB lineage: Bacteria > Gemmatimonadota > Gemmatimonadetes > Gemmatimonadales > JACORV01 > Fen-1245. The sequence continues at coordinate 695,998 of CAWIFL010000005.1, forward strand.
GAGACCGTAAGCGGCGAACGTCGGGTAGCCCAGGAGCCGCGCCCGCTCCGCCCGCAGCTGGGCGAGGCGCAGGATGACCTGCCGGGTGTCGTTGCTGTCGCCGTGCTCGTTCCTGAGGATCGAGGCCTCGAACAGCCGCTGCCGGAGCGCGCGGCTCTTGAGCGACACCTGCGCAGGCTGCTGCGTCGTGTTCTGGAGCGGCAGCAGCCAGTGGCCTGTCATCCCCCTGGCCCGCGCGGCGGCCGCGGCGGCGGCGATGTCGTCCGCGCTCAGGCCGTCGAGCTGAGACGAGTCGTCCACCACCACGCCGCCGGCACGGGTCCCCGCAAGCACCTTACGGCCGAACTCGTTGCCGATCTGCGCCATTTCCCGGTTGAGGGCGCGGAGCCGGTCCTTGTCTGCCGGGGAGAGATTCGCGCCGGAGCGCACGAAGTCCTTGTAGTACCGCTCGACCACCAGGCGCTGCAGCGAATCGAGACCCAGGCTGGCGCTGCGGTCGTAGAGGTACTTGATCCGCTGGAACAGGGTGTCGTTGAGCGAGATGGCGTCCCGGTGCGCGGCCATTCTGGGCGCCAGGGCCCGCTGGATGGCCTGCAGGGTGTCGTTCGTGTTCGAAGAGGTGAGGCCTCCGAAGACCCGCTGCACCCTCCCGAGCAGCTGGCCCGAGCGCTCGAGCGGGAGGATCGTGTTCTCGAACGTCGGCGCGGCGCTTTCGTGGATGATGGCCTCCACCTCGGCGAGCTGCTGACGCATCCCCTCTTCGATGGCCGGCTGGAAGTCGGTGTTGTGGATGCGGTCGAACGGCGGCGCCTGGTAGAGCAACGGGCTGGGCGCCGCGAAGGGGTTGCTGCTGGGAAGCTGCGCGCGGGCGCCGCGGCCCCAGCCGAGCAGGACCACGCTGAGGACGATCAGGAGACGAAGCAGACGGTTCATGGCGGGTTCTCGGAGGTGGAAGGTGTACAACCCGCTCCAACCTAGCCCCGGACAGGCTGCCCGGCGAGCAAGTGCCACCGAAAGGGTCGCCTTTCGCAACCGTCTCCCGGCACGCTTCTGGCCGTGCCTTCGACCGTGGCGTAGTGTTCGGCGGCACGTGTGGAGCCGCAGGCGGTTGTCACCCCAGCTCGAGGGTCGAATCATGGCCGACGCAAAGGTCTTCTCCGGAGTGGAGCGTCATGTCGCCGTCGCCGAGCCGCCGGCCGCCTCCGCCGGTGTCGAGCGTTACGTCGCCGCCGCCGAGCAGGCCGCACGCCGCCGCGCCGCCGACATCGCCGCCATGCGCAAGTGCCGTTTCGACACGATCGCCGTGCACGGGCTCTACAGCATGGCCGAGGCGCTCGACTTCAATCAGGGATCGATCATCGAGCCGATCTTCATGAGCACGTCGCAGGGCTACCGCGACTCCGACGAGATGGAAGCCGCCCTGTCCTACCAGATCCCGACCTGGTGCTATTCGCGCATCGCGAACCCGAGCCTCTACTACCTCGAGAATGTGCTGGCCCTGCTCGAGGGCTACGGATTCGACGGCGAGACCTCTTGCTGCACGACCTCCTCCGGCATGGCGGCGATCGCCAGCGCCGTCGAGCCGCTGGTCGCCGTGGAGCCGGGCTCGCCCCATCGGCCGATGAACTTCGTCTCGATGTGCCAGGTGTACGGCGGGACCTTCCAGTTCTTCAACGTCCGTCTGGCGCGGGAGCGCAACGTCGAGTGCCGGTGGATCCTCGATCCGACCGATCTCGCGGAATGGGACGCGAAGATCGACAAGAACACCCGCTTCCTCTACGGCGAGATCCCGTCCAATCCGGGTCAGGCGTTCTTCGACGTGCGCGCCGTGGCCGAGCTGGCGCACGCGCGCGGGGTCCCCCTCATCGTGGACAGCACCGTGGCGACGCCGGCACTCTTGAGGCCGCTCATGCACGGCGCGGACATCGTCGTCCAGTCGGTCACCAAGACGCTCGCGTCGTCGGGGTTCGCCATCGCCGGCGCGGTCATCGCCCGCAAGGGACTCACCTGCCGCGTCGGGCCCGACGAGATGAAGGACGATTTCGCGATGTACCTGAAGAAGATGCCGAACCGCGACTACGGCCCGAACCTCTCGCCGATGAACGCGATCCTGTCCCTGAACGACATCCGTACGCTCCGCTCGAAGATCGATCTCTTCAGTCGCAACACGATGCAGGTCGCCGAGCACCTGGCTGAGCACCCCGCTGTCGAGCAGGTGGACTACCTCGGGCTGCCCAGCCACCGCCTCCACGACCTGGCGAGCCGCTATCTGGTCCTGGTGGACAGCGAGCACGACCGCGAATACGGCCAGCCGGTCAACCGGTACGGGCACCTCATGTCGTTCCGCGTGAAGGGCGGGCCGGAGACCACGCGGTGCATGTTCGACGCGCTGCAGCGCATCTGGCGCGCCACCGACCTCGGACGGGTGAAGTCGGTCGCCACGATCCCGGCGATCTCCACGCACGCGCAGCAGGGCGAGCAGGCGCGGGCCATGGCGGACGTCCCTCCCAACCTGGTGCGGCTCTGCGTCGGCGCCGAGCATCCCGACGACATCATCGCGGACCTGGACCAGGCGTTGGCGGCGTGCGACGGCGAGACGGCCGTCAGCGTGCCGGCGTCCTTCTCGGTGGGCGGCGCCTCGCGCGAACGGCCCAAGGCGAGGTAGGCATTCGCTACTACAGCACCAACCACCGGGCGGCGGAGGTCGATCTCGCCCAGGCCCTGCTGCAGGGCCTGGCCGGCGACAAGGGGCTGTTCATGCCCCGTCCGATCCCGGCGCTGCCGCGCGAGCTGCTGAAGCGGGCGCGGACGCTGGCCTATCCGGAGCTGGCCGCGGCGGTCCTGGGGCTCTACACCGACGGGGTCTTCTCGCCCGACGCGCTGCGCGAGATCTGCACGGACGCCTACGACTTCGACGTGCCGCTGGAGCGCGTGGACGGACGGCGGCACGTGATGCGGCTGGACCGGGGGCCGACGGCGTCGTTCAAGGACTTCGCGGCGCGATTCATGGGGCGCGCCCTCGGCCGCCTGGTGCGGGAGCGCGGCCAGGACCTGCTCATCCTCACGGCGACGTCGGGCGACACCGGCTCCGCCGTCGCCAACGCCTTCCTCGGCGTCGCGGGGATCCGCGTGGTCGTGCTCTTCCCGATCCACGAGGTGTCCGAGCGCCAGCGCCGCCAGATGACCACGCTCGGCGGGAACATCACGACGCTCGCCCTCGATACGAAGTTCGACGACTGCCAGGCCCTTGCGAAGCAGGCCTTCGCGGATCCCGACCTGGCGCGCCTCAACCTGTCGTCGGCCAACTCGATCAACATCGGCCGCCTCCTGCCGCAGGCCGTCTATTACGTCTACGCGGCGTCGCGTCTGGCCGACGTCGCCGGCGGCGAGAAGGTCGTCTTCTCCGTCCCCTCGGGGAACTTCGGCGACCTCATGGGCGGCCTCCTGGCGTCCCGGATGGGCCTGGAGGTGGAACGGTTCGTCGTGGCGACCAACGCCAATGACGAGGTGCCGCGGTTCCTGGCGACGGGGGGCTACGAGAAGATCGCACCGTCGCGGAAGTGCATCTCCAACGCGATGAACGTGGGGCACCCGTCCAACTTCGCGCGCGTGGTGGACCTCTACGGCGGCACGATGGACGAGCAGGGCAACGTGCTCGCGCCGCCCGACGTCGCCCGCATGCGCCGGGAGCTGTACGCCATCAGCATCGGCGACGACGAGACGCGGCGGACGATCGTGGAGGCCTACCGCGGTCACCGCACGATCCTCGAGCCCCACGGCGCGGTCGGTTGGGCCGGACTGCGGCACCTCCTCGATGATCGCCCGGAGCTGGCGGACGTCACGGCCATCGCGCTGGAGACCGCGCATCCGGCGAAGTTCCCGGAGGAGATCCGCGCCCTGATCCAGGTCGAGCCCGAGGCACCGAAGAGCCTCGAGGGGCTCGACGGGATGCGAGAGACGTACCGGGAGATGGAAAGCGACTACGGGGCGTTCAAGAGCTTGCTGACGCGGGAATTCGGCCGGTGAAATCGATCATCGTGATCGGCGACGGGATGTCGGACCGGCCGATCGACCGGCTCGGCGGCAAGACCCCCCTCCAGGTGGCCCGCAAGCCGCACATCGATCGCATCGCCCGCGAGGGCCGAACGGGGCTGCTCCGCACGGTCGGCGAGACCGGGCCGGCCGATTCCGCCGTCGCCAACATGGCCGTGCTGGGCTACGACCCCGCCGCCAGCTCCCAGGGGCGCGCTGTGCTCGAGGCCGCCAGCATGGGCGTGGAGCTCAAGTCCGAGGACGTCGCCCTGCGCTGCAACGTCATCACGCTCGATGGCCCCACCGGCGACCGGCGGATCAAGAACCACTCGGCCGGACACATCTCGAGCGAGGAAGCGGCCGAGCTGATCCGCGCGCTCGACGCCGAGCTGGGCGGAGGGCGGGGGCCCGATCCCGTGGCGTTCTACCCGGGCGTCAGCTATCGCCACCTCCTCGTGCTGCGCGGCGGCTGGGCGACGCCCGGGGTGGAGTGCGCGCCGCCGCACGACAACGTCGGCGGGCGCGTGGCGGACCTGTTGCCCCGACCGATGGAGCCGAGTGGCGCGCTCACCGCCCGAAGGCTGATCGAGCTGTACGAGCGGGCGCTGCCGATCCTGGAGAACCACCCCGTGAACCGGGCGCGCCGGGCCGCGGGCAAGGACGAGGCGAACGCGATCTGGACCTGGTCACCGGGGCGCCGCCAGCCGCTGCCATCCCTGAAAGAGCTGTACGGCGTCCGCGGCGCGGTCATCTCGGCGGTGGACCTGATCATGGGTCTCGGCGTGTGCGTGGGGATGGATCTGATCCGGGTGCCGGGCGCGACCGGCCTCTCCGACACCAACTACGAGGGCAAGGCCCAGGCCTGTCTCGACGCGCTCGCGGACCACGACCTGGTCTACGTGCACGTCGAGGCCACGGACGAAGCGGGCCACGCCCGCGACCTCGATCTCAAGATCCGCTGCATCGAGTACCTCGACCAGCGCCTGGTGCGGCTGATCCTGGAGGGCCTCGCGGCCCGCGGGATCCAGGCCGCGATCGCCGTCCTGCCTGATCATCCCACGCCCGTCGCGACCGGCCAGCACGGCCGCGATCCCGTGCCGGTGGCCATTCTCCGCCCCGGCGACGCGCCCGATGCGACCGAACGCTACGACGAGGCGGAGGCGGCCCGAGGCTCCCTGGGAATGCTCACCGGCCCGCAGTTCATGCGTCGGATGACGGCGGCAGTCTAGAACGCACCTGGTCGGCGCTTGGCTGACTGACAGACGTCTTCCCCGCGTCAACCTGGAGGACTCCATGGCTTCACTGCGCGCTTCGATCGTGCTCGCGGCCGTCGTCGCCGCGATTCCGTCCGCCTCGCTCTGGGGGCAGACTCCCGACTCCGCAGCCTTTCACCGCAGACAGTGGGGGGTGGACTTCGACATCGGCAACGGCTTCGTCGGCGCCGGGCTGATCCATTTCAGGAACCCCACCCACGCGCTGGTGCTGGCTCTCAGCGGCAGCCTCGAGACGATCACCTCTGGGGGCATTGGCGGCGAGAACAGCTCGGCGCTCAACATCAGTCTCGGTGCGCGTCGCTACCACCCCTTTGCGCCGCGCCTCTATTACTACCGCACGCTCGGTATTGAGGGATCCTATGCGCATTCGTTCACAAGCGGCGGCCCCTCCACCGAGAACCGCTGGATGGGCGGCCCCTTCGGGGAATTGGGCGCGGGCTGGCTGGTCACGCCGCACCTCGCGGTGGGTGCCGCCTGGGGGCTCAGCGCCCAGTACGGGTACTCCAAGCAGACCGCGGGCGGTGCCACCGCGACGAGCACCGTGTTCGTCTTCTCGTTCGGGCAGGTGCAGCTCAAGGGCCAGCTGTACTTCTGACGGCCTTGCGCCGCGGCGGGGGCCTCCGGGCCCCGCACGGCGCTGCGCGGTGGTCGGCCGGCGGCTAGCTTCCCGCCAACCGTCACCCGGGCGCCGCCATGAACACGACTGACCGTGCTCCTCTGATCGCCATCGCCATGCTCGCGGCTCGCGCTGATGGAGCGACCGACAGCGCCGAGCAGGCGGCGGTGGATGCCGTCGTCGCCCGCATGGGCTCACCCGACGTCAGCCGGCTCGCCGAGCAGGTGGCCGGCGGGCAACTGCGGGCCGCCGATCTCGCCGCAAAGCTGTCGGACGACGAGGCCCGCCAGACGGCGTACCAAGGGGCGCTCGCCATCTGCAATGCCGACGGCCCGGCCGACGCCGCCGAGCTGGCGTTTCTCGAGGAGCTGCGCGACGCCCTGGGCATCAGCGCGCCGATCGCCGAAGTACACACCAGTGCGCCCCCCGTGGGCCCGCTCGACGACTTCATCCTCCAGCAGGCGATCCTCACCGGCGCGTTGGAGATTCTCCCGGACCAGCTGGCCAACATCGCCATCCTGCCGCTGCAGCTCCGCCTGGTCTACCAGATCGGCCAACGCCACGGCCAGCGGCTCGACGTCAATCAGGTGAAGGACCTGGCGGCGACACTGGGTCTGGGCGTCGCGGCCCAGGGCGTGGAAGGTGTGGTGATGAACCTCGTCGGCGGGCTCGCCAGAGGCTTGCTCGGCGGCCTCGCCGGAGGCGCGACCCGCGTGGCGGCCGGCGCGGCGATCTCCTTCTCCGCGACCTACGCCCTCGGCCATGTGGCCGACCAGTATTACGCGCAGGGCCGTCGCCTCAGCCGCAACGACCTGCTCGCGCTCTTCGACCGCTTCAAGCAGGAGGCCGGGACGATCTATCCCCGGGTCAGGAGTCAGATCGAAACGAAGTCGGGAACGCTCAACCTCCAGAGCCTGCTCGCCGGGCTGCGGGGGGCCTGAGCGGCTCAGCGGCCCGTGTAGCGCAGCAGGCCGCTATAGTCGGCGTCCGCCAGCGAGTCGGCGGCGGCGAACTGCGGCGTCGGCAGGGTGGCAGGAACGACCACAGGCTGGCTGGCCGGTGTCGCCTGCTGTATGGGCTTCTGCGCCGTGAGCGCGGTGGGCCCGGCGAGCGCCAACAGCGCGAGAGCGACGAGCCGGCGCATCGCTGTGCCGCGCATCGGGGTTCCGCGCGCACTCATGGATTCGTCCTCGGTGCCGAGGTCGCGGGATAGAACTTGCGCCGTCGGCCGCTCGTCAATCGGCCGTTGGCTCCCTTCCGGCGTATACTGTGGTACCCCCTCCTCGCGACCACAACCATGCGACTGCCCGACGACGATGATCTCGACCGCGATTTCCCTCTGGGGGATGGCACCGCGGAGACCGGAGCAACCGTCCACTGTCCCTACTGCGGTCAGGCGGTGAGCATCGCACTGGACCCCGGCGGCGGCGCGACGCAGGAGTATGTGGAGGATTGCCCGATCTGCTGCCAGCCATGGCGGGTGAGCGTGCGGTACGACGGTGACGGCGGGGCGACCGTTTCGGTCAGCGAACTCGACGCGTAGGATGGCTTGGTGGGAGGGAGCGACGGCAATGGAACGAGCGCCGATCTGCCCAGCCGTGAGCCGCCCTCACCACCAGACCAACCGATCGTCGCCGGCGTGCGCGAAGGTCGCTGACGCCGATCCGCCCTCGGTCCGGAGCGCGACCGGGGCGCCGTTGAGCGTGACCGCCGTCGGCGGGTGGAAGCGCCACACGATCGTCACGCGCGCGGCGGGACCGGTGAGGTGCAACGTCGTGCGGCCACCGGCCGCGCCGATGACGAGCCGGCGGCCCTCGAAATCCGTCAGCGCCCGGGGCGGGCCCGGATAGATCTCGTAGACCCGGCGGTCGTCGAGCGTGGGGACCGGCGCGGCGCCCGTTCCCGTCCAGGGCACCAGCGTCATCACGTCCTCGGGGATCTTCGGCAGGACGGCCCCCGCCCTCACGAACAGGGGGATGCGATCGAGCGGCGCCTCCACCACCGTGTCCACCGGGCCTTCGAGTCGCGCACCGCTCCAGTAGTCGAGCCACGCCCCCTGCGGGAGGTGGATGGCGCGCCGGGTGCCCGGCGTCACGACGGGCGCCACCAGGAAGTCGGGCCCGAAGTAGTACTCGTCCGTCGCGTTGCGGGCCCCGGGGTCGAGCGGATGGTACAGCACCAGCGCCCGCATGAGGGGCATGCCCGTGCGGGCGGCCTCCTGCGCCGCCGCGTACCGGTACGGGAACAGGCTCATGTGCAGGCGCGAGTAACTGCGGAAGATGTCCAGCGCCTGCGGGCCGTAGTCCCACGGGCCGAGGTTGATGCCGGAGTGCACCTCCATGATCGGCGAGAGCGCGGAGAATTCAGTCCACCGCGCGAACAGCGTGTCGTCCCCGGGCGTGCGACCGCTCTTCTCGTAGCCGCCGAGGTCGTTCGCCCACAGCGCTATCCCGGACATCCCCGCGTTGAGCCCCGCGATCACGACGCTCGGCAGACCGTTCGGCCCGAAATCCGAGGCGTTGTCGCCGCCCCAGATGAGCGGAAGGTTGTGATTGCCCACGGAGCCGCTGCGCGAGAACAGCACGCCGTCGCCGTGCAGGTCCTGCTGGATCAGCGCCTCGAGCGCCTGGTTGTAGAGCACGGCGTATCGGGTGCGCATCACGCCGGCGTCCTCGCCGTTCGCGAACCGGGCGTTGTCGATGAAGCCACCCTCGCCGCCGTCCGCCTTGAACGCGTCCGCGCCGAGGCGGATCGCCTGGCGCACCTGGTCCTGCCACCACCGGACCGCGTCGGGGTTCGTGAAGTCGATCAGGCCGCCGCGTCCCTTCCACCAGGACGCGAGATACACGCCGCCGGAGTCGTTCTTGAGGAAGTAGCCCGCCCGGCGCGCCGCCTCGAAGTTCGCGGCCGCGGTCTGCGGGATCTTGCCCACCAGCTCCGGCTCGCTCGGCGTCCACGTGGTGTCGTTGATGAACGCCGTCAGCCACAGACACAGCTTGAACCCCTGGTCGTGAACGTGCCGCACCATCGCCTCGGGGTCGGTGAACTGCAGCCGGTTGATCTCGAACGTGTTGTAGTTCGTCGCCCACGGGCTGTCGATGACCAGGACCGACGCGGGCAGGCCGAGCGCGCGGTAGCGGTCGACGTCCTCGTACACGGCCGCCATGTCGGGATGCCAGTTGCGGCTCTTCCAGGGCGCGAACGCCCAGTAGGGCGGGAGCTTGGCGCGGCCCACGATGCCGGTGAAGCGCTCCAGGATGCGCGGGAACTGCGGGCCCTCGAAGACGAGGATCCGCAGCTTCGCGTCGCGGAACCGCACGACGAACTCGCCGGGCGACGCCTTGCCGAGGTCGAAGCTCGCCTCGGCGTACGTGTCCAGCCACAGGCCGTAGCCCCGGAGGTCCATGAAGAAGGGGATCGGGACGTAGGTCCGGGTGCCCTTGAGGACCGGGATGTCGTACGACGCGTTGACGATCACGCGGCCCGTCTGGTCGAGCGCGTTGAACCGCTCGCCGAAGCCGAAGACCGGCTCGCTCTCCCGGAGGCGGAATTCCCAGGTCGCCTGGGCCGGCGCGGAGGCCGAGATCTCGGTGACGCCCTCCGCCAGCCGACGGACGCGGATGTCGGACCGGCCGAGCGGGGCCCCGTCGCGGAGGAACGCCGTGAACTCCAGGCGATCGGAGCGCCCCTCCATGTTGGTGAAGCGCAGTCCGACGGTCTCCGGAGCGGATTGGGCGTCCAGAGATGCGGACCACAGCGCGAGCAGTGCCTGCGGCACCAACAAGGCGAGCTTCATGGCCGTATCATCCTGCTGACAGGTTCGGGAGGTATCTTGGTGCCGTTCGTCTCGGCTCGTAACCCCCTAGGAGATCGCTCATGCGACACGCACGCGCTTCGGCATTCGCAGCGGCCGTCCTCGGCACCCTGACCGCGGCGACCCTGGCCGCCCAGACCCCAAACTACCACGTCATCCAGCGGACGGTCCTGGGTCGGCAGCGGGCCGACTACCTCACCCTCGATCCGGAGGGCCGGCGTCTCTACGGGATGGGCAACCTGGTCATCAACGTCGACAACGACGCCGTGGTCGACTCCGTCCAGGGCGGTGGCGGCGGCTACGTGATCGCCCACGACCAGAACCGCGGCCTCGTCCGCAACGGGACCGTATTCGACCTCACGACCGACGCTGTCACGGGGCACCTCGACATGCGGGCCGACGGGATCCGCTACGACCCGGTGACCCACCGTGGGTTCACCTGGGAGGGAAAGGACGCGTGGGCGGTGGACATGCGGACCGGGCAGCTCATCACCAAGGGCACCCTCGGCGACGGACTCGAGTCGGGCGTGGCGGACGGCCGGGGCAAGCTGTTCCTGAACGTGGAGGACTCGGGATTCGTGATCCGGGACGATGCGGCGACCATGGCCACCGAGGCCACGTACAAGGTCCCGGGTTGCGGACGGGCGCAGGGACTGTCGATGGACACCGCCACGCGCCGACTGTTCATGGCGTGCGACACGGAGTTGGTGATCCTGAACGCCGATAATGGCAGCATCGTCACGCGCATCCGCGTGCCGAGCCGCGCCGACATGAACTGCTTCGACCCGGTCGCGAAGCTCGCCTTCAATCCCAATCGCGTGGACAGCACGATGACCGTCGTGCACGAGGACTCGCCGGACGCGTTCTCGGTCGTGGCCAAGGTCCCCACCGGCGGCGGCGCGCGCACCTGCGCGGTGGACGAGCGAACCCACAAGGTCTACGTCTTCTATTACGAGGGCACCACGCGCGAGAACTTCCAGCTGGTGATGGCCGTGCTGGCGCCCTGAGCCAGCGCCTTCGAGAGCTTGCCCAGCCCGGACCTCGCGTTGCCCGCGGGGTCCGGGCTGTTTCGTCGGCGGGCTGCGGCCGCGGGAAGTCGCGGCTCGTGGAGAGCGCTCGAGGGCGGTAGGTTTCACGGCACCAAGGGAGGTTGCATGAGAACGATGTTCCTGGTCGCGGTGGCTGCGGCAGTCCCCGCCGCGCTTGCCGGACAGACGACGCAGCCGGCGCAGGCGTGCACGCACCGCGGCACGGCGGAGGCGATCGCCCAGCGGCCGAGCCCGCTGGACTCCGTGCAGGTGACAACTAACGGCTACACGCTCAAGATCTGCTACGGCCGGCCGTATGAGAAAGCGCGCCTCATCATGGGTGGGCTGGTGCCCTTCGGCCAGCCGTGGCGCCTGGGAGCCAACGAGCCGACGCGGCTGTTCCTCCCGTTCGCCGCGGAGGTGGCCGGCGTCCGCGTCGAGCCCGGCGAGTACTCGCTCTACGTGGTGCCGCAGCAGGCGAGCTGGGAAGTGCACGTGAACAAGGCCGTGGAACGCTGGGGCATCCCGATCGACGACAAGGTGCAGGCCCAGGACGTGGGGAAGGGCACGGTCCCGGTCGAGGCGCTGGCGCAGCCGGTCGAGCAGCTCACGCTGAGCCTGGTCGCGGACGGAGACGGCACGGCGCTCGTGGTCGAGTGGGAGAAGACGCGCGTCCGGATCCCGATCCGGAAGGTGAGCTGAGGAGAGCGGCCACGTGGCCGGAACGACCGGATCCTGCCCGAGCTGCGGCAGTTCGTCCATCCAGACGGTGAACGTCAAGCGGAGCACCGTCCCCAAGGACCTGGCGGCCGAGTACTTCGCGGCGGGGGGTGCGCCCAGCGACGACGTCATCGCGCAGATCGTGTGCGGCCGCTGCGGCGCCCACTGGATCCCGCGCACCAGCCAGGAGCGCCAGCTCCGGGCCCTCTCGGGTCAGCTCGGCCAGGACGCGATGCGGTCGGCGGAGGCCCACGCGGCCGCGCCGCCCGGAGCCGCGTGGAGGAAGGTCCCGCCGCGGGCGTGGCTCGTCGCCGCCATCATAGCCGGCGTGATCCTGCTGGCGATCCTCGCTCGATGAAAGCGCCCCCCCGCTTCGCTGCTCCGATCACGGAGGACGACCTGTACTTGTTCAACGAGGGGAACCACTTCCGCCTCGCCGACAAGTTCGGCTGTCACCTCACCACGCTGAACGGCGCGCCCGGAGCCACCTTCGCCGTGTGGGCCCCCAACGCCAACTACGTGTCGGTGATCGGGGACTTCAACGCCTGGGACCCGTCCGCGCACCGGCTCGCGCCGCGCGGCGCCTCGGGGGTCTGGGAAGGGTTCATCCCCGGAGTGAAGCAGGGGGACGGCTACAAATACCACATCGGCTCGGGGCAGAGCGGGTACCAGGTGGACAAGGCCGACCCGTTCGGCATCCACCACGAGACACCGCCCAAGACCGGCTCCAAGGTGTGGGACCTCGCGTACGAGTGGGGAGACGGGGAGTGGATGGCGGGCCGGGCGGCGCGCAACGCGCTCGCGAGCCCGATCGCGATCTACGAGGTGCACATCGGCTCGTGGCGGCGCGTGCCCGGCGACCGCAACCGCTCGCTCTCCTATCGCGAGCTCGCCGAGACGCTGCCGTCCTACGTGCGGGACCTCGGCTTCACGCACGTCGAGTTCCTGCCGGTGATGGAGCATCCGTTCTACGGCTCCTGGGGCTACCAGACCACCGGCTACTTCGCGCCCACCAGCCGGTACGGCACGCCCCAGGACTTCATGCACCTGGTCGACGAGCTGCACCGCGCGGGGGTGGGTGTCATCCTCGACTGGGTCCCCTCGCACTTCCCGACGGACGAGCACGGCCTGGAGTACTTCGACGGCACGCATCTGTTCGAGCACGCCGACCCGCGCAAGGGTTTCCACCCCGACTGGAGCAGCTCGATCTTCAACTACGGGCGGCACGAGGTGCGCTCGTTCCTGCTCTCGTCGGCGTTCCTGTGGCTCGACGTGTACCACGCCGACGGCCTGCGCGTGGACGCCGTGGCGTCGATGCTCTACCTCGACTATTCCCGCAAGCCAGGCGAGTGGATCCCCAACAAGTACGGCGGCCACGAGAACCTCGATGCGGTCGACTTCCTCAGGCGCTTCAACACCGCCGTCTACGAGCGCCATCCCGACGTCGAGACCATCGCGGAGGAGTCCACCGCGTGGCCCATGGTCTCCCGACCCACTTACGTCGGCGGGCTGGGCTTCGGGCTCAAATGGGACATGGGGTGGATGCACGACACGCTCAAGTACTTCGCGAGGGACTCCATCCACCGCCGCTACCATCACAATGACCTGACGTTTCGCTCGCTCTACGCCTTCACCGAGAACTTCTGCCTGCCGCTCTCCCACGACGAGGTCGTGCACGGCAAGGGCGCGCTGCTCGCCAAGATGCCCGGCGACGACTGGCAGAAGTTCGCGAATCTGCGCGCGCTCTTCGCCTACATGTACACGCTCCCCGGCAAGAAGCTGCTGTTCATGGGCGGCGAGATCGCGCAGCGCGCGGAATGGAATCACGAGTCCAGCATCGAGTGGCACCTGCTGGACCATGCGCCGCACCGGGGAGTGCAGCAACTCGTGCGCGACTTGAATCGTCTGGTCCGCGGCGAGAGCGCCCTCCACGATCTGGACACCGACCCCGGTGGGATGGAGTGGATCGACGCCAACGACTCCGACAACTCGGTCCTCTCCTACCTGCGCAAGAGCCGCGACGGGAGCGGCGAGATCGTCGTGGTGTGCAACCTCACTCCCGTCGTGCGCTACGACCACCGCCTCGGGGTGCCGCACGCGGGCCTCTGGCGCGAGGTGCTCAACACCGATGCCCGGGAGTACGGCGGGAGCGGCGTCGGCAACCTCGGCGGGGTGCGCACGGCGCCCATCCCCTTCCACGGACGGCCGCAGTCGCTGAGCCTCGCCCTGCCGCCCCTGGCGGTGGTGGCGCTCAGGCACGAGGCGGCGTAGCGGATTCTTGACAATGGCGCTCCTCGATGTAGTGTCCTCCTAACTTCCACCGGCACAGCATCTTATGAAGTCACCCTGGCGCCGCGGCGCCGTGATCGCCGCAGTCCTGCTTCAGTCCCTCGGTTCGACGGCGTGGGCCCAGCGGACTCCGCGCGTGGCCTCCGTGCAGATCACGCCGTCGGATGCCGCGGCGAACGTCGGCGACCAGGCCCCGTTCGTCGCGACCGCGCTCGACGCGGACGGGAATCCGATCGTGGACGTGACGTTCCGGTGGACCTCCAGCAACCACGCCGTCGCCACGATCGACCAGGAAGGGATCGCGACCGCGGTCGGCAACGGGAAGGCGATCATCACCGTCCGCACCGGGACGGGCCGGTCTGGACGGAGCGCGCAGGCTGCACTCGAGGTCACGGGTGGCCCGGTCCCCGCCGCGCCGGTCGTGTCGGCTCCGGCCGCGGGCGCGCCCGCCTCCTCGCCGCCGTCGGCCGCTCCAGCCAAGCCCGTCGTGTCCGCTCCGGCGGCCACGACTGCGCCCGCGCCGACGAAGAGCGTTCCGGTGCCGCCCGTCACGGCGCAGGCCGCGGCCGCGGGCCCGCCCAGTGCGCCGCCCCGCCAGCCGCCCGCCGAGACGATGACGCTCCGCTACGCTCCAGTCTCGCAGCGTTATCGCATTCAGGGAACGTCGCGCGAGGTCCGGCTGGACCAGGCCGGTGCGTCCAGAACCCTGGACGCCACGCTGACGGTCCAGCTTTCCGCCGCACTCGCCTCACGCGGCGACAGCCTGGTCGGGACCCTGACCCTCGATGACGTCGCGGTCACCGGCTCCACCACGCTCGCCGACGATTTCATGGCCGCGAGAGGCCAGACGTTTCGGGTCGTCTTCTCCAGCGGCGGCCGCGCGCTGAGCATCGCGGCGCCGGACAGCGTCAACGACCACTACGTATCCGTGAAGAGCGTCCTGCAGGGGTTCTTGCCGCTGCTGCCGTCGGGGCGGTTCCCCGTCGGCTACGCCTGGACCGACACCGTCCAGACGGTCTACCCGTGGATGGGCGGCACCTTCACCGACCGGTCCCGCCGCCGGCACACGGTCGTGGGATGGGAGAACCGCGACGGCGAGCGGGCCCTGCGCGTCGTCGTCGCGTCGGACGCCGACGTCAGCGGGCGGACGGGGCGCGGCTCCTGGGGCGACCCGGTGGACCTGCGCGGGAGCGCGCGCGATACGATGGACACGTACGTATCGTCCTCGGGTGTCGCGCTGGGGGAAACCGTGTCCGCCGACCGGGAGTTCACGGTGACGGCGAGCGAGGGCCGCGTGGTCCAGCGCTCGCGCGAGCTGTCGAGCTGGTCCCTGTCGCGGTTGCGCGAGCTGGTGGCGGCCCGCGTGACGCTCGCGCCCGGCGACGCCACCCTGCGGGTCGGGGACCGGCTCCCGTTCCTGGCGACGGCATTCGACTCCGCACAGAATGCGGTGCGCGACGCGGCCTTCGCCTGGAGCAGCAGCAATCCCGCCGTGGTCAGCGTGGACCAGGCGGGCATCGCGACCGGCGTGAGCCCCGGCCTCGCGATCATCCGCGTCCGCGCCGGAACAGGCGCGGTCAGTGCCGAGGTGCCGGTGCAGGTGACGGCCGCGGCAGCCGCTCCGCCCGCAGGCCCCGTGCCGGCTCCGGTCGCCGCCGTCGCGCCGGCGGCCTTGAGCCACGCCGACTCGACGGCCCGCGCCTGCGATGCCGGCACCGCCGGCGCCTGCACCGATCTCGGCGTCCTGTACGCCGAAGGGAAGAGTGTCACCCAGGACCTGCCGCGGGCGCGGAGCCTCTACCAGCGCGCCTGCGACGGCGGGAACTCTCCCGGCTGCACCAATCTCGGCAACATGTACAACAACGGCTCCGGTGGCCCCCAGGACGCGGTCCGGGCCCGCTCACTCTATCAGCGCGGCTGCGACGGCGGGAACGCCGTCGGCTGCAACAACCTCGGCTTCATGTACGAGCACGCGATGGGAGGGCCCGTGGACCTGGGGCAGGCGCGCGTGCTCTACCAGCGCGGCTGTGACGGCGGGGATCTGGTCTCCTGCAGCAACCTCGGGCTGCTCTATGCCTTCGGCCGTGGCGTGACCACGGACTACGCGCGGGCGCGCGCCCTGTACCAGCGCGCCTGCGACGGGGGAGCGGCGCGCGGATGCACGAACCTGGGAGTGCTCTACCAGCGCGGCCTGGGTGTGGCGAGGGACGTCGGCCAGGCACGCACCCTGTTCCAGCGTGCCTGCGGCGCCGGAGACAACGACGCCTGCACCGACCTCCAGAAGATGGGAGGACGCTAGTACTGCCGGTACGACTCGGTAACGGCCGCCGCCTCCGCGCTCAGGGGCCGCCCGTGTCCTTGGGCGCCGGCGCGGGCTGCTCGGTGGCCGCCGAGTCGAGCGGCACGTCGCCGAGGTCCAGCGTGCCGCCCGCACGTACCACGACGACCGTATCCCACCCCTGATAGCCTGCGGCGACGACCTCGATGTGATGGCGCCCGGCCGTCACCGCGGAGTCGAGCCGTCCTCTCCTGCCCACCTGCTTGTTGTCGATGAAGATGAAGACCCCGCGCGGCCCCGAGGCGTCCATGGTCAGCCTGCCGGTTGTCGGGGCAGCCGCGGCGGCCGCTTTGGCACTGTCCGCGGCGGTCGGAGCGGGGTGCGCGGCATCGGCACGCGCGCTCTCCGCCGCGGCGACCCTTGGAGCCGCCGGCGCGACGGGCGAGCCTGCGCCGGTGGCCTGCGCCGCCGGCCCCAGGGCGGACTTGTGGCCCAGCCAATACGCCGCTCCCGCGACCACCGCGATGACGAGCAGCGCTCCGAGCGCGGGGACGACGCGGGAACGCCGCCTCGGGGGCGGCGGCGCCGCCAAGTGCGCACTCTCGCGGGCTCGCGAGGCGCGCATGATGGGCGCAGCCGGCGCCGGCTCGATGGGCGCGCGCAGCGCGGGTGACGACGGGGTTCTCGCCCGCACGGGTTCCGCGGGTGCCGGTTCTTGGGCCTGCGGCGGCGGCTCCACCGCGGCCGCCGGGGGGGGCGGGGGCGGGGGCGGGGGCGGGGGCGGGGGGGCGGGCGCCGCGGCGTGGACAGGCGCCGGCGCGGTGGTTTCCAGGTCCAGCACGGCTGGCGGCTCCGCGGGGGCCGGGGGCGCCGGCATCGGCCTCGCGGGCGTCATGCCCGTCGGCGCAGCCGCGCGCAACTTGGGCACCGGCTCTCCGCGCGCCAGTCGGCCCAGGCCGACCGTGGCCTCGCGCAGCTCGGCGTCCCCGAACGCGATCGCCTGGAGCGCCGCGTGCAGGTCACCCGCGCTCGCGAACCGCTGCGTCGGGTCGTTCGCCAGCACGGTCTGCAGGATCTTCAGCAGGGCGTCCGGGAGCGCGACGCGCGCCGTGCGCACCTCGCGCAGCGACGCCAGCGGATCCGCGCCGAACTGCCCCGAGCCCGAGAGCATCTCGAGCGCCACGATGCCGAAGGCGTACTGATCGCCGGCCGGCCCGGCCGCGGCGCCGGCTGCCTCCTCCGGGATCGCGACGCGGGGCGCGCCGTCCGCCGCCGATCCGGCGTCCTCCATCGCGCGCGCCACGCCGAAATTCTCCACCAGGACGTGGCCGTCCCGGTCCAGCAGGATGTGCGCGGTCGTGAGCGCACCGTGCAGGGTGCCGTGCTCGTGGGCGTAGGCGATCGCGGCTGCGGTGGCGCGGAGCACCGTGAGGACCAGGGGCAGGTGGAGGGGGCCCTGCGATGCGAGGACCTCGTCGAGGTGCCGGCCCTCGGCGAGCTTGGTCGCCAGGAGGTACGGAACGCCGCCCCTGAAGACGATGCGGTAGACCGGCAGGATGCTCGGGTGGTTCAGGGCGACCAGCAGGCGCGCCAGCTCCCGGAAGCGCTCGGACACGGGCGCGAGGTTCAGCTCCGCGGGGAACACCCGCAGTGCCACGGGCCGCGGCGGGTTGACCTCCGTCGCCTGGTACACGACCGTGGTGCCGCGGCGCACCAGCAGCGCCTCCACCTTGTAGACGGAAGCCAACGCGCGCTGGAGTTGAGCCAGTTCGTCGGACGCGCTGTCCACCCGCCCCTCCCTCTCGATCACTGCGTCGTCGCTGCGCCAGGGTGCTGCGGAACGATGTACAGTCTATGCCGTGCCGGCAGAGGGGCAAGAGCGCGCCGGTGGCACGCGCCGGCCGGACCCTGCATACTCCATCGTTCCCCTGTGAGCCTGTGACCGGTTTGACCGCCATCCTGCTGCACAAGGTGCACGCCATGCGAACCTCGATCCTGAAGGCCGTGCTCGCCATTCCGTCGCTGCTGATCCAGGCCCCCCGCGCCGCCGCGCAGACGCCCGACGTCGCCTCCGCGATGCACTGGCGCGAGATCGGCCCGACGCGCGCCGGCCGCGCGCGCGCCCTGTCCGGGGCCCCGGGCCACCCGACCGTGCTCTACGTCGGATTCGACAACGGCGGCCTGTGGCGCTCGAGCGACTACGGCTCCAACTGGGAGCCGCTGTTCGACCGCGAGGCCACCGGCTCGATCGGCGCGATCGCCGTCGCCCCGTCCAATCCGAACGTGATCTACGTCGGCACGGGCGCCGGCATCATCCGGCCCGACCTCGCCACCGGCAACGGGATGTACAAGTCCACGGACGCCGGCCGCACCTGGACGCACCTCGGGCTCAGCGAGACGCAGATGATCGCGCAGGTGGAGGTGGATCCGGCCAACCCGGACCGGGTGTTCGTCGCGGCGCTGGGCCACCCGTACGGCCCCAATCCGGAACGCGGCATCTACCGCTCCACGGATGGGGGTCGGACGTTCGAGAAGGTGCTGTACAAGGACGAGTACACGAGCGGGAACGACGTGCGCATCGACCCGGGCAATCCGAACACGGTGTACGCGGCGCTCTGGCAGCAGCAGGAGGCGTTCTGGGAGGGCGGGGATTTCGGCGGCGGCTCGGGCGGCATCTTCAAGTCCACCGACGGCGGCACCACCTGGACCCAGCTCTCGGAAGGGCTGCCTCCCGTCCTCGAGGCCAACCTCGCGATCGCACCGAGCAGCCCGAACGTCGTGTACGCGATGGTCGCGGCGGTGGGCCGCGCGGGCGCCTCGGGCCCGGTCGGGTTCTACAAGTCTTCGGACGGCGGCGCGCACTGGACCTTGAGGACGCGCACGCCCGGCGCGCCGGGCGACACCACGGTCACGGCCGACCCGCGGCCGTTGGCCAGGATCGGGGGCGGCGATCTGCCGCCGATCACGGTGGACCCGAAGGACACCAACGTCGTCTACAGCACGACGGTCGTGCTGTGGCGCACCGAGGACGGCGGCGCGAGCTGGTCGGCGGTGCGCGGCTCCCCCGGCGGCGACGACTACCAGAAGATGTGGATCTCGCCGCTCGATCCCAACCTGCTGCTCGTCGTGTCCGACCAGGGCGCGGTCGATCTCCGGGAATCGCGGCGCTTCGTGGAGCAACTGGTACACGCAGCCCACGGCGGCCGTCTACCACGTGACGGCGGACAATGCGTTCCCGTATCGCCTGTGCGGCGGCCAGCAGGACTCCGGCTCGCTCTGCGTGGCCAGCCGCTCGGACGACGGCGAGATCACGTTCCACGACTGGCACCCGATCAACGTCTCGGAGTACGGCATCGCCGCCCCCGATCCCAGGGACCCGGACGTGGTGTACGGCGGCGGGCGCACCAACGTCTCGCGCTACGACCGGCGGACCGGGCAGACCGCCCAGGTCGGGCCGGACGCGACGGCGCGCGGCGATCAGTACGGCCGCAACGTGCGCACGATGCCGCTCATCTTCTCGCCGGTGCGTCCCGACGTGCTGTACTACACGTCGAACGTGGTCTGGCGGTCGGCGGATCACGCCCGCAGCTGGACCCGCATCAGTCCGGACCTGACCCGCCAGACCTGGGACGTGCCGGCGAGCGCGGGGAAGTACGCGAGCACCGTGACGCCGGGCCCCCGGGGCGCGATCACCGCGCTCTCCCCCTCGCCCAGGAGCGAGGTGGTGATCTGGGCCGGGACGGACGACGGCGTCATCCAGATGACGACGAACGGCGGCGCGACCTGGACGAACGTC
The DNA here is from genome assembly GCA_963835535.1 of uncultured Gemmatimonadales bacterium. Taxonomy (GTDB): domain Bacteria; phylum Gemmatimonadota; class Gemmatimonadetes; order Gemmatimonadales; family JACORV01; genus Fen-1245. The sequence goes on from CAWIFL010000005.1 coordinate 715,845, forward strand.
ACCCCGCCGGAGATCAGGCCGTGGACGCGCATCTTCAACATCGACGCGGGCCACTTCGACGCGAAGACCGCGTACGCCGCCGCGAACACGCTGCGGATCGACGACGCGAACCCGCATTTCTGGCGGACGCACGACGGCGGCAGGACCTGGACCGAGATCGACGGCGGGATCGCGCCCGGCGCCGTGGCCAACTCGATCCGCGAGGATCCCCGGCAGCCGGGGCTCCTCTACGGCGCCACCGACACGCAGGTCTGGGTCTCGTTCGACGACGGCAATCACTGGCAGTCGCTGCGCCTCGACATGCCGGCGGTCTCGGTGCGCGACATCGCGGTGAAGGACGACAGCGGCTGTCTCTGCTCGGACCTGGTCGCGGGGACGCACGGCCGCGGCTTCTGGATCCTGGACGACGTGACGCCGCTCCGGCAGCAGGCCGCGGTCCTCGCGGCGCAGGAGCTGGCCAAGCCGTACCTGGTGAAGCCCGAGACGGTGGTGCGCCTGCGCTTCGGCACCAACGACCCGACTCCGTGGCCGCCGGAGCTTCCCGCGGGCGAGAACCCGCCGCCCGGCGCGATCCTGGACTACTATCTGCCCCAGGACGCCGCGGGACCGGTCACCCTGGACATCCTGGACGGCGCAGGCAAGGTCGTCCGCACGTATTCCAGCGACGACCCCGTCCTCCAGCCCGATCCGGCGCTGGATCCGGCCGCCTACGACGCGACCTGCCGGCGGAAGTGGTCGGCCACCGACTGCGGGTTGCCGTTGTACTGGCCCGGCCCGCAGCAGCGGCTGTCGGCCAGGGCGGGGATGCACCGCTTCGAGTGGGACCTGCGCTATCAGGCGCTCGCGACCGGCAACCCCGCGGAGCTGGGGGACGTGGACGCCACGGGCGCGGTGCCGCACCACAGCGTGCACTCGGTCGCGGCGCCGTGGGCGGCGCCCGGCCGTTACACGGTGCGCCTCACGGTGGCGCTTCAGGCGTTCTCGCAGCCCCTCACGCTGCGGCTCGATCCGCGCGTCAAGACGCCGGCGCCGGGGCTGCAGCAGCTGGCCGCGCTGACCCGGCAGGCGTACGACGGCGCCGTGGCCGCGCACGCCGCCTACGCTCAGGCGCGCGCGCTCGCGGCGGCGCTGGATTCGCTGTCGGGGGAGGGCGCGGCGGCCCTCCAGGCGCAGGTCGAATCACTGGCGCCCGCACCCCGGCCGCGCGCGCGCGGCTTCTTCCGCCGGGGGCCCGCCGGGCCGCCGACGCTCGAAAGCGCGAGCAATGCGCTCCTCGGCGCGGCGATGGCGATGCAGAGTGCTGATCTCGCCCCCACCGCGGGCGAGGTCGCCGCCTGCGAGCAGGCGCGCACGCAGGCCGCGCCGCTGCTGGCGCGATGGACCCGGCTGAAGACGGCCGGCCTGGCGGCGTTCAACGCCAAGCGCAGCGCGGCGGGGCAAGCGCCGATCAGATTGCCGTAGCATCGCAGGAGGTGGACAGATGCACTGGACCTGGATCGCGGACTTCTTCGGCGGCGCGTTTCTCGTCAACGCCGTCCCTCATTTCGTGAACGGCGTCTCCGGCCGGCCGTTTCCGACGCCGTTCGCCAAGCCGCCGGGCCGCGGCGACTCTTCGCCGGTGGTGAACGTGCTCTGGGGGAGCCTCAACGCGGTCGCGGCCTGGGTGCTGCTCGTGCTCGTGGGCGAGGCCGCGATCCACCGGGTCGGGGACGTGGTCGCGGCCGAAGCCGGGGGCGTGGTGCTGGCCGTCCTGCTTGCCCGGGCGTTCGGAGCGCGGGGCGGGGGCCAGCCCACCTGAGGTGACGATGTCCATCAAGGAGCAGATGGAGCAGATCTACAGGGACATCGCGCTCCAGAACATTCCGTGGAACAACCCGGCGGCGCCGGAGCTGCTCGTAAGCGCGGTGACGGGCCGCATTCCGCGGCCCCGCACCGTGATCGAACTGGGGTGCGGGGCCGGCAACAACGTTACATCGCTTGCCCGCCTGGGCTTCGACGTCACTGGGGTGGATATCGCGGAGAACGCCGTCGCCATCGCCTGCGAATCGGCCCGGCGAGCCGGGGTCGCATGCCGGTTCGTCGCTGCGGACGTGCGCGGCGAGCTCTCGGCCGTCAGCGGCCCGTGCGACTTCGCCTTCGACTGGGAGCTGCTGCACCACATCTTCCCCGAGGACCGCCAGAGGTACGTCGCGAACGTCGGCAGGCTCTTGAGAGCGGACGGCACCTACCTCTCGGTATGCTTCAGCGAGGACGACCCGCAGTTCGGCGGGATGGGGAAGTACCGGAAGACGCCGATAGGCACGGAGCTGTACTTCTCCAGCGAACGGGAAGTCGAATCACTGGTCTCGAGGCTCTTCGCGATCGACGAGTTGAAGACGATAGACCTCCGCGCGAAGCGCGGCAGCCATCGGGCCATCTTCCTGTTGGCGAGCAAGCGAGTGAGCTGAGGGGTCCGTCCGGCACGTCGGGCCCACTCAGCTCATCGCTCCGGGCGCAGGGTCTCCGCCACAGGGTGCACGCGGCCGGCTACGGCCGCCGCGCCGCGCCGATCCGCTCGAGCAGGTCGCCGAGCAGCTTGATCTCCGAGCCGTAGCGCGCCCAGTCGCCGGCGCGCTGCGCCGTCATCGCGTTCTCGTAGTGCTGCCGCGCCTCGGCGATCAGCGGCTGCAGCGCCGCACTCGCAGGCGCCGCGGAAGCGGCCGCCACGGCGGCCACCTTGCCTCCGCGCGCGGCGGCGGCGGCCCCGAACACCTCCGCCAGCGCGCCGTCCAGGGTCTCCGACATCGTGACCTCGCCCTGATACGCGACGACCACCCGCTTCATCTCGGGAATCTTCCCGCCCTGCGCGCGCAGGTAGAGCGGCTGCACGTAGAGCAGCGACGTCTCGATCGGGATGACCAGCAGGTCCCCCCAGATGACCTGGGAGCCGTGCTGGTCCCAGAGCGAGACCTGCTGCGAGATGTCCGTGTTCTGGTTGATCCGGTTCTCGATCTGCGTCGGGCCGTAGGCCAGCGTCTGCCGCGGCAGGAAGTAGACCCGCAGCTTCCCGTACTCGGCGCCGTCGTTCCGCGCCACCATCCACGCCGCCAGGTTGTCCTTCCCGCGCGGCGTGAACGGCACCATGTAGACGTACTCGGCCTGCGACTCCCCGGGCAGCGTCATGACGATGTGCCGCATGAACGGCACCGCGCCGCCGGTGGCCCGGTTGACCGCCGGGATCTGCCACTGGTCTTCGCGGTGGTAGAAGTCCACCGGCGAGTCCATGTGGTAGGTCGCGTAGAGGCCGGTCTGGATCCGGTAGATCAGGTCCGGATAGCGCAGGTGCGCGCGCAGGTCCGCCGGCAGGCTGTCGAGCGGCTTCATGATGCCGGGAAAGATGCGCTCCCAGGTCCGGATCAGCGGGTCGCTCGGCGCGGCGACGTACGCCGTCACCGTGCCCTCGTACGCGTCGATCACGACCTTGACGGCGTTGCGCATGTAGCTGGTGCCGTCGGGCAGCCGCTGGGCGTAGGGATAGCGGTCCGTCGAGGTGTAGCCGTCGATGATCCACTTCAGCGTGCCGTCGGCCGCGACGACGAGGTAGGGATCGGGGTCGAAGGTGAGGAACGGCAGCGCCTTCGCCGCCCGCCCCATGATCTCGCGGTTGTAGAGCGCCCTGCTGTCCGGCGTGATGTCCTGCGAGAAGAGCACGTTCGTCGTGCCGAACCGGGCGGCCAGGAGCAGGCGCCGCCAGAGGCCGCTCACCCGCACGCCCCCCGTCCCGCTGTAGGCGGAGTAGATGTCCTGCTCGCCCGAGGGGTAGTCGAATTCCCGCTGCCGGGTCCCGACGAAGACGTAGTCGTCGTCCAGCTCGCCGTAGTAGATCTGCGGGCGGGTGACCTTCACCGACACCGTCGAGACGGGCGGGAGGTCCTTGATGAACAGCACCGGCAGCCCCTCGGGGGTCACCTCGTTGACCGGAGCCAGGGTGAGCCCCATCCCGTGCGTGAACGTCAGGTGCTCGTTGATGAACGTCGGCGTGGGCAGGGACGCGGGGTTGAGCTCCCGTGGGGAAAGGAGCACCTGCCGGTACCGCCCGTCGATCCAGTAGCGATCGTCGTCCACCGACACGAAGTCGTAGTAGGTGCGGATCTCCTGGAGCTGGCCGAAGGTCTGGAGCAGCGGATCCCGTTCCAGCAGCCGCACGTTATCGATCGTGGGCGCGTTGGCCTTGAGGTCCGCGGCCGTCAGCGGCGCCTCGGCCACCAGGGTGCGGACCTCGACGCTGTCGAGGCCCCACGCCGTCCGCGTCGCGGCGATGTGCGCGCGGAGGTACGGCGTCTCGCGGGTCAGCTCCGTGGGCGCCACGACGAACTTCTGCATCACCGCCGGCACGGCGCCGCGGCCGAGGACGGCCACCACCGCGTAGCCGCCCACCGCGACGAGCGCGTAGCGGGGCAGGCGGTTGCGCAGCGCGCCGACCACCACGAGCGCCGCCGCCGCCACGGCGAGGACGGCGCAGATCCGCAGCGCGGGGAGGGTCGCCTTGAGGTCGGTGTAGCTGGCGCCGACCAGCGGGCCGGTGGTCGAGTACAGCAGGTTCGCGCTGTCCACGATCCACAGCTGCACGGCGCTCACGAGGAACAGCGTCGCGAGCACCGCCGCGACGTGGATCGCCGCCGTTCGCTCGATCCGGACGGCGCGGGGGCGCACGATGACGTCGCCGCGCAGCGTGTACACGAACAGGATGAGCAGCAGCGTGATCAGGGCGATGGCGAAGAGCCAGGACAGCACCGCCGAGAGCGCGGGGAGCGTGAAGACGTAGAAGCCCACGTCCCGGGAGAACACCGGGTCCGCCACGCCGAAGGCCGTGCGGTGCGTGGCCAGGAGCGCGACGTCCCAGAACGCGTTCGCCGTGACGCCCACCAGGAAGGCGATCACGAGCACGACCCACGGGCTCAGGCGGCGCACGGCGCGCGACACGTCGAGCTGCGGGGTGGACGGCCCGACGCGCACGACGATCGGGTTGATGACGATCCCCCGCTGGGCGAGGCTCAGGTTGAGCTGGAGCAGCACCGCCGTCACGGCGAACACGCCGAGGAACAGGTCGCCCCGCGTGACCAGCTGGCGGACGAAGACGACCTGGTAGCCGATCTCCTGGAACCACCACCAGTCGGTCAGGACGCGGATGCTCGACGGCACCGCGAGCAGGACCACGACCAGGATGACGGTGCCCAGGAGGATGATGCGTCGGGTGCGGCTCACGCGCGCGCCTCCGGTACGGGATCGTTGATCAGCGTTCAGGATAACCCACCGACTGCGCAAAGAGCACCTGCTGCTCCGGGCGCAGCTTCAGCTTGTCCGCCAGTGCCGGCCGGTCGCAGTTGTGGAACCAGCACGCCAGCCCCTGCGAGGCGGCGAACAGATAGACGTTGGCGGCGATGAGCCCGGTGTCCACGTAATAGTACGACTTCTGCACTTCCGCGTCGTGCAGCCCCGGCTCCTGGAAGCCGCGGGTGTGCGTGAGCCGGTGAACGTCCGCGACGTAGATCAGGTGCACCGGAGCCTGCATCGTGACCACGTCCCGCTGGCCGCGCCCGATCGCGAGCGCGCGCTGGTCGCCCGCCGTGACCGGGACCAGCCGGTGGCGCTCCGCATCGAAGCGATGGACCCCATCCTCCAGCGCGACGTACACGTCGATCTCCTGCGAGCTGCTCGCCGAGGCGGCGGTGATGCCGGCGTGGCCGAACGGCCCCTTGCGCCGATTGGTGCCGCACGCCGCCCAGAGGAGGTTCGAGAGCAGCTGCGGCGGCAGCTTCCTGCCGCTGATCTCGCGGATGGTCCGGCGGCGCCGGAGGGACTCGGCCAGCGACTTGCCGCGGCCGAGCCTGGGCGCCGGCAGGCGGATCCTCGTGCGACGCTGTGCTGCGACTGGCATGGCACCACCCCCTAGTGAAGCACGGACGGGGCTCCGGGGTATTACGGCGTCCTACAATCCTCTCGACATCCGCGCCTGGGGGACCAATGTTCAAGCGAGGCGAGCTCCTTCCGCCTCACCGCGCCGTGCTCGGCGTCTGGCTGCTGGCGACCGCGCTGGCGGGGCCGCCGGCCGTGCGCGCCCAGGGTCGGATGGACACCCTCAGTTTGTACCGCCGCGATCTCCTTGCCCCGCTGGATCCCAACGGGTTCCTGCTCAACGCCCGCTGGCTCGATGGGCCGGCGCCGCCGTCCGACACCCTGGCCTCGGCCCAGCCCCCCGACATCGATCAACGATGCAGGTTCCGCGCCGCCACTGGCAACCTGGGCACCCGGTTTCTGCTGACGACCCGGGGGCCCTGCCTCTCGGGGGACGAACTCAGGCTGGTGACGCTCGACGAGACGACGTCCTCGTCGGGATCGGGCTTCGTCTGCTCGACCAACAGCCTGGCCGGAGACATCCAGGGCCACGTGAACTGGTTTCCGGTCACGGCGACGGGGCAGCTGCGCTGGGCCGGCTACAGCGCCCTGCCGGGCGATCAGGATTTCTCCTTCGATCTCGGCAATATCCCGGAACCCAACGCGCTGACGTCCGGGAATCCACGGCCCAGAGAGCTCGGGAGCCGCCCGGCCTATCGCGTCGAGTTCAGCCATCCGGAGACGCTGCAGAGGCTGATAAGCGGCGGGCGGGACGCGGCGCAGGCCTGGTGGGACTCCTATGCGGACACGCTCGAGCGGGTGACGCACGGCGGCGGCGAGGAGCAGAGCTGGTGGATCGCCCTGTTCGATTCCTATCAACACGATGACGCCATGCGCCGGCTCGTGGACCGGCGCGTGGCGGTGGTGACCGGCCTCTTCGGTCTCGATGCCGTGCACGGTTTCCAGGCCGAACTGCATCCCGCCTACGCCCTGTTCGTGCTGATCGATACCACACGCACGGCGGCCGGCTACCGCGAGGAGTGGGCGTTCCTGGTCCGCAACGCCGGAAACGAGGGGGACTGTGCCAGCGGGCTCCTTCCGATGGTGACGTCGCAGGACTCGGTGCAGGCCTTCACGGTGGATCTGGGGGCGTGGCCGGGTGCCGGCGTGCCGCAGGTGGCCCTGGGCCCGGCGTGGAGCACCGATACGTCGCGCGTTCCCGAGGTGACGAGCGACACCGCCGGCGGCGACCTGCTGGTTTCGATGCGGCATCCGCGGCCGGGCCCGGAGGGAAGCGACTTCCTGACGCTCGGCACCATCTACGTCACGTGGACCGGGGCCGGGGCGCGTCCGCCGCTGGCGCGGTTCTACGATCCGCGCCATCCGTGGCTGAGGAGTCGGACGGTCCCGATCAACTTGGATGCGATGCCACCGCCGGGGCCGCCGGGTCGCAGCCGTGTCGGTGACGCCCGGGAGGCGCTGGAGCTTCACGGCGCCATCGTTCCGTATCCCGTCCGCAGTGCCCTGGAGCCGATGCGACCGCGAGCCCTGCTCGTGACCGACTCCGCGTGGGCTGCGCCGCGAGCGATTGCCGCGCGGCGCACACTCCCGTCACTCGACTGGAGCCCCGCGATCCGCGGGTGCGGGCCGGACGGGACCGACGCGATCTGCACCAGTCCGGTGCAGTTCCTGACGGTCGCCGCCGACGCCTTCGACGATCTCTTCCTCTCACCGGTCTACGTGTATTCGCGCGTCCTGCAGATCTGCGGTGAGGAGTGCTTCCTCAGCCGCGTGCTCGGCGCGCTCGCCTACCGGCTGGACCTGAGCGCGGACCGGTTCCGCGAGAGTTGTGTGGCGCTTCCCTGCACGCCCAAGGCGATTCCCGGGTGGAGCGTGCGGATCTCGCCGATCCTGACCGGCAACCCCTTCCGTCTGGGGAGCGGCGCGAGCGTCATCCCGTACACGGTCTCGAGCGTCGGGGTGTCGTTCCTCGTGGGGCAACGCGCGTCTCCGCTGGTGGCCGTGGGGTTCGGACTGCGGCTGCACACCGGCTACTTCGACGTCTTTGTCGAAGGGCAGGACAACGTCCGGACTGCGGGGCGATACGAGAACCGCTGGAAGTTCCCGGTGGGGCTGCACCTCGACTTCGCGAACCTGCTGCGCTAGGCGGGAGACGGCGCTTTCCATTCGATGGCGACGATCCGTTGTCCGTTGACCCCGCCCGCCTCGTCGGAGGCCAGATAGACCGCGGGCGGTCCCATCACCGCGGGATCGATCAGTTCCTTCCGCTTCGCCGCAGGGAAGCCATCGGGGATCATCCCGGTGTCCGTGGCCCCGCCCGGAAGCAGGAGGTTCATGGTGATCCCCGTGCCCCCCAGGTCCTGGGCCCAGGTCTCGTTCATGGACTCCAGCGCGGCCTTGGACGGGCCGTACGGCGTGAAGCCCTTCCGCCGCATCGTTTCCCGGTTGATCGAGACGTTGATGATCCGGCCGGAGCGGCGCGCGAGCATGTGCGGAAGGACCGCGCGCGTCATCAGAAAGACCCCGTTCACGTTCGTGTCGATCACCATCCGCCACGCGTCGGGATCCGCCTCCCAGAACGGCCTCGGGTCCGTCATGAAGCGCGCGTTGACGAACTTCATCCCGCGCGCGGCATTGTTGACCAGGATGTCGATGCGGCCGAACTGCGAGAGGACGGCGTCCACGAGGCGCTGAACGGCGTCCTTGCTCGAGACGTCGGCGAGGACGCCGGCGCCGCCGATCTTCGCGGCGACCGCCTCGATCTCCCGTTGCTCCCGGGCCGCCGTGACCACGACCCTGGCCCCCTCGGCGGCGAGTGCCTCCGCGATGGCCCGGCCGATGCCGCGCCCGCCGCCCGTGACGATCGCGACCCTGTCCTGCAGCTTCATGGCTGCCTCACCGGTCCTGGACGGTCCGCTCCAGCATCCAGTACGGATAGACCCGGGGCGGCTTGCTCAGCTCGTCGAGCCGCGCCACTTCCTCGGCGGTCATCTCCCAGGAGGTGGTCTTGAGGTTGTCCGCGAGCTGTTCCGGCGTCTTGGCCCCGATGATCACCGAGGTGACCCCGGGCTTCCGCAGCAGATAGTTGAGCGCCGCCTGCGTGATGGTGGCCTGGTGGCCGGCCGCGATCTTCTCCAGCTCGTCCACGACGTCGAAGCCCTTCTCTTCGTCGAACTGGAGGAACTGGCCCGCCGCCTCGGCGCGGCGCGCGCCCTGCGGCCGCGGCTTGCCGCGCCGGTACTTCCCAGTGAGGAACCCGCCGCCGAGCGGGCTCCAGGGGAGGATGCCGAGGTCCTGGTCGAGCGAGAGCGGGACCAGCTCCAGCTCCAGGTCGCGGGAGATCAGCGAATAGAGGGCCTGGAGGGTGACGAACCGCTCCAGGTGCCGCGCGTCCGAGATGGCCAGGGCCTTCATGAGCTGCCAGCCCGTGTAGTTCGACGCCCCGATGTAGCGCACCTTCCCGGCGCGCACCAGGTCGTCGAGCGCCCCGAGCGTCTCCTCCAGCGGGGTGTGCGGGTCGAAGCTGTGGACCTGGTAGAGATCTATCCACTCGGTCCCGAGGCGCTTGAGACTCGCGTCGCACGACTCGAGCATGTGCTTCCGCGACAGGCCGACGTCGTTGGGACGGGGACCCACTCTCCCCCGGACCTTGGTGGCGAGGACGATGTCCTTGCGCCGGCTGCCGAGGGCCTTGCCGAGGATCTCCTCCGAGCGCCCCTCGGAATAGACGTTCGCGGTGTCGAAGAAGTTGATGCCCCCGTCCAGCGCCATGCCGACCAGCGCGTCGGCTTCCTTTTGCTCCACCTGGCCGACATTTTTCCAGTAGCCTCTGCCGCCGAACGTCATGGCGCCGAAGCACAGTTCCGACACTCGCACACCCGTGTGGCCGAGGAATCTCGTGTTCATCGTGCCCGTCTCCCGTTCAGTAAGCCCGCTCACCGGTACGATGTGTGCCGGCAATCCGTTGACGTCAAGAATGGTGCCGTGAGCGCGCCGAGCGCCGTGGATGTGGCGGTGGGCCTCGTCGGATGGCTGGTGCTCTGTTTCGCCGCCGCCGCGGTCGGCGCGCGGTACAAGCCCGGCGCGTGGTACGCCGGGCTCCGCAAGCCGGCGTGGAATCCGCCCAACTGGCTGTTCGCTCCGGTCTGGACGCTGCTGTACGCGATGATGGCGGTCGCGGCCTGGCTGGTGTGGCGCGACGTGGGGCTCGCGCGCGAAACCACCCTGTTCGTGGTGCAGCTGGCGCTCAACGCCGCCTGGACCTGGCTCTTCTTCGGACTGAAGCGCCCAGAGCTCGCCTTCGCGGACATCGTCGCGCTGTGGCTGGCCATCCTCGCGACCCTTCTGGCGTTCTGGAGCGTCCGGCCGGTGGCAGGGATGCTGCTGGCGCCCTATCTCGCCTGGGTGACGTTCGCCGCGGCGCTCAACGCGGCGCTGTGGCGGCTGAACCGGCCGCTGGGCGGCACGAGCGCGGGGTGACGAGCCGGGTGGAGCCGCGGCAGTCGCTGGGCGAGGAGATCGCGAACAGCGTGAGCCACGGGGTGGGGCTCCTCGCAGCGCTGAGCGTCACGCCGGTGCTCGTCGCGCACGCCGCCAGGAACGGCGCGGCGGCCGTCGTCGGAGCGAGCGTGTTCGCGGCCACCGTGATTCTGCAGTACGCCACGTCCACGATGTATCACGCCCTGAGGCGCAACCGGGCGAAGCGCGTGTTCCGGGTGATCGAGCACGGCGCGATCTACCTGCTCATCGCCGGGACGTACACGCCGTTCACCCTCGGAGTGCTGCGCGGCCCCTGGGGCTGGACCCTGCTCGTCGTCATCTGGAGCCTGGCCGCGGCCGGTGTCGCGCTCGACTCGGCGACCGGTCTCGCGCACCCGATCCTGTCCACGTCCGTCTACGTGGCCATGGGCTGGTTCTTCGTGATCGCCGCGCGGCCGCTCTGGCTCCACGTTCCGCCGGCGGGGTTGGCGCTCCTCGCGGCGGGCGGCGTCGCCTACACGGCGGGCGTGGCCTTCTACGCGGCCAAGCGGCTGCGCTACGGTCACTTCGTCTGGCATCTCTGGGTCCTCGCGGGCACGACGTGCCACACCCTCGCCGTGCTGTGGTACGCCGCCTGACCGGCGCCCGTGCGGTCCCGGCCGGCGGCCTGAACACGACGCCGTACAGGAGACACGACCATGATGACTCGCGCTGAACTCCGACGGCGGCAGCGGCAGGCGGCGGCCATGCTGCGGAAGGCCGGCATCGTGATCACCCGGCAGGAGGCCTCCGCGATCGAGGCGGCCGACTGCGGGCTCGGCCGGTTCGAGGAGATCGGGCTCGGCGTGCTGGTGTACGTGAACACGGAGCGCTGCTGCGCCAAGGAGCTCGTGCTCTGGCCCGGCCAGACGTGCCCCGAGCACCGGCACCCGCCCGTCAGCGCGACCAACTCCGGCAAGGAGGAGACGTTCCGCTGCCGGTGGGGGCTGGTGTACCTCTACGTCCCGGGGCCCAGGACCCCGCGGCCGAAGGCGCGGCCGCCCAAGGGGCGCGAGGCGACCTTCACGGTCTCTCATGAGGTGGTCCTGGGGCCGGGCGGCCAGTACACCCTGGCGCCGGATACGCCGCACTGGTTCCAGGCCGGCCCCGAGGGCGCGGTGGTCTCCGAGTTCTCCACCACGAGCCTGGACGAGCTGGACGTCTTCACCGATCCCGAGGTCCGGCGCCTCACGCAGATCGCGCACTAGCAGCCCCGCCGAATGGACGAGCCCCGACCCGGCGACTGCCGCCGGGTCGGGGCTCGCGTGCGAGCCGACGGGCGGATCGCGCTAGCGGCGGCCCCCCACCAGCCCGCGTGCCTCGAGCAGCGGCTGCACGCTCGGGTCGCGCCCGCGGAACTGGCGGTACATCACCGCCATGTCGCCGGTGCCGCCGCGCGAGAGGATCATGTCGCGGAAGCGCTGGCCGTTGGCGCGGGTCATCCCGCCGTGCTCCGTGAACCACGCGAAGGCGTCGTGGTCCAGCACTTCGGCCCACATGTAGGCGTAGTAGTTCGCCGAGTACCCGCCGCCCCAGATGTGGGCGAAGTAGGTGCTGCGATAGCGGGGCGGCACGGCCGGCACGGCGATGTGGAAGCCCGTGAGTGCCGCGGTCTCGAAGGAATCGACGTTGGCGACCTGCGGGCCGACCGGCAGCGTGTGCCACGCCATGTCGAGCAGGGCCGCGGCGACATACTCGGTGGTCGCGAACCCCTGATCGAACGTCTTGGTCCGCTTGATCTTGTCCACCAGCGCCTGCGGCATCGGCGCGCCGGTCTGGTAGTGCTTCGCGTAGTGCGCGAACACGGCGGGGTAGAGCGCCCAGTTCTCGTTGAACTGCGACGGGAATTCCACGAAGTCGGTGGTCACGTTGGTGCCCGCGAGCCGCGGATACTCCACGTTGGTCAGCAGGGCATGCAGCGCGTGCCCGAATTCGTGGAACATCGTCGTCACGTTGTCGAAGGTCAGCAGCGCCGGCTGGCCGGGAGCGGGCTTGGTGAAGTTCGCGACGTTGAAGGCCACGGGCTTCGTGCCGAGCAGGCCCGCGCCGTCCACGAACGTGTCCTCCCAGGCGCCGCCGCTCTTGGCGTCGCGCTTGAAGTAGTCGCAGTAGAACAGCCCGATGGATTTCCCGTCGCCGTCGAACACCTCGAAGACGCGCACGTCCGGCTGATAGACCGGAATGTCCTTGCGCTCCTTGAAGGTGAGCCCGTAGAGCTGGTTCGCCGCGTAGAAGACGCCGTCCTGCAGCACGCGGTTCAGCTCGAAGTAGGGCATGATCTGGGATTCATCGAGGTCGTACTGCGCCTTGCGCACCTGCTCGGCGTAGTACTGCCAGTCCCACGGCTGAAGCCGGAAGCCGCCGTGCTGCGCGTCGATCAGCTTCTGCATCGCGGCCTGCTCACTGCCCGCCTTGGCGACGGACGCGGGCACCATGTCCGTCAGCAGCTTGATCGCGTTCGCCGGCGTCTTCGCCATCTGGTCGTCGAGTACGTAGGCGGCCAGGCTCGGGAAGCCGAGCAGCCGCGCGCGCTCGGCCCGGAGCTGGGCGAGGCGGGTGATGACGTGCCGCGTGTCGTTGCTGTCGCCCTTCTCGGCGCGCGTGGTGGACGCCTCGAACAGGCGCTGGCGCAGCGCGCGGTTCTGGAGCTCGGCCTGGGCCGGCTGCTGCGTCGTGTTCTGGAGCGTCAGCACCCAGCCGGTGACCTTGCGGTCCTTCGCGGCCTGGAGCGCGGCGGCCAGCTCCCCGGCGCCGAGGCCGGCGAGCTGCGTCGAGTCGGTGACGACCACGGCGCCGGCCTTGGTGGCCGCCAGCAGCCGCTTCTGGAAGTCGGTGGTGAGCGTCGCCTCTTCCTTGTTCAGCTCCCGCAGCTTCGCCTTGTCGGAGTCCGAGAGCAGGGCGCCCGCGCGCACGAAGTCCTTGTAGTACCGGGTGACCAGGAACTGCTGCACCGAATCGAGCCCGAGCGTCGTCCGGCGGTCATAGAGGCTCTTGACCCGCCGGAACAGCGTGTCGTTCAGGTAGATGGCGTCGGCGTGCGCGGCGAGCTTCGGCGCTTCCTCCGTCTGGATCTGCTGGAGCGTGTCGTCCGTATTCGCCTGGGTGAGCGCGAAGAAGACCTTGGAGACCCGCCGGAGCAGCGTGCCCGACTTCTCGAGCGCGACGATCGTGTTGTCGAACGTCGGGGCCGCGGTGTCGGCGGCGATGGCCTCGACCTGCGCCAGCTCCCGGCGCATCCCCTCCTCGATGGCCGGCTGGTAGTCGGCGTCGTGGATCATGTCGAACGGCGGCGCCTGGTACTGCAACGGGCTCGCCGCGGCGAAGGGATTCTGCTCGGTGAACTTCGCGGGACCGCCGCGGCCGCAGGCGACCACGGTCATGCCGGCGAGGACTGCGAGACGACGCAGATGAGCCATGGAACGTTCTCCGATTCGAGGGGACGAACGCTCCAAAGTACGCTGCAACGAGCGGGCCAGCGGGGCGCGGGGCGCGTCAGGGGCTCACCGCCGCCGGTGCCTGGCTTGCCGGACGGGCGCGCAGGTCCTCCAGGTGATCCAGCGTGTAGACCACGGGGCCGGGGCTGCCGTCCTGGTTCCAGGCCTCGAACTCCGGCTCCCAGTACATCGCGCCGATCCCTCCCGGCGCCTTCTGCACCGTGTTGACCAGGTCCACCATGAACTGCAGGCGGCCCTGGGGCGTGAGCGGCCACATCATGTCCGGGTTGTCGGCGAGGTGCGAGTTGCCGTAGCCCGTTTCGGCGACCAGGAACTCCTTGTGATAGCGGCGGAACGACTCGTTCATGTTCAGCCACAGCTGGTCGAGCGTGCCGTGGCGCCACTCCGGGTAGAAGCTCTCGGCGATGATGTCGTACGGGACGTGCGCCGCCTCGAGATGGTCGAAGAACCACTTCGTGGTCGCCCAGTCCCCGCCGCGGTCGATGTGGATCGCGATCTTCGGCGGCGTGTCGCCGGCGCCTTCCATCACGCCACGGATCCCGGCCTTGAGGATCCGCGTCAGGTGGTCCCATTGCGCGACCGAGTCGTAGGGCTGCGGCGGCAGGTACTGGTTGTTCCCGGGGATGGCGAGCTGGCCGAGCGGCCAGAGGGTGCCGCGCGTGATCTCGTTGCCCACCTGCACCCAGTCCGGCATCGCGCCCGCGTCCTTCAGGGCCTTGATCGTCTCGCGGCTGTAGACCTCCACCTGCCGTTCGAGCGAGTCGAAGCTCAAGCCCCGCCACGCCACCGGGATCTCCTGGTGCTGCGGGTCCGCCCACGTGTCCGAGTAGTGGATGTCGAGGAGGAAGACGGCGCCGGATTCCTTGATGCGCCGGGCCAGCGGGATCGTGTGCTCGAGCGAGTTGTCCGGCGCCTGCCGCACCGGCGACACGAACACGCGCAGGCGGAAGGCGTTCCATCCGTGGTTCTTGAGGATGGTCAGCTCGTCGCTGGGCGTGCCGTTCTCCTGATAAGCCGGGAACCGGTTCCTGAAGCGATCCGCGGCGTCGAGGTAGGAGATGTCGGCGCCGAGGTAGAAGGGCCGCTCGGGCGCGGCGGGCGCGGGGTGCGCGCGAGGCGTCGAACAGGCGGACACGAGCAACATGGCTGCGGCGAGGTCGGACCAGCGCATACCACCCTCCTGCTTGGTTCTGGTTCGCGGCCAGCTTCTGGTCGGAACCTGCGCTATGTTGGGAAGGCTCGCCAGGGAGGACCCGTGACTCGGTTCTGCGTGCGTGCTCTGCGACACGCCCTGCTCGGTGGAGCGTGCGCCGCCACCTTCTTCGGCGTGGCGCCCGCGCAGCAGGTCGCTCCTCCGGCGGCCGCGGGGAGCGGCCTCACCATCCGGCTGACGTCGGTACCGGCCACCACGCCGGCGGGAGCCGTCATCTACGTGGCCGGCTCGTTCAACAACTGGGATCCGGCGGCGGCGGGCTACCGGCTCACCGCGCAGGGAGCGCAGTACGCGATCACCCTGAGCGACTCGGTGCGCGGGGCTGTGGCGTTCAAGTTCACCCTGGGGTCGTGGGACAAGGTGGAGGTGTCGGCGTCGGGCGGCGACGTCCCCAACCGGACGTTCACGGTACCGGCGGCCGGCCCGGCCACGTACACGGGGACCGTGGCTGCCTGGCGCACCGGAAGCGCTCCAGAGCGGCCGCACACCGCGCGGGCCTCCGTCTCGATCCTCGACACCGCCTTCCAGATGCCGCAGCTCGGCCGCTCGCGGCGGGTGTGGCTCTATCTCCCGCCCGACTACGCCACGTCCAACCGGACGTACCCCGTGCTGTACCTGCACGACGGGCAGAACGTGTTCGACGCGGCCACGAGCTTCGCCGGCGAGTGGGGCGTGGACGAGACCCTCGACAGCCTGCAGGCGGCCGGCGACCCGGACGTCATCGTCGTCGCGGTGGACAACGGCGGCACGCACCGGATGGACGAGTACCAGCCGTGGCGGAGCACGGACACGAGATTCGGCGGCGGGGAGGGCGCGCGGTACGTGGACTTCATCGTCCAGACCCTCAAGCCCTACGTCGACGCGCACTACCGGACGCGGCCGGATCGCGTGAACACCGGCATCGGCGGGTCGAGCCTCGGCGGGATCATCTCCTTCTACGCCGCCCTGCAGTATCCCGACGTGTTCGGACGGGCACTGGTCTTCTCGGCGCCGTTCTTCTTCGAGCCGCAGCTCTTCGCCATGGCGCGCGCCTACCGGCGGCGCGCGAGCCCCACGCGGTTCTACTTCGACACCGGGCTCAACGAGGGCACGACGGAGCTGGGGCTGCCGTACCGCGCGATGGCCCACTCTCTCCAGGCGATGGTGGACACGCTGGCCGCGGCGGGCGTGGACACAGCCGTGGACGTCCGCGCCCTCCTGCCGGCGGACGGCGCGCACGCCGAGTGGTTCTGGCGGCGCGAGTTCCCGGCGGCCTACCGGTGGCTGTTCGCCCCCGAGGTGGCGCGCCACTGACCCCCTGAGGCGCCGGGAGCCCTCCCGCGGAGGGGCCACCTATTGACGAGCAATAGGTCGGCCAACCATCTTCCTCCTGTCAGCATCTAATAGGACGTGCATGGGCGAACGGAAGGTGGATCTCCTGCAGGGCACGCTCGACCTGATCGTGCTCAGGCTGCTCCGGGCGGGGCCGGCGAACGGCTGGGAGCTGACGCGGTCCATCCAGACGATCTCGCGCGGCGTCCTCGACGTGAACTACGGCTCCATCTATCCGGCGCTGCGCCGGCTGGAGGCACAGGGCTGGGTGACGGCGCGCTGGGCGGCGTCAGCCAACAACCGCCGTGCCCGCTTCTACCGGCTCACGCCGGCCGGCCGCCGGCGGCTCGCGGCGGAGCGCGAGGAGTGGGCGCGCTTCTCCCGTGCGCTCGGCCTGATCCTCGGCACCGAGTGACAGCGGCGGCGGGCGCGTGCTGAGCGGCTTCCTGATCCGCCTGCGGGCGCTGTTCAAGCGCCGCGCAGTCGAGGACGACCTCGCGGAGGAATTGCGTTTCCACCTGGCCGAGGAGACGGAGCGCAACTTCGCGCGCGGCATGGGGAGCGAAGAGGCGGCGCTCGCCGCGCGGCGCGCCTTCGGCAACGCGACGGCGGCGCAGGAGGAGGCTCGGGAGACCTATACCTGGCGCTGGCTCGAGGATCTCGCGCAGGACGTACGCTACGGCGTGCGAGGGCTCCTGCAGAACAAGACCTTCACGGCGGCCGTGCTGCTCATCGTCGCCCTCGGCATCGGCGCCAACACCGCGACCTTCACCCTCGTCGACGCGTTGATCCTGCGGCCGCTGCCGGTGCCGCATCCGGAGCAGCTGGTGGCGATCGGCAACCGGGCGCGGACCGGCAGCATGTCCACGGGCGGGCCCAACACCGGGCTCGCGTCCTATCCGGTTTACGCCGATCTCCGCGACCAGAACCACGTCGTCACCGGCCTCTACGCGCAGGGGCGCAGCGGGCAGCTCGATGCCGTGCTGGGCGGGCCCGGCGAGGTGGAGCATCCGCGCGGGCGGTTCGTCTCCGGCAACTTCTTCGAGGTCCTCCAGATTCCCGCGTTCCTGGGCCGCACCTTCACGGGGGCGGAGGACCGCGCGCCGGGGGGCGACCCGGTGGTGGTCGTCAGCTACGGCTACTGGCAGCGTCGCCTCACAGGCGACCGCTCGTGGCTCGGCCGCACCATCGCGATCAACGGCGTGCCGCTGACGCTCGTCGGCGTGGCGCCCAAGGGCTTCTTCGGCGACATCGTCGGTCAGACGCCGGATCTCTGGATTCCGCTGATGATGCAGCCGGTGCTGCAGCCGCACGCGGCCGCGCTCGAGGACCGGGGCGTGAACTGGCTCCTGCTGATGGGGCGGCTCGCACCGGGCGTGACGGTGGAGCGCGCGCGCGCCGAATTCGTGCGGCTCGACACGCGGACGATCCTGGACCACGCGACGGGCTCCAAGGTCGGCCTGGAGCGGTACGTCCGGAACGCGCCGGTGCCGGTGGCGGCGGGGGCGCAGGGATTCTCCTACTGGCGCAGCGCCTACGCGGGCTCGCTCTGGACGATCATGGCCGCGGTCGCGCTGGTGCTGCTGCTGGTCTGCGCCAACGTCGCCAACCTGATGCTGGCGCGCGGCGCGGCACGGGGGCGCGAGGTCAGCGTGCGCCTGGCGCTGGGTGCGGGGCGGGGGCGCGTGATCCGCCAGCTGCTCACGGAGAGCGCGATCCTGGCTGGCGCGGGGGCCGCCCTGGGCCTGGCGTTCGCCGCTTGGGGGAGCGCGGCCCTGCTCCGGCTCGCGAGCGGGGGGCCGCCGCTGATCCCGCTGGACGTGCGGCTCGACGCTCGTGTGCTCGGCTTCACGGCCTCGCTAGCGCTCCTCACCGGCATCGTCTTCGGCCTCACCCCGGCGCTGCGCGCCACGCGGGTGGAGCTGGCGGCGGCGCTGCGCACGCAGGGGCGCGGCGTCACCGGCGCGGCCCGCGGTCCCGGGGCCTGGTCGCTCGGCAAGGTCCTGGTCGCGGCGCAAGTGGGGATATCGGTGATTCTCCTCGTCGGGACCGGGATGCTCGTCCGGAGCCTCCAGCGCCTCCAGAGCGCCGACATCGGCGTGGATCGCGATCACCTGGTGATCGTCAGCGTGGACGCGTCGCGCGGCGGGTACCAGGGCGCCCGGCTGGCGGCCCTGATGCGCGACCTGACGGCGCGCGCGGGCCAGGTCCCCGGGGTCGTGGGGGCGACGCTGTCGGAGAATGGGATCTTCAGCGGCACTTCGTCGAACACGAGCCTGCAGGTGGAAGGCTTCACGGCCCGAGCCGATTCGGATACCTCGGTCGCCTACGACGACGTGGGGCCGAGCTACTTCCGCGCCGTCGGGGCGCGAGTGCTCCGGGGCCGGGACTTCGAGGCGAGCGACGACTCGGGGGCTCCCAAGGTCGCCGTCGTCAACGAGACGATGGCGCGCTTCTTCTTCCCGGGCGGCGACGCGATCGGGCGCCACGTGGTCTACCGGGGATCTCCCTATACGATCGTCGGCGTGGTGGCCGATCTCGACCAGCGCGACATCCGCGACCCCCCGGCGCGGTTCCTGTTCCTGCCGGCGCTGCAGATGCCCGCGCCTCCCACCTCCTTCTACATGGAGGTCCGCGCGGCGACGGAAGCGGCCCCGCTGCTCGTGCCGCTCGAGCGCGCGCTGCGCGCGCAGGCCCCGTCCGTGGCCGTCACCAGCGTGGACCGGCTCTCCGATCTGGTCGGGGAGTCCGTGGTCGAGGATCGGCTGGTTGCGCACGTGGTTTCGGCGTTCGGCGTGCTGGCGCTGCTGCTGGCCGCGCTCGGCCTCTACGGCGTCATCTCCTACGCCGCGCTCCGGCGCACCTCCGAGTTCGGCCTGCGCATCGCCCTCGGCGCCGAGCCGGGCAACCTGACGCGGATGGTGCTGGGCGAAGCGATCCTGCTGACGGCTGCGGGGGTCGCCGTCGGCGTCCCGGTGGCCCTGGTGGGCGCGCGGCTTCTGCGCGGGCAGCTCTTTGGCATCGGAATCTTCGATCCGCCTTCCGTGGCGGGCGCGGTCCTGGTGCTTGCCATCAGCGCGGCGCTCGCCGGCTACATCCCCGCGCTGCGCGCCTCCCACGTCGCTCCCCTGGAGGCGCTCCGGGCCGAATAGGCGGCCCGGCCGCAGTCACGGGGCCGTGCGGCCGCGTGGGCGTCAGCCTCGGACGGCGGCAACCAGCTCCGGCGTGGCGCTCAACCGAATGCCGTGCCGCTGGGCGCCGCGCAGAACCGGCCCGGCGATCGCGTCCAGCTCCAGCGGGTTGCCGGCGGCGACGTCCCTCTCCATCGAGCTGCGGGTGCCCTCGGGAAGCGTGTGGATGCGCGCCAGCACCGCCGCCGCGTCCACCGTCGCCCCCTCCGCCGCCGCCACCGCGCACGCTTCGCGCACGCACGCCTCGAGCCGCGCCAGCTTCGCCGGATCCGACCTGACACCGCCGATGGGCGACCGGTTGGCCGACGTCGCCAGGGCGACGGGCGCCAGGAAGACCAGCTTGCTCCAGAGCAGCGTCGCCTCGTCATCCACCCACCCGCACTCGAAGCCGAAGCGGCCGAGGATGCGGACGGCCGCGTCGAGTCGCTCGCGCCCGCGGGTGGCCAGGTTCAGGCGGGCGAACTTCGACCGGTGCACGATGCTGCCGGGCGCGGTGCGCTCGCTCTCGACCGTGATGGTTCCGGGAACGACGCGGTCGGCGCCGAATCGTCGGCGCATCCGCGCTACGTGATCGACGCCGTTGAGGAGGGGCACGACGGTCCCGATCTCGGCCGCCGCCCCGACGCCGTCCAGCGCGGCCTCGAGCTGCGTGGCCTTGACGGTGACCCACAGCACCTCGAGCGGCGCGGCCACGGTCGCCGCCGCCGTCACCGGAGTCCGGACCGCGCCGAACGGACTCTCGAGCGTCAGCAGCGGCGGGTAGGACCGTTCGGTGCCCGCGCGAACGATGAGGCTGATGGTTTCGCCGCCCTGGCCGAGGGCCGCTCCGATCAAACCGCCGACGCCGCCGGGTCCGAGGATGCCGTGTCGCATGGAGGAATGGCTAGAGCACGGCGCGCCGGCGCGCAACCGGGGGCGATGGCGGAATCGACACCCACCCCGTCGCCTACCTCAGCACCCGGTAGCGAAGGTGGGTCACGCCGTCGGACTCGACCAAGCGCGTGCACTCGAGATCGAAGCGGCGGTCCCCGTGGTCGACGAACAGGCGCACGCCGCCGCCCAGCAGGACGGGCACCAGGTCGATGTTGATCTCATCCAGCAGGCCCGCGTTGAGGTACTGTCGCGCGACGTCGGCGGCGCAGACTGCGATCGTCCGGTCCCCGGCGACGCGCCGGGCCTGCCGCAGGGCGCTCTCGATGCCGTCCGTGACAACGGTTCCGCCGGTGCCGGGGCCGACGTGGCGCTCGACCGGGCGGTGGGTCAGCAGGAAGAAGGGAGCGCCCACGGGGTGGTGCCCGCCCCAGCCGTTGGCGAGGTCGAAGGTGCGCCGGCCGGTGATGATCGCCCCGCAGCGGAACATCTCCTCGACCACCGCGCGGCTCCGCGCCGGGGGCTTGAAGCGGTCGTCCGGGCCGACGCGCTCTTTGCCCGCCGTCCACCAGGCGAACAGTCGGCCGCCGCCGTCGCCGAGCGGATTGGCGGGGCCGTCATTCGGGCCGGCGATGTAGCCGTCCAGCGACATCGAGAGCCCGACGATCACCTTGCCCATTGGCGCCGGCCTACTCAGAGCCTGTGCTGAGGCGCCGTCGGTCCTGCGAGGAGAAGGAACACTCGACGAAGCCGAGGACCGCGCGCCCGACGATCTGCACGACGCGCGGAGACGCCGAGGTGTCCGCTCGGGCGCCGCCCTTCAGGGCGAAGAAGCCGGCGAACGCATGGCCGCGGGACTCCACGCGCACACCGGCCGGCAGGCGCAGCTGGACGTAGCCCATGAAGGCTCGCGCGTCGATCACGGTGACGCCCGGCTCGAACTGGGCGTCGGTCAGGTCCAGCTCCACGTAGCCGAGGCGTCCCCGCACTTCGAGGCGCTGCGGGACGGCTCCTGTCCACTGCCGCTCCACGGCGCCGAGCATCGCGGCAACGCGCGGCGCCGCAGGCTGCGCGGGGACGACGGCGGCCGTATCGGCGGATGCGGTAGGAAGGTCCGACAGGATGGCATCGAGGTCGGCGCCCGACGTGGCGTGGTAGACACGCTCGAGTTGCTTCTCGAGGTCGTCCTCGCTGATCAGGTCGTCGGCGAAGAGATGGGTGAGCCGCTCCACGACCCGCTCGCGCGCGTCGGGCGCGGGCAGGCTTGCCGGGTGCGGATCGCCGGGACGGCGCGGCGCCGTCACGCCCGGCTACTCGCTGCGCGCCGCCGCGGCCGGCGGCGCGATGCCCGCGGCCCGCATCAGCTCCCGCTGCACTTTCGTCACGCGCTCGACCTGGCCCTTGGCGGGGTAGCGCTCGTAGAAGCCCTCCGAGCGGAACGACCGCGTCATCTCGGTCCAGGGCGCCAGGCGCGTCTCCCAGCGCTTGACCCGGTCGTCCTCCGGCTCGGCGTCGGTCGCGGCCAGCACGGCGCAGACCCGGATCATCGCCTTGAGCGTCACGGAGCTGGTGACGACGTAGGAACCGTTCCCCCACGCCTCGCCCCACGCGCGCTCGGCGGCCTTCAGGAAGTCGCGGATCACGCGGTAGAAGCGCTCGGCGTGCCGCGCGTCGGTACCGGTCCGCTCGATCTGGCGCCAGCGGGCCTTCACCCACCGGTGCATCTCGTTGAACAGCTCCGCTTGGAGGATCCACTTCTCCTGCTTGCTCCGGCCGCCGAGGCGGTTGATGCGGTAGCGCAGCGGGCTGTCCCCCTCGGAATAGAGCAGCTCCACGAGCCGCGCGGCGAACTTCTTGTCGGCCGAGGCCCACGACACGCGCTCGTAGAGGTCCACCAGGTGGCTCTTGTTGATGCGCGTCGGCGTGGAGTTGATGATGACGAACATCTCGGTGGCGAAATCCTCGCTCTTCCCGTCGAAGATGACGCACGGCACATGGACGGCCGCGGCCTCCTGCGGGCGCTCGTTCTGGTAGAAGCGCAGCGCCGCGAGCCGGTGCTGGCCGTCGATCACCAGGTACTTCCCCTCGGGCTCGGTGATGACGCCCGTGGTCCCGGCCATGCCCTGGGGCGTGAACCGGAGCCGCTCCGCGGTGAAGAGCAGGACGGTGCCGGGGATCGGCGGCTGGCTCACCGCGGTCTCGTAGAAGTTCTTGATCGCGCGGACCTTGGCGCGCGAGAGGGGACGCTGGAAGGCCTTCTCCGAGCGCTCGATGCGCTCGATGAAGAGCCCGATGTCGTCCTCCTCCTTCAGCTCCTCGGGCGCGATCTGCTCGCCCTCGCCGTAGTAGCGGCTGATGAACCGTACCCGCTCGAGCAGGGCCTTGGCGGGGTAGGCGACGAAATAGAAGACGCTGTCCTTCTGGCGAACCTGGGTGGCGAGCATGCCCCTTCTCCTGGATGTCTCTCCGGGCAGGAAAAATAGCGACCCGGCGTCACCGCGGCATCATCGGTCGCGCGGCGCCCGCGAACGCGGGCGCGCGGGGCTACCGCGGGGCGATCCGGACGCCGAGCCCCGCCGCCACGCGCGCGATGCGCGCCGCCTCCATGGGCGGGACGGACAGGCCGTACCGCTGCTGCACCGCCTGGATCGTCGCCGAGAGGAGTGCCCGCAGGTAGGGCGGGTTGTGCACGCCGTGGGAACCGTCCACGCCCACGAGCTGCACGTTGAAGAGCGCGCCCTCCGCCACGGTGATGATCGAGTCGCGCTTGAACTCGGTCGCGGGGACCTGCGTCAGGAGCCCGGTGTCGCCGGCGTCGATCTTGCCGTCGCCGTTGACGTCGGTCCACAGCGTGCCGGTCAGGAATCCCAGGTCCCCGTCGAGCGCCTGGAGATTGGTGCGCGCCGCGTCACCCGTGGCGTGACAGCCGCTGGCCGTGCACGCGGCGAAGCTGCGCACCGACAGGTCGCACGAGTCGGTCGAGTCCACGCCTGCCGAGTCCACGCACGGGGCGGCGTAGAAACCGTGGCCCGTGTAATGCCAGGCGAGCTTCCCGCCTGCGCCCGCCACGTCGAGCGTGTCCAGATGGCAGGTGACGCACAGCCGCGGGTTCGCCGCCGCGTTCGCGTGGGTCGTCGTGTTGGTGGAGTCCCAGACGAAGCCGGCCGGCCGCCAGCCGGAGGTGCCGAGGTAGGTCGGGCCCTGCGGCGAGTGCGGCCCGCGGGTGTTCGCCGTATCGGGCACCGCATTGCGCTGGTGGCAGCGGATGCAGAGGTTCGTCGTGTCCCGCGCCGTGATCGGCTCCCGCAGCTCCGCGGTATTGTCGCTCCCGTGCGGGTTGTGGCACGTGGCGCAGCCGATCGGGTAGGCCGTGGCGTCCGTGAACTCGACGTAGACCTGGCTGCCGCCGAACCGCTGCTCGACCGTCTTCCCCTCGTGGCACTGGAGGCAGGCGCCGCCGGTGGAGATGGCCGGCGCCTCGAGGCCGCGGTGCGCGCCGTGCGACCAGTCCTCGTAGAACGAGGCGTGCGGGGCGCCGCTGTGGCAGGTGCCGCACCCCACGTGGAGCGTCGAGTCGTACGACACCAGGTAGGGAATCGGCTGGGTCTCGTCGGGCACCGTCACGTGCGCCGCCCCAGGACCGTGGCACGCTTCGCACTGCACGTCCTGGAAGTACCTCTGCGCGGCGCGCGTAGCGCTGAGGAACCCGGCGCTATCCGGCCCGACGTTGCTGGTGCCGTTCGTCGTGTGGCACTTGGCGCACGCGGCGGTCGCCTGACCGCTCGCCTGCAGGTCCGCCCACGCCTTCGCGTGCCCCGTCTTGATCCACTCCGCCTGCCGGAGCACGTGGCAGTTGCCGCACACGGTCTGCTGCGCGGCCGGACTGCTGTATCCGAGGAAGGTGGGGGTGGAAGCGGGCCCCGTTCCGGTCTGCGAGGAGTTCTCGTGCACACAGCCGACGGCGGCGAGCGACAGGGTGGCGGCTGTCACGAGCTTCGCCAGGGCGCAAGGGCGCACGAGACGCCTCCGGTAGGTGGGCCTGGTCATCGGCGTCCCGGGAATATATCCGCCTTGGTCCCGCTGAGTTCCGTCCGGATCCGGCGTCGGGCTTGACGCTCGCGGAGTGGGCCCGTCTATTCGCCGCGTGAAAGCGCTTCCGGCGCGCCGGCGCTCGTGATCGTCCCGGCGGCCCTGATCTCCCTGCTCGTCGCCGCGGCCGCGCCGCTCCCGCGGCCGTCCCCGGCCCGCGCCGTCCAGCTCCGCGTCGAGCACCTCGCCACTCCCCTCGGCATCGACGCCGCCCGGCCGCGGTTCTCCTGGCAGATGGCCGACGCGCGCCGCGGCGCGCGGCAGTCGGCGTACGAGCTGCTCGTGGCCTCGACGCCGGCGCTGCTGCGCGCGGGTAAGGCAGACGTCTGGGACAGCGGACTCGTCACCGCCGATTCGTCGGTGGACGTGACGTACGGCGGGCCCCCGCTCGAGCCGCGACACCGCTACTGGTGGACCGTGTGCATCCGGGACCGGGGAGGCCGCGCGGCGCCCTGCGCGGCGCCGTCGTGGTGGGAGACCGGGATGATGGGCGGACCCTGGGTCGCGACCTGGATCGCCGCCTCGTCCGCGCCGCTCGACACCATCGCCCCAGCGACCACGGACACGGCGGTGAGCGCGGCCGGCCGCGTGCCGCTCCTGCGCCGCGCCGTTCGGCTGAGCGCCGTGCCGGTGCGTGCGCGGGTCTACGCCACCGCCCTGGGCAGCTACCGCCTGACGGTGAACGGCGCGCCGGCGGGTCCGGGAGTGCTCGTCCCCGACTGGACCGACTACCGCTACCGGCTCACCTACCAGACTTACGACGTGACACGCCTGCTCCGGCGCGGAGGGAACGCCGTGGGCGTCGTGCTCGGGGCGGGGTGGTACGCAGGCCGGATGGGGTACTCGTCGAAGCGCTACGCCTACGGGCCGCCGCCGGTGCGGCTCCTGCTCGAGCTGCACCTCACCTACGCGGACGGGCACGAGGACGTGATCGCCTCCGACACCAGCTGGCGGGCGGCCGCCGGCCCGATCCTCTTTTCGGAGATCTACGACGGCGAAGCCTACGACGCGCGTCTCGAGCAGCCGGGCTGGGACCGGCCCGGCTTCGACGACGGACGTTGGCACGCCGTGATCCCGGAGCCGGCGCCTTCGCTCGTTCTGCAGTCGCAGAACATCCCGCCGATCGAGAGAACGGCCGTGCTGCATCCCAGGACGCACTGGTCGCCCGCACCGGGCACCTGGGTCTTCGACCTCGGCCAGAACATCGCCGGGTGGGCGCGCCTGGTGGTGCGCGGAGAGCGCGGCACGCGCGTGCGCATGCGCTTCGCCGAGATCCTCGATCAGGACGGGAAGAACATCACGCAGATCAACCTCCGCAGCGCGAAGGCGACGGACACGTACGTGCTGAAGGGGCGGGGCGTCGAGACCTTCGAGCCGCATTTCACCTACCACGGCTTCCGCTACGTCGAGCTGACCGGGTACCCCGGCACGCCTTCTCTGGGCGCCGTCACCGGCATCGCGGCCAACACCGCGCTCCCGGAGACCGGCGACCTCACGACCAGCAGCGCCGCGCTGAACCGGCTGTGGGAGAACATCCGCTGGACCCAGCGCGCCAACCTCTACAGCGTGCCGACCGACTGCCCGCAGCGCGACGAGCGGATGGGGTGGATGGGCGACGCGCAGGTGTTCTGGCGGACCGCCAGCTACAACATGGACATGGCGGCCTTCGGCGAGAAATGGCTCGCCGACGTGCGCGACGGCCAGACCGCGGCCGGGTGCTTTCCCAACTATGCCCCGAACTTCCTCGGCGATCGCCCCTGCGGCGCGCCGGGGTGGGCCGACGCCGGCGTCATCATCCCGTGGACGCTCTGGAAGCAGTACGGGGACACGCGCGTCCTCGCCGAGCAGTGGGACGCGATGGAGCGCTACCTGCGGTTCATCGGGGACTCCAACCCGGACTTCCTCTGGACGCGCGGAAAGACGGTGCAGTTCGGCGACTGGCTCCCGGCGGGCAGCACGAAGTCGTGGGGTGAGACCAACACCGACCTGATCGCGACCGCGTTCTGGGCGTACGACGCCGCGCTGACGGCCGACATGGCCCGCGCGCTCGGCAAGAGGGCCGACGCCGACGCATACGACGAACTGTTCGGTCGCGTGCGCTCGGCATTCGACAACGCGTACGTCCGGCCCGACGGGCGCGTCGGTGCCCCCTTCGTCAACCCCGACAGCGTGCGCAGCGAGTTCACCCAGACGGCCTACGTGCTCGCGCTGCGCTTCGGCCTCGTGCCCGACAGCCTGCGCGCCATGGCCGTGCAGCACCTGGCGGACGACATCGCGGCGCACGGCTGGCACCTGACGACGGGATTCCTCGGCAGCGCCTACGTGCTCCCGGTGCTCTCGGAGGGCGGCCGCGACGACGTCGCGTTCCGGCTGCTGCTGCAGGAGACCTTCCCGTCGTGGCTCTACGAGGTGCGCCACGGTGCCACCACCATCTGGGAGCGCTGGAACGGCGACCACGGCGATCCGGGGATGAACTCGTACAGCCACTACGCGTTCGGTTCGGTCGGCGAGTGGCTGTACCGCTACCTGGCGGGAATAGACGAGGCAAAGGGATCGGTCGGCTTCAGCACCATCGAGATCCGGCCGCGCTGGGCCGCGCCGCTCGACGCGGTACGTGCCGTCTACCGCTCGCCGCGGGGCACGATCAGCGAGCGCCTGGCGGCGCCTCGGGAACGGCGCGATCGAAGTGACCGTGACGATCCCGGCGAACACCAGGGGGCGGGTCATCCTGCCGTCGGGGCCGCAGGCGATCGAGGCCGGGACGTATCGCTTCACCGTGCGCTAGCGCGGCGGCCCCTCGCGCGCCTCGACCAGTCCCCCTGACGATCACATCTTGACAGTCAAGATGTAGAGCCGTATCCATCCCCCATGGACGCGCCGAACACCGACGTCATTCAGGGCACGCTGGACCTGCTGATCCTCAAGACCCTGAGCCTCCAGCCGCTGCACGGCTTCGGGATCGCCCGCCGGATCGAGCAGATCTCACGCGGCACCTTCAAGGTCAACCCCGGCTCGCTCCTCACCGCGCTGCAGCGGCTCGAGCGGGCGGGATGGCTCGATGCCGAATGGCGACGGACCGAGAACGCGCGGCGCGCGCGCTACTACGCCCTCACCCGCGCCGGCCGCCGGCAGCTCGAGGCCGAGACGGCGGACTGGACCCGGCGCGTCGCCGCCGTCGCCCGGCTGCTCAACGCCGAGGGCTGAGCCGTGTCCGTGTGGCGCCAGCTCACGCGCGGCCTGCGCGCGCTGACCAATCGGCCCGCGGCCGACCGGGACGTGGCCGACGAGGTGCAACACTACTTCGAGCAGGCGACCGCGGAGCAGACGGCGCAGGGGCTCGATCCGCAGGCGGCGCGCCGGGCCGCGCGGCTGGAGCTGGGCGGGGCGATGAACGTTCGTGAAGACCTGCGCACGTTCGGCTGGGAGCACGCGGTCGAGACGCTCCTCGCCGACCTGCGCTACGCGGTGCGCAGGCTGCGCCAGGCTCCGGGTTTCACGGCGGTCGCGGTGCTGACCCTGGCGCTCGGTATCGGTGCGACGACGGCGATCTTCAGCGCCGTGTATCCGATCCTGCTGGCGCCATTGCCGTACCCGGACGCGGATCGGCTCCTGATGCTGACCGATCGCAACGCGGACGGCTCGCCCCTGGACGTGACCTACGGGACGTATCGCGAGGTGACCGAGCGCGCCCGGTTCTTCGATGCCGTGGCGGTGATGGATCAATGGCAGCCGGCGTTGATGGGACTGGCGGAGCCGGAGCGGTTGACGGGGCAGCGGGTGAGCGCGGGCTACTTCCGGGTGTTGGCCGTCGCGCCGGCCCGGGGACGCGACTTCGACGCCCGGGACGATCGGCCGCAGGGTCCCAAGGTCGCCATCGTGAGCGACGGCCTGGCGCGGCGGCGCTTTGGAGGCGCCGACGCGATCGTGGGGAGGTCGATCCTCCTCGAGGGTGATCCGTACACCGTGATCGGCGTGATGCCGCCGGGCTTCGAGAACGTCCTCGCCCCCGCGGCAGAGGTCTGGTCGCCGCGGCAGTACCGGGCGGAGGCTTCCTTCGAGTCGGCCGAGTGGGGCCACCACATGCGCATGGTGGCGAGGCTCAAACCGGGCATCGCCACCGATCAGGCCGTGCGTGATCTTGAGGCCATCGCGCGCTCACCGATTCCGGAGTATCCCCGGCCACCGTGGGCCGACCTCAAGCTCGGGTTCGGCGTGCACTCGCTCCAGCATGACGTCGTGCGCGGCGCGAAGCCGGTGCTGCTCGCCATTCTCGGGGCCGTCCTGCTGGTCCTGGCGATCGCCTGTGTCAACGTGACGAACCTGCTCCTGGCGCACGGCGCCCGTCGGCGCGGGGAGTTCGCGCTGCGCGTGGCGCTGGGAGCGCCGCGGCAGCGGCTCATCCGGCAACTGCTGACGGAGAGCCTGACCCTGGCGTCCCTGGGCGGTGCTGCCGGCATCGCGGTCGCGATGATCGGCGTGCGTGCGCTGGAGGCCCTCGCTCCCGCCGAGCTGCCGCGCGCGCCGGCGATCCGGCTCGACGCGCCCGTCCTCGCGTTCGCGCTCGTCGTCACCGCGCTCATCGGACTGGTGGTGGGCGTTGCGCCGGCACTCGGCGCCTCACGCGACGACCCGCACGCCGCGCTCCAGCGGGGCTCCAGGCGTGCGGCCGGCGGTCGCGGAAACGCTCGCAGCACGCTCGTGATCGCGGAGGTCGCGCTCGCGCTGGTCCTGCTCGTCGGCGCCGGACTCCTGCTCCGGAGCGCCGGGCGTCTGTTCGCGGTCGCCCCCGGCTTCGACGGGTCGCACGTGCTGACCATGCAGGTGGCGGCGGCGGGGCGCGCCTTCGATCCGGATAGCGCCAAGATCCAGTACTACGCCCAGGCGCTCGAGGCGGTGCGCGCGGTGCCCGGCGTCACCTCGGCCGGCTTCACCAGCCAGTTGCCGCTCAGTGGGGATCTCGACGCGTACGGCATCGTGTTCGCGTCCATACCGCCGGAGCGGCAAAACGACTATGGCAGCGCGATGCGCTACGCCGTGACGCCCGGCTACTTCGAGACGATGCGCATTCCGCTCAAGCGCGGACGCCTGCTCAATGCGGGCGACGCCACGGGCGGCCCGGAGGCCATCCTCATCAACGAGTCCTTCGCGCGCCGCATCTTCCCCGGCCGGGACCCGATCGGCGAGCGGGTGCGCCTCGGCCCGGAGATCGGGAACCCCGATCGGCCCTGGGACGTGGTCGTCGGCGTGGTGGGAGACGTGCGGCAGACGTCGCTGGCGCTCGACGCGCCGGACGCGTTCTACGTCCCGATGAGTCGCTGGGTGTGGGTGGACAACGTGCAGTCGCTGGTCGTGCGGTCGAGCGGCGACGCGGCGTCGCTGGGGCCGCTCGTCATGCGGGCGATCTGGTCGGTGAACAGGGATCAACCCATCACGCGAGTGGCCACGATGGACGCCCTGGTCTCCCGCTCGGCGGCCCAGCTGCGGTTCGCCCTCACCGTGTTCGAGGCGTTCGCCCTCGCCGCCTTGGCGCTGGCCGCCATCGGGATCTACGGCGTGCTCGCCGGCAGCGTGGCCGAGCGCACACGGGAGATCGGCGTACGGGCGGCCTTGGGCGCGTCGCGCGGGGACATCCTCGTCCTCGTGGTGCGGCAGGGACTGGGCCTCACGGCCCTCGGTGTCGCGATCGGCCTGGCGGCTGCGGTCGCGGCCAGCCGGGGCATCAGCGCGATGCTGTTCGGCGTTTCGCGACTCGATCCGGCCACGTATGTCGGCGTGATCGCGCTGCTGGTGGGCGTCGCCGCCCTCGCGTCCGGGATGCCGGCGTGGCGGGCGACGCAGGTGGATCCGGCGAGCACGCTGCGCGCGGAGTGAGAGCGGGGCCCTGAAACGAAATCGGCGGCTCGGAATCGAGCCGCCGATTGCGTCTGCTAGTCAGCTGGCCTTACGCGGGCCCGAGCTTGACCACGTTCTCGGCCGCGGGGCCCTTTTGGCCCTGGACGATGTCGAACTCGACGCGGTCGCCTTCGCTGAGGCTCTTGAAGCCCTCGGCCTGGATCGCGGAGTGATGGACGAAACAGTCCTTCTCACCGTTCTCCGGGGTGATGAAACCGAAGCCCTTCGCGTCGTTGAACCACTTCACTTTCCCTGT
The DNA here is from genome assembly GCA_963835535.1 of uncultured Gemmatimonadales bacterium. Lineage (GTDB taxonomy): Bacteria > Gemmatimonadota > Gemmatimonadetes > Gemmatimonadales > JACORV01 > Fen-1245. The sequence goes on from CAWIFL010000005.1 coordinate 746,535, forward strand.
GGTACGCATACGGTCCTGCTCCTTGTGTGTGTTCGTGACCTTGCCCTCACGATAGGCTGTGTTCCGGAAGCGTGCGGCAACCGCCGTCGCAACCTGCGATCCCGACAAACTGAAAGGGCCGGCGCGGACGCCAGCCCCTCACCTGTCGTCAGAACTTGTGTGCGTACTGCCACGCAAATCGCACTTGAACGGTAACCCCGACACGGCCAAAACACAACGGGCCACCCGCGCCTCTGACGACGAAGCCCCCGGAGATCGCTCTCCGGGGGCTCGCTCGTCGCGGAGATTGGCCCCCACCTCGGAGCCACCGCGGCGATTGGCGTGCGGCCAGGTACGCCTTGCCGGTGGGATCCTGGCCCGCCGCGCCAGCCGCGTCCGGCCTGAAGCACCGCCGAGCGCACGCGCCTTGGCTAGGGCGCGTACCGCACACTATGACCTGCGGCGGACGCTGGCAAGGGCACAATCGGACTCGTTTGGTCGGGTTCGCTCGCTTGACACCCGCCCGACGGCCCCCAACTACTCGTCGTGAGTCCGAGGTCGCACCCTGCGCGCCTCCCTCGCAGTCGGAGCACACGATGCGCACACGCGACACTGACCGTCCCGCGACATTGCCCGCGCTCTTCGAGGCGTCGGTCGAGCGGTTCGCCGACAACGTGCTGGTCCGCGAGAAGCACGACGGCGCCTGGGACGACACCACCTATCGCGAGCTGCGCACGCTGGTCCACCGGTGCGCCGCGGGGCTCCACGATCTCGGCCTCGCCAAGGGCGATCGCGTCGCCTTGATCTCCGAGGGGCGCCGGGAGTGGCCGGTGAGCGAGCTGGGCATCCTCTACGCCGGCGGGGTCAACGTCCCGATCTCGGTGAAGATCGAGGAGCTGGGCGAGCTCAAGTTCCGGCTCGCGCACGCGGGTTGCCGGATGGCCATCGCCTCGCTCGCGCAGGCGCGGAAGGTGCTGAGCGTGCGGAACGACCTGCCGGGGCTCGAGCTGCTGATCCTGCTCGACGCGCCCGATGCGCCCATCCCCGGCAGCATGGCGTTCGCCGGCGTGCTGGAGCGCGGCGCGGCGTGCCTCCAGGCGGACCCCGACTGCATCGCCGGAACGTGGCAGTCGCTTCAAGGGAGCGATCCCGCCACGATCAGCTACACCTCGGGCACGACGGCCGACCCGAAGGGCATCGTGCTCTCAGCCATCGCAATTACACCGCGAACATCGAGCAGGGCACCGCGATGTATCCGCTCGCGCCCGGCTCCACGATGCTCCTGATTCTCCCGTGGGACCACGCCTTCGCCCACACCTGCGGCATCTACGCCCTCGGGTCCACGGGCGGGAGCTTCGCCTGCGTGCCGGCAGGGAAGAGCCCGCTGGAGACGATCCGCAACATCCCCACCGCCATCAAGGAGATCCGGCCGACGCTCCTGCTGAGCGTGCCGGCGCTGGCGAAGACGTTCCGCAAGGGGATCGAGAAGGGGGTGCGCGACAAGGGCGCGTTCGCGCAGCTCCTGTTCCGCGCCGGCGTCCGGGCGGCCACGGCATACAACGGCCTCGGCATCGACCGCGGGCGCGGGTGGCGGGGCGTTCTGAAGCCGCTGGTCGCGCTGTTCGACGCGCTGCTGTTCCGGAAGATCCGGGAGAACTTCGGCGGGCGGCTCGAGTACTTCGTCGGCGGCGGGGCGCTCCTGGACCTCGAGCTGCAGCGCTTCTTCTACGCCATCGGCATCCCGATGTACCAGGGGTACGGGCTCACGGAGGCCGCGCCGGTGATCTGCGCCAACACGCCAAGGCGCCACAAGCTCGGTTCGTCGGGTCCCATCGTGCCGAACCTCGCGATCCGGATCTGCGACGACGCCGGCCACGACCTCCCCGCCGGCGCGAAGGGCGAGATCGTGGTGAAGGGCGAGAACGTGATGCTCGGCTACTGGCAGAACCCCAAGGCCACCGCCGAGACGCTCCGTGACGGGTGGCTGCACACCGGCGACCTGGGATACCTGGACGCCGACGGGTTCCTCTACGTGCTCGGCAGGGAGAAGAGCCTGCTGATCGGCCACGACGGCGAGAAGTACAGTCCGGAGGGGATCGAGGAGGCCTTGGTCGAGCACTCGCGGTACATCGACCAGATCCTGCTGCACAACAACCAGTCGCCCTCGACCGTCGCGCTGGTCGTGCCGAACCAGGAGGCGGTCGGCGCTTATCTGGCGCACCACGGGCATGCCGCCGGCACCGCGGAGTCGCGGGCGGCCGTGGTCCGCCTCCTCGAAGGGGAGATCGACCCCTACCGCGCGGGTGGGAAGCACGCGGGGATCTTCCCCGAGCGGTGGCTGCCGTCCCGCATCGGGGTGCTCGACGAGCCGTTCACCGAGCAGAACGGGCTGATGAACAGCACGATGAAGGTGGTCCGCGGGAAGATCGAAGCGCGCTACCAGGACACGCTCGCCGAGCTGCACGGCCGCTAACGGCGGCCGGTCACTCGACCTATACTAGTCCCGCCCGTGGGAGGGGGACCGACGTGAGCAGGATCATCGTGCTGGGGGGCGGGCTGGTCGGCCGCGTGATCGCGCGGGAGCTGGCCCGCGAGAAGGGTTTTCGGGTCAGCGTCGCCGACCGCGACGAGGCCGCGCTCGCGCGCCGGCGCGCCGAGGGATTGGGTGCGGTCGCGCTCGACCTCGCGGACGACGCGGCGGTGCGCCGGGCGATCGCCGACGCCGACGTCGTGGTGGGCGCGGCGCCCGGCCACATGGGCTACCGCCTCCTCCGGCTCGTCATCGAGGCCGGCAAGCCGTACGCGGACATCGCCTTCATGCCGGAGGACTTCCTCGAGCTGGACGGCCTCGCCAGGGAGCGCGGCGTGACGGCGGTGGTGGACTGCGGCGTGGCCCCGGGGCTCTCCAACCTCCTGTGTGGCCGCGCGGCGCACGAGCTCGCGAGCGTCGAGCGGCTGCTCATCCTCGTCGGCGGCCTGCCGAAGACGCGCGTCTGGCCGTTCGAGTACCGGGTCGTCTTCTCGGCGGTGGACGTGATCGAGGAGTACACGCGCCCCGCGCGCTGGGTCGAGAACGGCCGGCTGGTGACCAGGCCGGCGCTCACCGACATCGAGCTGGTGGATCTGCCGAGGGTCGGGACCGTCGAGGCGTTCAATACCGACGGCCTCCGCAGTCTCGCGACGACCCTCCGCGTGCCGTTCATGAAGGAGAAGACGCTCCGCTGGCCGGGCCACGCCGAGACGATGCGGATGCTGCGCGAGACCGGCTTCCTGTCGCAGCAGCCGATGGACGTGGCGGGCTCCCGGGTCCGTCCCTACGACCTCACGACCCGGCTCCTGTTCGACGCGTGGCGCCTGAAGGAGGGCGAGGCGGACCTCACGGTGATGCGCGTCGAGGCGGAGGGGACGATCGGCGGCGCCCGCCGGACGGCGACCTGGGACCTCTACGACGAAGCCGATCCCGCGACCGGGTACCACTCGATGGCGCGGGTCACCGGCTTCCCGTGCGCCGTCGTGGCGGCCATGCTCGCCCGCGGGGAGCTGAAGCGCCCCGGCGTGCAGGCACCGGAGACGCTGGCCGGCGACGACCGCTTCTTCGACCGCATGATGCAGGAGCTGCGGGCCCGGGGGGTCACGATCACCAGAACGGATTCGTAACCGAGCGTCCCCGTCACGGAGACTGGTCCGGCGCGCCTGCCGTTGTATTTTCGGGGCATTCCCAAACGGAGCTTCGCATGAGCGTGGACCCCGCGCTGCTCGGCGGCGTGACCCTCTTCCGTTCCATGGACGACGACGAGCGCCAGGCGCTGGCCGCGGTGATGGAGGTCCAGGACTTCCGCGCAGGGGACACCGTCTTCCTCGAGGGGGCGGCAGGCGACTCGGTGCTGTGCGTCGTCGAGGGTCGCCTCGAGACGCTGGTCAAGGACATCGCCGGCCAGGAGATCGTGCTGGACGAGATCGTGGCGGGGGACACGGTGGGCGAGATGAGCATGCTCGACGGCCGGCCCCGCAGCGCGGCGCTCCGCTGCACGACGGACGCGCGCCTGCTGGTGCTGGCCCGCGGCGAACTGCTGCGGGTGCTGCCGCGCGCGCCCCACATGGCCCTCGACATGATGGCGCAGATGGCGGCCCGGGCGCGGCGCGTGGACGACCTGCTCCGCTCCCGCGTCGCGCGCAACGTGAACGAGGAGGTGGAGCAGCGTCGCACGACGGTGGAGCGCGTCGCCGACGCGATCGCCGCGTTCTCCGGGAGCATCCCGTTCCTGGTGCTGCACACCATCTGGTTCGTGCTGTGGGTCGGCTGGAACACGTTGCGGCCGCACGGCTTCGATCCCTATCCGTTCGGCCTGCTCACCATGATCGTCTCGCTGGAGGCGATCTTCCTCTCGGTCTTCGTGCTGCTGAGCCAGAACCGGCAGGCGGCCAAGGACCGGGTGCGCTCCGACGTCGAGTACGACGTCAACGTGAAGGCCGAGATGGAAGTGACGGCGCTCCACGCCAAGATGGACCGGCTGCACGAGGAGATCGTCCAGCGGCTGAGGCGGATGGGTCGTGAGGCGGAGGGAGGGCCGGCGTGAGCGGCCGGGATAGCTCAGCGCCGCGTCACGCCCTGCAGTCGCGCTGCACCACGTTCCGCACGAACCGCGCGCGGTCCGCGATCGCGCGGTAGAACTCGTCGTAGTAGTCCATCGTCTTCTCGATCTCCCGCGGCTCCAGGCCCGGGATGGCCTGGTAGAGCGCCGCGATCGTGTCCCGCACCGCCTCGAAGCGCGCCAGGATCGGCTCCAGCTCCGCCGCGCTCTGGCAGCGCCCCCGCCACATCCGCTCCCGCACCGTCCGGATCGGGAGGACGGGCAGCGGCTTCGCATACGGCGCATCCACGACGCCCGTCCAGTCGAAGTCGAACGGCACGGCGTACGAGCTGTCCTCGGCGACCAGCACCGCGATGTTGTGACGGAACGGCATCGACCAATCGGTGTTCCCGATGAAGTACTGGAACACGCCGAGCAGGGCGGCCTGGTACGCGGAGAGATCGGTCACCTTGGGCGTGCCCCCCGTCACGACGAAGCCGTGCAGGCGCTCGGCGAGGCCGTCGGGTTCTTCCGTGACGAACGAGAAACGGGTGAGCGGCCGCCTCTTGCCGTTCTCGTCCTCGTACGTGACGCGCAGCAGACGGGTCGCGAGGCTCGCCGGTGTCAGGAGCTGCAGCACCCGGTAGACGGCGTATTCCTGCAGAATGAGCTGCTCGTAGACGTCCGGGCCCCGGCACGGCACCACGAGCTTCGCGTGGTGCAGCCCGTGGAACAGCGTGCCGCGGGCGGCGCTGTCGCTGAAGCGGAGGTGGATGGGCGGGAAGTCGCAGTTGGCGCGACGCCAGATCCCGCGCGTCCGAACGCGCAGGGGCACGTCGACCGGCCCGTCGCTCCCGGCGTACGAAAGCGTCGCCTCCCGGGAGACGGGCTCCCTGGTGGTGTCCCGGTCGCCGTTCAGGCCGCGGAGGTCGGTGCGCAGGGTCAGCGCCAGGAGGGTGTCGGAGCGGAACAGCTTCGCCTGGGCCGCGGCCGGCACGGGCAGCAGGATCGCGAGCGCGGCGACTGCCAGCCACCGGCCGATCCGCCCGGGAACACGTCGTGTGCTCATTTCAGGGTTACGTCGCGCACGCCCGCGCCGGACAGCGCCCGCAGCGCGTCGAGGAACGCGGTCGGTTGCGTGCTCTTCCTGAGCTTCAGCGCGTACTCGAGCACCTGGCCGCCCTCCGGCGTCGAGGCGCCACGCTCGAACTGCCAACGCTTGGCCAGCTCGTGCAGGACGTGGTCCACCGCCTCCCGCGCCTGCGTCCCTCCGTCGGTCTGCACCGTGAGGACGTTGTCGAACGTGCCGCCGCCACTCTCCGGCTCCGGCCTCGGCGGCTCCGCCTCCGCGCGGCGCTTCCAGGCGCGATCGGCCAGCGCCTCCAGCTGCTCCGGCGCCATCTCCTCCAGGATCTCCCGGTCGAGCCGCGCCACGAACTGGCTGGTGCGGTTCGCCAGCAGGACGGCGCGCCGCATGCGCTCCTCCGCCATCTCCCCCTCGAGCCGCGCCGGCGTCCGCCCGAAGTCCGAGCGGAACAGCAGCAGCGTCACGAAGTTGAAAACGATCCCCAGCAGCACGGCCACCGACAGCTCGACGCCGGACGCGAGGCCGATGCCCGTGGCGATGAAGACGAACACCGCGTCCTTGCTGTCCTCGAGCGTGGTGCGGAAGCGCACCGCGGCGACGATGCCGGCCAGGCTGAACGCCAGCGCGAGGCTGTACTTCACCATCACGACCACACCGGCGACGATCACCGGGAGCAGGATCAGGGAGTGCACGACCGACTGGCGGTAGCCGCGCTTCTGCCGGGTGATCGTGTACAGCCACGCCAGCGGCAGCGCCAGCACACCGGCGCAGACCATCGCGACCATGGCCACCGCCCACATGATGTCCGCGTCGTTGGGCGCGGCCTCGGCACCCTCGAGCCCGTGCCGCGCCATGCCGGCCACGGCGCCCAGTCCCCGCCCGCCGGTCAGGTCGTGGACGGCGCGACGCAGCACGTCCGGCAGGAGCACGCTCGCGAGCGCGGCGGCGGCTGCGATGACGACGTACAGGAGGAAGAAGAGCCGGAAGGGACGGCGGTTCAGCCAAGACGCCAGGCGCGAGGTCCAGGGCGGCACGGCGATTCCCCGAAAGGGACGCCGCTAATATGCGTGTCGCGCGGCCCGGGAGCCATCACGGCCCCGGTTCAACGCCCCGTGCGGCGGCCCTCTCCGATGAGCTCCTCCAGCTCGTCGAGCGAGCGCGGCCAATCGTCCTTGAGCAGCCGCGACAGGCCGCGGTCCGCCAGCAGCTTGCCCGCGGTCTGGCAGCGGGCGCAGTAGTCGGTCTCGTTGTCGGCGTAGCGGATCCGCTGCACCGGCTCGCCGCACACCGGGCACGGCTGCCGGAACCGCCCGTGCACCGCCATCCCAAAGCGGAACGCCGTCACCTTCTCCGGCCAGCCGTCGCCCGTCTCGGGCCCGGAGGCGCGCGATCCACTCCCGCAGGGTCGCCTGCGTCGCCGCGTGGAGCCGCGCCGCCTGCTCGCCGGTCATGCGACCGGTGAGGAGCATCGGCGAGAGCCCGGCGCGATGCAGGATCTCGTCGGAATAGGCGTTCCCGATCCCGCTGAACAGCCGCGGATCGGCGAGCGCGCGCTTGACCGTGTGGTTCTCCGAGCGCAGGCGGGCCTCGAAGTCCGCCGCGCCCGCCTCGAGGACCTCGAGGCCGCCGCGGTCGAACGCCTCCAGCGCCTCCGCGCCCCGCACGAGGTGGAGCGAGGCGCGGCGCGTGGTCCCCGCCTCCGTCAGGACCAGCGTGCCGGAATCGAAGACGAAGGCGGCCAGCGTCGAGCGGCGGCCGAGCTTCGCCGCGCCCGTTCGCCACTGCAGCCGGCCCGCGATCATCAGATGGATGACGAGGAACAGGTCCCCGCCCACGGCGAGGACGATGCGCTTGCCGAGCCTCCGCAGGCCCGTGACGCGCGTCCCGTGACAGGACGCCAGCGGCGGCTCCACGCTCCGGAGCACGAACGGGCTGACGATGTCCACGCGCTCCAACGTGCGGCCGAGCACGCGCTTCGAGAGCGCGTCGAGATAGACGGTGATGTCCGGCAGCTCGGGCACGGCCCCGCTCAGTCGCCCGTAGGCACGATCCCGGCGTTCTCCACCATCAGGATGACGCAGCGCTCGGGGGCGCGGGTCCGGTGCACCACGCCCTTCGGCACGACGAAACCCCGGCGCGGTCCGAGCTCCACCGTCCTGCCCTCGAGATCGATGAGGAAACGGCCCTCCACCACGTAGAAGAACTCGTCGTCCTTCGCGTGCTTGTGCCAGTGGTACTCGCCCTTGAGCACCCCCATCCGCACGACGGAGTCGTTCACCCTGCAGAGCGTCTGGTTGTACCACTGGTCGGTGCAGGCATCCACGAGCGCCTGCACGTCCACGACCTCCAGGGCCTTGTGGAGGATGTTCAGGTGCGTGGCGTAGGGGTACGGCGTGGCGTCGCCCATGACGTGCTCCGTCTTCGGGTGGATCCGACCGCCGGCCCGGCTACTCGCCCCGCTTGAACTTGAGCAGCGCGCGCCGCTCCTTCTTGCCGGGCTTGCCTTCGCCGTAGCTGAAGGCGTTCGCGGCGATGCGGTGCTGCTCGGCGAGGTGGAGCCGGCGCGCCTTGCCGTCCGGGTCCTCCTCGTACAGCAGCGCGGCCTGCGCGGCCGGGCCGCGGCGCGCGGAGAGCGCGCGCACCGTGAGCAGATGCTCGAACGGACCGAGCCGCAGCCGGAGCTGGTCCCCGGGCCGCACCGTCCTGGCGTGCTTGGCCCGCGCGCCGTTCACCTCGACGCGGCCGCCCGCGATGGCCTCCGCGGCCAGCCCGCGCGTCTTGTAGAAGCGCGCGGCCCACAGCCACTTGTCGAGCCGCACCGGCTCGGGTGCAGTCGCCTCGCCATCGGAGCGGTCCTGCCGCGACCGCTCCGCGGTCACCGGCGCGCCGCGCTCTTCAGGCCGAGCGCGCCGTTGATCCAGCGGACCAGCGGCAGCATCAGCGCGAAGTCCTGCGCCAGGAGATCGGGGAGCTTCGAGCCCGTCGCCTGGGCGTCGGTGAGCGCGCGCCCCAGCGTGAACGACTTGTACCGCAGCCACCGGGCCGCCTTGTGGTCGGGGGCGTAGCCCCGCGGCACGCGCGCCAGCACCGCGTCGTCGTCCAGCCCGCCGAGCCGGCGCTGCACCGCGGGCGCCAGCACCGTCCGCTCGAACGCGGCGGGCTTCTCCGCCATCGCGTCGCGCAGCTTCGCGAGCGCCTCGCGCGGCGGCATCCAGATCCCGCCCCCCGTGAAGGAGTCGCCGGGGGCGATCTGGAAGTAGAACCCCCCGCCGCCCCCGTGGCTCTCCTGGCCGACCCGGTGGCTCGCGTCGCGGTGGTAGAACCAGCACGCGGCGTGCGTCTTGTACGGCGACTTGTCCTTCGAGAACCGCACGTCCCGGTAGATCCGGAAGACCGAGCGCCTGGGGTCGCCGACCATCTCCGGCGCCAGGCTCGCCAGCCGCACGTCCATCTCCTCGACCAGGGCCCGCAGGGGGCCCAGGATCTCGGTCTCGTAGTCCGCGCGGTGCGCCTCGAACCAGTCGCGGCGGTTGTTCCGGGCCAGTCCCCGGAGGAAGGTGAGGCTCCGGGCGGTGAAGAAGGTGGTCATGCCGCCAGTCTAATTCCGCGCCCCCGCACCGTCTATGGCTGACACTTTCGGCCGCGCGTCCGCGTAGGGCGGGCAGAGGCAGGGACTTACACCGGGGACGCGTATGATCGGCGCCGCGCTGCTCGTTGCGGTTCTGCTCCAGGGTCCACAGGTGGCCAGCGCCGCCCGGCGGGACGCGCCGCCGGCCGCCCCCGCGCTTGTCGCCCGCGCCGTGGAGCCGCCGGTGATCGACGGGAAGGACAACGACGCGGTCTGGCAGACGGCGCGGGTCATCACCGACTTCCGGGAGTGGAACCCGACCGAGGGCGCGCCGGCGCGGTTCCGCACCGAGGCGAAGCTCGCCTACGACGCGGCGAACCTGTACGTCTTCATCCGCTGCTTCGATCCGCACCCCGACAGCCTGATCCGGCCGCTGGCGCGCCGCGACAACTTCCCCGGCTCCGATCGCGTTCTCGTCATCCTCGACGCGTACAACGACCACCGCAGCGGATACGAATTCGGTGTGACGGCCGCGGGGGCGAAGTACGACGCCCAGGTCTCCGACGGCGGGAACGAGGACGGGGCCTGGGACGGCGTGTGGGACGTGGCGACCCGCGTGGACTCGCTGGGCTGGACCGCGGAGTTCCGCATCCCGCTCTCGCAGGTGCGGTACGGGCCCCAGCGCGAGCACACCTTCAACTTCGCGATCGACCGCGACATCTACCGGTACAGCGAGCGCGTGAGCTGGCCGCTGTTCCGCCAGTCGGGCGCGGACCTGATGTCTCAGTTGACGCCGGTGAGCGGGTTCGACGACCTCGAGGCGCCGCGGCGGCTCGAGGCGGCGCCCTACGCGGTGACGAAGAACGTCTCCCACATCCGGGGCTCGACTTTCGCGCGCGAGCAGGACGTCAGCCTCGGCGCCGACCTCAAGTACCGCGTCGCCACCAACCTCACGCTCGACGCCACGATCAACCCGGACTTCGGGCAGGTCGAGGCCGACCCCGCGGTGCTGAACCTGACGTCGTTCGAGACCTTCTTCCCGGAGCAGCGCCCGTTCTTCGTGGCGGGCCGCGGCGTGTTCAACTTCAACGTCAACTGCAACGACGTGAACTGCAACGGAGAGGGGCTGTTCTACAGCAGGCGCATCGGCCGCGCGCCGGAGCTGGCGGGCACCTACAGCGACACCACGTCCCCCGCCTTCACCACCATCCTCGGCGCGGGGAAGCTCACCGGGCGCCTCGCGGGCGGGCTGCGGATGGGGCTCCTCGAGGCCGTCACGGAGAAGACGACGGGCGTGGGCGGCGCCACGATCGAGCCGGCGACCAATTACTCGGTCCTCCGCCTGCAGCAGGACTACCGCGGTGGCGACGGGACCGTGGGCGCCATGCTGACGTCGGTGAACCGGAGCCTCGACGCGTGGAGCACGCCGTACCTGCACCGCGACGCCTACGTCGGCGCGGTGGATTTCCGCGACCGGTTCCTGAACAAGACGTACGAGATCTCGGGCTCGCTCGACTGGAGCCACGTGAACGGGAGCGCGCAGGCCATCGCGGCCACCCAGCAGGACGCCGTGCACAACTTCCAGCGCCCCGACGGAGGGCTCACGCTCGACACCACGCGCACCTTCCTCAACGGCAGGGCGCAGGAGCTGCTGTTCGGCAAGGTCGCGGGCGCGCACCTCAACTTCCAGACGTCGTACCAGCGCCGGTCGGCCGGCTTCGAGATCAACGACCTCGGCTATCTCCAGCGCGCCGACCAGCAGAGCTGGAACACGTGGGTCGGCCTCTTCGACCGCCACGTGCGGCGGTTCTACCAGTCGTTCCAGTGGAACTGGAACTGGACCCAGCAGTGGACCGCCGAGGGACTGCCGCAGGAGCGCGCCGTCAACACCAACGTGCACGTCACCCTGCGCGACAGCTGGGGCGTGAACTTCGGCAGCACCTGGGGCCAGCTCGGCGCCACCTACTGCGACGCCTGCGCGCGCGGCGGCCCCGCGGTGCGCCAGGACCCGTACCTGAGCAGCTGGGTCTACATCCAGGGAGACGACCGCAAGCACCTGTGGGCGAACCTGAGCGTGAACGTCTTCAACGGCGGCGCCGGGCACAGCGAGCAGCTGCAACTGAGCCCCGAGATCGATTTCAAGGTCGGCACGCGGGCCAACGGGTCGCTGGCGTACAACTGGTCGCGCAACATCGTGGACTACCAGTGGTACGGGAACTACACGACCGCCGGCGTGACCCACTACACCTTCGCGCACCTGTCGCAGCGGACGGCCGGCGTGACCGCGCGCTTCGATTACATCCTCACCCGCGACATCACGCTGCAGGTGTACGCGCAGCCGTTCGTCTCCAAGGGCACCTTCTCGAACGTGCGGGAGCTGTCCGCCACGCCGCGCGCGCCCAGCTACGGCGACCGCTACCAGCCGTACGCGGACACCTCGGTCACGAACCATCCGGGCGGGTTCAACTTCAAGCAGTTCCGCTCGAACGTCGTCTTCCGGTGGGAGTACCGGCCCGGCTCGACCCTCTTCCTCGTCTGGACGCAGGGGCGCCAGGGCTACCTCGGCGAGGAGGGCACCTCGTCCTTCGGCGGCGATTTCCGCGACCTGCTGCGGCTCCGGCCGGACAACACCTTCCTGGTCAAGATCGCCTACTGGCTGAACCGCTGAGCAGTTCGCCCTCGCGCGCCGGGCACCGTAAGTTGCAGCGTCGCTCCACGAGGGAGTTCACTATGCGACGCGTTCCTTGGATGACCGGCTCGTTCCTCCCCCTGCTGGCAGGCGCCGTGCTCGCCCAGCAGCCGACCGCTCCGGCGGCCGGCGACCCGCCGGCGCGCGTGGCCCGCGTCAGCTCCATCCTCGGCACCGTCTCCCTCCAGCCGTCGGGTGACACGGGCTGGACCCTGGCGACGGTGAACTACCCCATGACGGCGGGTGATCGGATCTACACCGACAGTGGTGCGCGCACGGAGCTGCAGATCGGCCTGGTGACCGCGCGCGCTGACGAGGGCACGGACCTCACCGTGACGAACCTCACCGACCAGCTCGTCCAGCTTGGCCTCACGCAGGGGACGTTGGAGGTGAGCATCTACCGCCTCGATCCCGGCGACTCGGTCGAGGTGGATACGCCGCGCGGCGCGCTGGCGCTCCTCGCGCCCGGCGATTACCGCATCGACTCCCCGCCGGGAGACCAGGCGATGGTCGTCGCGGTCGGGCACGGCAGCCTCCAGTGGACCGCGGGCGGCGTCGCGCAGGTCGTGCAGGAGGGGCAGGCGATCCAGGTGACCGGCATCAACCCCATCCAGGTCGCGAGCATCCCGCGCCCGCCCGCGGACGCGTTCGACCAGTGGAGCGCCGAGCGCGACCGCAGCCTGTCCGCTTCGCCCTCCGCGCAGTACGTGAGCCGCGATGTCCCGGGCTACGAGGACCTCGACGCCAACGGCTCCTGGAACGTCGAGGCGGACTACGGCCCCGTCTGGTATCCGACCGCGGTCCCGGCCGGCTGGGTCCCCTACCGCATCGGCCGCTGGGCTTGGATCGAGCCGTGGGGCTGGACCTGGGTCGAGCACGAGAGCTGGGGCTATGCGCCGTTCCACTATGGGCGATGGGCGTACGTGGGCACGCGCTGGGGATGGATCCCCGGTCCCGTCGATGTCCGCCCGTACTACGCCCCGGCGCTGGTCGTGTTCGTCGGTGGCTCGTCGTTCCAGGCGGGCGTCCAGGCCTGGTTCCCGTTGGGGCCGGGCGAGCCGTACTACCCCTGGTACCACCATGACGACGCGTATCGCCGTCGCATCAACGTCACGAACATGCGGAACTTCACGGACGTCGCGCACGTCAACGACGTCACCTACATCAACCGGATCCAATATCGGAACCGGCCGGTGGGGACGACGGCCGTTGCGACCACGGCGTTCCAGAACGGGCAGCCGGTCGGCCGCCGGGCGATCGCCGTGGACCGCAACGCGCTGGGGCGGGCGGCCATCCTCCCGCACCCCATCGCGCTCCCCGCGCGGACCGCCGCTTCGGGCGGGGTACCCTCGCCCGGCGTGCCGAGGACGCGGCGGCCCGAATGGGTGAATGCTCCGGCGCCGCGGCCCGCGCCTCCGGCGAGCAGGAATCAGCCGCTGGTGGTGCAGCGGAACGTGCCCGCGGCCGGGCCGACGCCGGTGCTGATCACACGCCGCACGCCGCCGCCGCAGCAGCCCGCCTTCCACCTGCGGCAACAGGCGATGCAGCCCGATGCAGGAAGACCGCTGGAGCCGCAGCAGATTCAGAACCTGCAAACCGGCAAGGCCGCCGGACCGCGGCGCGACCCGGAGTATCCGGCGCACGCGATGCCGCCGGCCCAGCGCCCGACGCCGCCGGCCCAGCGCCCGACGCCGCCGGCCCAGCGCCCGACGCCCGCGGCCCAGCGCCCGACGCCCGCGGCGCAGCCGGCACCCAGCGCCCGACGCACCCCCGCCGCCCAGCCGGCTCGCGAACCGGCCAAACGCCCGAAACCGTAGCCGTGCCGGCCGCGAGGGGAGGGCCCCGGACGAGCGCTCGCTCGCCCGGGGCCTTTCGCGTATCGCCGTATCCCCTGGCGGAACGATCGTTGCGGCGCGTCTTTCCGTGGGCCCGGGAAGAGGGATTGCCCCGGTCGGGGGGAGCGATGGTCCGGATCGGCGACGACAGGCGGCTGACGATCTCTGACGTGGTGCGGGTGGCGCGCGGGGGCGAGGCGGTCGAGCTCGCGCCCGCGGCGCTGGAGCGGATCGCGACGTGCCGCGCGATGCTCGAGCAGAAGCTCGCGGCCCACGAGACGATGTACGGCGTGAACACCGGCATCGGTGAGCTGTCCGAGGTCGCCCTCGACGACGCGCAGGTCCGGCGGTTCCAGCGCTACCTCATTTACAACCACGCCGCGGGCATCGGCGAGCCGGCGCCCGTCGAGCACGTGCGGGCCGCGATGCTCTCGCGCGTGGCGGTGCATGCGCGCGGCTTCTCGGGCTGCCGCCCCGAGATCCCCCTCACCTACGTCGCGCTGCTCAACGCCGGCGTCACCCCGGTCACGTCGGAGAAGGGGAGCGTCGGGGCCTCGGGCGACCTCGCCCCGATGAGCCAGATCGCGCTCTCGCTGCTGGGCGAGGGCGAGTGCGTCTGGCGCGGCGAGCGGATGCCGACCGGCCGGGCGATGGAGCGCGCCGGCATCCCCGTGCCGGGGCTGGCGGCGCGCGACGGCCTCGCCGCCATCAACGGCTCGAACGTGATCACCGGGGCCGGGTGCCTCATCCTCCACGACGTCGAGCGGTGGATCGCGCAGGCGGAGATCGCCGCGGCGCTGAGCCTCGAGGCCCTGCTCGCGAACCTGCGCCCCTACCAGGCCAAGCTGCACGAGCTGCGCGGATTCCGGGGCGCGATGACCTGCGCGGCCAACCTCCGCCGGCTCATGGACGATTCGGACCTCGCCACCGGGAAGATCAGGACCAAGGTGCAGGACGCGTACTCGATGCGATCGACGCCGCAGGTGATCGGCGCGCTGCGGGACACGATGGCCTGGGCCCGCACCCAGCTCGAGATCGAGCTCAACGGCGTGGCCGACAACCCGATCTTCGTCCCCGACGAGAACCTCGTCCTCACCGGCGCCAACTTCCAGGGCACCCCGGTCTCGCTCCCGCTCGACGTCGTGGGCGCGGGCGTCACGATGGTCTGCGTCCTGTCCGAGCGGCGCCTCAACCGCCTCCTCAACCCTGCGCTCTCCGCCGGGCTCCCGGCCTTCCTGACGAAGGGCGCGGGGATGTTCTCCGGCCACATGCTGTCGCAGTACACGGCCGACATGCTCATCGTGGAGCAGCGGATCCTCTCCACGCCGTCGTTCATCCAGTCCATTCCTGCGGCGGCCGACCAGGAGGACTTCGTGAGTATGGGCATGAACGGCGTCCTCAAGACCGCGCAGATCCTCAAGAACGCCTGCGGCGTGCTGGGCATCGAGCTGATCGCGGGCGCCCAGGCGCTGGACTTCCGCTCCTTCCAGGCGGGCCGCGGCACCCGCGCCGCCCACCGGGCCGTCCGGGCGGTGGTCGCGCACCTCGACGAGGACCGGCCCCTCTTCCCCGACCACAACGCCATGGCCGCCGCCGTGCAGCGCGGCGACCCGCTCGAGGCCGTGGAGCAGGAGGTCGGCGCCCTCGCGGGCTCCTGGTAGGCTCCGTGTAATGTTGGTGACAGGTAGGTGTCGCTAGAATGCAAGCTCCTCCGTTCCGGCGATCGCCGGGAGGCTGCTATGCGTCTGGCAATGCGGTTGTTCGCTCTCGCTTTCCTGGCGCTGGCGGCCGGTGCGCTGCCCGCCCGCGCCCAGTCGTACCACGTCACCGCGACGTACAAGCTCGCCGGCGATGGCGGCTGGGACTACCTCACGCTCGACACGGCCCAGCACCGGCTGTTCATCGCCCGCCAGGACCGGATCATGGTGGTCGACGAGGCCACGGACTCTCTGCTCGGCGAGATCCCCGGCTTCAACCGGGCGCACGGTGTGGCGTTCGCCTATCGGGCGGGCCACGGGTTCGCGACCTCCGGGGGCGACAGCGCGGTCAGGATGTTCGACCTCAAGACCCTCGCGGTCCTCGGCAAGACCGTCGCCGCGAATGACGACGACGGCATCCTGTTCGACCCCGCCACCGGCCACATCGTCACCATGAACGGCGACGCCGGCTCCGCGTCGGTCCTCGACGCCAGGACGGGGAAGCTGCTCGGCAGCATCGACCTCGGGGGCAAGCCGGAGTTCGGCGTCAGCGCCGCCAACGGCAAGCTGTACATCAACCTCGAGGACAAGAGCGAGGTGGTCGAGGTGGACGCGCGAGCGATGCGGGTGTTGCGCCACTGGTCCATCGCCCCGTGCGAGTCGCCGTCCGGCCTGGCGATCGACCGCGCTCACCACCGGCTGTTCAGCGGCTGCCGGAACGGCCTCATGGGCGTTTCCGACGCCGTCCACGGCCGCCTGGTGACCACGGTGCCGATCGGCCGCGGCGTGGATGCCTGCCGCTACGATCCGGCGACCCGGCTCGCCTTCGCCTCCAACGGCGACGGCACGCTCACCGTGATCCACGAGGACGCGCCGGACAAGTACACGGTCGTCTCCAATGCGACCACGAAGCAGGGCGCGCGCACGATGGAGATCGACCTCGCCAACCACCACGTCTTCACCGTGACGGCGGACTTCGGCCCCGCACCAGCGCCCACTCCGGAGCGGCCGCGGCCCCGGCCCACGATCATCCCGGGCACCTTCTCCCTCTTCGTCCTGGAGCCTTAGCCACTCCCGCCCAGCCCGCCTCCTGCCATCGGCGGCTCGAACACGGGCCGCCGATGGTGCGTATGGCTAGGTAGCCGAAATGTCGGCGTAGTGCGAAATTGGCACTCAGTCTAGTGCGGATTTTGCACTATACGGCGCTCTCAATAAGTTTAAGTGATTGCTGTACAATGAGATAAGTATCGGCATGCCACTTGCGTTACAAGGTCGCAAGCGGTGGGTATCCACCAGGAAGAACCTCAGGCGAAGGAATGCGGGCAATGAACAAGAAGATCATCATCGGGGCCGGTCTCCTCGTCGTCGTGGCGGTGGTCACGGTCGGCTTCCTGTCGAGGGGTCATTCGACCTACTCGGCCACCTACCGGTTCGTGACGGTGGACCGGGGCGACATCTCGGCCGCCGTGAACTCGACCGGCACGCTGGGCGCCGACACGACGGTCGCCGTGGGCGCGCAGGTCTCGGGTCTGATCACCGAGCTGTTCGCCGACTACAACAGTCACGTGAAGAAGGGTCAGCTGATGGCGCGGCTCGACCCGCGACCCGCGGAGCTGGAGGTGCGCACGGCGCAGGCCGCGGTGGCGCAGGACGTAGCCGACTCCATGCTGAAGTCGTTCACGCTCACGCAGGCGACGCCGCTCCACGCCAACGGGATGATGACGGACAACGACTACGTGGCGGCGCAGGCGGCGTTCGAGCAGTCGAAGGCCAACCTGCAGTCGGCGCGGGTCCAGCTGGCGCGGGCGCAGCAGGACCTGGCGTACACGTACATCTACGCGCCGATTGACGGCGTGGTGCAGGAGCGCGACGTGCAGGTGGGCCAGACGGTGGCCTCGAGCTTCGCGGCCCCGCAGCTGTTCGTGATCGCCTCCGACCTCAGGAAGATGCAGATCCTCGTGCAGGTGGACGAGGCGGACATCGGCCAGATCAAGCAGGGCCAGGACGTGCAGTTCACCGTGGAGGCCTTCCCGAACCGGATCTACCACGGCACGGTGGCGACGGTGCGGCTCCAGTACGCGACGGTGCAGAACGTGGTGGACTACACGGTGGTCGTGGCGGTGAGCAACCCGGATGCGACCTTGCTGCCGGGGATGACGGCGACGGTGAACTTCCAGACGGCGAAGGCCGCGAACGTGCTCCGGGTCCAGAACGCGGCGCTGCGCTTCCGGCCGTCGGCGGCGATGCTCGCGGCGGCCGACATCCCGCAGCGGCGTGGCGGCGCGGGTGCGGGCGGGGCGGACACGGGGAGCGCGCGGCGCCAGTTCACGGCCGCCGACTCGGCCCGCTTCCGCCAGATGATGGCGCAGCGCGGCGCGCAGGGTGGTGGTCAGGGCGGGGTCGGCGGCGGGGCGGGCGGGGCGGGCGGGGCCGGGCAGGGTGGCGGCGCCTTCGGCGGCGGCCAGCGGCCCGGCGGCGCCGGCGGTCAGGGCGCCGGAATGATGATGCCGGGCGGGATGGGCTTCGGCGGCGCGACCAACGTCGTGGTCCTCTGGACGGTGGACTCCCTGGGCAAGCCGGCGCCGGTGCGGGTGCATACGGGGCTCAGCGACGGGCAGTTGACGGAGATCACCGGTTCCGCTCTGAAGGAAGGGATGAAGATCATCGCGGCCGTCACCAACGAGAAGGCCGGCGGCGCGAGCAACCCGTTCCAGGCCCAGCAGCAGCAGGGCGGCCCGGGCCGGCGGGTGCTGTAGCCATGACCACGCCTGAGCCGGTCATCCGGATCGAGAACGTCAAGAAGACGTACATCACCGGCAAGACCGAGGTGCACGCGCTCCGCGGCGTGAGCGTCAGGATCGAGCCCGGGGAGATGGTCGCCATCATGGGCGCCTCGGGCTCGGGGAAGTCCACGCTGATGAACATCCTCGGCTGCCTCGATCAGCCGACCAGCGGTGGCTACTGGCTCGATGGCGTCCGCGTGGACGGGATGAGCAGGAATCAGCTGGCGGACATCCGCAACTCGAAGATCGGGTTCGTCTTCCAGGGCTTCAACCTCCTCGCGCGCACCACGGCGCTGGAGAACGTCGAGCTGCCGCTGATGTACGACCGCAGCGGCCACAAGCTGGACACCAAGCAGCTGGCGCGGGAAGCGCTGGAGCGGGTGGGTCTTGGGGACCGCACGCATCACGAGCCGAGCGAGCTGTCGGGCGGCCAGCAGCAGCGCGTGGCGATCGCGCGTGCGCTGGTCACGAAGCCGGCCCTGGTCCTCGCGGACGAGCCCACCGGGAACCTCGATACCCACACCTCGGTCGAGGTGCTGTCGGTGTTCCAGGCGCTCAACGAGCAGGGCATCACCATCATCCTCGTGACGCACGAGCACGACATCTCGCGGTACTGCAAGCGGGTGGTGGAGCTGCGGGACGGCCACGTGGTCCGCGACACGGCGATCGAGGATCGCCACCGCGCGGAGTCCGACCTGGCCCAGCTCGTCGCGGCAGGGGTGGAGGACGAGTGACATGAAAGCGACGCGGCTGGTGGACATCGCCACCAAGAGCATTCTGAAGAACAAGATGCGGACGCTGCTCACGATGCTCGGCATCATCATCGGCGTGGGCGCGGTGATCGTGATGGTGGCGGTGGGGCAGGGCGCCAAGTCGGAGATCCAGCGGCGCATCGACAACCTCGGCACCAACATGATCGTGATCACGCAGGCGGCGACGCGGCAGGGCGGCGTGAACATGGGAGCGGGGACGTCGGGCCGCCTGACGCTCGACGACTTCACGGCGCTGCAGCGGGAGGGGTTGCTCCTGTCGCACGTCTCGCCGGTCCTGGTGGCTCCGAGCCAGGTCATCGGCGGCGCCAACAACTGGCGCACGCTGGTGGACGGAGTGTCCCTCGACTACCAGGCCATCCGCGACTGGACCGTCTCGTCCGGCCGGTTCTTCGACCAGAGTGATCTGCAGGCCAACCGGAAGGTGGCGGTGATCGGCAAGACGGTGGCGGACGCCCTCTTCCCCGGGCAGGACCCGGTGGGGGCGCAGATCCGCGTCCGCAACGAGCCGTTCCAGGTCATCGGCGTGCTGGCACCGAAGGGGCAGACGGCGGAGGGCACGGATCAGGACGACCTGATCATCGCGCCCTACACCACGGTGCACACGCGCCTGTCGGGCGGGTTCAGCTTCCTCCCCCAGATCCTGGCCAGCACGGCCACCAAGGAGGATCTCCCCGCCGCGGAGCAGGAGATCGCGCAGATCCTGCGCGGCTCGCACAAGCTGCCGAGCTACGCCGACAACGACTTCACCGTCCGCAACCAGGACGACCTGGCGGAGGCGGCGCAGGGCACGACCAACGTCATGACGCTGCTCCTCGCCGCGATCGCCAGCATCTCGCTGCTGGTGGGCGGGATCGGGATCATGAACATCATGCTCGTCTCGGTCACCGAACGGACGCGGGAGATCGGGATCCGCATGGCGATCGGGGCGCGCGGGGGCGACGTGCTCACGCAGTTCCTGGTCGAGGCCATCGTGATGAGCCTCATCGGCGGCGCGATCGGCGTCGGCGTGGGGTTCGGCGGCGCGGCGATCCTCTCCAAGGCCACCGGCTGGCAGACGGCGATCGCGCCGCAGATGGTGCTGGTCGCCCTCGGCTTCTCGGCGGCGGTCGGGATCTTCTTCGGGTTCTACCCGGCACGGAAGGCGTCGGCGCTGGATCCCATTCAGGCGCTCCGGTACGAGTAGATGAAACGCGCGCTCGGTCCCTGGGTCCGGTGGGGCTGGCTGGCCACGACGATCGCGATGGGCTTGGGTCTGATGGTGACGGCGTGGGTCGGGCGCGAGCATGCGGTCGCCGCGGCGGCGACCCTGAACCGCGGCCAGAGCCTCATCCTGCTGGAATCCATCCGCCAGCAGGCGCGCGGGATGTCGGAGCCGCTCCAGGGCGCGGAGCTCGACACGCTCCTCAGGCAGCACAGCGCCGCGGGGCTTCGCTACCTCGCCTTCTTCGACTCGTCCGGCACGGTCCTCGCGCAGTCGGGCACGCCCGCCCAGGCGATCGCCCACCTGGCCCGGCGGCCGCCCGGCCCGCCGGTCATGGAGCAGATCGGCTCCCGGATCCGGCTCTGGGGGTACGCGGGCCTCGCGGCGCCGCCGCCCGAACCGGGCCGCCGGCCGCCGCAGGCGCTCGCCCCCGGCCCGCGTCCCGGGCGTCTCGCCTTCGTGATGGAGTTCGAGCCCCTGGTGGCCGAGCGCCTCGCGGCCGAAGCGACGAACACGTTCCTGGTCTCCATCCTCGTCGCCGCGGCCCTGATCGCCGCCGCCGTCGGCTTCTGGCGGCTGACCGTGCGCCAGGAGCATACCGAGCACCGCCTCGAGCAGCAGCGCCGTCTGGGGGCGCTGGGCGAGATGTCGGCGGTCCTGGCCCACGAGCTGCGCAATCCGCTCGCGTCGCTGAAGGGGCACGCCCAGCTTCTGGCCGAGCGGCTCGAGGCGGGGAGCCCGGCGCGGACCAAGGCGGAGCTGGTGGTGTCGGAGGCGCGGCGCCTCGAGGCGCTCACGACCGACCTGCTGGATTTCGCGCGCTCGGGCCCGATCGACCGGCAGATCACGGATCCGCTGGCGCTCCTGACCGCGTGCGCCGAGGAGGTGGCGCGGGGCGGCTTCGCGGTGCGCGCGGAGGGCTCGCCCTCGGCCTGGTCGCTGGACGAGGGGCGGATGCGTCAGGCGCTCACCAACGTGCTGCGGAACGCGCGCCAGGCCTCGCCGGAGGGGACGCGGCCGGAAGCGGTGGTGGGCCGCGACAACGGGACGCTGGTCTTCACGGTGCGCGACTACGGCACCGGGCTGGCCCCGGGCGACGAGCAGAAGATCTTCAACCCCTTCTTCACTACGCGCACGTCCGGGACCGGGCTCGGCCTCGCGGTCGCGCTGCGGGTGGCGGAGATGCACGGCGGCACCATCACGGCCGGCAACCATCCGGACGGCGGCGCGGTGTTCCGCATCCAAATCCCGGCGAGCGCGAGCTGATGGCCCGCATCCTGGTCGCGGACGACGAGCAGGGGCTCCGCACCTTCGTGGCGGAGGCGCTCGAGACCGACGGGCACGTCGTCGCGCAGGCGGCCGACGGCGTCGTGGCGGCGCAGAGCCTCGCGCGCGAGAGCTTCGACCTCCTGATCACCGATCTCAAGATGCCGCGGATGGACGGGATGGCGCTGCTCCGGCAGGCGCGCCTCGAGCAGCCGGAGATGGAAGTCATCGTGGTCACGGCGCACGGCTCGGTGGACTCCGCGGTCGAGGCGATGAAGCTGGGCGCGTTCGACTACCTCGAGAAGCCGATCGCCGGCCCCGGCCAGCTGCGCCTCCTGGCGTCGCGGGCGCTGGAGCGGCGCGCGCTGCTGGCGGCGCGGGACCGCGCGGTGCGCGAGGCCCCGGCGCTGCCGCCGCTCACCTACGGCGATCCGGCGATGGCCCCGGTGGTCGAGGCGCTGCGCAAGGTGGCCCGCACCGACGCGTCGGTGCTCCTGCTGGGGGAGAGCGGGACCGGCAAGGAAGTGGCCGCGCGCACCCTGCACGCCTGGAGCGCGCGCGCCCCCCGGCCGTTCGTCGCGGTGAACTGCGCCTCGATCCCCGAGACGCTGCTGGAGTCGGAGCTGTTCGGGCACGAGAAGGGGGCCTTCACCGGCGCGAGCAGCGCGCGGCGCGGGCGCATCGAGCTGGCCGAAGGAGGCACCTTCTTCCTGGACGAGATCGGCGAGATGACGCCGGCGCTCCAGGCGAAGCTGCTCCGGGTCCTGGAGGACCGCCGCTACGAGCGGGTGGGCGGCACGCGCACGCTCGAGGCCGACGTGCGGTGGGTCGCCGCGACCAATCGCGACGTCGAGACGCTCCGCGCCACCGGCGCCCTGCGCGAGGACCTCTACCACCGTCTCGCCGGCTTCCCGATCCGCCTGCCGCCGCTCCGCGAGCGGCGCCGCGACATCGAGCCCCTGGCGGAGAGACTCCTCGCGCAGGTCGGCGCGTCGCTCGGACGCACGCGGCTGACGTTCGCCGCCGACGCGCGGCAGAAGATCCTCGAGGCCCGCTGGCCCGGGAACGTCCGCGAGCTGGTCAACGCCTTGGAGCGCGCGGCGATCATGGCCGAGGGCGACGAGATCCGGGCCGAGCACCTGGAGCTGTCCGACGGCGGCGCGATGCACCCGGCGCGCACCGCGTCGGCCACGCTCGACGACATCGAGCGCGAGGCGATCGAGGAGGCGCTGGCGGCCACCGGCGGCAACCGGCGCGCCGCGGCCGACCGCCTCGGCATCGGGCTCCGGACCCTGTACGACAAGCTGAAGCGCTACAAGGGCGGGATCGAAGCGGACTAGGTCCCGGCACTTACCTCGCAGGACCGTTTTTTGCGTATGCTTCCCGCGACTTGCCCCGGGGCTGCTCTTGACCCTCCCGCGGGCCGGGACGACAGTTCGCAACCGCTCCAGGCGATTCGGATCCGGATGACCGCAGACGGGAAGACCACAGCCGCAGTCGTGCGCGAGGGAGGAGCCGTCATGATCATAGGCGTTCCCAAGGAGAGTTTTCCCGGAGAGCGGCGAGTGGCCATGGTGCCCTCCGTGGTTCCGTCCCTCACGAAAGCGGGGTTCGAGAGTCGCCGTCGAAGCGGGTGCGGGCGTCAGCGCCGGCTATCTGGACACGGCCTACACGGACAAGGGTGCCAGGATCCTGGGGACCCGCGCGGAGGTCTTCCAGACCGCCGACGTCGTCGTGCAGGTCCTCTGCTACGGGTCGAACGACCGGACGGGCCAGGACGACGTTCCGCTCTACCGGCAGGGGCAGTTTCTGGTCGGCTTCCTGCGTCCGCTGGGGTCGGTGGAGCCCTTGAAGGAGATCGCCGCGAGAGGGGTCGTATCCTTCAGCGTCGAGCTGATGCCGAGGATCACGCGCGCGCAGAGCATGGACGCGCTCTCGGCCATGGCGACCGTCGCCGGCTACAAGGCGGTGCTGCTCGCGGCGGACACGCTGCCCCGGCTCTGCCCCATGCTGACCACCGCGGCCGGAACGGTCACGCCGGCCCGCATGCTCATCATCGGGGCCGGCGTTGCCGGCCTCCAGGCCATCGCCACGGCGCGGAGGCTGGGTGCCGTCGCCTCGGCGTACGACGTGCGTCCCGCCGTGAAGGAGCAGGTGCAGAGCCTCGGCGGCCGGTTCGTCGAGCTGCCTCTCGAAGCCAAGGATGCCCAGGACGCGCGCGGCTATGCCACGGCGCAGGACGAGACGTTCTACCAGCGCCAGCGGGAGCTGCTGGGGCGCGTGGTGGCGGAGAGCGACGTGGTGATCACCACCGCCGTGGTGCCCGGGAAGAAGGCCCCGGTCCTGGTGACGGAGGAGATGGTGAAGGGCATGGCGCCGGGATCGGTGATCGTCGATCTGGCCGCCGAGCGCGGCGGCAACTGCGAGCTGACCGAGGCCGGCACGATCGTCGTCAAGCACAACGTCAGCATCGTGGGCGCCATCAACCTGGCCAGCGCCGTGCCGTATCACGCCAGCCAGATGTACGCGAAGAACGTCGCCACGTTCCTCCTGCACCTGTTCAAGGGCGGGAAGCCGGAGCTGAACCTGGAAGACGAGATCACGCGGGAGACGCTCATCACCCGGGGCGGCGAGATCGTGCACGGCCGCGTGCGGGAGTTCTTCGCTCTGCCGCCGAAGTAAAGGAGGATACCGTGCCGGAAGGCTTCATCTCGAACCTGTACGTCTTCGTGCTGGCGGGCTTCCTCGGCTTCGAGGTCATTCGCCGGGTCTCGCCGCTCCTGCACACCCCGCTGATGTCCCTGACCAACGCCCTGGACGCGATCGTGGTGGTGGCCGCCATCATCATCGCCGCGCGGCGCGGGACGGTGCTGTCCGAGGTCCTGGGAGCGATCGCCGCGTTCGCCGCGTTCAGCAACATGGTCGGCGGCTTCCTGATCACGGACCGCATGCTGCGGATGTTCAAGCTGAGCGGGCGCAAGAAGTCATGAACATCACCGCGTTGGACCCCACGACGGTGCAGCTGCTCACCGACATCGCGTACATCATCGCGATCGCCTGCTTCATCCTGTCGCTGAAGTGGCTGAGCACGCCGGCGACGGCGCGCCGCGGCGTGCTGGTCGGCGAGATCGGCGCCGCGCTGGCGGTGGTGACGACGTTCTTCAACCCCGAGCTCGTCCACTTCCAGTGGGTCCTGATCGCGCTGTTCGCCGGCGCGATCGTCGGCATCCCGCTCGGCCTGGTGCAGATGACGGCCGTGCCGCAGCGGACCGCCCTGAGCCACGCCTTCGGCGCCCTGGCGGCCGCCCTGATCGGCATCAGCGAGTATTACCTGCATCTCCACGAGCTCACCAGGTTCCAGGTCGTCGAGATCTCGATGGAGGTGATCATCGGCTCGCTCAGCTTCACGGGCAGCCTGATCGCGGCGGGCAAGCTCCAGGAGTGGCTCCCGCAGCGCCCCATCGTCTACAAGGGCCAGAACTACGTCAGCTTCTCGGTCCTGGGAGCGGCGGTGCTGGCGGCGCTGATCCTGCTCTACAACCCCACCATCCCCTTCGTCTTCCCCGCGATGGTGGTCATCTCGCTCCTGTTCGGCGTGATGCTCGTGACGCCCATCGGCGGCGCCGACATGCCGACCGTCATCGCGCTGCTCAACTCCTACGTCGGACTCACCGCCGCCCTGCTCGGCTTCGTCTTGAACAGCAAGGTGCTGGTGGTGGCCGGCGCGCTGGACGGCTCGTCCGGCTTCATCCTCGCGGTCGTCATGTGCAAGGCGATGAACCGCTCGTTCACCAACGTCCTGTTCGGAGCCTTCGGCCAGCTCCAGGTTTCGGCCAAGGCCGTGCAGGAAGAGCGGTCGGTGCACACGGCCACGCCGGAGGAGGCCGCGGCCATTCTCTCCTCGGCGAACACCGTGCTGGTCGTTCCCGGCTACGGCATGGCCGTCGCCCAGGCCCAGCACAAGGTGCGGGAACTGCTCGACGTGCTCACCAAGAAGGGCGTGGACGTGAAGTTCGGCATCCATCCCGTCGCGGGGCGCATGCCGGGCCACATGAACGTGCTCCTCGCCGAGGCCGACGTCCCGTACGACCGCCTGATCGACATGGAGGCGGCCAACAGCGAGATGCCCCAGACCGACGTGGCGCTGGTCATCGGCGCCAACGACGTGACCAACCCGGCCGCCAAGACCGATCAGGGCAGCCCGATCTACGGCATGCCCATCATCGAGGTCGACAACGCCCGGACGGTGATGGTGATCAAGCGGAGCCTCAATCCGGGCTTCGCGGGCATCGACAACCCGCTCTACTACATCGACAAGACCCTGATGTTGTTCGGCGATGCGAAGGCCTTCGTCAGCAGCATCGTCAAGGAGCTGGCCGGAGGCGGCGAATAGGCGGACCACTGAGAAAGTCCACCGCCAGGTTGGCCATCGCCCGCATCCCGACCGGCAGCGCGCCTTCGTCCGCATAGAACAGGGGCGAGTGGTTCCGGGGTGCCGTGGCGGGGTTGCTGTCGGCGGGCGTTATGCCCAGGAAGTAGAACATGCCCGGGACCTTCTGCTGGTAGAGCGCGAAGTCCTCGGACGGCGTCCACTGCGGCGCGGTGACGAGATTGCCGGGGCCGGCGACGCGCGCCAGCGTCGGCGCCATCCGCTCCGTCAGGGCCGGGTCGTTGTACACGCCGGGCGCGCCCCGCTCGACCTCCACCGTCGCCGTCCCGCCGGCGCTCTGCGCGATCCCCTCGGCCGTGCGCCGGATCCGCATCGCCATCTCGGCGCGCACCCCGTCGTCGAAGGTGCGCACCGTCCCCAGCAGGACCACGCTGTCCGGGATGATGTTGTAGCGGTTGCCGCCCTGGATCATCCCCACGGTGAGGATGGCCGGGCCCGGCGTCATGTCCACCTGCCGGCTCGGGATCGTCTGGAGCGCCAGCACGATCTGGGACGCGATCACGATCGGGTCCACGCCGCCCCACGGAATGGCGCCGTGCGTCTGGCGGCCGTGCACCACGATGCGGAGCACGTCGGAGGCCGACATGACGGCGCCGGCGCGGTAGAGGATCGTGCCGACGCGCGCCGGAATGACGTGCAGGCCGAACACGGCCTGGGGCGCCGGATTCGCCAGCGCCCCGTCCGCGATCATCGCCTGGGCGCCGGACGGCTCGCCGGGCATCCCCTCCTCGTTCGGCTGGAACAGGAAGACGACGGTGCCGTGCAGCCGGTCCTTGAGGCCGGCCAGCACGTTCGCCACCCCCAGCAGCATCGCCGTGTGCATGTCGTGGCCGCAGGCGTGCATCACGCCCACCTCCTGCCCGTTGTACGCGGCGTGCGCCGTGGACTTGAACGGCAGGTCCACCTGCTCGGTGACGGGAAGCGCGTCCATGTCGGCCCTGAGCGCGACCACCGGCCCCGGGAGAGCGCCCCGCAGGACGCCCACGACGCCGGTGCGGCCGACGCCGGTCCGCACCTCGAGGCCGAGCCGCGTCAGCTCCGCGGCGACGAGGGCCGACGTCCGCGTCTCCTGGAAGCCGAGCTCGGGGTGCTGGTGGATGTCGCGCCGCCATTCCACCACCCGCGGCAGGACGGCCGCGACTCCGGCATCGATCTCTGACGCCAGCGACTGTCCCATCAGTGGAGACACCAGGACTGCGCTCAACACCATGGTCGCGAACGGCGTCGTGATCCTCACGGCTCGCTCCTCAAGTCTGAAGACTCTCTCTCCCTTGCCGTCTGGCAACTGCTCTGCATGCTGCCTCCTCGCAACCGCCTACTGTCTCAGGCCCAGCTCGTGCGCCAGGAACGTCATCATCATGGTGGTGTTGTCCATCGCCTGCGCGAACGAGGCCGCCGCATGACCCTGGTCGAGCCGCGTCCGCAGCAGCACCGGCCGCCCGGAGCCCGTCGCGCTCTGCAGCGCCGCCGCGAACTCCCGCGACTGCCACGGCGCGACCAGCGGATCGTTGGCCCCCGTCTCCAGGAGCACCGCCGGGTACCGCTCCCCCGCTTTCACGTGGTACAGCGCCGAGTACGCATACTGCGCGGCGAAGTCCGCCGAGTCGTCGGCCGTGCCATACTCGGGGATGTTGTACTGCCCGTTGGGGATCTCCTTGTGCCGCGTCATGTCGTAGATCCCGACGAACGCGGCCACCGCGCGGAACGAGCCGGGGTGCTGCGTCAGGACGCTCCCCATCAGCAGCCCGCCATTGCTCCGGCCCATGATGCCGAGCCGCGGGCGGTTCGTCCATTTCGCCCGGACCAGCGCCCGGGACGCCGCGTAGAGGTCGTCGAACACCTTCTGCTTCCGCCGCAGCATGCCCTGGCTGTGCCACGTCTCACCGAACTCGTCGCCGCCCCGGATGTTGGCGTATGCCAGCACGCCGCCATGCTCGAGCCACGCGAGCCAGGGGCCGAGGAACGTCGGCGTCACCGGCAGGTCGAATCCGCCGTAGCTCGTGAGGACGGCGGGCGCGCTCCCGTCCTTGGGCGTGCCGTCGAGCGAGAGCACGGTCACCGGGATCCGCGTGCTGTCTTTCGAGGTGGCCTCGATCCTGGCGACGGCGACCTTCGAATAGTCGCCCGCCGGCTGCACCTCGAACACGGTGGCGGCCGCGCCGGTCCGCGCGTCGTAGCGCACCCAGCGCTCGGGGATGGTCCACCCCGCGTATGCGATCAGCGCCTCCGGCGATGCCGCGGACGAAGCGATCGTGCCGATCGCGATGCCGGCGGGGAGGTTCACCGCCCGCACCAGCTTCCCGTCCGCGCCGTACTGCGCGAGTCCCTGATCCATCCCCCAGATCCACTGGACCAGGAAGCCCCCCGCGATCGGAGCGACCCCGTGCATCGCCCGGTCGCCTTGTGGCAGAACGGGTGTGGTGTCGCCCGCGGGGCCGATCGCCAGCAGGCGTCCCCGGGGCGTCCCGCCGGCCGTGGCGATGGCGAAGAGCCGGCCGCCCACGAACTCCGCGCCCCGGATGCCCAGGGTCGTGTCGGCGGCCCGCCGCCACCCGCGCGGCGTCCGCAGGTAGATCTCCGACGGCCCGGCGTCGCCGACGTTCGCGACCACCGCGGCCTCGCGCCCGTCCTCGCTGGCCAGGAGACGGTATTCGGCGATCCGCGAGTAGCCGATCCCGAAGGCCGGGGGATCGGCTTCCGGATTCGTGCCCAGGGTGTGGTGGTAGAGCGCGAGGTCGAAGAACTCGCCCGCGACGGGGTAGCGCGTGTAGATGAAGCCGCGCTCATCGGAGTCCCAGAGCACGTCCGACGACGAGACCCCTCCGCCGGCGTACGCGATCGTGTCGGCGGGCGCGGTTCGTCCTCCCGAGAGCGCCACCAGGTGGAAAGTGACGACCGGCTTCCCGTCCACGTCCGTGCCGTACACCACGTAGCGCCCGCGCGGCGAAGGCCAGTATCCGGTGATGGCCGTGCCGGCGCTCAGGCGGTTTGGGTCCACCAGCACCCGCGCGCTCCCGCTCGGCCACCCCTGCGCGACCAGCACCGCCTGCGGCTCCGGGGGCGTCTCGCGCAGGTAGAAGAGCGTGCCCGCCACGAGCCTGGGCGACGTCCGCGCCGGCGATGTCGCGAGGAGCTGCCGCACGCGAGCGCCGATCCACGTCCCTTCGGGGAAGGCCGCAACCACCGTGTCGGCGTACCGATTCTGCGCCTCGATCCAGCCCCGGACCTCGGGGGCGGCGGCGGAGTCGAGCCAACGCCAGGGGTCCGCGATCCGCACGCCGTGCCAGGTCGTCTCGAAGCTCGTCTTCCGCGTCGTCGGCGGGGCCGGCACGCCGCGCTCCCGCGGCGAACAGGCGGCCAGGAGGATGCAGGGGACGATCAGGAGTTCACGTTTCATGCGCACGTTCCTCCAGCCTTGCAGTCTGCCGTCTTCGGTCTCGGTAACCACTGGCAACTTGCCGTCTGGCAACTGCACTGTCTCCGCATTCCGTGTAGATTGGCTTGCCTTCGAACCGATCCAGGATGCCCATGATGCCTCTCGCGCGCAATGCGCTGCTCCTTCTGTTCCTGGCGAGTCGGGTGGTGGCTGCCCAGACGTGGCCCACGACCGTCGCCGAGCGCACCAACTTCGACTCAACCTCCTCGACCGCGCAGGTCGGCCTCTTCCTGGACAGCCTCCAGCTCGCGGGCGCGCCGATCTCGGTCTCCTCGATGGGGCGCACGGCCCTGGGCAGGCCGCTCTACCTCGTCATCGCCTCCGACCCCGCGGTGACGTCGCCCGCCGAGGCCGCCGCGTCGGAGAAGCTGGTCGTCTATCTCCAGGGGAACATCCACGCGGGAGAAGTCGAGGGGAAGGAAGCGCTCCAGATCCTGTTGCGCGAGCTGGCCGGGCCGCGGCGCGACCTGCTGCAGAAGCTGGTGGTCCTCGTCGCGCCGGACTACAACGCGGACGGCAACGACGACTTCGGGCCGGTGGCGCAGCACCGCGGCGAGCAGAATGGGCCGCCGATGGTCGGCGACCGCCCCGACGCGCTCAACCTCGACCTCAACCGCGATTACTTCAAGGCGGAGGCGCCCGAGACGCGCGCCTCGCTCCAGCGCGTCTACACGACCTGGGATCCCGCGCTGATGGTGGATCTGCACACCACCGACGGGACGCGGCACGGCTACCTGCTCACCTACGCGCCGCCCTTGGATCCGGTCGGGCCGCGCGGCCCGACGCTGTTCGTGCAGGACCAGATGCTGCCCGCGATCCGCCGGACGCTGCAGGACCGCTATCGCGAGCCGATCTACGACTACGGCAACGTCGAGGACCCGGCCGATCCGAAGAGCTGGGACACCTACGCGCCGCTGGGGTGGTACGGCACCAACTACGTGGGCCTCCGCGGCCGGATGGCGATCCTCTCCGAGGCTTACTCGCACGCCGACTTCCGGACCCGCGTCCAGGTGACGCACGACTTCCTGGTCGAGATCCTGAACTACGCGGCCGCGCACGCGGACGAGATCCGCCGCATCGAGCGCGAAGCCGACCGGCAGACGACGCTCGAGGGCACGGGTGCCGCGCCGCGGCCGAGCCTCGCGGTGCAGTACCGGATGGCCTCGCGCGGCGTCGAGCCGGTCGTCCTCGAGGTGCTGCGTCCGACCGGCGACACCTCCGCCCGCGGCCGGCCGCGGGCGGAGCCGACGGGCCAGTACCGCACGGTCCGCATCCCCGCCAACGTCCTCTTCGTGGACTCGGTGAGCCGGCCGCTGCCCGCCGGCTACTTCCTCCCCGCCGGCGCCGTCGCCGTCGCGTCGCTGCTCCGGCTGCACGGCATCCAGGTCGAGCGGCTCGAGGCGCCGTGGACCGACACGGTCGAGACCGTGGCGGCGAGCCAGATCACCTGGTCGCCGCGCGAGTTCCAGGGGCACCAGCTCGTCCAGGTCACGGCGACGTACGTGAACGCCGCGCGCACGCTTCCCGCCGGCTCGTTCTTCGTCACGACCGCCCAGCCCTTGGGCCGCCTGGTCTTCGCGCTCCTCGAGCCCGAGGGGTGGGGGCTCGTGCGGTGGGGCCTGCTCGATCGCCTGCTCGGCTCGGAGGGCGGGACGTACTCGGGGCTGGTCTACGGATCCGGGAACGTGCGCGAGCTGCCCGTGTCACGGGCCATCCGGCCGCCCCGGGTACCCACGCGGTCGCTCAGCGGAGTGCAGTAGGAGGCGGCAGAGTTCAGGGCGGTTGCCAGACGCCAAGTTGGCAGGGGTTCTCCGGAAACTTTCCGCCCCCTTCGGCGTCTAATAAGAACCTTGAACCTGACGGAGCCATGAAGCGGCATACCTTCGTTCTCTCTCTCATTCCCCTGATCGCGATGGCGTGTTCCCATCCCACCCGCGAGATGGACGTCTCCGGCGCTCCGGCGCCGCAAGCCACCCCCGCGGGCGTCAGCTTCGCCGGCACCTGGGTCTACAACCCCGACGACAGCGACCAGCCCGGCCGCTACGCGATGCAGGGGGGCGGGGGCGGGGGCGGGGGCGGGGGCTACGGCGGCCGTGGCGGCTTCGGCGGCGGGGGCCGCGGCGGCTTCGGGGGCGGCGGGCGCGGCGGCTTCGGGGGCGGCGGCGGCGGCGGCGGCGGCGGCCGCGGCGGAGAGGGCGCGCAGTCCGGCGGCGAGGACCGCGACACCGCGGACAGCCTGCTCCGCCAGCCGGCGGGCCGCCTGGTGATCGCGCAGTCCGACAGTAGCCTCTCCATCAGCCCGCGCGATGCCCTGACCTACACCCTCTTCTTCGACGGCCGCGACGTCATGCTGACGGATTCCACCGGCCGCAGCCAGAGCCTGAACGGGCGCTGGCACGGCAAGCAGTTCGAGGTGCGCCGCACGCTCCGCAACGGCGCCGAGCTGACCGAGAGCTACGAGCTGAAGAGCAAGGGGCGGCGGCTGGTGATCCACGTCAAGATCAAGCGTCCGACCAGCGACACGGCCCTGCCCGAATTCCAGCGGGTGTACGACCGCTACGGACAGTAGATAGGCGGCAGTCGCGAGGAATCGGAGTAGTTGCCGGACGGCAAGTTGCCGGTGGTTACCAGCTGAGAGATGTCGGATGGTCAGACATGGCAAAGGCCCCGCCACGAAACCCCAGCGGGGCCTTTCCGACGACGCTCACTTCCGCCGCTTGGAACCGGCGCGCTCGACTGGCTCGAGCAGGCGTTCGCCGAGCGCCGCGGCCGGCCCTGTTATCTTCAGGTGAACCCGCTGATGGATCCGCGGCGCGGCGATCCGCGCTTTCAGGCGCTGCTCGAGCGGATGCGCCTGTGACGACTTCTCGACGAGGAGGCTCGGTGTGCGTCTCTCCGGTGTGAAGAGCGTTGTCCTGGTCGCCCTGGGCGCCGCCTGCAGTCTCTCGGGGACCGAATACGGCTCGGGCAGCGGCCTCGACACGCCGCCTGCCAACGGCGTGTACATGCAGGACCTGACCTTCAATCCGAACAACCTCACCGTGGCCGTCGGCACGACGGTGACCTGGACGAACAAGGACGTCTACACCCACACCGTGATCTACAGCTCCGGCCCCGACTCCGCGTTCAGCGACACGGTCGTCGTCGGCGCGAGCTTCCAGCACACCTTCAAAACGGCGGGGACGTACCAGTATTACTGCGGCATCCACGGCACGCCGACGACGGGGATGCACGCCACGGTCGTGGCGCAGTGAGGAGTGAGAGGTGAGAGGTGAGACTCACCCCTCACCTCTCACTTTCTCGCGAGGTATTCCTCCACCTTCCCGGCCTCCTCGAGCAACCGCTCGAGGATGGCGCCCAGATCCCCATTCGCCTTGGCCGAAGCCTCGATCTCCGTGAGCAGGCCCGCCAGCTTCGCCGCGCCCAGCTGCGCGGCCGACGACTTGAACGCGTGCGCCAGCCGCGCGACCTCCGCCGCGTCGCCGGCCCGGACGGCGGCCCCGATGGCCTCGACCCGCACGGCGAGGTTCTGGACGAAGCTCTCGACGATGCCGTCCACCGCCTCGGCCGCTCCGGCCTCCGTCATCTCGCGGCGGAACCCGTCCAGGTCCACGGGCGGGAGCGTGCCGGCCGGCGCGCGCGCGCCCCACCCCTCCGCGGCGGCGAACAGCTCGAACGCCTTGAACGGCTTGGACAGATACGCGTTCATCCCGTGCGCGAGGCACTTCTCGCGCTCGTTGGCGAGCACGTGGGCGGTGAGCGCGACGATCGGGAGGTCCCGGCACTCGGGGATCTCGCGCATCCGGTCCGTCGCCTCGTAGCCGTCCATCTCCGGCATCTGGATGTCCATCAGCACCACGTCGTAATGCGTCGCCTTGACCCGCTCGAGCGCCAGCCGCCCGTTCTCCGCGATGTCCACCTCGTGGCCGCGCTTGCGCAGCATGGTCGCCGCGACTTCCTGGTTCACCGGGTTGTCCTCGGCCAGGAGGATCCGGAGGCGGCGCCGCGACTCGTGGATCCGGTGCCGCGTGACCACCTCCGTCGACTCCGCCTCCGCGGTGCCCAGCACGCCGGCCACCATGTCGAGGAGGTCGGCGCGCGAGACCGGCTTGGTCAGGTAGCCGCGGATCCCCAGCTCGCGGCACCGCTGCGCGTCGCCGCGCTGCCCCGCGCTCGTCAGCATCAGGAGCGGGGTCCGACGCAGCTGGGGGTCGTTGCGGACGGTCTCGGCCAGCTGGAAGCCGTCCCGCCCCGGCATCTGCGCGTCGAGGATCGCCAGCGCGTACGGCGTCCCGGCCGCCGCCGCGCGCCGCAGCGCCGCCAGCCCGGCCTCGGCGTCGGGTGCCTCCTCCACCGCGACGCGCGCGCTCGCCAGCATCCCGCGCACGATCCGCCGGTTGGACTGGTTGTCGTCCACCACCAGCATCGTGAGGTTCGCGAGCGGCACCGCGCCCGCCGCCGGGAGCGCCAGCGGCAGCGCCGCGACCACCGGCAGCTCGAGCGTGAAGGAGAACTCGCTCCCCTTCGTCGGCTCGCTCGCCACCTCGAGCGTGCCGCCCATCATCGTCACCAGCCGCTGCGCGATCGTCAGCCCGAGCCCCGTGCCGCCGTAGCGGCGCGCCATCGTCAGGTCCCCCTGGCTGAACGGCTGGAAGATGAGCGCGAGCTGCTCGGTGGAGATGCCGATGCCGGTGTCGCGCACCGCGAACCGGATGCGCGCGAACCCGTCGCCCGACGGGGCGGGGGTGCTCGACAGCGAGACCAGGACCTCCCCCTCGTGCGTGAACTTCACCGCGTTCCCGATGAGGTTGGTCAGCACCTGCCGGAGCCGCGTCGGGTCGCCGCGCACCTGCTCGGGGACGGTGGCGCGGATGTCGGTCAGCAGCTCGATGTTCCGCTCCCGCGCCTTCACCGCGAGCAGCGCCACGGTCGAGTCCACCACGCGCCACAGGTCGAACGGGATCGCCTCGATCTGCAGGCTCTCCGCCTCGATCTTCGAGAGGTCGAGGATGTCGTTGAGGAGATCCAGCAGCGCCTCGCCCGAGGTCTGGACCAGCGCGAGCGAGCGCCGCTGCTCCGGCGACAACTCCGTGTCCAGGAGCAGCTCCGTCAGGCCGAGGATCGCGTTCATCGGCGTGCGGATCTCGTGGCTCATGTTGGCGAGGAAGGCGCTGCGCATCTGCGCGAGCCGCTCCGCCGCCTCCTTCGCCTCCTGGAGGGCGCGACGGGCCTTGAGCTCGTCCGCCATGTCCTCGTACATGACGAACAGGTCGCGCGCGTCCCCGCCGGACGGAGCGCCCTGGACCCGGGCCGCCGAAGCGCGCACCGCGATCAGCTCCCCGTCCTTGCGGCGCCGCTGCGCTTCGACCGTGACCGGCGCCCCGGCGCGCACCGTCTGGTCGAGCTGCTCCGCGAGGCTCAGCTCGCCGCTGGGCACCACGAGGTCGTTGAGCGGCCGGCCCCGCGCCGCGGTCGCGCTGTAGCCGAACAGCGCCTCGAACGCGGGGTTGGCGTCCCGCACGAAGCCCTGCTCGTCCACCACCACGATCGCGACGGGGGCGCTGGCGAACATCGCGTCGCGGTGCGCGCGCTCCCACTCCGCCTTCGCCTCGCTGCGCACCAGCTCCACGTGGGTGGTGAGCCGCTCGAGCAGCGCGCCGTGCTCCCGCCCGTGCAGGTACCACATCGACGCACCGTACACGACCATGAGCAGCAGCGCGACGCCGCGCGAACGCTCCACGTCGCCGGCGAGGATCCCGACGATCGGCGGCCCGAGCGTCCCGGCCAGGAAGACCCGGAAGCCGAGCCGGTCCGCCGCCAGGCTCTGCGTCGCGCCGGCGACCAGGCCGCACAGGATCACGAGCAGCAGCGCGACGTCCTGGAAGGGGAGCCACTGCGCGAACAGCGCGGCCCCGAGGCCCCAGGTCACCGCGCCCGCGCCGACCGTGAGCTGGAAGGCGCGGCGCGACGCGAGGTCGTAGCCGCGCGCCGCGATCCGCAGGCGGACGTCGAGATGGTAGGCGGCCGCCGCGAGCAGCACCACCACCCAGCCGACCACCAGGCCGCGGGGGGCGCTGTGGAAGGCGAGGAACGCCACCACCGCCGCCAGAGGGACCTGGACGGCC
This sequence comes from uncultured Gemmatimonadales bacterium, assembly GCA_963835535.1. Lineage (GTDB taxonomy): Bacteria > Gemmatimonadota > Gemmatimonadetes > Gemmatimonadales > JACORV01 > Fen-1245. The sequence goes on from CAWIFL010000005.1 coordinate 781,995, forward strand.
TCGGCGACGGGGCCCTCGAGCAGGACGCGCTTGCGCGCCTCCTGGTTCAGCGCCTCGCGGACCTCGGCGTCCAGCGGCGTGGCGGCGGCCATCGAGCCAACCTGCCCCCGGGCGGGGTGCCCGTCAAGCTTGACGCGGCGCCGCGAACGCGGAATGTTCGCGGGGTCTCCTCGAAGGGCCATCGTGGGCGCCGGCAGCGACAATCGCGACAAGATCGAGTTCTGGCGGGAAGAGGTGCTCCGCCGCGCCGAGCAGGCGCTGCAGGGGCGGCTCGTGGGTCTCTGGCAGACGACCGACGGGAAGACGATGGTGCCCATCGCGGTGGGGGCGGGGCGCGAGCTGCCGCCGACCGCGGCCGCGGAGATCACGCGCGCGCTGGGCGGCTGGCACGTCCCGATCGATCGCGAAAGCCGCTGGCTCGCGGCGCGGCTCGACATGGGGCGGTGGTGCATCGCGCCCGTGCGGGCCGACGTCCCCGCGCCGCCGCCGCACGGCATCGAGCGGCGGAAGAAGGAGCGGATGATGCTCGAGCTGGCCGGCCTCTGTCTCGGCCTGATCGAGCAGCGCTTCGCCGCGGAATCGTCGTCACCGGAGCCCGAGGCGTAGAGGTGGCCCGCGGCTGTTGTCACACCCTACACCCCACCCCCTACACCCTCGCCTTTCTTCTAGTAGCCGCGCCTCTGCCGGCACAGTCTCTTTACGATCAGGCCCAGTCCGCCCGCGGCCGCGGCCAGGTGGACTCCGCCTGGGAGCTGATCCAGCGCGCCGCCGAGCTCGCCCCCAACGCCGCCGAAGTGCAGTTCCTCCTCGGCGACATCGCCTGTCAGAAAGCCGGCACGGCGAGCGCGTTCAGCGCCTTCGGCCTGGCGCGGAAGTGCGAGGCGGGCTACGCGCGCGCGGCCGCGCTCGCGCCCGACAGCCTCGAGTACGTCGAGGCCCTCGCCTCCTATCTCGCGCAGGCCCCCGGCATCGTGGGCGGCGACAAGGACTCGGCGCAGAAGCTGATCTCGCGGGTGCGCGCGCGGGACGAGGTGCGCGGCGTCTTCCTGCAGGCGGGGCTCTGGCGGACGGGGAATGCGGCCGCGAAGGAGCGCGCCGATTCGGCGGTGGATGCGTTGGGCAAGGCGCGTCCGGCCGAGCGCCCGACGCAGTTCCGCGTGGCGCAATGGTGGGAGCGGACCGGCCGGCCCGAGCGCGCCCTGCCCGTGTACCAGGCGATGGCGGCGCGCAATCCCGGCGACGCGGTCGTGCAGTTCTACGTCGGGCGGGAGCTGGTGCTGCTGAAGCGGAATCCGCGCGAGGCGCAGAAGGACCTGAACGTCGCCGCCGCGGTCGCCGCGCCGGCGGCCGGGCCTGACGTCTTCACCTTCGCGCCGGGCGCCCCCTGGTACCGCCTCGGCCAGACCTACGAGCAGCTCGGCATGAGCGACAGCGCGCGCCTCTGCTTCCGCCGCGCGCTGGAGCTCAACCCGCAGCTCGGCGCCGCGCGCGTCTCGCTCGACTCCCTGACGCACCGCTAGCGGCCCGCGCCTCCGGCCCGCCAGGCCGCGGGCCGCCGAGCGCGCCGTCATCGTTCCATTGCGGGCGTGGCGGCGCTCGCTCCGGCCGTCGATCGTGTGCAGCGAAAGCGCCCCATCCCGCAACGTTGCGCCGCTCGGCGCGCCGAGCGTACGATTACAGTGGCATCGGACCCTAAGGTGGGGAACACGATGCCGATCACAGCCAAGCTGTCCAACAAATTCTACGAGAAGCTCGGCGACGACGTCGCCAACGAACTGGTGGAGTGGCTCAACCTGGTGGATACGAGCTACCGGCAAGAGTTCAGGGAGCTGTTCGAGGCCAACTTCGGGCGGGTAGATGCCCGGCTCGCGGCCATAGAACGGCGCATGTCCGACCTCGAGGTCAAGCTCGAGGCTCGGATGGACGCCAAGCTCGAGGCCCTGAAGTCGGAGCTGCTGAAGTGGATGTTCCTTTTCTGGGTCGGCACCATGGGAACGGTGCTCGCCATCGTGAAGCTCTGAGCGCAGTTTCTTCCTGCGAACGCGAAAGGCCGGGGCTCTCACCCCGGCCTTTCTCACCGTCATCCTTCGCTTGCGGAAAGGCGCCGTCCCGTGCCAGCTTGACGGGTCCCCCGCTGCAAACAGGAGCCCGCCGTGAGAAGGCCTTTCGACACCCTACACCCTACCCCCTACACCCTTCTTCTCGGCGCCCTTCTGCTCGCCCTGGCACCGCACCCCGCCCGCGCCCAATCCGTCACCGCCTACACCCAGCTGACCTGGCGCTCCATCGGCCCCCTCCGCGGCGGGCGCACCGTAGCGGCCGTGGGCGTGCCGCAGCGGCCGGGCCTCTTCTACATCGGCGTCACCGACGGCGGCGTCTGGACGACGAACGACTACGGCCGCACCTGGCGGCCCATTTTCGACAGCGAGCCAACGGGAAGCGTCGGCGCGATCGCCGTGGCCCCGTCCGACCCGAACGTCATCTACGTGGGAAGCGGCGAGGGCCTTCAGCGCCCCGACCTCTCGGTCGGCGACGGGATCTACAAGTCCACCGACGCGGGCCGCACCTGGACGCACGAGGGGCTGACCGACGCCGAGCAGATCGCGCAGATCCTCGTGGACCCGCGCGACGCGAACAAGGTTCTGGCAGCGGTCCTCGGCCATCCGTACGGCTCGAACCCGGAGCGCGGCGTGTTCCGCTCCACCGACGGCGGGCAGACCTGGACCAAGGTCCTCTACAAGGACGAGAACACCGGCGCGGTGGACCTGGTCTTTAGCCCCGCGAGCGCCGACACCGTTTTCGCCGTGCTCTGGGCCGCGCGGCAGTCACCGTGGGAAGGGCCGGCCTATTACCTCAATCTGGCGGCGAACAACGGCATCTATCGCTCGACCGACGGCGGCGCGACCTGGCAGCCGTTCGGCACCGGGCTCCCGTCCGCCGCGGACGGAATCGGCCGCATCGGTCTGGGAACGAGCGCCAGCGAGCCGCGGCGCATGTACGCGGTCGTCCCGGCCGAGAAGGGCGGCGGGCTGTATCGGAGCGACGACGGCGGCGCCACCTGGCGCAACGTCAACGCCGACCAGCGGCTCTGGGACCGCGACGGCGATTTCAGCGAAGTCAAGGTGGACCCGAAGAACGCGGACGTCGTGTACGTGGTGAACGTCACCTCGTGGAAGAGCACCGACGGCGGCGCGCACTTCACCGCCTTCAAGGGCGCGCCCGGCGGCGACGATCCGCACCGCATCTGGCTAGATCCCAACAACACCCAGGTGATGATCCTGGCGGGCGATCAGGGCGCGGGTGTGAGCGTCAACGGCGGCGAGACCTGGTCGAGCTGGTACAACCAGCCGACGGGGCAGTTCTACCACGTCATCACCGACAACGGCTTCCCGTACCGCGTCTACGGCGGCCAGCAGGAGAGCGGCTCGGCGTGGGTCCTGAGCCGGGGGAACGACGGGCAGATCACCTTCGCCGACTGGCATCCGGTCGGCGCCGAGGAGTACGGCTACATCGCGCCCGACCCGCTGCATCCCAACATCGTCTTCGGCGGCAAGGTCTCGCGCTACGACCTGAGCACCGGGGACGTGAAGCAGGTCTCGCCGCAGGTGGGGCGGGGGCCCTACCGGTTCGTGCGGACGGAGCCGCTGGTCTTTTCGCCCGTGGATCCCCGGATCCTCTACTACGCGGGCAACGTCCTCTTCAAGACCACCGACGGCGGGGAGAGCTGGCAGGTCATCAGTCCCGACCTGACGCGCGACAGCGCGGCCACGCCGGACCTCCTGGGCGCGTTCGCGTCGCAGGATCCCGAGCACGGGCGGCATCGCGGCGTCATCTACACCATCGCGCCGTCGTACAAGGACAAGAACCTCATCTGGGTGGGGACGGACGACGGGCTCATCCAGGTGACGCGGGACGGCGGGAAGAAGTGGACCGACGTCACGCCGCCGGCGCTGACGCCGTGGAGCAAGGTCAGCCTGATGGAGGCCAGCCACACCAATCCCGACGAGGCGTACGCGGCGGTCAACCGGTTCCGGCTGGACGACCTGAAGCCGCACATCTACCGCACGAAGGACGGCGGGCAGACCTGGACGGAGACCGTGGCGGGGATCCCGGCGGACGAGGTGGTGAACGCGGTGCGGGAGGACCCGGCGCGGCCGGGGCTGCTGTTCGCGGCGACGGAGAAAGCGGTCTACGTCAGCCTGGACGACGGGGATCACTGGCAGAGCCTCAGGCTCAACATGCCGGCGACGTCGGTGCGGGACGTCTGGATTCACGAGGACGATCTGCTCGCGGGGACGCACGGCCGCGGCTTCTGGATCCTCGACGACATCGAGCCGCTCCGTGAGCTGGCCGCGGCAGGGTCTGCTACACCCGACACCCTACACCCTGCACCCCGCCTGTTCGGCGAACCCCATCTCTTCTCGCCCGCCCCCGCGACCCGCGTGCGTCGGGATAAATGGACCGACACGCCGCTCCCCTGGGACGAACCCGCCGGCAAGAACCCGCCCGACGGTGCGCCGATCGACTACTGGATCGCGCCGGGGGTGAAGGGCCCGGTGCGGCTGCGGCTGTTGAACGACGCGTCCGACATCATCGTCCGCTGGTCGAGCGACGATCCGGTGCCGGCGCCCGACACGACCTTGGATCTCCCGCTGGGCTGGCTGCGGCCGCCGCAGCGGCTCTCGGCCGAGCCGGGGCCGCACCGGTTCGTGTGGGACCTGAGGTATGCGCCGCCGCCGGCGGTGCAGCACGGCGCGCCTATCGGGGCCATCTGGGGCGACACGCCGTTGGAGCCCCGGGGTGTGTGGGGGATGCCGGGCGTGTATCGCGTCCAGCTCACCGTGCAGGGGAAGACCTACGAGGCGCAGCTGGCGGTGCGGATGGACCCGCGGGTGAAGACGCCGATGGACGAGCTGGCGCAGCAGTTCCAGGCGGGGATGAGCATCGTCGAGGCGTGGCGCCGTGACTCGGCGGCGATCGCCGGTGTGCGGGAGCTGCGCGCGGAGGTGGATTCGCTCAAGAAGGCGGCGGGTGCGGGGCCGCGGGCGGATTCGCTGGCGGCGTTCGACGCGAAGCTGGCGGACCTGCTGAGCGGGCGCGGTGTCGTCGCACGGGCGGACTCGGCCTCCCGTCAGCCGAGCGGGTTGCAGCCGGAGCAGATGCCGAGCGGCATGCCGGGCGGTGGCCGCTTCCCGGGCGGCGAGGAGCGGGGGCGGCGGGAAGGGCAGGAGCGGGGCGCGCGGCCGCCGGCGGGCATGCCTCAGGGGCCGATAGCCGCGGACAACCTGCTGCGGATCTCCGGCGAGCTGGGCAGCGTCTACTCGATCGTGGAGGGGAACGACTCGGCGCCGACGGACGAGGTGGCACGGGCGTTCTTCACGTACTCGCGCTCCCTCCAGGCCTTGCTGAACCGCTGGGACGCCCTGCGGCAGGAGGGGGCGGGGCTGGGCGTTGTGGGGCGATAGACGCCGTGAGTGGAACTCCGGCGGCGCCACCTCTGCGCCAGCATGGCCCGCGGCCGGGCGCGGACATTCGCACCGTCTTGCGACGTTGCGGTACTCGGCGGGCCGAGCGTAAGGTTACGATGGCACCTGGCGCATGCGGAGGAGCCCGGTGCCGATCACGGCCAAGTTGTCCAACAAGTTCTACGAGAAGCTCGGGGACGAAGTCGCCAACGAGCTGGTGGAGTGGCTGAACCTGGTGGACACGAGTTACCGGCAGGAGTTCAGAGACCTTTTCGAGGCCAACTTCGGCCGTGTCACGGCGGAGTTGGCCGGGCTTCGTGCCGAGACCGGGGCGCGGCTCCAGGCGATGGAGGCGCGCATTGCCGGTCTGGAGGTGGCGATGGGCGCGCGCATGTCCGATCTGGAGACCCGGCTGCTGGCGCGAATGGATACCAAGGTCGAAGCCCTTCGATCGGATCTCTTGAAGTGGATGTTCCTGTTCTGGGTGGGCACCATGGGGACTGTGCTGGCGATGCTGAAGCTGTGACGGGCGGCTGACGCATGGAGGCCAGAGACGGGGGGCCGGGGCGCTAGCTCCGGCCCTTTGCCTTCCCCCATCGAACCGCCGTATCTTCGCGGCTTGTGACCACACTCCCTCGTCTCGTCGCCCCAGTTGCCCTGGCGGCACTGCTGGCCGGCTGCGGCCGCGGTGCTCCCGTGGCCGAGGTCGCCGCCTTCCCCAAACTCGACAGCGCCGCCGCGTCTTCGTTCGCGCGGCTCGCCTTGAAGAGCATCACGCGCGAGTACCCCAACAAGCTGGACCACGTGATGAACGGGCCCGCGGACGTGCTGGGCCCGCGCCAGCTCCACCCCAGCTTCTACGGCAGCTACGACTGGCACTCCTCGGTGCACGGCCACTGGATGCTGGTGCGCCTGCTCAAGGTGCGTCCCGGGCTGCCGGAGGCTGCCGAGATCCGCCGCGCCCTGGGCGCCGATCTCTCCGCGCCCGCCCTGGCGAAGGAGGCGGCCTACTTCGGGCGTCCGGGCTCGGCGTCGTTCGAGCGGATGTACGGCTGGGCCTGGGTGCTCAAGCTGGCCGAGGAGCTGCACGGCTGGGACGACGCCGACGGCCGCAGCTGGGCGGCGAACCTTCAGCCGCTGGCCGACTCGATCGTCAAGCGCTATCTGGCCTTCCTGCCGAAGCAGGCGTACCCCATCCGGCGCGGCGTGCATCCCAACACCGCCTTCGGCATGGCGTTCGCGCTGGACTATGCACGCAAGGTGGGCCGGACCGACCTGGACTCGCTGCTGGTGGAGCGGAGCCGGACCTACTTCGGGGACGACGTGGACGTGCCCGCGGCGTGGGAGCCCGACGGCGACGACTTCCTCTCGCGCTCGCTCGTCGAGGCGGACCTGATGCGGCGGGTCCTGCCGGCGCCGGCGTTCGCGCGCTGGTTCCATGCATTCCTGCCGGGCATCCAGCGGGGCGAGCCGGCCAACTTGCTGCAGCCCGCCAAGGTGACCGACCGCGGTGATCCGGGGCTGGTGCACCTGGACGGGCTCAACCTGAGCCGCGCCTGGTGTATGCGGGCCATTGCCGCCGCGCTGCCTGCGACCGATCCGGATCGTCCGATCCTGCTTGCCTCGGCGGCGCGACAGGCTGAGGCCTCGCTGCCGTACGTCGCCAGCGGCAACTACCTGGGCGAGCACTGGCTGGCGTCGTTCGCCGTTTACATGCTGACCGAGACCGGCTCGACGGAGTGAGCGCGAGGTACCGTCGGGACGCCCTGCGGCGGGAGGGGGCGGGGATGAGCGTGGCGGGGATAGCGGAGCGGCGATCCTGGCTTAAGTCAAGCTGTTGAAGCTGAAGGGCTTGCGAGAACGAGAGCCGCGCATCGGGGTGGCTCTCGTTCTTCGCGTCTGTGCACGGCGTGTCCATGTCGTGCTTCCAACTAACGGGTGACTAACGCCTCACGTTAGGTTAGCTGCGAGTATGGGCTCGCGGCAGACACGTGGTGAGGCCGGTCATCCGCGATGGTCCAGCAGCTGCGAGCGTTAAGGACATCATCTGTTAGGGATCCCCTATGCCGAGCATACTGACTCGGGTCCTTCTCTTTCTTTCTTCGTATTTCCCACTGGCCGTCATCTTCTTCTTCCTCCTGTTCTCCAGGAGCCGCGCTCTAGCAATCGGAATCCTCGCCCTGGGTGGCGCCGGGCTGCTGGGCATTAGTGTGTACCTACGGTTAGCCCAGCGGCTAAACCCAATTAGGATCACCGTCGTGTCTATCGTGCGACGCGACGCAGAGTCGATGAGCTACATCGTTTCGTACATTGTCCCGTTCCTTGCGATTCCATTTCAGAGCCTCCAGGAGGCTATCAGCCTGGGCGTGTTCTTCTTCGTGATCGGGGTCCTCTACGTCAACTCAAACATGATACACATCAACCCGATGCTGAACCTCAGCGGCTATCACCTGTACGAAATCACAATCGACAGTGGAGGGACGTACTCCCTGGTCAGCCGTCGGGAGGTCGTCCGTGGCGAGACTCTGTCGGCAATAAAGGCGAGCGAAGGTATTCTACTGGAATCGCGTCCATGAGCAGGGCGGTACGCAGCGGGCCAGCGGACGTTCTCGCGATGCTGCTCCGGCTCGATGTCGCAGGTTGCGACATCGGCGTCCTCCTCGCCTCCTCCTCGGAGGACGGCGAGTCGCCGAATTTGCAGCGGCTGAACATCTCGCGCGACCTCGCTGCAGACTTTCGAGGTCTCGTCCAGCGGAAGTTGAGTGCTTGGAGAGTCGAGAGTGAGAACGGCGATCTCCTGCTGCGCCACTTCGATCCGGGTGCCAAGCTTGAGGGATACGAAATTGAGTACCTGGACCTTTCTGAGCATGAGTCGATAGAGAAGCAGATTGGTGGTTTAGCGGATGATGCAAGTCTGAAGGTGTTCGCTGAAGAGGATGACTTCATTAGCAGGCTGAGGTTCTACGTGATCGCGCTTCAGCCTCGCAATGGCCCCACAGCGTATTGTTTCCGCACATATACACCGAAACGCGAGCTTACGCGCTCAAGTATGTTCGGCGTGGGCTTGAAGAGGGGCCAATATGACCGCTATAGAGACCTCCTGTTCTTGTTCGATGAGCACGTTGACTGCGTACTGGTCGGCAGGCTGATGTTTGTGTCGAACAAGTCCAATTTCGAGAAGATCTTCCGCTTTTACGAACTCCTCGTGAGCTCGGCGACGGCAACGCTGGCGGTCATTGAGGAGTGCATTCCGATTGATAACTTCGACGAGTTCAAGCGCTCCTGCGAAGGTCATCTTCTCAAGCTCGCGAAGCTCAAGAACATTGCCGCCAAGCCCTACCTGAAGCGCATCACCATGGCTGATATCAAGAAGGTGATTGCCAGGTACAGGCTGCCTATCAGGGTCGTCGGTAAGGGCGCGGGACAGAAGATTCTGTTCGAGCCCGCGGATCGGTGGGCGATCCTGCGCCTGCTCGACGACGACTATCTAGAATCCACGATGACGAAGACAGGCTACGAGGTCAACTCAAAGAGGCCCATGGGAGCGTGACCGCGCAACAGCCGGGCACCTTGCGCCGTTTTTTCGGTCGTCGTTGCCAGCGCCGCCGCGCAAGGATGTGGGGAACCAAGTGCTGACGGGGGGCCAGAAATGCCGAACGTAGTGGGATCCGTGGGGCGTCAGCTCAATGAGCAGCAGCTTTCAGAACCGCTACAAGGAGCCGCGGAACTGATTTGTTCGCTGGTCGCGACGGACGCCTACGTTGGGGAGGTGTACTCGCTGGGATACCAGGAGGCGCTGGTCCAGATTCACGATTTCCATCGACAACGGGTGGGCGGAATCCCCGCTCTGTCCTTTCTGGTCGCCGCCAGGTTCGTGCCCGGGACACAGGTTGACGTACGCGAAGAGGACACGTCCGTCATCCTACTGAGGGTCTTGGATCACGCCGATCTCCCCAATGCTCAAGAAGCGCTCCGGGTGCGCGTTGAGAACGCGCAACGCGTGAGCGGCGACCTTGGCCACACGTGGGACGACAGGGACGTGATGGATCCCACGACGCACAACCTGTTGAGCTATGCCGGCGTTCGCTGTCGAGTGCTCGGGACCTTCTTCGTCGGCAACCGTGGGACGGAAGCCGCGCCCGCCTTCTGTTTGGCCTTCGGCTCCGATCTGAGCAACTACTATCCAAACCGTGGCCTCAAAGTATACAAGCCACGCGGTGATGTGCTGGCGAGAATTGTCAACTATCGCGATCCGACACTGGAGGAAGGTGCCGGTCCGCGACTCATGGTGCCTGTCGGCGAGGTACGGTACGCTTCGACGAATCGGCCTTTCCAACAGATAGCCGGGGTGCGCGTGTCCATCACCCCCACGGACCTTCTCGGGCAGAAGACCGCCCTCTTCGGGATGACGCGGACGGGGAAGTCAAACACGACGAAGATCATCATTAAGTCGATCTTCCAACTGCGACTGGCGAACGCTGGCCGCCGAATTGGGCAGCTAGTGTTCGACCCCAACGGTGAATATGCGAACGAGAACGAGCAGGACCAGGACAGCAACCGGAATGCTGCCGCAATCAAGAACGTTTGGGCGACGGGACCGGTCGGGCAGCACCCGGCGCTTCGGGGTGACGTGGTCACGTACGGGATAACCCCGCACCCAAACGATCCTGCCCGTCACTTGATGTTGCTGAACTTCTACCTGGACCAAAACCTCGAGGTTGGCAAGGAGATTATCGACGCGGCGTTGGCTGGCGACGGATCGAAGTACATTACCAACTTCCGATCCGTGCGCTTGGAGGCGCCGGCGGCGAACGATCCGTCTGCGACCACGCGGTTCCGTCGGCGTGTCCTCTGCTACAGAGCGCTTCTGTGTAAGGCAGACTTCATCCCACCTCCCAACATGCAGCCAAGTACTACCGGCCTATTCGGTCGCGATCTCCTAGCTGCATTGCGAGCGGGCGTGGGGAAGGACCCGGCCGCGTACAGCACCTGCGCGACAATCCTCGCCAAGCGGAATCCCTCGTGGGCGGAAGTTGCGGAAGCGGCGGGAATTCTGCGGGACTTCATTGAGGACGGGACTTCAGGATATGGGGCATTCAACCAGCAGTACGTGCAGGCCAGCGCCACGGGGTCATGGGCGGACGATGACCTGAAGAAGATTCTCGAGATGTTCGGGTATCCAAACGGGTCGCGTCTGGTGGGACGGGTGCGGGAGCAGCACTCGGCAGCAACCGCCCTGGATTACTCTGACGCAATCTACGCCGATCTGGCGGCCGGGCGCCTGGTCATTGTCGACCAGTCAAGCGGCGACCCTGAGCTCAATCGGGCCTCCCGGAGCGAGTGATGTGGAAGATCTTCGGCAATAACCAACAACTGTTCCGGACCGCAGCGACTCCTACAGAGATGCTCGTCTACGTCGAGGAAGCACACAACATACTCCCGTCCTCCAAGGAGCTGGACTTCGGGGACATCTGGGTCCGTACGGCGAAGGAGGGGGCTAAGTACCGCATCGGTCTGATCTACGCGACTCAGGAAGTGAGCTCGATACAGCAGAATATCCTCCGCAACACAGCAAACTGGTTCATCGGGCACCTGAACAACACCGACGAAACCAGAGAACTTCGGAAGTTCTATGACTTCGCGGACTTTGAAGCGAGTATCCTTCGAGCTCAAGATCGTGGATTCCTCAGAGTGAAGACACTCTCCAACCCCTTTGTGGTGCCAGTGCAAGTGGATCGGTTCGAGGTAACACCTGGGCAGTAGGGAGCGTCTGCGATGCCTTATGAGGGAGAGTTCGCCGGTTATCGGTCACTTCGTAGGATCGTTGAGACTGAGCGTGTGCGACAGCTGTTGGGACGCGCTCGAACGCTTGACCCCACGAGTCTCGCTGCGGGCGTGCAGCCGCAGCCAGCGCCTGAGCAGACTAGCGCCCTCCCAGACTTTGTAGTTGTCGTCGACGGAAGCGCGGCGGAGGAGCCTGTCCGAACGGGCTACCCCGGCGCGTCAATTGGGTACTGCACCGTCGCCAGCGTGCTGATCAATCTCAAGGAGATGGAGCGGCTGGATGCCCAGAGGCCAGTCGATCCTCAGCTATTTCGTCGCGCCGAGGACACGGCCACTATCGACGCCGCTTTACCGGGTGCAAACGTGGTGGTTCGAACCCATACCTCAGCGCGCGATTCGTTCCGCGAGACCCTCTACGAGGTGTTTCAAGATGTAGTCGTCGACGAGGACGATCGGACACCGCTTCTCGACACCTATGAGCACCTTCTAGCCTCAAGCCTACGACGCGACCGCAAGCGTGCCCCTACGAGGGTGAGGGATGCGATCGACATTTCAACCCGCCATCTGGTCTCTCGAGCTGTCCGTGTGAACTGCGTCGTCCAGTGTACTCCACAGACGCCTTGCGGATTCACGAGCGATTCCACGAGGGGGGGTCGAAGGGGAAGCGTTCGGTGAGGTGATGCAGGTGTGGGAGCGCGTAATGCTCGTACATCTTCTTCGCTGTTTCGAGCGCAAGGGTTGGCTTCATCAGTTGCACCGCCTGCTCTTCATGGTAGATGGGCCTCTAGCCGTGTTTGGCCATCCGGCGTGGATTAGTGCAGCAATGAGTCGTGAGCTTAAGCGCATCAATGCAAGAGTGCGCGAGACAGCTGGCAGTGACCTCTTGGTGCTGGGCATTGAGAAGAGCGGGCTGTTCGCCGAGCACTTTGCGCAGCTTGACGTAACGAACGAGGGCGAGCAGCGCTTTCCACCTCGGACATTCCTGCTGCCTACCGATCGGTACATCAAGGAGCGCGTGATCTTCTCGACCAGTGCGAAACGATACGGAGAGGACACGTACTTCGGACGGAAGTTGCTTTACAAGACCCTGAGCGGTGCGCGCATCGTGGCCGATATCGCGTTTCTCACGGACGCCCAGGATACGCTCGACTCGGACGACACGGCCGTCTATCCCCAGTTTGCGGCGTACTGTAGTCTGCTGGACAAGCTCGTTTCCTCTCGGTACCCGAATGCGCTCGCGCCGATCGTCGCGGCGCACGCCCAAGCTGCAATTCCCCTTCACCTCGGCGCCAAGGTGCTGCAGCAGCTAGCCAGGGCGCTCATGCCGACCGAATGAAGGGCGCCCCCTCGAGAGGCTACGGCACCCCAGCGGATCGGTGGGCTGGGATGGGGCCATACTACGCGATGTTTCCGACGGCCTTTAGCGACGCGGTCGTGGAGAAGTACTCACGCCCAGGCGATCTTGTGCTGGATCCCTTTGCGGGACGAGGCACGGCTGTCTTCAGCGCGGCGAGCCGGGGGCGGAGGGCGTTTGGGATTGAGATTAACCCCGTGGGTTGGGTGTACGCAGCCACGAAGCTTGACCCCGCCTCGCGTGTTCGAGTGGAGAAGCGCCTGCTTGAAGTGGCGTCAGCAAGCCGGCATTGCCGCAGTGCGGCGCTCCGACTGCCACAGTTCTTCGAGCTGTGCTTCAGTCCCCAAGTCCTCCGGTTCTTAGTAACCGCCCGAAGAGATCTGGATTGGCGCCACAGCGTTGTTGATCGGACTCTGATGGCCTTCTTGCTGGTGTACCTCCACGGCAAGAGGGGTTCGCTCTGTCGAACCAGTTGCGGCAAACCAAGTCGATGTCGCCGCAGTATGCTGTGAGATGGTGGAAGCGGCATCGGTCCCAGCCGCCTGCGCTCAACCCTTCAGAGTTTCTGCAAGAAAGGCTCGAATGGCGGTATGCAAAGGGAGTAGCGGAAACGGCGAAAGTCACGTTTATCGGGGCGACTGCCTCGTCATGCTGCCGCAACTGGCGGCACGCCGAAAGGCGGAGGGTGGTAGCCCGCCTCGCTGATACTTACATCGCCACCATACTTCGATCTCGCGAACTACCATTATGACCAGTGGCTTCGACTCTGGCTCTTGGGCGGGAGGCCGGACGCCCGTAGGCTCGGCTCTGCGTACCGTGGCAAGTTCAGAATCGCGAGAGGTACCGAACCCTGCTGGATTCGGCCTTTAGGGCATGCAAGGATTTCCTTTCCCGGTCCGGCGTGGTTTATGTCCGCACAAGCGTCAGGCCCGAGACCTACGAGCCAACGGCACATTCACTGCGCCGCATTTTCCGGGCACACAGAATACTCAGACGCGTGCGACCCCTCCGAGGGCCGACCCAAACGCATCTGTTTGGTGACACTACTCCCAAGAAGGCCGAGGTGGACTTCATCGTGCTGCCAAGGTAGGCGCCTGGGCTCTACGTGCCTTGGCCCCGCCCGCCGTTTCTTCTCGGACAGCATTCCGTAGGCGGTCTAGGAGGCTCAGCGACGATGAAAGCTGCCTTTGACGCGTCGCTGGAGACGGCCCTCTCGCTTCTCCTCAGCAACGCGCTCGCGCCTGCCATCGCCAGGGGTTTCGAGGAGGCGTTTGGCCGTCGACCGCACCCTGACGACATCACCACATGGTCGGAGGTCCTGCCAATCGCTCTCCGGGTGGCGGCAGACGCGGTTCCGCGTGATTCGCACATCTTCGTCGAGTGCCCGCTGCCGTTCAACGGTCAGCGCATCGATCTACTGTTCTTGGGGGGGAGCGGTGGTGCCCCGTCCGCCCACTTGGTGGAGCTCAAACATTGGGGGCGATCAGCCGAGTCAACCCTGAGCAACTTCGTCGAGGTCGCCGGTCATCCAACGCCACATCCTTCCTACCAGGTCTTGAACTACGCTGGGAAGCTCAAGCACCTGCATTCGTCCGGCCCTCGCTGGAGGTGGATCAGTCGGTGATGGTGGTAGACGGCCCAGGCGCTCATTCGGCGGTCATGGCGCTTAAGTTCGCTCGCCAGCTTGAGCAGGCACCTGCTTTCTTTGCGCCAAACCTCTCTGGCCTGGCGAAGCGCCTCTCGAAGAGCATATCCCAAGGTGCCCGACAGCAATGGATCGATCAACTGCTCCAGGGGGAGTACAGCCAGTCCCGCCAGCTGCTCCAGATGGTGAAGGATCACCAGGGGAACATTCTGCGCAGGGCCACCGATGTACTCGCAGCATCCGGTTGGGGGCTTACCGACCAGCAGCTCCTCGTCCACGACCGCATCTTGGAGGCCATCGGGAAACGTGACCACGCAGTCTATTGCGTGTCAGGCGGGCCTGGTTCCGGCAAGTCCCTTCTGGCAATGCACCTGTTTCTCGAATCTGTAGGTCTCGGTCACCGCACGATCCTGGCCGTGCGGAACAACCGGCTCAATGCAAGCCTGCGCCATATCCTCGAGACCGAGGTTACAGGCGCACAGGGAATGATCAAGTTCTTTTCGGCGGGTAAGGCGGGCGTTGAAGACGACTCCCGAAGGGTCGCCGACGTGCTCATCTGCGATGAAGCGCAGCGACTCGCGCTTAGGAGCCCCAACTGTATTCTCCGCGCTCCCGTCGTCGTGCTTGTTTATGATCAGGATCAGATCCTGAATGACGCGGAGCAGGGAACCACAGAAGGGCTGCGGGCGCAGGCTCTGTCCGTCGGGCAGGAGCCAACGATGCTCGAACTTCCGACGCCCATGCGGTGTCGGGGCGGCGCCCGATATCTTAGCTGGCTGAGCCGGTTCCTGCATGACCCCAGCGCCGGGCCAACCGGGGACGATGCCCTAGGCGGCTACGAACTCAATGCGTGCCCCAGTCCACAGCACCTTAAGCGACACCTGGAGGCCAGGCGTAGCCGGGGACGCGTGGGATTGCTGGCGTCTTTCACTAGAGCGAGCGGTCGCGAGGACCGCAGGGGTCCGCGTGACCTCGGCCCGGTGAGGATACCGGAACTGGACCCACCCGTTCGGTGGCTAATGGAGCCACGCACGGACTATGTGCCATTTTGGGTGGAGGGGCGGTCGAACAACCTCGACGCGTGCGCGTCCATTTACGGGGCGCAGGGGTTCGAGCTGGATTACGCGGGCCTGATATGGGGAAACGACTTAGTCGTGCGCGAAGGGGTTTGGGTGCTCGGCGACCCGGATGACTGCTACGATTCGGCTCCGGGTGCGCGGCGGCTCTCGACTGTGATGCGGGATGACCCGAAGACGGCAATCACCCTACTTAGAAACCGATACCGGATCCTACTGAGCAGGGGCATCTTCGGAACGGCCATCTATGCCGAAGACACTGAGACAAGAGAGTTCTTGCTGCGAAAACTCGGTGGCGTCCTGTACTGAGAGCGGCACCACCCGACGCTGCCCAACTTCGTTGCTTCGAGGGGTCGACGTGCAGGGTTCATCCCCACTTGGCTCCGTCACGCGGCTGGACTCACTCATGCAGCCGTTCGCTGACGAGGTCGAGACTGCTCGGACGGCGACCGGCTGGGACGCGGCCTTGCTGAGGGCCATCGTCGCGCAAGCGTACGGTATGGTTGGACCTTACATAGATGCGCACGTTGAGGTCGGGCCGGATCGTAAGGAGTACCTGGTCGTGAAGCTGAACCTCCCGCCGGAGTGAGGATGTCTTCTGTGGCGCAGCAGACTAGTCAAGCGGCCCGGGTCCCCTAGGCCGATGCCACTGTCTCCTAGCGGGACCGCACTGTTCGCAGGCAGCGGAGCGGAGTTCATCCGCATGGCTCCGGAAAGCTCTTTGACTAGTCACCTAGTGACCGAGTTCAATCGACGCTGGGGGACAACCACTGCCTCAGAGGCTCGCTCCTGGCGCAACAGCCTGACGGCGCTCGCTGCAGTCGCAGGCAGGGCAGGGATCGACCAGGCTGGCGTCGGCGTTGAACTCAAACTTCCGCTGACGGACAAGCGAATAGATGTGTCCTTTGTAGCCCGTAATCGGCAGGCTGAGCCTAGCGTTCTGCTAGTCGAGCTGAAGCAATGGGAATCCGCAGCGCCGAGCCCCTATCCCGACTGTATCGTGGTGGGCCGTGATGACCGATTGCACCCCTCTGTGCAGGCAGCTGCCTACGCGACTTATCTCAGGGAGTCGCACTCCGCCTTCACCGAGGATGGCTTTGAGCTGAAGGCCTGCGCGTACCTCCACAACATGCTCTCCAGCGGAGCACAGGCCCTCAGGCAGCGGGAACACGCTCGCGCGCTCCAAGATGCGCCGGTGTTCCTTCGGGGCGACGAGCCGGGCCTCGCCGATCTATTGGCGGACAGAGTGGGTGCCGGTGATGGAATGAGCTTGCTGCCGGCGCTGGTGCAGGGGCGTTACAGCCCCTCCAAGCGACTGATCGAAGGCATCGCGCGGTCGCTTCGGGAGTCCCCCATCTGGACGTTACTGGACGAGCAGAGGCTGGCCTTCACCGTCGTCCGAGGACGTGTCCAGCAGGCCGTCAGGACTGGGGAAAAGTGCGTCGTGCTCGTCGTGGGAGGGCCAGGGACAGGCAAGAGCGTCATCGCCGCTCACCTGGTTGTCGCCCTGGCTCAGGATGATGGCGTCCGCGTCGCCCATGCCACAGGCTCGAAGGCCTTCACAACGAACTTGCGCGCTGTTTACCCCGGCCAGGGTGCGGAAGCGGTCTTCAGGTATTTCAACAGCTTCCGGCAGAAGGCGACCCGTGAGAACGAGCTCGATGCTTTGGTCTGTGACGAGGCGCATCGGATCAGACTCACTTCGAATGATCGGTACACGAAGACGGCTCTCCGGTCTGAAATCTCTCAGGTTCGCGAGCTCATCCGCGCGGCCCGCGTCTCGGTGTTCCTCCTGGATGAGAGGCAGAATGTCCGTCCAGAGGAGATTGGAACCGTTGACGCCATAATGCTCGGGGCCGCGGAAGAGGGAGTGTCGGTATCGCGGATCGACCTCAGCGGACAGTTCCGATGCAGCGGTTGCTCAGGCTATATCGAGTGGGTCGACGGACTTCTCTCGAAGGAACCTGCCAGGCCTGGAAACTGGCTGGCGGCAGGCGAATACGACTTGCGCGTCTTCGCCACGCCAGCGGATCTGGAACGCGCCATCGTGAGCGCCAGCACCGATGGCAATACGGGTAGGCTTGTTGCCGGGTTCTGCTGGCCCTGGTCCGATCCCAGACCTGACGGGTCCCTTGTTAAGGACGTCGTGATTGGGCCCTGGCGTCGCGCTTGGAATGAGAAGTCTCCGGAGCAAGCCAACCCGCCTCGTGCAGCGCCGCGCCCGGACCGACACCCCTATTGCTTGTGGGCGACCCAGCCTGAGCGAATCCGGGAGGTTGGCTGCATATACTCAGCTCAGGGCTTCGAGTTCGATTACTGCGGAGTGATCCTGGGGGACGACCTAGTCTGGCGTGACCGAATCGGCTGGGTCGCTACCAGGGAGGCTTCCTACGACCCGTCGATACGTCGTCGCAAGCTCGACACAGGTCGGCTCAGTGCGCTGCTGCACCATACATACCGCGTGCTCCTGACGCGCGGCATTAAGGGCACGTTCATGTTCTCCACGGACCCCGAGACATTGGCCTTCCTTCAGCGACTCGTCGCAGTCCATGCCTGAACTCGATCTCGATTGGCGGCTTCGACTCGCCGCTTTCGACAAGCTCTCCAAGCTGCGCGACGCCCGCGGCGGCCTCGTTTCGATCGCCGAGCTGGAGGCGGGGTTCGAGTTCCAGGGCGAGCGGATTCCCTTCCTCAACACTCGCCGCGGCATATGGCGCCCCAGACAGCTCAAGGGCGGGCCGGCCTTGAGCGTGGTCACCGTCCCCCACCGGCCCGGGCGCGAGCGCCCGTACGACGACCAGGTCGCGGCCGATGGCCCGTTCATCTACAAGTACCAGGGCTCCGACCCCGACGAGTGGACCAACGCCGCCGTCCGCCTCGCCATGACGCTCCGGCGGCCGATCGTCTACTTCTACGGGCAAGTCCCGGGGCTCTACGAGCCGATCTACCCCTGCTATGTCGTCGGCGACGATCCCGAGCACCTGGAGTTCCGTCTCGAGGCCGACGTCCTCAGCGCGTTCCCAGAGGAGGGTGAGCCCGTTGAGCTCGAGGCGCGCCGCGGGTACGAGACTTATGCCGCCAAGAGGAGACTCCACCAGCACCGCTTCCGGGAGCTTGTGGTCGGCGCCTACCGCGAGCGCTGCTCGGTCTGCCGTCTCCACCACGTCGAGCTGCTCGACGCCGCCCACATTCTCCCGGACCGCGACGAGCGCGGGCGTCCCGAGATCCCGAACGGACTCGCCCTCTGCAGGATCCACCACGGCGCGTTCGACACGAACATCCTTGGCGTGTCGCCCGACTACCGCATCGCCATCCGCGCCGACGTGCTCGAGGAGATCGACGGCCCGATGCTCCAGCACGGGCTCAAGGACATGCACGGGCAGAAGATCGAGGTCCCCAGAGCCGAGCGACTCCGGCCCAACCCGGACTACCTCGCCGAGCGGTTCGAGAGGTTTGCGGCCGCCTGAACTAGTGAGGTCGGCTGCCGATACCCGACCGAGGTCAGCCCTTTACTCTCAGCACCACGATCTGCAGTTTGTCCAAGTCGTGCCGGCACCAAACGCCGGCTGATGCCGTTCGATCGAAGCCCCGCCCACAAAGGCAGGTACCATACAAGCACTTCTACTAGACATTCTGTTGCGGTCGCCCGGGTTGTCGGCCCGCGAGCTTGTCGGCTTGGTCCGCTCGAGGGGCGTACTAACTCCCGACAAATCCGCCGTCAACAGGGTGCTGTACGCTTGGCCGTCCGTGTTCCGGCATGACAGTTCAGTCCGGCCCCGCTGGTACCCATGCGACGAATCGGTCGCCCACGACCTTGACCAACTCCCGCGCCAGCCGCTACCCGCACCCCCATCGACGCCCGACTACCGAAAACCAGCTCCGCACGTGCGCCTCTATGCGTGGCAAGAGGACGCGATGAGGTCTTGGGAGCGCAACGGCAGGCGCGGCATGGTGGAGGCAGTCACAGGTACCGGCAAGACCATGCTGGGTCTCGTCGCCGCGCAGCAAGAACTTGAGCGCGGCGGTCGCGTCCTCGTGCTGACCCCCACCGTGGAATTACAGCAACAGTGGCAGCACAGCCTGGAGACGCATCTGGGGGGCGCGCGGATCGGCCTCTTGGGAGATGGCAAGCACGACTCGCTGGATAGCAGCCAGGTGCTGGTGTCGATTGTCAATTCAGCTCGAGACGCCGCCATAGCCTTGCCACCAGAAGGTGGCCTGCTCGTGGCGGACGAGTGTCACCGATACGGCGCAGAGCGTAACGCCGCTGCGCTGAAGGACGTGTTTCCTAGGCGCCTGGCGCTTAGCGCCACGTACGACCGCTCCGATGACGGCATCGCGACATGGGTGGAGCCATTCTTTGGAGGCTGTTGCTTCAAGATGGGCTACCCCAGGGCACTGCGTGACGACGTCGTCGCTCACTTCAAGGTAGCGCTCATCGGTGTCGACTTCGCGCCCAGTGAGGCGCAGCAGTACCAGGCGCTCAGCCTCCATGTGTCTCGCTTCAAGAAGGTGCTCATTCACGGCTGCGGCGTCCCCGAAGAGCCCTTCGGCGAGTTCATGAAGCAGGTCACGGAGCTGACGGGCACGCCTCCGTCGCCGTGCAGACAGGCCGCAAGGGGCTTCCTGAATGCATTCACCAAGCGCCGGGAGTTGCTGGCTGAAACGCCCTCGAAACTAGAGGGTGTGGGCTGCCTTGGTAAGGCGATAGCCGCAGCCGAGCGCACATTGGTGTTCACTCAGACCATTAAGGCGGCCCAGCGCATAGCAGACCTTCTGTGCAGTCAAGGTGAGAAGGCCGCAGCGATTCATTCAGAAACGCAGCGCGAGGAACGGCGTAGCGTACTGCAGCAGTTTGGGACCGGGGTGCTGCGGGTGGTCGTGGCTCCTCAGGTCCTCGATGAGGGCATAGATGTCCCGGACGCAGATCTTGCCGTCATTGTCGCCGCTAGCCGCTCGAGACGACAGATGATCCAGCGGATGGGACGGGTACTCCGTCGGAAGCGGGATGGCAGACTCGCACGGTTCGCCGTTCAATTCGTGGCAGGGACTTCTGAAGATCCGGCAAATGGCGCCCACGAGGCCTTCTTGCGGGAAATCACGGATGTTGCTGATGACGTCAGACAATTCAGCGTCGCCACGGACGCGGCTCTGATCACCGGCTACCTCAACGAATTCGCGAGCAAGCGTCCGGAATCCGCGCCGAGAGCCGCGGGCCAGCGTCGGCCCTTCCTCAACCGGCATGCTCTGTTCTAGGCAGCGGACTCGACTGCTGACGGGCCCTCGGTGAGTCCTCGCCACCTCGTCACCGTCTGGAACCCCGCCTACGCGGCCGACGCCATGGAGGCGCACCAGCGCATCCTCCGCGCCGCGGCCGAGGCCTGCCGCGAGAAGAAGTGCGACGAGGACGACGTCTACGTCTGGTGGGCCAAGCTCCGGTCGTCCAATCGCCTGCAGCCGCTGCCGCACCTGGACGAGATCCTGGCCATCGGCGCGGAGCAGTGCGGGGACGAGCCCGATGCCGAGACGCACCTCTATCTCACGGACTACCGCACGCTCTACGTGGCGCACGTCGCCGAGATCACCGCCGACGATCCCCGGAAGGACCCCGCCGAGCGCGCCCGCATCCCCGCGTACTACCTGGCCGATGGGATCTTCGCGGACTTCTGGTTCCGGCTCTGGGACATCCGGCGCCTGGTGCAGGACGACACCGAGTCCGTCATCCACGATCTCCAGCAGCTCCGCAACGTCCGCTACGAGGACAAGCCGGTCTCCATCTACGGCGGCATGGTGGAGCTGCCCCTCATCGTCACCGAGCCGGAGCCGGTGCAGTACTTCGACGAGGCGACGCGCGCGCAGGTCACCGGCGGCCGTACTGGGTGGAGTTCGAGGCGGGGCAGGCGGGCGGCGGCCGGCTCGCGCGCGACCTCCGGCAGAACCTCTTCGGCGACGAGGCGTGGCACCGGCTCGACCCCGCCACGCGCACGTTCGTCGTCACCGCCGAGCGGATCTTCCGCGACCACGTGGACGACCCGGCCTTGGACCTGGCGCCCTCGCTGGTGGAGCTGTCCAAGGCGCTGGAGGTGACCTGCGCGCGGGTTCTCCGGCCGGTGCTGGCGAAGGCGCCCGACGGAGGTGCGCGACCAGCTCAGGGCGGAGGATCTGCCCGAAGCCTGGGCCGCGCACCCGCGGACGCTGGCCGACTGGGCGCGGATCCTCGGCAGCTCCAAGGCGATGGCCGACTATCTCGGCAGGACCCTGCAGCGACGGGCGCTGGCTCGCGGAGTCCCTGGGCCCGGTGCTGGCCGACTTCGCCCGCTACCGGAACCCCGCGGCGCACGAGGCCGTCGCCGGCCGCGCCGATGTGATCCGCTGGCGCCAGCGCATCCTCGGCATCGGGTGCGAGGGCGTGCTGGCGAGGCTGGCGGGGGTGGGGGCGGCCCGCCCCTAGCCTTCGCGAAAGCCGATCTGTTTCCTGGGCGGCGGCGGCGGCTCCATCAGCTCCCGGATGGCCTGAAATACCACCCTGAACTTGGCGTCGTACCGGCTCTCCAGTTCGTCGAGGCGGTGTGCTAGCTCCTTGGTGGACGCGAGGACACCCCGGAGCTGCACGAACGCTCGTACCACCTGGATGCTGGCCGCCACCGCAATCGGGCTGTTGAGCACACTCGCCAGCATCACGGCGCCGTGCTCCGTGAAGGCATTGGGCAGCTTGTGCCTGCCACCGTGCCGCGAACTTGATGTCGCAAATTGCGATATCAAGTTTGTGAGTTCATTGCGGGTGAGGGCGAACATGAAGTCGGGTGGAAAGCGTGGCAGATTGCGCTTTACCTGCTCGTTGAGCCGAGCGGTGGTCACACCGTACAGCGCAGCAAGGTCCGAGTCGAGCATGACGCGATGACCGCGGACCGTATGGATCTTCGCGGCAATGCCGTCAACTGGAGCGAGCCCGGTGCCGGGGGCCATGCCTGGCAGAATAGCTGCGGCGGCCAGCTTGCCCGTCATCGTTTCGTTGCGTCTACCGGCCGTTCGTCTCTCGGACTGACTGTCACAGGGGGGCGTAACTTCGGGTCCGGATGGCAGCGGGAGTGCTAACCGGAGGCGCAGGGCATGGATGCCGGCCGCCTGATGGATTTCCTTTCGAAGGAGGGCTTTCGCCCCTCGCTTGCGGCGCCGGGCGACGTTCGATTCAAGTACGAGGGTGGGAACTATATGGTCCGGCTCCTGCCCAAAGACGACCAGTACGTAGTGATCTCCTACGCCAACTTCTGGCGGATCGGGAGCCCCGAGGAGGAGATTCGGGCTCTGCGCGCCGCCAACCAGGCCACGCTGGCCACCAAGGTCGCCAAGATCGGCGTGGTGGAGAGCCAGCACAACGTCTGGGCGGACGCGGAGCTTCTGGTCACCCAACCCGAGCAGTTCGAGGCCCTGTTCTATCGCACCCTCGGCATCCTGAAGGCGGCCGTGGCCAGGTTCGTGGAGCTGATGCGGGCATCGGAGCCCCTGCCCGACAAGCGGGTGGAGCTGAAGCGCGAGGAGGTCACGCGCTGGATGCATGGGAACTAGCGGGTTAGGAGCTCCTAACGCCCACCTAACGCTCGACGGTTAGAATGGGCACCGCTTGTTGGGCGCGCCGCGGGTAATGCTGACTTCCTGCTTCGGGTATTGGACGGTCTGATCGGTGCCTAAGCGTCGCAATCGCCAACCTCAGTTCGACAGTCACGACGACCTCCTGGACGGAGCCGCCGCGACGCTGGACCTGCACGGCCGGACCGCCGACGAGGCGCGGGCCATGGTCCGCGCCTTTCTTGACTGCCGAGTCGCGCTCCAAGCGAGGCAGGGTGATCCACATCATCACGGGGAAGGGCAAGGGCTCCCGGAACGGGGCCGTGCTCCGGCCCGTGATCGCCGCCGAGTTGCGCGGGCGCCTGCGCGCCCCTCGTCGCCGACTGGAGCCGGGACACCGACGACGGCGGCTACGTGGTGCGCCTGCGATGATGCCCCCGCGATTGCCGGACCGGAGCTGACGGCCAATGCCTCAAGCCAAGACCGCCCGCTGGCTCGATCTGATCGCCTACCTGCTGCAGCACCGCTTCCCGGTGACCCGCGAGGACATCTTCGAGCACGTCGCCGACTACCGGGCGTCGCTCGGCGAGACCGAGGCGGCCGCCGAGTCGGTGCGCCGGAAGTTCGAGCGCGACAAGGACGAGCTGCGGGCGCTCGGCATCGAGATCGAGACGGTCCAGCTGGCGGGGCAGGCGGGTGACGAGCCCGCCGCGCGCTACCGCCTCCCGGAGCGCTCGTTCTACCTGCCGTACCTCGAGCTTGGTGCGGCGGAGGCGCCGAGCCGGCCCTACCGGGGCCTCGCACGCGTCGCGCTGTCGGAGCGGGACCTCGCGCTGCTCGACCGCGCGACCCGTCGCCTCAGCGGCCTCGCGGGCTTCCCGCTCGCGGGCGCGGCAGCGTCGGCCCGCCGCAAACTGGAATTCGACCTCCCGCTGCCCCTCAGCTCGATCGAGCGAGTGCTCTCCCGGCCGTTGACCGGCGAGGGCGCGAAATCGCTCGAGGTGCTCCAGCAGGCCCTGAGCGAGCGGAACGCCGTCCGCTGCCGGTACTTCGCCATCGGCCGCGACTCGGACGAGATCCGCGTCATCGAGCCTTACGGCCTCTTCTTCAACGCCGGTCGCTGGTACGCGGTCGCCCGGGCGCGCGACCGGGACGCGATACGCGTCTTCCGCGTGGACCGGATGCGCGAGGCCGAGCTGCTGACGGGAAAGG
Organism: uncultured Gemmatimonadales bacterium; assembly: GCA_963835535.1. Taxonomy (GTDB): domain Bacteria; phylum Gemmatimonadota; class Gemmatimonadetes; order Gemmatimonadales; family JACORV01; genus Fen-1245. Next base: position 806,097 of record CAWIFL010000005.1, read on the forward strand.
ACGCGCGCTTCAAGGTGCCGGCAGGCTTCTCCGTGAAGCACTACGTGCGGCGCTCGGCGTGGGAGCTGACGGACAACCCTCCGACCACGGTCCGCGTGCGCTTCTCGTTCCCCGAGTCGCGGTGGGTGATCGCCCAAGGGGTCGGCAAGACCGTAGAGGAGCTGCTCGACGACGGCGGCGCGATCCTGGAATTCGAGGTGCGGGAGGAGAACCCGTTCCTGCGATGGCTCCTCACGTTTCGGGGGCACGCCAGCGTGGTGTCGCCTGCGTCCGTGGCCGACGAGCTGGCGACGCCTTCGCAGCCGAGTTGCCGAGGTTTACGCCGGGCAGGCCGCGGTGAGCGAAACGGCGGCCACCCAGCTCAACCGCATCGTGACGGTCGTTGCCGAGCTGAGCCAGCGCGAGGCGAGTGGGTCTCGGGCCCCTACGCTTTCGCAGGTCGCCGAACGACACGGCACGACTCCCGACCAAATCCGGCGCGATATCCGCTCGCTCACGCAGGCCAGCGACGAGCCGGACGCCGAGTGGCTGCAGTCCCTTTCGATCTGGCAGGAAGGCGACCGCATCTCGCTGTCGAGTCGCGGTCCCTTCCGCCGGCCGATCCGCTTCACGGCGGACGAAGTGCTCGCGCTCCAGGTGGGGCTCGCCACGGAAGAAGGTGGGGCGCCGGCGCTGTCGCACGAGCTGGCGGAGCTGGTGCGCCTTGGCTCTCAGCCGGCGGGCGCCATCGATCTGGGACCGGCACCGGGCGCAGGCGAGGCGCAGGTCGCCGATCTCGCGCGCCGGGCGATGGACGAGCGGCGCGTGCTCTCGATCCTCTATGCCGGCGGGCACGACCGGGTCGCGAGCCCGCGCGCCGTCGAGCCGCACCAGGTGGTGCTGGCCGAGGGACGGACCTACGTCGTCGCGTGGTGCCGCAGGAGCGCGTGGCTGGCGGAACTTCCGCGCCGACCGCGTGCTCGATGCCATCCTCGAGTCGGAGACCTTCGAACTTCGGCCGGACTTCGAGCCGTTCACCGACGGCCAGGCGGTCTACCGCGCGGCGGACGACGCGGTGGACAGCGTCACCGTGCGGTTCGGCCCCGAGATCGCGCGCTGGCTCGAGGAGCAGTATCCGGATGGGCGGCGCCAGGCGGACGGGTCGGTCCTGGTGACGTTCAAGGTCGCCGACCCCTCCTGGCTGGTGCGGTACGTCCTCCAGTACGGGCCGGAGGCCGAGGTGATCTCTCCGGCCGAGTACCGCGAGGCGGTGTGGCGCGCGGTGGGGCGGGGGGCGTGATGAGCAACTCCAAGGGTCAAGCTACACTGACTCCCCAGCCGTCGTGGGCATTCCTGAAGACATTTCGGTGCCACGGACTCACCGGTGTGGTCAGCCGTTCGTGGGCAGGCGTGGATCCATGGCTTGCCGTCGGGCGCAGGGCGTCAAGCGCCGCCACTACGCGTCTTGAGCGAATCCGGAAGTCATGGGATCGTCGACTAAGCTCGTTGGGTGGTGACCCGTCAGGGCGCGATTGGACGCAGTTTCGGCCCTTGCGCCTGTCCCGCGAGGAGGATTGGTCTGACTGGCTTGCTTGGCTGTTGCATTGGTCTGAGAGCGGCACCCTCGCCCACCATCTGTTCGGGCTCTTGGCACCTCGTGCCCGATTGCTGCTGGTGAAGCCCCTTGTGATTCGTGAGGACATGGCGGACGATGTCGCGCGTCGCGCCGACCTTACTATCAAGTGGGCCCCGGATACGGTGACGTTCGTGGAGGTCAAGACTGGTGATCAGAATCTCGAGAAGACGGCGGAGACCGCCGCCGGCATCTGGCGGAAGTACGGACGGCCGCGATTCTGGCGTGCCTGCATCCTCCTTCCCGAGGGTTCGCTCCAGGAGTGGCGCCTGTTCAGGGCGCCACTCGGCCGGGACGCCCCTTGGTTAATCCAGGAGCTCACCTGGACCAGCGTTGCCACGGCGCTGCGACGGGCCTTGCTCAAAGGGGATGAAGGCCCAATGTGGAGATTCTGGGCGTCGTCGTTCGCAGGCGCGATAGAACAGAAGATCTTGGAGTTGCCGCCACTTATCGCGTTCGGCAGCACCGGACCTAGCAACGCCCCTGCGCTGGGTGTCGCCCTCGATTACTTGCGGCTTCTTGCCGAGGAGTAGGGACAATGGAAGCAGGGCTACAGAAGTTCTTGGAGCATGGCGTCAGATCCTACGGTGACGCTGCTGCTGCGGTCTCTCTATTCGAAAACTGCTTGCGCACTGAGCTAATGCGCGTTCTCGACGCGGTTTCGTGCCCGCCCTTCCGACCCGGCCGTACCGGTTCACGGTACACGGTTGGCGGCGACGACAGCGATGGCTGGTGGATCTACGCGATGCGCGAGGGCACTATCGGCCGCGCCTCCGCAGAGCTTGAGCTCGGCGTGTGGTGGGGGGCGCCTGGAACGACTGCTGCCGTTCTGTACGCTGACTTCTACGAGGGGCCTAGCTGGGCGTCCAGCTTTGAGTACGTCAATCGCGCTGGGGTGCAAGCCCTGACATACGACGAGAGGACACATCTCTACCTGCCTGTTGATCGGTGGGCTTCCATCGGGCCGGGCGCCAGGCTGTTGGCTGGAGAGCTCGGGCGCGTCGTCAGCAAGGCGGCGCGATCCGCGAAGCCACGACGGCGTGGCAGAAAGAAACACTGACCTTACCGTGCTTTCGCTTGCGGTGACCTGCACTTGCCGAAGATAGACCTTGTAGTCGGCCGCGATCCTCGTGCGCTGCTCAAGCATGCGGCTGCGGGATTCCTGGCGCCGGCACGCGGCACGGTTGAGCTGCCGTTCCCGAGTCCGCCGTACCTCCTCGCCTTGCGCCAGGGTGGCCTCCGCGACGACTTGATCGCGCTGGCTGCTGAACGTGGCGTGCCGGGCTGGTTCGACCCGCCGCTCTGCGTGTTCGGCGAGCTGCCCGACTGGCTCGGCAGGACGGAGCGGGAGCCGTGCGACGACTTCGCTCGGGCGGCCCTGGTGGGCAGCGTCCTACGCCGCACCGCGGGCAAGATCTTCGGAAAGGCTGCGCGCGCTGAACATTTCCTCGAGGCAGTGGAGCGCGTGTTCGGGGAGTTGATCACGGAGGACATCGCCCCCGACACTTTTCGCGCGGCACTCGATCGGCTCCCCGATCGGGACGCCTTCGAGGAAGAGCGGGACAAGGAGCTGGCCGCCGCGTACGCGCTCTACGTGACCGAGTTGGAGCGCGGCAAAGCGCGAGACGGACGCGACGCCTTGGCCGACTCGGCGCGCGCGATCGTCCGCGACCCGAGGGCCCTGGCTTCTGGGCTCGGCGGCCGACGCGAAATCCGTTTCTTCGGGCTCGCGGACCTCCGTGGGGGATGGCGCCCGTTGCTGCGCGCTCTGGCCGCCTCGCCCGCGCTGGACCGCGTCACCATCTACACCGCGGACGAGATCGCGCTCGAATCGGGGCTACTGGGGCAGACGACGAGGCTCTCCGACCCGGTCCCGTTGCCCTCGTTCACGCTCATTCCTGCCCCCGAGATCGACGGCGAGCTGGAAGCCGTGGCTCTCCGGGTGAGGCGGCTGCTGGACGCCGGCACGCCGGCGAATCGCATCGCCATCGTTTCCCGCGACGCTCGGCCCCACCTCGACATCGCGCTTCAGGCCCTGGCCCGCTGTGGAGTTCCCGCAACGGCGCGGCGCCGCCACAGCATCCTCGAGATCCCGGTCGTGCGTGCCGTGGTGGCACTGTTCGCCGCGGCGGCCGAGAACTGGCCGCGGCACCGGCTCGTTGAGCTCGCCGGGCAGCCGTATTTCGGCAGCCAGCTCGATGCCCGCATCCTCAACTACGTGGGCTACCGTCGCCGCGTGGAGAGGCTCGCGAACTGGGCGTCGGCGCTCGGCGCGTTGGAGTCGGAGGCCAGGGCGAAGGAAGATGCCGCCGGGCGCGAACCCGACGAGCACCCGCGATGGATGCCGGGGTCGCGCTGGGTCGCCGACGCGAAGGCCCGCTTCGCTGGGTTCGCAGAGCGCATCGCTGCCCTCGATGGCGCGAAGCCCCTGGCCGAATGGCTCGAATGGCTCGCGGCGTTCGTTCGCGAGGATCCCTGGCGGGTGCTGGAGCACGTGTACCAGGTGCCTCACGAACGGTTCGACATCGCCCGGCTCGACATTGCCGGTTGGAGCGGCCTCGAGCGAGTCGTTCGCGCTTGGCTAGCGGCCACGCAACGGTGGGACCCGGGCACTGCGCCGCTGGACGCCGCGGCGTTCCATGAACGGCTGACCGCGATGCTCGACGCCGACGCCGCGCTCTGGACCCAGACGGATCGTGGCGTGCGGGTGCTCGAGGGCCTCGCCGCCGCCTACCGCTCATTTGACCACGTGTTCCTGGTGGGGATGGAGGCTGGCCGCTTTCCCAAGCCGGTACCGTCGTCGCCCATCTTCACGGAACCGGAGCGCCTGGCGCTCAAGGCCGCCGGCCTGCCGCTCGATCTCCGCGCCGACTGGGACGCCCGCGAGGGTGCTCTCTTCCGCGCGATGGTCGCGGGTGCTGAGCAGTCCATAACCCTGAGCTACGTCGCGCAGGACGAGTTCGGTGGGGATCGGCTCGAGTCCGTGTTCGTGGAGGTCTTGGCCGAGCAGTCACGCCGGGAGAGGGTGTCGGAGCACGATCTTGAGGAAGAGCTTCGCCGAATGCCGCTCCACCACGTGCCAGAGGTAGCCCGGCACGCACAGCACGCGGCTACCATCGAGGTCGCGCGCGCTCTCGGCACAGAGTCGCCCTGGAACGGTCAGATCGCCGACCCCGCCCTGGTGGCGTGGCTCGGCCGGGAATTCGGGGACACCAGGATGTGGAGTCCCACCCAGCTCGAAGCTTACGCGAAGTGTCCGTGGGCCTACTTCTCGGGGCGGATTCTGCGGATCGAGAAGCTCGAGGACCCCGACGAAGACATCGACCCCATCGAGCGCGGGAACGTGCTGCATGACACCCTGCGCCGGTTCTACGAGCGCGCCAAGGCCAAGGTGGGCAAGCCGGTCCTGCTCATGCCCGGGGACGAGAGTTGGGCTCGTCCGCTGATCCCGGAGGCGCTCGAGGAGGCGCTGGCCGAGGCGAAGGAACGCGTCTGGCTCGGTCACCCCTCGCTGTACGAGGCCAAGCGGCGAGAATTGCTGCGCGTGGTGAGGCGCTATCTGGACTGGGAGATCGACGACAACCGGAAGCTCGAGAGCAAGCGCGCCCACAACTACCACGTCCTCAGGACCGGCGTGGACGCGCATGAGCTGTCGTTCGACGACGTCGTGCTCGAACGCGACGGCATTCGCTTCCGGTTCCGCGGGCGGATCGACCGGGTGGAAGTAGGCGTGGACACGCGCGTCATGTCGACCGGTTACGTCGCCGCCGTGGACTACAAGAGCAGCATCTACGGCGTCCCGGGGGAAGGAAGACCAGAGGCGTGGACCGACGGCATCGTGCTGCAGCTGCCGCTCTACGCCCATGCGCTGAGGCAGATGCGCGCGGATGCAGAGATCTCCCGGGTGGAGTACCGAATTTTCCGCGGGGACCCTGACAAGGTTCCGCTCCAGCTGGTCCGGGTGGACGATGGCGCCATCGCCTCCGATGTCGAGGGCGAGGCGCTGCTGGAGTCTGCTCTGGATGCCGTGGTCGATCACGTTCGTGCCGTGCGGGGCGGCAAGTTCCCAGTCGCGCCGGCGCCGTCGTGCGGGTGTCCCCCCTTCTGCCACGCCTTGGACATCTGCCGCATAGCAGGCGGCCCCCGCCTCAAGAGGACCTGGTGAAGGTCAACGCTAGGCAGTGGGAAGCGGTGGAGGCGGTAGGCCGCCACGTGCTCGTCTCGGCGGGGGCGGGGACCGGCAAGACGCGGACCGTCGTGGCGCGCGTGCTGTACCTGCTCGGTGCCGAAGTGAACGGCAACCGCCTGCCGGCCGAGGCGTGTCTCACCCTGAATGACATCGCTGCCATCACCTACACAGAAGCCGCGGCGGCAGATCTCAAGCGGAAGCTCCGCGAGGAGCTGCGTGAAGCGGGTTACCGCGACGTCGCCGCGCAAGTGGACACCTCCCGCATCGGGACGATCCACGCCTTCTGCCTCGGGGTCCTCCGCGAGTTCGCCCTGCGGATGGAGCGCAGTCCGGGCTCCAAGGTGCTGGATGAGGCCGAAGCCAGCGCGTTGGTGTCCGATGCCGCAAAGGACGCACTGCTGGGCGCGCTGGAAGAGCGGAACCTCGAAGGCGTCAACGAGCTGTTGGCCGAGCGGTCGGTGAGCGACGTCGAGCGGTGGGTGGCCGTGCTCGCTCGGGATGCCGACAGGCTGAGCCAGATTGACGGCGCTGAGCTTGGCCCCCGAGAGCGCACGTTGGCGCACCTTGCTGAACGAGCTCTGGTCCTTCTCAGGGAGCGCCTCGACGACCGCGGCGTGCTCGACTTCGACAGCATGATCACTTTGACTCGCGACCTGCTTCGCGACGATCCGGCCGTGCGGCGCGCGCTGCGCCGCCGAGTGCGGTTCCTAATCGTGGACGAGTTCCAGGACGTGGACCCCGTCCAGAAGGAGATCGCGTTCCTCCTCGGCGAGCCGTCGTTGAACGGGACAGTCGGGACGCGACTGATGCTGGTGGGCGATGCCAAGCAGAGCGTATTCCGCTTCAGACGCGCCGACGTGGCGGTGTGGCGGACGGTGGAGCGGGAGTTCAAAGGCGGTCAGGGCCTGGTCGTACGCCTCGACGAGAACTACCGGAGCGCTCAGGCGATTCTCGGTCTGGTGGAGGGCACCGTCGGCGAGCTTCTCGACACGCCGTTGGACGGCGTCGCCCTCGCCGACTTCGAGGTGCCCTACGAGCGGCTTACCCCGACGGCCGAACGGAAGGGCACGGCGCCGAGCGTCGAAGTCATCGCCATCCCCTCAGGGGACGTTGGGAAGGCTCGGCGCGCAGACGAAGTCCGCATGATCGAGGCCCGCGCGATGGCAAGACGCGCGCGGGAACTGGTGGACGCGGGCCGGAAGCCGGGTGACATCGCCGTCCTGCTCGTCGGCTGGGGGGCGATGGAAGTGTACCGCGCGGCCCTCGGGGCGGTGGGCCTCGAGACCTACGCCCTGCGCTCGGAGGGCTTCTACAAGCGCCGTGAGACGGTGGACCTGCTCCTCGCGCTCGAGGTGCTCGACGATCCCAACGACGACCGGGCGCTGCTCGGCTTTCTCAGGAGCCCGTTTGTCGGGCTGAAAGATGAGACGCTGCTCGCGATAGCGCGGGGCGGCCAGTCGCCTTACTGGCGGGGCCTCGACAAAGCCACGGTCGGCGAGCAGCAAGAGCTCGATGAAGGTCGGCAGTTGCTCGAGCGGTACGTGGCGCTTCGGGACCGTGTGCCCAACGACGAGCTGCTCCAGGGCCTGCTCGACGAGACCGGCTACGCGGCGCACCTGCGCCTCATGGGCCCGGAGAAGCGCCGGGCGGAGGCCAACGTCCGCAAGTTCCTGCGGGTGCTGCGGCGGATGCCCGCGACGACGGTGGGTGAGGCGATCCGCGCTATCCGCGCGCAACGCGACAGCGACGAAGTGCGCGAAGGCGACGCGCCGTTGTTGGGCGGAGCGGGAAACGCGATAACGGTGACGTCGGTGCACAGCGCCAAGGGTCTGGAGTGGCCGGTGGTCTTCTGGTGCGATCTCGTCCGCGGTGGTCGCGGCAGCGACACGGATCTTCTGCTTGGCCGCGACACGATGGCGCTGAAGCCGCCGAAGGATGCCGAGGGTGAATCGGCGGCGCACGATGAGCTGAAGAAGACGGTGAGAGCCGAAGAGGCGGCCGAGCACCGCCGACTATGGTACGTCGCGGCGACGCGGGCCAAGGAGCGGCTGATACTGTCGGGTATTCCGCTTGGGGAGAAGGGCCGACCAAGTGCGGATGCTCCGTCGGAGGGTCTGTACGAAACACTCGATCTGGGCGCCCAGGCTGCTGCCGGGCATCTGAGATACGCAGACCGCGATGGCGTGGAATACGAGGGCGCGCTCTACCTTGCCGAGTCGGGTCCTGTCCTCGATGCCGTCGTGCCAGCCGAGGGATTGCCCTCGCCGGACGGTGCACTGTTGCCAGATCCGTTCGTGCCCATCCCCGTCGCAGCCGGACGGCGACGCCATTCCGCGACCGAGCTGCTTGCCTTCGCGCGGTGCCAGCGGCGTCACTGGTTCAGGTACGTCGTGGGGCTGAAGGAACCGCAAGTCGAGCGGACCGGAACGGAGTTCATCAGCGCGATAGCCCGGGGCCAGATCGTTCACGATGTGCTCGAGCGTCTGCGGGAGGATGCGGAGCTGGACCAGCTTCTCGAAGCGGCGATCGGACGTTGGGATAAGGAAGCCCCGCCGCCGGAGGGCGCGGCTGGGAAGGAGTACCGGCGGCACCTGCGTGAGGAGGTCGAGCTGGTCGCCAATCACCCCGACTACCGGTCCATCGCAGACCTGCCGACCGCACGGCGCGAGCTGGGGTTCATTCACCTGCAGCCGGGTGGCTCCTTCACCCAGGGCGCCGTGGACCTGGCGGCGATGCGTCTGGATGGGCTGGTGCTGGTGGATGTGAAGACGAGTCAGATGAAGCCGGCCGCAGCCCAGAAGCGGGCGGCGGACTATGGGCCGCAGAGGCACGTCTACGTTGCAGCGGCCGAGGCCGTATCTGGGCTTTCGGTGTCGGAGTTCGCATTCCAGTTCTCGCGCGCCGGTGTCCAGGTGGCAATGCCGGTCACGGCCGCTTCGCGCAAGGCGATGCAGACCGAGTTGAGAGAGGCGGTGCGTGCCGTGGAGGGCGGCGTGCGCGCCCTGACCACGCACCCGTGGGAGTGCCGCTACTGCGGCTACAAGACGGCAGGCTGGTGCCCGGGGACAGCAAGCGTCATCAAGGAGGTATAGGGTGGGGAAGACAGCGGACGGACGGCCCCGACAGGCGGAGTTTCGCTCAGCGTCGAAGACAATCTCTGAGGCAGGCCGTGCGCCGTCCGATACGAAGGGTCGCAACCACGGCCATCTGCTTGCGCTGGGATGTGAGGACGAGAACCTCTACCCGCCACTCCGCGGAGAGGGCGGCGCACGGCGGTTCTTCGCGGAGCGCGGCATCAAGTGGTGGCGGTCAGGGCAGAGCGGCGACCCGAAGGATCACGACGGTCCTACCCGGAATCTGGCGAGCTCCCAGATCGCCTGCGTGAACTTCCTCATGCCCGTCGCTACCGACCGACGTGTTCTGCTGAGCCTGCTGCGCTCGATCGATGGAGATGTCGCGGATGTTGCTGAGCTTCGGTACGCGGTGCCCGGGTCCGGGCTCGAGGTGGCGACACCGGTGGAATTCGAGTGGATTGGCCGGACGACCTCACTGGAGGGGCGGCAATTCACGCGTGGCGCGAACGTGACGAGCGCGGATGCGCTGATTGTCGCTAACACTGATGCCGGCAGGAGACGCGCATACCTCCTCGAGTGGAAGTACGTCGAAGAGTATCCCGAGGACGAGTACTTGGGGGCCGGGTCGGCTGGCGAGACGCGAAGGAAGCGCTACGGGGAGAGGTACGCAGCGAGCCCGCTGTTCAACGGAAACGTGCCACTCGACGAGCTTCTCTATGACCCCTTCTACCAGATCGTGCGTCTCGGGCTTCTCGCGGACAAGATGATCGGCGAGCAGGAGTTCTGCGTCGCCGAAGCGAGAGTGGTGGTCGCGTGTCCCCTTGAGAACGTGGCGTACCGCGAGCGCGTGACCTCACCGCCACTGCGCGCGCGCTTCCCAGAAGCCCACTCCGTCGACGACGTGGCGAAGCGCTTGTGGCGAGATTCCGCCACGTTTCGGATGACTGCGCCTGAAGCGCTGTTCCAGGCTGTCCGCGGCGCATGCCTGGCCGGGCCACTTGAGGGCTGGGTGACGTACATGTCGGAGCGATACGGCTGGGCCTAGGTGTAGCCATCAACATGGGAGCGAACAAATGGTGGCGATTCAGGTCATTCCGGTGACGGGCGTGGACGCTCACAAGATTCTTCGAGCGAAGGTCAGCCATGAAGCAACTACCTGGTACTGGGCGAACAAGTCGAAGACGAGGCTTCGGCACCTCAATTCAAGCGGGTACATCAGGGTGGGGACGGCGCACGGCGTGCTGGTGGCGCAGATCGTGCCGCGGAAACCGCGCGATCTGTTCTACCTGTGCGAGAAGTTCATGGGCCGGCTAGTCGCATGGTTTGAGGACGACCTCGCGGCCATCAACGTCCAGTTCCTTCCCCGGTAGATGAGGAGGTCAGGGCAACCGTGGAGACGCCATTGCAGACCTACTTCGGCCGGCACACAGCCGACTTGGCCGTAGACGATGCGACCCGAGCGATGCTCTGGAACACCCCCGTGGTGGCTATCCATTACCCTCACCGTCTCGGAGCCTCTGGCATTGTGCCGGGCGAGCCTGACAGCGAGAGCCTGAATCCGGAAGACTACGATCGCTCGGGAAGACAAGCGCTGGGCGTCCTGAGGAAGATCTCTCTTCGCGGTGGTTATGTGTGCGCGGAGTACGCTGGGCAATCGGAATGCGTTGTCGGCATAGTCCCCCCAGGAACGCCCATCACTCTTCTGCGAGGCCAGTGGCGGCATCGCGAATGCCCCGATGGTAGGGTCGCTGTGCTGAAGGCGTTGCCGCTCCAGCACGTCAGACGCCTTCCCAAGAGTGCCAGTGCGGTAATCCTCGTCGGCCGACCACGTCAAGGGACGCTGTCTCGGTGGCCCAGCGCCGGACATGTTATTGAAGCGCTCGTTGAACGACGCCCGCTGGATCGTAGCCTTCAGAGCCTCACTCCGGCCCAGCAGGAGGTTCTGTGTAGCGAGTTCATGCGCCTGGACTATGGAGAGCGGCATCTTCCGCGGCTTCGTTACCTGCTATTGCCACCCGGGCGCACGATGCGAGATGTGGATATCGTAGGCGTTGCCGACGACGGTCGATGGGTTTTTGGACAGGTGACGCATTTAAGGCAGGAATCCGCTGACTCGAAGCTCGAACAGTTGCGGCAGTATGGGGAGGGCTCTAAGGCGCACCTAGTGCTGTTCTGTGATTGCTCCGCTGTGAACGTTGTCGAGGGCGTTACGGTCTATCCGATCAAGCGGGTTTTCGATCTGTTCGTCAGTTCGAAGCTTGGTGCCGAGTGGCTCGACCAAGAGCTTGCATCGATGGTCACCGACAGCACCAATCCCGCGGTGGGATAGCTAACAACGGTTGTCACACCCGCCCCCTAATATGGCCCCCAACGGGCGAAGTGCGCCTACCCCAAGCCCCGCGCAAGTCTCGGCGGGGCTTGGGCTTCAAAGGAGCCGGAGGGGAAATGGATGCGGATCTGATTCACGAGGAGAACACGGTCCTGGAGGCATGGGGCCGTAAGCTGCGCGACGCAGCCGGGCTGCTTCGGCTGCCTTTCGACCCGGTTCTCGTGAGGAGCTGGATTGAGGGCGCCGATTTCGTCGCCTGCATTCGGAAGCTCGGAGGCGACGTGCTCCCCACGTCCGAGTTCAACGGCTGGGTCCTTCGCGCCCCCGACGACGCCACGACGGAAGTCCTCAAGGGCATACTGCCGGACTTCTACTCGGGTGATGCCGGCGTCGGGGACTTCTCCGGCCTCGCCGAGGTGCGTCTGGACGGCGAGCGCTTCCTCGCTCTGCGCAATGAGGAACGGGTCAACCAGTACGCGGTTCGACCGTCGCTTGTGCTCGGCGGACCCTCACTCGCGGCCACGCTGAGACTGGTGGCTCGGGTCAAGACGGTGTACGCCGAGATCTTTCGCGCCAAGCGCGTCCGCGTGTATGGAAGCGGCTTGCAGGTTCCGGAAGGGCAGCCGCTCGACGAGTCCGACCTGATTCTCCCGGCAGAATTCAAGCGTACGCTGCTTGACTATCTCGACACCTTCTGGCGGGCGGCAGGCATCTGCGCCACGCTGCGCCTGGCGCCAAGCCGCGGTGTCCTCTTCGTCGGCGGCCCGGGCACCGGAAAGACGCACACGATCCGCCATCTCGTGGGGCGGTATCCGCAGTGCAGCTTCAGCATCTTCACGGCCGCGGCCCCGGCCCACGGCTCGCTCGACGAGATCTTCGAGCACATGCTGGGACAGATGGCCTTGGACGGGCGCCCCGCCGTGGTCGTGATGGAAGATGTCGACCGCCTGTTCGATCTGGGCGGGCTTTCGCGCCAGCTGTTCCTCAACGCCCTGGACGGTCTTTTCCAGAGTGGTCAGCCGACGCTCTGGGTCGCCACGTCGAACGACCCGTCGGAACTCGCGCCGAACATTCTCGACCGGCCCGGGCGGTTCGACCGCATCTTCGTGTTCGAGTTGCCTGGCGTCGAGGAACGCCTGACGCTCGTCGAGCGCTTCTCGCCTTGGCCTGCGGACCCGTCCGTCCTCCGGCGGGTCGCCGAGGAGGCCGACGGACTCAGCGGCGCCCACATCAAGGAGATCTGCGTATCGGCGGCTCTCGCCGCGGCCGAGGAGCCCGCCCGGTATGGCGACGCCCTGCTGGTCGAAGCCCGGCGGATGCGCGAGCAGCACCAACAGGCCCAGCGCTACGACTTTGGGCTCGGAACCAGCCAGCCAGCCGGCTTCGGGCGCGGAATCCGGGTGGCGCGCGTCGGGGAATCCGGGAGGCCGGCGGCGGGCCGAGGAGCCTGACTACGTCTCCGTTGTCACATCCCCACGCGATCATTCAGGCGGCGACACGGGAGGGGTTGTGGACGACGAGGGAGGTCCGAAGGTGGGCGATCGGTTCGTGACGGGCGACCGAATATCTGCAGGGGACCTCGTATACTGGGATCGGGCAGAGGACGGCACGATCACCCTCCGCCGCCTGGACGAGTGGCAGCTCGAGACGTTCGAGGGAGACGTCTTCCGCGTAGAGCGCGGCGACCGGCCGTTCACCTTCGTGTTCATCCAGGTGCGGTGACAGATGGAGGGCACCGGGGACCGTATGGGGCGGTTCTCAGAGTGGAGCGGTGCTCCGGCCCCTCGTTGCCGCCGAGCTGCGCGGAACCTGCGCCCCCCTCGTTGCCGACTGGAGTCGCGACACTGACGACGGCGGCTTCGTCGTGCGCCTGCGATGACGCTAGTGGCGCGGCGTGAAGGCGAACGATCCATCGGGCCGATGGTGGGCCCGGTACGCTTATTGAGGGTGGAAAGGGGCAGCGAGTCCACCGCTCTCAGCGGAAGGTGTGATGCATCAAGATCCGGGCTTAGGCCTTCGGCCGCGTCTGTGACAGCGCCCAAGTACGGTGGGGAAGAGTGGCACGTCGGAGACTTGGTGTGGATCGCCAGGCTCGAAGGGCCAATCGCCGCGGTAATCGCGTCCGTGACGCCTTGGAAGCTGACGCTCGCCATGGGCAGCTCCAGGTTCGCTTACGAGCGAGGGTACTCGCCCAGCGATCCTTCGCTCTATCACAGCAAGCAGGAAGCGCTGGCTCGGATCCGCGATCGGTGACGGGGGGCCGGTCACGCTTGGCATTCCAACGGCAGGACGCTAAGTTGACCGTTGCGCGGTGATTTCTCCGATTTGGTGGGCCGCGCACCGGAGCGATCCGGCTCGACCACCTAAGTCGCGGCCAACGGCCCGCGACGACAACGTCGGGGGCCGTTTTGCGTGGGGTGTCACACCCCACTGCGACAATTGATGGTCCGCGGCGGCCGCCGTCCCGGCCGCCGGCATGGAGAGCGCGGGTAGAGAATCGGCTCGACGACCCGCCGCCAACCGTCGCCCTTCAGCTACGGTGGCACAGCCGACCAGGCCACGCCTGGAGCCATGCGCGAACGGACGGAGCACCCGTTCTCGAAAGGGCACACCGATGAACCTCGGCGACATCATCCGCGTCCTCGAAGTCCCGGCCACCATTCCGGCCGAGACGGCTCCGCACTCCGTGCCTGAGCCGGCCCCGTCCGAACCGACGCAGGCGCCGGCCAAGACCGTCCTCTACCCGATCCCCGAGATGCACTGCTTCGCGCTTTACGGCCGGAGGCCGCCATGGGCCCGGTAGGCACGTTCTGGCGCGTCCCCGATCCGGTGCCGCACGCGAAGTGGTCCGGCGGCGAGCTGCTCGCCCTCCGGGCCTGGCGGCTCGCGCACTGGCGTGACGACGGCGGCATCCGACTGCAGAGCCTGTCGCAGAATCACGTCTGGCACGGCCCGGTGTTTCACTCCGACCACATGCCGGAAGCCGATGCCCGGTGTGGCTCCGGCGTGTACGCGATGAAGCCGAGCCGGCGGCCGCGTTCGGGCGCGGCGTTCACCGGCGGTTCATCGGTGCACGACTGGCTGACCGGTGCGAACGCTTGGATCTGGGGATGGGTCGCGCTCTCCGGCCAGGTCGTCGAACACGCGGAAGGCTATCGCGCGCAGACCGCGACGGTGCGGCGGCTCCACCTCGGCCTGCAAGCCCACCTGGCGTTCCCGTGGCCGGGCGAGATCGAGGCGCTGGTCCGCGCGCTGGAGAACCGCTACCAGTGCCCGGTGCGGGTGGGGGCGTGGGAAACGCGAAAGGCCCGCCGGATCCTGTCGCTGAGGGACCTGTCGCCATCGCGGCTCCCGTCGGTGCCCGTCGTGGGACAGGCACCCGCGCCGGCAGCGAAAGTGCCGCTAGCCGTCCTGGTCCGACCGACGCCGGCGACGCCGGCACGCGTGCCGGCTCCGCGCACGCCAGCTCCAACCGCGCCCAGTTCGGCGGCGCTCATCGCGGCCTCGCCAGTCCCTTCGCGTCCCGCGACGAGGTTGCTCCGCTGGACTGGGCGTGCTCTGCACCGCCTCATCGGAGCGTTCTTCGACGCCGCCGACTGGGTGTTCGAATCGCTCGGGCGGATCATCGTGAACGAGCTGGAACTCTTGACCTACCGGCCAAAGTAGCCGGGTTCGACGCGCAGCCTCCGTCTCGGCTGCCAGGCATGGAGAGGGCGGGGAGAGCACCGGCTCGATGATCCGCACGCCAACCGTGTCCCACGGTGGCAACGCCGGCCGAACGCAGCCGTTCGGGCCCATGCGCGATGAGACGGGAACGCCACACGAAAGGACCCGTCGATGAACACCAACCTCTTCCACGCCCGCCTCGACGCCGAGTTCCTCATCCCGCTGCTCTGGCAGGGTGGGAGCTGCATCTACCGCCCCGACGAGCCCGTGGACATCGAGGAGTTGCTATACGGCTGCATCGAGACCGACGCGGAGTGGCGCCGGGTGGATACGCTCGGCAGCGCCCCCCTCTACTCTCGGGTCGCCACGTCCGAGGTCCCGCTCGTCTTCTTCGAGTGGCCCGGGGCCGCCGAGCCCATCCACGGAAGTCTGTACCTGGCGACCTTCGCGCTCCGCAAGACGTTCGTGATCGTGCGCTCGCGCGTCGGGCCCAACGTGGTCGTGGCGGCGTTCCGGGGGATGAGCGATCGCGAGATCCTGCCGGCCTGCGTGTCCGCGCTCCTGGGCCGCGGTGACGAGTGGTTCGGCCACGAGCTGTTCGACGAGCCGCCCACGCGCCTCGTCAACCGCCGGCCGGATCTCCTTCCCAAGGATGCCCTGCTCGAGGGGTTCCGGGGCTGGGCCGAGCGGGTCCTCGGCGAGACCGAGCCCGCGCTGGCGGAGGCGTACCTCGAGTCCGCCTACGCGGAGGAGCCGCTGGCGGCGCCGGTGCCGAAGGCGGAGTAGGGACTCGGGCCTCAGCCGGGTTGAAAGCCGATCTGCTTCGTCGGCGGGGGCGGCGGCTCGAGCATGCTCCTGATCGTCTGGATGATCGTCTTCAGGTCGTGATCGTGTGCGCCGACTCGCCGCTCCAGCTCCGAGAGCCTCGCTGCCAGTTCCGCCTGGCCCACGACCCACTCCCGCAGCCGCAGAAATGCCCGGACCACGAAGATGCTCATCTGCACGGCTCGTGGGCTGTTCAGCACGTTCGCAGCCATCACCGCACCGTGCTCGGTGAAGGCGAGGGGACGGAACTTGATGTGCTCTCCGCGCTTTAAGATCACAGATTGTGATCTTAAACCCTGCAACTCCTTGGTTTCCCTGATACTTAGGTGCAGAACGAAATCGCTCGGGAACCGGTCCGCGTTCCGTTTCACAGCTTGGTTGAGCGCGCGGGTTTGCACGCCATACAGCCTAGCCAGATCCGAGTCCAGCATGACCCGCACGCCGCGGACCGTGTGGATCTTCGCCGCGATGTCGTCAACCGGAGCAAGGCCGGTGCCGGGGGCCATGCGCGGCAGAATAGCTGCGACGGGCGGCCGTGTCGTCATCGTTTCGTTGCACCAGGCGGCACTCCCGCCGCCCTCGCGCAGGCGTCTCTCGACGCGCATCTTGGCTCGGTGACCATGCCTTCCGTCCGTGCCTGACCTCGATCTCGATTGGCGGCTTCGTCTCGCCGCCTTCGACAAGCTCTACCAAGCTGCGCGACGTTCGCGGTGGGCTGGTGCCGATCGCCGAGCTGGAGGCGGGGTTCGAGTTCCAGGAGGAGCAGATTCCCTTCCTCAACACTCGCCGCGGGATATGGCGGCCCAGACAACTCAAGGGCGGGGCGGCGTTAAGCGTCGTCACCGTCCCGCACCGGCCAGGGCGCGAGCGCCCGTACGACGACCAGGTCGCGGCTGATGGCCCCTTCATCTACAAGTACCAGGGCTCCGACCCCGACGAGTGGACCAACGCCGCCGTCCGCCTCGCCATGACGCTCCGGCGGCCGATCGTCTACTTCTACGGGCAAGTCCCGGGGCTCTACGAGCCGATCTACCCCTGCTATGTCGTCGGCGACGATCCCGAGCACCTGGAGTTCCGTCTCGAGGCCGACGTCCTCAGCGCGTTCCCAGAGGAGGGTGAGCCCGTTGAGCTCGAGGCGCGCCGCGGGTACGAGACTTATGCCGCCAAGAGGAGACTCCACCAGCACCGCTTCCGGGAGCTTGTGGTCGGCGCCTACCGCGAGCGCTGCTCGGTCTGCCGTCTCCACCACGTCGAGCTGCTCGACGCCGCCCACATTCTCCCGGACCGCGACGAGCGCGGGCGTCCCGAGATCCCGAACGGACTCGCCCTCTGCAGGATCCACCACGGCGCGTTCGACACGAACATCCTTGGCGTGTCGCCCGACTACCGCATCGCCATCCGCGCCGACGTGCTCGAGGAGATCGACGGCCCGATGCTCCAGCACGGGCTCAAGGACATGCACGGGCAGAAGATCGAGGTCCCCAGAGCCGAGCGGCTCCGGCCCAATCCGGACTACCTCGCCGAGCGGTTCGAAAGGTTCAGGGCGGCATAAACCCCACACCTCTTTGTCGATCCTGGTGCTGATCATCATCGTCGTCATCATGCATCCCGGTCCCGTTCGTGGCGCTCCCGCTCGCGCTGTCCCTCGCCGTGCTGCTGGTGGTCGTGTTCGTGGTGCTGGTCGTGTCGGTGGTGCTGGTGCTCTTTGTCGTGCTGACGGTGCTGCTGCTTGTGCTGCTTCTTGAGGATGTCGTTCTCGTGCAGGTCCCTCTTCTTCTCGCGCTCCTTCTGCTGGTTCTCCTGCTCGCGCCCTGGCGGTTTCCCCCCTAGGCTCTCCCCGTACTTGACGATAGGTGACGTAAAGGGGTAATTTGTACCCCGTATGAGCGCACAACGTCAAGTTACCGAGCCCTTCGACACCGACCGGTTCCTGGCGGCTACGCCCGCCTTCACCTTGGCGGAACTCCGGGGGGCAATGCGCGACCCGTCTCCAAGCGCTGTACGGTCTTGGGTGCAGTACCACGCGTCGGCCGGCCGCGTGAGGGTGATCGAGCGCGGCCTCTACGCCACCGTTCCCCCGGGCACGGACGGCGATCGCTTCGCCGTGGACCCGTTCCTCGTCGCCGCGGCCACCCGGAGCGACTGCGTGTTCGGGTACCACGCGGCGCTCCAATTGCTCGGCGCCGCGCAC
Source organism: uncultured Gemmatimonadales bacterium (assembly GCA_963835535.1). Lineage (GTDB taxonomy): Bacteria > Gemmatimonadota > Gemmatimonadetes > Gemmatimonadales > JACORV01 > Fen-1245. Next base: position 823,983 of record CAWIFL010000005.1, read on the forward strand.
TCGGTTGGGCACCTTCTCGGGGTGTTCACCGCCAGACGCAGGCGGCCGCTGGTCGTGGCCAACGTCCGAGTCGAGTTCACCGCTCACCCGGCGCCACTCGTGCGCCGGCGGGCAACCCTCTCGGGTGTGAGAGAGGTCCGCTACCGCGGCGCGACGCTCCACGCGACGAGCGCCGAGCGGACTCTGCTGGACGGCTTCCGGAATCCCCGGCTGGTGGGTGGTCTGGAGGAGCTGGTGCAGTCGGCCGCCGGCCTCGCGTCCCTCGATCTAGATCTGCTGCGGGACCTGCTCGAGGCCTACAACCAACGTTTCCTGTGGGCCGCGACCGGGTGGTTCCTCGAGCGCTATCAGCGGGCGTTTCGGGTGACCGAGAAGGATCTGTCTGATCTCGAGCGCCACCGCCCCGCCTCTCCCCACTATCTGCCCCGCCGGGAGCGTGGGAAGGGCGGAACGCTGCTGCCACGCTGGAATCTCATCCTGCCGGAGACCCTGCTCAGCCCGAGTGAGCCAAGTGGAGCTTGATCGGGGTGAGCTGGATCGGCTGGCGGCCCAGCACGGGTTCCTCGCGGGGACCCTTGAGAAGGTGCTGCGCTTGGGAGATCTGCTGGTCGAGTTCGGGCGTCATCCGCTCCTGCGCGAGGCACTGCTCCTGAAAGGGGGCACCGCGCTCAACCTCGACTCGGAGGCGCCACCTCGCCTGTCGGTGGACCTCGACTTCAACTACGTGCGTGCCGAGGGGCGGGAGGCGATGCTGGCGGACCGGCCGGAGATCGAGAGGGCCATCACCAGGATCGCGGGTGCTGGATCGTATCAGGTGCAGCTCTCAGCGGACGAGCACGCCGGCCGCAAGATGTTCCTGTCGTATCGGAATACCGCCGGCGTACCCGACAGGATCGAAGTAGACGTGGACTACATGTACCGCGTCACGCTCGCCGTGCCAGTCGAGGCGGTGCTCTGGCAGCCGGGCGACTACCCGCGCCCGCGGGTACGGCAGGTGGGCGTGGACGAACTCGCCGCGGGCAAGCTGTGCGCGCTGCTGGATCGTGCGGCGCCACGCGACCTGTTCGACGCGGCGCGACTCCCTGGATTGGTCGGTCCCGGCTGAGGCCTGAGGCTGTTCCGATCAGTCTTCATCGCTCTTGCCGGCATCCTCCCGCACGCGGTCTACAGCTATGGATTGGACCGACTCGAACGGGCGACCGACGCCGCCATCGCCGAGCAGCTGCATCCGATGCTGGCTCGGCGAGACAGTCCTCCAGCCGGATCCTGGCTACGGGAGCAAGCTTGGCAGGCTGTAGCACCGCTCGTGCAGCTGACAGACGCCGAACGGGAGTTCACTGACCGGCTTCAGAGCGGTGACCTGAGGCCAGAGCTGCTGTTCGCCGACCAGCCTGACCTCGCAGCACGCGTGGGCCGCCATCCGGGCCTGCTCTGGAAGGCTCAGAACGCGGCAAAGCGTAAGTGAGGTGGCATGCCGCGTTTTCACGCTTCCGGCTATTGGCCAATGACGCCGCGGCCCTAGATAAGCGGTTGCGCGGTGATTTCCCCGATTTGGTGGGCCGCGCACCGGAGCGATCCGGCTCAGCCACCTAAGTCGCGGCCAACGGCAACGCCGGCCGAACGACTTGCTCGCCCGTGAACCTCGAGGAGCTGCTCCGTGGCACCGCGTCCAGAAGCTCGGCAGCGCCCACCTCTTCTATCAGGTCGCGACGTCCGATCCCGCCCTCGTGCTCTTCGAATGGCCGGGGATGGGTGAGCCCATCTTCGGGAGCCTCTTCCTCGCGACCTTCGGCCTCCCCAAGACGTTCGTGGTCATGCGCGCGCGTGGCGGGCCGAATCTGACCGTGGCGGCCTTCAGGGGATCCGCTCGGGAGACCATCATTTCGCTCTGCGTCTCGTGACTGCTGTCCCACGGCGGCGAGTGGTTCGGCCACGAGCTGTTCGACGAGATGCCGGCGCGCACGGTCAACCGGAGGCCCGACCTGCTCCCCAAGCAGACACTGCTCGACGGCTACTGCGACTGGGCGGCCCAGGTCCTCGGTGAGACCGAGCGCGCCCTGACCGAGGCCCACTTCGAGGCCACGTACCAGGAGGAGCCGCTGGCGGCGCCGGTGCCGAAGGCGGGGTAGGGCAGCCGGCCCCTTGGTCGCGGATGAGGCCACAATCTGTGACCTCAAATCCGGACTCAACTGTGGCGAAACCCGATCTGCCTGTTGGGCGTGACCGGAGGCTCCAGCATCCCCCGGATCGCCGGGATGATCGTCTTCAGCTCGTGGTCGTGCGCGCCAACGCGCCGCTCCAAGTCCGCGAGCCTCGCTGCCAATGCCGCCTGACCCACGACCCACTCCCGCAGCTGCAGGAACGCCCGGACTACGAAGATGCTCATCTGAACGGCCTGGGGGCTGTTCAGGATGGTCGCGGCCATCACGGCGCCGTGCTCGGTAAAGGCGTTCGGACGATAACGCCTGCCTCCCCGACCGAACTTTGAGATCACAGATTGTGATCTCAAACCCTGCAACGCCTTGGTTTCTCTAGCACTTAGCTGCAGAACGAAATCGCCCGGGAAGCGGTCTTGGTGCCGTTTCACTGCCGCGCACCGCTGACCACCCTCCGCAACGAAGGGATGATGCGCCCGCGGCACAGCGCACTACCTTCGCGCTGCCTTGACCGGGGCTGGGTGCTATCGTACGTTTAGTACTGGACGTACGAAGCGTACAATATGGAGGGACCATGACCCGGCTGCCGTCCGCCAAAGTGCGAGAGCAGTTCGCGGACATCATCAACCGCGTCTCGTATCGCGGCGAGCGCGTCGTCCTGGAGCGCCACGGGAAGGGCATGGCAGCGCTGGTGCCCGTTGGTGACCTGGAGCTGCTCGAGGCCCTGGAGGACAAGCTCGACCTCGAGGCCGCGCGCGCCGCCCTCGCCGAGAAGGGGCCCAACGTTCCCTGGGCGCAGCTCAAGCGCGAGTTGGGCCTGTGACATCGGCGTGGAGGCGGCGTGCGCTACGCGATCGAGTTCACGGCGGCGGCCGCCCGCGATTTCAGAAAGCTGCCCCCGGGGTTCTCGACGATCGCTTGCGGGTTCTCGTGGTGACGATCGGCCACCGGCGGGACGTGTACCGCTAGGCAACCGCCCCTCAGCCCTGCCTTGATACGTCAGAAAAATGTGCTATTATTTCTGACACAATCATAGCGATATGGTGATATGTATTCCGTTATGCAGCAAATAGTTAGCAGGATTCATGGCGCAGGTCGTGGTTCCGTGTACACGCCGAAGGACTTCCTGGATCTTGGGTCCCGCGCCGGCGTGGACCAGGCCCTTTCGCGTCTCGCCAGGAGTGGTGCGCTGCGGCGCGTGGGCAGGGGGCTGTACCACTACCCCAAAGTCAGTGTTCGCTTCGGTGCCCTCTCTCCGGCTCCGGACGCGCTGGCCCGCGCCCTAGCCCGGAAGACGGGAAGCCGCCTCCAAGTCACGGGCGCTCAGGCGGCCAACGCCATCGGCCTGTCCACCCAGGTGCCGGCGCGGGCGACGTTCGTGACCGACGGCCTGAGCCGGCAGATGCGGCTTGGCAACCAGGTCATCCAGCTCCGCCGTGCTGCACCCAGACGGCTCGTGGGCGCGGGAAAACGGTGGGGCACCGCCCTGCAGGCGCTCGCATACTTGGGCAAGGACCAGGTGAATCCCAACGTGATCCTCCGCCTCCGGAGCGCGCTGTCTCACGACGACCGGCAGGCCCTGGCGCGCCACGCCGGGTACGCGCCGGACTGGATGCGACCCGTGATCGCGCAGATCTCGCGCGGGCCGTCCATCGTGAAGCAGCCCCTGCACGGGCTCGGCGCGCACACCCGCCTCCCGCGCACCAGCCCAGCGCAGAGGGTCGCCATGATGTGGCAGCTGGCCGTGGACGCGTGGGCGTTCAAGGGAGAGACCGTCGGTGAATCCAGACTTCAGCGAGATACTGTCCGCGTTCTCCGCGGAGGGCGTTGAGTACCTGCTGGTCGGCGCGTACGCCGTTGCCGTCCACGGGCTGCCGCGCGCCACGGGGGACCTCGACCTCTGGGTCGGCACCGCGGGGGAGAACCCGAAGCGCGTGCGCCGCGCCCTCGAGCGGTTTGGTGCGCCACTAGATCAGCTGACCCTGAAGGATCTGACCCGGCCTGACGTTGTGTTTCAGATCGGCGTCGCGCCCCGGCGGATTGACGTGATGACCTCGGTTGACGGAGTCGAATTCTCTGCAGCCTGGGGCAGCCGACTGGACACCAGGCTCGAGGGCCTCACCGTGCACGTCATCTCACGCGACGACCTGATCCGCAACAAGAAGGCGGCCGGCCGGCCCCAGGACCTCGCCGATGTCGCCTGGCTGGAAGGCCGTCAGGAAAAGCGCTAGAGCCCGACCTCATCGTTGGCCTGCCGGCCCTCGATCTGCCCGGCCCTTCGTCTGGCGTAGCGCCCGCGCCGGCATCCGGCACCGTTCCGTCGTCATCAGAACCCGCCGCCGAAGCCGCCGCCGAATCTCATGTTGTGCAACGCGATGGCCGAGCCGACGAATACAGTGCCGAGCGCCAGGACCGCGACCAGCGCGATGGTGGCGCCGTCGTTGCTCTGCAACGTCTCGACCCGCTGCACGCCCTGCATTGGGATCACCACGCGCGACGAGGCCACGCCCGCTTGGCGGTAGCCGGTCAGGTCGTTCCCCACGACCGCGGGCGAGTACAGGTCCACCACCTGCCCGCCGGCCAGCGTCGCCCGCACGTGGGTTGGAAGCTTCGCCGTCAGATAGCTCTGACCCGACGGCAACGGGCGCCAGGTCACGCAGCCGGTGGAGAGGATCGTGGCCAGGATCAGGGCCACCGACCGGCGCGGAACGGAATGTCGAGCGAAGAAGTCCATGTGGCCCCCCAGGCAGCCTCTTCGGGCTGCACGGAGAGCCTAGCAGGCGCGCGTCATGTGCTCGTCAAGCGGGAAGGAGTGCGGATCAAGTTCGGACTCAGCTCTGGCGAAATCCGATCTGCTTCTTGGGCGCGACCGGAGGCTCCAGCATCCCCCGGATGGTTTGGATGATTGCCTTCAGCTCGTGGTCGTGCGCGCCGACGCGCCGCTCGAGGTCGCCAAGCCTAGGCAGTGCCGCCTCAGGCCACCAAGAGTTGGGCGATCTCCCGCTTCTTCGTCCCTGTCGCGAGCAGGGACCGCACCAGAAGCTCGATGCTCACCGACGGATCGCCGGCCTCCATCTTGGCGACGCGGGACTGGCTGGAGCCGATGCGCGCCGCCAGGGCGGCCTGTGACAGTCCCCGCGCGAGGCGCCGCCGCCGCAGCCCCGTTGCCAGCGAGACCTTCATCTCGATGATCGCCGCTTCGGCCGCGCTGAGGCCGAGGAACTTCTTCGCATCGCCGACGGACCACCCGGCGTCCCGAAGGCTCTTCATCCTGGCCTTGTTCATCAGTGACCCCCCCCGTGCCCGCCGAGGAGGATATGTCATATCTGACATACTGGCAAGAGGCATGCAGGGATGGAGGAACGCGAAGGGCCGGGGGATCACCCCGGCCCTTCGTTTGGCGCCGCAAACTGGCCGCCGCAGTGGCTTCGCACGCAAGCCGAGTATAAGCTCGGCGGACTGCGCGGTGCAAGAGCAGCGGTGCTGGTGGCGGGACTCGAACCCGCAAGGGCTTGCGCCCAGTGGCGTGCGAAGCCACTGCGTTTACCAGTTTCGCCACACCAGCACCTCTCCGGCTGCGAACCCTGGTAACCCCGAAGGGCATGACGCGTGACCTCGCACGTGCTGCCGACCGCGACACGAGTCTACTCGTCGCGCGGTCGGCAGCTGCATCGTTCCGTTGCGGCCTGGGGCGCTCGCAACGCAGGCGTAGGGGGTGAAGCGGACAATGGCCGGGGCGGGGACCCCGGCCTCTGGCCGCGCCAACTACTCAAGTAGTCTCTCGCCCGGAGAGGGTGCGGGCGGCTCCATCATTTCCCGTCACGGCGCCCGGATGCGCAGCTCCTCGCCTACATAGCTGACCGTCCGGTCGGGCCGTAGATCGCCGAAACCGACAGGGCGGCCAGGAGAGACGAACACCACCTGGAAACTCCGGCTCGCCAGCATGCCGGGGAACGAACCCTCGCGCCGGCCGATGATCAGCGTGCGGCTCTTCTCGTCCCAGCGGAGCGGAATGCGCGCGAACTCTCCACGCTCGTAGCCGTAGCTGGCGCCGTCGTCCTCGTACAGCGAGAAGCGCCCGTTGGCGCCCGTGTACACCACCAGCGTGATGGGGTCGGCCGGCTTCTCGTCCGTGTACTGCAGCTCCGGCCCCACCGGCAGGATCGAGCCGGCGCGCACGTACACCGGGATCCGATCGTACGGGGCGGCAGCCTGCACGGTCCGGCCACCGGCCAGACGCTGCCCGGTCCAGAAGTCGTACCACGTTGCCTTCGGCAGGTAGACTGGGCGGCTGCGCGCCCGATACGCGGTCACCGGATTGACCAGGAGCGCCGGGCCGAAGAGGTACTGGTCGGTCACCTCCCGGGCCCTCGCGTCCGCCGGGAAGTCCATCACCAGGGGCCGCATCATCGTGCCCCCGTCCTGGGTCACCGCTCCGGCCACGGAGTAGACGTATGGGAGCAGCCGGTAGCGGAGCCGGTCCCAGTAAACCATGGCGCCATACGCGGCCGTGGTGTCGCCGATGCGTGAGATCTCCCGCGCCGGCGGCGCCTCGCCATGCGCCCGGAAGATCGGGACCATCGCCCCGAACTCGGTCCAGCGCGCGCTCAGCTCGCGCCACTCCTCCGCGTCCTCCGGCGCCATCGGCTCGGCCCGGAAGCGCGGCTGCGGCCAGTAGCCGCCGATGTCCATGCTCCAGTACGGGATCCCGCTGATGGAGAACCCCAGGCCGGCGGCGATCTGCTTCTTCATCGCCGGCCACGCCGAGGCGATGTCGCCCGACCAGATCGCCGCGCCGTAGCGCTGCAGCCCGGCGAAGGCGGAGCGCGTCAGGATCGCGACCCGGCGATCCGGCGCCGCCTCGCGCTGGCCCTCGTAGATGCCGCCGACCTGCTCGAGCGAATAGGCGTTGAGCATCCGCGCGCCCGAGCCGAGCGCCGTCGGGTTGATGGCCTCGCGCTGCGCGGCCAGGTCCCAGGACGGCAGGATGTCGGGCTCGGTCGCGTCCAGCCACCACGCATCCACGCCCTTGTCGAACAGCGCGGGCCGGAGCTGGTCCCAGAAGAGCCTGCGGGCGGCCGAGTTGAAGGCGTCGTAGAAGGTGTAGCGGTAGCCCAGCCAATCCTTCACGCTGTCCCGCAGCGGGACCTGGTAGAGAAAGCCGCGCGAGCGCATCTCCTGCGCGTTGCGCGTGTCCGGGTAGAACTTCCCCCACACCGAGATCAGGAGCCGTGCGTGGCGGTCGTGGATGGCGCGGATCCAGCCCGGAGCGTCGGGGAAGCGCGCCGGATCTGCTTCGTGCGAGCCCCACTGATCCGGCTTCCAGTACATGAAGTCCTGGACGATCACGTCGAGCGGGATCCCACGGCGCCGGAATTCGTCGACCGCGTCGAGGCTCTGCTGCGACGTGACGTAGCGGTTGCGGCTTTGCCAGTACCCGAACGCGTATCGTGGCGGCATCGCCGCCCGGCCCGTGACGAGGCGGTAGCCCGCGATCACGCGGTCGAGGTCGGGGCCGTAGAAGAAGTAGTAGTCCACCCCGTCGCCGACCTCCGACCAGAGCGACGTGTTGATCTTCGGCGCCGGCGTCTTCCACCTGAGCTGCACCGTCTCTCCTCCGCCCTCGACATCCGAGTACTCGAGGCGCACGCGATAGCGCCGCCCCGCCTCGAGCCGCACGCGGGCGACGCCGCGCCACGGCAGCCACGACGAACGCCAGTCGTCCACGACGAGCTTGCCATCGAACCAGAGCTTCACGACTTCGTTCGCGAACAGCTCGATCTGGTAGGTCCCGGCGGTGCGCGGCGCGATCCACCCCTCCCAGCGCGCGCTCACGGGGCCGCGCGCGGGCAGCGCCGGATGCAGCCGGACGGCCGGATCGGTCTTGTCGTCAGGAATGGTGAAGAGAATGGCGGAATCCACACGCGTGCCCACCGCGCTGTCCAAGGCCGCGCCGGCGAAGAAGGTCCCGGTCAGCCCGCCCGGCCGGCCGTCCTTGTCCAATAGCTGCGCGGAGGGGATCGGCTCGAACTGCCGGAGATCTCCGAACCGGGTGAACGACGTGTTGTCCCAGAAGATGCCGTATCCTCGGCTCGACACGAAGACGGGCACGACCTCGGACGTGTTGCGCTGCCACAAGTCGAGGTCGTAGCCCTTGAGGTCCGCCAGGCCTTCCTGCCGCTGCCCCAAGCCATACAGCGCCTCGCCCGGATTCGCCTGCCAGACCTGGCGCACGTGGTAGGTGCGCTCGCCCTGCACCTCGGCAGGGGTCAGCTCGCGGCCGCCGGGCGCCTCCGCCACGATCCGCCGTCCTTGCTTGTCGTAGAAGGCGACGGCCCCGGCTCGCGAGACCCGCACCGACAGGCGATCCGTCTCGATCCGGGTCTCGCCGCCGACGCGCACCACCGTCCAGGGCACTTGTTCATGCGCGCGCTCGCCGGCGGCGAGGCTCTTCCGTTCGAGGAATGCTGTGTCGGGCGCGAACGCCACCCGGATCACGTCTGCGGCCACCACCTCGATCTTGAGGAAGCCGCCGGCCACGGGGATGACGACGCCGTCGGAGGTGTGGGCGGGAGGGGCGGGGGCGGCGGGGGCGGCGGGGGCGGCCGGCCGCAGGGCCAGCATCAGCGCGACGAGCAGACGGGAGATCACGGGGCCAGGTGCCGCCGCACCTTGCCGATCACCGCGGTGTCGCCCTTCATCTGCGGCAACGCGCGCAGCACCTCGGGCAGCTGCTCCCGGAAGCGCGTGAGCTCCACCACGGCTGAGTCAGGGTGCAGCGTGAGCCGCCGCCCGGTCTGAGCCAGCGTGACGTACGCGTCGGACGGCCAGTCCGCCGGCCAGAGCGCCTCCAGCATCCTCATCCCGCGCTTCAAGCGCAGCAGCCGGCCGGGTACGCCGTCCAGCAGTGCGCGATCCGCGCCGGCGGGCTGCTCCACCACCAGCTCCTTGCGGGTCGAAACGTCGGCCCGGGGCAGCGACACGATGGTGGTGAGTTTATCCCCGTCGTAGCGCCAGCCGGGCGCCGACCCGTCCGCCTTGTACGGGACGTCCGCGCCCTGCCAGGTCACGCGCGCCGGCGGCCAGGTCCCACGCAGCCGCACCTCGTACCCGCGCTCCTGCAGCATGCCCGGGAAGCTTCCCTCCACCGGCGCGATCGTGAGCGCGATCGTGGCGCCGGTCCGCCGCTGGGAGACCGGTGTGAAGCTGTACGCGCCGTTCTGGTATCCCTCCGAGTCGCCCGCGTCCTCGTAGACGCGCGCGCTCCCGGAATCGCCGGGGAAGACGTCCAGGATGAGCGGATCCACGGGCCGCGCGTCGCTCCGCTCCATCTTGGGCTGCTCGGGAATGATCGCGCCGGCCCGCGCGAACACCGGCAGCTCGTCGAGCGCAAACGACCGTTCCAGCACCTGCGGACCCTTGAGCCGCGTTCCGCTGGACCACTCCACACAGTCGCCCGGTGGGAGCCACAGCCGCTCGCTCGCCAGGGCGCTCGCGCTGTCCATCGGCTGGGCCACCGGACTCACCACCAGATCCTCGCCGAAGCGGTATTCGTCGGGGAAGGCGTACGCCTGATCCGCGTCCGGCCAGTCGTAGTAGAGCGGGTGCACGACGGACACGCCGCTGTCGTAGGCGCGGCGCGCGGCCGTGTAGATGTAGGGGATCATCGCGTAGCGGAGCTGGAAGGCGTCCCGCATCGCGTCCGCGAACTGAGGAGGATACGCCCAAATGCGGCGCTCCGCGTTCGCGTTCTTGGTGGTGTGCGTGCGCAGGATCGGGCTGAAGATCCCGAACTGGATCCAGCGCGTGTACATCTCGGGCGCGACGGTCCCGGGAATGTGCCCGCCGATGTCGTGGCTCCAGTAGCCGAAGCCCACGTTGGCGGCGGTGGCCGTGAAGTACGTCTCGAAGGCCAGCGCCGGCCAGGTGGAGATTACGTCCCCCGAGAAGCCGATCTGGTAGCGGTGATTGCCGAGGCCGCCCCAGCGGTGGAAGATGAGCGGCCGGTGCAGGCCGTCTCGCTCCATGTCGGTGAAGAAGACGTAGTTCAGCCACCAGGTGGGGCTGAGGCCCGGGATCGAGGTGTTGGCCCACTGCTGCCAGTCCAGCCACCAGAAGTCCACGCCCTGCCGCTCGAGGGGGTGGATGACGCTGTCGAAGTACGCCTCCGCGAAGTGCTTGTCCTCGATCTGGAACGGCACGTACCGCTTGGTCGCCGGATCGATCCCCATCGCCCGCGCCATCGCCGGATACTGCGCCTCGTGCGGCTGGATGCCGGAGGCAGGATGCAGGTTCATCGTCGTGTGCAGCCCCTGCTGATGGACCCAGCCGAGCAGGGCGTCGGGATCCGGGAAGTAGGCGCGGTCCCAGGTGTAGCCGGTCCAGCCCAGCGACTGCCCCGCCTGGTCTTTGGGCTGGCCGTTCCAGCGCAGCTCGAAGGTGTTGTGCCAGTCCATGTCGATGACCAGCACGTCCAGCGGCACGTCGAAGCGGTGGAAGTCCTCGACCAGCTGCTGCTCCTCCGCGTCGGTGTACGCCCAGTAGCGCGACCACCACGCACCGAAGGCGAAGCGCGGCGGCATCGGGATCTTCCCGGCCACGCGCGTGAAGTCCTGCAGCGCGCGGCGGTAGTCGTGGCCGTAGCCGAAGAAGTACCAGTCCTGCCGCTCCCCCGGCGAACGCTGCACCACCCACGGCCACGGGCTCGCGTCGAACAGCGGGCGCTCCGAGTCGTCCACCAGCGCCCAGCCGTCGCGCGAGACCAGCCCCTTCTCGAGCGGCACCGGGCCCGGCGCGCCGTCGAGTGTTCGGGTCGTGCCCTTGAGGTTCGCCGTATCCGACGCGCCGGGCCGCCACGTCACAGTGGAGTCCGCGTTCTTGAGTGCGATGCTGAGGTTCTCCGGGCCGAATTGGCCGCTGCCGCGGCGGTAGCGGAGCTGCAGCGCCTGGGTCGCGATCACCAGCCAGCCGCGCTCCACCCGCCTCGTGAACTGGACGGGCGGCGTGCGGCGGTTCAGGAACACGAGCGAGGCCCGGTCCTCGAAGCGGCCGTCCGCGGCCCACTCGAGGCGGATCAGCTGCGGGGTGAGCACCGTGAGACGGACGTTGCCGTCCACCACCACGTCGCGCTTGTCCGCGACCGGATCGGCTTTCCCCTCGACCTGCGCGTTGAGCGGCGTCGCGGCGAGGAAGGGGAGCGCGAGCAGCAGTCTGCGGATGGTGGTCTTCATGTCTACCTCACGGTCAGGCGATACAGCGTCACGCTGAACGGCGGGAAAGCCTCGCGCGCGGGCAACCGCGCGATCGGCTCCTCCTCGACCCGGACCTGCGGCGCCTCCCCGACCACGATCCGCGCGTCCAGGCTGTCCGGCGCCATGCGCCACCGGGTCCCGCTGCCCGCAAGTCGGACGCCCTGGAACGACAGGTCGAGCGTCTGCTCGGACTCGGTCGGGTTGATCACCGCCACGGTGAGCGCCGTCCGGTCGTCGGACCAGGCCGCCGCGACGTCCAGCGGATAGGTCGGGCTTCCCGCGTTGATCTTCGGCTCTTCGCCGCCGGGCGGGTACTTCGGGGCGCTCTGGGGCGCGTTCCCGGTCACGCTCACGGGAATCGTCCCGAAATGCTCGCGGTAGAGCTTGAACAGGAGCCCGGCCGGATCGAGCACCGCCGCGGTGCGGCTCGCGCTCAGGAGCGAGGTGGCGAAGGTGAAGGCGGCCATCTGATACAGGTCGGAGTGGCGGAACATCTCGTGGAACGCCCAGGCGTACGCCGGCACCACCCTGTAGCCGTTCGGCGGCGACCCGGCGTAGGCCCATTCGTCCATCGCGACCGGGACCGGCTTCGCGCGCAGCGCCGGGATCAGCTCCAGATAGTGCTCGTACGCCTCGACCTTGATCTTCACGTGGTTGGCCGGGCGCCGCATCCAGTCCACCAGCGGCTCGGCAGGATCGAGCGGCACCGACTTGCCGGTCGTCACGTCGAAGCGCCGGTTGCCGTACGAGTAGTAGTGCTCCGAGATCATGTCGAGGTGATCGAGGCTGTGCAGCAGCAGCCCGCCGGTCCAGTCAGCGGGGCCGAGGTCGTCGGGGATGATCTTGCCGGTGCGCTTCTGGGATTCTCCGGAGCCGGTCATGGCGTCGGGCATCGCGCCGCTCGCGATGAGCACGATGCCCGGGTCCACGGCGCGCATGGCGTCCGCGAACTCGTTGTTCTTGATGACGAACTGGTCGAGCGACATGGCGCCCATCTGCCAGGAGCCCCACGCCTCGTTGCCCACGCCCCAGAACTTCACGTGGTACGGCTCGGGGTGCCCGTTGGCGGCGCGCAGCGCCCCCATCAACGTCCGCACCGACCCGTTGGTGTACTCGACGAGATCGGCCGCGGACCGCGCGTCACCCAGCCCCGCGTTGACGGTGATGTACGGCTCCACGCCGAGCAGGCCGCACAGGGTCAGGAACTCGTCGGTGCCGACGTCGTTGGGCTGGACGGCGTGCCACACGGGATCGTAGATGGGGGGCCGGCGGTCGCGGTCGCCGACCGCGTTTCGCCAGTCGAAGGCCGACACGTAGTTCCCGCCCGGGAACCGGTACACGCCCGAGTGCAAGGACCGGAGCGCGGCGACCACCTCGCGGCGGAATCCTCCGACGTTGTCGGCCGGCATGAGGGACACCGCGCCCACCCGCACCGACCCGTCGCCGGTGGCGGTGATCTCGAGCTGCGCGTCCGCGGCGTCCGCGCCGGCGGTGAAGTCGAGCGGGTAGGTCACCCAGTCGCGCGAGAGGACGTCGATCGTGTCCGTCTGCCGTTCGGCCGGGCTCGCGCCCCACGCGAGGGTGACGGTGACGCGCGCGGCGCCGTCCGCGGCCAGAACGATCCGGCCGGCGTACGGTTTCCCGCGCTCGAGCGCGAGGCCCGCCTGGCGGATGCCGCGTGGCTCGGCCGCGTCCAGGGTGATGCGCGGGCTGTGCGCGCCCGTGAACGCCCGCGCCGAGTCCATGGTGATGGCAGTGATCGGGCCGATCGCGGTCCACCGGCGGGCAGGCGCCGGGCCCGGCCGCGCCGGCAGCGACTCGGTCACCACGATGGGATAGTAGAACTTCCGGTCGTCCAGCATCTCCGCCCACAGCCCGCGATTGACGATCCCGCCGATGTGCTCGAGGAACATCCCATACAGGTACGGAGAGATCGGAGCGTGGGCCTGGTCGGCGTGGACGGTGGCCTCGACGCGCGCGGCCTGCGCGCACGCTCCCGAAGCCCCGATGAGCGACAGCAGCACGCACACCGCCGCGGCGGACACCGGCGGGACAGCTCTGGGCGAATGCGCCGTCACGGGATCAGCGCAGCTCCACGACGACGACCGACTTGGACGGCAGGTCCAGCGTCAGGACGTCGCCGGACAGCCGGGCCCCGTGGAAGTCCACGGGCTGGACCGCGTTCGGCTGCTCGAAGGTGTTGTGAGCCTGCATCGTCGGCGCCGTCAGCACCCGCCCGCTCACGCTCGAGACGTGCTGCCCGCGGATGTCCACCTGCACCGTGCGGCCGCGGTTGGGGTCCAGGTTCACGAGCGTGATGTGGATGTGCCCGTCCTTGTCCGAGGCGGATGCGCTGACGGCCGGCACGGACTGGCCCTCGAACGTGTAGGCGTCCGACTTGATGTTCAGCGGCAGCAGCGTCGCGTCCTGGTGCACCTTGTACATGTCGAAGACCCAGTACGTGGGTGTCAGGACCATTGAATCGCCCCGCGTCAGGATCATGGACTGCAGCACGTTGACGGTCTGCGCGATGTTGGCCATGCGCACCCGGTCCGCGTGGCTGTTGAAGATGTTGAGGTGCAGGCCGGCGACCACCGCGTCCCGCAGCGTGTTCTGCTGATAGAGGAAGCCCGGCGTGGAACCCGGCTCCGGGTCGTGCCACATCCCCCATTCGCCCACGATGAGCCAGACGCGCTTCGCCGGATCGTACCGGTCCATGATCGTGGCGTGGCGCGTGATCAGCGTGTCCATCCGCTCGGCGCGCTGCAGGGCGGTGAACCACTCGCGCTCGCCGAAGTCGGTCGCCGAGCCCTTGTGCGCCCACGGGCCCACGACCGTGTAGTAGTGCATGTCGAGGCCGTCGATCATCCAGCCGGCCTCGCGCATCATCGTGTCGGTCCAGGCGTAGTCGTCGGTGTTGGGGCCGGAGGCGATGCGGAAGGGGTGGCTGCCGCGCAGGTACTCGGCGTAGCGCTTGTAGTTGTCCGCGTACGCCTGCGGCGTCATCGCGCCGCCGCAGCCCCAGCTCTCGTTCCCCACGCCCCAGAAGCGGACGGTGAACGGCTCGGGATGGCCGTTGGCCGCGCGCTCGTCGCCCAGCGGACTGCCGGTGGGCGCGTGCAGGTACTCCCACCACTTCGACATCTCCTCCACCGTGCCGCTGCCGAGGTTCCCGACGATGAACGGCTCGGCGCCGAGGCGCTGGATCAGCTCCATGTACTCGTGCGTGCCGAAGCTGTTGTCCTCGGTCACGCCGCCCCAGACCGTGTTGACCATCTTCGGCCGCTGGTCCCGCGGTCCGACGCCGTCGCGCCAGTGGTAGTAGTCCGCGAAGCAGCCGCCCGGCCAGCGGAGCACCGGGACCTGGATCCTCTTCAGGGCATCGATCACGTCGTCGCGCAGATGCCACTGGCCCGTGCCCGCCTTGGTCCAGAACCCGTCGTAGATGTTGCGCCCCAGGTCCTCGCCGAACTGGCCGTAGATGTACCGGCTGATGGTGGTCTCGCCGAGATCGGCGTTGACGACGACGCGGATCGGGCGTCTGCGCCGCCGCACGGCCACCCGCCAGCAGCAGAAACGCCAGGGCCAGCTTCGCGGTGTGCTTGAGCATGATGGTGGCTCCGATTGTGAAGTCGCGCGGCGGCTCCGGCCGCGCGCGAAGTGCAGCGCGGGTAACGTGCTTCGCGTGCGGGCGCTGCGCCAGGGCGCTTTGACGGCGCCCGGAATAGATCCGCATACTTGACGCGGAGGCACGCGATGATGCACCTGCGTCCTCCCACCGACCTTGTCCCCGCGCGGAGCCTCCCCCGCTCCCGCAACGCAGGAGATGCAATGAATCGCCAGGCAACGATCACCGCGCTCGCCCTGGTTGTTCCGCTCGTGTTGGCGGGTGCCGCCCCGAGCCGAGCCCAGGTTCAGACCGACGTGCCCCCCGCCGTTCAAGGGGCCAAGCCGGTGACGGTGGAGCACATCAGGGTCCACGGGGTGTCCCTGGAGGGCAATCTGGAGGGCGACGCCGTGGACCGGGACGTCATCGTCTTCTTGCCCCCCGGCTACCGGACGGACACGCTCCGCCGGTATCCCGTGGTGTACGCGCTGCACGGCTATTCCATCGGGGCGGAGCAGTGGACGCACGAGATCCACGTGCCGCAGACGATCGAGGGCGCGTTCGCCCTGGGCGCCCCGGACATGATCGTGGTGCTGCCGGATTCCAAGACCGTGCACAACGGCTCGATGTACTCCAGCTCAGTGACGACGGGCGATTTCGAGCGCTTCATCGCGCACAACGTCGTCGAGTACATCGACGCGCACTACCGGACCATCCCGGACCGACGGAGCCGCGGGCTGGTCGGCCACTCGATGGGGGGCTACGGCGCCGCCCGCATCGGCATGAAACACGCGGACGTGTTCGGCAGCCTCTACATCATGAGCCCGTGCTGCCTCTCGGTCCGGGGCGCCGGCCCCGCGAACCCCGGGAACGACAGCGTGCTCGCGGCCGTCAGGACGCCCGAGGACGAGGCCAAGCTCGGCTTCTTCCAGCGCGCGACGCTGGCGTCGGCGGCGGCGTGGTCACCGGACCCGACGAACCCGCCGCTCTACCTCGACCTGCCGACGAAGGACGGCGTCGTTCAGACGGACGTGCTCGCCAAATGGGCGGCCAACGCTCCGCTGGCCTTCATCGACCAGTACGTGGGCAACCTGCGCATGTACGACGGGATCGCGATGGACGTCGGGGACCAGGACGGGCTACGCGTGGATGCCGGCAAGCTGCACGGCGTCCTGGACAATTACGGCATCCCCAATGCGTTCGAGGTCTATCCCGGCACGCACACCAGCGCGGTCGCCGACCGCTTTCAGAACCACGTGCTGCCGTTCTTCGGCAGACACCTGTGCGCGACGCGCTGCGACTGACCCGAGGTGCGCGAAGACGGCAGGACCAGCAGGAACGCGCGGAGAAGAAGTGACCTCGCTCGATGTCAGCGCGGGCCCGGGAGGGCGTCGCGGGCCTTCATCTGGCCCAGCAGGCGCTCGGCGAAGTCGAGGCGGTTCTGAATGTCGTCGAGCTCGGCGGGGCGGCTCGGGTGCTCGAGGTCGGTCCGGAGCCGTTCCATCTCGCCGCGCAGCAGGTCGACCTCTTCGCGCAAGTCGCGCAGGGCGCGCTCGGAGCCGCCCCCGGCGAACCGCCTCGCCCCGGCGATCGCGAACGCGACGATCGAGATGCCGGCGGTGAACGACCCCATGGTAATGATGAAGTTCCAGACGCCCATCTGACCTCCCGCGCTCGTCGAGCTGCTCCAACCACGACCTGAGGGCCCGGCCGGAGGTTTCGCGGCCGGGGTGTGGCGCCGCGCCGAGGCCGCGGCTATGCTGCAAACATCTCCCCGTCAGAGGGCGAAATGAAGACCGCCGCGCAGCTCGGCCTGGCCACGGCCATCCTCGTCGCCGCCCAGTGCTCGGCCCAACGTCTCCCCCAGGACGCGCCGCCGGCCGGCCCGCGCCCCGCGAGCACGCACGACTGGACGCGGTTCGGCTGGGATGCGGGACGCTCCTCGGCGCCCAGCGCACCGATGGGGATCACCGCCGCCAACGTGGACTCGCTCGTCCGCATGCAGGTCCCCTTGGGCGGCACGGTGGACGCCTCCGCGATCTATCTCCACGGTGTCACGGTGAAGGGCGTCACGCGCGACGTCTTCATCGTCACCACGACCTACGGCAGGACGCTGGCGATCGAGCCTGACAGCGGGAAGGTGCTGTGGGAGTTCACGCCCCCGGGCTACGGCGGCTGGGAGGGCACCTACCAGATCACGACCGCGACGCCGGTCGCCGACCCCGACCGGAGATTCATCTACGCCGCGGCGCCGGACGGGCAGATCCGGAAGCTCGCGGCCCAAGACGGCAGCGTGGCGTGGAGCACGCCGATCACGAAGCTCCCCGCGCGCGAGAAGATCGCGTCGCCCCTCAACCTCTGGCACGGGCGCGTGATCGCGACCACGGGCGGCTACGTCGGCGACGCGCCGCCCTACCAGGGCCACGTCGCCGTGCTCGACGCGGCGAGCGGCCGGCTCCTCCACGTCTGGAATGCGCTGTGCAGCGACACCGCGGGACTGCTCACGCCCGCCAACTGCGCGCAGAGCGACGCGGCGATCTGGGGCCGCGCCGGCGCGGTGGTGGACACGACGACCGGGGACCTCTTCGTCGCGACCGGGAATGCCCCCTGGGACGGGGTGACGAGCTGGGGCGACGCGACGCTCGCCCTGGATTCCCTCGCGACGACGCTCCTCGGCAACTACACGCCGACCAACACCGCCCAACTCGACGCGACCGACGAGGATCTCGGCTCGACGTCACCCGTGCTGCTGGGCGCGGGACTCGTCGCGCAGGGCGGCAAGGACGGGCTCATCCGGCTGCTGGCGTGGTCCGGCTACCAGGGCTCCGCGGCGCACCAGGGCGGCGAGACGCAGACGGTCTCGACGCCGTCGGGCACGGACCTCTTCACCGCGCCGGCGGTCTGGCGCAACGGCACCACGACCTGGCTCTTCGCCGCCGACAACGGCGGCACGGCGGCGTGGACGCTGACCGGCGGGCAGCTCGTCCAGGCCTGGAAGAACTCCGTCGGTGGCACCTCACCCGTCGTCGCCGACGGGCTCCTCTTCGTCTACGCGCCGAGCGGAGGGCTCCACGTCTACGACGCCCCGTCGGGGAAGCAGCTCGCCGATCTGCCCACGGGCAGCGGGCACTGGAACAGCCCGATCGTGGTGGACGGGATGATCGCCCTGCCGGAGGGGAACGCGAACCGGCACCGCACGAGCGGCGTGCTCGACATCTGGCGGGTCAGGTAGGCTCCGCCCCCAGTCTTGACGTCGGCACCGATCTTCATAATCTTGACCCTACGACGAGGGATTCGACCTCGGCGATGATCCGGTTGCGGGGGACTGCGACCCCGCAAATGCGCTCCGGCGCACCGCGATGCACGCAAGAGCCGTCGAGACCACGTCGCCTTCTCACACAACCCGGAAGCCCGGTGCGGCGGCGCCACGTGTCGTCGGCGCGACGATTGCTGCGTCCGGGCCACAGGAGGGCTCATGAAGCCTCGCTACGGTCTGGCGCTCGGTCTCGTGCTCGCCGCACTCTCCGCCGTCCCGGCGGTCGCGCAGCAGCCCACCCCCGTGACCGGGCAGGTCTCCGACTCCGCCACGCTCACTCCCCTCGCCGACGTGCAGGTCAGCGTCCCGGGGACGCGCCTGCGCGCCATCACCGACGCGAACGGCCACTACCGTCTGCTGGTGCCGCCGGGGCGGGACAACCTCCGGTTCGCCCGCATCGGCTACCGGCCCGTGGTGGTCGCGGTGGCCCCGATCGTCGACCTCAGGATGGCGGCCCAGGCGATCGAGCTGCAGGAGATCGTCACCACGGCGCTGGGGATCCAGAAGCCCGTGGGCTCGATCGGCCAGTCGATCCAGGAGATCCAGGGCGAACAGATCGCGGACGTGCCCACGACCAACGCCCTCTCCGATCTGGAGAGCCAGATCGCCGGACTCCAGGTGACGAGCTCGAGCAGCCCCTTCGGCGCCTCGCGCATGGTCATCCGCGGCGCGACCTCGATCCTCGGCGAGAACCAGCCGCTGATCGTGGTGGACGGGGTGCCGATCGACAACTCCGCGGCCTCGGTCAATGGCTACAGCAACGGGGGCACGATGGCCGGCTATGACGTCGGCAACGCGGCCGCCGACATCAACGCCAACGACATCGCGTCCTACACGGTCCTCAAGGGCCCGAACGCGGCGGCCCTGTACGGCGCGCGCGCGGCCAACGGCGCCATCGTCATCACCACCAAGAATGGCCGCGGCGCCCCCGAGGGCACCTTAGGGGTCTCGGCGTCGTTCAGCTCGACCTACGAGACGCCGCTGCGCCTGCCGGACTACCAGAACCAGTACGGCCAGGGCTTTTATGGCCAGTTCAAGTTCGTGGACGGGAACGGCGGCGGCGTCAACGACGAAGCCGACGAGAGCTGGGGGCCGAAGCTGGACGGCCGGACGACGGGCTGCGTCATGAAGGCCGGCACGCCCTTCGGCGTGTCGAACTACGACACCAGCCAGCCATGCGAGCAGTTCTTCGGCGCGGGCCCGTGGGTGGCGCACCCGAACAACGTCCGGGATTTCTGGAACACCGGGAACACCATCCAGTCGAACATCGCCATCTCGCGCGCCACGGAGAACACCAACGTACGGCTCTCCCTGGGCCGCACCAACATGTCGGGCATGTACCCCAGCAACACGAACACGCGCACCAGCCTCACCCTGACCGGCGGGGCGCAGCTGTCGGACCGGTGGAGCACCGAGGCGTCCATCAACTACACCAACGACGGCATGCAGGACTGGCCGGCGCAGCAGTACGAAGAGACCGACCCGATGCAGGGCTTCATCTGGTTCGGGCGCCAGGTGGATACGCGGCTCCTGCAGCAGAACCTGTATCGCAACCCCAACGACCCGCTCACGCAGCAGATCCTGGCGGGGAACCCGAGCCTCAATACCGCCGCGCCGATCCCCTACAGTTGGAACTACAGCTACCACGCCAACGTGTACTGGATGGCGCAGGTCAAGCAGAACACCTTCGCCCGGGACCGGGGGATCGGGCACGTCAGCGTCACCTTCAAGCCCTGGGACTGGCTCAGCATCACCGGGCGCTCCGGGCGTGACTGGTATCAGAACCATTTCCGGGTGAACTACCCGGTCAACGACATCTCGCCCGATCCGCTGGGCGGCTTCGAAGACGTCGGGGAGACCCACAGCGAGACCAACACGGACTTCCTCGTCACGGCGTCGGACCGGCCCATCTTCAGGGGCCTCACGCTGACGGCGAGCGCGGGCGGGAATGCGCGGATCACGGACTTCAACAGCAACACCGGCACCGTCAGCCAGCTCGTGATCCCCGGCGTGTACACGCTGCAGAACTCCGCCGGCCAGCCGACCACGTCCCTCTACGAGACCCACAAGAAGGTCAACTCGCTGTACGGCACGGCCACGCTCGACTGGCGGCACTGGTTCACCGTGGACGTCACCGGCCGCAACGACTGGTCGTCCACGCTGCCGGCGAACGGGAACTCCTTCTTCTACCCCTCGGCCAGCGCCGCGCTGCTGTTCACCGAGGCCCTCGGGGTCAAGAGCGACGTGCTGAGCTACGGCAAGGTGCGCGCGAGCTGGACCCGGGTGGGCAACGACACCGATCCGTATCAGCTCGCCGCCGTGTACGGCTCCGGGACGCCGTGGGCCGGCCAGCCGACGTTCGCCGCGGCGGACCAGCTCCCCAACGCCTCGCTCAAGCCCGAGCAGACGACCGGCCAGGAGGCCGGCGTGGACCTGGGATTCTGGAACGACCGCCTCACCCTCAGCGGGACGGTGTACCAGAAGTCCACGAGCAACCAGATCCTCCCGGTGTCCACCTCGCAGACGTCGGGCTACACCCAGGCCGTCGTGAACTCGGGCGACCTGCGGAACCGCGGGCTCGAGCTGCAGCTCAACACGATCCCGATCAAGACGCGCGACTTCAGCTGGACGCTCGTGGGCAACTGGTCGAAGAACACCAACAAGGTCGTATCGCTCTATGGCGGCGTGCAGCGCATCGTGGTCGGCAACTACTGGGAGGTGAACGTCACCGCCGACGTCGGGCAGCCGTACGGCAACCTCGTCGGCACGAAGTGGCAGAGAGACGCGGCGGGCCACATCGTCGTCGACTCGGCCAGCGGCCTGCCGATCGGCGACGCGACGCAGCAGGTGCTGGGCAACTACAACCCCGACTGGATCGGCGGCCTCACCAACACGTTCACCTACAAGAACTTCAGCCTGAGCTTCACGATCGGCGGCCAGGTGGGCGGCCAGATCTACTCGGTGACGAAGTGGTTCGGCGACTACTCGGGCGTGCTCGCGGCCACACTCCTGGGGCGGGAGCAGGACTGGAACAAGCCGGGCATCGTCGTGCCGAACGCGGTCTACCAGAACGGCACCCCCGACACGACCCACGTGCTGGCCCAGGACTACTGGCACAACACGTTCTACGCGAACGAGAACGGGATGGTGGACGCGAGCTACATGAAGCTGCGTGAGCTCCGCCTGGCATACGAGGTTCCCCCGCGGTACGCGCACATGATCGGCTTCGGGGGCGCGACCATCGCCCTGGTCGGCCACAACCTGGCGATCTGGACGCATCAGAAGACGCTCGACCCCGAGACCGAATTCGACACGGGCAACGTCCAGGGCGTCGAACAAGGGCAGCTGCCGACGGCGAAGAGCGTCGGCTTCACCATCACTCTCCGGCCGTGACCACTCTGCGAGCGAGGAGCGCGACAATGAACAAGCGGACGCTGAGCCTCATCGCCGCCGCCCTGTTCGTGGGCGCCACGGCGTGCAACAAGGACCTGACCAACATCAACACCAACCCCAACGGGCCGGTGAGCGTGCCGCCCCCGTCCACGCTGTCGCAGGTGATCCAGTCCACGGTGATCGGGTTCGACGGGCCGGACAACAACGTGGACATCCGCGGCGGGGGCCTGTGGGTGCAGTACTACGCGGAGCTGCAGTACCGGGACGAGGACAAGTACATCATCCGCCCCGGCACGGACGGCGGGTGGGGCTTCTACAGCGGCGCGCTCGAGGACTGCCAGCGCATGATCGTCCAGGGCGACGCCAGCAAGACGCCGAACTGGTCGGCCGTCGGGCGGATCATGAAGTCATACATCTTCAGCCAGCTGACCGACGCGATGGGAGACCTCCCCTATTCCGAGGCGCTGAAGGGCGACACCAACCTGACGCCGGCGTACGACACCCAGCAGCAGATCTACACCGGCCTGTTCGCTGACCTCGCGACGGCGAATTCGGAAATCGATTCAGCGGATATCGGCTTCTCGACGGGCGACCTGATGTACAACGGCGCCATGAGCGAGTGGAGGAAGTTCGCCAACTCGCTGCGCCTGAGGCTCGCCCTGCACCTCACGAACGTGGACGCGGCGACCGGGAAGGCGATGGCCCAGGCCGCCGTGGCCGCCGGGGTGTTCGGGAGCAACGACGACAACGCGCAGCTCATGTACCTCGCGACGTCCCCGAACCAGAACCCGGTCTACACCAACGTGCACCTGGACGTCCGGGACGATTACGGCCTGAGCAACACGCTGGTGGACTCGATGCTGTCGTGGAACGATCCGCGGCTGCCCTTCTACGCGCAGCTCAACCATCCGGACTCGGCGGAACTCGCGAATGGCATCCTTCCCAGTTACGAAGGGTTGCCGAACGGCCTGAACGACGGCGCGGGCACGCCCATCCGCCTCGTCTCCCGCATCGGCGCGATGTGGCGCGAGACGCCCGCGGCGCCACTCGAGCTGTTGACCTATTCCGAGGTGCTGTTCCTCGAGGCCGAGGCCGCTTATCGCGGCTGGATCACCGGCACGCCGGCGACGCTCTACAACGCCGCCATCACGGCGTCCATGCAGGAGTACGGGATCAGCGACTCCGCGATCGCCGTCTACCTCGCCGATCCGCGCGTGGCCTACAACGCCGGAACGGGGCTGACGCAGATCGCGTATCAGAAGTGGGTGTCGCTGTTCCTGCAGGGGGTCGAGGCGTGGACCGAGGTGCGCCGCACCGGTGTGCCGACGTTCGTGCCGGGGCCCAACGCGACGCTCACGAAGATCCCCGAGCGGCTGCCGTACAACGACCAGGAGGAGGTCCTGAACCAGGTCAACGTGGACGCGGCGGTCTCGCGGCAGGGGTTCGCCAGCTACCTCGACCTGACGAAGCCGCTCTGGTTCACGGGACGGCACTAGCCGCCGGCTGAAAACCGTGCCAAGCGAGAGGGGCCGCCGGCTGACGCCGGTGGCCCCTCTCCTTTCCTGTGCGTGGCGGCGGCAGCGCGCTCAGGCGCTGTCCGCGCGGGCGACGAAGATCAGGATCAGGCCGTGCGGGCTCGCGGGGTACCCCGGGCGTGTGGTGACGCCGAAGGGGTACACCTCGACGCGGCTCATCTCGACCGCCTGCATGGTGACGAGGGGACAGGTGTCGGGCGTGTGCGTCCCGTCCACGTACACGTCCGGATCCGAGCTGCCCGTGATGCTGTCCCTGCCGCGGAGCTGCAGGTGCGGGCAGTCGTCCGGCGGCGGCGACCACCCCATGACCTGCGCCTGCGGCATGACCTGCCGGATCGCGTCCAGCACGGTGCGGCCGGGATCGATGCTCAGGGCCTGCCGCGTGAGGATCACGGCGTCGGCGGTGGAGGTCCGGTCCGGCACGGCGCCGGGCTCGGTGGAGCGGTCGAACGGCCGTGACGTGGCGCAACCTGCGACGAGCACGACGGGCACGGCGATCGCGAGTAAGCGACGCATGACTACCTCCTGCGTGGCGCGGGTGTTCCCACACAGAATCGCTTCGAGGGGCCAGTCGCGCCAGCCCCGCTTCGGCGAAGCGGGCGGCTAGCGCGGAAGGGGGAAGCGCGCGCGCAGTGAGGCCGGGGGGGGGCCGCCGGAAGGGCCCCTACGCGCCCACCTCCGGCGCGCGTTCGAAGTCGAGCGCGATGACGGAGCAGACCGGATCCGGCGCCGGGCCGAGGAACGCGAGGGAAATGGGGCCCGGCCCGCTGGCCACCACGGCCGGATGCCGCCCGGGATCGGCCAGCAGGGTCGCCGACCGGGGCATCGTCCTCAATCCGGGCAGCGAGAGCGTGTCGGGCGACCAGTCGGTCACGAAGACGTAGAGCCGGTTCCCCCTGGTCGTCGAGCGGAACGGGGCGCCGGAGAAGAGGGACGCCGTCGTTCCGTAGATCGCCTCGCCGTTGACCCGCATCCAGCGCCCGATGGCCGCCAGCCGCTCCACGCTCTCGTCGGGGAAGGTCCCGTCCGCCTTGGGCCCGATGTTGAGCAGCAGGTTCCCGCCCTTGGACGCCGTCTCGACCAGCAGCCCGATCAGCTGCGCCACCGACTTGAAGTGGTGGTCGTGCGAGTTGTAGCCCCAGTTGTCGTTCATCGTGATGCACGACTCCCAGTCCACGCCCGGCCACCCCGTCGCCGGCACCTCCTGCTCCGGCGTCCGGAAGTCGCCGAGCGGATCGGTGATCGGCGTCTGCGACCACCCCTCGCACCGGTTGTTCACGATCACCGCTGGCTGGAGCGAGCGGCACTCGGCGTACAGCGCCCGCCCCATCTCGTGCGTCCAGGTCTGCTCCCACTGCCCGTCGAACCACATCACGCCGATGTCGCCGTAGTTCCGGAGCAGCTGCTCCACGCACCCGTGCAGGTACTGCACGAAGCGGACGTACCTCGCGCGCCCCACAGGTCTGGTCTCGGCCTCCCAGTCGCGCCGCGGCAGATAGTCGGGATGGTGCCAGTCCATGATCGAGTGGTACCAGCACTGCCTGAGCCCGGCGCGCCGGCACGCGTCCGCCATCAGTTTCATGATGTCGTGCTTGTAGGGCGTCGAGCGGACGCAGAACGACGTGAGCCGGTTGTCGAAGAGGCAGAAGCCGTCGTGATGCTTCGACGTGATCGTCACGTATTTCATCCCGGCGTCCTTCGCCATCCCCACCCAGTGGTCGGCGTCGAACAGGGTCGGGTTGAACCGTCCCACCAGCTTGTCGTACTCGGCCAGGGGGATGTGCGCCGTGTTCCGGATCCACTCGGCGTGGTCGGTCCGGCCCATCCACTCGCCCGCGAGGATCGAGTAGAGCCCCCAGTGGATGAACATCCCGAACCGCGCCTCGCGCCACCAGTCCATTCGCGTGTCGACCGTGGCGCCCCCGCCGGGAAGGACCGAGGTGGCCCAGAGGCCGCTCGTGTCCGGAGCGCCGAAGGGGAGGGGAGCGAACGCCATCGCGCCGAGACCCGCGGCCCCGGCCTGGAGAAAGGTGCGCCGTTTCATGCCGGCGATTAGACCACCTTTCGCGCCGGGCCGCAAGGCGACGCCGGCGTCCCTTCGGGCGGTCACCGTCCCCAAGCCAACCATCCCGTTGAATCCGGTGTCCAACTACTAGCGTAGTAAGAAACCGAGGCGGCACCACCGACACCTCCACCGGGCCTGACCATGCTCCCCGTGCTGGCGCTCGCGGCTCTGCTCCAGGGCCCCCAGATGGCGATGGCGACGCACCCGACGCCGAACACTCCCCACGACGCGGCGGCCAACACGGCGCGGGCGACCCGGACGGCGCTGGCGCCGGTCATCGACGGCAAGGACGACGACGCCGTGTGGGCGACGGCCACCCCGATCACCGCCTTCCGGGAGTGGCGGCCGACCGAGGACGCGGAGCCGAGGTTCAAGACCGAGGCCAAGATCGCGTACGACGCGTCGTACCTCTACGTCTTCGTCCGCGCGTTCGACCCGCACCCCGACAGCATCGTCCGCATCCTGGCGCGGCGCGACACCTGGACCGCCTCCGACATGATCTGGGTGCTGGTGGATTCCTACCACGACCACCGCACCGGCTACGAGTTCGGCGTCAACGCCGCCGGCGTGAAGATCGACCAGGCCATCTACGACGACGGGAACGAGGACCTGGCGTGGGACGCGGTGTGGGACGTGGCGACCAGGATCGACTCGCTCGGCTGGGCGGCCGAGTACCGGATCCCGCTGTCCCAGATGCGCTACAGCGCCGACCGCGAGCACACCTTCGGCATCACGATCCTGCGCGACCTCTACCGTTACAGCGAGCGGTACAGCTGGCCGCTGATCCGGCAATCGAAGAACGGCTTCGTCTCCCAGTTCGGGCACGTGGCCGGCCTCGACGGCCTGGAGGCGCCGCGCCGGCTCGAAGCCGCGCCCTACCTGGTGACGAAAGACGCGTCGCGCATCGCGAACAACGAGTTCGCCCGCCAGACGAACGCGACGCTCGGCGCGGACCTCAAGTACCGCGTGGCCAGCAACCTGACGCTCGACGCCACCGTGAACCCCGACTTCGGGCAGGTCGAGGCCGACCCGGCGGTCCTGAACCTCACTGCCTACGAGACGTTCTTCGTCGAGCAGCGGCCGTTCTTCGTGGCGGGGCGCGGGCTGTTCCAGTTCCAGGTGGACTGCAGCCAGGTCAACTGCAACAACGAGCAGCTCTTCTACAGCCGCCGGATCGGGCGCACGCCGGAGCTGGCGGGCACCTACGGCGACACGACGCCGCAGCAGCCGACGACGATCCTGGGCGCGGCGAAGCTGACCGGGCGGCTGGCGAACGGCCTGACGCTGGGCTTCATGGACGCCGTCACCCAGCAGGCGACGCTGCGGGGCGACACGACGATCGAGCCGGCCACGAACTTCTCCGCGCTGCGCCTCCGGCAGGACCTGCGCCAGGGCAAGAGCAACATCGGGCTGATGTTCACCGGCGTGAACCGGAGCAACGACGCCTTCTCGTCGCCGTATCTGCACCAGAGCGCGTACGCGGGCGCAGCAGACTTCATGCACCGGTTCTGGAACGACAACTTCCAGATCTCGGGGTCGGTGGACCTGAGCCGCATCGCGGGCAGCCGGCAGTCCATCGCGGCCACGCAGGAAGACGCCGTGCACTACTACCAGCGGCCCGACGGCGCCCTGTCCCTCGACACCACGCGCACCTCGCTCTCCGGCGACGCCGAGGAGCTGCACTTCGCCAAGTACGGCGGCCAGCACCTGCTGTTCGAGTCGGCGTACATGCGCCGCTCCGCCGGCTTCGAGATCAACGACGCCGGCTACCTGCAGCGCGCCGACCAGCAGACCTGGGCGACCTGGGCCGGGTACTTCGACCGGCACCAGCGCACGCTCTACAACTCGTTCCAGTGGAACATGAACTGGTGGCAGTACTGGACGACGAACGGCCTCCCGCTGGAGGCGGCGTACAACACGAACCTGCACGTCCAGTTCCGGAACGCCTGGTGGATCCACGCGGGCGGCACATACGGGCAGCTGGGCTCGACCTTCTGCGACCGGTGCGCGCGCGGCGGCCCGGCGGTGCGGCAGGACGCGTACTTTGCGCCGTGGTTCGGCATCCAGGGCGACGACCGCCACCCGCTGGTGCCGTACCTGTGGGTGAATTACTGGGAGGGCGACGGCGGGCGCTCGCACTCGCTCAACCTGAGCCCCGAGCTGGACTTCCGGATGTCGAGCCGGTTCTCCTCGGTCCTCTCGCTCAACTGGACCAGGAACCGGAGCGACGCGCAGTGGTACGGCAACTACACCGACAGCACGGGGGCGTCTCACTACACCTTCGCGCACCTGGACCAGACCACGGTCGGGGTGGTGCTGCGCCTCAACTACACCTTCTCGCCGAGCATGTCGCTGCAGGTGTACGCCCAGCCGTTCGACTCGAAGGGGACATACTCGAACGTGCGGCAGCTCAGCGCCACGCCCCGGGCGGACGCCTACGACCAGCGCTTCGCGGCCTACGGCGACACGGCGGTGACGCACAACCCGG
This sequence comes from uncultured Gemmatimonadales bacterium, assembly GCA_963835535.1. GTDB lineage: Bacteria > Gemmatimonadota > Gemmatimonadetes > Gemmatimonadales > JACORV01 > Fen-1245. The sequence continues at coordinate 851,794 of CAWIFL010000005.1, forward strand.
GCGGCTTCAACTACAAGCAGTTCGCCTCGAACGTGGTGTTCCGGTGGGAGTACAAGCCCGGCTCGACGCTGTTCCTGGTCTGGAACCAGGGGCGCCAGGGCGTGGTCGGCCAGGAGGGGAACGGGAACTTCCAGACGGACATGCGCGACCTGTTCGCGCTGCACCCGATGAACACGTTCCTCGTGAAGGTGAGTTACTGGCTGAACTACTGACGCGCTGTAGATTGGGCGGCGACCTCAAGGAGAGACCCATGCTCCGTCGGATCGCCGCCCTTTCGTTCGTCGTCCTCGCTCTCGTTCCGGCCCGGCCGGGGGCCCTGCGGGCGCAGGAGCCCTTCGACTTCCGCGCGCACTACACGAAACAGGAAGTGATGATCCCGATGCGCGACGGGGTGCGGCTCTTCACCTCGATCTACGTCCCCAGGGACACGACCCGGCGCCACCCGTTCGTGATGATGCGCACGCCGTACAGCTCGGCGCCGTACGGGGCGGACGCGTTCCCGCCGACGCTCGACCACATCACGCTGGCCTACGCGCGGGAGAACTTCATCATCGTGCGCCAGGACGTGCGCGGGCGCTGGATGAGCGAAGGGGAGTTCATGGACGTGCGGCCGGTGATCGAGCACAAGACGTCCACCAAGGACGTGGACGAGCCGAGCGACACGTACGACACGATCGACTGGCTGGTGAAGCACGTGCCGTTCAACAACGGGCGGGTCGGGGTGCGCGGCACGTCGTATCCCGGCTTCTACGCCGAGATGGCGGCGCTGTCGGGGCACCCGGCGCTGAAGGTGGCCTCGCCGCAGGCGCCGGTGACGGAGTGGATGGGTGGCGACGACTTCTTCCACAACGGCGCGCTGCTCCTGGCGCACTCGTTCTTCTTCAATTCGTTCGGGCGCCCGCGGCCGCATCCCACCAGCGGGCGGCAGACCTTCGCCGGCCTGGGGTCGGGAGCCGACGGGTACGCGTACGCGCTGCGTCTGGGGGCGATCTCCAACCTCAACCGGATGCTGTATCACGACAGCGTGGCCTTCTGGGATTCGATCGTGGCACACCCGATGTGGGACGCGTTCTGGGCGGCGCGGAGCGGCCGGCCGCACCTGCATGACATCAAGCCCGCGGTGCTCTGGGTCGGCGGCTGGTTCGACACGGAGAACCTCTGGGGCGCGCTGCACGCCTACGCCGCCGCCGAGAAGCAGAGCCCGGGCACCGAGAACCGGCTGGTGATGGGGCCGTGGTATCACGGGCAGTGGAACACGCCGGTGGGCGATTCGCTGGGCCCGATCGCCTGGGGGATGGCGACGACCCGGTTCTACGCCGACAGCATCGAGATCCCGTTCTTCAACTACTACCTGCTCGACAGCCAGCCGGCGCCGCGGCAGTTCGAGGCGGCGGTGTTCGAGACGGGCCGCAACGCCTGGCATTTCGTGGATCAGTGGCCGCCGGCCTCGGCGGTGCCGACGTCCTTCTACCTGGCCGACAGCGGGCGGCTGGCGACGGCCGCGCCCGAGTCGAAAGCGCGCGCGTTCGACGAGTACGTGTCCGACCCGGCCAAGCCGGTGCCGTACACGGACGAGATCACCCAGTGGTACGATCCGGCGTTCATGCTGGGGGACCAGCGCTTCGCCGCGCGGCGGCCCGACGTGCTGGTCTACCAGACCGCGCCGCTCGACTCCGGCCTCACGGTGGCTGGTCCGATCGACGTGGATCTCGCGGTCTCGACGACGGGCACCGACCAGGACTTCATCGTGAAGGTGGTGGACGTCTTCCCCGACGACTACGGGAGCGGCGAGGAGTTCACCTACGCGCGGCAGCGCCGCGCCGCGCAGCTCGGCGGGTACGAGATGCTGATCCGCGGCGACGTGGTGCGGGGCAAGTACCGGAGCGACCCCGCGCACCCGTCGCACCCGGAACCGTTCCGCCCCGGCGTGCCGGCGAGCGTGAAGTTCCGGATGAACGACGTGTATCACACCTTCCGCGCGGGGCACCGGCTGATGGTGCAGGTGCAGAGCACCTGGTTCCCGATGATCGACCGGAATCCGGGGGTGTTCGAGAACATCTTCCTGGCGAAGGACGGCGATTTCCGGGCTACGACGCAGCGGGTCTACCGTTCGGCGGGCCTCGCGTCGCGCGTCATCCTGCCGGTGCTGCGGAACTAGAAGAGCTTCGCGATCTCCGCCTTCACGACCTTCCCCATCGCGTTGCGTGGGAGGGCGGGGAGGCACTGCAGGTCCTTCGGGATCTTGTGGGGCGCGAGACGGTCCTTCGCCCAGGCGCGCAGCTCCTCGAGGCCGAGGAGCCGGCCGGGCAAGAGCTGAGCGACCGCGCAGATCTTCTCGCCCCAGTCGCGGTGCGCCACCCCCACCACCGCGCAGTCGGCGATGGCCGGATGCGTCCGCAGGACGTCCTCGATCTCCAGCGCCGAGATCTTGTAGCCGCCCGACTTGATGATGTCGGACGAGGTCCGTCCGAGGATCCGGTAGCGGCCGTCCTCCGCCACCGCGGTGTCGCCGGTCCGGAACCAGCCGTCGCGGAACGCGGCGCGGGTCGCCTCCGGCTTGCCCCAATACTCGAGGAACACGCCCGGCCCCCGGACCTCGAGCTCCCCCAGCTCGCCCTCCTGCGCGGGAGCGCCGCCGTCGGCCACGAGCCGCACCTCGACGCCGGGGAGCGGCCCCCCGACGCTGCCCGGCCGCCGCTCCCCGTGGAGCGGGTTGGAGAGCGCCATCCCGAACTCCGTCATGCCGTAGCGCTCGAGGAGCGCGTGCCCGGTGATCTCGCGCCACCGCGCGAAGGTCGGCGCCGGGAGCGCGGACGAGCCGGAGACCATCAGACGGATCTTCCGGCACCCGTCGCCCATCGCCTGCCGCCGCTCGGTGCTCGCCGCGTCCCACGCCGCGATGAGCCGGCCGTAGATCGTGGGCACGGCCATGAAGAGGGTGAGGCGTCCCGTGGCGACGATCTCCCAGGTGCGCTCCGCGTCGAACCGTGGCAGGATCTCGCACACGCCCCCCGACCAGAGCGCCGAGGCGACGACGTTGACGATCCCGTGCACGTGGCTCAAGGGCAGGACGAGGAGGACGCGGTCGTCCGCGCTCCACTCCCACGCCTCGACCAGCGAGGCGATCTGGGCGCGGAGATTGGCATGGGTGGTGACGACGCCCTTCGGCCGCCCGGCGGTGCCGCTGGTGTAGACGATCATCGCCCGGCGCGATTCGGCGACCTCGGGCAGGGCGCCGCGGCTCGCGCCCATCATCGCCGAGAAGCGGGCGCCGGTCGGGGAGAGGCGCCGCGCCGCCAGCACTTCGAGCGTCGGCAGGTAGCGCACCCGGGCGGCCGAAGCGATCGGCCGCAGCACCGTGGCCGCCTCGGGAGCGCCGACCACGATCTCGGCGCCCGCGTCGTGCACGACGTGCTCCAGCTCCGGCGGGGGATACGCGACGCCCAGCGGCACGGCGACGCCGCCGGCGCGCCAGATGCCCCACTGGATCGCGACGTGCTGGAAGCCGGGCGGCACGAGGAAGGCGACGCGCGTCTCGCCGAGGTCGGCGCGACCCGCCAGCAGCGACGCGGCAACCCGCGCCGAGGCATCCAGCAGGTCGCCGTAGGTGAACGTGCCCTCCGGCGCGACGATCGCCGTCCGCTCGCGCTGCGTCTCGGCGCGAGCGATCAGCGGCGGGGTCGTGGCCGGCTCCGGCATGCCAGGAGTATCCGGGAAACGGGGGAGGGACGCAACGGTCAGAGCAGCCCCTTCTGGCGGGCGTAGTTCGCGAGCGCCACCCGGTTCTCCAGCTTCAGTTTCCGGTAGACGTTGTGCAGGTGCATCTTCACGGTGCCCTCGCTGATCTCGAGCCGCCGCGACATCTCCCGGTTCCGCAGCCCCGACGCGGCGAGGCGCACCAGCTCGATCTCGCGCGGGGTCAGCTCGCGCCTCGCCTCCTTCTCGGCCGTGTCCCGGCGGATCAGCGACTCGAGGGCGCGCCCCGACGCCTGCTGTTCGATCCACTGGCCGCCGGCGTGCACCCGCCGCACGCACTCGATCAGCAGCGGCGGCGCCAGCTCCTTCAGCACCATCCCGCGGACGCCGAGCCGCAGGGCCTCGACCACCTGGTCGTCCTCGAACGCCGCCGCCAGGAGCACGACGCGCGTCGCGAGACGCTCGCGGTGCAGCGCGCGCAGCACCTCCATCCCGTCCATCCCCGGCATCCGGATGTCGAGCAGGAGGAGGTCGGGCGTGTGCCGGCGGACCGCGGGCAGGACCTCGTCGCCGGAGCGGCAGCGCCCGACCACCGCGAAGTCACTCTCGAGGTGGAAGAGCGCCTCCAGCCCGTCGAGCACGATGGGATGATCGTCGGCCAGCAGGATCCGGATCGCCACGCTACGCCCCCGCCGGCGGCACCGGCAGCCGGATGTCGAGACGGCTCCCCGTCGCGTCGGACTCGATGTCCATCGTGCCGCCGAGCGCCACGACGCGCTCGCGGAGGTTGCGCGGCCCCCGGCGCGCCGCCGCCAGGGCGGCGTGGTCCACGCGCCCGCGGAACGGGAAGCCGCGGCCGTTGTCGGCGACCGCGATGGCCAGCCGGCCGTCTTCGACCCCGAACGAAACGGTGACCTCCGTCGCCTGGCCGTGGCGCGCCGCGTTGACGGCCGCCTCCTGCACGATCCGGTAGATCTCCGGCGGCAGCAGCTCGGATGCCGGGAACCGGGGCGACGCCTCCGGCAGCCGGAGCCGGATGCCCCACACGCTCTCGAGCCTGCGTCCGAGTTCGAGGAGCGCGGGCGCGAGCGAGCCCACCTCGTCCAGGATGCCGATCTGCCCCGGCTTCAGCTCCTGGATGAAGAAGCGCAGATCGCGCTGTTCGTCCGCGATCGTGTGCTGCACGGCGTCGAGCACGGCGCGCGCCTCGGCCGGGTCGCGGTCCAGCAGGCGCTCTGCCGTCTGGAGCTGCAGCGCGGTGCCCGTGAGCGTCTGCAGCACGCCGTCGTGCAGGTCCCGCGCCAGGCGCAACCGCTCCTCGTCGGCCGCCGCCTTCTTCATCCGGCGCCCCAGCTCGGAGCGCAGCTCGGACTCGAAATAGCCGAGGTACCCCAGCAGCGTCGACGCCACGAGCAGATAGAAGTTGCGGATGATGAACCGGTTCAGCTCGAACGCCGGATCGTGGAGTCCGCGGACCGCGTAGAGGCCGAGCGCGTTGAACGCGCCGAGGACGAAGACGGCCGTCCACAGCACGCCGCGCCATTGCCACCGCATCGTCGCCACCACGAGGGCGAACGTGTAGTAGACGAAGAAGGGGCTGGTCGTCCACTCGGTGAGGTACATGAAAACCGTGACCGCCACGAGGTCCAGCACGTGCGTCGCCAGAGCCATCCGCGGGCCGGGCGTCCGCCAGTAGGTGAACGCCGCGACCATCCCGGAGTAGGCCAGGTAACCCATCACCAGCGCATAGGTCAGGCTGGCGTACCGGCGCGGCTGGCTCGGATCGAACGACAGCGCGAGGAGCGTGAAGGTGATGAACACCAGCCGCCCGACGGCCGCGATCCGCTCGATGCGCCTGCGCGAGGGATCCGGCAAATCAGCGGTGCGCACGACTATCGCGGGCTGGGCCGGCACGGGAGATAGCATACGGAACTCGGAGGGCGGGCGACAGGCAGAAGACACAGGTCCGGCGTGTCGGCCATACCCGCAGCGTGTCCACGCCAAGGGAACCGCTTGCAGGAGCGCCTGGCCGCACGCCGGACCACGGTGCCTGTGCACAGCCAAGATCGCTTGGCTCGAGCGGCGGGACCATTCGCTGGGAGGTGTAGTATCTATATCGGACGGTCAGGTTGAAATGTGCAAGACGTTGCAGCGCAGCCACTTGCGCTTGGTCTCCTGGCCTCCAGGCCGCCGCTCTCTCCCTGGATGGGGCGGCTCAGCCGTCCTTGACGGCCGCCATCGCGCGCTCGGGGTAGCGGGGGCCCGCGGCCCCGCCCACGGGCGCCGCGGCGTCGAGCCGCGCGATCTCCTCCGTCGTGAGCGCGATCGCCACCGCGCCCGCGTTCTCCTCGAGATACTTGCGCCGCTTGGTGCCGGGGATCGGCACGATGTCGCGTCCGCGCGCCAGGAGCCAGGCCAGGGCGAGCTGCCCCGGCGTGCACTGCTTCTCGCGCGCGATCCGCTCCACGCGCTCCAGGAGAAGCAAGTTCTTCTCGAAGTTCCCGGGCGTGAACCGCGGATGCTCGTGCCGGTAGTCGTCGGCGGCGAGGTCGCCGGGCTTCCGGAAGCGCCCGGTGAGGAACCCGCGCCCGAGCGGGCTGTAGGCCACGAAGCCGATGCCGAGGGAGCGGCAGGTGGGGAGCACCTCCGCCTCCATGTCGCGCGTCCAGAGCGAGTACTCCGACTGGACCGACGTGATCGGATGGGTCGCGTGCGCCCTGCGGATCGAGGCGGGACCCGCCTCGGAGAGCCCGAGGTAGCGCACCTTGCCCGCCCGGACCAGCTCCGCCATCGCGCCCACGGTCTCCTCGATCGGGACGGACTTGTCCACGCGGTGCTGCTGGTAGAGGTCCACGTACTCGACGCCCAGCCGCTTGAGCGAGGCGTCGCACGCCGCCTTCACGTACTCGGGACGCCCGTTGACGCCGCGCCACGAGCCGTCGGCCCCGCGCACGTTGCCGAACTTGGTGGCGAGGATCACCTCGAGGCGGCGCCCCTTGATGGCGCGGCCCACCAGCTCCTCGTTGGTGAACGGTCCGTACACGTCCGCCGTGTCGAGGTAGTTGATCCCCAGCTCGATGGCGCGGTGGATCGTCGCGATGGATTCCTGGTCGTCGCGGCCGGCGTAGAAGTCGGACATCCCCATGCAGCCCAGGCCGAGGGCGGGGACGACGAGCCCCTGCGAGCCGAGTGCGCGCTGTTCCATGTCGGCAGCCTCCTACCTGGACTTCGCGAGATCGTCGGCCGACGGGCCGTACATCCCGGGGATCGCCACGCCCAGCAGGCGGAGATACACGCCGAGCTGGGCGCGGTGATGGACCAGGTGGTTCATGGCGATCCTCCGGTAGGCGTCGAGCCGCGCGCCGGTGTACATCGGCGTGCCGCCGCGCTTCATCGTCCAGCTCTTGCCGAAGTCGGCGTCGGAGGTCCCGGCCAGCGCCGCTCGCGCCCGCTGCCTGCCCTCCTCGAACAGCTCGAGGAGCTGGGCGCGGGAATCCAGGACCAGCGGTTGCACGGCAGAGCCCGGCGGCCGCGGGTCCCATTCGTCGTGCGCGAACACGGCCTCCGCGCGCCCCGCCAACTGGGCGACGTGCGCGGCCAGGCGGCCCAGGGACATGGACTTCTCGTGCGGCTGCCAGGTGCTCTTGCCGTCGGGCACGCACTCGAGGAGGCAGCGGGTCGAGATCATCTCGGCGTCGAATTCGGGGAGGAAGAGCTGCGCCAGCGGCATACCTAGACTCCGGTTGCGGGGTAACAGCCCAAACTACCTTGCCGCTCGCGGCAGGGGCAACTAGCGTGCAGCAACCCCTTACGGAGGTCGGCACATGCGTCTCAGGATATCCTATGTCGCCTCCGGCGCCCTGCTCGCCGGGGCCCTCGCGTTCACGGCCTGCAAGGATTCCACCAGCAGCAACGCCTGCGGGAGCGGCACGGCACCCGCCGTGGCGGGGACGTACCAGATCGCCTCGTACACCCTCGGCACCACCGCGCTCGATACCCTGCAAGGGCTGAGCGGGCAGCTGCGGTTCTACTCGGCCGTCTACGGCTTCAACGTCACGATCCCCGGACAGGGAACGATCACGGACAGCGGCACGTACGCGATCAGCGGCGTGCGGTGCATGTCCGAGACGTCGGTGGCGGGGAGCGGCTCGACCACGGGCACCTTCTCGCTGAACGGCACGACGGCGGGGTCGCTGTTCACCTTCGCCGGTACGAACACCCTGGTCGGAGCCGTGGCGTTCGTGGGGGTGAAGCAGTAGGGCGAAGCGATGAGCCGCGTCGCGCTGGCGCTGCTGTGCGGCTGCCTGGCCGCGGGTGCCGGCCCGGCTGACGCGCAGGCGCCGCCGGCTGCCGGCGACGGCGCCATCCGCGGCGTCGTCCGCGATTCGCTCAGCGACAGCGCCGTCGCCGGCGCGCACATCCTCATCGTCGGCACACCGCTGTCCACCCGCACCGACGAGCACGGCGAGTTCTGGATCGTCGGCCTCGAGCCCGGTGTCTACGCGCTCAATGTGCTCGCCGTGGGTTATGCTCCCGCACTGCGCGACTCGGTGGCCGTGAGCGCCGGCACGACGGCCGAAGTGACGATCGCTCTCGAACAGGTCGCGCTGCAGCTGCCGGGCATCGACGTCACGGCCAGCGGCGGCACGCGCGAGATCGCGGAGGCGCCCGTCTCCGTGGCCGTCCTGGAGCACGAGGACCTGGAGAAGTTCGACCCGATCCAGCTGCCGGACGTGCTGCCGTTCATCCCCGGCGTCGAAATGAACCACGGCTCCGTGGACGTGCGCGGGTCATCGGGCATGTCCGAAGGGGTCGGGAGCCGCGTGCTCGTGCTCCTGGACGGGCACCCCGCGCTCACGGGCGATGGGGGAGAGATCGACTTCGAAGACCTTCCGCTGCTCGACCTCGACCGCGCCGAGGTGGTCAAGGGCTCGCAGTCCGCGCTGTACGGCAGCGGGGCGCTGGGGGGCGTGGTGAACCTCATCACCACACCGATCGACGCGCGGCCGGCCAACGTCGTCCAGGTGCTTGCCGGCGCGTACGACGTGCCGCCGGAGTTCCGCTACACCGGCGTGCCGCACGACTACGCCGGCTTCAACCTGCAGCACTCGCAGGCGCTGGGCGCGGTCGGGCTCCGGGTCGCCCTCGGCCAGGAGACTTCGGACGGCTACCAGCAGAACGGGGAGTCCTCGCGCTGGCTCGGGCGCCTGAAGCTGGAGTCGATGCCGGGTGCCGCGCACCCGTGGGACGCCTACGCCGTCTGGTCCATGGTGCGCTCGGGGCAGTTCAGCTCCTGGCGCTCCGACTCCCAGCCGTACGAGGTGCCGGATTCGGCGGTCGGCGACTGGAACCGGGTGTCCAACATCCTGGCGGGCGGCCGGTACACCGCCATCGCCGGGAGCCGGGCGCTGCTCGAGCTCGAGCCGTCGGTGACCTTCACGTCGGTGAAGGACCACATGCACGACAGCCACAACTGGCACGAGGCGCTGCGGGGCGGCCTGAACGCCAGGTTGGCCCTGAACCCCGGGTCGCAGCACGCGGTGACGGCGGGGCTGGACGTGGCGGGGACGGCGGTGAACTCGTCGTACTACGGGCCCAAGCGGATCACCGACGCTGCGCCCTACGCGCAGGAGGAGTTCGGGCTGAGCCCGGCGCTGAAAGTGACGGCTGGAGCGCGGCTCGACCTGCACCACGTGGACGGGGGGCTGGCGGAGCAGGCGTTCGACCCGAAGCTCGCGGCGGCGTTCACGCCCCCGGGCCCGTTCACGTTCCGCGCGTCCGTCGGGCGCGGGTACCGGGCGCCGAGCGCGATCGAGCAGTTCGTCTCGACGGTGCAGCAGGGGTTCCGCATCGAAGCGAACCCTTCGCTCCACGGGGAAACGGCGTGGTCGGGCGAGGTGGGCGGGACCGCGTCCCTGGGCCGCGTGTGGCTCGACGCCGCGGCCTTCTCGTCGTGGTATCGCGGGCTGATCGGCCCGGCGGCGGTGCCGGGCCAGTTCGGCGCGATCTCGTTCCAGAACGTGCAGCGGGCACGGGTCGCGGGGCTCGACGCCTCCTCGAAGCTGAGCGTGGTGCCGCGCCTGGTCGACCTCGACCTCAACTACACGCTCCTCGACGCGCACGACCTCGACACCGGCGCGTGGCTGCCCTACCGGTCGCGGAACACGGTCACCGGCTCGCTCGACGTCCTGGGCGGGCTCGCGGGGCTGGACGTGCGCTACCGCACCCGGCTCGAGGCGGTGCTGGCATACCCCGCGGACCCGCGCGGCGACATCACGGTGGTGGACGCGCGGGTGGCGTTCCGGCTCTCCAGGGCGGTCATGCAGGTCAAGGTGTCGAACCTGCTCCAGGCCAGGTACGTGGACGTGCTGGAGCGGAACGAGGGCGCACCGCGCAGCCTCCTCGTCACGGGCCTGGCCTCGTTCTGAGCAAGGCGCTGGCGCTCGGCGTCGCGCTGGTCCTGGCGGCGGGAGCCGCCGGTCCGCTCGCGGCCCAGACGATCGACACGATCGTCGTGGACAACCACAACATCTTCGAGCCGACGGGCGAGCCGCTGCCGCCGCTGGCGCGGCTGGGCGACGCCCTGCACGTGCGGACGCGCCCCTGGGTGATCCGCCGCACGCTGCTCCTCGCGGCGGGGGACCGCTACGACTCCGCGCGCGTGGTCGAGAGCGAGCGGGCGCTGCGCGCGCTCGGCGTGTTCCGCGACGTGCGGCTCGACACCGCGCGCGTGGACGGGCGGCTGGCGCTCGAGGTGACCACGGCGGACGGCTGGAGCACGCGCCCGCAGGTGGACTTCTCGACGGCGGGCGGGAGCACGAGCTGGGCGGCGGGGCTGGTGGAGAAGAACCTGCTCGGCACGGCGAACCAGATCCAGGCGCTCTACCAGAAGACCCCCGACCGGGGCCTCCTGACCTTCATCTACACGTCGCCCGGCCTCTTCTGGAGGCACGCGGACCTGAGCGCCGCGTACGAAGATCTGACCGACGGGCGGCTCGGCTTCTGGAGCTACGGCGTGCCGTTCTACGAGAGCGCGGCGCGCGCCTCGCTCACGACCGACGGGCAGGCCGCCGATCAGCGGGTATTGCTCTTCCGCGACGGAGCCACCGCCGACAGCGTGCGGCGCCGCGCGCTCGCGATCGGCCTCGGCGGCGGCATCGCGTTGGCGGCGACCGACAGCAGCTTCGTCCGCCTCTACCTGTTCGGGCAGTGGCGGCGCGAGGCCTTCACCGCCTACGGCGCTCCGCTCGCGGGGGACTCGGCGAGCGCGGCGGTGGGATTGGGGCTGGAGGTGGGGCGCACCCGCTACGCGATCGGCGAGTTCCTCGATCAGTACGCGCGCCGGGAGGACGTGGACGTGTCGCGGCGCCTGTTCGTCGGGCTGTACCTGGCGCCGCGCGCCCTGGGCTACGCGCCGGGGCGCGCCGGCATCGGGCCGGCGGTCAGCGCGCAGCTCGGCGGGGCATGGAGCAAGACCTTCGCCTTCGCGCGGCTCAACGCCGACGGCGTGGTGAACGGGAGCGGCGCGGACTCGGGACGCGTCGAGGCGGGGGCGACGCTGATGAGCCAGCGGTGGCCCGGGCAGACGGTGGTGCTGCACGCCGAGGGGGGAGCGGCGCGCCGCGTCGCGCCGGGCACCGAGTTCGACCTGTGGCTCTACTTCAACGGGCCGCGCGGCTACGGCGCCCACGTCTTCACCGGCACGCGCCGCTACTGGCTGGTGGCCGAGGACCGCTTCCTGGTGACGCCGGAGTTCATGGGCCTGTTCGGCGTGGGGCTGGCGCCGTTCGTCGAGTGGGGCGGCGCGTGGTACGGCGACGAGCGGCCGCGCGCCGGCGGCGACGCGGGGTTGGCCCTACGCCTCGGCTCGACGCGCTCGACGCGCGGCGAGGTGACAGAGATCGCGCTGTCGCAGCGGTTCGGCGGCTCGAGCGGGGTCCCGACGGGCTGGGCCGTCACCATTCGGCAGGCGGTGGACTTTCGTTAGAGGGGTTAGGGGCTGGGGATGAGGGGTCAGGGGAGGGCGCCCTAGTCCCTAACCCCTAACCCCTGCCTTAATGTCTTCCCGCCTCTTCCGGCCAGATGTCCTGCAGCGTCCGTTTGATTCCCCGGCAGACGTACACCGTCAGGTCCCGCTCCTCGCGCACCGTGATCGGATTCACCAGGTGCGGCCCCGCTTCCACGGAATCGAACAGCCGGTGCAGCCCGGACTCGCTCTCGCCGAGGGTCACGGCCACGCGTCCCGGAATCGTCCCCGGCCCGAAGAAGTAGAACGACCCGGCGGCGCTCACCACCGGCGGGAGGCCGTAGCGGGGCCCGTAGAACTCGAGCGCCCCCGCCTCCCCGTAGTTGTTGCCGATGATCACCGCCCGCGCGCGCTCGAGCGGCGGCAGCGCGTGGTAGGCCTGCGCCACCGCGGCGGCCCGCTCTTCCCACCCCAGCATGTCGGCGTAGTCCTGCGGCAGCGGGAGCGGGTGGCCCTGGTTGTCGCGCTGCTCCGCTGCCTTGCCGAGGGCCGCCATGTACCGCATCATCGCCGGCGGCGCGAGGATCGGGACCCCGAAGGGGAGGATCAGCAATCCGTACGCGGCGACGAGGCCGGCGACGCCCCAGCGCAGGGCCGAGCGCCACGGCGCGCCGCGCAGCCGCTCGAGCTGGACGGCCCCGGCCGCGAAGAGCAGGGGATAGGTGCCCGCGACGTAGTACGCCTTGCCGTGCAGCACGATCAGCGTCAGCCAGATCGCGACGCAGGTCCACCCCAACAGCGCGAATCGCCGCAGGCTGCGCCTAGCCACCAACGCCGCCGCTCCCCAGGCGCCGACGACTATCGCCGGCCCGAACTGCACTTGCGTCAGCAAGAACCCCGCAATGGAGACGTGCTCGAGCTGCGACTGCCGCAGGTCCCGCATCTGGCCCACGAGTGGCCAGCCCAGGGTGATCTGGCCGACGACCGAGGGACTGCCGATCACCAGCGCGAGCGCGAGCGTCAGCCACGGCCAGGGCGTGAGGAGGGCGCGGCGATGCGGCGTCGCCAGCAGGCCCAGGAGGACGCCGAAGCCGAAGAAGAGGATGCTGAACTTGGTGAGGAGGCCGATCCCGCCGACCAGGCCGAGCCAGATCCACCAGCGCTTCTCCGGCTGCTCCGCGCGGCACAGCCGGGCCAGGACGTAGAAGCCGAGGGTCCACCAGAGCACGTCGAGGATGACGGGCTGGAAGAGGTTGCCGGCGCGCTGGAAGAAGACGTTGGCCAGGACGGCGAGTGTGGCGAACCCCTGGGCGAAGCGCCCGCCCCCCAGCTCCCGGGCCAGCAGCGCCGCGAGCACTACGGTCAGCGTGCTCGCGACGGCGGGCACGATCCTCAGGCCGACCAGCGAGTCGCCGAAGATGAACCGCTGGATCTCCGAAGCGATCGCGATGAACGGCGGGAAGTCCATGTGCCAGAGCCGGAGGTGCTGGCCCATGGCGAAGTAGAGGAACTCGTCGCGATGGATGCCGTACGGCGTGACGAGGTTGGTGACCAGATGCAGCGCCAGCATCAGAGCCGCGGCCGGCCAGACGAGGCGGCCCGCGAAGGGCGGCCGCTCGCTAGCGGAGGCTGCTTCGGGCGCCGGCGTCGCTACGGTCACCGCGGCGGGCGGTAGGTCTTCTTTCCCTTGGAGCGCTCGAGCCGGTCGATCTCGATCATGACCGCCGGGGGGATGGGCTCGCAGCCGCAGTGCTCGGCGTGCAGGCGGTGCCATGCGACCCGCTGGGCCAGCGTGGCCTTGTGCGGCATGGGGTGGGCTTCGTGCCAGGCATCGTTCTTGGGCATGCGCAAGATTCGCCGGGAGGATGGGGGTGCGTCAAGGCGGCAGCGCCCGGCGCGTGGCCCGCGTATATTCCCCGACACCCAAACCACAATCGGAACGGCACGGATGCTCGACATCGGGGTCTTTCACCCGCAGATCACCGAATTTGCGGTCGCGTTCCTCATGACCGGGGTGGTGGCGCGCTGGATCTCGCTCACCGGCAGGCTCCAGTTCACCCGGCTGGGGGCCACGGCGCTGCTCCTGCTCGGGACGCTGGCGGCGGTGCTGGCGGTGCACTCGGGGACGCAGGCGCACGAGCTGGCCGAGCGCGTGCCCGGCATCGGCGGGGCGGTGAACGCCCACGAGGACGCGGCGCACTGGGCGGAGAACGTGTTCCTCGTGATCGCCGCGATCGAGCTGATCGCGCTCGCGCTGGTGGGCCGGCCGGCGTGGCGGCGCTGGGCGGAAGTCGCCTCGGCGGCCGTGGGGCTCGCAGGCGGAGCGGCGCTCTACAAGACGGCGGACCTCGGGGGCGACCTGGTGTTCAATTGGGCCGGCGGCGTCGGCATCCGCTCGGGCGATTCGGCCGACGTGAGGAACCTGCTCACCGCGGGCCTCTACGAGCAGGCGATGACGGCGCGGCAGGCGCACCGCAGCGGCGAGGCCGACACGCTCCTCACGCTGCTCGCGCATATGAAGCCCGGGGACCCGAACGTCGCGCTGGTGTACGCGCAGTCGCTGCTCGAGGACCGCAAGGACCCGCAGGCGGCGCTGGCGGTGCTGAACGCTCTCCAGGTGCCCGACTCGCTGGGCTTCATGAAGGCGCGCGTCGCGTTCGCGAAAGTGGACGTGTTCGCCGCGGCGGGGATGAACGACTCGGCGCGTGCGACGCTGACGGCGCTGTCGCGCCAGTTCGCCGGCAACCCGCGGCTGAGCCAGCGGATCAGGGACCGGATGGCGCGGCTCAAGTAGGATGACCTCCGGCCCCATCACCCACGTCTCCGACACCGCGCGCTGGGTGGCGATGTACCGCGCGATGGAAAGCGACCGCCCCGACGCGCTGTTCCGCGATCCCTACGCGCGCCGGCTGGCCGGGGAGAAGGGCGCCGAGATCCTCAAGACGATGCGGAACGTACGGTCGTGGGCGTGGCCGCACATCGTCCGCACGGCGGTGTTCGACGATTTCGTCGTGCGGTGCGTGGCGCAGGGCGCGGACGCGATCCTGAACCTCGCCGCGGGCCTGGACGCCCGCCCCTGGCGCCTCGACCTGCCGCCGGCCCTGACGTGGTACAACGTGGACTACCCCGACATGCTCGCCTACGTGCGCGAGCAGCTCTCCGCCGAGCGGCCGCGCTGCGTGCTCCGGTGGGAGCCGGCGGACCTCGCCGACGACGCGCAGCGCAGGGCGCTCTTCGCCAGGGTGGGCGCGGCTCACACGAAGGTGCTGGTCGTGTCGGAAGGGCTGCTGATCTACCTCGGCGCCGAGAAGGCGGCCGCGCTCGCCGACGACCTCCACGCCCAGCCTTCGTTCCGCTGGTGGGCGCTCGACATCGCATCGCCGCGCCTGCTCAAGATGATGCGGCGCGGGACGCGCCGTCAGATGGCGCAGTCCAACGCCGAGTTCCTGTTCGCGCCGGCGGAGAGCACCGCCTTCTTCACGCCGCACGGGTGGGAGGAGCTGGAATGGCGCGGCAGCTGGACGGAGGCCATCCGCCTGAAGCGCCTGCCGTTGATGTACCAGCTCTTCCGCCCGATGGCGTTCGTTCAAACGCGGAAGGGGCGCGGGGAGTGGAACCGGTTCGCGGGCTGCGCGCTGATGGAGCGCGCGTAGCGCCGGCCGTTCGGACTCGGCGCCACGGCACGCGTGGCTCCGCTCACCTGGAACGGCGGCCCCGAGTGGGGCGTGGGGTTCGTGGACCTGTGTCGGGTGCCGGGTGTCGGGGACCCCGGGGACACCTGACACCCTTGATTACAGTTTTCTGAGCAGCGCCCTTCCGACGAACCGCAGCCGATCCAGCCAGGGGAGCCTGAGGAACGTCGTCTTCACCACCCCGCGCGTGAAGTAGGTCTTCTCGCCGTAGTCTATCGCCGTGTCCACGACGACCGGCTTGCCCTGCGCCGTGATGGCGGCGACGCGCTCCAGGACTTCGGGGATCTGCTCGTCGCGGCTGAGCGCGAGGCACTCGACCCCCACACCGCGGCTGATGTCCGCGAGGCCGTAGTTGGGCACGGCGCTCGCCGTGCGCCGGCTCAGGGCCACGTCCTGGAACTGCGCGATCTGCGCCAACTCGCCGTCCCGGAGGACGAAGACGGCCGCGGCCGCGCCCTGCTGCGCCGCGGTCAGGAGCTCGAGGCCCGTCATCAGGAACGCGCCGTCGCCCGCCAGCGCGACGACGGGGCACTCGGGCCGGGCGAGCTTGGCGCCGATCGCCGCGGGCACCGCGTACCCCATGCACGAGTAGTCCACCGGCGCGAGGAACTTCCGCGGCCGCTCGAGCCGCAACATCTCCATCGCCAGGAAAGTCCCGTTCCCGCTGTCGGCGGTGTAGATCGTCTCGCCGCCGAACCGGTCCTGCAGCGCGCGCAGGAGCCGGAACGGCGAGACGCGCTCCGTGGCCGCCGCCGCCCACTCGCGGTCGACTGCCTCGTGCCCCGCGCGGATCTGCGCCCGCAGCGCATCGTCCGCCGGGCGCGGGGGCAGGGCGGCGAGCAGCGCCTCCACCACCAGCCGCGCGTCGCCCACGATCGGCGCATCGGCGGGGAAGTTCCGGCCGATGACGTCGGCGTCGATGTCGGCGTGCACCAGCGGCCGCGGGATCGCCATGCCGTAGCTCCCGGTCGCGACTTCGCCGAAGCGGCAGCCGATCGCGAGCGTCGCGTCGCAGCCGTCGGCGACTTCGCGGGCGAAGGGCGGCGCCGCGGCGCCGAAGCCCGGCCACAGCGCCAGCGGGTGCGACTCGGGGAAGACACCCTTGCCCTGAAAGGTCGTCGCGACCGGCGCCTCGAGGCGCTCGGCCAGCACGACGAGCCGTTCGCCCGCGCCCGCGGCGCCGGCGCCGAGGTAGAGGAGCGGCTTCTTCGCGCGGCCCAGGAGGATGACGGCGCGCGTCACGGCGTCGGGGTCCGGAGTCCGGGATCCGGGGCCCGGAATGCCCGGCTCGGACCCGGGGCCCCGGACCCCGGGCCCCGGCTCCTGGAAGTCGTGGGTGAAGAGGTAGAGGTTCGCCGGCACCTCGACGAAGACCGGGCCCGGCGCCCCCTCCCGCGCGATGCGGCACGCGCGCCGGATCGTGGCGTACAGCTCGAGGCCGTCCTGCGGCCGGAACTGCGCCTTCGTCACCGCCCGCACCATCGCGATCTGGTCCACGTCGTGGAGCTGGAAGGCCTTAAGCGTGTCGCGCCGGATCCCGCAGCCCAGGACCAGCATCGGGACGTTGTCCAGCCAGGCCTCGCCGATCCCGCTCATCGCGTGCGTGAGCCCCGCACCCGGCACGACGTTGGCGCAGGCCAGCGCTCCGGAGGCGCGCCACACGCCGTCCGCGGCGAACGAGGCGCTCTGTTCGTCGGTGACCAGGATGGTGCGGATCTTCGACGACTCGGCCAGCGCGTCGTACAGCTCGATGTTGTGCGTGCCCGGGATGCCGAAGGCGAAGCCCACGCCCTCGTCCTCGAGCGCGCGGACGACGATCGCGCCGCCGCCGAGCTTCATGCGGCGGCCCCGGTCCCGGCCGCGAGCAGCTCGCGCGCCTCGGTGCGGATGCCCTCGGCCACGCGGTCGGCAAGCGCCATGATCGTGAGGTATGGGTTGATCTCGAGCGAGTCGGGGAAGAGGCTCGCGTCGGCCACCCGGAGCCACGGGAGATCGTGCACGCGGCCCCAGCCGTCGGTCACGGACGCGGCCGGATCGCGACCCATCCCGCAGCCGCCCATCAGATGGGCCGCGCTCACCGAGACCTTCCCGGGGAGGAAATGCGCCGCATCAATGAGCTCATCACTTCGAGAGGCGTCGCGCCGTTCGATCAGGGGCGCCTCCGCCGAGGGGGCGTGCACGCGGAGCGCGCCGGCCGCGAAGAAGATCTTCGCCGAGGCGCGGGTCGCACGCACCATCGCCTCGATGGTGTCCGGCATGAAGGTGTAGTGCACGACCGGCCGCCCCTCCTTGTCCACCATCACGCGGTTCCCCGGCACCGCCTTGTCGCAGGCGAGGACCAGGATCATCTGGAGCCGCGGGAAGGCGCGCATCAGCGCGCTGTGGTCGGCGCCGAAGCCGGTGAGGTTCTTCGCCGTCGTGACCGGGAAGTACATGCAGGTTTCGAGCACGAAGTGCTCGTCGGCCGCGCGGTCGAGGAAGTAGCTCTTGGGGTGGCCGACGTCGTTGGTGATGGGCCGCTCGTGCTCGGCGACGAGGATATGCGCGGGGTGGCAGGTGAAGCCGGCTCCGAGCGCGGGGAGGGCGCGGCCGAAGCCGGAGCGGAGCAGCAGGGCGGGGGACCCGACGGCGCCCGCCGCCACCACCACGACCTTCGTCCGGACGTGGTACTCGCCCGGCTCCCATTCGGACACTGCCCCTTTCTCTCCGGCCTTCTTGGCCCGCACGCGGACGGAGAGTGCGTGATCCCCGATCCTCAAGACCTCGGCTCGAGTTACGACCTGCACTCCGTTCCGCTCCGCGGCTGGCAACTGCACCCTGTGGACGCCCATCTTCGCCGCGTTGGGGCAGCCGAGGTTGCAGAGGCTCGAGCCGCGGCACCCGCGGATGTTGAGCGGGAACTGCTCGGCCTTCCAGCCGAGCTTCGCGCACCCCTGGACGAAGAGGCGGTTGTTGTCGTTGACGAGGTCGTCGGTCAGGAGGTGGACGTTGTTCTGCGCGGCGAACTTCTGGCAGCGGCGCGCCAGGTCCCGCGGCTCGATGTCCGGGACCGCCCATCGGTTGATCACGCGCGGCGGGGCGACGAGCGACGTGCCGGTGTAGACGACCGTCGAGCCGCCGTACGCGCGGCCGAAGGCGAGGGTCATCGTGCCGTCGGCGGTGAGGAAGCCGCCGCCGTCCTCGTAGAGCGCGTCGGCCATCTCCAGCTCGCGGCCGGTGTACTCCCGGTCGGCGAGGCGCGGGCCCTGCTCGAGGACGAGGACCCGCACGCCGTCCTTGACCAGCGGCGCGAGCTCCTGCGCGACCGTGCCGCCGCCCGCGCCCGAGCCGACCACGACGACGTCGTACTCGCGCTCGATCACCGGGCCTCCCAGCCGCGCCGGTCGGCCCGGTAGCCGATCGCGGCCGCCGCCTCGGCGCGGCCGTAGTAGCCCATGAAGGTGATCGTTCTGAGGCCCCAGATCCCGCGCCGCACGAGGAGCAGCGGTGCGTCCTGGAGCGCGGCGAGGAAGCGCAGGCGCCGCTCGGCGTCCAAGGCGGTGAAGGGGCGTCCCCAGCGCAGCAGCGGGAGCAGGTTCAGCAGCCGGATCAGGAGCACGACCTGCCGGCGGATCGCGGCGGGGCGCGACGCGAGGAACATCTCGACGATCGCCTCCGCCTCGACCCAGCCGCGCTCCTCGAGGTCCTTCGCCTCGGGGACGAAGGTGCAGGCGAGGGCGCGAAACACCGGTCGGACGGCCCCCAGGATGGGCGCAGGCATGGCGGGGTTATACGGAAATCACGTACCGCGAGTCAAGTCACTGACCACTTGGCGTCTGCGCAACTGGCAACTGTCAGAGACCAAGCCAGTAGGAAAACTTCACCAGGAAGATGTTCTCCGGCGCCGGCCCCACGAGCCCCTGGATGTCCCGGGACGGCTCGAGGGTGCCGAACGGGTCGCTCGCGCTTCGCGTCTGGGTCCAGACGAAGTAGACCGTGGAGCCCGGCAGGTACTCCCAGCGCAGCACCGCGCTGCCGCGCAGCGACCGGAAGGTGAAGTTCGGGTCGGCGAAGCTGAACGGCGCCGCCGGCCCCGCGCCGTCCGGATCCACCGTGTAGGTGCCGCTCGCATACGAGATCGTCCCGACGTCCACGCCGTACACGCTGCGGTCGGTGGACCGCGGCCGGTTGAACTCCTTGAACTGCGTGTACTGCCCGCTGGCGATCAGCGGCTGCACGAACAGCTGGAGCGTGAGCGCCGGCGTGAAGGTCCAGTCGAGCCGCGTGGTCATCGAAAGCGTCTTCTCGACGAGGTCCGCGAAGACGTAGCGGTTGCCGAAGAACAGCGTCGCCGTGGGGTCGGGGACGGTCGTGACGTACTGGGTCGCGGTCGTGCTGTAGCCCCACGACGGGTTGAGCTCCACCGAGACGTTGGGCGCGGCGTGGACCACGGCGTCGATACCCAAGTCCCACGAGCAGTGGCCGTCCCCGCACCCGAGGTCGGGCTGCGCCATCAGGACCACCGTCTTGCGCGAATCGGTCATGAGCTGCGCGAAGGAGTACCACGACGGAGCCTGGCCGAGCACCGGGCCGCCGCGCGCCAGGTTGTCGCTCATCTGCCGCGTCCGCGCCTGCCCGTAGAGCGAGACGCTCCACCAGTTGAGGAACTGGACCTGGCCGTACGCCGCCACCTGCCGGTTCAGCAGGTCGTGGCTGTAGTTGTAGATCTGCTGCGCGCCGAAGATGAAGAACGAGCTGCGCGCGAAGCCGGTCGGCTTCGTGAACTGCCGCACCAGGTTCGCACCCATGAACACGCGGTCCGACTGGGTGTTGAACGCGACGTCGTTCGCCTCGAACCCCGGACTGATGACGCTCGTCTGTACCTCCCACATCCAGTCGCCGGCGTCCTTCGCCAGCCGCGTGTAGAACGAGTAGCCGCGCAGCGACGTAAGGCTGGAGTCGAACGCGTCGCTGAACAGGCCGTTCGAGCCGTTCCGCCGGTCGGGGCGCTGGAAGTAGCGCGCGCTCGCTTCCTGGATGCGCAGGATGTCGGCCGGCGAGCCGGAGACGGAGGTCATCGTCGCATTCGCCATCAGCTGGTAGGTGCGCTTGCCCCACCAGAGGTCGGTCTCGACGCCGCCGGCCTCGGAGTGCGCGTTGAGCTGGGTGCGCAGAGTGGAGTCCCGGATGTCCCGCTCGACCGACGTCGCCATCGCGCGGATGTAGTTGCCGCCGGGCAGGTCGTGGGAGATGCGCCCGACGAAGTAGTTCGTGAACGGCTCCACCTCGAGGGTGGAGCGCGCGCCGGTCGAATCCTGGATGTCGGCCGTCTCCCGCGCTGTCGCGGCGTCGAGCGCCGCCAGCGTCCACCCCTTCGCCATGCTGCCCGTCAGCTTGGCCGCGCCAAGGATGGCGGTGTTGTCCGGGACGTCCGCGTAGCCCCCGTCGGCCGCCGCGGCGTACGCGTTGTCCGCCCCCTGCGGCACGCGCCCGATGCGGCGCGGGTAGAACAGGCCGACGGAGCTGACGTTGCTGCAGCTGTAGCAGTTGAAGTTCCCGAAATCGAACAGCCCGCTCCCTTCCACGAAGAACGGCCGCTTCTCCGGATAGTAGGTCTCGAAGGCGCTGAGGTTCACGACCGCGGGGTCCACCTCGACCTGGCCGAAGTCGGGGTTGATGGTGCCGTTGAGCGTGAGGCTGGACGAGACCAGGTACTTGAAGTCGCCGCCGATGCGGGTGTCGTAGGCGCGGGAGCGCGCGAACGGGTCGGCGGGCGGGACGCCGGGGTCGTTGGTCGAGCGGCCGACGACGTACGGCAGCAGCTCCGCGCGGCCGGGGGCGCGCGTCAGGGCCAGCCCTTCCAGATGCCCGAACTTGGCCGGCCCGCCCGTCTCGTTGAGGTGCCAGAACGCCCACTGCGACAGCTCGTTGAGCCGGTTCTCCTGCCGCCACACCTGGAGCCCCCACGTCTCCGTGGAGTCGGTCGTGGGATAGCGCAGCTGGGAGAGCGGGATCCGGAACTCTGCCGTCCACCCGAGCGAGTCCACCCGCGTCTTCACGACCCACACGGCGTCCCACGAAGGATCGAGGTTGGAGCCGTTGGGGCCGTACGAGTCCTCCTTCGACCCGGACGGGTTCGTCATGAAGTCCACGCGGCCGAGATGGTCGTGGAAGGTGTCGAAGATGATCTCGATGTAGTCGCTGTTGAAGGTGGCGTCGCGCCGGACCAGGCGCGTGCGGATGCCCGCAGCGCCCTCGGTGTCGTACATCCGGGCGCCGATGTAGAGGTAGTCGTCGTCGAACAGGAACCGCACCTCGGTGCGCTGGGTCGCCGGCTCGCCCTCGTGCGGCTGCGCCTGCCGGAAGTCCCTGGCCGGCGTGGCCGCCTGCCAGTCGGGCTCGTCGAGCTTGCCGTCGATGGTGATGGGGCCGGTGCGGCGCGCCGCGATCGCCAGTGGGGGCGGCGTCGGGTGCACCGAGCTGTTCCGCACGCTGTCGCGCGGGGCGTTCTGCGCGTCGGCACGCGTGCCGCCGAGTGTGGCGAGAGCGAGGCTCAGGGCGGTCCCGGCGAGGATGGCGCGACGCACGATCCCGTCTCCCGGATTGTTCTGGGAATGGTACGACTACCCCTGTAGGACGTGCTCAGGGCCGAAAAGGTTGCAGGCGGCCCGCCCGTTCTCGCAACTCGCAACTTGGCGTCTCGCAACTGCTCAATGGTAAGTTGGTCCTGCTATCCAGCCGAGGGTCTCGCACCGGATGAAGCGCTGATGGCCGGGACGTCGGGCACCGGAGGACCGCGGCGCGTCGCGATCGTGGGCGCCGGGCCCGCGGGGTTCTTCCTCGCGGAGCGGCTCCTGGCCGGCGGCGTCGAGGTGGACCTGTACGAGAAGCTCCCCGCGCCGTACGGGCTCGTCCGCTTCGGCGTCGCGCCCGACCACGAGAAGATCAAGAACGTCACCCGCACCTTCGACGCCGTGGCGAGGCGTCCCGGCTTCCGCTTCTTCGGCAACGTGGAGTTCGGCGCCGACGTCACCCTCGCCGACTTCGCCCGCCACTACCACCAGGTCTGCTTCACCACCGGCGCGCAGACCGACCGGCGGATGGGCATCCCCGGCGAGGACCTCCTCCGCAGCCACGCGGCCACCGAGTTCGTCGCCTGGTACAACGGCCACCCGCGCTTCCGGCACCTCAGCTTCGATCTCTCGGTCGAGCGGGTCGCCGTCGTCGGCGTCGGGAACGTGGCGGTGGACGTGGCGCGCATCCTCTGCCGCACGCCCGAGGAGCTGGCCGGGACGGACATCGCGGACTACGCGCTCGACGCGCTCCGGCGGAGCCGGATCAGGGAGATCTACCTCCTTGGCCGGCGCGGCCCCGTGCAGGCGGCGTTCACCACGCCCGAGGTGAAGGAGCTGGGCGAGCTGGCGGGCGCCGACGTCACCGCGCGTCCGGAAGAGGTCGCCGTGGATCCGTGGAGCCAGGCGGAGCTGATACGCGCGCAGGACCGCACCCTGGCCAAGAAGGTGGAGCTGCTGCGCGAGTTCTCCACGCGAGCGCGCACCGGAAAGCCGAAGCTCCTCACGCTGCGCTTCCTCGTCTCGCCCGTGGAGCTGCACGGGGACGCGACAGGCCGCGTAGTCGGGATGCGGCTGGTCCGGAACGCCCTGGTCAAGGAGCCGAACGGCGCGCTCAAGGCGGCGCCGATCGGGTGGTTCGAGGAGCTGCCGGTGGAGCTCGTCTTCCGCTCGGTCGGCTACCGCGGCGTCCCGCTCCCCGGCGTGCCGTTCGACGAGAAGTCCGGCACCGTTCCGAACATCAGGGGCCGGGTCGTGAGTTCTCCGTCCCTAACCCCTACGCCCCTAACCCCTAACCCCGCTCTTTACGTCGCCGGCTGGATCAAGCGCGGACCCTCCGGCGTCATCGGCACGAACAAGCCCGATGCCGCGGAGACTTCCGAAGCGATGCTCGAGGACCTGGGAAAGGGCGAGGTGGCCGAGCCCGCGGAGCCCTCCGCCGAAGCGGTGGAGCGGCTGCTCCGCGAGCGCGTGCCGTGCCTGATCACCTTCGACGACTGGAAGAAGCTCGATGCGCTCGAGAGCGAGCGCGGCAAGGCGGGTGGACGGCCGCGCGTGAAGATGAGCGAGGCCGAGATGCTGAAGAAACTCGGATGCGACTAGACAAGGGAGGCCATATGAAGACGGAGGCACGGAGGCACGGGGGCACGGGGGCACTGAAGGCGGCGGGCACTGGGGCGCGGGGGCACGGTGGCCCGGGGAAGGTACTCGCGGCAGCACTCGCCGTGCCGCTGTGCCTCTGTGCCGCTGTGCCCGCCGTTCTGGGCGCGCAGACGCCGCGGGCGCCCGTCGCGCCGCCGGCCAGCGTGGTGCTGGTGCCGGCACGCGTCTTCGACGGCGCGACCCTCCAGCTGCAGAGCGGTTGGGAGGTGGTCGTCACCGGCGACCGGATCGTCGC
Organism: uncultured Gemmatimonadales bacterium; assembly: GCA_963835535.1. Taxonomy (GTDB): domain Bacteria; phylum Gemmatimonadota; class Gemmatimonadetes; order Gemmatimonadales; family JACORV01; genus Fen-1245. The sequence goes on from CAWIFL010000005.1 coordinate 875,596, forward strand.
GGCCGGCCCGGCGGGAAGCGTGACGCGGCCTGCGGGTGCCCGCGTCATCCAGCTGCGCGGCCTGACGCTGATGCCCGGGATGATCGAGGGGCACTCGCACCTGCTGCTGCATCCGTACAACGAGCGGAGCTGGAACGACCAGGTGCTCTACGAGCCGCTGGGGCTCCGGGTCGCGCGCGCCACGGTGGCGGCGCGCACGACGCTCATGGCGGGCATCACGACGGAGCGCGACCTCGGCACCGAGGGCGCGGGCTACACGGACGTCGGGCTCCGCGAGGCGATCCGGCAGGGGATCATCCCCGGGCCGCGCCTCCTGGTGGCGACGCGCGCCATCGTGGCGCAGGGGAGCTACGGCCCCAAGGGCGCGCCGGAGCGCGACCTGGCCTTCGGCGCCGAGGCGGCGGGAGGGCAGGACGACCTGATCCGCGTGGTGCGGGACCAGATCGGGCGCGGCGCCGACTGGGTGAAGATCTACGGCGACTACCGCTGGGGACCGAACGGCGCGACGGAGCCGACCTTCACGCAGGAGGAGATGAATCTGATCGTGGAGGTCGCCTCGAGCGCGGGGCGCCACGTGTCGGTGCATGCGTACTCGGCGGAGGCGGTCCGGCGGGCCGCGCTGGCGGGCGTCACCACGATCGAGCACGCGACCGAGGGCACGCCGGAGGTCTTCCGCCTGGTGGCGGAGAAGGGGATCGGCATCTGCCCGACGGTGGCGGCGACCGACGCCGTGACCCAGTACGCGGGGTGGAGGAAGGGCGTCGATCCCGAGCCGCCGGCGATCGTGCACAGCCGGGAGGTGTTCCGCGAGATGCTCGCGGCCGGCGTGCCCATCTGCTTCGGCGGCGACGTCGGCGTCTTCCCGCACGGAGAGAACACCAGGGAGCTGGAGATCATGGTGGCCTACGGGATGCCGGTGGGGCAGGCGTTGATCGCCGCCACCTCCGGCAACGCGAGTATCCTGAAGCTCGACGACCGCGGCCGCGTCGCGCCGGGGCTCCTGGCCGACCTGATCGCGGTGGACGGCGATCCCACGCAGAACATCTCGGTCCTGCGCAACGTGAAGTTCGTGATGAAGGGCGGAGAGGTGGTCAAGGAATGATCACCCGCCGCGATTTCGTGGAGCGCGCCGCGCTCCTCGGGGCGAGCGCCGCGGCGCTCCCCCGGCTTTTCGGCGACCTGACGTCCGCCCGCGTGACCGGCGACGCAGGCCGGGCGCGGTTCCTCGCGCAGAGCGGCGCCTTCACGCTCGCGAACGAAGCGGTCGTCGCCGCGTGGGCCGTCGGCGCGAACGCTTTCCAGGCGCTGTGGTTCGAGGACCGGCGGAATCACACCACCATCACGCTGCCTCCCGACGCGTTCGTCCTGGTGCTTCAGGGCGGCGGAACGGTGCGCGCGACCGACCTCACGGTCGAAGGCGCCCCGCGCGTCGAGCGCCTGGAGGGGAAAGCAGGGGCCTCGCGCTACGTGGAGCGCCTGGGCGGCCAGCAGGTCACCGTCACCCTCGTGGATCCGGGCGGCCGGCTGCGCGTGGACTGGCGCGGCATCCTTCGAGACGGCTCGACCTACGTGCGGCAGGAAGTGGTGATCCATGCCACCGGCGGCGACCTGGCGGTGAGCGAGATCGCGCTGGTGGACCTCGACCTCCGGGGCGCCGTCGTGGACGGCCAGGTGCGGGGCTCGCCGATCATCGCCGGCAACCTGTACCTCGGCTTCGAGCACCCGCTCTCCCAGAGCGCGGTGGGCGGCTCCCGCGCGCGCTCGGCCCTGCCGCGCGAGCTGCCGATCCGGCCGGGCACGGCGCCGGAGTACTCGTCGGTGATCGGCACGACGCGCCCCGGGCAGTTCCGCCGCGACTTCCTCGCGTACGTCGAGCGGGAGCGGGCGCATCCGTACCGCACCTTCCTCCACTACAACTCGTGGTACGACATCGGCTACGGGAACCCGTTCGACGAGGCCTCGGCGCTGGCCGTGATCGAGGCGTACGGCCAGGAGCTGCACGTCAGGCGCGGCGTCACGCTCGACTCGTTCCTGTTCGACGACGGGTGGGACGACCACCGGACCCTCTGGCACTTCAACTCCGGCTTCCCGCACGGCTTCACTCCCCTCAAGGAGGCGACGGCACGCTACGACTCCCATCCGGGCGTCTGGATGAGTCCGTGGGGCGGCTACGGGCAGGCGCGGCAGGAGCGGCTGCAGTACGGGAAGGAGCAGGGCTTCGAGACCAACCAGGGCGGCTTCGCCCTGTCGGGGCCCAAGTACTTCGCCCGGTTCCGCGAGGTCTGCCTCGACATGATCCGGACCTACGGCGTCAACCAGTTCAAGTTCGACGGCACGGGGAACGTGCGGAACGCGATCCCCGGGAGCCAGTTCGACTCCGACTTCGACGCGATGATCCACCTGATCGGCGAGCTGCGCGCAGAGAAGCCGGACCTGTACGTCAACCTCACGACCGGCACGTTCCCATCGCCGTTCTGGCTCCGGTACGCGGACTCGATCTGGCGCGGCGGCGAGGACGACGGCTACGCCGGCGTCGGGACCGATCGGCAGCGGTGGATCACCTACCGCGACGGCGACACCTTCCACAACGTCGCGGCCCGTGGGCCGCTCTTCCCCTTGAACTCGCTGATGCTGCACGGGCTCATCTACGCGAAGCAGGCGGAAAGGCTCCACAGCGATCCGGGGAACGACTTCGACGCGGAGATCCGCGCGTACTTCGGCACCGGCACGCAGCTGCAGGAGATGTACGTGACTCCCGCGCTGCTCACGACCGACAACTGGGACGTGCTGGCCGAGTCGGCGAAGTGGGCGCGGGAGAACGCCGCGACGCTCGTGGACACCCACTGGGTGGGCGGGGACCCGTTCGCGCTGGAGCCGTACGGGCACGCCGCGTGGTCGCCGGCGGGCGGGATCCTGGTGCTCAGGAATCCGAGCGACAGGGCGCAGGCGCTGACCCTGGACGTCGGCGCGGCCTTCGAGCTGCCGGCGGACGCGCCGGGCGCGTTCGCGGCGCGGAGCCCGTGGGCTGCCGACCGCGGGAAGATGCCCGTGAGACTTCAGGCGGGCGCGCCCCACGCTTTCACTCTGCAACCGTTCGAGGTGCTGACGCTGGAAGCCGAGCCGGTCGCCTGAGTGCGCTCGCGCTGAGTCTGCTGGTCGCCGCGGGCGCGATGCACGCGGCGTGGAACCTGCTCCTCAAGCGCGCCGAGAACCGCCTCCTCGTCACCTGGCTGGCGCTGACGGTCGGCTCGCTGCTCTTCCTCCCGGCGCTCATCGCTTCACCGGTGCCGCGAGGGATGTGGTTGTTCGTCGCCGCCAGCGCCGTTGTCGAGTGCCTCTACTACCTCCTGCTGGCGTACGCGTACGGGCAGGCGGATTTCTCGCAGGTCTATCCGCTGGCGCGCGGCTCGGCGCCGGCCTTCCTCGCGATCTGGACCATCGTCCTGCTCGGCCAGGTGCCCTCGGTGGCCGGTGGGGCAGGCATGCTCCTGATCGTCGTGGGGCTCGTGCCGGTCGGTGGCGGCGACGTCTGGTGGCGGTGGAGCGGCCCGCAGTTCCGCTCGCGGGGCGTCATCGCGGCCTTCGGCGTGGCGCTCTGCACCTCCGTCTACTCGCTGATCGACGGCGTGGCCGTGCGGCGCACCGCGCCCGTGCCATACACGGTCGAGGTCCTCGTGCTCGCGTCGGTGCTGCTCGGGCCGCCGATCTTCGCCCGCTACGGGGGCCGGCACGTCGTCCAGGAGCTGCGGAAAGGTGCGCTCCGGATCGTCGCCGCTGGCGCGCTGATGCTGTTCGCGTATACGCTGGTGCTGCGCGCCTACACGATGGCGCCGCTCGCCTACGCCGGGGCGATCCGCGAGGTGAGCGTGGTGATCGCCGCGCTGGCCGGATGGCTGCTCTTGGGCGAGCCGTTCGGCGCACGCCGCCTGGCGGGCGCGGTGGCGGTCTTTTCCGGGATCGTGGTCCTGGCGACGCTCGGTTGATACAGGGAGAACTCATGGCGAAGCAGACGTCGTCCCGCAGGAACTTCGTGAAGGAGCTGGCGCTGGGCTCGGCGGCGGTCGCGCTGGGCGGCGCGGTGGCCCCCGTGAAGGTCGGGGCCGAAGGCGGCCTCGTGGATCAGCCAAGCCTCGCTCCGCGGCCGGTCGCACGTCCCGCGGACACGTCGGAGCGGGTCAATACCCACCGCGTCGCCGACGCCAGCGGGATCCCGCTCGGCGGGATCGGCACGGGTTCGGTCGAGGTCCGATCCGACGGCTACTTCCACGAATGGATGATCTTCAACCTCGGTGAGTGGGCCTCGGACGACAACCGCGTGGGGACGGTCGCCGGTGCGCAGCCGGAGATGGATCCTGGCGCGCTGGCGTTCTTCCTCCGCGTCCAGAGCGAGGGCGGCACGCCCCAGGTGCGCCGGCTCGGCACGCGCAGCGACCAGGAGGACCTCTACTCGCTGAGCTGGGCCAAGAGCGTCGAGGCGATCGAGTACGACGCCACCTTCCCGGCGGCCACGTTGCGCTATCTCGACCACACGCTGCCGGTGGCGGTGAGCGCGACGATGTTCTCCCCGATCGCCCCCCACGACGCGCGGACGTCGGGGACGCCGGGATTCAACGCCGCCTTCACCGTGAAGAACACGTCGGGCAAGAAGGTCAGCGTCTCCCTGGCGGCGAAGCTCAGGAACCCGCTGGCGTGGGGCGCCGACGACCGCAAGCTGCGGCAGGACGTGACACGCGATGGCGACTCGACGTACCTGACGCTGCGCACCGACGCGGAGATGCAGGCGCCGGAGACGCGTGGGCAGCATCGGCCTCTCGGTCACGGGCGGCGAGGCGAGCTGGATCGCAGGGGACTTCGGGCAGTACGTCGGGAACGGCATCTGGCGCCGGATGTTCGCGTCGTTCCTCCAGCCGTTCCGGGAGACCGGGCGGTTGCCGAGCCTGCCGCCGCAGCCAACGCCCGCAGGAATGCTGAAGCTCACCGACGACCAGATAGACGCGCTGTCGCTGGACGACAAGCGGGCCGCGACCCGCCAGCTCCGGCAGATCGCCTCCTTCGCGCTGCTGTACGAGCGGAGCGCGCGGGTGGAAGGGGGGGCGGGGCGGCGATGGATTCCGACGCCGCGCTCGGCCGCTACCTCAAGTTCGCCCGCACCTGGCTCGACTCGGTGGCGGGGCGCGACCGGAAGGGAGCGGCGTGGGGCGACGCCGCGCTCTGCTCCACCCTGGACCTCGCGCCGGGCGAAGCCCGGGAGGTGCGCTTCACCCTGGGCTGGTTCTTCCCGCACCACTTGAGCCCCAAGGGGCCCGAGCTGGGGCACATGTACGAGCACTGGTTCAAGGACGCCGAAGAGGTGAACCGGTTCCTCGTCGGCAACTACGCGAAGCACCGGGAGCAGACGCTCGCCTTCGCGAAGGTACTAGGCGCCAGCACGCTCGGCGCGGAGCTTGCCGAGGCGTGGAGCGCGCAGCTGAGCACGCTGGCCAAGTGCACCTGGTGGACGCGCGACGGGAAGTTCGCCGTCTGGGAGGGCCTCGGCTGCTGCGGGTTCGAGACGACGGACGTGTCGTATCAGGGCACGCACAGCCTCGCCGCCCTCTTCCCGGAGCTGCAGCAGACGCAGATGTCCATGAGCGCCGCGTTCCAGCGCGCCGACGGGCGGATCCCGCACTTCTTCACCCCCGACTTCTCGTCGGTGGACAACGGATTCGACCGGGTGGACATGAACCCGCAGTTCGTCCTGATCGTGACGCGCGACTGGCTCTGGAACGGGGACCGCGCCTATCTGGAGGCGATGTACCCGCACGTGCAGAAGGCCATCGAGAACACCGCCCTGCTGGACTCCGACGGCGACGGGCTCCCCGATCACGACACGCGCCGGAACACCTACGACCAGTGGGACTTCTCCGGGATCCCGTCGTACATCGCGAGCCTCTGGCTGGCGGGGCTGAAGGCGGGCGTGCGGCTGGCCGAGGACATGAGGGACGACGCCAGCGCGACGCGGTGGCGCGAGATCCTGAGGAAGGGCGCGTTGGCCTACGACGCGAAGCTCTGGAACGGCGAGTACTACAGCCTCTGGGTGGACGGCGACCGGCGCGACGAGTGCTGCATGACGGACCAGCTCTCGGGGGAGTGGTACACGCAGCTGATGGGGCTCGGGCAGAGCCTGCCGCGCGAGCGGATCGTCGCGGCGCTCCGCGCGGTGGTGCGCCACAACTTCTCCGCCGAGCAGGGGCTGATGAACGCGACGTACCCGGCGGGCGCGCAGGCGCGCTTCCCGGCGTACGAGAACCCGCAGCAGTCGGGGAACTGGACCGGGGTCGAGTACGCGATCGCCTCGATGATGATGGACTTCGGGCTGGTCGAGGAGGGTGTGGCGGTGGTGCGCGCCGTCGGAGACCGCTACGCGCGCGCGGGGCGGATCTGGAACCACGTGGAGTGCGGCGATCACTACTATCGCGCAATGTGCAGTTGGGCGACGCTGCTCTCGGCGACCGGCTTCAAGGTGGACGCGCCCGCGTCGGTGCTGACGGTGGCGCCTGTGATCCGGGTGCCGGAGGTCCGGGCGCCGTGGGCCAGCGCGACGGCGTGGGGCGAGTTCACGCAGACCGCCCGCCGGTTCGAACTTGCGTGCCGCTCGGGAGACCAGACGTTCCGGCGGCTGCGCCTCAATTTGCGTTCCCGCGCCCTGACGGCGCGGCTCGATGGCAGGAGGATTTCGTGCACGGTTTCGGACGACAGCGGGTATCGCGCGCTGGATTTCGGCGCGCCGGTCACGGTGAGCGCCGGACAGTCGCTGGCGGTCTCCTCCTAGCGCTTCTCGCTGCGGCGCCGCTCGCGGCGCAGCAGCTGCCGGGCGGCGCGATGGTGGTCGCCGGGCCGGCGTGGCGCTCCAACGTCCTGCCGGCGCCCGAGTCCCTCTCGGTCCAGGCCGGGCGCCTGGCCCTGGACTCGACGTTCACCTTCGCGTCCACTGGGTACACCGATCTCAGGCTCGTGCGGGCGATGAGCCGCACGATGCGGCGCCTGGAGGGGCGCACCGGGCTGATCCTGCCGCGCGAATCCGTCGCGGCCGAGAGCGCGGGAGCCGTCCAGCTCGCGGTGCACGTGTCCGGGCCCGGCGAAGCGGTGCAGGGCGTGGACGAGGACGAGTCGTACGCGCTGACCGTGAGCGCGCGGCAGGTCCGGCTCGAGGCGCCGACGGTGGTGGGCGCGCTGCGCGGGCTCGAGACCTTCCTCCAGCTCGCCCAAGGCGACGCCTCCGGCTGGTACCTGCCGCTGGTGACGATCCACGACCGCCCGCGGTTCCCCTGGCGCGGGCTGCTCATCGACGTCTCGCGCCACTGGGAGCCGCCGGCCGTGATCGAGCGGAACCTCGACGCGATGGCGGCGGTCAAGCTGAACGTCCTCCACTGGCACCTCTCCGACGACCAGGGCTTCCGGGTCGAGAGCAAGCGCTACCCGCGGCTCCAGGAGATGGGCAGCGACGGCCAGTACTACACGCAGGACCAGATCCGCGCGATCGTCGCGTACGCGAAGGGCCGCGGCATCAGGGTCGTGCCCGAGTTCGACATGCCGGGGCACGCCACCAGCTGGTTCGTCGGCTACCCGGAGTACGCGAGCGGGCCCGGCCCGTTTACGCTCGCGCGCGCCTTCGGTGTGCACGACCCCGTCTTCGATCCGACGCGCGAGGAGACCTACCGGTTCATCGACGGATTCATCGGCGAGATGGCCGCGCTCTTCCCCGACGCGTACTGGCACGTGGGGGGCGACGAGAACAACGGAAAGCAGTGGAGCGCGAATCCGCAGATCCAGGGGTTCATGCGGCGCCACGGCATCGCGGACAACGCGGCGCTCCAGGCGTACTTCAACCAGCGGCTGCTGCAGATCCTGGCGAAGCACGGGAAGCGGATGGTGGGGTGGGACGAGATCCTGCACCCCGACCTGCCGAAGAGTATCGTGATCCAGTCGTGGCGCGGCGTGGCCTCGCTCGCCGCAGCGGCGCGGGAGGGCTACAGCAGCGTCCTCTCGAGCGGCTACTACCTCGACGCGATGGCCACGGCCGCGGACTACTACCGCGTGGACCCGCTGCCGGACAGCCTGGGGCTGACGCCCGACCAGGCTCGCCTGGTGCTGGGCGGCGAGGCGTGCATGTGGGGCGAGGTGATCACGCCGGAGACGATCGACTCGCGGATCTGGCCGCGGACGGCGGCGATCGCCGAGCGGTTCTGGTCGCCCAAGACCGTTGTTGACCCGGACGACATGTATCGGCGGCTGGCGATCGTGAGCGACGAGCTGGAGGAGCTGGGGATCTCGACCACGAGCCATGCTGCGCGGATGCTGAGCCGGCTCGTGCCGGGGCTGGACCGGCGGCCCCTGGAAGTGCTGCTCGGCGTGGCGTCGCCGACGAGCCTGGGGATGCACCGCTTCGCGAGTCAGACCCTGATGCAGTACATCCCGCTCACGACGCTTTCGGACGCGGCGGTGCCGGACCCCGCGGGCGGGCGGGAGGTGGCGAGCGAGATCAAGGCGCTCCTGGCGGATGCGCCGCGCTACGGTGCCTATCGCGGGGATCTCGAGCGCACTTTCGGCGACTGGCGCGACGCGGGGCAGGCGATCGCGGCTGAGGCCCAGCGCTCGCCGCTGGTGAGCGACGTCCTGCCGGTGGCGATGGACCTGGCCGGTCTCGGCCAGGCGGGGCTGGAGGCGCTGGCCTATCTCGCGGCCGGGACACAAGCGCCCCAGGGCTGGGTGACGGACCGCACGGCGCTGATCGCGCGGGCGGCGCAGCCCAAGGCGAACCTGCGGCTCACGGTGGTGCCGGCGCTGCGCGACCTGGTCGCCGCGGCCGGCGCAGCGCGGCAGTAGATGTCGAAGAACAATTCCCCGGTGGAGATTCCCGTGCGCCCGACTCAGAAGGAGAAAGGCGAGCGCTTCCGTGCGCTCCACGCCCGCCCAGGAGCGTTCGTCATCCCGAACCCCTGGGATGCCGGGACGGCGCGCATCCTCGAGGGCCTCGGCTTCGAGGCGCTCACGACGACGAGCGCCGGCCTGGCGTTCACGGTGGGCAAGCGCGACGGCGAGGGGGCGGTGACGCGCGAAGAGACGCTCGCCAACGCCAATGCGATCGTGGACGCGGTGGACCTCCCCGTCGCGGCGGATCTCGAGAACGGGTTCGGGCAGTCGCCCGAGGCGGCGGCGGAGACGATCCGGCTCGCGGGCGGCGCGGGCCTGGTCGGCGGCTCGATCGAGGACGGGACGGGCGATCCGAAGCGCCCGATCTACGACCTCCAGCACGCCGTGGAGCGCGTTGCAGCGGCTGCCGAGGCTGCGCACAAGCTCCCGTTCCCGTTCGTCTTCGTCGGTCGCTGCGAGAACTTCGTGCACGGGCGGCCGGACCTGGACGACACCATCAAGCGCCTCCAGGCCTACGAGAAGGCGGGTGCGGACTGTCTCTACGCGCCGGGCCTGGTGACGGCCGAGCAGATCCGCGCCGTGTGCTCGGCGGTGAAGAAGCCGGTCAACGTCGTTATGGGCCTCAAGACGTCGGCCTTCTCGGTCGCGGAGCTGGCCGCGATGGGCGTCCGCCGCATCAGCGTCGGCGCGGCTCTGAGCCGCGTGGCGCTGGGCGCGTTCCTCGAGGCGGCCAAAGAGATCCGGGAGAAGGGCACCTTCACCCTCACCCAGCGCGGCATCCCGATGGCCGAGGCGAAGGATCTGATTTCGGGCCGCACGAAGTCTTGACGCGCGGGTCGCCGATCGGCAGGTTCCACTAACCGGGTTAGTGGAGAGCCGATGCCACGTCACCCCAGCGACCTCCTGTACGGCACCCTCGATGTGCTCATCCTCAAGACGCTGTCGTGGGGACCGATGCACGGGTACGCCGTCGCGAAGTGGATCGAAGAGCGCACCAAGGGCGAGCTGGAGATCGTTGATGCAGCGCTTTACAAGGCGCTGCACCGGCTCGAGCGGAGCGGGGCAGTGCGGTCCGAGTGGGGCCTGTCCGAGAACAACCGCCGGGCCAAGTACTACTCACTGAGCCCCAAGGGCCGGAAGATCCTGCTGGCCGAGGCGGAGACGTTTCGCCGCTTCTCGGCGGCGGCCGCGCGCGTCCTCGAGTCGAGCTAGGGCAGAGGCGAGCAGGCATCATGCGAGCCCTCGCGCGTGACGGACCAGGTGGAGCATCGGGCTACGGGCTCCGCGCGGCGGTACGCCTGGGCTCAGTGTTGGCGGCGCTTGCGGCTGCGGCCCCCCGGGCGGCGTCGCAGGGCGCACCATCCTCCCCGGACTCCGGCTTTGGGACGATCCGCGGCACGGTCGTTGATAGCCTGCTCGGCTCCCCGCTGGCCGGTGCCCACGTCGCCCTGCTTAGAGGCACGCCGAGCACTGAGACGGACCGGCGCGGCCGCTACGTCCTCGACAGTGTCCCTGCCGGCCATCAGGTCGTCACCTTCTGGCATCCGGCGCTCGATTCGGTCGGGCTCTCCAGCTTCGCATTCCCCGTGACGGTGCCCGCGAGGGGCGTGACTCCCCTTCCGCTGGGCGTGCCCTCCCACGCCACGTACTGGCGCGCCGCGTGCGGAGCGCCGCAGGGAGCCTTGGCGGACAGCGGCATCGTCTACGGCACCATCCGCGACGCGGAGACAGGCCAGCGCCTGGCCGGCGCCCGCGCAGCCGTCTTTTGGCTGGCTGTGCGATGGGACTCCGGAGGGCGCTGGCGGCCCGATCGTGTCGGCATTGAGGTGCGGGCGGACTCGCTCGGCAACTACTACGTGTGTGGCGCTCCGGTGGAGTTTCTCGTGACGGCGCAGGCGATGGCCGACCCCTTCTCCAGCGGCGTCGTGGACGTGCTCGTGAATACCCGTGGAATCGTGCGTCGGGACCTCTCGGTGAGCCGCGAGGGCGAAGCGGCGAAGCCTGATTCGGCCGCGCCGCGGACCAGCCGCGGTCTGGCGACGGTAATCGGCACCGTCCGCGGGGAGCGGGGCGGGGTGTTGCCCGGCGCCGTCGCCACGCTGGACGACGTGGCAGACACAGCGCGGGTGGACGGCGTGGGCCGCTTCGAGTTGCACGACCTCCCCTCCGGGTCCAGGATGCTGATGGTCCGCCAGGTGGGGTATTTCGCCTGGCGCTCGCAGGTGGACATCCGGAACCGGGACACAACGCGGGTGGACGTGGCGCTGGAGGAGGCCACCGTTCTCGACACGATCCGGGTCACGGCGGCGCCGGAGATGTCGGCCGTGATGGAGGAGATCAACCTGCGGCGCCTGGCGGGGTTCGGCTATGTCTTTGGCATGTCGGAGATCCGCCAGCGGTTCTCTATGTCGTCCATCTTCCAGGGTATCCCATCGGTGTGGGTGGAGGGTCCCCCGGACCGGTTCACGCTTTGGACGCGTCCTGTCTACAGTATCCGCGGGGGCCCCTGCCGGATGAAGGTCTACATTGACGGATACCTCGCGGACGAGCAGCAGCTCGCTGAGCTGTTGCCCCAGCAGGTCGCCGTGGTCGAGGTCTATCCTCGTCCGTCCGCGTTCCTCGGGCGGTATGAAGACCCCTTGAGCCCCTGCGGCGTCGTGTTGGTATGGACCTTCCTGGCGCGCTAGGAGGCCGCGGTGTCTGAGTCACGGATGCCGAGGCTGCCACGGGGGGTGCAGCGGCTCTTCCGCTTTCCCTTCCGGACGCTCGCGCATATCCGGCGTGACGTAGACGATGAGGTGCGATTCCACCTCGAGATGCGAGCCGAGGAGCTAGCAGCGGGCGGCATGTCGCTGGAGGACGCGCGCGCCGAGGCGCTGCGCCGCTTCGGGGACGTGGACGAGCTCAAGGCCTTCTGCCGGTCGCTCGAGCGGCTCGCCGTCGTGCGGAGCCGGGTGCGCGAGTGGCTGGCCGACCTGGGACAGGATCTCCGGTTTGCAGGTCGGCAGTTCCGCCGCTCGCCCGGGTTCGCGCTCGTGGCGGTGGTCACATTGGCCCTGGGCATCGGCGCGACGGCGACGATCTACTGCGCGGTGCACGATATCCTGCTGAAGCCCTTGCCGTATCGCGATGCGGACCGGTTGGTGGCCGTTGATGAGTTGGCGATGCGCGGGCAAGCGTCGATGATGCCGACGCGGGACGTCGTGGACGCCTGGCGTTCCGGCACCCGGAGCCTCGAAGGCATCGTCGAATTCACGAGGGCTCAGTGGATGTTGAACGATGCCGGGGAGCCGGAGCTCGTGGGCGGCGTTGCGCTCGAGCCGGCCCTGCTGCCCTTCCTGGGCGTGCGGCCACTGCTGGGCAGGCCGTTCACCTCGGAAGACGCGCGATCGGGCTCGCCGCCCGTAGCGCTGGTCGGCGAGGCCGTGTGGCGGCGTCGCTTCGGGGCGAGCCGCGGAGTCCTCGGGCGCGACATCACACTCGACGAGCACCCCTACACGGTGATCGGCGTCATGCCCCGGGACTTCGGCATCGCCCTCTTCTACTTCAGCGATCAGCCGCAGGTCTTTGTGCCGCTTCTCCCGGACGCCGGCACGGCGCGTGTGGGCGCCCTGGGTCGACTGCGCACGGGTGTGAAGGCCGAGCAGGCGGCGCGCGACCTGGGCACCATTCCAGCCGACGACCCCGGCTTAAGCGGGCCGCACTCGGTGGCCGCGAACTTGGTGATGGTGCGCGACGATTTCGAGCACGGATATCGGCATACGCTCGCGTTGCTCATGGCAGCCGCGGGCCTCGTGCTGCTCATCGCCTGCGCGAATGTGGGGAACCTGCAACTGGTCCGTGGTTGGTCGCGGCAGCGCGAATTCGGGATCCGCACCGCCATCGGCGCGGGCCGCGGCAGGCTCACGCGCCAAGTGCTGACCGAGAGCGTTTTGATCGGGCTCGCGGGCGGCGGCTTAGGGGCGTTTCTGGCTTGGCGCGCTGTCCCCCTCATCGCCGCGTTGCGGCCGCGCAACATCCAGATGATGGCCCTCACCGGGGTTCGTGTGGATCCGGGTGTCCTGGGCTTCACCTTCGGTGTCGCGATCCTCGCCGGGCTGGTCATCGGTCTCGCGCCGGCGCTGCTCGCGACGGAGCGTCAGGCGAGCGAGACCCTCAGGGGCGCCGCGCACGCCGCCTCAGGCCGGCCGGCGGCGCGCCGCGTTCGCGCTGCGCTGGTCGTGACCGAAGTCGCCATCTCGATGGTCCTTCTGATCTGCGCCGGACTCCTGGTGCGCTCGCTGGTGGCGCAGGCGCGCGCCGACGAGGCGCTCTATCCTACCGGGCTGCTGTCCGTCGACCTGACGCTGCCTGCCCAGCACCTCCCGTCGCCGGCGGCGCGCTCGCAGGTATTTGAGCGGGTCCTGGACCGGGTGCGCGGCATACCGGGGATCCTGGCCGCGTCGAGTGCGACGTTCCCTCCGTGGGGCATCGGCGTCATTCTGAAGGAGCTGAACGTCGATGGTCGCTCCTCGGGCCCCGGCCTCAAACCGGGCATGATGGACATCAACCTGGTGGCTCCGGACTATTTCCGGACCGTCGAGATCCCCCTGCTCACCGGGCGAGCCTTCAGCGAGGATACGAGCGCGCACGAGGCTGTGGTCGGCGAGGCGTTCGCTCGCCAGTACCTGCCGGCCGACCGTGCGCTCGGCGCCCGCATCCGCTTCGGCGACGCCGACCCCTGGTCGACGGTGGTGGGTGTCGTGGCGGATCCCCGGGTGCCGGGCGAGACAGGCGCTCCGCCACGTCCGATCGTCTACCAGCCGTTCGTCGGCGCGGGAACGCGGGGGACGATCCTCGCGCGCGGGCAGGACCCTGCAGCGCTCCTTCCGTTCGTGGCGCGAGCGATCGCGACGATTGACCCTGCGATCCATGTCGTCCAGGGTCGAACCGTACACATGGTGCTGGCGGAGAGGCGGGCATCGCCGCGCTTCCTGATGACGCTGCTTGCGTCCTTCGCGGGTCTGGCCCTGGTGCTCGCCGCAGTGGGCCTCTACGGCGTCGTCGCGCACGCCGTGCGGCAGCGCACCCACGAGATCGGAGTGCGCGTCGCGCTGGGCGCCAGCGCCGAGAACGTCCTTGCTATGATCGTGCGCCAAGGGCTCGGCCTGGCCCTTCTCGGTATAGCGATCGGTCTTGCCGGAGCCGCCGCCGCTACGCGCCTGATCCGCAGCTGGCTGTATGGGGTCGGGCCGCTCGATGCGGCGACCTTCCTGGCCGTTGCCGGCGTGCTGGCGGTCGTTGCGCTTGCCGCTTCCTGGTTCCCCGCGCGCGCCGCCCTGCGCGTGGATCCGGTGGAGGCGCTCCGGGCGGACGGGTAAGCCGCAGTCTTCAGGGAGTCGTGCGCAACAGGTCCCACAGCCCCCGCGGTGACAGGATGCGAATCGGAGGGCGCGGCAGCTCCAGGAGCTGCCGGTCGCCAGTCACGAGGACGTCGGCACCGGCGGCGGCCTCGGCCAGCACGGCCGCGTCCGCGGCGTCGAGCGCGTCCTCCGGCGCCCGACGGGACGCGGAGATGACGGTGGCCCGCTGGCGCAGGAATGCGTCGAGCTCGGCGGTCGTGGCCTTGGGCACCCGCACCTTACGTTCGAGCACTCGCTTCAGCTCCGAGAGAACCGTCTCACCCAGCACCATCTCGTGCTCGGCGAGCACGAGGTTCATCAGGTCGGCACAGATACCACGGGTGGCGACGGCGCTGACCAGGACGTTGGTGTCGAAGCAAACCCTCAAGAGACGTCGCGGAAGACGTCGTCGTCGGTCAGGTAGCCACGCGCCTCGGCCAGGGGCATGATGCGGCGCCGCAGATCGGCGAACTGGGCGAGCGCGATCTGGCGGCGCAGCGCCTCTCGGGCCAATTCGCTCACGCTGCGGCCGGTGCGCCGCGCTAGGCGCCCCAGCTGCCTCTGCAGGTCCGGATCCAGGCGGATCGTCAAGGCTGCTGTCTTCATGTCATGCAATGTAAGACGTGCAAGCCGGACGCGTCAACCCGTGTCGGCCGGCCGTGCACTGGAGTCCGGCAAGGCCGCCGGCGATTGGGAGCGGGCTTCGGCGCCGTTCTGGCTTGACAGCGCGGCAGGGGGTCGGCACTCTACAGCCTAGGATGTAGACCGTCTACATGCTCCCGGAGCGACGGCGATGGCGAGCAAGGAACGTCCCCTCTCCCGCATCGAGCTGCTGCAGGGCACGCTCGACCTCATCATCCTCCAGACGCTGCGCTGGGGCCCGCGCCACGGCTACGGTATCTCGCAGCTGATCCGCGCCGGGTCGAAGGACGTGCTCCAGGTGGACACCGGGTCGCTGTACCCGGCGCTGCACCGCCTGGAGCGGCAGCGGTACATCCGGGCCGAGTGGCAGCTCTCCGAGAACAAGCAGCGGGTGCGGGTCTACAGCCTGACGGATCGCGGGCGCAAGCAGCTCGCGGCCGAGCGGTCGCGCTGGGCGCAGATCTCGGAGGCGATCGCAGGGCTGATGAAGGCGTTGCCGGAGAGCGAGCCGTGACCTGGTTCTGGCGCCGGCGCCGCCGGGAGGCGGAGCTGGACGAGGAGATCCAGGGCCACCTCGCGATGGCGACCCGCGAGCGTGAGGCTCGCGGCGAGTCGCCGCGTGAGGCGGCCTACGCCGCGCGGCGGGAGTTCGGGAACGCGACGCTGGTGAAAGAAGTCACGAGGGGGTCCTGGGGCGCGCTCTGGCTCGACCGGCTCGGTCAGGACCTGCGTCTGGCGCTCCGGTCGCTGCGGCGAACGCCCACCTTCACGCTGACCGTCGTGTTGATGCTCGGTCTCGGTATGGGGGCCGCCGCGGCCATGTATGGCATCCTGGACAGGCTCTTGCTGCGAGCACCGGATCAGGTCCGCGATCCGGGCGGGCTCTTTTCTCCGTACATCACCCACCCAAGCCACTTCGGCTCGGATGTGACGCGCGGTAGGATGCAGTGGCGCGAGTTCCGGTTGCTCGCAGATGGGATCGGACCCGCCACTGCCGCATACACGGAACCCTCAGGTATGACCACCTCCTACGGCCCCGAGCAGGTGCGCCCGCAGACGGTCGAAACGTCGGTCGGCTACTTCCGTGTGCTCGGCGTGCAACCGTTGCTTGGACGCTTCTTCCTGCCCGAGGACTCCACCCCTACGGCGCCACCGGTCGCCGTGATCGGCTATGGATTCTGGCAGCGCCAGCTCGGCGGCTCCCCGAACGTCCTGGGCAAGACCCTGAGCCAGGTGCGGGTCACGTACACCATCGTCGGCGTGGCGCCGCGCGGCTTCTCGGGCCCGGCGCCCGAGCGGGTGGACGTTTGGCTTCCGGCGGAAAAGGCAGCAGCCACCGCGTTCGGCTCGGGGTGGCGAGACAACAACTTCTCCTGGCAGATGATCGCACGTGCGGCGCCCGGACGTACCGCGGCGCAGGCCGTCGCCGAGGGGCTCCTCAGCCTCCGCAACGCTCCGGAGGATCGCAGCGTTGGCGGCAAGTACACGGCGGTGACCGCTCGCTCGATCGTGCCAGGGCGGGCGGCCGCCGGCTCCGGCACGAGCATCAGTCTCTCCTATGTGGTCGCGGGCGCCGCTGTGCTGCTCGCGCTGATCGCAATTGCCAACGTCGCAGGGCTCTTGCTCCTGCGCGCGCTGCGGCGGCGGCGCGAGACGGCGATGCGCCTCGTGCTGGGCATGAGTCGCGGGCGGCTGCTGTGGTCCATCGCGCTCGAGAGCGCGGCGCTCGCGCTGCTGGCCGGCGGCGTGGCGACCCTCATGGCGGCTGGGGGCGGCGAGCTTCTGAGGGGGCTGTTGTTGCGCGCGGATTGGGCGGTGCCAGTCGTGGACCTGCGAGTGGCCCTGGTCACGATCGGCGTGAGCCTCGCACTCGGCCTCCTGGCGGGGCTCGTGCCTGGGTGGCTGGCGGGGCGTCCGGAGACCATCGCCGCTCTCAAAGCGGGCGCTCGGACGGAGGGCCTCGGTCGGGTGAGAGGCCGAGGCGTGCTGCTCGTGGCGCAGGGGGCGCTGTCGGTCGTCCTCCTGGCCGGCATGGCGCTGTACGTCCGTAGCTTCGAAAGGGCGCGCGCGTTCGACTTCGGGCCCGACGTTGACCACGTGATCATCGCCGACCTCCAGGAATGGAACCCCGATCAGCAGAAGCCTGTCCTCCCCGCCGTGTACGAGCAGGTAGAGGACCGCGTCGCCGCGTTGCGCGGGGTGACGGCGGTGTCGGCGGCGAGCTCGGCGCCGCTGTGGGGCGAGGGCTTCGTGGCCCTACGGGCGCAGGATGTTGATTCGCTGCCACGCGCCCGCGGTCCCTTTGGCGGGCCTTCCATCGTCGAGGCGACACGCAGCTACTTCGCCGCCACCGGCCTCGAACTGCAGCGCGGCCGCCTGTTCGCTGACGAGGGACCAGGGGGCCCTCGCGAGGCGGTCATCAGCGAGGAGATGGCGCGCGCGCTCTGGCCCGGCGCGAATCCTCTGGGTAAGTGTCTCTATTTGGGCCGCGGCGCGACGGACTGCACGCCGGTCGTGGGCGTCGTGAGGGATGTGCGATGGGAGTTACGGGATGGAACGCCGAGCCTGACGTACTACATACCCCTGGCGCGCGCGGTGAGCACCATCGGCGGCGCCTCACTGATTGTGCGGTGCGAGGCGCCGCGGGCGCTCCTTCCAATGATCCGCGCCATCGTAGCGTCGGTGGCGGGCGTGCGCTCGCCGAGCGCGGTCCGGACCCTGCGAGATGTAGTGGACCCGCAGTTCCGCACCCTCCGACAGGGACTGACCTTGTTCGCCATGTTCGCGGGCCTGGCAGTCCTGGTGGCCATGCTCGGTGTCTACAGCGTGGTTGCGTTCAGCGTGACGCAGCGGGGCCACGAGTTCGGCATCCGGGTGGCCCTGGGCGCGCGGGCGCCGAATCTGGTGCGGCTGGTGCTCGGACAGACGCTCGGCTACGCGGCTGCGGGACTCCTGCTCGGCCTGGTCCTGGCCCTTCTTGGCGGGCGATACGTCGCGCCGCTGCTGTATCAGACCTCGCCGCGCGATCCGCTGGCGCTGTGCGTGGCCGCGCTCGCGCTGGTTCTCGCCGCCATCGTGGCATCCATCATCCCGGCCCGCGCCGCGGCGCGCGCCGACCCGCGCCAGGCGCTCCAGGCCGAATAGGAGTCAACTCAGGGGGTCCGTATGAAATCTTCGACCATGTTCGCGCTGCTCACCGTGCCCGCGCTCGCCGGCGTGGCTTGCGAAGGCCGTCACGCGCTGACCGGGCCCGACGCCCAGCGCACCTTCGCCGAGGCGCAGGCGGACGCCGTGCTGCCGAGCAGCACGCTGGTGTTCGTAGACGGCAAGCGCATGCCGACGGCAACCGCGCTGAGTTAGCTCGACCCCAAGCAGATCGTCCGGATCGAGGTGGTGAAAGGGCAGGCCGCCGTCGGGCTCTACGGCGAGGAAGGGCGCGCCGGGGTGATCAACATCTTCACCCGGGCCAGCCAGGCGGACTCAGCCAGCCACTAGTTCCGCAGATCAGGCTAGGAAACACACAGGCCGGGGAATCGCTTCCCCGGCCTTTGTCGCGTGACGAACACGCAGGAATCTCACAAGTGACGCCAACCTGGGACCCGCGCCTGGCCCGCACAAGAGCATTCTATTGCAGACGCGTGCGACCGTGCCGGTGGCGGGATTCGATCGGCTCGCCGCCCGCCTCGCGCATTGATTCGGTGCCGAATCAATTATCCCGGCGTGACCACTGTCCAAGGCCCGCCACGGCGCAGTGCCGCGATGCTGCCGCCCGAAACCAGGGCTGCAGAAGTGCGCCTTCGGGAGCGGGCTCGATTGGCCGTCCTGCAAAGACCTGGCGCGCCACATCCCGCCGAGGCCAGACCCGCCTCTTCCGGAGGAGGTGCTCATCGGCGCCGCGAAGGTCACGCCGCGTGGGGAAAGGCGATGCGGCCTTCCGGCAGCGGATCCGTCGGCTAGCTTGGAGAGTCCCGTGCAGCCGACACCGGAGCCGCCGATGCGCCGCCTCGTCATTGCATTCGCGTTCAGCCTACTCGCCGTGCCCGCCGCCGCCCAGCAGTTCACCCTGGAGCAGGTGCGCGGCTACCCGTACCCGTCCGAGCTGGTCGCCTCACCCAAGTGGCCGGTCGTCGCCTGGGTCCTCAACGAGCGCGGCGTCCGCAACATCTGGATGGCCGGTGCGCCGGACTGGATCCCGCGCCAGCTCACGCACTACACGGCGGACGACGGCCAGGAGCTGACCCAGCTCCACATCACGCCGGACGGGAGCTGGGTCGTCTACGTCCGCGGCGGCGACCACGGCTCCAACTGGGCCGCCGAGGGCAACCTCGCGCCCGACCCCGCGTCGAGCCCCATCCAGCCGAAGGTCGGCATCTGGATCGTGTCCACGGCCACCGGCGCGCCGAGGGAGCTGGCGGAGGGCGACGAGCCGGCGGTCCAGCCGCAGGGCGGCATGGTCGCCTTCGTTCGCTCGGGCCAGGTCTGGGCGGTCCCGATCGATAGCGGGCAGAAGGCGAGGCAGCTCTTCTTCGACCGCGGGACGAACGAGTCGCTCGAGTGGTCACCCGACGGCACGCGTCTGGCGTTCGTCTCGGTCCGCGGCGACCACTCCTTCGTCGGGGTCTTCACCTCGGACTCGACGCCGATCCGCTACCTGGCGCCATCGACGTCGCGCGACCTCGAGCCGCGCTGGTCTCCCGACGGGACGCGCATCGCCCTCGTGCGGATGGCCGGCACGGGCGGCGCGCCGCGCCCGCTCTTGAAGCTCGAGCCCAATCCCTGGGCCATCTGGGTCGCCGACGCCACGACCGGCGAGGGGCACGAGGTCTGGCACAGCCCGAACACGTTGCGCGGCTCGTTCCCCACGTCCCTCGGCGAGGCGAACCTCTCGTGGGGCGCGGGCGACCGCCTGGTCTTCACCGCCGACCTCGACAACTGGCCGCACCTCTACTCGGTGCCGATCTCCGGCGGTGAGCCCCAGCTCCTCACCCCCGGCAACTTCATGGTCGAGTTCGTCGCCACGACCCCGGACCACAGCGCGATCGTCTACAGCGGGAACGCGGGATCCGACCCGAACGACGACGACCGGCGGCACCTCTTCAGGGTCGCTGTGGATCGCCCCGGCCCGACCGAGCTGACGAGCGGTGAGGGGCTGGAGTGGGCGCCGGTCGTGACCGGCGACGGCGCCACGGTCGCCTTCATCTCCGCGGAGGCGAAGCGGCCGCCGCTAGTCGCGATGATGCCAGTGACGGGCGGCGCGCCGAACCTGCTCGGCGCCGACCGCATCCCGGCCGACTTCCCGACCGACGCGCTGGTCGTCCCGCGCAAGGTCGTCTTCCGCTCGCCCGACGGACTCATGATCCACGGGCAGCTGTTCGAGCAGCCGAATCTCACCGGCAAGCACCCGGCGGTCGTCTTCGTCCACGGCGGCCCGCCGCGCCAGATGCTATTGGGTTGGCACTACAGCGAGTACTACGCCAACGCCTACGCGACCAACCAGTACCTGGCGAGCCGCGGCTACGTGGTGCTCTCGGTGAACTACCGGCTCGGCATCGGCTATGGCCACGACTTCCACCATCCGCCGCACGCGGGGCCGGCCGGCGCAGCCGAGTACCAGGACGTCCTGGCGGGCGGGCGCTATCTCGCGAAGCTGCCGGAGGTGGACGCGCGGCGCGTCGGGATCTGGGGCGGCTCCTACGGCGGTTTCCTCACCGCGATGGCCTTGGCGAAGAACTCGGACGTCTTCGCCGCCGGAAGCTCCGACCTGCACGGCGTCCACGACTGGACGGCGGACCGGTACGCGAATTCGACCTGGCGCTACGAGCAGGGTGACCTGGACTCGGCGCGCGCGGTGGCCTGGAGGTCGTCTCCGGTAGCGTACGTGCGCACCTGGAAGTCGCCCGTGATCCTGATCCAGGGGGACGACGATCGGAACGTGCGGTTCCACCAGACGGTGGACCTGGCGCGCCGACTCGCCGCGGCGGGCGTGCACTACGAGGAGCTGGTCATCCCGGACGAGATCCACGACTTCCTGCGGTTCCACTCGTGGGTCACGGCCGACTCCGCGACCGCGGCGTTCTTCGACAAGACGATCGGCGTACGCTAGCTGGGGCGCGCGACGCAACGGATTAGCCGGCCCCCCCGTATGAACTGGCAGTTGGGGGCGTTGCGCCCCACATTTCTCGGCCCAACCCATGATCCGAAGTTGCAGAGCTCCAACCCAGGAGGATGCATGCGCACCAGTGTTCCCGCGACCGGTTTGATCCTGCTCTGTTCTCTGGTGACGGCGGCTCACGCCCAGCGGCCGAACCGCCCCCGGCCCGAGCAGGCGGGCGCGGCCGAGCAGCCCGCCACGGCCCGGGACACCGCCCGGCCGGTGTCCTCGGAGGAAGGCCCGCCGCACGAAGTGTCGTCGGTGACGGAGCATACGATCCGGATCAACGGGCAGACGATCGCCTACAAGGCGACGGCGGCCACGATGCTGATGAAGAACGACTCGGGCGCGCCGATCGCGCTGATCTACTACACGGCCTACACGAAGAACGACACGCGCGACATGAGCCAGCGGCCGATCGCGTTCATCTACAACGGCGGCCCGGGCTCGGCATCCATGTGGGTGCACATGGGCGCTTACGGCCCGCGGCGCATCGTGACCACCGAGGCCGCGCCGACGCCGCCGCCCCCCTACCAGATCGTGGACAACGAGAACACGCTGCTCGACGTCACCGACATGGTCTTCATCGATCCCGTCGGCACCGGCTTCAGCAAGCCGGTCGGGAAGGGGAAGGGAACGGACTTCTGGGGCCTGGACGAGGACGCGCGGTCGCTGACGCAGTTCGTCTATCAGTACGTGAGCCGCAACGGGCGCTGGAACTCGCCCAAGTACCTGATCGGCGAGAGCTACGGCACGACGCGGTCGGCGGTGCTGGTGAACCGCCTGCAGCAGCAGGAGAACATGGACTTCAACGGCGTGGTGCTGATGTCGTCGGTGCTGGACTTCGAGACGCTGGAGTTCGCGCCGGGGCACGACATCTCGTACGTGCTCTACCTGCCGAGCTACGCGGCGACGGCGGCGTACCACCACGCGACGCCGATGCCCGCCAACCTGCCGGCGTTCCTCGACACGGTGCGCCAGTGGGCCGCGGGGCCGTACGCGGCCGCCCTCGAGAAGGGCTCGTCGCTCCCCGCCGCCGAGCGCGCATCCGTGCTGCGGCAGCTCTCGGCGTACACGGGTCTCAGCCAGGAGTACCTGGACCGGGCCAACCTGCGCGTGAGCCTCGGGCAGTTCAGCGAGGAGCTGAGCCGCTCGCAGGGCATGGTCTCCGGCCGGCTCGACTCCCGCTTCCAGGGGCCCGAGTTCGACCTGCTGAGCGAGGGGATGGAGTACGATCCGCAGTCCGAGGCCATCAGCAGCGCGTTCATGACGGCGATCAACTCCTATCTGCGTGACGAGCTGAAGTTCCCGGCGGGCGACCAGCGCTACGTGGGCGGCGGCGCGGTGCAGCCGTGGGACTGGAACCGCCTGCCGCAGGGCCGGCGCGGGGGCGGGGGCGGGTTCTTCCGTGGCGCGCCGTACGTGGGGAGCGACCTGGCGAACGCCCTGGTCTCGAACCCCAACCTCAAGGTCGAGATCGAGAACGGCTACTACGACATGGCGACGCCGTTCTTCGCGACCGAGTACACGATGGACCACCTCGGCGTGAACCCGACGCTGCGGAGCAACATCACGCTGAAGTACTACGAGGCGGGGCACATGATGTACCTGCACGTGCCCGACCTGGCGAAGCTGAAGGCGAACATCGCGGCGTTCATCAATTCGACGTCGCACGTGGGCCAGTGAGGTGCGTGAGAGGTGAGAGGTGAGAAGGCGAAGTGAGAAGTGAGAGGTAAAGGCGTGAGAGGCAAAGGCGTGAGGGGATTTCCTCTCACGCCTTTCCTTCTCACGCTTCTTCAGTCCAGTCGCTCCATCCCCGAGCCCGGGAAGGTGAGGAAGAACTGGGCCTGCTTCGCGCGGTCCGGAAACGCGTCGCGGTACTCGCGCCCCCAGCGCTCCAGGAAGTCGTCGGCCGCCGCGGTCCGGACCAGGGCCCAGACGGCGCCGCCGAAGCCGGCGCCGAACGCCGACGCCGCGGCCGCGCCGAGCTCCCGGGCGGAGCGGGCCAGCGCGATCGTCTCCGGCACCTGGTTGCCCAGCCAGCGCTCGGCCCCGAGCTGCGAGCGGTCCACCAGCACGCCGATGCCCTCGACGTCGCCGCGCGCCAGGCAGTCCCCGACCTCGGGGATGATCTCGACGCTCTCGGCCACGAACTGCTCGAGCCTGCCGAGCAGCGCTTCCGGCTCCGTGGCGGCGGTCCGCACGATCTCCCGCATCCGATCGAGGGCGTCGGGCGCCGAGGCCAGGGCGTCGGCGAGGGAGAGGTCGGCGCGCCCGGTCGCGGCGCGCCACGCCTTCAGGATCGTGTCGGCCTCCTGCGCGGCACGGTTATAGGCGTCCTGCGCGGGACCGTTCTTGTCGGCCACGACGCCGCTCACCCCGATGGCGAACGTCCAGCCCGCGGGGAGCTGCACCGTGCGCTCGTGGCGGACGGGGCAGAAGGCGTACTGGCTCAGCGCGCCGGCGCGGCAGCAGAGGATCGCCGTGTGGTCCTCGCTCCCGCCGGCCGTGCCCACGCCCGCGTCGCCGCGCAGCGAGCCGAAGCTGTGGCCGTTCTCGACGCCGCCGAGATAGCCGGCCAGCTCCTCCGACGAATGGACGTTCTCGAGGTACTCGTGGCGCCGCTCGAGCTGGTTCACGTCCGCCAGCACGGTGAAGAACCCCACGACCAGCGCGCTGGAGCTGCTCATCCCGGCCGCCGGCGGCAGATCGCTCGCGAAGGCGATGTCGGCGCCTTTCAGGGGTCCGGGGAAGTTGCGGGCGATGCGCCGGGCCACGGCCATCGGGTAGTTGCCCCAGTGCCCCGGGGCGCGGCGCAGGGCCGGGCCGATGGTGAAGTCCACGGTCTCCTTGGAGGCGGCGTCCACCACGCGCACCTGGGCGTCGGAGCGCGGGCGGATGGCGAAACAGATGCCCAGCTCTGCCGCGCAGAGGAGGCTCCGCCCGCCGGCGTAGTCCGTGTGCTTACCAAGGACCTCGAGGCGGCCGGGGACGAAGAGCGCTCGCGCGTCGGAGGAGGCGCCGGCCAGGGCGGTGAGCGCCGCGCTCGCGGCTTCGATCAGGGTGTCGTGCGGCATTGGCCCAAGTAGCATATCCTATGCGTAACCCCGGAGGTAGGATGAACTCGCGATTCGCGCTGTTTGGCCTCGCCGCCGCCGCTGCCTTGTCGGCGCCGCTCCGCGCCCAGGCTCCGGCCGCCCCGGCGGCCGTGGCCACCTACGTGCCCGACCTCGCGGCGCTGGTGCGCCGGCCCGCGAGTGAGCTCCAGGACGTGGTGGAGCGCTTCACCGCCGACCGCTACGCGCTGCTCCGGCGCTGGGACGT
This sequence comes from uncultured Gemmatimonadales bacterium, assembly GCA_963835535.1. Classification (GTDB taxonomy): domain Bacteria; phylum Gemmatimonadota; class Gemmatimonadetes; order Gemmatimonadales; family JACORV01; genus Fen-1245. Next base: position 900,007 of record CAWIFL010000005.1, read on the forward strand.
GGCGTACTCGCCCACGCGCCGCGCCCTCCAGCGCGCGTTCTACGCCGACTGGCTCGCGCGCACCGACTCCATCGCCTTCGACTCGCTGGGCGAGGGGGGCAGGGTGGACTGGCTGCTGCTCCGCGGGCGGCTCAAGCACGAGCAGTCGCTGCTCAACGAGGAAGACCACTTCATCGCCGAGACCGCGCCGCTGGTCCCGTTCGCGGGCACGGTCTTTTCGCTCGCCGAGGCACGGCGCGACCTCGTGACGATGGACCCGGCCGCCACCGCCGATTCGCTGGCGCGCCTGGCGGCGCGCATCGACACCACGCGGCACGCCGTGGAGGCGTCGCTGGCCAACCCGGCGGGACGCGAGGGCGCCCGGCCCGACCGGCTCGCCGCCTATCACGCCGCCCAGCTCCTGGAGTCGCTGCGGGGCACGCTCGACCGCTGGTTCAAGTTCTACGACGGCTACGATCCGCTCTTCACCTGGTACGCCGCCGCGCCGTACAAGCAGGTGGACGACGGGCTCAAGGCCTACCGGACGCTGCTGCGCGAGCGGATCGTCGGGGTGAAGCCGGGTCAGGACGAGCCGATCGTGGGCCGGCCGATCGGGCGCGACGCGATGCTGGCCGACCTGACGGCGGAGATGATCCCGTACACGCCCGAGCAGCTCGTCGCCATCGCGCAGCGTGAGTTCGCCTGGTCGGAGAACGAGATGAAGCGGGCCGCGCGCGAGATGGGCTACGGCGACGACTGGCGCGCGGCGCTGGAGAAGGTGAAAGCAGACTATGTGCCGCCCGGCCGCCAGCCGGACCTGGTGCGCGACCTGGTGCGCGAGGCGATCGCGTATGTCGAGAGCCACGACCTGGTCACGGTGCCGCCGCTCGCGCAGGACATGTGGCGGATGGAGATGCTGTCGCCCGCGCGGCAGAAGGAGTCGCCCTTCTTCCTCGGCGGCGAGACGATCTGGGTCTCCTATCCGACGGACTCGATGTCGGAAGAGGACAAGCTGATGAGCATGCGCGGGAACAACATCCACTTCTCCCGCGCCACGGCGTTCCACGAGATGATCCCCGGGCACGAGCTGCAGGGCTTCATGGCCCAGCGCTACAACGCGTACCGGAACGCCTTCGCCACGCCGTTCTACATCGAGGGATGGGCGTACTACTGGGAGACGCTGATGTGGGACCTCGGCTTCACGAGCAAGCCGGAGGACCGGATCGGCGCGCTGTTCTGGCGGATGCACCGCTCGGCGCGGATCATCCTGTCGCTCGGATTCCATCTCGGCACCTACACGCCGCAGCAGTGCATCGACTTCCTGGTGGACCGGGTGGGCCACGAGCGTGCCAACGCCACGGCCGAGGTGCGGCGCTGGCTCAACGGCGACTACCAGCCCGACTACCAGGTGGCGTACATGATCGGCGGGCTGCAGTTCCGCGCCATGCACCACGAGCTGGTGGACGCGGGGAAGATGACGAACCGGCAGTTCCACGACGCCGTGCTGCAGGCGGGCGACATGCCGGTGGAGATGGTGCGCGCGCTGCTCGAGAACGTGCCGCTCACGCGCGACTACACGACCAGCTGGAAGTTCGAAGGGGAGAATCCGCGGTGAGAGGCCGCCTGACATTCGCGCTCCCGTGCTGCGCGGCCGTGGCGCTCGCCGCCTGCGGCCGGGCCGGCGAGAGCGGGCAGTCCCCGGCCGAAGCCCGCGCGCGGCAGAGCGCGCCGCCGCCGGCGGTGAACGTGGCGTGGCTCGACAGCCTCGCGAGAGGCTACGTTGCCGAGAAGCACCTCGTGGGCCTCTCGGTCGGCGTCGCGCAGGACGGGAAGATCGTGTTCGCGCACGGCTACGGCTTCGCGTCACTCGCGGATCACTCCGCGGTCGCGCCGTCGACGAAATTCGCCATCGGCTCCGTGACGAAGCAGTTCACCTGCGCCGCCGTGCTGCTGCTCCAGGAGAGCGGCCGGATCTCGATGAGCGACCCGGTGTCGAAGTACTTCCCGCAGCTGACGCAGGCCAGGGACGTCACGCTTCTGGACCTCGGGAACCACGTCTCCGGCTATCGCGACTACTACCCGCTCGACTTCGTGGACCGCGAGATGGCGCAACCGACGACCGCCGACAGCGTGATCGCCGAGTACGCGACGCGGCCGCTCGATTTCCAGCCGGGGACCCGCTGGTCGTACAGCAACACCAACTTCCTCATCCTCGGCCGGGTAGTGGAGAAGGTCAGCGGGGTGCCGTTCGGGACCTTCCTCGACCAGCACATCTTCACGCCGCTCGACATGCGCGCGACGGCATACGATCCTGCGCCGGGCGGCGCGGGGATGGCGACGGGCTACACCTCCTTCGCGCTCGGCGCCCCCCAGTTCGTCGCGCCCGAAGGCGCCGGCTGGGACGGGATGGCGGGCGCGCTCTGGTCCACACCGAGCGACCTGCTGACCTGGGACATGGCGCTGGTGGACGGCAAGGTGCTCTCACCCAGCTCCTACCGGACCCTGACGACGCCGCGGCGGCTGGCCGACGGCCGCTCGACCGGCTACGGCTGCGGCGATGGAGTGAGCGATCGCGGCGAGACGGTCCTGCTCACGCACCGCGGAGCGGTGAGCGGCTTCACCGCCCAGAACACGGTGATCCCCGCCACCCGCTCGGCCGTCGTGCTGCTGACCAACGCGGACTTCGGCTCGCTGGGCGACCTGAACCGCGCCATCCTGGCGAAGCTGATCCCCCACGTGAACGTGCCGGCGATCCAGGCTGCTCCGGCGCTGCCGACGGCGACGGCGCTCCTGTCGCAGCTCCAGAAAGGCCGGGTGGACCGCGCGGCGCTGGGCGACGACTTCAGCGCGTACCTGACGCCGGAGCGGCTGGCCGGCGCGCGGAAGTCGCTCGCGGGGCGCATCGCGGACGTTCAGGTGGCGAGTACGGCGGAGCGCGGCGGGATGGAGGTGGCGGACGTGCGCTTCAAGGTCGGCGCGCGCGCCGCCGCGGCGCTGATGTACCGCACGCCGGACGGGAAGATCCAGGAGTTCCTGGTCTACGAGCCGTAGGCCCGACGCGCCACTGGTCCGCTGCATCCGCGGGCGCCCAGGCTGGAAATCGGCCTGGGCGCTGCGTTTTCCGACGCCTTGAATCCCGGGCGGTCTAGTTCAGATTCCATCGGCTCCCACACCATCGCGTCTGAAGGAGGCCCGCCATGACGTCCGTGCGCCCGCGTTTCGCTGCGTGCATCCTGCTGCTGACAGCCGTCGTCGCCGCGGGGGGCGCCATCGCGCGTCCCGCGATCGCTGTCGCACAGGGCGCTCCCCTGAGCGCGCTCAAGTGGCGCAGCGTCGGTCCCTACATCGGCGGCCGCGTCGTGGCGGTGACCGGCGTCAAGGGTGAGGCGAACCGGTTCTACATGGGCGCGGTGGACGGCGGCGTGTGGAAGAGCACGGACTTCGGCCTCCGCTGGACCAACATCTCCGACAGCACGCTCCCCGGCTCGAGCATCAGCATCGGCGCGATCGCCGTGGCGCCGTCCAACGCCAGCGTGATCTACGTGGGCACCGGCGAAGCCGACATCCGGAACACGTTCATCACGGGTGACGGCGTGTTCCGGTCCTCCGACGCCGGGAAGACGTGGACGAGGGCGGGTCTCGAGGACACGCACACGATCAGCAACCTGGCGGTGGACCCGTCGAACCCGGACGTGGTGTACGCCTCGTCGCTGGGCCACGTCTTCGTGCCGGACTCGGCCCGCGGCGTGTTCAAGACGACGGACGGCGGGCGTACCTGGCAGAAGGTCCTGTTCGTGAACGACAGCACCGGATGCGTGAACCTGGTCATGGATCCCACGAACGCGAACGTGCTCTACGCGGCGATGTGGCAGGTGTACCGCACGCCGTGGGGGCTCTTCAGCGGCGGCGCGGGGAGCGGGATCTACAAGACGACCGATGGCGGCGCGCACTGGAGCGACCTCACGCACGATTCCGGCCTGCCGAGCGGCATCATGGGCAAGATCGGCGTGGCGGTCGCGGCGAGCGCGCCCAGCGTGGTGTATGCGGCGATTCAGGCGCGCGACGGCGGCGTCTTCCGCTCGGCGGACGGCGGCGCGACCTGGAGCCGCGTGAACGACGAATGGAAGCTCCGCCAGCGCGCGTTCTACTACATGGCCATCTTCGCCGACCCGAAGGACTCGAACACCGTCTACATGCCGCAGGTGGACGCGGTCTACAAGTCCACCGACGGCGGCAAGACCTTCACGACGCGGCTGCGGACGCCGCACGGCGACAACCACGTCATCTGGATCAATCCCGACGACACCCGGATCCTGCTCGAGGGCAATGACGGCGGCGCCACGGTCTCGACCGACGACGGGAAGACGTGGAGCCAGGAGCACAACCAGCCCACGGGCCAGTTCTATGACGTGAACCTCGACGACCGGTTCCCGTTCCACATCTACGGCGCGCAGCAGGACGAGGGCTCGTACGAGGGACCGAGCGCGACGAGTCAGCGGAGCGTCCCGACGGACGAGTGGAAGCGCGTGGCCTACGGGGAGAGCACGCCTGCGGTGCCCGACCCGGCGCATCCCGACGTGAACTTCGGCAGCGGCTACTACAGCATCTTCATGCGCTACGACCGGGCCACGGAGGAGTACCGGGACGTGAGCCCGTGGCCCAATTACCAGGAGGGAGCCTCGTCGGGCGAGCTGAAGTACCGGCTCGCGTGGACGCACCCGATCCTCTTTTCGCCGAACAACCGCCGCGAGCTGTTGGTGGGCGCGCAGGCGGTGCTGAAGAGCCTCGACGGCGGCCAGACCTGGCACGCGATCAGCCCCGACCTCACGCGCAACGATCCCGCGACCGAGGGACCGAGCGGCGGCCCGATCGATCTCGATCAGTCGGGGGCGGAGATCTATCCGTACGTCTCGGCCCTTGCCGTCTCCCCGCGCGACGACCGGGTGATCTGGGCGGGTTCGTCGGACGGTCTGGTCCACGTGACGACCGACGGCGGCCGGCACTGGCAGAAGCTCACCGTGCCCGGCCTGCCGGCGTGGTGCGAGATCAGCTCCATCGAGCCCGCGCACGGCGACCGGAAGACGGCCTGGCTGACGGCGCAGCGGTACCAGTGGGACGACCTCGCGCCGTACGTCTATAAGACGACGGACCTCGGCCGGCACTGGACGCCCATCACCGACGACCTGCCGGGTGACGAGTACGCGTTCGTGATCCGGCAGGACCCCGGCGACCCCGATCTGCTGTTCCTCGGCACGAAGAGCGCGGCATGGATGAGCCTCGACGGCGGCTCGCACTGGCAATCGCTGCAGCTCAACCTCCCGCACGTCGAGGTGCGTGGCATCGCCATCGACCGCCGCGAGGGCGACGTCGTCATCGCGACGCACGGCCGCTCGTTCTGGATCCTCGACAACCTCGCCGTGCTCGAGCAGATGACGCGCCCCGCGGCGCCGGCCGCGGACGGCGCGGCCCTGTTCGCCGTCCAGCGGGTGTGGCTGTCGCACGATTTCGGCTCGGGGGGCGGCTTCGGCGGCGCGGCCGATGCCGGAGCGAACCCGCCGTTCGGCGCCGCCGTCTTCTTCCAGGTGCCGGCGTCCTACGACGGGACGACGCCCGCCTCGCTCACGTTCGCCGACGCGTCGGGCCGGACGATCCGTCGCTTCGACCTGCACCAGAAGGCCGCGCGCCCGGTGAAGCTGGACACCATCGAGGACCCGACCGCGCGCCGCGAGGCGATCGAGGCCCAGGCGACGTCCATCGTGCCGGGGATGAACCAGTTCCAGTGGGACCTCCGGTATCCCGACGCGACCGAGGTGACGGGCTTCCAGCCGCCGGTGGCCGCGGGCGGCCTGCCGGACGACGTGGATGGACCGACAGTCACGCCTGGGAGCTATCGCGTCACGCTGACGTACGGCGACCGGAAACTGGAGCAGCGCTTCGACGTCGCGCTGGATCCGCGCATCCACGCGACGGCGGCGGCGCTCCGGAGCCGTCTCTCGCTCGGGCTCCGGATCCACTCCGACCTCGATGCGCTCGACCGGACGCTCAACCTCGCCATCGCCGCGCGCGACAGCCTGTCCGCGTCCGCGAACGCCGACGGGAGGGAGCGCGCGGCGACCCTGGACAGCGCGATCAACGCGCTGGTGCAGCTGGGCATCAAGAGCAGCGAGGGGAGCCTGCTGCACGAGACGAAGCTGCGCAGCCACCTCGCGTATCTCGCTGCTGACCTCGACCTGACGTACGGGGCGCCGACGTCCACGGAGTCGGCCGTCTTCGCGGTGCTGGACCGGGAAGCGAAGGCCGGGGAGGCGCGGCTCCAGGCCCTGATGCGGGGGCTGTAGCGCCTAGAGGCGCACCAGCTGGCCGGCCAGCCCCGCGGCGACGGAGGCGACGTCGGAGCGGCTCGTGAGGTCCAGCACGCCCTCGCGGAACGGCACCACGCGCATCCGCTCGCCGAGCTTGGCCACGGCGTAGCGCACCGCCTCCGGCAGCTCCAGCTCGCCCGAGCGCGACGGGGCGATCTCGCGGCACGCCCGGAAGATGGTCCGGGTGAACATCCAGCAGTTCAGGCTGACGAGGACGTCGCCGCCGGCCGGCGGGGCAGGAGCGTCCTCCGGCTCGAGGAGCCGCGTCAGGATGCCCTGGGCGTCCATCTCGACGACGGGGAAACGCGCGACCCGCTCCGCGCTCAGGTTCCCCTCGGCGATCAGTGCGCTCTTCCAGAAGGCGGCGATGCCGGCCTCGCCCAGCAGGTGGAGCGCGCGGAGCGCCTGCACCGGGTAGTAGGTGTCGGAGTTGACGACGAGGAAATGGTCGGCGCCCGCGAACCCCTCGGCCGCCAGCACGGCGTCGGCCGTGCCGCGCGGCTTCTCCTGGTGCGCGAAGCTCAGCGTGAAACGCCGCGGCTTCGCGTCCTGCTGGTAGTAGTCGCGGATGGCGCCGCGGTCGGGGCCGATGACGAGGCAGATCTCCTCGAACCCCGCGTCGGCGATCACGGTCAGGACGTAGTCCAGGAACGGACGCCCGACGGGCATCATCGCCTTGAGGCCGCCGGCGGCCACCGCCGTCTGGTGGCGATCCAGGGTGGCCGCCTTGTCCGGACGCATCATGCGCGTCCCCAACCCCCGGGCGAGAACCACGGCCTTCCGTGCGCGCTGGTCCAAGGGCGGGAAGTAACCGCGATTCGGCGGGGGGCGGTAGTGCGGTCCGTGCCCGCCGCCGTATCTTGGAAATGATGATCCGCCGCCGAGAATTCGTCTCATCCGTCCTGGCCGCGGGCGCCGCGCTGCCGATCCTGGGACGAGGTTCGGAGCCGTCTTCCGCCTTGCCGTCCGGCAACCAGAGGCTCTGGCAGGATCTGGAAATAGGCATGTTCGTCCACTTCGCCCCCAACACCTGGCAGGACCGGGAGTACGACGACCGCTCGACGCCGCTCACGGCCATCAACCCCGACATCGACACCGACCAGTGGGTCGCGGTCGCCCGTGACCTCGGCGCGCGCTACGTGGTGATGGTCGCGAAGCACCAGGGCGGCTTCTGCTTGTGGCAGACCGACACGACGGACTACTCGATCCGCAACACGCCGTGGAAGGGCGGGCGCGGGGACGTGCTGGCCGACGTCTCGGCCTCGTGCCGGAAGCACGGGCTGGGGCTCGGCGTGTACTGCTCTCCGCGGGACGACAACTTCGGGTCCGGCGGGGGCGGGAGGTGTGACACGCCCGAGAAGCAGCGCGCGTACAACCGGCTCTACCGGCAGCAGCTCACCGAGCTGCTGACGCGCTACGGCGACCTGGTCGAGATCTGGTTCGACGGGAGCATCGTCGTGCCGGTCTGCGACGTCGTGCGCGCCCAGGCGCCGCACGCCGCGATCTTCCAGGGGCCGTGCGCGTCGATCCGCTGGGTGGGGAACGAGGACGGCTTCGCGCCGTACCCGTGCTGGAATTCGCTCCCGAGAGCCGCCGCCGCGACGGGGGAAGCGACGGCGAAGGACAGCGAAGAAGACGGCGATGCGTGGCTGCCGAACGAGGTGGACGTGTCCATCCGGCGGCCGAACTGGTTCTGGAGCACGACGGACGAGAAGAACCTGCTGACCGTGGACCAGCTGCTGGAGATCTACTACCGCTCCGTCGGGCGTGGCGCGCAGCTGTTGCTCAACATCCCGCCGGACCGGACGGGGCACATCGCGGCGGCCGACGCGGCGCGGGCGAAGGCGTTCGGCGACGAGATCCGGCGGCGGTTCGGCTCGAGCCTGGGCGAGACGCACGGCCAGGGGAGGGAAGTCGTCCTGCCGCTCGCGGCTCCGGTCGCGGTGGACCACGTCGTGCTCGAGGAGGACCTGGCCGGCGGCGAACGGGTGCGTGAATACCGGCTGGAAGGACGAAGCGGCGGGCGCTGGATCGCGCTCGGCGACGGTTCGGCGATCGGACACAAGCGCATCCAGCCTGTGCCGCCCGCGACCGTGGATGCGATCCGGCTGGAGGTCACGCGCTCGACGGCCGCGCCCCGCATCCGCCGTCTGGCCGCCTTCGCCACGCACGCCGCGCCGCCGCCGACCTGGAACGATCCGGGCCCGCGCTGACGCGCGGCCGGCCGGCTACGCGCCCGGCGTCTTCCAGCGCACGAAGCCCTCGATCGCCTCGTACTCGGCCAGGCCCAGCTTGTCGTAGACCCGGGCCGCCTCGCGGTTCCGGACTTCCGCGCGCTGCCAGAACTCCCGCTCGTCGGGCCCGGGGAACATCGCGCGGTCCTTCTGCGACTGGTGCTTGAAGATCGCGGCCCGCTTCTTCACGACCTCGGCGGGGCTCAGCGGCACCGCCATGTCGATCCGCTCCGGCTCCCACTCCTGCCACGCCCCGCGGTACAGCCAGACCTCGCAGGAGCCCCACCACTTGTGCCGCTTCACGCGCTCGAACGCGCGCACCAGCGCCTGCCAGCAGAGGCGGTGCGTGCCGTGCGGGTCGGTGAGGTCCCCGGCGGCGTAGATCTGGTGCGGCTTCACGCGCTCCAGGACTTCGACGACGCGGCCGACGTCCTCCTCGCCCGGCGGGAGCTTCCGCACGGTGCCGGTCTCGTAGAAGGGGAGGTCGAGGAAGTGCAGGTGCTCGGCGGGGATCCCGCAGGCCCGGCCGGCGGCCCGCGCCTCGCCGCGCCGGATCAGCCCCTTGATGCGGCGCACCTCGGGCGTGTCGATCTGCCCCGGGCGCTTCTTCCTCAGCTCGTCCTCGATGTGCCGCTCGATCCGCGCCGCCTCTACGGGGTCGAGGCCGAAGATGCGATTGAAGTCGAGCGCGAACTGCGCGAACCGCACGGCGTCGGCGTCGAACACGGCGAGGTTCCCGGACGTCTGGTAGGCGACGTGCACCTCGTGGCCGTGCTCCTGCAGCCGGATCAGCGTCCCGCCCATCGAGAGCACGTCGTCGTCGGGGTGCGGCGAGAAGACGACGACGCGCTTCGGGAAGACGTCGTCGCCTGTCCGCGGGATGTCGCCGGGGCGCTTCATCGCCGCGGGCTTGCCGCCCGGCCAGCCGGTGATCGTCTCCGCCCGCTCGCGGAAGACGTCCACGTTGATGTCGTACGCCGGCCCCCGCTCGGCCACGAGGTCCTGGAGCCCGGCCTCGTTGTACTCCTCCTCCGTCAGCTTGAGGATCGGCTTGTCGAGCTTCCGCGCCAGCCAGATCACCGCCTTGCGGATCAGCGCGTCGTCCCAGGCGACGCCGCCCAGGAGCCACGGGCTCTTGTAGCGCGTGAGGTCGGCGGCCGCCGCGGCGTCGAGCACGACCGCGGCGTTGGGGTGCTCCTGGAGGAAGCTGGCCGCGACGTGCGGGGTGACATCGCCCTCGACGGACTGCGCGACGATCGCGGCCTTGTGCTCGCCGAACGCGAGCAGGATGACGCGCCGCGCCCCGAGGATCGTCCCGACGCCCATCGTGATCGCGCGCCGCGGCACCAGCTCCAGCCCGAAGAAGTCCGAGGCCGCGTCGCGCCGCGTGACACGGTCCAGGGTGATGAGGCGCGTGACGCTGTCCCGTGCCGAGCCGGGCTCGTTGAAGCCGATGTGTCCCGTGCGCCCGATGCCGAGCAGCTGGAGGTCGAGCCCGCCGGCGTCGGCGATGGCCTCCTCGTACCGCTGCGCGTACTCGTGCACGCGGTCCGGCGGGACGGTGCCGTCCGGGATGTGGACGCGTCTGGGGTCGATGTCCACGTGGTCGAACAGGTGCTCGCGCATGAAGCGGCGGTAGCTCTGCAGCTCGTCGGGCTCGATCGGGTAGTACTCGTCGAGGTTGAACGTCGTGACGTTGGCGAAGGAGAGCTGCTCTTCCCGGTGCATCCGGACCAGCTCGGCGTAGACGCCGATCGGGGTGGCCCCGGTGGCGAGCCCCAGCACGCAGGGCCTCTCGAGCGAGGCGCGCTCGCGGATCAGCGCCCCGATCTCCCGCGCGACGGCGGTGCTGGCGGCCTCCGCGTCGGGGAAGACCTGCGTGGGGATCCGCTCGGGAACCGACGCTGCGGCCGCGGCTTTCATGTTTCCTCCTGGCGGCTCCCCCAGACCATCGGCAGGAGCCGGACGAGCCCGAGCGCGCTGGCGCCGAACAGCACGGTGAAGACCAGGGCCTGCGGCGTCCGCCCGTACAGGTAGCTGCCGGTGCCGAACAGCGCCGAATAGACGAACAGGCAGCCGAGCGTCCAGCCCAACAGCGCGAGCGACAGCCGGTCGGTCTTGCCCGTGGCTCCCGCCTCGGCGCGCACCGCGGCCCAGCCGGGGCCGGCGGGCCGCACCAGCCGGTAGAACTTCACCAGCGTCTCACGCGGCGAGGGCGCGGTCAGGAAGGTGACGACGATCCAGATGACGGTGGTGCACGCGACGGTGACGGGGAGCGAGACGGTGGACGGCACCGGATGCCCGAGCTTCCCGGCGACGAAGAAGCCCACCGCGAAGAGCGGCGCCGAGGCCATCACGGCGATCTCGCTCCAGGCGTTGATCCGCCACCAGAACCAGCGCAGCAGGTAGATGAGTCCCGTGCCGGCGCCGAGGTTCAGGATGAGGTCGAAGGCCTCCTTCGCCGTGGACAGCGCGAGGCTCAGGCTCGCCGCGCAGATCATCAGCAGCGCCGTGGTGATGCGGCCCACGAACACGTAGTGCCGCTCCTCCCGTCCCGGCCTCAGGAAGCGCCGGTAGAAGTCGTGCACCAGGTACGACGTCCCCCAGTTGAGGTGCGTCTCGATCGTCGAGCGGTACGCCGCCAGCGTGCCCGCGACGACCAGGCCGAGGAAGCCGGCCGGGAGGAAGAGGAACATCGCGGGGTACGCCGTGTCGTTCCCGATCAGGTTCCGGGCCACGTGCGGGAAGGCGCGGGTGATGTCCGCCAGCTGCGGGAAGACCAGGGTCGAGGCGAGGGCCGTGATGATCCAGGGCCAGGGCCGGAGCGCGTAGTGCATGAAGTTGAAGAACAGCGTGCCCGTGAGCGCATCGCGCTCGCTCTTGGCCGCGAGCATCCGCTGGGCGATGTAGCTCCCGCCGCCCGGCTCGGCGCCCGGATACCAGACCGACCACCACTGGACCGTGATGGGGATGATGAACACCGCGGCGGCCGCGCCCCAGTTCCCGAAGTCGGGAAGGAGGTTGAGCATCTTGGGGTCGATCTTGTGCAGGAGCCCCGCGAGCCCGCCCACCGCCGGCTGCTGTATGGCGAAGTAGGACACCGCGATGGTGCCGGTCATGGTGATCGTGAACTGGATCGAGTCGGTGACCAGCACGCCCCAGAGTCCCGAGACCGAGGCGAAGAAGATCGTGATCACCGAGGCGATCACCAGCGTCTGCCACGCCGGCCAGCCGAGGACGATGCTCGCGATCTTGGCCGCGGCGAGGTTCACGGTGGCCATGATGACGCAGTTGAAGAACAGGCCGAGGTAGATGGCGCGGAACCCGCGCACGAAGCTGGCAGCCTTGCCCGAGTAGCGAACCTCGTAAAACTCGAGGTCGGTCATGACGTGGGAGCGCCGCCACATCCGGGCGAAGAAGAACACCGTCATCATCCCGGTCAGCAGGAACGCCCACCAGACCCAGTTCTCCGAGACGCCGCGCTCGCGCACCAGGTTGGTGACGAGGTTCGGCGTGTCCGTGCTGAAGGTCGTCGCGACCATCGAGATGCCGACGAGCCACCACGGCGCCGCGCGCCCCGACGTGAAGAACTCGGTGGTGCTGGAGCTGGCGCGCTTCACGAAGAAGATTGCCGGCAGGAACGAGATGCCGATGGAGATGGCGACGATCGTCCAGTCGAGCGACGTCAAATGCATCGGAGGCCCCGGTGGCGGGTGACAGGGGGCTGCAAGTGCGTGGGAGATTAGATTGCCTGTCTCCCTAACTCAAGCGCGACCACGGGAGGATGCCTTTGGATGCCCTGGAGCGATACTTCGAGCCTTTCCGCGCGAACACCGTCGGCTGCGACCAGACGTTCCGCTCCCCCTACGGCGAGCAGCGCATCGTCTACGCCGACTGGACGGCCAGCGGCCGGCTGTATCGGCCGATCGAATCCCGTCTGGTCGAGCGGTTCGGTCCCTTCGTGGGCAATACCCATTCGGAGGCCAGCGAGACCGGGACGGCGATGACGCTCGCGTACCACGAGGCCCACCGCATCCTCAAGGCGCACGTCAACGCGGGGCCGGACGACCTGATCGTGACGGGCGCCTCGGGCATGACCGGGATGGTGAACAAGTTGCAGCGTATCCTCGGGCTCAAGGCGCCTGAGGCGTTGCGCCGCTTCGTGCGGCTGCCCGCGGTGGAGCGGCCGGTGGTGTTCGTGACCCACCTGGAGCACCACTCAAACCATACGTCGTGGTACGAGACGATCGCCGACGTGGTGGTCGTCCCGCCGGACCCGCAGGGGGTCGTGGACCTGGCGGCGCTCGAGGGGCTGCTCCACCAGTACCGCGAGCGGCCGGTCAAGATCGGCGCCTTCTCGGCCTGCTCCAACGTGACCGGCGTCTTCACGCCGTACCACGCGATGGCGGCGCTGATGCACCGGGCGGGGGGCGTCGCCTTCGTGGACTGGTCCGCCTGCGCGCCGTATGTCGCGATCGACATGCACCCGCCGGCTTCCGAGGAACGCCTCGACGCCGTGCTGTTCTCTCCCCACAAGTTCCTGGGTGGCCCGGGCTCGGCCGGCGTGGCGGTGTTCAACCGCGCGCTCTACCGGAACACGGTGCCCGACGACGCGGGCGGCGGCACCGTGGCGTGGACGAATCCCTGGGGCCAGTACTCGTTCGTGGAGGACATCGAGCTGCGCGAGGACGGAGGCACGCCGGCGTTCCTGCAGACCATCAAGGCGGCGCTGGCGGTGCAGCTCAAGGACGAGATGGGTGTGGAGGCCATGGGAAAGCGCGAGACGGCCATCGTCGGCTTCGCGATGGACGCGCTGCGCGCCATTCCGAAGGTCCACGTCCTGGCTCCCGGCTGCCGGCACCGGCTCGCGATCCTCTCCTTCTACGTCGAGGACCTCCACTACAACCTCGTGGTGCGGCTCCTCAACGACCGGTTCGGTATTCAGTCGCGGGGCGGGTGCTCGTGCGCGGGCACCTACGGCCACTACCTCCTCCACGTGGATCCCCAGCGCTCCAAGCGCATCACCGACCGGATCGACAGCGGCGACCTCTCCGAGAAGCCCGGCTGGGTGCGACTGTCCTTCCATCCCACCAGCACGACGGCCGAGGTGGAGCAGTGCGTGGAGGCGGTGGGGGCTGTCGTCCGCAACGGCGCCGCCTGGGCGCAGGATTACACCTACTCACCCCACACCAACGAGTTCTCCCACAACAGCGGATGGCGCGAGGCACGCGAACTCGTCACGGCCTGGTTCGCCGCGGGGGATGGGTACGCGATCCGGGGTCCGCAGACCGACCGGTAACCTGGCCTCGTCCGGTCCGCTTCTTGCACGTGCGAGTGCTGGAGTGCGCGAGTCACGAGCACCGACCGGAGAGCCCCTATGGCTGCAAGCGCAACGCGGATCGCGATCATCGCCGGCCACGGCACCCTCGACGCGGCGTATCCCCCGCTGATCCTGGCGACCTCCGCCGTGGCGATGGACATGGAGGCGGGGATCTTCTTCACCTTCTACGGCCTCGAGATCCTGAAGAAGGGGAAGGCGGACCGGCTCCAGGTGGCCCCGATCGCCAACCCCGCCATGCCCGTGCCGATGCCGAACATCCTCGGGATGCTGCCGGGGATGACGGCCGCGGCCACGATGATGATGAACGGCTGGATGAAGAAGGCGAACGTCCTGAAGGTGAGCCAGCTGCTCGATCAGGCGCGCGAGACCGGCGTGAAGCTCATCGCGTGCCAGATGACGATGGACGTGATGGGCATCAAGCGCGAAGACCTCATCGACGGCGTCACCGTCGGCGGCGCCGCCTCCTTCCTCGCCTACGCCAGCGAGAACGCGATCACGCTGTCCTTCTAGGCTCCACACGGTGGGCCGGTCGCGGATTCCCGCGGCCGGCCCGGATGTGCTCTCCGTAGTATCCCGGATGCGTTTCCCGATGTGATCGAGCGCCCGTCCGAGGCGCGCGGGCGCGGTACACTATTTGCGAAGTTTCGCAAGTACGGATGTACGATACCCCGCAGGGAGGGCCCGTGAAGCAGGTCAACATCTTCGAGCTGCACGCCGACGTGTGCCAGACCCTCTCCAACCCGAAGCGGCTGATGATCCTCGCCCTGCTGGGCAAGCGGGAGCAGAGCGTGGGCGAGTTGGCCGCCGTCCTGGATCTCCCCATGTCGAACGTGAGCCAGCACCTGGCCCTGCTGCGCGGCCAGGGGCTGGTGGTGGCCCGCAAGGATGCCCAGATGGTGCACTACAGCCTCGCCGACCGCCGGATCGTCCAGGCGTGCACGCTCATCCGGTCGGTGCTGTTGGATCGGATGAAGCGGCGCGGCGAGGCCGCGAAGCGCATGGACCCCCGGTACGTCGTCTTCGCCGAGTAGGCGAAACCGGCCGGGATCACTCGCAGAGGAGATACGACAATGGCCCTGGATCTTTCGACGCTCACGGCGAGCAAGACGGTGGACGCGCGCGGCACGGCTTGTCCCGGCCCGCTCCTGGAGGCGAAGCGCGCCATCGCCGGCGTGCCGCTCGGCGGCATCATGGAGGTGCTCTCCTCCGACGCGGGCACCAACGAAGACATCCCCCTCTGGTCGAAAAAGGTCGGCCACGAGTTCCTGGGCTCCGTCGAGGAAGCCGGCTACTGGCGGCTGTTCGTGAAGCGCGGGAAGTAGGGCGATGACCGCCGCGCCGTCCGCCGCCCTGGTCCGCCCGAAGATCCTGGTCTTCTCGACGACCACCATCTCGGACCCGGGCATCGACCTGGCCGGCAGCCAGCACATGGACTATTCCGCCGAGGTCAAGGTGATCAGCGTGCCGTGCTCGGGCGGGATCAGCCCGCACTGGATCGCGCACGCCATCGAGGCGGGCTTCGACGGCGTGTTCATCGCGGCGGACGGCGGCGACTGCGCCTACCTCCCCGACTGCACGGCCCGGACGGCGCGCATCGCGGAGCGGGCGCAGGGGCTGCTCAAGGAACGCGGCCGGGATCCGCGCCGCGTCAAGATGGCGGCGATCTGCTCGGTCTGCGCGGAACCCTTCGTCTCGCACATGCGGCAGTTCGGCGAGTCGTTGGGCAAGCTGGCGGGGTGAGGCGATGGACTGCGATGTCCTGATCGTGGGCGGCGGCATCGCCGGCATGGAGAGCGGCCTCACGCTGGGCGACATGGGGTACCGGGTCGCGCTGGTGGAAAAGGAACCGTCGGTGGGCGGGAAGATGATCCTGCTCAGCAAAGTGTTCCCCACCCTGGACTGCGCCTCGTGCATTTCCACGCCGAAGATGGCCGCGGTGTCCCATCACCCGAACGTGACGGTCTTCACCTACAGCGAGGTCGAGGGGATCACGCCGCAGGGCGACGGGACGTTCAGCGTCCGGTTGCTCAAGAAGCCGACGTTCGTGGACCTCGCCGCGTGCACCGGGTGCCAGGACTGCGAGCGCGCGTGCACCGTCGCCATCCCGGACCGCTTCAACGCCGACCTGGTGGCCACACGCGCCGCCCATATCGCGTTCCCCCAGGCCGTTCCGAAGAAGGCGGTGATCGAGCGCGTGGGCACGTCGCCCTGCACGTTCGCGTGCCCCGCGGGTGTGAAGGCGCACGGCTACGTCTCCCTGGTGCGCAGCGGGAAGTACGAGGAGGCGTTCCGGCTGCACATGGAGGACGCCCCGCTGCCGGGCAGCCTCAGCCGCGCCTGCTATGCCCCGTGCGAGGGGCAGTGCACGCGCGAGAAGGTCGAGGGCAAGGTCGCGATCCGCGGCATCAAGCGGTTCATGGTGGACCGGTACTACGAGCGGCATCCGGAGCCGGAGTACGGGCCCCCCGACGCGAGGAACGGCAAACGGGTCGCCGTCGTCGGCTCCGGGCCCGCTGGGCTCTCGGCCGCCTACTTCCTCGCCCGCCGGGGCTACGGCGTCACCGTCTTCGAGGCGGGAGCGGAGGCGGGCGGCATGCTGCGTCACGGCATCCCGCCGTTCCGGCTGCCGAAGGCGATCGTGGACCGGGACATCAGGAACGTGACGGCACTGGGGGTGGAGATCCGGACGCTTACCCCGGTGCACTCCCTCGCCTCGCTGAGCGAGCAGGGATTCGACGCGACCTTCCTGGCGCTCGGGACGATGGAGGGGCAGGGCAACGACACGCCGGGACGCGAGCTGGATGGCGTGATGGAGTCCATGGACTTGCTCGAGGCCGGCAATGCCGGACGCGGCATCCACCTCGCCGGCAAGCGCGTCGCCGTGATCGGCGGCGGCAACGTCGCCATCGACTCGGCGCGGATGGCGCTGCGGCTCGGCGCGGCGCAGGTCGCGATCCACTACCGCCGCGGCCGCGCCGAGATGCCGGCGCACGACTTCGAGGTGCAGTCCGCCCTCGACGAGGGCGTGGAGCTGCACCCGCTGCAGGCCCCGAGCGCCTTTGTGGGCGAAGACGGGAGACTGGCTGGCGTCGAGTGGCTCTCGATGCGGCTCGGCGAGCCCGACGCCAGCGGCCGCCGGCGCCCTGTTCCGGTGCCGGGGTCGGAACAGTTCCTCCCGGCAGAGATCGTGGTCCTCGCGATCGGGCTCTCGCCCAGCACCCGCCCCTTCGCCGGCGAGCTGGCACTGAACCCGAACGGGACGATCAAGACCGACGCCGAGTCGCTCGTCACCTCGCTGCCGAGCGTCTTCGCGGGCGGCGATGCGGTGAGCGGTCCCTCCATGATCATCGAGGCGATCGCGCAGGGGAAACGCGCCGCCTTCTACATGGACCGGCGGCTCAGGGGCCTCCCGCTCGAAGGCGTGACCTTCGACGCGCGCCTGCCCGCAGTGGCCGAGGCGGCGGTGCTGGGCCGGTCGGCGGACGCTCCCGCGGCGCGCCCGCCGGCTGTCCCGCACGAGCTGGACGCCGCGAAGCGCGCCCGCTCGATGGACGAGATCGAGCAGACGATGACCGAGGAGGAGGCGCGGTACAGCGCGAGTCGTTGCCTCGATTGCGGGATCTGCTCGGAGTGCCACGAGTGCATGGCCGCGTGCCCCGCCGGCGCGATCCGGCTCGACATGCGCGAGGAGCGCGAGACCATCGAGGCTCGCTCCGTGCTCGTGGCCACCGGATTCCAGCTGTTCGACGCGAAGCGGAAGCCCGCCTACGGATTCGGGAAGTTGCCGAACGTCATCACGTCGATGCAGATGGACCGCATCCTCGCCCCCACCCGGCCGTACAACGCCGTGGTGCGCCCGTCCGACGGCAAGGCGCCCGCCACCATCGGCTACGTCCTGTGCACCGGCTCGCGCGATTGCACCGTGGACAACCGGCTCTGCTCGCGGGTGTGCTGCATGTACTCGATCAAGCAGGCGCAGCTGCTGATGGGTGCGCTGCCGCTGGCCGACATCACGATCTACTACATCGACATCCGCGCCTTCGGCAAAGGCTACGAGGAGTTCTTCGAGCAGGCGAAGGGCATGGGCGTACGGTTCGTGAAGGGCAGGGTGGCCAAGATCGAGCCCGCCGGCGGGGGGGACGGCAACGTCACGCTGTACTACGAGGACATCGAGGGTGGCGGCGGGCTCCAGAAGGCGGAGCACGACCTCGCGGTGCTCTCGGTCGGGCTGTCGGCGAACCCGGAGGCGTTCGGCCTCTTCCCGCCGGGCGCGCTCGAGGCGGACGCATTCCACTACGTGCGCGAGGTGGACGAGGATCTCGAGCCCGGCAAGACGAGCATCGAGGGGGTGTTCGTCGCGGGGACCGCCTCGGCCATCCGCGACATCCCCGACACGATCCTGCACGCGGGCGCGGCGGTCGCGCAGGTGGCGTCGTACCTCCAGCGGAAGCGCGCGCCGGCGGCGGCCGCAGCGGGAGCGGCCCGATGAGCGCCAAGAGGATCGGGGCGTTCGTCTGCCACTGCGGCGGCAACATCTCCGACTACGTGGACGTGGAGCGGGTGCGCGCGGCGGCTGAGCGGGAGCCGGGAGTCGCCGTCGCGAAGTGCTTCCTGTTCGCGTGCTCCGACGCGGCGCAGCAGGAGATGGCGCAGCTCGTCCGGGACGAGCAGCTCGACGGCATCGTCATCGCGTCGTGCTCCCCCAAGCTGCACCTGACGACGTTCCGTGCGATGGCGGAGCGCGCCGGCCTCAACCCCTACATGTACACCCAGTGCAACGTGCGGGAGCAGTGTTCCTGGGCGCACCGCCACGCCCGGGAGCCCGCGACCGCGAAGGCGACCGACCTGGTGCGGGCGGGGATCGCGAAGACCCGGCTCGGCGAGCCACTGACGCCGCTCCGGGTCGACACGACCCAGGCCGCGCTGGTGATCGGGGCGGGCGTGGCGGGGATGCGCGCGGCGCTGGCGCTCTCCGACATGGGCATCGCCGTGTACCTGGTGGAGCGCGCGAACGAGCCGGGCGGTCGTGTGCCGGCGTGGGGCAAGCTGTTCCCCAACGACCGCGACGGCGCGCAGATCGTGCACGGTTTGCTCGAGGCGGTCCGGGGGCGGGAGAACATCACCCTCTTCACCGGCGCCGAGGTGGTCGAGAAGAGCGGCACCGTCGGCGCCTTCGCGGTCAGGGTGCGCCTCGGCGGCGATGAGCAGATCGCGCTGCAGGTCGGGGCCATCGTGGTGGCCACCGGTTTCGACCCGTATGCGCCGGGCGCGGGCGAGTTCGGCTACGGGCTGCCCGGGGTCGTCACGCTCCCCGAGTTCCGGGAGCTGCTGGCCGGGTCGCCGGGGCCGCTGCTGCGCGAGGGCCGACCGGTCAGGACGATCGCCTACGTGTACTGCGTGGGCAGCCGCCAGGCCGAGACCGGGACGTGCACGCACCCCAACCACTACTGCTCGCGCTTCTGCTGCAACGCGGCGGTGCACACGGCCCTGCTGGCCCAGGCGGCGGACGCTTCGGTCAACCAGTACCACCTGTACCGCGACATGCGGACCTACGGGAAGAACGAGCTGCTGTTCGAGGACGCGGGCCGGAACGGTTCCGTCTTCGTCCGCTGGTCGGACGATGCGCCGCCCGTGGTGGAACGGTCGGGCGACGGTCTGACGGTGCGAGTCAAGGACAGCCTGCTGGCCGGCGAAGAGATCACGATCCCGGCGGACCTGGTCGTCCTGGTGACCGGGATGGTGCCGCGGGAGAACGCGGGCCTCGTGAAGACGCTGAAGCTGCCGCTCGATGCCGGCGGGTTCTTCAACGAGATCCATCCGAAGCTGCGGCCGGTGGAAACGCTGATCGACGGCGTCTTCATCGCCGGGACGGCGCAGGGCCCGAAGACGCTCGCCGAGAGCGTGACCTCCGCGATGGCGGCGGTCTCGAAGGGCGCGGCGCTGCTGCTCAAAGGCTACGTGGACCTGCCGCCCACGGTGGCCCGGGTGGACACCGAGCGGTGCGTCTGGTGCGGCGAGTGCGCGGCGGCGTGCCCCTACGATGGAGCGGTGATGAAGGCGAGGGTCGGGGAGAAGGAGGTCGCCGCCATCGAGGCGTCGCTCTGCAAGGGGTGCGGCGGCTGCGTCCCTGCCTGCGCGAGCCAGGCGATCGACCTCGAAGGCTGCACCACCGCGCAGGTGACCGCGATGATCGACGCCCTCGTGATGGAGGCGGCGTGACGGCGGGCCCGATGCCTCGTGGATTCGCGGACGTGATGCGCGATGAGATGGTGATGCGGCCAAGGATCGCCGCCGTGCTGCGCGAGGGTCCGAAGACGATCCCGGAGATCGCCGAAGCGCTGGCGGCTCCGGCACGCGACGTCACGCTCTGGGTGATGGCGCTGCGGCGCTACGGCGCGCTGGAAGAACTGCCCAAGCCGAAGGCCGACGACTACTACCAGTACCGGCTCGCGGGGGAAGGGGCGTAGCGCATGAGCGTCCGCATGGAGCCGGGGCTGCGGCGGGAGATCGCGAGGTACGGCGGCGGCGACGTCACCGCCTGCATGAACTGCGGCAATTGCACCGCGACCTGTCCGCTGTCGGCCGATACCGGAGGGTTTCCGCGACGCATCATCCACCTCCTCCAGGTGGGCCACCGGGAGAAGCTGCGCGCGTCCCTGGAGCCGTGGCTGTGCTACTACTGCGGCGAGTGCTCGGAGACGTGCCCGCGCGACGCCCATCCCGCGGCCACGATGATGGCCGCGCGCCGCTACCTCACGGCGCAGTACGACTGGACCGGCCTCGCGGCGCGCTTCTACACGCGGCCGGCCGTCCAGCTCGCGGCGGTCGTCGGACTCGGCCTGATCGTGGCCCTGCTGTTCCTGCTGCTCCACGGCCCGGCCGTGACCGGCCGCGTGGCGCTCAACACCTTCGCGCCGGTCGAGGGGATCGAGATCGCGGACTGGACGATGGCCGCGGTGCTCGCGGGCCTGCTCCTGTCCAACGCCTGGCGGATGTACCGTTTCGTGATGCGGCCCGTGAACGGCGCGGCGATTCCGGTCGGCGTCCTGCTCCGCGAGGCGCGGACGTTCGTGCTGCACTTCGTCACGCAGAAGCGCTGGCGCGAGTGCGCCGAAAGCCGGTGGCGCTGGTTCAAGCACCTCCTCCTCGTCAGCGGCTACGTCACCATGATGCTGCTGGTCGAGGTCTTCCTGCGCTGGTTCCAGACCGACCGGATCGTGCCGGTCTGGCATCCCACGCGGCTGTTCGGCTACTACGCGGCGGCGGTGCTGCTCTACGCGAGCAGCGATTTCCTGATCGGACGTCTGCGCCGGCGGGACTGGATCGACAAGCACTCCGAGCCCACCGACTGGGTGTTCCTCATCCTGCTCTTCCTCGTGGCGCTGACGGGCATCCTGGTGCACGTCGCGCGGCTCTCCGGCCTGCCGCTGACCACCTACTACCTCTACGTGGCGCACCTCGCCGTGGTCGCGCCGTTCCTCGTGCTGCAGGTCCCGTTCGGGAAGTGGTCACACATGTTCTATCGCCCCTTCGCGATCTACCTCGAGGCGGTACGCGCGAAGTTGCAGGCCGCCGCAGCGGCTCCGCTGGAGCGCGCGGCGTGAACGCCTTGAACGACTGAGAACCCAAGAGGAGGTTGCCATGGCTCAGAAGATGGCTGTCGTCTGCAACGGTGAAACGGGCGCCAACATCATGCCCGCGCTGATCTTCTCGTCCTCCGGCATCGCCCTCGATTACGAGGTGCACGTCTTCTTCTGCCCTGCGGCCACCAAGTGGCTGCTCAAGGGGGAGCTCGAGAAGTTCGGCCAGCCCAAGGGCCTCCCCAACCCGATCAAGCTGTTCAACGACATCCTGGAACTGGGCGGGGAGATCGTGCTGTGCGAGCTGGCCCTGGAGAACAAGGGCGTCACTCCGGCGGATCTGCGCGATCCACGCATCAAGATCAAGAAGGCTCCCCCGTTCCTGATGGACGTGGAGGGCGCCACCCAGACGTACGTGTTCTAGCGGGCGCCGCCGCTGAACCACTGGCCGGAACGCCCGGAAACAGGCGAGCCGCTCAGGAACGCGGCACCGTTGCCGGACTGCGAGCACCACATCACTGAGGTCGTTGGGAACGGCGGCGCACGGGCGAGGCGTGCGCCGCCGTCCTCCGGGGCCCGGACGAATGGCCGGAGCCCAACCCTCGTATATTGCTGCGCATCTCAATGCTGACCTCCTCTCGAGGGCTCTGATGCGCCGTCACCTGTCCCTGGGTCTGGCGACCCTGTTCTCCGCGTGCGTCCTGCAATCCGCGCTCGCCCAGCGCCCCACCGGCATCGTCGGTCAGTACGTCCCGCCCCGGACCTGGGCCGCGCCGCCGCACGGCTTCGACCTGCTGCACCAGAGGGTCGCGGTGAGCTTCGACGTGCCCCGGCGCTCTGTGCTCGGCACGGTCACCTCGCGCCTGGTGATCACCGGCGCCGCCACCGACACGGTCCGGTTCAACGCGGAGAACCTCACGATAGACGCGGCGACGGACGCCGCAGGCCGCGCGCTCCGGTTCGACGCCGACACCGCCCACGTCACGGTGCGGCTGGCCCGCCGCGCGACACCGGGCGACACGGTCGAGTTCACGCTGCGCTATCACGGCACCCCGGAGCGCGGGCTCTACTTCGTGCCGCGGCGCAACGTCATCTGGACGCAGGGCGAGGCGACGGAGACGCGCGCCTGGGTGCCGACCTACGACGCGCCCGACGACAAGACGACCTGGGACATGCTGGTGACCGTGGATTCGGGCCTGAGCGTCCTGTCCAACGGCCGCCTCGTAGACGTCACGCCCGCGAGCGGCGGGGCGCAGAAGGTCTGGCACTGGGCTCAGGAGCGGCCCGCCTCGACCTACCTGTATTCCATCGTCGCCGGGCCGTTCACCGTGCTCCGCGACCAGTGGCGCGGCCGGCCCGTGGACTACTGGGTGTATCCGGACACGGTCGACGCCGCGTGGCGGACGTTCGGCGAGACGCCGAGCATGATCGAGCTGTACTCCCAGCTCCTGGTGCCCTTCCCCTGGCCGAAGTACGACCAGTCCGCGATCCCGGACTTCACCTACGGCGGGATGGAGAACGTCTCCGCGACGACCCAGACCGACCAGGCGCTGCACGGCGCGGGCGACGAACCGGAGAACGGCGGACGCGGGCTGGTGGCGCACGAGCTGGCCCACCAGTGGTTCGGCGACCTCACGACCACGGCCGACTGGGCCGACGCGTGGCTGAACGAGGGGATGGCCACCTACATGGAGTCGGTGCAGAACGAGAAGACCCGCGGCTGGGAGGCGGGTCAGTACAGCTGGATCCAGCAGCAGGAAGAAGCGATGGCGGCGGACCGGAACCAGCAGCGGCCCCTGGTCTGGGGCGAGTACCAGGGCACCGATCCGATCACGCTCTTCTTCAGCGGCCACATCTACCCCAAGGGCGCGCAGCTCGCGCACCAGCTCCGGCGGCTCCTGGGCGATTCGGTCTTCTGGGCAGGGCTCAAGCGCTTCCTCACCGACAACGCCTACAAGCCGGTGACGACCGCGGATTACGCCGTGGCGTTCGAGAAGACGTGCAACTGCGACCTCGACTGGTTCTTCGACCAGTGGGCCTACGGCATCGGCTACCCCAGGGTGCACTGGTCGCGGCACTGGGCCGAGGGGCTGAAGACGCTGCACCTGATGGTCGAGCAGACCCAGCCGGTGGACTCGCTGCACCCGCTCTTCCGCTTCCCGGTGACGGTGCGCGTGACCACGCGGGACTCCGTGGTGCGGCAGCAGATCATGATCTCGAAGCTGCGCGACACGTTCGCCCTCACGCTGCCCGGCGCGCCGCTCTCCGTGCGCTTCGACGAGGGCGGCTGGCTGCTGGGCGAGGTGACGAGCGACATGTCGTCCGCCGAGCTGGCGGCGATGGCGGAGCACGATCTCGACTTCGCCGGGACGCCACTGGGCGCTCGAGGATCTCGCGCACGTTCCAGGACAGCGCCGCGGTGGCGGCGCGCCGCTTCATCGTCCTGAACGAGCACAATGCGGACCTGCGGGCCGCCGCGCTGCGCGAGATGACCCACGATTCGACGGCCGAGGGCGAGGACGTCGTCCGGTCCGCGCTGCGCGATCCGGACAGCGGGGTCCGCTCTCAGGCGTTGCGGACGCTCGCGGTGCTCGACGCGGCGGCGGCGACGGCCCCCGCGCGGGCGATGTTCGATGGGGATCCGAACAACACAGTGCGCGCGGTCGCGCTCGGCGTGCTCGGCCGCAGCGGTGCCGTCGACGTGCCGCAGCTGGTGGCAACGACCCGCGCCGGTCTGCCCCTGACTCTGCGGATCACCGCGGCGTCCGTCCTGGCGCGGACCCACGCCAGCGAGGCCGGCCCGACGCTGGAGTTGCTGACTTCTGCGAGCGAAGACCGGAGCATCCGGTACTCGGCGCTCAATCTGCTGGCGCAGGCGGACGCTGCGCGGGCTGCGGCCGCGGCCACCCGCTTCCTCGACGACCCCGACCCGCTCTTCGCGCAGGGGGCGGTGAGCGTGCTCGGCAGGATCGGCGGCGCGGCGGGCCGCGCGCGCCTCGAGGCGGCTCTCGCGACCGAGACCCGCGTGCGCGTGCGCGCCGCGATCTCTCGCGTCCTGCACCCGCAGTGAACGGACTCAGCAACTGAGATAAGCCCACTCGCCTTTCCAGCAATCCCGAGTCCCCGAGGGGCCGTAGTTTTACGGCCCCCTCGGGGACTCCGATCGAGGCCATCGGAGCAGCCCCCACAACTCGGCATACGCATTGCGGTTGATGTCCCTCGTGCAACCTGTACGAGGGGAGAGCGCATGATCGTCGGCATCGGCGTAGACCTGTTCTCCGTAACACGCGCGGAGGACGAGATCGACCGGCCCGACCACGGCCTGCGGGACCAGGTGTTCACGCCCGAGGAAATCGCGTACTGCGAGTCGAAGCGGTACCCGGGCCAGCACTACGCCGCGCGGATCGCCGCGAAAGAGGCGGTGTTCAAGGCGCTCGGCGCGGTGGCGCTGGAGGGCCAGCATTGGCGCGAGGTCGAGGTCCACAGCGATCCGCACACCGGCAAGAGCCGGGTCGTGCTGCACGGCGAGGTGAAGAAGGCCTCCGACGCCCTCGGGGCGGAGCACGTGCACGTCTCGCTCTCGCACACGCGCGACTGGGCGGTGGCGAGCGTGGTCTTCGAGGGGCCCAACGACTAGCTCGGGAACGTCCAGCATCTTCCGGAGTCAGGGATGACAGCGACCTTGGTCGAGAGCAGCTGGGAGGTCGCCGAGCGCGAGCTCGGGCTTCAGCCCGGCGGGCCGGTCAACATCGGCTGGTTCTGCACCGACCGGATCTGCGAAATGGGGCGCCGTGACGTTCCGGCGCTGATCTGGGAGGATTTCCGCGGCGTCGAGCGCACGTACACGTTCGACGATCTGCGCCTGAAGACGAACGCCATGGCCCGGTGGCTCCGGGGCCTGGGGCTCGAGCCCGGGGACCGGATCTGCCTCTTCATGGACCGGGTGCCGGAGCTGTACCTCGGCGTCCTCGCCATCCTCAAGATGGGGGGTGTTGCGCAGCCGCTCTTCTCCGCGTTCGGGGAGGAGTCGCTCGGCACGCGGCTCGCGGACGCGGGCACCGCGGCGATCATCACCCAGAAGAAGCACCTGTCCAAGGTGCGGAAGATCCGCGACACCCTGCCGGCGCTGCGGCACGTGATCGTGGTGGACGCCCCGGCCGGGACGCTCAAGGAGAGCGAGCTCGATCTCACGCTCGACGATCTGCCCGAGTGCCAGTCGTTCGACGTGCATCCCACGACGGCCGAGTCGCCGTCGCTGCTGCACTACACGTCGGGCACGACGGGCCAGCCCAAGGGCGCCCAGCACGTGCACGGCTCGCTGGTGGCCCAGTACATCACGACCAAGCGCGTCCTCGATCTCAAGGACGACGACATCTACTGGTGCAACGCGGACCCGGGGTGGGTGACGGGGACGAGCTACGGGATCATCGGTCCCTGGGCGTGCGGCGCGACGCAGGTCGTGCTGGACGCCGGGTTCAACGCCGAGCACTGGTACGCGTTCATCCAGAAGCACCGCGTCACGGTCTGGTACTCGGCGCCGACGGCGATCCGCCTCCTGATGCGGGAGGGGACCGACCTCGTGAGGAAGTTCGACCTCTCCTCCCTCCGGCACCTGTGCAGCGTGGGGGAGCCGCTCAACCCCGAGGCCGTGGTCTGGGGGCAGCAGGCGTTCGGCCGGCCGTTCCACGACACGTTCTGGCAGACCGAGACGGGATGCATCGTCATCACCAACCTGCCGGGGATGCCGGTCAAGCCCGGCTCGATGGGCAAGCCGTTCCCCGGGATCACCGCGTGCGTCTTGGACCCGCAGACGAACCAGCCGATCACCGAGACGGGGCGGGTCGGGCTGATCGCCCTGCGGCCCGGCTGGCCCTCGATGCTGCGGGGGTACTGGAAGAACCCGACGGCGTACGAGAAGAAGTTCCGGAACGGGTGGTACATCTGCGGCGACCGCGCCAGCGTGGACGCCGACGGCTACTTCTGGTTCGTGGGGCGCGACGACGACGTGATCAACACGGGCGGCCACCTGGTCGGGCCGTTCGAGATCGAGTCGGCGCTGCTGGAGCACCCGGCGGTGGCGGAGTCGGCCGCGGTCGCCAAGCCGGACAAGATCAACATGGAAGTGGTGAAGGCGTTCGTGACGCTGAAGCCCGGCTTCACGCCCAGCTCCGACCTGGAGCTGGAGATCATGAACGTGATCCGGAAGCGCCTGTCTCCGCTGGCGATGCCGCAGGAGATCGAATTCGTGGCGTCGCTGCCCAAGACGCGCAGCGGCAAGATCGTGCGGCGGGTGCTGCGGGCGCAGGAGTGGGGCCAGCCGGTGGGCGACATCTCAACGTTGATGGAGGAGTGAACATGGACGACCTCGAGCAGGTCATCCTCGCCTACGTGAAGCGGGAGTACATCGACGAGGACGACAATCGGGAGGTGACGCCGACGACGCCGCTCATCAGCGGCGGGATCGTGGACTCCTTCTCCATGGTGTCGCTCAAGCGGTTCGTGGAGAAGAAGTACGACATCCAGATCCCCGACGCCGACGCGAGCACGGCGGCCTTCGACACCGTGCAGAAGATCGTGGCGCTGGTCGAGCGGTTCCAAAAGGCGAGGGTGTAGGGGATAGGGGCTAGGGAGGCCACCGATGGCATACGCGAGCGACGTCCGCGAATCGTACCAGAAGGAGCTGGCCGGCATCCGGGAGGCGGGGCTCTTCAAGGAAGAGCGCTACATCCGGAGCGTGCAGGCGGCCGAGATCGACGTGGAGTACCCGACCGGCGCGCCGGCCCGGCACGCGATCAACCTCTGCGCCAACAACTACCTCGGACTCTCCAGCCATCCGGACGTGGTGAAGGCCGCCCACGAGGGGCTGGAGCACCGCGGCTACGGGATGTCGTCCGTGCGCTTCATCTGCGGCACGCAGGACATCCACCGCGAGCTGGAGCAGCGCCTCACCGGCTTCCTCGGCACCGAGGACACCCTGCTGTTCCCGTCCTGCATGGACGCCAACGCGGGGGTCTTCGAGGCGATCCTGAGCGACAAGGACGTGATGATCGCCGACCGGCTGGTGCACGCCTCGATCGTGGACGGGATGCGGCTCTGCAAGGCGATGCAGGACACCTTCAAGCACTCCGACATGGGGCACCTCGAGGAGAAGCTGAAGGAGCACCAGGACAAGCGGTTCCGGATGGTGATCACCGACGGCGTCTTCTCGATGGACGGCGACATCGCCAAGCTCGACGAGATCGTCGCGCTGACCGAGAAGTACAACGCGATGGTGTGCGTGGACGACTCGCACGCCACCGGCTTCATCGGGAAGACCGGGCGCGGGACGCACGAGCACCGCGGGGTGGTAGGCAAGATCGACGTCATCACGACCACGCTGGGCAAGGCGATGGGCGGCGCCTCCGGCGGGTGCGTGAGCGGCCGGAGGGAGCTGGTGGAGCTGTGCCGCCAGCGGGCGCGGCCGTACCTCTTCTCCAACACCGTGGCACCGGTCATCGTCGCCGGCGCGATCAAGGTGCTGGACCTGCTCTGCCAGTCCACCGAGCGGCGCGACAAGCTGGAGTGGAACGCCTCGTACTGGCGCAAGCTCCTCACCGAGGCCGGGTTCGACATCAAGGCCGGCGAGAGCCCCATCGTCCCGGTGATGCTGTACAACGCGAAGCTGGCGCAGGACGTGGCGCGCGACCTCTTCGCCGAGGGGATCTACGTCGTGGGGTTCTTCTTCCCGGTGGTGGCGAAGGGGCAGGCGCGGATCCGCACCCAGCTGTCGGCGGCGCACGACAAGGCGCACCTCGACCGTGCGATTGCGGCGTTCAAGAAGGTCGGGGCGAAGTACGGCATCCTCGGCAAGAAGAAGGACGAGATCATCCAGCAGTACGGCCTGTGAGGCGACCATGACGACGAAACAGGCGGCGAAGTGGGAGCAGGTGGCCGAGCGGCTCGAGGAGGAAGGATGGGCCGTGAAGGTCGAGAAGGTCTGGCTCGCCGAGGCCCGGAAAGGGGGCCACATCGAGCAGGCCACCGGCAAGACGCGCGATGAGGCGTTCGCCCAGCTCTGCCAGCTGACGCTGCTGGACTCCTGCGACGGCTGCCCCTAGGAGTAGTGTCGTCGCCCTCAGCACCGCCACCGCTGACCGAGGCCGCTAGCTGACGCTGGCCAACAGATCGGCGTTCGTCTTCGAACGCCGCATCAGCGCCAGCAACATCTCGACGGCCTGGGCGGGGGGCAGTCCCGCGAGCCGCCGCCTGAGCGCCAGGCGCCCCGCCACCTCGGCGGGTTCGCCGATTCGTCGATGCCGCCGGCGCCTTGGATCAGAGAGCGTCGTGAGAACTCGGGCGCCGGAGCGCCAGGCGCCCCGCCACCTCGGCGGGTTCGCCGATTAGTCGATGCCCGGCGCCTTGGATCAGAGAGCGTCGTGAAAGTTATGCCACCCAAGCTACGCTAGAATCTTACTCTTAGACCAGCGGTCACGAACGTCGGGTCGACAGTGAGCATATCGTCGGAATCGCTGTCGGCGTTCTGCCAGCGCACGGCGCCGGTCAGTGCCCAGGCGCCGCCGAGTTTGACATCGGCGCCGATCACGAAGCCGACCTTGCTGAACACGTTGGTCGGCTTGTAGGTGAATGTGCCGCTCGGCGTCGTATACGAGAGGTCGTCGGGGAACATGACGTACGCGATCTGCGGACCTACCCAGAAGTCGACCGCCTCCGAGTGGATCAAGTGTACGTTGAGCGCGGCCATCAAGGGAAGCACGCCGAAGGGCTTGCTCGCGGACGACGCCGCGGAGGTCGACGTCGTGAACTGCGCATTCATCCGAGAGTAGCCAGCCGCGGCGTCGATGCCGAACCAGTTGTTCAAGCGGAACTCGATGTCGCCTCCGAAGCCAACCGTGGTGCCGTTGGTCTTGAGCGAGACGGTGCCGAAGCCCGCAGAGCTGAACGGCGTGTTGTCGCGCAGCACGTAACGGCCGACCGCGCCAGCCCAGATGCGACCGCTGACGCCCGATTCCTGTGCGTGTGCGACCGTGGCGGACGAAGACGAGATGGCGACGAGCACGCCCAGTGCGATGGCGAGCTTTGATGAGTTCTTACGAAGGTTGGATTTCATCGCAGCCTCGTGTCGTGAAGATGTCCGGACGGAGTTCCATGCATGAACTGAATCGCCGGGAGGCGGCGGCCACCATCGCACGAAGGGGTGACGCACGTTGAGCGGAGACTCGCGGAATGCTCAAGGTCGAGGGCCTCCAGGGATGGATAGGGATTTCCTTCGTCGCGATTCGAATATCCGGACGGGGCGTCGGCGCGGCAACGCGGCCGCGGGTGGGCGGGCGGGGGCGGAGCCCAGGCGCTGGGGGGGGGGTGTTCGGGGCCGGTGCGGGGTGCGGCAGGCCGCTGAACGGGGCGCCGAGCGTTTCGTCGCCCTCAGCACCGCCACCGCTGACCGAGGCCGCTAGCTGACGCTGGCCAACAGATCGGCGTTCGTCTTCGAACGCCGCATCAGCGCCAGCAACATCTCGACGGCCTGGGCGGGGGCCAGTCCCGCGAGCCGCCGCCTGAGCGCCAGGCGCCCCGCCACCTCGGCGGGTTCGCCGAGCAGCTCCTCGCGCCGGGTCCCGCTCGCCGAGATGTCAATCGCGGGATAGAGCCGCCGGTCCGCCAGCTCGCGGGAGAGCCTGAGCTCGGCGTTGCCGGTCCCCTTGAACTCCTCGAAGATCACGTCGTCCATCCGGCTCCCGGTCTGGTCGAGCGCCGTGGCGATCACGGTGAGCGACCCCCCATCGGGGACGGCTCGGGCCGCCCCGAACAGGGCCTTGGGCTTGGCGAGCGCGGCCGCGTCGAGCCCACCGGTCATGGTGCGGCCGCTCGAGCTCCCCGCGGTGTTGTGCGAGCGCGCCAGGCGCGTCAGCGAGTCGAGCACGATCACGACGTCGCGCCCGATCTCCACCTGGCGGCGGGCGTGCTCGAACACCATCTCGGCCACGGCGACGTGCCGTGCGTGCGGCAGGTCGAAGCTCGAGGCGATGACCTCCCCGCGGCCCCAGTCCACGAGCTCGCTCACCTCCTCGGGCCGTTCATCGATCAGGAGCAGCAGCAGCTCGACGTCCGGATGCCCCAGCGCCACGCCCTCCGCCATCGCCTGGAGCATGACCGTCTTGCCGGCCTTGGGCGGCGACACGATGAGGGCCCGCTGCCCGAACCCGAACGGACAGACCAGGTCCACGGCGCGCTGGAGGTCGGCGGTGCGCGCACTGGAAGCGCGCGCGGTCTCGAGTCTCAGGAGCCGCGCCGGATGTACCGCCCCGAGCCTGGCGAACTCGGGGCGCGCCGCGAGACTCTCGGGCGGCAGGCCATTGACCGACCGCACGCGTCCGTCTTCCAGCACGACGAGGTCGCCGCGGCGCAGACCCGGAAAGCTCAGACCCGGGTCGCCAGCGCCCGGGAGGTAGCTATGCGCGGCCAGGCGCAGCGCGCCGCCTCGTGGGGTAGGGTCGTACCAGCCGGTGATGGAAGGCATACTGGCTTGCAGTCCGAAAGATAGGCCGAGAGCCCTCAACCACCAGCGGGGCGCGGGGCGGCCGCCGCTGCGATCTCCGGAGTATGTAAGTGGTAGGTGTAGGTAGGGTTGGGAGGGGCAAACAGGGGGCCGCGATGCGTCGCGTGTTGGGGCAGAACAGGGCACAGGAAGTGATTCACTTAGCGATTCACTTAGACGTCAACGGCTACTGACGACAGGGTGCGGACGAGGGAGTCGAACCTCACGGGAGCACACCACCTTGCAGGGGTGGTGCGTCTACCAGTTCCGCCACGCCCGCACCGACCCGGCGAGGCGCCACTGGAGGCGCGACGCGTCCCGGCAAGCGGTGACGCGCGGCGAGCGCAAGCTAGGGGAGCAGACACCGCGGGAGCCGTCATGCGGCGGAAGACGAAACCACGCGCGCCGCGCGCCCACCCGCGCCACGCGACCTCGTCTGCTATCCGAGTTGCCTGAGGGGCAGAGAGAGACCTAACATGTGGCGCGCAGCCATAGAACGGACCGTACGACGGTCACGCGACAACGCGAGACAGTCGACTAGGGAAACTAGAAGAGAAGCAACGGCAAGAGAGCAGACAGGAGGGCGGCACACTAGTAGTCTCACTCGCTGTCGCCGAACGGCACCAGATGAGAAGGCAACCGCCCACGAGGAGCACCCTCACCGCTACAGGAAGAACAACGACAAGTCTCGCCTGCGCTTAGAGACGACCGCCATCGGCGCGCGGCACAGCCGCGCTCTCGAGCGCCCGCCGGCGAGCGCAGCGAAGGGCGAAGAAGAAAAACAAGGAAAGAGAGGAAAGAAAAGAAAGAAGAGGAGAAGGAAATGAGGATGTAAGAAGAAGAAAGAGGACAAAAAGGAAGATAGAGAAGGCGAAGAGTGGTCTTATAGATTTTAAGAGGTGATAAGATGCGTGAGTGCGCGGGGATGGTGGATCAGGATGCTATGTGTGGTTTATGCTGGTGGATGAGAACACCGGTAGATTGCGCGGGTTCGCTCAGCGTGTCACGATCGGGCACCAGTTACAGTTTCGATAGATGGATAGTGGATCGCGTTCAAAGGCAGATTATGCGCGATCTATGAGCTCACGATAGTGTCGGCGATCGGCGGTCCGGAGCACGTCGTGGCGCGGTATTTAGAGGATTTGAAGGATTTTTAGGGGAGAAAGATAGAAAGTAATTGAAGTAAGAAAGAGAAAGGATAGATAGGTTAAGAAGGTAAGGATAGAAGGGGGGTAAGAGTTATTAAAGGGTTGGTAGTAGGTAAGACGGCGAGCCGGCGATACCTCTAAGAAAGTATAGAGAAGATGAGATGAGAAAGAGAATAGAAAGGAAAGAAGATTAGGGGAGTAAGATATGAGAATAGAAGAGAAGGATAAGGAAATATAAGGAAAAATATAGAGGTGTTAATAGAGATAATAAAAAGAAGAAGAAGTAGGAGGTTGGAAAGATGAGAAGGAAGATTGGAAAAGAGTGTGAGAAGGAGAGAGAGAGAAAAGATAGGGAAAAGAGTGAAGAAAGAGGATAGGAAGAAAGAGAGAGGTAAGGAGAAGAGAAAAAGAAAGAGGAGAAAGGGAATGAGTGAACACAAGCAATGGATGAGTGAATATAAGGGAGGTGGATGGGATGGAGGGACGCGGCATGCCGACGAGGAGCACGGTCTGTGTCGATGTGCACTTGATAAAGCGCACACGTGGCGCGTGAGTGCGGCAACAATGCGACGGCGCCTCACTATCTCGATGTGCGTGATTCGAGAGCCGTATCAGATTTGGTATCATCGACGGTAAAGTCTCATGGACAGATCGACTATCTGTGCTACAATGCGAGGATAGGAGTGGGCGGAGATGTATACGAGATCGCTGTGGAGGTGTGGTACCGTTTTCTCGATATTTATGTTCGTGGTGTCATCTATGGTGTGTGTGCAGCTTACCCAATCATGGTCGCCCAGATATCCGGGCATATCATCTATACGGCATCGTTGGCGGGCTTGGGTCCGTTACCGCTGCTCACGCCTTACAGCATGACCAAACACGCTATCGTTGGACTCTCAACCAGCTTGCGTCTCGAGGCCGCAAAATTCGGCGTGAAGATCAGCGTGCTCTGTCGGGGCCCCATCGAAACCCCATTGCTTGACTCCAAGTATCCAACGGATATTCCGTCCGCTCCTTGGGCGCCAAACGGCAGACGATTTCTCACAAACCTTGCGGGGCCACCCTATCCAGCCGACAAGATGGCCGAAGAGACGGTTGAGGCAATCGAGCGGTATCAAGGCATCATCGTCATTCCTGGACGAGCGCGATTGGCGTGGCGACTAGGGCGAGTGTCCCGGAAACTCCTTGAAAGAGCCTTCGCTAATGCGGTGGCGATTGAGCGAGCCGATCGAAAATAGGTCCACGTCGCGTAGCGTATCGCGGCGGCAAGCTCCGCGTCGAGAGCTGGACGACTCCGTGGGTCTGCTGCGGCGGCCTCTAGCGGCGCGTCCCCACCATCAGGTCGGCCGGGCCCTTGAGCCGGATGCGGCGGACTTCGCCGAGTCCCGCCGCCGCGAGCCAGGCGGCGTACTCCGGCTCGGAGTACGTGCTCCCCGCCTCGGTCCCCACCAGCATGTTGATGGCGAACAGCACGGCCTGCCGCGGCGCGGTGCGGTCGGGTTCCAGGATGAAGTCCTGGATCACGACCCGCCCCCCGGCGCCAGCGCCCGCGCGCAGCGCGCGAGGAGGTCGCGATTGCCGTCGGGCCCGAGCATGTGGCAGATGCTCGAGAGGAAGACGAGGTCGAAGTCCCGCCCCAGGTCGTCCGTGCGGAGGTCCCCCACGCGGGTCGCGATCCGCTTCGAGAGCCCTGCGTCGCTGATGTGGCTCTCCGCGATCGGCAGCACGGTGGGCAGATCGAAGACGACCGCGCTCAGCGCGGGGTGCGCCCGGGCGAACGCGATGGCGTAGGCTCCGGAGCCGCCGCCGACGTCCAGCATCCGGCGGATCGGCGCCGCGCCCAGCGCCTCGACCACGAGCGGCGCGCGCACGGCGGCGCCCCGGTGCATCGCCGCGATGAACGGCACCGTCCAGTCGTCGTCGCGCTCCCGCATCTGGGCCCGGAGCGCCGTGTGGCCCTCCCGCACGGCCTCGGTGAGCGACGACCAGGTGTTCCACAGGCTGAGGTTGTGCCGCATCGCGACGCGCGCGTCGTCGGGCGAGCCGGCGACGAGGAACTGCGCCGTGGCCGGCGCGTTGGTGTAGCGGCCGCCGGCGAGCCGGACCAGGCTCAGGGAGACCAGCGCGTTCAGGAGCAGCTCGGTGGCGCGCCGGTCGGTGCCGCAGCGCTTCGCAACCCCCTCCACCGTCGCGCCGTCGCCCACCGCGGTGAACAGGTCCAGCTCGATCGCGGTGAGCACGATCCGGCTCTCCTGGTAGCCCCGGATCATCCGGGTCAGATCGTCGGGCAGCTCCGCCATGCCCGGCTAGTCCGCCGCGTGCGCGACGGCGCGGCCGCCGCCGGAGATGTGCTGGCTGATCAGGATCTTGCTGATCTCTTCGCGCTGGATCTGGTTCGTGCCCTCGTAGATCTGCGTGATCTTCGCGTCCCGCATGTACTTCTCGATCGGGTAGTCGCGCATGTAGCCGTAGCCGCCGAACACCTGGACCGCGTCCACCGTGACCTGCACCGCGACGTCGGCCGCGAACAGCTTGGACATCGCCGAGTACATCGTCGGCCGCTCTTTGGGCTGCGTGTCGATGTAGCGGGCGGTCGCGTAGATGAGGGCGCGCGCCGCCTCGATCTTGGTCGCCATGTCGGCCAGGCTGAACCGCAGCCCCTGGAAGGCGGAGACGGGAGAGCCGAACTGGCGCCGCGTGCACGCGTAAGCCACCGCGAGGTCGAGCGCGCCCTGCGCGATCCCGAGCGCCTGCGCGCCCACGCCCGGCCGCGACGCGTCGAAGGTGCGCATCGCCGTGATGAAGCCCGTGCCCTCGCGCCCGATCAGGTTCCGGGCGGGGACGCGGCAGTCCTGAAAGACGAGCTCGCGCGTCGCCGAGGCGCGGATGCCCATCTTGTCTTCCTTCTTGCCGAAGGAGAACCCCGGCGTGCCCTTCTCGACCACGAGGAAGCTCGCGCCCCGCGGACCCTTCGACGGATTGGTCAGCGCGATGACGGAATAGACCTCCGCCTCGCCGCCGTTCGTGATCCACTGCTTCGTGCCGTTCAGGATGTAGTCGTCGCCGTCCCGGATCGCGGTGGTGCGGATGCCGCCCGCGTCCGAACCCGCGTCGGGCTCCGTCAGCGCGAACGCCGCCAGCCGCTTGCCCGCCGCGATGTCGGGGAGGAAGCGCCGCTTCAGCTCGTCGCTGCCCGAGATGAGGATCGGCATGGTGCCCAGCGCCGTGCCCGCGAGCGCCAGCGCGATCCCGCCGCACGCCTTCGACAGCTCCTCGGTCACCAGGACCAGGTTCATCGTCGGCGTGCCGTTCGCGATCCCGTCGTATGCCTCGGGGATGAAGGTGCGGAACAGGTCGGAGGCGGCAAGCGTGCGCACCACCGGCCAGGGGAACTCCCCGGTGCGGTCGTACTCCGCCGCCACGGGCCGGATCTCCCGCTCCGCGATCTCCCGCGCCAGGTCGCGGATCGCCATCTGGTCTTCGCTCAAGCCGTAATCGAGCACGTGACCATCCTCCCTAGGAGATCGCGCCGGCGGCCGCCGGCTCCGGCCACAACACCGGACGCTGGACCAGGATCGCACCGGCCTTGAAGACGAAGCGCAGATGCTGTTCCGGGTACACGGTCGCGAACGAGCTGACCTCGAGGTGGCCGCTCAGCGACCCCTTCGCCGCCAGCCTCCGCAGCTGCTCGACCAGCAGCAGCACGTCGAGATTGAGGTCGCGCACCTGTACCGAGACGCCGGTGCGCGAGGGGTCGGGCGCCGCGACGATATCCCCTTCCGGATAGAGCCCTTCGTACGTGTCGGCCAGGGCCGCCAGCTCCCGCACGGCTCCCGCGACGTCTTTCGTCTTGAAAGTGACCGTACCGTTCAGCCGCTGGACCCGCGGCTCCACGATCTCCAGGTGCTCGCCCGTGTACGGCTGAGGCATGGCCCGCGTGTAGTCGGGATGCGCCCACTCGATCTTCACGGCGCCACCCGCCTCCACCTTCAGCCGCACCAGCTGGCCGCCGCGCTCCGTGTGCACGAACAGCTCGCCGCCCGGGATCGCGCTTTGCGAAGCCTCGGGGACCTCCGCGAGCATCCGCACCAGCTCGCCGGTGATCGTCGGCAGGCAGGGACCGGCCGAAGGCTGGATGTGTCGCACCACGATCATCCCCGTCGGGGCATCGAACTCGAGCCAATCGCCGGGCAGCGCCGCCAACCGCTGTTGCACCGCGTCCGGCAGCTCGCCGAGCCGCACGCCCCCGTAACACCCCGCGTCGTAGAACATTTTGAAATCCCCTGGTTGCACTCGGGATTCAGGCTCTAAATAGTGCCCCCTCGCCTTTTGAAAAGGCTTTGATACCCCTTTAGCGGCTTCACCGATTATCTCCAGGTGCCGCTCTACGGCGCCTCGCAACATCCGTTCAGTCAGGTAGTGGTGGAAGATCTTGCCAGTGACAAAATCCTGTATCGCTTTAGCCGCGTCCAGCATATCCCATAAAAGTGCAGCGTCAGCTTTTTTATACGGCATAAACGACCTGCCGGTTGCTCAGTATCTCACGACGGCGGAAAGGGTTCCGCAGTCCGGATTTCTCCACCAGGTCAACCTCACGCCCGAGGATGCCCCGCAATTCATCAATCATATCCACCCAATCGAAAAGGCTCCAGGGGATATCCGGCTCGAAACTAATCAGCACGTCAACGTCGCTCTTCGGGGAAAAATCGTCCCGCAGGGCAGACCCGAAAATGGAAAACTCCGCAATCTTCCACCGTTTGCAGAAGTCTTCAATCTTGTCTTTCGGGATATCGATTTTGGTCCGCTGCATAATTCAGAAACCAACTACGGATTAATCGTCGTCTGATAAACAAACTGGCCTTTTTCCACCTTGATGACCGTGACGCCTTTGATGGGGTTGTGGTCCGGGCCCATGGTGAGGTTGCCGGTGACGCCGGCAAAGTTTTTGGTCTCGGCCAGGGCCTGGGCGATCTTGGCGCCGGAAAGATCGCCGGCCTTATCCATGGCCGCGGCCAGCAGGAAATAGGATTCGCCGCCCAGGGCGGCAAAGGCGTCCAGTTGCTTCTTATAGGTGGTTTCGTAAGCCGCCATGAACTTCTGGCCCAAGGCCGTATTAGCCCCCTGGCGGTGGAAGTGGGCGGTGAAATACATGCCGTCCACCGCCGGGCCGCCGATGCTCAACAATTCCGGCACCTGGGCCCCGTCGCCGGTGAGGATGGGGGTCTGCAGGCCCAAATCCTTGAGCTGTTTGGCCAACAGGGCGTCTTCGGCATAATAGTTGGGCGCATAGATGAGGTCAGGATTTTTGGCCTTGAGGCCGGAAATCTGGGCGCTGAAATCCTGGTCGCCGGTCTGGATGTAGCTGGTGGCGACGATTTCCCCGCCCCGGCGCTTGAACTCCTGGGTGAAAAAATTGGCCAGGCCGACGCAGTAATCCTGGGCCTGATCGATGAGCAGGGCCGCTTTCCGGGCCTTGAGGTTCACGTAAGCGAAGCGGGCCGCCACCTTGCCCTGCAAGTCGTCCACAAAACAGGCCCGGAAGGCAAACTTGCGTCCCTGGGTCACCAAAGGGTTGGTGGCCGTGGGGGAGATACTGGGGATGCCGGCCCGCTCGGCGATGGGCACCCCGGCCAGGGTGTCGCTGCTGATGACCTCGCCGATGATGGCCGAGACTTTATCTTTTTCAATGAGGCGGCTCACGGCGTTGGCGGCCTCGATGCGGTCGCTGCGGGTGTCCACCAGTTCCAGCTCCACCGGTTGGCCCAGGATCTGGGGCTGCATCTGGTGGGCCGCCTGGACCCCCTCCCAGACCATCTGGCCCATGGCCGCGGCCGAGCCGGTCATGGGTAGATAGACGCCGATCTTGACCGCGGCCCGGGCAGGGAGAGCCATTAAAAGCAAAAAGATGATAATGAGGTTAAGCCTTTTCATGGCTGGAGCCTCTTTAATGGTCCAGGGGAAAAGGTAAAAGGGAAAAGGGCCAGATTTGAGCGGCGACCGGCAGGACAATCCTTTCGCCTCTTCCCCTTTTTCCCTTCCCCCATGCTTTATATTGTCCCTGGCCCTTAACAGACTTATAATACCACAAAAATCCCCTGACCGGAAAGGTTTTCCGGTGAGCGTGCGAGGTGGGCCATGGAATTGAAGGCGGTAAAGCTGATCATCCCGGAAGGGGCCAATATTATCCTGGGCCAGAGCCACTTCATCAAGACCGTGGAGGACCTGTATGAAATCCTGGTGGGCGCCGTGCCGGGGGCCAAGTTCGGCCTGGCCTTTTCAGAGTCCTCCGGGGACTGCCTCATCCGGGCCGAAGGCAACGACGAGCAGCTCAAGGCGGCGGCCACCCGGAATGCCGGCCTGCTGGCCGCGGGCCATACCTTCAATATCCTCCTGCAGGACGCCTTTCCCATCAACGTCCTCAACGCCATCAAGCTGTGCCCGGAGGTCTGCCGCATCTTCTGCGCCACCGCCAACCCGGTGGAGGTCATCCTGGCCCAAACCGAACAGGGCCGGGGCATCCTGGGGGTGGTGGACGGAGAATCCCCCAAGGGCGTGGAGGACGACGCCGGCCGCGCCTGGCGCCATGAGATTTTGAGGAAATTTGGGTATAAGAAGTGACGGGGGACGGGAGACCGGGGACCGGCACGTTGTTGCGAAAGATTGATCTCACGCCAAGACGGCCAAGGCGCAAAGGAAAGGCGCAAGAATATAAAGGATGGCAGGCCGGAGGGACTTGCTCCCTTGCCGTCTCCGCCCACCGGTCTCTCCGAAGGAGTCAACTAGTGCAAAAATTCTTCGAGCCGGCCTCGGTGGTGCTCATCGGCGTATCCCGGCAGACGGGGCCCGGGGCCTACAACAATCTGGAGATGCTCCTCAGTTACGGGTATCAGGGGCGGATTTACCTGGTGCATCCCAAGGTCCCGGAGATCCTGGGCTACCGGACTTATCCCCGCCTGGCCGATTTGCCGGAGGTCCCGGACCTGGCGGTCATCTCCCTGGGCCGGGAACGGGTGCTGCCGGCCTTTCAGGAGTGTGCGGCCCTCGGCATCAAGCGGGTGGTGGTGATCAGCCAGGGGTTCGCCGACGCCGACGACCGGGGCAAGGAGTTGCAGGCGCAACTCGCGGCCCTGGCCCGGGAGCACGGCGTCCGGTTTCTGGGGCCCAACACCATGGGGGTGCTCAACCCCTTCTCCGGATTCACCACCGCGTTTATCGATATTCCCCGGGAGGCGTCGCCCGTTCCCCTGACCATGGTGGCCCAATCCGGGGTCTTTCAGGTGGGGGCGTCGTCTTTTACCGGCCGGATGGGCAAGGCCATCGACATGGGCAACGCCGGCGACGTGGACATGGTGGACGTCCTGGAGTATCTGGAGCATGATCCCGAGACCCGGATCATCGTCCTGCACCTGGAGGGCATGAAGCAGGGGCGGCGGTTTCTGGAGGTCGCGGGCCGCATCATGCCGCAGAAACCCATCATCGCCTTAAAAACCGGGCGCAGCGCCGCCGGGGCCCAGGCCGCCATGTCCCATACCGGTTCCATGGTGGGGGAAGACGCGGTCTTCGACCTGGCCTTCCGGGAGGCCGGCATCATCCGGGCCCGGTAGCTGGTGGAACTGCGGGCCATGTCCCGGGCCTTCCTACATTTCCGGCCCATGCGCGGGCCGCGGCTGGGAATGGTGACCGCCACCGGGGCTTTCGGCATCATCACCGCCGACGGCTGCGCCGATTACGGCCTGGAACTGGCCCCGTTTCCCGAAGCTCTCAGGGAAATGGAAGAGGAACGCATCGCCTGGCACCAGCTCCACAACCCGGTGGATATCTGGCCCCTGGGGATGGTGACGGGTTCCTTTACCGGGGTCTTCCGCCGCGCCGTGGCGGGGCTGCTCCAGCGACCAGGTGGATGCGGCGCTGGGGGTGGCGCCGGTCTTCGTTTCGCCCCGTCATGCGGACCTGGATATTCCCGCCGCCGTAGAGAATGCTCAAAGGCAACACCGGCACATAAGCCCCTGGCGATGTTGTTCTACGGGGACCAGGAGGCATGCGGGCGCAGAGCCGGGAACTGGCCCGGGAACCCGAGGTGGCCTGCTTCGATTCCATGGATGAGGCCATCATGGGCCTGGCGGCCACCTGGCGTTACCACCGCTTTCGGGAGTGTGGCGGTGCGCCCGAGTCCCTGACCTTGCCGGCGCCGCCGGCCGCCAGGCCCATAACCTTGCCGGCCCGGGCGCGGTACCGGGAGCGCCGGCCCTGGCGCTTTTGCAGCATTACCGGTTGCCCACGGCGCCCGCTCTATTGACCCGGGAGGCCGCGGCAGCGCGGCCTTCGCGCGGGAGGCCGGCTATCCGGTGGTGCTGAAGATCATCTCAAAGGAGTGGCTGCACAAATCCGACCTGGGCGGCGTGCGCCTGAATATTAATGATGAAGCACAGTTGCAGGCGGCCTTCCGGGAACTGACGGAACTCTTCGAGCTGCGCACCCCCGAGGGGAGCCTGGAAGGCTTCCTGGTGCAGAAACAGGTGCAGGGGATCGAGCTGCTCCTGGGGCTCAAAAGGGATCCGCAATTCGGGCCGGTGCTGGTGGCCGGCGCCGGGGGGATTTATACGGAAATCCTCCGGGATATTGCCCGGGGCTTTGTGCCTTGAGCCGGGAGCGGGCCCGGTGTATGCTGGCGGCCTTGAAGATTTACCCCATCCTGGCCGGCGCCAGGGGGCAGGCGGGCGTCAATCTGGAAGCCCTGCTG
>CAWIFL010000006.1:0-34617 GCA_963835535.1 uncultured Gemmatimonadales bacterium
ACGCCCGGCTCAGAGCGGTGACCCTTGGGGCCGCACTGGTCCACGAGCCCCCGCGCCCACGCCCTCGGAGTCATGGCTCGAATGTCGGGGCGGAAGCAAGCCGAAGTCGCGGCGCCAAGCCTTCTTGCCGGGCCGCGGGCGGCGGCAGCCTCACCGGCGCCCCGGATTCCCGGCGCGCGCATTCCCCTTTTCTCCTTCTGGCTTTTCCGGGGAACCGCTGCATAGTGGACACGCACCGGGTTCCCTCCGCCCGGCGAGCGGTCAAGGGAGGCGAAGATGAAAACGCGAAGGAGTGCATCGAAGCGGGCGACTCCGCCCGCGCGGCCGCGGATCGTGAGCAGCGAGCTGGTTCGCAGTCGGTCGGACGAGATCGCCGACGCGGTGGCGCGGCGGGCGTACGACCTCTACGAGCGGCGAGGCAGGGCGGACGGGCATCACGACGAGGATTGGCGCCAGGCGGAATCGGAGCTGGTCTTCCCGGTGGCGGTGACGGTGTCAGACGCAGGGCCGTGCCTCACGGTCGAGGCGGCGGTGCCGGGCTTCGACGCCTGCGATGTCGAGGTGTGCGTCGAGCCGCGGCGCGTCACGATCGCGGGCCAGCGCAAGAGCGGCGAAGCGCCGGGCGCGGAGTGCAGGATGCGGATGTACCGCGCGGTGGAGCTGCCCCAGGACGTGGTCGCCTGCGAGGTGATCGCCGCCGTCGAAGACGGTGTCGTCGCGGTGACGCTGCGGAAGGTCGGCGGGGCCGAAGGCGGGACGGCCGACTAGGCCTTGCCACCCCGCTTCACAAGCGGTGGCGGGGGGCCTAGCTTGGACGCAATCCCCTGCTTGAGGTGTCGCTTGCGTCCGTTGACCGCTCTCGCGTCCCTGATCGTCCTCGCGGCCGCCTGCCGCGGCCAGCCCGCGTCCTCCAACGCGAACAATCCGCAGGAACCGTGGACGGCGCCGGCCCCGCCGGCCGACGTCTCGCATGGGGAGGCCGCCGTCGGCTCGGCCGGCTCGCCCGCGCCGATCGATCCCAGGGCGCCGGCCCCGGCCGGGGCCCGGCTGCTGAAGGTGCGATTCGAGGTCAAGCAGGCGCACCTCGCCATCGCGCCGGGCGTCGTGTACGACGCGTGGACCTTCGACGGGCGGGTGCCCGGCCCCACGCTGCGGGTGACGCAGGGGGACACGGTGGACTTCACCCTGGTCAACCACGGCATGATGCCGCACAGCATCGACTTCCACGCGGCACAGATCGCGCCGAGCCGCGTCTACACCAACGTGATGCCGGGGGACTCGATCGAGTTCCGCTGGTCGCCGCAGGTGCCGGGCGCATTCCTCTACCACTGCGGCACCGCGCCGGTGGCGATGCACATCGCCAATGGGATGTACGGCGCGCTGATCGTGGACCCCGCGCGGCCGCTCCCGTCGGCGCGCGAGTTCGTCTTCGTGCAGGGCGAGTGGTACACGATGCCGGCGGCCGGCGAGCGCGGCGTGCTGCAACTCGACTGGAACAAGCTGCTCGGCGGGGCGCCGGACTACGTGTCGTTCAACGGCATCGCCCACCAGTACGCCGACCACCCGATCCTCGTCCATCCCGGCGAGCTGCTGCGATTCTACGTGGTGGACGCGGGGCCGAACCGGATCTCGGCGTTCCACGTGGTGGGGGCGATCTTCTCGAAGGTCTACCCCGACGGCGTCGCCTCCCACGCCTGGGAGGGCGTGCAGACGGCCACGGTGCCGCCCGGGGGCGGGATGATCTTCGAGACGCGGCTGGCCGAGGCGGGGACCTATCCGTTCGTCACCCACGCCTTCGCCGACGCCACCAACGGCGCGGTGGGGATGCTCGAGGCGAAGTGAGAAGTGAGAGGTGAGAGGTGAAACGGCCAAGTGAGAGGTGAGAAGGAAAGGCGTGAGAGGGAGGCGCGCGTCACCCTCGTCACGCCAGCGGGGGCTTGGGCGGAGCGCCGGGGCCCCAGTCGTCGCCCTCGAAGCCGTCCTCGGGCCTGGCCATGGGATCGATGTCCCGGACTTCGTCCTCCGCCTTCTCCAGCTCGTCCCAGTCGATGGAGTCCTTCAGACTCTCGTTCTGGTAACCACTTCCTCCGTTGCCGTCCGGCAACTTCCCTGATTCCTCTTCTTCCCGCATTCTGCGCACCAGCGTGATGAACCCCCACGCGCACAGGACCGCGAGTCCGGCCCAGAGGGTCCTGGTCACAGCACCTTCGCGATGAGGTTGCCGACCAGGAAGCCGACGCCGGCCACGCCCAGGCCGACGACGAACATGTCCAACCCGCTGCGGATGATGCCGCGGCCGGTGAAGACGCTGCGGGCCGCGCCGACGGCGAAGTGCGAGACCATCGCGACGGCGAACGCCGTCCAGATCGCCCACGCGCCGTGGAACAGGAGGAAGGGCGCGACCGGGATGAAGGCGCCGACGGCGGTGGCCGTGCCGGTGATCCACCCCTCGCGGAGCGGCGTGGAGTGCTGCGCGCCGATCTTCAGCTCCTCGCGCACCGCCTCTCCGAGCGCGCGCTGCGGGTCCTTCATCACCTCGGTCGCCATGCGCCGTGCCTCGTCGCGCTTCACCCCCTTCGCCTCGTAGACCAGCGCCAGCTCCTCGGTCTC
Organism: uncultured Gemmatimonadales bacterium; assembly: GCA_963835535.1. Classification (GTDB taxonomy): domain Bacteria; phylum Gemmatimonadota; class Gemmatimonadetes; order Gemmatimonadales; family JACORV01; genus Fen-1245. The sequence goes on from CAWIFL010000006.1 coordinate 2,611, forward strand.
GGCTTCCGGCATCAGGCGGATCTCCTCCGCCTCCATCGCGATCTCGTGCTCGTACACCTCCTGCTCGCTCTTCGCCGCCAGGTAGCCGGACGAGCCCATCGAGAGCGCGTCGGCCACCATGCCCGCCACGCCCGACAGGAGCACGACGTGCGGCGCGACGCTCGCGCCGATGACGCCGGCCACCAGCCCGAAGTTGGCCGTGAGCCCGTCGTTGAAGCCGTAGACGACGCTGCGCAGGAACCCGCCCGACTCCATCTGGTGCCACGGCTCGCCGCTCTTGCCCGCGAGGCCGCCCAAGGTCTCCGCGTGCGCCGCCGATTCCCGGGCGAGCGTGAGGGAGATGTCCTTCGCCGCGCCGGGCGCGGTGGCGCGATACAGGTCCATGTAGCCTTTGACCTCGCGCCCTTCCTCCCGGAGCAGCAGGTTGGTGAGGACCCCGGGACCGAAGCGGTGTGCGGTCCAGGCGAGGAAGCGCGCGCGGCGGGACGGCTGCGCCGTGCCGCACGCGACGCCCGCGTCGGCGAGCAGCTTCTTCCACAGCGCGGCGTGCCGGTCCTCGACCGCGGCGAGCCGCCGGTACACGTCCTGGCGCTCGGGGGCCGGCTCGGCCTCCGCGAGGAGGCGGTAGAGGAACGCCGCGTCCGCCTCGTCCTGCCAATGCTCCAGCCAGACGGCGGTCGTTTCGTGATGGGAGGGCATGCCCATACCATACTAGAGGGCAGGACCCGGAAGCCAGAGGGCGGAACAGTTCAGCACTTGCCGTCTGGCAACTACACTGGATCCGTACACTGCTGTCTGAACGCTCCGGGAGGCCGCCGGATGGGTCCCACAGCTTCACCGAAGATCAAGATCTGCTGCATGCAGTCCGCGGCGGAGGTCGCGCTGGCCGTGCGGCACGGCGCCGACGCGGTCGGCTTCGTGTCGGCCATGCCGAGCGGGTTCGGACCGATCCGCGAGGACTTGATCGCGGCCCTCATCTCCGCGGCGCCGCCCCGGGTCGCCACCTTCCTGCTCACGTCGCGCGGAAGCGCGGACGCGATCGCCGATCAGGTCCGGCGGCTCCGGCCCACGACCGTGCAGATCGTCGATCGGCCGGAGGCGGGCTGCCGCGCCGAGCTGCGGCGGCTCCTGAGCGCCACGCGGATCGTGCAGGTCGTGCACGTGACCGGACCGGAGGCGGTGGCGGAGGCGGTCGCCGTGGCGCCGGAGGCCGACGCGATCCTGCTCGACTCGGGAAACCCGGCGCTCCGGGTCAAGGAGCTGGGCGGGACGGGCCGCACGCACGACTGGGCGGTCAGCCGGAAGATCCGGGACACGGTGGGCGTGCCGGTCTGGCTGGCGGGCGGCCTCAAAGCCGACAACGTCGCCGGCGCGATCGAGGCGGCGCGGCCGTTCGGCGTGGACGTGTGCACCGGCGTACGAACGGGCGGCAGGCTGGACGAGGAGAAGCTCGCCCGCTTTGTCGAAGAAGCCAGAAGGGCAGGCGCGTAGAGTTCAGGGCAGTTGCCAGACGCCAAGTTGCCAGTGGTTCCAAGGCATGAGTCTGTAGAGCAAGAAAAGGCCCGAAGTCTGCCTTCGGTCAGCTGATCGCTGCTACAGCGTCTGGGAGCACATCCGAATTCTCCACAGCAATCCCCACGGTCCCCGCTCGACGACCTCCCGCCGGAGTCCGGACAGCCCCAGCCCCGCGCCCAGCTCCCACTGCAGGCCGTCGAGCGTCGCCAGCTCGCGGGCACGCGGCACGTCGGTCATCACGTCCGCGGCGGCGAGCATCGCCTGCCGGCGCAGCACGCTCGGCCCGGTGAGCAGCTCCCACGGATTCGTGCACAGCCCCGCCCAGCCGTCGTACAGCCAGACGACGCGGAACCCCGGCGGGACGTGGACGTTCTGCACCGCGGCGGTGAACTGGATGATGTCGCGCGGGTCGACCGCGAGCCCGGCGGCGCCCGGGAGGTCCGGCACCGCCTGGTCGATCAGCTGCGCGGCGTCGCGCAGCGCCACCGCGTCGAGCCCGGGCGCGCGCAGCCGCGCCAAGGCCGTGAGCGGCTCGACCACGAGGTTCGAGAGGATGTGGAAGGCCTGCGTGTTCATCCGGACGTCTGGTGCCTTCAGCATCTCCTCCGCGAAGGCGGCGTTCTCGCCGAGCCGGGCCGTCGCGGTCCGGAAGTCGCGGCGGCTCACGGCGACGATCGCGCCGGCGGTGTTGGCCAGCGCGGCCTCGTGCAGCGCCGTCGTCGGCGCCTCGGCGGCCGCGGCCCGCGAGCCGGCCATCAGGCCCGCCATCAGCGTGGGGGTCGGCGTCGCGCGGGCGATGCGGCGGAACAGCGCCGTGCGCGGGTGGGCCGCGAGCTGTGCGAGCGTGTCCAGCAGGGCGCGGCTCAGCGCGCCGGCGGCGGCGTCGTTGAACAGATCGGTGACGGACTTCCCGTGGCCGATCGCGTCCGACGGCTTCGGCGCGTACGGGGGCGGATCGGACCGCGCGTCGCCGGTGCCCGCGAGCGAGGCGACCCAGCCCCGCGCCGTGCTGTCGCCGGCGGTGTCGGTCGCGGGGAGGAGCGCGACCCACGCCACCCGCGCGCTCCGCAGCGGGTCGGAGGTCTCGAACCGGTCCTGGTCGGCGACCAGCTGCGCCGTCTTGGGCCCGAGATGCTGCATCGAGATCACCGCCGTGACGCTGGCGGCCACCGCCTCGCCGATGGTCACGATCAGCAGGAGGGCGAGGCCGACCCCGACGATCTGGCCCGCCAGCGCCCAGCGGCGGAGTGCGCGCCGGGCCGGCGGCGCCACGCGGCCGCCCCCCGGCACCGTCTCGTACCACGCGGCGGCGTCGGTGTCGGCCTCGCGGATCCGGCGCGAGCGCCCGAGCGGCCCGGTGAGCCGCCGCTCGACGATGCGCGCCGCGGCGACCGCCAGGACGCCCAGGACCGGCGGGCCGAGCACCACCATCCAGACCCGCGGCGTTACGATCTGCGCGATCCCAACCGCCGACAGGAAGCCGGCCAGCAGCAGCGCGCCCCAGATGCCCACCGCCAGGAGCAGCCAGACGACCGCGCCCAGCAGCGCGACCGCGCGCCAGCGCCGCGCCGCGAGGATGGCCCGCCGGTGCGCCGCTGCGAGGGACGCGAACTCCCGCGCGCCGCTCAGGATCAGCCCGCTGCGGCGGTCGTGGTCCGCGGCGATGTCGAGCAACGTCGTCCAGTGCCATCCGGCGCTGCGCAGCCGCACCAGGCGGCGGGCCACTCCCACGCCGAGGGCGAGGAAGAACACCAGGCTGAGCGTGAGCACGCTCACGCCCAGGATCAGCTCGGTCTGCCAGAGGAAGAGCGTCACCGAGACGGGGTCGCGGCTCGACGGGTTCTGGAACTGGAAGAGCCAGTTCGAGTGGGTCCGCAGGATCTGGGGCGTGAAGGCCAGCGCCGTCAGCGTCAGGATCGCGCCGGCGAACGTCGCGAGCGCCAGCCGGCTCAGGGTCTGCGACCGCCCGTGCAGCCAGTGCAGTCCCGGCGGCGGCCACTCGACCTCGGAGGCGAGCGTCGGCAGCATCCCGCGCGAGACTTCGTCGGCGAGCGGGCGGTCGGCCGGGTCCTTCGCGACGCAGCGGTCCACCATGCGCGCGACCTCGGGGGCGAGGTCGGCGCGCCGGTTGTGCACGGGCGTCGGCGTGTCCCGGAGGTGCGCCGCCGCCCAGCCCATCGCCGTGGACGCCTTGAAGGGGAGCTCGCCGACCAGCAGCTCGTACGCCATCACGCCGAGGCTGTACACGTCGCTGCGGGGGCTCAGCGGCTCGCCCGCCGCCTGCTCCGGGCTCATGTAGATCGGCGTCCCGACCACGTGGCCCGTGGCGGTCAGGCTCCCGGTCGCGTCCGCGGTCCCGGTCCCCAGCGCCGCGCTCACGCCGAAATCCGCCACGTACGCGCGGCCCGATTCCGCCTCCAGCAGCACGTTCCCCGGTTTCACGTCGCGGTGCAGCAGGTTGCGGGCGTGGGCCGCGGCCAGCCCCGCCGCAACCTCGCCGATCACCCGGCGCGCGTCGCGCTCGCTCGCCTTCGGGTGCCGCTGCATCCACTCGGCCAGCGACGGGCCCTCGACGTACTGCATCACGATGTAGGGGAGCTTGAGGCCCGCCGTCTCGCCGACGGCGTAGACCCGAACCACGTTGGGATGGGAGAGCGCCGCGGCGGCGCGCGCCTCGCGCGTGAATCGCGCCCGCGCCGAGGCGTCCGCCGCCAGGCTCGGCGCCAGCACCTTCACCGCCACGAGGCGCTTCAGCGCGATCTCGCGCAGCAGGAAGACCGCGCCCATGCCGCCCAGGCCGATCAACCGCAGGAACTGGTACTCCGTTTCGAGCGATTTCCTGAGGTCGGCGGCGACCTGGTCGGTGTCCATCGCCATCGGCGCCCGCGGCTCCGAGCCCTGCGTCGGCGTCGGCACCAGCGACGCCCCGCAGGTCGGGCACACCTCGACCTGGTCGGGGACGTAGGCGGAGCACTCCGGGCAGTACGGCACGGGCCCGAATCTATCCGTTGCCCGGGACTATCGCGCTAGCCATCTTACCAATCCGATGCGACTTCTCCCGTTGGTCTTGCTCGCGGTCTGCGCCCGGGCGGCGGTGGCCCAGGCGCCGGTCATCACCCCGGCCGGCGACCCGTCGGTCCGCAGCGACACCATCTACCGTCTCGCCGTGAATCCGGCGGACTACCCGGACGATCCCTACGTCTATCTGCTCGACGACGGCGTCGTGCGGATCGAGGCGGACGGCCGCGGCACCCACACCTTTCGGCAGGTGATCCAGATCCTGACGCAGCAGGCGGCGGAGCAGTTCGGAGAGCAGGTCTTCTCCTACTCCAGCTCCCGCGAGAAGCTCACGGTCAACTGGCTCAGGGTGGTGCGGCTCGACGGCTCCGTCGTGAGCGCGCGGGCCACGCACGAGCAGGAGAGCGACGCGCCCACGGCGCTCGAGTCGCCGGTCTACTCCGATGCCCGGCTGCATCGCGCCACGCTCGGCGGCGTCGCGCCGGGCACGCTCGTGGACTGGAGCTACACCGTCGAGACGGTCAAGCCGGTGATGCCGGGCGATTCTTTCTCCGGCTGGACCATCACGAACAGCCGGCTCACGCGGCGCTCGCGTTTCATCCTCGACGTGCCCGCGTCGGTCACGCCGCGCTTCAAGGAGCGCAACCTGCCGTCCGCGCGGCAGGTCGCCGAGGCACACGGCAGGAAGGTGTACACCTGGGCGGCGCAGGATGTGCCCAAGGCGCCGGACGACGAGCCGTTCGAGGCGGACTCCAACGACGTGATCGCCAGCGTCGAGGTCGGCCTCCCGATCGCGTGGGGCGACGTGGCGCGCTGGTACGCCGGCCTGTCGCGCGACCGCTACGAGGTGACGCCCGAGCTGGCGACCCGCCTCTCCGAGATCGTCGGCGCCCAGAAGACGCGGGCCGATTCGCTGGGTGCGTTGTACCGCTGGGTGGCGCAGGACTTCCGCTACGTGTCCGTCTCGCTCGGCATGGCCGGCTACCAGCCGCGCCCGCCCGCGGCGACGTTCGAGACCAAGTACGGCGACTGCAAGGACAAGGCGACGCTGTTCGTGGCGCTGGCGCGGCGGATGGGGTTCCACGCGTTCCCCGTGCTCCTCAACAGCGCGGGGCACGTGGACACGTCGCTCCCCACCACCGGGCAATTCGACCACATGATCGCGGCGGTGGAGCGCCCCGGCGGCTACCTCTACCTCGATCTCACGGCGGACATCGTCCCCGTCGGCCTGCTCCCGCCGAGCGAGTACGGGGCGTTCGCGCTGATCGTCCACCCCGACGGCCGCGGCGAAGAGGTGAAGCTCCCGCAGGATTCCGTCGCCGCCAACCGCGGCCTCGACCTGCTCGAGGGGGATCTGTCGCCCGACGGCACGTTCAACGGGCGCCTCACGCGCACGCGGGAGGGCATCTCGCAGTTCGATCTGCGCGAGGCGCTGAGCCGCAACCTCACGGCGGAGGAGCGCTCGCAGGTCGCCCGCAACCTCGCCGACGGCGAATTCGACGGCGCGACGGGCGACAGCCTCGAGTTGTTCGACGGCCGCGACCTGAGCGCGCCGGCCCGCATTTCCGTCGTGATCTCCAACGCGAAGGCCACCACCACCGCCGGGGGCACCGACATCCTGACGCTGCCGCTCGTGCAGGTCGTGACCCCGCGCCTGGTCGCCGACGTGCAGGCGCACGTGCCGCGGAAGTACCCGATCGACGCGCGGCGGATCTTCGGCTCCGGGGAGAGGACCCAGGAGTTCCGCGTCACGCTTCCGGAAGGATGGAGCGCACGGCTCCCCGCGGAGGTCGCGGTCTCCGGTCCCTTCGGCACCTATGCCTCGACCTACGAGCAGAACGGGCGCGAGCTGCACATCGTGCGCCGGATGGTCGGCGCCCGCGGCATCCTCCCGCCGGACCGCGTCCAGGACCTCCTCCAGTTCCTGCGCACCGTGTCGCAGGACGACGCCCGCCTCATCGTCCTCGAGCATTCCTGAGTTTCGTTAGGGTCTTTCAGATGTGATGCCCTGCGGGCCAAATGGGTTGGCGGGCGCGCCTTTTGCAGCACTGGAGGCCGACGGGACACGCGCGCCCTCGGGCGTGCACCGGACCCGAATCGCCCGTCGGGGCGGAAGGACACACCATGAAAGACGCAAGCACCCTCGAATCCAGCGCGGTCCTCCAGGTCGCGAGCCAGATGGCCGCGGCGGCGCGGACGGCGCCCAAGACCCGCGGCAGGGACAACATCCGGGTCTTCGCCGTGGACGACCCCGAGACGCAGGATGCGATCACGAAGAAGATGGTGCAGGTCGGCAAGCGCGATAACCGGCCCAGTATGGTCCGCGACTCGAAGACGATCGCCGCGGCGCCCGTCTGGGTGGTGATCGGCGTGGCGTCCAACCCGGCGGAGCTCGAAGGCTGCGGCTTCTGCGGCAAGGAGACGTGCGACGATCTGGTGAAGTCGGGCGGCGTCTGCGCCTTCAACTCGATCGATCTCGGCATCGCGGCCTGCTCGGCCGCATCCATCGCCAGTCAGAACCGCGTGGACAGCCGGATCATGTTCTCGCTCGGGAAGGCGTGCCTCGAGCTGAAGCTCTTCTCGGCGGACGTGAAGCAGGCCGTCGGGATCCCGCTCAGCGTCACGGGGAAGAGCCCCTTCTTCGACCGCGCGAGCTAGCCGGCCGGACTGCGGCTTTCAGTTGGACGGGGCGAGGCGGAAGCCGAGCCCCAGGCCGATCCGTCCGGTGCGTTCCCAGGTGGGCGGCGAGCGACCCAGCTCGCCGCTCGCCGTGACGAAGACCCCGGCGACCAGCTGCAGCGAGACATCACCCTTCACGAAGCTCCTGCCGCTGGCCGAGACCAGCCACGCCGTTTCCTCGACGCCGGCTTCCAGACGTCCCTGCACCCAGTCCGCCGAGAGCCGTGCGTACGGCCTTACGCCGTCGCCCACCGCCGCGCCGATCCACGGCCGCCACCGGAGGTGCACCGCGGGGCTCACCCAGGTGCCGAGGCCCGGCAGCCCGCCCAGCGGCGTCAGCTCGGCCGTGGCGTCGAGCGAATGGACGTCGAAGCCTCCGTCGGCCTGGTACTCGCCGCCCACGGCGACGAGGACGGGATCCAGCTCGCGGTAGACGCGGGCCATCGCGCCGTAGACCTGCTGGCTCTCGGGCCGCGCTGAGCCGGCGCGCGCCCTGAGGCCCATTTCGATCCAGCTGCGCGCGGCGAGGGACCCGCGGACCAGCGCGCCCACGTCGAGGACGCTGTAGAGCGGCGAGCCCTGCACTTTCTCGAGCGTCAGGGTCGCGGGCTGCATCAGCGCGCGCGCCGAGGAGTATGAGTGGCCCACCAGCAGCTCCCAGCTGCGCAGTGAATCGGGTTGCTGCGCGGCCGCCCCTCCGGCGGCGAGCACAAGCAGCAGGCAGGCGCCCGCGGCGGCCCTCACGCCGGGACCTCCATGGCGTTCCAGACGCTGGCGACGAGGTCGCCGACCGTCCTGAGGCCGAGGACGGCGTGGTCCTCCAGTTGCTCGTGCAGGGTTGCGCGGATCGGCTTGACGACGCGGAGCGGGTAATAGTCGTCCCAGCCGAGGTCCTGGTGCAGCCGCGTTTTCCTGGTGATGCGCTTGCGCGCGAAGCCGGGGGAGAGGCGCCGCACGATCCGGATCACCGCGCGCTCGACGCCGCGGTCGGTCCACGAGTGGCCTCGATCGTCCCGGCGCCTCGCCCGCACCGTCCGGCGGCCGGTCACGGGCTCTGCCGCGGCAGCGCGCGCACGAACGAGAAGCTCACCATCCGCTGCTCCTCCAGGCTAACGACGACCGTCGAACTGACGTATGTGCCCTGCACGCTCGAGATGCGATCGGGGAGCACCAGGAACGGCATGACCTCGCGGAACGCCACGGTGGCTTCCAGGCTCTCGAGGCCGGCCTGCGCCTCGTCGGGGCGGGTGAGCTGCACCCGCACGAAGCGGATCAGGTAGGACTCCGGATCGAGCAGCGCCGAGCCGTTGGCGTCCGGGTCCGCGACCGCGTCGGCGACGCGAAAATCCAGGCGCGCGTACTGCCGGCCCTCCATCTTCTCGAGGCCCGCGACGCGGAAGCAGTGATTCGCGAGGAACACCGAGTCGGCGAAATCCGGCAGGCCTGGGAGGTTGACCTGAAGCTCGACCCCGCGCGGACCGAGGACGTCGGTCACGACGCGCCCGGGGGCATAGTGCCACCTGGCATCAGTCCGGAGATCCAACGTGTCGGTCCGCCGGACCTCGAGACCGCGGTTGTAGTAACTGGGGCTCCCGAACCGTCGTTCCATCCGGTAGATGGCGGGATAGGAATCCGCGAGCAGCCAGTACCGCTCCGCGTTCTGGCGCAGCTGCTCGAAGATGGCCGCCGCGTCCGGCGCGCTGGCCGAGTCCGGCGGCCCCGGGTCCGTGCACTTCCCCCACCGGCTGGCGCGCGCCACCACGCGGATCTCCGCCAACTCCACGACCAGGTGCTCGAGGGAAGCCACGATCACGACGGCGCGCCCCGGCGCGACCACCACCGTGGTGTCGAACGGCTTGTATCCCACCTGCCGGGCCCGCAGGTGGTAGGTGCCGGGGGCGAGTCCGGGGAAGCTGAACGCCCCGCTGTCGTCGGTGAAGCGCCGCGGGGGGCCGGGCTGCAGCGCAACGAGGGCGTAGGGGATCGCTTCGCCGAGCGTGGAGCGCACGACGCCGCGCACGGCGCCGGCCTGCGGCGGATTCTGGGCGAGCAGAGGGGCCGCGGCCGCCAGCGTAAGCAGCACAACCGGGATCACCAGTCGGTTCACGGCGCACAGCGTATGACGGGACGCCGCCGGACGCAAACCCGGCCGTGCCGAGGCCCGATGAAGTTGATCCGGTTTCGTGCCCATGGGCGTGCCCGCCGTCATCAAGGGCCCTCAGGACCTTGCGGGTCGGCGGGACGTTCGTTTAGCTCCCGGCCATGCCATCCAGCAGCGCATGCTGGGCCGAACGGGCGGCGCGGCGCGTCGAGGCGCGGTTCGCCGTGCAGCCGCGCCGGTGGTCGCCGCTGAACCGCGGGATCTTCCTCACCGCGCGCACCGACTACAGCGAGCGCCCGCTTTCCGCCGCCTTCCGCATCGAGGTGATGCACGCCCTCGGCACGCCGCGCCGCGTCGCGCTGGCCCAGGGGAGCGGCCGGCCGCTGGTCATTCTCCCGGGGCTCTACGCCTCCCTCAACGAGGGCCTGTTCGCTGTTCTCGCCGAGCTGGCCGCGCAGCGTGGCCGCCCCGTGGCGCTCGTCGAGGACCGCCTGGCCGCCGGAACGCTCAAGCTGAACGGCGGCGAGGTCCCGTCGTTCGCCCGCATCGGCGCGGAGGCTGCCGCCCTCGCGAAGCAGCTTGGCCCGCAGCCCGACGCCCTCGCGCTCTCGGCGGGCGCTCCGGCCGCGCTCGCCGCTCCGCCCGGCACCTTCGCGCGCATCGCCACCTGGTCGGGCGCGCTGGACATCTGGGCGGCCGCGGAGACGCTGGCCCGGCACCCGCTGCCGCGCTGGTACTATGCGCACGTGCACCGCCGCGAATTCCTCAGGGCGGGACTGCCCGTTCCGCCGATCGTGACCGTGCCCGCGCGGCTGGCCGCCGGCGCGCCGTGCGGCGTGCCGCCCGACCCGCTGGTCGTGATCCACGCGGAGGATGATCCGGTCGTCCCCGCCGCGTCGGTGCGCGCCTTCCCGGTCGAAGACGGGCAGTGCGTGACGATTCTGCCCGTGGGTGGCCACCTCGGCTTCGGGACGCTGGCCGGCGACGACGTCTATCTCGCGCCCTTCGAGGAGGAAGCCGACTGATGGCCCCGAAGCCGCTGGACATCCTGCACCCGAAGGTGGCGCGCTATCTCGAGTCGCTCATCCCGCCGCGCGACCGCGTGATGGCGGAGATGGAAGCGCGCGCCGAGAAGGAGGACATCCCGATCGTCGGCCCGCTGGTGGGCCGGCTCTTCTTTCAGCTCGCGCTGATGACCGGCGCGAAGCGCGTGATGGAGCTGGGCTCGGCGATCGGCTACTCGACCATGTGGTGGGCCAGGGGCGTCGGGTCCGACGGGGAGGTGTGGTACACGGACGCGAGCCGGGAGAACGCCGAGGACGCGATCCGCTACCTCGAGCGCGGCGGCGTCGCCGAGCGCGTGCACTTCATGGTCGGCGACGCGGTGAAGTGCATGGCCGCGGTGAAGGGGAAGTTCGACATCGTCTTCTGCGACATCGACAAGCCGGGCTACCCCGCGGCGCTCCGGGCCGCGATGCCGCGCCTCAAGCGCGGCGGCCTGCTGGTGGTGGACAACACGCTCTGGAAGGGATGGGTGACGTCGCGGTTTGGCGGGGGACCGTCCACCAAGGCCGTGAAGCGCCTCAACCAGCTCACCTACGCTTCTGACGATTGGGCGTTCACGGTCGTCCTCCCGCTCCGCGACGGCGTCTCGGTGGTGGTGAAGCGGTGAGGTGGAGAGCCGCGGGGCTCCTGCTGCTTTGTGCCTGCGCACCGCGCCCAGCACAGATCGCCCCGCACGCCGCCGCCGCGGCCCGGCTATCGTCTGGTCTGGCACGACGAGTTCGATGGCGCCGCGCTCGACACGACGAAGTGGACGGCGCACGCCGGAGCGCGCCGCGACGCGCAGAACACGCCCGACGCGGTGGCGGCCGCGAACGGCTTGCTCATCATCACGACGACCACCGAGAGCGGCGTCCATTTCACGGGCTTCATCGACACCGCGAGGCGCTTCCTCACCGCCTATGGGTGGTTCGAGGCGCGGATCCGCTTCGAGTCGTCGCCGGGCGAGTGGGGCGCGTTCTGGCTGCAGTCGCCGACGATGGGCAACCCCCTCGGCGACGTCGGCGCGGCGGGCGCGGAGATCGACGTAGTCGAGCACCGGGCCACGGACACCACGGGCTCGGACATCTCCAACGCCTACGGGATCAACCTGCACTGGGACGGCTACGGTGCGGCGCACAAGCACGCCGGCGGCATGGGCGCACCGCCCGCAGGCGCGCTGCCGCTGCAGGGCGGCTGGCACGTCTACGCGGTCCTGTGGACGCCGGAGCGCTACGCGTTCTATCTGGACGGGGTCGAGCAGTGGGAAACGAGCGTTGGCGTCTCGCACCGCCCGGAGTTCCTCATGCTGACGTGCGAGGTGCAGGATGCGTCGTGGGCCGGGCGCGTGCCGGCCGGGGGCTACGGCCCGCGCGGCCGGAGCACGACCCGGATGCAGGTGGACTGGGTGCGGGTCTGGCAGCCGGGGGCCTAGCGCTCCTCAGCTACGCGAGCGACAGGATGCGCGGACTGCGCTGGCGCCGTCCCGGACCGGCGGCGCCTCCGCCAGCGGCCGCATCTCCTCGCGCGTGGCGTGAAGGTCGCCGACGGAGTCGGCCAGGTGGTCCACGACGCGCAGCGCCTGCGTACACTGGCCGTGCGCGGCCAGCCACCGTGCCCGGTCGAGCTGCAGCTCGAGATAGACGCCCCGCACGTCCTCACCGCCTTCCGCGCGTGAGAAGTACCGCCCCGCCAGCTGCCGCTCCGCTTCGTCGAACCGCCCGGCTTCCGCGAGCGTCCGCGCCGTCGTGAAGGCGAGCGCGGGCGAGATTGCTCCTGTGCCGGGGTAGGTGAGCAGCGCGCGGGCCCGCTCGTCCGCGGGCCGTGCCGCCTGCCGCATCGCCGCCTCGAGGTCGAGGTACAGCTCCTCGTTGAGCGGATCGGCCCTGGTGCCGGCGAGGAAGAGCGCAATCGCGCTGTCCACCGGGCCGCCGGTCTCGAGCACCGTGCGGGCCATGTTCCGATGCAGGGTCGGGATGCGCGGGTCGAGCCGCGCCGCCGTGCTCCACTCCACCATCGCCTGGTCGGCGAGCCCCGACGACATGAACAGGGAGCCGAGGAGGAAGTGGGCCGTGGCGTCGCCCGGGTCGGCGGCCAGTGCCCGGCGCAGGACGTCGAACGTCCCGGGCCGGCTCGGGAAGACGTAGGTCGTCGGCATCCGCGACGCCGCGGCGAAGTCGGCGCGGCCGTCCTGCCCGAGCGCGAAGCGGACCCAGCCGCGGTAGTACGCGATCAGCGGGTACGCCTCGGGCCTCGGCATCCCGGGCTCGGTCACGACGTCGGGCCCCGAGGGCCAGTCGCGGGAGAGCAGCTCGAGCGCGTCGGCATACAGACCGAACCGGATGTACTCGGTCGCGAGGTCGAGGACGCGCTCGGGATCCGCGGCCAGGTGCGCCCAGAGCGCGGGGTCGCCGGTTCCCAGGCGTGTGCCCTCGTAGCGCAGGAACGAGTTGGCGGGATCATCCGCCAGCCAGAGTGCGAGGCAACCCTTCGCCGCCTCGGTCCGGCCGAGCGAGCGGAGCAGGGCGACTTGCAGAGCGCCGGGCCGGACGGGCCGTCGCGGCTCGGGCGCCACGCGCTTCAGGAGTGCGAGCGCCTCGTCACGGCGCCCCGCGCGGGCGGCGATGGCTGCGAGCTCGATCGTCGCCGGCACGCGGAAGGTGCCGTAGGACTGCGCCTGCTCGAGGTCGCGACGGGCGGCCGCGTCCAGGCCGCGCGCCAGCGCCGCGAGCCCGGCGTAGTACCACGCCTCGCGGTCGGTGGAAACCCGCGCCAGCGCGGAGGCGAGGTGGTCACTCGCGGAGGCCGTCTGCATCATTCCGACCTCGAGCCGGCCGGCGTCCCGGTTGAGGAGGAGGCTCTGTGGAAACCGGCGCAACCCCTCACGGTACGTCGCGAGCGCGTCCAGCAGCTGGCCCTGCGACTCCTGTTCCTCGCCCACGGCAGCCGCCTCGCCGTCGCTCCGCTGCGCGGGCGGCGGGACCTGGTAGGCCGTGACACGCCCGGTCCTGATCTCGCTGTCGGGCGCGAAGTCGTACCGGCCTTCGGCGTGCTGGAGGACGACGGCGCCGGCGGCGTCACGCAGCGTGAAGACGGCTGTGTCGCCCGGCGCGAGGCCGGTCAGGTGCCGAGTGAAGGTCTCGGCGGGCGTCAGCGACACCCGCTCGGTCGCGATGTTGCGGGTCCCCTGCGTCACCGTGATGGTCGCGCCCGGCAGCGCCCGCGTCACGTTGAGCGCGAGGTCCATGGCCGCGCCGTCGGCAGTGCGCGTGAGGTTGAGCGCCGCATCGGTGTTGGCGCGCGCCAGGCCGCCCAGGTCGCGGATCGGAAGCCAGTACTCCGTGAAGCTCACCGCCTCCTCGGGGTCGAGGAAGCCGTACGTCTCCTGGTCGCGGAACAGGCCGGCCTGGATCTCGACGTAGGCGCTGCTGTCGTCCGAGAGCACGTGGCGCCAGCCGATGCCGTCCGGCGTCACGCCCCACGACCAGATCTTCTTCCCGGGCAGATCCGTCGGCGAGGAGTAGTGCACCACGCCGGCGTGAGTGCGCGAGTGGTAGACCGCCATGTACGGCTCGCGGCTGCCGTAGGCGAACCGCGACACCGCGCCGGCGGTGTGGTTCCGGAGAACGCTGAGGTCCAGCCCGGCGCCGTTCACGGGCCACGTGTCGATGTCGCTGAACCCGTGCCCGGCCGTGTACTTCATCGGATAGATGATCCGGCTGTCGTCCCAGACCTGGACGCCCGCGTTCGTCCACCAGTAGAAGCGGTGTCGCACGTCGCTCGGATTCGAGAGCGTCGTCCGCTGCTCGAGCACCGCGCGGCCCGGCCGGAGGCTCAGCATCACCTGCCACCGCATCCCCGTCACCCGGTCGGTATTCGCCACCTGCACCCACCCGCTCCCGTCCTCGCTCGTCCCCGTGGCGTAGTCCACCGGCGACGTGGTCATCCAGTTGTGCGAGACGGGGAAGTTGAACTCGACGCCGAGGGCGACCCATGCGCCGCGGTAGGCGATGCGCGCGTACTTGATCGAGGGATTCGCGTAGAACATCTCCCGGCCGTTGACCTTGTCGGTGCACCGGTAGAGGTGCCCGCCCAGGTCCGGGAGGACGATGCAGCGGAGGTACTCGTTCTCGAGGTTGAGCGTCCGCCAGACGTGCGGGACGCGGCGGTCGGTGAGGTTGGTGAGCAGCGTGTACGGGTAGTTGATCTGCCCGTGGGCGAAGAGGTCGAACGGCGGATTGGGGTCCGGCGGGGCTTCCTGGTAGGTCGGGATCGTCATCGTGTCCTGCCAGACCCGCACCGGCTGGGGCTGGCCGGCCGCCTGCGCCTGCGCTGGAGCCGGGGTCATCGCAGCGGCGGCGGCGCACGCCACGGCGGTCCCGAGGGCGAATCGAATGGGCGTCGTCATGGCGCCAAGTTATTACCAATTCGTGGCTTGCGCGATGTTGCCGGGCGGGGGCGGCGGAGGCATGGCGCCGCCCGAACCGGCCCCTTGAAACTTTCTACTACGTTTGTAGTATTGTGGGGCATGACCCCACCCCTCGAGCTGAGCGAGCTGCAGCTGGCCGTCATGCGCGTGCTGTGGCAGCAGAAGAAAGCGGCCGTGACGGAGGTGCAGGAGGCGCTCAAGTCGGAGCGCGGCCTCGCCCTGACCACGGTGGCCACGGTGCTGACGCGCCTGGAGAAAGCCGGTCTGGTCGCCCACCGGGCCTCCGGCCGACACTACCTGTACCGCCCGCTCGTATCGGAGGAGGAGGTGCGCCGCTCGATGGTGTCGGTGCTGGCGGAGCGGCTGTTCGAAGGGGACGTGGCAGCCCTGGTCAGTCATCTGGTGAATGCGCGCGATATCAAACCCGGCGACCTCGCCCGGGTGCGGCAGCTCATCGAGGCCAAGGAACGGGAAGGGAAGCGGTGACATGGCGCTGATACTGCTCGTCCTCGCGTGGCTGCTGACCTATCTGGTGCACAGCTCGATCCTGCTCGCCGGCGCGTGGCTGCTGTGCGCGGCGCGCATCGTCCGCTCTCCCGTCGCGCGCGAGGTGGTCTGGAAGGTCTGTCTGGTCGGCGGGATCCTGACGGCCACGGTCTATTCGCTTTCCCCATACCAGCCGTACGCGTCGCACCTGCTGCTGCCGAGCGCGGCTCGGTCCGCGCCGGCGACGAGTGCCGCGCGCATTGACATGCCGGCGCCGGTCGCGACGCTGGAGCGAGCGTCGGTTTCGCAGGCAACGCGCCGCTTGTCCGTCAGCCCGGTGGCCCGCCGGGCGGCCGTGTCGGCCGCTCCGATGCCGGCGACCCCGACACCCGACACCCTACCCCCTACACCCAGTAGTTGGCCTCGTCTCCTCCTCGGTCTCTGGGTGCTGGGTGCCGGCCTTCTGGTCGTGCGCCTGTTCGTCCTGCGGCGCCGGCTTTCCCGCAGCCTGCGCGGCCGACGCGAGATCGCCGACGGGCCGCTGGCGCTGATGCTCGAGGCGCTGCGCATGGCGGCCGGCGTGCGCCGCCCGATCCGGCTCACCGTCTCTGCGGAGCTGGCGGGGCCGGTGGCGATGGGTGCCTCCGAGATCTGTCTCCCCGAGCGGGCGCTGACGGCGCTCGACCCGGCCCAGCAGCGCGCGGTGCTGGCCCACGAGCTGGGGCACCTGGTGCGCCAGGATCCGCTCTGGCTCGGCGTGGCGGCCGCCTGCGAGAGCCTCTTCTTCTTCCAGCCGCTCAACCGTCTGGCGCGGCGCCGGATCCAGGAGGCTGCCGAGTATCTGTGTGACGACTGGGCCGTGCACCAGACGGGCGGGAGTCTCACCCTGGCCAAGTGTCTCGCCGAGGTCGCGACCTGGATGGATGCGGGCGCGCGCGCCGTGCCGGTCGCGGGGATGGCGGAGAATCGGTCGCAGCTCGTGGAGCGGGTGCACCGGCTCGTGGAAGGCGTTGCAGTCGTCGCCGCGCGGCCTCCGGATGGCCGTGCCCGTCGCGGCGCTCGCGCTCTCTTCCATGGCGTTCGCGGCGCCCGGCGTTTCGCCGCCCCGCGACCAGGGCGAGACGCTCGGAGCCGCCGCGGCGTCCTCCGCGCCCGCCGTCTGGCAGGGGCCCGCGCAGGCCTGGGCGACGATCCGGGACGGCCACGTGCTCGCGTTCCGCGACGGCTTCGCCCCGCGCCTCACCGGGCAGGGGCATCTCGGGATCCGGCGGGGCGGGAGGATGATCGAGCTGGCGGAGGGACAGCGCCTGCTGGTGAACGGCCGCGAGCCGAGCGACGACGCCATCGTCGAGATCCGCTCGTCGGACAGCCTGCAGATCGTGGACTCGGATGGGCGGACGCTGTGGCGGATCGCGCCGGTGCGCGTGTCCCGGGAGAGATCCGATGGCCTCCGCGACGTCGGCGGAGCGCGGCGATTGGGATGCTGCGGCCGCGCGGGCCGAGGGCGCGATGGACAGGGCGGGTGACCGGATGGACTCGCTCGACGATCAGCTCGACTCCGCCGGTGACGATGCTCGATACGCTCGACGTCGAGGAGATCGCGCGCAACGCCGCTGACATCGCGCGCAACGCCACGGAGATCAGCAGCGCAGGTGACGAGCCAGGTCCAGGCGAGCCTGCTTCCGCAGGTGGCCCAGCTTCAGGAGCTGGGCGTTCGGCTCGGCAGCGACCTCGCGCCGCGGATGGCGGAATTGGGCGCGCGGATCGCCGGGCAGGTCGTCCCGGCGATCCTGCAGGGCCTGTGCGACGGCGGCCTGTGCGACGACAGCACGCCGCGCGTCAAGCGCCACAAGGTCTACAAGCCGCGCCCGTAACGGTGCGCGCCGGCGGCCTGCTCGTCGGGGCCGGGCGGAGGTAACGCTAGCGAGCGGTAAGGAGGGCGTGCAGGTGCGCGCGCTGCGCCTCGCTCGCGTCCGGTCGCACCGCCAGGCTCCACCGCGCCGGGCCGGAAGCGCCGGGATCGGCGAACCGCAATCCGAACCAGTCCAGCGCCTCGCCGTAGTCCAGCTCCTCAGTCGAGTTGACCGCGCGCCGGAACCACACGGAGAGGTCTCGTTCCCGCCACCTCGCTCGCCACCGCGCGGAACTGCTCCGGCGTAAATCCGCGGGCTCCGCCGTAGCGGTGATAGGCGACCCGCATCACGTCGTCCAGTGAACGCCTGCCGCCGCTCGCGTGCCGCACCTTCGCGTCCAGCAGGAATCCGAGCACGGCGCCCTTGACGTAGTAGCTCACGGTGGACGAGTCGGCGTTGATGCCGGAGAAGCTGTTGGCCCATACGTTGAGCGACGATTGCGCCACCGTCTGGACCAGCCGTCCCGGCTCGCTCTGCAGGTCGGCGATCTGCCCCGAGAGGTCCAGCGAGGAATTGCTCCGGCGTGCTGAGCTTCGCCCGCGCCACCGCGAGGTCGGCGAGATAGGTCGTGACGCCCTCGGCCTCCCACAGGGCGGGCGTGTGCGGCTCGCGCTCGTAGTCGAACGGCCCAAGCTCGACAGGGCGCAGGCGCTTGACGTTAAACGCGTGCAGGTACTCGTGCGCCACGAACCCCAGCCAGCGGCGGTAGCCCTCGGGCGTCGCGGCGCGGTCGCCGGCGGTGAGCAGCGTCGAGTTCTTGTGCTCCAGCCCGCCGCCTCCGCGACGGAACACGTTGAGAAACACGTAGCGCTGAAAGGGCAGGTCGTGCCACACCAGATCGTTGGCGCGCACGATGCGCCGGAGATCCGCCGCCGCGCTCGCGCCGTCCCAGGCCGCCGGTTGTCCCACGTCCACCAGCTCGAAGGTGTGGCCCCGCACGTCGAACGCATGGATGCTGAGATCCCCGGCCACGATCGGCTCGTCCACCAGGTCGTCGTAGTCGGGCGCGCTCCACCGGTCGGGCCGGCCGCCGGGCGCCGGCGCCAGAGCGGTCGCGGCGCGCGGCCACTGGGCCGGCCGCACGAGTGTCACCTCGTACCGTCGGCGGACCGTGTCGGCCAACGTCATGAACGTGGCCGGGCCGCTCACCACGCCCAACTCGGGCCCCACCCAATCGGTCGTGACCGAATGCCCGTCCGCGAGCAGGCGGTACGTGACGGTGACGAAAGACGCCCCGTTCGTGGCGACGGTCCAGCGATTTCCCGGCGCGCGCCAGCGCCGGAGCGCGAGCGTCCGGCCGTCGGGGCCCGTAGCCGAGATCGCCTGGATCTTCCCGGCGTAGTCCTCCACGCGGTAGAAGCCGGGCGACCAGATGGGCATCACGAGGATCACCGAGTCCTGCCCGCCGGTGGGGATGCGCGCCGCCACGTCGAGAGTGTGGTTCTCAGGCTCCGGAAAGCGCAGCGTGTACGCGATGCTCTTGCCGGCTTGAGCGTCGGCCGCGCGGGCGGAGATCAGTATGCATCCGAGGCACGCGGCCAGGGCGGCGGCGCGCGTGCGGACGACGGAGGATGCCACGGGCGATCGGCGGTGCTGTGTCATGGGGCCCGGAAGTCCGCCACGCCCACCTTGAGGATCGTGAGCGAGCGCGGAGGGCTGGGGCGTGCCCGCGCGCCCGGCCGCGGCGTCACGGTGTAGCCCGCCGGCGCCGCCTCGGCCCAGGTGCCGTACACGCGCCCGCCGTACGCCACCAGCCACTCGTAGTCGCCGAGGAAGGCGTTGTCGCCCTCGAACGTATCGTCCGACCAGCGGTAGTTGGTGAACGTCCTGCCGCCGTCCGTGGATCGCGCCAGCGTGACCGACGTCGCGCGGTCCTGCGGGTCGCCGCGCCGGTCGTAGAACTGCACGTTCACCGAGCCGTCCACCGGGTCCACGGCCATCCACTGGAGGAACTGGTCGGCGCCGTCGTGGATCGGATCGTCGTTCACCCGCAGCGGTGCGGTCCAGGTGCGGCCCTCGTCGGCCGAGCGCCGGATGAAGACGTCCACATCGCCGTTCGTGAAGTCGCTCCACGTGACGTACAGCGTGCCGGTCCGGCCATCCACGCCGACCTGGGGGAATCCCATCGCGCGCGAGACGCCGGTGATGCCCACGGCGCCGCCGAAGTACGGCGGCCCCACGTCGAAGACCGGCCGCGAGGGCTCGAACGTCCTGCCCCCGTCGCGCGAGATGGCGAGCGTGACGTTGAGCCCCTGGTTCCACACGACGTACTGCACCCCGGTGGGCGCCACCGTGCCGATGATGCCCACGACCGCGCCATTGTCGTCGCGCGGATAGCCGGGGATCGTGCTGATGCGCACCGGCGCCGACCAGGTCCTGCCCGCGTCGGTCGAGCGGCTGAACAACACGATGGACTGGGTCAGCTGCCACTCGATCCAGGCCATGTACAGGTTGCCGCGGTAGGGGCTGTTGGGCTGCGCGTCCGCCCAGATGCGCGGCATGTCTTCCAGGCATATGCCGGTCTCGCCGCCGTTCCACGCCTTCACCGCGACCGTGGTCGAATCCCAGGTCCTGCCGCCGTCGGGCGAGCGCCGCACGAAGATCCCGTTGGCGCCGCTTTCGTGGCCCCAGTAGCCCGGCGTGCCGAGCCGGTCGATCCACAGGATGCCGAGGAACGCGTCGCCCTTGTCGTCGAACACGTAGGAGGGATCCCCGCCCCGATTCCCGCCTGCGGCGCCGGGCTGAACGGGCGTGAAGGTGCGGCCGGAGTCCGTGGAATAGGCGGCCCACGCCCCGTCACCCGCCACGACCTGGGCGGGGTCCATCGGATTGACGGCGATCGACGGCTCGGCGCCGGTTTGCCCCGGCGGCGTGATGGTGATGACGTGGGCGCCGGGCGCGCGCGGCAGGGGCGCCTGCGCGGCGGCGGTGCTCGCGAGTACGAGCGTCAGGGCGAGGGTGGGGATGGGCCCCCCGTACCGGATGGTGTTCATCTTGCGCTCCAAGCAGGTTGTTCCTCTGTTGCTTCCGCCACTTCCAGCACCACCTTGCCGGTGTTCTTCCGCGCGTGGAGGTAGTGGTGCGCCTCCACCGCGCCGTCACGCGTCAGCGGGAAGGTCCGGTCGATCACCGGCTTCAGCTCGCCGGCCGCAACCAGCCGGTAGATCTCCACCAGCGCTGAACGCAGGATCTCTTCCCGGCTGAGCAGGTGCAGCAGGTGGATGCCGAAGATCCCCGTGTTCCGCTCGATCAGGGACAGCGGCCGGATGCTCGGTGTCCGCAGCCACGCCAGGCCGGCCCGGATCCAGTTCCGTCCCGCGCCCGGCATCGCGTCGCTTAATCCGTAGAACACGTGCCGGCCGAGCGGCGCGAGGAGGCGCTGGCACGCGGCGCTGGCGCGGCCGCCCACCGCGTCCAAGGCCACGTCAACGCTCCTTGGCCCCGCGAAGCGCAGCACATCGGGTTCCCAGTCGCTTCGCGAGTCGAAGCAGGCCGCGGCGCCCAGCTCCCGCACGACGAACTCGCGCTTGCGCGGGTGCCCCGCCGTTCCAATCACGCGGAGTCCGTGCCGCACCGCGAGCTGGGTCGCCGCGGTCCCGACGCCGCCCGCCGCGCCGAGGATCAGTGCCGTCTCTCCGGCGCGCACGCGGGCCGCCTCGAACAGGGCGACCCAGGCGGTGAGGTAGACGACCGGGATCGCGGCGGCCTGGACGGGCGAGAGCGCGTCCGGGTACCGGAAGAGCTGCGTCGCGGGGACGATGACGTCGCGCGCCTGACCGCCGTACCGGAGGAGGGCGGCGGCGCGGTCGCCCGCGCGCCAAAGCTGTGACGCCGGCGCCCACCTGCACGACCTCACCCGCGACCTCGAACCCTGCGCTGAAGGGGCGCGGCGGCACCGTGCTGTAGAGCCCGGTTCGCATCAGGAGGTCGGCGAAGTTCACGCCGGCCGCGCGCACCCGGAGCTGGACGTCGTCCGGCCCGGGATCAGGAAGTGGAATGTCCCGCTCGACCAGCACCTCAGGCGGCCCGAGCCGCTCGATGCGGATCGCGCGGGTCGTGCGGTGCGGGGCCGTGGTGTTCATCCGAGCAAGCAAGGGGGCCCGGCGCGATCGTGCAAGGGATGCCGCCGGGCGGTGTTCCCCGATTATGTTATTGGCCTCACACCGTCCAACAGGAGAGTCGCACCATGTTCCGTCGTCCGACCGGCTTCACCGCGCCGGCCCTGGCGCTGCTGTGCGTCGCAGCCCTGGCCGTCCGCCCGGCAGTCGCCGCGCAGCGACACCCGAGGTCGCGTCCCGCAGGCAAGATCACCGTCACCTGGCTCGGCCACGCCGCGTTCCTCGTGACGTCGCCGGGCGGGACCCAGCTCCTGATCGACCCGTTCCTGCGGGGGAATCCGTCCACGCCGGACTCGCTCAAGGACACCTCGCGCTACCATCCGGCCGCGATCCTCGTGACGCATTCGCACAGCGACCATTCGGCCGACGCCAAGGCGATCGCGCAGGCGAGCGGCGCGCCCATCGTCGCCTCGTACGACTGGGCGCAGACGCTCGGCCTCCCCGCGCCCCAGGTGATCGGGGTGAACGTCGGCGGCACGGTCAAAATCGGCGACGTGGTGGTCCACGCTGTGCCGGCGATGCACGGGAGCGTGCCCGACGGGCGGCCGCTGGGCTTCGTGCTCGAGTTCGCCGACGGCCGGCGGCTCTACGATACCGGCGACACCTGGATCTTCGGCGACATGTCGCTGATCCAGGAGGCGTACCATCCGAACATCATCCTGCTGTGCGTGGGCGGCGGGCCCTACACCGAGGACCCGCCGACCGCCGCGCGCGCGGTGCGGAAGTACTTCCGGCCGAGCGTCATCGTCCCAATGCACTACGCGACGTTCCCGGGCCTGGCGACGGAGGCGGACGTACGTGCGGCGTTCCGCGGCGACCGGCGGCTCAAGGTCATGAAGCCCGGCGAGACGCTGCAGTTCTGAAGTCGCAGTAGCTCACTCGGGTTTGTTCGTGGCGTGACGCGGAGTGGTGGCGCAGATTGTGAGCCGCCGCTCTTCGCCTTTCTACTACAAGGACGCCACATGCACCGGAAGATCCTGTATGCCGCCGCCGCCCTGGCCGTCGTGGGGTCCGCGGCCTGCAGCCGTGCGGGCGACAAGTTCCCCGCGCTGGCCAACGACTTCGTCTTCACTACCCTGAGCTTCTCGCCCTCGGGCGCGACGCAGGTCGGGCTCCACGTTTTCGTGGACCCGAAGACCGGGGACACCCTGCGGCTCGACGGGATGCTGGACGACTTCTCGCCGGCCTCCATCGCGCACCAGCGCGCCTACTACCGGAGCGTGGATTCCCAGCTCACGGCGATCGGCCGCGACCGGCTCGACCCGCAGACGCAGGCCGACTACGACCTGCTCTACAACGGGATGAAGTTCGCGGCGTTCAGCCTCGACAGCGAGCGGTTCTACCAGCGGAAGCCGCAGCTCTATCCGGAGGTATTGGGGAGCGCGCTGTTCGCCAACATCAGCCTCGAGTACGCGGACACCGCGACCCGCTCACGCGACCTCGCGGCGCGGCTCGAGAAGGTGCCGTGGTTCGTCAACGTCGCCCTGCTCAACCTCAACGCGTCGAACGACGTCTACGGGAAGGTCGCGCTCGACGAGATGAGCGGGGTGGCGGACCTGATCAAGGGCCCGGCGCGCCACGTTCGTGAAGGGCACGCCCTCCGAGGCGCGCTACAAGGCAGCGCAGGGCCCGGCGCTCGCGGCCCTGGCGCACTACGCGGCGTTCGTCCACGACACGCTCCCCAAGAAGGGGACGTTCGACTGGCGGATGGGCCGGTCCATGTTCGACCAGAAGTGGAAGTACTACCTCCAGGCCTCGGTGACCCCCGACGAGATGCTCAAGTCGGCCGAGGACAGCATGCGGACGATCCGGCACGAGATGCTCCTGCTGGCCGGGCCGCTGCACGCGTCGTGGTTCCCCGGCCACAAGCACACCGGGGACAGCGCCGCGGTCCTCAATGCGATCGTGGGCGAGGTGCTGGCGCGGATCGGCCAGGACCACATGAACCGCGACTCGCTCGTCGAAACCGGCCAGCGCACCGTCGCCGACCTCGAGAAGTTCGTGGTGGACCACCGCGTGCTCTCGCAGACCGACTTCTCGAACATCAAGGTGATCCCGACGCCGGAGTTCGAGCGCGGGATCTACGGCGTGGGCGGTGCCAACTTCGCGCCGGCGCTGCAGCCCAAGCTCAACTCCTTCTACTGGGTGACCCCGATCCCGAAGGAGTGGCCCGCGGCGCAGGCCGAGGCGAAGCTGCGCGAGTACAACCGGTACAAGTTCCTCACCCTCACGATCCACGAAGCGATGCCGGGCCACCTGGTCCAGGGGGACTACGCCAACCGGGTGACGCCCGAGTGGCGGCGCCTGCTCCGCGTGGTGTTCGGGCCCAACAGCTACATCGAGGGGTGGGCGG
The DNA here is from genome assembly GCA_963835535.1 of uncultured Gemmatimonadales bacterium. Lineage (GTDB taxonomy): Bacteria > Gemmatimonadota > Gemmatimonadetes > Gemmatimonadales > JACORV01 > Fen-1245. The sequence goes on from CAWIFL010000006.1 coordinate 26,264, forward strand.
TCTACGCCGAGCAGATGATGGAGGCGCTGGGCGCGAACGGCGGCGACGCGGTGAAGGCGCACCTCGTGGCGCTCAAGGCCGATCTCCGGCTGTACTCCAACGTCATCATCGACGTCCGGCTCCAGACGATGGGAATGGACGGCGACAGCGCGGTGGCGCTGATGGTGCGCGACGCCTTCCAGGAGCGGCCGGAGGCGGTGGCGAAGCTGCAGCGCGCCCAGCTCGACTACGTGCAGCTCAACACCTATCCCGTCGGCCTCAGGGAGTGGTGGGACTTCCGACATGCGGTCGAGGCGCAGGAGGGCAGCGCGTTCAACCTCTGCCGCTTCCACGATCAGGTGCTTTCCTACGGCCCGATTCCGGTGCCGGCGGTGCGGCGGCTCTATTTCGCCAAGGTCGCGCCGACGGCGACGATGCCGCCTTCGCGCTGCGAGGTGGCCGGCAAGTAGTCCTGAGCCTTCCCCGCGATGCCAGCGGCCGCCCCGTCCGGGCGGCCGTTGCGCGTTCCGGCACCCGGGGCCATACATTCCCGAATCACCAAGTCGGAGATGTGATATGCGCCGGATCGTGCGGATCCTCGGGTGCTTCGGAGTGTCGGTCGCAGCCGCCCTCCCGCTGGCGGCCCAGGCGCCGCGGCAGACGGCCGTGCTGGCGGGCGGCTGCTTCTGGGGGATACAGAACCTGTTCGAGCACGTGACCGGCGTGACGCGCGTGGTGTCCGGGTACGCCGGCGGGACCGCGGAGACGGCGAACTACGAGCAGGTGGGCAGCGAGGCGACCGGCCACGCGGAGTCGGTCGAGATCACCTTCGACCCGTCGGTCGTCTCGTACGAGACACTGCTCGACGTGTTCTTCTCGGTGGGTCACGACCCCACGCAGCTCAACCGGCAGGGGCCGGACGAGGGCCCCAGCTACCGCTCCGCGATCTTCTACCGGAACGACGAGCAGCGGACCGTGGCGCAGGCGGTGATCGCGCGGCTGACCGCGGCGCACGCGTACTCCCGGCCGATCGTGACGCAGGTGGTGCCCTTCACCGGCTTCTACCGTGCCGAGGAGTACCATCAGGACTTCGCGGTCCACCATCCGGACTATCCGTACATCGTGATCAACGACCTGCCGAAGGTGGAGCACCTCCGAGCGAAGTTTCCGCAGCTCTACAGGGAGTCGCCGGTCCTGACGACGTCTCGCTGAGGAGAGTCTTTCCCTCCCGCCCGCCGCGCACTAAGCTAGGATCGTGGCGACGATCGTGGAGGTCATCGTGGCTCTCATCCTGACGACGGGCGCGTTCACGGCGGGCGGCTCCATCCCCTCGAAATACACGTGTGACGGCGCCGACGTCTCGCCCGCGCTGGCGTGGAGCGGCGCGCCCCCGGGCACGGCCGCGTTCGCGCTGATCGCGGACGATCCCGACGCGCCGGCCGGGACCTGGGTGCACTGGGTGCTCTTCAATCTCCCGGGCGGTGTGACGGCGTTGCCGGAGGGCGTGCCCAAGACTGAGGCACCTGCTGACCTGGGGCACGCACTCCAGGGCCGGAACGACTTCAAGCGGATCGGCTATGGCGGCCCTTGTCCGCCGCCGGGCAAGGCGCACCGCTATTTCTTCAAGCTCTACGCGCTCGGCGCGGCGCTGCCGCTCAAGGCCGGCGCTACGAAGCAGGACGTGGAGCGCGCGATGCGCGGACACGTGCTGGCCGAGACGTCGCTGATGGGCACGTACGCTCGTCACGGCCGTTAGCCGCGGCTCTTCGGGTCGCCAGCGGGGGAGGAGCGGATGATCTACCGCGCTCTCGCCGATCTCGCACTCCTCCTCCATCTCGCGTTCGTGCTCTTCGTGATCCTCGGCGGGCTGCTGGTCCTGCGCCGGCCGAAGGTAGCGTGGCTCCATCTTCCGTGCGCGGCGTGGGGCGTGCTGATCGAGTTCGCGGGGTGGCTCTGTCCGCTGACGCCGCTCGAGGTGTCGCTGCGCATGCGGGGCGGCGAGGCGGGCTACGCGGGCGGCTTCATAGCGCACTACGTGACGGCGGCGCTCTACCCCGCCGGGCTCACGCGCGGCGTGCAGGTCGTCCTCGGCGCATTCGTGCTCCTGCTCAACCTGACGATCTACTCCTGGATCGTTGCGAGGCGGCGGCGTACTGTTGATCGACCTTCACGGGGAGAAACCCGGTGAGTTCGTTGCGATGCCACCCGTTGCTGGTCTGCGCGCTTCTCGCCGGCGCGTTTGTCCCGCTCACCGGCCGCGCGCAGGACACGACATCGGCTCCAGCCACGTGGCGCTACGCGCAGGTCGCGCCCCCCGTCGTCGCGCAGCACGGCATGGTCGCCGCCGACCATCCCATGTCCAGCCAGGTCGGCGCCGACATTCTGCGGCGCGGCGGCAACGCCATCGACGCGATCGTGGCCGTCGCATTCGCCCACGCGGTCGTCGAGCCCGCCGCGGGCAACATCGGCGGCGGCGGCTTCCTGGTGTACAGGCAGCACGGCGGAAGGGCATTCGCCCTCGACTTCCGGGAAACGGCGCCGGCCGCCGCGACGCGCGACATGTACGTGGATTCCACCGGCAAGGTCACCGACGACTCCTGGCTCGGGCCGCGGTCCATCGGCGTGCCGGGATCCGTGGCCGGCCTGTGGGAGATGCACCGGCGCTTCGGCCGCCTGCCGTGGCGCGACGTGGTCGCCCCGGCGATCGCCCTGGCGCGAGACGGCCACGTGGTCGACCAGCCGCGCGCCGACATGCTGCGCGGCAGCGAGGATCTGTTCAAGCGCTACGAGCCGGCGGCGCGCTTCTGGTTGCCGGGCGGCCGGCCGTTCGTCGCGGGCGACACCCTGCGCCAAGCCGACCTGGCCGCCACACTGGAGCTGATCGCCGATTCGGGAGCCGCCGGCTTCTACCGCGGACGGACCGCGGACCTCATCGTCGCGGAGATGCGCCGCTCCGGCGGGCTCGTCACGACCGCCGACCTGGAGAACTACCGTCCCATCTGGCGCACGCCGCTCAGAGGCCGCTACCGCGGGTTTGAGATCATCACGATGCCGCCCGTCTCCAGCGGGGGGGTGACGCTGCTCGAGGCGCTCAACATCCTCGCCGGCTACCGGCCGGCGGCCTTTGGCAGCGTCGCCGACCGCCATCTGTTCATCGAGGTCGAGCGGCGTGCGTTCCTCGACCGCAACACCCTGCTGGGCGACCCCGCATACGTGAAGATGCCGCTCGCGCGTCTCACGAGCACGGCGTACGCGGCCCGCCAGCGCCGCACGATCCGGCTCGACCGGGCGACGCCCACGGCAGGGCTGGCGCTGCACGAAGGGCCGCACACGACGAACTACTCGGTCGTGGACGGCCAGGGGAACGCGGCTGCCCTGACGACCACGATCAACCACGGGTTCGGCTCGAAGATCTTCGTGTCCGGGGCGGGGTTCTTCCTGAACAACGAGATGGACGACTTCACCGCGAAGCCCGGCTCGGTCAATACGATGGGCATCCAGCAGATGGGCGAGGCCAATGCGATCGCCCCGGGCAAGCGGATGCTCTCGTCCATGACACCGACCATCGTGCTCGACCCGAGGGGGCGTCTCGACCTGGTCCTCGGCTCCGAGGGCGGCGCGATGATCATCACGGCGGTGCTCCAGGTCATCGTCAACGTGATCGACCACCACATGCCCCTCGCCGAGGCGGTGTACGCGCCGCGGATCCACCACAACGCCCTGCCGGACTCGGTGGCGATGGAGCCGGCGGCCCTCGCTCCGGAGGTGAAGGCGGGTCTCGAGGCCATGGGCCATCACTTCTACCGCAACCCGTTCTACTTCGCGACGGTCACGGCGATCCGGGTGACGAAGGCCGGGCTCGAGGGCGTCACGGACCCCCGAGTGCCGAGCAGCGCGGCCGGGTACTGAACGCAGCAGGGGCGCCGGGATGATCTCCGGCGCCCCCGCGGCACAGCTGCGGACTCGCTGCGACGTCCGCTCCGGACCCTCTAGAACACCACGCTTGACAGGCTGCGCGAGCGCAGGAACTGCCGGAATTGCGCGACCGGTCCCGTCATCACGCCTTCGACCCGGGCGCGCTCGTCGCGCACCTGCCCGTCCAGGAGCTGGGCCACGTCGCGCTGTGAGGCGGTGGGCGCGAAATCCGAGCTGGTGGTCGTCCGGGCCAGGTACATCAGCTGCTCGACCAGGTGCTCCGGCCAGCGCAGGACGTCCTGGCCGCGTCCCGTCACCTTCATCTGCAACAGCGGGTCCTCGGCGGCGAGCAGCGTGCGGTCGAGGGAGTCCGCCGCGGCCCGCACGTCGGCCGCGGCCGAATCCCCGGCCAGCGAGGCGCGCAGGGCGGCCAGCTGGCCGCGCAGGACCTCGAGCCGGTTGATCAGCGCGACGGTGCTGTCGATGTCGGCCGCGAGCGGCGCTTCGAAGGCGATCTGCGCCCGCAGGTCATCCGCGCTCGCCCCGGTCGTCGGATCCTGCAGGACGTCGAGCGGCTGCTCGAGCGTCTGGCCGTCCGCGGTGAGCCGCACCGTGTAGCGGCCCGGCGCCACGAGCATCGAGAGGCGCCCGACGCCCGGCGCCGGCGTGCCTTCCGGCTTCACGGTGAACCACGCCGCGTAGGGCGGGCTCGTGCGGAGCTTCGCCTGCGCGGTGGGCTCGCCGCGCAGGTCCCACCAGACGCGGTTCATCCCGGTCTTGGGCACCTGCTTCAGTGTCCGGACGAGCCTCCCGCCGGCGTCGAGGATCTGGATGGCCTGCGAGTCGCGACGTGTGCTGTCGGATGCGGCGCGCCGCCACCAGGTCAGCGAGGCGCCGTACGGCGGATTGGTGCCCGCGACGGGATCGTCGGCCGCCTCGAAAGGTCCGGCGACGTCGCGGAAACGATAGGCGGCGCGCGGCGGGAAGAGCCACGCGTCGCGTGCGGCGACGTCGGCGCTGAGCGCGCGGAGCGGCGTGACGTCGTCGAGGATCCAGAAGCCGCGCCCGTACGTGGCGATGACCAGGTCGTTGAACCGCTCCTGCACCGTGATCCCGTACACGGGGGCGTGCGGCAGGTTGTTCTGCAGGGGCTGCCAGTGCGCCCCGTCGTCGAGCGACACGTAGAGGCCGTTCTCCGTGCCCGCGTAGAGCAGGCCGCGACGCACCGGGTCCTCCGTCACCGCGTGCACGAAGCTGAGCGGCGAGTGCGGGATGCCGGTGGTGATCAGCGTCCACGTCGCCCCGTAGTCCGTGGTCCGGTAAATCCACGGGTCGAAGTTGCCGACCTGGTGGCCGTCCACCGTGAGGTAGGCGGTCCCGGTGTCGTACCGGGACGGCTCGATGCTGGAGATCGTGCCCCAGTCGAGCAGCCCGTGGATGTTGCCCGTCAGGTTCATCCAGGTCGCGCCGCCGTCCCGGGTCAGCTGCACCAGGCCGTCGTTGGTGCCGGCCCAGATCATCCCTCGCTTCAGGCGCGACTCGGCGATCGAGAAGACGACGCCGGCATACTCCACGCCGATGTTGTCGGGCGTGAGTCCGCCCGAGGGCCGCTCGCGCGTGGTGTCGTTGCGGGTGAGGTCGGGGCTGATCTCCTTCCACGTCACGCCGCCGTCGGTGGTGGCGTGCACGTGCTGGCTGCCCACGTACAGCATGGTGTGGTCGAACGGCGAGAAGGTGAGCGGGAAGTTCCAGACGAAGCGGTACCGCACGGCGCTCGCGGGCGATCCGATCGTCGAGACCGGCCAGACCTCCACGTGCCGCACCGCGCCGGTCCTGAGGTCGTAGCGGGTGACGATGCCGCCGACCGCTCCGGAGCCGGACGCCGACGACCAGACGATGTTGGAGTCGCCGGGATCGGGCGTGGCGAAGCCGCTCTCGCCGCCGCCCACGGTGATCCACTGACCACGGGCGATGTCGCCGGTGCGGCTGTTGCTCGGCCCGCGCGCCGAGGGACCGTCCTGGCGGTTGCCATAGACGTAGTAGGGAATGCGGTCGTCCACCGTCACGTGGTACATCTGCGCGATCGGGAGCTGCACCCGCATCCAGGTGCGGCCGCGGTTCTGGGTGATCGAGATGCCGACGTCGTGGCCCACGGCCATCCGGTTGCCGTTGGTGGGGTCGATCCAGATGTCGTGGTGGTCCCCGCCGGGCACCATGGAATCGGGCGGGTCAATGATGGTGCGCCCGCCGTCCAGCGTCTTCGACCAGGACGCCGCGAGGAAGTACGCCTCGTCGGCGTTGTCCGGCATGACCCCCATGCGGCTGTAGTAGTGCGTGCGGCCCGCGACCTGCCGGTCGAAGCTGACGAGCTGCCAGCTCGACCCGCCGTCGTCCGAGCGGAACAGGCGGCCGCTGTCGGGCTGCGCGATGTTCACCGCTGGGACGCCGTCGCCGGTCTCGATCAGCGCGTAGATCCGGTTGGAGTTCGCGCGCGACATCGCGAGGCCGACCTTGCCGACCTGCCGCGTGGGCAGACCGGCGCCCTTGAGGCGCGTCCAGGTGGTCCCGCCGTCGGTGGACTTCCAGATCCCGCTGCCCGCGCCGCCGCTGGTGCGGCCCCAGGTGCGGACCTGCACCTGCCAGAATCCGGCGAAGAGGATGCGCGGGTTGTTCGGGTCCATCACGAGGTCCGAGGCCCCCGTGCTGTCGTTCACGAACAGCACGTGCTCCCAGGTCGCGCCCCCGTCCATCGTGCGGTAGATGCCGATCTGCGGCTGCGGGGCGTAGAGGTGCCCCTCCGCCGCGACGTAGACGATGTTGGGATCCGTCGGGTGCACGATGATGCGCGAGATCCGGCCCGTGCTGTCGAGCCCCATCTTCTTCCAGCTCTTGCCGGCGTCGGTGGAGCGGTAGACGCCCCAGCCGATGGAAATGTGCGAGCGGATCCACGGCTCGCCGGTCCCGACCCACACGACGTTCGGGTCCGACGGCGCGACGGCCAGGGCGCCGATGGACGAGACGGGCTGATCGTCGAAGATCGGGGCCCAGTGAATGCCGCCGTCCACGGTCTTCCAGAGGCCGCCGGACGCCGCGCCGGCGTAGTAGGTCAGCGGGTCGCCGGCGACGCCGGCCACCGAGGAGACGCGATTGCCCTCGGGGCCGATGTGGCGCCAGCGCAGCGCGGTCCACGCCGTGGAGTCGAAGGCTGGCGCGGCGATCGCGGTGGGGGCCGCCGCGCGCGCCGGGTGGCGCTGGGCTTCGACGGGCTGGGCGGCGGCGAGAGCTGTGAACAGCAGGACGAGCGATGCGGTGGCGATATGGAGGCGGTGGATCACGAATCGACTCCTGAGGAGAAGAAGGCCAGGTTACTATGCGGGCCGGGGCGCAGGTCCGCCAGAGTCTGGCCGCGCCCGCGGGCGTGCCGTACTGTTGGGCTACGCCGCACCTCGGTTCCCGGAGGGACGCATGAAGCAGGTCAATCACTCGGCCATGAAGCTCGGCAAGCAGGCGGCCCGGCACGATCCCCGGACCCTGCAGTTCGCGAAGTACCTGGTGGAGGAGGCGCTTCCGCCTCCGCCTGCGTCGGAGGATTGGGCAGCGAAGGTCGCGAAGTGGCCGATGATGGCGAACGACAAGATCGGCGACTGCACCTGTGCCGCGGCCGGGCACATGATCGAGCAGTGGACCACGTACTCCGGCGCGCCGGTCGTGCTCAGCACCAGACAGATCATCGCCGCGTATTCCGCCATCACCGGATACGATCCCAGGGACCCGGCGAGCGACCGGGGCGCCGTGGAGATCGACGTCCTCAACTACTGGCGGAAGACGGGCTTCAGCACGCACACGATCGAGGGCTACGTCGCCCTGGAACCCGGGAGCCACGTCCACGTCGAAGATGCGGTGATGATCTTCGGCAACTGCTACATCGGGCTGGCGCTGCCGGTGAGCGCGCAGCGGCAGAAGGTGTGGGCGGTGCCGCCGGGCGGGCCCGTGGGTCCCGGTGCGCCAGCCTCCTGGGGCGGGCACGCGGTGCCGGTGGTCGCGTACGACGAGCGGGGTCTCACGGTCATAACGTGGGGGATTGTGCAGCGGATGACGTGGGGCTTCTGGGATGCGTACTGCGACGAGGCCTACGCGGTCCTCTCGAAGGACTGGATCAGCAAGGTGAACAAGAAGGCGCCGAACCAGTTCGACTTCCAGACCCTGCGGGCGGACCTCGCGGCGCTCAAGAAGACCTAGGGAAAGGAGCGTTCACGTGTCGATCTTCTTCACGGCGACACCGGCGGGCGGGAAGAACGAAGTGATGGTGAGTGCACCCGGGCAGACCCGGCTCGTGTGGGGCAGGGTGGTCGCAGCGGGGGTCGTCCTGCTCGTTATACTCGGCGCCGGGCTGTACGCGGGCACCGTTCCGGCCCTGGACGCCTGGAACAAGGCGCTGCTTCACGCCTTCGAGGTGCTCC
>CAWIFL010000007.1:0-24126 GCA_963835535.1 uncultured Gemmatimonadales bacterium
TCGGTCGCAGCCGCCCTCCCGCTGGCGGCCCAGGCGCCGCGGCAGACGGCCGTGCTGGCGGGCGGCTGCTTCTGGGGGATACAGAACCTGTTCGAGCACGTGACCGGCGTGACGCGCGTGGTGTCCGGGTACGCCGGCGGGACCGCGGAGACGGCGAACTACGAGCAGGTGGGCAGCGAGGCGACCGGCCACGCGGAGTCGGTCGAGATCACCTTCGACCCGTCGGTCGTCTCGTACGAGACACTGCTCGACGTGTTCTTCTCGGTGGGTCACGACCCCACGCAGCTCAACCGACAGGGGCCGGACGAGGGCCCCAGCTACCGCTCCGCGATCTTCTACCGGAACGACGAGCAGCGGACCGTGGCGCAGGCGGTGATCGCGCGGCTGACCGCGGCGCACGCGTACTCCCGGCCGATCGTGACGCAGGTGGTGCCCTTCACCGGCTTCTACCGTGCCGAGGAGTACCATCAGGACTTCGCGGTCCACCATCCGGACTATCCGTACATCGTGATCAACGACCTGCCGAAGGTGGAGCACTTCCGAGCGAAGTTTCCGCAGCTCTACAGGGAGTCGCCGGTCCTGACAACGTCTCGCTGAGGAGAGTCTTTCCCTCCCGCCCGCCGCGCACTAAGCTAGGATCGTGGCGACGATCGTGGAGGTCATCGTGGCTCTCATCCTGACGACGGGCGCGTTCACGGCGGGCGGCTCCATCCCCTCGAAATACACGTGTGACGGCGCCGACGTCTCGCCCGCGCTGGCGTGGAGCGGCGCGCCCCCGGGCACGGCCGCGTTCGCGCTGATCGCGGACGATCCCGACGCGCCGGCCGGGACCTGGGTGCACTGGGTGCTCTTCAATCTCCCGGGCGGTGTGACGGCGTTGCCGGAGGGCGTGCCCAAGACTGAGGCACCTGCTGACCTGGGGCACGCACTCCAGGGCCGGAACGACTTCAAGCGGGTCGGCTATGGCGGCCCTTGTCCGCCGCCGGGCAAGGCGCACCGCTATTTCTTCAAGCTCTACGCGCTCGGCGCGGCGCTGCCGCTCAAGGCCGGCGCTACGAAGCAGGACGTGGAGCGCGCGATGCGCGGACACGTGCTGGCCGAGACGTCGCTGATGGGCACGTACGCTCGTCACGGCCGTTAGCCGCGGCTCTTCGGGTCGCCAGCGGGGGAGAAGCGGATGATCTACCGCGCTCTCGCCGATCTCGCACTCCTCCTCCATCTCGCGTTCGTGCTCTTCGTGATCCTCGGCGGGCTGCTCGTGCTACGCCGGCCGAGGGTAGCGTGGCTCCATCTTCCGTGCGCGGCGTGGGGCGTGCTGATCGAGTTCGCGGGGTGGCTCTGTCCGCTGACGCCGCTCGAGGTGTCGCTGCGCATGCGGGGCGGCGAGGCGGGCTACGCGGGCGGCTTCATAGCGCACTACGTGACGGCGGCGCTCTACCCCGCCGGGCTCACGCGCGGCGTGCAGGTCGTCCTCGGCGCATTCGTGCTCCTGCTCAACCTGACGATCTACTCCTGGATCGTTGCGAGGCGGCGGCGTACTGTTGATCGACCTTCACGGGGAGAAACCCGGTGAGTTCGTTGCGATGCCACCCGTTGCTGGTCTGCGCGCTTCTCGCCGGCGCGTTTGTCCCGCTCACCGGCCGCGCGCAGGACACGACATCGGCTCCAGCCACGTGGCGCTACGCGCAGGTCGCGCCCCCCGTCGTCGCGCAGCACGGCATGGTCGCCGCCGACCATCCCATGTCCAGCCAGGTCGGCGCCGACATTCTGCGGCGCGGCGGCAACGCCATCGACGCGATCGTGGCCGTCGCATTCGCCCACGCGGTCGTCGAGCCCGCCGCGGGCAACATCGGCGGCGGCGGCTTCCTGGTGTACAGGCAGCACGGCGGAAGGGCATTCGCCCTCGACTTCCGGGAAACGGCGCCGGCCGCCGCGACGCGCGACATGTACGTGGATTCCACCGGCAAGGTCACCGACGACTCCTGGCTCGGGCCGCGGTCCATCGGCGTGCCGGGATCCGTGGCCGGCCTGTGGGAGATGCACCGGCGCTTCGGCCGCCTGCCGTGGCGCGACGTGGTCGCCCCGGCGATCGCCCTGGCGCGAGACGGCCACGTGGTCGACCAGCCGCGCGCCGACATGCTGCGCGGCAGCGAGGACCTGCTCAAGCGCTACGAGCCGGCGGCGCGCTTCTGGTTGCCGGGCGGCCGGCCGTTCGTCGCGGGCGACACCCTGCGCCAAGCCGACCTGGCCGCCACACTGGAGCTGATCGCCGATTCGGGAGCCGCCGGCTTCTACCGCGGACGGACCGCGGACCTCATCGTCGCGGAGATGCGCCGCTCCGGCGGGCTCGTCACGACCGCCGACCTGGAGAACTACCGTCCCATCTGGCGCACGCCGCTCAGAGGCCGCTACCGCGGGTTTGAGATCATCACGATGCCGCCCGTCTCCAGCGGGGGGGTGACGCTGCTCGAGGCGCTCAACATCCTCGCCGGCTACCGGCCGGCGACCTTTGGCAGCGTCGCCGACCGCCATCTGTTCATCGAGGTCGAGCGGCGTGCGTTCCTCGACCGCAACACCCTGCTGGGCGACCCCGCATACGTGAAGATGCCGCTCGCGCGTCTCACGAGCACGGCGTACGCGGCCCGCCAGCGCCGCACGATCCGGCTCGACCGGGCGACGCCCACGGCAGGGCTGGCGCTGCACGAAGGGCCGCACACGACGAACTACTCGGTCGTGGACGGCCAGGGGAACGCGGCTGCCCTGACGACCACGATCAACCACGGGTTCGGCTCGAAGATCTTCGTGTCCGGGGCGGGGTTCTTCCTGAACAACGAGATGGACGACTTCACCGCGAAGCCCGGCTCGGTCAATACGATGGGCATCCAGCAGATGGGCGAGGCCAATGCGATCGCCCCGGGCAAGCGGATGCTCTCGTCCATGACACCGACCATCGTGCTCGACCCGAGGGGGCGTCTCGACCTGGTCCTCGGCTCCGAGGGCGGCGCGATGATCATCACGGCGGTGCTCCAGGTCATCGTCAACGTGATCGACCACCACATGCCCCTCGCCGAGGCGGTGTACGCGCCGCGGATCCACCACAACGCCCTGCCGGACTCGGTGGCGATGGAGCCGGCGGCCCTCGCTCCGGAGGTGCGGGCAGGTCTCGAGGCCATGGGCCATCACTTCTACCGCAACCCGTTCTACTTCGCGACGGTCACGGCGATCCGGGTGACGAAAGCCGGGCTCGAGGGCGTCACGGACCCCCGAGTGCCGAGCAGCGCGGCCGGGTACTGAACGCAGCAGGGGCGCCGGGATGATCTCCGGCGCCCCCGCGGCACAGCTGCGGACTCGCTGCAACGTCCGCTCCGGACCCTCTAGAACACCACGCTTGACAGGCTGCGCGAGCGCAGGAACTGCCGGAATTGCGCGACCGGTCCCGTCATCACGCCTTCGACCCGGGCGCGCTCGTCGCGCACCTGCCCGTCCAGGAGCTGCGCCACGTCGCGCTGTGAGGCGGTGGGCGCGAAATCCGAGCTGGTGGTCGTCCGGGCCAGGTACATCAGCTGCTCGACCAGGTGCTCCGGCCAGCGCAGGACGTCCTGGCCGCGTCCCGTCACCTTCATCTGCAACAGCGGGTCCTCGGCCGCGAGCAGTGTGCGGTCGAGGGAGTCCGCCGCGGCCCGCACGTCGGCCGCGGCCGAATCCCCGGCCAGCGAGGCGCGCAGGGCGGCCAGCTGGCCGCGCAGGACCTCGAGCCGGTTGATCAGCGCGACGGTGCTGTCGATGTCGGCCGCGAGCGGCGCTTCGAAGGCGATCTGCGCCCGCAGGTCATCCGCGCTCGCCCCGGTCGTCGGATCCTGCAGGACGTCGAGCGGCTGCTCGAGCGTCTGGCCGTCCGCGGTGAGCCGCACCGTGTAGCGGCCCGGCGCCACGAGCATCGAGAAGCGCCCGACGCCCGGCGCCGGCGTGCCTTCCGGCTTCACGGTGAACCACGCCGCGTAGGGCGGGCTCGTGCGGAGCTTCGCCTGCGCGGTGGGCTCGCCGCGCAGGTCCCACCAGACGCGGTTCATCCCGGTCTTGGGCACCTGCTTCAGTGTCCGGACGAGCCTCCCGCCGGCGTCGAGGATCTGGATGGCCTGCGAGTCGCGACGTGTGCTGTCGGATGCGGCGCGCCGCCACCAGGTCAGCGAGGCGCCGTACGGCGGATTGGTGCCCGCGACGGGATCGTCGGCCGCCTCGAAAGGTCCGGCAACGTCGCGGAAACGATAGGCGGCGCGCGGCGGGAAGAGCCACGCGTCGCGTGCGGCGACGTCGGCGCTGAGCGCGCGGAGCGGCGTGACGTCGTCGAGGATCCAGAAGCCGCGCCCGTACGTGGCGATGACCAGGTCGTTGAACCGCTCCTGCACCGTGATCCCGTACACGGGGGCGTGCGGCAGGTTGTTCTGCAGGGGCTGCCAGTGCGCCCCGTCGTCGAGCGACACGTAGAGGCCGTTCTCCGTGCCCGCGTAGAGCAGGCCGCGACGCACCGGGTCCTCCGTCACCGCGTGCACGAAGCTGAGCGGCGAGTGCGGGATGCCGGTGGTGATCAGCGTCCACGTCGCCCCGTAATCCGTGGTCCGGTAGATCCACGGGTCGAAGTTGCCGACCTGGTGGCCGTCCACCGTGAGGTAGGCGGTCCCGGTGTCGTGCCGGGACGGCTCGATGCTGGAGATCGTGCCCCAGTCGAGCAGCCCGTGGATGTTGCCCGTCAGGTTCATCCAGGTCGCGCCGCCGTCCCGGGTCAGCTGCACCAGGCCGTCGTTGGTGCCGGCCCAGGTCATCCCTCGCTTCAGGCGCGACTCGGCGATCGAGAAGACGACGCCGGCATACTCCACGCCGATGTTGTCGGGCGTGAGTCCGCCCGAGGGCCGCTCGCGCGTGGTGTCGTTGCGGGTGAGGTCGGGGCTGATCTCCTTCCACGTCACGCCGCCGTCGGTGGTGGCGTGCACGTGCTGGCTGCCCACGTACAGCATGGTGTGGTCGAACGGCGAGAAGGTGAGCGGGAAGTTCCAGACGAAGCGGTACCGCACGGCGCTCGCGGGCGATCCGATCGTCGAGACCGGCCAGACCTCCACGTGCCGCACCGCGCCGGTCCTGAGGTCGTAGCGGGTGACGATGCCGCCGACCGCTCCGGAGCCGGACGCCGACGACCAGACGATGTTGGAGTCGCCGGGATCGGGCGTGGCGAAGCCGCTCTCGCCGCCGCCCACGGTGATCCACTGACCACGGGCGATGTCGCCGGTGCGGCTGTTGCTCGGCCCGCGCGCCGAGGGACCGTCCTGGCGGTTGCCATAGACGTAGTAGGGAATGCGGTCGTCCACCGTCACGTGGTACATCTGCGCGATCGGGAGCTGCACCCGCATCCAGGTGCGGCCGCGGTTCTGGGTGATCGAGATGCCGACGTCGTGGCCCACGGCCATCCGGTTGCCGTTGGTGGGGTCGATCCAGATGTCGTGGTGGTCCCCGCCGGGCACCATGGAATCGGGCGGGTCAATGATGGTGCGCCCGCCGTCCAGCGTCTTCGACCAGGACGCCGCGAGGAAGTACGCCTCGTCGGCGTTGTCCGGCATGACCCCCATGCGGCTGTAGTAGTGCGTGCGGCCCGCGACCTGCCGGTCGAAGCTGACGAGCTGCCAGCTCGACCCGCCGTCGTCCGAGCGGAACAGGCGGCCGCTGTCGGGCTGCGCGATGTTCACCGCTGGGACGCCGTCGCCGGTCTCGATCAGCGCGTAGATCCGGTTGGAGTTCGCGCGCGACATCGCGAGGCCGACCTTGCCGACCTGCCGCGTGGGCAGACCGGCGCCCTTGAGGCGCGTCCAGGTGGTCCCGCCGTCGGTGGACTTCCAGATGCCGCTGCCTGCGCCGCCGCTGGTGCGGCCCCAGGTGCGGACCTGCACCTGCCAGAATCCGGCGAAGAGGATGCGCGGGTTGTTCGGGTCCATCACGAGGTCCGAGGCCCCCGTGCTGTCGTTCACGAACAGCACGTGCTCCCAGGTCGCGCCCCCGTCCATCGTGCGGTAGATGCCGATCTGCGGCTGCGGGGCGTAGAGGTGCCCCTCCGCCGCGACGTAGACGATGTTGGGATCCGTCGGGTGCACGATGATGCGCGAGATCCGGCCCGTGCTGTCGAGCCCCATCTTCTTCCAGCTCTTGCCGGCGTCGGTGGAGCGGTAGACGCCCCAGCCGATGGAAATGTGCGAGCGGATCCACGGCTCGCCGGTCCCGACCCACACGACGTTCGGGTCCGACGGCGCGACGGCCAGGGCGCCGATGGACGAGACGGGCTGATCGTCGAAGATCGGGGCCCAGTGAATGCCGCCGTCCACGGTCTTCCAGAGGCCGCCGGACGCCGCGCCGGCGTAGTAGGTCAGCGGGTCGCCGGCGACGCCGGCCACCGAGGAGACGCGATTGCCCTCGGGGCCGATGTGGCGCCAGCGCAGCGCGGTCCACGCCGTGGAGTCGAAGGCTGGCGCGGCGATCGCGGTGGGGGCCGCCGCGCGCGCCGGGTGGCGCTGGGCTTCGACGGGCTGGGCGGCGGCGAGAGCTGTGAACAGCAGGACGAGCGATGCGGTGGCGATATGGAGGCGGTGGATCACGAATCGACTCCTGAGGAGAAGAAGGCCAGGTTACTATGCGGGCCGGGGCGAAGGTCCGCCAGAGTCTGGCCGCGCCCGCGGGCGTGCCGTACTGTTGGGCTACGCCGCACCTCGGTTCCCGGAGGGACGCATGAAGCAGGTCAATCACTCGGCCATGAAGCTCGGCAAGCAGGCGGCCCGGCACGATCCCCGGACCCTGCAGTTCGCGAAGTACCTGGTGGAGGAGGCGCTTCCGCCTCCGCCTGCGTCGGAGGATTGGGCAGCGAAGGTCGCGAAGTGGCCGATGATGGCGAACGACAAGATCGGCGACTGCACCTGTGCCGCGGCCGGGCACATGATCGAGCAGTGGACCACGTACTCCGGCGCGCCGGTCGTGCTCAGCACCAGACAGATCATCGCCGCGTATTCCGCCATCACCGGATACGATCCCAGGGACCCGGCGAGCGACCGGGGCGCCGTGGAGATCGACGTCCTCAACTACTGGCGGAAGACGGGCTTCAGCACGCACACGATCGAGGGCTACGTCGCCCTGGAACCCGGGAGCCACGTCCACGTCGAAGATGCGGTGATGATCTTCGGCAACTGCTACATCGGGCTGGCGCTGCCGGTGAGCGCGCAGCGGCAGAAGGTGTGGGCGGTGCCGCCGGGCGGGCCCGTGGGTCCCGGTGCGCCAGCCTCCTGGGGCGGGCACGCGGTGCCGGTGGTCGCGTACGACGAGCGGGGTCTCACGGTCATAACGTGGGGGATTGTGCAGCGGATGACGTGGGGCTTCTGGGATGCGTACTGCGACGAGGCCTACGCGGTCCTCTCGAAGGACTGGATCAGCAAGGTGAACAAGAAGGCGCCGAACCAGTTCGACTTCCAGACCCTGCGGGCGGACCTCGCGGCGCTCAAGAAGACCTAGGGAAAGGAGCGTTCACGTGTCGATCTTCTTCACGGCGACACCGGCGGGCGGGAAGAACGAAGTGATGGTGAGTGCACCCGGGCAGACCCGGCTCGTGTGGGGCAGGGTGGTCGCAGCGGGGGTCGTCCTGCTCGTTATACTCGGCGCCGGGCTGTACGCGGGCACCGTTCCGGCCCTGGACGCCTGGAACAAGGCGCTGCTTCACGCCTTCGAGGTGCTCCTGGGGCTGTTCGTGGGCCTGCTGGGTGGGGAAGCGGCGTCCAGGGCCTGAGGGGGGCTCTCGTCGCCTGAGGCACACGCGAAAGGGCGAGAGTGTCAGTCGGGAATCCCGCCATGGCTCCGCCGCGTTCGAGCGCCTAGATGCTAGACGGCGCTTGCGCCGACGGCGCAGCATCTTGGCCCTTCGCAGCCGCATAGTTGGAGCGTCGAGGCGGCGGCCAATGCGCGGATTAGCCGCACGATTTGGATGTTTCCGGTGGGCTCAGGCCAGGCGCATGCCCGCGGGCCGCTCCAGGGTTGAGCGTGAGTTTTGGACCGGCGGCATGAGGGCCGTCTATCAGGTTCCGCGACGCTGGTGGACGGGGAACGCTCGCCCTCAAGACCCTGCGCTGGACCGATCCGGCTGCCATCCACCGTTTCAGGTGGGAATTCCGCGCGCCTGCCGACGTGGACGGCAATCTCGTGTAGCTCCCCGAACTCGCCGCTCAGGGCGACCTCTCGTTCTTCACGTTGGAGCTGGTGGCGGCAGAGGACTTCGTCCAGCACGTCCGCCCGGGCTATGTGCACAGCATTCCCGCGAGTCCCAGCGCCAATGTCCGGGCGTCGTCCAGCGCCAGCGCAGCGAACAACGGCCGCCAATGACAGCTAGCCGCGGTCTCTTAGACGTCTGGCGACCCCTGCGACCGCCTTAGGTACGACCGAGCGATGAACTCAAGCGTGTCGGACTCTGTTGTCTTCGCGAACGCGTCGATGGCCCCGCGATGTCTTCGCCCCCAAGCCGCCAGCGCCTGGATCGCCTGCAGCTGCAACGACTCCACAGGCGTGAACATGTGGGGGCACCCCGAACCCTGACGTACTTGGATCTCGCCGGTGAACCGGAGGACCCTGACCAGCGAGGCGACCGACTCGGGCGACCGCTTGCCGGTGACTTTGTCCATTTGCGTCATGATTCGCGCCCACCCGTAGACCTCGCGCTTGAGGTGGGGGCCGACCAGCCTGTTGATGAAGGTGTGCTCCTCGGCCATGCGCGTGACCTCACACCCAGAAGAATGTGAGTGTGCCAGGAGAGTTCAGCAGGGCGGTCGGAATAGTCAGCGCCTTCGTGGTGTGCCTGTGCGACCCCCACGGCAGGGTGCCAAGCATGTGGTCAACGGCCTTGCTCAGATACGCCCGGTGGAAGTTGCCGAGGTTCGCGACGTCCTTCCTACGATGCACGTCCCGCCTCGGCAACGGCCGGTCAAGCTGGATGGGTCCCAGTAGGAAACTCGGGTCGTAGAGGTACCGCGACCCCCGGTACGCGAGCACGTTGAAGACGTGGCCATCCTTGTGGCCGTACGGCTTCCCCTGGAAGACGTAGCGACGCTCGGCAATGGTCACAATGGCGGTCCGGGCCTTGAGCGTGACACCGGCGTCGCGAAATCGCTGAACAGGCCACGTAGGCTCGGCTCGATTGATACCGCCGCTCCGGACGACCAGGGCGCGCCACAACTCGCGGCGGGGGTTGGACCCGACGCGCCAGTCCACCAGGATGCCCCGCCGTTCTATCTGGACGCCCATGGAGGCAGCCATGGCCTGGAACATCCGCGCCCATAGGCCGCAGTACCCACCACCCTGGACCAGCATATCCCTAATGTCATTCACAAGTACGGCGTACTTCAGCCCCGACGTCGGCAGGTTCCTCATGATGGCATCCACGATCGCCTTGTCGTCGTCGAGACCCGCTGCCCACTGGCATGTCCACTCCATAATGCTGGAATACGTCCACCGAGCACCTGCGGCATCCCGGCCGATCCTCCTTGCCTTCCTCCTGCCGAGCCAGGTGGCCGGATCGAGGATGCGCCGTGCGGTCAGGCAGATCTCGTGCGATGATGTGCCGAGCGTGAACTCCTGGGAGGCGAAGCGAACGCGCCATCTCCATCTCAGATGGAGTCGTCCAGTCCTATCAGGGAGCCGCCTGGACAGACGGAGCTCAATGGGGGCTGAGAGCCCGTTCTCGTCGAACCGGAGCCTGATCCTCTCTTGTTCGATCCCGGGCCCCCCGGCACCGGTCGCGTACACCGTGCATTTGCGAGTCGCGTCACGCGGTGCCCAGTCGCCGAGTGAGCCGGGATTCTGTGGTCGTGACAGCACGACCTGGATCCGCGGTTGCGCCCCGCGCACATAGGCGGCCAGCGCACGGTCCCCATCCGCTGCTGACCATTCGGGAGTCACACTCACCAGTTGGCCGGTCACATGATCACGCAAGAGGATCGCGTCGGGGGCGCCATCGTACGCGAACGCGATCGAGTGCAGTGAAACGGGGGCCCTGCGGGCCGGGCGCATGCGTGCTCTATTAACCTCCAGTTCCGGCATCTGCAAGCCAGGGTCCCGGGCCTTGACACCTCGGCCGCACGCGAGATATGTGATGAGAGGCGGGATCCCCACGTGCTGGCGTGTCCGACCCTGCCATTCACCGGGAGGACGTATGAGACGGTTCAGGACCGACGACCTGCTGGTCAGCGTGCTGCCCGTCAAGCAAGCCGCGAAGCGGTTTCCCGGCCTTCGCCCCAAGGACGGTGAGTGCACTCCTTACCCTACTAACCCGACAGATTTGAATCCCAGCGCGAGGGTTTCGAGGAAGGACTTGGCGGTCCTGCGGCGCCTGCTAGCCGCATTGCAGAACCAGTAGCCCCCTACGGGGCGTCGGTGCCCGCCGACCGGCTGGCGCCTGCATCGCGACTGGCGCGCCTGTCGCTGCAGGCGCTTGAGTACGCCGCATCGCTCGACCTCGACGATGCTGGTGCACTAGGGTCGCGGTTATACTGGTTCAACACATTTCCTGCGTCACCGAAGGTTCGGCAGCGCTGGCCCGACACGGACGCGGTCGCCGCGTTCCTCCGGTTAGATGGTCTTGCCTCCGACCCGAGGGTCGTGGCGAGCACGAGCGGGGCGTGGTACCGCTGGCGTGTGCGCCAGGCGAGGCGGCCATCGCGCCGCGAGCCGTGCTATAAGTTGTATGTCAGCCCACGCGCTGAGGGCGTGGCAGTGGCGTTGCGCGAAGTGATTGCGCGGCTGCCCGACGTCGGCGCCCTGGAGTGCAAGGTAGGGAGGGACCTTCAGGGCCTGCTGCGCCCGGACAAGCTGATCGTGTACTTCCGGACCCTGGGGGCGTTGCAGGTGGCGACGACGCGGTGGACCCGTGACCTCGCCGGCATGACGGTCCAAGGGGTCCCGTTCACGGCCAACATCGGCGGCAATGGCCTGCTGTCGTGGGGCATGGACCCCCCGGGCCTCCGCGGTGGGCGCTCGACGCGAAACTCCCCGCTAAGCTGGCGTGAGTGGGTGACGGGGCGCCTGGCGGACGCGCTGGTCGCAGCGCGGCGCTCGCCGGAAACCACCCTGCCGCGGTCACGGTTTGCCCTCGACTGCGTCGCGCTCGAAGGCGTGGACACGCGCACGTGGACGCCGTCGCCGCGACTGCGCCGCACGGCGGGCTACAGGTAACCGCGTTGCCTGTCCAAGAGCCGCAAGTGATGCCGCCGGACGTCCTCGTGTTGCCGGTCCGGGACCTTGCCGCTCGCGTTCGGAGCCGCATCTGCGCCAGGAGCGGCGATTATGCCGTTAGCCGGCCCGGCTCGCGTCAACCCGCCAAGATCGTAGACCGGCAGGCAGCCGGCTTCCTTGAGTTGTTCCGCGAGCCTCGGCGTATCGTGGACGCGGTCCTGGCGTACGCTGGGACGATGGGCGACGACCCGCAGGCGGTGCTCACTGCAGCTTTCCCCGTGATCCGTGACTGCTGCAACGCCGGATTTCTGGTCGATGCCGACTCCCTAGAGGCGAAGCGCATCGAGCCCATGCTGCGTCGCGGGAACGGCATAGGGCAGTGGCGGATCGTCCGCTGTGTGCGCGCTCTCATGGATTCTGAGGTCTATCAGGCAACCAACGGCCGGGATTCGGCGGCAATAAAGATCATGCGGCCCGGCGCCGGGAGGCAGCGGGAGCGGCTCCTCGCGCATGAGGCGGGGGTGCTGCGCATGCTCGCGGGCCGTGGCACACCCCGCCTAGTCGAACAGGCACTACACCAGGGGCGACCGTACTTGGTGACGTCTTGGTGCAGTGGGACCTCGCCGGTGACGGTGGCAGCGGAGCTGCGTGAGGCCGGGAGGCGCGACGATCTGCTCGCGCTGTGCTGCGCAATCGTCGATGCGTATGGGCGGCTCCACGCGCTCGGCGTCGTACATGCGGACGTGGATGGGGGGAATCTGCTCGTCGCCGCTGATGGATCGGTCACGATCCTGGATTTCGGACTCTCCGAGGTCACCGCGGGCGCGAGGAGCCGGCTTGCGGTCCCCCGCGCCGGGATCGGACTATCCACGGAACCCGAATACGCCCGCGCTGAACTAGCGTCCCGCGCCCCCCCGGGGGCATCGGCGGCGAGCGATCAGTACGCGGTCGGCGCCCTGCTCTATCTCCTCCTGACGGGTGACCTCCACCTGGACTTCGCGCTCGAGCGACGGCGCGCCCTGCAGCAGATCGCGTCGGCCGCCCCGCTCCCCTTCGCACGGAGGCACACTCTGCCTTGGCCCGCCGTCGAGCGCGTGCTGCGGCGCGCGCTTCGCACGTCGCCCTCCGATCGCTTTGCCTCCCTGGAGGCCTTTGCCGCCGCTTTGCACGCGGCGCGCGAGACCCAACGCAACGGGCACGGCCGGGTCACGCGACTGGCGACCGCTAGGACAGCGCACGAGCTGGCGACGGTCCTCGAGCGCACGATTCGGGCGGTGGATCCAAGGGGTCCTACGTTCGCCGCTGACCTGGCCTCTCCGACTGCGTCCGTGACCTTCGGTGCCGCCGGCGTGGCGGCTGGGCTCTACAGGATCGCGTGCGCAAGGGACGATCCTTGGATGCTGTCGGTGGCTGACGCCTGGCTGATGAAGGCCGAGTTCCGGATCGGGCGACCAACGGCCTGGTACAGCCCGGCGAACGGCGTGCCCGCCCGACTGGTGGGGCGAACGACGCCATACCACACCGCGAGCGGCATCCACCTGGTGCGTGTTCTCCTAAGCCTGGCGCTGAGCCACCGCGCGTCCGCCGACGCGGCGACTGCCGCATTCGTTGGTGCGTCCCGCGGCACGTGCCGTTCTCTCGATCTCACGCTCGGCCGCGCAGGCACGCTGCTGGGCTGCGCGATGCTGATGGATGCGTTCCGGGGCAACGGCTACATGGCGACGGCCTCCGTGAAGGAACTGGGCGATGCCACTATGGCGCGTCTCTGGAGAAGGATGGGCACGTTGTCATCGGTCCCGGAATGCTCCGCCTTCTCAGCGCTTGGGATGGCGCACGGCTGGGCGGGTGTCCTCTACGCGAGCCTGCGGTGGTGCGCCTCGGCGGGTGGACCGATGCCGGGTGGCCTCGAGCGGCGTCTCGATGAGTTGGCGTCGTGCGCCGAGCCGGCGGGCCGCGGAGTACACTGGGCATCCTCCCACATCGGCCCCAGCCTGGGAGGGGTAGCCGGGTACACCGCGGGCTGGTGCAGCGGGTCAGCTGGCTTCGTCCACCTATGGACGCTGGCGCATCGCGAGCTCGGTCGGCCGAGGTTCCTAGACCTTGCCAGGCTCAGCGCTTGGCACGCATGGGAGGATAGCGAAGCCGGGTTCAGTCTGTGCTGTTTCCTTGCTGGCCGCGCCTACGCCCTCTTCAACCTTTATCGGCACACGGGCGACCAGGCATGGCTGGCGCGAGCGCGTACCTTGAGTATCAGGGCGGCGAGCGAGGTGCTGGCGCAAGGCCGAGCAGGAAGGTACCCGCTCAGTCTCTACAAGGGCCACCTCGGGGTTGCGGTGCTTGCCGCCGACCTCGATCGCCCCGAGTTTGCGTGCATGCCCTTGTTCGAGGAGGAGGGTTGGCCGAGGCCCCTGAGGATCTAACCGTGCGGCTGGGCGCAGCGCTGACGGGCCGATACGCTGTCCAGCATCTGCTCCGGCCTGGCGGGATGGCCACGATCTACCTCGCCACGGAGGTTCGGCACAGCCGCCCGGTCGCGATCAAGGTTCTGAGGCCGGAGCTTGGCGCCATCATGGGGCCTGCGCGGTTCCTCCGGGAGATTCAGGTCGCCGCGACGCTGTCGCACCCGAACATCCTGCCCTTGCTCGACTCGGGGGAGGCGGACGGGCTGCTCTTCTACGTGATGCCTTTCATCGCCGGCGAGTCGTTGGAAGAACGTCTGCGACGCGAGATCCAGCTCCCGGTGAACGAGGCCCTCGCCATCGCGCGTCAGGTGGCGCATGCGCTCGCCTATGCGCACGATCGCGGAGTCGTGCACCGGGACATCAAGCCGGCGAACATCCTGTTCTCGAGCGGTCAGGCGCTGGTCGTGGATTTCGGGATCGCGCGGGCGTTGGGTGCGGCCGACAGTGGGGCGCTGACGCAGTCTGGGATCGCCTTGGGCACGCCGCTCTACATGAGCCCCGAGCAGGCGGCCGCGGCCGGACCGGTGGACGGTCGGTCGGACATCTACAGCCTGGGGTGCGTGCTGTATGAGATGCTGATAGGCCAGCCGCCATTCAACGGGCCGACACCGATGGTCGTTATGGCACGCCACTCGCTCGAGCACGTTCCGGGCATGCGCGGTATCCGGGACACGATTCCCATGCCGGTCGAGCGCGCAGTCATGAAGGCAATGGCCAAGATGCCTGCGGATCGCTTCGCCACCGCCGCCGAATTCGTCAAAGCGTTCGATAATCCGCTGGCTCCGGCGGGAAGCATGGAGGCGCGCGGACACCGACTTCCCTGGCCACGGCGGTTGTCCACGCGGGCAGCACTCGGCGCGCTTGCCGTCGTCATCGCAGCGTCCGGTGTACTGTATTACCGCAGCCGACACATGCCCGTCCCCGATCCGCAGGTGCTCGCCGTATTGCCATTCCGCGCTGGCGCCGCCGTACGGGAGTCGGCCCGGGCACTCGAGGACCTGCTGGCACAGCGCTTCCCGGGGGAGGGCGGACTCAAGGCCATGGACGCCACAACGGTCGGCGCGGCTGTAGCGGGCATCCGTCCAGTCAACTCTTACGACCTTGCACTCTCGGAGGCCATCCGGGTGGGGCGGCAGGTGCGCGCGGGCACGCTTCTCCTGGGTGAGGCGTCGCGGATCGGCAACCACCTGGTCGTGACCGCATCGCTCGTCGCGGTGCCCGGCGGTGCGGTGCTCGCCCGCGCCGACGAAGTCTCGGGATCCGCCGACAGCCTGCCCGCCCTCGCCGACCGCCTCGCGCGCGAGCTACTTGCCCGTTCGTCGGGCGAAACCGGTGAACGGTTAGGATCGCTGCTCGGCACGCCGCTCCCAGCACTTCGTTCATACCTGGATGCGAGGCGAGCGCTGGAGCGAGGCTCGTTCGCTGCCGCGGCACGACGCTTTAGCGCGGCGCTCGACGCGGATTCGACACTCGCCGTTGCGGCGCTTGGCCTGGTATCCACCGGTCCGTTTCTGTCTGACAGCGCTCGGAAGCGGGGATACGACCTAGCGTGGGCAGCGCGTGGTCATCTGGGACCACGCGACCGCATTCTGCTTCGGGCTCTGCTGGGAGGGTACACCGGACCGCATGGGGTGAGGGAGGGGGCATCGTACGCGGACCAACTCCGAGCCTGGGAAGATGCTGTCCAGGCGCTTCCCGATCGGGCGGACGCGTGGTGGGGTCTCGGCGAGGCGCTTTTCCATTCCGGCCCCTGGCTCGGACTGCCGGATCTCAAAGGCCGTACTGCGGCTGCGTTCCGTCGAACCCTCCAGCTCAATCCTTCGCATGTGCCTGCACTCGGGCACCTGATCGACCTGCACGCCAGCGACGGTGATACCGCACAGGTGCGCGCATATGGCCAGCGCTATGCCGCCCTCGACACGGCCGGCGAACTCGCCGACTACTACCGCTGGCGCATTGCCCAGGCGCTATCAGACGGCGCCACCCTAGAGCGGTTGCGCCGCCGATTCGATCAGTTCTCGACGGCCACGCTGGAGCGCATCATCGCCGTCAGCCAGCTCGACGGGCTGCCGATGAAAGACGCTCACCGAGCGGTGGCGGCGCTCGAGACGCAGCTTTCCGGTTGGATTACCTACCTCTGGCGATACCAAATCGCGCTCAACACCGGACGGCCGCACGAGGCTGCTCGGATCTTCCGTGAACAGAAGGCGGGCGCACCCCTGTCCCCGAAGGAGCGACTCAATCTCGTCGCCGAGGTATTGATCTGGGGGGCGGACTCCGCCGAAGTCGCGGGTCAGATGAACGATGTCGCAGCCCAAGCGGACCACGCGGCGCTGCGGCGCGATGCCGACCCGACGACCCCGGTATTCGACGACGTTTGCGCCGCCGGGCTCTGGCGTTTGGCGCACAACCAATCACGCGGCGTGGCGCACGCCATCGCGGTGCTCGAGGGCGCGCGCCAGCCGCTGAACAGCTATGCAACCGGCTACGTGGCGATCTGCGCGCAGGTCATGAACGCGGAGTTGGCTGATGTTCTGCGACGACCCGACGCGGCGCGCCGTCTCGCGCAGCTCGATTCGCTGATGCGAACGGGGCCGCCATCCACAAGTTGGCTCCTGGCGGTTGCCAATTTGGCCGTCGCACGCCTTGAGGAGGCGCACGGAAATATCCCCGCGGCGCTGGCCGCGACCCGACGGCGCGCCCGGATCGTGGATCTCGGCGAGATCAGAGTGCCCGTCGCGCTTTCGACCTTCGAGCGTGAGGAGGGACGCCTCGCGGCGCTGATGGGCGACACGGTCGCGGCGATTCGCGCCTACCGACGGTATCTCGCGCTGCGCGAAGATCCGGAGCCTGCTGTCCAGGCTGAGGTCGACGGTGTACGCGCTGAGCTGGCCCGCCTCGCCGGCTCCGGCGATCAGCGACGTCCGTAGAGGGTGCGAGGCCGAGCAGAGCTGGGGAGGAGAGAGATAGCGACTCCCCATTAGCGTGGCGACGGCCTTGTCGAGCCGCCTGTTCCTGTGTCAACAATTGAGGGTCGGCGCTCAGCCTGTAGCGTTACGGCGCCAGATCCGACCGGCACATGACCCGCGCGCCGCCGCCGGCGGGACGCCACAGCAGGCCCTGATCCTCGACCCACTGCGGGATCTTCGCGACGCCCGCGGCCGTGCCGACCCAGAGCAGGGCAGAGGACGGCTGCGGCACGCCGCACCAGCCCGCCATCCGCTTCGCCAGGGCCAGATCGTGCGTATGCCGCTCGACCAGCTCCCGCCGCGCGATCTTCGCACTCGCCCGGAACGCAGCCACGATCTCGACCGCCGCTGGATCCACCCAGCGCGCCTCCAGCTGAGCCGCCGGCTTCGCGCAGGCCAGGTAGAACGAGCCGAAGATGCGCCGCGCCTGCGCGCGATGCCCGGGGCTCCGGAACCAGAGATAACCCAGCTTGTCCGGCCAGGTCGGCGGCGTGATCCACTTGGTCACGTCCCCTACCACGATGTCCGCACCGGACTCGGCCACCTTCGGGAAGCCCGCCGCCCCTGCGTGCGCGTAGTCCGCCACCAGCAGCGGCGTCCGCGCCCCCCCCCCAGGCGCCGGCGGATGTGACGGAAGATCGGCTCCAGCGGCAGCCGCTCGCCTTTCCACGTCACCTGGCTCAGCAGCACGGCGTTGGGCCGCCGCCGAACGACGCTCTCCAGCACGTCGTCGGCGTCGAGCGCGTCCACCGCCGTGTCGGGGAAGCTCTGGGCGTCGAAGTACTCGCCCGCCGAGAGCGCGATCCGCTCGATGCCGAGGGACGCGAAGACCAGGCGCAGGCCCGCCAGCGTTCCCGGCGCCAAGACGACGGCCGACGACGCGGCGCCGTAGACGTCGGCCACCATCTGCCGTACGTGGCCCGCGAGACGGTAGTCGGCCTCGACCCGATGATTCATCGCCTGGACGCCCTCACTCCGACGGCCCGCCGCAGGTACACTCGGCGCCGGTCATCACCTGGAGCACCACGCTCGCCGGCCGCGCGACCAGATGCGTCGGCAGGACGCGGCGGAAATGCGCGACCGTCCCCTGCCGCAGCACCTCGGCCCGCGTGACCGCGCCCGACGCGTCTCGGAGCTGAACCTCCAGCGAACCGTCGAGCACGATCCAGCTCGCCGCCCGGCTCGGGCCCAGCGTGCGGTACGCGGGCGCGCGACCGGTCCAGCCGTTCCGGAGACGCAGCACGCCGAGGTGCAGGTTGTGCGGCACGTCGCCCCGCGGCGCCAGCAGCGGCCGCCACACCGGCTGCGCGGGCGCGTCACGCTCGGCGTCGGGCAGGCCGGCGACCATCCACTCCTGCGACGCCTGCACGATGAGCTGGGGCAGGGGGAACCGGAGGAACCGCGCCAGCCGCGCGATCGCCTCGACCGAGACGTTCTGGCTCGCCGCCTCGATGCGCGAGATCTGCGCGGCGTCCACGTGGCAGAGCCCCGCCAGCGTCGAGACGCCGATGTTCGCGCGGTCGCGGAAGAGCCGCGTCTGCTCCGCGATCCCCCACGCCAGCAGCGCGTAGGTCACCGGGTTCAGCACCTGAGCGGTCGTGAAGCCGGTCTTGCCCACCGACGCCTGGCGCGCGCCCCCTCCTCCTCCGCCCCGCGCGCTCACATTGATCGCCGTCGGCGACTCGCTCGAGGGGCGGAAGACCATCCACGCCGACGCCTCGCTCTGCCCCACCGCCCAAGTGTGGTGGGGCACCTGCGACAACAGCCGGATCGCCGAGCCCTGCTCCAGCACCGGCGAGAGATGCACCTCCGGCGCCTTCCCGCCCGGCGTCCAGGCGAAGTGGTACTGGATGCGGCCGCTGATGGGGATCAGCGCTTCCTCCCCCGAGTGCGACATGAACTCCGAGCGCGCGCGGCGCGGCGCGAAGGTGGCGCGCAAAACGGAATACGACGGCCCCCACAGATCGGGCGGATCGTAGCTCAGATAGGTGATGTCCGAGGCGGCCGTCACTTCCGTCCGAAGGGTCGAGAACCCCTGCGCCTCGTGCACGATGTTCCAGTCCTGGTACGCCGAGGCGGGCAGGTAGTCGCGCAGCACGGCGACGGCCGAATCGTACCCCTCCTTGAAGGCGACGGACGAGGCCAGCCACCCCAGGGTCCCGTGCCGGTACGCCGGCGTCCGGGCGGCTGCGGCGTCGGCCAACCCCTTGGACCGTTTCCGCTTCTGGCGCATGGGCCCTATGGTACGGGCTCCCGCAACCGGGCGCAATCGGGTCAAAGGGCGAACGTCCAGTCATATTTCCTTGCTAATAACAATGCTCTTGACACAACTCTCCGCCGGTTGTATCGTCTACTTCGGCAGGGGGTAGCACATGGACATGACACGTCGACTCGCTCTGGCTGCGGGCTCCATCGGACTTGCGGCAATCCTGGCGCTTCCAACCCCGGCCT
This sequence comes from uncultured Gemmatimonadales bacterium, assembly GCA_963835535.1. Lineage (GTDB taxonomy): Bacteria > Gemmatimonadota > Gemmatimonadetes > Gemmatimonadales > JACORV01 > Fen-1245. The sequence goes on from CAWIFL010000007.1 coordinate 19,124, forward strand.
TCGGCCAGAGCGAGGGTCCCGGGTTCCTGTTCCACCAGCCCACGGGGAGCTTCACCCTGCGCATGGGCGTTTCGCAGCCGAACGCCACGGGTGACCCGTTCGGGTTCTTCTCCAACGAGCTGACCCTCGCGAAGTCCAACTACCTCGCGTTCGACGTCGCAGGCGACCTAGCGTTCACCGTCGCCCCGCGGCTGGACGTGGTGCTGTCGGTCGGGTGGGCGGGGTCGCAGTCGCCGTCCGAGATGCGGCACTGGCTCGACGCGAACAACCAGCCGATCCAGCAGACGACGACGTTCCAGCGGATGCCGCTGACGGTGAGCCTGAAGTACTACCTGCGGCCGCCCGGCCGTGCGGTGGGCCGGTTCGCGTGGGTGCCCGCAGGCGTGGCGCCGTACGTGGGTGCGGGCGGCGGGCTGATGTACGCGCGCATCCACCAGTGGGGCGACTTCGTCAATTACGCCGACTCCACGATCTTCAATGACAGCTACGCCTCCGAGAGCTGGACAGGCACGGTCCACGCGTTCGCGGGAGTGGACGTGCCCGTGGGGCCGCGGTTTGTGATGAGCGGCGAGGTCCGGTATGCTTATGCCAAGACGCCGCTTGGTCCCGACTTCTCCGGGTTCGGCAACATGGACCTGTCGGGGTTTTCGGTGACGGTAGGAATGGGAGTGAGGTTCTAAATGAAGACTCCATTGCTCGTAGCATCGATGCTCATGGCTGCCGCCACGGCGGCGGCCGCGCAGACGCCGCAGCCGGATCCGCGCTGGCAGGCGTGGTACGGCTGCTGGATGGCGGAGGACGGCACGGCGCCGAGCCCGACGGGCAGGACGCCCACCGTGTGCGTGATCCCCGCGGGCAGGGGGGTGGACGTACTCACCGTGGTGGACACCTCGGTCGTCGCACGGGATCACATCGAAGCCAACCCGGAGCGGCACCCGGTGTCGCGCTCGAACTGCACCGGCTGGGAGACCGCGGCCTGGTCGAGCCAGGGCGACCGTCTCTACCGCCAGTCCGAGTACACCTGCCCCGGGGAGGTCAAGCGCGACGCCAGCGAAGTGCTCGCGATGACGCCGGAGTGGGAATGGCTGGACGTGCAGGGGCTGTCGGCGCGCGGCACCATGGGCGTGCGCACGCTCCGGTACGAGAGCGCCGCGGTGCCCGCGGTGCCGGAGATCGCGTCGGCGCTGGCCTCGCGCGCCACCGAGATGAGCATGGCGCGCGGGATGGCCGCGACGCCGCCCACGACCGCCGACGTCATCGAGGCGTCGCGCGCGGTGGACCCGGCCGTGGTGGAGGCGTGGCTCGCCGAGGAAGGGGAAGGATTCCCGCTCGACGGGAAGCAGCTCGAGGCGCTCGCGGACTCCGGCGTTTCGCCGCGCGTGATCGACGTGATGGTCGCGATGACGTACCCGAGAGTCTTCACCGTCGCGGCGCCGTCCGCGCGCGGTGGCTTCAATGGGGCCGAGGCGTCGGCCCGCTCCACGGCGCCGGACACGACGTACGCGGCCCGGCATCCGTATGACGGCTACGGCTACGGGCTCTTCGCACCTCCGGGTCCGTGGGGCTGGGACTACTACTCGCCGTGGAGCTGGTCGCTGTATGGCTACTACTCGCCGTTCTTCTATTCGCCGTACGGCACGTTCTCACCTTACTACTACGGCGGCTACGGCTACGGCGGCTACAACTACGGCGGCGGGACCATCATCGTGGTGTCGGGCAATGGGACCGCCAGCCCACCGCCGCCGCACGGCCGCATCGTGAACGGGCACGGTTATCAGCGGGGCCAGGCACAGACCTCGGGGACCCAGCCGAGAGAGGACCGGTCCGCCGGGTCGTCGGGCGGGGCGCAGGCGGCGCCTTCTGGGAGAAGCTCGAGCTCCGGCTCGAGCTCGGGCGGCAAGGCGCACCCGAGGCCGTAGCCAAATTACACGTCCGTACGTCGAAACGGCCGCCCGGATCGGGCGGCCGTTTCGTCATCGGGAGCGAAGGCGAGTGGGTGTCAGCGCCCGCGCCGGTGCATGCGGCCGGCCAGCGGGCCGCGCGGCGGCTGCGCCTTCTCGGGCACGGGCTCCCGCTCCGCGGGCCGCTCCGGCCTCCGGGTCGCATGGTGTGATGGCGCGCGCTGGGCCGGCGCCTGGTGCTGCGCCCTTCGCTCCGCGTTCGCTTTGGCCCGGAGCCGGTCCTCGGCCTTCCGGGCGCGGATCTGGGCGATGCGCTCGCCGATCGGGATCTCGAACCGCTCCGCAGGCTTGCGCGTGTAGTCGAAGCCCGGCAGCAGCACCTGCGGCAGCCGCTTGCCGATCGCGCGCTCGATCGCCCTGAGGTCCGCTTCTTCCTCCGGCGAGACGAAGGTGAAGGCGTCGCCCGTCATTTCCATCCGCGCGGTGCGGCCCACGCGGTGGATGTAGTCGTCGGGGACGTTGGGCACGTCGAAGTTCACCACGTGGCCCAGCGCCTCGACGTCGATGCCGCGCGCGACGATGTCGGTCGCGACCAGGGTGCGGTACTTCCCGCTCTTGAACCCCGCCAACGCGTCGGTCCGCTGCGCCTGGCTCCGGTTGCCGTGGATCTTCGCGTTCGAGATCCCTTGCTTCGTCAGATACTCCGCCAGGCGGTTGGCGCGGTGCTTGGTGCGGCAGAAGACGATCGCGTCGTGGATCTCGTTCCGCTTGAGCAGCTCCAGCAGCAGCCCCGACTTCAGCTCCCGCGGCACCGGGTAGACCGCCTGCGTGATGCCGACGGCCGGCGCCGCCTTGCGCTCCAGGTTCACCGTCACGGGATGGCGCAGCAGCTCGGCCGAGAGCCTGGCGATCTCCGGCGGGATCGTGGCGCTGAAGAAGAGCGTGTGCCGCTTCGCCGGGATGTGGTGCAGGACGCGGCGGATGTCGGGGAGGAAGCCCATGTCGAGCATGCGGTCCGCCTCGTCGAGGACGAGGAACTCGAGCCGCTCCAGCTTCGCGTAGGGCTGGCGGAAGTGGTCGAGCAGGCGGCCCGGCGTGGCGATGATGATGTCCACGCCGCTGCGGAACGCGTGCTCCTGGGGCTGCATTCCCACGCCGCCGAACACGGGCGCGCCGGTGACCGGGGTGTGCACCGCCAGCTCCTCGAGGTGCGCGTGGATCTGCGCGGCCAGCTCGCGCGTGGGCGCGAGGATCAGGGCGCGGGTGACGCCGCGCGGCTTGGCGATCAGATGATGGACGATCGGGAGGACGAACGCGGCGGTCTTGCCGCTCCCCGTCATCGCGCAGGCGAGAACGTCCTTGCCCAGCATCGCGGGCGGGATCGCCTGTTCCTGGATCGGCGTGGGGCGGGTGAAACCCAGCTCCTTGATCGCCTTGAGCAGGGTCGGGTGCAGGCCGAACGAAGAGAATGGCATGCGGAAAGGTAACCCCGCCGCACTCAGCGCCGCGGCGCCGAAGCAACCGCGTCCAGGATCTCCTGCTCCGTGAGGAGGCGCTCGGAACGCTTCGCCGCCGCCATGACGGCGTCCACCACCGCCTGGTCCGTCGACAGCCCGCGCGAGCGGAGGTAGTGGAGCACGTTCGAGCCGCCGGACATGGGGCCGACCTCGATCTCCTGCGTGCGCCCCACCCAGCTCGCCGGCACGCCGGAATAGACGCGGTCGGCCAGCCAGTCGGCGCCCTTGCGCCGGGCCTTGATCACGGCGGCCGCGTGCACGCCCGTCGCGGTGCGGAAGGCGTCGCGTCCGACGATGGGCCAGTTGGCCGGGATCGGCACGCCGACGGCGCGGGAGACGGCGGCCGTGTACTCCGGAAGGCTGGCGAGGTCGTCGTCCCGCCAGCCGAGCAGCTTGAGGTTCACCAGGAGCTGCTCGATCGGCGTGTTGCCCGCACGCTCGCCGATCCCGAGCGCCGTCCCGTGCACGCGCGTGGCCCCCGCCTCGATCGCCGCGAGCGTGTTGGCCACGTCGAGCCCGCGGTCCCGGTGCCCGTGCCAGTCGATGCCCACGCGGTCGGCGACGCCGAGCTCGGCCAGGAGGCGCTGCACCCAAGCGACCAGGTTGCTCACGCCCTGCGGCACCGCGGCTCCCACGGTGTCGCACAGGCAGACGCGCCTGGCCCCCGCGTTCACCGCCGCCGTGAGCAGCAGGCGCAGGTCCTCCGGCTTGGAGCGGATCGTGTCCTCGGTGACGTACATGACCTCGAGGTTCTCGCCGACCGCGAATCGGATCGCCTCCTCCGTGTGCCGGAGGATGTGGGCGATGCCCCATTCCTCGGCGTACTGCCGGATCGGGCTGCTGCCGATGAACAGGCACGCCTCGATCGGCACGCCGGTGCGCTGCACGACGTTGGCCATCGGCTGGATGTCGGCGACGACGGTCCGGGCGGCGCAATTGGCCCGGATCCTGAGAGCGTGGTCGCCGATCTCCCGGCACAGCCGCTGGACCGCCTCGCGCTGGCGCGGGCCGGCGCCCGGCAGCCCGATGTCCGCCGTCTCGATCCCGAGGCCGTTCATCAGGTGGAGGATCGCCACCTTGAGCTCCACGGGGGGATCGGTGACCGACGGGCTCTGCAGTCCGTCGCGCAGCGTCTCGTCGTCCAGCATCGCCACGCGGGCGGGGCGCTCCGCCGCGCCGGCAGCCGCCCAGTCGTAGATGAGGCTGTCCTCCGTCGGCGCGGTCACCGCTGGCTCACGCCGACGCCTTGCGGCCGAACTGGCGCGCCTGCTCGAGCAGTGCGGCCGCCGTCTTCTCGTCGCCGCGGCTGCGGTGGATCTGGGCCAGGTGGAAGAGGCTGCTGGCCTCCCCCACGCCCTCGTCCACGCTGCTGCGGAACTCCCGTTCGGCGGCGGCGAGGTCGCCCTGCCGCTCGTAGATGATTCCCACGTGGTAGCGGGCGAGCAGGTACTCCGGCGTCAAGGCCGTGCACTTTTCGAAGTGCTCGCGCGCCTGGTCGAGATCGCCGGCGTGGAACAGCGCGATGCCGAGCCGGTAGTGCGCGGCGTTGTAGTGCGCATCCAGCTCGAGGCAGCGTCGGTAGGCC
>CAWIFL010000008.1:0-134030 GCA_963835535.1 uncultured Gemmatimonadales bacterium
TCAGGGCGATCCGCCCACCGTGCGGCTCACGATCGTGATCGGGTTGGGATAGGTGATCGGGCCGAGCGGCGTGTGGATGGTCGGGATCGCGCGGACCGCGATCTTCGTGGGATGCGAGCTGACGCCGGCCACCGACGCGGCGAGGTTCACCAGGCTCTGCGCGGGCCCGTCGAAGAACTGGCGCAGGTTGATCCGCATCGGGAGCGGGATGTAGGCGGTCTGCCCCGGCGGCATCGTCACCGTCGTGTCGAGGATGCCGCTCACGGTCTCCTTGTCGTCGAGCAGCAAAGTCCAGTCGAGCTTCACCATCGTGGCGGCGGTGCGGTTGTCGGCGGGATTGTCGGCCCGGATCATCACGGTCAGATCGAGCGGCACGTCCCGGCGCGAGACGGCCAGCGCGATCCGTCCAATCTCCACGACGCTGAGATCGTCGTAGTTCGCGACGCGCCGCAGGTCCACCCCCGCGAGCCGTCCGTCCCGCACGTCCGCGATCGAGAAGTCCACCCGTTTGAGCGCCGTGAGCCGGCTCAAGGTCACGCACCCGGCCAGCCCCGCCGCGAGCGCGGCCAGCCCCAGGATCCGGCGACTCAGTACCATCGCCTCCGAACATGACACGCACCCGCCGGCCAGGCAACGGCGGCGCTCGTCCGGCGCCCGCGGCTTTACACGTCAACCGATCGGAGGTATCTCCGCAGAGGGCGCACACGCCCGTGCCACAAGCGCGTGTGCCCGGTTCGCAGTCACGCGCCACGGCGATCACAGCCAGATCCATCGTGCTGATCGGAGATCACGTATGCACAGTCGCTTCGCAATCATCGGCGCCGGTTTGCTCATCGCCACTGCCGCGCAGGGGCGCTCTCAGGGGGTGCAGCTGCGCTACAACCCGCCGATTGGACAGGTGACGCACTACCGCATGGCGAGCCGGAGCTGGTCGTCGCCCGACACGACCACGTCCCCGACCGCGCAGGTCGCGATGTATCAAACCCAGACGGTCATGGGGATGGATTCGGGCAATTACGTCGTGAAGACCGTGAGCGACTCGACCGTGATGGAGGGCGGGCGCGGCGGTGGACGGGACATGATGCGCGGGATGGCGGTGACGGTGAAGATGGACCCGCGCGGCCACGTGCTCTCGAGCCAGGTGACACCCCCGCCGGGCCTTCCACCCATCATCGCCAACATGCTGACGAGGAACAGCGGCGCGAACAACAACCCGCGCAACCGGGTGTGGCCGGAGGGCACCATCAATCCGGGAGACACCTGGACGGACTCCTTGACCATGTCGGCGGGCGGCGGGCGCCAGGCGAAGCCCGTCGTCTTCCTGGTCACCTACAAGTTTGAGCGTCTCGAGCGGCAAGCCGGCAACCGCATCGTGATCATCTCGATGAACGGCGCGCCGCAGGGCGGCGAAACCGGCACGGTCACGGGGGAAATGGCCGTGGACGTCGATGCCGGACGGATGGCGCACATGGTGTCGGACGTGACACAGGGACAGGGTCGAACCAGAATGACGATGGACATGCTGCCGTAGCCTCTCATGCGCGCTCGGCGCGCAGGAAGGAACAATGATCCACGCTCGAAGGCTCGGGTTCACCCTGCTGCTGCTCCCCGCACTCGCCGCGTGGGCGGGCGGGCCGGCTGCGGGCGCCGTTCAGCAGTCGCCCTTCGGCGACGTGACCCTGACGGCGAGCCCGTCGCGGTACGAGGGTACGTGCCCCGCCCGGATCCGCTTCGAGGGCAGAGTAGGGATCGCGGCCCATCCCATGGTCTTCAACTACGTGTTCGAGCGGAGCGACGGCGCCAAGAGTCAGCTCAAAGTGGCCCGGGCGCCGAACGCGAACACCAAGACGGTGACCGTGGTCGAGGTGTGGCAGGTCGGCGCGGCTGGTCAGCGCCTTCATGTCTGGGAGAAGCTGCGCGTGGCGTCCGGCAATACGCGGATCGAATCGAATCAGGCGGACGCAGAGATCATCTGCAGGTAGCCGGAGCCGGCCACGGCCGCGGTGACCGGATGCGGCCGCGGTCCCGCTTGACGATGGCCCGGACGCGTGCGAGTGTCCGACGCATGTGGAGTTTCCGCGTGACGCCCACCGCCCTCCGAGCGGTGTCGAGGCTCGCGGCTGTGGCCGCGCTCGCGACCGCCGCGTGCCACGCGGTGCCGAGAACGACCGGCGCCCTGACGCCCGCCTACGGCCGCGAGACGCTGATCACCGAGGACGACATCGCCCACATGTCCGTGCGCACCGCCTGGGACGTGGTGCGCATGCGCGCGCCGCGCTTCAGCGCCGGCCAGGATTCGACGACCGGCGGACACTCGCACCTCAGGATCCAGGAGCCGCACAGCGTCAACGCGGACGAGACTCCGCTGCTGGTCGTGGACGGCATGCAGGCCGGAGACATCTCGTATCTCGACCAGATACCGGCCACCGACGTCCACGCGATCCACATCCTCGACTCCGACGCCGCGGAGCCGATCTACGGTCTCCGGGCCGCCGGCGGCGCGATCGTCGTCGAGACCAAGCGCGGGAAGTAGTTACGCAGCCGTGACTTGACGGGCCTCGCCGCACCTTCTAGCCTTCGTCTGCACCACGAACAACGCGCCTCGACGAGGGTACGCCCTGCCTATGCACACGTGCGCCCACTGCTTCCCTGCGCCGGTCCGCCTCGCGCGCTCGTTCTGCCTGCGCGCGAATCACGGCTGCGCGATGGGACTGCTGCAGGCCGCCAATAAGTGGCCGGGCAGGTCCTAGGGAGTCGAACGGCTTGGTGGGTGTAGCCAGCGCCCCCTCCGGAACGACTCCGGAGGGGGCGCCGGCTTAGTGGGGATCTCGAACCGTGGAGTCACAACGCATGGAAGCCCGAAGTAGCGGTGCGCCGAAGCAATACCTGCTGGCGAGCGACTTCGACCAGACCCTGAGCTTCAACGACTCGGGCATCGTGTTGACCGAGATGCTCGGCCTGTCGGGGTTCCGCGACAAGGTCGCGGGACTCTCCGACATCCACCTCGTCCAGCAAGGCGCCGAGCTGGCGTACCTGCTGCTCCACGATCCGGAATACCGCCGGGTGCGGAAGGCGGACCTGGTCGAGGTCGGCCGGCGGGTGCGCCTCAAGGAGAACATCCGGCTGCTCTCGCGGCTGGTCGAGGACCTCGAGGGACACCATTTCGCCTTCTACGTCGTCTCCGCCGCCCCGGAGGTGGTCATCCGCTCCGCGCTCGAAGGCATCGTGCCGGAGGATCACATCTTCGGCACGCGGTTCGAGTGGGACACGGCGTCGGGCGAGATCAAGTCCATCCTCCGCGTGCCCGCCGGCTACGGGAAGGTGGCGGTCCTGGACGAGCTGCGAGCCCAGCTGTCCGTGAGCCCGGACCGGCTGGTGTACGTCGGCGACGGCAGCTCGGACGTGCACGTGATGCTGCACGTCAACCGGCTCGGCGGCCTCACCGTCGCGGTGTCGAAGAACGAATACCTCGCGCCGATCGCGCGGCGGACGGTCCTGAGCGACGACGCGCTCAGCCTGCTCGTCCCCATCCTGGAGGAGATCGTCGGGCTGGATCGGCGCGGCATCCGGGCCCTGTTCGAATCGCACGGGTTCGTGCTGCAGGAGTGGGACAAGGTGCGGACGGATTCGCTCACGATCCGGCACACGGCGGCCCCGGCGGCCGGACGATGAGCGACGCGATCGGCTGGGTGGCGACGGCGCTGACGGCCAGCTCGTACTTCACCAGGCGTCAGGCGCTGCTGCGGCGGACGCAGGCCTGCGCCGCCGCGCTCTGGCTGGTCTACGGCGCGTTCATCCACTCCATGCCCGTCATGACGGCCAACGTGATCGTCGGCGCCGTGGCGCTCTGGTCGTCGTTCCGCACGCCGGCGCGGCAGAGCGCGCCGGCCGCGGCCGAGGAGAGGCGGACGCCCGCGCGCGAAGCCGCCTGAGAGCGCCGCGCGGCGCCCCCCTCCCCGCCCACACGCAACCCTTTTCCCCCGTCAGCCGTCGAACGGAGAGTTGGCCGGTCCCAACCATCGCAAGGAGCGCCGGTGGACGAAGCACGCCTTGACCCGCCGCGCGGCGTGCCGGAGGCCCGCGGCTTCCGGCTCCTCGATGAGCTGGCGACCGATTCGCGCTTCGCCCTGCGCGCGCTGCGGCACAACCTCGGATTCACGGCGGCCGTCGTCGGCGTGCTCGGACTGGGCATCGGCGCCAGCGCCGCGGTCTACCGCGTCGTGGACGCGCTGCTGCTGTCCGACCTGCCCTATCCGCACGCCGAGCGGCTCATCCAGATCGTCGAGCGGAACTCCCCCACCAACATCTGGGCGCTCTCCACGGCGGACTTCGACGCGATCCGTGACCAGCAGCACAGCTTCGACGCCTTCGGCGTGGTGCAGCGCGGCCAGGCGGCGCTGTCGGGCGCGGGTGCCCCGGAGCGGGTCCCGGTCGGGCGGGTGACCGCGGGCTTCTTCGCCGCGCTCGGCGTGGTGCCGGAGCGCGGCAGGCTGGTGGAAGCGCGCGACGAGGCCCCGGGCGCGCCGGCCGTCGTCGTCGTCTCGCACGACTTCGCGGACGGCGCGCTCGGCGGCGCGGCCGCGGCGATCGGCCGCAGCCTGACCATCGACGGCGTGAGCCACGAGGTCGTCGGCGTCCTCCCGGCCGGGGTGGAGGCCCTGGCCGGCGTGCCGGCCGTCGCCTGGCCGGCCCTGCAGCCTCCGGCGCCGACCCGGCGCGGACCCTTCTGGCTGCGCGGCCTCGCGCGCCTCAGAGCGGGCGTCACGCCGGACGAGGGCCGGCGCGACCTGGCCGCCATCAGCCGCCGACTGCTGCCGCTGTATGCGGACTGGCACGACAGCACGGCGCTGCTCACGCCCATTCCGCTCCGCGAGGCCATCGTCGGCAAGGCCGACCGCCCGGTCACCCTGTTCGCGGTGGCGGTGATTCTGGTGCTCCTGGTGGCCGTCGCCAACGTCGCCACGCTGCTGCTGGTGCGGGCGACCGCGCGCCAGCACGAGCTGTGGGTGCGCGCCGCGCTCGGCGCCTCGCGCGGGCGGCTCGCCGGGATGATCGTCACCGAGTGCGCGCTCCTGGCGGCGCTGGCGGCTCTCGCCGGACTCGGCGTCGCGGCCCTCGGCGTGCGCGCCGCGAGCGTCATCGCGCCCGACCTGCCCCGGCTCGCCGAAGTCCGATTCGACGGGCGGGTCGTGGCGTTCGTCGCGATCGCGACCCTCGCGAGCGGCATCCTGGCCGGCATCCCGCCCGTCGCGGCGGTGCTGGCGGGCCGGGTGGGCGTCTCGGGGGCCCGGCCGGAGGACGCGCGGTCCGGCGCCAGCCGGCGCACCAACCTGATGCGCGGCGCCCTGGTGGTGGCCGAGTTCGCGCTGGCGCTGCCCCTGTTGCTGGGCGCGGGTCTGCTCCTCAACAGCTTCCTGCGACTCGAGCGCGTGAATCCCGGCTTCGAGCCGGCCCACCTGGTGAGCGTCGCCGTCGCGCTGCCCCGCGCGCGCTACCCAGACTACGCAGCGTCGCAGGCATTCTTCCGCCGGCTGGAGCAGGACGTGGCCCGCTCGCCCGGCGTCGGCGCGGTGGGGCTGGCCGATGCGCTGCCACCGGACAACGGCGGCAACACCGACAACTTCAACCTCGTGGACCATCCGGTTCCGCCGGGGAACGCCGAGCCGGTGGCCCCGGTGCTGGCGGCGACGGCGAGCTACTTCCGGACGCTCGGCGTGCCGCTGCTCGAGGGCAGGTTGTTCACGGAAGCCGATTCCGGCAATGCGCCACCGGTGGTGGTGGTGAGCCGGGCGTGGGCGCGGCACTACTACCCGCGCGCGTCGGCGGTGGGCAGGCAGCTGGTGGAGGGCGGGTGCTACGCCTGCCCGCGGACCACCATCGTCGGCGTGGTGGGCGACGTGAAATACGTCGGTATCGTGGGGTCGGGCGAGGCGTTTTACGTGCCGCTGACGCAGAGCAACAGCCGGGTCGTACACGTCGTCGTCCGCACGGCGGCCCTACCCGGGGTGGTTTTCCGGGCGCTGCGCGCGGCGGTGGCAGGCCTCGACCCCGATCTGCCGGTCGTCGAAACGACACTGCACGACCGCCTCGACGCGTCGCTGGCGGATCCGCGCCGCTGGACGACGGTGCTGGGCGGCTTCGCCGCGGCGGCCCTCCTGCTCGCGGCCCTGGGCATCTTCGGGCTGATGTCGTACGTCGTCCGGCAGCGGCGCCGCGAGATGGGCGTCCGGCTGGCCCTGGGCGCGGAGCCGAGGACGCTGACCTGGCTGGTCGTGGCGAGCGGAATGCGCTACGTCTGGCTGGGGACGGCGATCGGCCTGGTACTCGCGGCGCTCGAAGGCCGGTGGCTCTCCTCACTGCTGTTCGGCGTGAGCGCGATGGATCCCGGCACCGTGGCCGCCGCGGCGGCGCTGCTCGCGGGGATCGCGCTCCTGGCCTGCTGGGTGCCCGGGTTGCGGGCGGCGCGCATCAGTCCCGTCGAGGTCCTCGCGGCGGAATAGTCGGCCGGCACGGCCCGGCGGCCGCGCCGGCCGACGCCTCCCGCGCTACCCGCGGAAGTACAGGTACACCGCGATGATCAGCAGCACCACCAGGCCCGACAACATCACGTCCCAGCGGTTCCAGCTCGCGCGCGACTCCGACCGGTGCTCGTCCGTGAGCGTGGCGAAGGTCACGTTGGTCAGGCTTTCCACCGCCGGCGCGGCCGTCGCGTAGCTCACGCCGATCATCACCACCACCGACACGACGAACACGAGCAGGCTGTAGTACTGGAAGTAGATGTTGTTCACGACCCAGAGGAACGAGCCCTGGGCGTAGCCGTTCTCGTACCCCGCGAGGTGCAGCGCCACCGGCGTGTCCACCAGCAGGCGGAACGTCCCGAGGAAGAAGCCGATGAGCAGCGCCCAGATGCAGCCCTTCGTGTTGAGCCGCTTGTTGAAGATGCCGAAGAAGAAGACCGTGAAGATCGGGGGCGCGAGGTACCCCTGCACGCTCTGCAGGTACTCGTACAGCCCGCGCGCACCCTCGATCACCGGGATCCAGAGCAGCGCCACCAGCACCATCACCGCCGTGGCGACGCGCCCCATCCAGACCAGCTCGTGCTGCGACGAGTTGGGCCGCAGCTTCTGATAGAGGTCCATCGTGAACAGCGTGCTCGAGGCGTTGAAGGCGCCTGCCATCGAGCTCATCAGCGCGGCGATGAGCCCCGCGACCACCATCCCGCGGACGCCGATGGGGAGCACCGACAGCACCATCGTCGGGTACACGGACTGGGCGATCATCGGGATCACCTTCCCGTCGGGGCCCAGCATCGTCTGGAGCGCCGGCACCTGGGCGGTCCGGGCCAGCGCGAGCCCGATCATCCCCGGGATGATGAAGATGAAGACGGGAAGCAGCTTGATGTAGCTGGCGAAGATCGAGCCGCGGCGGGCGACCTGCTCGTTCGGTGCGCCGAGGGCGCGCTGCACGATGTACTGGTCGGTGCACCAGTACCACAGGCCGATGATCGGGGCACAGAACAGCATCCCCAGCCATGGGTAGTTGGTGTTGAAGTACCAGGCCTGGCGGGTCGCCTCCTTGACCGGCGCCCAGGTGGACGCCAGCCCGTGCGGGATCAGCGGCTTCCAGAGGTTGAACATGTCGGAGGGCAGCGCGGCGCGGAACGCGTGCCATCCCCCGATCTTGATCAGCCCGAAGATCAGCAGCATCGCCGAGCCGAAGACCAGCACGAAGGTCTGCATCGCCTCGGTGTACGCCACCGCCCGCATCCCGCCCAGGATCGTGTAGAGGCCGGTCAGCAGGACGATCGAGACCGACCCGATCCAGAAGGCGTTCCAATCGTGGCCGAGGAGGGTGACGTGCAGCTCGGGCAGGAGGGCGCGGAACACCACGCCGCCGGCGAAGATGCTCACCGCGAACTTGGTGAGGACGTGCGTGAGCAGGGAGGTGATCGAGAGAATCACGCGCGCCGAGCCGGAGAAGCGGCGCTCGATGAACTCCGGCATCGTGTACACCTTGGAGCGCATGTAGAACGGCACGAACAGCCAGCCCAGCACCAGGATCGCCCAGGCGTGCAGCTCGTAGTGCGCCATCGCCACGCCCGAGGTGGCGCCGGAGCCCGCCAGCCCCACCAGGTGCTCCGAGCCGATGTTCGACGCGAAGATCGAGGCGCCGACGATGAACCAGCCGAGGTTGCGGTTCGCGAGGAAGTAGTCGTCGGCGGTGTCCTTGCCGCGGCGGAACACCCACCACGCGAGGCCCAGGATGACCGCGAAGTAGACGAGCACGACCAGCCAGTCCAGCGTCGCCATGCGCCGCCCTCACGAAGCGGGAAAGGAGCCTTCGGAGACTACACCGCGCGCCGCGCGCGTCAATCCCGCGCGGCTTGCGGGGAGACCGCGCCCCGGGCCACCTTTGCTCGGCTGCCGAACCCGCCGCCGAACCAGGAGAGCACCATGCCGCGCTTCACGCCCGACCAGATCCGCCACGCCCTCGCCACGAAGAGCCCGATGGGCCGCGCCGAGGCCATCCAGTTCATGAAGGCGCTCGACATCAAGATGAGCGTCGGCCACTGGTCGGCCGGCGATTTCGTGGACCGGTTCGCGCCGCCGGGCTACAACTCGGACAATCCGCAGTTCAAGAACGACTTCGAGGGCCAGTGCCGGCGCACCAAGGCGGCCGGGATCGACGCCATCGAGATCCACCAGCACGTCTTCGAGAAATCGCTGAACGGCGATCTCGACCTCAAGGCCGTGGAGCGCGCGCAGGGCGGCTTCCTGGCCGAGCTGGGGATGACCGTCGCGGCGTGCAACATCAACACCTGGACCAACCCCAAGTTCAAGCTGGGTGGGCCGTGCAACCCGAAGCCGGAGCTGCGGCGCGCCGCGCTCGAGGAGATCCTCAAGGCGGTCGAGATCAGCAAGGCGCTCAAGATCCCGGTCATCAGCGTCTGGCCGGGCTCCGACGGCGCGGACTACCACTTCCAGATCGACTACAGGCAGTCCATCGAGTGGTTCACCGAGGCGCTGATCGCCGTGAACAAGGAGTGCCTCAAGGCGGGGATCAAGCTCGCGATGGAGCCCAAGCCGTACGAGCCGCGCGAGCTGTACATGATCATCCCGACGGCCGCGGCGGCGATCCTCGTGGCCCAGCAGGTGAACAAGGCCACGGGCGGCAACAACTGCGGGCTCACGGTGGACTACGGGCACCAGAAGATGGAGGGCACCACGGCCTCGACCGCGTGCGACCTCGCGGCGTTCGCGGGCGTGCCGATCCACAAGTTCGACGTCAACGACGCGCGGCAGGGGCGCAACGACCAGGACCTGATCTTCGGCACGATCTCCGTGCCCGAGGCGGTCGAGTACCTCTACACGACGTTCGTGCGCGACTACCGCGGCTGGTACAGCCAGGACCAGTTCACCTACCGCGACGATCCGACGCGCGCGATAGAGCGCAGCCTGATCAACTTCGCGAACCTCGCGCTCAAGGCGGTGAAGGTGGTCGCGAAGCAGGACGAGCTGACGAAGGCGCGCGCCGCGGGCACCGGCCCCGACGTGCTCGACGTCGTGAGCCCGATCCTCCTCGGCTGAGCGGCATGCCGGCGTCGTTCGTCCTCGGCGTGGACTTCGGCACCAACACGGCGCGGGCCGTGGTCGTGGACTGCGCCGACGGCCGCACCCTGGCCACCAGCGTCTTCGAGTACCCGTCCGGCGACCACGGCGTCATCACCGACCCGAAAGACCCACACCTCGCGCGGCAGCATCCCGGCGACTACCTGGCGGCGCTCAAGGGCTCGGTGCGGGGCGCGCTCCGGGCGGCGAAGCGCAAGAAGGGCTTCGCGGCGGAGCGCGTCGTCGGCATCGGCGCGGACACCACCGGCTCGACGCCGATCCCGGTGGACGCGGCCTGCCGGCCGCTCGCCCTGGACAAGCGCTGGAAGAAGCACCCGGCGGCGCAGGCGTGGCTGTGGAAGGACCATACGGGGGCCGAGGAAGCCGCGGCCATCACGGAGACGGCGCGTCGGCACGCGCCCGAGTACGTCGCGCCGATCGGCGGGACGTACTCCTCCGAGTGGTTCTGGTCCAAGATCTGGAAGTGTCTCAAGGTCGCTCCCGACGTGTTCGAGGCAGCTTCAGCTGGGTGGAGCTGGCGGACTACGTGCCCGCCGTGCTGGCGGGGGTGACCGACCCCCGGGGCATCGCACGCTCGGTCTGCGCCGCCGGCCACAAGGCGATGTACGCGGAGGCGCACGGAGGTCTGCCCGACGCCCAGTTCCTCGCGCGGCTCGACCCCAAGCTCGCCGAGCTCCGCGCTCGGCTCTTCACGAAGGCGTACGCCGCCGACCGCCCGGCGGGGCATCTCACGCCGGCGTGGGCGAAGGAGCTGGGGCTGCCCGCCGGCATCCCGATCGCCATGGGCGGCTTCGACGCGCACTACGGCGCGGTCGGCGCGGGGGTGAAGACCGGCACCCTGGTCAAGATCATCGGCACGTCCACCTGCGACGTCGCCGTCGCGCCGCTCGCCGAGCCGATGGCCGACGTCCCGGGGATCTGCGGCATCGTCCCCGGCTCGGTGATGCCCGGCTATTACGGCCTCGAGGCGGGCCAGTCGGCGGTGGGCGACCTCCTGCACTGGTGGGTCGCCAGGGTCTGCGAGGGCGACGCGCGGCTCCACGCGCGCCTCACGGCGGAGGCCGCGCGGAGCCGGCCCGGCCAGAGCGGGCTCCTCGCGCTCGACTGGAACAACGGGAACCGCACGATCCTGGTGGATCCGCGGCTGACGGGACTGCTCGTGGGCCAGACGCTGCATACGTCGCGCGCCGAGGTGTATCGCGCGCTGATCGAGGCGACGGCGTTCGGCGCGCGCGCCATCGTCGAGCGGCTGCGGGAGCACGGCGTCCCGATCGAGCGCGTGGTCTGCTGCGGCGGGATCGCGGAGAAGAACGAGCTGTTCATGCAGGTGTATGCCGACGTGCTCGGGCATCCCATGCACATCGCCGGCTCGTCCCAGACCACGGCGCTCGGCGCGGCGATCTCCTCGGCGGTGGCGGCCGGCCGGTACCACACCTTCGAGGCGGCGCAGGGGAAGATGACGTCGCTCCAGGCGAAGCGTTTCACGCCGCAGCCCAACGCGCGGGCGGTGTACGACGAGCTGTACGGGATGTACCGCGAGCTGCACGACACGTTCGGCGCGGCGCCGGGAAAGGCGGACCTGCCTTCGCTCATGAAGAGACTGCTGGCCTTGCGGGAGCGCGTGGTGAAGGCCGCATGACCACTCGGGTGGATGAGCTGCGCCGCGCGGTGCTCGAGGCCAACCTGCGACTCGCCGGCAGCGGGCTGGTGCTCGGCACCTTCGGCAACGTCTCGGGCGTGGACCGCGTCGCGGGGCTGTTCGTCATCAAGCCGAGCGGCGTGCCGTACGCCGAGCTGACGGCGGACACGATGGTGCCGGTGTCGCTCAGGACGGGCGAGGTGCTGGAGGGCAAGCTCCGCCCCTCGTCGGACACGCCGACGCATCTGGAGCTGTACCGCGTCTTCGCCTGCGGCGGCATCGCGCACTCGCACGCCGAGTGTGCCACGGCCTTCGCGCAGGCGCGCACGCCGATCCGCTGCATGGGGACCACCCACGCCGACTTCTTCCGCGGCGACGTGCCGGTCACGCGCCCGCTGAAGGAGGCGGAGGTCACGGCCGACTACGAGCTGAACACGGGTCGCGTGATCGTCGAGACGTTCCGGAAGGGAAAACTCGACCCCGCGGAGATTCCCGGCGTGCTGGTGGCCAACCACGGGCCGTTCACCTGGGGCGACGATCCGTTCGAGGCGGTCGAGCGCGCCCTGGTCCTCGAGCAGCTCGCGCGGATGGAGATCATGCAGCGCCTCGTCGCGCCCGACGCCCCGCGCCCCGACGCCTTCCTGGTCGAGAAGCACTTCGGCCGCAAGCACGGTGCGGGCGCGTACTACGGTCAGAAGAAGAAGGGCGGCAAGTGACCCGGCGCCCGCGCGCCGTGCTCTGGGATCTCGACGGGACCATCGCAGACTCGAAGGAGTTCCACTGGCGCGCCTGGCGGGAGACGATGCTCCTGGGCGGCGTCGAGATCACGTACGAGCAGTTCCTCCACTCCTTCGGCCAGCGGAACGACGCGATCCTCGGTGCCTGGCTGCCGGGCGCGAGCGCCGAGCGGGTCAAACGCCTCGGCGACGCGAAGGAAGAGGCGTTCCGGCGGCTCGTGGCGGCCGGAGCGCTCCATCCACTCCCCGGCGCGCTCGAGTGGATCGGGCGGCTCGCGCGCGAAGGTTGGCGGCAGGCCATCGCCTCCTCCGCGCCCAAGGCCAACGTCGAGACGATGGCGCGGGTGCTGAAGCTGGATGGGGTGATGGGCGCGCTGGTGAGCGCGGAGGATGTGCACCGCGGGAAGCCGGATCCCGACGTCTTCCTCGCCGCTGCTCAGCGTCTCGGCGTGGCACCGGCTCGCTCGGTCGTGGTGGAGGACGCTGCGGCGGGGATCGAGGCCGCGCGCCGCGGGGGGATGCGGAGCATCGGCGTCGGCGGCGACGCTCTCCGCGCCGCCGACGTGCACGTTACGTCACTCGCCGACCTGCCCGCCGCGGCCTTTCAGGTGCTCGTTACTGACCGGTGACAGGGCCGGCTTCGGCTGCCCGCCGCTAAGGGAAGACGACGATCTGTGTGCCCATATAGCAGGGCGCGCCGAACGGGGCCTGGACGGCTCCGTAGGCCACGGTCCAGTCGTGCCACACGTGAATGGAATCCCCTACGACGATCGATCCACCGGATGCAGCACGCGCCAGCCCGAACCGGTTGCTCACGAAGATGGGCGTCGAGTCGCCGACGACCACGCCGGCATCCCCCGTGTCGGAAGGCGGGATGGCCACCCAGACCGCATACTGGTCCCCGCAGCCCCCCGCCGGCGTGCAACCCGCCTCGAGCATGTTCCGCGTCACGACCCCGACGAAGTCCGGCGGCGTCGTTTTAACCAGGGCAACGGCCGGACCCGTCGCGCTCTCGCACGCGGCCGCACTCAGGACGAGAAGCATCGTGAGGCGTCGCCCGGTCATTGGCAGTCCGTTGCGACGTTCCGATCCTGGAACGTGATCGGCTCGGGCGGGCGAGGCAACCGCACGAGTTGTGCGGGCGACGTGACCAGCTGAGTGACGGCGCACAACGGCCCAGGGGCGATCGTCGTGACGTAGACCACGGTGCCGCCGTGGTTCGCAACGCTGTCGACGCGGATACCGTAGCCGCCCGTTGGCCGAGACCCCAAGGCCACGACCAGTACCCAGTCCGCAGTGAAGTCAACGGCCGGCAGAGACGGCTTCGGCTGAATGCTGCCGACGAACTCGTTCCACACGACCGCCCACGTCTGGACATCGCCCAGGACCGCGCGCACCGAGCCGTCGAAGCCCGTGTAGCCCGAGGACGCCAGCACCGATGTCGAGTCAGGCACCCACGGGGCGTTCAGGTCCAGGAACGCACCGGGGCCCGTGGTATCCCGGCATCCAAGGCCGAGCACCAGCGCCGTGGCGGCGCCGACCGCGCAGATTCGCATCTTCATAGCGCGACCCCCCGGCGAAGCCGTGCGTGCGGCCTGGCGCGCAGTTCACGATGTCAGTCCGCTACACGCAGCGTAGGAAGAACCAGTTGCGAGCGCAAGCGCCACGACGGCGGCGCCTCCGAGTGAAGATGTTCGGATACATGGCTGAAACGGCCGCGGCGCCCCAATGCGACAAACCCGATCGCCAATCGCACGCTCCGGCGGCCGAACGGATTGCGTCCCCCTCACGGCTAGCTGACGGTCGCACGGTATCGTATTACGGCACATGAACACCGCCACCCAAGCGAGATGCACCCTCCGCGCCGCCGGCGTCACGTCGGCCGTGCTGCTCGTCACGGCGTGCACGGATCTCTTCGGCCCGAGCCGCACGGTCAGGCCGGTGATGCGCACGCTCGCCATCACCTACCTCTCCGCGACCAGCGGCATCATGCAGATCGTCGCCTCTCCCGCTGACACGTCGTTCCGCCTCGGGTCGGGCCAGAGCGTGCCGATCGAAATCACGACCTCCTCGGGAGACCGCGAGGCCTCCGCCTTGTATCCGCAATACTGTCCCGTGCCGATGCGCGGGTGGCGTTACACCTGCTTCGAGTTCGATTTCGGCACGCGCAGCGACGTGAGCTGGCAATCGGTCAACGGCTACGTCGCCGGCATCGGAGGACGGATAAGGACCTGGCTGAGCAGCCTCCACATCGGGTACGTGGTGCTCTTCGACCTCGATGACCAGGTCAGCCGGGCCAGGAGCGCTCTGTCCTGGCCGGGAGTGACGTTTGTCGAGCTGACGCCCACGCCTTTCTGCGCAGAGGATGTCGGGAACTGCATTGACTGGTCCACGCTCACGCGACCGGTGTACGTCGAGGCCGGAACTCCGCACCCCGGAGACGGGACGCTTCAGGTGCAGTCGGGCGACACGGTGACCGTCGTCTACCGCCAGCCCGGCGGCGGCACCGTGCAGGCTCTGAGCGTCGTCCCTTGAGCCCATGAGGCACATCGGAGCAGGGCTCGGCCTCCTGGCGCTCCTCGGCGCGCGTGTGGCGCCGGTTGCCGCCCAGGTCTGCGCGGGGCTTCCGTCCCTCCGGGAGCGGCCGTTTCGCGTGACCGCGAGTGCGGCCTCGTACACGCACGCCGCGGCTCTCGGCGTGTCGCTGACCGCGGGCAGAGCGATCTACGGCACGCTGGGCTTCGGGCGGACGCGCGATCCCGAGCTGGACGCCTCGACGTACCCGCTCAGCTTCGAAATCGGTGCGGACATCCCCTTCGGCGCCTCCGGCGTCTTTCTCTGTCCCGTCGCATCGGCGGCCGCGTCGTTCGGGCCCTATGACTTCGAGCTGATGCAGGAAGACTTCCGCTATATGGATCGAGCGGTGGGCCTGGGGCTCGCGGCCGTCGCGATTCGGGCTCGCAGGATAACCGTCTTCGCGGCGGGCGGCGTTCGCGCGGCGCGCATAACGGGGACCTACTGGCCGACCGGCTACAAGACTGCAGACGGCGTCGAAGGGCGGTCGCAGACCGGGAACTACTGGCTGGCCAGCCTCTCGGTGGGTTTCGAGATCGACCAGATCGTGACGGTCCGGCCGGGAGTGACGGTCCCCTTCGAGGTCACCCATCCGGACGACGCCTGGTTCGCGAGTCCGTTCGGGCGCGAGGCGGACGAAATCAGCCTCGGCGTTGCGATCTCCATCGGCCTCGGCCGGCGGTCACGCGCCGTGAACTAGCCGGGAGGGCGCTACCGGGTCACCCGCCGCCGGCCGTACGTCGTGTTCTGCACCATGGAATCGGTGAGCGCGAGCAGCCTCACCGCCGCCTGCGGCTCCGTCCTCGCCAGTATCTCGGCCATCTCCTGATAGAGGCCCGCGTAGAGCACGGGGATGTTCTGCGATGGCACGTCGAGCCAGCCCAGCGGCCGGTACCGGGCGGCGGTGTGCGCATGGTACACGTGCTCGAGCAGCTCGCGGGTGCGCGGCACGTCCACGAAGCCGACCCCGGCGACGTTCAGGATGGTGTCGTTCGCCGCCACCGGCGACTGCACCAGCTCGCGGACCATCCCCTCCTCGACGAGGTTGCCCGTCAGCCCCAGGCGGTCCGCGTAGTCGCCGGTCGTCCGCGCGAACAGAATCGGCCGCTTGCCGAACTGGTCCTGGATCGCCCGCAACACCATGATGTCCGACCGCTCCAGCACGCCGTGCTCCTGCTTCGCCGGATCGAGCGTGACCGTGAAGCCCGCGATGTCCATCGTCCGCGTCTCAGGCAGCGGATACGCCGGCAGGATCGAGTCCAGGGTGCGGAGGCTCAGATTCCACAGCGGCCCGGCGGGCTTGGGATACGACCGGGTGCGCCACACGGCCGGCGCGCTCGCCGAATCGAAGGTGGCCAGCGGCCGGCGCTGCAGCTGCCGGTCATACCAGTCCGTGTTGGCGAGCGACAGGTTCAGCACCGTCACGTCCTGCCGCACGTGCTCCACATCCTGCAGGTACCAGAGCGGGAAGGTGTCGTTGTCGCCCGCGGTCACGAGGACCGAATACGGGACGGCCGACTGCAGCATGTCGTAGGCGAAGTCGCGGGCCAGCGTCTCGCCCGCGCGCGACGCGGCCAGGCGGTTGCCGAGCAGCGGGATCAACGCGACGGCCAGCACCGGCGTCGCCAGCGCCCAGCGCCGTCCCTCCGACGGGACCCGTCGAGCGAGCGCTTCGCGGATCCCTTCCATCACGGCCGCGAGGCCGATCGCGACCCAGACGCCCCACAGCGCGAACGAGCAGATGAAGAAGTAGTCCCGCTCGCGCACCTCATCGAGCGTCCACTGCTCGGGATGCGTGCCGTACCGGTACTTGAAGTTGAGGTAGAAGACGAGGAGCGGCACCAGCGTGCCCATCAGCGCGACCATCGCGAGGCCCGCGCGCCGATCCGCTTTCAGCTGGCGCCACGCGCCCAGGAGGCCGAGGCCGCCGAACAGCACCGCGAGCGCGCGTTGAACGCCCGCGGCCCAGTCGCGCCCCCACTGCCAGGTGAAGTACTGCCACCACATCGCGAGCTGCGATCCCAGGTCCGCCTGACGATCCGAGATCGGCGGCTTGTCGTACTGGGTGCGGTTGAGCACCTCGCGGAGCGCCGCCCAGTTCGTCGGTTCCCCTTCGTTGATCAGGGGGAAATGCGGCGCACGCACCAGGAGGAACGCCCACAGGCTCACGCCGAGGGCCACGGCCGCCACGGACCAGGCCAGGAAGCGCGGGTTGAGCAGGACCTTCGGGTCGGAATACAGCACGTACACCAGCACCGCCGGGATGACCAGGAGGCCCATCAGGTGGTTGGTCGCGGTGAGCGCGAGGAGGTAGACGATCAACAGGAGGCGGTGATCGCGCCGGCTCCCCGCTGGCGCGTCGCCCCAGCGGACCGTCAACCAGAGGACGAGCGCGATGGAGAGCAGGCTGAGCGTGTAGACCTTCTCGTTGACCACGGACTGATTCCAGACCGTGAACGCCGTCGCCGCGATGACTGCCCCGGCGAGTGCAGCCAGCCGCCGCGGCCACGCCGCCGGCATCACGGGCCGCAGCCACCGCTCGGCGATCAGGAGCCAGAACCCGGCCGCGAGCGCGCTGGTCACGGCGGCGAAGAGATTGATGCGCGCGGCGTAGACCTGCATCCACGGGACCAGGCCCCAGGTGTGCGCCAGGATCACGAACAGCGGATTGCCCGGGGGGTGAGGGATGCCCAGCACGTAGGCGGCGGCGATGTACTCGGGCGTGTCCCAGAATTGCGCGGTCGGAGCGAGCGTCGCGACGTAGAGCGCGAGACAGCCCAACGCCGCCAGACCCGCCAGGAGATACGGTGGCCGGTCGGCCGGCCGCGCCGCGTCCGTCGTCGTCTTCATGGATGCTCCACGGTTACCCTGAGCCTACCGCGACCGTTCCCCGAAGGCGGAGATCAGGGGCGCCGGATCGGGTCCCTTGCCCAGGGCGTGCGCCTCGCACGCGGCGTAGACCGTCCGCATCTCCGCGTAGACGGCGACGTGTTCCGGGATCGGCCGCACGGTGCTCGCGGGCCACGGCTCCGTGAAGCCCGCGACGACCTCCGGCCACAGCATCTCGTGGCCGCGCGCCAGCTCGTCGGCGTGGTACGCCCGGAGCGCCGCGCCCAGCGCCGCCGAGTTCCCGCCGCCCACGACGCAGACGTCGGCGCCGAACACGTCCGCCATCACCTGGAGGATGGCCGGGTTCTGCGACGCGCCACCGGTCGCGTGGATCCGGTCGACCGTGACGCCCATCCACGCCGAGTGGATCGCGAGGGAGAGCATCTGCGCCTCGACCACCGCCCGCACGTTCCCCTCGGCGTCGGAGGGATCGAGCCCGTAGCGCCGCGGGCCCGCCTCCAGCACCGTCGGCGTGATCTCCGGGTCGAACCAGGGCAGGAGAATGGCGCCGCCGTTCCCCGCCGGCCGCCCGCCGAGCGCGTGCGCGAAGCTCTGCCAGTCGAGCCCGTGCTCGTCGCGGATCCGCTCGCGCGCGAGCGAGCCGTTCTTGCAGCAGATGAGCGGCATGTACCCGCCGGTCGGCGAGCCGAAGACGTGCCCGGTGCCGGACGGGTCGTAGCACGCCCTCGGCACGATCCCGAACAGCGTGTCCGAGGTGCCGAGGGAGATGGCGATCCGCCCCTCCCGCACGATCCCGGTGCCGACCAGGGAGCAGGGGTTGTCGCCCGACCACGCCACGACCTTCGCCGCGGGAAATCCGTGCCGCGCGCGCCAGTAGGTGGCGAGCGGGCCCACCACGGTCCACGACGCCGCGATCGGCGGGAGCTTCGCCTCGAGGTCCGGCGCGGTCGCGGCCAGCGCCTCGGGCGCCCATCGCGCCCGCGCCAGATCCATCAGGTTCATCCCCGAGCCGTCGCCCGGCTCGATCGGCGCGTCGAAGCCCACCAGCAGCGACGCCGCGTACGAGGACACGAGGTGGATCCGGGTTGCGGACCGGTAGGCAGCGGGCAGTTCCTTGAAGAACTTCCGGATCTGCGGCCCGGTGAAGCGCTCGAACGCCCGGGAGCCCGTCAGCTTCGCCAGCCGCTCCGGCCCGCCCACCGCCGCGGTGATCTCGGCGCACTCGGCGGCCGTGCTCGAGTCCATCCAGATCGGCGACTCCGCGCGCACGAACACCCCACGCATCTGGGATTCCAGCGAGCGGGCCGCGTCGAGGGACGCCAGCGCCTGCGCGGCGGCGGCGCCGAAATAGACGCTGCCGTGCTGCTGCCCCGAGCCGGAGATCGCCCGGATGTCCGCCAGCGCGATCGAGCTGTCGCGCGCGATCATCTCCATCACCCGGTCGAGCGCTTCGGCCCACATCAGCGGCGAGGAGGTGGCGGTGAGGGGGTCGGTCTGCGGCAGCACGCCGTGCCGCGTGCCGTACTGCGGGAGGCTGGCGTCGAAGTCGAGGGATTCCTCGAACGCCACGCGCCGCTCCCGGCCCGACACCTCGATGGCCAGCGCCGTGAGGCTCTGCGTGCTCAGGTCGAGGCCGAGGTAGACGGGCATGGCCCGCCAAAGATGGGCCGCCCCGGTGGCGCGAGCAAGCGCCGCGCAGCATCATTCGACTTCATGCGCACCCATCCGCAACCCCCATCGCGCCGCGGCTGATGCTCGACGACCTCACCCGCCGTGACTGGGTCAAGCTGGTGGGCGCCGCCGGCGCCGGCTCGCTGATCGCGCCCAGGCTGGGCGCCGCGCCGCGGCACGACCCGGCGATCCTGCCGCTGACGTCCACGAGCGAGGTCTTCGTCCCCGGCCGCGGCCGGACCTTCCAGAAGTTCTCCTTCGACTTCCCCGAGCCGAGCGTCGAGTTCGGCGGCTACCGGTTCGGCTTCCTCGTCTTCACGCGCGAGAACGTGTACGGCCTCGACGCCGCCCTGATGGTCGCGGAGGAAGCAGAGGACGCGCTCACCCTGGCCGCCTCGGGCCTGGTCTGGGCCGGCGGGCAGGCGTCAGCGCCGGGGCGCCTGGTCGCGCACTTCCGGCAGAGCGGCGACGCGATCGAGTGGGACGTCACGGCGGACATGGACCAGCCGATCAAGAGCGTGACCACGGTGATCCGCGGCATCCCGCGCGGGAAGATCTCGAGCGGCGGCGGCCGTCCGTTCGACCCGAAGGACGACGAGCTGCTGTACGGCTATCCGTTCGGCGCGGGCGACCTGTTCGGCGGGAACACGGCGTGGGGCATGAGCACGCCGTTCGTCGCGGTCGAGGCCGGCGACGCCGACTTCCGGTATCTGTCATCGCTCGACGACCGGGTGCGGGCCAAGCGCTTCTTCTTCCAGCCGGGCGAGACGGGGTACCGCGTCGAGGCAGTGTTCGAAGCGGAGGGCTGGCTCGACCAGCAGCGGCTGGCGGTGCCCACCTGGCGGCTGGGGCGGACGACGACGCTCGAGGCGGCGACCGAGGCCCACTACGCGCACCTCGAGCGCGCGTACGGGATCCCCACCTGGGAATCGCGCGACGACGTGCCCGCGTGGCTCCGGGACGTGGGGCTGGTGCTGGCGCTCCACGGCATGCACTACACCGGCTACGCCTTCAACGACTTCGCGCGGATGCTGGAGATCCTGCAGTGGGCCGCGCCGCAGTTCCCCGCCGAGCGCACGCTCGTCTTCCTCCCGGCGTGGGACGGCCGCTACTACTGGAACTATCCGGCCTACCGCGCCGACGAGCGGCTGGGAGGAGAGGCGGGGCTGAAGCGGCTGGTGGACCAGGGGCACCAGCTGGGATACCGGTTCATGCCGATGTTCGGGATGAACGCCGCGAACCGGCGGCAGCGGGAGTTCCGGAACGTCGCCGACGCCGCGACCTATCGCATCGACGGCGACCGGTTCGACCTCGACTGGGTGGACTGGGACAACGACCGCCACCAGGAGGGGTGGCTGTCGTACATGAACCTCGGCGTGGACTCGTGGCGGGAGTGGCTGAACGCCCGGATCGTGGACACGATCGAGCGCTACCGGATGGACGCGTACTTCCTCGACATCTCGGCGGGGTGGATGAACAACACGCAGGCCGACATGCACGAGGGGACCCGACGACTCGTCGCCGAGCTGCGCGGCACCCACCCCGAGGTCCTCGCCTGCGGCGAATTCCACTACGACGCGCTGCTCGGCTTCATCCCGCTCTTCCACGTCTATTCCCCGCAGGCCACGAAGTACGCGCGCTTCTTCTCGCACCTCAGCCATCCGGCGCCGGGGCGCGGCAGCTCGGGGGTGCACGAGTCGGGGTTCGGGACCTTCGACGCCGCCACCCTTGGCATGGGCCAGGGGAGCGGCGGCGGACCCATCCCGACGATCACGGTGGTGGACGACACCTTCACGACGTACAAGGACCAGTTCGCCGCGGCGCTCGCCCGGGCCAGGCAGATCGGAGAGATCCCATGAAGCGACGCGAGTTCCTCGCCTCGACCGTCCTGACGGCCGCGTCCGCCGCGCTGCCGCTCCGCATCCGCCGGTTCCAGGGCGAGAGCGCCGCTCCCAGACCGGCGGCCCTGCCCTTCGACCTCGCGCGCGTGCGTCTCGGCGCGGGGCCGTTCAAGGACGCGCTGGACGTGAACCGCCGCTTCCTCATGGCCCAGGAGGAAGACCGGCTGCTGCACATGTTCCGCGTCACCGCGGGCCAGCCGACGTCCGCCGAGCCGCTGGGCGGCTGGGAAGCGCCGGAGAACGAGCTGCGCGGGCACTACACCGGCCACTACCTCTCGGCGTGCGCGCTGATGGCGGCGCAGACGGGCGATGCGGAGGTGAAGGCGCGCGGCGAGCACGTCGTCGAGGAACTGGCGAAGTGCCAGCAGGCGAACGGCTACCTCTCGGCCTTCCCCGAAGAGTTCTTCGACCGGCTGCGCGCGGGCCGGCCGGTGTGGGCGCCGTTCTACACGCTGCACAAGATCATGGCGGGACTGCTCGACACCTATCAGCTCTCGGGGAACGCGCAGGCGCTGACGGTGCTCCAGGGGATGGCGCGCTGGACCTCGGCGTGGACGCAGCCGCTCGGCGACTACGAGATGCAGCGCGTCCTCGAGCGCGAGTACGGCGGGATGAACGAGATGCTCTACAACCTCTCCGCCGTCCCGGGCAACGAGCGGTACCGCTGGCTCGCGCACCGGTTCGACCACGAGCGCTTCTTCGCGCCGCTGGCCGAGGGGCGCGACGAGCTGAAGGGACTGCACGGCAACACCAACATCCCGAAGGTGGTCGGCGCCGCGCGCCGCTACGAGCTGACGGGGGACGAACGCTCCCGGCGGATCGCCGAGTACTTCTGGCGCGAGATCACGACCCGGCGCGCCTACGCCACCGGCGGCACGACCAACGGCGAGGGGTGGGAGACCGATCCGGGCCTCCTGGCCGGGCAGCTTTCCGGCTACACGCAGGAGGACTGCACCACCTACAACATGCTGAAGCTCACGCGCCACCTGTTCGGGTGGACGGCCGACGCCGCGGTCGCCGACTACTACGAGCGCGCGCTGTTCAACGGGATCCTCGGCAGCCAGCATCCGGCGGACGGGGAGAAGCTGTACTACGTCTCGCTCGCGCCGGGGCTGTGGAAGCTGTTCGGCACACCGACCCAGGACTACTGGTGCTGCACCGGGACGATGAGCGAGGCGTTCGCGAAGCTCGGCGACAGCATCTACTTCCACGACGACGCGGGGCTCTGGGTCAACTTGTTCATCGCGTCCGAGGTGGACTGGAGCGAGAAGGGCGTGCGCGTCACGCAGGAGACCGCCTTCCCCGCGAGCGACCGGACGACGCTGACGGTGCACGCCGCGCGGCCGACGCGCTTCGCGCTCCGCGTGCGCGTGCCGTACTGGGCGACCGGGGAGAACGGTGCGACGCTGAACGGCCGCGCGCTCGAGGGCTTCGCGGCGCCGGCGGGCTACTACGTGCTCGAGCGGACCTGGCGCGACGGGGACAAGCTCGAAGTGCGGCTCCCGATGGGCCTGCACGCGCATCCGATGCCGGACGACCCGACGCTGGTTGCCATGATGTACGGGCCGCTGGTCCTGGCCGGGAAGCTCGGCACCGATGGCCTCACGCCGTCCACCCTGCGCGCGCCGCCGACCAAGCCGCGCACGGTCCCCGAGTACACGCTGCCGCCGGTGAGCGCCCCGGCGTTCACGGGGTCAACCGACGATCTCGCGGCCTGGGTGCATCCGGTGGAGGGGAGTGCGCTGGAGTTCCGCACCGCGGGCCAGGCGCAGGACGTCACGCTCGTGCCGTTCCACACGATCTTCGACGAGCGCTACGCGATCTACTGGAAGCTCGACAAGGCGGGCTGACCGATGTCCCTGCGCGAGATCGCTCCGGTTCTGCAGATCGCCCTGGGGCCCGTGATCCTGATCTCGGGGATCGGGCTGATCCTGCTCTCGATGACCAACCGCCTCGGGCGCCTGATCGACCGCTCCCGCCTGCTGTCGGAGGCGCGGCGCACGGCGACCGAGGCGGACCAGGAGCGCGTCGAGGCGCAGATCGCGGTGCTCTCGACCCGCGCGCGCTACATGCGCCGCGCGATCGTCCTGGCGGTGGTGAGCCTGCTGTTCGCCGCCGTGCTCGTGCTCACGCTGTTTCTCGCGGCGGTGCTCCGGTGGGACGCCGTGATCGTGGTCGTCGCGCTCTTCGCCTGCTGCATCATCGCGCTGATCGCATCGCTGCTGGCCTTCCTCAGGGACGTCAACCAGTCGCTGACCGCGATCAAGCTGGAGCTCGGGCCGTACTACCGGCCGGAGCGGCCCTAGCTACGACGCGATGCGGGCCTTGCGGGGAGGGATCTCGGCGGGCGCCGGACGGCGCCCGTCGACCAGGTGCATCACTGCCAGGATCGGGTGCCGCCTCAGCATCCGCGGGCCGGCGTAGCGCATGACGTCGCGCACGGCTTCGCGCTTCTCGCGCTTGTAGCAGTGGATCGGGCAGTTGACGCAGGTCGGCTTCTCGGGGCCGTAGACGCATCGGTCGAGCCGCTCGCTCGCGTACGCCTCGAGCGCCGCGCACTCCTCGCACAACCCCGCGGTCCGATGGTGGTCGCGACAGTAGATCGCGATCATCGCCGCGATGGTGCGGCGCTCGCGCCGTAGTCTCGCCCGTGCCCGGAGCATTCCGACTAATCTTGATTGCAAAAACTGAGCCCAGGTCGCGACACTCCACAGGCCGCCCAGAGACACGCGGGGCGGCGTCGCCGCCGCCCCGCTGAATTGTCGCGCGCCAGCTACCGCGCGCCTAGATGACCACGCCTCCGGCCGGCGCCGGCTGCGCCGCCGGCTTCCCCGCCAGGAAGTCCCACAGGAACGCCAGCACACCGGGGAGGAAGAGCACGAGCCCGGCGGCCCAGACCCAGAAGATCCAGAAGCTGACGTACTCCGTCCGCACGGTCATGAAGTCCATCCCCAGCATGCGGACCAGGTAGGTCTGCACCACGCCCGCGATGGTGAACGCGAGCACCATCGTCAGCATCCCGATGCACATCAGCCAGAACGCCCACATCGCCCGCCGCTGGCCGTAGCGCTCCATCCCGCGCAGCCGCGGCACCATGTAGTACATCGCCGCGATCACCAGCATCGCGAACGCGCCGAAGAAGGCGAAGTGGCCGTGCGACGCCGTCACCTGCGTGCCGTGCGTCCACTTGTTGATCTGCGGGAGCGTCATCGCGAAGCCCCAGATGCCCGCGCCCACCAGGTGCCCGATCGCCGAGCCGCCGAGCCAGTACCAGGTCACGTGGTTCACGGGCTCCGGGTGGCGGTGCTTCATGTGCGTGAAGGTGTCCCACACCATCAGCACCAGCGGCAGCGGTGCCGCAAGCCGCACCTCCTAACGCCCGCCTAACGGCCGACATCTAGATTAGGCGTGCTCGATCAGGACGTTCTGCTCACCCGACCGTGCGGCCAGCGACACCAGGAGTCCTCCATGCGTGCTCCTCTCCTGCCGGCCCTGTTCCTCCTCGCCACCCTGGGCCCCGCTCTCACCGCCGGGTGCGCGAGGACGCCGACGCCGTCGGCCGCTGCCGTGGCCCCCGCTCCCGCGGCCGTGCTCTTGCGACTGCGGCTTCGTGCCGGCGAGGCGCTGCGCTCGGTGACCGTGATGGACACCTACCTCCACATGGGCCCCGAAGAGCCGGCCGCAGGCGACAGCGCGCGACCCATGGCGCATGTGACCGAGTTCAGCACCGAGTCGGTGGTCGCGGTCTCGGGCGACACCTTCACCATCGCCCACATCGCGGATTCGAGCCACATGACCATGCTGGGCGTCAACCTGCCGATGCCGTCCCTGGACAGCCTGCCCACGCGCGGACTCATGATGACGATGCGGATGAATGGCCGGGGCCGGGTGCTCTCGATCCAGATCGAGCGCACGGCGCGCATTGAAGGTCGGATGGCGATGCTCCGCGCGGTGTTGCCGGGCGTCGACAGCTCGGGCGAACTGGGCTACGCCAGCGTCACCCTCCTCCCCGAACTGGCGGTGCGCGTCGGCGAGACCTGGGCGGACACGGCGCCGTGTCCGCCCGTCGCGCGCGGCTGCGAGGGCGGCGTAGTGACGACGTATCGGCTCGAGCGCGTCGAGCAAAGCGGGGAGCACAGCGTCGCCGTGATCTCCTCGCAGACCGGGACGCCCGCGATGGCGCTGGAGCAGCCCATGGAGATCACCAGCGGCCCGACGCGCATCGTCGGCGAGAGCGGCTCGACATCGAGGCCGGGTGGGGCGTCGGGCATTCGATGACGATGACCGGCACGGCCCATACCCAGATGGGCGACGTGTCAATGCGGATGCAGATGCGGGAGACGACTTCCCGCGGCTGCCAGCGCGCCGCGGGTGCGAGCGGCGCCGGCGGCGCCGCCGCAGCGCCACCCGCGGCCCCGCCATCCTGCCGCGTATCCTGATGCGGCGCGGGACCGTTGCGCCACCCGGCACACGTTGGACAGCCTGATCGCCCTCTTCAGGCACTTCGAGCCGACGCTGGAGTTTCCCGGATGTGCCGGCTCCCGGACGTTGCACCGCGCCGGACTGGGTGACTTCGCAGGGCCGGACAGCGGGCTGCGGATCCGGCTGCCTCCCCCGTGGCGGGCCGGCCGCGACGGACAGCACGTTCTTCGGAGACCCGGAGGCGGTGCTGGAGGACTCCGCATCGAGTCGGATCCGGATCTCGCGCGTACCGCACCGCCTCGGGACGCGAAAGCCTCAGAATCGGGCAGGCGTACGGGCTGCCGACCGAGCGGCCTCACGCCGGTCCCTGCCGCACGGGCGCGGGGCTGGAGGGCTCGATCTGGACGTTCTACGGACCGGTCCCGGAGCATGACCGCCGGAGGCCCGCCGCGCTACGTGGCGCTCGGCGATCTGATAACGGCAAAGGGCCGCAGGTACCGCATCACCGTGGCGCGCTCGCACGGCCGAGGCGCGGGATCGCGTCGTCCGCATGGTCGCCGACGCGGCGCAGACACCCCGGTAACGACGAGGGGCGGGTCGCCCCGCCCCTCCACAGCCGCAGCCCGACTCCCGGAGCGAGAGCCGGTCAGACCTTCCGGATCTCCGCCAGCACGCGCTCCGGCGTCATCGGCAGCCGCGTCATCCGCGCGCCGGTGGCGTCGTAGATCGCGTTGGCGATCACGGCACCCATGTTGATGATGCCGGGCTCCCCGCCGCCCTGCGGGTCCAGCTGGTCGTTCTGCACCAGCGTGACCTCGATCTGGGGCACCCACGACATCCGCGTGAAGCCGTAGGTGTCGAAGTTGTTCGTCAGGATCTTCCCGCCCTGGAACGCGAGCTCCTCGCTGAAGCAGTAGCCGAGGGCCATCGTGATCGCGCCCTCGGTCTGGATCTGCGCCCCGCGCGGGTTCACGACGATCCCCATGTCCTGCGCGCGACCAGACCTTCTCGACCCTGACGGCGCCGGTCGCGCGGTCCACCACGACGTCGGCCACGTGGGCCACGTACGCCCCGGCGTCGGCACCGGCGGCGAGGCCGCGGCCCCGGCCGTCCTTGCGGATGGCCGCCCGCGGCGTCCAGTTCGATGCCCGGGCCACGGCGCCGCAGCACGCTGACCATCCGCGGGTCCTTCGTGTTCTTGAGCCGGAAAGCAAGCGGGTCCATTCCCGCCGCCCGCGCCATGGCGTCCATCTGCTGCTCGTAGCCGAACTTGTTGCTGCTCGCGCCCGGCGCGCGCCACGGGCCCGTGCCGAAGAAGTGGTAGTGCGCGCGATCGCGGCCGCCGTACACGCGCACGCGGCGGTTGGGGATGTCGTACAGGACGTCGGTCCCGCGCCCGCCGGCGGCGTACACCTGGTAGTCCCAGAACGTGATTCGGCCGGCGCCGTCGATGCCGGAGGCCACCTTCACCACCGCCGCCGGGCCGAAGGTGTCGTAGAAGAACTCCTCCGCGCGGGTGTAAGCCACCATCACCGGCTTCCCGACGATCTGCGACAGCCGCCCCGCTTCGGCGCCCTGCCCTCCCGATCCCTTGCCGCCGAAGCCCCCGCCGACGTACGGCGTGATCACGCGCACGTCCTCCTCACGGAAGCCGAGGGCGCGGGCGATCTGCGCTTGCTGTCCGAACGGCGACTGAGTGGACGCCCAGACCGTCGCCTTCCCGTCCTTGACGTCCGCCACAGCGGTGTGCGGCTCCACCGGCGCGTGCGCCACGTAACGCGGTGTGGTAGGTGACGTCGAACGTCTTCGCCGCCGCCGAGCGGCCCGCCGAGAGGTCGCCCTCGGAGACCGGCGTCTCCGGCTCTCCCGCCTCCGTCACCAGGTGGTCGAAGATGCCGTCGGCGTCCACCGTCGAGGTCGGCACGTCCCAGTCCGCCTTCACGGCCGTGAGCGCGCGCTCCGCCGTCTCGGGGTCGGCGGCGAGCACCGCGACCAGTCCGTTCTGGTTCACGACGGTGACGCCGGACAACGCGGCGGCGGCGCGACGTATCCACGCTCTTCGGCGTCGCGCCATGCGCCGGCGGCCGCAGCAGCCGCGCGTACAGCATCCCGGGCAGCCGGATGTCGCCAGCGTACTTCGCCGCGCCCGTCACCTTCTCGGGCCCGTCGAGCCGCTTCGGCGAGCGTCCCATCACCGTGAACTCGCGGACGCTGCCTGCAGGACGGCCTTCTCGTCCACCGTGCGCGTGATCTGCTGGCCCTTCGCCAGCTCGCCGTACGAGACGTGCTTGCTGCGGTCGGCCTTCGCGTACACGACGCCCTTCTCGACCACGAGAGCGGCGCGCGGCACGCCGAGGCGCTCGGCCGCGAGGTCCGTGAGCACCAGCCGCGCCTGCGCCGCGGCGGCGCGGACCGCCGGGCCGAAGAACCGGGTGGACATCGAGCCCCACGTGCCCGCGTCCCACGGGCAGGAGGCCGTGTCGCCCATCACGACGTGCATGACGTCGAGGTCCACGCCCAACTCCTCGGCCGCCTCCTGCGCGAGCGAGGTCATGATCCCCTGCCCCATCTCGATCTTGCCCGAGAACAGGGTCACCTGCCCGTCCTGCGCGATGTGCAGATAGGCGTTGATGTCGGTGGGATACGAGCGCCGCTGCGCCTCGAGGTCCCACGCCGGCACGCCGAGGGACGGCGCGCTGACCAGGACCAGGACGCCGCCGCCCAGGGCCTTCACGAAGCCGCGGCGGTCCATCCGAGTGATGCGGGCGAGGTCGGTCATGACTGCCTCCCCTGGCCGGCCGCCGCCTCGATCGCGGCGACGATGTGCTTGTACGCGCCGCAGCGGCAGAGATTGCCCTCCATCCCCTCGACGATCTGCGCGCGCGTCGGCTTCGGCGTCTTGCAGCAGGAGCGCGTGCGCGTTCATGATCTGCCCCGGCGTGCAGTAACCGCACTGGTAGCCGTCGTGCTCGAGGAACGCCTGCTGGATCGGGCTCGGCTCGCCGTCGGCCGCGAGCCCCTCGATCGTGGTGACCGAATGGCCCTGGACCGACGCCAGGTCCATCTGGCAGGACCGGATCGCCTGGCCGTCCACGATCACGGTGCAGGCGCCGCACAGTCCTTCACCGCAGCCGTACTTCGTGCCGGTCAGCTCGAGATCGGTGCGCAGGGCCCACAGCAGCTTGCGCGCCGGGTCCGTCTGCAGCGAGACGGGCTTGCCGTTGAGGGTGAAGCGGATGGTGTCGGGCATGGCTTGGCGCCTCCGGTGGAGCGTGCCAGGATAAGGTGTTCAGGGAGGGGATCCCTCGCAATACCATACCGTACGCTTGACGGTTCCCCGCCGCTGGGTGAGAATGGCCCCCTGCCGCGCCTGCGCCACGGCGCGACCATCCGCCAGAGCGTTCGCCTGCATTCGAGGAGCAGCCCATGGCCGACCTCCAAGTCAGCATCGTGCTCTCGCTTGCGCCCAGGACGGCCTTCGACACGCTCGTCGTGGAGCTGCAGACGGCGCTGGCGCGGCTCGGACTCGCGTTCGAGGCGGGTCCCAAGGGGCGGATCACCGAGGGGCCGCACGCCGTCGGCTCCGTGACGGCCTGGACACGGGGCCGGGGGCTCTCGCTCGAGTGGCATCCGGCGCCCTGGGCTTCCGGCAAGAGCACCGTGATCGACCTCAAGCTGAGGGCCGTGAAGGGCGGGACCCGGGCGACGCTGACGCACCGCGGCTGGGGCGCGGCGGTGGGCGGCAAGGCCGAGCTGGCCGGCTGGTTCGCCGGCGAAGTGGCGGCCCCGCTCCTCAAGGCCGCCGCGCCGAAGGCGCTGGGCGACTGGATCACGGACCGGCGCGCGCGGCGGCCGGCGGGGACCGAAGCGCGGCAGACCTATGGCGACCCGATCTTCCACTACCCCGGCTTTCGCGTGATGCTGGACGAATTGCGGCTGACCAGGGACGACTACCTCCTCGAGGTCGCGTGCGGCGGCGGGGCCATGCTGCGGCGCGCACTCAAGAGCGGCTGCAGGGCGGCGGCGATAGACCACAGCGCCGAGATGGTGCGCGTGGCGGCGGAATCGAACGCGGACGCCGTGGCGGCCGGGCGCCTGGACGTGCGCCAGGGCGATGCGGCCACCCTTCCGTGGGCGGACGCGACGTTCACCTGTGCCGCGATGACCGGCGTCCTCGGCTTCCTCGCCGATCCGGTGCGCGTCCTGCTCGAGATTCGGCGCGCGCTGAAGCCGGGCGGCCGGCTCGTCGTGATGGGCACGGATCCCGAGCTGAAGGGAACGCCCGCGGCGCCGGAGCCGATCGCCTCGCGCCTGACGTTCTACGAGAGCGACGAGCTGGAAGCCCTGGGCCGGCGGGCAGGGTTCGAGGACGTGCGCGTGGTCCGCCGCGACATGGAGCAGTTCGCGCGCGAGGAAGGCGTGCCGGCGTTCGCGCTGGCCCTCTTCCGCGCCGGCAAGGGCGGCGGCGCGCGGTTCCTGCTGGCGCGGAGGTAAGCGCGCAAGAGTTCCGCCCAGCGGCGCGTGATTCCGGTTGCCGCTTCACCCGGCGCTGCCGCGATGGTAGCGCGTGTGCCCACCTTGCCAACCCCGATCCGCCGAGCCGACCTTATGGGCATGGCAGCGCCGGTCTACTACAGCGCCGAGATGGTGCGCGCGCTCCCCGACGACGGCAACCGCTACGAGACCGTCCACGGGGAGCTGCTGGTGACGCCCGCGCCCACGCTCTCGCACCAGGAGATGGTGGGGCGGCTGCATCGCGCGCTCTCAGACTACCTCGAGCGCCACGCCGGGATCGGGGGCCACGTGATGATGTCACCGGCGGACATCTCCTGGGCGCCCGACGTGCTCGTGCAGCCCGACCTGTTCGTCGTGATGTTGGAGGAGGCGCGCACCGGCGACTGGAGCGGAATCCGCACGCTGCTCCTGGCCGTCGAAATTCTGAGCCCCTCCACCGCGCGCCGTGATCGCTTCACCAAGCGGCGCCTCTACCAGGAGGCGGGAGTCGCCACCTACTGGGTCGTGAACGCCGATGAGCGAGCTATCGAGGTGTGGACGCCGTCAGCGCAGTTCCCGCAGGTGGTGACCGACGTGCTGGTGTGGGACCCGGCCGGCGCGCCGGAGCCGCTCACGCTCTCTCTCGAGAAGCTCTTCCGTCCGCTCTGAGCCAGGGACGAGGCGGTTCACCCAAGGGTCGCGAGCGCTTCTGTTGGGATTGCGGCCGTGCTTGACGTCTGCCGCGCGGCGTCGGCAGTATTGCGGTCATGACGAGCCCGCCGCCCACCGGCCCCGAAGCCGCCCCTCTGCTGGCGAGTCGCATCCTCGAGCTGGAGCGGGAGCGGGATCGCCTGCTCACGGTCATCGACATCCTGCAGGAGCTCGGCGGCACCCTGCACTTCGTGGACATCCTCCAGACGATCGCGCGCCGGCTCGGCGAGACGTTCGGGCTGGACCGCTCGAGCATCTTCCTGGCGGAGCGCGGCGGCCGCACCGCGCGGCTGGTGGCCTCCTACGAGGACCCGAGCATCCGCAACCTCGTGGTGGACCTGGCGCGCTACCCGGAGATCGAGCGCGCGATGCGGACGGGCGAGACGGTGTTCATCGCCGACGCGACCGCCGACCCGAGCCTCAAGCACGTCAAGGGCGCGCTGGCGCGCCGCAAAGCGAAGTCCATCACCGTCGTGCCGATCACGTACCGGGGCGCCGCGATCGGCTGCATCTTCCTCCGCACCTTCAAGGACGGCGAGGCGCTGAGCGAAGGCGACATCCGGTTCACGCAGATCGTCGCCAGCCTCACGGCCAAGGCGCTCCGCAACGCGCACCGCTACGAGAGCCTGGTGAAGCGGAGCAAGGGCCCCGCGGCCGACGCCGCGCCCCCTGGCGCGGAGCTGCAGCGCGCCGCGCTGATCTCGTACCTGCAGCGCCTGCTCGCCGCCTTCGCCGAGCGGGACCAGGCGGGCCTGGACCAGCTGCTGCCGGACGCCTCCGCGGCGGAGCTGCAGCGCCTGGTCGGCGTCACGATGGCCGTCCTCGCCGAGGAAGCCAAAGGCTAGATGCCCGCCAGCGCAGACCGGGCCGCCGAACTCCGCAAAATCCTCAATCGCGCCATCCACGCGTACTACGTGCTCGACGCGCCGGAGATGTCCGACGCCGAGTACGACCGGCTCTTCCGGGAGCTGCAGGCGCTGGAGCGGGCGGACCCTGGACTCCGGACCCCGGACTCCCCCACCCAGCGCGTGGGGGCGGAGCCGGCGACGAGCCTGGCGAAGCACGTCCACCTCAACCCCATGCTCTCGCTCGCGAACGCCTTCAGCGACGAGGACCTGGCCGAGTGGGAGGCACGCAACGCGCGCATCTCGCCGGACGTCGTGACCGCCGGCTACCTGCTCGAGGTCAAGATCGACGGCGCGGCGGTGAGCCTCACCTACCGGGACGGCGTGCTCGCCGTGGGCGCCACGCGGGGCAACGGCGTGACGGGCGAGGTGGTGACGGCGAACCTGCGCACCGTTCCCGACGTGCCGCTGCGCCTCGAGGGGAGCGGCTGGCCCGCGCTGCTGGAGGTGCGTGGCGAGGTGTACATGCCGCGCGCCAGCTTCGACGCCCTCAATCGGAAGCGCGAGGCGGAGGGGGAGGCGCCGTTCGCGAACCCGCGCAACGCGGCCGCGGGCGCGCTCCGCCAGCTCGACCCGAAAGCGACGCGCGAGCGGCGGCTGCGCTGCTTCGTGTTCGCCGCGTTCGCGCCCGAGACGAAGCTGCCGTTCAGGACGCAGGCCGAGCAGCTCGACGGGCTGGCGGCGTGGGGCTTCCGCATCGAGCCGCACCGGAAGCGGGTGGCGGACCTGGGCGAGGCGAAGAACGAGATCGCGAAGCTGGAGCGGCTCCTCGACGACCTCCCGTTCGGGGCCGACGGCGTGGTCGTGAAGGTGGACCGCCTCGCGCTGCACGACGAGCTGGGCACGGTCGGGGACCGGGAGCCGCGCTGGGCGATCGCGCGGAAGTTCGCGCCCGAGGTCGCGGTCACGAAGCTGCTCGACATCAAGGTGAACGTGGGGCGCACCGGCGCCCTGAACCCGTACGCCGAGCTGGAGCCGGTCGAGATCGGCGGCGTCACGGTGTCCACCGCCACCCTGCACAACGCCGAGCTCATCGCGGCCAAGGACATCCGGATCGGCGACTGGGTGGAGGTGACGCGCGCGGGCGAGGTCATCCCGCAGGTGCTCGGGCCGGTGCGCGAGCGGCGCGAGGAGCTCGAGCGCGCCGGCACCCCGCCGCGCCCCTTCACGATGCCGGAGCATTGCCCCGACTGCGGCTCGGCGGTGGACACGCCGCCGGACGAAGCGATGTCCTACTGCCCCAACGTCTCGTGTCCCGGCCGCGTGCACGAGGGGATCTTCCACTTCGCGAGTCGCGGGGCGATGGACATCCGCGGCCTCGGCTACGAGCGGGTCAAGCAGCTCCTCGACGCGAAGCTGATCCGCGACGTCGCCGACCTGTACGACCTCAGGGACGGGCGGCTCGTCCGGCTCGAGGGGTTCGCCGAGAAGTCGGCCGCACAGCTCGTGAAGGCGATCGCGGCCTCCAGGGAGCGGACACTCGCGACGCTGCTGTTCGCGCTCGGCATCCGGCACGTCGGCGCCGGCGCCGCCGAGCTGCTGGCCCGCCGCTTCGGCACGATGGGCGCGTTGATGAACGCCTCGGAAGAGGTCGTCGGCGAAGTGCGCGGTGTCGGCCCGGCGATCGCCGCCGCGGTCACGGCGTTCTTCCGGGAGGAGCGCAACCGCACGCTGATCGAGCGCCTCGCGAAGGCCGGCGTCCGGATGGACGAGCCGGTCAAGGTGACGGCCGGCGGCGTGTTCGACGGCCAGACCTTCGTCCTGACGGGCACCCTTCCGAAGCTCTCCCGCAGCGAGGCCACCCGGCTGATCGAGCAGGCCGGAGGAGCGGTGACCGGCAGCGTGTCGAAGAAGACGACGGCCATCGTGGCGGGTGACGAGCCCGGGAGCAAGATCGAGAAGGCGAAGCAGCTCGGCATCCAGATCTGGGACGAATCGGAGCTGCTGAAGCGGCTCGGCCGCTGAGGGCGCCGGCGTACCCCCGTCCCGCTTCCTGCCCGCAGTCCTGTTCTCACTCGCCGCTTGGCAACCGGCAAGCGCCCGGCAACTCCCTCCACCGTCCGCGGCGCCGCCGCTGCTCGCCGTCGTCCCCCGGCCGGACTCGATCGAGCCGGCCGCGGGCGAGTTCACGCTACGCAATCCGATCCACGTCGTCGTCGAGGCGAGGAGCCGGCGCCTGCGCGAGATCGCCGGACTGCTGCGTCAGGCGCTGGCAGAGGGGACTGGCTACCGCGTGACGATCGTTACCCGCGCGCCGCGACGCGGCGACATCGTTCTCGGGCTCGAGCGCGCGGCCGGAGGCGGGCCCGAGGCGTACACCCTCACCATTTCGCCGGCCGGCATCCGCATCGCCGCGCCGAACGCCGAAGGCGTCCTGTGGGGCGTGCAGACGCTGCGGCAGCTCTTCCCGCCCGCGTTCGACAGCGCCAATGGCATCCGCCCGCCGTCCTGGACGCTGCCGGCGGTCACCGTCCGCGATGCGCCGCGATTCGCGTGGCGCGGCAGCCTGCTCGATGCCGGGCGTCACTTCTTCCCCGCTCCGTTCGTGAAGCGCTTCGTGGACCTCCTCTCCCGCTACAAGCTGAACGTCCTCCACTGGCACCTCACCGAGGACCAGGGGTGGCGGCTCGAGGTCCCGACGTGGCCGCGCCTCACCGCGGTCGGCGCCTGGCGTACCGAGGCCGACGGCTCGCGCTACGGCGGCTTCTACACGCAGGACGAGGTGCGTGACGTCGTGGCATACGCGCGGCTTCGGGGCGTCACCGTGGTCCCCGAGATCGAGATGCCGGGACACAGCGTGGCGGCGATCGCCTCCTACCCTTGGCTGGGATGCACCGGCGACTCGATCCCGGTGGCGAATGCCTGGGGTGTCTTCCAGGACGTGTACTGCCCACGGGAGCGCACGTTCGCGTTCCTGGAGAACGTGCTCACGGAAGTGCTGGCGCTCTTCCCCTCGACGTACGTGCACGTCGGCGGCGACGAGGTGCCGAAGGACCGCTGGCGCGCCTGCGCCGACTGCCAGGCGCTCATGCGCGCGGAGGGGCTCCGGAACGAGGAAGCGCTGCAGAGCTGGTTCGTGCGGCGCATCGGGCGGTGGCTGGCCGCCCACGGCCGCCGGCTCGTCGGATGGGACGAGATCACGGAGGGTGGCATCCCGCCCGATGCCGTGGTGGAGGTGTGGCGCGACGCCGCCACGATCGCCACGGTGGCGCGGCAGGGGCACGATCTCGTGGCGGCGCCCTCCGGCAGCACGTACATCAACCGCTCGCCGGGCGACCTCACGCTGGCTCAGGTGTACGCTTTCGATCCGGTGCCTCCGGACCTCGCTCCCCAGGAGGCCGCGCACGTGCTGGGCGGCGAGGCACCGCTGTGGTCCGAAGGCATCACGACGACGAACTTCGACCTCATGGCGTTCCCGCGGCTCATCGCGTTCTCGGAGGCGCTGTGGAGCCGAGGACCGCGGGACCTCGGGGATTTCCGGCGCCGGCTGGCCGAGGGTGCCGAGCCGCGCCTGGCGGCGCTCGGCGTGGCCGTGGGTCCCGAAGACCGGGACATCCTCAGGATGACGCCGGACTATGACAGCGTGACGAACAGCCTGGGCATGCGCGTGGCGGTCGGCGTGCCTGGCGTCGAGGTGCGATACACCACCGACGGGAGCGCGCCCACGCCCGCGTCACCTCTGTTCGCCGACTCGACGCGGTTCGGCGGCGAAGGGACCATGCGCTTCCAGGGTTTCTATCGCGGCGAGAAGCTCGGCGACGGACCGACGTTCACGGTCGTGCCGAGCCTGGCGCGCGGCCGACCGTACGCCCTGACGACGCCGCCGAGCCCGCAGTATCCCGGCACCGGCGCGCGCACGCTCACCGACGGGGCGCTGGGCTCGCTTGACTTCCATGGCGGGCTCTGGCAGGGGTGGCAGGGGCCCAGTCTCGAAGCCGTCATCGACCTCGGGCGCCTGACGCCGGTCTCGGTGGTCGAGGGATCGTTCCAGCAGACGACCCAGTCGTGGATCCTCCTGCCGCGCGACTTCACCGTGTGGCTGTCCGACGACGGGACCACGTGGCGAGGCGCGGGCGCGGTCGCGAGCGACCAGCCGCCCGAGCGGAGGGAACCGTTCCTCTACCGGCTTGCGGTCGCGATGCCCTCTGGTACGGTGGCGCGGTGGGTCAAGGTGCGGGCGACCAATCCGGGGCCGCTGCCGGCCTGGCACCCGGGCGCCGGCAGCCCATCGTGGATCTTCTGCGACGAGATCATCGTCCGCTGAGGACGGCCGCTCAACTCACCACCGCTTCACGCCTTGCGGCGCCCGCGCCGGACGCCCTACCTTAGACGCCTGCCGAACTCTTGCGGCGCCGCGGCGCGAAGGCCTAGATTCGGCCGGACATGACCGACATCCCGCTGTCCACCTCGTCCCTCGTCGCGCTTTCGCCGCGCGCGCTCCACGCGCTGCGCGACCGGGTCGGCGCCCAGGCGCTCCAGGAGGCCGGCTACGCCGCCGGCGAGGGGACGTTCCGCGCCTTCTCCGCCTGGCTGCCGCAGGCCGCGGGGGTGGACCACCCCTCGGAGCTGGCGGCGCCGCGCCTGGCCGAGGTCCTGTCGCAGTTCTTCGTGTCGCTGGGCTGGGGTGCCGTGCAGGTGACGTCGATCGGCGAGGCCGCCGTCGCGGTGGACGCGCCCGCCTGGGCGGAAGCCACCCCCGAAGCGCAACTGCAATATCCGTCCTGTTTCTTCACCGCCGGGCTGCTGGCGGACTTCATGGGCCGGCTGGCGGAGGCGTCGCTGGCGGTGATGGAGGTGGAGTGCCGCTCGAAGGGAGACGCGCGCTGCCGCTGGCTCGTCGGCGCGCCGGAGACGCTCTCCTCCCTGTACGAGCACATGACGCAGGGCGCGGACTATCTGACGGTCCTCGGAGCCAGCTGACAGCTCCCGCAGAGCTCCGGCGCTCACTCGGTCTGGTCCCCGCGACGGCGATGGTCGTGGGCACCATCATCGGCGCCTCGATCTTCGTCCAACCATCGGTCGTGACCCACGACGTGCCGTCGGTCGCCGGCGCCTACGCGGTGTGGGCGCTCGCCGGCGCCCTGACCCTGCTCGGCGCCCTGGTCTGCGCGGAGCTGGCCTCCGCGTATCCGGAGAGCGGGGGCGTCTACGTCTTCCTGCGCGAGGCCTGGTCCCCCGCCCTCGGCTTCCTGTGGGGATGGGCCATGTTCTGGAGCATGCACTCGGGCATCGTCGCGGCGATCGCCGTCGTCTTCGGCCGCTACGCCGGGTACTTCGTGCCGCTGGGGCCGGTCGGGACCCGGGCGGTGGCCATCGCAGGCATCCTCGCACTGTCGGCGGTCAACTACCGCGGGATCCGGCAGGGCAGCACGGTGCAGACGGTCCTGACCCTCGCCAAGGTCGGCGCGGTCGTGGCCATCGTGGCCGTGGCCTTCGCGCTGGGCCCGCGCGCCGCCCCCACCGTCCCCGGGCCCGCGAGCGCCCCCGCCGTCTCCGGCGCCGGCGGCTTGCTCCTCGCCCTCGCCGCGGGGCTGTTCGCCTTCGGCGGTTG
The DNA here is from genome assembly GCA_963835535.1 of uncultured Gemmatimonadales bacterium. Lineage (GTDB taxonomy): Bacteria > Gemmatimonadota > Gemmatimonadetes > Gemmatimonadales > JACORV01 > Fen-1245. Next base: position 37,085 of record CAWIFL010000008.1, read on the forward strand.
GCACATGGTCACGTACACCGCGGGGGAGACCGTCGAGCCGGCGCGGACGCTCCCGCGCGCGCTGATCGCGGGCACCCTCCTCGTCACCGCCTGCTACATCGCGCTCAACGCCGCGTACTTCCACGTGCTCCCGCTCGAGACGGTGCGGTCGTCGAGCCGCGTCGCCGCCGACGCGGCGGATGCGGTCCTCGGCTCGGGGGGCGGCGCCGTCCTCGCGGGCGTGGTGGCCGTCTCCACGCTCGGTGCGCTGAACGGCATCGTCCTCACGGGACCCAGGGTCTATCACGCGATGGCACGGGACGGGCTGCTGTTCGGCTGGCTGAGCGACCTGCACCCGACCTTCCGGACGCCGCACCGGGCCATCCTCCTTCAGGCGGCCTGGGCGTCCGTGCTGGTCGCCACCGGGACGTACGAGACGCTGTTCGTGCAGGTGGTCTACACGGAGTGGATCTTCTTCGCGCTGATGGCGGCGGGGCTCCTGGTCCTGCGCCGCCGCGCGGGCTACGCCCCGCGGTTCACCCTCGGCGGCGGGCCGGTCCTGCCCGCGCTCTTCGTCGTCGCGGCGCTGCTGGTCGCCGTGTATCAGATCCGGGGCGCCAGCGGTCGGAGCCTGGTCGGGCTCCTCCTGGTCGTGATCGGGGTGCCCGTCTACTATCTCAGGAGCGGTCGAGCCCGCACGTAACGCCTGCCATCACGGAGCCTCCATGCCCGTCATCGACTTCCACAACCACTTCTATCCGCCGGCGTATCTCGACGCGCTCAAGGCGGGCAAGAGCAATGTCCGCGTCGTGGTGGACCAGGACGGGAACCCCGTCCTGCACTACCCCGGCGACTACAACGTCGCCGTCCAGGGCCACCGGGACATCGCCTATCGGGAGACGGTCCTGCAGAAGGAAGGGGTGGACCTGCAGGTGCTCACGCTGACCACGCCGGGGACGCACGTGGAGGCTCCGGCGCGCGCGGCCGAGCTGGCGCGCCTCGTGAACGACGCGTTCGCGGCGGTGGTGCGGCAGCGCGCGAAGCACTTCGCCGCACTCGCGACGCTCCCCCTCAACGATCCGGCCGCCTCGGCCCGCGAGCTCAAGCGCGCCATGACCGAGCTGGGATTCCGGGGCGCGATGCTCTTCAGCAACGTGAACGGGACAGCGCTCGCCGACCCGCGCTTCGACGAGCTGTATCGGACGGCGAACGACCTGGACGCCGTCCTGCACATCCACCCGACCAACCCCGTCGGCGTCGAGGCGATGACCGACTACTGGCTGATGCCCCTAGTCGGCTTCCCGATGGACACGACGCTCGCCGCGGCGAAGCTCGTCTTCAGCGGCGTGGTCGAGCGCTTCCCGCGCATCCGGTGGGTGCTGAGCCACCTGGGGGGAGCGATTCCCTACCTCGCCGAGCGCCTCGACCGCGGGTACCGCGCGTTCAAGGAATGCCGCGCGCACATCACGCGTCCGCCGAGCGAGTACCTGAAGCGCTTCTACTTCGACACGGTGAACTTCGACGCCGGCGCCCTCGAGCTGGCCATCGCGTTCGCGGGCGCCGGACAGCTCCTCGCCGGGAGCGACTACCCCCACCAGATCGGCAGCATTCCCTCGATGCTCCAGAGCATCCGGGGACTCGACATCGCCGAGGCCGACCGGAACGCCATCCTCGGCGGCAACGCGGCGCGGCTGCTGGGGGCCTGAAAGCGCTCAGCCCTTACACGCCGGCATCCCGAAGCGGCCCGTCTGCGCCTGGGCCGGCGCGGCGACAGCAGGCTGCCGCGGCCACGTGTTGTCGTCCACGTTGTCGTCGGGGAAGCGGCAGCGCGGGTCGAAGACGATGCGCTGAATCGCGCGCCGCCCGAACTGCAGCTTCGCCGCAAAGGTGCGGCTCCCGCCGAACCAGACGTCCACCGGCCAGGTGACCAGGGCCGTCGAATCGTCCACCATCGTCGCATTCGCCATCTTCTGGATCCGCGGGCCGGTGGGCGCGAAATGCACCGCCAGCACCACGGGCGACGGCATCTGCCCGTCCTCTCGCACCGTGACGGTGGTGGTCGAGCCCGACGTGCGCACGTCCTGGATGGAGCCGTTCACCGCGTCGGTGGCGAAGAGCCAGGAGTACCAGAACCAGCCCAGGTCCTGGTGCAGGGCGTTGTCCATGAAGAACATGTAGTCCCACGGCGATGGGTGCTTGAACCGCCACGCATGCGCGTACTCGCTCATCGCGCGCTGCACCGCCGTGTCGCCGACGACTCCGCCCAGCATCGAGAGCATCATCGGCGGCTTGCTGTAGGCCTGGAAGCTGTACAGCGGGCCCGCGTAGTTGGCGTCCCACATCATCGGCGGCTCGCGCTCGTCGCCGTTGACCCGGCCGTAGTACTGCCCCACCCCATCGAGGTTGGCGGGCTGGTGCTGGCGGTCCGCGTACGAGAGGATGTTCATGTACTGATTGAAGCCCTCGTCCATCCAGCCGTACCACGTCTCGTTCGTGCCGAGCGTCATCGGCCACCACTCGTGGCCGGCCTCGTGGTCGGCCGCCCCCGCCGCCGAGAAGATGATCATCGGGTATTCCATCCCCGTGTCCGGGCCGTCCACCAGCGTCAGGCGCCGGAAAGAGTAGGGCATCCAGAGCGCTGAATAGAACTCCAGGGCGTGACGCGCGATCGGGCCGGCCTGAGCGTACCCCTGCGCGTGCCCCGGCAGATACAGCATGTCCACCGGCACCGGGCCCCGGCCCGGAATGGTGGCGCGCGTGGCGTCCCAGACGTACCGGTCGGACGTCGCCCAGGCGAAGTCGCCGACGGTGTCCGCCACGTAGTGCCAGACCAGCCGGTCACCGGCCGCCGTGGCCTTGCCGGGCCCGAAATCGTCCGGCGTCACGATGTGCAGCACCGAGTCGGACTCGAGTTGATGCGACAGCCGCTCGCGCACCGCCGGCGCGAGCACGTCTCCCGGGTTCTGGAGCACGCCGCTCGCGCCCACCAGCCAGCCGGCCGGCAGGTCCAGCGTCACGTCGAAGTGCCCGAAGTTGTTGTAGAACTCGGCCGAGCCGAGATACGGCTCGGTGTCCCAGCCCCCCTCGCGCAGGTCGTCGAACACCGCCACGCGCGGATACCACTGCGCCACCTGGAAGAGCGTGTCGCCCCATGCCCCCATCCGGATGCCGCGCCCGCCCTCGACCTTCGGCACGGTGAAGTGCCAGTCCGCCTCGAGCGTGAAGGTGCCGTGCGCGCCGACCGGATTCGGCAGCGCGACCGTCGCCGACGTCGTGTTGAGGTTGTACGCCGCGAGCGTGACGGGCTGCTGCGGCTGCCCGAAGCGGAAGCGCGGCGGCGGCGTGAGGTTCACCGCCTGCCCGTCCACCGTCAGACCCGTCACCACCATCCCGTCCGTGATGCTCGGCACCGGGCCGGTGCGCGCCGCGTTGGCCGCGTACAGGTTCTGGTCGAGCCGCAGCTCGATCGCCCGCATCGCGCTGTCGCTCGGATTCAGCACGACCACGCGCTCGTGGCCCGTCACCACGCCGGTGGCGGGGTCGAGCTTCGCAGTGATCGTGTAGTCGGTCCAGAGCTGCCAGTAGTGCGGTCCCGGGCGGCCGCTCGAGTCGCGGGTCCCGGCGGCGAACGCGCGCCGGATCATGCCGGTCATCGGGATGTCCCGCCGAACCGCGCGCTCGGGGTACGACCCGTGAGCCTGGGCGACGCCAATTGCCGGCGTCGCGGCGGCCACACTGAGCGTCAGCAGCGCCTGCAGCGATCGAACGTGCATCGAAACTCCTGAGTGGGTGACGCCGGGGGCCCGGCGTCAGTCTGCCGAGCGGGTCGCCCGGTCCAAGGTGCGGGACAGCTCCCAGAGGAGGAGCGCGGCCACGAACAGTGCCGGAGCGAGGGAGAGATCCTGCCGCGCCGTCGGCACCGGCGCGAAGTACAGGGCAAGCGTCAACGGCCAGAGGAAGGCAGCCACGCGACGCCATCGCGCGACGTCGAACACGAGGCTGATCCCCAGCCACAGCCCGATCACCATCTGCAGCACGTACCCCGCGAGCTCCAGCCTGAGCAGCGTCGCGCCCGGGCGGCTCACGGCGAGATACGACTCGGGATGCTCGACCAGCCAGAAGGCGTTGGAGAACACGACGGTGAGCCCGAGGATGCCGAACCCGAGCAGGTACCGACCCACCCTGCCGTACTCGCCGCTCTCAGACGGGGTCGAGTCCATCACGGAGCCCTCCGCGCCGGGGATTCCCGGCGCTGCGATCTTTCAACTTACACCCTGTGGCGCGCCTTGTCGCCGCATCGCTTTCGGGATATCTTCGGGTGCCGTTTCGAGCCCATTTCACCCGCCATCCGGAGGCCGCTCTTGCCCGCCAAGCGCCGCGTACCATCCGATCCCTTGCAGGTCATTCCGGGAGTTGGGCCGTCCATCGCGCGCGACCTGCGCCAGCTCGGCGTGCGCCGCGTGGCGGACCTCAAAAGCAAGAGCCCCGAAAAACTCTACGAGCGCCTCGGCGAGATCCGCGGCGCGCGCCAGGATCCGTGCGTCCTCTATACGTTCCGCTGCGCCGTCTACTTCGCCAGCACCTCGCGCCCTTCCGCCGAGCGGCTCAACTGGTGGTGGTGGAAGGACCGTAAGGTCACCGCATGACCGGCGGGGATCGGGTGCTTCGCGGGGGCGGGCTGGACAATCGGGAGTGGTCCTGTCAGAATGCAGGCCTCCCAAACTTGGAGCAGTACCCTGATGAGAGCCTCCGCATACGCGCTGGCGGCCGCACTGTGCGCGGTGCCGGCACTGGCCACGGCACAGATGGCGAACATGCCGACGGATCCGGCGAGCCCGGTCGCGAATTCGCTGCGCGGGATGGAGATGCGTTACGCGACGAACATCACCGCGGCACTCGATGCGTTCCCGGCGGACAAGTTCAACTACAAGCCGACGGACGCGCAGATGACGGTGGGTGCGATCGCGGCGCACCTCGTCAACGAAGGCAATTACATGCTGTGCGGGCGGGTGAGCGGGCAGGCCGAGCCGGAGCACGCCAAGGTAGACGCGTCCTCCACGAAGGAGGCGCTGATGGCCGCCCTTCGGGCGAGCTTCGACTTCTGCCGGTCGTCGTTCGCCTCCGTGACCGACGCGCAGATGGCCGATTCGGTGCCGGGCTTCGGCCGCGGGAAGTTCGTGCGGGCCAACATGGTCCTCATCACGGTCGGGGACTGGGCGGACCACTACAGCCAGCTGGCGAATTACCTCCGGCTGAACAACCTGCTGCCGCCGACGGCGCGCAGGGGCATGTAAGCTCCTTCGCAGCCGAGGGCGTTGGGGGTCGGGGCGTTGCGTCGCGCGCTCCGGCCCCCGATCGTTTCCGCCGATGACCACCCCGAAGTTCTTCAGGACGCAGGCTGCCTTCCGCACCTGGCTGGCAGCGCCACCACGTCACAGCGCGAGCTGCTCGTCGGCTTCCGCCACGTCGGCTCCGGCAAGCCGAGCATCACGTATCCCGAGGCGCGGGACGAGGCGCTCTGCTTCGGCTGGATCGACGGGGTCCGGCGCAACCACGACGCGACGAGCTACACCGTCCGCTTCACGCCGCGCAAGGCGGAGAGCACCTGGAGCCGGGTCAACATCGGCCGAGTGAACGAGCTGAAGGCCGAGGGGCGGATGCAGCCCGCCGGCCTCCAGCGCGTTCGAGGCCCGCAATCCGAAGCAGGCGGAGCTCTACTCGTTCGAGAACCGCGCCGCGAGAGCTCGATTCCACGTTCGTCAAGGCGTTCAAGGCCGACCGGCGCGCCTGGACCTGGTTCTCCGCGCAGGCGCCGTGGTACCGCCGCACCGCGGCGTGGTGGGTGATGAGCGCGAAGAAGCGAAGAGACGCGCGCGCGGCGGTTGGCTCAGCTGATCGCCAGTGCCGCACGAGGTGAGCGCGCGGCGCCGTTCAACATCTCGCGAAGGAAGTAGTTCGCAGGAGGGCAGTGCTCAGGACAGTTGCCAGACGGCAAGTGGCCAGTGGTTGCCAGTTGCCAGTCTTGCGGATGCGGACCAAACCTTGCCAGTTCTTCGGCATGACCAAGCGACGTGACACCACGTATTCCATGCGCCCGATCGGCACCGTCCATTCGCCGTTCACGGACCGCGCCGAGATCCCGATGGGCCCCGGGGCGAAACACGATGCGGAAGGGACGCTCGAGGTGCGGTCCGACCTGGAGGCGGGCCTCACGGACATCGAAGGGTTCAGCCACCTCTACGTCATCTGGGTCTTTCACAAGGCCGACCGCTCGGAGCTGGTGGGCACTCCACCGACCGACGACCGCCCGCACGGCGTGTTCGCGACGCGCGCCCCCTACCGGCCGAATCCCATCGGCCTGACGGTCGTGCGCCTGCTCGGCCGCGAGGGCACCCGGCTGCGCGTGCGCGGTCTCGACATGCTGGACGGCACACCCATCCTCGACATCAAGCCGTACCTGACGAGCGTGCCGGAGGCGCAGCTCAAGCGCGGCTGGCTGGCGGCGGCGGAGGCCAGAAGCGGCGTGTAGCTATCTCCTGGCCACGTTGACGGCATCCAGGAGCAGCGGCGGCACGAGCTGGCTCCCGCCCAGCCACTTCGCCGCGCTCCCGATCATCCGGATGCGCTTCAAGAGCTCGTAGCTGTTGCCCGCGACCGCCGCGTCCTTCACGCGCCCCGTGATCTCGCCACCGTCCACGCGATAGGCGAGCGCGACCGGGTGGCTGAACGCGCCGCTGATCACGTTCCCCTGCCCCACGCCGATCAGCTCGTCCACCACCAGGCCGTGCCCCATCGCCTTGAGGAGCGCGTCCTCGTTCGCCGTGCCGGGCTTGATCACGAGGTTGGAGAAGCTGATCCCCGGCTTGCCGAAGGTCGAGCGGCGGGCGTGCCCCGTGGAGGCGGTGCCGGCGCGCGCCGCCGTCTCCAGATCGTAGACGAACGCCCGCAGCGTCCCGCGCTCGATCAGCGGGAGCCGCGCCGAGGGCATCCCCTCGTCGTCCGCGGGGCGGCTGCCCACCCGGCTCGACAGGAGCGGATCGTCGGTCATGTCGAACGCCGGGTCGAACAACGCCTCGCCCAGCTTGCCGCCCAGCGGCGAGATCCCCTGGAGCACCGTCTTGCCCGACAGCGCCTGATGCAGCGGGAGGAGCACCGCGGCGCATCCATGCGGGGTGAACAGCACCGGCAGCTTCCCCTCGGGGGGCGCGACGATCTTCTGCCCGCGGTCGATGTGCCTGATCACGCTCGCCGCGACCCTGTCCAGCTCCGCCTCGCTCGGCACGCCGGCGCCCGTCACGTCGTCGTAGGCCATGAGGACGTCGTCGCCCTTGACCTGCGTGACCTCCGCGCCGACCGAGATCGCCGTCGCACGGCTCTTGAACGCCTGCCCGGCCGAGTTGCCGAAGCTCGTGGTCTCGACGTAGCGGTCCACCGAGGCCGTGACCTGCCACCCGGGGCGCTTGAGCTGGGCGACGACGCGCCGGCCCAGCTCCGCCAGGTGCTCGACGTCCATCCCCGCCGCGGTGTCGTCGAACAGCGAAACGTCGGGCAGGCGCGACGGGCCCGGGAACGCGAGCGCGCATTCCTCTCCCTGCTCCGCCGACGCCCCGGCCCGCCGCAGCAGGTCCTCCAGCGCCGCGTCGCCCGAGAGGTCGGTGGTGCCCGCGATCCCGACTTTGCCGCGGCTCACGCCGCGGAAGTTGAGGCCGGCCTCCTGGCGGAGCGCCGTCTCCTTGAGCCGGCCCGACTCGAACTTGAGGCTCACCTGGCTCTCGTCCCTCAAGAGCAGGTCGAACCCCTCGAAGCGGCGGCTCCGCCTGGCCAGCTCCAGCACGCGCTCGATCATCGGCGGGAAAAGGTAGCGCGCCGAGGGCAACTTCCAAACCCCGGCCCGCCGCAGTAGCTTGGCGGACCCCACTCACCGGCACGACGATGGACGACGGCAGGAAGCGCTGCGCCTGGATCGGCAACGACCTGATGCGCGAATATCACGACGTCGAATGGGGCACGCCGCTCCATGACGACCGCGCCCTCTTCGAGTTCCTGGTGCTGGAGGGGATGCAGGCCGGCCTCTCCTGGAGCGGGGTCCTGAACAAGCGGGAGAACTTCCGGCGCGCCTTCGACGGCTTCGATCCCGAGAAGGTCGCGCGGTACGACCGCCGGAAGATCGCGGCGCTGCTCGAGGACGCCGGGATCATCCGCAACCGGCAGAAGATCCAGGCCGCCGTGAAGAACGCGCAGGCGTTCCTCCGGGTGCTCGAGGAGTTCGGGAGCTTCGACGCCTACCAATGGCGGTTCGTGGGCGGGAAACCGCGCGTCAATCACCGGCGCACCCACAGGGGCATGCCGCCGCGCACGCGCGAGTCGGACGTCTTCAGCGAGGACTTGAAGCGCCGCGGCTTCGGCTTCGTCGGCTCGACGATCGTCTACTCACACATGCAGGCGACGGGGATGGTCAACGATCACCTCGTCACCTGCTTCCGCTGGGCCGAGGTGCAGCGCTAGGCCGCCGCCTGCTTGATCCTCCCGCGCACCTTCTTCCACGACCCGGTGATCAGGAAGCTCTCGTCCATGTTGGCGACCATCTGCTCCAGGCGCCTGAACGGCATCGCGAAGGTCAGCCTGCCCTGGCGCACCTGAGGCCGCGCCGAGACGTCGAACATCCCCAGCACGCAGCGCGGGGCCTCCGTGTGCGCTTCCTCCCAGACGTAGAGGACGATGGACGCGCAGCCCGAGCCCATCGGCGCGATCACGCCGTGCGGGTCCGAGCGATCGTAGTTCGCGAGGGCGAACAGGCCCGAGAGCACGTCCGGCGTCGCGAAGAAGATCACCCCGAACGGCTCCTCGGCTTCGGCGAACTTGTCCCACCGCTTGATGACCATGTACTTGCCGGGCGCCTCGAACCCCGGGTGGTTCTCCGTGTGGGCCCTGGCGAGTTCCGGCGTCTTCTTGTACCGCTCGCCCTCGACCTCCCCCGGGATGCCGTACGACAGGAAGTACTCGAATGTGGGACTGAGCCGCTGGGAGAAGCCGGTGTGGCGCGCCCAGCCCGGGCACCCCGGGCTGTCCTTGTGGTAGACGAACGTGTGGCCCCGGCGAACGCGGTCGAACGCGGCGATGATGCAGTGCTCCTCGTCCCTGCTGTCCTTGGCGTCCTTCGCGCTCACCTCGTCCGTGTAGAAGTACGCCACCGGCAGCTCGGCGCCGGGGAAATACTTCTTCCACTTCCGCTGGAACTCCTTCTGGAACTGGGCATTCATCTGGCGACCTCCGGGTTGAACTCCCCTCCGCCAACGTGTCGCTCGCAAGAAGCCGGCCAGTTCAACCTGCTGGAGATCACGGACCGTTCTGCCTGGGATTCCCGTCGGCTGCTCTAGCAGGAGCGGCCGTCGCGCACCAACGTTTCGGTCGCATGCGCGTCTCGCCCCGGCGGGGCCGCGACGCCTGCCTCTCACCTTGGACCGCGAGCCCAGGCCGGCTCGCGGCTCCCGGTCACGGGACAGGGAACACCCCGGCCGCACCCCCGGAGGAAGCCATGTCACCGAAAGCGATCCTCGCGGCAATGGCCTCGCTGCTTGCCCTGGCGGCCTGCGCCACCGGCCGCGGCGCCGCCTCCCGCACCGCCGCGGTGACGCCCGACGACCCGCCCGTGCGCGTGAACGTCACCAACAGCTACGCGATGCCGGCCGAGGTCTACGCGATCGCGTGCGGCACCCAACACCGATTGGGCCTCGCGTATCCCGGACTCGTCAGCCACTACGTGCTCCCGCAGGCATTTCTGGGGTGCGGCGCCACGGTCGAGTTCGTTGCGCAGCCGACCGGAACGAATGACCACCTGGTGAGGGCCGGTGAGGAGATGCTCCAGCCCGGGGACGTGGTGGACTTTCAGATCACCATGCACCTGTTCGCCAGCTACACGGCGGTCAGGCCCGGGAGCTAGGCGGGCTCGGCGGCGTGGCCGGCCTGCGCCTCCTCGTGGTAGCCGGCCGCCACGCCGCCCACCACCATCAGCAGGCCCAGCCAGCCGATCGCCGTGAGGCGCTGGGAGAAGAGGGCGAGCGCGAGCAGCGTCCCCACCACCGGCTCGATCGTGGCCGCGACGGCGGTGGGCGCGGCCTCGATGCGGCGGGTGGCGGAGAAGAAGAAGACGTTGGCCAGGATCACCGTGCCGACGACCAGCGCCACGATGTAGAGCCAGCCGCCCGCCGTCGCCGGCGGCACGGGCGCACGGCCCGCCAGGGGGAGGATGATGCCGAGCAGGAGCGTGCCGCCCGCGATCTCGAGCAGCAGCACCTTCATCACGCCGTAGCGCGGGACGGCGAAGCGGGCGAGGAGCGTCGTGCCGGCGTAGCTCAGCGCCGCGAGCAGCCCGCCCGCGACGCCCAACGCCAGCCGCGGCGTCGTGACGCCGGCCAGGTTGGCGCCGTGGGAGCCGCCCTGCACCGCGAACACCGCCCCAACGCCGACCACGGCCGCGAGCAGGAGCCGGCGCGTGGTCAGCGCCTCGCCCAGGAGCGGCCGCGCCAGCAGGGCCACGAGGAACGGCGCGGTGTAGAGCAGCGCCGCCGCGCTCGCCACTCCCGCGCCCGCGATCGCGAACTGGTAGGCCACCTCGAACAGCGCGACCAGCGCACCGCCGCCGAGCCCGACCAGCAGCAGACCGCGCCGGTCCACCTTGAAGAGGTCGCGCCGGAAGACCAGCGCGTACGCCGCCACGGCGAGCGTGCCGAGGAGAACGCGCCAGAAGCCGATGCCGGTGATCGCCTCCCCCTCCTTGTACAACGCCGTGGAGAGGGGGCCCGTCGTGCCCCAGAGGGCGCCGGCGCCCAGGGCGAAGGCGTAGCCCGCGACGCGACTCTGCTGCTTCAACTCACCGTCTCGGCGCTGTAGCGCCCGACGAGACCGGTGCGGACGGCGTACCGGTGCACCCGCACGAACAGCAGGCAGGCGAGGCCGACGTAGAGCGCCGCCAGCAGCGCTCCGGGGAGCAGCGACTGGACCGGCACGGGCCGCTTGAGCACGATGGCCCGCAGCCCCTCGAAGACGTAGGTAGGCGGCAGGGCGCGCGCCACGCCCCGCATCCACGGCGGGAGGGTGGTGAGCGGGTAGAAGACGCAGGCGAACGGCGAGATGATCGCGGGCAGCGGCCAGATGAACCACTCGGCGGCCGGCCCGAGCCTGAGCACGATCGAGATGCCAATGATCCCCAGCGCGATCCCGAACAGGAAGAGCACGCCCAGAAAAGGCCCCAGCAGCAGGCCGTACGTCAGGAAGTGCAGATGGAACGCCAGCGCGGCGACGAGGACCATGACGACGAGCCCCACCGCGGAGGTCGCGATGCTCGACGTCACGAGGCCGCCGACGTACTCGGAGATCCGGATCGGCGTCGCAAAGACGTTGAGGAAGTTCCGCGCCCAGACGTCCTCGAAGAACGCCATCGTCACGCCCTGCATCACGCGCGTCAGGAAGTCCCACAGCAGCACGGCGCCGAGCACGGCCGGGACGAAGTCGTAGAGCGTGCTCGGGAAGGAGTTGAGGAACCGCGTGATGAAGCCCCACAGCACCACGTCCACCACGACCCACGCGAACAACGGGACGATGCGCGACATGCTCCCGCGGATCAGGAACCACTGGCGCAGCGCGACGGCGGCGACACGGCGCCCCCTCACGGCAGGGCCCCCTCGAGGGTGAGCGGCTCGCGGGCCACGGTGATGAACAGCTCCTCGAGGTTGGCCTTGCCGTGCTCGCGCGGCAGCGCCCGCGGGTCGCCGGCCAGCAGGAGGCGCCCCCTCGAGAGGAACAGCACGCGGTCGCAGACCTCCGCGACCTCGTGCATGTTGTGCGAGGTCCACAGCACGCCGCCCGTGCCGCGCGCGGCCGCCTCCCGGATCCGCGCGCGGACCTCGCGCGCGCTGGACGGATCGAGGCTCGCCGTCGGCTCGTCGAGGAGCAGGAGCTGCGGGCGGTTGAGCATCGCCTTCGCCAGACTCACCCGCGTCTGTTCGCCGGAGGAGAGCACGCCGCAGCGGGTGCGGCGGAACCGCTCGAGATCGTACGTCGCCAGCAGCTCGCCGATCCGCTCCGTGAGGCCGGCCACGCCGTACAGCATCCCGAAGATCCGGAGGTTCTGCTCGACGGTGAGGTTGCCGGGGAGCGGCGCGTAGACGGCCGCGAAGTTGGTCCGCTCGATCGCCTCGGAACGGTGCGCCGCGAGGTCCACGCCGTCGATCCCGATCGTCCCCGCATCCGGCGCGAGCACGCCGAGCACCATATTGATGGTGGTGGTCTTGCCGGCGCCGTTGGGACCGAGCAGTCCGAGGATCTCGCCCTGACGCACGTCGAAGGAAACGCCGTCCACGGCCACGGTCCGGCCGTAGGCCTTCCGCAGATCCCGGACGTCCAGGACGGCGGGTCGCACCACCGGCGCGCTAGCCGCCGACTTCGCCCCCGACCAGCAGCTCGGCGAACCGCACGTGCGGCGCGCCCTCGGTCACCGGCAGCGGCGACTGGCCCCCCTTCCCGCACCCGCCCCCGACCTGGTTCCAGCGGAAATCGCCCGCCAGGCGATCGATGCTCTGCAGCGACTTGAAGAGGTTCCCCGCCAGGACGATGCCCTTCACCATCTCGGCCACCCGGCCGTCGCGGATCATGTACCCGTACGCGGCCGAGAAGCTGAAGTTCTCGAGGAAGGTCTGGCCGCCCATCATCTCGAGCGCGTACACGCCGAGCTTGACGCCCGCGATCAGGTCCTCGAAGGTCCCGCTGCCGCCCTCGATGTAGGTGTTCGTCATCCGGACGATGGGGGGATGGCGGAAGGAGATCGCCCGCGCGTTGCCGGTGGGCTGCTCCCCCATCGCGGCGGCGGTCTCGCGCGAGTGCAGGCGCCCCACCAGGATCCCGTTCCGGATCAGCTCGTTGCGCCGGGTGGGCGTGCCCTCGTCGTCGTACGGCAGGGTGCCGCGGAGCCCCGCCGCGCTCCCGTCGTCGCCGATGTTCACGATGTCGCTGCCGAAGCGGCGGCCCAGCGTCATCATCTCCCGCGCCTGCGGGTTCTCGTAGACGAAGTCCGCCTCGGACAGGTGGCCGAACGCCTCGTGCACGAACACGCCCGCCAGCCGCGGATCGAGGACGACCGGGTAGGTCCCGCCGCGGACCGAGGGCGCGGCCAGCAGCTCCACGGCCTTGGAAGCGACGCCCGCGAACATCGGCTCCAGGCCCTGCACGCTCCGCCAGCCCTTCCGGTACGCGACGGAGTCGAGATAGCGCTCGATCGTGGCGCCGTCGCGGGCCGTGGCGAGGGCGGAGACGCCGATCTCCGGCCGCACCTCGTGCAGCCACGTCCCCTCGCTGTTCGCGAAGTACCAGTCGGTGCGCGCGTCGTAGTAGCCGGACTGGGTGTCGGCGATCTTCGCCGAGGCGGCGAGCAGCACGGCGTTCAGCTGCTCGAGGAACTTCCGCTTGTCGGCCAGCGGCACGTCGCGGGGGTCGCCGTCGATCGCCGGAACGACCTCGTCCACGCGCGGCGGGACCTCGGCCAGGCGGAGCGGCTCGTCCAGGACGACCGCCCGCGACATCTCCTCGGCCGCGGCGACCATCTGCGGCAGGTCGTCCAGGGTGGTGAACGACGCGACGCCCCAGCCGCGCCCCCTCACGAGCACCCGGACGCACCCGCCGGCATCCGCGCTCTCGGCCGCGACCTCGAGCCGCTTGCCGCGGAACGACACGCGGCTGGCCCAGGAGCGCTCGAAGCGCACCTCGGCATACTCCGCGCGGGAGCGCTTGAGGGCCTCGGCGAGCCGGTCGCGCATCCCGTCGGCGCGACTCACTTCGCGGCCTTGCCTCCGCGCCGGCGCGGCGCCACGTCCGGGCTTCCCGCCTCCCTCAGAGCGTCCTCGTAGTCGGGCCGCACCACCAGCTCGCCGTCGGCGATCACCCAGCGATCCCACGGGAGGATGATGAACGCCTTCGTCTGCATGGCGACGTAGTCGGGCTTGTACGCGTCGGTGCTGAAGGACACCGCCGTCTTCAGCGCCTTGGCTCCCTCCTCGCGCATCACCGAGGCCGCCAGCCGCATCGTGTCGCCCGAATCGCAGGTCTCATCCACCAGCAGGACCTTCCGCCCCTTCGGGCTCAAGCTCGGGCGGGAAACCAGCGCCGGCGCCTCGCCCTCGTGCTCGCGCCGGAGGGCGATGGACGCGAAGTCGCAGCGGAGGATGCTGGCGATGACCGCGCCCGGGATGACGCCGGCGCGGGCGATCCCCACCACCAGGTCGGGCTCGTAGTCCCGGGCGACCTTCAGCGCGAGGCCGCGGCAGAGCTCGCCGAAGAACGGCCAGTCCACCTCCATCACGGCGCGGGGCTGGGGTGACTTGGGCGAGCGCGGCATAGGGGCCTGAAGGTGTTGGGTGTCGGGGATCGGGTGTCAGGGCTGACCGGGGCCGGCACGGGAAGCTCTGGGTGCTCCTGTGGCACCCGGCACCCGACACCTGACACCCGGCACCGGGACCATAACCCCTAGGTTGGCCGTTGCCAAGCGGTTGGCCGATTACTATCTTCGCAATCCATGGGTCTCTTCCGGCGTCTCCTGGGCAGCCAAGCCTTCGCAGACCGAACCGTCAAGCCGCAGCGCCTGGATTACCTGAACGAAGCCCTCGCCTTGGAGCGCCAGGGCGATTATGACGCCGCCATCACCAGCTACCGGCTGGCCCTCCGGGACCATCCCAACGAGCCGCGGATTCTCCAGAACCTGGCGATCGCCTTCAGCCGCACGGGCAAGGTGGACGACGCGATCCGCCACTATCGCAAGGCCCTCGAGGCCGACGCGACGCTGGCGGGCGCGCACTACGGACTCGCGTTCCTGCTGATGAAGCGCGGCGACGCGGACGGCGCCACGCAGCATCTCAAGGCGTTCCTCGGCAACCCGCCGCGCGGCGTGGACGCGCAGAAGTGGATCGGATACGCCGAGCAGGCGCTGGTGGATCTCGGCGCCCCCGCCACACCTCAGCGCACCGCGGGCCTGGAAGGCGCTTGAAGCGGGGCCGCGCCACGGCCGCCGTGGCGTGCGCGCTCGCAGTGCTGGGAACCCACTGCTCCAGCATCTCGAGCGACGCCAACGCTCCGCTGGCCATCGAGTTCATCCTCCCGTTCCCGCACTTCACCTCGACCCTCACGGTCCAGGAGTTCGACACGGTGCCGATCACCGTGGCCGTCCTCGACCACGCGGGCGACACGATCCCGGGCGCGCCGGTGCAGGTCGTCTCGCTGAACCCCGACACCCTGGCGGTTGACACCCTCCCCGTGCGCCTGATCGGTCTGCAGCCGGGCCCGGCGCGCGTCATCGCGACCTCGGGTAACCTGCGCTCGGATCCGCTCGCGGTGACGGTCGTGCGGGCGCCCGACTCGCTCGCAGTGGACTCGCTCACCCCCGACACCGTGGCCGCGGCGGATTCGGTGTCCAGGCAGCTGGTCGTGCACCTCCTCGACCTCCGGACCGACACCACCCATCAGGCGATCGGCCTCAGCGGCTACCCCGTCGTCTTCACCATCGTGTCTCCGCCGTTTGCGAGCCCCGCCGCAGCGACCGTGGGGTTCGAGAACGACACCCTCGCGACGTTGGCGGACACGGTGACGACCTCGGGCGGCGTAGCGTCGGTGGGCATCAAGCGGCGCGGCCCGGGGCCGCAGCCCGATTCGGTCGTGGTGCAGGCGAGTGCGAGCCGCGCCAACGGCACGGTGGTCCACGGGTCGCCGATCCTGTTCGTCGTCCGGTTCCAGTAGACCGCTGGCAGAGGAGGGGCGCGTGACCGAGCCATCCCCCAAAGGCACGCTGACGCAGCTGTTCTACGACGCCGTGGAGCGGCACGGACACAAGCCGCGGGCGGTGTGCTGCAAGCCCGCCGGCGCCCCGTGGCGCTCGCTGACCCACGCGCAGCTGCTCGAGCGCGTGACCCGCGCGGGCCTGGCGCTGAAGCGGCTCGGCATCCGGCGCGGCGACCGCGTGGCGATCCTCTCGGAGAACCGGCCCGGCTGGCTGGTGGCCGACTTCGCCTGCCTCGCGATCGGCGCCATCGACGTCCCCATCTACCCGACGCTCCCGGCCAGGCAGCTCGTGTACATCCTGAACGACTCCGGCGCCACGGCGATCTTCGTGTCGACGGCGCCGCAGCTCGCGAAGATCCTCGAGGTGCGTTCGCAGCTGCCCGCGCTCCGGCACCTGGTCGCGATGGACGAGGACGCGACCGGCCCGGGCGTGCTCGGACTGGCGGAGCTGTACCGGATGGGCGCCGAGGCGGAGCGCGCCGGCGAGGGCCGCACGTTCAAGGACGAGGCGCTGAGCGCGAAGCCCGACGACCTGGCCACGATCATCTACACGTCGGGCACGACGGGCGACCCGAAGGGCGTGATGCTGACGCACGACAACATCCGGTCGAACGTGATCAACGCGCTCGAGGTGTTGCGGATCGGGCCGACCGACTCGTGCCTGAGTTTCCTGCCGCTGTCGCACATCTTCGAGCGGATGGCCGGCCATTACGTGATGTTGCAAGCCGGCACGACGATCCACTACGCCGAGAGCATCGACACCGTTCCGCAGAACCTCGTCGAGGTGAGCCCGACGGTGGTGCTCTCGGTGCCGCGGCTCTACGAGAAGATGTACGCACGCGTGCTGGAGAACGCGCTGGCCGGCGGCGCGCTGAAGAAGCGGATCTTCTTCTGGGCGCGCGCGGTCGCCGACCGGTGGGCCGACCACCGGCTCGCCGGCGAGGCCGTGCCGGGGCCGCTCGCGCTCCAGTACCGGATCGCCCAGCGCCTCGTCTTCTCCAAGCTGCGGGCGCGGACCGGCGGGAAGATCCGGTTCTTCGTCTCGGGCGGGGCGCCGCTCCCGGCGGACATCGCCAAATTCTTCTACGCGGCCGGCCTCCCGATCCTCGAAGGGTACGGGCTCACCGAGACCTCGCCCGTGATCTGCGTGAACCTCCTCGAGCGGCCGCGCATCGGCACCGTCGGACCGGCGATCCCGGGCGTCGAGGTGAAGATCGCGCCGGACGGGGAGATCCTCACGCGCGGGCCGCACGTGATGCGGGGGTACTTCAACAAGCCCGAAGCGACCCGTGAGGCGATCGACCCCGAAGGCTGGTTCCACACCGGCGACATCGGGCAGCTCGATGCGGACGGGTGCCTGCGGATCACCGACCGGAAGAAGGACCTGATCGTCACCGCCGGCGGGAAGAACGTCGCGCCCCAGCCGATCGAGCAGATGGTCAAGAAGAACAAGTTCGTCGTGAACGCCGTGATGCTCGGCGACCGGCGGAAGTTCTGCGTCATGCTGGTCGTGCCCAACTTCGAGCACCTCGAGCGGTGGGCCAAGCACAAAGAGCTCGTCTGGGCCGACCACCGCGGGCTGATCCTGAGAAACGAGGTGCAGGCGAAGATGGAGCGCGAGGTCTTCGGGATGCTCCCCGACCTGGCGAGCTACGAGACGCCGAAGAAGATCCTGCTGCTGGAGAACGATTTCACGATCGAGAACGGGGACCTGACGCCCACGCTCAAGGTGCGGCGGCGGATCGTGGAGAAGAAGTACCAGCGGCAGATCGACGCGCTCTACCAGGAGCACGCCCCGGCGATGGTGGACTAGCTCCGCCCCTTCTCGCCGACGAACAGGCCGCCGCCGCGCGCCAGCTCGGAGATGCCCTCCGGGCCGGCGCGCTCGTCTTCCACCACCAGGCGGAGGCCGGGCAGAAGGATGCGCGTCGCCTCGCGCAGCCAGTCGGCCGCCGCGTGGTCGGCGCCGAGCGCGACGGCGCGCACGGCCGACGACTTCATCGGGAGCGCGCCGGCGACCAGCACGGAGAGCTGCGGCCCGGCGCTCACGCCCGGCGGCGGATTCACGGCCACGAAATGGACACCCTGGACGGCCCGCGCGATCTCCGGGCCGAACCGGGCCACGGTGCCGGCCAGGACCGCGTACCCCCCCGGGCCGCCGAGGTTGAGGAAGGCGGTCAGCGCCGCGACGTCGTAGGAGGGGGCGGCCGCGGGCGGCTGGACGGTCTTCGGCCGCGCCGCGAAGTACGCGACGCCGTCGACGATCGGGAACTCCGCCTGGCACTCCGGGCACCCGATGACGCCGCGGACGATCCGCCGGCCGTCCATCGCGATCGGCGCCGCAACCAGATAGGACTCCGGGTGCCCGCGCGGGCAGCGGAGAATCTCAGTAAGCTCTATGAACACGATCCCTGTTCTTCGTTCTCCTCAGGGTCTGAACTCCACCCACGTGAGTTTGCCGGCCTCGACGCGGACGTGCCGGATCACGCGTTGCCCGCCGATCGTCACGCCGAGGTCGTACTCGCCGGCCGGCACGTCGCCCACGGCGAAGTGCTCGTGCAGGACCGGGTCGGGGTGTGCCCGGTCGGCGTACGTCTCCGCATAGCTGAAGGGCGCTTCCTGCGGCTCCGGCTTGACTAGCCCGTAGATCCGCGCCCCCCGCACCGCCGCACCGCTCGAGTCCCACACCTGCCCCGCCACGACGCCGGTGCCGGGCAGCGGATCGATCCACAGCTCCGGATTGGCGGCGAACGCCGGAAAGCGCGCCGCCTCCACGATCGCCCTGGCATCGTCCGTCGGCGCGACGTGCACCTCCAGGCGCAGGTGCGCGTGCGTCGTGCGCCCGCTGATGCCCGACCGCGCGATCGGCTGACCGCGCGTCACGCGCTGGCCCACCGTCACCAGCACCCGCGCGTTGTGGGCGTAGGTCGAGAAGAGCACCATCCGCCGCCCGCCCACGGTGAGCGTCGTGTCGTGGCGGATGGCCACCACGAGGCCTGCCTGCTCCGCCGAACCCGCGTACACGACCACGCCCGGGCCGATCGCCAGCACCGGCGTGTCCTCGGGCTCGTCGAACACGGCGCCCGGCTCCGGGCCGTCACCCGCGACAGCGCCGTACGGGTCCGTCTGGTCGAGGAACGGCTGGTCGGCGGGCGCGATCGGGCGGGCGAAGAAGGCGTGCGGGAGCGCGGCCGCGGCCTTCACGCCGATCGTGTCGCCGTGCATCAGGCAGGCCTCCGGCTGCGCGCGGAGGAAGCCGCAGGCGGTGCCGAAGAGCGTGTCTCCCGGCTGGCCTGCCTGCGGCGACAGCACCGCGTACACGTCGCGCGATCGTGCCGTCGTCTCGGGCGCGTACATCTCGAAGCCCAGCAGGCGCTGCATCCGGATGGCGCCCGAGCTGGTCGCGCCCGCGCACATGATGCCGTCGCATCCGCCCAGCTCGCGCACCACGCGGCCTTCGGGCGGGGCGCCGCGCATCAGCATGCCGACGCACTGCCAGACGGCCGGTTCCGTCCGCCGCTTCGGCCTCAGGCTCCCCAGGCACTGCTCGCCGCCCAGCACCACCGGGACGACGGCCTTCTCCCCGCGGACCACGAAGATCGCGCGGATCCGCTGGCCCAGCACCGGCACGGGGGCCGGGTCCATCGGCTGGAACGGTGTGCGCGGGCGCCACTGCCCCACGCCCTTCAGGGTCGAGACCCAGAGTCCGGTATCGCGCGCGGCGGCCAGCGCCACCACGTAGGCGCTCGGCAGGGCGCCGACTCCGGTGTCGGCTATGGCGGACCAGCTCGCGCCGCGGTCGCGCGTGTAGCGGATGCCGTCCGTGGTGCCGACGAACACGGTGTCGCCGCGGAGCGCGATGCCGTTCGGCGCCACGTACTGCCACTTGGCGCCGAGCTCCCGCGCGTCCCACGAGCGCCAGGTGCGCCCGCCGTCCCGCGACATCCCCCACCCGTGCCCGGCCGTCCCGTACCAGACGTCCTCGCGCGGGCCGAAGGCGAAGGCCTGCACCGGCGCGCTCTCCGCGCGCAAACGTTCCCACGCCTGCGCGCCCGGCCGCAGCACGTAGATCCCGTCGCCGTACGTCCCGACCCAGACCGCGCCGTCGCTTCCGCGGGCGAGGGTGAGGACGTGCACGCCCCAGCCGCTCGAGTCGGGGAGCGGCGGCAGCTGGGTTCCCTGCGCGGCGCCCCGCGCGACGGCCGCCAGCGACAGCGCGGCCACCACGGGAGCGACCCACACCCTGCGTCCGGCACGGCCCATCACGACCTCGGCTCGATCTGGAGTTCGGGGATCTCCACCTCGTCCCGCCGCGTGACGACGAACAGCACCGCTTCGGCGACGTCCTCGGGCCGGAGCATCCGGGAGCGCGGCGTGAAGCCCGGCTTCGCGTCGGGGTCCACCGCGTCCCAGATCGCGGTGTCCACGGGGCCCGGCGAGACGAGGGTGGCGCGCACGCCGCTCTTCCTCAGCTCCTTCTGCAGGACGGCGTGGAGGCCCCTGAGGCCCGTCTTCGCCGCGCCGTAGGCCGCGTTGCCGGCGAACGCCACGTGGTCGGCGACCGACCCGATGGTGACGACCAGCCCGCGGCCCCGCTGCGCCATCGCGGGGAGGAAGGCCCGCAGCACCAGGAACGGTCCGACCAGGTTGCCGTCGAGCTGGGCGCGGAACTCCGCCGGCGTCGTCTCGACGAGCGGCTTGACGAGGAAGACCCCGGCGGCGTTGACCACGACGTCGGGCGCGCCGTGCGCGTCCAGGACCCGCCGCGCCATCCGGGCCACGGCGTCCGGGTCGCCGACGTCGCAGCGCACGTCGGTGCGGCGCTCGGCTTCGGCGTCCACGAGGCTCCGCGCCAGCCGGACCACGTGCGCCCCGGCGGCCCGCAGCTCGTCCGCCACGGCGAGCCCGATCCCGCGCGACGCGCCGGAGACCACCGCCGTGCGGCCGAACAGCGGGGGCGCGCTCACGGGAAGATGGACCCGCTCTGCACCAGCCTCAGGAACTCGCTCCGGGTGCGCTCGTCGTCGCGGAAGGCGCCGCGCAGCGCGGACGTCACCGTCCGCGAATGCTGCTTCTCGACGCCGCGCATCATCATGCAGAGGTGGTACGCCTCGACCACCACGCCGACGCCGAGCGGCTCGAGGGTGCCCTGCAGCGCGTCGGCGATCTGGTCGGTGAGGCGCTCCTGCACCTGGAGCCGCCGCGCGAACACGTCCACGAGGCGCGCGATCTTGGAGAGGCCGACGATCCGGCCGTTCGGGAGGTAGGCGACGTGCGCCTTCCCGAAGAACGGGAGCATGTGGTGCTCGCACATCGAGTACAGCTCGATGTCCCGCACCAGGACCATGCTCTCGTGCGGCTCCTCGAACATCGCGTCGCGCACCAGCTTCTCCGCGTCGATGCAGCATCCGCGCGTCAGCCAGCGCAGCGAGGCCGCGACCCGGTGCGGCGTCCTCTTCAGCCCCGGCCGCTCGGGATCCTCGTCGAGCCGCCGCAGCGTCTCCTCGATCAGCTCCTCGAACGACGCCTTGGTGAGGTCCACGTCAGCCTCCCGTGTACTCCACGACGTTCCGCTCCGTCTCCCACAGCACCACCCGGCACAGGCGCCCGCGGGGGATGGCCGGCGCCAGCTGCTGCCAGCACCACCGCACGATGTTCTCCGCCGTGGGAATGGTCTCCGCGAAGTCGGGGACGTCGAGGTTCAGGTTCTTGTGGTCGAGGCGGCTCAGGACCCGCGCTTCGATCAGGGCCTTCAGCGCCTTGATGTCTATCACGTACCCCGTCTCCGCGTCCACCTCGCCCGTCACCGAGACGTCGATGTTGTAGTTGTGGCCGTGGTAGTTCGGGTTGGCGCACGGCCCGAAGACGCGCGCGTTCTCCGCGTCCGACCAGGCCCGGTTGAAGAGGCGGTGGGCGGCGTTGAAGTGCTCGCGGCGCGTGACGACGACCTGTGGGCCCATGCGCGGATTGCTTGTTCGGGTGGAAAGCGGCCGTTAACTTCGCGGGCCAAGAGAGATAATGCCCCGGTCCGCATGACAGTCAAGCCACTCGGCGCCGTCCTCGCGACCGGCGCATCCGTCGGCGCGGCGGCGCTCGCCGCGCTCTGGACCTTCCCCTCGATGCTCCTCTCGGCGTTCGTCGTCGCGTGGGGCGCCGAGGCCGCGCAGTTCCTCATTTCGCAGGGGCTGGCGCTCGCGGCCCTCGCGTGGCTGCAGACGCTCCCCGAGTTCGCCGTCGAGGCGGTCATCGCCTGGAGCGCCGGGAAGGACGCGGGCCGGATGCACCTCGCCGTCGCGAACCTCACCGGCGCGATCCGCCTCCTCATCGGCCTCGGCTGGCCGATGGTCTACTTCGTGGCCGCCTTCTCCGGCCGCAAGACGCGCGGGCGATTCCCGACGATCGTGCTGGAGCGCGAGCACGCCATCGAGGTCGTGGGCCTGGTCCCGCCGCTGGCCTGGTTCTTCGTGATCTGGCTCAAGGCCTCGATCGGCTGGGCGGACGCGGTCATCCTGATCGCGCTCTACCTCGCCTACCTGGTCGTCCTCCTCCGGGTGCCGCCACACGACGAGGAGGAGCTGGCCGACGCGCCCGCCGTCTCCCGCTGGGCGTACAATCTCGGCGGGACGCGCCGGGTCGCGGCGATCGTCGGCCTGTTCGCGGCGGGAGGCATCCTGCTCTACCTCACGGCAAGGCCGTTCCTCGAGTCCATGCTGGGGATCGCGGCGGTGCTCGGCGTGAGCGACTTCGTGTTCGTGCAGTGGGTGGCGCCGTTCCTCTCGGAGTTCCCGGAGAAGGTCTCCGCGTTCTACTGGGCGCACCGGGGGGACAAGGCGCCCATGGCGCTGATGAATCTGGCTTCGAGCAACATCAACCAGTGGACGATCCTGGCCGCGATGATCCCGCTCGTCTACGGCTGGTCGCACGCGGCTGCCGGAGGCGGGGGCGGCTTCATCGCGTTCCGGTTCGACCCGGCGCAGGAGCTGGAGATCGCGCTCACGCTGGCGCAGTCGCTCCTCGCGCTGCTGCTCCTGATGGAGATGAAGTTCGACTGGTGGGACGCGACGCTGCTGTTCGTGCTCTGGCTGGCGCAGTTCCTCCGGCCGCACTGGCGTGCCCAGGTGCTGGCGCTCTACCTCCTCTGGTCGGTCGGGCTGATCGCGTTCACGCTGGCGGGGCGGCGCCCGTTCGCAGCGCCGAAGATCTTCCTCGAGGTCGTCCGCGCGGGACGGCGGCGGCCCCAGCCCGGAAATGCAGCGCCCCGAGCCTGAGCCCGGGGCGTCACATAGGAGCGAAGAGGATTATTGAAGCCCGAATCGAACCCCTGGCCCCGCACATCGGGTTCCGCCTACCCCACCGAAGGGGCCTGACGTCCGCCGGCGCATATGGGACCACCATCGGACCTGTTGGCTCAATAATTTGTCTCTCCGCTCCGTTTCCCAAAGGTCTGTGGGCATTATAGGATTCGTCGGGAAGCGAGTCAAGAGACACTCGAGGGATTGAGGAGCGCTCGTGGCATGAAAACTCGTCACCTTGGCCGCACTGGCTACACAGTGTCCGAGATCGGCTTCGGCGCCTGGGGGATCGGCGGCGCGATGTGGCAGGGAGGCGATGACGACGCCGCGCTCGCCGCGCTCGCCGCCGCGTTCGACCTCGGCGTCAATGTCGTGGACACCGCGCTGGCATACGGCGATGGGCACAGCGAGAAGCTGGTGGGACGCGCGGTGGCGCAGCGGCGCGAGACGATCGTCGTGGCGAGCAAGATCCCGCCCGAGGACCGCGTCTGGCCCGCGCTGCCCGGCACCACGCTGGCGAGCGTCTACTCCGCGGACTACGTGAAGCGGTGCGCGGAGACGAGCGCCGCGAATCTCGGCAGGCCGGTGGACATCCTCCAGTTCCACGTCTGGCGGGACGAATGGCTCGCGGAGAGCGAATGGAAGAAGGTCGAGCGCGTGCTGTCGTCCCTGATCGCGGCGGGGACGGTGCGGCACGTCGGCATCTCGAACACGGAGCACGACCCCCTGAGCGCGCTCGAGGCGGTGCGGCACTGCGACCTGATCGAGGTGTTGCAGGTCATCTACAACATCTTCGACCAGCAGCCCGAGGACGCGCTCCTGCCCGCGTGCGCGGAGCGCCGGGTCGGCGTGATCGTGCGCGTGCCGCTGGATGAGGGCGGACTCACGGGCCGGGTCAAGCCCGGCGTGACGTTCCCCGCGGGCGACTGGCGCCACCGCTACTTCCGGGGCGACCGCCCGGCGCAGGTCGCCGCGCGCGTCGAAGCGTTCCGGCCGGCGCTGCTCAAGGAGGCCAGGACCCTCGCCGAGGGGGCGCTGCGCTTCTGTCTGAGCCACGACGCGGTGGGGACGGTGATCGCAGGGATGCGGACGGCGGAGCACGCGCGGGAGAACTGCGCGGTGGCGGACGGGCGTCGCCTGTCGCCCGGCCTGCTCAAGGAGCTGAAGAAGCACGCCTGGCCCCGCAACTTCTACGGATGAGGTGCTCGTGAACCTGTCGCTCGCGCTTGGCCTGCTGTCCCTGGCGGCGTGGATCACTCTCCTGTTCGTCCTGCACGTCCCCGCGGGCTGGCCGCACCTCTTCCTCGCGGCGGGCGTCATCCTCCTCGTCCGCCGGGTTGTGACGGGCCGTTCCGCGTGGTAGCGTAGGCCGCATGCTGACGCCGGACGCCGGGACCGGGACGGGGATCGCGGGCCGCGGGACGCGGCTCGTGGGGCTGGTCGCACCCGCCGTCCTCCTGGTCGCGCTGCTGCTCTGGACGGTGCGCGACGTGCTCTCGCCGCTCCTGGTGTTCGCGCTGCTCTGGGTGGCGCTGTGGCCGGAGCGGCGGAACCGGCACGTCGCCCGCCTGCTCGCCCTCGCGACGGCGCTGATGGCGCTCTGGCTCTTCTGGGCCGCCGGCTCCCTGGTGGCGCCGTTCGTCCTCGGCCTCGCCTTCGCGTACCTCCTCTCCCCCGCCGTCTCGTGGCTTGCGCACCGCCGGGTGCCGCGCCCGCTGGGAAGCCTGCTGGTGGTCGCGCCGTTCCTGGCGGCGCTCGTCCTGCTGTTCGTGCTGTTGGTGCCGGCGCTGGTACGGCAGGTGGTCCAGGTGGCGCAGCAGCTTCCGGTGCTGTTCTCGCGGCTGGCCGACTGGCTCGACCGGGTTCGCACCAGCTTCCTCGCGAGCAACCAGGCGCTGCTGACCGAGGCGCAGGTCGCCAAGCTCAGGAGCGTCCAACCGAGCGACCTGCTCGCCCTCCTGCAGGAGCGGTGGCCGGACATCGCCCTGGGCGCCTGGAGCGGCGTCGTCGGCATCGGGAAGGGCGTGAAGCTCGCCCTCATGGTCGTGGGCTACGTGGTGGTGACGCCGGTCGTCACCTTCCACCTGCTGAACAAGTGGGACAAGATCACCGGGTGGCTCGGCGGGCTCGTGCCGCCGGCGCGGCGCGCCGAGATTCTGGGCTTCGTGGAGGAGTACGACGGGCAGCTCGGCCACTACGTCCGCGGCACGCTCACCGAGGCGACCCTGGTGGCGACGCTGATCGGCCTGGCGCTCGGCCTGCTCGGCTTCCCGGGGCCGCTGCTGATGGCGGTGAGCGCGGGCCTCGGGAACCTCGTGCCGTGGATCGGGCCGCCGCTCAGCATGCTCCCCGGCGTCCTCCTCGCGCTCGCGTCGGGCCACATCGGGACGGCGCTGCTCCAGTTGGTCGTGGTCTTCGCCGCGGTGACGGCGCTGGACCAGGCTGTCACGGGGCCGCGCATCATCGGCGGGTCGGTCGGATTGAACCCCGTCTGGGTGATGATCGCGCTGGCGCTGTTCGGCGTGCTGCTGGGTTTCGTCGGGGTGCTGGTGGCGGTGCCGCTCGCGATCCTGGTGAAGATGCTGGCGACGCGCGCCCTGGCCGGCTACCGGACCTCGGCATACTACGGCGGCGCGAAGGCAGGCGCCGCCCCGGCGTCCCCCTGATGGCCGCCGCGCGACAGAATGTCGCGAGCGGCACGCGCTGGGAGCCGGTGGTCGGCTACTCCCGCGCCGTGCGCGTGGGGAACGCCGTCTACGTGGCCGGCACCACGGCCACCGACGAGAAGGGGCACATCGTCGGCACGGGCGATCCGTACGTGCAGACGCGGCAGGCGCTCCGCAACATCGAGGTCGCGCTCGTCAAGGCGGGCGCCACGATGAAGGACGTGGTGCGGACGCGCGTGTTCGTGAAGGACATCGAGGACTGGGACATCATCGGGAAGGCGCACGGCGAGGTGTTCGGCGAGATCCGGCCGGCGTCGACGATGGTGCAGATCTCGGGGTTCGTGGACCCGAAGATGCTCGTTGAAATCGAAGCAGACGCAGTGATCGGCTAGAAGAGTTCTGAGCAGTTGCCTCAAATCTCCCAGTTGCTCCACACAATCCCCTCGCGCAGCCGGGGCTCGTCGAAGCCGGTCATCGTCATCCGCAGGTCCGACCAGCGGACCCGGAAGCCGCACTCGATGAGGGCGCGATACGCGCCCTGGTAGGCGGTCTGGCAGCGCACGGCCACGCGCCGGATGTTCTGCGAGGCCGCCCAGTTCGAGACCGCCTCCAGCACGGTGCACAGCGTCTCGTCCGACGTCGCCGCGATCTTGAGCACGCGGAGCTCGTCCCGCGTTCCGCTCTCGGCCAGCGGCGCCGAGTGGCAGAGCGCGAATCCCGACAGACGCCCGCCGTTCGACACCGAGACGACGTTGCCGAGCGCGAAGTCGAGCGTGAGCTCGACTTCGCGCGAGAAATCGAAGCCCGGGGCGAGGGCCGAGACGAACCGCCCGATCTCCTGCAGCCGCGCGGTGCGCTCCTTGGCCTCGAGCGCGCCGAGCACCTCGTAGGCGGGGGCGTTCTCCTGCGCGCGCATCACCTCGCGCGTCATCGTGAGCGTGAGGAAGCCGGGGACGAAGCCGAGCCGGCTGTAGAAGCCGATGTTGTCCACGGTCCGCGGCATCGTCTCGAGACCCAGCGTCGTGACGCCCTGCGCCTTGAGCCAGTCTGCCGCGGCGATCACGATCTCCTTGCCGAGCCCCGCGAGCTGGCGGTCGGGCCGCACGGCCAGCGGGCCCATCCACCCCTCGGTGCCCGACTTGTGGGCGATGTTGAACGCGACGACCTTGTCCGACTCGTCGCGCCAGAGCATCGCGCCCTCGCCCGCGTCGGCGATGGCGTAGCGCCAGATGGCACCGTTGAGGAACGGCACCCGGACCCCGACGAGGCCGTCGCGCCGGTACCGGTCGGTGAAGGCATCGGCGAAGAGCCGGTTCAGCCCCGCGATGTCCTTCTCCGTCGCCGGCAGCGGCCCGCGGGCCGCGCGCTCAGGCTGCCACATCCGCATCGCCGCTCCCCCCTCCCCCTGCGCTCAGCGCGGCCAGCGACCCGCGCTCCTCCTCCACCACCGCCGCGCCGCTCGCCTCGTCGTAGCGGACCCGCAATACGCGGTCCACCGACTCCCGGACCCCTTCGATGTGCGTGATGAGCACGACCTGGGGGAACCGGCTCTCCAGCGCACGCAGCTGCTCGACCACCTGGGTCCTGTGCGCTTCGTCGAGCGAGCCGAAGATCTCGTCCAGCACCAGAATGGAGAGCGGGTGGCCCGAGCGCTCCGAGATCATCTGGCTCACCGCGAGCCGGAGGGCCAGGTTGGTCAGATCCTCCTCGCCGCCCGACATGACGGGTGAGGGCTCGCCGTGCTCGACGACCGTCGGCCGGTAGTCCTCGTCGAGATCGATCTCGTCGTACCGGCCTTCGGTCAGCGTACTCATGAACCCCCCTGCCAGCTCCGCCAGCTCGGGCCGCATCTCCTGGTTGAGCTCCGTCCGGAGATCGCCGAGCCCCCTGTCCAACTCATTGTGCAGCCGCAGCTCCGCCTGGAGCCGCGCCGCGTGCGCCGCGCGCGCCGCCGCCTCCGCCTCCGCCCGCTCGGCCGCCCGCAGGCGCTCGGCCGCAGCCGCGACCTCGGCGCGCGCGACCGTGTTGTCGAGCTCGAGGCGCCGCAGCGCCTCGTCGAGGCGCTGCATCTCGGTCGCGGCCGCCTGGAAGGCGTCCTCCGTGAAGCGCAGAGCGGCCAGCTCCCGCTCAGCGCCGGCCAGCGCCTCGATCTGCTGCGCGCGGCGGGCTTCCGCCGCCTCCAACTCGGTGGCCAGCTGCGGAGCCCGCTCGGAGGCGGCCGTCACCCGCTCCGCGCGCGCGGCCGCCGGCTCGAGGCTCGCGACCTGCCGCCGCGCCTCCTCGTGCCGCCGGGCGTCGTACCCGCTCTGGAGCCGCAGCACTTTCTGGGTCAGGTCGCGCGCCCGCTCGTCGTGCCGCGCGAGCTCCTTCTCCAGCTCCACCGCTTCCTGCGCCGAGCTGGTCGCGACCGCCAGCGCCTGCGCGTCCCGCTCCACCGCCTCCCGCGCCGTCCGCCGCCGCTCGTCCAGCGCCGCCAGCTCGGCCGGAGCGGCGGCCAGCTGCTCGAGCCGGGCGCGGAAGTACTGGCCGTTCAGCCTGACCTCCTCCAGCTGCGACGCGAGCAGCTCCAGCACCGATCCGTACTCGCTGCCGAGCGGACGGCTGCAGGTGGGACACGCGCCCTCGGGCCCTGCCTCGATGATACGCTTGCGCTGCGTCTCGAGGTCCCGGTACTGATCGAGCAGCCCCTGCCGCTTCGACTCCGCGTCCGCCCGCTCCCGCACCCAGGCGTTCTGCCGCTCCTCATACTCGCGCTCGACCGCGTCCTGCTGCTGCTTGTCGGCGTCGAGCCGCTCGGCCAGCGCGAGGACCTCGCCCGCCGCCGTGCGGGCGAGTCCGAGGCGCCGGTCCACCTCCGTGCGCTGGCGCGCCACCTCCGCGAGCCGAGCCTCCAGCGTCTGACGCTGCGCCGCGTCGCGCGCCAGCTCCTCCAGGCGCGCCAGCTCGGCCCTGAGCGCGGCGTACGGCTCGAGGTCCTTCCGGAGCGCGCCCAGCTCGGCCGCGGCGGCGGCCGCCGCCGCGTGCTCGGTCGCGAGGCGCGTCGCCAGCTCGACCGCCTGACGCACCCGCTCCTCGATCAGCCGCCGCTCCGCGACCAGCGCCAGGTGGCGGTCCCGCGTCTCGGCCAGCGCGCGGAACGCCGGCGCGTGGCGATCGCGGGCCGCCTGCGCATCGCCCAGCGCCGCGACCTCGACCGCCAGCTGGCGCTCCGCCTCCACGGCCTGCGCCGCCGCGTGCTCCCGCGCGATGCGCAACGCCGCCGGGTCCGGCCGGCCCTGGTCCACCGCGCCCAGCTCGCCCTTGAGCGCCCCGCGCCGCGCCCGGACGCGCTCCTGGGCGAGGCGCAGCTTGTCGTAGCCCAGCAGCTTGGAGAGGAACTGGCCGCGCTCGGTCGGCTTCATGGCCGCCATCACCGCCAGCTCCTTCTGGCCGGTGAAGTAGGTGTTGAAGAACTCGTCGCGCGACATCCCGAGCACGCGCGTCAGCCGGTCGCTGACCTCCGCGAGCGAGGTCGTCATCGGCTCCGCGGCGCCGTCGAGGAAGAGCTCGGCGCCGTACAGCGTGCGCACCACGCGGTACTCGTGCGGACCGACCCCGAACTCCAGCTCGACCTTGACCTCGGAGCGCGGCTTGGCGCGCCGCCACCGGATGGACTCGCGCGTCCCGCGCGCCGCGTCCATCCCGTAGATGGCCCAGGCGATCGCCTCGAGCAGCGTGCTCTTCCCCGCGCCGTTGTGGCCGATGATCCCCGTGAGCCCGGTGCCGAACTCGAGGTCCGTGTCCCGGTGCTGCCGGAAATTCACGAGGTGGAGCCGGTGCAGCCGCATCAGCCCTCCCCCTCCAGCAGCGCGCGCTCGACTTCCTCCAGGTACTCGCGCCCGAGCGATACCAGCCGCGCCCGGTCGAGGTCGGCATCGAGCGGACGCCGGCCGAGGAAGTCCGCCACCACCTCGGCCAGCGGATGGGCCGAGGTCGGAGCGCCCACCCCGACCAGCCGCTCCGGAGGCTCGGGCCGCCTGAGGTCGAGGTGCAGCTGCAGCGCCGCCGCGCGCCACGGCCGCAGCGCCTCGTGGTTCAGCGCGTGGGCCAGCGCGCTCGGCACGTTCTTCACCACCAACCGCACGACCGCCCCGTCGAGCCCCAAGGGCACCTCCACCAGGCGGCCGTGGATGGCCGCGTCCAGCTCGGCGGCGGTCATCCCGGCGGCGTCGAGCCACTCGAGGTCCATGACCCTGCGCGCCGGCGGGAGGTTGATGCGCTCGACACTGCCCGCGTCGAGGTCGGCGACGAGGAAGCCCTTGGTGAGACCGTGGCGCCGCTCCTCGCGCCATTCACCCCAGATGTTGTGGCTGGTGTACTCGAGGGAGCCGCTGTACCAGACGCGCGGCGCCACTTCGCTGACGATGTGGTAGTGGCCGAGCGCGACGTAGTCGAAGCCGCCCGAGGTCAGGTCCGCCAGCTCGACGCGTGCGCCGCCGTAGTCGGTGACGCCCTCGGGGAAGAGCCCCGGCACCTCGGGATGCAGGACGAGCACGTTGTGGCGGAACCGCTCGTCCCGCCGCCACTCGCCGCTCGCCCGCGCGCCCAGGAGCGAGGCGTGCGGCACCGCCAGCACCGAGAGGTCGAGGGCGGGATAGTCGAGGCGGCGCGGCGCGTCGTCCACGACGTCCACGCCGACCGTCCCCATCAGCTTGAGGATCGAGCCCGCCTCCACCGAACGCGGCGTGTCGTGATTGCCCGCGATCAGGACGACCGGAGCGGCGGGGAGCGCCTCGCGCAGCCGCCGGAGGCCGGTGAACGCCTCGATGATGGCGCGATTGGTCGGGCGCACCGAGTGGAAGAGGTCGCCGGCGAGCACCACGGCGTCGGGGCGCTGCGCGATGACCGCGTCCACCGCGCGGCGGAACGCCGCGGCGACGTCGACTTCACGCTGGTTGACGCCGGAGGCATCGAGGCGCTGGAACTGGCGGAAGCCGAGATGCATGTCCGCCAGGTGTGCGATTCTCATGATCGGAGGAGACGCCGCCCGGAAACCGGCGGCCTAGTGCTCGCCGAGCGTGAAGCCCGCCTCGCGGTCCCGCTTCGAGTAGACCCGGAACGCGCTGATGGTGTTGGTGCGGACGATCCCAGGGACCTTCACCAGCTGCTCCGTGACGAACTTCGCGATGTCGTCGTACGTCTTCACCTTCAGGATGGCGATCAGATCCCACTCGCCCGAGACCGAATAGACCTCCGCGACCCCCTCGATCGCGGCGATGGCCTCCGCCGTCTCCGGGATGAGGTCGCGCGAGCAGCGCACCTGCACGATCGCGGTGATCATGCGACCGGCTCGTCGGCGGGGAACGGGGGCACGTCGAGCAGCCAGAGCCCGGCCAACTCTTCCTGCTCGTCCACCTCGACCAGCAGCCCGTCCGCCACCCGCACCGTCGTCCCCTGGCGCGCCGGGCCGAGCCGCACGTGGAACACGGACTCGGCGGCGTTCGTGTCGATCGCGAGCGCCGTGTCCACCTCGACCGCCGCCACCGAGGGCTGCGAGCGCCGCGTCGGAAGCATCACGTCACCATCCTCCACCTTGGGCGGCACCGACAGGCTGGCCGTGCGCACGTCCGGCCAGACCACGACCTCCACGCCGCAGATCGCGCCGCCCGCCACGTCGAGCAGGATGAACGAGCCGTCGCTCCCCTCGAGCTCGACCGATCCCGTCAGCCCGCCGGCCTTCTTGCGGCTGCTCTTGATCGCGCCCGTGAGGATGTCGGTCTCCGCGTCCCACTTGTAGTTGATGTGGGGAACGCGGCCCGTCCGCTCGACGACCCGTCCGGCCAGACCCATCCGATGCCCCAAGTAGATGCGGGCCACCAATATAGAGCGCGCCCGGATGGGGAGCCAGACGGCCTATTGGGGAGTCGTCAGGTAGCAGAAACCAGTGTTCGGGTCAGTTCCCAGACGGCAAGGGGGAAGTGGTTACCAGCCGTCTGGCAACTACCCTGCCGTCCGTGTACCGATTGCCTGTTCCTCTTTGAGCCGCGCGAACTCCCGCACCAGCCGATCCGCCCCTTCCTTCAGCGCCTCGTCGGAGGCCGCGTAGCTGAGGCGCACCCAGCGGTCGTCGCCGAACGCCGAGCCCGGCACCAGCGCCAGCGCCTCGTCCGCGATCAGGCGGCGGCAGAACTCGGTGGCGGTGGGCACCTGCGCGCTGAACACGTCGTCCACGCGGAAGAAGAGGTAGAAGGCCCCCAGCGGCTCGACGAACTCGACTCCCGGCAGCTCCTTCCGGAACCGCGACACCAGGTAGTCGCGGCGCTTGCGGAACTGCGCGGTCATCGCCGCGACCTCCGCCTCGACCGCATCGTTCCCGAACGCCTCGGCCGCGGCCCACTGAGCCATCGTGTTCGCGCCGGAGGTCATGTGGGACTGCATCGCCGCCATCGTCTTCGCCAGCTCGCGCGGCGCCAGGCAGAACCCGATGCGCCACCCCGTCATCGCGTACGCCTTGCTCGCGCCGTCCACCAGCACCACGCGCTCCAGCAGCTCGTCGGGCAGGTCGAGGAACGAGGGCGCCGCGCCGTCACCGTAGTGGATGCGCCGGTAGATCTCGTCGGCGATGATCCACACGCCCCGCCGCTTCGCCCACTCCGCGATGGACCGGATCTCGGCGAGGGTGTACACCGCGCCGGTCGGGTTGCAGGGCGAGTTCATGATCAGCCCCTTCACCGCGTCGTCCCACTCGTTCTCGAGGTTCTGCACCGACACCTTCAGGCTCCACTCGCTCTCACCCGCGACCTCCACCGGCGTCGCGCGCGAGAGATGCACGATCTGCGGGTAGCTCGTCCACGCGGGCGTGGGGATCAGCACCTTCTCCCGCAGGCCGAAGAGGGCGAAGCAGGCGTTGAAGACCGACTGCTTCGCGCCGTTCGACACCACGATGTTGTCCGCGTTGACCGCCCGGCCGCCGGACAGCAGCGAGAGCCGGCGGGCGATCGCCGCCCGGAGCGGCAGGATCCCCTCGTTCGCCGCGTACTTCGTCTTCCCCTGCTCCGTGGCCCGGATCCCCGCCTCGGCCACCACCTTCGGCGTCGGGAAGTCGGGCTCGCCCGCCCCGAGATCCACCACGTTGACCCCTTCGGCCTTGAGGCGCGCGGCCGCGGCGGACACGGCGAGCGTGGCGCTGGGCGTCAGCGCCGCGACGTTACGCGAGAAGATCGCGTTCATGGGATGACCCGGTGCTCCCGCAGAATGGTGACGACGGAATCTATCGGAAGGGCGGTCACCGTGCCGTGGTACCCGCGCACCGTTTCCGCCTTGAACAGCGAGTTGACGATCGCTTCCTCCGTGGCTTCGACCACGGCCTCGAACAGCGGCGAGATGTGGTCTCCCGCCACCGTCTCGCCCGCTCGCGTGAGCCGGCCTTCGGCCAGCGGGCCGCGCCGCACCGAGGCGGCCGTGGAGAAGGCGAGCGCGAAGTCTCCGCTGCCGTTGGTCGCCGGCGAGCCGGTGCGCGCCACGCCCAGGAACGCGCGGCGGGCCAGGCGCTCCAAGCCGAGCGCTTCCAGCGGCGCATCGGTCGCCACGACGATCATGATGGACCCGTTCCCGCCCTGCAGCTCGTTCTTCAGGTAGTAGCGGCCCAGCTCACGCCCGACGGGCGCGCCGCCGATGGAGAGGATCCCGCCGAAGTTGGTCTGCACCAGCACGCCTACGGTCCAGCCGCCGAGCGCTTCGGGGAGCCGGCGCGAGGCGGTGCCGATCCCCCCCTTCCAGCCGAAGGCGACCGTGCCGCGCCCGGCGCCCACGCTCCCCTCCTCCACCGGCCCCTCGCGCGCACCGCGCAGGGCCGCCAGCACGTCCGCCTCCCGCACCGGCCGCAGACGGATGGCGTTCAGGTAGCCGTCGTTGGTCTCGCCCACCACGACGTTCACCGACTGCACGCTCTCGTTCCCCGGCAGCGCCAGCAGCCAGCCGAGGACGGCGTCCGCCACGCGCGGCACGCAGAGCGTGCAGGTCAGGACGATCGGCGACTCCAGCTCGCCCAGCTCCCGGATCTGCGCGATGCCGGTGAGCTTGCCGAAGCCGTTCCCCACCGCCACCGCCGCCGGGACCTTCTCCTGGAACGGGTTGCCCCCGTGCGGGAGGATCGCCGTCACGCCGGTGTTGATCGAGTCACCCGCGGTCACGGTCACCTGCCCGACGCGCACGCCGGCCACGTCCGTGATGGCGTCGAGCGCTCCCGTGGGCAGGACACCGATCACCAGTCCCACGTCCCGGGCGCGCGGCCTGGGCGTCTGGGCGCAGAGGGACGTGGCGATGAGGGAGAGAGCGAGTGGGGCGAGGGCGGGTCGCACGCCCCATTATGCGAACGCGGGCGCGGCTGTCAACCAGCGCCTAGAACGGCATCAGCTTCCTCGCGGCCCAGTAGCCGAAGATGAACCCGGCGATCGAGCCGACCACCATCCCGCCCATCCCTGCGACCTGCTCGCCGAGGGCGCCGAGGATGGTGCCGGCTATGAAGGTCAGCAGCGTGCGCAGCAGCTTCATCTGCCCTCCGCGGTTGCGAGTGTGAGCCCCCGATGACAGCTGCCGCAGGTGACGCTCTGCGGGAACCGCGCCGAGCCAAGCTCGAAATCCTGTTCCGTCCCGCAGTCCGGGCAGCGCCCGTGCGCGCCGCGCAGCTGCTCGGACTGCTTGAGACGCCGGAAGAACTGCCAGATGCCGATGAAGAAGAAAGAGGGCACGAGGACGAAATGCGCAACGGGGATGAAGATGCTCACGACCATCGCACCCCAGAATCCCGCCAGACCCTTGAGGGCGCGGCGCAGGCGTGCTGGGCGATCGAACGTGGCCACCACCAGCGTCGGCCGGCGTGGGGGTGCCGTGGTAGCCGGAGAGGGTGAGCCGTCGCGGTTGAGCCGCTGCACTGTCGTCGGGCACCCGCGGTGTACCGCGGGCCGGCGCAGGAGTTCCGTCTACTTTGTGATGCAAAGTACTTGACAGTCTCAGGAGCGCGGCCTATCCTCGCGGCATGACCACATCATCCCCGAATCCGCCGGCGCCGTCGCAGGGGGCGCCGGGAGCGCCGGACGCGGCGCACGCACAGGCGCTGGAAGACCTGCGGTACATCCGCCGGACGATGGAGGGGGCGGCGTCGTTCACGGCGCTGTCGGGATGGGGGGTCGCCGCGATCGGGGTGACGGCGTTTCCGGCGGCGTACCTGGCGGCGGGGGCGGACCGCCCGGAGGTCCACCGGTTCTGGATGCTGGTCTGGCTGATCGAGGCGCTCATCGGGATCGCAATCGGCGTCGCCACCACCGCGCGGAAGGCCCGCAGGGCGCAGGAGCCGCTGTTCGGGCGGCCCGGCCGGAAGTTCGCGCTGACCTTCGCGACGCCCATGGCAGCCGGAGCGATCCTCACCATTCATCTCTATTACGGCGGCATGGCTGCCGTCCTGCCGGGGATGTGGCTGCTGCTGTACGGCACGGCGTTCGCGACGGCGGGCGCGTTCTCGGTCAGCACGGTACCGGTGATGGGGCTCTGCTTCATGCTCGTGGGGACGGCGGCGCTCGCCGCGCCGGCGGCGCTGGGGAACGTCTTCATGGCGGCGGGCTTCGGCGCCCTGCACGTGGTGTTCGGGGCCCTGATCGCGCGGAAGCACGGTGGCTAAGCCGGGGACCGCCCGGACCGCGCCGCCGAGCAGCCACGCGCCCGAACTCGACCGCCTGATCCACGAGCGGCTCCGGCTCGGGATCGCGAGCGCCCTCGCGGTCAACGAAGCGCTCAGCTTCGCGGACCTGAAGAAGCTCCTCAACACGAGCGACGGGAACCTGAGCGTGCACGCGCGCAAGCTGGAAGAAGCGCAGTACATCGCGTGCACCAAGACCTTCGAGGGGCGGCTGCCGCGCACGGAGTACCGGCTGACCACGGCCGGGCGGCGCGCGCTCGAGCGCTACCTCGAGCACATGGAGGCGCTGATCCGGGCTACGCGCGAAGCGTAGCTACTTCACCGGGTGCCGGAGGATGGTCTTGAGCTTCTCCGGCTTGGTGCGCTGTGGATCCGACAGGTAGATCTCGTGGTGCCGGCCGGTGAAGCGCACACCCTGCTCCTTCGCGTAGGCCAGCATCGCGTCCATCGTCGGCCCCTCCGCGGCATAGGGCCCGACGTGCAGCATCTGGACGCACGTCCCTTCCGCGATCCGCTCGAGCTTGACCGCTTTGACGCCCTTGTCCCTCCCCTTCTCCTTCAGCAGCTCCGCGGCCATCACCAGGCAGCGCGCCTTCACGGTGTCGGGCATCCGGATCAGGATCTTCCAGCGCCAGCTCCGCTTCGACTGGTCGATCATCCACTGCGACGGGTCGCCGCCGGCCGTCCACCACAGCCCCTCGAGACCGGCGACCTTGAAGTCCTGGCCGAGCCGCTTCTTCCCCATCTTGATGGTCCACGCCATCGCATAGAGCGCGCCGACCGCCGCGCCGAAGGCGGGGCCGTTCGGATCGCCGGAGCCGTCGACCGCGAGGTACCGCGCCGGCCTGGTCGCCACGAAGACGGGGCGCTTCGGCTTCACGTATTCGGCCGCGTGGAGCTTGTAGAGGTCGAGCTTGGAGGCCGTGGGCATGCCGCACCGCTGGTAGGAGTCGGTGCGAAGATGCGGCGGCCGGACCGGCACTGCCAGAGTCGCGGCCGCCGAATTCGCCGCGATTTCGTCGGCTACGGAGTTGCGGCGACCGCGTGGTGCTCAGGCCTGCGGGTAGATCAGCCGGCCGTCGCTCTGCACGCGGGCGTGCGCATTGAGCGTGTGACGCTCGGAGCGGCCGGGCGCCAGAATGTGGACCACTTCGATACCCCTCGACGCCAGCGCGTCGGCGATCAGCTGCCGGTGGCAGCGCCACGGCACCGCCTCGGCGCACATGATCGCAAGGCGGCGTTCGCGGGCCTCGGCGCCCAGGCGCTGCAGCGCCGCTACGGCCTCGGGCGAGGCCAGATGGTCCGCGTAGCCGCGGAACCCGGCGTTCCGCCAGAAGGTATTCGGGGAGTCCGGGGCGGCGCGGCGCCGCCCTCCCAGGTCCACCTCATGCCGGTACTCGACGCCGGCCGCGGTGAGCGACGCCGCGAGCGCGTCGCGCCCGTACTGGGGAGAGCGGTGCGAGCCCGGGAAAGCGCCGCACGTCCACCAGCAGCTCGACCGCATGCTCGGCGAGCAGGGCGAGCAGCGCTTCGATCGGCCGCGTCGAGTGTCCGAGCGTGCAGATCACCGAAAGGAAGGTACTGCGATGCACTTCCGGCCCGGCATGCTCCTGCTCTGCCCCGTCGTCCTGGGACTCTGCCCGATCGCGAACGCGCAGAGCGCGCCGGCTTCGCCGTTCGACACCGTGGCGATCATCCTGAAGACGCCGGCGGTGCCGTCCGCCGGGTACGTCCGGTTCAACCTGCCGCGCCGCGACCTCACCGTCCGGCTGAACGGCACCGCCCTCGCCGTCCCGATGGCGCTCGGCGCGTGGGCCGGCTTCGCCGGCACGGCGCGCGAAGCGGAGGCGATGGGCGATCTGGTCCTCACCGCGCGTGAGCTGGGGCCGGTCCTCGCCGAGCTGGAGAAGCAGCGCATCGCGGTGACGGGGATCCACGACCACCTGGTGGGCGAAGAGCCCCGCCTGGTGTACGTGCACTTCCACGCGATGGGGGCGCCGGCCGATCTCGCGTCCCGTCTGGATTCGGCGCTCGCGCGCACCGGAACGCCGCGGCCCGTCGCGCCGGCCCAGGCTCCTCCGGTCACCATAGACACGGCGTTCATCTTCCAGACGCTCGGCGCGTCGGGGCACGCCGCCGGCAACGTCGCCCAGCTCGGCTTCGACCTGGTCAGGCATCGGGTCCGGTGGGAGGGGCACACGCTGGTACCCGCAATGGCCTACGGCACGCCGATCAACATCCAGATGGTGAACCCCGGCCAGGCCGTGGCCACGGGAGACTTCGCGGTGCTCGCGGCGCAGGCGCCGCGTGTCCTCGGCGCCTTCGCGGCTCACGGCATCACCGCCGAGGCGCTGCATACCGACATGGTGGGAGAATCTCCGCCCGTGTACTTCATCCATTTCTGGGCGGACGGATCGCTGGCGGACGTGGTGTCCGGACTCAAGGCGGCGCTCGACGCGGCGAAGTGACCGCTTGAGCCGCCTTCGTCGGGCGGCTACCTTGCGGTCGGGTTTCGCCGATTCTTTGACAATTCGGGGGTAGCACGTGGACGCCGTACCGGTCATTGCCCGTGGCCACAACCTGGCCATCTTCGTTCCGCCCGTGCCGGCGGCCGCCGCGCCGTGCCTTCAGGCCATCCCCGAGAACCGTCCCACCCTCGTCCTCACCGCCGATTCCGATCGCGCCGTGGCGCTCGCCGACACGTGCGCGCGAGCGAACGTCCTCGCGGTGACGGGTCTTGCCCGGGCCGAACGGAGGCTCAAGAGCGCGCCTCCCGCTCTGCTCTTCGTCGCCGCGACCGACGCGCTTCAGCTGCTGAAGCACTCGCAGCTCCGGTGCGCCGAGCTCGGGACCGTCGTGCTCGCGTGGCCGGAGCAGTTGGACGAGGAAGGGCGCGACGCGCTCGGCGCCGTGATGGCGGAGACGCCGCGCGACTCGCAGCGCATGATCCTGACCGCCATGGCGGGCACCGGGCTCGACGAGCTGCTGGAGCGCTACGCGTTCAAGGCCGTCACCTTCGGCTTCCCCGCGGCGGACGCGCCCCAGCCGGCGAGCCTCGGCCCGGCATCGTACGTCCTCGCACGGCCGAGTCAGCTCGAGGCGATGCGCCGCAAGATCCTGGACGCCGTGGATCCCGAGCGCGACGAGGCGGTGGCGATCGCCCCGTGCCCGGCCAGCCGCGAGGAGGCCGAGGCGCTGCGCGGCGCGCCGACCGACGCTCGAGCCTCCAGGCTGATCTTCGTGGTGGAGCCGGTGCAGCTCGGGTGGCTGCGCAGCCTCTTCTCCCCGCTCACGGCGCTCCGGCTCCCCACCTCCCTGACCGCGTTGGAGCACCGCGCCGAGGCGGTGCGCGCGCGCCTCGAGCGGACCCTGGAATCGCAGAACCTCGACCGGGAGCTGTTCCTGATCGGCCCCCTCCTCGAGCGATTCGACGCCGCCGATGTGGCCGCCGCCGCGCTCCGACTGGCGGGCACGGAAGCCATCGCGCAGACGGCCGAACCGGCGGACGGAGGGCCTCAGCCCGGCGCCGGAAGCGCCCTGGGGACGGGGATTCCCAGCTGGACCCGGCTCTGGGTGGGCGTCGGGAAGAAGGACAACGTGCGGCCGGGGGACCTGCTCGGCGCCATCGTGGGCGAGACCGGCCTGGCGGCCGACCAGATCGGCAAGATCGAGGTCCGAGAGCTGTTCTGCCTGGTGGAGGTGCGCCCGGAGGTGGCCGAGCTGGTGATCAAGGCACTGAACGGCACCACCCTGCGGGGTCGCCACATCACCGCCAGGCTCGATCGAGGACAGGGGTCGCACCGGTCCGCTCCCCCGCGGGGCCACCCCACCCAGGCCTGAAAGCCAAGGCGCCACCCCGGGAAACCCGAGGTGGCGCCTTGCCTAGCTCAGGACCCTACTTCTTGCGGCAGGCGTCCTTGAGGCCCTTCCCGGCGCGGAACACGGGGGCGATCGACGCCTTGATCGTGATCTCCTTGCCGGTACGGGGGTTACGGCCCTTGCGGGCGCCGCGCTTGCGGGTCTCGAAGTTCCCGAAGCCCGTGATCTGAACCTTCGCGCCCTTCTTCAGTTCGGTCGCGATCACGCCGTTCGTCGCGAACAGCGCCTCGACTGTGCGGCCGGCCTCGGCCTTCGACATCTTCGTCTTGGACGCCAGCGCACCTACGAGATCGGACTTGTTCACCGGGATACTCCTCCACTGGGGGGTTCATGGAACAGGGGGCTGGGATGCCCCGAGATGCCCGAAAACCTAGGTATTTCCTTGATTTTTCGCAATAGGCAACTTCACGCTTGACCCTCTTTCACCCGGCTTTCATACTTCCCGCGGCTGATTCGCCCACCCAGGACCCCGCCATGTTTCACGGCACCAAACCCGGTTGGATCGAAGTCATCAGCGGCGTGATGTTCAGCGGCAAGAGCGAGGAGCTCATTCGCCGCGTGCGCCGCGCGGTGATCGCGCGGAACAAGGTGCAGGTCTTCAAGTCGCACCTCGACGAGCGCTACGCGGGCCTCTACAGCGTGAGCAGCCACGACGGCACGATCGTGGAAGCGGAGCCGATCAAGGACTCGCGCGAGATCATGGAGCATCTGCGCCCCGACACCCAGGTCGTCGCGGTGGACGAGGCGCAGTTTCTCGACGCGGGCATCGTCACCGTGGCGAACGCGCTCGCCGATCGCGGCGTGCGCGTGATCCTCGCCGGCACGGACATCGACTTCCGCGGCGAGCGCTTCGGCGCGATGCCGGAGCTGATGGTGGCAGCGGAGATCGTGGACAAGCTGTACGCGATCTGCGTGGTGTGCGGCGGCCCCGCGACGCGCAACCAGCGGCTGGTGAACGGGAAGCCGGCGCCGTACGACTCGCCGCAGATCATGGTGGGCGGGCGCGAATCGTACGAGGCGCGGTGCCGACATTGTCATCAGGTTCCGAAGAGAGATGAAGGACAAGGTGACCTCCTGTAGGATGCTGAGGGTCGCCCTGACCGGGAACGTCGCCGCGGGGAAGAGCACG
The DNA here is from genome assembly GCA_963835535.1 of uncultured Gemmatimonadales bacterium. GTDB lineage: Bacteria > Gemmatimonadota > Gemmatimonadetes > Gemmatimonadales > JACORV01 > Fen-1245. The sequence continues at coordinate 77,522 of CAWIFL010000008.1, forward strand.
GTGCTCCCGCTGTTCGAGCGCTGGGGCGCCGCGACGATCGACACCGACACGCTCGCGCGCGAGGCCGTGGTGCCGGGCTCGCCGGCGCTCGCCGCCCTCTTCCGGCGGTTCGGCGCCGATCTCGCGCGGCCGGACGGGACGCTCGATCGGGCCGTGCTCCGGCGGCGCGTGATGGGGAACGACGAGCAGCGCGCGGTGCTGAACGCGATCGTGCATCCCGAGGTGGAGCGCCTCCTCGCCGCGCGGATCGCCGAGGCGGAGCGCCGCGGCGCCGGCATCGTGGTCTGCGACATCCCGTTGCTCTTCGAGGTGCTCGATCCCGCCGAATGGGACGTGGTGGTGCTGGTGGACGCGCCGGAGGAGACGCGGCGCCGGCGGCTGATCGAGCTCAGGGGCTACACGCGCGCGGAGGCGGACGACGTCATCGGCGCGCAGCTGCCGAGCCGTCTCAAGCGGGACCAGAGCGACATCGTGATCGACAACGACGGCCGCGCGGACGCCCTCGAGGCCCGCGCCCGGCAGGCGTGGGCCGAGCTGCAGGACGCGGTCCGGGCCGGCGGGACCGGACGCCGCCGCTGAAAGCGGCGGCGCGGCGCGGCGCGGGCACGTTTTTCGCTTGACACCGGCGAGGGCCCCCGATAGCGTTGGGCCACCGCCACCAACCCTCGCGGACGAGTGGAGCCGCAGATGTCGAAAATCCCGGAAGACCGCGTCTACACGGAAGAACACGAGTACCTGCACGAGACCGATCAGAAGGGCGTCGTGTCGATCGGGATCACCGACTACGCGCAGGGCGAGCTCGGCGACGTCGTGTACGTGGACCTGCCCGCCGTCGGGGCCAAGTTCGACAAGATGGAGCCGTTCGGCACGATCGAGGCGGTCAAGGCCGTCTCGGAGCTGTTCTGCCCGGTCGCCGGCGAAGTCGTGGACGTCAACACCGCGATCGAAGGCGATCCGTCGGTGGTCAACAAGGACCCCTACGGCGCCGGCTGGATGATCAAGTTGAAGGTGCGCAAGCCCGCCGAGATCGAGGAGCTGCTCGGTCCGGCGGAATACGCGTCGCACATCGGCCAGTAAACCCCAGCGCCCCGGGTCCCGATCCGGGGCGCTGCACTTTCTCTCCCTCGGCGAACTCCCATGTCCTACGTGCCCCATAGCCAAGCCGACATTCGCGAGATGCTGAAGACCATCGGCATCGCGTCCCCGGACGAGCTGTTCGCCGCGATCCCGGCGGCGCTGCGCCTCAAGCGCCCCCTGGCGATCCCCGACGCGTTGTCCGAGTGGGACGCCGTGCGGGCGGTGAGCGCGCTCGCCGCCGAGGACACGCCACTGCTCTGCTTCGCGGGCGGCGGGCTGTACGACCACTGGATCCCCTCGATCGTGGACCACGTGCTGCGGCGCTCCGAGTTCTACACGGCGTACACGCCCTACCAGCCGGAGGTCTCGCAGGGGACGCTCCAGGTCATCTACGAGTTCCAGACGATGATGTGCGAGCTGTCGGGCATGGACGTGGCGAACGCCTCGATGTACGACGGCGCGAGCGCCTGCGCCGAGGCGGCGATCCTGGCCGGTGGCGTGAAGAAGGACCGGCACACGGTCGTGATGGCGCACACCGTGCACCCCCACTTCCGTGCCGTCACGCGGACCTATCTCGGCGCGACCGGGCGCACCATCGCCGTCGCACCGCGCCAGGCCGACGGCACGCTCGACCTGGCGGCGACGGGCAAGTTGCTGGGCCAGGCGTCGTGCCTGGTGGTGCAGCAGCCGAACTTCCTCGGCGTGCTCGAGGATCTCGAGGCGTGCGCGGCGGCGGCCCACGCGGCCGGCGCGCTGCTGGTGGTCGCGTTCAATCCGGTGGCGGCCGCGGTGCTCAAGAGCCCGGGTTCCTGCGGCGCCGACGTCGCCGTCGCCGAGGGCCAGCCGCTCGGCATTCCGATGAGCTTCGGCGGTCCGGTGCTCGGCATCTTCGCCGCGAAGAACGAGTACCTCCGGCACATGCCGGGCCGCATCGCCGGCGTCGCCCAGGACCACGAAGGCCGCCGCGGCTTCGTCCTGACGCTCCAGACCCGCGAGCAGCACATCCGGCGCGAGAAGGCGACGAGCAACATCTGCACCAACCAGGGGCTGCTGGCGCTCGCCGCCACGGTCTACCTCGCCACGGTCGGCCCGGAGGGGCTGAAGGGCGTGGCCGAGGCCGCGTGCGTGAACGCGCACGCGGCGTTCGACGCGGTCACGAAGATCAAGGGCTACGCCCCGCTCTGCCCCGGCGGCGCGTTCTTCCACGAGTTCGCCGTGAAGACGCCCAAGCCGGCGGCGGAGATCGTGCACGGCGCCGCCCAGAAGGGCGTGCTGGCGGGCGTCGCGCTCGACCGGTTCGCCTTCCCGATGGAGGATCCCTACGCGCTCCTCATCGCCGTCACGGAGAAGCGCACGGCCGAGGACGTGGACCGGTTGGTGGAAGTCCTGACGAAGGCCTGAGCGGAGCTTCCGATGCCCAAGCTCATCTGGCACGGCCACAGCTGCTTCGTCCTGGAGCACGGCGGGAAGCGGATCATCATCGACCCCTTCCTGACTGGCAACCCCAAGGCCGACGTGGCGGCCGCGAAGCTGCCGCCGCTGGACGGCATCCTGCTGACGCACGGACACGCCGACCATCTCGGGGACGCGGTGCCGCTGGCGAAGCGGTTTCAGGCGACCGTCGTCGCGCCGTACGAGCTGGCGCTCTACTGCCAGGACCAGGGCGCGCCGCACGTGCACCCGATGCACATCGGCGGCGCGCACGACTTCCCGTTCGGGAGGGTCAAGCTGGTGGTCGCCATCCACGGCGGGCAGGTCGAGGCCGAGGGCGGCGAGCGGTTCACCACCTTCCCTTGCGGCTTCCTCGTGACGATGGGCGGCAAGACGGTCTATCACGCCGGCGACACCGCGCTGACGATGGACATGCAGCTGCTGGAGGGACGGGTGGACGTCATGCTCGTCCCGATCGGCGACACCTTCACGATGGGGATCGAGGACGCGGCCCGCGCGGTCGCGTTCGTCAAGCCTGCCGTCGCGATCCCGATGCACTGGGACACCTTCCCGGACATCGAGACGGACCCGCAGGCGTTCAAGCAGGCCGTGGGGAACGAGGCCACGGTGGTCGTGCTCCAGCCCGGCAACACCTACGACTTCTAGAGGATGCCCATGCAGCCCTTCCCGTTCCTGCCCCGGCCGACGCCGCTGATCTTCGAGCGCTCCAAGCCCGGCCGCGGCGGCACGAAGGTCCCGAAGCCCATCACGGCGCAGCGCCTCGCCGACTGCGTGAAGCCGGCCGCGCTGCGGAAGGACCCGCCGCACCTGCCCGAGGTGCCGGAGTTCGAGGTGATGCGGCACTACGTCGAGCTGTCGCTCAAGAACCACCACGTGGACCGCGCGCTCTACCCGCTGGGGTCGTGCACGATGAAGTACAACCCCAAGGTGAACGAGGACATGGCGCGGCTCCCGGGCTTCGCCGCGCTGCATCCGTTCGCACCCGACGTCGCCTGCCAGGGCGCGCTCAAGCTGATCTACATGCTGGGCGAGTGGCTCAAGGACATCAGCGGGATGGACGCGATCACGCTGCAGCCCGCGGCCGGCGCGCAGGGCGAGATGACCGGCATCTTCCTGATCGCGGCCTACCATCACGCGCGCGGCGACGCCGCGCGCAAGACGGTGATCATCCCCGACAGTGCGCACGGCACCAACCCGGCGACCGCGGCGCTGGCCGGCTTCGTCGTGAAGGCGATCCAGTCGGACGACCGCGGCCAGATGGACCTTGCGACCCTCAAGGCGGCGCTCGGCCCGGACACGGCGGCGCTGATGCTCACGCTTCCGAACACCGTCGGGCGCTTCGAGACCGAGGTGAAGGAGATCGCGAAGCTGGTGCACGAGGCCGGCGCGCTGCTGTACGTGGACGGCGCGAACATGAACGCCCTGATGGGCATCGTGCGCCCCGGCGACTGCGGAGCCGACGCGATGCACTTCAACCTCCACAAGACGTTCTCGACGCCGCACGGCGGCGGCGGCCCCGGCTCCGGACCGGTCGCGGTGAAACGGCACCTCGAACCGTTCCTCCCGGTGCCGCTGGTCGTCCGGACGGCGGACCGCTACTACCGCGAGTGGGACCGGCCGCAATCCATCGGGAAGCTGCACGGCTACCTCGGCAACTTCGGGATGATGGTGCGCGCCTACACCTACATCTCGATGCTGGGGCGCGAGGGGATCGGTGAGACCGCCGAGGCCGCGGTGCTGAACGCGAACTACCTGGCGGCCCGGATCGAGGCGAAGTACCCGATGCCGTACGGCCGCGGGATGCACGAGTGCGTGGCGACCGGCACGCCGTTCAAGGACGCGTACGGCGTCAAGACGCTCGACATCGCCAAGCGCCTCCTCGACTACGGCTTCCACGCGCCGACCGTGTACTTCCCGCTCATCGTGCATGAGGCGCTCATGATCGAGCCGACCGAGACGGCCACGAAGGACGAGCTGGACCTGTTCGCCGACACGATGCTCCAGATCGCGGAGGAAGCGGAGAAGCACCCGGAGCTGGTCACCGGCGCTCCACACGGGACGCCGGTGAGCCGGTTCGACGAGGCGGCGGCGGCCAGGAATCCGAACGTGCGCTTCGCCTTCGGAGGCTGAGCTCCGACGAGCGTCCCCGCATCCACGCTCTTGTTCCTGGCGACGGTGGCCGTCTCGGCTGCCGTCGCCATCGTCGCGGCCCGCCGCGACGACCGGCAGGGCGTGTATCTCTTCAAGCCCCTCACGACCCTGATCATCCTGATCGGCGCCGCGTGGCTCATCAGGCCGGCGCCGCCGCTCTACCGCGCGCTCGTGGTCATCGGGCTGGGATGCTCGCTCGGCGGCGACATCCTGCTGATGCTCCCCGGCGGCCGGATGGCGGGCGGGATCGCGGTCTTCCTCTGCGCCCACCTCAGCTATTTCGCCGCGTTCTCCCTCGCCAACCCGGTGACTGCGGCGCAGTTGCCGTGGCTGCTGCCGTTCGTCGTGTTCTGCGGCGCGGTCCTCGCCGATCGCTGGCGAGCGCTCGGGCGCTTGAAGGTCCCGCTGGTCGTGTACGCGGCAGTGATTTCGGCGATGGCGTGGCGCGCGGTGATGCGGGGAGAGGCGGTGCTGATCCCGCGGCAGACCTTCCTGTTCGGCGCTCTGGGCGCCTGCCTGTTCGTCGTGTCCGACGCGATCCTGGTCCTGCGCCGGTTCGGCCGCCGCGTTCCCGCGGCCCAGACCCTCGAGCTCGGAACGTACTGGCTCGCGCAGTTCCTGATCGCCATGTCGGTGCGCGGGACAATTACCTGAATCGCGGTCGGGCCCGGCTTCCGGCCTGGCCCGCCCTTTGCTAGTCTTCACACCGCCTGACAGCGTTCCACCGACCTGAACGTCAGGGGAGTCCCGTGCCCGCTAAGTCCAAGCACACCAAAAAGATAGCGCCGCGCCGCAAGGCGGCCTTCAAGCTCACCTACGCCACGATGTTCGACCCTCCGGAAGCGCTGCACGAGCACTTCGAGACCGCGCTGGCGAAGATCAAAGGGCGGCTGGGGCGCGAGCACATGCTCCTGATCGACGGCGGGGAGCGCCGGGCGCGGGAGCAGTTCGAGGACCGGAGCCCGATCAACACCGACTGGGTGCTCGGTCGCTTCCAGAAGGGGGGCGTGGAGGACGCGAAGGCCGCCATCGCCGCGGCGCGCGCCGCCCTCCCCCTCTGGGCCGGCCTGCCCTGGCAGAAGCGCGTGCAGTACCTGCGCAAGGCATCGCAGATCATCAACGAGCGCGTGTTCGAGTTCGCCGCCATCGATTCGCTCGAAGTGGGGAAGAACCGGATGGAGGCGCTGGCCGACGTGCAGGAGACGGCCGACCTCATCGCCTACTACTGCGACCAGGTGGAGAAGCACCGCGGCTACGTGACGCCGATGGGCCGCGATCCGCTCAAGGGCTTCAAGGCGACGAACACCAGCCTGCTGGTGCCGCACGGCGTCTGGGTGGTGATCTCGCCGTGGAACTTCCCGATCGCGCTGATGGGCGGCCCGTCAGGCGCCGCGCTGGTCGCCGGGAACACCCTCGTGATGAAGCCGGCCACCGACACGCCGTGGGTCGGGTGCTTCCTCGCCCGGTGCTTCCTCGATGCGGGGCTGCCCAAGGGCGTCGTGAACTTCGTCACCGGCCCCGGGAGCACGCTGGGCGAAGAGCTGATCACGAATCCGGGCGTGAACGGGATCACCTTCACGGGCTCGTACGACGTCGGGATGCACATCTACCGGGCCTTCGCCGCCGGGAAGGCGCCGCGGCCGTGCATCGCGGAGATGGGCGGGAAGAACGCGGTGATCGTCTCGCGGCGCGCGGACATCGAGCAGGCCGCGCTGGGCTGCTACCGCTCCGCCTTCGGCCTCCAGGGCCAGAAGTGCTCCGCGGCTTCGCGCATCTTCGTGGAGAAGCCGGTCAAGGAGGCGTTCATCAGGAAAATGCTCGAGCTGCTGGACCGCACGAACATCGGCGATCCCACGCAGCGCGAGAACTGGCTCGGCCCGGTCGCGAACGCGTCGGGGGCGAAGAGCTACGACGGTTACATCGAGGAGCTGCGGAAGTCGGGCCGGGTCCTGTTCGGCGGCCGGCGCCTGACGACGGGCGCGCTCGCCAAGGGGTTCTTCTGCGCCCCGACGCTGGTGGACGACGTGCCGGAGAGCCACCGGCTGTGGCGCGAGGAGATGTTCCTGCCGATCACGCTGGTCGCCGGCGTGGACTCGCTCGAGGACGGGATGCGGCGGGCGAACGACGCCGACTACGGGCTGACGGCGGGCTTCTATGGGACCAGGAAGGAAGCGCAGTGGTTCTTCGAGCACATCGAGGCGGGGACGGTGTACGCCAACCGGCCGCAGGGCGCGACGACGGGCGCGTGGCCCGGGCTCCAGCCGTTCGGTGGGTGGAAGGGATCCGGATCCACGGGGAAGTCGGCCGGCGGCCTGTACTACGTCCAGCAATACATGAAGGAGCAGAGCAGGACACTGATCGAGTGACGCAGAACTGGCTGGTCATCAGGGATCGGGCGGCGTCGGGGGCCTGGAACATGGCGCTCGACGCCGCGCTGCTTCGGGCGGCGGAGGAGGACGGCCTCTGCGCGCTCCGGCTCTACGCCTGGGACCCGGCGACGCTCTCGTTCGGCCGCAACGAGCCGGCGCTCCGGCGCTACGACCGGAACGCGATCGCGGCGCGCGCGCTGGCGGTGGTGCGGCGCCCGACCGGCGGACGCGCGGTCTGGCACGACCGCGAGGTCACCTACGCCGTCGTCGCTCCCGCCGCGGTCTTCGGCTCGCTGCGCGCGAGCTACCGGGAGATCCACGCGATGCTCGCCGACGCGCTCACGACGCTCGGCGCGCACGTGCTGCTCGCGGCGGACCGCCCGGCGGCGGGCGTCGGCGCGGGGGCGTGCTTCGCCAGCGCCGCCGGGGGCGAAGTGATGGCGGCGACCGGCGGGAAGGTCGTCGGCAGCGCGCAGGTGCGCGGCGACGGCGCCTTCCTTCAGCACGGCTCGGTGCTGCTGGCCGCCGAGCAGGATGTGGTCGCGGCGGTGACGCGGGGCGAGGCCGACGCGCCGTCGGCCACGGGGCTGGTGGATCTGCTGCCACCCAACCGCGCGACCTGGGCGGCGGTGAGCGCCGCGATCCACGAGGCGGCGACCCGCCGCTGGGGAGCGCCGAGCGCGGCGGGTGAGGTGCCGGCGAACGTGCGCGCGTGCGCCGGCCAGCTGCTTCCCCACTTCTCCGACGCCGCCTGGACCTGGCGGCGGTAGGACGAGCTAGGCGGCCGCGCCGCCGACCTGGTTCGCCAGGTAGTTCGGCAACCCCATCTGCGCGATCTGGTCGCGCTGCGCCTCGGCCCAGTCCACGTGGCCTTCCTCCATCTTCAGAATCTTGGTCAGGAGGTCCACCGTGGCTTGGTCCGCCGCCTCGCGCGCGACGCGGATCCCGGCGTTGTACGCCTTGATCGCGCCCACCTCGTCTTCCTGGTCCGTCCCGATGATCGCCGGAACGTCCTTGCCGATCCGGATCGGATGCAGCTTCGAGACGACCGGCGCGCCCTCGAGGAAGATGATCCGCTGGATCAGCCACTCGGCGTGGTGCATCTCGTCCACGGCCTGGCCCTCGATCGCCTTGTGGAGCTTCTCGTAGCCCCAGTTCTCGCACATCTCGGAGTGGACCATGTACTGGCTGATGGCCGTGAGCTCGTCCGCCAGGAGTTCGTTCAGCACTGTCAGCACCTTCTTGTCGCCCTTCATCTCGCCCTCCGCGTCAGTCAAAGGTGTGCCATGCGGGGAGATCCACTGCAGACAGCGCGCCACGGTTGCCAGCGCGGGGCTGGCCAGCCTCCGCGCGCCAGCCCACGATGGGACCGGCGCATCCGGTCCGGCAAGTCCGACCGCGCCGCTCGGCATTATCCTGACCTCCGACTCACGGCCGGCTGACGGGCCCACCCATATTGGGGCGGATCGGGGCGTCGTACCCGCCCTTGAGGCTGCCTCAGCTGCATTGTCTCCGGAGGTCCTCGTGCGCGCACCTTTCATCCTGCTCCTGGCGATCGCGCTCCCGCTCGCCGCTCAGCAACCACCCCAAAGCGCTCATCCGGCGCGCGTGGCGCGGCCCGCGCCCGCGTCCACAGCTGCGGTGCGCGGCCCGACGGTCGAAGGCATCACGCAGTACGCGCTGTCCAACGGCCTCAGAGTGCTGCTCTTCCCGGACTCGTCGAAACCGACGATCACGGTCAACATCACGTACCTCGTGGGGTCGCGGAACGAAGGGTACGGCGAAACCGGGATGGCCCATCTTCTCGAGCACATGGTGTTCAAGGGCTCGCCGCACCACCGCAACATCCCGCAGGAGCTCACCGAGCACGGCGCGCAGCCGAACGGGAGCACCTGGTTCGACCGGACGAACTTCTTCGAGACGTTTGCGGCGACGGACACCAATCTGGTCTGGGCGCTGGACCTCGAGGCGGACCGGATGGTGAACAGCTTCATCGCGAAGAGCGACCTCGCCTCCGAGATGACCGTCGTCCGGAACGAGTACGAGATGGGGGAGAACGATCCGTTCAACATCCTCGAGGAGCGGGTCCTTTCGACCGCCTTCCTGTGGCACAACTATGGGAAGTCCACCATCGGTGCGCGGAGCGACATCGAGGGGGTGCCGATCGAGCGGCTCCAGCTTTTCTACCATCGGTACTACCAACCCGACAACGCGGTGCTGCTGGTGGCGGGGAAGTTCGATCTCAAACGCACGCTGCAGCTGATCGCGCAGAAGTTCGGGCGGATTCTGCGGCCGGCGCGCACCGGCGTGATGGAGGTCTGGCCGACGTACACGACCGAGCCCACGCAGGACGGTGAGCGATCGGTGACCCTGCGGCGGGTCGGCGACGTGCAGGTGGTGATCGCGGTCTACCATGTGCCGGCGGGCTCGGATTCGGAGTTCGCGGCTGTACAGGTGCTGGCACAGGTGCTCGGCAGCGCGCCCTCCGGTCGGCTGTACAAGGCACTGGTGGACACGAAGAAGGCGGCGACGGTGGGCGCTTCGGCGTACCAGCTGAAGGAGCCGGGTGTGCTGCTCGCCTATGCCCGGGTCCGCCAGGAGGATCCGCTCGACAGCGCGCGCGTCGCGCTCCAGCGCACGATTGACTCCGTGCTGGTGGCGCCGCCGAGCGCCGAGGAGGTGGAGCGCGGGAAGGCAACGCTGCTCCGGAACCTCGAGCTCAACCTCAACAACTCCGAGGACGTCGGCCTGTGGCTGTCGGAGTGGGAAGCGATGGGAGACTGGCGGCTGCTCTTCCTCTACCGCGACCGGCTCAAGCGCGTGGCGCCCGCAGACGTGCAGCGAGCGGCCGCCCACTACCTGCTGCCGTCGAACCGCACGGTGGGCGTCTTCATCCCCACGGCCGCGCCGGTGCGTGCGGAGATCCCGGCGGCGCCCGACGTGGCGGCGCTGGTCGCCGACTACCACGGCGACACCGCGCGCGCAGCTGGCGAGGCGTTCGACGCGTCGCCGGAGAACATCGAGCGGCGGGTGGCCCGCAGCACGCTTCCCAACGGCCTGAAGCTCGCCCTCCTGCCGAAGCGCACCCGCGGACAGTCCGTGAACGCCTACCTCCGGCTCCGCTACGGCACGCTCCCGGCAGTGACCGGGAAGGCCGTCGTCGCGGATCTCGCCGCGGACATGCTGCTCCGCGGCTCGCGGCACCATACGCGGCAGCAGATCAAGGACTCGATCGACCGGCTTCAGGCGCGCGTCAACGTATACGGCGGCCCCACGCAGACCACGGTCATGATCGAGACCACGCGCCCCAGGCTCGCGGCCGTGCTGGGCCTGGTGGCGGAGGTGCTGCGGGAGCCGGCGTTCGACACCACCGAGTTCCGCACGCTGCAGCAGCAGAACCTCTCCCAGATCGAGGAGATGAAGAGCGAGCCAATGGCGCGGGCCCAGATCGCCCTGTCCCGCTACCTGAACCCCTTCCCCAAGGGGGATCCGCGCTACACCGCCACGCTCGAGGAGCAGGCGGCGGACTACGGCGCCGCCACGGTCGAGGACGCTCGCCGGTTCTATGACGACTTCTACGGCGCCTCGAACGCCCAGTTCGCCGTGATCGGCGACTTCGATCCGCAGGAGATCTCACACCTCGTGGCCGACCGGTTCGGTGACTGGCGAAGCGGCCAGCCGTACCAGCGCGTGCCGCAGGTCTACCAGGACCGGCCCGACACCACCATCGTGATCCAGACGCCCGACAAGCCCAACGCCGCGTTCTTCGCCGGCCTCAACCTTCACCTGCGCGACGACGATCCGGACTTCCCGGCATTGGTGCTCGGCACCTACATGCTTGGGGGCGGGTTCCTGAACTCGCGTCTCGCGGCGCGGATCCGGCAGAAGGAAGGCCTCAGCTACGGAGTCGGGGCGTTCCTGGATGCGATGGCGCTCGACTCGTCGGGGAGCTTCATGGCCTACGCCATCTACGCGCCGCAGAACCAACGCCGGCTGGAGGCGGCCTTCCGCGAAGAAGTCGACCGGGCGCTGCGTGACGGTTTCACGGCCACCGAAGTGGAGCAGGACAAGGCCGGGTGGCTCCAGGACCGCGCGGTGTCGCGCTCGCGCGACGAGGAGTTCGTGGGCACGCTCGCACAGTACCTCCACCTCAACCGCACGATGGCCTACGACGCCGACCTGGAGCGGAAGGTGGCGGCGCTGACGCCGGACCAGATCAACGCGGCGATGCGGCGGTACCTGATTCCGGGCAAGATCTCAATCGTGGAAGCCGGGGACTTTGCCAAGACCCCGCCGCCACAGTAGCACCACTCAGTCTGAGATGCTTGAGGGGGCGCTCCGGCGCCCCCTCTCCTTGTTGCGGGGGCGGCGGCTCGCGTAGCTTGGTCGGCCGTGGCCCGCAACGTCGAGATCAAGGCGCGCCTCCGCGACCTCGAAGCCACCCGGCGGCTGGTGGAGGCCATCGCCGACGGCCCGGGCCAGCCGGTCGAGCAATCCGACACGTTCTTCCGCGTCGCGGGCGCGCGCCTGAAGCTGCGCGAGCGGTCCGACGACGACGCCGAGCTGATCTACTACCGGCGAGCGGATGCGCCGGGGCCGAAGGCGTCGGAGTACGAGACCGCCCCGGTGCGGGACGCCGCCGCCCTGCGCGAGCTGCTGGCCGCCGCACTGGGCGTCACCGGTCGCGTCGTCAAGCGACGGCTCGTCTACCGCGTCGGCCGCACGCGCATCCACCTCGACGAGGTACAGGATCTCGGCTCGTTCCTCGAGCTGGAGGTCGAGCTGGCGGACGGCGAACCGGCCGACATAGGCGCGTGCGAGGCCAGGCGGCTGATGGGAGCACTGCAGATTGGGGAAGATGCGCTCATCGCGCAGGCGTACGTCGATCTGCTCGCGCGCGGGCGCTGAACGGAGAGCGCGCCGCGACCGCGCTCCTCAGATGAAGTGCTTCACCACGACGATGCAGCCGGACGCCACGCTGATGGCCAGGATCGCCGGCCGCATCCAGCCGCGATCCAGGACCCGCGCCAATCGGCCCGAGAGCAGGTACCCGACAAGCGCGCCGGGCAGGAGCACCGGCGTCAGCCTGAGCTCGGCGGGCCCGAACCGGCCCGCGACGGTGAGTCCCGCGAGCGAGATCACCGTGCCCACGACGAAGAAGGCGGACAGCGTTCCCCGCACGACGGGCCCCTTCTCGCGCTGGTAGAGCAGGCCCATCGGCGGTCCGCCGACGGCCGCGACGGTGCCGAAGAAGCCCGACAGCGCACCGGCGCCGAAGAACGCCGGCCGGGAGAGACGGATCTCGAGCCCGATCGCGCTGAAGGCGACGGCGACGATCACCACGACGCCGAGGACGGCATCGAACCGCCCGGCGGGGATGCCGCCGAGAAAGAGGACCGCGACGGCGGTGCCGGCGACACGGCCGACCAGCGACCAGCCCAGGTCGGCGAAGCGGACGCCGCGCCACTCGCGCCAGGTGAGCGCGACGATGAGAAGGAATGCCGTGAGCAGGAGCGGGCCCGGGACCAGCCGCGGATCGATCAGGAGCAGGAGCGGCGCGGCAAGCACGCCCACGCCGAATCCGACGGAACCCTGCGCGATGGACCCGAGGGCCACCGCGCCGGACGCGAGGATCGCCGAGGTGACGGTCACGCCGCCGGATCGCCGCATTGCCCGTGCCACCGCGCCCGTCCCGCTAGACGCCCGCGCGGCGTGGCGTAGATTCCGCGCCGTGACGGTTCCCGTCCTCCTCGCTCCAGACGTCGCGTGAGCATTCCCGCCCCCGCCCCCGCCCCCGGCCACGGCCCGCTGCTCGAGATCCGCGATCTCACCGTGCTGTTCACCGTCCCGGGCGGCGTGGCGCGCGCGGTGGACGGGATCGACCTCACGGTGGGCGAGGGTGAGACGGTCGGCCTGGTCGGCGAGTCGGGGTGCGGCAAGAGCGTCACCGCGCTCGCGGTGCTCCGCCTGGTGGAGCCGCCCGGCCACATCGCCCACGGCAGCAGCGTGCGGCTCGAGGGGCGGGATCTGCTCGCGCTGGGCGCGAAGGAGATCCGCGCCGTCCGCGGCAACCACGTCGCGCTGGTCTTCCAGGAGCCGCTCAGCGCCCTCGACCCGGTCCTCAAGATCGGCGACCAGGTCGCCGAAGCAATCCGCGCCCACGAGCACGTCTCGCGCGGCACCGCGCACTGGCGGGCGGTGGAGATGCTGACCGCCGTCGGGATCCCGGACGCGGCGCGGCACGCCGCCGCGTACCCGCACCAGCTCTCGGGCGGGATGCGGCAGCGCGCGCTGATCGCGATGGCGCTCGCGTGCCATCCCAAGCTGCTGCTGGCCGACGAGCCGACGACGGCGCTCGACGTCACGATCCAGGCCGAGATCCTCGAGCTGCTCGACAGCCTGCAGCAGCGGCTCGGGATGGCGGTGCTGCTGATCACGCACAACCTCGGGATCGTGGCCGAGCGGACGCGCCGGGTCTACGTCATGTACGCGGGCCAGATCGTGGAGGAGGCCCCGACCGAGGAACTCTTCGCGCGGCCGTCGCATCCGTACACGGAAGGACTGATGGGGGCCGTGCCTTCCCTGGACGAGCGGAAGGACCGGCTGCAGGCCGTGCCCGGTCAGGTCCCCCCCGCCACCGCGTGGCCCCCGGGGTGCCGGTTCCATCCGCGGTGCCCCTTCAAGTGGCCCAAGTGCGAACAGGAGATGCCGGAGCTGCTGGCGGTCGGGCCCGGGCATCGGGCGAGGTGCTGGCTGGTACAGGAGCCCCAGAGACGTGCGAGGTGAGGGGGTGACTCCGGCGACCGCTGGTCGAGGTGCGGGACCTCGTCACGCACTTCGCGCGGCGCGCGGGGCTGCTGGGCACGCGGAGGGAGACGGTGCAGGCGGTGAACGGCGTCTCGCTCGACGTCGCGCGGCGCGAGACGCTGGGGCTGGTGGGCGAATCCGGGTGCGGGAAGACGACGCTCGGCCGCACGATCCTGCGGCTGGTCGAGCGGACCAAAGGGGACGTGCGGTTCGACGGCGAGGACGTCTTCGCCTTGGGCCCCGAGGCGCTGCGGCGGATGCGCCGGCGGATGCAGATCATCTTCCAGGACCCGTACGCGTCGCTCAACCCGCGGATGTCCATCGGCCGCGCGGTGCGGGAGGGGATCGAGGTCCACCGCCTCGCGGCCGGCCGGGAGGCGGAGCGGCGGGTCACCGCGCTGCTCGAGGAAGTCGGGTTGTCGGCCGACGCGGCGCAGCGCTACCCGCACGAGTTCTCCGGCGGCCAGCGGCAGCGGGCCGGGATCGCGCGCGCGCTGGCGGTCGAGCCCGAGTTCATCGTGTGCGACGAGCCGGTCTCCGCGCTCGACGTGAGCGTGCAGGCGCAGGTGCTGAACCTGCTGGCCGACCTCCAGGCGCGGCGCGGCCTCTCCTATCTCTTCATCTCGCACGACCTCGCCGTCATCCGGCACATCGCGCCGCGGGTCGCCGTGATGTACCTCGGCCGCATCGTCGAGGAGGGGCCGTCGGGGCCGATCTACACGCGGGCACTCCATCCGTACACGCAGGCGCTCCTCTCCGCGGTGCCGGTGCCGGATCCGAAGACGAAGCGGCAGCGGATCCTGCTCTCGGGCGAGCCCCCCTCGGCGGTGCATCCGCCGGCCGGATGCCCGTTCCACCCGCGCTGCGCCCATCCGCTTAAGGACGAGACCTGCCGGACCACGCGGCCCGAGCTGCGGGAGCTGGAGCCCCAGCACCGCGTGGCCTGCCACAAGGCGGCGCCGTGAGGGCGCGGTGACCGTCGCCATCCTCGCGGTGCTCGTCGTCGTCGTGGCGCTGCTGGTCGTGCTGCTGCTGCGCCGCCCGGCCGACGGATCGGCGCTCCTGCAGCAGCAGCTCATCGAGGTGCGCGGCCGGCTGGACGCGCTGGTCGGCTCGCAGGGCTCCGCGGTGGGCGAGGTGCGCGAGCGGCTGGGCCGCCTCGCCGAGGCCACGAAGCGGCTCGAGGAGATCGGGGCGAACGTGGCGGAGCTGCAGGAGCTGCTCAAGGTGCCCCGGCTCCGCGGCACGCTCGGCGAGACGTGGCTCGAGGAGCTGCTGCGCCAGATCTTCCCTGCCGGCCTCTACGAGATGCAGCACGCCTTCCGCTCAGGCGAGCGTGTGGACGCGGTGCTGCGGGTGGGCGACCGCCTGGTCCCGGTGGACGCCAAGTTCCCGCTGGAAGCCTGCCAGCGCATGCTCGCCGCGAGCGGCGCGGCCGCGGAGACGGAGCGGCGCGCGTTCCGCAAGTCGCTGCGCGCACGGATCGACGAGATCGCCGACAAGTACATCCGCCCGGACGAGGGCACGTTCGAGTTCGCGCTGATGTACATCCCCGCCGAGAACGTTTACTACGAGGCCGTCGTCCGCGGGGAGGAGAGCGAAGGCACCGAGAGCCTGGTCGCGTACGCCCTTGGACGGAAGGTCATCCCCGTCTCGCCGAACACCTTCTACGCGTATCTGGCGGCGATCCTCCACGGCCTGCGCGGCCTCGAGGTGGAGAAGCAGGCGAAGGAGATCCTCGAGTCGCTGGGCGGGCTCCGGCAGCAGTTCGCCCGCTTCGAGGAGGCGTACCGCCTGGTCGGGAAACATCTGGACCACGCCGCCCGTCAGTATGCGGAAACGGACAGGCAGTTCGACCGGATCCAGGATCGGCTCGAAGCCATCACCGGCGTCACGGGGAACGGCAGGTCGCAGGTGGCGGGTGGCAGTGAGGCTCCGCCGCCGCCGGAGTCCCTGCCGCCTGCCACCTGACCCCTATGCCGTTCAAGGATCATTTCTCGGGCGCGGCGGACACGTACGCCGCGCATCGCCCCAGCTATCCCGCCGCCCTCGCCGAGTTCCTGGCCCGGCAGGCGCCGCGGCCCGGCCTCGCCTGGGACGCGGGGTGCGGCTCCGGCCAGCTGTCGGTGCTGCTCGGCGACCGCTTCGAGCACGTCATCGCGACGGACGGGAGCGCCGAGCAGCTCGCGCACGCGACGCCGCATCGGCGGGTGGAGTATCGCCGCGCGACCGCGGAGGCGAGCGGCCTGGCGGACGCGTCGGTGGATCTGGCCGCCTCCGCGCAGGCCGCGCACTGGTTCGACCTCCCCGCGTACTACGCCGAGGTGCGGCGGGTCGCGCGCAAGGGGGCGGTCGTCGCGCAGAGCGTCTACAATCTCGTCGAGGTGGACTCTCCCATAGATCTGGCGGTGCGGCGCTTCTACGCGGACAAGCTCGGGAAGTTCTGGCCGCCGGAGCGCCGCCACGTCGAAGCGGAGTACGCCACCCTCCCCTTCCCGTTCGAGTGCATCGAAGCCCCCAAGCTGGAGATGCACGCGACCTGGACGCTGGCGCATTTCATCGGCTACATGCGCAGCTGGTCCGGCGTCATGGCGATGGAGAAGGCGCTGGGAGCGGAGCCGATGGAGTCGCTCCAGCGCGAGCTCGAGGCGCTGTGGGGGCCGAGAGGCTCATCCCGCGACGTCCGCTGGCCGCTGACGCTGCGGGTGGGACGGGTGTGAAAAGCAGGGGTTAGGGGTTAGGGGTTAGGGTTCAGGGGATAGGGAAGGCCTCCCATTCAGGAGATCGCGAACATGCCTGTACTGAATTCACGCCTCGCGCGCGGATCGCTGCATTCGCTCCTCGCCGCCCTCGCTCTGGCGGCCCTCGCCGCGGCGCCGGCACGTGTGGCGGCGCAGGAAGCCGCCCGTACTCCGCACCCGATCAAGGTCCTCGACACCGACTTCATCGATTCGACCTCGAAGGCGTGCAACGACTTCTTCGACTACGCGAACGGCGCCTGGATCAGGTCCGACACGATCCCCGCGGCGTACTCGTCGTCGGGCGTCACGCGCGACATGAGCGACGCGAACGAGCTGGTCGTCCGCTCGGTCCTGGACGACGCAGCCCGCTCTCGCGCGTCGGTGCCGGCCGACTCGACGTCCTGGAAGCTCGGGACGTTCTACGCATCCTGCATGGACTCGACGGCGATCGAGGCGGCTTCGCTCGCACCGATCCGTCCCTGGCTCGCCGAGATCGACCGGATCACGGCGCGCTCGCAGCTGGTCCCCGAGCTCGCGGCGTTGCACGTCCGCGGCGTCAACGTGGCCTTCCGGTTCGGCCCCGACGTGGACGCGCACGACGCCGCACACTACCTGGCGTCCTTCGGGCAGGGCGGGCTGGGACTCCCCGATCGGGACTACTACACGACCGAAGGGGCGTCCGCCGACTCGACTCGCGCGGCATACGTCGCGCACCTGACGCACCTCTTCGTCCTCGCCGGCGAAGCCGAGGGGCGGGCCGAGCGCGACGCGGGCCAGGTGATGGCGCTCGAGACCGAGCTGGCGAAGGCGTCAATGACGCGCGTGGCCATGCGCGACCCGGCAGCGACCGACCATCCGATGACGATGCGGCAGCTGGACACCCTGACCCCGCGCCTGCCGTGGCCGCGGTACTTCCATGCCGTCGGTCTGACCGCTCCGGTGACGAAGGTCAACGTGGGGATGCCGGAGTTTCTCCAGCGGGTGAACCAGCTCCTCGCCACGGTCCCGCTCGCCCAGTGGCGGGCGTACCTGCGCGCGCACGTCATCTCCGAGGCCGCGCCCTGGCTGAGCACCCCGTTCGTGCAGGAGAACTTCGCGTTCAGCTCGCGGTTCACCGGGGCGAAGCAGCTCCTCCCGCGCTGGAAGCGCTGCCTCCGCGAGACCGACGGCGACCTCGGCGAGGCGCTCGGCGAGGCCTACGTCGCGCGGACGTTCCCGCCCGAGGCGAAGGCCCGCGCCAGG
Source organism: uncultured Gemmatimonadales bacterium (assembly GCA_963835535.1). Classification (GTDB taxonomy): domain Bacteria; phylum Gemmatimonadota; class Gemmatimonadetes; order Gemmatimonadales; family JACORV01; genus Fen-1245. The sequence goes on from CAWIFL010000008.1 coordinate 95,361, forward strand.
GCCGTCATCGAGGACGTGCGCGCCGCGTTCCGCGTGCGGCTCCAGCACCTCAGCTGGATGTCGGACGCGACCCGCGCGCAGGCGCTCGACAAGCTCGACCAGATGACCGAGAAGGTCGGCTACCCCGATCACTGGCGCGACTACGGCAGGCTCGTGGTCAAGGACGGCCCGTTCGTTCGGAACGTCGCGCGCGCCAACGCGTTCGAGTGGCAGCGGACGATCAACCGGCCCGGCCAACCGGTGGACAAGACCGAGTGGGGCATCACCGTGCCCACGGTGAACGCCTACTACGACCCGAGCAAGAACGAGGTGGTCTTCCCCGCCGGCGCCCTGGTCCCCCAGACGTTCGACCCGAAGGCCGACGACGGCGCCAACTACGGCTCTCTGGGCGGCAGCTGGGCGGGGCACGAGATCACACACGGATTCGACGACGAGGGCCGCCACTACGACGCGGCCGGCAACCTGCGCGACTGGTGGACGCCGGCCGACTCGGTCCACTTCTCCCAGCAGGCCGAGAAGGTCGTGCAGCAGTTCGATGGCTACATCCAAGTGGACACCTTCCACGTGAACGGCAAGCTCACGGAGGGGGAGAACATCGCCGACTTCGGCGGATTGCTGATCGGCTACGACGCGCTCGAGCGGGCGCTGCAGCGCGACGGGCGTCCGGGCCTCATCGAGGGCTACACGCCCGAGCAGCGCTTCTTCCTCGGCTACGCGCAGAGCTGGCGCGTGCACAACCGGCCAGAGCGGCTGCGCACGCGCGTGAGGGTGGATCCGCACGCCCCCGAGTTCTGGCGGGTGAACGGTCCGCTCTCGAACATCCCGGCGTTCGCGCAGGCGTTCGGCTGCAAGGCGGGCGACCCGATGGTGCGCATGAGGGACAGCATTCCGCAGATCTGGTAGGCGACAAACGAACGGGCGGCCCGGGACAATCCGGGCCGCCCGCGCATCAACCGCCGTCGCGTTCTACTGCAACCGGGCGTACTTCGCTTCGAGCTGCTCGTGCGACTCCAGGTGCTCGGGGTTCGGAATGATGACCCCGTCCACCGGGCACACCTCGAGGCACTTCGGATTGTCGTAGTGGCCGACGCACTCGGTGCACTTCTCCCAGTCAATCACGTAGACCGGGTCCCCCTGTGCAATCGCCTCGTTTGGGCAGTCGGGCTCGCAGGCGCCGCAGTTGATGCACTCTGCCGTGATCGTCTTGGCCATGAGCGGGCTTCTCCCTCGAATTGGGTCTCGCGCGCGGCCCATCCGGGACGAGGACCGCAGTCGAATGGGGAGTACTGCAAGAAGGATGCGAGGTGGAGCCCGATGGGGCGTCCGGCGGCCGGGAGCTGAGAACCGGTTTCAAGCGCGGGGCCGGGGCCCCGCCGATCAGCCGAGAATGCGGGGAACGACGTCGCCGGCCGTGCCCTGGAGGCGGATGTCCGCGATGGCGTCGAGGTCCGTGGGGCCCGGATCGACGATGACGACGGATGCGCCGGTCGCCTTGGCGGCGTGGGCGACACCCGCGGCCGGATAAACCGCCCCGGTGGTGCCGATGACGAGGCACGCTTCCGCCTCGCCCGCGGCGGCGAACGCCGCCTCGACGGCGCGGAGCGGGAGCATCTCCCCGAACCAGACCACGTCCGGTCGCATCAGGCCGCCGCACTCCGGGCAGTGCGGCAGCGACTCGAGGCTCGTGGCGTCCACCGCGGCGGCCTCCGCGCGATGCTGGCACCGCGCGCAGCGGTCGTGGAAGAGGGACCCGTGGAGGCGGATCGGCTCGGCGCGGTGCGCCGCGTCCGGGTCGGCGGACACTTCTCTCGCCGCCCGCTCGTGCAGGTCGTCCACGTTCTGCGAGACCAGCGTGACACCCGGCCGGGAGAGCGCCCAGCGCGCGAGGGCGAGGTGCGCCGCGTTCGGCCGGCATCCCCGCACCGTCTCGCGGCGCCACGCGTACCACTCCCAGACGAGCCGGGGGTCGCGCCCGAAAGCGATCGGCGTCGCGAGCTCCTCGGGCCGGAACTGCTTCCAGAGCCCGCCCTCGCCGCGGAACGTCGGGATGCCGGACTCCGCGCTGACGCCGGCGCCGGTCAGCACGACCACGCGCAGCGCGCGCGTCAGCGCCGCCCGCGCGGCCGCGATCTCCGCCGGCGGCGGCCCGCTCACGCCACGGCCATGGCGGTGAGCGGCGGGGCCGGTTCTGCCCCTGCACTCCCGCGTCTGGTGACCACCGTCAACTTGCCGTCTGGCAACTCTACCGTCCTCTGTCTTCTACCTTCTCTTGCGGCTTGAAGATGCGGTCATACACCCACAGCATCCCCGCCGTCAGCACGCCGATCGCGGACACGACGAACCACATCGCCGACGGCCGGTGGACCACGGTCCCGAAGTAGCGCACCAGCCATCCGCCGAGCGGCCCGCCGACCAGATAGCCGATGGCGATGGGCAGGAACGCGAAGCCGATGAAGGTCGCCTCCTGTCCCTTCGGCGCGAGCTTCGAGATGTACTCGTAGTAGCGCGGCGCCTGCGTCAGCTCGCCGATCGCGATGCCGACCAGCGTCGCCGCGATGAACCACGAGCTGCCCGACACGGTCAACAGCAGCCACGAGAGGCTCGTGATCAGGACGCCCGAGGCCATCGTGGTGATCGGCTTGAGCCGCCGCGTCAGCCACGCCACGAGCACCGTGAACAGGATGACGCCGGTGCCCTCGATCGAGATCAGCGCGTCGATGGGCGAGTGCGCGTTGACGTAGCCCCGGATGTAGAGCGGGAGCGCCACGTACACCTGCCAGAAGACGACGTAGAACCCCGAGAAGAGCAGCAGGAAGACCAGGACCCGGAGGTTGGTGACGACCTTGAGCATGTTGCGCGCGGCGGCGCCGACCGTCTGCACCTGGTGCTCGGCGGGCACCGGCAGCTCGCGGAAGAAGAAGACGGTGACCAGGAACATCGCGAAGGCGAACAGGGCCGACATGTAGAACACGCGCTCGACGCCCAGCCAGCCGCGCACCCCGGAGGCGACCAGCGGCCCGAGGGCGCCACCGACGTTCACGATCGTGTAGTAGATCGAGAAGCCCACCGAGCGCATGGCTTCGGTGGAGGCGCGAGCCGTGGTCCCGGCGACCACCGGCTTCACCAGGCCGGGGCCCAGCGCAGGGATCATCAGGATGACGAGTACGACCCAGTACAGCGGAACCGCCGAGCGCACGGGCGCCATCCAGCCCGCCCCGATAGAGCCGATGAGGAAGTAGCCGACCGACAGGACCAGGTACGCCAGCGAGAGGATGCGCCGGTAGCCAAGGCGGTCCGCCAGCGCGCCGCCGAATATCGGCAGGAACCACACGACGAACCCGAAGATCCCCTGGAGACTCCCGGTCTGCTCCTCGGAGAACCCGAGTCGTTCGTGCAGGTAGATCGCGAGCACGGCCGAGAGCCCGTAGTACGCGAGCCGCTCGAACAGCTCGGTGCCGTTGGCGATCCAGAAGGGGCGCGCGAACCCGGTGCGGATCTCCTGCCAGCGCTGGGCGAGGCTCACGGCGGGTCCTCCGTCAGAAGCGGGGGAAGTCGAACACGGTCACCGACGAGATGCGCTCGCGGCTTCGGACGACGTCCTGCGGCTCGCCATGGAAGATTCCGAATTGCTGCCCGATGGAGAGCTGCAGCTCCGGCCCCAGGCCGCGCGACAACGGCACCGCGAGATCCAGCCGGTAGGTGCGGCGCGATCCGTGCGGAGCCGCGACCCTCAGTCCGACCCCGACGGTGCCGAGCATGCCGGTGCTCTCACCGAACGCGGCGTCGCCCGCCCAGCCGCGGCCGGTCTCGGCGAACGCGGCGCCGCCGACGTCCGCAAAGCCGAACGCCGTGCCGAAAAAGTAGCGCTCTTCGGCACGCAGAACGATGCGGCGGCCCACCGGCAGGGCGGGACTGCCGTAGCCGCGCAGCCCGTCGCCGCCGGCCAGCAGGAGCTGGAACGGGGTCCGTGTGTCCCATCCGCCGGCCGCGTCGGCGGCCAGGACCGTCGTGGCGCGAGGGCCGATGTCGTACACGAGCACTTCGCCGTCGGCCAGGATGCCGTCCCACTTCCCCCCAGACTCGAGGTAGCGCCCCTCCACCTTGCCGTGGGTGAACACGAGCAGGCGCCCGCCGACGTCGGCACCGGTGGTCAGCTCCATGGCCGAGAACCAGTCGTGGTCCAATCCGCCGCCGCCGAACAGGCTCTTGCCGAGCACGAGACCCGCCTGCACCCCCTCCGGAACGTCCTCGATGCCGCGCACGGCGTCTACGCCCCGATGGGGGTGAAAGACGAGCTTTCGCGCGCCGACCAACAGGTTCACTCGGGCGCGCCGCCGCTCCTCGAAGCGCCCGGCGAGCTGCGCGGCGGCAATCGAGTCGAGGGCGGCGGTGGGCGCCAGCGGGGCACCCTCCGCTAGCGCCCGGTCGTAGGAAAGAACCAAACCCACGACCTGCAGCTGCCCGGGCACGCCAAACCGCCTGGCCACGCCCACGTCCGCACCCGCCCGCACCGTCGGCTGGAGCACCGTCCCCAGCGCCGTCGAGACCAGCGGGAAGGGCTCCTTGCGGTACCGCGCCGACTCGCGCCACGCCACCTGGTCGAAGTCGCTCTCGAACGCCCGCAGGAGGCTCTCCTCGCCCACCGGCCCGACCTCGGACTTGCCGACGGTCAGCTCGGCCTCGAGCCGGCGGTTCAGGAAATGGTGGTCCAGCAGGTCCCCGTCTACCGCCGACCGGCGGCCGAAGCTGTTGTAGTACGCCTGGGCGTGAATGCCGCGGCCCAGGACATCGTCCTCCGTCACGACGAACCGCCGGACGGGGACTTCGCCCCCGTTCTGCACCGTGGTTCTCACCTCGAGCGAAAACTCGTCCCGAGTCCGTACCGTGACGAGCACGCCGCCGTCATCCGTCGGAGTGGCCTCGACTGTCGCGCTGCGGATGTACGGGCGGGCGCGGAGCAGGCGCTCGGTCTCGGAGAGGCGGCGCGGGTCGCACGGCTCTCCTTCGGCGAACAGGAGATCGAGCCGCACGGTCGCGACTCTGGTCTGCCAGTGGAGGTCGTTGCCGATGGTGCGGACGAAGCGCGGGATGAGGCTGTCATCGTCGCTGAAGACGGTCCGCGCATCGATGACGATGGCGCGGATCGGACGGCCGTCACACACCCCCTGGGCGGTGAGTGGCGCGACGACCGTCAGCGATGCGGCGAGCGCCGCGGCGAGCGCGGCGCGCGGCACGGTCAGGGCGTGAACAGGTCGGACTGGTCCTTGCCCTCTTCCTCGGCCTCCGGCGACAGCAGGGCCCGGAGCCGCTCCTCCCACTTCTCGACCTCGAAGCGCCCCTCGTTCGACAGGACGCGCCGCAGCAGCGGCGACAGCTCCTGCAGGCCGTCGAGCAGGTCCCCGATGACGCCGCGCGCTTCCTCCATCCGGAAGATCTCGTCGGGCGCGGTCACCATCTCCTGGAGAATCGCGCGCTCGGAGCGCGACGCGATGAACGCCTCCGGGCGCGTGGAGACGTAGACCTCGGTGCGGCGACCCGGTCCCCGCCCCTCCTCGATCGGATGGAGCCCCACGATCTCGTCGGACCGCCAGTACTTCCCGTAGCCCAGGTACACCATGCGGCCGGTCTTGATGTCCATCGCCATGGCAGGCTCCTATCCCTTGCCCATTCGCTTCTTGAGTGCTTCGAGCTTCGCGTCCGCCTCCGCCTCGCGCGCCGCGCGATCCATCCGCGCCTTCAGCGCCTCCTGCTCCGCGTCCAGCTCCGGCCGGTCCACGCCCCCCCGGCCCAGGCTGGCCCACGCCTGCGCCGAGGAGCGCTCGGCGTCGATCGTCCCGCGCCGCTTCGTGACCTCCTCCAGCTGGCCCGTCATCTCGGCCACGTCCCGCTCAGCCAGAGCGATTTCCTCCCGCTGCGCCGCGACCTTGCGCTCCAGCACGGCCACCCGCCCGCGATGCCGGGCGATGTAGCCGTCCGCCACCGCCACGGTCTCGGTGTCGGCGATCCCCACCGCCAGCTCGCGGCGCCGCTCCGCGGTCTCGATCTCGCGCCGCGCGAGCGCCAGCTCGCGGTCGGTCGTCTCCGCCGCGTCCCGCATCGCGCTCAGGCCGGCGCGCGCGTCGAGCAGCGCCGCGCGCATCCGGCCCGCGAGATCGTAGAGATCCTCGGGCGGCGTCGCGCTCGCCAGGGCCGCATCGAGCGCCTCGCGCAGGCGCTTGAACACGGACTCGGGCAACCGGCGTCAGCTCTTCTTCACGGTCTTGGCGTAGAACGCGCTGGGCAGCTGGCGCGTGCTGCGGGACTTGCACTTCGGACACGCCGGCGCGCGGCCGCCGTGCTCGCTGATCCGCTGCACCACCACGAAGCGCTTGCCACACTTGTCGCATCGGTAATCGTACGTCGGCATGGGCCGTTACCTCCGAAAACGTCATGGATATTGACGCGCGTGCGGGGCGGGGGCAAGACTACCGATCATGCGTCTGGCGTCCGCGGCCGTCCTGCTCCTGCCTCTCGCGCTGGGATGCGACGGCGGGCTCAAACCCGAATTGACTTCCGCGTATTGCCCAACGGGCATCTGCGGCGCCATCCACTTCCTCGGCGCGGTCCCGGACTCCACCGAGTGGGTCCGCGTGGTGGTCTACGCCTCCATTCCCACGAACGCGAGCCAGCTGACGACGTTCGCGGGCTTCTCCGACGTGCTGCCGCTGGGCGTGGACTCCGCCCGCTACTCGTGCTGCCTCCTCGCCCTGCCGCCGGGGACGTACGCGTGGGTGCTGGTGGTGTGGAAGAAGCTCGGCGCGCTCGACGTCACCACCGCGCCCGCGCTGCTGCGGGAGGTCGGCGGGTATCAGAACCCGGCCGACACGACGCAGTTCGGCGTGGTCGCCGTCCCCTCCGGCGGGGGGATCGGCGGCATCGACATGGTGGCCGACTACGGGAAGATGCGCAGCATCTCCGACTTCTTCCCGCCCGCGAGCGCCCCGCGCTCACGCCGACCGCGGCTCCGGTGATGGGACGCGCGTCCGGCCTCCGCCGCGTCTCCCGCGCCTGGGCGCTGCTCGCCCTCGCAGCCGCGCTGGCGCCGTGCGCGAACGGGTACGCCCAGGGGCCGGCGCGCTCCCTGACCGGCCTGGTGCTGAGCGGCGCCGACAGCACGCCGGTGGTGGGCGCGTTCGTGGAGATCGCGGGCACCACCCTGCACACCGCCACCGATGCCGCCGGCCGGTTCGCGTTCACGCGCCCGCCGCCCGGGATCCTGGTGCTGCGCCTCGCGCGCATCGGCTTCCTCCCGGCCACGGTCCGCTGGCGCAGCGACAGCGCCGTGACGCCCGAGATCACCGTCGTGCTGGTACCCGCGCCGATCGAGGTCTCGCCGGTCGTCGTCACCGCGAGTCGCGAAACCCACCTGGCCGAGGACGCGCCGACGTCGGTGTCCGTGGCGACGAGCCAGGACATCGAGCACCGCGCCACGATCGGCGTGGACGAGGCCGTCGCCCTCGTGCCCGGCGTCCAGATCCTCGACGGCCAGATCAACATCCGCGGCTCCTCGGGCTACGCGAAGGGCCTCGGGAGCCGGGTCCTCCTCCTGATCGACGGCGTCCCGGCCAACCAGGGCGACCGCGGCGGCATCAACTGGGATCTCCTGCCCGTCACCGAGGTGGAGCGCGTGGAGGTGCTCAAGGGCACGGGCAGCGCGCTCTACGGCTCGGCCGCGCTCGGCGGCGTGGTGAACGTCATCACCCGCGAGATCCCCGACGCGCCGCAGTTCAGCGCCCGCCTCTTCTCCGGTGCGTACCAGGCTCCCGCGCCGCTCTGGCGCTGGCGCTCCGGCGACGCCCTGTTCGGCGGGGCCGATCTCGGCCTGTCGCGGCGGCTGGGGCCGCTGCGGCTCCTCGTCTCGGGGGGCGCCGTCGACAACCAGGGGTATCGGGAGAACAACAGCGACCGGCGCTCGCACGCCCTCGCCAAAGTGGTCTTCGAGCCGGGGCCCGCGCTCCAGGCGGAGCTCTACGCCTCGGCCGTGCACGAGAACGTCGGCAACGTGGTCTTCTGGTGCGAACAGGGCCAGTGCGTGGACCGGGGGCTGGCCTACCAGCCGTTCCGCGTGGACTCCACGACGCTGGGCGACCGGCTGCTGTCGGACAAGTACCAGGTGCAGGCGACGGCGCGCCGGATCCTGGGCCCGGTCCTCGCGCTGAACGCCCGGGTGTCGTGGTTCCGCACCAGCTTCCAGGATCGGTTCCGCGCGGACTCGAACGCTTCGACGGCCGACCGGTTCGGGGCCGAGCTCGGGGCGGAGTGGCATCCGAGCGCCGGCCACGTGATCAACGCCGGCACCGAAGAGACGTACTCGACGGTCACCTCCGACCTGTTCGGCGATCACAGCCAGACGGAGCTGGCGTGGTTCGCCGAGACCGAGACTCAGGTGACCGACTCGGTGCGGATGTCCGTGGGCGCGCGCCTCGACGCGATCGCGGTGGACGCCGTCGGGTGGAGCGCCGTCGGGAGCCCGCGCTTCGCGGTCACCTGGCAGCTGCCGGCCGTGCGCCTGCGGGCCAGCGTGGGCCGCGGGTTCCGCGCGCCGTCGCTGGCGGAGCGCTTCACCAGCACGGCCGAGCAGGGGATCCGGGTCATTCCGAATCCGAACCTGGAGAACGAGACGAGCTGGGCAGGCGAGGTCGGCGCGACGACGCGGCTGGGGGCGCGCTTCGAGCTCGACGGGGCGCTGTTCTGGAACGAGTACCAGAACCTCATCGAGCCGGGGCTGGTGAGCGGTGGGACACAGATCCAGTTCGCCAACGTCACGCGCGCCCGCATCCGGGGGCTCGACCTCACGGCGCGCGCCGCGGGGCTGGCGCACGGGCATCTCTCCGGCGAGCTGGCGTACACCTTCCTCGACGCGCGCGACCTCACCCTCGACGAGCCGCTGGCCTTCCGGCCGCAGCATCTTGCCACGCTGAGTGCGGACTGGGTGCTCGGCACGCGGGATGGACACGGCAGCACGTTGGCGGCCGGATTCGACGCCCACTTGGCGAGCAGCCCGCAGCGGGTGGAGATCTTCGAGAGCGACCGGCGCGTGGCGGCGCGGACGCTGGATCTCCGCGCCACCTGGCGGCGCGGCGGCCTCGAGGTCATCGGCAAGGTGGAGAACGTCTTCAACTACATCTACACGCTGGTGCCGCGGACCCTGGAACCGCCGAGGACGTACTCGCTGTCCCTGGCGACGACCTGGTAGGGGCGGCGGCCGGACCGAAGCGCGCCGCTCCCTTGCGGCCGCGTACGGCCGCCTTATAGTCGGGGCGATGAGCGCCCCCCACAGCGAGCGCCTGGCCGGCGCTCCGGCCGAGCGCCCTGCGGCCGATCCCCTGTCGATCCTCGACGAGCTGACGCGGTTCGCCCGCAGTCTTTCCGGGGCGGCGCTCAGCGGATCGGTGGCCGAGCGCACCGCGGACCTGCTCGAGCGGCTGTTCGGCCCGGCCAGCCTTGCGGTCGCCATCGGCAACCACGACGACGAGGGTCGCCTCGTCCTCGCCGCAGCGCGGGGCGAGCCGGCGCCGCGCGCGGACGACCCGTTCCTCGAAGCGGTGGAGCGCGCCGGACGGGTGACGCGCAGCGACGACGCCGCCGCCCTTGGCGCGCCCCTCCTGGCGGCGGGGCACACGATGGGCGCGGTGGTCGTGTGGGGGCGGAACGCGGGCGCGTACGACGCGGCGGCCGAGCCCGTGCTCGCGGTGGTCGCGGCGCAGGTCGCGCTCGCCCTGCAGAACGCGCAGCTCCTCTCCCTGCTGTCGGCGGGCAAGCGTGAATGGGAGCAGATGGCGGACGCCATCACCCAGGCGATCTGCATCCTCGACGGGCGGGGCATCGTGCGCCGGGCCAACCGCCCCTTCGCCGCCCTGGTCGGGACGCCGGTCACCGCGCTCCCGGGGCGAGCCTGGCCGACGCTCTTCCCGGCGGGGTGGACGGAGCCGCTGGCGCGGGTGCTGGCGGAAATGGGCACGGCGGGCTCCACCGAGATCCGGCAGGATCGTCGTATCTACACGGCTACGGCGCTCCGGCTGACCGGCGAGACCGACGGCTCGGCTGTGCTCCTCGTCGAGGACCACACCGAGACGCGCCGCCTCCAGGAGCACCTGATCCAGTCGGAGAAGCTCATGGCGATCGGGCAGCTCATCGCCGGCGTCGCCCACGAGCTGAACAACCCGCTGGCCTCGGTGCTCGGGTTCGCCGACTTCCTGGTCGAGGCCGGCGACACGCCGCCGCACCTCGCCGAGCCGCTGCGCGTCATCCAGCAGGAGGCGCAGCGCGCCGCCAGCATCGTGAGGAACCTCCTCACCTTCGCGCGGCGTCAGGAGCGGGAGCGGCAGCGGCTCGGGATCGGCACGATCCTCCAGCGGACGGTCGCGCTGCTCAAGAACCAGCTGCTCGGCCTGAACGTGGAGCTGCTCCTGTCGGTGGACGGCGATCTTCCGGAGATCGAAGGCAACCCGAGCCAGCTCCAGCAGATCTTCGTCAACCTCGCCAACAACGCCGCGCAGGCGATCGCGGCGACCGGCCGCCCGGGCGCGGTCAAAGTGCACGCGCGGCGCTGGCTGGACGGCGTGGCGGTGGACGTGGCCGACGACGGGCCCGGCATCCCGAAGGCTCTGCACGAGAAGGTGTTCGAGCCCTTCTTCACCACCAAGGCCGAGGGCGAGGGGACGGGGTTGGGGCTCGCCATCTGTCAGGGCATCGTCAAGGAGCACGGCGGGCGCATCACCCTGACTTCCGCCCCGGGCGCGGGCGCGACGTTCACCGTCGAGCTGCCCGCGGCGCAGGAGAGCGCGGCCGCGGATGCCGCGCCCGCGCGGGCCAGCTCCGCCGCCGGCCGCGTCCTCGTGGTGGACGACGAGCCGCACATCCGGCACTACATGCGGGCGACCCTGGCCGCGTGGGGACACGAGGTGGACGTGGCATCCGACGGCGAGGATGCGCTCGCGCAGGCACGCGCCCGCCGCTACGACGTCATCATCACCGACGTGCGGATGCCGAAGCTCGGCGGCCGGGAGTTGTACGAGCGGCTGCTGCGAGACGCACCGGCCGTCGCGGCGCGCGTCGTCTTCGCGACGGGCGACACGGTACGGGACGACACGATGGAGTTCCTCCAGCGGTGCGGACGGCCCTTCCTCCACAAGCCGTTCAAGCTGGCCGAGCTGCGGAGTGTCCTCGCGGCCGCCCTCGCCAGAGAACAGAAGACGGGATCGAGCTGACGGATCAGTTGCCAGACGGCAAGTACTCGCCCTGTCCACTGACCCTCGTCTCTCTGCATACTTAGGGCATGATCTACGTGCTGGTGCCCGCCTACAACGAGGCGGCGACGGTGGGGCTGCTGCTCTGGAAGGTCCGGCAGGTCTTCACCGCGTTCCCGCGCGAGTACCAGCTGCTGGCCGTGGACGACGCGTCGACGGACGGGACGGATGCCGTGCTCGCCCCCTACGCGCGCGCCCTGCCGCTCACCCTCGTCACCCACCGCCAGCGGCAGGGGTACGCCCGGAGCCTGGAGGAGCTGCTCCGGCTCGCCAGCTCGCGCACCGATCGGCCGCGGCGCGACCTCGCCGTCGTGCTGCAGGCCGACTTCTCCGACCCGCCGGACGACATCCCGGAGATGGTGAAGCGCGTCGAGAGCGGCGCCGACCTCGTGCTGGCCGACTACGGCCGGCGGCCCGGGCTCCCGCGCGGCGAGAAGCTGGTCCGGCGCCTGGTGCGGCTGCTGTCGCGGCGCAGCGCGAGCGGCGGCGCGAGCGAGCACGTCGGCACGCTGAAGGCGATGCGCCTGATCACGCTGGCGCGGGCCCTGTCCGCGCAGGGCGGCCGTCCGCTGCTCACGCGGGAGGGGTGGGCGGCGGACGCCGAGCTGCTCGGCGCCGTCGCGGGACAGGCGCGCCGCGTGGACGTCGTAGGGATCATGAGCGCGGTGCAGCCGCGCCGCCGCGCGTCGCGGGCGAAGCCGCTGCGCTCGGTGTGGAACGTCTGGCGGGCGCTGCGGAGCGTGCCGGCGGTGCCGGAGAAGCCCGATCGCCCGGGCGGCCCGCGTCCCGAGCGCGGCCGCGCACGCGGCCGTGGCGAATCGCGCGGCCCGGCGCCCGCGCCGGCGGCGTCCACCTGATGCGCGTCATCCTCCTGGCGGCCGCGGCGCTCGCGGTGGGCGCCGGAGGGTTCGTGGGGCGGGAAGCGCCGCCGCCGCATGCAGCCGTCCTCCGGGACAGCGTGCCGCTCCGCGTCCCGTTCGCGCCGGGCGAGCGCCTGGAGTACCTGGTCAAGTTCGGCATCTTCCACGTCGGGCACGCGGAGATGGAAGTCCTCGGCATCGACACCATCCGCGGCGAGCCGACGTACCACGTGCGGTTCGCCGTCCACGGGAGCGCGATCTTCTACTCGATGACCGACACGCTGGAGTCGTGGTTCAGCGTGTACGATCTCACCTCCCGCCGGTTCATCCAGAACAACAACGAGGACGGCCGTCTCTACCAGCACACCTACGAGATCTTCCCGGATCGGGGCTACTTCGTCCAGGACGATCGCGACACCCTGCCGACGACGGCCGAGCCGCTCGACGACATGTCGTTCTTCTACTTCGCGCGCACCGTGCCGCTCGACACCGGCCAGACGTACGAGTACGCGCGGTACTTCCGGCCCGACCGGAACCCGGTCACCCTGCGCGTCCTGGGCGAGGAAACGGTGAGCGTGCCGGCGGGGCGGTTCGCGGCGATCGCCATCCGCCCCGTCTTCAAGAGCCACGGCCTGTTCGCCGAGGGGGGCCGTGCCCAGGTGGATCTCGCCGCGGACTCCACCCGGATCCCCCTGCTGATCAAGAGCTGGCTCTCCGTCGGCTACCTCTCGATCAGCCTCCGCAACCGGAGATCGCCGTGAGCGCCGGGAGCGGTTCCCGAAGCCGACCTGAAGAAGGTCAAGACCATCCCCATCGCGCGCCGGGCGAACAAGGTCGACCCGGCGCTGCTGGCCAAGGCGCCGGGCGAGGTGCGGAGCTTCGACGCCTTTCTCGATTCGCTGCCCGACATCCTCGCGGCCCGCGACCTCAAGACCGTGATCGCCGACGTCGCGGCCGCCGCGCGCCGCACCGCGGTGGTGACGCTGGTCGGCGGGCACGTCATCAAGGTCGGGCTGGGCCCGCTCCTGATCCATCTCCTCGATCGCGGCGTGCTCACGCACGTGGCGATGAACGGCGCCGCCGCGATCCACGACTTCGAGCTGGCGGCGTTCGGCGGGACGAGCGAGGACGTGGCTGCGGGGCTCGGCGACGGGACGTTCGGCATGGCGGAGGAGACCGGACGGGAGATGAACGCGGCCATCGCGGCGGGGCGCGGCGAGGGCATGGGCCTCGGCGAGTCCCTGGCGCGGTGGCTCAGCCGCCGCGGCGCGCTCCCGGGCGGCGACGCCTGCGTGCTGCTCGCCGCCTGGCGACGCGGGATCCCGGTCACGGTGCACGTGGCCCTGGGCACGGACATCATCCACCAGCACCCCGACGCCGACGGTGCCGCCACCGGCGAGCTGACCTTCCGCGACTTCCGCCGGCTCGCCGCGGCGCTGCCGGCCCTGGATCACGGCGGCGTCGTCCTGAACCTCGGGAGCGCGGTGATCCTGCCCGAGGTGTTCCTCAAGGCCCTCACCGTCGCCCGCAATCTCGGCGCCGGGAAGCCGACGCACTTCACCGCCGTGGACTGCGACATGATCCGGCACTACCGCCCGCGCCTCAACGTGGTGCAGCGTCCGACCCAGGACGGCGGCTCCGGGTACCTGCTCACCGGCCATCACGAGTTGCTCGTCCCGCTGATCGTGTGGGGCGTGGATGCGGCCCTGGCGCGTCGCTAGCGCTCTAGCCGCCACCCTCTTGGCGGGATGCGCCGCCCACGCCGTTCCCGTCGCCACCGCGCCGCTCGGCGTGGACCCGGCCCGGGAAGCGGCGGGGGCACGTGCGGTCGCGGAGACGTTCATCGCCGCCGAGGCCCGCGGCGACGAGGCGGCGGACACGCTGCTGGCGCCGGGAGCCGACTTCATCAACAGCGGCATCGCCGTGGCCGCGCGGCCACGGCTCGCGGCGGTCATCGGTCGCGGCGAAGCGACGATCGAGAATCTGCGGACCGAGGTGGCCGGCCAGCTCGCGTGGATCGTGGCGGTCTATCGCTGGACCGGCGGGGCGGGCCAGATCGTGGAGCGGGGCCGGGCGACGCTGGTGCTCGAGCGGCGCGAGGCCGGATGGCGCATCCGTCACGTGCATTCGAGCGCCGTGCCCCCGTGGTGAGGTCCGGAACGCACGAGCGCCCCGGCTGTCCGGGGCGCTCGACGTGCGTGTGACGCCTCGCCGCTCGCTAGAGGTCGCCCTCGCTCCGACCCTCGCCGGAGATCACGTCCTTGACCCGGCGCGCGGTGGACGGCGAGATGAGCTTGATCACCCAGTAAATCACCAGCCCGACCAGTGCCAGCGTCAGGACCGTCCACACCAGCCCGAGCGTGATCCGGATGACCCACAGGGCCAGGCGGAGGACGAAGAAGGCCACCACGGCGAGTACCGCGAAGCCCAGGACCTTGCGCAACATCAGGAACCTCCCATACGTGCCTTGAACGGCCCTACGAAGCTACGGGGCCCCGGGTTTCACGCAAGCAGGCGGAGATGAGCACCAGCTACGACTGCATCGTCATCGGCGGCGGCATCGTCGGCGCCGCGACCGCCCGCGCCCTGGCGGCCCGCGGCCGGCGCGTCCTGATCCTCGACCGCGCCATGCCGGGGGGCGAGGCCTCGGGTGCGTCGGCGGGCATGCTCACACCGCAGGTCGAGGTCGAGGCCGACGACCCGATCCTTCCGCTCTCCATCGTCGCGCGGCAGCGGTACGCCGAGCTGGTGCCGGAGCTCGACCGGCGCACCGGCGTGAACGTGGGCTGGGCGGGGGGAGGCAGCGTGCAGGTCGCCCTCGACGCCGGGGAGGCGGCCCGGCTCGAGGCCCAGGTCGGCGCGCAGCGCGCGCTCGGCCTCAAGGCGGAGTGGTTGGGTCGCGCCGAGCTCTCGCGCCGCCACCCCGGCATCGGGCCGGGAGTGGTCGGCGCGCTGTTCGCCCCCGACGACGCGCGCGTCAACAACATCCTGCTGACCGCGGCGCTGCTGGCCGACGCGGTCCGTTACGGCGCCGAGGTCGCGGACCACGAAGAAGTGACGGAGATCGTGGCGAGCTCCGCGCGCGTCACGACGGTGAAGACGGCACGCGGCCACTACGCGACGGCCCAGGCCGTGGTCGCGGCGGGCGCGTGGTCCCCCGCCCTGCGCGGCCTCCCGCGCGCGCTCCCGATCGAGCCGGTGCGCGGACAGATCGCCGTCGTGAGCTGGCCCAGGGGCGAGCCGACCGGCGTCCTGTTCGGCCGCCACACCTACATCGTCCCCCGCGGCGAGGAAGCGATCCTCGGTTCCACGATGGAGAAGGCCGGGTTCGCCAAGGAGACGACCGCGGGCGGGATGGCCGCGATCTTCTCCGGGACGATCGAGATGCTGCCCTCCCTCGCCGAGCAGCGGATCCTGCGCACCTGGGCGGGGCTCCGTCCCCTGACGCCCGACGGCCGCCCGATGATCGGCGCCGACCCCGACGTCGCCGGGCTCTGGTACGCCACCGGCCACGGCCGGAAGGGCGTCCTGCTCGGTCCGATCACGGGCGAGATCATCCGCGATCTCATGCTCGACGGGAAGACCGCCTGGGACGTTTCCTCCTGCTCCGTCACCAGATTCGACACGCGCTCGTAGAGATCGGGGCATGTACACGACGTGCGCGTTCTGCTCCGGCGCCCTCGGCGGCGACGGCGGCGCCTCCAGCCTCGGCGTCGGCAAGCGGTTCGCCTTCGACGAGTGGAAGAGCCGCGCCTGGGTCATCTGCCAGCGGTGCGGTCGCTGGAACCTCACGCCGTTCGATTCGCGGCTCGAGGCGATCGACGCCCTCGAGCGGATGGCGGCGCCGGGTCGCGTCGCGGCCACGACGCCGCAGGTCTCGCTCATTCGAGCCGGCGCCTACGACGTCGTGCGCGTGGGCCAGCCGCCGCGCGTCGAGATGGCGGGGTGGCGCTACGGCGAACGCCTGAAGGCGCGGGAGCGCGAGCGGCTCAAGATCATCATCCCCGTGACCGCGGTGGCCGTCGGCGCCACGATCGCCCTCAACGTCGCCGCCGGCGGCTCGGTCGGGGGCATCCTCTGGCAGGTCCCCAATTTCAGCAACCAGCTTTACGTCTGGTCCGTCGGCAACCGGAAGGTCGGCATCGAGCCGCCGATCTGCGGCCACTGCGGCTCCATCATGGTGCTGCGCTCCAAGCACGTGCAGCAGGCGCGCCTCACCCGCACCCTGCACCAGGACCTCGCCCTCCTGCTGCGGTGCCCCAAGTGCGAGCATCCCGGCGCGCTCCTCGAGGGCGCCGACGCCGAGCAGGCGCTGCGCAGCGGCCTGACCTACCTGAACCTGAAGAAGGGCAAGCGGATCAAGCGGAAGGCCGAGGAGGCCGCGTCGTACGTCGAGCGCCACGGCGGCCCCGAGCAGCTCATCGCCGACTCCGCGCGGCGCGAGATCGCCGTCTCGACCCTGCGCGGCGCCGAGGGGCTCGCGATGGAGATGGCCGTGGACGAGCAGGCCGAGGTCCGGGACCTCGAGCGCGAGTGGCGCCGCGCCGAGGAGATCGCCGAGATTGCCGACAACCTCACTCTGCCACCTTCCATCGAGCAGGAACTGAAGGACCTCAAGGAGAAGCGTCAACCGAACAGTTGATGATTCCCTGGCCCCGGCTTTTGGCCCCGGCTATGTTACGGCACATCAATGTCTAGCCAACCGCTCCCGTTGATCCAGATCACGCCCCGACGTGCGCCGCAGGTCGCCGCGGAATTCCTGGGCCGCAAGCCGCCGTGGCTCAAGGTGAAGGCGCCCGGCGGCCCGAACTACGCCCACGTCCGCCACGTGATGCAGGACTTGAAGCTCCATACGGTCTGCGAAGAGGCGCACTGCCCGAACGTCGGCGAGTGCTGGGAGCACCGCGCGGCGACGTTCATGATCCTGGGCGACGTCTGCACCCGGAACTGCGCCTATTGCGCCATCGCGCACGGGACGCCGCGGACGCTCGACACCGATGAGCCGCGCCGCCTGGCCGAGGCGGTGGCAGCGATGGGGCTCAAGTACATCGTGGTCACGTCGGTGGACCGCGACGACCTGCCCAACGGCGGGGCCGAGCAGTTCGCCGACGTGGTGAAGGAGACGCGACTCAGGCTGCCCGACGCGGCGGTCGAGCTGCTGATCCCCGATTTCAAGGGGAACGAGGCGGCGCTTCGGATCGTGGTCGAAGCCAGGCCCGACATCCTCAACCACAACCTCGAGACGGTGCGGCGGCTCTATCGGCTGGCGCGCCCGGGCGGCCGCTACGACCGCGCGCTCGAGCTGCTCGCCCGCGCGAAGGCGATGGACGCTTCCCTGCCGACCAAGTCGGGGCTGATGGTCGGGCTGGGAGAGGAATGGGACGAGCTGCTGACCGCGATGCGGGACCTGCGGTCGGTGAACGTGGATCTGCTCACCATCGGCCAGTACCTGCGTCCGTCGGCCGCGCACCTGCCGGTGGCGCGCTTCTATACGCCCGACGAGTTCGCCGAGCTCAAGCGCGTCGGCCTCCAGATGGGCTACCGGCACGTCGAGTCCGGCCCGCTCGTCCGGTCCTCCTACCACGCGTGGGAGCAGGCCGAGCACGCGATGGCGTCCTCCTGAACCTCGGGTACCGATGACCGATACCGCTGCCGCCGCAAAGAAGGCGCCCAAGGACGCCGACGCGCTGCGCAAGATGTTGCGCGACATGCTCCTCATCCGGCGCTTCGAGGAGAAGTCGGGCGAGGCGTACGCGCTGGGGAAGATCGGCGGCTTCTGCCACCTCTACATCGGCCAGGAAGCGGTGGGCGTGGGGACGATGGCGGCGCTGCGCCCCGACGACTACGTGCTCACCAGCTATCGCGAGCACGGCCAGGCGCTGGCGCGCGGGATGTCGTCGCGCGCGGTGATGGCCGAGCTGTACGGCAAGGCGACGGGATGCTCGGGCGGCAAGGGCGGCTCGATGCACTTGTTCGACGTGTCGAAGGGCTTCCTCGGCGGGCACGCGATCGTCGGCGGGCACATCCCGCTGGTGACGGGCGTGGCGTTCGCGATCAAGTACCGCGAGGGCGACCAGGTGGCGGTGGCGTTCTTCGGCGAGGCGGCGGTGAACAACGGCGCCTTCCACGAGGCGCTGAACATGGCGGCGCTGTGGCGCCTGCCGGCGATCTTCATCTGCGAGAACAACCGCTACGGGATGGGCACCGCGCTGGAGCGCGCGTCCGCGATCTACGACGTGGCGCAGCGGGCCTGCTCGTACGACATGCCGGCCGAGGTGGTGGACGGCATGGACGTGCTGGCGGTGCGCGACGCCGTGGCGCGCGCAGCGCGGCGGGCGCGCGACCGCTACACGCCGACGCTGCTCGAGATCCGGACCTACCGCTTCATGGGCCACTCGATGTCCGACCCGATCCACGGGCACTACCGCACCAAGGACGAAGTGGATGAGATGCGGGCCCGCGACCCCATCCAGACCTTCGCGGACAAGCTGCGCGCCGACGGGCTCCTCGACGACGAGCACTGGCAGGCGATGGAGGCCGACGTGACGGACGAGGTGGCGGATGCGCTCCGCTTCGCCGACGAGAGCCCCGAGCCCGGTCCCGAAGCGCTCACCGCCGACGTGTACAGGGACTGACCGATGGCCGTCCTCACCTACCGCGACGCCCTCAACCAGGCCCTCCGCGAGGAGATGGCGCGGGACAACCGTGTCTTCCTGATGGGCGAGGAGGTCGGCGTCTACCAGGGCGCGTACAAGGTCAGCCGCGGCCTGCTGGAGGAGTTCGGGCCGATGCGCGTGGTGGACACGCCGATCACCGAGCTGGGCTTCGCCGGCGTCGGCGTGGGCGCCGCGATGGTGGGGCTCCGGCCGGTGATCGAGTTCATGACCTGGAACTTCGCGCTCCTCGCGATCGACCAGATCGTGAACTCCGCGGCCAAGATGCTCTACATGTCGAACGGGCAGATACCGATTCCGATCGTCTTCCGAGGGCCGGGAGGCGCGGCGTTGATGCTCGCCGCCCAGCACTCGCAGTCGTTCGAGGCGTGGTACGCCAACGTGCCGGGGCTCAAGGTGGTCACGCCCTCGACGCCCGCCGACGCCAAGGGGTTGCTCAAGAGCGCGATCCGCGACGACAACCCGGTGATCTTCATCGAAGGCGAGATGCTGTACAACACCAAGGGCGAGGTGCCGGACGGCGAGCACGTGATCCCGCTGGGCGTGGCCGACGTCAAGCATCCCGGGACGGACGTCACGCTGGTCTCGTACGCCAAGATGGTCGCGGTGGCCCTCAAGGCCGCGGAGGAGCTGGCGAAGGACGGGATCTCCGCCGAGGTGATCGACCTGAGGACTCTGCGCCCGCTCGACACGGCCACGATCGTGGCCTCGGTGCAGAAGACGAACCGCTGCGTCGTGGTCGAGGAAGGCTGGCCGGTCGCGGGGTTCGGCGCGCAGATCGTGGACGGGATCCAGAGCGCAGCCTTCGACGACCTCGACGCCCCGGTGGTGCGGGTGACCGGCGCCGACGTCCCGATGCCCTACAACCGCCACCTCGAGAAGCTCGCGAAGCCCGACGCCGCGAAGGTCGTGGCGGCGGCCCGTCAGGTCCTCTACCTCCCCGCCGAGTAGCGATGGCCACCAAGATCGTGATGGAGGCGCTCTCGCCAACGATGGAGGAGGGGCGCCTGGTCGCCTGGAAAAAGAAGGAAGGCGACAAGGTCACCGCCGGCGAGACGCTGGCCGAGGTCGAGACCGACAAGGCCGTGATGGAGCTGATCGCGCGCGGCGACGGGGTGCTGCGCAAGATCGTGCTGGGCGAGGGCGCGACGGTGCCGGTCGGGGCGCTGGTCGCGATAGTTGGAGCTGCCGACGAGGACATCTCGGCGATAGCCGCCACCGCGGCGCCGAGTCAGGGTGTAGGGGGTAGGGTGAAGGGTGTGGCGGCGCCCCCAAAGCCGGCTCCAGTGGTTCCCGCTGCCGCCGCCCCTTTGGCCGCGCAGGCGGTCTCTCTACCCCCTACACCCTCACACCCTACACCCGCTTCGTCACGCGTCCGCTCCTCTCCTCTGGCCCGGCGCCTCGCGCGGGACAAGGGCGTGGATCTCACGCTGATCACCGGCTCGGGTCCCGCCGGCCGCGTCGTGAAGCGCGACGTGGAAACGGCCGGACGCACGGACGCACAGACGCACGGACGCACGGTTGCGGCGATCGCGGCCCCTGCCCTGCCCGACGGCGGCTTCCGGGACGAGCCGCTCACCGCGATGCGCAAGACGATCGCGCGGCGGCTCACGCAGTCCCTCGGCCCGGTCCCGCACTTCTTCCTCACCACCGAGATCGACATGGAGCGCGCCTGGGAGGCCCGGGAGCAGCTCAAGGGCCTCGGCGAGGCGTACCAGATCTCCTTCAACGACCTGGTGGTGAAGGCGGTCGCGCTGGCGCTGCGCCAGCATCCGGCGGTGAACGCGGCGTTCCTCGAGGATCGCATCCGGCACTACGGCGACGTCCACGTCGGGATGGCGGTCGCGGTCGAGGACGGGCTCATCACGCCGGTGATCCGCCACGCCGACCGCAAGGGACTGCTCGAGATCGCGGCCGAGTCGAAGGTGCTGGCCGAGCTCGCCCACGCGCGCAAGCTCCAGCCGGACGAGTACACGGGTGCGACCTTCACCGTCTCCAACCTGGGGATGTTCGACATCGAGGAGTTCACCGCGGTCATCAACCCGCCCGAGGCCGGGATCCTGGCCGTGGGCCGGATCGCCCAGCGGCCGGTCGTGGTGGACGGGGCCGTGCAGGCGCGGCGCACGATGCGCGTGACGATGTCGTGCGACCACCGCGCCGTGGACGGGGCGACCGGCGCCAAGTTCCTCAAGACCCTGAAGCTGATGCTCGAGAACCCGCTGGCGATGCTGCTCTAGGAGCCTCCCGTGGCGACGACTTTCGACGTTCTCTTCCTCGGCGCCGGCCCAGGCGGGTACGTGGGCGCCATCCGGGCCGCGCAGCTCGGGCTCACCGTCGGCGTGGTCGAGAAGGACAAGCCCGGCGGCGTGTGCGTGAACATCGGGTGCATCCCCACCAAGGCGCTGCTCCACTCCGCCGAGGTCGTCAACCTGCTCCGCCACGCCAAGGATCTCGGCATCACGACCGGCGACATCTCGACCGACTACGGCGTCGCGATGAAGCGGAGTAGACGCGTAAGCGAACAGAATTCGAAGGGCGTCGAGTTCCTCTTCAAGAAGCACAAGATCGAGCTGATCAAGGGCACCGGGAAGCTGCTCCCGGGCAGGAAGATCGCCGTGACGGGCGGCGCGGAGCTGACGGCGACGAAGGCCGTGGTCGTGGCGACCGGCTCGCGCCCCAAGGACCTGCCGCAGCTCGGCCTCAAGCTCGATCGCAAGACGATGATCTCGAGCGACGAGGCGCTCTTCCTCGAGGCCGCACCCAGGTCCATCGCGATCGTGGGCGCCGGCGCCGTCGGGTGCGAGTTCGCCGACATCTTCAACGCCTTCGGCGCGCAGGTCACGCTGCTCGAGGTGCTGCCGCGGATCCTGCCGGTCGAGGACGGCGAGATGTCGGACGTCGTGGCCAAGGCGTTCCGGAAGCGCGGGATCACGGTCCACGCCGGCGCGCAGATCCAGTCCGCGGCCGTGGAGAAGGACGGCGCCACGATCAGGTTCACCGTCGCCGGGAAGGCGGAGACGCTCAAGGTCGAGAAGATCCTGATCGCCACCGGGCGTGCGCCGAACACCGAGGGGATCGGCCTGGAGGCGGCCGGCGTGAAGCTCACCGACCGCGGCTTCATCCAGGTGGACGGCACGCTCAAGACCACGGCCGCCGGCGTCTACGCGATCGGCGACGTGGCCGGGCCGCCGCTCCTCGCGCACAAGGGGAGCCGCGAGGGGATCGTCGCGGCCGAGGCGATCGCCGGTCAGAACCCGCATCCTATCGACTACTCGGGCGTGCCGGGCGCGACCTACTGTCACCCCGAGGTGGCGAGCGTCGGGCTGACCGAAGAGAAGTGCAAGGAGCAGAAGCTGGAGTACGTTGTCGGCCGCTTCCCCTTCAGCGCCAACGGCCGCGCGCGCACCATGGGCGAGACGGATGGGCTGGTCAAGATCATCCGCGGCACGAAGTACGGCGAGATCCTCGGCGCGCACGTGGCGGGGCCCCAGGCCACCGAGCTGATCCACGAGCTGGTGGTCGCGCGCGCCAACGAGTACACGGTCGAAGAGATCGAGCTGGCCATCCACGCGCATCCGACTTTGTCCGAGGCGGTCGCCGAGGCGGCGCTCGACGCGATGGGCCGGGTCATCCACATCTGAGCTTCTCGCGGCCGGTCGGCTCCGCGCTGACCTCGATCGTCGCGGGCTCCGCGTCGGGCGGAGCGGTCATCTGTCTGGCACTCTTCGCCGCCACCGCCGGCGACACGCGGGTAACGCCGGCCATCGCGCCCGCCCTCGCCGGCATCGGCGGCCTCCTGGCCGGCGCGCTGGTCGCCTGGAGCCTGAGCCGCCCCATCGGAAACGCCTACTACCGTTCCGTCCTCGCCATGCTGGGGATCTTCGGGACCGCTCTGATCGGCGCCCTCACCGTGCCCGCGCACGTCCTGGCCGGACGCTGGGGCCTGGCGGCGCTCGGCGCCGTGTGCGTCGCGGCCATCCCCGTCGCGCGCCGCTTCTTTCTCGGCCGGAGCGAGTAGATGCCGGAGCGCCGGCTGGCGGTCGCGGACCTCGGCACCGTGCCGTACGGCGCGGCGCTCGAGCGGCAGCGCGGCCTCGCCGAAGACCGTATCGCCGGCCGGCTGGCCCACGACCTGCTCCTCCTGCTCGAGCACCCACCGGTCGTCACGCTGGGGCGCGGCGCGCGGGACTCCAGCCTTCCCATCGCGCCCGAGTTGCTGCGACGCCGCGGGATCGAGGTCTTCGAGATCGAGCGCGGCGGCGACGTGACGTATCACGGTCCCGGGCAGCTGGTCGGCTATCCGATCTTCGACCTCACGCAGCACCGCCGCGACCTGCACTGGTTCCTCCGGCAGATCGAGGAGGCGCTGATCACGGCGCTGGCCCGCTTCGACATCCCGGGCGAGCGGCGGGAGGGCTACACCGGCGTCTGGACGGCGGGACGGAAGATCGCGAGCATCGGGATCCACGTGCGCCAGTGGGTCACCTGGCACGGGTTCGCGCTCAACGTGACGACCGACCTGACACCGTTCTCGCTGATCGTTCCCTGTGGAATACCGGACGTCGTCATGACGAGCGTGGCCCAGGAGCTGGACGCACGGGCGCACGGACGCACGGACGCACAGGAGGACCTCGGCCACGAGGTGCGCGAGGCCGTCGTCGAGGCGTTCGTGCACACCTTCGGCTTCAGCGGTGCGGAAACAGTCGAGTTGGCGACTTCAGTAGAGAGATGAGCGCGAGTGGGGCACAGCCTTTGGAGGCCACAACCCCACCCGCGTCAGTTCTGCGGAATCAGTCGAAGCCCACGGCTGCGAGGCGCAGACAACGACTTGAAGGTCTTGCACTGTTATAGACGCACGAACCCCCGAAAACGTTTCATTGTCGTATCCCTAGGACACGAGGACACTTAGAGCGGACAGGGTGAGGAGCAACCAGACGGCCATCCATCCCGCCGCCGCCCAACGCATGACGAGGCTCCAGCCGACCAGGGCAACCAGCACCGGATAGCCGCCGAGCACCCGCGCCACGCGACGCCTGAACTGCCTCCCGTCCACCCGCATCCAGGTCCTTCCCACCTCGACCGTCCGGCTCGCGACCACGGCCGCCGCAGCGGCCAGGGCCAGGAGCGCCAGGAGGCCGACCGGCCAGCGACCGGCTTCCGGCTCGCCCAGCCGCGCGTACAGCTCCGCCACCGGACCGCGGCCGTGGGCCGCCCCGCCGGCCAGGAGCGCCGGGACGCGCAGCCAGGCGAAGGCGAGCAACTCGAGCGCGAGGACGCGCAGCCAGGCCGGCGACCGCACGGACTCGACGAGCAGATGGACGACCAAGGCGATGAAGGCGGCTGCGACAGGCCCCGCGAGCAGGGCGACGGCCCAGAGCGCGGCCGCGTGGCTCCCGTCGGGTGCGAATTCCGCACGCAGGGTGAACGATGGGGCCAGCGAAAGGCCGAGCGAGCGGAAGCCGGCCAGGGACGACACGGCTCCCGCGACGAGGGCGTCCGCGGCGAGCGCGAGCCAGGCGGCAGGGACCGCCGCGAGGACCCCCGCCATCGCGAGCAGCGGAGGGGAGAGAGGCTCCTTCTGCGGCACGAGCAATAATAACAGCGTTGCCGAAGTTGCAGAGTTGCCGGAGGGAGCCGTACACTAACCCCGTGTCGAACGATGCGTTTGATCTGACCGGACGGGTCGCGGTCGTCACCGGTGGCTGCGGGGCGCTGGGTACCGCCGTGACCCTCGCGCTGGTCGCCCGGGGCGCCACCGTCGCCATCATCGACCGGCATGTGGAATGCGCCGAGCCGCAGGCCGAGGAGATCCGCGAGAGCGGGGGTGACGCGCTCGCCATCGTGGCGGACGTGCGCGACCAGGGGCAGGTCCGCGCCGCGCGCGACGAGTTACTGCGCTCGCGCGGCCGCGTGGACATCCTGGTGAACGCGGCGGGGGGCAACGTCGAGCGTGCGAGGAGCGACGACCGCCCGCCGTTCGACGTGCCCGTCGAGGCGTTCGACGAGGTGGTGAAGCTCAACCTCCACGGCACCGTGATCCCGTCGCTGGTGATGGCCGAGGCGATGGCGCGCCAGCGTGCGGGCAGCATCGTGAGCGTCTCGTCCATGGCCGCGCGCCACGCCCTGAGCGGCGTCCTCGGGTACTCCGCTGGGAAGGCGGGTGTCGAGTCCTTCACCCGCTGGCTGGCCGTGGACCTCGCCCGCCGGTACGGGGACGCTCTCCGCGTGAACGCCGTCGCGCCCGGGTTCTTCGTGGGCACGCAGAACCGCGACACGCTCCTCCAGCCCGACGGCAGCTACACCGAGCGCGCGCGGGCCATCATCGCGCACACACCGATGGGCCGCATCGGGACGCCGGAGGAAGTCGCCGCGGTCATCGCGTGGCTGTGCAGCGACGCCGCGTCGTTCGTGACCGGCGCCGTCATTCCAGTCGACGGGGGCTTCAGTGTCTTCAGCGGCGTCTGACGCGAAGCTGGTCCTCGACGAGGACCGGTTCTTCGATCCCGACCCGAGGGTCCGCGAGGTCGCGCGCGAGGTGTACGCCCGGACGCGGGACCTGCCCATCGTCAGCCCGCACGGCCACGTGGAAGCGCGCCTGCTGGCCGACGACGCCCCGTTCCCCGAGCCGACCTCGCTCATCCTCACGCCCGACCACTACCTGCTTCGGATGCTCTACTCGCAGGGCATCCCGCTGGAGCGGCTCGGCTTCCGGCCCCAGGGCGGCGCGATCGCCGAGCGGGATCCGCGGAATGTCTGGCAGGTCTTCGGCGAGAACTACCGGCTGTTCCGCGGGACGCCCAGCGACGCGTGGCTGAGCTACGAGTTCTACCACGTGTTCGGGGTGCGGACCAAGCTGAGCGGGGCGACGGCGCAGAAGGTCTACGACGAGATCGCCGAAAAGCTGGCGTCGCCGGAGTTCCGGCCGCGGGCGCTGTTCGAGCGATTCCGCGTCGAGGTGCTCGCCACCACCGACGCCGCGACCGATACGCTCGAGCACCACGCCCGGATCCGCGCGTCGGGCTGGAAGGGTCGCGT
Source organism: uncultured Gemmatimonadales bacterium (assembly GCA_963835535.1). GTDB lineage: Bacteria > Gemmatimonadota > Gemmatimonadetes > Gemmatimonadales > JACORV01 > Fen-1245. The sequence goes on from CAWIFL010000008.1 coordinate 121,218, forward strand.
GATCCCCACCTTCCGCCCCGACCTGCTCCTCCAGATCGCCGGCGCCGGGTGGCGCGCCGAGCTCGACCGCCTCGGGAAGGTCCTCGGGCGCCCCGTCGAAGACTACGCCGCGCTCATCCGTGCGCTCGAGGAGCGCCGGGCCTTCTTCCGGAGCCTGGGCGCGAAGGCGACCGACCACGACGCGATGGAGCCGCACACGGAGCGGCTGAGCGACGCCGAGGCGGAGCGGCTCTTCCAGGTGGCCCGCGCGGGCCGCGCCGACGCGGCGGACCAGCGGCGCTTCCAGGCGCACATGCTGATGGAGATGGCGCGCATGTCCACCACCGACGGGATGGTCATGCAGCTCCACGCGGGCTCGCTGCGCGAGCACAACCGCCTGGTGCTGGAGCGCTTCGGCCCCGGCCTGGGCCACGACATCCCCGTCGCGACCGAGTACACCCGCAACCTGCGCGAGCTCCTCAACGCGTACGGGAACGACGCGCGCTTCCGGCTGATCGTCTTCACGCTCGACGAGTCCACCTACGCGCGGGAGCTGGCCCCGCTCGCGGGCCACTACCCCGCGATGCGCCTGGGGCCGGCCTGGTGGTTCCACGACAGCATCGAGGGGATGCAGCGCTACCGGCAGCAGACGACGGAGACGGCCGGGATCTACAACACGGCCGGCTTCAACGACGACACGCGCGGCTTCTGCTCCATCCCCGCGCGGCACGACCTGTCGCGGCGCATGGACGCGAACTGGCTGGCGGGCCTGGTCGCGCGGCACCGGGTGGACCTCGAGGACGCGCACGAGATGGCGCGGGCGCTGGCGTACGACCTGGCGAAGGACGCGTACAGACTGTGAGAAGGGATTAGGGGTTAGGGGTTAGGGATGGAATATCGGGCATTCGGGCGCACGGGCTGGAAGATCTCCGCCATCAGCTTCGGCGCGTGGGCCATCGGCGGCGACGCCTGGGGCGGGGCCGACGACGCCGTTTCGCTCGCCGCGCTCCGCAAGGCCGCGGACCTCGGCGTCAACTTCTTCGATACCGCGGACGTCTACGGCGACGGGCGCTCGGAGCGCCTCCTCGCGCGGCTCAGGGCGGAGCGCCGCGACATCGTCATCGCCACCAAAGCGGGCCGGCGCCTCAACCCCCACGTCGCCGGCGGCTACAACCGCGCCAACCTGACGGCGTTCGTCGAGCGCAGCCTCGAGAACCTCGCGACCGACGCGCTCGACCTGCTCCAGCTCCACTGCCCGCCGACGCCGGTGTACGACTCGGCGGAGGTCTTCGGCGTCCTCGACGACCTCGTGCGCGCAGGCAAGATCCGGCACTACGGGGTCAGCGTGGAGACGGTGGCCGAGGCGCTGCGCGCCATCGAGTGGCCCCACGTCCAGTCGGTGCAGATCATCTTCAACCTGTTCCGCGTGAAGCCCGCGGAGCACTTCTTCGCAGCAGCCGCCGCGAAGAAAGTGGGCATCCTGGCGCGGGTGCCGCTGGCCAGCGGACTCCTGGGCGGCCGTCTCGAGCCGGGCACGGTCTTCCCCGCGGGCGACCACCGGAACTTCAACCGCCGCGGCGAGGCGTTCGACGTCGGCGAGACGTTCAGCGGTGTGGACTACGCGGAGGGCGTGCGGGCCGCCGAGGAACTCAGGCCGCTCGTGCCGCCAGGCGCGACGCTGGCGCAGTTCGCCCTGCGCTGGATCCTGATGTTCCCCGAGGTGACGGCGGCGATCCCCGGCGCGCGCAACGCCGAGCAGGCCGAAGCGAACGTGCGCGCAGCCGCGCTGCCGCCCCTTTCCGCCGACACGATGGCCCGCGCCCGCGCCGTCTATGACACCCATTTCCGCGCCGACATCCACGCTCGCTGGTGAGCGCGGCTTGCCTCGAGGATACACCATGAACTGGACGATGAGAGCGCTCGCGTGGGCCGCGGGCGCGTCGTGCTTTGCCGCGGCTCCACTGCCCTCCCAGACCACGCCGGCAGATACCCCGAGCGTGGTGACACTCCCGGGCACGCAGCTCCGGACGCTCCACTCCAGCGCGACCGGCCGGGACTACGACATCCAGATCTCACTGCCCGCGGACTACGCCCGGAACCCGAACGCCCGCTACCCGGTGCTCTACGTCCTCGACGGACAGTGGGACTTCAAGCTGATGCTGTCCGTCCAGGGCGGGCTCGTCTACGACCGGTGGACGCCGCAGATCATCATCGTCGGGATCACCTGGTCCGGCGCCAACGCCAACTACGATTCGCTGCGGGCGATGGACCTCACGCCGGCCGCGACCAGTCGCCTGCCGGGCTCCGGCGCGGCGCCGCAGTTCCTCTCCTTTCTCAAGGACCAGCTGATCCCGTTCGTCGAAGCGACGTACCGCGCCGATCCCCGGCGTCGCATCCTGATGGGCGCATCGTTCGGCGGGCTCTTCACCCTGTACGCGCTGTTCACCGACCCGGGCCTCTGCGCCGGGTACATGGCCGGGAGCCCGGCCGTTACCTACGCGAGCCGCGTCGGCTTCGCGCTCGAGTCCTCGTACGCGGCGTCCCACCACGACCTGCCCGTGCGGCTGTACATCGCGGTGGGCTCGATCGAGGACCTGGCCGCCCCGGTGCAGGAGTTCTGGGGCATCCTGCGCGGCCGGAACTACCCGGGCCTGAGGCTCGAGACGCGCGTCATCGAGGGGGAGCGCCACTCGGGGAACAAGCCCGAGGCCTTCAATCGGGGGCTGCGGTACATCCTCGCTGTACCGTAGTCACCATCCGCCATCCAACCCTCCGCGCCATTGATATGTCGAAACTCTACAGGTAGGGGATCGTAGGGTCCTCTCGAGACATTCGACGACGGGGGCGGGACGTGGCGCGAGCGCGGACGGGCACCAGGACCGAGCTGCTGCGAGGCACCCTCGACCTGCTGATCCTGCAGACTCTGACGATCCGGCCGCTGCACGGCTACGGGATCGCCCAGCACATCGCCCACCTCTCCAACCAGGCGCTGAGCGTCGAGCAGGGCTCGCTCTACCCGGCGCTCGAGCGGCTCCAGGCCCGGGGCTGGCTCACGTCGCGCTGGGAGAGCTCCCCCACCGGCCGCCGCGCCCGTTACTACACCATCACCCGCTCCGGCCGCCGCCAGCTCGGCGAAGAGATCTCGGCCCTCGACGCCGTGCTCCTCGCCATCAACCGCGTGCTGCGGCGCGCCTGAGGCGGACCCCCGTGTCCTTCTTCGACGCTCTCCGATTCCGGCTCCGGGCCATAACCCGGCCCGGGGAACACGCGCGCGAGCTTGCCGAGGAGATGCGGCACCACCTCGACCTCGACGCGATGCAGATCGCGCATGCGGCCCCTGATCCCGCCGCGGCGCACGACGCGCCGTACGCGGCGCGCAGGCATTTCGGCAACGCGACGTACCACGGCGAGGAGGCGAGGCACATGAGCGGCTTGAGCTGGCTCGACACCCTCGGGCAGGACCTGCGCTTCGCGCTCCGCAGCTTCCGCCGCACGCCGGGCTTCACGGCGATCGCGGTCCTGACGCTCGCGCTCGGCATCGGCGCCAACACGGCGATCTTCAGCGCGGTGGATGCGCTGCTGCTCCGGCCGCTGCCGTTCCCGGAGCCGGGACGGCTGATGAACGTCAGCCTCACGGTGCCGCGGCGCGGCAACTTCCCGCCCCGCGACGACATCAACTGGTCGCTGCCGAAGTTCCAGACCCTGCGCGAGATGCAGCACGTGTTCGAGAGCACCACGCTGTGGTTCAGCGAGCAGTTCACGATCCGCTATGGCGACCAGACGCTGCGCGACGACGGCGAATACACCGACGACGGATACCTGACGACCCTCGGCGTCCGGCCCGCGCTGGGCCGCAACTTCGCGGCCAACGAGACCGACCACTTCCACGCGGCGGACGTCGCCCTGATCAGCGACGTGCTGTGGCAGCGGCTGTACAACGCCGACCGCGCCGTGCTCGGCAAGACGGTCACCGTGAACGGCGTGCCGTACACGATCGTCGGCGTCACGCCGCCCGGGTTCCAGGGCCTGTCGGGCCAGGCCCTGCTGTGGCTGCCGCTGACCTCGAACACCAATCCCCGGGCCCAGATGCCCGGGCCGTATCAGCATCAGTTCGGCGCCGTGGCGCGGCTCGCCGACGGCGTGAGCCCGGAGCAGGCGGCCGCGACGGTGGCGACCCTCGGCGCGCGGGTAGACGCGGCGTACCCGGACCCGAACGGCGCGGGGTGGCACTGGGGCGCGGTGGCGAAGCCGCTCGACGCGGCGCGCATCGACCCGCGGATCAGGGGAACGCTGCTCGTGCTGTTCGGGGCCGTCGCCCTGGTGCTGCTGATCGCCTGCGCGAACGTGGCCAATCTCTTCCTGGCGCGCGCGTCGGGGCGGCACCGCGAGATCGCGGTCCGGCTGGCTATCGGCGCGGGGCGGCGGCGGCTGGTGCGGCAGCTCCTGACCGAGAGCGCGCTGCTCGGCCTGACCGGCGGCGTGGTGGGCTTGGGGCTCGCGTGGGCGGGCGCCCACGCCCTCGCCTCGCTGCAGCTCTCGACCGTGCTCCAGTTCAACAACGCCGCTGGCGTCGGCCTGCTCGGCAACCAGACGATCCGCCTCGATCCTTGGGCGCTGCTCTTCACCCTGGTGCTCGGCGTGGTGACCGGGGTCGTGTTCGGCCTCGTGCCGGCACTCCAGTCCACGAAGCCCTCCCTCACGGAAGACCTCAAGGACGATGGCGGTCCGGGGGGACGCGGGCTCCGAGGTCTCACCAGCCGCAACGTGCTGGTGGTGGCCGAGATCGCGCTGGCGGTGGTGCTGCTGGCGGGCGCGGGCCTGGTGCTGCGGAGCCTCGGACGGCGGATGGGGGTGGACCCAGGATTCGATCCGTCGCAAACCCTCACCTTCCGGGTCAACCGCGCGCCCGAGTGGGCGCCCGATTCCATCATCCGGTTCTACGACGTGGCGATCCAGCGTCTGTCGGACCTCCCCGGCGTCACCGGCGTCGGGATGACCGACTGCCCGCCGCTGGTGAGCTGCGCGGGCATCCTGGTGAACCTGCGCGACCGGCCCGAGGCGGCGCCCGGGACCCAGCCGGTCGCCGGCGTGCACTTCATCACGCCCGGGTGGACCAAGGTCGAGCGGATCCCGCTTCTGCGCGGGCGCCTGCTGGACGAGCGCGACCGGCAGGGCACGCCGATGTCCATACTGGTCAGCGAGACCGCGGCGCGGCGCTGGTGGCCGGGCCAGGACCCGATCGGAAAGGTCATCGGGCAGGCCCTCGCGGGCCCCGGCGGCATCGACTCCGCTTTCGTGGTGGGCGTGCTGGGCGACGTGCGCTACCAGGGGCTCGACTCCCTGCCCCGGGCCGAGATCTACGTCTCCTACTACCAGGTGCCGTTCTACTATCGGATGATGCTGTTCGTCCGGACGCGGGGTGATCCGCTGGCGCTGGTGGGTCCGGCACGCGCCACGCTCGCACGTTGGGCGCCCGGCTTCCCGATGTACGACGTCGCGACGATGGAAGACCGGATGGGTACGGCGCTGGCGTACTCACGCATGAGCGCCCTGCTCCTCGGCCTGTTCGCGGCGGTGGCGTTGGGCCTCGCGGCGATCGGCGTCTACGGCGTGATCGCCTACTCGGTCACGCAGCGCACCCGCGAGATCGGCATCCGGGTCGCGCTTGGCGCCACCGGCGCGGACGTGGCGGGGATGGTCGTGCGTCGCGGCCTCGCGCTCGGCGCTATTGGTGGCGGAGCCGGCCTGGTGGCGGCGCTCGTGGTGACACGGGTACTGAGCAGCTTGCTCTACGAAGTGGCGCCGCGCGACCCGGTCACCCTTGCGGGCATCGTGGCGGTGCTGGCGGTCGTGGTGCTGCTGGCGAGCTGGATCCCGGCGCGCCGGGCGGCCGCCGTGCCCGCGGTCGAGGCCCTGAAGGGCGGTTGACCGCGGCTCAGCGCCGCAGCGCCTCCTGCTCGCGGACGATCCGGTCCAGAAGTACGTCCAGCGCCGGGTCGAAGTCGTCGGCCCTGGGCGGATAGCGCTCGGCCACCATCTGCATCCCGCGCCACGGATCTATCGGGCAGTCGAAGTCCCCGACCAGCGCCTTGACCTTCCGATTGTCGAAGGTGACGGACGGGCTCTTGTCACCGAGGAGCGGGCCTTCCCACTCAGGGCGATAGCGCACCAGCGTCTCGCTGGCCACGTGCACCAGCTTGAGCGTCACGCCGAGCGCCGCGGCGATCGCCTCGAAGATCTCGTTCCACGGCCAGGCGCGGTCGCCGGTGATGTGGAATGTCTCGCCCAGCGCGCCGCGGTTGCCGAGCAGTCGCGCGAAGGGGCGCGCGAAATCTTCGGCGTGCGTCACCGTCCACAGGGATTCGCCGTCGCCGTGCAGCGCCACCGGCTTGCCCCTCAGCATCCGCGACACCTCGATGTGCTCGGGGCTGGGCGTCGGCATCCGGAGCCGGTAGGTGTGGCTCGGCCGGACGATGGTGTACGGGAGGCGGCTCTGGGCGCGGAGCAGCGCCTCCATCTCCGCCTTGGCGCGCGAGTACGCCCAGTACGGGTTGTCGAGCGGCGTGGCCTCGGTGATCGGCAAACCGCGCACCGGCTTCCGGTACGCCGAGGCCGAGCTGATGAAGACGTACTGGCCGCAGTGGCCGGTGAAGAACGCGAGGTCCCGCCGGAGCGCTTCAGGCGTGAAGAGGCGGAATTGGCAGACGACGTCGAAATCGAGCGCGGCCAGAGCGCGGTAGGCCGCGTCGTCTTCCAGATCGCCTGTGACGAGCCGGCAGACGTGCGGCAGCCCGGCGTTGTTGTGGCCCCGGTTGAACACCGTCACGTCGTGGCCGCGGCGGACCGACTCGTGGATGCAGTCGAAGCTGATCTCGCCGGTGCCGCCGATGTAGAGCACGCGCATCAGAGCCTCCCGTGGCGCCGACCCCCCGGAGACGGCCGCCGGCCTGAAAGATACCCGAGATAAAGTCATCTGTTGACTTTGCGTCGCCGATTCAGTATGGACATTTTCAGAGGCGCGTCGTTCTGGCGCGGCTTCGGAGGGCAGAATGGCCTGCCGGAGCCCCGTAACGCTTTGATCGACCAAGGAGTTGCGCATGCGCCCCGAGCAATGGGCGACGTTCAAGAAAGCCGCGCGGCTCGAGAAGCTGGACCGGATCCCGATGGCGCTGATCATCGACAGCCCCTGGATCCCGGGCTACCTCGGCCTGAAGCACATGGACTACTTCCTCGACCCCGAGCTGTGGTTCCAGTCCAACCTGAAGGTCCACCACGAGTTCCCGGACATCATCTTCGTCCCCTCCTGGTGGATGGAGTACGGGATGGCGGCGGAGCCCTCGGCGCTCGGCGCGAAGATCAAGTTCTGGCAGGACAACACGCCGAGCGAGTACCATACGCTCTACCACATCGAGGACATGGACCTCTGGCCCGATTACGAGGTCGAGGCGGACGCGTTCATGGGGATGACGCTGCACCGGATCCGGATGCAGCGGCAGCGCATCCTGGACACGGGGGAGATCCTTCCCCTGGTCACCTCGCGCGGCCCGATGTGCACCGCCGGGTTCGTCCGCAGCACGACGGACTTCATGATCGACCTGGTCGAGAAGCCCGAGTGGGCGCACAAGCTGCTGGACCGCTGCACCAGCCTGATCATCGACTGGCTGAAGGCGCAGCAGAAGGCGATGGGGCCGACGGTCGAGGGGCTGTTCATCCTCGACGACATCGTCGGGTTCGTGAACGAGGATCACTACCTCGAGTTCGCGCACCCGTACCTGAAGCGGATCTGCGACGCCTTCCCCAAGGACTGGGTCAAGATCTACCATAATGACGCGGAGATCACGGCCTGCCTCGACCATCTCCCCGACGTCGGGTTCAACGTGCTGAACTGGGGCAAGCAGACCGACATCGCCGAGGTGAAGCAGCGCGTGGGCAGCCGGATGTGCCTGATGGGGAACGTCAACCCGCTCGAGATCGGCGTGCGCGGCACGCCAGCGGAGGTGCGGGCCGCGACGCTGGACGTGCTGGAGAAGAGCGGCGGCGAGGGGATCATCCTTTCGGTGGGCGGCGGGACCAGCCCCGGGATGCCGCGCGCGAACATCGTGGCGATGCTCGGCGCGCTGGAGGAATTCAACGGCAGCCGGCGCCGTGCGCCGGCGCACGTCTGAGGGAAGCGATGCCCGATTACGCGCTGATGAACCAGTGCCTCTACGAGGGCAAGGCCGCGGACGTCGAACGGATGACGCGCGAGGCCCTGGCCGCGGGACGCACCGTGCAGGAGGTGCTCACCGAGGGACTCATCGCGGGGATGAGCGTGGTCGGCGAGGACTTCAAGCACAACATCCTCTACGTGCCCGAAGTGCTGATCGCGGCGCGGGCGATGAAGGCGGGGATGTCGGTCCTCAAGCCGCTGCTGACGGCCAAGGACTCGGACGTCCAGTCGGTCGGCGTGCTGCTGATGGGGACGGTGCGCGGCGACCTGCACGACATCGGGAAGAACCTAGTGTGCATGATGGCGGAGGGCGCGGGGTTCGAGGTGCACGACCTCGGCGTGGACCAGAGCATCGAGAAGTTCCTGGCGGCCACGGAGCAGTACAAGCCGGACGTCATCGGGATGAGCGCCCTGCTCACGACGACGATGACCTACATGAAGGTCGTCATCGACGGCTACAAGGAGCGGGGGCTCGGCCACATCAAGATGGCGATCGGCGGCGCGCCGATCAGCCAGATGTACGCCGAGGAGATCGGCGCCGACGGCTACGGCGCCGACGCGTCGAGCGCGGTGGACCTCTTCCTCCGCCTCGTCGCCGACAAGAGGCAGGCGGCGGTAGGCTGAGGGGCGCCCCGTGGCTTCGTACCAGATCCTCTACTGGCAGGACCTCCCTTCCCAGGTGAAGGCGTGGGACGACTTCGACGAGGTCAAGGTCGAGCTGTCGGCCCGCTTCGCGGCGCGGATCGATCAGGCCGCGCAGGCGCAGGGCCTCACCAGCACCGACGACTATCTCGCCCAGTGGCGCTGGGGCGATGAGGCCGAGCGGTCCGGCACCGCCGCGGAAGTGGCGGAGGCCGTGCGCCGCGAGCTCGAAGACGCGCGTCCCTGAGTAGCTTCCAATCATGAATTCACCTCTCCACGAAGCTGCCCGCGCGCGGCGCCTCGTCGCCGACGGCGCCATGGGCACGGCGCTGATGGCCGCCGGGCTCGAGGCCGGTGGGTGCGGCGAGTGGTGGAACGTGGCCCACGCCGAGCGCATCCTCGAGATCCAGCGCCGCTACGTGCAGGCCGGCGCGGACTGCCTCATCACCAACACCTTCGGCGGGAGCCGGATCATGCTCGCCCGCCACGGCCGCGGGGAGCTGGTGCGCGAGATCAACCGGGCGGCCGTGCGCATCGCCCGCGAGGCGTTCGGGGAGGGGGGGGGCGGGCGCGACGGGTACGTGCTGGGGGACATCGGTCCCCTCGGCGCGCTCCTCGAGCCGTACGGCGACCTGTCCGAGCAGAAAGCCCGCGCGGCGCTCGAGGAGCAGGCGGCAGCGCTCGTCGAAGGCGGTGCCGACGGCATCATCATCGAGACGGAGACCGGCCTCGAGGAGACCGGCCTGGCGATCGACGCGGCGAAGGCCGCGGGTGCGCGGTCGGTCGTCGCGTCGTTCGCCTACGACCTCTCGACCGACGGCAGCTTTTACGTCACGATGATGGGCGTACTGCCGGACCGGGCCGCCGCCTTCATGGAGGAGCGTGGAGCGGACGTGGCCGCGCTCAACTGCGGGACCAACGTGGACATGAAGGCCGTCGCGGCCGTGGTCCGCCAGTATCGCGCCGCCACGGCGCTGCCGATCATGGCCCAGCCCAACGCCGGCAACCCGGTGCTGGAGCGCGGCAAGGTGGTCTACCGGCAGACGCCGCAGGAGATGGCCGCAGCGGTGCCCGAGGTCCTCGAGGCGGGCGCGACCATCGTCGGCTCGTGCTGCGGCAGCACCGCCGAGCACACGGCCGCGATCCGGCAGGCGGTGGACGAGTTCGAGCGGCGGCACCGGGCCGCCGGCGCCTAGGGCCGCGGTGCCGAGCCTCGCCGAGCGCCTCCAGTCGTCCGACTTCCTGGTCGGCGTCGAGCTGGTGTCGATTCGCGGCTCGATGTCGGAGGAGACCGCGGTGCGGGTCCGGACCCTCGCGAACCGGCTCGTCGAGTCGCCGCGCGTGGACTGGATCTCGATCACCGACAACGCGGGCGGCAACCCGCAGCTCCATCCCCAGGCCCTCGGCAAGCCGATCCTCTACGCGGGCAAGGAGGTGGTCATCCACCTCACCTGCAAGGACCTGAACCGCAATGCGCTCGAGAGCGCGGCGTGGCAGCTCGACAGCGAGGGCTTCCACAACGTGCTGGCGATGACGGGCGACTACCCCGTCACGGGGAGCGGGGGCCGGGCGAAGCCGGTGTTCGACCTCGATTCCGTCTCGCTGATCGCGATGCTGGACCGGATGAACCGGGGGTTCGACGACAAGCATCTCAAGACCGCGTTCTGCATCGGGGCCGTCGTCAACAACTACAAGCTGCGCGAGGGCGAGGTCGTCCCGCAGTACCTCAAGCTCCGGAAGAAGATCGAGCTGGGCGCCGGCTTCATCATCAACCAGGTGGGGTTCGACGCCGCGAAGGCGCGGGAGCTGAAGCTCTACATGGACAGGAGCGGCGCCGGCAGGGCGCCGCTGATCGGCAACGTGTTCGTCCTGACGGCGCGCGCCGCGCGGCTGTTCGCCGCCGGGCGGATCGCGGGGATCGTGGTGACGCCCGAGCTACTGGAGCTGTGCGAGCGGCAGGGCCGCTCCGCCGACGGTGGGAAGGCGTTCTTCCGCGAATTCGCCGCGAAGCAGATGGCGATCTTCCGCGGCCTGGGCTATCGCGGCGCGTACCTGGGCGGGATCCACGACGCCGCCACGGTCGAGCGGGTGCTCGAGATCGAGAAGAGCTTCGCGCCGGACGACTGGAAGGCGTTCGCGCGCGAGATCGCCTACTCGCGGCCGGGGGAGTTCTTCTCCTATCCCGAGGCGCGCGCAGGCGCGGCTCCGGCGGCCCTCCGCCCGGCGAAGCGGCCGCGGGCCGGCTTCATGTACGCGTTCTCCAAATGGACCCACGCGTCGACGTTCACTCCCGGCCGCCCGCTCGCCCGGCTCGGCGCCTGGGTGGTCTCGCACGCCCGCGACACCTTCCAGGGTCCGAAGCCGCTGCGCGAGATCGAGCGCGCCACCAAGCTCGTGCTGTTCCGGTGCAAGGACTGCGGCGACTGTTCCCTGCCCGACATCGCGTTCCTCTGCCCCGAGTCGCAGTGCGCCAAGAACCAGCGCAACGGCCCGTGCGGCGGGACGCGCGATGGGCGATGCGAGGTGGACGGCTACGGCGACTGCATCTGGCTCCGCGCGTATGAGCGCCGGAAGCACGACGGCACCGAGGCGCGATTGCTGGAGCACGCTCCCGTCGTGCAGAACCAGGCGCTCAGGGGCACGTCGTCCTGGGCGAACAGCTGGCTGGGCCGCGACCACGCGTCAGGCGCTACACCCCACCCCCTACACCCTACACCCAACCGAGACTAGTCCCGATGCCCGAGCCCCACCTCCACATCATCGGCGATCTCATCAACAACGCCTACGCGCGGGCCCGGAAGGCCTTCAGCGCGCGCAGCGTCGAGGGGTACCAGGCGCTGGCGAAGGGGCAGACCGCCCTGGGCTGTGAGTACCTCGACGTCAACATCGACGGCACGCAGCAGATCCAGGTCCGGCCAGCGGAGATGCTCGCCTTCCTCCCCGACCTGATCCCGGCGCTGCAGGCGGTCTCGCCGCTGCCGCTCTGCATCGACAATCCGGCCATCGACTACCAGCGCGTGGCGTTGGAGCACTACGACCGCGCCAAGGCAGGCGGGAAGCCGCCGATCGTGAACTCGATCGCGGCCTCGCGCGAGCGCCTCGACGAGATGATCGAGCTGGTCAAGGCATACGATGCGATGGTGGTCGTCGTCATTTCGGAGCGGTTCGTCGAGGGGGGCACCTCGCAGTGCTTCAGCCCGCAGGACTCGCTCGCGGCCGCGCGGGACTTCGTCGAGATGCTGGCGACGAAGGCGAACCGCAGGCACCGATCAGATCCTGCTGGATCCCGGCTTGGCGCCGGTGGGTGCCGACACCTACGGGTTGGTCAACATCGGCCTCGACGTGATGCGGCTGATCCGCGCCGAGCCGGACCTCAAGGGCGCGCACATCTCGGTGGGGCTGTCCAACTTCGCGTGGGGGACGCCGAAGCACATCCGGCACGACCTGGAGAAGGCCTATCTCACCATCGCCACGGCGGCGGGGCTCGATTACTCGATCGCCAATCCGGAGGGCGGGACCGTCCCGCTCCCTGCCGATCACGAGACCGTGAAGCGGCTGCAGCACGCCCTCGATCAGGGGCGTGCGGCGCCGGGCGAGGAGCGGGAGACGGCGGGCTTCCGTCAGGCGGAGGCGGTGATGGCCATCTGGGCGGAGTGAGAGTGGGACACCAGGCGCGGATTCCCGAGTAGCCGACCCACACTCGATGCCTCGCGTCCAAGGCGCCGCCCGGGGCGATTCCCTGGCGCGGCGCCGCTCTGTCGAGGTCGGGGAAACACTGCAGAGCGGCTGGCCTAACGGGGGGCTGACGGCGGCGCATTAGACTGCAGGTCGTGCAGTGTTCGCGCGCATCGTTCTATTGCGTATCGTTGGATAGTGGCGGGGTGTGGGGACTTGGCGGAGCATCATTCGAACGCAGGCAGACCGAACGTTGACCGGCCTTCCTCCGCCCTCCCCTTCCCGCCAGTTCAGTCTAATTGTTGTTA
>CAWIFL010000009.1:0-290910 GCA_963835535.1 uncultured Gemmatimonadales bacterium
CTGAGGCGCACTTCGTTAGGCCGCACGGGAGGGCCGCAATATGTTGCGTCCCCGAGTCATCGTTCTCCCCGCCTCGCTGCTTGCCATCGCGACTGCAAAGCCTCTGACTGCGCAGCGCCTTGAGGTCGCCGCGCGCATCGGCTACTCGCCCCCGAGCGGAACGCAGTTCCAGCTGGCGAGCCAATATGGTTACGTCGACCGATCATGGGATGGCGGCGGCCTTTCCATCGGTGCGGTTGCGTCGTACTGGCCGCTCACCCACTTCGGGGTACAGGGCACCCTAGACGTCCGCTTCACGCGGCACTATGCCACATATGTCCACGCCCCGTGCTCGGGCATCCCAGGGTGCCTGCCGCCCACTGCACCGCTAGACACGAGCGCCACGCAGCTGGTCGCGTCGCTCCGTCTTGCTGCTCGCCAGGCGCTGGGGCACCGACTCCACCTGAGCGCCAGCCTCGGCCCCGCGATCATCCGCTTCGGTGATTCGGAGTACGGGGCGGGGGATAGGTTCGATTGGCTTTCCTTGGCTAATCGCTATGAGCTCGGAGTCACGGGCGGACTGTCGGCCGCCTATGCATTCTCCTCTCGCGTCCGACTCACCGTAGGCACCGACGACGTCGTCTTACGCGTACATTCGGCGGCAGCATCGATGTCCTACTGGGGCTGGACCACGGTGGTGATCCCCCTAGAGCACGAGTTCACCGTCAGTGCGGCGGTGAGCGTCCGGGTACTGTAGGCGAATCCGGCGTGCGGCCTAACCCGCGCCTGCAGCGGCCGGGCGTCTTCGGCAGGCACTGGCTGGCGAGTTGACCCGAGGTTATGCAGGTGTTGTGTGGCTGGCGGGCGGTGGCCCGCCGCTGAGGCGCAATTTCGTTAGGCCGCGTAAGGAGTCTCCAATGGGCCGCAGGCTTCGCTGGAACCTTCGTCTCGGCATCCTGGGCTTCCTTGTGGCGTGCAGCCATCAACGCAGCCCGCTGCCTGAGCTCAGGATGGTGGAGCAGGCCATTCGCAGCCGCATCGGTGCGGCAGCGCAACCTCGCATCGGTTACATCCACAGCTCCGTGAGCTTGCTGATTGACTTCGAGGCGGCGGCACTGCCCGACACGACGGAGGCCACGTTTGGTCTCACGGCGCGCGCGGTGGCCCTCACTGCCACCACGCACTATGAGGGAGCCCCGCTCGACAGCATCGTTGTATCGGCGGGCAATACCCTCGGCCCGGGAGTCTTCCGCGTGCTTCGGCAGCGGACCTTCAGAGCGGCGGAACTCAGGTGACGACGCCGACGCGGCCTAATCCGCGCCTGCAGCGGCCGGGCGTCGTCGGCAGGTAGTGGCTGGTGAGTGCAACTGCGGTTAGGCAGGTGTTGTGTGGCTGGCGGGCGGTGGCCCGCCGCTGAGGCGCATTTCGTTAGGCGGATGCGCATTCCCTCGGGGCGTCCAATGTCTCCTCGGGTTGCGTGCTTGGCCGGACTCCTTGCTTTCCTCTCCGCGTGCTCGAGGCTGCACGCGCCGAACCCAGTCGTCGCACCCGGTCCCGGGGCGGATACCACCCCAAGTGCCCGCAGCCAGCGCCCCCTCGCGTTTCCAGATCGAGTCGCAATCTACGCCGCAGCGTTGCGGGCCGCGGCCGCGCGGACCTTTGGCGCTGGCACCGGCGTTCGGCTGCTGCTCTTTCCCCAGCCGTTTGGCCGAACGCTGTCAGCATTCCAGGACACCACGGCGCTCGATTCCGCGCTGGTCCGCGCGCTGGCGGTGTCGGGGGCGGTCGAGGGCGTTTGTGAGCCGCAAGCCACAACGGGTAGGTGCGCAAACGGTCTGCGCGGACTCGCGGCTTCGCTCGGTCGGATCTTGCCTGACGACTCGGCGCGCGTGACCGTGTGGGTGTTCATTGGCGCCGTAACGGCCGAGCGCGATAACACCTTCCTTCTGGGCGGCAGAACCGGCGGACTACGGGTCGCGCTGGTCAAACGGCTCGGCCGCTGGGAGGTCGTGCCCTGAGATCCGAACTTGCGCACCGCCTAACCCGCGCCAGCAGCGGACGGGCACGGCCACATAACGCCCGGCTGACGCCGGCAGTTTAGACTGGAAGCAGCTACACAAGCGGGTGGTGGCGTCGCCCGCCGCTGAGGCGCATTTCGTTAGATCGCACGGGACGTCTCCGTGACGTCGACGGTTCGGGATCTCGTTGGGTCGGTCCGTCGTCCCCTGCTGGGCGGCTCCGCATGATGTGTTCCCGAGGTCTGGCGCTGGCGGCGGCATTACTCCTCGCGGCGTCTCACGTGACGGCTCAGGCGCTTCGCGGCACGGTCGTGGACAGCACCTCCGGCCTGCCCGTGGCCGGGGCCCACGTCACCGTGCTCGACGGCCGCGGCGCGATGGTGGCCGACGCGGTCACGGGCGCCGCCGGCAGCTTCACGTTCCGCCTGCCGGGCTTCGGCGCCTACCAAGTGCGGGCCAGGCGCATCGGCTATGCGAGCCGGATCACTGAGCCCATCGCGGTGGACTCGACGTTCGCGTACAGCATTCAGGTGGTGCTCCGCGCCAATCCGGTTCCCCTCGACACTCTCACGGTCGTGGCCGAGCGGGTCACCGTGGAGAAGCAGGTCCCATGGCTCGCAGACGCGGGATTCTACCGCCGCCGGCGCATGGGCTTCGGCTACTTCCTGGACCGCGCGGAGATCGAGAAGAAGCACCCTCTGGTTGTTACCGACTTGCTCGAGGGGATGCCAGGCGTCCAGGTGTATTGTGTGAGCGCCTTCTCGTGCACCATCGTGACGCCGGGCGCCCTCACGATGTTCATCCGGAAGCGGTGTGCGCCGACTGTAGTGGTTGACGGGGTGGTTGTGAGCGGAGATATGAACGCAATCCAGGTGCTCGACCTCGAGGCGATCGAGGTCTATCCCAGCCCCGCAGGCCTACCCGTGCAGTACGCCGGCTATCTGAGTCCCTGTGGGGCGATTCTGCTTTGGACTCGGCGCTGAAGTGCCCGTGCGATCTGACCCGCGCCTGCAGCGGGCGGGCCTCGTCAGCAGCTACTGGCTGGTGAGTGCAACCGAGGTTATGCAGGTGTTGTGCGGCTGGCGGGCTGAGGCCCGCCGCTGAGGCGCACTTCGTTAGGCAATAACATACTTGACGCAGACACGGCACAGGGTGCATCATCTAGGCATCTCCGAGTCTGGAGTCTGTGGGATATGCTGCGTCTTCACGCGGTAATCTTCTATGCACTTGCGGGCGCAATCGAAGGATTGCGCCACAACGCGAGGCTGGAAATCGCCCTCGGCGATCGCGTTCCTCCGGAATCAAGGCGTTCCAAGAAGAGCTTCTATGGCATCCTGGCAATCGTTCTTCGGAAGTGTGAGGCGCACGCCCTAGAGAACACGGCTACGCTCGTGCGTCACACACTTGAAGTACGCAAAAAGCAGCCTCCGTCGCCAGTGGAGCGGCTCGTCATCCTCGATCACATTGATTTGATCTTACAGAAAGAACTCGGCGCGGAGTGGTTCATACAGATTGATCCCAGACGCAGGTCTTACGTTGACCAAGCACATCTCTTCGGTAGCAAGGTCACTCGCGCCTTTCCAGGCGCCAAGCAGGACATCACAGAAGCCGGGAACTGCTACGCTCTCGGCCTTGCGACGGCGGCGGTCTTTCAGCTTATGCGGGTTGCCGAACTAGCTTTACGCGCGCTCGCGCGGGAAAGACGAGTGCGCATCAAGAAGGCGCCCTTGGAGTGGGTGGAGTGGCAGGACATTATCAGGGCGATTCACGACAAGGTTGAAGCCTCAGCACTCAAGAAGCATCGTGGCCCACACAAGGCGGCGTTCCTTGAGTTCTACCGCGGCACACTAGGGGAGTTCGAGGCATTCAAGGATGCCTATCGGAACCATGTGTCCCATGCCCGAGAGCCCTATGATGACCCGAAGGCTTCCAGTGTCATGAACCATGTTAGGGAATTCATGCAGCGGATCGCAAAGGCTGGTATCACAGAAAACGGCAGTAAGCAACTTCGGTGGGGGCGCTAGCCAATGACTGTTGAGCGGCGGTTGGTCGTCGGCCTTGAAGACATCAAGGCCATCGTGCTGGAGTGCGGCAAGTGCAAGGCCCGGTACAGCCTCAAGCCGGAGTCTGGTGACATCCCCACGATGTGCCATTGCCGAGAGCAATGGCTATTCGGGCCGCACACCGCGCCAACGCCGCTTGAGCAGGCCGTGTCCGCGATTGCGCTGATACGACGACACCTAGCCGAGTCCAAGGGTCGGCCGCTCGCCCCCTACACGCTGTCCTTCGAGTTCGAGGAGCCGGAAGCCTAGTGCCTATGGCGCCTCTTCCGCTTGGGCGTGACGCCGTTCTTCGGCACGGCCAACACGCGCCGCGTCAGCGCCTTCATGCGCTCCAGCGCCTGCTCCGGTGTCGCGTCGGGCGCCGGAGCCGGAGGTGTCTTCTTCATCGTTTCCCCTTTCGTCGGCCGCGGAGCTTATGCGGCCAGGACTTCTTCTCACGTCGTAGCGAAGGCGAACTTCGCGCCGATGAGATCATGATAGGTCAACCGCTTCCCCACGATGGCGCGCAGCACATCGGCGAAGCGCCCGCCGTCGTTGTCCTTCCGGGTGTTGTAGCGGAACGCCTGCTCGTCCACGTACCGCTGCAAGTGGAACGGGTCCACGCTGATGTAGGTGCCCTTGATCGCCCGCTTCAAGAGGCTCCAGAAGTTCTCCAGCGTGTTGGTGTGGGCCTTCCCCTGGACGAAGGTCTTGAGCGCGTGATTGACGCGCCCGTGCTTGAAGGTCTTCCCCATCCGGTCATAGTAGCTCGCGTCGTCGGTGTAGAGGGTCGCGCCCGCCTCGACGTGCGCCTTGACGGTGGCCTCGATCTTGGCGCGGTTGACCTTCGAGAGCACCTTCGCGGAGATGCGGCTGCGGCCGTCCTTCCCCCGCTTGGCGAAGCCGACGACCGGGGTCTTCTCCGACCAGCCGCGCTTGGTGATGCGCCGCTTCTTCTCGGTCTTGTGCATCCAGAACGCCTGCCCACCGATGTAGCCTTCATCGGTTTCGACTTCGCCCTTGAAGCGGCGGACGTGCGCGGGCCGCATGGCGTCCCGGACGCGATGGAGCATGAACCACGCGGTCTTCTGGGTGACGTGGAGCGCGCGGGCCAGCTCGTAACTCGAAATCCCGTTCTTGCAGTTGGCGAGCATCCAGAGTGCCGGGAGCCACTTGTCGAGGCCGAGCGCACTGTCCTCGAAGATCGTGCCGAGCTTCGCGGAGAACTGCCGGCCACAGTCCAGGCATTGCCAGATGCGCCGGGTCTTGATGAACGAGACTTCCGTGGCGTTGCACGCCGGGCAGGTGACGCCCTTCGGCCAGCGCAACTGGACGAAGAAGTCGAGCGCGAAGTCGGGGTCCGCGAAGAACTGCATGGCTTCGAGGAGGGTAGTAGGAGCGTCGGTGGTCTGTTTCATGGCTTGAATCTAACGGGTAGGGCCGTCTGTGTCAAGTATATTATTGCCCTTCGTTAGGCATGCAGGCCGGTCCGGCATTCCTCCGTTGACGGCGTATATACCACCCATATACATTCGGGCATGGCCGAGTTCCCGGCGCTCCTGGCCGATTGCACCGGCTTCCAGTGGGACGCCGGCTACGCCGACAAGAACTGGCGTGCGCATCGCGTCAGTCAGGCCGAAGCCGAGCAGGTGTTCTTCAACCGGCCTGTGGTCATCGCGCCGGATTTCGGCCACTCGGATCGAGAGGTGCGGCTCGCGGCGCTCGGAAAGACAACGGCGGGCCGGCGGCTGAGCATCGTGTTTACGGTTCGGGGCACGCTGGTGCGGGTTATATCGGCGCGCGACATGGGCCGCCGAGATCGGAGGTTGTATGGCGCAGTCGAAGCGGCGCAGTAGGGGGCCCAAGCCCCTGCCCCGGTTCCGCTCGGAGGATGCGGAGCGCGCGTTTTGGGCCAAGCACGATGCGGCGGACTATTTCGACTGGGCCCGCGCCGTCGTCGCGACCTTTCCCAACCTCAGGCCCTCGACGACCACAATCTCGATCCGGCTGCCGGAGCCGCTCCTCGAGGAGCTCAAGGCCCTTTCCAACGAGCGCGATGTGCCGTACCAGTCGCTCATGAAGGTCTTTCTGGCGGAGCGTATCGCCACCGAACGGCGAGCTAGGCGCAAAGTGACGGCCTGATGTCTAACCCGCGCCTCCAGCGGCGGGCGTCTTCGGCGGGTACTGGTTGGTGAGTGCAACTGAGGTAGTGCAGGTGTCGTGTGGCTGGCGGGCGGTCGCCCGCCGCTGAGGCGCACTTCGTTAGGCCGCACAAGAGACATTCCTCTCACCGCTACCGCGCATCGGAGGTCAGGTGAAACGCGTCACTGGCATCGGCGGCGTCTTTTTCAAGGCCAAAGACGCTCCATCCCTGCGGGCTTGGTACAAGCGGCACTTGGGAATCGACGTCCAAGTCTGGGGCGGAGCCGCCTTCGATTGGACCGACGCCGAGGGCAAGCCGGTTGCAGGCACGACCGCCTGGAGCATCGATCCGCAAAACAGCGATCACTTCGCTCCGAGCGCTGCTCCCTTCATGGTCAACTACCGTGTGGAAGACCTCCACGCCTTGGTCAAGGCCTTGAAGGAAGAAGGCTGCAATGTGCTCGAGAAGATCGACGAATCCGAGTATGGGAAGTTCGCCTGGGTCATTGATCCAGAGGGAAACAAGGTCGAGCTATGGCAGCCGCCTCAAGGACAATGAGCTGGTTCGTTAGTCACGGCTGCGAACTGCCGCCTGGCCCGCGCCTGCAGCGGCGGGCGTCTTCGGCCGGCACTACCTGAGCAGCCGGGCCGCGATGCGGCCGTGGCGGGCGACCACGCGCTCCAGGGCGATCGTGCGGAGGACGCCGTCCTCGACCACCGGGCGGCCGTCCACGATCAGGGTGTGGACGCGCGTCGGCGCGCAGAGCAACAGGCCGAGCAGCGGATCGCTCGCGCCGCTGTAGCCCACGTCCCTGAGATCGAACAGCGCCACGTCGGCGCGCCGGCCCGGCTCGAGCGCACCGATGTCCCGGCGGCCGAGGCAGGCGGCGCCGCCCGCCGTGGCCATCGCGAGCGCTTCCTCGACCTTCACCGCGTCCGCGCCCCGCGCGACGCGGCCCAGCAGCAGCGCCTGCCGCGCCTCCGCCAAAAGGTGCGAGCCGTCATTCGACGCGCTGCCGTCCACGCCGAGCCCGACCGCACAGCCGGCGGCGGCGAGCGCGTGCACCGGCGCGATCCCGGAGCCGAGCCGCATGTTCGACGTCGGGCAGTGCGCGACGCCGATCCGCGCGCGGCCCAGCCGCCGGATCTCGGAGCGGTTGAAGTGGACGCCATGGGCGATCCACACGCGCTCCGTGAGCCAGCCGTTGTCGGCGAGGAACTCGACGGGACGCCGGCCGAACCGCCGCAGGCAGTAGGTCTCCTCGTCCTTCGTCTCGGCGAGGTGGGTGTGCAGGCGCACGCCGTGACGCTCCGCCAGCGCGGCCGTCTCGCGCATCAGCCGCTCCGACACGGAAAAGGGCGAGCAGGGCGCCAGCGCGACCTGCAGCATCGCACCCGGCTTGGGGTCGTGGTAACGGCGGATCACCCGCTCCGAGTCGGCGAGGATCGTCTCCTCGTCCTGCACGACCGAGTCGGGGGGCAGGCCACCGTCCTTCCGGCCGAGGCTCATGCTCCCGCGCGTCGCGACGAACCGGATGCCGATCTCCCGGGCCGCCGCGATCTCCGCGTCGATCAGCTTCGTCTCGCCGCGCGGGAACAGGTAGTGGTGGTCCGACGTGGTGGTGCAGCCGGACAGCATCAGCTCCGCCATCCCGACCAGCGCCGCGACGTGGACCGCCTCCTCGTCCAGGCGCGCCCACACGGGATAGAGGGTGGTGAGCCAGTCGAACAGTCCCGCGTTGGCGGCCCCGGGGTGCGCGCGCGTGAGCGTCTGGCAGAGATGGTGGTGCGTGTTCACGAGGCCCGGCAGCGCCACCGCGAACGGCGCCCGGATCGTCCGGTCGGCGCGGAGTCCCCGCGGCACCTGCGTGCCGATGCGCTTGATCTCTCCGTCCTCGGCGTACAGGTAGCCGCCGCGCAGCCGGCGGTCTCCGCCGTCCATCGTCACGAGGAGATGGATGTCGCGGATCAGGAGCTTGCGAGGCGTGCGTGCGGTCACGGAGCGAGCGCCGCCTCGACGGCCGCGAGGTCCGGCGGGATGTCCATCGGTCTCGGCGCGGCGTCGAGCGCCGCCCGCGTGTCCTTGAGCCCGTTGCCCGTGATCACCGCGAGCGTCGCGGCGCGCTTCCGGACGACGCCCTCTCGCACCGCGCGCGCCAGCCCGGCGACGGCCGCCGCCGCCGCCGGCTCGGCGAAGACGCCGGCCAGGCGCCCGGTCACGCGCATCGCCTCCTGGATCTCGTCGTCGCCGACGTTCAGCATCGTGCCCCCGGACTCGCGCACGGCGTCCACCGCCTTCTTCCAGTTGCGCGGCACGCCGACGGCGATGCTGTCCGCCATCGTGTGCGGCTCCACCGGCCGCAGCGCCGCGCCGCTCCGGAAGGCCTCGGTGACCGGCGCCGCGCCCGCGGCCTGGACGCCCAGCAGCTTCGGCGCGCGCGGGATCAGGCCCAGCGTGCGCATCTCGCGGAACCCCTTCCAGGTGCCGGCGATGGTGCAGCCGTCGCCGACCGACACCGCCACCCACTCCGGGAGCCGCCACTCCGCCTGCTCGCAGATCTCGAGGCTGACG
Source organism: uncultured Gemmatimonadales bacterium (assembly GCA_963835535.1). GTDB lineage: Bacteria > Gemmatimonadota > Gemmatimonadetes > Gemmatimonadales > JACORV01 > Fen-1245. The sequence goes on from CAWIFL010000009.1 coordinate 8,754, forward strand.
GTCTTCTTGCCCTCGACGAGGAACGGATTCACCGCGGCGTTCCGGTTGTACCAGCCCCATCGCTCGCACGACCGCTGGCAGAGATCCCACGTCTGGTCGTAGCTGCCGCGCACGCGCAGCACCGTCGCGCCGAACGTCAGGAGTTGCGCGAGCTTCGGCTCCGGCGCGCGCTCCGGCACGAAGATGATCGCCTGGAGCCCCAGCGACGCGGCCATGCAGGCCAATGACGAGGCGGCGTTCCCCGTGGAGGCGCACGCGATGGTGTGCTGGCGCGCCTCGAGCGCCTTGACGGCGCCCACCGCCGAGGCGCGGTCCTTGAGCGACGCCGAGGGGTTGCGCCCGTCGTCCTTGAGGAGGAGGGAGCCGAGCCCGAGGTGGCGCGCCAGGGCGGGCGCCGGCTCGAGCGGCGACCAGCCCACGGCGAGGGCAGGGAGGCGGGCGCGTGCGCCGAGCGGCAACAGCTCGTGGTAGCGCCACTCGGAGAAGTCGGTCCTCCGCGCGAGCGCGCGCCGCGTGAGGCGCCGCGCCACCGCGCGGTAGTCGTACTGCACGTCCAGAATGCCGGTGATGCCGCAGCGGGGGCAGGTCATCGGCGCGCGGGGGCCCGCCGGGTACTCGGCGCCGCACATCACGCAGGTCAGGCCGGTTACGAAGGAGATGGCGACGCCCTCCGGACCACGGTCAGGAACAGCAGCCAGGGAACCCCGCACAGCAAGGTGACGCGAAAGCCCGGGACCCACCAGGTCGTGATCATGATGGCGACCATGAAGGCGAGCCCGACCGACGACCCAACGTAGCGCCACGCGATGCCGTGCGCCTGTGCGACTGTGCGTCCGTGCGTCTTCCTGAGGAAGAACAGGTGCGTCAGGAAGATCTGCGCCCAGGCGTAGAGGCCGCCGAAGATCGCGATCCCCACCAGCACGACGAACGCGTTCTGCGGCATGATCTTCGCCGCGACCACCGCCAGCGCCATCCCGCCCGTGCACGCGGCCAGGGCGTTCAAGGGCGTGCCCCGGCGCGACAGGCGCCCGAACGCCGCGGGGGCGTGGCCGCCGCGCGCGAGCGAAAAGAGCATCCGGGTGGTCAGGTAGAGGTCGGCGTTGATGCTCGACAGCGCCGCGGTCAGCACCACGAGGTTCATGATCCCGGCGGCGCCCGGGATCCCGGCCATCTCGAACACCTGGACGAAGGGGCTCTTCGCCAGACCGATCTGGCGCCACGGCACCAGTCCCATCAGCAGCGCCATCGACGCGACGTAGAAGAGAATCAGTCGCGCGATCGTCGCCTTCAGCGCGCGGGGCACGGCCCGCTCCGGGTCCTTCGCCTCACCGCTCGTGACGGCGACGATCTCGGTGCCGAGGTAGCTGAACATCGCCATCACCACGGCCAACCAGATGCCGAGGGCGCCGTGGGGCGCGAACGGCACGTAGCCGGCGGCCCCCGGCACGGCGACGTGGCGGAAGCCGGCCAGCACGGCGGCGCCGAAGAGGATGAAGAGGACGATGGCCACGACCTTGATCATCGCGAACCAGTACTCGAACGCCCCGAACGCCCCGACGTGCATGGCGTTGACCGCGACGATCGCGGCCGAGAACAGCGCGACGAACACCCACAGCGGCACGTCCGGGAACCAGAGGCGCGCGTAGATGCCGGAGGCGATGACTTCCTCGCCGACCGCGATGGTCTGCGCGAGCCAGTAGCTCCACCGTACCGTGTAGCCGGCCCACTGCCCCTGGTAGATCTCCGCGTGCACGCCGAACGACCCCGCGGTGGGATGGCGGACCGTCATCTGGCCGAGGGCCAGCGTCATCAGGAACGCGATGACGGCGCCGATCAGGTAGGAAACGACGACGGCGGGACCGGCCAGGGCGATCGAGATGCCGCTGCCGAGGAAAAGGCCGGTGCCGATCGCGCCGCCGATGGCGATCATCGTGAGCTGACGGCGCGACAGCTCCCGGGTGAGACCGGCCTCCAGCGCGACGGGGTCGCGGCTCACGGCGTCACACCGGCGGCCCGGAAGCCGCGAAGGATGCCCCCTCTCGCAACTCGCAACTCGCCTTAGCTGTGGCGTGTACTGCGCAGGCCGGGGCGGCCGCCCGCGAGCGCGGCGATCTCCGCCACGACCGCGTCGCACTCCTCTTCCGTGTTGTAGAAGTGCGGCGAGATGCGGATCCCGGCTTCGGGTCGGTAGTCGATCAGGAAGTCGCGCTCGAGCAGGCGGCGGGAGATGCCCTGGGCGTCCGGCGGGTTCACGGCGACCGTGCCGCCTCGCCGCGCCGCATCGCGCGGCGTGATGCTCGGGAACCCGTTCTCGCCGATGCGCGCCAGGAGCCGCTCGGTGAGCCGCAGCGAGTGCTGCCGGATCCGCTCGACGCCCACCTCCCGCACGATCCGCAGCCCCTCGATCGCCGCGTAGAGGCTGGGAATGGAGGGCGTGCCGCCGAGGAACCGGTACGCCCCCTCGGCGTACCGCTGCGGCGGCGGCTCGAACGCGAAGGGATCGGCATGCGCCAGCCAGCCCGTCAGCCTGGGCTCGAGGTGCGCCAGGTCCGGCCGGACGTAGAGAAAGGCGTTGCCGGGTCCGCCGCACAGCCACTTCAGACACCCGCCCACCGCGAAGTCCACCGCCAGCTTCGTCACGTCGAGCGGCAGCACGCCGGCCGACTGGTAGACGTCGAGCACCACGTGGGCGCCGCAGTGGTGGGCCTTCTCGACGACGGCGGCGGCGTCCTGCACCAGGCTGCTCTTGAAGAGCACGTGCGAGATCGGCACGAGCAGCGTTCGGTCGTCGATCTCGTCCACCACGCGCTCGACGGGCACGGGTACCAGCTCGAGCCCCGGCTGCGCGCCGTAGAGGTACTGGATCGAGGGGAAGTTGCCGTCCTCGCAGACGATCCGGTTCCGGCGGCCCTTGGGCTCGAAGCAGGACAGCACGACCGCCTCCGCCTGCGTCACGTTCGGCTGCATCGTGACCGAGCCCTTCGGGGCGCCGATGATGCCGGCCACCATGTCGCCCACGGCGCCCGGCATCTCCCACCACCCCTCCTCCCACGCCCGCACGCCGCGCTGCGCCCAGGTCTGCGCGTACTGGGCCAGGCCGGAGGCGGTCCCGCGCGGCATCGCGCCCAGGGAGTTGGAGATCAGGTAGGTCGTGGTCTCCAGAATGGGGAACTCCCCCCGCCAGGACGCGAGGGCCGCCGGTGCGGTCATCATCCTGCGCTCAGCCCTGCGCGGGCGCGTCCTTGTACAGCTTGCCGGCCGTCAGGGCCGCGAGCACGCATCCGCCGAGCATCTCGAGCATCCACACGATGGCGTAGCGCCCGGTCAGCGGCTGGAAGGCCGCGTGGGCGAACTCCATCGGGACGCCGCCGGCGAAGCCGACGATCAGACCGAGCAGCGCGGCCGTCTTCGGGCCCGGGCCGGCCGTCGTCCGCATCGCGGCGTAGATCCACGCCAGGCCGTAGGAGATGGCGAACAGGCAGACGATCCAGACGACGAAGAAGAGCCAGTACGGGACCCGGGGTTCCTTGAGGAACCAGCCGGCGTTCATGGCGATGTCCATGCGCGCTTTCCCGACGATGGCGGAGGCGCCGCCGAACTCCACCAGCATGCTCCACACGAAGAACACGACGCCGCCCCACAGCGCGCCGATGCGAACGCTATGCCTGTTGACCGCTTCCATCCCAGCCTCCGCGACGAGGTACGTGCACTGCCGGCATCCGGATTGGCAGGGAGATGTTGCCACCGGCGGGCCCCGAGCGGAAGAGGCGCGGCCAGGTTAGCTTGTTCGCTTCACATGGCCAATATCGAAACGGTGCTGTCCCGTCTCGGGCTCGTCGGCGTCCTGGCCGCCGCCCCTCTCGCGGCCGCGGCTCAGCCGCTGGCCCCCGCCGGCACCGGCGGCATCGCCGCCCTCGACCGCGCGCTGCGCGGGCTCGACCAGAACAAGCGCGTCCTGATGATCGGCGCGCACCCCGACGACGAGGACACCGAGCTGCTGACGCTGCTCTCCCGCGGGATGGGCGTGGACGCGGCGTACCTGTCGCTGTCGCGGGGCGAGGGCGGACAGAACCTCATCGGCTCCGAGCTGGGCGAGGGGCTCGGGCTGCTCCGGACCGAGGAGCTGCTGGCGGCGCGCGGGGTGGACGGCGCGCACCAGTACTTCACGCGCGCCTTCGACTTCGGGTTCTCCAAGACGCTGGACGAGTCGCTGCGCTTCTGGCCGCGCGATTCTATGCTCGTGGACGTGTTGCGGGTGATCCGCCGGTTCCGGCCGCAGGTGATCGTCTCGATCTTCTCCGGCACGCCGCGGGACGGGCACGGGCAGCACCAGGTGTCGGGCGTCGTGGCTCGCGCGGCCTTCGACCTGCTGCGCGATTCGACCTGGGGGCCGCGGAAGCTGTACCGGGAGGGGCGGTTCGACACGGCGGGGACGACCGTGACCCTCAACTCGGGCGCGCTCGATCCGGATGCCGGAGAGTCGTACCACCAGCTCGCGATGGCGAGCCGGAGCATGCACCGTTCGCAGGAGATGGGGCGGCTCCAGGACATCGGGGCCTCCACCTCGCGGCTGGCGCTGATCGAGGACTTCACCGGCGCGGGCGGCGCGAGTCTCTTCGCGGGGATCGACACCGCGCTGGCGCCGTCGCTCGCGCGCTACGCGGCGCTGGTGGATTCGGCCCGCGAGAACCTCACGCCGCGGAATCCCGCCCGGATCGTCCCGCTGCTGGCCGCCGCGCTGACCGAGCTGCGCGCGTCGGCTCCGCCCGCGTTCCGGGCGGCCAAGGAGGCGGTGCTCGAGGAGGCGCTCGCGAACGCCGCCGGCGTGGTCGGCGACGCGGTGGCGGGCGACGCGCACGCGGTGCCGGGCGAATCACTCAACGTGACCACCTACCTCTGGGGCGCCAACGGGAACGCACCCCTGGACACGGTCGTCGTGGAGGCACCCGCGGGATGGGACGTGGGGCCGGGCCGCGCCGTCGCGCCGCCCGCGACCCGGGGGTTCTTCTCGGCGTCCGCGCGGAGCGTCGCCACGCGGACCTTCACCGTGAGCGTGCCGGCGGACGCGGCGCTCACTCAGCCGTATTTCCTCGAGCGGCCGCTCCAGGGGGCGCTGTACGACTGGTCCGGCGTCCCCGACAGCCTGAAGGGCGAGCCGTTGCAACCGCCGGCGCTGTTTGCGCGGATCGAGACGACGATCGCCGGCGTGGGCGTCACGCTCAGGCGCGAAGTGGTGTGGCGGCACGACGACGAGGCGCTGGGCGAGGTCCGGCGCCCGCTGTTCGTCGTCCCCGCGGTCAGTGTCGAGCTTGCCCCGGCGATGATGGTGTGGCCGGTCGCGGCGGACGGCGAGCGGACGGTGACGGTCACCCTCACCAACGGCCGGAGCGGGCACGCTGAGGGGGTGCTGCGCCTCGACCTGCCGGCGACGTGGACCGCGTCGGATGCGCAGAGCTTCACGCTCGACGGCGAGGACACGCACAGGAGCTTCACGTTCACGATGCGGCCCCCGCGCGACGTCCGCCCGGGCCGATACGTCGTCCGCGCCGTGGCGAGCGTGGGCAGCCGGAGCTTCGATCGCGCGAGCGAGCTGGTGGACTATCCGCACATCCGGCCGGCCGCGTACGTGCGGGAAGCCGCCCTGCGCATCGAGCTGGCGGACCTGGCGCTGCCCCGTCTGACGCGGGTCGGGTACGTGCGGGGCGCCGCCGATCTCGTGCCGGAAGCGCTCCAGGCGGTCGGCGTCCCGGTGGTGCTCCTCTCCAACGACGACATCGAGAAGGGCGACCTGTCGCGCTTCGACGTGATCGTCGTCGGCAGCCGCGCCTACGAGACGACCCCCGCGCTCGTCACCTCCAACGGCCGCCTGCTCGACTACGCGCGACAGGGCGGGCGCCTCATCGTGCAGTACCAGCAGTACGCGTTCGTCCGTGGCGGCTACGCACCGTTCCCGCTCACCATCGCCAGTCCGCACGACCGCGTGACGGACGAGACGGCGCCCGTGACCGTGCTCGAGCCGTCCAGCGCGCTGTTCAGGAGGCCGAACGCCATCGGCGCCGGCGACTGGGACGGCTGGGTGCAGGAGCGGGGGCTCTACTTCGCCCACACCTGGGATGCGGCCTACGAGCCGATGCTGGAGACGGGCGACGCGGGAGAGCGGCTCCGCGGCGGCCTGCTGGTCGCGCACCTCGGCCGCGGCCTCTACGTCTACACGGGGCTCGCCTTCTTCCGGCAGCTGCCGGCGGGCGTGACGGGGGCGTACAGACTGTTCGCGAATCTCCTGGCCCTGCGACCCGACGATGTGCGATAGCAGGGATCGCGGCCGTCCGCGCGTCCTGGCACTTCTCACCGTAGCGATCCTCGCCGCCTGCTCGAGCGGGAAGACTCCGCTCGTCATCTATTCTCCCCACGGCCGCGAGCTGCTGAGCGTCCTCGAGCAGCGGTTCGAGGCACTGCACCCGACCGTGGACGTGCGGTGGATGGACATGGGATCGCAGGAGGTCCTCGACCGGCTGCGGTCGGAGCGCGCCAACCCGCAGGCCGATCTCTGGTTCGGCGCCCCCTCGCCCCTGTTCGCCCGCGGCGCACGGGACTCGCTCCTCGAGCCCGTGGCGCCCGGCGGCCCGCTCTACGTCTCCGTGTACCGCACGCCGGCGGTGATCGAGTACAGCAGCGGGGCGCTGACGGAGGCGGAGGCGCCGCACGACTGGGACGACGTGCTGCTGCCGAGGTGGCGCGGGAAGCTGCTGCTCCGCGACCCGCTCGCCAGCGGGACGATGCGGGCCATCTTCGAGATGATCGTCATGCGGAGCCTCCAGCGCACCGGCGACACGACTGAGGGCATGGCCTGGCTGCGCCGCCTCGACGCCCAGACCAAGGAATACGTCCTTACGCCCGCGCTGCTCCACACCAAGCTCGAGCGGCAGGAGGGGTTGATCTCGCTCTGGGACCTGCCGGACATGCTGCTGCTGCAGAACGAAGGGCGGAAGCTCGGATTCCTCTTTCCCACGTCCGGCACGCCGGTCATCGACGACGCGATCGCAGTGGTGCGCGGGGCGCGCCACGCGGCCATCGCCCGCGAGTTCATCCGCTGGGTGCGCACGCCCGAGATCGAGCTCCTGGCCGCGCGCGTCGGGTTCCGGCTGCCGGCCGCGGGGATCGAGCTGCCGCGCGATTCGATGCCGGCGTGGATGGGTCCGGTCGAGGCCCACCTCAAGGCCGAGCCGCTGAACTGGGACACGGTGGAGGCGCGTGGCGTCGGGTGGATGGAGTATTGGGACAAGCACGTCAGGGGAACGGGTGAGAGGTGAAGGCGTGAGAGGGGAAACCGCGGCGAGTGATGGTTGACGTGAGCTACCTGCATGTCCGGGCGCTGACCAAGGTCTTCCAGGGCCAGACCGCCGTCGCCGACCTCACACTGGACGTGGCGCGGGGGGAGATCCTCGCACTGCTCGGGCCGAGCGGGAGCGGGAAGACGACGACGCTGCGGCTCCTGGCGGGGTTCGAGACGCCGGACGCCGGCTCGATCGTCGTGGACGGCGAAGACGTCACGGCGGCGACGCCGGCGGCCCGGCGCTTCGGGATGGTGTTCCAGCACTACGCGCTCTTTCCGCACCTGGACGTCGGCGAGAACGTCGCGTTCGGCCTCAAGCTGGGCGGCGCGGCGGCGGCGCAGCGGGTGCGCGAGGTGCTGGCGATGGTGGACCTCGCGGGCTACGAGCGGCGGCCGGTGGCGGCGCTGTCGGGGGGGCAGCAGCAGCGGGTCGCGCTGGCGCGGTCGCTGGCGCCGGAGCCGCGGGTGCTGCTCCTCGACGAGCCGCTCTCGAACCTGGACCCCTCGCTGCGCGAACGCACGCGGCGCGAGCTGCGGCGCGCGATCAAGCAGGTCGGGATCACGACGGTCTTCGTGACCCACGAGCAGGAGGAGGCGTTCGATCTCGGCGATCGGATCGCCGTCCTGCACGCGGGGCGGCTCGAGCAGCTGGGCACGGCGGACGATCTGTACGACAAGCCGCAGACGGCGTTCGTCGCGGGCTTCGTCGGCCGCACGGCGACGCTCCCGGGGGAGTGGGTCGGCGGCCGGCCGGGCACCCGCGCGCTGGTGCGCCCCGAATCCATGCGCTTCCTCCCCGGCGGCGCGGGTGCCGCGGCGCTGGAGGGCGTCGTGATCGAGCGGCGCTTCGTCGGCGCCACGGCGTACTTCACGGTGGACGCCGGCGGCGGGGTCGTCTTCGACGTGCAGGCGCGCCGTGATTCGGCGCGGAGCGGCGATCGGGTGCGGGTCGCGGTGGATCGGGTGCTGTTCTGGGAGGGCACGGAGGCACAGGCGCGCGGAGGCACGGGATGATGGCGCGCCGCCGCGGCAGTCTCGCAGGGCTGATCCTGGCGCTGGGGCTCGCCTGGCTGGTCGTCTACCCGCTGCTGCTGGTGGGCGTCGAGGCGACGCACGCGGACCTGGGCGCGTTCCTCGCGTCGCATTCGGAGCTGGCGGCGCTCTGGGCCAGCCTGTGGATCTCGGTCGCCAGCGTCGCGCTCGCGGCCGCGATCGGGATCCCGCTGGCGTTCGTCTTCGAGCGCTACGACTTCCCGGGCCGGAAGGTCCTCGGCGCGCTCGTGGCGCTTCCGGCGGTGCTGCCGCCGCTGGTGGGGGTCATCGCCTTCCTCTTCCTCTATGGAGAGAGCGGCTTCGTCGCGCGCGGCGTGCGTGCGCTGCTCCATCTGTCGCATGATCCGTGGCGGCTGCAGGGGCCGGCGGCGATCCTGCTGGTGCACGCGTACTCGATGTACGTCTACTTCTACCTCTTCACCCGCGCCGGCCTCGCCAGGCTCGACGCCTCGATGCTGGAAGCGGCGGCGTCGCTCGGGGCCGGGGCCTGGCGCACCTTCCGCCGGGTCACCCTGCCGCTCCTCGCCCCGTCGCTCTGGGGCGCGGCGCTGCTGACGTTCATGACCGCGCTCGCCTCCTTCAGCGCCCCGTACGTCTTCGGCGGCTCGTTCCGCGTGATGACGACCCAGATCGTCGCGACCAAGCTGAACGGCGACCTGCCAACGGCGATGCTGGAGACCGCGGCGCTGGCCGTGCTGGCCCTGATCGGCTTCGTCGTCGTCCGGCGGCAGGAGGGCGACCGCCTGCTGGTCTCGGTCGGAAAGGGGACGGCTCCGCGGGCGCGGCGGATCGAGCACCCCTGGGCGCGCCGCGCCGCGGCGGCGCTCGGCTGGACGCTGGCGTTCGTGCTGCTGTTGCCGCACGTGACGCTGATCGTCGTGTCGCTGGTGCCGCCGGGCACGTGGACCACGGAGGCGATTCCGCCCGCCTGGTCGCTCGGCAACTACGCCGCGCTCTTCTCCGAGGCGGGGCGCCTCACGCCCCTGCTCAACTCGCTCTGGATGGCTGCGGTCGCGACGGCCGCGGCGGTGGCCGTGGCGCTGCTCGCCGCGCACCTCGCGGTCCGGCGGCGTGTCGCCCTGCGCGGCACGATCGAGACGCTGCTCTCGCTCCCGTGGGCCGTGCCCGGCACCGTCGTGGCGATCGGGCTCGCCACGCTCTTCAGCGTGGACCGGCCGCTGGCCGGACGCTGGGTGCTGGTCGGCACCGCCGTCATCCTGCCGCTCGCGTACCTGGTGCGCAGCCTGCCGCTGACCGGCCGCTCGCTGCTCGCGGGGTATCGCCAGCTCGATCCGGCGCTCGAGGAGGCGGCGGAGTCGCTCGGCGCGGGACCGTGGCGGCGCCTGATCCGCGTCACCCTGCCGCTCCTCAAGCCGGCGATCGCGGCGGGCGCGAGCCTGGCCTTCATCACGGCGCTCGGCGACTTCGTCACGTCGGTCCTGCTCTACTCCTACGACACGCGCCCCATCGCGATCGAGATCCTCGCGAGCCTGCGCCTCGCCGACGTGGGCGTGGCCGCGGCGTTCGGCGTCGTGCTGATGGCCGTGAGCGCCATCGCCCTTGGTGTGGGAGCGAAGGCGGGTGCGTCCGGGGCCGTGGAGGCGGGCCGGTGAGAAAGTCCCTCGCGGTCCTGATGACCACGGCGTTCGTGGACATGCTCGGGTTTGCGATGATCTTCCCGCTGCTGCCCTTCTACGCCCTCCGCCTGGGCGGGCGCCCGTGGATCGTCGGCCCGCTGGTGGCGTCGTTCTCCATCGCGCAGCTGGCCAGCTCCCCGCTGTGGGGCCGCGTGTCGGACCGCTATGGACGCCGGCCCACGCTGCTGATCGGACTCTCCGCTGCGGCGATCGCGTACGTCATCTTCGGCTTCGCGCACAGCCTCTGGCTGCTGTTCGCCTCGCGGCTCGTGCAGGGCGCGGGCGGCGGCACGACGGGCGTGGTCCAGGCCTACGTGTCGGATGCCACCGATCCTTCGCAGCGGGTCCGGGGTCTCGGATGGCTGTCCTCGGCCACGAACGCGGGCGTGATGCTGGGACCGGCCATCGGCTCGCTCGCCTCGCACCTCGGCCCGGCCGCGCCGGGGCTCTTCGCCGCGGGGCTGTGCACGCTCAACGTGCTGTTCGCCTGGGCGTTCCTGCCGGAATCCCACGCGTCGCGCGGCCGGCCACGGCGCAACATCCGCACGGCCATGCTCGAGGTGGTGCGGCACCCCGCGCGGCCGCAGCCGCGGCTGATCTGGATCTACGCGGTGGGGATGCTGGCGCAGGGCTCGTTCACGGCGGTGCTCGCCCTGTACCTCCAGTACCGCTTCGGCGTCACCGTGCGCACCATCGGGTACTTCTTCGTCTACACGGGCTTCCTGTCCGTCGTGCTGCGCGCGTTGCTGCTGGGGCCGCTGGTGGATCGCTTCGGCGAGACGCGTCTGCTCAGGACCGGCGCAATCTCACTGGCGCTCGCCATGCTCCTCTTCCCGGTGCCGCACTCGATACCGCTGATGGCGCTGGTGCTCACGCTCTTCCCGGTGGGAACGGCGCTCCTCTTCCCGGCGGTGACGGCGTTGGTGTCGCACGAGTCGGATCCGAAGGAGCTGGGGCAGACCATGGGCGTGCAGCAGGCGTTCGGCGGCATCGCCCGGGTCGCGGGTCCGATGTGGTCGGCGCCGGCCTTCCAGCTGCTCGGCCCGGCCTACCCCTTCGTGATCGCCGCGGGCATCCTCGGCCTGGCGGGTGGGGGCTTGGCCTTCCGCGTGCCGATCGATCGGCACGCGCCGGAGCCGATACCCGCCGACTGACCGGCGCGCAGGGTCAGGGTCCGGTGCGCTCCACCGGGTAGTCGCCGGCCGGCGTGAGACTGGTCCACTCGGCCATGCTGCCGTCATAGAGCCGCACGTCCGGGTAGCCGATGTACCGCGCGACGAAGTAGTCGTGACTCCCCTGCATGCCGGTGTGGCAGTAGGTGACGACGGTCCGCACCTCCGGTGCGTCCGCGCCGGTGGCCTGCCACAACTCCTCGTGCAGCGTGCGCATCGGCTTCAAGACCGGATCGTCCCGCGAGACGAGGTCCTCCACCCAGAAGAGGCTCTTCGCGCCCGGCAGGTGCCCGCCCGCGTACTGATCGACGGGGCGGGCGTCGACGAGGACGACGCCGCGGTCGCCGAGATGCGAGCGCACCCATGCGGCGGTCACGACCAGGTCCGCCTGCCAGCGCGCCGTGAACGGCTCCAGCGAGGACATCCGGAGGGTCGTTTCCGTGGGGCGATGCTCCGCCGTCCAACGCGCGAGCCCGCCGTCCAATATCGAGGTGCGACCGCTCTGGCCCAGGAGATCGAGGGCCACCCAGGCGCGGGCCGCGAACAGGCCGGGGTCGTCGCCGTAGATCACGATGCGCGCGCTGTCGCCCACGCCGAGGTCGCGGAACGTGGCCACGAGGGAATCCTGCGGCGGGAACTCGTTCGGAATGCCCCGGACGGTGGTCGCGACGGCCGACAGCGGCAGGAACCGCGCGCCCGGAATGTGGCCGGCCCGGTACGCCGAGTCGGTGCGGCCCACGTGCAGCACCACCACCTCCGGCGCTGCGAGGTGCGCGGCGAGCCAGGCGGGGTTGACCAGGAATTCCGGATGAGGACGCGCGGCGTTCGATGGAGGGCCGGCAGGCTTCGGTGTGTGCGCGAGCGCAGGCTGCGCCGCGACGAGGCAGAGGAGCAGAGCGGCATCACGTTTTCGCATAGTGGGATTCCACGTAGTCGTCGAGGATCTTCTGGAACTGCGGGACGATGGTTTCACCTTTGAGCGTCGTGACGAGACGGCCGTCCACGTAGACCGGTGCCTTGGGCTCCTCGAAGGTCCCGGGCAGCGAGATGCCGATGTTGGCGTGCTTCGACTCGCCGGGCCCGTTCACGACGCACCCCATCACGGCCACCCGCAGCTCTTCCACGCCGGCATAGCGCTCGCGCCAGCGCGGCATCTGCTCGCGCAGGTAGCGCTGGATGTCGGCCGCCATCTCCTGGAAGAACGTCGAGGTCGTGCGTCCGCACCCGGGGCAGGCGGTCACCTGGGGCACGAAGCTCCGCAGCCCCAGCGACTGGAGGATCTGCTGCGCGACCTGCACTTCCTCGGTCCGGTCGCCGTTCGGGGCAGGCGTGAGGGAGACGCGGATCGTGTCGCCGATCCCCTGCTGCAGCAGGATCGCGATCCCGGCGGTGGAGGCGATGATCCCCTTGGCGCCCATCCCGGCCTCGGTGAGTCCGAGGTGGAGCGCGTAATCACAGTGCGCGGCGAGCTTCCGGTAGACGGCCACCAGGTCCTGCACGCCCGAGACCTTGGCCGAGATGATGATGCGGTCATGCCCGAGGCCCGCGGACTCCGCCAGCTTCGCCGAGCGGAGCGCGCTCTCGACCATCGCGTCCATCGTGACCTCGAGCGCGTCCTTGGGCACGGTGAGCTTCGCGTTGGCGTCCATCATCTCGGTCAGCAGCGCCTGGTCCAGCGAGCCCCAGTTCACGCCGATCCGCACCGGCTTGCCGTTCCGGACGGCGACCTCGACGATCGCGCGGAAGTTCTCGTCGTGGCGCTTGCCGCCGACGTTGCCGGGGTTGATGCGGTACTTGGCCAGCGTCTCGGCGCAGGCGGGGTACTTCGTGAGGAGGAGGTGGCCGTTGTAGTGGAAGTCGCCGATGATCGGCACCTGGACGCCGAGCACGGCGAGGCGCTCGGCGATCCTGGGGACGGCCGCCGCGGCCTCCTCGTTATTCACGGTGACGCGCACCAGCTCCGAGCCGGCCCCCGCGAGCGCCGCGACCTGCCGCGCCGTCCCCTCGACGTCGGCCGTGTCCGTGTTCGTCATGGACTGGACGACGATCGGGTGGCCGCCGCCCACCTTCACGCCGCCGACGTCCACGACGGTGCTCGTCCTGCGCTTCACCTCAGTCATGCGCCGGGCCCATAAGTCGCGACAATATAGCCGGGCGGCCGCTTGCCGGCCGCTCGGTGGCCCTCGGTTCGGGGCGGGATCCTGCGGGCGGCGCATCGGTAGTGTCGTGCCCCGTTCGGCACCCGTCCGGCGCGCTCACCGCGGGGCGAGGAGGGCGGGAACGCTGAGGGCGCCGCCCCGCATCACGTAGCGCACGTCGCGCACGTTGCCGATGTCCGCCGCGGGATCGGCGCCGAGCACGACCAGGTCGGCGAGCTTCCCCGCCTCGAGCGTGCCGATGTCCGTACGCCCCATCGCCAGCGCGCCGTTCCGGGTGGCGCTGACCAGCACGTCCATCGGCGCCATCCCCGCCTCCTGCATCCGCTGCATCTCCCAGTACACCGACGGTCCATGCAGGGTGAGCGGGTTCCCGGCGTCGGTGCCCATCGCGACGGTGATCCCGGCCCGGAAGACGACGCCGAGATTGGCCAGGCCGGTCGCCATGTCCCGCTCCTCGCGGTCCACGCGCGCCGCCACCGCCTCGGCGCTCAGCGGCGAGGGCGGCAGCGAGTCGGTGGCGCGGGCCTTCGCGAGCGTCGCCGGATCCACGCAGGAGAGCGGGTAGTGGGGCTCGAAGCGGTGGACCAGCACCTGCCGGTAGCCGTCCTCGACCGTGAGCGTGGGGACGTAGATCGCGCGGCGTTCCTTCGCCAGCGCGATGAACTCGTCGTCCACGGGCAGGTCGAAGACGCTGTGCACCAGCACGTTCGCGCCGGCGCGCAGGGCGTCCTTCGCTTCCCACAGCCCGGTCGCGTGCACGATCAGCCGCACGCCGAGCTTGTGCGCCTCGTCGCCCGCGGCGTGGACCACCGCCTTGAGCTGGGTCGTGTCCGCGCCGGCGCGCACGATGTACCAGACCTTGATGGCGTCGGTGCCGCGCGCCACGTGCGCGCGCACGGCGGCGCGGGCGGCCGAATCGGTGCCCACGTACAGGATCTGCTTCTCGTCGGGCAGGTTGATCCAGTGGTCCACCGTCGAGAGGAGCGGCCCGGCCGCCGCGACGTGCGGCGCCGTCAGGTCCCCCTCGGCCCGCTGCCGCAGCCCCCAGCTCCACGGATACCCCCCGACGTCGAACACCCCGGTCACGCCCGAGCAGACGTAGGTGCGGAAGAAGCGCTCCGGGTGCGCTTCGAGGTCGGCGACGGTGCGCTCGTACGGGTAGCGCGCGCGCAGGTCCAGCGCGTCGGGGCGCCCGTCCACCCACCCGGTCTGCGCGAAGTGCACGTGCGCGTCGATCAGGCCGGGGATGATCCAGCGCCCATGCAGGTCCATCGTGTCCGTGCCGGCAGGCACGGGGCACGAGGACCGCGAGCCCGCGCAGGCGATCCGGCCGTCCTTCACGACGACCGTGGCATCGGGCACCGGAGGCGCGCCGGTCCCGTCCACCAGCGTGGCACCCACCAGCGCCACCGGGGCGGGGTGGGTCCCGCGCGGGGCGGGGAAGGCGGTGCTCACCGCGATCCGCCAGCCGCGCGCGGTCTCAACGAACACCCGCTCGCTCGTCCCGAGCGTCGTCACCCCGTGCTGCGTGACGCGATAGCGGTACTGCCCGTAGACGACGCCGGGGCGGACCGGCACCAGCTCGAGGTCCGTCGCGATCAGGGAATCCGGCCAGGTCGTGTCCCGCTGCGCCGCGAAGGGCGCGTAGCCCAGGGCCAGGCCCGAGGGGCCGTTCACGGCGAGCGACGGCGAGTCGAGGTACAGCGCGAGGTAGGCCGCGCGGTCCCGGTGGTTGATGGCGGCGATGTTCGCCTCGAACACCGCGCGGGCCGCGCTCGTGTCGGAGCGCACGGCGCGCTGCGCCGGCAGGACCGCCGGCGCCAGCGCGAGGAGAGCAAGGAAGATGGCAGCGCGTCGCATGGTCACCTCGCGGGCAGCTCTTCGAGGCGGGCCACCGCCCGCCGCAGGTGGGGGATCACGATCGAGCCGCCCACCACCAGGGCGACCGCGAACGCGTCGTAGAACTCGGGGTCGGTGACGCCTTCCTCACGGCACCGCACGACGTGGTAGGTGACGCAGTCGTCGCACCGCAGCACCATCGAGGCCACCAGGCCGAGCAGCTCCTTCGTCTTGACCGGGAGCGCTCCCGCCTCGTAGGTCCGGGTGTCGAGCGCGAAGAAGCGGTTGATCGTCAGGTTGTCGGCCGCCAGGATCGCCGCATTCATCTTCTCGCGGAAATGCCGGAACGCTTCCAGCGTGTCGGTCATCGCCCGCTCCTCTCGTACACCGTCTGGCCACCCAGCACCGTCATGACGACGTTCGTCGCGAGGATGCGTTCGGGCGCCACGGTCATGATGTCCTGGTCGAGCACCGTGAAGTCGGCGTACTTCCCTGGAGTGAGCGAGCCGGCGACGCTCTCCATGAACGACGCGTACGCCGGCCAGATGGTCATCGCCTCGAGCGCCTCCTCCCGCGTCATCCGCTGCGCGGGGAACCACCCGCCGGCCGGCCAGCCGTCGGCGTCCTGGCGCGTGATCGCCGCGTGGAAGCCGATCATCGGGTTCACCCGCTCGACCGGCGCGTCGGTGCCGTTCGGGATGACGACCCCGGTGTTGAGGAGCGAGCGCCAGGCGTAGGCGCCCTCCGCCCGCGTCCAGCCGAGGCGGTTGATCGCCCAGTACATGTCCGAGGTCTGGTGGCTGGTCTGCATCGAGGGGATCACGCCGAGCGCGGCGAAGCGCGGGATGTCCTCGTGCGTCACGATCTGGGCGTGCTCGATGCGGAAACGGTGATCCGCGGTGGGCACCGAGTCGAGCGCCTCCTCGTAGACGTTCAGCACCATCCGGTTCGCCCGGTCGCCGATGGCGTGGACGCAGAGCTGGAAGCCGTGCCCCAAGGCCGAGATCGCCGTCGCGAGGATCGTCGCGGAGTCGGTGACGTAATACCCGCGGTTCCCCGCCTCGTCGCTGTAGTCCTCGAGCAGCGCCGCGCCGCGCGAGCCGAGCGCCCCGTCGGCCCACTGCTTGATCGCCCGCACCCAGAGGTGGCCGTCGTAGAGCGCGCTCTGCGGCCCCCGCTGATAGGCGCGGCCGATGTCGGCGCTGTCGCCATCCACCATCACGTAATCGCGGAGGTTGAACCGGCCGGTGCGCGCCAGCTCCTCGTAGAGATCGATCGTGGAGGTCCCGACGCCGGGGTCGTGGACGCCGGTCAGCCCCCACCGATTCACTTCGGCCACGGCGGCGAGGATCGCGGCCCGCGTCGCGTCCCGGGAGGGCGGGGGAACGACGCGCCGAACGAGGTCCATGGCGTTGTCCACGAACACCCCGGTGGGCGAGCCGTCGGGGTTGCGCACGATCCGCCCCCCCGCCGGGTCCGGCGTGGACGCCGCGACGCCCGCCGCTTCGATGGCGCGCGCGTTGGCCAGCACGGCGTGCCCGTCCACGCGCTCCAACACGACCGGGTTGTCCGGCACCGCGCGGCTCAACGCGTCGTGCGTCGGGAACCGCGTGTCGGGCCAGGCGTTCTGGTTCCATCCCCGGCCGCTGATCCATTCGCCGGCTTTGACCTCGTGCGCGCGCGCCACCACGCGCTGGATGACCTCGTCGTAGCTCCGGGTGCCGGTCAGGTCCACTTCCCGAAGTGCCGTGCCCAGCCCCAGCAGGTGCAGGTGCGCGTCCGTGATGCCCGGGATCACCGTCCGGTCGCCGAGGGCCAGCAACCGGGTGCGGGGGCCCTTCAGCGCCATCGCCTCCCGCTCGCTCCCGGCGAAGACGATCCGCCCGTCGCGGACGGCGAACGCGCCCACGACCGGGCGGACGGGATCCACGGTGTAGATGTGCTGCGCGGTGACGATCAGATCCGCCGGGGACGGCCCTTGGGCCCTGGCCGCACGGGAGCCGGCGGCCGCGGCCAGCCAGCAAAGCAGAGTGCGCGTGGAACGTCGCATAGGTCGTCTCTGAAGTCGTTCGGGTTGGCCGGACAAGCTAGCCGTTTCGTGCGCGAACGGGAATGCGACTCGTCAGGTGAGTGGTGAGAAGACGAAGTGAGAAGCGAAAGGCGTGAGGGGGTGACCTCTCACGCCTTTGCCCCTCACGCCTGCGCCTCTCACCTCCCACTTCGCCTGCTCACGCCTCACCCCTCACTTCTCAGGCATCTACTGCGGCGCCGTCCACACGTTGTTGGCGCGATTCACGTCCGGATACACACCCTGTGGGTCAATCGTGACCCGCACCACGTGCACCGGCCAGCGGCGCGTGAAGATGAACGGCGAGCCCCGGTACCACGCCTCGACCGGCAGCTTGAGGTGCTCGGTGGTGCCGTTCGCGAGACCGACGTCGAGGTCCAGCGGCGCGACCATCTCCGCCTTGTTCGAGAAGTAGATCCGCGCGATGGTCACGCCCGCCGTGTCATGCTGCACCACCGAGTCCACCGCCTGGTCGAGGTGGTCGGTGCGATAGAACCAGCTCCTCCAGAACCAGGAGAGATCCTCTCCCAGCGCGTCGTTCATCGTCCGGAAGAAGTCGGCGGGCGTCGGGTGCTTGAACGCCCAGCGGCGGGCGTACTCGCGGAACGCCTGGTCGAAGGCCGTCGAGTCCACCACCTGCTCGCGCAGGAAATGGAGCCCGAGCGCGGTCTTCGGATAGTGAAGCATGCTGCTGAGGAACGGCGGGTTGCGGTCCTGGGGCTCCATGATCGGTGCCTCGCGGCCCGAATAGTGGGTGAGCAGAGCGACCCACCACGCCACGCCGTGGCCCATCTCCGGGCCGCTGCTCATCGCGGTGTCGTTCGGGTAGCGGTCGTGGAACGAGAAGTAGTCGATGAAGGTGTTGAACCCCTCGTCCATCCACCCGTAGAGCCGCTCGTTGCTGCCCACGGTCATCGGGAACCACTGGTGGCCGAGTTCGTGCGTGGTCACGAAGTAGAGGCCGTGCTCGTTGTGCCGCTCCGAGCAGAAGACGATCATGGGGTATTCCATCCCGCCGACGGGGCCGTTGACGTTGATCGCCGTCGGGTACGGATACCGGAGCCAGCGGGAGTGGTGCATGATCGTGTGGCGGCCCATGTCCGCGGCCTGCGACCAGAGGGGGAGCGCCGCCGGCGGGTAGAGGGCCTGGATCAGCACACCCTCCCATCCCGATGCGTCCCAGATGAAGTTGGGCGCCGCCGCCCACGCCACGTCCCGGACGTTCTGTGCCTTGAACCGCCAGGTGCGCGCCGCGCCGGTGCCCGGCGGCAGCAGCGCCGGCGTCCCGACCTCCTCGCGCGCGATGATGTGAATCGTGGTGTCCGACTTCACCGCGAGCGCGAGCCGCCGCCGCTCCTCCGCGGTCAGCACCTGCGCCGCGTTCTGGAGCACGCCCGTGCCGGTCACGGTGTAGTTCGCCGGCGCCGTGATGCTGAAGTCGAAGTCGCCGTACTCGAGGTAGAACTCCCCGCTGCCGAGATACTGCGCGGTGTTCCAGCCGATCACGTCGTCGTACACCGCCATCCGCGGGTACCACTGGGCGATCTCGTACAGCCACCCTTCGGGGAAGTGCTCGCGGCCCGTCCGGCCCTGCCGCGGCACCATGTTGTGCCACGCGACGTCGAGCTGTATCACGCCTTTCGGGGGAAGCGGCCGGTCGAGGTCCACCCGCATCATCGTCGCGTTCACCCGGTAGGCGAGCGGCGCGGACGCCGGCTTCGCACCCGCCCGCGCGGCGCGCAGCACGCCGACCCGCTCCAGCACGAAACCGCCTGTGAAGCCGGGCTCTCCGGCTCCGGCGCCCGGCGCGAGGGCTGCGCTGCGGCTGTCGGCCGAGCCGATGTTCTGGTCGAGCTGCATCCAGACGTAGCTGAGGGTGTCGGGCGAGTTGTTCGTGTAGCGGATCGTCTCCTGGCCGCTGACGCTCAACGTGGCCGTGTCCAGCGACGCCCGGATCGTGTAGTCCGCGCGCTGCTGCCAGTAGAGCGGACCCGGCCCTCCGGAGCCGGTGCGGTACGCGTTCGGTGTGGGCAGCGCCAGCGGCCGGAACGCCGACGTATCCGGCACTCCGGGGCGGGCCGCCGCGGGGGGTTGCTGGGCGGGCGCCGCGGCGGCGTGCACCGCAAGCGCAAGACAGGCGATGAAGATCGTTCTGGTCATCTGATCCACCGGGATCGGGTTGAATTCCGTACGTCGGATCCGTCGCGACGGGTTCCGCAGCGGTCAGATCATACCTCATCCGTGCCCGACTTGCATTCGGCGCAGGCTGCCCCGGCAGGCGGCGGCGCGCACGCCCACGCCGTGCTGGCGTGCAGGCGCATCTCACCACGGCATAACCGACCGACAATATCCCCATTCCGCGGATCGCGAACAGCGATGGGTTTGGTCCGCTTTTTGCCGCTCTTGGTGCGCGCGACGCGCGAAGGAGCGACCGTGCAGCTGGAGCGGGGCACAGACGGGCGGGCGGTGTTGTCGGGGGCCTTCCAGCGCGAGGCGCGGTTGGTGCGCGACCTGAAGGAAGCGCTTCCGGTGGAAGCCCGGACGATCTTCTTCCGCCAGCTGGACGATCTGCTCGGGCTGGTGGCCGAGCCGCGGTGCGCGGAGTGTCAGGCGGACGGCGTGCCGTGTCCGCACGTGGGCGTGAGCTGCGAGCTGTGCGGCCGCGCGACGCAATGGGTGCACGATCTCAGGGAAGCCATCGCCAGGAGCTCCACATGACGGCAGCTGCCGGGGTGGGAGTGCTCGAGGCGGCGCAGGACGCACAGGCGGCGGCCGAAGGCCCCGTCCTGCTGAAGGGCTGCGACGCGATCGCCGAAGCGGCGATCCGGAGCGGCCTGGACGCGTACTTCGCCTATCCGATCACTCCGCAGACCGACATACCGGAGTATCTCGCCGAGCACCTTCCACCGCTCGGCAAGACCTTCACGCAGGCCAATTCCGAGATCTCCGCGATCAACATGGTCTACGGCGCCGCGGGGGCGGGGCTCCGGGTGATGACCTCGTCGTCGAGCCCCGGGATCAGCCTGAAGCAGGAGGGGATCTCCTACATCGCGGGTGCGGAGCTGCCGTGCGTGATCGTGAACGTGATGCGCGGCGGTCCCGGGCTCGGCACGGTGTACGGCTCGCAGGAGGACTACTGGCAGTCGGTGAAGGGCGGTGGGCACGGCGGGTACCGGATGCCGGTGCTGGCGCCGGCGACGGTGCAGGAATGCGCCGACCTGACGATGCTCTGTTTCCGGCTGGCCGATCTGTATCGCACGCCCACCCTGCTGTGCCTCGACGGCACGCTCGGGCAGATGTGGGAGAACGTGCGGTTCAAGCCGCGGGACGACAGCGGCCTGCCCCCCAAGGACTGGGCGACGACGGGCACGCGGGGCACGCGCAAGCCGAACCTGGTGAACAGCATCATCATCGAGCCGCTGGAGCTGGAAGCGCACAACCGCATGCTGCACGCCAGGTACGCGCGGATGGAGCAGGAAGAGCAGCGGTGGGAGTCGTTCGCCACGGAGGACGCCGACCTGGTGATCGTGGCGTTCGGCCTCGCGGGGCGGATCGCGCACACGGCGGTGGAGGCGCTGCGGAAGACGGGCCGGAAGGTGGGCCTGCTGCGCCCGATCTCGCTCTTCCCGTTCCCGACCGACGGGTTCCGGCCGCTGGCGAAGCGGCTGCGCCGCTATCTGGTGGTGGAGATGAACGCCGGGCAGATGGTCGAGGACGTGAAGCGCACGCTGTTCGACCTCCAGTGCCTCGACCCCGTCAGCTTCTACGGCCGGCAGGGGGGCGTGATCCCGACGCCGGAGGAGATCGCCGAAGTGGTCGTACGGGAGTTCACGCAGGGAGGTGCCCGATGACCGCGCCGGCGACCACGGAGAAGATCCTGCCCCGGGTCGAGTTCGACTCCGTGGAGTGCAAGGGGTGCGGGCTGTGCATCGAGGCCTGTCCCGAGCACATCGTGGAATTCGCGCAGGTGTTCAACCACCGCGGCGTGCACCCGGCCAGGCTGATGGAGGAGACGCTGGCGAAGTGCACCGCGTGCGGGAACTGTGCGGTGGTCTGCCCCGACGGCGCGGTGACGGTCGAGAACCTCCGGAAGCACCTGCGGTACGGGAAGAACCGGCTGCGGTGCGGCGAGATGCACTACTGCCCGGGATGCGACGAGGGCACGGTGCACGAGCTGCTGGCCGAAGTGATCGACGACCTGGGGATCCGGGACGTGACCGTGGGCGTGGCCTCGGTGGGCTGCACGGTGTTCGCCTACCGGTACATCGACATCGACTGGCAGCAGGCGGCCCACGGGCGCGCGACCAGCGTGGCGTGGGGGATCGAGTGCCAGCATCCGGAGCTGCGGGTCTTCACGCTCCAGGGGGATGGCGATCTCGCGGGCATCGGGATCGGCGAGACGTTCCACGCGGCGGCGCGGGGCGACCCGACGGTGATCATCTTCCTCAACAACGCCATCTACGGGATGACGGGCGGCCAGCTGGCGCCCACGACGATGATGGGCCAGAAGACCACCACGTCGCCGACCGGCCGCAACCGGCAGGTGCACGGCTATCCGGTCACGATGACGGAAGCCCTGGCGCTGCAGCAGGGGTGCTCGTTCGCGGTGCGCGCGACGGTGCACGACGCGCCGGCCATCCGGAAGACCAAGAAGTACATCCGCCAGGCGTTCCTGAACCAGGAGAAGAACAAGAGCCTGTCGGTGCTGGAGATCGTCTCGAGCTGCCCGTCGGGGTGGAAGCTCGAGCCGATCGACGCCCACAAGTACCTGGTGCAGGAGATGCTCTCCGTCTACAAGCCGGGCGTCATCAAGGAGCCGCCGGGAGGGATGCCGCGATGATGGAACGGATCATGATTTCGGGCAGCGGCGGCGACGGCGCCGTCTTTCTGGGGAAGACCCTGTCCTGGGCCGCGATGTCGGCGGGGCGCGGGTACTACACCACCGGGCTGCCGTCGTACGGCCCCGAGATCCGCGGTGGCACGTCGCGGACGGAAGTGATCATCTCCGACGCGCCGATCGGCTCGCCGGTGAACACGACGTTCGAGAGCCTGATCGTGTTCAACGACATGTCGCTCGAGCGGTTCGAGCCCGGCATCGTGTCCGGCGGGCTGCTGGTCTGCAACGCCGACGTGGTGACGCGGCCGGTCACGCGCGACGACGTCACGGCCCTGGCGGTGCACGCCAGCGCGGAGGCGCAGGCCCTGGGCAACAGCCGCCTGATGAACGTCGTCACGCTCGGCGTCTGGGCGGCGAAGAAGGGCGACGTGCTGAGCCGCGACGCGCTGGTGGAGGGGCTGCGCCACATGGCGAAGCACGCCAAGCTGTTCGAGCTGAACTGCCGCGCCCTGGACCGCGGGCTGGCGGTGGCGCGCGAGCCGGTGGAGCGGGAGGCTGCGCTAGCGCGCCGCTGAGGCGTGCAGTTTCTGGATGGTCGCGTCGGCTTCCCGGAGCCGGCCCGTGAGCATGCGGATGACGCCCTCGGCGATCTCCACCTGCTCGTGCAGGATCTCGTAGAACTCCTCGCTGCCGATCCGCAGCAGCTCCGTTTCGTCCTCCGCGGTGGCCGTCGCGCTGCGCGGCACCTCGTCCAGCACCGCCATCTCGCCGAACGCGTCGCCCGGCCCGAGGTCGGCGAGGCGCTCGCCGCCGCTGTCGATCGCCACCTTCCCGCGGACCATCACGTACAGCGCATCGCCCATCTCTCCTTCGTGGAAGACCGTCTGGCCGGCGGCGTACGTCTCGATCTCCGCGACGCGCGCGAGGGCGGCGAGGTCCTCGCCGCTCACGCGCGCGAACACGGGCGCACTCTTGAGGAACAGGATCTTCTCGACGGTGGCGTACAAGGGGTCCTCCGGGATCGGGCGTCCTTCGAGGCGCGCCAGCGATCGATCGGCATGGCGTGCGACCGTGGGATCGGGATCGGCCAGCAGGGGGCGGATGAGGGCAGCGGCGCCCGCCGGATCGGCGGCTGCCACCGCCTGCAGGGCGCCTTCGCGCACTAGCGGGTCGGGGTGCGCGAGCAGTTTGGCTCCCTCCTGGGCGCCCACCGGGTCCTGGCGGCGGGCGAGGGCGTCCAGCGCCAGCAAGACGACGTAAGGGTTCGGGTGCCGGCAGTGCCGCCGCATGAACTCAGGCGGCGCCGGCGGCCTGGGCACCAGCGCCGCGGCAGCCTTCAGCTTCTCGCGCAGCGGCGCATCATCCAGATACGGGATCACCAGCGGCCGGAGCGCGCCGTCCAGCAGCGTGTCGAGCACCTCGATCGCGTTGGCTCGGCGCGCCGGATCGCCGATCCGCTCACGCACCAGGGCGAGGGGCTCGGGCTCGTAGCGCAGCTCGAGGATCCGCAGCACCCGCCGCACTGCCCGCTGCTGCCGGAATTCGAAGACCTCGTCCAGGAGCGGCGTCGCATACAGCGGCCGCGCCAGCTCCCAGCCCAGGACGTTGCCGTAGCTCTCTGCGATCTCGGCGGTGACGAGCACCTGCATCGCTTCCACCGGTTCGCCCTCCCGGTGGAGTGATTGGCGGATGTGCGACAGCGCTGCAAAGATGCGCAGCCGCAGGTGGCTGTCGTCCAACCGGACCAGACTGCGCAGGCGATCGTACGTCTCGGGCGAAGGAATCCGGCGGAGCAGCCGGGGAACCTGGAGCTTCACGTCGCGGCTGACGGCCGGGTCGGCCATCACGTCGCACAGCGGCCGGACGGCCGGCTCTCCGACGGCGGTGAGGGCCTGGCCGGCGCGGCGGCGGGTCGGCGGGTCGTTGAGCGCCGCGATCAAGACGGGCACGAGCCGCGGATCGGCGACGCCGGGTGCCGAGCGCAGCGCCGCGCGCCGCACGGCGGGGTCCGCGTCCTCCAACAGCTTCTTCAGCGGCCGGTACGCGCCCGGGCCGAGGCTCCGGAGCGCGCGGGCCGCCTCGACTCGGTCGTTCCGCTTCTCGGACGTGAGCAGCTTGGCGAGCTGCGCGCCGCCCACGATGCCGCCTTCCACGCCGCCGTGCCGGAGCAGACCGGCCAGGGCGGCGACCCGGACGTCGTCCGAGCCATCCTCCAAGAGCGGGGCGAGTGCGTCCACGGCCTCGTCCCGCGCGAGCGCCGCGTACGCCGTGGCGGCAGCGGCGCGCACGGCCGGCACGTCATCGCGCAGCACTGCGAGAACTGGAGCAGCGTCCCCGATGCCGAGGCTTCCGAGCTGCGCCAGCGCGGCAGTCCGCACTGTGGCGTCGGGATGCCGAGCCAGCCGGGCGAGTGCGGCGACGAACTCGTCGGACCGCTCCCCCTCGAGCTGCTCGAGCGCCACCAGCACCTGTCGGGTCTCGCCCGCTTCCAGAATGTGGATCAGCGCCTGCCGTCCCGCGGAGTCCAGCAGGTACTCGTGGTCCAGCGCCAGCGCGCCGCGCGCACTCAGCGTCGCCTCGAGCTGCCGGAGGTAGCGGCGCCGCACCACCGGGATCATCGCGAACCACGCCGCGACGAACGGCAGGGTGACGTACGAGAGCAGCCAGGCGTGCTTGAGGATGGGGACGAACACGATCACCGCGAGGCCGGCCAGCCCGTACCCCATCGGCTTGACCACCGCCTCCAGGAAGGCGCGCGTGCGCACCTTCACCTGGGCCGGGAAGGGGACGTACAGCGCCTGGAAGGTCGTCTCCTGGATCGTGAACTGGAAGCCGTTGTCGCCGAACTTCATCACCGTCGCGACCGCGAGGTTCGGGATCGCGAGCAGCGCGGCGCTCGCCGCCCCGAACACGGTCGGCATCGTCGCCATCCCGTAGCCCACGCCGAGGCGGGCCAGGATCCGCGGCGTGGCGACGATCTGGAAGACGAACGCCAGCGCGCCGGCGCCGGCGTAGAAGAGGCTGAAGAACTGCGCGAGCTTGTCTTCCTGATACGTGGCGCGCGCGATCGCCTTGAACTGGTAGTCCCCGATGTTCAGGGCCGTGAAGGCGACCAGCAGGATGATCGCCAGCGCGCGCACGTACGGGTCGGCCAGCACCTTGGGTGGCGGGCCGACCCGCCGCGGCTGGGCACCGGCTCGCGCCGAGCGCTCGGCCCGCGGCTGGCGCGCCACCGGGATCGCCAGCGCCCCGAACCCGAGCATCAGGGCCGCCAGCACGAAGATCAGCTGGTCCACGCCGATCGCCCGCACGATCGCCCCGGTCGCCAGGCCCACCGCGACCGACGCCAGCAGGCGGGCCGAGCCGATGGTGCCGAACAGCCGCTTGGCGGAGCGCGCGTCGTGCAGGTCGTTCGCCAGCGTCCAGAACTGGACGATGAAGAGGTTGGAAACGATGTCCGCCCAGACGTAGAACGCCGGGTAGATCCACGGCGCCCGCGCCCGCACCACCCCCCAGGTGGCCAGGTACGTCGCGATCCCGACCGACGCGGACAGCACGATCAGGCGCTGCCGGCTCATCCGGTCGGCGATCTGGGAGTAGAGCACGATCGTGATGGCGGAGGTGATGCCGTAGATCACGAACATCCACGGCAGAGCGGAGAGCGAGTACCGGCTGAGGAACAGGGTGTCCCTCACGGTCCGGCCCAGGAAGAAGACGGCCGACGCGAGGAACAGGTGGAGGAAGAGCAGCGCGGTCCGGCGGCCTTCGCCGGGCCGGATGTTCAGGGCGGCGTCGAGAAACCCGTCGAAGGCCCCCCGGATGCGTCCCATCAGACGTCGGCGACCGTGCGCATGACAGGGTGTACGCCCGGGGGCGGGGCTCGTCAAGATGCCGGGGCCGGGCGATACTTAAGGCTCTGCTGGCATGAGCCTTGCGTTTCGAACGATCCGTGGAACCACGAGGACTGCGATGCCGAAGGACACGCTGACCATCACCGACAACCGGACCGGCAAGAGCTACGAGGTCCCGATCGCCGAAGGCACCATCAAGGCGGTGGACCTCAAACAGATCAGGACGGGGCCGGACGACTTCGGGCTGATGACCTACGACCCGGCGTTCATGAACACGGCGTCGTGCCGCAGCGCCGTCACCTACATCGACGGGGACAGGGGCATCCTGCGCTACCGCGGCTACCCGATCGAGGAGCTGGCGGAGAAGAGCACGTACCTCGAGACGGCCTACCTGGTGATCCACGGCGAGCTGCCGACGCAGGAGCAGCTGAAGGAGTGGAGCGGCGAGATCGCGGCCCACTACATGGTGCACGAGAACATCAAGACCTTCGTGGACGGCTTCCACTACGACGCGCACCCGATGGGGATGCTGGTGGGCACGGTGGCGGCGCTCTCCACCTTCTACCAGGATTCCAAGAACATCTTCGATCCGGCGTCGCGCCGACACCAGATGTACCGGCTGCTCGGCAAGATGCCGACGCTGGCCGCGTACGCGTACCGCCACAGCCGGGGCCTCCCGTACGCGTACCCGAACCCGGACCTCTCGTACGTCGGCAACTTCATCTCGATGCTCGGGCAGCGCGCCGGGGCCTGCGAGCCCTTCGTCCCGAACCCGGCGCTGGAGCGCGCGCTGGACCTCCTCTTCATCCTGCACGCCGACCACGAGCAGAACTGCAGCACCAACGCGATGCGCTCGGTGGGCAGCTCGCACGTGGACCCGTTCTGCGCGGTCGCGGCCGCGACCGCGGCGCTCTACGGCCCGCTGCACGGCGGAGCCAACGAGGAAGTGCTGAAGATGCTGCGCGAGATCGGCTCGCAGGACCACATCCCCGGGTACATCGAGCGCGTGAAGAAGGGCGAGGTGCGCCTGATGGGGTTCGGCCACCGCGTCTACAAGAACTACGACCCGCGCGCCAAGATCATCCGCGCGGCGGCGCACTCGGTGCTCGAGGTGACCGGCAGCAGCCCCCTGCTGGACATCGCGCTGGAGCTCGAGAAGATCGCGCTGGCCGACGAGTACTTCATCAAGCACAAGCTGTACCCGAACGTGGATTTCTATTCGGGCATCATCTACCAGGCCATGGGGTTCCCGGTGGCGATGTTCCCGGTGCTGTTCGCCATCGCGCGGACCGCCGGGTGGATCGCGCAGTGGCAGGAGATGCTGCTCGACAAGGAGCAGAAGATCGCGCGGCCGCGGCAGATCTACATCGGCCACGAGCAGCGCCCCTACCTTCCCGTGGACAAGCGGAAGTGACCTCGTGACACGAGTGCTGATCCTCGGCGCAGCCGGCCGCGACTTCTTCAACTTCCTCACGGTATACCGCGACGACCCGTCGGTCGAGGTCGTCGCCTTCACCGCGCAGCAGATTCCCCACATCGCCGAGCGGCTCTTCCCCGCGTCGCTGGCGGGACCGCGCTACCCCAAGGGCATCCCGATCCATCCGGAGAGTGAGTTCGAGGACCTGGTCCGCTCCCTCCGCGTCGACCAGTGCGTGCTGTCGTATTCCGACCTGGCCGACGTGGACGTGATGCACCTGGCGGCCCGGGCCAACGCCGCCGGCGCCGATTTCGTCCTCCTGGGCGAGCGCCACGTCCTCGCGTCCACCAAGCCGGTCGTGGCCATCTGCGCCTCGCGCACCGGGGCGGGGAAGAGCCCGCTGTCGCGCGCGGTGGTGCCCTGGCTCCGCGCCCACGGCCAGCGCGTCGCGGTGATCCGGCACCCGATGCCGTACGGCGACCTGGAGGCGCAGCGGGTGCAGCGCTTCGCCAGCGAGGCGGACCTGGTCGCCCACAAGGTCACGGTCGAGGAGCGCGAGGAGTACGAGCCGCACATCGCGACGGGCTCGGTCGTGTTCGCCGGCGTGGACTACGCCCAGATCCTGCGCGCGGCGGAGCAGGAGTGCGACGTCGTCCTCTGGGACGGCGGGAACAACGACACGTCGTTCATCCGCGCCGACCTCTACCTCACCGTGGTGGACCCGCACCGCGCCGGGCACGAGGTGAGCTACTACCCCGGTGAAACGAACGTTCGACTGGCGGACGTCGTCGTGATCAACAAGGTGGACACGGCGCCGCCGGAAGCCGTGACAAAGGTGCGCGAGAACGTGCGCGCCCTGAACCCGCGCGCCCGGATCGTGGAGGCGGCGTGCCCCGTGAAGGCCGCCGACCCCTCCGTGCTCAAGGGGAGGAAGGTGCTGGCCATCGACGACGGCCCGACGCTGACCCACGGCGGCATGGCCTTCGGCGCGGCGGTGCTCGCCGCCTGGGACGCGGGCGCGCGGGAACTCGTGGACCCGCGTCCCTTCGCGGTCGGGGAGATCGCGGCGACCCTGGCCCGCTACCCGCACGTGAAGCGTGCCCTGCCGGCCCTCGGCTACGGCGACGCCCAGATCCGCGACCTCGAGGCGACCATCGCCCGTGCCGCGGAGCACGGCGTCGAGGCGGTCGCCATCGGGACGCCGATCGATCTGGCACGCCTGATCAGGATTCCCATTCCCTCGACCCGGGTGAGCTACGAGATCGCGCTCAAGGACGTCACCCTCGAGGAGCTGCTGGCGCCGGTGCTGAAGATGGCGGGGGCCCGCCGATAGCCGTCTAAATCACTCCTGATTGTCGTAGTAGTACGGACCGCCGCGCCAAATCCCTCGCGCGGCGGTCGTGTTTCTGGCCCACAAGACGTTCCCAATAGCCCGGCGCGTGCGTGTCTGCTCTGCGAGCCGCGGCCTGCGCGGGCCCGTCCCAGCGTAATGCATGCGCACATCCGCATTTCGGCCCCTGCGGGCGCGGAATGTGCGTCAATCTTGTTTGCAGTTGGGGGCGGCTTACACAGGAGAGCCGAGGAGGGCGCATGGTCGGTGCAGCTTCGCTGACGGAGGCCCCGCCGGAGATCACGCTGGACGGTCTCCTGGCATCTCCCCGGGGTCGCGATCTGCTCACCTGCATCCAGTGCGGCACCTGTGCCGGGACGTGTCCCTACGGCGACGTGCTGGACTTCCCGCCCCGGCGGATCATCGGGATGCTGCGGGAGGGGATGATCGAGGAGGTGCTCGCCAGCGACAGCCTCCTCTTCTGCGTCACCTGCTACTCCTGCATGGCGAAGTGCCCCCGCGGTCTGCGTCTCACGGAAGTGCTCCTGCCGCTGGTCAAGGAGCAGATCTTCGCCCGGCTTCCGGAGGTGCCCGCCGAGCTGCAGAAGGCGCTGACGAACACGCTGCGGTACGGCAATCCCCAGGGGGAGTCGGCGAAGAAGCGGGCGGCGTGGATCCCGAGCGCGGGCGTTCCGGTGCGCGTGCTGTCCGCCGACCCGCGGCCCGTGGACGTGCTCTGGTTTGTGGAGTGCTACACGGCGTACCACCCGCGCGGCCAGGACAACTGTCGCGCGACCGCGAAAGTGCTGCACGCGCTCGGCGTCGACTTCGCGGTGCTGGGCAGCGAGGAGAAGTGCGCGGGTGAGTGCGCCCGTCTCGCAGGGGAGACCGGGCTCTTCGAGACGCTGACCGACGCGAATCTCAAGGTACTCGGCAAGTACACGTACAACCGGATCGTCACCTCCGGCGCGCACGCGTACGACGCCTTGGTGCACGAGTATCCTGCCCACGGGCTCACGGCGCCGGTCGAGCATACGACGCCCTTCTTCGCCCGCAACCTCGCCGCGCTGAAGCCGCTGCTCAAGAAGAAGCTCGGGTACACGGTCACCTACCATGACTCGTGCGTCCTCGGCCGCCACAACGGGATGTACGAGGAGCCGCGCCGGCTGCTGCAGGCGCTGCCGGGCGTGAAGCTCGTGGAGATGGTCCACAACCGGATCAACTCCATCTGCTGCGGCGGCGGCGGGGGCGGAATGTGGCTGGACACGTTCTTCAAGTCGAAGGGGCAGGAGCGGCTGGCGGACCGCCGGGTCAGGGAAGCGGTGGCCACGGGGGCGGACGTGCTCGCGGTGTCCTGCCCCTATGAGGTGTCGCGCTTCGAGGACTCGCTCAAGGTCCTGGGCTACGAGAAGAAGATGGTGGTGCGGGACGTGGTGGAACTCCTCGCGGAGGCCCTCGAGGGCCCGGAGGGGGGGGCGCCATGAACATCCTGGTTCTGATGAAGATGGTTCCGGACATCGTCGAGGAGCTGGAGATCGCGCCCGACGGGAAGTCGCTGGACGTCGAGGCGGTCCGGCCCATCGTGAGCGAACGGGACGACCACGCGCTGGAGCAGGCGCTGCTCCTGAAGGACAAGGTCGGGGGCACCGTCACGGTGCTCGCCATTGAGAGTCGCGACGTGGACGAGGTCCTGTTCACCGCGCTGGCCAAGGGGGCGGATCGCGCGATCAAGGTCGCGGCGGGCGAAGCGATGCTCACCGCCGCGGAGGCCGCGGCGCTCCTGGCGCGGGTGCTCCCCGCGGTGCCGAACCTCATGCCCGTACAGCTCATCGTGACCGGGTGCCAGGCGATCGACG
The DNA here is from genome assembly GCA_963835535.1 of uncultured Gemmatimonadales bacterium. Lineage (GTDB taxonomy): Bacteria > Gemmatimonadota > Gemmatimonadetes > Gemmatimonadales > JACORV01 > Fen-1245. The sequence goes on from CAWIFL010000009.1 coordinate 39,306, forward strand.
ATCTCGACGGCGTAGTCGCGCCCGCCCTCGCGGAGCGGTTGAAGCTCCCGTACGTCGGGATCGTCACGGGGGTCGAGGTGGAGGCCGATGGAAGCCGGGCCACCGTGTTCAAGGAATACGCCGGGGGCACGCGGGGCCGATACGGCGTCTGCCTCCCCGCGGTGCTCGGCGTGCAGGCGGCACCCAAGCCGCCGCGCTACGTGCCGGTGGCCAAGGTGCGGGCCGCGATGAAGTCCCGGAGCCTCGAATGCGTGGAGGCGCCAGCCAAGGAGGAGGCGTCGCTGCTCGAGATCGTGGCGATGACCAAGCCGCAAGCCGCCGGACGGGCGGAGATGCTGGAGGGGAGTCCCGAGGAAGTGGCGTCCAAGGTGGCCGAGATCCTGTCGTCCCGCGGTCTGGCGTAAGGAGGGAGCGGCCATGGCGGGCAACATCTGGGTGCTGGCCGAGCACTGGAGAGGGCATCTCTCGGACCTGACGCCGGAGCTGCTGACTCTCGGCAGGGAGCTCGCGGACGGATTGGGCACGCAGCTCGAGGCCGTGCTGCTCGGGCACGGGGCGAAGGGACTGGCGGCTTCTCTCGCCGTGGACGGCGTGCTCTCCGTCGACCACGCCGCGCTGGCGGAGCCGAATCCGGAGGCCTCGTGCCTCGCGCTAGCCGCGCTCATCGAACAGCGGAAGCCGCGGGCGATCTTGGTTCCGCTCTCGAACGTCGCGGCCGACCTGCTCGGCCTGCTGCCGGCGCGGCTCAAGATCCCACTCGTGAACTCCTGCCGCGACGCGCGCGCCGTGGACGGCCGGCTGGAGGCGCGGTGCGTCCTGTACGGCGGGAAGCTCGAGGTCACGGTTGCCGTCGCAGATGGCCCCGCGATCATCGGCGTGCTCCCCGGCTCGCGGCCGGCGAGCGCCGCGCCGTCAGCCGCGCCGCCGGTGACTGAAGTGCCGGTCCAGCTGCCCGGGGACCTCCGGGTGCGGTTCGAGGCGTACGTCGACCCGGAGCCCGGCGACGTGGACGTGACGCAGCAGGACGTGCTGGTCTCGGTGGGACGCGGGATCCAGACGCAGGACAACATCGCGCTGGCCCAGGAGCTTGCGGAGGCGCTCGGCGGCGCCGTGTCCGCGTCTCGGCCGGTGATCGATCAGGGCTGGCTCCCGCTGACGCGGCAGGTCGGCAAGTCGGGTGCGACGGTGAAGCCCAAGCTCTACCTCGCGGCGGGCATCAGCGGCGCCCCCGAGCACGTCGAGGGGATGAAGGGTGCCGCCCTGATCGTCGCGGTGAACACCGACCCGCAGGCGCCGATCTTCTCGGTCGCGCACTACGGGTACGCGGGCGATGTACTCGAGTTCCTGCCGGCCCTGACGGCAGCGGTCAAGGCGAGGAAGTCGTGAGCGGCCCGATGCCGGATCCCGCTCTCACACGGTACCTCGCGGTGCCGGGATGGGTGGGGCTGTGGGTGCTCGCAGCCGTCGCCATCGGCCTGTTCGTGCGGCGCGTCTATCAGCTGGTCCGGGTGCTGCTGCGGGGTCGCGGCGAGGTGCGGTGGGATCACGTGCCGCGGCGGCTCGTCACGGCGGTGGCGAACGTGTTCTTCCAGCGGCGGCTGGTCGAGGAGCCGCTGATCGGCGTGGCCCACCTCGCCATCTTCTGGGCGTTCGTCTTCTTCGCGACCAGCTTCTGGTGGAACCTGGCGCGCGGACTCTTCCCCTTCCTGCCGATCCCGTACTCCGACGACCTGCCGTGGATGGCGTATCCCATGGAGATCCTCGGGGCGCTGGCGCTGCTGGGCATCGTCGTCGCGGCCATCCGGCGGTACGTCTTCACGCCGCAGGGGCTGGAGCGGACGCGGGACGCCAGCATCGTCCTGGGGCTGATCGCGCTCCTGCTCGTGACCTTCCTCGTCTCCCAGGTGGCGAAGGGGGCGAACGCCTCGGGGCCGTACCTGTCCATGTGGTGGGCGCACATGGCCACGGTGCTGTTCTTCCTCGCGTACCTGCCGTACTCGAAGCACGCGCACCTGCTGTTTGCGCCGTTCGGGGTGTTCTTCACGTCGCTCAAGCCTGGCGCGATGCCTGCGGAGTCGGAGGGAGCGTCGCGGCTGGACGAGTTCACCTGGCGGGAGCTGTTCAACGGCCTGGCGTGCGCCGAGTGCGGCCGCTGCGAGCGCTCGTGCCCCGCCCACGCGGCCGGGTTCGCGCTCTCGCCCAAGGAGCTGGTGCACAAGGTCAAGGAGATGGTGCTCGGCGCGGTGCACGCGCCGGCACTCGTGGCGGCGTCGGCGGCCGCCGCTCCGTCCGCGGGACCGAACGGGAACGGTAAGCCGTTCGTGGGCGAGGTCGTGCTGGCGGAGGAAGTCTGGGCCTGCACCACCTGCCTGGCGTGCATGACCCGCTGCCCGGTGTTCAACGAGCACGTCCCGCTGGTCGTGGAGATGCGGCGCACCTCGTCTCGCAGGGCGAGATGGAGAAGCGGCTCCAGGACGTGCTGGTGAACCTCGGCCGCTACGGCAACTCCTTCGGGAAGTCCGCGCGGACCAGGGGCTCGTGGACGACGGGCCTGGACTTCCCCGTCCGGGACGCGCGCAAGGAGGCGGTCGAGTACCTGTGGATCGTCGGAGACTACGCCTCGTTCGATCCGCGGGCGCAGAACGTGACGCGTGCCGCCGCCCGGGTGTTCCAGCGCGCGGGGCTCGACTTCGGCATCCTCCACGACGCGGAGCAGAATGCGGGCAACGACGTCCGCCGGATCGGGGAGGAAGGGCTGTTCGGCGTGCTCCGGGACAAGAACCTGAAGACGCTCTCCGGCGTGCGTTTCCAGAAGATCGTCACGACGGACCCCCACACCTATCACGTGGTGAAGCACGAGTACGCCGGGAACGGCGGGTCGCCGAACGGCGTGGAGGTGCTGCACTTCGCGGAGCTGGTCGACCGGCTGCTCGCCTCGGGGCGGCTCAAGGTCACGGCGCCGCTCGGCCGCACCGTCACCTATCACGACCCCTGTTATCTGGGGCGGTATAACGGCGTCTACGATGCGCCGCGCCGCACGCTGCAGGCGCTCGGGGCCCGCGTGGTGGAGATGCCGCGGACCCGGGACGAGGCCGCGTGCTGCGGCGCGGGCGGCGGGCGCATCTGGATGGAGGACGTTGCGGGCATCCGCGAACGTCCAGCAGAGACGCGCGTCAAGGAGGCGGCGGGCGTGCGTGGCGTCGAGGCGCTGGTGGTCAGCTGTCCGAAGGATCTCGTGATGTTCCAGGATGCGTTGAAGACGACTCAGCTCGAGGGCTCACTCGCGGTCCAAGACCTGGCGCAACTGGCCGACGCGGCCAGCGCCACAGTCAGGAGCGATGCACATGTCGACGCTTGAACACGGCCCAGACGCCGTGAAGATCGGAGTCTACGTCTGCCACTGCGGGACCAACATCGCCGGGGTGGTGGACGTGAAGGCCGTCACCGAGCATGCCGCGAAGCTCCCGGGCGTCGTGGTCGCCCGCGAGTACAAGTACATGTGCTCGGACCCGGGGCAGGAGCTGATCAAGCAGGACATCCGGGAGCTCGGCCTGAACCGGGTCGTCGTGGCGTCCTGCTCGCCGCACCTGCACGAGAAGACCTTCCGGGGCGCGGTGTGGGGCGCGGGGCTCAATCCCTACCAGTTCCAGATGGTCAACATCCGCGAGCACGCCTCCTGGGTGCACACCGACAAGCGGGCGGCGACCGAGAAGGCCGACTCGCTGATCCGGGGCGCGGTGCGCCGGGTGTGGCACCACAAGCCGCTGGAGACGCGGCGGGTGCAGGTCAAGGACTCGGTGCTGGTGGTGGGCGGGGGCATCGCGGGCATCCACGCCGCGCTCCTGCTCGCCGACGCCGGTCGGCACGTCTACCTGGTGGAGCGGGAGCCGACGATCGGCGGGCACATGGCGATGTTCGACAAGACCTTCCCGACCCTCGACTGCGCCGCCTGCATCCTGACGCCGAAGATGACCGCGGTGAAGGCCCACAAGAACATCACGCTGTGGGCCTACTCCGAGGTCACGGAGGTCAGCGGCTACGTCGGCAACTTCAAGGCGAAGGTGAAGCGGAAGCCCCGCTACATCATCGAGGACGCCTGCATCGGGTGCCTCGAGTGCATCGAGGCCTGCATTTACCAGACGCCGAAGTGGGCCGACGAGTTCAACCTCGGCATGTCGAAACGCCGACCCATCTACCTCCCGTTCCCGCAGGCGGTGCCGCAATACGTCACGATCGACCCCGAGGCGTGCATCGAGTTCAAGTCGCACAAGTGCAAGAAGACCTGTGTGGAGGCCTGCGGGGACCGGAACGCCATCGACTTCACCCAGCAGGAGCGGATCGAGGAGATCGAGATCGGGACCATCCTGCTCACGACCGGCTTCCAGGTGTTCGACGCCAAGCGGCTGCCCTACTACGGGTACGGCACGTATCCGAACGTGTACACGGCGCTCGAGGTCGAGCGGCTGCTCAACGCCTCGGGCCCGACCAACGGGGAAGTGGTGCTGCGGGACGGGAAGACGCCGCAGACGATCGGCATCATCCACTGCATCGGCAGCCGCGACGAGCACACCAACAAGCACTGCTCTCGCGTCTGCTGCATGTACTCGCTGAAGCTGGCCCACCTGCTCAAGGAACGGACCGGCGCCGAGGTCTACAACTTCTACATCGACATGCGGACGCCGGGGAAGGCGTTCGAGGAGTTCTACAATCGCGCCGCCGAGGAGGGCGTACACTTCATCCGCGGCAAGGTCGCCGATGTCTATCCCGCGCCGGAGAACGATGGCCGCCTGATGCTCCAGGCGGAGGACACCCTGCTCAACAAGGTGCGCAAGCTCCCCGTGGACATGGTGGTGCTGGCGGTCGGCCTCGAGCCGCGGGCCGACGCGGAGGCGGTGCGGCGGATGTTCAACATCACCTGCGGGACCGGCGGCTGGTTCACGGAGCGCCACCCGAAGCTCGCCCCCGTGAGCACCTTCACGGACGGCGTGTGGATCGCCGGGGCCTGCCAGGGCCCGAAGGACATCCCGGACACCGTGGCGCAGGCGGGCGCGGCGGCCGGCGAAGCGCTGGCGCTCATCAACGCTGGACACATCGAGCTCGAGCCCAACACGGCGTACATCGTCGCGGAGGACTGCTCCGGCTGCAAGACCTGCATCGCCATGTGCCCCTACCAGGCGATCAGCTTCAACGCCGAGAAGGAAGTCGCCGAGGTCAACGAGGTGCTGTGCAAGGGTTGCGGGACCTGCGTGTCGGTCTGCCCGTCGGGCTCGGCCAGGCAGAACCTGTTCGAGGACGAGGAGATCTACGACGAGATCGGGGGGGTGTTGGCATATGCCTGAGACGACCATGGAGACGGGCGGAGGGGCGGCGCCGGCGCAGTTCGAGCCGAAGATCGTCGCGTTCTTCTGCAACTGGTGCACCTACCTGGCCGCCGATCTCGCGGGCACCACGCGGCTCAAGTACGCGCCCAACATCCGGGTGATACGCCTGATGTGTTCAGGGCGCATCGACCCGCAGTTCGTGCTCGACGCCTTTGCCAAGGGCGCCGACGGCGTGCTCATCGGCGGCTGCCATCCCGGCGACTGCCACTACGAGTCCGGCAACTACAAGACGCTGCGGCGGTTCCACCTGCTGCGCCGCATGCTGCGGGACCTGGGCATCGAGGAAGAGCGGTTCCGGCTGGAGTGGATCTCCGCGTCGGAGGCCGAGCCGCTCCGCGTCGCGGTGAACGACATGGTCGAGAAGGTGCGCGCCCTGGGGCCGCTGAACGTCGCGGTGCCCGACGAGCGTCACGCCGACGAGCCTGAGGAGGTCGCGGTCCCATGACGGACAAGCCGAAGGTCGCGTTTTACTGGTGCGCCTCGTGCGGCGGCTGCGAGGAGGCGGTGGTGGACCTCGCGGAGAAGGTGCTCGACGTGGTCGCCGCCGTGGACATCGTGTTCTGGCCGGTGGCGCTCGACTTCAAGCGCCGCGACGTCGAAGCGATGGCCGACGGCTCCCTCGCGGCCGCGTTCCTCAACGGCGCGATCCGGAGCACGGAGCAGGAAGAGATGGTGCACCTGCTGCGCCGCAAGGCGCAGACGGTCGTCTCGTTCGGGTCGTGCTCGCAGCTCGGAGGCATCCCCGGGCTGGCCAATCTCTTCGACCTGGATGGTGTGTTCGCCGCCGCGTACCTGGAGAGCCCCAGCACCGTCAACCCGGACGGCGTGCTGCCGCGTCCCAAGTCCGACGTCGAGGGATACCAGCTGCGCATCCCGGCGCTGTACGAAACCGTGCGGTCGCTCGATCAGGTCATCGACGTGGACTACTACCTCCCCGGCTGCGCGCCGACGCCCGCGCTCATCGCGAACGCGGTGATGGCGTTGCTCGCCGGCAAGCTTCCGCCAAAGGGGAGCGTTCTCGCGCCCGACGTCGCGCTGTGCGACGAGTGCCCCCGCAAGAAGACCAAGCCGGAGCAGCTCGCGCTCAGCGCGTTCAAGCGGCCCTCCGAGGTGAAGCTCAACGAGGAGGACTGCCTGCTGGCTCAGGGGGTGCTGTGCCTCGGCGCCGCCACCCGCGCCGGCTGCGACGCGCTGTGCATCAAGGGGAACATGCCGTGCACCGGCTGCTTCGGGCCCACCAGCCGGGTGAAGGACCAGGGCGCCAAGGCGCTGTCCGCGATCGCGTCCACCGTGGCGAGCAACGACGCCGCGGAAATCGAGCGCATCCTGAGCGCCATCCCCGACCCCGTCGGCACGCTGTACCGCTACAGCCTGCCGGCGTCGCTGCTGCGCCGCAGGCGTCCGGCCGCAGGTGTGGCGACCAAGGGGTGAGAACGTGCTGAAGTCGATCGCCCTCCGGCTGATGTCGAGCTTCCTGGTGATCATCGTGATCATCAGCGCGATCTTCAGCTATGTGGGGATCCGCTTCATCGAGACCCGGGTCGTCACCGAGGCCCAGAACCGGGTCGCGGAGTCGCTGATGGCGGCCGGGGAGATCTACGGGAGCGAGCTGCACGGCGTTCAGCAGGTGACGCGGCTCACGGCCGACCGGATCTTCCTCAAGGACGCGCTCCGGAGCGGCCGAGCCGGGCAGGCGGCCGCCGTGCTGAGCGCCGTGCTGCGGCAGGAGCACCTCGACATCCTGGTGGTGACGGATGCGGCGGGCCGGGTCGTGTGGCGCCCGGGGAATCCGTCGCGCGTGGGGGATGAACGGAGCGCTGATCCGCTGCTCAGGGCCGCGCTGTACCGTCACGAGTCGGTGGCTGCGACGCAGCTCCTCTCCGTCGGTGACCTGCGCCAGGAGTGCCCCGGCCTCGTGGTGCGCGAGTTCGGCCCGGATTCGGCGGCGATGATGCTCGCCGCGGCCGCGCCGATCGTGGAGGCCGGCCACCTGCTCGGTGCGGTGTACGCCGCCGTTCTGCTCAACGGCCGCGCCGAGCTGGTGGACAGGATCAAGCACGGCGTGTTCGAGGACGCCCAGTATGAGAACCGGCCCGTCGGGGCCGCCACGCTGTTCCTCCATGATCTCCGGATCGCGACCAACGTCCTCAACCCCGAGGGCCAACGCGCGCTCGGCACGCGCGCCGAGGAGGACGTGTACCGGCAGGTGGTGCTGGAGAACCGCCGCTGGGTCGCCGGGACGCTCGCGGGCGGCGAGCGTTACATCGCCGCCTACCGTCCGCTCACGAGTATCACAGGCGAGAACGTCGGCATGCTAGGCGTGGGGCTCCTCGAGGCCCCGTACCTCGATCTGAAGCGGCGCTCGACGCTGTTGTTCCTCGCGATCACGCTGACAGGCACCGTGCTCACGATCGGCCTCTCGTACGGCCTGTCGCAGTGGCTGTCGGTGCCGCTCCGCGATCTGGTGGCGGCCGCGCACCGCCTGGCGCACGGCGACCTGAGCACGAAGGTCCCGAAGCCGGCGGTGACGGAGATCGCCGAGCTCGCCGAGAGCTTCAACTTCATGGCCGACGCCCTGCGCGCCCGGGACGAGAAGCTCCGCGAGTTCACCCGGCGCAAGATCATGGAGTCCGAGCGGCTGGCCGTCATCGGCCAACTGGCGGCGGGGGTGGCGCACGAGCTGAACAACCCGTTGCAGGGCATCGTGGCGTACTCGCATCTGCTCCGCGAGAAGCAGGGCAAGAACGGCGGCAACGGTTCGGACGCGTGGGTCGAGAAGATCGTGACTCAGGCCGACCGCTGCACGACGATCGTCCGCGGGCTGCTCGATTTCGCGCGGCCGAGGACGCCGGTCACCAAACCGACCGCGATCAAGGCCCTGGTCGAAGGGTGCGTGGCACTGGTGGAGGACCAGGCCCTGTTCCACAACATCGAGGTCGTCCGGCAGTTTGGCGCGGATGTGCCCGAGGTCGTGGTGGACCCGTCGCTGATGCAGCAGGTGTTCATGAATCTGATCATCAACGCGGCGGAGGCCATGCCGGACGGTGGGCGGCTGCGGGTGACCACGCGGGTGGATCCAGCCGAGCAGATGGTCGAGGTGGAGGTCTCCGACACCGGGCGCGGGATCGCCCAGGCGGATATGGACCGGATCTTCGATCCGTTCTTCACGACCAAGGCGGTGGGCCACGGCACCGGATTGGGCCTGGCCATCAGTTTCGGGATCGTGAAGGAGCACCACGGTACGATCTCGGTCGAGAGCGAGCCGGGGAAGGGAACCACCTTCAGCGTGCGACTCCCGCTCCGCGATCAGGCGGAGGGCTAGGGCCATGGAAGGGAACGCGCGGATCCTGGTCGTGGACGACGAGGAGATCGTGCTGGACTCGTGCACCGAGATCCTGCGCGGCGAGGGGTACCAGCTCGCCACCGCCGCGGACGGCGCGCGGGGCCTGGCGCTGGTGCGCGAGTTCCGGCCCGACGTGGTCGTGGTGGACCTCAAGATGCCTGGGCTGTCGGGCTTCGAGGTTCTGGAGCGTCTGCGCGATGCGGACCCCACGGTCGTGACAATCGTGATCACCGGCTACGCTACCGTCAGTTCGGCCGTGGACGCGATGAAGCGGGGCGCGTACGACTTTCTCCCGAAGCCGTTCACACCGGAGGAATTCCGGCTGATCATCAAGCGCGCCGTGGAGAAGCGGTCCCTGACCTTCGAGGCCATGGCGCTGCGGCGCGAGCGCGACCTGCTCCGGGACCACTTCGCAGCGATCGTGTCGCACGAGCTGAAGGCGCCGCTGGCGGCCATCCAGCAGAACATCTTCGTGCTCGAGCGCGACGCAGCCGCGACGCCGGATCAGCGGGAGCGGCTGGCACGGGTGAAGGCCCGGATGGCGGACCTGATCCAGATGGTGGACACCTGGCGGCGTGGCGTCTCGATCGACATGGACGCCATCAAGGCGCGCCAGGCTCCCGTGTCGGTGCGGGGCCCGATCGACAAGGCGGTGGAGAGCGCGCTGGTGTACGCCACGCGCAAGTCCGTGACCATCGACGTGGCGGTGCCCGAGCCGGCACCTCGGGTGCTCGGCGACCAGGGGACGCTGACCGAGGCGGTGGTCAACATCCTTGGCAACGCCGTCAAGTTCTCCCGCGACGGCGGGCGAATCGAAGTGACGGCCGATGTACGGGATGGCGATGTCCGCATCGCGGTCGCCGACCACGGCGTGGGCATCGCGCCGGACGACCTGCCGCACGTGTTCGACGCCTTCTACACCCAGCCTGGCGTGGCCGGCGAGCGCGGCTCGGGGCTCGGCCTGGCCGTGAGCCGACGGATCGTCGAGGCGCACGGGGGGGCGATCACGGTCCAGAGCACGCCGGGCCAGGGAAGCACGTTCGTGATCACCCTGCCCGCGTTCGGCGATGACGCACCCGGCGGGGAACGCGGGGAGACGGAACCTGTGGCAGCATCAGCAAAGGAAGGTCCCAGATGAGCGAGCACAAGCGGCTGATGATCATCGACGACGACCCCGATTTCGTCTCGGGGATACGCACCATTCTGGACGGCGCCGGCTATGAGACCGAGGTCGCCTACAACCCGAAGGACGGGTTCGCGGCGCTGAAGGCGCGGCCCCACGACCTGCTGCTCCTCGACATCATGATGGGGCGGGGAGCCGAGGGCGTCATGATGGCGCGCAAGCTCCGCAAGGACCCGACGCTCAAGGACCTCCCGATCCTGATCATCACGGGGATCCGCGAGCAGATCGCGTTCATGTTCCCGGGCCAGGCGGTGCACCCGAATTTCGTGGCGCTGAACGAGCTGATCGAGAAGCCGGTGGAGCCGGACCTTCTGCTGGAACGGGTCCGGGCGCTGCTTCTGGCGGCCGAGTCGCGCGGCCAGCCGGTGTCCTGAGGTCTGAGGAGGGGGAGGGCGTATGTGGACGAAGCCCTCGTTCGCGGACGAGATCTCGAACGAGATGTACACGACGGGCACGCGCGGCCTGAACTGCTGCATTCAGTGCGCGACCTGCTCCTCGGCCTGCCCGGCGGTCGAGTTCATGGATCACACGCCGCGCCGGCTCATCGGCATGATCAACGCCGGACTGCGGGACGACGTGCTGGCCAGCAACACGTTCTGGATCTGTGCCTCGTGCTACGCCTGCTCCGGGGTCTGCCCGAAGGGGATCAAGCCGTCGGAGCTGATGTACGTGCTGAAGCGGTACTCGATCTGGAAGAACAAGTACCGCGACGATCTCGTGGGGCCCGAGTTCTCACGGCGGTTCGTCCGGACCATCATGCGCACAGGCAAGTCGTACGAGCCCGGGTACGCCCCGGCATTCATCTTCGAGGGGGGCGTCAAGGGGATGCTTCGCGAGATGCAGTTCGGCATGAAGCTCCTGGCCAAGGGCCGGATGCCGCTCATGCCGTCCCGCGTGAAGCGGGTGGACAACTTCCGGGCGATGCTGAGCCGGATCGTGCCACTGGAAGGCATCGAATGAAACGGTACGCGTACTTCCCCGGGTGCTCGGCGGAAACCGTGTCCGCGAGCTACCACCTCTCGACCATCGAGACGGGGGCCAAGCTCGGCGTGCAGTTCGAGGAGATCGAGGACTGGAACTGCTGCGGGGCCACGCCCTACTCCAACATCGACGAGCTGCTGGCGCACACGCTGTGCGCCCGCAACCTCGCCATCGCCGAGCGGACCGGCCTGGACGTGGTGGCACCGTGCAACGCGTGTTTCAAGAACCTCTACCACGCGAACCAGGATCTCCAGAAGGACGCCGACCTCGCGGAGCACATGAACTTCGCGCTCGAGGCCGACGGCCTGCGGTACGGCGGGACCATCGGCGTCCACCACCTCATCCACGTGTTCGTTCGGGACGTGGGTCTCGACGCGATCAAGCAGAAGGTGACGCATCCCCTCAAAGGCCTGAAGGTGGCGGCGTACTACGGCTGCCAGCTGGTGCGGCCCGACCGGGGTGACGGTTTCGACTCGACGGGTCCGCGGTATTTCGAAGATCTGGTGGCGGTCCTCGGGGCGAAGCCGGTGGCGTTCGCGCACCGGCTGCGGTGCTGCGGCGCCTCCCTGATGATCGGGCACCGGCATGCGGCCCTGGCGATGGTGCGCGAGCTGCTGCGCTGCGCCGCGCAGGCTCAGGCGGACGTCATCGCCACCACCTGCCCGCTGTGCCAGCTGAACCTGGAGTGCTACCAGCAGGACGTGAACCGCGAGTTCGGAACCGCCTACGAGATCCCGGTGCTCTACTTCACGCAGCTGATGGGATTGGCGATGGGGATCAGCGCGAAGAAGCTGGGCATCGGCACCGAGCTGATCTCTCCGAAGGCAGTGCTGGAGTGTGTGGCGCGCAAGCCGGCCGCAGCCGCGCCGGCCCACAACGTGAAGGTGGGACAACCATGACGCAGCCGACGACACAGGCCGCCCCGGCGGGGCGCCGGATCAGCATCGATCCGATCACCCGCCTCGAGGGTCACGGCAAGATCGAGATCTTCCTCGACGCGAAGGGCGACGTCAGCCGCGCCTTCATGCAGGTCCCGGAGCTGCGCGGGTTCGAGAAGTTCGCGCAGGGGCGGCTGGCCGAGGACATGCCCCAGATCACCTCGCGCATCTGCGGCGTCTGCCCGACCGCGCACCACATGGCCGCGACCAAGGCGCTCGACGATCTGTACAAGGTCGAGCCGCCGCCCGCGGCGAAGGCGATCCGCGAGCTGGTCTACAACGCCTTCATGGCCGAAGACCACGCGCTGCACTTCTACTTCCTCGGCGGCCCGGACTTCGTGGTCGGCCCCATGGCGCCCGCGGCCGAGCGCAACATCCTGGGCGTGATCGCGAAGGTGGGCGTCGAGACCGGCAAGACCGTGATCGCGATGCGGCGCCGGCTGCGCGACCTGATCACCCTGGTCGGCGGCAAGACCATCCACCCGGTGCTGGGGCTCCCCGGCGGCGTCGCCAAGCCCATCACGCCGGAGCAGCAGAAGCAGTTCCAGACGCTGGCCGCCGACGCGGTCGGCTTCGCGCAGTTCACCCTCAAGGTGTTCGAGGACGTGGTCCTCAAGAACGCCGAGTACGTGAAGCTCATCACCTCGGACACCTTCACCCACCGGACCCACTACATGGGGATGGTGGACGAGAAGGACCGGCCCAACTTCTACGACGGCAAGCTCAAGGTCGTCTCGCCCGAGGGCAAGGAGATCGCCAGGTTCGCCGGGCGGCAGTACCTCGACTTCATCGCCGAGCACGTGGAGCCGTGGAGTTACATGAAGTTCTGCTACCTCAAGCCGGTGGGGTGGAAGGGCTTCACGGAAGGCGCCGACAGCGGGATCTACGCGGTGGCGCCGCTGGCGCGGCTCAACGTCGCCTCGGGGATGGCGACGCCGCTGGCGCAGCAGGCGTACGAGAAGATGTACGAGGTCCTCGGCGGCAAGCCGGTGCATCACACGCTCGGCAACCACTGGGCGCGCGTCATCGAGCTGCTGTACGCGACCGAGCGGCTGCAGGAGATCGCCGCCGACCCGGTGCTGGTGGACCCCAACGTCCGCACCCTGCCGACGGCGACGCCTCAGGAAGGCATCGGTGTCGTGGAGGCGCCGCGCGGCACGCTGATCCACCACTACCGGACGGACGAGCGCGGCGTGATCACGATGGCCAACCTCATCGTCGCGACGCAGGGAAACGCGGCGCGCATGGCGATGGGGGTGGAGAAGGCGGCCAAGGGACTGATCTCCGGCAAGGAGGTCTCCGACGGCCTGCTCAACATGGTCGAGATGGCCTTCCGCGCCTACGACCCCTGCCTGGGGTGCGCGACCCACAGCCTCCTCGGCGAGATGCCGCTCGAGGTCGCCATTCGCGACGCGGACGGGCAGCTGATCCGCGTGGTGCGCCGACCCTAGCGGGAAGGCACCGGAAGGAGGCGCACGCGTGACGGGGCTCCCCCAGCGGATCGTCGTCGTCGGACTGGGGAATCCGCTCCTCACCGACGACGCCGTCGGGCTCCGCGCCGCCGCCCTGCTGGCCGAGCGGCTGGCCGGGGCGCCCGTGGACGTGCTGCAGAGCTCCTGGGGCGGTCTGCGCTTCATCGACCTCCTCGCCGGGTACGAGCGCGCCATCATCGTGGACGCGATCGAGTGGCGGCGCGGCCCGCCCGGCACCGTCTACCGCCTCACGCCCGACGCGGCCATCCCGACCATGCGGGCCGTCTCCTACCACGACGTGAGCCTCGGCAACGCCCTGGCGCTGGGGCGCTCACTCGACATTCCGCTCCCGGTCGAAACCGTGTTTATCGCCGTGGAGGCCCAGGACACGCGCACCTTCGGGGAGAAGCTGACGCCGGCGGTCGAGGCGGCGCTCCCGGAGGTCGTAAGGCGCGTGGAGGCACAGCTTATGCAATGGAACCTCCAGTGGGGGGATTCATGCACGAAGCCAGCATTGCGCTGAACCTGATCGAGGCGGTCGAACAGCGTCTGGAGCAGCACCCGGGGCACGTGGAGGCGATCCACGTGCGTGTCGGAGAGCTGGCGGGCGTGTCCACCGAGGCCCTCGACTTCGCCTTCCAGTGCCTGTCCGCCGGCACGCCGCTGGCGGGCGCGCGGCTCGTCTTCGAGGTGATCCCGCTGACCATGACGTGCAGCGCCTGCGGCGGGACGAACCCGGTCGAGGACCTGGTGTTCCGCTGCCCGGCGTGCGGCTCGGAGAACACGCGCGTGTCCACCGGGCGCGAGCTCGAGGTCCGTACGCTGGAGCTGTCCGAGGAACCCGAGGTGGCCCATGCATCAAATTGATGTCAAGGCGGGGCTGCTCGAGCCCAACGATGCCATCGCACGGGAGAACCGCGAGTACCTCACGGCGCACGGGATCTACACCGTGGACATCATGAGCGCGCCCGGCTCGGGGAAGACGTCCCTGCTCGAGTGGATGATCCCCCTCCTCGCGGCACGGTACCGCCTGGCCGTGGTCGAGGGCGACATCGTGGGCAACGCGGACAAGGAGCGCCTCGACGGGTTCGGCATGCCGGTCTACCAGATCAACACGGGCGCGGCGTGCCATCTCGACGCGCACATGGTGCACCCGACCCTGCACCGCGTGGTCGAGGGAGGGACCGAGGTCCTGCTGATCGAGAACGTCGGCAACCTGGTGTGTCCCGCCGAGTTCGACCTCGGCGAGGACGACGTGGTCATGCTGCTGTCCGTCACCGAAGGGCACGACAAGCCGAAGAAGTACCCCCTGATGTTCCGGCGGGCGGCCCTGGTCGCGATCAACAAGGTGGATCTGCTGGACCGCACCAACTTCGACCTTCCGAGCGCGATCGCCGCCGCGCGCGACGTGCATCCCGGGATCGCGGTCCTGACGACCTCGTGCCGCACCGGCGAGGGGATCGACGACGTGGTCGCGTGGCTCGAGTGGCGCATCGCGGCCAAGCGGGCGGCGCTGCAGCATGAACCGGTGGGCGCTGCGCCGTGAGCGCGACGCTCGCGCAGGCGACAGGGCGGCGCGTCGCAGCGCGCATCACCGTACGGGGAGCGGTACAGGGGACGGGGTTCCGTCCCTTTGTTTTCCGCCTCGCGCGCTCGCTCGGCCTGGCGGGGTCGGTGCGGAACACGCCGTTCGGCGTGCTCATCGTCGCCGAGGGGGAGGCGGAGGCGGAGGCGGCGTTCGTCAGGCGGCTGCCGCTGGAGGCTCCGCCGGCCGCCGTGCTGCGCGGCGTGGAGGTGGAGGAGATCGCGCCGGACGGCGCCGAGCGGTTCGAGATCGAGGCGAGCGACCTGGCGGGTGAGCTGGTGGTCGCGATGCTCCCGGATCTCGCGACCTGCCCCGAGTGCCGGCAGGAGCTGTTCGACCCCGACGACCGCCGGTTCAACTACCCGTTCCTCAACTGCACGGCCTGCGGGCCGCGGCTCTCGATCATCGAGGGGCTGCCGTACGACCGGCCGCTGACCGCGATGCGGCAGTTCCGGATGTGTCCGGACTGCGGCGCCGAGTACGGGGACCCGGCCGACCGCAGGTTCCACGCGCAACCCGTGGCCTGCCCGCGGTGCGGGCCGCGCCTCTGGTTCGAGGGACACGATCGGACGGCGGGGCCCTACGCGACGTATCCGCTGGAGGCGGCCCTCGCGGTGGTCCGCTCCGGACGGATCCTCGCCCTCCGGGGGATCGGCGGCTACCAGCTGATCGTGGACGCGCGGGACGACGCCGCCGTGGCGCGCCTCCGGGGCCGCAAGGGCAGGGAGTCGAAGCCGCTCGCGGTGATGTTCCCGAGCCTCGAGGCGCTGCGCCGCGTGGCGCGGGTCGGGGACGAGGAGGCGCGGCTCCTGACCTCCGCCTCGGCGCCCATCCTCCTCCTGCCGCTGGTGGACCGCAGCGCGATCTCGGCGGAGACGGCGCCGGGACTCCGTTCGGTGGGCGCGATGCTGCCGTACTCGCCGCTCCACCATCTGCTCCTGGCCCGGCTGAACTTCCCGGTCGTCTGCACGAGCGGGAACTTCTCCGAGGAGCCGATGGCGATCACGGCCGAGGATGCCCGGGAGCGTCTCGGTCCCATCGCCGACGCCTTCCTCCACCACGACCGCCCGATCGTCCGGCACGTGGACGACTCGGTCGCGCGCGTCGTGGACGGCGGCCTGCTGCTGCTGCGGCGCGCCCGCGGCTTCGCGCCCCTGCCGGTGGAGCTGCGCGCGCACCTCCCGACGGTGCGGGCCCTGGGCGGCCACCTCAAGAACGCGGTGGCGTGGAGCCACGGTAACCAGATCATCGCGAGCCAGCACATCGGCGACCTCGACCACCCGCTCTCGCTCGACGCGCTGCAGCGCACCGTGGCCGACTACGAGCGGCTCTACGGTCTGGCCCCGGTGGCCGTGGCGTGCGATCTCCATCCGGACTACGCGACCACCCGGCTGGCCGAAGCCAGCGGGCTGGAGGTGATCCGGGTCCAGCATCATCACGCGCACGTCGCGGCGGTGATGGCCGAGCACGATCTCGAGGGCGAGGTGCTGGGCGTCGCGTGGGACGGCACGGGCCTCGGGACCGACGGCACGATCTGGGGCGGCGAGTTCCTGCGGTCTTCGGTCGTCGGCTTCCGCCGGGTCGCGCGGTTCCGCCCCTTCTGGCTGCCCGGCGGCGAGGCGGCCGCGCGCCAGCCCTGGCGCTCGGCGCTCGGCGTGCTGCACGAGATCCACGGCGAAGGGCTGTGGGACCTCGACGTGCCGCCGGTGGAGCATGCCCGGTCGCGGCGGTCCATCCTCGAGGCCCTGTTCAAGCCGGGCGGCTGCTCGGCACGCACGTCGAGCGCGGGCCGGCTGTACGACGCCGTCTCCTCCCTGCTCGGACTCCGCCAGGAGTCGAGCTACGAGGCACAGGCCGCGATGCAGCTCGAGCAGATGGCGGAGCCCGGGGCGTCCGCCGGCTATCCCTTCCGGCTGCTCGAGCCGGCGGGCGCCGGGGATGACGCTCCGCTCGAAGTGGATTGGCGCCCGGCCGTCGTGGGGCTCCTCGCGGACCTCCGCAGCGGCGCGACACCCTCCGCCGCCGCCGGCCGGTTCCACCTCACGCTCGCCCAGATGATCGGAGCCGTGGCCGAGTGGCACGGCCTCCCTCGCGTGGTGCTGTCGGGCGGCTGCTTCCAGAACGCCGCGCTCGTGACGCTGGCCGCGCGGGATCTCCGGACGCGGGGCTTCCAGGTCGTCACGGCGAGCCGCATCCCACCGAACGACGGCGGGTTGGCGGTGGGGCAGGCCCTCGTGGCCGCCCACACCCTGCTCGAGCGGAGGGGCTAGCCCATGTGCCTCGGCGTGCCCGGCGAGATCCGCGACCGCCATGTCGGCCCCGGCGGCCTGCGGTACGGCACGGTCCGGTTCGGCGCGGCGGACCGGGAGGTCTGCCTCGAGTACGTTCCGGAGGCCGTCGTCGGCGACTTCGTGATCGTGCACGTGGGGCTCGCGCTCACCGTGCTGAGCCGCGAGGACGCCGAGGAGACGTTCGGCTATCTGGAGGAGATGGAGGCGCTGTCGGAGTTCGGCCGCGAAGGCGACGCGCTCGATCGCGGAGAAATGCCGTGAAGTACCTGGACGAGTACCGCGACGGGGCCGCCGCGCAGCGCTACGCGGCGACGCTGCGCGCGATCGTCACGCGCCCATGGACGCTGATGGAGGTCTGCGGCGGCCAGACGCACTCCATCGTGCGGTACGGGATCGACGAGATGCTGCCGCCGGGCATCACGCTGATCCACGGGCCCGGGTGCCCGGTGTGCGTGACGCCGGTCGGTACCCTGGACCGCGCCTTCCGCATCGCGCGGCAGCCGGGGGTCGTCTTCACCTCGTTCGGCGACATGCTCCGCGTGCCCGGTACCAGCGACGACCTGATGCACGTGCGCGCCGACGGCGGCGACGTCCGCATCGTCTACTCGCCCCTCGACGCGGTCGCGATCGCGGCAAAGGAGCCGGAGCGGCAGGTCGTGTTCCTCGCCGTCGGCTTCGAGACGACGGCGCCCGCGAACGCGATGGCCGTGCTGCTGGCGGCGAAGAAGCGCCTCACGAACTTCACCGTCCTCCTCGCGCAGGTGCGTGTGCCGCCGGCGCTCGAGACCATTCTCGAGTCGCCCGACTGCCGCGTGCAGGGCTTCCTCGCCGCGGGCCACGTCTGCACGGTGATGGGGACCGCGGAGTACGGGCCCCTGTGCGAGCGGTACCACGTGCCGGTCGTCGTCACCGGCTTCGAGCCGCTGGATCTGCTCGAGGGGATCGCGATGGCGGTGCGCCAGCTCGAGGAAGGCCGCAGCCAGGTCGAGATCCAGTACCGCCGCTCGGTACGGCCCGAAGGCAACACGCACGCCCGCGCGGCGATCGCCGAGGTGTTCGAGATCGCCGACCGCGACTGGCGCGGCCTCGGCCGGATCCCGCGCAGCGGGTTCGCCCTGCGCGCCAAGTACGCCGCGTTCGACGCCGAGCGGCGGTTCCCGGACTCGGAGCCGCCGGCCCCGGAGGACCCGGACTGTCAGGCGGGGCTGGTGCTGCAGGGGCGCCTCCGGCCGCAGGAGTGCCCCGCGTTCGGCGGGCGCTGCACGCCCGATCATCCGCTGGGCGCGCCGATGGTCTCCTCGGAGGGGGCGTGCGCGGCGTACCATCTGTACCGCCGTCGCGCGGCCGCGGTCGTGGCGGCCGGAGCGGTGTGATGGGCGAGATCACCTGCCCGGTGCCGCTCGGCAACGGCCGGCGGATCCTCCTCGCCCACGGCGGCGGCGGCCGCCTCACGCGGGACCTGGTCGAGAACGTCTTTGTCCCGGCGTTCCGGAACGACGCCCTGGCGGTGCTGCACGACAGCGCGGTGCTCGAGCGGCCCTCGGGCGCGCTGGCGTTCACCACGGACAGCTTCGTCGTGCACCCGCTCTTCTTCCCGGGCGGCGACGTCGGCAGGCTCGCGGTGAACGGGACCGTGAACGACCTGGCGATGAGCGGCGCGCGCCCGCTCTACCTCAGCCTCGGGTTCATCCTCGAGGAGGGGCTGGCGGTGGACGACCTGACGCGGGTCGTCGCGTCCATCCAGGAGGCCGCACGCGAGGCGTCGGTGGCCGTCGTGGCCGGAGACACGAAGGTGGTGGAGCGGGGCAAGGGGGACGGCCTTTTCATCACCAGCTCGGGCGTCGGCGTCGTGGTGGCGAAGCGGCCCGTCACGCCGAGCGAGGTGCGGCCGGGCGACGCGGTCCTCGTGAGCGGCACGGTCGGCCAGCACGGGGTCGCCGTGATGGCGGTGCGCGACGGCCTCGCGTTCGCCGCGCCGATCCTGAGCGACTGCGCGAGCGTCGCGGACGCTGCGCTCGCGCTGCTCGCCTCGGGGCTCGACGTGCACTGCATGCGCGACCCTACGCGCGGCGGCGTCGCCACGGTCCTGAACGAGATCGCTTCCCAGGCGCGGTGCGAGATCGCGGTGCACGAGAGCGCCATCCCGGTGAGCGAGGACGTGGCCGGCGCGTGCGAGGTGCTGGGCCTCGACCCGCTGTACGTCGCCTGCGAGGGGCGCTTCCTCGCCTTCGTCGCGGCTGCGGACGCGGACCGCGCCCTCGAGGTGCTCCGCGCGCGTCCGGAGACCGCCCAGGCATGCCGCATCGGCACCGTGCGTCAGGGCGGCACGCCGGGACTGGTCGTGCTGAGGACGAAGGGGGGCGGGGACCGGGTCCTCGATCTGCTGTCGGGGGAGCAGCTGCCGCGAATTTGTTAGGCAGGGTGTAGGGTTTCGGGTGTAGGGTGTAGCGGACTCGTCCGGCGCTGCTTACTACCCCCTACACCCTACCCCCTACACCCTTTCCTTTGGCATCCCATCCCGTCATCATCCACGACCCATGACGCACGCAGCCCCCCCGGCCGCCATCCGGTGCCGCGCCCTCGTGAAGCGCTACAAGGACGTGACCGCCGTCGCAGGCCTCGATCTCGAGGTGCGCGCCGGGGAGTGCTTCGGCCTGCTCGGGCCGAACGGCGCCGGGAAGACCACCACGGTCGAGATGCTCGAGGGGCTGCTCACGCACGACGAGGGCGACATCGAGATCCTCGGCCTGCGGTGGGACGGCCATGAGCACGAGCTGCGGGAGCGGCTCGGCGTCGCGCTCCAGGAGACGAAGCTCGCCGACCGGCTCACGGTGGCCGAGGTGATCGCCCTCTTCCGCAGCTTCTACCGGCGCGGGCGCACGGTGGAGGAAGTGCTCGACGTCGTGGAGCTGGGTGAGAAGCGGGACGCCTGGGTCGAGAAGCTCTCCGGCGGGCAGCGGCAGCGCCTCGCGATCGCGTGCGCGCTGGTGGGGGCGCCGGACCTGCTCTTCCTCGACGAGCCGACGACGGGGCTCGATCCGCAGTCGCGCCGGCAACTGTGGGAGATCGTGGCCTCGTTCAAGCGCGGGGGCGGGACGGTGGTCCTGACTACGCATTATATGGAAGAGGCGGAGCGGCTGTGCGACCGGGTCGCGGTGATGGACCACGGCAAGGTCATCGCCCTCGGGTCGCCGCGCGAGCTGATCGCCTCGCTGGGCGCCGACCACATCGTCGAGTTCTCCCTCGGCGACGGAGGGGCCGAGCCGCTGCCGGAGGCCGCGCTCGCCGCGCTGCCCGGCGTCAAGGCGGCGCGTCGGGACGGGCCGCGCTTCAGCCTGACCGTCACGGAAGCGCACCGCGCCGTGCCCGCCCTGATGCTCGAGCTGGAGCGGCGCGGGGTGGAGATGACGGAGCTGGTCACGCACCACGCCACGCTGGAGGACCTGTTCCTGAGTCTGACCGGCCGGCACCTGCGCGATGCGTAACCACCACCCATTCGTGCAGCTGACGCTCGCGCGGTTCCGAGAACAGCTCCGGCAGCCGGAGGTGCTCTTCTGGGTCTTCGGGTTCCCGCTGCTGCTCGCCGTGGCCCTCGGCCTGGCGTTCCGCAACCGGCCGGCCGACGTGATCCGCGTCGGCGTGGAGGCAGGTGCGCAGGCGGACTCCGTGGCGGCGCTCCTGGCGCAGGCGCGCGGGCTCCGGCCGGTGGTGCTCTCACCGGCTGATGCCGCGGACCAGCTGCGGAAGGGGCGGGTCGCCATCGTGGTCGTCCCCGGCGACACGCTCGTGTACCGCTACGATTCCACGCGGACCGAGAGCCGGATGGCGCGGCTCGCGACCGACGACGCGCTGCAGCGCGCCCTCGGCCGGCGCGACGCGCGTCCCGTGGCCGAGCAGAAGGTGATGGAGAGGGGCTCGCGCTACATCGATTTCCTCATCCCCGGGCTGCTGGGACTCAACCTGATGGGCACGGGGATGTGGGGGTTGGGCTACGCCGTGGTGGACGCGCGGAAGAGGAAGCTGATGAAGCGGCTGCTCGCGTCGCCGATGCGGAAGAGCCACTACCTCCTCTCGTTCATCGCGGCGCGCCTGACGATGCTCGGCCCCGAGGTGGTGCTGCTGATCGGCTTCGGGATGCTGGCCTTCGGCGTCCCGATGCGGGGCTCGGTGGGGACCTTCCTCCTGCTGGCCCTGATCGGCGCGATGTGCTTCGCCGGCATCGGCCTCCTGACGGCCAGCCGCGCGCGGACCACCGAGACCGCCAACGGGCTGATGAACCTCATCATGATGCCGATGTGGATCCTGTCGGGGGTCTTCTTTTCCTCGGCGAACTTCCCGGCCGCGATGCAGCCGGTCATCAAGGCGCTGCCGCTCACGGCCCTGAACGACGCGCTGCGGGCGGTGATGCTCGACGGCGCCTCGCTCGCCTCGGTGGCCGGCCCGGCCGCCATCTGCGTCGCGTGGGGCGTGGTCTCGTTCGTGATCGCCCTCAGGATCTTCCGTTGGCTGTAGCGTCGCGCGCCCGCCTCCGGGCGCGCATATTCCCGTTGGACCGCTGACCGGAGACGCTCGTTGCTCTACGCGACACTGATGCTGGCGGCCGCAGCCCTGCAGGCCCCGGGCCCGCGGCAGCACCCCGCTCCCGCCCCCGCCCCCCCGCCGACCCTCGTCGTCCACATCACGCTGGATCAGTTCCGCGCCGACTACCTGGACCGGTGGCGGTCGCAGCTCACCGGCGGGCTGGCCCGCCTGCTGCGCCAGGGAGCGGTGTTCACCAGCGCCTACCAGGACCACGCGATGACGGAGACGGCGCCGGGCCATGCGACGGTGCTCTCCGGGCGGAACCCGCACTCCACCGGCATCGTCCGTAACGACGAGGGCGTGCCCGACACCACGGCGACCGGACGGCTGGTGGGGGTGACGGGACCGGGGGCGTCGCCCTGGCGCTTCCGCGGCACGGAGCTGTTCGACTGGATCCAGGCCCGCTATCCGGATGCGCGGGCCCTCTCGGTGAGCCGGAAGGATCGCGGCGCCATCCTCCCCGTCGGGAAGGCGCGCCAGCAGGTCTACTGGTACGTCTTCGGCCGCTTCACCACGAGCCGGTACTACGCGGACTCGCTCCCCGACTGGGTCAAGGCGTTCAACGTGGCGATGATCCCCGCCCGCGCCCCGGGGCGCCGCTGGAACCTGCTCCTCAAGCCGTCCGCCTACCAGGAGCCGGACAGCGAGCCGTACGAGAACCGCGGCAGGGGCGTCACCTTCCCGCACGACCTGCCGCCGGATTCGTTCCAGGCGTCCATCATGGTGATGGGCACGCCGTTCATGGATTCCCTCACGCTCGCCTTCGCCCTCGACGGCGTGAACCAACTCCAGCTCGGCAAGGGCCCGTCGCCCGACCTCCTGGCCGTCAGCCTCTCGACGACGGATGCCATCGGCCACGCCTTCGGCCCGAACTCGCGGGAGATCCACGACCAGGTCCTGCGCCTCGACCGCTACCTCGGGCAGTTCCTGGATTCGCTCGATCGGCTGCGGGACAACCGGCGCATCGTCGTCTCGCTCACCTCCGATCACGGCGTGACGTCGTACGTGCAATGGTCCAGGGCCCATGGCGATCCCGCGGCGTTGGAGGTGCGCGCCGACACGCTGATCAGCGCCGTCGAAGCGGCGCTGGAGGCGCGGGCGGGGAGCGGTCGGTGGATCCGCTTCTTCGACCTCGGCATGCTGGTGATGGACCGCGCCGGCCTGCAGGCGAAGGGCGTCAACGTGGATTCGGTCGTGGCGAACGTCCGGACGCGGATGCACGCCCTGCCCGGCGTGTGGCGGGTGGACACGCCGCGCGAGCTGGCCTCCGCCGACACGGCACGGGACCCCATCGCGCGGCGCTGGCTCAACGCCATCCCCTCCGACCTCGGCGTCGAGCTGTGCGTGACGTTGAAGCCGCACGACGTATGGGGACCGACCACGAGCGCCGAGCACGGCCAGCCGTCGGAGGACGACGCGCACGTGGCGCTGATCATCGCGGGCGCGGGCGTGCGGCCCGGGCGGTACTCGAGGCGGGTGCAAGTGGCGGATATTGCGCCGACGCTGGCGCGGTTGCTGGGAGTGCCGCCGCTCGAGACGCTCGACGGGCGGGTGCTCTCCGAGGCGCTCCGCAGGTGATGGAGCGGGAGGCGATGCCGTGAACGCCGTCGTCATCACCAAGCCCGGCGGGCCGGAGGTGCTCCAGCTCCAGGACGTGCCGGCGCCCGAGCCGGCGCCCGGGGAGATCCTGGTGCGCGTGCGGGCCGCGGGGGTCAACCGCGCCGACCTGCTCCAGCGCATGGGCCAGTATCCCGCGCCGTTCGGCGCGCCGGCGAACATCCCCGGGCTCGAGTACGCGGGCGAAGTGGCGGCGCTCGGCATGGGCGCCCGGGCGTGGAAGGTGGGCGACCGGGTGATGGGGCTCGTCCCGGGAGGCGCCTGCGCCGAGCTCGTCACCACCCACGAGGCGGTGGCCATGCGCATGCCGCCCGCGTGGTCGTTCGAGCAGGCGGCCGCCGTGCCCGAGGTGTTCATCACCGCCTACGACGCGCTCCTGCGCCAGATGCTCCTCAGGGCGGGCGAGCGTGTCCTGATCCACGCGGTCGGAAGCGGGGTCGGCACGGCCGCGCTCCAGCTCGCCACCTCGATCCACGCCCGGACCTTCGGCACCTCGCGCACGGCCGCGAAGCTCGAGCGGGCCCGCCAGCTGGGACTGGAGGTCGCCATCGACACCTCCCGCGAGGATTTCGTCGAGGTCGTCCAGGAGAAGACCGACGGCACGGGCGTGGACGTCGTGCTCGACCTGGTCGGCGGGCCCGTGCTGGCGGGGAACATCCAGGTCCTGGCGCGCGCCGGGAGGATGATCATCGTGGGGCTCACGGGCGGCCGCAGCGCACCGATCGACCTCGGCGCCGTGCTCAGCAAGCGGCTGACGATCGTCGGCACCGTCCTGCGCGCGCGGACGCTGGACGAGAAGATCGCCGTGACGACCGCCTTCGTGCAGGACATCCTGCCGCTCCTGGAGGCGGGCATGGTGCAGCCCATCCTGGATCGCACGTACGCCCTGTCCGAGGTGGCCGACGCGCACCGGCGGCTGGAAGACAACGCCACGTTCGGGAAGCTGGTGCTTACGGTGTGAGGCCGCGGCGGTAGGTTATAGATCGCAGGAGGCAGGAGGGGGATCATGGCGCAGAAGCTGACGGCGAAGAACCAGGAGCTGGTCGATTACCTGGATACGCTGCTCAAGGAAATGGACCACTTCGCGAGCCTGGTGGAGCAATACGCGGCCGCGAAATCCAACCCCGATCAGTACTCGAGCCTGCTGTCGCGGGAGCTGGCTCAGCTCAGGCAGAAGGCGATGATGCGGAACATCGGCTTCATCGCCGATTCGGCGGGGCAGCTGAGCGTGGCCGCCTCGCGGGGCGGCAGCCCGATGATGAAAGCCCGGATGCTGCGCGACGGCGTCGTGTCGCTCAAGGCCCTGATCGAGCGGACGATCAAGGGGACGATCCAGGCCGACGAGGGCGAGAAGCGGGAGAAGGAGTTCCTCGCGCAGCGGACTCTGAAGGCGCAGGCCGAAGCGGTCAAGCACCGGGTGCTCGAGGAGGAGGCGAAGGAGGCGGCGAAGCGGGCCGCCGCCCCGGCGCCGAAGGCCGCGGCCCCGGCGGTGGGCGGCGCGCCACCGGCGCCCAGGGCGCCCACCCCTCCGGCCGCGGGCGCGGTCAAGCCCGCCGGCCCGTCACCCGTCAAACCTTGAGGATGGAGAGCTAGGGACCCGGGATGGCCACACTCGACAAGTTCATCCAGGTGATGTTCCAGCAGGGCGCGTCGGGGATGCGCCTGGCCAGCGGTGCCGCGGTCGTGCTGGAGGTGGAGGGAGCGGAGCGCCCGGTCACCAAGGATGTCCTGACCAAGCCGAAGATCATGGCGCTGCTCCGCGAGATCGCGCCCGACGGGATGAAGGACCATCTCGACGCCGAGTCGCGGATGGCCTTCGGCTACGCGGTGGACGGCAAGCGGGTGGACGCCGAGATCTTCCACGCCGGCGACGACGTGACGGTCACGATCGGTCCCGCCAAGCCCCGCCGCTCGAGCGCGGCCATCTCGATGCCGATGGAGGCGCGGGCGCCGTCGGCGGAGCCCGTGGCGCCGGCGCCACGGCGCCCCACGCCCTCGGTCGCGGCCTCGGAGGCCGCCTCGGCGGCCGAGGAGCGCATTCAGGAGTATCTCCGCACGCTGGTCTCGTCGGGCTCGTCCGACCTGCACCTCCGCGTCGGCGAGCCCGCCATCATCCGGAAGCAGGGCGAGATGCAGCGCCTCGAAGGGAAGCCGCAGCTCTCCATCGAGGAGATGGAGGCGCTGCTCTTCTCGATCATGCCGGACCGCAACAAGAAGGAGTTCGCCGAGAGCAACGACACCGACTTCGCCTACGAGATCCTCGACCTGGCGCGGTTCCGCTGCAACGTCCTGCGGGACCGCAAGGGGCCGGCGGCGGTCTTCCGCGTCATCCCCACCAAGGTCCAGACCGCCGAGGAGCTGCACATCTCGGAGGAGGTCCAGAAGCTCTGCTTCCTCACCAAGGGGCTGGTCCTCGTGACGGGGCCGACGGGGTCGGGCAAGTCCACGACCCTGGCCGCAATGATCGACCTGATCAACCGGAAGCGCACGGACCACATCATCACGATCGAGGACCCGATCGAGTTCGTGCACCCGAACAAGAGCTGCGTCATCACGCAGCGGCAGGTCGCCCTGCACACGGACTCGTTCAAGCGCGCCCTGCGCGCCGCGCTGCGCGAGGACCCGGACATCGTGCTGGTGGGCGAGATGCGCGACCTCGAGACCGTCGCCATCGCAATCGAGACGGCGGAGACCGGCCACCTCGTGTTCGGGACGCTGCACACCACCACGGCGGCCTCGACGGTGGACCGGATCATCGACCAGTTCCCGGCCGACCGGCAGAGCCAGATCCGCGTGATGCTCTCGGAGTCGCTCAAGGGCGTGGTCGCGCAGATCCTCTGCAAGAAGATCGGCGGCGGCCGCGTGGCGGTCCGCGAGATCCTCCTGGCGATCCCGGCCATCGCGAACCTCATCCGCGAGGGCAAGACCTTCCAGATCCCCTCGATGATCCAGACCAACAAGAAGATGGGGATGATCACGCTCAACGACGCGCTGATGGAGGTCGTCGAGAAGAAGCTCGTGGAGCCGGCCGAGGCCTACATGAAGTGCGCCGACAAGTCGGGCCTCGAGGCCATGCTGAAGGCCAAGGGGCACGATATGAGCTTCCTCAAGACCCTGCAGGCGTGAGAAGTGAGAAGAAGAAGTGAGACGTGAGAGGGCGAAGAGCGTGAGGGGTGAGACGCGAAAGGCGTGAGAGGTGTTTCCCCTCACGCCTTTTCCCTCTCACGCCTTGGCTTCCTACGCCTTTCGCCCTCTCACCTCTCACCTGTCCGTCACACTGCTCACGCCTCGCCTCACTCCTTCTTGCCCCCATTGACCGCCATCGCGGCCAGGTGCTCGTACAGCTGCCACCGCGCCGCGACGTCCTGCTGGGCCAGCGCACCGAGGGCCTTGGCGGCCGCCGGATCGCTGGTCATCAGCCGCGTGAAGCGCGTCTCGCCCTTCATGTACTCCGAGATCGGGAGGGACGGCGGCTTCGAATCGAGCTGGAGCGGGTTCTTCCCCTCGGCGAGGCGTGCGGGATTGTACCGGAACAGCGGCCAGTGCCCCGACTTGACCGCGCTCTTCTGCTGCTCGAGCCCGTTGACCAGGTCGTAGCCCTGCTCGATGCAGTGGCTGTAGGCGACGATGATCGAGGGGCCGTTGTAGGCGTCGGCCTCGAGGAACGCCTTCACGAGCTGGCTGTCGTCGGCGCCGAAGGCGACGCGGGCCACGTACACGTTGCCGACGGACATCGCCATCAGGCTGAGGTCCTTCTTCGCTCTCAGCTCCCCGCCGGCGGCGAACTTCGCCACGGCGCCGCGCGGCGTGGCCTTGGAGGCCTGGCCGCCCGTGTTCGAATACACCTCGGTGTCGAGCACCAGCACGTTGACGTTGCGTCCGGAGTTCAGGACGTGGTCGAGCCCGCCGTAGCCGATGTCGTAGGCCCACCCGTCGCCGCCCACGATCCACACGCTCTTCCGGACGAGGGCGTCGGCCAGCGACTCCAGCCGCCGCGCCTCCGGATCGGGGAGCCGCGCCAGCTGCGCCTTGAGGCGATCCACGCGCACCCGCTGCGCCGCGATTCCGGCCTCGCTGGACTGGTCGGCCGCGATCAGCTCCTGCGCGAGGCCGCCCTCCAGCCGTCCGCCGAGGCGGACCACCAGCTCGCGGGCGAAGCCGGCCTGCTGGTCGAGGGAGATGCGCATCCCCATGCCGAACTCGGCGTTGTCCTCGAAGAGCGAGTTCGACCAGGCGGGGCCGCGGCCGTCGGCGTTCACCGCCCACGGGGTCGTCGGCAGGTTGCCGCCGTAGATGGAGGAGCAGCCGGTGGCGTTCGCCACGATGGTGCGGTCGCCGAACAGCTGGCTCATCAGCTTCAGGTACGGCGTCTCGCCGCAGCCGGAGCAGGCGCCCGAGAACTCGAACAGGGGCCGGAACAGCTGCACGTCCTTGACCTGGTCCGGGCGGAGCGCCGTGCGGTCGGTCTCCGGCAGGGAGAGGAAGAAGCTCCAGTTGGCGCGCTCCGCCTCACGGAGCGGGAGCTGCGGCTGCATGGCGAGCGCCTTGTGCGTCGGCTCGGTCTTGCTGTGCGCCGGGCAGACCATCATGCACAGCTCGCACCCGGTGCAGTCCTCGGGCGCGACCTGCAGCACGTACCGGCGATCCTTGAACTCCCGCCACCGGGCCGCCATCGACTTGAAGGTGGGCGGCGCGCCCGCCAGGGCGGCGGCGTCCACCACCTTGGCGCGGATGGCGGCGTGCGGGCACACCAGCACGCACTTGCCGCACTGGATGCACAGCGCCTCGTCCAGCACCGGGATATCCACGGCGATGTTGCGCCGCTCCCATTGCGTCGTCGCGCTGGGATACGTCCCGTCGTCCGGCATCGCGCTCACCGGGAGCTGGTTCCCGCGCCCCGCGATGATCTCGGCGGTCACCTTCTGGACGAACGCCGGCGCGTCGGCGGGGACGGCCGGACGGATGTCGAAGGTGCTGCTGACCTTCCGGGGCACCTTGACCTCGTGGAGATGGGCCAGCGCCGCGTCCACCGCCGCGAAGTTCTTCTGAACCACCGCCGCGCCCTTGCGCCCGTAGGTGTGCTCGATCGCGTCCTTGATGGCGGCGATCGCCTCGGCCTGGGGCAGGACGCCGCTGATCGCGAAGAAGCAGGTCTGCATCACGGTGCTGATCCGCGTGCCGAGCCCCGCATCCTGGGCCACCTTGTACCCGTCAATGACGAACAGCTTGAGCTGCTTCTCCACGATGTCCCGCTGCGCCGTCGCCGGAAGGTGGTTCCACACCTCGTCGGGACCGAAGGGGCTGTTCAGCAGCACCGTCGCGCCCTTGTCGGCCGGCGCCAGCAGGTCGTACCGCTCCAGGAAGGTGAAGTTGTGGATGGCGATGAAGCTGGCGCGGTCGATCAGATAGCTGGAAGTGATCGGGCGCTTCCCGAACCGCAGGTGCGAGGTCGTCATCGTCCCCGACTTCTTCGAGTCGTAGACGAAGTAGCCCTGGGCGTAGTTGTCCGTGCCCTCGCCGATGATCTTGATCGAGTTCTTGTTGGCGCTCACGGTCCCGTCGGCGCCGAGCCCGTAGAACATGGCCCGCACCGTGTCGGGATGCTCGGTCGAGAACGACGGGTCCCAGGCCAGGCTCGTCCGGGTGACGTCGTCGTCGATGCCGATCGTGAAGTGGTTCTTGGGCTGCGAGGAAGCCGCCTCGTCCAGCACGGCCTTGACCATCGCCGGCGTGAACTCCTTCGACGAGAGGCCGTAGCGGCCGCCGATCACGCGCGGGAAGGTGGGCAACGGCGGCACCGCGCCGCCCATCGCCTCGCTCAGCGCCGTCACGACGTCCTGATACAGCGGCTCGCCGGCGCTCCCCGGCTCCTTGGTCCGATCGAGGACCGCGATCGTCTCGACCGTCGAGGGCAGGGCCGCGACGAAGTGCCCGACTGAGAAGGGTCGGAACAGCCGGACCTTCAGGAGCCCGACCTTCTCGCCCTTCCCGTTCAGATACTGGACGGCTTCCTCGGCCGCGCCGGCGCCCGAGCCCATCATGACGATGACCCGCTCGGCGTCGGGAGCGCCCACGTAGTCGAACAGGTGATACGCGCGCCCCACCACCTTGGCGAAGCGGTCCATCACGCGCTGCACGACGGCGGGGCACTCGAGGTAGTACGGGTTGACGCTCTCGCGCGCCTGGAAGTAGACGTCGGGGTTCTGCGCCGTTCCCCGCACCACGGGGTGATCCGGCGACAAGGCCCGGCGGCGATGCGCGCGCACCGACTCCTCGTCGATCATGGCCCGCAGGTCGTCCTGGGTCAGCTCCTCGATCTTGGCCACTTCGTGCGAGGTGCGGAACCCGTCGAAGAAGTGAATGAACGGGATGCGCGACTCGAGCGAGGCCGCCTGCGCGATGGCCGCCAGGTCCGTCACCTCCTGCACCGAGTTCGAGGCGAGGAGGGCCCAGCCCGTGGCCCGCGTGGCCATCACGTCGCTGTGGTCGCCGAAGATGGACAGCGCCTGCGCCGCCAACGACCGCGCCGCGACGTGGAAGACCGCCGGGGTCAGCTCGCCGGCGATCTTGTACATGTTCGGGATCATCAGCAGCAGGCCCTGCGACGACGTGAACGTCGCCGTGAGCGCCCCCGCCTGGAGCGAGCCGTGCACGGCACCGGCCGCGCCTCCCTCGCTCTGCATCTCGACCACCGTGGGCACCGTGCCCCACAGGTTGGGCTTCTTCTCCGACGCCCATTGATCCGACCACTCGCCCATCGGCGAGGAGGGCGTGATCGGGTAGATCGCGATGACCTCGTTGAGCTGATAGGCGACCCGACTGGCCGCCTCGTTGCCGTCTATGGTGATCTTCGCTCGGCCCATTTCAATCTCCGTGTCCGGCGCCTATGGTCCGCGCGCAGACCTGGTTGGTGGGTATACGTCCTCCAACCCCCGGTTCCGCAAGATGCGTTCCGGAATTCGGGTATCCGTTGTCTGCGCTGTAAGTCGTTGTGGCTGAACGAGATGATGCCGAGCCAGCGGACGGCCTCCCACCGGCTCGGCAGCGAGGATGGGACTAGGCGGTCACCGGGGTTTCCACAATCTCCACGGCGATGTCCGGCTGGTGCGTCAGGGTATGATGGACGGTGCACGATTCGGCCGCGCGCTTCACCGCATCCCGATACTTCTCCGGAATGCCTTTCGGCACCGACACCGCGACTTCGAACTGCCCGATGCGGTGCGGATTCGGCGCGGGGGCGGTGAAGACCTGCACCTCCATGCCGGTGGCGTCGAGGCCGCGCGTCACCAGGAACTGCTGCACGAAGAGGGCGACGCAGGTGCCGAGGGCGGCGGGCAGCAGCTCGAGCGGCATGGGGGCGCTGTCTGTGCCGCCGCCCTGCGGCGGCTGGTCCACGGCCACCTTGTGGCCGCGGATGTCGGCGGTGAAGTGGACCCCGCCGTCCCAGGTCACGGTGATCGGCTTCACGCCTGCGCCGCCGACTTCGCGTCGGCCGGCCGCGCGCCGGCGGGCGTCAGGTGCTTGTCGAGCATGTCGGTGAAGAAGGGCAGGGGAGCCGCGCCCAGCACGCCGTCCACCACCTCGCCGCCCTTGAAGAGCGCGACGGTGGGAATGCTGCGGATCCCGTAGGTCATCGAGGTCTTCTGGTTCTCGTCCACGTTGACCTTCACCACGCGGACGCGGCCGGCGTACAGCTCGGCGATCTTCTCCATCACCGGGCCGACCATCCGGCACGGCCCGCACCACGGAGCCCAGAAGTCCACCAGGACGGGAGCGTCGGCCTTGAGGACGTCGCTCTCGAAGGAGGCATCGGTAACGGCGGTCACGGTCTGCATCAGTTCCTCGTCGAATGAGATTGAACCGTTGTGGCGGTCGAGCGGACCCGCTCGAGCGCCTGCAGCAGGAGTCCTTTCACCTCGTTGGCGAGCGGCTCCAAGTCGTTGCGGCCTGTGACGCCGAACTGCACCACGGGGTCCAGAACCGCCACCACGCTCGTGCCGGGCGCGTCCCCGGCGTAGACGACTACGTTGCACGGCAGCAGGAGACCGATCGGCAGCTCGGTCGACAGCGCGCGATGCGCGAACGGCGGATTGCACGCGCCCAGGATCACGTACGGCCGGAAGTCGGCGTCGAGCTTCTGCTTCAGCGTCGCCTTCACGTCGATCTCCGTCAGCACGCCGAATCCGGAGGCGGCCAGCGCCTCGCGGGTCAGCTGCACGGCAGAGTCGTAGGGGACCGCCACGTCGGCAGTGAATCCGTAGCGCAGGGTCTGGGGCTTCATAGGCCCTCCCTCGCGCCCGCCTCCCCGGCCGCGGGGAGGTCGCAGTGACGCAGGCAGTCGAGCATGCGGATCACTCGGGAGTCGGCGATGTGGTACCAGACGTTGGCGCCGCCCCGGCGGCCCGCCACGATGCCGGCGCCGCGCATCCGCGCCAGCTGCTGGGAGACCAGCGCCTGCGGCGCCTCCAGCGCCTCCTGGATCTCCTTCACCGTCCGCTCGCCCGTCTCGAGCAGTTCCACGATCCTCAGGCGCACCGGATGGCCCAGCACCCGGACCATGTCGGCTGCCTCGGCCAGCACCCGCGGATCGAGCGGAGCCCGCTGTAGTTCAGTAGCCATGGCAGCTATAGTAACATAGCGATTACACTATGTCAATCAGGGCGACGAGGCCGAAGTTCCCGACATGGGGGCGGGCCGTCCGATCCACGGGCGATTCCGTGGAACTAGGTGTCGAAGCGCGCCGGGATTTATGCCTCTTGACAATAATCGTTATAACAGATATAATGTCGCCATGACGCGACGCCTGCAGGACGAGATCAAGCAGACCAAGCCGTTCCGGAGCCTGGAGGAGGAAGTGCTGCTGGGGCTGGCCCGCACGGCGGATGCGATGGCGAGGGCGGGCGAGGAAGTGCTCAAGGCCTCGGGCCTCACCGCGACGCAGTACAACGTCCTCCGCATCCTGCGCGGCGCCGGCACCGCGGGGCTCTCCTGCGGCGACGTCGCGGGCCGGATGATCACGCGGGATCCCGATCTCACGCGGCTGCTGGATCGGCTCGAGGGGCGTGGGCTGGTGACGCGCGCGAGGGACGGCGAGGACCGGCGGGTGGTGGTCACCCGCATCACTCGCGCGGGGCTCTCGCTCCTGGCCGAGCTGGATGAGCCGGTCCAGGCGCAGAATCGGAAGGCGGTGGGCCACCTGGGCGAGCAGAAGCTCCGCTCGCTGGCGCAGCTGCTGGATGAGGCTCGCGGAACCTGAGCCGTTTCGGCGGTCCGGTAGTCGTGATAACGACAGTCGTAATGACGTATAGCTAGTCCACCACGTCAACCACGAGGGACGAGGAGAAGCCGACCATGACGACCAACGCAGAACTGCCCGTCTGGGCGCCGGATCTGGTACACTCGAGCATAGGCTTCACCGTGCGGCACCTGGTGGTGTCGAAGGTGCGAGGGAAGTTCGGCCGGTTCACGGGGAGCATCCTGTTGGACGAGCACGACCTGGCCGCCACGCAGGTGGACGTCAGCATCGAGACGGCGAGCGTGGACACCGGGGTCGAGCAGCGGGACAACCACCTCAGGTCCGCGGACTTCTTCGACGTCGAGAAGCACCCGGCGATGACCTTCAAGAGCACGCGCGTCGAGACGAAGGACGGCGAGCTGCGCCTGCACGGGAACCTCACGCTGCACGGCGTGACGCGGCCGGTCGTGCTCGACGTCGAGTACGCCGGGACGCAGAAGGACCCGTGGGGCGGCACGCGGGCCGGGTTCAGCGCGCGCACGTCGCTCGACCGGAAGGAATTCGGTCTGACGTGGAACCAGCTCCTCGAGGCGGGCGGCGTCGCCGTCGGGGACAAGGTGGACATCGACATCGAGATCGAGGCGGTGAAGCAGGTGCCGGCGGCTGCCGCCGCTTAAGAAGAACCCGCTGCATGATCGGGGGCCGCCGCGGCTATCTTGAAATGATGAAAGCTGCGGCGGCCTCTGGTCTTTCCAAGGACCAGGTCGAGGTCCTGGATCTGGTCAGGCGGACAGGTGCGTTGCCCTTGGGCGCCCTCCTCGACCGCGTGGTCGAGGCGCTGCACGCGCGGTTCCCCCATTACACCGGCGTCTACCTCTACTGGATGGACGGCCCCGACGCGCTGGTCCTGCGCACCCACCGCGGCCGGCCGACGGAGCACACGCGGATCCCGGTGTCGGTGGGCCTCTGCGGGCGCGCGGCGCGGGAGAAGCGGACCGTGATCGTGGACGACGTCACGGCCGATCCCTCCTACCTGGCGTGCAGCCTCGAGACGAGGAGCGAGATCGTGGTGCCGATCATGCGGGGCGACGCAGTGCTCGGTGAGATCGACATCGACGGGGACATGGCCAAGGCCTACGGCCCGGCGGATCAGCGATTCCTGGAGGAATTGGCGCGCCTGATCGCCGGGAGCATCACGTCGTAGTGTACTCGGGCCCGCTGCCGCCTTCGGGCGGCGTAAGCCGCCCACCCTTCGCCGAGATCGCGCCGCACTGCACGCAGTTGGGCGCGTTGACCCGCAGCCTCCTGCGCCCCGCCTCGTCGGTGATCCACTCGTACACGCCTGCCGGGCACATGTTGACCCACGCCAGGCCCAGCGTCTCCGGCACGTCCTCCTTCACCAGCAGGTGGCTGGGCTGCGTGTCCCGTGTGCGGTTCCCCGAGGCGTAGACGCTGGAGAGCTTGTCGAAGGTCAGCTTGCCGTCGGGCTTGGGGTATTCGCGCTCGAGGAGGCGGACGCGGCGCTCGGCGTCGGCGTGGCTCGTGAACCGCCAGCCGGGAAAGACGCCGCGCGTCGCCGTCATCAGGCCGGCGAGCGCCGCCCCGGCGACGAGTCCGTCGCTGAACGCCTGCCGCATGTTGCGCACGCGGTGGAGGTCGGCGTGGATGAAGCTGCGCCGCACGGCCCGGTCATAGCCGGCCAGCGCTCCGAGCGCGGTGGGATCGCGCCCCTCCTTCAGCAGGTTGAAGATCGTCTCCGCGGCCAGGATGCCCGACCACATCGCGTAGTGGATGCCCTTGAGTGCCGGGACGTTGACCAGCCCCGCCGCATCGCCCGCCAGCAGCGCGCCGCGCACGAAGAACTGCCGGGGCAGAGCGTAGAAGCCGCCCTCGGGGATCGTTTTCGCACCCCAGCCGGCCCGCGTGCCGCCTTCGAGGATCGGGCGGATGATTGGGTGCAGCTTGAGCTGCTGGAGCAGGTCGTGCACCGAGAGCGAAGCGTCGGCCCAGTCGAGGCCCACGACGAGGCCGATCGAGACCTGCCGATCCCCCAGCGGATAGACGAAGCTGCCGCCGAACTCGCCCGCCGCGCCGCGCCACCTGAGGGGCCAGCCCATCGTGTGGATCACGCGGTCGAGCTTCCGTGGGACGTCCCAGGTCTCCTTGACGCCGAGGGCATGGATTTGGGGGTTCCGGCCCTGGAGCCCGTAGTGATGCGTCAGCGCCGCCGTCAGATGGCCGTTGGATCCCTCCGCGAGCACCGTGGCGCGCGCGCGGATTTCCACGCCTGGCTCGTGGTTGGCCAGCGGCGTTCCGTCGCGGCCCAAGCCCTTGTCCCCCGTGAGCACGCCGCGCACCGCGCCGTCGAGGACGAGCGCCTTCACGGCCGACGTTTCGTTCAGGATGGTGACCCCGAGCCCCTCGGCCTTCTCCGCCAGCCACCGGCCGATCTCGCTGATCGAGGCGACGAAGTTGCCGTGGTTCTTCATCGTCGGCGGCAGGAGCGGAGCGCGGATCGCCCCGGTCTCGGTCAGGAGGTAGAACGCCTCGCCCGGCACGGCGGCGCGGAACGGGAGGTCGGTGTCGGTGAGGTCCGGGAACAGCTTCCGGAAGGCGACCGGGTCGACGACGGCGCCCGAGACGAGGTGGGCGCCCGGGTACTTGCCCTTCTCGACCACGGCGACCGGGACGTCGCCGAGCCGCTCCTTCACCTCCGGTGCGTCCTTCAGCAGCTGGGCGAGCCGGATGGCGCCGGCCAGGCCGGCGGGGCCGGCGCCCACGAACAGCACGCCGACCTCGATCCGGTCGTCGGGGCCGGCCTCGGGGACGTGCAGGAACTCCGTATGATCGATTGTCGGGCGGTAGTCGCCGGGTCGTACGCTCACGGCACCTCCGTGCGTGCACGAAGGTAGCGTGACCGGCCGGCGTCCGGGAGTCTGCGGGGCGGGGGCCTCGGCCGGCTAGTCCGGCCCACCGGGTCGCCGGATCCCGCGGAAGTTCGGCGTCGCCTGGAAGTTCTTCAGGTCCGCGGGAAGCTTGTCCCACTGGTCGTCGCGCAGGATCGAGTGCACCTCGACGATCGAGTGGGCCACGGCGTCACGTGCCGCCTGGAACATCGGCCGGAGCTGCGGCATCAAGCCCATGAGCTTGGTCGGATCGGGGCTGGTGCCCAGCCGGTCGAAGACCCGCCTCAGGGAATCCACGCCCACGGCCTTGCGGGCGTCCAGCGAGTCGGCCACCGGCGTCAGCAGCGCGACCTGGCCCGAGTCGAGCTTCAGGGAGTCGCGCATCGCGAGGACGACGCGGGCGGGATTCGGCAGCGCCGAGTCGATGCGGGCGATCAGCACGGACGGCGTGATCTCCGGCCGGAAGCCGCTCATCCCGAAGCCGGCCGCTCCGGCGCCCATGCCGCCCCGGAAGCCGCCGCCGGCGCGCATCGCGTCGAGGGCCTGGCGCACCCGGTCGGGCCCGATCGTCAGGCGCGCCTGGATGCCGATCTCGAACGGCGGGCGGTACGCGGTCGCCGACCCGTACGTCGCGCCGAACCGCTCGTTCACCTGGTACGAGTAGCTGTTGGTGGACGGGTTGAACCCCGTGACGTAGAGCAGCGTGCCGTCGGGCCGCGTCTGGAGGCCCCAGCCCTCAGCGCCGTTCACGCCGTGCAGCAGCTCGTCGAGCCCGCGCAGGAAGTTGAACGTCACGACCGAGATCTGGAGCCGGTGGTTGAGGCCCCAGAAGGCGGGGCGCCAGTTCAGCTGGAAGTCGAGCGACCCCTGCCACGGGCCGGTGCACGAGTTGCGGCCCGCGATCTGGCCGATCTGGCTCATCAGGCACGAGCGGACGCTCGGCGACGCGGTGGCGAGCAGTCGGGACATCCCCTGCGCCACGACGGTGGTGTCGTTCGGTGCGAAGATGAAGGCCCGGTCGTTCCGCTGGCCGTCGCCGTTCACGTCGCCGCCGACCATCGGGGTGAACGGCTGGCCCGACGTCAGGCGCCCCACCGACGTGATCTCGAGCGCGGTGGAGAAAGGGTAGGTGATGGTGAGCACGAACTGGTGCCGGCGCTCGTAGTCGCTGCGGCCCCACTCGATGACGTCGGGATCGCCCGCCGTCGTGCCTCGCACGCCGGTCGTCTGGTCGCGGGAGCGCTGCCAGGTGTACGACAGCTGGAAGACCACCGCCGGGCCCACGATGCCGCCCAGGCTCGCGGTGACCTGCTCCGAGGTGGTCTTGAGCCCGGAGAACGCCTCGACGACGCTGCTGAAGGCCGTGTCCATCCGCGAAGCGATGAAGCTCGGCGCGCCCGTCGTCGGGGCGATCGCGCTGGCCGGCACATAGACGGGCCGGTTGCCTTCATTGGCCAGGGTGAACTTCGGCGTGGAGTTCAGGTTGAGGTCGGTGTAGCCGGTCTGCTCCACGCCCGAGGCGACGCTCATGTCCACGTTGAACCGCAGGAGCTGGTTCAGCCTCCGCTCCACGCCGAGCGACGCGCGCCACGCGCGCGGCGTCTCGAAGCCCGGCGCGAGGACGGTCACGGTAGGCGCACCGGTCAGACCGCCCGACTGCGGGCCGCCACCGCTGCCCACGCACTCAGCCGGGATCGAGTCGGTGCTGCCGTAGTACGCTCCCCAGTCGGGGAGGGGCACGGCGGAGCCGATGCAGGTGACCTGCGATTGGGACTGCCCAAGCCCCGTCGCGGCGCGGGCCTGAGCGACGAGGCTCGTGGGCGGCTGGTTCCGGAACTCACCGACGCCGCCGCGGATCACCCAGCTCGCGGGCTGGAAGAAGCCGCCGCCGAAGCCGCCGGCCCCGCCGGGGCCGAAGTTCGAGCCGCCGAGCGTCCAGGTGAAGCCGGCGCGCGGCGAGTAATGCCACTCGCTCGGGAGCCGGTCGGTCCGGAGGCCGAAGGCGGAGTCCACGGCGGGGTTGTAGGCCGGCGGATCCCCGAACGTCGCGCCCTCGAGTCGCACACCGTAGGTGAGCTGGAAGTTGCGCTGGATCACCCACACGTCGGCTGCGTAGAAGCCGAACTGCTGATCGTACGACCGGCGCTCGACGGCATCGAGCGTGCGGCGGAACATCGCCGCCTGACCGGAGTCGAGGGCGCCGAGCGAGTTGTACGTGAACGTGCCGAGCGAGTTGCCTGCGAACAGGTTGTCGCTCCGCTCCGTGAGCCACGTCGCGCCCACCTTGATGCGGTGATGCCCCGCGCCGGGGAGCAAGGACAGCTCGTCGGCCCCCTCGAAGCTCGACGAGGTCGAGTGCGTGGGCAGCCCTGCGTTCCCGCCGAAGACCAGCGTCGTGACGCTGAGGGTCGTGTCGGGCAGGGTGGAGGCGACCTGCACGCGCCCCTGCGGCAGGGTGCTGAAGGGATCGCCGTTGTTCCGGGCGCCCTGCCAGAAGCCGTGGATCTCGTTCAGCACCGTCGAGCCGAAGTGCGAAGTGACGGTGGCCATGAACCCGCCGCTCGAGTTGGTCAGGTCGCCGCCGGTCTGCGGGAGCCCGAGCGTGCCGACGCGCGCCGGATCCTGGCTCGTCCCGTTCCAGTTCCCGCGCAGGGTCAGCGTGTGCTCGTTGCTGAGGAGCCAGTCGAAACGCGCCAGCCCCGAGTAGTTGTCGTTCGCGCGCGTGGCGCCGCCCGTCACGCTGTTGTACTGCGTTCCCTCCAGCGAGTCCACGATCTGCAGGAACCGGCTCACCGAGTCCGCGGCGACGCCGAGGTGCGTGAAATCGGTCGGGCTCCCCGACAGCAGGGTCTGCTGGGGGTCGGAGCGCAGGCGCGCCATCCCCGAGACGAAGATGAACATCTTGTCTTTGACGATCGGCCCCCCGATGCCGCCGCTGAACTGGTTCATCGTGAAGCCCTGGGTATAAGGCGAGTCGCCCGCGTCCACCGCGAGGTTCGGGTTCCGGTAGTTGAACATCGTGGAGCCCTGGACGACGTTGCTGCCGCTGCGCGTGGTCGAGGAGACGAGGCCTCCCGAGAACTGCCCCCGCGAGACGTCGTAGGTGCTGGTCACGACGCGCGTCTGGCGAAGCCCCTCCTGCGGCACGGTGGTGTTGCCGAAGAGGAGTCCGTCCAGCGTCACGGCGTTCGCGTCCGGCCCGAGGCCCGCCACGGAGAAGGACGAGGCGGTGGAGTCGGTGCCGCTGAGCGGGAGCACGCCCGCCACCAGCCCGACCAGCGACGCGAGATCGGTCGGGTCAATGGGGAGCTGGGCGAGCTGGTCGGGACTGAACGCGCGCTCGAGGGAGCCGGGCGTCGGCGCTTCGCCCCCCCGCAGGTTTTGCTGCCCCGTGACGTCGATGCCTTCCAAGGTGATGGGGCTTCCCCGCAGCTGCACGTTCCAGACGAGGCGGTCCTCGTCGGCGTCCCGCTGGACGAGCTGGATGCGCGGGGTCATGCCGAGCACCCGCACGCTCATCCGGTACTGCCCGCCGCCGTCGGTGAAGAGGATGGTGAAGCGGCCGCGCGCGTCGGTGCGCGCCCGGCGCGTCACCTGCGTCTCCAGCGAGAAGGCCTCGATCGTCGCGTCCGGGATCGGCGTGCCGTCGTCGGCCGTGATGACCCCCGTAATGATGTCGGTGCCCTGCCCGACCTGGGCGGCCGCGCGCGCGGGCGCCAGGAGCCAGAGGGCCCCAAGGAACAGGAAGAGCGGGAGCAACTGACGACGCATCATGGACCGCACCGAGATCAGGGGACGCTCGCGAGTCATCTCCTTATACGGCGCAGAAGTAGACTCTGCTGAGCGGCCGGCGTTAACCCCGCCCGGGCCGCTCCGCCGGAGGGGCCAGGGGGGCTCAACGGAACGGCCGCCGGCGCGTATTTTCTCCGGGAAGCTGCGTGTCTCCGCCGTCCCGAAAGCCGTTCACTTCTCCCCGCGAGATCCCATGCGCCGCGTCGCGTTCGCCCCGGTCCTCCTGCTGATCGCCTTCGTCTCCCTGCGCTCCGGCCTGTTGAGCGCTCAGGAACCCTACCGCCTGCCGCCCCAGGTCGTGGTGGACATCCTCGATGCGCCGCCGCCGCCGCTGACGGTGGTGAGTCCGGATCGCGTCTGGCTTCTCCTCGCCGACCGCGCGGCGATGCCGACCATCGCGGAGCTGTCGCAGCCGATGCTCCGCCTCGCCGGCAGCCGGATCAACCCGGCGACCAATGCGCCGTTCCGCGCCGCGACGTTCAGCGCCCTGAGGCTGGTGCGGGTCGCCGACGGCCAGGCGCGCCAGGTCGCCGTCCCGGCCGGCGCGAGAATCGGCTGGCTCGAGTGGGCGCCCGACTCGCGGCGAGTGGCGTTCGCCACCGTGGGCGCGGCGGGACTCGCCCTGTGGGTGGCGTCCGTGGACAGCGGCGACGTGCGGCCCCTGACGGCGCCGCCGCTGAACGCCGCGCTCGGTGCGCCGTGCAGCTGGATGCCCGATGCCACGGAGCTGCTCTGCCGCTTCATCGTGGACGGGCGCGGCCCGGCGCCCACGGCGTCGCGAGTGCCGGCGGGGCCGCACGTGCAGGTGGCCGAGGGCAGGGAGTCGCCCGCGCCGACGTACGAGGACCTGCTGCAGAATCCCGACGACGAGCGCGCGTTCGATTACTATTTCACCTCGCGCCTCGCTCGAGTGAACGTCGCGACCGGGGCGGTCGCGTGGCTGGGCGAGCCGGGGATCTACGACGCGGCTGATCCCTCGCCCGACGGCCGGTTCGTGCTGATCCAGCGCGTTCACGCCCCGTACTCCTACTCGGTCCCGGCGTTCCGCTTCCCGCTCGACATCGAGGTCTGGGACCGCGACGGACACCTCGTTCGCCGCATCGCCGACCTCCCGCTGGCCGACCACATCCCGATCCGAGGCGTGCGGACCGGGCCGCGCGCGCTCCAGTGGCGCCCCGACGCGCCCGCCACGCTGGTCTGGGCCGAGGCGCTGGACGGCGGAGACCAGCGCCGGCAGGTGCCGCAGCGGGACCGCGTCGTCGCGCTCTCGTTGCCGAGCGGCGACTCCTCGGAGGTCGCCCGCACCGAGTTCCGGTTCGGCGGCCTGGCGTGGGGCGAGCGGGGTGGCCTGGCCCTGCTGACCGAGTTCGACCGCACGGCGCGCCGGACGCGGGAGTGGCTGCTCGACGCCGACCACCCCGGCGCCGAGCCGCGGCAGCTCTTCGACCGCAGCTCGGAGGACGTCTACGGCGATCCGGGCCGCCCCGTGATGGTCCCGACGCCCCACGGCGACATGGCGATGCTCGAGTCGCCCGACGGCCGCGCCATCTATCTGGCCGGGGCCGGCGCGTCACCTCAGGGCGAGCACCCCTTCCTCGACCGCCTCGACCTGCGGACGCTCAAGACGCAGCGGTTGTTCGTCTCGGCGGACCCGTACTACGAGACCGTGACCGCCGTGCTCGATCCCGCCGGCACGCGCATCCTCACCAGCCGGGAGTCGCAGACGGAGCCGCCCAACGTGTTCGTGCGCGACCTCGGGCGCCGGCCGGCCATGCGGCAGCTCACCGACGTGCGCGATCCCGCGCCGCAGATGCGCGGCGTCGAGAAGCGGCTGGTGACCGCGCAGCGGGCGGACGGGGTCAGCCTGTCCGGTACGCTCTATCTGCCCGCCGGCTATCAGGCCGGCACGAAGCTGCCGCTCATCCTCTGGGTCTATCCGGCCGAGTTCGGCTCGGCCGACGCGGCGGGGCAGGTGCGCGGCTCCCCCAACCGGTTCACCCGCCTCTCCGGCGGGTCGGAGTTGTACCTGCTGACGCAGGGGTACGCGGTGCTCGACAACCCGAGCCTGCCGGTGGTGGGTGGTGACACGGCGAACAACCACTACGTCTCCCAGGTGGTGGCGGGCGCGCGGGCGTGGATCACCAGGATGACCGAGCTGGGCGTCTCGGACGGGTGGCGGGTCGGCGTGGGCGGGCACAGCTACGGCGCCTTCACGACGGCCAACCTCCTCGCCCACTCGGACCTGTTCCGCACCGGCATCGCGGAGAGCGGCGCGTACAACCGCACCCTGACGCCGTTCGGGTTCCAGAACGAGGAGCGCACGTATTGGCAGGCGCCCGAGGTGTACACCAGGATGTCGCCGTTCACCTACGCCGACAGCATCAGGCTGCCGATCCTGCTGATGCACGGCGAGGCGGACGACAACACGGGCACGTTCCCGATCCAGTCGGACCGGCTGTTCGCCGCGCTGAAGGGCCTCGGCGCCCGGGCCACCCTGGTGACGTATCCGTACGAGGCGCACGGCTATGCCGCGCGCGAGACGCTGCTCGACCGCCTGGCCCGGATGATCGAGTGGTACGATCGGTACGTGAAGGCCGCAGCGAGGCCGTAGCGCGCTTCGGTATATTTGCAGGATGACGACCAATTCCTTCGGCGCCCGCGCCCAGCTCCACGTCGGCGAGCGCGCCTACCGCATCTTCCGCCTCGAGGCATTGGCCAAGGCGGGCTTCGACGTCGCCCGCCTCCCGTACTCGCTCAAGATCCTGCTGGAGAACCTGCTGCGCCTCGAGGACGGCGTGTCGGTCAGGCGCGCCGACATCGAGGCCCTCGCGCGGTGGGAGCCCCGGTCCGAGCCGTCGCACGAGATCGCGTTCATGCCGGCGCGCGTGCTCCTGCAGGACTTCACGGGCGTGCCCGCGGTCGTGGACCTGGCGGCGATGCGCGACGCGATGAAGGCGCTGGGCGGCGACCCGAAGAAGATCAATCCGCTCCTCCCCGCCGAGCTCGTCATCGACCACTCGGTCCAGGTGGACGCGTTCGGCGCGTCGACCGCCTTCCAGGTCAACGCGGACCTGGAATTCGAGCGGAACCGGGAGCGCTACGCCTTCCTGCGCTGGGGCCAGCGCGCCTTCCGCAACTTCCGCGTGGTCCCGCCGGACACGGGCATCGTGCACCAGGTGAACCTGGAGTACCTGGCGCGCGTGGTCTTCTCCACCGAGGACAGGGAGCCGCTGGCGTACCCCGACACGCTGGTCGGCACGGACTCCCATACCACCATGGTGAACGGGCTCGGGGTCCTGGGGTGGGGCGTCGGCGGCATCGAGGCCGAGGCGGCGATGCTGGGGCAGGCGACGACGATGCTGATCCCGCAGGTCATCGGCTTCAAGCTCACCGGCGGTCTCGCGGAGGGCGCGACCGCGACCGATCTGGTGCTCACCGTGACCGAGCTGCTCCGGAAGAAGGGCGTGGTCGGGAAGTTCGTGGAGTTCTTCGGGCCCGGCGTGTCCACGCTGCCGATCGCGGACCGCGCGACGATCGGCAACATGGCACCGGAGTACGGCGCGACCTGCGGCATCTTCCCCGTGGACGCGGAGGCGCTGCGCTATCTCCGCTTCACCGGGCGGCCGGAATGGCGGATCGAGCTGGTCGAGGCGTACGCGAAGGAGCAGGGGCTGTTCCACGACGGCGCGTCGTCGGAGCCGGTGTTCAGCGACACGCTCGAGCTCGATCTCGGCACGGTCGAGCCGAGCATCGCCGGGCCCAAGCGCCCCCAGGACCGGGTGGGTCTCAAGAGCGCGAAGCAGGCCTGGGCCGCGGCGCTGCCGCAGCTTGTTCAAGGGGCGGGCGCCGGAGAAGCGTCGGTGCGGTCCAACGGCGACTCGTACACGCTCCGGCACGGCTCCATCGTGATCGCGGCGATCACCAGCTGCACCAACACCTCCAACCCGTCCGTGATGGTCGCGGCGGGCCTGCTCGCGAAGAAGGCGGTGGAGCGCGGTCTCCAGAGCCGGCCGTGGGTCAAGACGAGCCTCGCGCCGGGTTCCAAGGTGGTCACCGACTACCTCACCGAGGCGGGGCTGACGCCCTACCTCGAGCGGCTGCGGTTCCACCTGGTCGGGTACGGGTGCACCACCTGCATCGGGAACAGCGGGCCGCTGCCCGAGCCGGTCTCCGCGGCGATCAGGGAGGGGCAGCTGGTCGTCCTGTCCGTGCTGTCGGGGAACCGCAACTTCGAGGGTCGCATCCAGGGCGAAGTGCGCGGCAACTACCTGATGAGCCCGCCCCTGGTGGTCGCGTACGCGCTGGCGGGGCGGATGGACCTCGACCTCCTGACCGAGCCGCTCGGGGCCGACCCGGGCGGGAAGCCCGTGTTCCTGCGGGACATCTGGCCGACGGCGAAGGAAGTCGCGGAGACGGTCGAGAAGGCGCTCAAGGCCGACATGTTCGCCCGCGAGTACGGCAGCGTCTTCGAGGGCGACGCGCGCTGGAAAGCGCTCCCGGTGCCCGAGGGCGAGCTGTACGCCTGGGACGAGGCGTCGGCGTACATCCGGCGGGCGCCGTACTTCGACGGGATGCCGCGCACGCCGGAGAAGATCGCCGACATCGCCGGCGCGCGCGTGCTGGCCCTCCTGGGCGACAGCATCACGACCGACCACATCTCGCCCGCGGGCTCGATCCGCAAGGACGGCCCGGCGGGACGGTACCTGACGGAGCGCGGCATCGAGCCGAAGGACTACAACTCGTACGGGTCGCGCCGCGGCAACCACGAGGTGATGGTGCGCGGCACCTTCGCGAACGTGCGGATCAGGAACAAGCTGGTGCCCGGGACCGAGGGCGGCCTGACGCGCCACCTGCCCGACGGCGAGCGGATGTCCATCTACGATGCGTCGGTGAAGTACCAGGCCGCCGGCGTCCCGCTCGTGGTGCTGGCGGGGAAGGAGTACGGCGCCGGCTCATCGCGCGACTGGGCGGCGAAGGGACCGCGCCTGCTCGGGGTGCGGGCGGTGATCGCCGAAGGGTACGAGCGGATCCACCGCAGCAACCTCGTGGGGATGGGGATCCTCCCGTTGCAGTTCAAGGCGGGCGATACGGCGGAGCTGCTGGGACTGACGGGAGAAGAGGTGTTCGACGTGTCCGGCGTCCCCGCCGCGCTCGACGGGAAGGGCCCGAAGGAAGTCACCGTGAGGGCGAAGCCCGTGGGCGGCGCAACGAAGGAGTTCCGCGCGGTGGTCCGGATCGACACGCCGATGGAGGTCGAGTACTACCGGCACGGCGGGATCCTGGAGTACGTGCTGCGGCAGCTGGTCTAGCGCCACCAGATTAACGGAGCCGGGCGAGCTCCACTTCGGCGGCGATGAAGCCGAAGGCCGGCCATCCACCGCTTGCAACGGCCCGCCGGAAATACGTCCGCGCCCGCGCCGTGTCGCCGGCGACGAGGTACCAGTTGCCGACGCCGTAGGCCAGCGTGGCCAGCTGGATGTCGGCGGTGTCGGCGGCGCCGATCAGTTCCTCGGGCTTCAGGCGGCCCTGGTAGAGGCGGAGGCGCTGGACGTAGGCGTATCCAGCCGGCACCTGCAGGGAATCACGCAGCTTCTCGAGCACGGCCGCCGCTTCGCTCCGCCGGCCGGC
Source organism: uncultured Gemmatimonadales bacterium (assembly GCA_963835535.1). Lineage (GTDB taxonomy): Bacteria > Gemmatimonadota > Gemmatimonadetes > Gemmatimonadales > JACORV01 > Fen-1245. Next base: position 84,239 of record CAWIFL010000009.1, read on the forward strand.
GCGCGACAGCGACATCCACAGCCAATCGGTCGAGCCCGCCAGTTCGTTGTCGTCCGGCGCCATCGGTCGCGCACGCGCGAAGGCGGCGGCCGCCGCTCCGAACTCTCCCCGCAGGTAGCGCACGACGCCCAGATGGTACCAGAGGCCATAGTCGGTCGCGTCGAGGCGCAGGCCGCGCTCGAGATCGGCCAGCGCGCGGGGGAACTCGCGCACGGAGATGTAGCGGTGGCCGCGTTCGCGGTGGAGCGGAGCGTTGTCCGGCGCGAGGGCCAGGCCGCGCGTGAGCGTCTCGATCGCCTCGCGGTACTGGCGCACCGCGGCCTGCGCGAGGCCCAGCTGGATGAGGCGATTCACGTCGCGCGGCGCGAGCGCGAGGGTGCTCTCGGCGCGCGCGATCGCGCCGGTGTCGGCCTGGGCGAAGTACTTCACGCCCGACGGAGAGACGTACTCGGGCCGCTGAGCGGCGGCCGGCACGACGCAGGTGCCGGCGAGGAGGAGGGCGAGTGTCGGCGCTCTCAGCCGCACTACTCGTCTCCCGGCGGCAGGAAACGGTCGCGCTGCGCCACGCGCACGCCGAAGCCGACACCCAGGCCGAGCCCCACGGCCGTCAGCCCGGTGATGATTGGCAGCAGCGTGAACGGCGTCGCGACCAGCGCCGCTGCGGCGCCGGCGATCCAGGGCGCCGGCCTGGTGTACATGGCGTCCACGAAGCGCAGGCGCTTCCTCACGAATCCCTTGGCCCAGGCGTAGCCTCCGCCCAGAGCCGCGGCGCTGACGAGAAGAGTCGGTAGGATCATGCTTCCCTTACGATACCCACGGTCCGGAGGATTCGCAGCCGCCCGCTTCCGGTCCCTCGGACTAGAGCGCACATTGGTCCCCATGATGCCCCGCGGTGTCCACCACCAGCTGGCCGTGTACCTTGGCGACCTCTTCGCGGTCGCGGGGGCCGCGCTCCTGGCGTTCGACGCGTGGCGGATGCTGCCGCACGGCGGGGGCTCCGGTACGCTGGCGGCCGACCTGGCGCTGGTGGCGACGGGGCTGATCGCCCGCCGTGTCGCGGAAGGGGCGCACCGCGAGGCCCCGGTCGTCGCGCTCGCCTGTCTGATCGCCGGTGCGCTCATCGTGGCCTGGCTTACGGAGCGTTGGTGGGTGCCGACCGCTGCCGGCGCGGTCGCCGCCGCGGTGGCGCCGCAGTTCCTGCCGGCGAGGCGGGCCATGATCTGGAGCGTGGCCGGGGCGCTCCTGGGCTTCTCGGGGATCGTGGCCGGTCTTGCGACCGCGCTGGTCGCGGTGGGCGCGGTCGCCGTCGTGAGCACCGTTTCGTTCCGGCTGGCGGCCGCGCTGCGTGCCGCCGCGTCACAGGGCGCCGCCGATCTCGACCGGGCGCTGGAGCTGGAGCGACGCCGAGCGGCGCAGATCCTGGCGCGGCTCAAGCGTTTCGAGGCCCGGAGCCAGGCTGGCGCCCAGGGGGCGGTGCTGCGAGCGGTGCTGACCCGACAGCTGGGCGCGGTCCAGGAGGTCGCGCAGGGCATTGCCTGGGACCTCAAGCGGGCGCTGTCAGTGGGGGAGCCCGAGGCCATCGCCGCGGCGGCGCACCGCAATGCGGAGCGGGCCGAGCAGCTCGCGCGCCTCGCGGCCGGAGGGGAGGTGCGCGAGCGCGAAACGACGCTCGCGCTGGTCTGGCCCCGCGTCCTCGACCACCTCGGCTCCGAGTCCGGCGAGACGCACCGCTTCGAGGTGTCGCTTCCCGAAGCGCTGCCCCCCGTCGCGGGGGGCAGCGAGGCGTGGGCCCAGATACTCGCGGCGCTGGTGCAGAACGCGGTCGAAGCGACGCCGGGCGGCGGCATCGTGAACGTCACGGCCGACAGCAGCGACCGGCCCGGGTTCGCGCGGGTCGCCGTGCGGGACAACGGTCCCGGGATTGCCGGCGAGCTGCCGCCCCACCCCCTGGAGCCGTCCTACGCCTCACGCGCGGAGCGGGGCTCCCAGGGTCTCGGCTTGGCAACCGTGGCGTCCCTGGTGGAAGCGCTCGGCGGCGCCATGCACATCACCTCCGCGCCGGGATCGGGAACCACGGTCGAGATCGAGGTACCGTTCCGCGCGACGGGCGGGCGGCCGGCCGCTGCCGAGCCGATGCGGCTCCAGGGGGCCGTGCTTGTCGCCGACGACGACAAGGATGTTCGCCGCAGCCTCGTCCGCCTGCTGGAGAGCTTCGGCGCCGAGGCGGTCGACGTGGACAGCGGCACGGTCGCGCTCGCCTATCTGAATGTCCGGCCCGAGCGGTTCCGCGCCGCGATCCTCGACGTGGTGATGCAGGGCACGCCCGTGCCGGAGATCGTCATGGCGGTGCGCGAACAGCGGCCGTCGTTCCCGTTTCTGCTCATTTCGGGACTGGCGAGCGCCCGGTTGCTGGACAACCTGCTTGCGCTGGGGGGCGTCCGCTTCCTGAAGAAGCCGTTCACGCGGGAAGAGCTCTTCTACACCCTCCGCGACCTGTTCACCGTCGAGGCGCCGGCCGCCGGCGGCTAGGGCGCGGCGCGCCTCACTCCAGCCAGAGCGTCCGCTCCCCGGGGTCGGTCCGGCGTTTCGGCTCCTGGGGGGCGGTGGGGTAGCCGAGGGAGATGACGGCGACGATGCGATGGCGGGCCGGGAGCTGCACCAGCTCCTTCACCCCCGCGTCCTCCAGGATCCCTCCCGTGCGGAGGTAGCTGCCCAGCCCTTCGGCGGTCGCCGCAATCATCAAGTTCTGCACGGCCATCATCACTGAGGCGTAATCCTCCTCGCGCCGCACTGCGTCGTCGGACAGCGCCGACATCACCACGACGAAGGCGGGCGTGCCGAGCGCCTCGTGATAGGTCTTGTCGATCGCCTTGGCGGCTTCTGGGGAGGCGGGGTCGGGGAACCGCGTGGCGCGGTGGGCGCGCCTCAGCTCCGCGAAGCGCGCCGCGCTCTTCCCCGTAAGCACGGCGAAGCGCCACGGCTCCGTGAGCTTGTGGTTGGGAGCGCGCACGGCGGCCGCGAGCAGCCGCTCGATAGCGGCCCGGGGCACCGGCCGGTCCGCGTAGGCCCGCGTCGAGGTGCGGGCCGCGATGGCATCGTGAGCATCCATGCGGCAATTCTACCCTTCCGCCCTTGTCCGCGGCAGGCGCGCGCCGTAGCGTTCGCGGTCCTTGCCCGTCCCGGAAAGGTCAGGCCATGGCGCGCACCGAATTCATCAGCACCGGTTTCTACGTACCCGAGCGGGTCGTCAAGAACGAGGAGTTCCTCCAGTGGATGGACACGTCGGACGAGTGGATCCGCACGCGCACGGGGATCACGGAGCGACGCTGGGTCGCGGAGGGGCAGGGCGGCGCGGACATGGCGTACGAGGCCTCGATGCTGGCGCTGGGGCGCGCGGGTCTCAAGCCCACCGACCTTGATTGCATCATCTACTGCACGCTGTCCCCCGACTACTTCTTCCCGGGCACCGGCGTGTTTCTCCAGCGGAAGCTGGGCGTGCCGTTAATCCCGTGCCTCGACGTGCGCAACCAGTGCACCGGCTTCGTGTACGGTCTCTCCATCGCCGACGCCTGGATCCGGACCGGCCAGTTCAAGCGCGTCCTGCTCGTGGGCGCCGAGGTGCACTCGACGGGGATGGACCTGTCCACTCGGGGCCGCGATCTCTCGGTCCTGTTCGGCGACGGGGCCGGGGTGGCGATCCTCGGTCCGACCGGCGACGACGGGCGCGGCGTCCTCTCGACCCACATCTTCGCCGATGGGCGGTATGCGGAGCTGTTGTTCGCGGAGTCCCCCTCCTCGATCGCCCACCCGCGCATCTCACACGAGGACCTTGACGCGGGCAAGCACTACGGCCACATGCAGGGGAAGGAAGTCTTCAAGCACGCTTCCACGCGGATGCCGGAGTCGGTGCAGCTCGCGCTCACGACCAACGGGCTCACGCCGCAGGACATCAAGCTCCTCATCCCGCACCAGGCGAACCTGCGCATTTCCGAGATGGTCCAGAAGCTGATGGGGCTCAGGGACGACCAGATGTACAACAACATCCAGCGCTACGGGAACACGACCGCGGGCTCGATCCCGATCGCGCTGGACGAGTGCGTGCAGGCGGGGAGGCTGGCGCGAGGAGATCTCCTGATCCTCGCGGCGTTCGGGTCCGGCTTCACCTGGGGCTCGGCCGCCATACGATGGTGAGAAGTGAGAAGGCGACGTGCGAGGTGAGCAGACAAGACGTGAGAAGCGAAGGCGTGAGGAGATGACCCCTCACGCCTTTGCCTTCTCACCGCTCACGCCTCACTTCTCACCTCGTACCAGCATCGCGCTGTGTCTCGGTACCGGCATCGCCGTCCGCTTGACCGACGACCAGATCTCCTCGTTGAGCACGTCCTCGTCGGCGAAGTCCGGCCGGAGAAAGACCCGTGGATTCAACGTGGAACGGCGCCCCTGCGAATTCCGCTCGTCCAGCGGCCAAATCGCGGGATACGCGGCGAATGGCGCGGTGTCGGGCCGGGTCGTGAACGCGTCGAACAGCGGGTCGGCGGCGGCGTCGTACTGGCTCATGGGCTTGATCCCCAGGATCAGCTCGATCGTCCGCAGCACCGACGCCGTCGTGTAGAACGTGCTGTCCACCGCGCCGCGCCGCAGGTACGGGCTCATCACGAGCAGCGGTGAGCGGTGGGCGTCCACGTGGTCCGGTCCGTTCTGGGCGTCGTCCTCGAGGACGAAGACGGCGGTCTCCTTCCAGAACCGCGAGCGTGAGAGCCCGTCGATCATGCGGCCGAGGGCGCGGTCGTTCTCCGCGACCATGGCGCGGGGCGTCGGGCGTCCCGGCTGGCGGCCGTAGGTGTGGTCGTTGGGCAGATCGAGGATCATGAGCTGCGGCAGGGTGCCGCCGCGCTCGGCCTCGCCCAGCTCGCGCAGGAACTCGTCCACGCGCACGCTGTCCGTGATGTCCAGGTCCCAGCCGGTGAAATGGACGTCGGTGACCGCTTCGAGCCCCTTGTCGTCGGCATGGGCGAGGTGCGCGGTGGAGTCCCATTGCGTCATTTCGCCGTAGTTCCGGACCGACACGCCCGCGCGGCGGGCGGCATCCCAGAGGTAGCCGGCCAGGGGGTCGAGGGCGGGGAGCCCGGCGAGGAAGTCCCATTCGCGGCGGCCGCTGTAGTTGGCCGGCCACGTCTTGTCCACATAGTCCCCGGCGTACGCCGCGTCGGACCACATGTGCCCGTCGGCGCTGACGTCGCCGTCCACGTAGAAGTTGTCGAACAGCGTGAAGGCGGCCGCGAGCGCGTGGGCGTTGGGCGTGACGCTGTCGCCGAAGATCGCCAGCGATGCGTCGCCGTCGCCCCGAGCGACGTCGCCGAATACCTGGTCGTACGTGCGGTTCTCGCGGATGACGTAGAGTACGTGGCGGATCGGCGAGTGCTGTCCCACGGTCCGCGGGATCGGCGAGGCGGCCGGCCACGCGGCCCGCTCCAGCAGCGCGTCGCGATAGGGGGAGTTGGCCATCACCTGGCCGGTGTACCGGCGCAGCGCCGCCGCGTCCGGAACGGGAATGGCCGAGAGGCTCCCCTTGAGGAGCGCGCCGATGTACTGCTCGCGCCCTCGCGCTCCGGGCGCCGTCGGGCCGAGTGGGTTCGCGAGCGAGCTGCCGCCCTTGCCGTTGGCCACGTAGAGGGTCCGGCCGTCGCCGGACAGCGCGACCGCGGTCGGGTACCAGCCCGTCGGGATCAGGCCCCGCACGCGGGGTTCCTCCCGGCCGAGCTCGACGACGGCGACGGCGTTGTTGTCGGCGTTCGCGACGTACAGCGTGCGGCCGTCGGGCGAGAGCGCCAGCGCGTTCGGCGTGCTCCCATGCGGCGCGTGCGGCGTGAGCCCGAGGGCGATGGTCGCTTCGACCCGGCCCTCCGCGAGGTCCACGACCGACACGGCGTCGGCCCCGGCGTGCGCCACGTACAGCGTGCGCCCGTCGCGGCTGATCACCATCGCTGAGGGCCGCGGCGCCACCGTGAGGCTGCGCCCCGGCCGGAGCCGTCCCTCGCCGACGGTGAAGCGGCTCACCGTGCTGTCGTTCCAGTTGCTCACGTAGAGCGTCCCCCCGTCGGGCGAGAACGCGGCCGTGTACGGGTGCCCGCCGGTGCTCGCGGCGGCGGTGCGGCGCAGCGTCGCGGCGTCGAGCAGATAGACGGAGTCGGCGAGGTTCCCCACCACCGCGAGGGTCCGGTCGTCCGGCGTCAGGGCGAGCCCGGCCGCGAACAGGGCCGCGCCCGAGTCGGCCAGCACCGCGCTGTCGGCGCGCTGCCACCGCCCGGAGACCTCGCGCAAACGCCAGACGCGGTTGGTCGTGCCTCCCGACGCGAAGACGTCGCCGTTTTGGGCGGCCGCGAGGCCGAGCCACGTGGCCGAGAGGGGCACCGAATCGGTCACCGCCCAGCGCTGCGCGTCCACCACGTCCACCCCGTTGGCCGAGTAGCCGCTCAGGAGCGCGAGGACCCGCCCGTCGGGGAGCGTCGCCAGCGCCAGCGGCAGCGTCCCCACGGGGACCGACTTGCCCGCCGGGCTGAGGCGCCAGCCGTTGGAGAGCAGGACCGTGCCGTCGGGAAGCCGGCCCGGCACGAGGCGTTTGGCGGCGGACCACGCCACGAGGATGGCGGCGGCGAGCAGCACGGGAACGACGAGGCGAACGCGCATTGGGTCGCTTGGCGATGAGGACGGCAGTAATTTGACCACCTATGCCCGCCCCCAACAAGTCGACCGCGCAAGATCTCGATCTCCTCTGCATCAACACCATCCGCACGCTGGCGATGGACGCGGTGCAGAAGGCGAACGCCGGGCACCCGGGAACGCCGATGGCCCTGGCGCCAATCGCCTATCTGCTCTACACGCGGCACCTGCGCCACAATCCGCGCGATCCGGAGTGGCCGGACCGGGACCGGTTCGTCCTGAGCTGTGGGCACGCGTCGATGCTGCTCTACGCCGCGCTGCACCTGGCCGGGTACGACCTCTCGCTCGACGACCTGAAGCAGTTCCGGCAGTGGGGGAGCCGGACGCCGGGGCACCCGGAGCACGGTGTCACTCCCGGGGTGGAGACGACGACGGGCCCGCTCGGGCAGGGGTTCGCCAACGGAGTGGGGATGGCGATCGCCGAAGCTCATCTCGCGGCGCGGTTCAACCGGCCCGGCCACGCGCTGGTGGATCACCGGACCTTCGCGATCGCCAGCGACGGCGACTTGATGGAGGGGATCTCCCACGAGGCGGCGTCGCTCGCCGGCCACCTGAAGCTGGGGAAGCTGATCTACCTGTACGACGACAACCACATCACGATCGAGGGCTCGACGGACCTGGCCTTCAGCGAGGACGTGGCGCAGCGCTTCGCCGGCTACGAATGGCACGTCCAGCGCGTGGCCGACGGCAACGACCTCGCCGCGCTCGACGCGGCCATCGGCGCCGCCGAGGCGGAGACGGCGCGGCCGTCGCTGATCATCGTCCGCACGCACATCGCCTGGGGGAGCCCGCACAAGCAGGACACGGCGGAGGCGCACGGCTCGCCGCTCGGCGCCGAGGAGGTCGCGCTGACCAAGGCCGCCTACGGATGGCCCGTGGACGCGCAGTTCCTGGTGCCGGAGCAGGTGCGCGCGCATTTCGGCCGCTGCGTGGAGCGCGGCGCGAAGCTGGAGGCGGAGTGGGAGGCCCGGCGGGCCGCGTACGAGCGGGAGTTCCCGGAGCTCGCGGCACAGTGGCGCGCGGCGCTCTCCGGCGACCTGCCCGCCGGCTGGGAGGGCTCGCTGCCGCTCTTCAAGCCGGAGGACGGCTCGCTGGCCACGCGCTCGTGGTCGCAGAAGGTCATCAACGCGGTCGCGCCGGTCGTGCCGACCCTGGTGGGAGGCTCGGCCGACCTGGCGCCCTCCACCAACACCCTCATCAAGGGCGGCGGCGACGTCGAGGGCGGGAGCCTCGGCGCGCGCAACATGCACTTCGGCATCCGCGAGCACGGGATGGGCGGCGTGCTGAACGGGATGGCGCTGCACGGCGGCGTGCGCCCCTACGGCGCGACCTTCCTCGTCTTCTCCGATTACATGCGCCCGTCGCTCCGGCTGGCCGCGCTGATGGAGCTGCCGGTCATCGTGGTCTTCACGCACGACAGCGTCGGGCTCGGCGAGGATGGGCCGACGCACCAGCCCATCGAGCAGCTCGCCGCGCTGCGGGCCATCCCGGGGATGACGGTCATCCGACCCTGCGACGGACCGGAGACGGCCGCGGCCTGGCGGGCGGCGCTGCAGCGCCGGGACGGGCCGACGCTGCTCGTGCTCACCCGGCAGAAGGTGCCGGTGATCGATCGGGCGCGATTCGCGTCGGCGGACGGCCTGCTCCGGGGCGGCTACGTGCTCGCCGAGGCGAGCGGCGGGACGCCGCGCCTGCTGCTGCTGGCCACCGGCTCGGAGGTCGGGCTCGTGATGGCGGCGCGCGAGATCCTGGAGAAGGAAGGCACGCCGACCCGCGTGGTCAGCATGCCGAGCCTGGAGATCTTCGCGCGGCAGGACGCGGGCTATCGGGACGCGGTGCTCCCGCGCGCGGCGCGCGCCCGCCTGGCCGTCGAGGCGGCGGCCGCCTTCGGGTGGCATCGCTGGGTGGGAACGGACGGCGATATCGTGAGCATCGAGCATTTCGGCGCTTCGGCGCCGTACGAGCGGATCTTCCAGGAGTTCGGCTTCACCGCCGAGAACGTGGCGAAGCGGGCCCGTGCCGTGCTGGCGCGCGCCCGCGGCGCCTGAGGAGTCCCCGTGGGCCCAGTCGAGAAGCTGCTGCGGCTCGGTCAGAGCGTCTGGCTCGATACGATCGATCGCGACCTCCTGACCTCGGGCGGGCTGAAGCGCCTGGTGGAGCAGGAAGGGGTGCGCGGCGTCACGACGAACCCGACGATCTTCGAGCAGGCCCTGAAGCACGGCGACGTCTACGATGCGTCGGTGGCCTCCCTCGCCGCCACGGAGGGTGACGCGGCGGCCCTGTTCGAGTCGCTGGAGGTGGCGGATGTCGCGGCCGCCGCGGACGTGCTGCGGCCGGTGTACGAGTCGTCCGGCGGCGCGGACGGCTTCGTGTCGATCGAGGTGTCGCCGACGCGGGCGTTCGACACGGCCGGGACCATCGCCGAAGCGCGCCGGCTCTGGTACCGCGTGGACCGGCCGAACGTGATGGTGAAGGTGCCGGGCACCGCCGAGGGCCTGCCGGCGATCGAGCAGCTGATCGCCGACGGCGTGAATGTGAACATCACGCTGCTCTTCGCGGTGGCGATGCATCAGCGCGTGATCGAAGCGTACTTCGCCGGGCTCGAGCGGCGGGTGCGCGCGCACGAGTCCATCGACGCGGTGCACTCGGTGGCCAGCTTCTTCGTGAGCCGCGTGGACACGGAAGCGGACAAGCGGCTCCTCGCCGCGGCGCAGGCGTCGGCGGACCCCGCCGTGCGCGCACGGCTCGAGGGCTTGCTGGCGACGGCCGCGATCGCGAACGCGAAGCTGGCGTACCAGGCCCATCTCGCCGCGGTCGCGTCGCCCCGGTGGAAGGCGCTCCTGGCCAGGGGCGCGACGGTGCAGCGCCCGCTCTGGGCGAGCACCAGCACGAAGAACCCGAAGTACCCCGACACGATGTACGTGGACGCGCTGATCGGACCGGACACGGTCAATACGCTGCCGCTCGCCACGCTGCGGGCCTTCGCCGATCACGGCAAGGCGGAACGGACGATCGACTGGGACGTCGAAGGCGCGCGCCGGGTGGTGGCGGAGATCGAAGCGGCGGGCGTCAGTCTCAAGGGCGTGACCGATTTCCTGGTGGTGGACGGCGTCAAGAAGTTCTCGGATTCGTATCACGCCCTGCTCGCCACGCTCGAGGCCAAGCGGGACCGCCTCCTGGGGGAACGGCCGGTGCGCTCGTCGCGCCGCCTGCAGGCGTTCGACGCCGACGTCGACGCGCTCCTGGCGCGGGACGGCGCGCGCTACGTGCGTGGGCTGTTCGCGCGGGAACCCGGGCTGTGGTCGCAGGACGAGGCGGCGCGGCGGGAGATCGTGCAGCGGCTGGGGTGGCTCGACCTGCCGGCCGGGATGGCGTCCACGGTCGCGGAGCTCCAGGCGTTCGCCGAGCAGGTGCGCGGCGCGGGCTTCACGCGGGTGGTGCTGCTCGGCATGGGCGGCTCGAGCCTCGCGCCCGAGACCTTCGCGAAGGTGTTCGGTCCGCGCGCGGGCTGGCCGACGCTCGCCGTGCTGGATTCGACCGATCCGGCGTACATCGTCGCGGTCGAGCGGGCCGCGCCGCTGGACAAGACCTTCTTCCTCGTGTCGAGCAAGTCGGGCACCACGCTCGAGACGAGCGACCTGTTCGAGTACTTCTGGCAACGGACCGGCGGCAAGAGCGGCGCGCAGTTCGCCGCGGTCACGGACCCCGGCACTCCGCTCGCGGCGTTGGCGGCGGAGCGGAAGCTGCGGCGGGTCTTCGAGAACCCGCCCGACATCGGCGGGCGCTACAGCGCGCTGTCGTACTTCGGTCTGGTGCCGGCCGCGCTCATCGGTGTGGACCTGAAGGGCGTTTTGGAGCGCGCGCGCGCGATGGCGGAGGCCTGCGCGACGGCGGACACGGTGGCGGCCAATCCCGGGGCGCAGCTGGCGGCGGCGCTCGCCGCCGCGTGCGCGGCAGGCCGCGACAAGGTCACGCTCGTGACGTCGCCGGAGCTGGCGTCCTTCGGCGCGTGGGCCGAGCAGCTGCTGGCCGAGAGCACGGGGAAGAAGGGCAAGGGACTGGTGCCGGTCGCGGGCGAGGCGCTCGGCGCGCCGGCCGCCTGCGGCAACGACCGGCTGTTCGTCGCGCTGCTGCTCGACGGCTCGCCCGACGCGCCGGTGCAGGCGCTCGGCGCGCTGGAGGCGGCCGGCCACCCCGTCGTCCGCCTCGCGCTCAAGGACCGCCTCGACCTGGGCGCGGAGTTCCAGCGCTGGGAGGTGGCGACCGCGCTCCTGGGCGCATGGCTGGGGATCAACCCCTTCGACCAACCGAACGTCGCGGAGAGCAAGGCGAACACGGACCGCGTGCTGCAGCAGCTGCTGGAAGGCCAGGCCCCGAGCGTGCCCGAGGCGGTCGAGCGCCCGCGCTTCGGCGAGGCGCTCGCCGCGTGGGTCGCGGGGATCTCCCGCGGCGACTACGTGGCGCTGCTGGCGTATCTGCCGCCGTCACCCGCGCACGACGCGGCGCTGGCGGCGATGCGCACGGCGATCCGCGACGCGCTGGGTGTCGCGACGACCGCGGCCTACGGGCCGCGCTATCTGCACTCGACGGGACAGCTCCACAAGGGCGGTACGCCGCGGGGCGTGTTCCTCGCGCTCGAAGTGGACGGCGGCCCGCGGCTGCAGGTTCCCGGCGAAGACTACACGTTCGGCACGCTGGAGCGGGCGCAGGAGCTGGGGGATCTGATCGCGCTCGAGCGGCGGGGCCGGCGCCTGTTGCGGCTCCGGCTCGGCGCGGACGGGTTGGAGGACGTGGTGACGGCACTCAGGGGAGCGCTCAGGAGCGGCGCTTAGGGCGGTCGACAGAGACCGGAGCAGCCGTCTGACAACTGCTCTGATTCCTGCTACCCGCTCTCTGCCTCTGCGTCAGGCGACCGCGACGCTCGATTGCGGCCCCGTCAGCGGCAGGTCGATCCAGAACGTGCTGCCCCGCCCCGGAGCCGAATCCACCCCGATCAGCCCGCCGTGCATGTCCACGAACCGGCGGCACAGCGCGAGCCCCAGCCCCGTCCCTTCGAACCGCCGGCTGAGTGACGCGTCCACCTGCGTGAACTCGGTGAAGAGGCGCGGCAGGTCGTCCTTGGCGATGCCGATGCCGGTGTCCGTGACCGACACCCAGACCGCGTCGCGCTCGATCCGCCGCCCGCCCGGCACCGGCAGCGGCGTCCGGCGCTGGCCCGCGCGCACCGTGATCCTGCCGCCGCCGCCGGTGAACTTCACCGCGTTGGAGAGCAGGTTGTAGAGGATCTGCCGCACCCGCATCTCGTCGGCGGTCACCAGGAGCGGATCGTCGCCGAGCTCCAACACGATCACGTGGCCCTTGGCCTGGATCAGGCTCTCCATCCCCGTGATCACGTCCCCGATGATGGCGCGCACGTCCGACTGCGTGAGGTGCAGCTCCATCCGCCCCGCCTCGACCTTCGACAGGTCGAGCACGTCGTTCACCAGGCCGAGGAGGTGGCGGCCGTTCCGCGAGACGGTCTCGAGCGCGTCGCGCTGCGGGTCGGGAAGGGGGCCGAGCGCGCCGATCAGGAGCATCTCGGAGAAGCCGATGACGGAGTTGAGCGGCGTGCGCAGCTCGTGCGACATGTTGGCGAGGAACTGCGCCTTCATCCGGTTGGCGCGCTCCAGCTCCGAGATCTTGACCGCCAGCTCGCGGCTCGTCTCCTCGGTGGAGCGGTACAGGCGGGCGTTGGACACGGCGATGGCGAGCTCGCCCGCCACCTCCTGGACCAGCCCGATCTCCTCGCGTTGCCAGAGCCGTGCCAGCCCCACCTGGTGAAACGCGACGACGCCGATGGCTTCACCCCTGAGGACGATCGGCGTCGCGAGCAGGGCCAGCGGCTGCTCCGCGTCGGGGCCTCGCGGGCCGACGCCGGGGAAGTATCGCGCGTCGGAGGTGTCGATCGTCCGCCGCTCGCGCATCGCGCTGACGAGGGCGGGCAGCGTGTAGTCGGGGCGCGCGCCGCTGGAGGCGACCTCGGGCGCGTGCCACTCGCTGGCGGCGGGGAGCAGCTCGTTGCCGCGCCGCAGCCGCACGAAGCAGCGCGAGGTCCGGAGCGCCGTGCCCAGCTCGCGCACCGCCGCGTCCAGGATCGTCTGGAGGTCGAGCGACTGGCGGATGCGGCTGTTGACCGCGTTCAGCAGCTCGGCGCGGCGCTCGCGCTCGGCCAGCTCCCCCACGGCGCGGATGCTCTCGAGCACGAGGCCGGTGTGGCCGGCCAGCTCGCGCAGCAGCTCGACGTCGCGCTCGTCGAAGGGCCGGTCGCCCAGCGGGTTGTCCACGCCGAGGGCGCCGACACAGCGGCCGCGCACGAACAGCGGCAGCGTGACCGCGCGGCGCAGCTCGATCTTCTCGTGCAGCGAGCGGAAGCGGCGCTCGTCGGACCCGGGATCGTTCAGCACGAGCGCCTGCCCGTGCCGGACCACCCAGCCGGACATCGTGGTGTCGAGCGCGACGGCCGAGCCCACCAGCGGATCGAGCGGGCCGGTGGCCGCCTCGAGCACCAGCGCCTTCTCGTCCTGATCCAGGAGCGCGAGGCGGGCCGTGTCGGAGCGGAGGAACCGCGCCGCCGCCTCGGCGACCAGCCGCAGGACGCCGCGGCGGTTGCGCTCGCTGAGGAGCACGCGGCTGATCTGGTTCAGCGCTTCGAGGTAGGCGACGCTCCGCTCCAGCTCCGCCCGCGCGACCGACGCGCGCCACAGCAGGATGACCGCCAGCGCCAGCGCGACGGCGAGCAGGGCCAGCGGCGCAGCGTCCAGCTAGCCGACCCGCATCGCGGTCACCAGCGCGACGAACGGCTCGATCAAGTTCGGGTCGAACTGGGTCCCCGCGCCCTTCTGCAGCTCCCCGATCGCCTCCTGGGCCGTGCGGCGCGGCCGGTACGGCCGCTGGGTGGTGATCGCGTCGAAGGCGTTGCAGATCGCGAAGATCCGCGCGCCGAGCGGGATCTGCTCGCCCTCGAGGAAGTCGGGATAGCCCCGGCCGTCCCAGCGCTCGTGGTAGTGCCGCACGATCTCCAGCGCGCGCCCGAGGCCCGGGACGTTGCGGAGGATGTCGGCCGCGATCCCCGGCTGCCGCGCGAACAGGGCCCGCTCCTCCTTCGTCAGCGGCGCGGCCTTCCGCAGCAGCCCCTCCGGGAGCATCAGCTTGCCGATGTCGTGCAGGAGGAAGCCGCGGAAGACGTTGGGATCGGCGGCGAGGTCGGGCGCGACGCGCTCGCAGAAGAGCTGCGCCAGCCGCGCCGGCCGCTCCGCCTCGATCGGATCGCTCCCCTCCCGCCCCGCGAGCGCGAGGGTGAGCGCGGAGACGGTGCCGGTGTACGCTTCCTCGAGCTGCGCCAGCGCGGCGTTGAGGGCCGTCACCTTGTCCTGCAGCTTCGCCGCCAGCCGGTCGGCGTAGGCCGCGGCGAACGTCTCCTTGAGGTGCGAGCGCGGCTGCAGCTTCGGCCGGAGCATGCCGACGGCCTTCGCGACCGCGTCGATCAGCTCCTGCGGCTCCATCGGCTTGGTGAGGTATGCCGCGGCCCCGAGCGAGATGCCGAACTCCCGGTCGGCCGGGTCGGTGTAGTCGCCCGTGTAGAAGATGATCGGGATGTGGGCGAGGCTCTCGTCGGTCTTGATGGCGCGGCAGAGCTGGAAGCCGTCGAGCCGCGGCATCAGCACGTCGGTCACGATGAAGTCGGGGCGCTCCGTGCGCAGCAGGTCCAGGGCGGCCTGGCCGTCCCCGGCGACGGCGACCTCGTACCCGGCGCTCTGAAAGATCGCCTTCAGCGTCCGCACCCCGTACGCCACGTCGTCCACCACCAGTACCTTCATAGCGCCTTCCGCTGAATGCCCGGAGTGAAGTTACGTGCCCTGTTCGGCGCGGCAAGCGGGCCATACCTTCGTGCCATGCCCGTCACGGTGCACGTCGTCGCCCACACGCACTGGGATCGTGAGTGGTACCATCCGGCCGCGCGGTTCGGCCTGCGTCTGGTGCGCCTCGTGGACGACCTGCTCGACTTCCTCCCGCGCCATCCCGACTTTCGCAGCTTCCTCCTCGACGGCCAGTCCATCGTCCTCGACGACTACCTGGCGGCGCGGCCCGAGCGGGAGGAGCGTCTGCGCCGGCTGTTCGGCGAGGGGCGCCTCGAGGCGGGCCCCTGGTACGTCCTGGCCGACGAGTTCCTGGTTTCGGCGGAGGCGCTGGTGCGCAACCTCCTCGCCGGCCGGCGGACCGTGCGGCGTCTGGGCGGCGAGCCGATGGCCGTCGGATACTCCCCCGACGCTTTCGGCCACCCGGCGGCGCTCCCGACGCTGTTCGCCGGTTTCGGCCTCGAGGCGGCGGTGCTGTGGCGCGGGTTCGGGGGCGAGAGCGGCGAGGAGGGCGATCTCCACCGCTGGCGCGCGGCGGACGGCTCGGAGGTGCTGATGATCCACCTGCCGCCGCCGGGCTACGAGAACGGGAAGAACCTCCCGCGCGAGCCGAAGGCGCTGGCGGCGGCGTGGGAGAACCTGCGCGCCGACCTCGAGCCGCGGGCGCGCTCGCCGCACTGGCTCGTGATGGCGGGCGCGGACCACCACGCGGCGCAGCACGACCTGCCGGAGGTCGTCGCGGCCCTCAACGCGCTCGTGCCGCGGATGCGGTTCGTCATCGGCGCGCTCGAGGACTACGCCGCCGCGGTGCTGCGCCTCGCCCGGGAGCAGGGGGACGCCCTGCCCGTCGTCACCGGCGAGCTGCGGCACGGGCACCGTCACGCCTGGGCCTTGCAGGGGACGCATGGGACGCGCCTCTCCCTCAAGCAGGCGAACGCGGAGTGCCAGCGGATGCTCGAGCGCTTCGCGGAGCCGCTCGCGGCGCTGGCGGCCTCGCGCGGCGCCACCGACCGGAGAGCCGAGCTGGCGGCGGCGTGGCGCACGCTGCTGGAGAACCACCCGCACGACAGCATCTGCGGCACGAGCGCCGACCCGGTGCACCGGGAGATGGTCACGAGGTTCGAGCGCTGCCGCCAGCAGGCCGACGAGATCATCGCAAATGCCGTCGAGGACGTCGTTGGGCACGACCGCCCGCGGGCCCGCGCCGCGGGGCGGACGGCGTGGCGGCCGGCGCTGCTGGTCTTCAACCCCTCGCCGGCCCCGCGCAGCGCGGTGGTCGAGGCCGAGGTCGCGCGGTTCCGCGGCGACGTGTCGGTCGGGCAGCAGCGCGTCCGCGCGGCGCCGCCGGTCGCGCCGGGCCCATTCCACCTGGTGGGCCCCGGCGGACACGAGGTCGCTTTCCAGGAGCTGGAGACGCATGGAGGGCACGACCTGGTCGAGAGTCCGGTGCACTACCCGCTCTCCTCGGCCGTGGAATGGCGGCGCCTCGCGCTGCTCGCGCGCGACCTGCCACCGCTCGGCGTGGCCGCCTTCGCCGTCGTGGACGGCGCGGGGCGCGCCGACGTGTCCCGCGGCCCGACGGTGAGCGCCGAGGGCAACGTGCTCCGGAACGAGCAGCTGCTCGTGCGCGTCGAGGACGCGGGAACGCTGGAGGTCGTGGACCTGGCGTCGGGGCAGCACTACCGCGGCCTCGGCGAGCTGTGGGACAACGGCGACGTCGGCGACAGCTACACCTACTCCGCTCCGCGCCGGGACCGGGTGGTGCGCGTGCCCGACGCGGTGGCGGTGCGCGTGGTGCACGCGGGGCCGCTCCGCGCCGTGCTCGAGATCGCGCGGCGCTACGAGGCGACGCTCCTCGAGACCACGACGCGCGTGACGCTGGATGCGGGCGCCGGCTTCGCGCAGCTCGAGGTGGAGGGGGAGAACCGGCGGAAGGACCACCGCCTGCGCATCGCCTTCCCGCTGGGCGCGACGCCGCTCCGCGAGGTCGCCGACGGGCACTTCGGCCCGGTGGAGCGGCCGATCGTCAGCACGCCGCCGCTGCCGGACGGCGTCGAGCAGCCCGCGCCCACGGCGCCGATGCAGCGTTACGTGACCACGGCGAACGGGGCGCGAGGCGTGACGGTGCTGACCGACGGCCTGCCGGAGTACGAGCTCCGCCGCGACGGCACACTCCTGGTCACATTGCTCCGCGCCTTCGGCCAGATGTCGCGCGATGGACTCCCCGAGCGGCCGGGGCACGCCGGGTGGCCGACGCCCACGCCCGACGCGCAGTGCCTGGGACCGTTCCGCGCGCGGCTGGGCGTCTTTCCCTGCGCGGAGGGCGACCTGGACGACGGTGAGCGGATCGAGCGGACGGCGGAGCGCTTTCACGCGCGGCCGCTGGCCCTGATGCGGCGGTCGCTGCTGGCGATCCCTGAGAGCGTGGCGGGGCCGACGCTGGTGGGCGAGGGGCTGGTGTACTCCGCGATGAAGCCGGCGGAGGTGGGGCAGGGCGTCGTGCTGCGCTGCTACAACGCGCTGGCTCGGGCGGTCCGCGGCGAGTGGCGCGTGCCGTGGCCCCTCGCGTCGGCGGAGCTGGCGCGGCTGGACGAGACGCCGCTCGCGCCGCTCGCGGTCTCGCGCGACGGCGTGATCGGCTTCGAGGCGCCGCCGCGCGCCGTAATGACGGTGCTGCTGCGCTAGCCTCCGTCCGCCGCAATCGCGCTCTCGAGCGCGTCGGCGAGCAGGCTGAAGCCGAAGACCACGAGCACGACGGCGAGCGAGGGCGCGAGCGCCACCCACGGCGCGATCATCAGCGCGTCCCGCCCCGACGCGATCATGTTCCCCCACGACGGCGTGGGCGGCTGCACGCCCAGGCCGAGGAACGAGAGGCCGGCTTCGAGCATGATCGCGCTGCCGACGCCGAGCGCGGCGGCGACCAGCGCCGGCGTCAGCGCGTTCGGGAGCACGTGGCGCACGAGCACGCGCCGCGACCGGAGGCCCAGGGCGTGCGCCGCCTCGACGAACGGGCGCTCCTTGGCGGCGCGCACTTCGCTCCGTACCAGCCGCGCCACGGTCATCCAGCCCGTGACGCCCAGCGCCACCACCGTCATCACCGCGCCCGGCTGGACCAGCGCGACCAGGAGCAGGAGGAACGGGACGCGCGGGATCGCGAGCGCGGCGTCGGTCACCGCGACGATCGCGCGGTCCGCCGCGCCGCCGGTGTAGCCGGCCACCGCGCCCACCGCGATGCCCGCCACCGTGGAAGCCAGCGCGGCGAGCACGCCGACCGCGAGCGAGATCCGGGCGCCGAGCAGCAACCGGGCGAGGACGTCGCGGCCGAACCGGTCGGTGCCGAGCAGGTGGAGGATGCCGTCCGGCGTGCGGGCCAGCGGCGCGATGAAACGGCGGGCCACCACGTCGGCCAGCTCCATCGGCGCCCGGCCCAGCACCAGCGGGCCGGCGATCGCCCCGAGGACGAAGGCGCCGATGAGGGCGCCGCCGACGCGGGCGCGACGGTCCCGCCAGACTCGGCCGAGGATGCTGGTGCGCCCGCCGGTGGCACTCGACACGGGGCCGGAGCGAGCGGGCGGCGCATCGGAAGTGTCGCGCCCGGTTCGGCGCCCGTCCGGCGCGCTCACGCCCCGGCCTCCGTGCGCGGGTCGGCCAGCGAGGCCAGCACGTCCGCGAGCAGGTTGCCCGCGATCACGAGACCGGCGAAGACCGCCGTGGACGCCATCACCACCGGATAGTCGCGCGCCAGCACCGCCTGCACGGTGACCCGCCCCATCCCGGGCCAGCCGAAGATCGTCTCCACGAACACGACCCCGGAGAAGAGCGCGGGGAGCTGGAGCCCCAGGAGCGTCAGCACCGGCCCGAGCGCGTTGCGGAGCGCGTGCCTGAGGAGCACCCGCGCTTCGCCCAGTCCCTTCGCCCGCGCCGCCCGCACGAACGGCTGGCGCAGCGCCTCGAGCACGGCGCCGCGGACGAACCGCGCCGTCCCCGCCGCGCCGACCATCGCCAGCGTCGCGACCGGGAGCAGGAGGTGCCGGAGCGCGTCCACGAGGCGCGCCGACGGCGGGAGGAGGCCGGCGCCGACGCTCGCCGCTCCGAACGCCGGATACCGGAGCCACGACGGCCAGCGCCACAGCGCCGCCCCGTAGGCGAAGACCAGGACCAGCGCGAGCGCGACGACGTACGAGGGCAGGGCGTAGAGGAACGTCGTGACCGCCGTGAGGCCGGTGTCGAGCGCGGTGCGGCGCCGCGACGCCTGGAACGCGCCGATCAGGATGCCCGCGAGGTACGTGAGGAGGAGCGACGCGCCGACCAGCACGAGCGTCGGCCCGAGCGCGTCGCCGAGCACGCGCGCGACCGGGCGCTGCTGCGCGATGCTCCTGCCCCAGTCGCCCGTGGCGAACCGCACCAGCCACTCCGCGTACTGGAAAGCCAGCGGGCGGTCGAGTCCTTCGGCGTGCCGCGTCGAGGCGACGACGGCCTCGTCCGCCGACGGCCCCAGGTAGAGACGCACGGGATCGCCCGGCGCGAGGTGCAGGGCCGCGAAGGTCGCGGTCAGCACCAGCACGACCGTGAGCAGGGCCACCAGCAGGCGGCGGAGCGGCACCATCCTCATCGCCGCCAATCTCGCGGCCGGCGCGCGAATTCTCTAGCTTCCGGCCGTGCGGTGGGTCTTTGTCCTCCCCGTGGCGTTGGCCGGCTGTGCGCCGGCGGCGCCGCCGTCGTCGGTCTTTTTCGCCTCCGGCGCCGATCTCCAGTCCATCAATCCGCTCCTGACCAGCCACCCGCTGGCCAAGCAGGTGGAGCGCTTCGCCCTGTTCATGACGCTTGCGCGCTACGACAGCGCGCTCCGGGCGCAGCCCTATCTCGCCCAAGGCTGGAGGTGGTCCGTGGACCGGCGCGCCCTGGACCTCGCGCTCCGGCGCGACGTGCGCTGGCACGACGGGGCGCCGACCGGCGCGGCGGACGTCGTCTTCACGCTGGACGCAGCGCGCGATCCCGCCACCGGCTACCCGCGCAACGCGGACCTGGCGTGCCTCACCGACGTGCGGGCGCTCGACCCGTTCACGGTGCGCCTCGCCTTCTGCCGTCCGCAACCGGCGTTTCCCGACGTGCTCGTGGAGCTGGCCGTGCTGCCCGCGCACCTGCTGGCGGCGGTCCCGCACGCCGCGCTGAGGCGCGCGCCCTTCAACGAGCACCCCGTGGGCGACGGGCCGTATCGCTTCGTGTCCCACGCGGCCGACCAGCGGTGGGTGTTCGAGGCCAATCGCGACTTTCCCCCGGCGCTGGGCGGGCCGCCGGCGATCCGCAACCTCGTGATCGTGGTCGTGGACGAGGCGGCGACGAAGCTGGCCGGCCTCGTGGACGGCGAGCTCGACGTGGCGGGGATCGCGCCGATGCACGCGAGCCTCGTGCGACGCGACTCGGCGCTGGCGCTCGTGAGCTACCCGATCCTCCTCACCTACGGCCTCGTGTGGAACACGGCACGCGCGCCGTTCGACGACCAGCGCCTCAGGCGCGCGCTGACGCTGGCGCTGAATCGCGAGCAGATGGTGGCGGCGTACCTGTACGGCTTCGGCGAGGTGGCCGACGGCCCGGTCCCGCCGTGGCACCCACTCGCCGTGGCGGTCGAGCGCACGCCGTTCGACCGGGCGGCGGCGCGCGCGCTCCTCGACTCGCTGGGTTGGCGGGCCGGCCCGGACGGCCTCCGGCGCCGCGGCGGCCGGGCGCTGGCGTTCACGATCCTGACCGTGGGCTCGTCGGACAACTCGCTGGAGCAGATGATCCAGGCGGACCTGCGGGCGGTGGGGGCGGACGCGCGGATCCGCCAGCTCGAGCTGGGGGCCTTCCTGGCGGCGGCGCAGGGGCGCGCGCGGGATTATGATGCCCTCGTGACGGGGCTCTCGGGCGACCTGGCGCTGGGCTATCTCCGGAGCCTCTTCGACTCGCGGCGGCTCGCGGAGCCGCTGCAGTACGCGCGGTACCGGAACCCGGCGGTGGACGCGGCGCTCGACGCCGGGGACTTTGCCACGGTCCAGCGGGTCGTGGCACGCGACCTCCCGATCTCGTTTCTCTACCACGCGCGCGGCGTGCAGGGGATGAACCGGAGACTCAGAGGGGTGCGCATGGATCTCAGGGGCGAGTTGGCCACGCTGCAGCGCTGGCACCTCGCGCCGGCGGAGGCGGGGAGCGCGCGGTGATCGCCCACGGCCGGGCCCCGCTCCGGATCGACCTGGCCGGCGGATGGACGGACGTCGCGCCGTACAGCGCGCGCGCCGGGGGCGCGGTCGTGAACGTGGCGATCAGCCTCCGCGCCCACGCGCAGGTGCGGCGCCAGCGCGGCGGCGTGGATCTGCGCGCGCTCGACCTGGGCGCCACCGTGAGCGCGCGTCAGGCGGCGGACCTGAGGCCCGACGGCGAGCTGGCGCTGCTCAAGGCGGCGGCGCGGCGGCTGGGGCCCGAAACGGGCTTCGAGGTGACGACCGGCAGCGACGCCCCGCCGTCGTCGGGCCTGGGTGGGTCCGGCGCGATGGGCGTGGCGTTGGTCGCGGCGTTCGCCGCCCTGGACGGCCGGCGGCCCCAGGCGGCGGAGATCGCGCAGCGCGCTCACCAGATCGAGACCTCGGACGCCGGCATCCTCGGCGGCAAGCAGGACCAGTACGCCGCGTCGCTCGGCGGCGCGCAGTTCCTCGAGTTCGGCGAGCAGAGCGTGGGCGCGACGCGGCTCGATCCGCCCGCGGACCAGATGCACGAGCTGGAGCGCCACCTGGTGCTCTGCTACACCGGGGTGTCGCGGCTCTCCGGTGCGACGCATCAGCAGGTGTGGAGCCGCTACGCGGCGGGCGACGCGGCGATCGGCCGCGCGCTCGACGGGCTGCGCGCCTGCGCCTACGCCATGCGGGACGCGGTCTCGGGCGGCGACCTGGTGCGCGTCGGGGAGCTGCTCACGCGGAACTGGGAGCTGCAGCAGGCGCTGGGGGAGGGGGTGCGCACGGCGACGATGGGCGATCTGGAGCGCGCCGCGGCGGGGGCGGGCTCGGCGGGGTGCAAGGCCTGCGGGGCCGGCGCGGGGGGCTGCATGGTCTTCCTCGCGCGGGCGGGCCGCGCCTTCGCCGTGGCGGACGCGCTCCGCGCCGCGGGGGGCCAGGTTCTCCGCTTCTCCTTCGATGCGGCCGGCGTCGTGAGCTGGCTCGCGGCGGACCACTGACGTGCGCAGCGTCCTCGTCTCACCCGATGCGCTGGAGCGGCGGCGCGGCGACGTGGCCGCGTCGCCCGACCTCCAGGCGCTGGACGCGCGTCTCCGCGCGGAGGTCGGGGAGTTCGTCGCGCGGCCGCTGTACGTCCCCGAGGCCAAGGCGCTCCTGTCGCGGTGGGGGAGCCTCTGCCGGGACGACGGCGCCGAGCTGGCGTTCGACCCGTCGTCGCCGCAGGCCCAGCGCTGCACGCGGTGCGGGAGGATCTGGACCACGGAGCAGACCCACCGCTGGTGGGTGTACTGGTATCAGCTCTGGCTCGCCGAGCGCTGCTGGGAAGCCGCGCTGATCGCGGTCCTGGACGGCGAGCCGCGCTGCGAGGCGCGTGCGCTCGAGACGCTCGCCGCGCTGGCCGCTCGATACCTCGAGTATCCCAACGCGGACAACGTTCTCGGCCCGAGCCGCCCGTTCTTCTCGACCTACCTGGAGTCGGTCTGGGTCCTGCAGCTGGCCGCGGCCGCGTCCCTGTTGGGCGAGTCCGGCCGCCTCCCCTCCGGCCTGGAGCGCGATCTCGTCGAGCGGCTGTTCCGGCCCTCCGCGGCGCTGATCGCCGACTTCGACGAAGGTCTCTCGAACCGCCAGGCGTGGAACGCGGCGGCGCTGTACGCGCTGGGCGGCGTGCTGGACGACGCGGCCCTCTCGCGCTTGGCCGCCCACGGTGACTCAGGGCTGCTGGCCGTTCTGGACAAGGGCGTGCTCGCCGACGGGCTCTGGTACGAGGGCGAGAACTACCACTGGTTCGCCCTGCGCGCCCTGGCGTGGGGCGCGGAGATGCTGCGGACGCGGGGCGAGGTGGACCTGTGGATCGCGCCCGACGAGCGCGCGACCAAGTTCCGCGATGCGTTCCGGGCGCCGGTGCTGACGAGCCTCCCGGATTTCACCTTCCCCGCGCGGCGCGATTCCAAGTTCGGCGTGTCGCTCCGGCAGCGGCGGATGGCCGAGCTGTGGGAGCTTGCGCTCGCGCGCCACCCGCGCCCGGAGCTGGCCTCGCTCCTGGCGCACGTCTACGACGCGTCGGTGCCGGTCGTCGCGGAGGGTGCCGCCGCGATCACGGAGGTGGAGCGCAACGAGCCGGCCTCGGGCGTGCGCCGCTCCGGCCTCGGCTGGAAGGGGCTGCTCTGGATGCTGCCCGAGCTGCCGCGGGCCGGCGCCGACGCCTGGCGCCCCGGCACCGTGCACCTCGAGGCGACCGGCCTCGCGATCTTCCGCGACGAGGGGGGCGCCGGGCGGCGCTACGTGAGCCTCGACTACGGCGAGCCGGGCGGCGGCCACGGCCACCCCGACCGCCTCAACCTCACCCTGCACGCGGGCGGCGTCCCCTGGCTGGCGGACTTCGGCACCGGCTCCTACGTCTCGCGGAGCCTCGCCTGGTACCGCACCACGTGGGCGCACAACGCGCCGCTGGTGGACGGCCTCTCCCAGTCGGAGGCGCGCGGGGTCTGCGTGGGTTTCGAGGAGCGCGACGGTTTCGGCTGGGTGTGCGCGCAGCTCCCCGACGGGACCGCGTACGATGGGGCGGGGTTGCAGCGCACCATCGTGGTGACGCCGTGGTACGTGCTCGACGTGGTGCAGATGGCCAGCGCGGTGGGCGAGCGGTCACTCGCCGTCCCCTGGCACGGGCTCGGCCGCGCGACCGTGCATCCGGCGGGCGTGACCTTCGAGCGCGCCGAGGGCGTGCTGCCGATCTTCCTCGCGGGTCGTCAGCCGTTCCAGGTGCAGCTGACGACGGCGCCGGGGCCGCCTCCCGCCGGGGCGGAGGAGCCGGAGGACCTCGACTTCGCGGTCGTGACGTCGAGCGGCGAGCAGGTGACGCTCGTGGCCTGCGTCGGCGGCGAGACGGTGGAGGAAGTCGAGTGTCACGAGGACGCGTACGTGGTGCGGCTCGCGGACGGCGGGATGCATTCGCACGTGCCGACCGACACCGGGTGGCGCATCGATCTTGGCCGCGGCGATCCGATCGAGCTGGGCGGCGCGCGCGAGCTGCCGGAGGAGCCGCCTGCGCCCGCGGCCCCGCCGGCCCAGCCTCAGCCCGCTGCGGCGCGGAGCCTCGCGGTGCAGCAGGCGCCCGCGCTCGACGGCACGCTCGAGGGCTTCCGCCTCGACGCGCCGCTCACCCTCGATCGCGTCGCGCAGTTCCGCCGCGCCGAGGAGCCGTGGGCGGGCCCGGAAGCGTTCTCGGCGCGCGCCTGGCTCAATCACGCGGGCACGACGCTGTACCTCGCGGTCGAGGTGACGGCGCCGGAGCCCGCGTTCCGCCGGCGCGGCGCGCCCGACCCCGAGTGGGAGAACGAGAATCCGGACATCCACTCCGACGGGATCCAGGTCTACGTGGCGGCGGTGACGTTCCTCGGCTGGCTCGTCGTGCCCGACCCGGACGATCCATCGCGGCTGAAGGTCTCCGCCGTCCCCGGCACCGACGCGGCGCCGGAGATGGTCCAGGGCGCGTGGCAGCCGACCGACCGCGGCTATCGCGTCACCTGCGCGATCGAGCTGTCGGACGACGTGGGGGATTTTGCTTTCGATCTCTACGTGAACCGGATCCGCGAGGATCGCGAGCGGCGCACGGCGCAGCTGGTCTGGTCGGGCGCGCAGGGCTCGCGGCTCTATCTGGCGGGCGACCGGCCGCTCACGCACAACCTCCCCCTGGTGGCGGCGGAGCGCTGAAGTGACGCGCGGGGCCGGAGGCCGCTCCGACGATCTCGCGCGCCGCGCTGCGGCGGCGGTGGCGGGATTCACCTCGACCGGCTCCAAGGCGCCGGAGGCGATGTTCGGCGGCCCCGGCGGGCCGACGCACCTCATCCGCAGCTCAGGCGTGCGGGTCCGCACGTCCGACGGGCTCGACCTGCTCGACTGGACGATGGCGCTGGGCGCCGTCGCTCTGGGCTACGCGCACCCGAGGGTGGTAGAGGCGGCGGAGCGCGCGGTCCGGGACGGCGCGGTGGGGCCGCTGCCGCACCGCCTCGAGGTCGAAGTCGCCGAGCGGCTCTGCGCCGCCTATCCCGGCGCGCAGCAGGCGCGCTTCCTCAAGACCGGCGCGGAGGCCGTGGCGGCGGCGGTGCGCATCGCGCGCGTCGCGACCGGCCGGGACCGGGTGGTGCACGCCGGGTACAGCGGCTGGCTCGACGGGCCGACGATCGGCGCGGGCGTGCCGGCCGCCACCGCGTCACTCTGGACGACGGTGCCGTTCGACGACGTCGCGGCGCTGGAGGCTGCGGTCGCGCGCGGCGGTCCTCCGGCCGCCATCCTGCTGGAACCGGTCGTCGAGCGGGCGCCTTCGGCGGCGTGGCTCGCAGCGGCCCGGCGCCTCGCGGGCGAGCGCACGCTGCTGATCTTCGACGAGATCAAGACCGGCTTCCGGTTGGGCCAGGGAGGGGCGGCCGCGCGCTGGGGCGTCACGCCCGACCTGGCGGTGCTGGGCAAGGCGATCGCAAACGGGTTCCCGCTCGCGGCGGTGGTGGGGCGCGCCGACCTCATGGCGGCGGTGCGCAGCACCTGGATCTCCTCGACGCTCGCCACGGAATTCGTGGCGCTCGCGGCCGCGCAGGCCGTGCTCGACGTGTGGGCCGAGACCGACGTGGCGCGGCACCTGGCGGCGATCGGCGGCGCCGTGTTGGACGGGCTCGCGCCGCTCGCCGCGCCGGGGCTCGAGCTGTGCGGCCTGCCCGAGATGTGGTTCCTGCGCTTCGGAGAAAGCGAACGCGAGCGCCGATTCCTCCTGGCGTGCGTAAGGAAAGGTGTGCTCCTGAAGCGGGGCGGCTACAATTTCCCGAGCCTGAGTCACGAGCGGAGCGACGTGGACGAGACGCTGAGGGCGGTGCGGGAGGTGCTGTCGGAGGCGCCGCGGTGAGCGGGCCCCTGGTGGACGTGCACGCGCACTTCTCGCACGCGGCCTCTCCACGCGCCGATTGGGAGGAGCTGAACCGCAGCCGCCTGGCGGCCGGCGCCCGGATCGGGATCACGCTCCACATCGCCTCGATCCTCGGCAGCTGGGGCCGTACGTCGCCCATCTACTTCTCCTCGCCGGATGACGTCACCGCGGGGAACGAGGCGATGCGCGCGATCGTCCGCGCGCACCCGTCGCAGGTGAAGGGGTACGTCGCCGTGAATCCGAACTACACGGCGCACGCGATCGCGGAGATCGAGCGCGGATTGGGCGCGGGGATGGTGGGCGTCAAGCTCGCGGCGAGCCGGCGCGCGAGCGACCCGCTCCTGGATCCGATCGCCGCTCTCGCGGGCGAACGCGGCGTGCCGGTGCTCCAGCACGCGTGGCAGCACCGCACGCGCGAGGTGCCGAACCAGGAGATCTCCGACGCGCTCGACCTGCTCGCGCTGGCCGCCCGCCACCGGGCCACCCACTTCATCCTGGCGCACATCGGCGGGGGCGGGGACTGGGCGCACTCCCTGCGCGCGCTCCGCGGCGTTCCCAACGTCTTCGTGGACCTCTCGGGCAGCGGCGTGGACCGCGGGATGCTGGAGCTGTGCCTGGAGTGCGTCGGCGCCGAGCGCCTGCTGTGGGGCTGCGACCTGACGATGGACACGGGGTGGGCGAAGCTGCGCGCGTTGGAGACGATGGGGCTCGCGCCCGAAGCACTGGAGGGGATCCGATGGAAGACCGCCGCGCGGCTCTTCCGCCTGAGCTTGTAGACCACAACGCGCTGGTCGGGCCGTATCCGTTCCGGGCGTTGCCGGACCCGACGCCGGAGCGGCTCGCCGCCGAGCTGGCGCGCCTCGAGGTCGCGCGTGCGTGGGTGGGGCACGTGCCCAGCATCTTCTACCGCGACGTCGCGGCCGGGAACGACGAGCTGCTCCGGTCACTGGCGCCGCACCGCGCCCGCCTGCTGCCCGTCCCCGCCGTGAACCCGGCGTATCCGGGATGGGAGCGCGAGGTGGAGCGGGCGAAGCGGGAAGGCGCTCCGGCGGTGCGGACCTACCCGACCCATTACGGCTTCGGAGCGGCCGGAGCGGAGATGCGCGCGCTGGCGGCGGCGTGCGCGGGCTTTGGGCTCGTGCTCGTGCTGACCGTGCGGCTGGAGGACGGCCGCCAGCGCCACCGGCTCGACGTCGCTCCCGAGCTGCTCGGCGCCGACGTGCGCGCGGTGGTGCGCGCCCATCCGGAGGTGAACCTCCTGGTGACCAACGCCGACCGCGCGCTCATCGAGGAAGTCCACTTCGGCTCGACGCCGTCCGAGGCCGCGCGCGTCCGCTGGGACATCGCGTGGCTCTGGGGGCCGCCCGACGATCAGCTCGCGCTGCTCCATCGCACCGTCGGCAAGGACCGCTTCGTCTTCGGCACCCACTTCCCGTTCCGTCTCCCGGAGGCGGCGCTGACCCGGCTCGCCCTCGCCGAGTAGAATTCCGGATGATCTTCGCCGAGATCGCCTTCCCCGGCTGGAATCCCGTCGCCGTCCGCCTCGGGCCGCTCGCCATCCGCTGGTACGGGATCGGCTACCTGGTCGGGTTCATCGTCGCGAGCCTGCTGCTCGACAAGCTGGTCAAGGACGGCTTCCTCCCGCTCACCAAGGCGGCGGTGAGCGACCTCATCGGCTGGCTGGTCGCGGGGGTGCTGCTCGGCGGCCGGCTCGGCTACGCGGTGTTCTACGATCCGCGGATGCTGACGCATCCCGTCGAGCTGGTGAAGCTGTGGGAGGGCGGACTGTCGTTCCACGGCGGCCTGGCCGGCGTGTTCGTCGCGTCGGTGCTCTTCGCGCGCCGTCGCCAGGTGTCGTGGGGGAGGCTCGCCGACGCTCTCGCGCTCGCCGCACCGCCGGGGATCTTCGCGGTGCGGATCGCGAACTTCATCAACGGCGAGCTGTTCGGCCGCGTCGCGCCGGCGTGGCTGCCGTGGGGGATGCGGTTCCCGACCGACCCGGCGGCGCAGGCGCTGTCCCCGGAGCTGGCGCGCGCCGGCGCGCTCAACTGGCACGGCGCCTACGCCGCGCTCAGGGCCAGCGGCGCGTGGGCGGCGCTCGCTCCCCAGGTGCCGCTCCGCCATCCGTCACAGCTCTACGAGGCCGTTCTGGAGGGGCTGGTCATCTTCGTCGTGCTCTGGTGGATCTACCTCCGCCGGCACGAGCGGCTCGCGACGGGCAAGCTGGGGGCGCTCTTCCTCCTGTTGTACGCCGCGGCGCGCTTCCTCATCGAGTTCACCAGGCAGCCCGACGCGCAGTTCGTGAATCCGTCGCACCCGCTCGGCACCGTGCTCGGGCCGCTGTCGATGGGGCAGCTCCTCAGCCTGCTGCTCGTCGGCTGCGGCGTCATCCTGCTGCTCAGGCGCGACGGCGCGGCCGCAGCAGCCAAGGCGACCAGCCGGCACTTGTAAATGCCCGCGGCTGCGAGTAGAATTTCGCCGCCTCGCCCCACATCGTGAAAGACGCTCCCCCTTTGCATAGGGGATGGATGAAGCGCACGATTTTCTCAATCGCCGGCATGGTGCTGCTCGGTTCTGCTGCAGCACTTGCCGGCATTTCGTTGGCGAGGGGTCAGGGGGCGCCGGCGCCGGCGACTGCGATCCAGATGGACACGGGGCTGGGGCCGCTGCCGGCGTCGGGGGGCGGCGGGTACTCGAGCCTCACGGGCGTGCGTCCGGGCGGAACGTGGCCGGCGCTGCCGCGCCGCCTCAAAGGGCCGGTGCAACCCATCTTCTACCGGCACGACATCCACGCAGGCCAGTACCGCATTCCCTGTCTCTACTGCCACAACAACGCGGCCAATTCCTGGACGGTGAACATCCCATCGCTGAGCACCTGCATGGGGTGCCACCTCATCACGTCGGCGCCGGACAGCGCGGGGAATCCGAACGCCGATATCGCGAAGCTGCGGGACTACTACACCAAGGGGCAGTCGGTGCCGTGGGTGCGGATCAATAAGATCCCGGAGTACGCCCACTTCCCGCACATGCGCCACGTGGCGGCCGGGCTCGCCTGCCAGACGTGCCACGGTAACATCCAGCAGATGCCGCGGGTCTTCCAGGCGGTCAACGTGAGTTCCATGGGCTGGTGCACGAGCTGTCACATGAAGCGGGGCGTGACGCGCGACTGCACCCGCTGCCATTTCTAGGGAGCGCGATGAAGCGACGGCGGTTCCTTCAGGTGGCGGGGGCGGCGGGCGCCGGACTGGCGGCCGGGTGCTCGTCGGAGTCGTCCGACCGGTTGCTGCCCTACGTGACGCCTCCGGACGACGTCGTTCCGGGCATCCCGACCTTCTACGCGAGCACCTGCCGCGAGTGCCCGGCGGGGTGCGGCATCCACGTGAAGACGCGGGAAGCGCGCGCCATCAAGGTCGAGGGGAACCCGGCACACCCGGTCTCGCGCGGGAAGCTGTGCGCCCGGGGCCAGGCGTCGCTGCAGGGTCTCTACGATCCGGACCGCATCCGCGGGCCATTCCGCCACACGACGCGCGGCCTGGAGCCGGTGAGCTGGGACGCGGCGATCGCGCAGCTGGCCGAGGCGCTGGGCGCGGCGGCGGCGTCGGGGCCGGACCGCGTCGCGCTGATCACGGGAGCCGACAGCGGCGTGCTCGACGGGCTCTACGACGAGTGGCTGCGGGCGTTCCGCTCGACGCGGCGGCTGCGCTACGAGGCGTTCGCCTACGAGCCGCTGCGCGAGGCGAGCCGCCTGGCGTTCGGCGTCGCGTCGGTCCCGGAAGCCGACTTCGCCGCGGCCCGCTACATCCTCTCCTTCGGCGCGGATTTCCTGGAGACGTGGATCTCGCCGGTCGAGTACACGCGCGCCTTCGCCGAGGCGCACGGCTTCAAGGACGGCGGGATGGCGCGGTTCGTGGCCGTGGAGCCGCGGCGCGGCCTCACGGCGTTCAGCGCCGACGAGTGGATCGCGCCGAAGCCGGGCACGGAGGGGCTGCTCGCCCTGGGGATCGCCGCGAGCGTGATCCGGCAGGGCCGCGCCCACCTCTCCGGCGCGGAAGCGGACCGCGTGCGCGGCTTCCTCGGGCGCTTCACCGCGCCGAGCGTGGCGGAGAGCACGGGCGTGGACGCGGCCGCGATCGACCGCCTCGCGCGGGAGTTCACCGCGGCCCAGCCCAGCCTGGCCGTGGGCGGCGGCGTCGCGCTCCAGCACCGCGCGGCCACCCAGACCGCGGTCGCGGTGCACCTGCTGAACTACGTCGCGGGCAACGTGGGTCGCACCGTCCGCTTCCAGGCGGGGCGCTCTCTGGACCGGCTCTCGCGCTATCACGACGCCACCGCGCTCGTCGCGGCGATGCAGGGCGGGACCGTGGACGTGGCGCTGGTGCACGATGCGAACCCGGCTTTCACCCTGCCGAAGGCGGCTGCGTTCGCGGACGCCTTCCGCAAGGTCGGCCTCAAGGTGGCGTTCGCCAGTCACCTCGACGAGACCGCGGCGCTGTGCGACCTGATCCTCCCCGACCACACGCCGCTGGAGCAGTGGGGCGTGCTGGAGACGGTCGCCGGCAGCCGCAGCTTTGTGCAGCCGGCGATGACGCCGGTGTTCGACACGCGCCAGAGCGCGGACGTGCTCCTGGCGGTGGCGGACAAGGCGGGGAAGAAAGTCGGCGGGGGCGCCACGTCGGCGCGTGATCTGGCGGCGAAGGGGCTGGCGCCGGCGGCGCTCGAGCAGGCGCTGCAGCACGGCGGCCAGTTCGGTCCCGCGCCGCAGCACGCCGCCTATCTCGTGTCCGACTTCGCCAAGCTGACGTACCAGCCGCCCGCGTTCGACGGCGACGCCGCGGCGCCGGTGCTGGTGGTCTACCCCTCGGCGGCGCTGTTCGACGGGCGCGGCGCGAACAAGGGGTGGCTGCAGGAGCTGCCGGACCCGGCGACCAAGATCGCCTGGCAGACCTGGGTCGAGGTGCACCCGGACACGGCGCGCACCCTCGGCGTGGCGAACGGCGACGTCGTCGCGGTCTCCTCGCCGCACGGCCGCGTCGAGGCGCCGGTGTACGTCTATCCGGGCGTGCGGCGCGACGTGGTCGCGATGCCGATCGGGCAGGGCCACACGGAGTACGGCCGCACCGCGAAGGGCCGCGGCGTCAACCCGCTCGATCTGCTGGGCGCCGAGGCCAGCGATGCGTCCGGCGCGCTGGCCTATTGCTCCACCCGCGTGACGCTGACCAGGACCGGCCGCGCGGTGCCGCTCGCCACCACCGAGGGCAGCGCCCGGCAGTTCGGCCGCGGCGTCTCCCGTGCGGTGAGCGTCGCCGCGGCCCTGCGGGGCGAAGTGGAGGCGGCACCCGAGGCGACGGTCACCGACGCCGAGCGCGCGGCCATCGCGGCGGCGGCGGCGTCGCAGCAGCAGCGCGCCTTCGTCGGCGAGTACGCCAAGCCGCAGCCCAAGTGGGAGATGACGGTGGACCTCTCCCGCTGCACCGGCTGCTCGGCGTGCATGACCGCCTGCTACGCGGAGAACAACCTGCCGGTGGTGGGTGAGGAGCAGACCCAGCGCCACCGCGGCATGGCGTGGATCCGCCTGGAGCGCTACCTGGAGGGCGACACGGCGGGCACGGACTGGCAGGTGCGCCAGATCCCGATGCTCTGCCAGCAGTGCGAGAACGCGCCGTGCGAGCCGGTCTGCCCGGTGTACGCCGCGTATCACACGCCCGACGGCCTCAACGGCCAGGTCTACAACCGCTGCGTCGGCACGCGCTACTGCGCGAACAACTGTCCGTACAAGGTCCGCTACTTCAACTGGTGGGACTACGGCACGGTCGGCGGCCCCTACTTCGCGTTCCCCGAGCCGCTCAACCTGCAGCTGAATCCCGACGTCACCGTGCGGACCAAGGGCGTGATGGAGAAGTGCACCTTCTGCGTCCAGCGCATCCGGTTCGCCCAGAACGACGCCAAGGTGCGGAACCGGACGCTGGCGGACGGCGACGTCACGCCGGCGTGCGTCCAGACCTGTCCGGCCGACGCCATCGTCTTCGGCGACGCCCACGATCCGGCGAGCCGCGTCAGCCGGAGCAAGACGGACGCGCGTGGCTACCGGGTCTTCGAGATGCTCAACACCAGACCGGGGATCACGTATCTGGAGCGCGTGATCGACGACGGGAAGGCCTGACGCGATGGCGACCCTCGTCGCTCCCGTCCCGTCCACGCCGGCGCCGACCTACGGCGACGTCACCCACGACATCATCCAGACCCTCAGGCCGCCGGGGAAGAAGTACTTCGCCGGCATGTCCGTCATCCTCGTGGGCCTGCTGTTCGGCGCGATCAGCTGGGGCTACCAGCTGCGCTACGGCCTCGGGGTCACCGGCTACCAGCCCCCGATCTTCTGGGGCACGTACATCACGACGTTCGTCTTCTGGGTCGGCATCGCGCACTCCGGCACGCTGATCAGCGCGATCCTCCTGCTGTTCCGCTCCGGGTGGCGCACCTCGATCTACCGGGCGGCGGAGGCGATGACCGTCTTCGCCGTCATGACCGCCGGTCTCTTCCCGATCCTGCACCTCGGCCGCGCCTGGTACGCGTACTGGGTCTTCCCGTACCCGAACTTCCGCGGGCTCTGGTCCAACTTCCGCTCCCCGCTGGTGTGGGACGTCTTCGCCATCTCCACCTATCTCACGGTGTCGAGCACCTTCCTCCTGATGGGGCTGATCCCCGACGTGGCGGCGGTGCGGGACCGGGCGGCGGGGTGGCGGAAGAAGCTGTACGGGCTCGTGTCGTTCGGCTGGAAGGGCTCCGACCGCGAGTGGCGGCACTTCGGCAAGATGTACCTGTACCTGGCCGGCTTCGCGACGCCGCTGGTGCTGTCGGTGCACAGCGTGGTGTCGTGGGACTTCGCGATGGCCATCGTGCCGGGGTGGCACGCCACGATCTTCGCGCCGTATTTCGTCGCCGGCGCGATCTACTCCGGCTGCGGGATGGTGATCACGATCCTGGTGCCGCTCCGGAAGGCGTTCCACCTGGAGCGCTACATCGAGGTCAAGCACTTCGACAGCCTCGCGAAGCTGTGCCTCCTGACGGCGATGATCGTGACGTACGCCTACGCCACCGAGTTCTTCATGGCGTGGTACAGCGGCAACCCGTTCGAGCGCGCGTCGTTCTACAACCGCGCCTTCGGCCAGTACTGGTGGGCGACCTGGATCATGCTCAGCTGCAACGCCTTCCTGCCGCAGCTGCTCTGGTTCCGGAAGATCCGGAGCAGCCTCACGGCGCTGTTCGTGATCTCGATCGGCATCAACATCGGGATGTGGTTCGAGCGGTTCGTCATCATCGTGACCGGGCTCTCGCACGAGTACGAGCCGTGGCAGTGGTCGTACTACGTGCCGCGGTGGCCGGAGCTGGGGATCCTCATCGGCAGCTTCTGCTGGTTCTCGATGTGGTTCCTGCTGTTCATCAAGTTCTTCCCGGCGGTGGCCATCGCCGAGGTCAAGGAAGGGCTGCCCGTGCCGGTGCAGGCGGGAGCCCACCGGTGAGCGCCCCGGCCTGCGTGGTCGGCGTGTTCGGGCAGCTCGACGCGGCGGTGGCCGCGCTCGAGGCGCTGAAGGCCCAGGGCTACGCGAACTACCGCGTCTATTCGCCCGCGCCGCGTCCCGAGCTGGCGGAGGTGCTGGCCAAGAAGGAGAGCCCGGTCCGTCTCTTCACCCTGTTCGGGGCGCTGGCGGGCACGGCGTTCGGCTTCTTCTACGCCATTTCGACCTCGCTCGACTGGCCGCTGGTCACCGGCGGCAAGCCGATCGTCTCCTGGCCGCCCTTCATCGTGATCGGGTTCGAGACGACGATCCTGATCGGCGCGCTCGTGACGGTGGCAGGGATGTTCCTGCTGGCGGGCCTGCCGAAGCTGGGGGGCGCCGTGGGCTACGACCCGCGCTTCAGCGACGACAAGATCGGGGTCGTGGCGCTGGGCGGGCCCGCCCAGCTGGCCGCCGCGCGCGAGATCTTCCGCGCCGCCGGCGCCGAAGAGGTGCGGGATGCCTGAGGCGCGGACGCACGGACGCACGGACGCACGGACGCACGGCGCCGTGTGGGCCGCGCTGGTTCTCGCGCTGGCCGGGTCGGGGTGCACCACGCTCGACAACGCCATCGCCAAGGTGCCGTGGTTCACCAACATGGCGAAACAGGTGGCGGTGCGGCCGTTCGAGGCGCAGCCGCGGATGCCGCCGGCCGGGAGCGTGCCCACGACGGGCCACGAGGACTCGCTCGACATGTCGACCGACCTCAAGCACGTGGTGAATCCGGTGCCGCGCACCGCGGCGTCGCTGGAGCGCGGGCAGATCCTCTTCGACACCTACTGCATCGTGTGTCACGGTCCGGCCGGCCACTCCGACGGGACGGTGGTGCCCAAGTTCGTGCCGCCGCCCGACATCACCCAGGACGCGACCAAGGCCCGGAGCGACGGCTACATCTACGCGATGATCAAGCAGGGTCGCGGGATCATGCCGAGGTACGGCGACAAGATC
This sequence comes from uncultured Gemmatimonadales bacterium, assembly GCA_963835535.1. GTDB lineage: Bacteria > Gemmatimonadota > Gemmatimonadetes > Gemmatimonadales > JACORV01 > Fen-1245. Next base: position 118,473 of record CAWIFL010000009.1, read on the forward strand.
CGCGGCGTGGACCGGTGGAACGTGGTCAACTACGTGAGGAAGCTGCAGGGGCTCCAATGAGCAGCCAGACGGCGTCCGGCCACGGGGTGCGCGAGGAGACGCTGCGGCGGCTCGAGCGGCCGCTCCCCGCCTGGCTCGTGCCCTTGCTCACGCTCCTGGCGCTCGTGGGCACGGCGGGCTTCCTGCTCCTCGTGCACGGCGCGTCGCACGCGCGGGCCTGGCGCGCCTTCCACGTCAACTGGCTCTACTGGACGGGGCTCTCGGAGGCCGGCATCCTGTTCGCCGCGACGCAGGTCATCTCCAAGTCCCGCTGGAGCCACTCGCTGCGCCGCATCGCCGAAGCTTCGGCGGCGTTCCTCCCGATCTCCTTCGTCCTCTTCCTGGTCCTCTGGCTCGGCCGCTCCCACATCTTCCCGTGGATCAACGCGCCGGTGGAGGAGTGGCCGAAGAGCCTCTGGCTGCGCGACTGGTTCGCGTTCGGACGGGTCGGCGTCGGGCTGCTGTTCATGTACGGGTTGTCGTTCTGGTTCGTGCGCGACTCCCTGCGCGCCGACGTCGCCACGGGCGAGGAGCTGGCGCGCATCGAGGCCCGCCTCACGCGGCTCGCGCCGGGCCTGGTCGTGACGTACGCGGTGGTGATGAGCATCGTGGCGTTCGACTTCATCATGTCGCTCGCGCCGCACTGGCTGTCGAACCTGCTCGGCGCCTACTTCTTCATGGCCGCCTGGCTGATGGGGCTGATGACCCTCGCTCTCACCACCATCTTCTGGCGGCGGCACCTCGGCCTCGAGTCGCTGGTCACCCCCAAGGTGCTGCACGACCTCGGCAAGCTCTGCTTCGGCTTCACCGTCTTCTGGGCGTACCTGTTCTTCTCGCAGTTCATCGTGATCTGGTACGGCAACATGCCCGAGGAGACGAGCTTCATGATGCTGCGCATCGCGGCGCAGCCGTGGCGGCCCATCGGCATCCTGATGGTGATTCTCGTCTTCGTGATTCCGTTCTGGGGGCTGATGGGCGTCGTGCCGAAGAAGACGCCGGCGATCCTCGGGACCTTCGCCGTCATCTCGCTCGTGGGGCTCTGGCTGGACCGCTGGGTGTTCGTGGTGCCGTCCATCGCGCAGGGCGCCACCCGCGCGCCGCTGGGCTGGCCGGAGCTGTTCGTGACGGCCGGTTTCGCCGGCCTCTGGGGACTGGCCCACGTGTGGTTCGCGCAGCGATACCCCATCGTCTCGCCCCGGCTGCTCACGCGGATCGAGGAAGAGGGCGCCGGCCACCACTAGGCGCGAGCCGGGTCGGGAACGCCGGGCGCGTCGCAACTCTCCCGATCTCCGAACGCTCGTAACTCTTGCTCTCCAGAGAGTTTGCCCTACCTTAGGGGCTCAATGACACGCTATCTGATCGTCGGAGGCGGCCTCGCCGCGGCGAGCGCCGTGGAGGGCATCCGCGAGCTGGACCGGGACGGGGAGATCGTCGTCACGTCCGCGGAGCGGGAGCTGCCCTACCACCGCCCCCCGCTCTCCAAGGGCTATCTCGCCGGCCGCGAGCAGCTGGAATCGGTGCGCGTGCACGAGGCGCTCTGGTACCGGGACAACCGCGTGCGCTACCGGCTGGGCGTCGAGGCCAAGTCGGTGCACATGGGCAAGTGCAGCGTCACGCTGAAGAACGGGGAGCGCCTGCCCTACGACCGGCTGCTGGTGTGCACCGGCTCGCGGGCCCGCCACCTCAACGTCCCGGGCACCGACGTCCCCGGGTTCTTCCTCCTGCGGACGCTCGCGGACTCCACCGCGCTGAAGGCGGCGCTGAAGCCCGGGGTCAAGGTCGTGCTGGTCGGCGGGAGCTTCGTCGGGATGGAGGTGGCGGCGACCGCGCGCGGGCTCGGCGCCGAGGTCACGGTGCTCGAGATGGGGCAGACCGTCTACGGGCGTTTCACGGATCCGGCCCTTTCCGACTTCTTCAAGCGGTACCTCGAGAACCACGGCGTGGTGGTCAAGACCAACGTGCGCGTCGCGCGCATCAAGGCGGCGGGCGGGAAGGTCGTGGGCGTGGCCAGCGAGACGGGGCAGGAGTTCCCCGCGGACGTGGTCGTCGCGGGCGTCGGGGCGGAGCCGAACACCGAGTGGCTGGCCACGTCGGGGTTCGCGATCGACCGGGGCGGCGTGGTGGTGAACGTGCGGCTCGAGACCAACGGGCCGAACGTATGGGCCGCGGGCGACATCGCCCGCTTCCCGGACCCGGTGACGCGCCAGCCGCGGCGGCTGGAGCACTGGGACAACGCACTCGCGCAGGGGAAGCAGGCGGGCCGCAACATGGCCGGCGCGGAGGAAGCCTACCTCCACCAGTCGGCGTTCTTCTCCGACCTGTTCGACGTCACGATCAACGTCCTGGGCGACACCGACAAGCCGGACAGCGTCGAGACGAAGGGCGACACCGGCCTCACGGCGCCGAACTTCACCGCGCTGTACACCCGCGGCCACAAGCTGGCGGGGGCGGTGATGGTGAATCTGGCGTCGGCCAACCGGGCCACCGAGTTCGATCAGCTGCAGCAGGGCATCGTGAGCGGAGTCCTGCCCGAGGGCTGACCGCCCCTACCGCACCCGCTCCATCAGCCTCCGCAGCTCCTCCGGCGGCACGTCGCCGGTGAGCGACAGCCAGAAGGTCCCGCTGATCCAGCGCACGCGCACGCCGCCGCCCGGAACGGCGGTCGTCAGCGTATCGCCCGGTCCCATGCCGATGTCGGGCGAGACGACGCCGCCCGCCGCGGGGACCGCGATGCGCTGCTGGTCGAGGACGAGCCGGCGCCCGGCGGAGTCCACGTAGGTCAGCCGCACCAGCTCGCGGGCGCGGTCCGCGCCGGGCACGAGGCTCCCGGGCCCGAGCTGCACCTGCACGAAGCGCCTGCCGTCCATCAGCCGGATGACGCCATTGAGACGCGCCACGGCCTCTTCCAGGGTGACGCGTCTGAAGGCCACCGGCGCGGGGCTCGGCGCGGCCAGGCCTCCCACCAGCGGAGCCGACGCCCCTTCCGCGGCTGGTCGGTTCGCGGCGGCGGACAGGGCCGGGGCTGCCGGCGAGCGGGCGCTCACCGCCTCCGGCTCGCGCGTCCGGGCTCCCGCTCCCGCGGCGGCGGCGAGATCGTTCGCCGCCATTGCGCGCGCGGGCTGCCCGTGGAACGTCCGTGGCGCGGTGACGAGGCGCTTGCCCGAAGACGGCGCCGCGGTCTTGGCGCCGGCGGCCGGGGCCGCATGCGCTCGCGACGCCGTGGCGGTGCGTCCGGACGGGGCGGGGGCGCCCTCGAGGGCCGCGGGGTTCGCGCCGCCGCGTGCCGGGGGCTCCGCCGGCGCGAGCGCCGCGACCGGGGCCGCGGCCCCGGCACGGCCGGCGGGGCCCTCACCGACCGCCGTGCTCCCGCCACGCGTGTGCCTGACCTCGTCGGCGAGGAACCCGACGCCGAGGGCCAGCACGATGATCGCCGCCCAGGCGAGGCTCGTGACGTCGAAGTACGGTCGGGCGGCCCTCGCGGCCGGCTCCGGCAGGTTGGGGCGGATCGCCGGGCTCTTGTGCGTGGCCCCATCGATGTCGATCGCGACTTCCTTGGCGGTCCTGGAGACGCGGCGGACCGGGGTCGCGGGAGCGCTCACGGTCGCCGGCAGGTCGAGCGCCCCGAGGAGATCGGCGGCGCCGGCGAGGAACCGCTTCGCCTCGTCGAGCCGCCTGGCGCAGTCGGGGCACGCGGCAATGTGCGCGCGGACCCCGTCGGCCTCCGCCGCGTCGAGCTCGCCGTCCAACAGCGCGTTCAGCCTGCCGTCGTCAACGTGCGACATCGCTCACCCGTCCTTGCTCGCGAAAGGCCTCCACCAGTCTCCGGCGTGCGCGGGCCAGCGTGGTGCCGATGGCCCCCCTGGCGAGGCCGAGCGCCGCCGCGATCTCGTCGTAGCTGAACCCCTCCGCCTTGAGGAGGAGCGCCTCCCGGTCCTTGTCGCTCAGCGTCGCCAGGGCCGCGTGCACCGCCGCCGCGCGCTCGCGCTGCTCCAGCGCGGCGTCCGGCGCCGGCGCCACGCCGCCTTCCCCCTTGAGCAGTTGCAGCTTCCGGCCCTCGAGCGCCGTGCGGCGGCCCTCGTCCCGCGCGAGGTTCAGCGCCACCGCGAACAGCCACGGCCTCGGGTTGAGCGGCGGCGTCTCCAGCGCGCGGACGAAGACGTCCTGGGCCAGGTCCTCGGCGCGCTCGCGGTCGCCCGTCCGGCGATACAGCAGCCGGACGAGCGACTCGTGATAGAGCGCGTACAGCTCGCCAACGTCGGTCGTGCGTCTCCTCCCGCTCCCCGCATGCGGTCACGCGCCGCGGAACGCGCGCACCAACTGCTCCAGCTCCCCCGGCCGCCAGGCGGAAGCGCCGGACGCGGTGATCCGGATGCTGGAGCGGCGCCCGGCGATGAGCAGGTCGTCGCCGAGCCCCAGGCACGGCGCGATCTCCGGCAGGGCGCGGACCAACGCGAAGTACGCGTCGCTGTACGGCGCGACCGCGACCACCTTCAAGCTGTCCCGCTGCGCCGCGTCCGTCCAGCCGCCGTCGGTCCGGACGAACAGCCGCCCGCCGGCGCGGCGTACTTCGCGCGCGGCGGCGCCGCCCGCACCGCCGCCCACGGCCAGCTCGGCCATCCGCGCCTTGGCGGCGTGGTCGGCCGCCGCCAGGTTCGACGCCCCCGACATCGCCGCGCTCGCCTGCGCGCGGTCGAACGCATCGCGCCCGGTCTGCAGGCCGGCCGAGCCCGCGCCGCCGCGCAGCGCCGGCGCCATCGGCATCGGCTGCGGTCGCGTCCACGCCGTCATGGGTTCCTGCACCAGGTACGACGTGTATTCGGTGAGGATCCCGTAGCGCAACCCCAGGTCGCGCACTTCCTGGACCAGGCTCGGCGACGCGCCCTCGAGCCGGATCTGCCGCGTCAGGTCGCCGATCCGGCGCGAGGCCCAGAGCCGCGGCACGAATTCGCCCCCCTCCGCTCCGGCGGCGGCGCTCCCCGCGGCGGGGAAGACCGCGTCGGCGATGAACCGCTCGGTGCGCCCGTTGCGCTCTCCGGTCACGACCACCGGCCCCGTGCCGGTGCCCCGATACCGCCCGAATACCACCAGCTCCTCGCCGTAGAAAAGGTCGGGAAGGCTCGCGGGATAGGACTGCGTCAGTGTGACCGGCGCGCCCGCGATCCGGAGATTCACCAGCGCGGGGTGCTGGATCCTGCCGAGCAGCTCGCCCATCGCCGTCTCGATGTTGGCGTTGGGGGCGACGTACTCCGCGCTCCCGTGCCCCTCGGCGGCCAGGCGGTCGAGCAGGTACGTGTTGACGTCGAAGCCGACGCCGACCGTGAAGATGCGCGCGCGGCCGATACGCGCGGCGGCGTCGCCGGCGATCCGGTCGGGGGCCTGCTCGCCCACCGTGGGGTTGCCGTCGGTCACGAACACGACGACGGGCAGCCGTTCGGCATCGGCGGAGGCACCCAGCACCGCGTCGAGCGCGCCGGCGATGTTGGTGCCGCCGTCGGCCACGAGGCGGTCGAGGAACTCCCGCGCGGCCTGCACGTTCTCGGGCGTGGCGGCCACGTAGTCGTCCCGGAACGGCACGACCCGCGTGGAGAAGGCCACCAGCTTGAACCGGTCCGACCGGCCGAGCGTCGCCAGCGCCTGGCGGAGCGCGGCCTTGGCCTGCTCGATCTTCTCGCCCGACATCGAGCCCGACACGTCGAGCACGAAGGCGAGGTCCCGCGGGACCACCGCGGCATCCGTGGAGGCGGGCGGCGCGATCAGGAGCATGAAGTAGCCGTCTTCGCCGGCGGGGGCTGCGGTCACGACGCTCGTGCCCACCAGGCCGCGCCGCAGCGGGAGGAAGATCTCCACGTCGCCGGACGCGTTGGGGTCCAGCGTGATCTCCAGGTCGCCGCCGGACCGCCGGCTCGTCACGGTGTGCGTCGGCGAGTAGGGCGTGCCGTAGGCGTCGGCGTCCGGCACGGTGACGGTGTACCGGAAGGTGTCCGTGGGGGCGTTGCCGGGCTGATCGAGGTAGCCGTGGCCGCCGCTGAACGCGCGGTCGCCGATCGTGTAGCGCAGCCGGAGCGCGTCGCCGGCGCGCTCAAGCACCTGCGTGTACCGGAGCACGACCCGTCGGGTCTCGCCCGGCGGGATGGGGAAGATCCGGGCGCGGATCATCCCGTGGCCTTCCAGCGTGAGCAGCGCGGGATCCCGGACCCGACGGACGATCTCCTCGTAGATTCCCCGCGCCTGATCGGCGTTCATCATCTCCCCGCGCACCTGCGTCTCGCCCATCCAGAGGGAGAAGTCCGTGAAGACCGCTTCGCCCGGCATCGGGTAGAGGTAGCTGCCTTCCGCGAGGCCGCCGCCGGCGTTCCGGAACTGCTCCTCGACCTCGACCCGGGCCACGCGCCCGTCGATCCGGGTGCGGACGGTCGAGCTGACGCGGACGATGGGCGAAGGCCCGATCCTGGCGATGGGTGGCTGGATCCATCCCTGCGCCCGGAGGGGCCGGGCGGCGGGGGTGGCGGGGGCGGCGAGGGCGGCGAGGGCCGCCGCGAGCGCGAGACGTCGGAACATGGGAATCTCCCGTTTGGGGTCTGTACGGGAGACGAACGAGGGGGCCGGAGTTGCACACGCAGGGTGAGAGGTGAGGCGTGAGAAGCAAAGGCGTGAGAAGGGGATGCGCACCCTCTCACGCCTTTACTTCTCACTTCGTCTTCTCACCTCTCACTCAGTAGCTCAGGCTGATCGTCCCCAGATCCTTGTTCTTGCGCGCCGGATCCAGCCGGAACACGCCCGGATCGCCCCGCACGACCAGCTTCACGAACTGGCCGACGCCGGTGCCCTCGGGCGAGAGCGCGGCCAGCTGATAGTAGCCGTCCCTCAGCCCGGTGAAGCTGAAGCGCCCGTCCTTGCCGACGTCCACGGCGGTGACCATGGACGACAGGATGGCGCCTTCCGAGCGCGGGGACTGGAGCAGCGGATCCACGCCGGGGCCCGGCTCGTCGGCGATGAGCAGGGCGATGCGCCAGCCGGGCGTCTTCGTGGCCAGGCGCCCGCTGACCGTGCCGTCCACGTAGGCCGGACGCGGCCGCAGCGTCGCGGCTTCGCCCGCCGTGGACGGGGAGACGGCGCGCTCACGCCACGCGGCCTCCGCGGTGGCGTCCCCCGCCACGTGCGCCAGGTCCGCGAACTGCTTCGCGGCCTCGGCGCCGTACTCGAACTTCGTCGAGTCGCTGAGCGCGCGCAGCACCTGGCGGGTGAAGCCCGGCGCCGGCGTGTTGATGCCGGACATCGCGTAGAGATAGGTCATCGCGCCGGTCCGCTCCGGATGCGGACTGAGGAAGATGCCCGCCCGGGCCGCCTCGGGCTCCCAGCGCAGCGCCTGGATGGCGGCGCGGCAGCTGGTGGCGCGAATGGCGAGGCCCGACACCTCGTCGCGATGCGTGTCGATCCAGGCCGTGAGCTTCTGCTCGTTCGCCCTGGTGTCGGCGGGCAGCACCCGCTCGTCGCTTCCCGGATGGACGCAGTCGTCGGCGGTCGACGTCGGCGTGGACAGCGGGCGGGCGATGAGCCGCCGCGAGGCCGGCAGGCTCGCGCCGGCGAGCAGCACCGGCGTGCGGCTGGGCGCGTTGCGGTCGAGCTGCAAGCGGGTCACCACGTTCTCGTTGACTTCCCGGGCCCGCGCCTGGGTCGTGCTGTACGTCGTCGCCGCGACCACGATGAGGAAGAGGGCGAGCACGCCCGACACCACCGCGCTGCCGCGCCGGTTGCCGGGTCCCAGCGACTGGGGCGCCGTGACGACCAGGAGCGAGCCCGCCAGGGCCAGCGCGGTGGCGGCCGTGAGCACGTCGCTCGAGACCGCCCATCCCGCCGTCGCGCCCGGCGATCCGTTGGCCGCGTCGATGGTCAGCAGCGTGTAGAAGGTGTCGAGCCCGCTGCTCAGGAACGCCCGGGCCTGGCTCGAAAGAAGCGTCGCCAGCGCGACCGCGCCCCACACGGCGATGCCGCCGAGCGCGCCGTGCGAGATCCGCAGTGGGATGCGGCGCCCGAAGTCCTTCGGGCCGATGTAGGACCAGATGCCGCCGAACACGATGGCGCTGAGCGCGCCCAGGCCGACCAGCTGCCGCCGGGCCTTGTCCGGGTCCGCGCTCAGGGAGTCGAACGAGAACAGATTGTCCACGGTGAGCACGAGGCGGTACATCAGGAATGCCATCACGAAGGCCACCACGACCGTGGTGATGCGCCGCGCCGGGGAGACGTACTGCGGTCCCTGACGCGCCAGGATGTCCGGGTGCATCACGATGATCAGGGCGATCGCCATGATCACGGTGGCCGTCACCGCCAGGAAGGTCTCGGCGCCCGCGAGGCTGGTGGGCCAGCGCGCCGCCCCCGACCAGGCCGCAACCGCGATGCCCCAGCCGCGCGGGAAGGCGAAGCCGAAGACCTCGCCGGTCGAACTGGACAGGTCCGGCGGCGCCGCGGCGGCGGCGCGCGCCAGCGCGTACAACGCGCCGAAGGCGGCGAACAGGATGGCGACGAGCACCGCCCGCTTGGCTTCGCGGCCGGGAGTGGATGGATTGAGTACGGGCAGATCGGCGAGCGTCATGGGGACTCCGGTGGCGTCCTTTGCAGCCTGAGAGTGAGCCGTCGGGCGGGAAGAATGGGGTTTGGCGGGCCGGGCGTCAACGGTATAGCTTCTGCCGAGTTTCCGGGGAGCACGAATGAGCCGGGTGACCGAAGCCGATCGACAGCTCGCGGAGGTCAAGCAGCGCCTCGCCACGGCGGGTCTGGCGGTGCTGGCGATCTTCGCCGTCGGCGTCATCGGCTACACGATCATCGACCACGGCCAGCACCGGCTGCTGGACGCGCTGTACATGACCGTCATCACGCTGACGACGGTCGGCTATGGCGAGATCATCCCGATGGAGCACAATCCCGCGGGACGGATCTTCACCATGTTCCTCATCCTGTTCGGGATGGGCATCCTGGTCTACTTCGTCTCCGCCATCACGGCGTTCCTGGTGGAGGGACAGCTCGAGCACGTCTTCTGGAGGAAGCGCATGCGTCAGGCGATCGCGGAGCTCAAGCATCACGTGATCGTGTGCGGCGCCGGCGTGGTCGCCGGGCACCTCATCGAGGAGTTGCTGCGGGTCCAGCGGCCGGTCGTGGCCGTGATCCCGCAGGGGAGCACGCTCCCGCAGCTGGCGGTGGAGCGGGAGCTGCCGCACATCGTCGGCGACGCGTCCGACGAGGAGGTCCTCGCGGAAGCCGGCCTCGCGCGGGCCGACGGGCTGGTGGCGGCGCTCGAGCAGGATCGCGACAACGTCCTCGTGACGCTCACCTCGCGGCAGATGAACCCCGCGGTCCGGATCGTGGCGATGCTCGTGGATCCGCGCAACGAGGCCAAGCTGCGGCGGGCGGGGGCGGACTCCGTCGTCTCGCCCTTCCTGATCGGCGGGATGCGCATGGCCTCCGAGATGATCAGGCCGATGGTGGTCACCTTCCTGGACACGATGCTGCGGGACCGTGACCGCAATCTGCGCGTGGAGGAGATCCGCGTCGGGCGGGGCTCGACGGCCATCGGCCGCCCGGTGGCCGAGCTCAAGATCAACGACGCCCCGGGGCTGATGTTGCTCGCGCTGGTCGAGCCGAGCACCCAGAAATGGACGTTCAAGCCCGACGGCCACACGCGAGTCCAGGAGGGGGCGACGCTGATCGTGATGGGGGATCCCCACGGCGTGGGGGAGCTGCGACACCGCTTCGGCGGAGAGGCCTACCTCACCGTGGAAACGCGGGCCGCGCCAGCCGCGTCCTGAGCCAGTCCCCGCAGCCGTAGGCCGCCAGCGCCACCGCCGCTCCGGCGCAGGCGTCCACCGCATAGTGGAATTGGCCGTAGACGGTCGCGGCCGCCAGACCCAGGGCCACCGGCGTGAGGATGGCGGCCAGCACCGGCGCGCGTCGCACCGCCATCAGCACCGCCGCCCACGATGCCGCGACGTGCGAGGACGGGAACGCCGTCCCGTACGCCGACCCCGAATCGATGATCCGGTGGACCAGGCGCGCCGTCGTGACGCGGGACTCCGGGCCGCGCGGGGCGGGGAACCAGTAGCCGGGGCCCGCGACCGGAAAGACCGCAGAGGCCAGGAAGCAGACGAAGAACGCCAGACTGATGGTGAAGATGGCGCGCTCGCACTCCTCGCGTCCGACCCGGAGCCAGAGCCACAGCGGCACGCCGATGAAGATGGCGTAGTGGGCCAGGTAGCAGGCGTGCAGCACCCACGAGAGCGCCGGCGCCGGCATCGCGAGGTGCCAGGAGAGACTCGGCTGGCCGCCGAACAGGACGGCCTCCCAGCGCTGTACCATGAGGTCGCGGGCGTGCCCGACGCCCAACCCGATGATCCCCAGCTGGCCGTAGTACGCGGGCACGAGGGCGAAGGGGTACCAGAGCGCGGCGACACGGGCGACGCGGCTCGTGCGCGGCGCCCGCTCGAGCAGCTCGAGCAGCACCAGGACGAGGGCGTCGGAGGCGAGGAGCAGAGGCCACTCGCCGACGCGCTTGCTGGCGACGAGCGCCACGACGACCATCGCCAGCACGAAGACGCGCGTGACCGCGTCCACCGGCCGTGCGCCGAGACGATCGCTCAGCTCAGCCACCCCTCCGCCCGGTACCACGCCGCGGTCGCATCGAGCCCCTCCGCCAGGGCGCGGCTCGCTCTCCAGCCCAGCTCCCGTTGCGCCTTCTCCACCGAGGCGGCCCACGACGGCGCCAGGAACTCGGCGAGCTTGTCCGCGTCCACGACCGACCGGCGCCCCGCCGCCGCGGCCGCCCGCCCGATGGCGCGGACGATCGGCGCCGCGAGGAGCGCCGGCACCGGCAGCACGAGCGGGGCGCGGCCGCCGCGCACCGCGCGCCCCACCGCCGTCGCCAGCTCCCGTTGGGTCACCGGCGTCGGATGGGCCACATGGTACGTCTGACCCAGCGCGCGCGGCTCGAGCGCTGCGCGCACGATCGCCTCCGCGAGGTCCACCACGTGGACGATGGAGACCTGCTGGTGCCCCAGCCCGAAGACCGGTGCGAAGCCCAGGCGGGTGATCCGGAAGAGTCGGAGCAGCTCCCGGTCGCGCGGGCCGTAGACGACGCCGGGCCGCACGATGCTCCACGGCAGCGCGGGGGAGCGCCGCACCACCGCCTCGCCGGCCAGCTTGCTGCGCCCGTAGGCCGTGACCGGCCGGCACGGGGCGTCCTCGGCGAGCCGGCCGCCGCGTGGCGCCGGGCCCACGGCCGCGATGCTGGAGACGTAGACGAACCGCTGGAGATGGGGGGCCGCGCGGTGCGCGGCCTCGATCAGCCGCCTGGTGCCGGCTTCGTTGACCTCGAGGAATGCCTGCTCGGAGGGGGCGGCGGTGAGCCCCGCGACGTGGTAGACCACCTCGGCGTCCCTGAGCGCGGCCGACAGGGCCGCGCCGTCCTCCAGCGCTCCGGGAGCGACGAGCGCCCCGAGCGAGGCGATGAACGCGGCCTGCTCGGGGCGCCGGGCGAGACAGACGACGGTGTCACCACGCTCGACCAGGGCGGTAGCCAGGTGGCTGCCGACGAACCCGGTGGCTCCGGTGACGAACGCCCTCACATCGTCAGCTGATGATCCCGAGCTGGCGCCCGATGCCCGCGAAGGCATCGAGGGCGAAGTCGATCTGCTCCTTCGTGTGCGTCGCCATCACGCTCGCCCGCAGCCGGCACTGCGACGCCGGCACGGCCGGCGGCACCACCGGATTCGTGAAGACCCCCGCGTCGAACAGCTTGCGCCAGAACAGGAACGTGTGCTCCAGCGATCCCACCAGCACGGGGATGATCGGCGTCACGCTGTGCCCGAGGTCGTAGCCGAGGGAGCGCAGCCCGTCCGCGAGGAGCCGCGTGTTGGTCCACAGCGCCTCGCGCCGCTCCGGCTCGCTCCGCAGGATCTCGAGCGCCGCCAGCACGCCCGCCGTGTTCGACGCCGGCAGCGCCGCGGAGAAGATCAGCGGCCGCGCGTTGTGCTTGAGGTAGTGGATCACGTACTCCTGGCCGGCGACGAACCCGCCGATCGACGCCAGCGACTTCGAGAACGTCCCGACGATGAGGTCCACGTCGTCGGTGACCCCGAAGTGCTCCGCCGTGCCGGCGCCCGTCGGCCCCAGGACCCCGATCGAATGCGCGTCGTCCACCGCCAGCGCCGCGCCGAACCGGTGCGCGAGCTGCGTGAGGTGCGGCAGGTCCGCGATGTCGCCTTCCATCGAGTAGATGCCGTCCACGATGATCATCGCGCCCCTGGGACGGTCCTCGCGCCCGAGCAGCCGCTCCAGCCCCGCCAGGTCGCCGTGGTTGAAGCGCACCACGTCGCCGAAGGACAGCTTCGCGCCGTCCACGATGGACGCGTGATCGAGCTTGTCGAGGTAGACCACGTCGCCGCGCCCCACCAGGCCGGAGACCAGCCCGAGGTTCGCCTGATAGCCGGTCGAGAGCACCAGCGCGGCTTCCTTCCCTGTGAACTCGGCCAGCCGCTCTTCGAGCTGCACGTGCAGGTCCAGCGTGCCGTTCAGGAACCGGCTCCCGGTGCACCCCGAGCCGTACCGCTCCAGCGCCTTGCGCGCCGCCTCCAGCACTTTCGGATGATGGGTGAGGCCGAGGTAGTTGTTCGACCCCATCATCACCTTGCTCTTTCCGCCGATCTTGACGACTGTATCTTCCGACTCGGAGATCGGGGTGAAGTATGGATACAGACCGGCGGCCTGAACTTCCTTGGCCTTCGTGAAGCTCCGGCATTTGTCGAAGAGCGCGATCTGCTGCGCGACTTGTGTCGTGGCCACTCACTCCCCCATTCGGCGCGAAGCACCGATTGTAGCGGGTCGGCGGGCCCCAGGCAAGTTGAGGCGCGCCTTGACCTTTGCCGTCCTGCTGGCGGTCGCGGCCCCGTACGGCGCGGCGGCACAACAGGTTTCGCCCACTCTGCGCTTCCGGATCCGCGCCTGGCCGGATGCCGTGATCGTCGGGACCACGGCCGCCGCTACCCTCCTGCCGGTCCTCTGGCCCCACAGCTTCCCCTACGCAACCTGCGCGCCATGCGATCCCTCGCACCTCTGGGGGATCGACCGCGGCACGGTCGGACCGGTCCGCGCCGCGGCCAACGTGTTCAGCTATGGCACGTCCGCGGCCGAAACCGGACTGGGGCTGCTCTTCCTCGGACTCTCGCGCCGCGGCGAGGGTTCGGGTCCCTTCTGGGAAGACGCAGCCGTGGTCACGCAGGCGGTGTCCGTGACGGCGTTTGCAACCATGGCGCTGAAGCTCCTCGTGCATCGGCCCCGGCCCCTGATGTATGTACCAGGTCCGGTTACTCCAGATGCTGGGCGCGGCTTCCCCTCGAGCCACACCAGCCTCTCCTTTGCCGTTGCGAGCGCCTACGCCTCCGTCCTCAGCCGCAGGGGCATAGCCGGGAAGCACAAGGCGGAGATTGCCACGCTCTTCGCCGTGGCGGCGGCGACGGGTGTCCTGCGAGTCGTCTCCCGCGAGCATTTCCCCACCGACGTCGTGGCTGGAGCGGTGCTCGGCCTCGGCGTCGGCTGGATCGTTCCGAAGGTCCACGCGACACAGCCGTAAGCCTCGCCCCGATCGAATGGGGCATTTTGTCCTCGGGATTCCCTCCGGGTAGGCGTCGCCTCCCACTCACCCCCCGCGGCACGCGGGATGCTCCAGTTGAGAGTGGTACTCAATCGGGAGTCCCGTGGCCACAGCAGTCCACCAGGGGAAGGCGCCGGCAGGCACCAGTCTGAGACGGCTGGTGCTGGTGGGTGCTCCGAACGTCGGGAAGAGTGCGCTGTTCGGTAGGCTGACGGGGATCTACGCGGTCGTCTCCAACTATCCGGGGACGTCGGTCGAGGTGACGCGTGGCCGGGTCACGGTGGGCGACCGGCAGGTGGAAGTCCTCGACACGCCCGGGATGTACGGAATGCTGTCGGTGACCGAGGAGGAGCGGGTCGCCCGGCGCGTGGCGGTCGGCGGCGAGAGCCAGACGATCATCCACGTGGTGGATGCGGGGCATCTCGAGCGCGGTCTTCCGTTGACCCTGCAGCTCCTGTCGCTGGGCTGCCCGCTGGTGGTCGCCTGCAACCTGCTCGACGAGGCGCGGGCGGTCCGCCGCGCGCCGAACCTGGCGCTGCTCTCGGAACGGCTCGGCGTGCCGGTGATCGGCACGGTGGCCACGACGGGCGAGGGCGTGAGCGAGGTGATGGAAGCGGCGCTGGCCGCCGGGCCTCCGCGCGACGGGTGGGCGCTGCCGGAGCCGTTCCGCGCTCTGGTCCTGCGCCTCGCGGATGGGAACGCTCGCCTGGCCCCGGAGCTGGCGCTGGCGGGGGATGAGGAATCCGAGGAGGAGGTGCGCTCCCGCGCGCCGGAGCGGTGGGCCGAGTGCAGCGCCGAGCGCGACCGCAGGTGGGGCGGCGCCGCGGCTTTCGCAGTGGCCGTCGCCACGGCGCGGCGGCGGATGGCGCTGGCGCTGCTGGACGGCGCCGTCCCCGCCGGCGCGCTGGACAGCGCCTCGTCGGCCGACGGTCGGCTGCTCGACCGGCTCGTGCTGTCGCCGTGGACCGGGTTCGTGCTCGTCGGGCTGGTCCTCTATTTCGGCTTCTACAAGTTCGTGGGCACCTTCGCGGCGGGCACCGCGGTGGACTGGATCGACCGCGTGCTGTTCGGGCTGTACATCACGCCGGCGGTCGACGCCGTGGCGCGCACGGTCATTCCGTGGACGGTCCTGCGGGACCTGGTCACGGGTCCCTACGGGCTGATCACCCTGGGCGTCCGGTACGCGGTCGCGATCGTGCTGCCGATCGTCTCGGCCTTCTTCCTCGTCTTCGCGCTGCTCGAGGATTCCGGCTACCTGCCGCGCCTCGCGCTGCTCATGGACCGCGCGCTCAAGCGCGTCGGGCTGTCGGGACGCGCGGTGATCCCGCTGGTGCTGGGATTCGGCTGCAACACGATGGCGACGCTGGTCACGCGCACGCTGGAGACGAAGCGGGAGCGGGTGATCGCCACGCTCCTCCTGGCGCTCGCGATCCCGTGCTCGGCGCAGCTCGGCGTGGTGCTCGGCATCCTGAGCGTGTGGCCCGGCGCCGTCGCGGTGTGGGCGTTGGTGCTCGTCCTGGTCTTCCTGGCGGTCGGCCGGCTCGCGGCGCTCTTCCTGCCCGGCGAGCCGCCGAGCTTCTACCTCGAGCTGCCGCGCCTCCGGATGCCGAAGGCGTCGAACGTGCTCCGCAAGACGGGCGCGCGCGTCCGCTGGTACTTCGCGGAGATCCTGCCGCTGTTCCTGCTGGCGAGCGTGCTGCTCTGGGCGGGCGATCTCACGGGCGTGCTCTCCCGCGCGACGGCGCTGCTGGTGCCGCTGGTCCGGCTGATCGGCCTGCCGGCGGGGACGGCACCGGCGTTCCTCTACGGCTTCTTCCGCCGCGACTTCGGCGCCGCCGGCCTCTACGAGCTGGCGAAGCAGGGGCTCCTGACCCCGGCGTCGCTCACGACGGCCGCGGTGACGATCACGCTGTTCGTGCCGTGCATCGCGCAGTTCCTCGTGATGCGGAAGGAGCGCGGACTCAAGGTGGCGCTCGCCGTGCTGGTGGCGGCGACGACGATCGCGTTCGCCGTCGGCGGCCTCGTCGGCTGGATGCTGCGGACCCTGGGAGGCTGGACATGAAGTGCACGATGTGCGGCTCGGCCGCCGGGTGCGAGGGGTGCCCGATCGGCCAGAATTTCTTCGTCGCGTCCACGCTCGAGCGCCTGGCGGAGGGCCAGCGGGGCACGATCCTGCGCCTGGCGGCGAAGGACCCCGCCGACCTCAGGAAGCTCCTGGCGCTGGGCCTCCTGCCGGGCGTCGAGCTGCAAGTGGAGCGGCGCTGGCCGGCCGTGGTCCTGCGCCTGGACTACGCCAGCGTGGCGCTCGACGCCGGTCTGGCCGGCGCGGTGCTCGTTTCGCCCGGAGTGTGACGGGGGCCACCGCCCAAGCGCGTTACTTTCCGGCAGGTTGATACCTCACTACGTTGCAGGCGCAGGCATTCCGATCCCAACGGAGCATCCGGTGGCTCGACGCGGTACGCGCTCGGGGGTGGTCGCGCTCGCGGCACTCGTCCTGTGCCTCGCGGGCGCGGCGCGCGCGCAGGCGCAGACGGGCGGGGGGGGGCGTCGCCGACATCGTGCGCCGCGGCTGGATCCACGGCCACGCGCGGCCGCCGGCCGGATTCTACCAGCTCGCCGCGAGCCATCCCGGCGCGTTCGAGTTCAAGACCGGCTGGCTGGAGAAGGCGCGGCTGGTGCGGCAGAACCGGGCGGCGCTGCGGGCGCGGGGCGCCTACAATCTGATGAACGCGCAGTCGCGCGTCGCCGCGGCCTCGCCGCAGACGGCGACGGCCGTGAGCGGAACGCTGCGCTATCCGACGTTCATGGTGTTCTTCTCGAACACAACGACGTCCGACAGCGCACTGATGGACAGCGCGACGGTCCAGAACAGGTTCTGGGGGACGACGCCGGCGCCGCCGTATTCGATCACGACCTACTACAAGGAGATCTCGCACGGGCTGCTGACGGTCACCGGCAACGTGATCCGACACGGGATCAAACTCACGCAGCCCGACACGTTCTACGCGGGCCCTCCCGAGTTCGCGCAGCCCTGCCAGGGGATCTGCGATTACAGCCGGGTGCCGACCCTCATCACGGAGATGCTGACGCGGGCCGACTCCCTGGGAGTGGATTTCTCTCCCTACGCCGATCCCAACACCGGCAAGGTGCCGGGCATCGTCATCCTCGATCCGCAGGTGGGCGGCGAGTGCTACCAGGTCTATCTCCCCGCCAGCAAGAGCATCTGGGCGCACCGCTTCTCGCTGAGTGGCTGGGGGTTCAGTCCCTATACGACCAAGTCCACGATCAACGGCCACCCGGTCGTCATCGACGACTACATCATCCAGGGCGGGCAGGGCGGCAACGACGGCTGTACGCCGGGACAGCTGGCGCCGATCGGGACCGTGACCCACGAAACGGGCCACCTCTTCGGCCTGCCCGATCTGTACGACACCGACCCGAACTTCCTCACCGAAGGGCTCGGGCACTGGGACCTGATGTCCTCCGGCAACGAGCAGCTGCCGTTTCGGCCCGCGCACATGAGCGCGTGGAGCCTGTCGTTCATGGGCTGGATCAGCGAGGTGCCGGTCACGACGTCGCAGTCGATCACGACCGGCCCGATCGAGGTGTCGGACACGGCGTTCATCGTGCCGATGGCCGGGACGCCGGACCACGAGTTCTTCCTGCTCGAGAACCGGCAGCCGATCGGCTCGGACTCGATGATGGCCGGCCCGGGCCTGATGATCTACCACACCGATACCGTGCTGATCGATGAGCGCTCGCTGAACAACGGGAACTCCGTCAATGCCATCGAGCCCCACGGGATCTGGATCCTCGAGGCGAAGGGCGACACCGGACTGGACTGCACCTACCCCGCGGCCTGCAACGACCGCGGCGACGCGGGCGATCCGTATCCGGGATCGAGCAACAACACGAGCCTCGGTCCGACGACGCACCCGGCCTCGGTGACGAATGCGGGCGGATTCTCCGGCGCGATCATCGACTCGATCAGGCAGGTGGCGCCATTCGGCGCCATGACGTTCCGCGTGACCTTCGGGCCGTTCCTCGTGAAATTCCTGGTGACGGGTACCGGCGCGGTCACACCGAGTCCCGCCGTGGATCCCACCAACGGGACCACGTTCAGCTTCGGCGACACGGTGACGCTGACCGCGGTCGCCGGGGCGGGGCAGAGCTTCCTCGGCTGGTCGGGCGACACCACGTCGGGATCTCCGGTGCTGCGGCTCGCGGTCACGCGTCCGTTCACCGTGACCGCCAACTTCGCGGCGCCGAGCGACGTGGTGAATCAGCTCCTGACGGGGTCCTCGACGTTAACCCCGGCGGCGCTTCTCGCCCTCGATAAGCTCGGCAACAACAACGGCCGGTTCGACATCGGCGACCTGGTGGCGTGGCTGGACCGCAACCCCGGTCTGGCGACGTCGCCGGTGATGCTGAAGCTCCTCAGGGGGCTCCACCAGTGAGACACGTCGTCGTCGTGCTCGCGCTCGCGGCCGCAGTGGCCGGATGCAGCGACCAGGGACCGGTGGCCGGCGAGCTTTCGGTCCGCCTGACGACGTCCCGCACTACCGACCGCGCGGTCCTGTTCAAGGTGGTCGGGAAGCTGCACGGAGTGACGGCGGGGACCGGGGCCAGCTATCGGATCATCTCGGATACCTCCGCCACCGGCGACACGGCCTGGGTGGCCGTCATCACTCCCCAGGGCACCGGACTCGCCCCCGGCGAGATCGCCCGGATCACCGTGCCCGACACGCGCATGGCCGGCAGCTACCAGATCTCCCTGACCGAGGCCGCCGCCTCCGACTACTCGGTCGGCACCTTCGCGGGGATAACGCTGACCGTCGTCAAGCCGTAACTTCTGTTCATGAGACTGACCGGACCGGCTGCGGGCGCGGCGCTCGTCGGGATCGCCGCGCTCGTCGCGCCGCTGGGTGCTCAGGCACCGGACTCCGCGGCTCGCGGCCCGCGGGCGTTCGATCTCTCGGTCGAGAGCATCATGCGCGGCCCCGATCTGTTCGGGACGGAGCCGAGCCGCGTGACGTTCTCCGACGACTCGCGCTGGGTCTATTTCCGGTGGAAGAAGCCGGGGGTGGATACGGCGGAGGTCACGTACCGGGTGGCCGTGTCGGGCGGTGAGAGCGAACCGCTGGATTCGCTCGCCGCGGACACGCTCTATCCGGAGCCGGGCGAGTGGTCGCTGGACCGGCGCCTGAAGGTGTACGCCCATCGCGGCGACGTGTACCTGTGGGACGCCGCACGCGCCACGCGGCGCAAGCTCGTCGCGATGCCCGGCTTCGCGTCCGCCGTCCAGCTCTCGGGCGACGGCCGCAGCGTCTACTTCGTCCGTGACGACAACCTCTTCAGCCTGGCGCTGGACGGCGGCGAGCTGCGCCAGCTCACCGACGTGCGCCACGGCGCGCCGCCGCCACACACGCCGGCCGACACGTCGGCCCAGCGGCGTTTCCTGGGCGAGCAGGAGCGCGCCCTGTTCGACGTCATCCGCAATCCACCGGGCGGTCCGGTGATGACGGGCGGCGGCCGCCCCGACTCCACGAGCGTGCCGCGGCCCTTCTACCTGGGAGAGAACCAGAACATCTTCGCCGAGCGTGTCTCGCCCGACGGCACGTACCTGCTCTTCACCCTGTTCGAGCGTCTCCCCGGCGCCGAGGTGCAGGTCCTGCCGTACTGGGTGACCGCCTCGGGCTACGTCGAGACGCGGCCCAACCGCACCAAGGTCGGCGACGTGCAGCCGATCCAGAAGACGGGCGTGATGGACCTCAGGACCGGTGCGGTGACCTGGATCGATCCCGGCCTCGGCGAGCGGAAGGCCGACGTCGCCGCCGTCGGCTGGTCGAGCAACGGGCGGCACGCGCTGGTGCGCGGCTTCGCGAAGGACTTCCACGACCGCTGGCTCTGGGTGGCGGACGCGCCGGACTTCAAGGTGCGCCTCCTCGACGATCTCCACGACAGCGCCTGGGTCGGCGGACCGTCGCGCGACGCGGGCTGGCTCAACGACGGCGAAACGGTCTGGTTCACGTCCGAGGCCACCGGGTGGGCCCACCTCTACACCGTGAGCGCCAGCGGCGGAGCGTCGCGGGCGCTGACGTCGGGCCCCTGGGAGGTGGAGAGCGCCGAGCTGTCCCCCGACGGCCGCCGCTTCTACCTGCAGACCTCGGAAGTGCATTGGGGCGAGCGCCAGATCTACGCCATGAACACGGACGGCTCGGGCGAGGTCCGGCTGACCGAGGCGGAGGGCCGGCACGACGCCGTCGTGAGTCCGGACGAGAAGTGGCTCGCGACGCTCTTCTCGACCGCGAACCATCCCCCGGAGCTGTTCCTGCAGCCCGACCGGCCCCGGGCCGCCCGGCGCCAGATCACCGAATCCACCACCGAGGAGTTCCGGCGCTACCCCTGGCGCGTGCCCGACCTCGTCATGATCCCGGCGAGCGACGGCGTCGACGTGCCCGGCCGGCTCTACCGCCCCGCCCACCCGAACGGCGCGGCGGTCATCTTCGTCCACGGCGCGGGGTACCTGCAGAACGTCCACAAGTGGTGGTCCGAGTATCCGCGCGAGTACCTGTTCCACCACCTGCTCGCCGACCGCGGCTTCGTCGTGCTCGACCTGGACTACCGGGGCAGCGCGGGGCACGGCCGGGACTGGCGCACGGCGATCTACAAGCACATGGGCGGGCGCGACCTCGACGACCAGGTGGACGGCGCCCGCTGGCTCGTCCGCACGCAGGGCGTGGATTCGTCGCGCATCGGCATCTACGGCGGCTCGTACGGCGGATTCATCACGCTGATGGCGATGTTCACGCGCCCCGGCATCTTCAAGTCGGGAGCCGCGCTCCGGCCGGTCAGCGACTGGGCGCACTACAACCATCCGTACACCGCCGCGATCCTTGGCTTGCCGCAGGACGACAGCGCCGCCTATCAGCGCTCCTCGCCCATCTACTTCGCCGACGGCCTGAAGGGCCAGCTGCTG
This sequence comes from uncultured Gemmatimonadales bacterium, assembly GCA_963835535.1. GTDB lineage: Bacteria > Gemmatimonadota > Gemmatimonadetes > Gemmatimonadales > JACORV01 > Fen-1245. The sequence continues at coordinate 139,127 of CAWIFL010000009.1, forward strand.
ATCTGCCACGGCCTCGTGGACGATAACGTGAACTTCGAGGACACGGCGCGGCTGATCGAGCGGCTCATCGAGTTGAAGAAGGACGGCTGGTGGGTCGCGGTCTATCCGGCCGAGTCGCACGGCTTCCGCACGAGCGCGAGCTGGACCGACGAGTACAAGCGCATTCTCCGTCTCTTCCAGACCAGTCTCGCCAATCCGTAGCGGAGCCCGTTTCAATTCCGATAGGGCCGATGTAGATTCCCGCACCATCCAAATGCCGTCAGGAACTCTGCGTCACGCCCTGCGCCGCTGCGCGCTCGCCGTTGTGGCCGTCTTGTTCGTCGCCACTGCCGCGGGGCGGCCGTTCATGGCGATGGCCATGGCCGAGCAGGCCGTGCATCACGGCGCTGACCGGGCGGACGAGTGTGCCCGCCAGCACCAGATGCCGTCCCACGGCTCGATGCCTGGCGGCCCGTGCTGCCCGTGTTGCGGCCCCGCGTGCAGTGCGTGTGCGCCGGCCGCTCCCGTTCCAGCGGCAAGGGACTTCTCCGTTTCGCTGTCTCTCGTTGCACTGCCGGCGCCCAGCGGCGACAGGTTGCCGCGCGGTGCCGTCAGCCTCTGGCAGCCTCCCGCCCTCGGTCCTCCCTCCGCGCCAGTCGCCTAGCTTCGTCCCCCGAAGTGACGTGACATCGCTGGTGGCCGCACCCACCAGCCAAGCGCGGAGTCGTGATGTTCTCGAGAATGATGGTGGGCCTCGCCCTCGTGGCGGTGCCCCACCTTGCCATCGCCCAAGCGCCGCAGCCGGCCGACACCGGCCGCGTCCGGCACGACACGCTCTCACGGCAGCCGGTGACGCTCGCGCCGGTGACCGTTACGGCCGCTCCCGTCCTTCCGCAGCAGCCGGCTACGTCGGTGCACGTGACCCGGGCCGCCATCCAGCAGACGCCGGCGTTCGACCCCTATGACCTGCTGCGGCAGACGGCGGGCGTCGAGGTCCACGACCAGGGGCAAGGCCCGGGCTTCGCCTCGGACGCCTCGGTGCGGGGCTACAGCTCGGATCACTCCACGGACCTCGCCACGTGGGTTGACGGCGTGCCCCTCAACGAATCCGTGAACGGCCACGCCGAGGGCTACGACGACTGGAACACCTTGTTCCCCGAGGCCATCCAGTCCGTTGACGTGATGAAGGGCCCGACCAGCGCCGTGTACGGCAACTTCGCCTTCTCGGGGATCGTCAACATCCGTACGATCGAGCAGATGAACGGCACGGACGCGTGGCTCGATCCGGCGTCGTATGGTCGGGCGGAAGGTGGGCTGCTGAGCGGATTCGGCGACGACACGACGCACGGTGTCCTCGGATTGAGGGCCGTCCATGAGGATGGTTGGCGGGCGCACAGCAGCTACGACATCGCTCAGGGGCACGCCCGGCTCGTGCACCAGTTCGGTCCGATGACGACCCTTGATGGCGGGGTGGAGCTGTACGCCACCCAGTGGCACTCGCCCGGCTTCCTGGACGACAGTCAGTTCACCGCCCACGACTACAACGTCGTGACGAACCAGACCGACCGCGGTTGGAAGCTCCGCGGCCAGGAACGCCTCAGCCTCCGCGTCATTCTCGGCCCGTCGCTCGCGTGGCGGACCACGGTCTATGCGACCCAGGGAAGCTGGAAGCTGCTGCTCACCGTTCCGGCCGAGCCGGGCACGTTCGAGGGAACGGGCGGGCAGACGGAGGAGGATGACCGGCGTCTGGGGGCCGGGCTGACCAGTGCCCTCACCTGGGCGCTGCCCCGTGGCGAATTCACGGTCGGGGCGGCGTATGACTGGGCCCACTCGTCGTACCAGAACTGGAATACGACCAACGCCGTGCGGACCGATGCCAACGCCATCATCTCCCCGGCGGTGCAGGGGGAGGCGTCGCTGTTCGTGCAGGGGAGCGAGGACCTCACCAGCCGCCTCCGGGCGACGCTCGGCCTGCGGTTCGATCAGCAGTCCACGAGCGACACCCCCGACAGCAGTCTCGGCCCGGGGATGGGGGTGATTCCGCAGCCCGTGCTGAGCGCCAGCAAGTCCATCCTCAGCCCGAAGTTCGGCTTGCTCTATCGGCTGCCGCTGGGCCTCGATCTTTACGGGAACATCTCGCGAGGGTTCCGGCAGACCGACGGCGTGATCGAGGATCCGACCTTGCCCTACATCACGATGTGGGCCTACGAGATCGGCGTGAAGCTGTCGTCCGGCGTGGTGTCGGGCGGCGTGGCGCTGTTCCGCGACGACGTCAGCAACGACCAGACGTTCAACCCGGTCACGATGGCCAGCGTGAACGGCGGAGCCAGCCGACGGCAGGGGGTCGAGATCGCATTCGCGGTGCGCGCGTCGCAGGCCTTGCGCTTGAGCGGCGACTGGACGTTCCAGGATGCGCGGTACACGTCCAACACGTTCACCACGGTGGACAGCGTGGACGGGGGGAGCGCGGTGGCCGACCTGAACAGGTTGCGGGTCTTCAACACGTCGAAGTACGTGGGTCTTGTCACGGCAGAGATCGCGCCCCCCGCGGCTCGTTGGCAGCTGCGCCTGACGATGAACGCGATGGGGCCGTACAGCCCGTTCGACGAGCCCGGGGTCGTCTTGCCCTCCTGGACGTTGTTCAGCGTCACCGGCGTGGTGCACTTGGGGGGCGCGGCGTCGCTGCAGGTAGGCGTCCGCAACGTCTTCGACCTCGCCTACCGCGAACTCGAGGCCGGCGGCCTCATCACCCCGGGGGAACCACGGGCCCTTTACGGATCCATCCGCTACAGCTTCTGAGCGCGGCTCCTCCCGGGTTCGTCCAGCCGTGCCGGGACGGCGCTCGTGACACGTGGGGGGCTCGCGCGCGTGCCATTGCGGCGTGCGCGGTGGCAGCCGGGCTCGTCGCCGGCCTGGTCGCCGGGTGCCGCCGCGCTCCCGCGCCGGGAGGGCTGGAGGAGTTCCGCCAGGACGGGATCGTGGTGAGCGACGTCGTCGCCCCGGAGCCCGTCAGCGCGGGTGCGCCGGGAGAGGCGACGATGGGCGTGTTCCTGACCGTCAGCAATCGGAGCGATGTGGACGACACGCTCGCCGGCGTCGAATCGCCGCTGGCCGCCAAGGCGCAGCTCCACGGCATGATGCACCAGGGCGACATGGCGATGATGATGCCGCTCGCGGCGCTGCCGGTGCCGCGCCGCGCCGAGGTACGCCTCAGGCCCGGCGGCATGCACATCATGCTGGAGGGGCTCCGCCGCCGGGTGACCGCGGGCGACACGGTGCCTCTGGTGCTGATCTTCCGGCGCGCCGGGCGGCTGCCCATCCGGGCGCGGGTGGTCCGCTACGACCAGCTGGAGCAGTCGCTCGGCGCCGGTGACACCACGCCCCCCGCGCTGGTCCTCCAACTCCGACGGAGCGACGGTCGCATCTTCGACCTCGCGCACGAGCGCGGCAACGTCGTGCTGATCTTCTTCGGGTACACCCATTGTCCCGACCTGTGTCCCCTCACGCTGGCGAACTTCGTCTGGGTGCGGCGCCGCCTCGGGCCCCAAGCGGAGCGCGTGCGGTTCGTGTTCGTCACGGTCGATCCGGGGCGGGACAGCCCGGAGCGGGTCATGGCGTACGCGCGCCAGTTCGATTCGACATTTGTCGGCCTCTCGGGCGACTCGGCGACCCTCGCCGCAGTGCAGCGCTCCTTCCACGTGGCGTCGTGGGTCAGCCGCGACTCTGCGGGCAACGTGCTCGTGGCCCATTCGGCGAGCACGTTCGTCGTCGGCGGCGACGGCCGCCTGGCGCGCGTGATCCCGTACAGCGAGGCGGACGTGGATCGGCTCTACGCGGCCGTCATCGAGGCGCTGGGGACGTGAGGCTTCGGAGGCTGACGGCGGTCGCACCGTTCCTCCCGCTGGTCTTCGGCTTCGTGCTTGGCGACGTCGTCCTGCGCACCCGCACCGTCAGCGTGACCTTCAATCGTGACGGCCGCGCGTTCCGCGCCGCCGGCGGCCGATGGCGGCCGATCCCGGCGATGCTGACGCTGCACGATGCGAGCTGGGTGCGGCTCCGCGTCGTGAATCGTGACACGAGCCATCATGCGGTTGGCGTGCTCTCCGTCGAGCCGGGGGACAGTGTGGAGGTGCGGCCCGATGTCTGTGCCACGACGTGGCGCGGCCCGGACCTCCTCGTGCTCGTGAGGTGACGTAGCGTCGGACGCCCAAGGCGGGGCACGCGAATTGCTTGAGCGAATCGCTCGGCTTACATTGCGGCGGCCATCGGCGGGGCGGTAGCTCAGTTGGGAGAGCACCTGGTTTGCAACCAGGGGGTCGAGGGTTCGAATCCCTTCCGCTCCATGCCCCTCGGCATTCCGTCTCGCCGTCCGTCAGGCTCGAACCCTCGGGAGACATGGACGTTTCGACTGTCCACCAGTATCGGTTCGTCCTCGCATTCCTGGCGCTCGGCCTCGTGTTTGGCGTTCTCTCCGTCATCGTCCCGCTGTTCGTCGCCCCGCGCGGGAAAGGGGAGGACTCGCTCAAGACGTACGAGAGCGGGATCGTCCCGCAGCGCGGTGCGTGGCGGCAGTTCTCGCTCGCCTACTACCTGTACGCCCTCCTCTATCTCGCGGTCGCGGTAGACGTCGTCTACCTCTTTCCGGTGGCCGTCGTTTTCCGCTCGATGCACTCGCCGGAGGTGGTCGCGGAGGTGGTGGTCTTCGTCGCGATCATGGCGGTGGCGGTGGTCTATTCGTGGCGGACGGGGGTGTTCCGGTGGGACTAGCCGCGCCCACGGACCTGGAGCTCGCGCGGCTGGCCGATGAGGCGTCTCCGTTCGTCCGGCTCGCGATGGTCGAGGACGTCTTCAACCTCGCGCGCGCCAATTCGCTCTGGCCGCTGACCTTCGGGCTGGCCTGCTGCGCCATCGAGATGATGGCGGCGGGCGCCTCGCGCTACGACCTCGACCGGTTCGGGGCGGGCGTGTTCCGTCCGTCGCCGCGCCAGGCGGACCTGATGATCCTGGCGGGCACGATCTCGCGGAAGATGGCGCCGGTCATCCGCACGCTCTGGGACCAGATGCCCGGGCCGAAGTGGGCGATCTCGATGGGCGGGTGCACGATCTCGGGCGGGCCGTTCAAGTACCCCGGCGAATACGCGATCAGCGAGGGCGCCGAGAAGTTCATGCCGATCGACGTGCACGTACCCGGCTGTCCGCCGCGGCCGGAGGCGCTGATCGCCGGCATCCTCAAGCTGGAAGAGAAGATCAAGCAGGGACCGCGGTTTGAGCGCGCCGGCTGACGTCGTCCGTACCCTGGACGAGCTGGGGCTCACCGTCCCGGCGCCCGTGGAGCACCCGTTCACCGGCGCCGTCGAGTCGCGCTGGGTCGTGCCCGAGAAGATCGCCGTGGCCTGCCAGGTGTTCCGCGACGCCGACTACTTCTTCGAGTCGCTGACCTGCGTGGACCGCATCGCGCCGCACGGCGTCTTCGAGCTGATCTACACCTTCAACCGCTGGGGTCTGCCGAGCCGCGTGGCCTGCCGGGTCTGGGCGCCGCAGGACCGCCCGGTGCCGACGGTGAGCGGCGTGTTCGGGGGCGCGGACTGGAACGAGCGCGAGGCCTGGGAGTTCTACGGCGTCAGCTTCGCCGGCCATCCGAACCTGACGTGGCTCCTGCTGCCGGAGGGCACGAAGTTCCGTCCGCTGCTCAAGACCTTCACCGCGCCGCCGCCGTCGGAGTACGACGACAGCCTCGCTGCGCCTCCCGCCCCGCCCGCCGCCCCGCCGGCCGATGCCCAAGCCGCTCCCGGTCACTGAGCCGCTCGACACCTACACCCTGAACATGGGGCCGCAGCACCCGTCGACCCACGGCGTGCTGCGGATGCGGCTGACGCTCCGGGGCGAACAGATCGTGGTGGCCGAGCCGGTGATCGGATACTCGCACCGCGCCCACGAGAAAATGGCGGAGAACCGGACCTACGCGCAGTTCCTCCCCAACACGTCGCGGCAGGACTACCTGTCGGGGATGATCTACAACTTCGCGTGGGTCGAGGCGGTCGAGAAGTTCGCCGGGATCGCCGTGCCGGAGCGCGCGCTCGTCGCGCGGGTGATCCTCGCGGAGTTCAACCGCATCTCCTCGCACCTGCTGTGGATCGGCGCGTTCCTGATGGACCTCGGCGCCCCGACGCCGTTCCTCTACTGCTGGGACGACCGGGAGGCGATCCTCTTCCTGCTCGAGTCGGTCACGGGGTCGCGGCTCACCTACTGCTCGGGGCGCTTCGGCGGCCTGAACCGGGATCTCGACGACGACTTCCCGCGCCGCGCCCGCGAGGTCCTCGCCAAGCTCAAGGCGCGCTGGGACGAGTACGAACGGCTGATCGAGGACAACGTCATCTTCCGGAGCCGTGCGATCGGCGTCGGCATCCTCACGCGCGACCAGTGCCTCTCCTACGGCGTGACCGGGCCGACGCTGCGCGGCTCCGGCGTGCCCTACGACGTGCGCAAGGCGGAGCCGTACGGCGCCTACGCGCGCTTCGAGTTCGACGTGCCGACGCGGAGCGAGGGGGACGTGCTGGCCCGCTACGTCGTGCGCGTGCTCGAGATGAAACAGAGCGTGCGGATCATCGAACAGGCGCTCGAAGCGCTCCCGGCCGGACCGATCCTCACCCCCGACTCGATCGGCGTGAAGAAGCGGCTCAAGCTGCCGGTGGGCACGCAGTACTACGCGGTGGAGAGCGCCCGGGGCCACTACGGGATCCTGCTCGTCTCGGAGGGCGGGACCGAGCCCTACCGCGCCAAGTTCCGCACGCCGTCGTACCCCAACCTGGCGGTCCTGGGCGACGTGATGCCGGGGAACTACGTCGCCGACGCGGTCGCGGTGCTGGGGAGCGTGGACCTGGTGATGCCCGAGGTGGACCGGTGAGCGTGCTCCATCACCTGCTCGCCGCCGTCCTGGGCGACTTCCTGGCCAGCCTCGTCCTCGGGGTGGTCTTCCTCATGGGCTTCCTCACCTTCAACGTGCTCTTCCTGATCTGGCTGGAGCGGAAGGTGGCGGGGCATATCCAGCGGCGGCTCGGGCCGATGGAGGTCGGGCCGCACGGCGCGCTGCAGACCGTGGCGGACATGCTGAAGCTGTTGTCGAAGGAGCTGTTCACCCCGGTCGCGGCCGACCGCTACACCTATCTCCTCGCGCCGATCCTGGTCTTCATGCCGACGCTGTGCGTGGCGTCGCTGATCCCGGTGGGCGACGCCGCGGCCTTCGCCGAGATGCCGTACGGGCTGATCCTCATCACCGCGCTCTCGGGGCTGACGGTGATCTCGATCTTCATGGCGGGGTGGTCGAGCAACAACAAGTACGCGGTGCTGGGCGGCCTCCGGTCGGTCGCGCAGGTGGTGGCGTACGAGATCCCGGTGCTGCTGTCCGCGCTCTCGGTGGTGCTGATCGCGCAAACCCTGGACCTGCAGCAGTTCGGGGACACGCGCTCCTGGCCGCACCTGTTCGGGCTGCCCCTGCCGTACGTCGTGGTCGAGCCGGTCGCGGCGGTCATCTTCCTCATCGGCATCACGGCGGAGACCAACCGCGCGCCGTTCGACATCCCGGAGGCGGAGTCCGAGCTGGTCGGCGGGTTCCACACCGAGTACTCGGGGATGCGGTTCGCGATGTTCTTCTTCGCCGAGTACACGAACATGATGGTCCTCGGGGCGCTCGGCGCGACGCTCTTCCTCGGCGGGTGGAAGGGCCCGCTCCTGCCGGGGTGGCTCTGGATCATCGTCAAGTCGTACGCCGTCATCGTGGTGATGATGTGGGCGCGGTGGACCTTCCCGCGGCTCCGCTTCGACCAGCTGATGTCGTTCGCCTGGAAGCTCCTGATCCCGCTCGCGCTGGCGAACCTGGTGGTGACGGCGCTGGTGCTGGGGGCCGTCGCGTGAACGCGGTGCTGCGGGTCGTCCGGGGGCTCCAGAGCCTGCTGGTGGGGCTGGGCATCACGGGCCGGGAGTCGCTCCGCCGGGCCGTCACGCTCCAGTACCCGCGCCAGCGGCCGGACGCGACGCACTGGGGCGGCCCGATCGAGCTGGTGACCTTCCCGGCGACGGGCACGCACGACTGCATCGCCTGCAACGCCTGCGCCCGCATCTGCCCGTCGGACTGCTTCGAGATCGAGGGGAAACGGCCGGAGGGCGCGCGCAAGATGCGGGCGACGAAGTTCTTCCTCGACTTCTCGACCTGCAGCCTGTGCGGGCTCTGCATCGACGTCTGCCCGACCGACACGCTGCAGTACTCCAGGCGGTACGACGATGCGGCCTTCCACCGCGTCCAGACGGTGAACGACCTGCTCGCGGCGTTCGGCGAGGACCCCTATCTGACGGGGAAGCTGAAATGACCTGGACCAGCGCGCTCTTCTGGGTCTCAGGCACCCTGGCCCTCCTCGGCGCGGTGCTCGCGGTCGGTCTCCGGAACATCTTCCACAACATCCTCGGCTTCGCGCTGGCGCTGGTGGGGGTGGCGGGGCTCTTCCTCACGCTCGGCAGCGATTTCCTGGCGATGGTGCTGATCCTGGTCTACGTCGGCGCCCTGGCCATCGCGATGGTGTACGCGGTGATGCTCTCCTATCCGCTCGACACGAAGCCGGAGCCGCGGCGCCTCCCCAAGGTGGTCGGCGCGGCCGCGCTGGCGATGCTGGTGGCCGCGGCGCTGTACGTCGTGGTCCTGGGGGCGCACTTCGTCGCGGCGGACGGCCCCCCCGAGACGAGCGCGGCGTGGGCCGGGCGGCGCCTGCTCTCGGACTACGTGCTGGCTTTCGAGCTGATCTCGGTGCTCCTGGTGGTCGCGATGATCGGTGCGGTCATGGTGGCGCGGAAGGCGCGGATGCCGAAGGCGCCGCTCCAGCCGGCGCCGAGGATCATCGGATGATGCCCCTGGCCGGCTATCTGACGATCTCGGTGGCCCTGTTCTGCATCGGGCTCTACGGCCTGGTCCAGCGGCGCTCCCTCATCGCGATGCTGATCGCGCTCGAGCTGATGCTGGCCGCGGCGTCGCTCAACGTGGTCGCGCTCACGACCCTCGCCGCCGGGGCGGCGGACGGCGGCGTGGCGCGCCAGATCGGCGCTGGCCACGCCTCGTCGGTGGGGCAGGTGGTCGCGCTGATCCTGATCGGCGTCGCGGCAGCGGAGGCCGCGATCGCGCTCTCGCTGTTCGTGGCGATCCAGCGGTACGCCAGCACCATCAACGTCGAAGACCTGTCGGAGCTCAAGGGATGACCGGCCCCACGCTGGCGGCGCTCCTGGCGCAGGCGGCGCCCCTGGCGGCGGGCGTGATCGTCCTGCTCGGCCTGCGCGGCCGCGGCCGCGCGGCCGCGGGCGTCGCCATCGCCGGCCTGGCGGTCTCCGTCGCCGCCTCGGTCTGGCTGGTCGCCGCCGTGGCGATCCCCGACCGCTCGCTCCTGGCGCAGACCGTCTTCCTGCCGGTGGACGCCTCGCACGCGCTCGCGTTCGGCGTGCTGCTCGATCCCCTCTCGACCGTGATGGCGCTGGTGGTCGCGACGATCACGCTGGCGGTGATGGTCTACTCGACCGGCTACATGCGCGGCGACCCGGGCTTCGCCCGCTACTACGGGTTCCTCGCACTCTTCGGCTGGGCGATGCAGGGGCTCGTCCTCTCGGCCAACCTCCTCCAGACCCTGGTCTTCTGGGAGCTGGTCGGCCTCGCCTCGTTCCTCCTCATCGGCTTCTGGTTCGACCGGCCGGCCCCGGCGGCGGCGGCCCGCAAGGCGTTCCTGATGACGCGGGTGGGCGACGTGGGCTTCCTGCTCGGCGTGCTGCTGCTCATCCGCGCGCTCGGCCTCGCGACGATCCCCGACGTGGTCGCCGCGGCCGGCGCGGGCGGCGGCCTGTCGCCGCGGCTCGTGACCGTGACCGCGGCGCTGCTCCTGATGGGGGTGATGGGCAAGAGCGCGCAGGGGCCGCTGTTCACGTGGCTGCCGGACGCGATGGAGGGGCCGACGCCCGTCTCGGCGCTGCTCCACTCCGCGACGATGGTCGCCGCGGGCGTCTACCTGGTCGCGCGGCTGCATCCCCTCTTCCTCGCGGCGCCGGCGGTGATGCACGTCCTGCTGTACCTGGCGCTGGCGACGGCGCTGGCGACCGCGACCATGGCGATGGTGGCGAGCGACATCAAACGCGTGCTCGCCTACTCCACCATCTCGCAGCTCGGCTACATGCTGATGGCGCTGGCGGCCGGGAGCAGGGCCGCCGGGTTCTTCCACCTGACGACGCACGCCGGCTTCAAGGCGCTGCTCTTCCTCTCGGCCGGCATCTTCATCCATCACGCGCACAGCAACGAGATGCGGGAGATCAACGAGCGCGGCGCGCTCGCGCAGCGCGCCGGCGTGATCGGACTCGTGGCCGGCAGCGCGGCCCTGGCCGGGATCATCCCGTTCTCCGGCTACTTCTCCAAGGAAGCGATCCTGGGCGCGCTCGGCGTCGCGGCGGGGGGGTGGGTCGTCGCCCTGGCGTACCTCGGGGCCGGCCTCACCGCGTACTACACGTTCCGGATGGTGTTCCTGACGCTGGTGCCGGACGCACGGACGCACGGACGCACGGACGCACCGACGCACGGACGCACGGACGGCGGCGAGCGCGCGATGAACTGGACGGTGCAGGTGCTGGCCGCGCTCACGCTCGTGCTTGGGCTTCTCGGGCCGTGGCTCGGCGCGCGCCTCTCACCGGGAGAGGCGGAGCACGGGCCCTTCGCGATCGGCCTCGGCGCCGCGACGGCCCTCGCGCTGGTGGCGGCCGGGATCGGCCTCGCCTGGTACGAGTTCGGGCGGCGCGGGGCGGCGCGCATCGGCTTCGCCGAGCGGATTCCCGCGCTGGCCCGCTTCTTCGGCGACAACTGGTACCTGGACCGGCTGTACCGGGCGACGGTGATCCGCTGGGCGACCGCGCTGTCCCGGGCGGCGCGCTGGAACGACCAGCGCATCGTCGACGGCGCGACGGACGGCCTGGCGAACGGGGCGGTCGGCGGCGGGCGGCTCCTCGCGCTGGTGCAGAACGGCTACGTGCAGGCCTATCTGGCCGTGGTCGTGACGCTGATCGCGGTGCTCGCCGCGGTGCTGTCGCGCATCGGCGGCGTGCGATGAGCGGATTCCCGCTGCTCACCGTCCTGCTGGCCTGCCCGGTGCTGGGGCTCGCGGGCGTGCTCGTCACGCCCGCGCGCTTCCCGGGCGCGATCAAGCGGATCGTGGCGGCGAGCGCCATCGCGACCGTGGCCGTGGTGGCGGTGCTGTGGGCCCGGTTCGACCCGACCCGGGCCGGCTATCAGTTCCTCGAGCTCACGAGCTGGGTGCCGGCGTTCGGCATCTCGTGGCACAACGGCGTGGACGGCATCAACCTCCCGCTCCTCGCCCTGACGTCCGTCGTCTACCTGACCGGCGTGCTGGTGATGTGGGAGCTGCAGGAGCGCGTGAAGGAGTTCTTCGCCTTCATCACGCTGCTGGTGGTGGGTGTGTTCGGCGTGTTCATGACGCTCGATCTGTTCTTCTTCGTGTTCTACTACGAGGTCGCGGTGCTGCCGATGTACCTGCTCATCGCGATCTGGGGGAGCACGCGGAAGGAGTACGGCGCCATGAAGCTGACGCTGTACCTCCTGGTGGGGACGGCGCTGGTGGTCCCCGCCGCGCTCGCGCTCTACTGGGGCGCCGGCCTGGGGAGCTTCGACCTGACCCGGCTCGCCGCCGCGCACTACGCGCGCGACTTCCAGCTGCTCGTCTACCCGTTCCTGTTCGTCGGCTTCGGCATCCTCGCGGGGATGTGGCCGCTCCACACCTGGTCGCCGGTGGGCCACGTGGCGGCGCCGACCGCGGTGTCGATGCTCCACGCCGGCGTGCTGATGAAGCTCGGCGCCTACGGGATCCTGCGGGTGGCGATGCCGGTGCTGCCGGAGGGCGCCCACTACTGGGCGGCCGCCACGGCGACGCTGGCGACGGTGAACATCGTCTACGGCGCGTTCGTCGCGCTGTCCCAGACCGACCTCAAGTTCGTGATCGGCTACTCGTCGGTCTCGCACATGGGGATCGTGCTGCTGGGGCTCTCCACGATGTCCGAGGCCGGGATCAACGGCGCCGTCTTCCAGATGTTCTCGCACGGGATCATGACGGCCCTCTTCTTCGCGGCGGTCGGGTACATCTACGACCGGCTCCACACGCGGGACATCTCGCGGCTGGGCGGGCTGTCGCGCTCCATGCCGGTCGCGTCGGCGTTCTTCATCATCGCCGCGCTGACCGGGGCGGGGGTGCCCGGCTTCTCGTCGTTCTGGGCGGAGCTGCTGGTTTTCCTCGGCACGCTCAAGACCTTCCCGATCCTGGCGGTCATCGTGGTCGCGGCCCTCACCGTCACGCTGGCGTACACGATCCGCGTGATCGTGCTCGCCTTCTTCGGCACGCCGCGTGAGGAATTCCCGCACGTGGCCGACATGGGGCTGCTCCCCTCGCTGCCGCGGGCGATCCTGGTGGCGTTCCTGCTGCTGTTCGGCTTCGCGCCGCACCTGATCCTCGACGTCATCGCGCCGGCCACGCGCTCCCTGGTGAGGCTCCTCTCGTGACGCGCTGGATCGCGCTCTTCCCCGAGGCGGCGCTCGGCGTCACGGCGCTCCTCATCTTCGCCGCCCTGATGACCGAGCGGCAGCGGACCTGGCGCGCGCGCGCGGCCGCCTTCACCGGCGGCTCCCTGGTCCTCGCCGCGTCGCTCCTCACGCTGGGCCGGAGCGAGGAGTTCTTCTGGGCGACGTACCGGGTGGACGCGTTCTCCCAGCTGGTGAAGGTGGCGGTGGCGGCCGGCTTCCTGCTGAGCGCGGCGATCGTGAAGGACGGGGCGGGGCAGCGCGAAGACGCGCGGGCCGAGATCTTCTTCTTCCTGCTCACGTCCGCCGCGGGACTCGTGGCGCTGGCCAGCGCGGTCGAGCTCGTCTCCCTCTACCTGTCGCTCGAGATCGCGTCGTTCTCGCTGTTCGTCCTCGTCCCGCTGCGCGACCGGTTCGAGCTGGGGCGGGAGGCGGCGCTCAAGTTCCTCGTGGTCGGGCTGGCGGCCTCGGCGGTGACGCTGTTCGGGCTCTCGCTGGTGGTCGGGTTCACCGGCACCACGCGCATCGACGAGATCGCGCTGCAGCTCCCCGGCCTGGCGAGCCAGCCCGCGGCCGTGTTCGGCTTCGCGCTCTTCCTGTCGGGGCTCCTCTTCAAGCTCGCGGTCTTCCCCTTCCACTTCTGGGCGCCGGACGTCTACCAGGGCGCCTCGCACGGGGTTGCCGCGTTCGTGGCGACGGCCTCGAAGGTGGGGGCGATCGCGGTCCTGGCGCGGCTCCTCACCGCCCTGGCCCTGACCGGGACGCAGCTCGTCACGGCGCTGGCGGTGCTGGCCGCCGTCTCGATGACGCTCGGCAACCTGGTGGCCATCGTGCAACGCGACCTCAAGCGGATGCTGGCGTATTCCGCCATCGCGCAGGCCGGCTACGTGATCGTGGGACTGGTCGCGTTCACGCCGGACGGCACGACGGCGGCGCTCTTCTACGGCCTGCTGTACCTGCTGATGAACTCCGCCGCCTTCCTCGTGGTCGCGCGGGTCGCGGCCGACGGCTCCAACCCGACGCTCGACGACCTGCGCGGCCTCCACCGGCGCTCGCCGCTGCTGGCGGCGACGCTCCTGCTGGCGCTGTTCGCGCTGGCGGGCGTGCCGCCGACGGCGGGCTTCGTCGGCAAGTGGTTCCTCTTCTCCGCCGCGATGTCGCAGGGCTGGTGGTTCCTGGTCCTGCTCGGCGCCGTGAACAGCACGGTGTCGGTCTATTACTACCTCGTCGCGGTGAAGCACGCGTACCTGCTGCCCGACGAGCGCAACCGCGGGCCGTTGCCGCTCTCGATCGGCGACCGCGCCCTCTGCTACGCGCTGTCCGGCGCCGTGCTGCTGCTCGGGGTCTACCCCACGCCCCTCTACCAGTGGGCGGGGCGCGCCGCGCAGCTGCTGCCGTAACCCATCGACCGTCGCTTGCCCCCGGGCGTGACGCTGCTGTAAGCTCTCCGCCTGTGAGCGATCCCCTCGACCTGCTGGTCCGCGCCGACAAGTGGTACCTGTCGGCGGGGGAGGGGCTCGTCTTCGCGCCGCCGTTCCCGGTCTGGCTGGACGCGCCCGGGTTCTGGGACGAGGCCCACCTCTTCGAGTATCCGCTGCAGCCCCTGTTCACCGTCACCTTCCTCGACGGCGCCGGACGGGAGCTGGTGCTGACGCCGGGGACCCGGCGCTGGACGCCGGCCGCGCTGGAAATACCGTACGCCGGGGCGAACGGGATCGAGGCCATCGAGACGCGGATGGTCCTGCCCGGCTTCGTGCTGGGGAGCGAGTGGGCGGTGCGGAACACGCTCGCCGTCCCGGTGCTGCTCCACGCCGTGGCCTGGACGACGGCGCCGGGCGACGAGGTGCCGGCCGACTCGGTGGGATGGTCGGCGGTCGAGCTGTCGTGGCCGCGGCAGCTGGTGGACCGCAAGGCGCAGACGCTGGACGTGCGGCTCCGGCTGGCGCTCGCGCGCGGCACCGACACGTGGGGAGCGGTCCGCAGCGAGTCCACCGCCAATCTCCCGCGCTTCCAGCTCACCCCCTTCTGGGACCGCTGGGACCCCGGCCACGGCGGGCTCTCCGGGCGCGCGGACCTCGGCGGGATCAGTGACGGCGGGCTCGTCTACCTGGGCGTGCACCGGACGCTGGAGATCCCGGCGGGCGGCGTGGCCCGGCTGGCCGTCGCCCTGCGGGTCGAGCCCAAGCTGGCGCGCGCAGCGGCACCGCGCGGGAGCGAGCCGCCGTCGGCGCGCCGGGCCTCCTCGTTCGCCGCGGCGAGCAAGGCGTCGTGGGAGGAATTCCTCGGCCAGGTTCCCCTGTTCCGCTGCACCGATCCCTACTTCGAGCGGTTCTGGGCGTACCGGTGGTACGGGCTCCGGCTCAACGCCGTCGCCGGCGGCTGGGGCAACTACGTCGCGCCCACCGTGTGCGAGGGGATCGCCTACTTCCATCAGCCGATCGCGTACAGCGCGCAGTGCCACCTGCGGGAGTTGCGCTGGGCGCGGGACCCGGAGCTGGCGCGCGGCATCCTGCGCACCTTCGTCGCGCACCAGCGCGCCGACGGCTCGTTCCCCGGCCGCATCTACCTGAACCACGCGGAAGGGACCGACTTCTACCACGCGGATTGGGGCGGCGCGCTCCTCGCGCTCGACGCCGTGCACCCGAGCGACGACTTCCTGCGCGAGGTCCTCCCCGCGCTGGCCCGCTACGCCGAGTGGATCGTGGCGACGCGCGACGCGCAGCGGATGCACCTGTACGACGTGGTGGACCAGTACGAGACCGGGCAGGAGTACATGTCCCGCTACCAGGCGGTGGACCCCGACGCCGACCTGTACGGGTGGGAGAACCGGATCCGGCTCAAGGGCGTGGACGTGACGGTCTACACGTACGCGCTGTTTCGCGCGCTGGCGCTGCTGGCGCAGCGCGGCGGGATCGACGGCGAGCCGTGGGCGAAGCTGGCGGAGGCCACGGCCCAGGCGGTGCGCAAGCGGATGTGGGACCCGGGCTCGGGGATGTTCAGCGACGTGAACCCGGCCACGGCGCGCCGCACGCGCGTCAAGGCGGCCGTCTGCTTCTACCCGTACGCGACCGACATCGTCGGCCCCGAGCACCTGCCCGGATTCGCGCAGAACCTGTTCGATCCGCGCGCCTTCTGGACGCCGTTCCCGGTGCCGTCGTCGAGCGCGGAGGACGCGCTGTTCGATCCGGATGCGGCGTGGAAAGGAAAGCGGCACAACTGCCCGTGGAACGGCCGGGTCTGGCCGATGACCAACAGCCACGTCGCGGAGGCGATGGCGGCGGTGGCGCTCGGGCCGGTCCCCGCGCTGCGCGCGCACCTGGCGGAGTTCCTCACGCGCTTCGTGCGGATGATGTTCTGGGACGGCGACGCCTCGCGTCCGAACAGCTTCGAGCACTACCACCCCGTCTCGGGCCGTCCGAGCGCGTACCGCGGGATCGACGACTACCAGCACTCCTGGATCAACGACCTCATCGTGCAGTACGTGATCGGGCTGCGGCCGCGGGGCGAGGGGCGCTGTGTGGTGGACCCGATGCCGTGCGCGCTCGACGGCTTCGAGGCCCGCGGCCTGCCGATGCAGGGGGCGGCGGTGGACGTGGTGCGGGACGGCGACCGGCTGGTGGTCGCGGTCGGCGGCCGGGAAGCGGCGCGCGGCCGACTGGGCGAGCCGATCGAGGTGACGCTGTGACGCTGCGCGTGGCCTTCGTGTCGGCCGCCGGCGCGGAGCAGGAGGCGGTGCTCGCCTGGCTCCCGACGGTGGCGGGGATCCAGATGCGGCGCTACGAGCCCGGCCACCTCGAGGCCGCGGTCAACGAGACGGACGTCGTCTGGATCCACGCGACGCGGCCGGCGCTCTTCCCGACCGACGCGATCCGCGCCTTCCTCGCGCAGGGGGGCGGACTCCTGCTCACCCTGCAGGCCGCGGACCTGGTGGGACCGCTCGGGCTCGAGTCGGTGCCGCCCAACGACCGCCGCGAGGAGGCGTGGTCGCACCAGAACGACCAGTGGTGGTCCGAGGAGCTGCGGGAGATGAAGGGGTACCCGCACGTGCGCGGCCTGGCGACGTACGGCCCGCATCCCCTGGTGGACGGGCTCCACAACGGGACGTTCTGCTGGGCGCCCACCGACGGTGAAACGTACGCCTGGGCCTGCTACTCCGGCGGGGTGTGGCCCGTGGACGGGCGGGTCGTCGGCGTGGAGCGCGCCTACCTCGTCCAGAACCCGGAGCGGGTGGTCGCGTGGGAGTATGTCGTCGGCCGCGGCCGGGTCCTCTGCATCGGCGCCTACACCTACTTCGCGGCGCCCGACCGGCTGCTGCGGCCCCAGCTCGAGCGGCTGGTGGCCAACGCGCTGCGCGCCGCGGCGCCGTCGGTCGAGCGGCGCAGCTGGTGGCCGTCGCCCGGCACGGCGGCCATCGAGTCGGAAGCGCTGGGCCTGCCGGAGCCTCTCGAGCTCGACGGCGCGCTGCCCATTCCGGCGCAGGACCCGATCGCGCTCTCGGGTCCGGTCCAGGAGGACGAGCAGTTCGACGTGGCCGGGCGGCGGGCGCTGCTGGTCGGGGGCGAGCGTGGCGGGATCGGGGAGCTGTGGGTGCATCCGCACCGCACCGTCGCGTGGTGGACCGTGCGGGCGGACGGGGAAGTGGCGTTCGGCACGCACATCGAGGTGGGACCGAACGCCGTGGCGCGCACGCTCGAGACTGCGGGTCGCCGCGTGCTCGAGACCTCGTTCGTCGCGCTGGAGCACGCGGTCCTCCTGGTGGACTACCGTCCGGAACGCAAGCGGCGGGAGTCGGTGGGCCGCGGCCCGGCCGACTTCGAGATCGAGCTGGTGATGGATCTGCGCCGGATGTGGCCGTTCGCCGCGGGCTGTGGCGGCAACATCCGCTACCGTGCGGGCAGCAGCGGGCGGGTGGCGCTGGTCGAGTCGGAGAGCGACGACGGCGTGGCGGCGGTCTTCCTCAGCCGGCCGGCGCGGCTGGAGATGACGGCGATGGAGGGCCACACGCCGGCGGTCCGCTGCATCATCCGGACGCCGCTCGGCACGCCGCTCACCGTGGCGGTCGTGGGGGGCGCGGACCGCGACGACTTCGAGCGGACGCTGCGCGGCGTGCGCCGGCTCGGCGTCGCGGGTCTCGTCCGCCAGCGGGTGCAGCGTTCGCTCACCGTGGCCGAGGCGCGCCTCACGGTGCGGGCCGACGATCGGCCGTTCGAGCGCGCCTTCGAGTGGGCCAAGCGGCGGCTCGACGCCTTCGTGGGCGACGTCCCCGGCGTCGGCCGCTCGCTCCTGGCCGGCTACGCCGCGTCCAAGCCCGGCGGGGGGGACGGCCGCCCCGGGCATGCCTGGTTCTTCGGGCGTGATGCCTGCTGGACGGCGTTCGCGCTCCTGGCGGCCGGCGAATTCTCGTTGGCCCGCCAGGTGATCCGCTTCCTCGGTGACCATCAGGACGTGACGGGGAAGGTCCTCCACGAGGCCACGACCTCCGGCCAATTCCACTACGATGCCGCCGACGCGACGCCGCTCTTCCTGCTGCTGGTCGCGCGGTACCTCGCGTGGAGCGGCGATCGGGAATTCGTGTCCGCCGTCTGGCCGCACGTGGAGCAGGCGTACGCCTACTGCCTGTCCACGGACGGCGACGGGGACGGGCTGATCGAGAACGCGCGGGTGGGGCACGGGTGGATCGAATCGGGGCCGCTGGGCGGCTCAAAGGTGACGGGCTACCTGGCGGCGCTCTGGTACGCCGCGCTGCAGGGCCTGGCGCGCGCGGCCGATGTGCTGGAGCACAAGAAGCTCGCCGCCGAGTGCTGGGCGCGGGCGGCGCGGGTCGCGGCCGCGATCGAGGACCGCCTGTACGACTCGGCGCGCGGGATCTACGCGCTGGACATTCGCCCCGACGGCAAGCCCACCTGGACCCAGACGGCCCTGCAGACCGTGCCGCTCCTGCTCGGCGCGGCGAACCCGATCCGCGCCAAGCGCTATCTCGAGCGCCTGCGGGACGCGGAGTTCAGCGCCAAATGGGGCGTGCGGATGCTGCCGTCCTCCGACCCGCTGTTCGCGCAGGGCGAGTATCCGTCGGGCGCGGTGTGGCCGCTGTTCACCGGCTGGGCCGCGCTGGCCGAGTATCGGGCCGGCGCAGGCGAGGCGGGCTTCGTCCATCTGACGGCGAACGCGGAATTGGCGACGGCGCGGCAGCGCGGCGCGTTCGACGAGGCGCTGCACGGCCTCGAGGAGCGGCCGGCGGGCGTATGCCCCGATCAGGCGTGGTCGGCCGGGATGGTGGTGCTGCCGTTCGTCGAGGGGCTGCTGGGCGTCGAGCCGGACGCGCCGGCCGGGCGGCTCGCCATCCGCCCGCAGCTGCCGTCGGTGTGGGCGCGGCTCGAGGTGGAAGGGCTGCGCTGCGGCGAGAGCGCCTACGATCTCAAGATCCAGCGGCGCGACGACGGCGTCTCGATCGCCCTGCGCCGAACGCTCGGGCCGGCGCTGTTCGTCACGCTCGCGCCCTGGTGCCCCACGCTGGCCCTGCGCGTCGAAGTGGACGGCGAGGCGGTCAAGCCCGAGGCGACGGGGTGGGGAAGCGGACTCCGGTGCGCGGTGTCGTTCGAGGCGGCCGGCGCACACGAAGTGCGCTTCGTGCTCAAGTAGGCGGTAAGAACGGAGCGTGGTGGTCGGGTCAGTCGGCCTAGCTGCGGCTACGTCCTCACCATCCGGCGGGCGGTCTCGATCGTCCTATCCACGTCATCGGTCAAGGTATAGATGTGGCAGCACTGCCTGACGCCGAGCGGGTCGCCCATCGAGCGGCACCGCACCTTCGCCCGATCCCACAGCCCGTCCATCAGGTCGCCCGCGGAGGTGCCGGCGAGGCTCCACACGGTCGTCCCGCTGGTCAGCTCGGGGTGCACCGGCGAGTGGATCGTGACCTGGGGGATCTGCTGCAGGCCCGCGCGGAGCCGGTCGGCGAGCGCCATGATCCGGGCCTCGACGCGCGCCGGCCCGATTCGGTTGTGGAACTCGATCGCCGCCATGTAGCCCTTGAGCATCGAGCGGTTGCCCGTGCCGATCTGCATCAGGCGGTACGCCCCCGATCTGTAGTCGTCCCACGTGGCGGAGGCGAGCGTCGCCCACACGCCCGGGAGCTTGTCGGCCGTGATGTACAGCAGGCCGCTTCCCGCGGGCGCGAGCAGCCACTTGTGCGGCGACGAGTAGTACGCGTCGCATCCGATCTTCTTCATGTCGAGCTGGAAGTGCCCGCAGCACTGCGCACCGTCGATCACCGTGAAGATCCCGTGGTCCTTCGCGACCCTGCACATCCGCTCGACGGGGAACCGGATCGCCTGGCCGCTGGTGAGGTGCGGGATGCTCCAGACCTTGGTCTGCGGCGTGGTGGCGTTGAGGTACAGGTCGATGAGCTGCTGCGGGTTCTCCGGCGGCACCGGCACGGTGACCTGCTTCACGTAGATCCCGTAGCGCTTCGACTTCAGCTCCCATCCCTGGCGGCCGCCGGGGTGCTCGAGGTTGGTGAGGATCACCTCGTGACCCGGCTCGATGGGCAGCCCGTTGGCGATGTAGTTCATCCCGAGGGTCGCGTTCTGCGTGAGCGCGAGCTCGTCGGGTGACGCGCCGATCAGCGTGGCGAGCGCGGTCCGGAGGTCGGTCTCGGGGTTGTAGCCTGAGATGTAGTCGGGGGTGCCGGCCTTGTAGTTCCAGTGGGCGACGGTGCCCGCGACCTGGTTCATGTCGTCCGAGACCGCCTGGAGCACCACCCGCGGCATGCTGCCGAGCGTCCCGGTGTTGAAGAACGCCTCGTCGGGGGGTATCAGGAACTCACGGCGGAGCGTGCGCCAGTAGCTCTCGTCGTCCTGGAAGACCGCCGGCGGCCAGGCCGGGGGCGCGGCGTCGGGAGCGGGCGTGGCGCCGAGACGGGCGCGGGAGAGGAGAGCGGCGCTGGCGAACGAACCGAGGAAGCTGCGACGGTCGAGCATGGCCGGGGACCCGGATGGAGGGACAGCCGCGAATATGCCGCGCGAGCGTGCGGGTCGCCAGCTTGCTTGCCCGGTCGGGGCCGCCTGGCCACATTCCCGCGCCATGATGCTGCGTCCACGCATCACCCCGCTGGTGCTTCTGGTCGTCCTGCTGGGCGCCTGCTCGGTCGAGCGCGCCGCGTCGGGCCGGCCGGAGGGCCCGGCGGCGACGGCCGCCGATTCCGCGGCGTCGGCCGAAGTCTACGCGGCGCTGCGGCTCTACTATGCCCGGGTCACGGCACGTGACTGGAAGGTGCTGGCGCTGAGCTTCTGGCCCCGCGTCACGGTCACGACCATCCGGAACGGGCTGCCGGGAGCGCCGGAAGCGGGCGAGGTCGAGACCAGTCCGATCGAAGCGCTCGTCCAGCGGGCCGCCGCCATGAACGACTGCCCGGCGGGCATGTCCGCCGAGATGATCCGCGCCACCGTCGTGACGTACGGCCCGCTGGCGGACGCGTGGGTCACGTACCGCGCGCATTGCGGCGTCACGCGGGACTCCGTCACGACGCACTATGGGATCGACGCCATTCACCTGATGAAGCACCAGGGGGAGTGGCGGATCGCCGGCCTCACCTTCACGCACGAGATCCCGGGCGCGCCTCTCGGCCGGCCGTAGCGAGGCCCGTCCTGTTCCTGGCACAACGGTACTGCGTTCGGGGTACACAACTCATGAGGCTCACGTGAAGCGACTGCTCGTCCTGGCGATGCTCATCCCGACCGCGCTCCTGGCGCAGCGCGGGCCGTACGGCCGGCAGGGGCCGTTCGATCAGACCACCGTCGACACGGTGGGACCGAGCCGCGCGTACACGGTCGGCGTGCTCGCGTTCACCGGCGGCGACTGGGTGCCCTCCGGCATCGATTTCGGGATGCTCTGGCGGCTCAGCGAGAGCACCGGCACGGCGGCCGGGGCGTGGATCGCGCTCGGGAGCTTCACCCAGTCCCAGGCCATCTACTTCGGTCAGTCGAAGGGGTTCTTCGCCGGCCTCGGCGTCACCCTGCGGCAGCCGATCGCGACGCTGCTCGAGATGGGATCGGAGCGCAGCCCGACCTACGTGCGCCTCGAGACGACGGTGGACGCGGGCGAAACGCGCGACTTCAACTCACCCCTGATTCAGGGGCCGTGGGATACGCGTGTGTCGCTGCTGGCGGGCATCTCGCTCGGCTCGCACACGGCGCTCGGCCAGTCCTTCAGCCTCGGGTACGGCCCCGCGTTCATGATGGGGCGCGCCTCGACGACGCACGGGCAGTTCGTCCTGCGGGTGCGCCTGCCGGCGCACTAGCCGAACTCCACCTCCCAGCTCAGCTCCGATCCCGGCGGCGACGCGAGCGCCAGCCGGGCCGCCCGCAGCGCCCCGCTCCCCGTGACGGCGACGGTGGCGCCCGCGTCCGGGTCGCTCGAGGCCCGCCGCGGCGTGAAGCCGGGCGGCAGGGCGATGGTGACCGCGTAGGGACGCTGGTCGAGCTGCACCGCCTGCGCCGTCAGCGTCCGGCTGCCGGCGCGCCACTGCTCGCTCTCGAGGTCCAGCCCCTGCACCACGTGGCGGGTCGAGCCGATGACCGCCGGCGCGTGCCGCCGGCGTCGCAGCGACAGCACGACCGTAGACCGCGGGTCCACGCTCAGGGCGACCTCGCCGTCCACGTCGCGGCGCCGCTGCTCCGACCAGACGTCGTAGGCGAGCAGCGGGCCGCGGATGCCGTGGCTCGCGAGGGAGAAGGCGAACCGGCGCGGCGTCTCGCCCCAGTTCAGCGCCGCCAGCATCCACCAGTCCTCCGCGAGGCGCCCCAGCAGCCACGACGGCGATGCCGAGCGGCCGCTCGCGTCGGGCGCGACGTCGTACGCGCGCTCCAGCAGCGGGGCGACGGGCATCGCCCGCTGCAGGATCTCCAATCGCTCGGCGGACAGGCGATCCGGGGGCTCGCCGGAAACCGTCGGTCCTCCGGCGAACGCCGCCACGGTGGCCCAGAGCCGGGCCTCGTCTCGCGTCACCGGCTCGCCGACGACGAGGGCCCCGGGATCGTTGATCCAGGCGTTTCCCCGGTAGTGCGCCCGCAGGGCGACGGCGCGCGCCGTCTGATGCAGCGTCTCGAAGCCGCGCTCGGCCTCCGGGCCGAGGCGAACGGCGTCAACGAGGCCGGCCGCGTGCTGGAGCGGCACGTCGCACGCCGTGAGGAAGGCGCCGCCCGCACCCTCGCGCAGCGCCCGGAGCACCGCCCGGCAGGCCTCCGAGCGGCTCATCCCCCCGCGCCCCGGAGAGGCGACCGCACCGTAGCGGAGCTCGTCGAGCGTGAGGTCGTCGTAGCCCCATTCCGCGACGGTGTGACGCATCAGGTCGCGCAGGTAGTCGCGCACGGGCGCCTGCGCCGCGTCGAGCGCGTAGACCCGGCCGCCCCGGTCGGCCGGTTCCTCCACCACCAGCGGATCCCCGTCCGGCGACGGCAGCAGCCAGTCCGGGTGCGCCGCGGGGATGCCGGACCGCTCGGCCACCAGCAGCGGAGCCAGCCAGAGGCCGGCACGGAATCCGGCGGCGTGGATCCGGTCCGTCAACCAGCGATGGCCGTGCGGGAACGCGTCGTTGGTGTCCCAGTCGCCGGCCGAGCGCTGGTATCCGTCACCGATGCGGACGACGAGCGGCGCCGCCGGACGGAACGCGGCAGGGGCCGCGTCGAGCGCCGCCAGCACCTCGGCCTCGGTCGCCGCGGCCGGCGGCGTCGTGAGGACGCACCACCCGGCGGGGATGTCGGTCCGTGCGGCCACGCCATCGCCGGCCAGCGTGCCGAGCGCGTCCAGCGGCTCGGCGGTCGGGAGGATCGACAGCGCAGCCGTCGCCGGTGCGCGGACGGCGCCGACCGTGCGACCGCGGAAGCGGGAGGCCGCGACGACGCGTCCGGCGGTGCACTCGAACCGGCCTTCGCCGGCGTCGTCCGCGCCGAAGGCGAAGGCGGTCGAGTGCGCCGACGGTCCGGGCAGGATCGCGAGCGACCAGTGGCTGGTAGCCGCCGTACCGGGCCCGAGGACGGCGATACGGCAGGGATCGGACGAGAGATAGCCGTTGATCCAGGCGAAGGGCCGCCCGCCCAGCGCCGGGATCTGCGCCGTCCGGGTGTCGAAGAACCGGATCTCCTCCAGGCTCCGCTCGTCCTCGAGCCCTCTGACGGTCACGGCGACCAGCGGTGGGGGGCCGTCGAGGAGTTGCGCCGATACCTCGACGCCCTGCGCGGTGCCCACGACCTGCCAGCCGGCACTCGCGCCGTGCGATGCCGTGAGCCGGAACTGTCGGACGCGTTCGAGCGCCGCGAGGGAGACCGGCTCGTCGCCGCCCAGCCTCACGGCGATCTCGGCTCCGGCGACCACCGGACGAGCGTCCCGGGCCGCCAGCGTCCAGCGGCCGCCGCGATCGAGCCGGAAGGTCCAGGGCGCGCGGGCGCGGCGCGGGGCGCGCCCCGGCGGTACGGGGGGCCACAGCAGTCCAGCGGCGAACGCGGCGAGCAGGTCGCGGCGTTTCATCCTTGAGTTCTCATCTGGCGGCCTCTAGGTTCGCTCGTATGGCTCCGCCGCAACCTAGTCGCGTCGGTCTCGCGCCGCTCGGCGCATCGGTGCCGTCGCATCCGGGGCTGCGCCTGCTGGCGGACGTCAGCGCCGCGCTGACGGAGGGCGTCTTCTCCGAGGCGGCGATGGCGTCGGTCGTGACCATCCTGCGGCAGGGTTTCGGCGCGCAGCTGTGCCGCCTGTGGGTGCGCGAGGAGGACGGCGTGTCCTTCCGCGCGATCGCCGCGGCCGACGACGAGCCGTCGACGGACGAGGCAGGGCGCATCGCGGACGCGCTCCGGACCGGCGCCCTCGCGCCGGCCGACACCTGGGACGCGCTCGACCTGAGCGTGCCCCTGGTGCACCAGGACGAGCGGCTCGGGTTGCTGCAGGTGCGCGTGCCGCGCGACGGCCGCGAGGCGATGGAGCGCGACGTGCTCACGGTCGTCGCGAGCGTCCTCGCGCCGCTGCTGGCCTCCAAGGAGCTCTCCCAGGACCTGGCCTTCGAGATCGCGCGCCGCGCCCGCGAGATCGACAACCAGCGCCGCTTCACCGCCAAGGTAATCGACTCGCTCCCGGTCGGTCTGTACGTGATCGACCGCGACTACCGCATTCAGGCGTGGAACCGCAAGCGCGAGACGGGGACGCAGGGCGTGCCGCGCGAGGAGGCGATCGGGCGGCCGATCTTCGAGGTCCTGAGCCGGCAGCCGCGCGACCTGTTGCGCCGCGAGTTCGACGAGGTGCTGGCGTCCGGCAAGATGCAGGTCATCGAGCAGGAGTCGTCGGCCACCGGCGACGCGCGGCACTACCGGATCACCAAGATCCCGATGCGCATCAACGACGACGACGTGACGCACATCATCACGATCGGTGAGGACATCACCGAGTGGAAGAACGTCCAACGCCAGATCGCCCAGTCGGAGAAGCTGGCCGCGATCGGGCAGCTGGCGGCCGGCGTGATGCACGAGATCAACAACCCGCTGGCGACCATCGGCGCCTGCTGCGAGGCCGTGAGCGCCGTGGCGGGCGACGCGCCCGAGGCCGTGAAGGCCGGCATCGCCGAGTACGTGAAGATCATGGACGCCGAGGTGCAGCGCTGCAAGCACATCGTCGAGGGGTTGCTCGACATGAGCCGCCCGCGCTCCGGCGCCCGGGCGCCCACCGACGTCAACAAGGTGGTCGAGGACACGCTGTTCCTCCTCAAGCACCACGAGCGGTTCAAGCACGTCACGATCAAACGCGAGCTGAGCGAGGGGCTGCCGGCGATCCACGCCGACGGCGAGCAGCTCATCCAGGTGTTCATGGCCCTGATGCTCAACGCCATGGACGCGATGGATGCCCGCGGCACGCTCACCGTGAGCACCTCGAAGAGCGCCGCGCGCGGCGACGAGGTGGTCATCGCGCTGTCCGACACCGGCAAGGGCATCCCGCGCCAGGACATCCAGAAGATCTTCGAGCCGTTCTACACGACCAAGCCGCAGGGCCGCGGCACGGGCCTCGGCCTCTCCATCTGCTACAGCATCGTCTCCGATCACCACGGCCGCATCGAGGTGGACTCGGAGCTGGGACGCGGCTCCACGTTCCGCGTGATCCTGCCGACCGGTGAAGATCCTCGTCATTGAGGACGACCGGACCGTCGGACAGTACGTCGTCCGGGGCCTGGAGGAGCACCACCACACCACGGAGCTGGCGGCGGACGGCCGCGCGGGGCTGGAGGCTGCGCGCGGCGGCACCTGGGACCTGATCCTCCTGGATCTCCGGCTCCCGCTCCTCTCCGGCCTCGAGGTCCTGCGCACCCTCCGCGACGCCGGCGTGGCGACCCCGATCCTCGTGCTCACCGCCCAGGACACCGTCGAGGGGAAGGTGGACGCCCTCCGCACGGGCGCCGACGACTACGTGACCAAGCCGTTCGCGATGGAGGAGCTGATCGCCCGCGTCGAGGCGCTCGGCCGCCGGCCGAAGCACCTCGCCCCGCCGGTCCTGAAGCTGGCGGATCTCGTGATCGACACGGGCAGTCGGGAGGTGAGGCGCGGCGGCACGGCGATCGAGCTGACGCCGAAGGAGTACGCCGTCCTGGCCTATCTGGTCGGGCACCCCGGGCGCGTGATGAGCCGCACGCTCATCACCGAGTACGTGTGGGACTACCACTTCGATCCGGGCACCAACATCGTGGACGTCGTGATCAACCGGCTGCGGAAGAAGATCGACCAGGGGCGCGAGCCGAAGCTCATCCACACGGTGCGCGGCGTCGGCTACGTGGCGAAGGCGCAGTGAGGAGCATTCGCGCGCAACTCACGGCCTGGTACACGGTCGCCCTGGTGGCGACCGTGCTCGCCTTCGGCATCGCCGCCGCGCTGGTGGACCGGCGCGCCAAGTACGCCGAACTCGACCGCCGGCTCACGACCGAGGCCGATCGCGCCGCCACCCTGATGGCCCAGGCGCAGACCGGTGGGGGCAGCATCCTCGACGAGGTGCCGCCGAGCGTGGCGCAGCTGCGCTTCAACCTCTCCGCGCCCCTGGAGGTGGTGGCCGACTACCTCGTGGTCGTGGATTCCGCGGCCCGCATCGTCTACGGCTCGGCGGAGACGCGACGCTTCTCTCCGGCGGCGTCCGATTCTCTCCGCCTGCGCCTCTTCGCCGTGCGCCCCGAGACCGACGAGGAGACCTTCGACATCGTCCTCGACACCGTACCGCTCCGGTTCGTGGCGCTCGCCGTGCCGCGCCCCAGCGGGCGGCGGCCGGTGATCATCTCGGTGGCGGTGGGCGCCCCGACCCGCGATCTCGACGTGTCGCCGGCCCGGATCCTCTCCTCGATGCTGTTCGTCCTCCCGCTCATCCTGCTCCTGTCGGCCGGCGTGGGCTACGTGCTCTCGGCGCGGGCCCTCGAGCCGCTCGGCGAGATGATGGACGAGCTGGAGGCGATCACGGATGGCCGGAGCCTCCACCGGCGCCTGCCGAAGGCGCCGAGCGCCGGCGACGAGGTGGAGCGGCTCGCCAATACCCTGAACGCGATGATGTCCCGCCTCGAGGCGAGCTTCACCGCTCTGCGCACCTTCGTCGCCGACGCCAGCCACGAGCTCAAGACGCCGCTGACCGTGATGCGCGCCGGCGTCGAGCGCGCGCTCACCGATCCGCACACGGCGCCGGAGACGATCGCGCTCCTGGACGAGACGCTGCAGGAGGTCCGGCGCATGACCGAGCTGGTGGACACGCTCCTCACCCTCGCGCGCGTGGACGAGGGGCGCATGGAGATGCACACGGAACCGGTCGAGCTGAACGCGCTGCTCCACGACGTGCACGAGACGGCCCAGATGCTCGGCGAGGGGACCGGTCTCGAGGTTTCCCTGGAGCTCCCCGCGGAGCGGGTGGTCGTGCAGGTCGATCGCGGCCGGGTGCGGCAGCTCGCCCTCAACCTCGTGTCGAACGCCGTGAAGTACACGCCGTCCGGCGGCCGCGTCTGGCTCGCCTTGACGGCGGGCTCCGGAACCGCCACGATATCCGTCCGCGATTCCGGGATCGGCATCGCGCCCGGAGACGTGGACCGCGTGTTCGACCGGTTCTGGCGGGCCGATGCTGCGAGATCCCGCACCGGCGAGCGCCCCGGCATCGGGCTCGGGCTGTCCATCTGCAAGTGGATCGCCGAGGCCCACGGGGGGTCGATCGCGGTGACCAGCCGGCCGGGCCGGGGCAGCACGTTCACGGTGACCCTGCCGCGGTCGGTGACTCATCAGCGGGTTGTCATCGATTCGTAATCCGGGGCTCATCCGGGAGTTAAGGGGCGCCGGTAAGCTGATGGTGAAAGCTGGGTCAGGAGGCCCCCGTGTTTGACAATTTGATCGAGTCGAAGAGGAAGAGAGAGGTGGGTTTCGGGGGAGGGGTGTTCTCCGTCGTGGTCCACTCGGTGCTCATCACGGCCGCCGTGTACGCGACGATGCACGCCGGCGAGGTGAAGCGGGCGGTCGTCCGTGCCTTCGACATCACGCAGGTGGCGCAGCAGAAGAACGAGCCGCCGCCGCCCAAGAACGAGATCGCGTCGGTCGCGCCGCTGCCGAAAGGATTCCAGACGCTGACGATCCCGACCAACATCCCGGTCGTGATTCCGCCGCCGTCCCAGAACACGTCGTTCAACGCCGCG
Organism: uncultured Gemmatimonadales bacterium; assembly: GCA_963835535.1. Lineage (GTDB taxonomy): Bacteria > Gemmatimonadota > Gemmatimonadetes > Gemmatimonadales > JACORV01 > Fen-1245. The sequence continues at coordinate 167,380 of CAWIFL010000009.1, forward strand.
GACTTCTCAGGCGTGGGTGTGGAGGGCGGCCTGGCGCGCGGGGTGGCGACGACCGGCCCGGTGATCCGGACCGATCAGCCGTACCTGGAGTCGGTGGTGGAGGAGCGGCCGGAGCGGGTCGGCGGGCCCCCGCCGCGCTATCCCGACCTGCTGCGGCAGGCTGGCATCGACGGGCGGGTGCTCGTCGAGTTCGTGGTGGACACCTCGGGCCACGTGGAGCGCGGGTCCATCAAGATCCTCTCCAGCACCAACCAGCTGTTCGAGCAGCCGACGCGTGAGGCGATTTCGCAGTCCACGTTCCGGCCGGGCAAGATCAGCGGACATGCCGTACGGGTGCGCGTGCAGCAGCCGGTCAACTTCCAGATTGCCGGGCGTCAAGGCCCATAACCCCATCGGCCGCGCCACGCCGGCGGCGGCCGCGATTCCAGGACTCGGAGGGTCACGGTAATGCATCTCTCGTTGCTCGATCTGTGGAACCAGATGAGCTGGTTTCCCCGTGGTATCGTCTTCGTGCTGATCATCATGTCGGTGTGGTCGTTGGGCGTGTCGATGAACAAGTGGTGGAAGATCCGCAGGGCGCAGTCCGAGACGCGCAAGTTCGCCCCGGAGTTCTCGCGGTTCCTGCAAGAAGACCAGATCGAAGGCGCGATCGCGCTGTCGGCCAAGTACAAGCGGAGCCACGTGGCACGCACGCTGGCGGGCGCCCTCGAGGAGATCAAGCCGCTCCTCACCGACAAGTCCATCACGGTGGCCGACATCAACTCGGCCGAGCGGGCGTGCGAGCGGAACGTGATGATCATCCAGTCCGAGCTGAAGCGCGGCCTGGGCGTGCTCGCGACCGTCGGCGCCACGGCGCCGTTCGTCGGCCTGCTGGGCACGACGCTCGGCATCGTGAACGCCTTCTCCGGCATGGCGGCGAGCGGCGGGTCGGCCGGCATGGCGGCGGTCTCGGCCGGTATCGCCGAGGCCCTGATCACGACGGCCTTCGGCCTCCTGGTCGCGATCCCGGCCGTGTGGCTCTTCAACTACTTCCAGACCAAGCTCGAGTTCCTGGTGGTCGAAATGACCTACACGAGCAAAGAGCTAATTGACTACCTGATCCACGGCGTGGGGCACGAATTCGGCCGTTCGACGTTCACGAAGGACTTCCCTGCGAAGGTGACGGCGGGCAGTGGCCATATCAACAAGTAGTACCAAGGGGGGCGTCAACGCCAACATCAACGTCACGCCGATGGCCGACGTGATGCTGGTGCTGTTGATCATCTTCATGATCACCGCGCCCCTGATCGCTTCCGGCTTCGTGGCGCAGCTGCCGGAGGGCATCAACATCATCAAGGCGAACGAGGATCCCGATGACGTCGTCCTCGGGATCGACTATCTGGGCAACTACTTCCTGAACACGAAGCGGATCGCCAACGACGCGGTGCAGGGCGCGCTGAATGCCATCTACGCCGCCCGCACCAAGGACAAGATCCTGTACCTCAAGGCGGACCGCCGGCTCAAGATGGAGAAGATCCAGGATGCCATCGCGATGGCGCGGAAGGCCGGTGTCCGTGTGGTGAGTGCGGTCACCGAGCAGACCGTCGGAACCCAGTCGACCGTGTCGGCAGAGCGGCCGAAGGGCGGAGGGAACTAGCCATGGCCATGGCGGTCGGAAGTGGCAGCTCGATGAACTCGGACATCAACATCACGCCGTTCATCGACGTCCTGCTGGTGCTGCTCGTGATCTTCATGATCACGGTGGCGATTTACCGGAAGGTGCTCGACGTCCAGGTGCCCGTCGAGACGAAGGGGCCCTCCAAGCCCGATCCGAACCAGATCATCCTGGAGATCAAGGTGGACGGCTCGATGGCGATCAACACGCAGCCGGTGGACAGCAGCGCCCTCGGGCAGCGGCTCTACGAGATCTACAGCGTGCGGCCGGACAAGCTGCTGTTCATCAAGGCGGACGACAGCCGGCCGTACCAGGAGGTCATCCGGGCGATCGACGTCGCGCGCGGCGCGGGGGTACAGGTGTTCGGGCTTGCGCCGAGCACGGCTGCGGCGGCGGGGGCGAAGGCGGGAGGATAGGCCGCCGTCCGAGCGTTGGAACACGGGTGCGCGCCGGGCGTAGGGACGTAGCATGACCGGCACGCGCGAGGCGCAGCGGCAGGTTCCGCTCGCCACACCATTCGGCCGACTGGCTCACGAACGCGGCAGCTTCCGCGGCGTGATCCTGTCGGCCGCGGTGCATGCGGCCCTGGTGCTCCTGGTGGTCTACAGCGGGACGCGGCTGATGGTCGCCGACCGGATGCCGGGCGCCGGGCCGGGCCGGGGCGGCGGTGGGGGCGGGGGCGGCGCCCGCGCCGTGCTCCTGTTCACGCCGCCGGCCGCGCCTGCGGCGGAGGCCGCCCTGCCGCTGCCCCCGCAGCTCGTGATGCCGAAGGCGGCCCCGATCCCGCTGCCCGAGGTGAGGCCGCCGGACGTCGCCCCGCCGTCCGTCTCGGCAGAGCAGCTCCTCGCCTCGCTGGGGCCTGGGACGGGGCCGGGAAAGGGCCCGGGGGCGGGGAGCGGGACCGGAGGCGGGACCGGCTCGGGGCGGGGGCCGGGGATGGGCCCCGACTCCGGCGGTGGCGGCGGCTCGCTCTACCCGCCCGTGCCGCGCCAGATGATCCTCCCTCCGATGGACCGCCCGGCCTCCGTGCGGGGCGTGACCGTGACGGTGCGCTTCGAGATTTCCGAACGCGGCGACGTGATGCGGGTCTCGTACAACCCCCAGCTGCGCGACCGGTCCTACGCCAGCCAGTTCACCGAGCGGTTGAAGCACTACACGTTCAGTCCCGCCACCACCCTGGACGGCCGGCCGGTCGCCGCCATCTACCAGATCACGATCACGTTGTGAATCGGGCCGCGCGACGGTATTTTTCGCGGCCTTTTCGCTGCTCGAATCCGACAACCGTCTGCACCGGAATCCCATGATCATCAGTCTGGTTCTGACCGTGAGCGTCCTCGCGCTCCTCGTCGCCGTCCTGCTGGCGCGCTGGGTGCTGAAGATGGACAACGGCACGCCCGAGATGCGCGTGATCTCCGACGCCATCCAGGAGGGCGCCGAGGCGTTCCTCAGACGCCAGTACCGCACCATCGCCACCCTGTCCGTGTTCGTGGGGCTCGTCATCTTCCTCATCTACGAAGTGGTCCGCGCGCCGAGCCCGAACGATCCGCACGAGGTCTCACGCCTCTGGCTCTCGCTCGCGACGACGGCGTCGTTCTTCTTCGGCGCGATCTGCTCCGGCATCGCGGGCTACGTCGGGATGTTCGTCTCGATCCGGGCGAACATCCGGGCCGCCAGCGCCGCGCGCACCAGCCTCAACCGCGCGCTCCAGGCGGCCCTGCGCGGGGGCGCGGTCTCCGGCCTCTTCGTGGTGGCGATGAGCCTGCTGGGCGTCGGCGGGCTCTACTTCCTGGTCCACTCCGTCACGGGCATCCCGGACACCAAGATCCCGCTGATCATCGTCGGCTACGGCTTCGGGGCCTCGTTCGTGGCCCTGTTCGCCCAGCTGGGCGGCGGCATCTACACCAAGGCGGCGGACGTCGGCGCCGACCTGGTGGGGAAGGTCGAGGCGGGCATCCCGGAGGACGACCCCCGCAACCCGGCGGTGATCGCGGACCTGGTCGGCGACAACGTCGGTGACTGCGCGGGCCGCGGCGCCGACCTGTTCGAGTCCACGGCGGCCGAGAACATCGGCGCCATGATCCTCGGGGCCGTGCTCGCCCTGCGGGTCCAGGCCGCCCATCCGGGCGCCGCGTTCTCGATCATCGGCGTGATGCTCTTCCCCCTCGTGGTCCGCGCCTTCGGCCTCATCGCCTCGATCGTCGGCATCATGGTGGTCAAGGCGCGGGAGGACGAGGACCCGATGCACGCCCTCAACCGGGGCTACTGGGTAACCGCTACTCTGGCCGCCCTCGGCTTCGTCGGCGGCACGTACTGGCTGCTCCAGTTCCCCGGCAACCCCGACGCCTGGTGGCACTTCGCGCTGGCGGGCGTGATCGGGATCGCGACCTCCATCGCGTTCGTGTACATCACGCAGTACTACACCGAGTACCGGTACCGGCCGGTCAAGGCCATCGCCGCCGCCTCCGTGACCGGACCCGCGACCAACATCATCTCGGGCTTCGCGGTGGCGATGGAATGCACCGCGCTCCCGGCCTTCACCATCGGCATCGCGATCATCACGTCCTACGATCTGGGCAAGAACGCCGTGCCGGGGGGCGGGTTGTTCGGCACGGCCGTCGCCACGATGGGGATGCTGGGCACGGCCGCGTACATCCTGGCGATGGACACGTTCGGCCCGATCACCGACAACGCCGGCGGCATCATCGAGATGTCGAAACAGCCGGAGGAGATCCGCAAGAAGACGGACCGGTTGGACGCCGTGGGGAACACGACCAAGGCGCTCACCAAGGGCTACGCCGTCGGCTCGGCGGCCCTCGCGGCCTTCCTGCTGTTCTCGGCCTACATGGACGAGATCGGGTACTACACCAACACGAGCTTCGCGACCGTGGACATCGCCAAGCCGGAGATCTTCGTGGCGGCGCTGCTCGGGGCGATGCTCATCTTCTGGTTCAGTTCGCTCGCGATCAACGCCGTGCAGAAGGCAGCGGTGAGCGTGATCAAGGAGGTCCGGCGGCAGTTCTCGGAGGACCCGGGCATCCTCGCGGGCACCTCGCGCCCGAACTACGCCCGCTGCGTCGACATCGTGACCGTGGGCGCGCTGAAGGAGATGGTGGCGCCGGGTCTGCTCGCGGTGGGGATGCCGATCGCCGTCGGCCTCGTCTTCCGGCTCCTCGGCGTGGGCGCCGAGGCGGTGGCGGCGTTCCTGATGGTCGCCACGATCACCGGCATCCTGGTCGCCCTGATGCTCAACAACGGCGGCGGGGCGTGGGACAACGCCAAGAAGTTCATCGAGGCGGGCGCGTACGGCGGCAAGGGCTCCTTCGCGCACAAGGCGGGGGTGGTCGGCGACACCGTCGGTGATCCCTTCAAGGACACCGCCGGCCCGTCGCTCCACGTCGTCATCAAACTGCTGAGCACTGTGACGCTGGTGCTGGCGCCGCTCTTCATCTGAGCCAGCTGCTCGCGCGGAAGACCGTCGATCAATGCGTCGCCGACGGAGCCGTCGGCGGCGGGTTGAAGCGCAGCCTCGGTCCCGTGGCGCTCACCGCGCTCGGGATCGGGGCCATCATCGGGGCCGGCATCTTCGCGGCCATCGGCACGGCTATCGCGGGCGACAGCGGCCACGTCGGCGCCGGCTCGGCGATCGTCCTCTCCATCGCGCTCGCCGGCGCCACCAGCGCCTTCGCGGCCATCACCTACTCCGAATTCGCGGCGCTGATCCCGATCGCGGGCAGCGCCTACACGTACGCCTACGCCACCCTGGGCGAGCTGGTCGCCTGGGTCATCGGCTGGGACCTGATCCTCGAGTACGCCGTCGGCAACGTCGCGGTGGCCGTCGGCTGGGCGGGGTACTTCGACTCGTTCCTGCGACTCGTCGGCATCACCCTGCCGCGGTGGCTAGTCACCGACACCTGGTCGGCGCTCTCCAATCCCGCGCTCCTGGCCTCGGCACCGCACCTCGGCCCCATCCCCATCGTCTTCTGCTTCCCGGCCCTGGCCATCGTCGTGCTGATCACGGCGGTGCTGGTGATCGGCGTGCAGGAGTCGTCGTGGGTCAACACGCTGATGGTGGGCATCAAGCTGGCGGTGATCCTGCTGTTCCTCGCCGTCGGCTTCGCCGCCCTTCATCCGCACCAGTGGGTGACCCCGAGCTTCGCGCCGAACGGGTTCAAGGGGATCAGCATGGGGGCCGCGATCATCTTCTTCTCCTACATCGGCTTCGACGCGGTCAGCACCGCGTCGGAGGAAGCGAAGAACCCGCAGCGCGACATCCCCATCGGGATCATCGCGTCGCTGATCATCTGCACGGTGCTGTACATCGCGATCGCGCTCGCGCTGACGGGGCTGATCCCGTGGGACAAGCTCGACGTCGCCGATCCCCTGGCGGTGGCGCTCCAGTACATCCACGCCAACTGGGCCGCCGGCTTCCTCTCGCTCGGCGCCGTGGCCGCGATGACCTCCGTGCTCCTGGTCTTCCAGCTCGGGCAGGCGCGGATCTTCATGTCCATGGCGCGGGACGGCCTCCTCCCGCCGTGGGCCGCCAAGGTGCACCCGAAGTTCAAGACGCCGCACGTCACCACGATCGTGACCGGCGTCGTCGTCGCCCTCGGCGCCGCCTTCGCCCCCATCGGCGTGGTGCTCGAGCTGACCAACATCGGGACGCTGTTCGCCTTCGTCCTCGTGGCGCTCGGGATCATCGTGCTGCGCAAGCGCGAGCCCGACCGGCCGCGGCCGTTCCGCACGCCGTGGGTGCCGGTCCTCCCGCTGGTGTCGGTGGCCTTCTGCCTCTACCTGATGCTGAACCTGCCCGGCCTGACCTGGATTCGCTTCGGGGTGTGGATGCTGATCGGGGCGACGATCTACTTCATGTACGGCATACGACACAGCCGGGTTCGTGCGTTGAGCCGGCAGTGAACAGGCAACGGGAGGCAGAGTAGTTCCCAGACGCCAAGTTGCCAGTGGTTCCAAGACACCAGCTTGTAGAGTCAGGAAAGGCCCCTCCGCGACTTCGTGGCGAGGCCTCGACTGTCTCTGTAGGCTGGCAGCTGGTAACCACTGGAAACTCGGCGTCTGGCAACTGTTCTGAATTCGGCGCTCTGACTTCGGAACTCCGTCAGAGAGCCCGGGCGAGCTGGATCGCCCCCAGCACCGGGTCCACCGTCTCGGGCCTGATCTTGGCCGCAGGCACGTCCGCCACGATCCGGGCGATCACGCGCTTGCGGTAGTCGTCGCTCCGCGCGAGCAGGCTTCCGCCGAGCGCCACACCGACCTCCGCGTCGCGCGGGAACCGCTCGGCGAGCGCCCGCACGTGGGTCGCGAGGTCGTCGGCCGCCGCGTCCACCAGCCCCCCGGCCACGGCGTCCCCCGCTTCGGCGGCGGCCAGCACTTCCGGCGCGAGGCCGGCCACGGCCGGCACCTCGGCCGTGGCCGCCCAGCGCACCAGCTCCGGCAGGCTGCCGAGCCGCAGCGCCCGCAGGATGCTCGCCGCCAGGGCGGTGCGGCGCCCGCGTCCCTCGACGGCCAGCCCCGCCGCGCGGAGCGCCGCGCGCGCGAGGTCGTACCCCGAGCCCTGGTCGCCGATCACCGCGCCGAGGCCGCCGACCCGGGTGGTGCCGCCTCCCGGGAGCCGCGCCCACGCGACCGATCCGGTCCCCGCCAGGAGCACGATCCCCGGCGCGTCGCCGAACGCGGCCTGCAGCGCGATCGCGCCGTCCACCGTGACGGACACCCGGGGGGCCAGCTCCGTCTCCTCGAGCGCCGCCTGGAGGGCGAGGCGCTCCTCCTCGCGGCCCACGCCCGCGGCGCCGACCATCAGCACGTCGCCCCGGACCTCACGCTCCGCCTTCCGCAGCGCGTCGCGGCACGTCTCGAAGATGCGCGCCGCCGCGGCCGCCGCCTCGCCCGGGCGCATCGCCCCGGGTGCGCCGTCGGAGCGGACGAGGACCGTGCCGTGTTCGTTCGCCACCGCGGCCGTCGTGTGCGATGCGCCTGCGTCCACGCCGATCAGCGTTCGCCGGGGCAGGGCGCCCGTGGGGTGCTTCACCATCATCCGCCTCCTGGCACCGCGGCCCGACCTGCCGGCAGGGTGGACGACGCGAGGCCGATGCCCACCGTCAGGGCGGTGCCGAGCGGAACGTACCAGGTCCAGGCCAGCCGGCTCAACGCCACCAGCAGCGCCGGGCTTCCCACCAGCGGAGCGAGGGCGCCGGCGAACACCACCACGCCCATCGCCAGCGAGCCGCCGATGAGGGCGAGGACCGCGTCGCGCTGCCGGACGCGCCGGAACCGCGCCAGGACGAAGGCGCCGAGGAGCGCACCGTAGGTGAGCGAGGCCACCGACAGCGCCACCTCCACCACCGGTGTCGCGCGCTGCCGGAAGAGCAGGGCCCCCACCACCAGGATCGCGCCCCAGAGCAGCGTGAAGAGGCGGCCGACGCGCAGCAGGTGCCGGTCGTCGTCCCTCCCGGACAGCGGCGCGTAATAGTCGTGGGTCGTGGCCGACGCCAGCGAGTTGATCGCCGAGGCGTGCGTGCTCATCGTCGCCGCGAGCAGCCCCGCCACCGCGAGGCCCGCCAGACCGCCGCCGAGGTGCGTCGTGATGAAGCGCGGGAAGACCTCGTCACTCCTGAGGCCGCGTGCTTCGGGGAACGCGGCCCACATCGCCGCCCCGACCGTGAGGAAGAGCGCGAACTGCAGGATCACCACCACGCCGCTGCCGACCAGCGCCAGCCGCGCCTCCCGGAGCGAGCGCGTCGCGAGCAGGCGCTGGACGATCAGCTGGTCCGTCCCGTGCGAGGCCGCCGAGAGCATCGCCCCGCCGATCAGGGCCGTGCCGAACGCGTAGGGGGCGGTGAGCGAGATGCGCAGGTCGATGACGCGCAGCTTCCCGGCCGCAGCCGCGGCCGCCAGGCCCGCCGGCGCCAGGTGCAGGGCGGCCCACAGCGCGGCCGCGCCCGCCAGCAGGTACACGGCCAGCTGCACCACGTCCATCCAGACCACGGAGCGCAGGCCGCCGGTGTACGTGTACAGGAGCGTGGCCGCGCCCAGGATGACGATGGACGCCGGGTACGACCAGCCGGTGACGACGGCGAGCGGGATCGCCGTCGCGAACAGCCGCACGCTGTCGGCGAGCGCGCGCGTCACCATGAACACCGCCGACGACGTGCGCCGCGCCCCGCCGCCCCACCTGGTGCCGAGCACCTGGTACGCCGTCTGAAGCTCTCCCGCCGCGTACGACGGCAGGAGCAGCCACGCCACGCCGATGCGTCCGATCAGGTAGCCGAAGGCGAGCTGGAGGAAGGTGAGGTCGCCGGCGTAGCCGATGCCCGGCACCGAGATGACCGTGATCGCGGACGTCTCCGCCGCGACGATCGAAAGCAGGATCGCCCACCACGGGAGGCGATGGCGCCCGAGGAAGTAGTCCGACGCCCCCGTTTGCCGGCGGCCCAGCCAGGTCCCCGCGGCGACGACGCCGAGGAGGTAGGCCGCGGCGACGATCCAGTCCACCGTGCGCATGGCGGCCAAAAGAAAAGGGCCCGGAGAGGTTTTCTCCAGGCCCATCCGTGCGTCCGTGCGTCCGTGCGTCCTACACCGTGAAGCTGCTCCCGCAGCCGCAGCCACCCGTCGCGTTCGGATTGTCGAAGGTGAATCCGCTGCTCTGCATCGTGACCGTGTAGTCGATCGTGACGCCGTTCAGGTACTGTCCGCTGAAGGAGTCCACGAACAACCGGACGCCTTCGGACTCGATCACCTGGTCGTCCTCAGCCGGCGCATCCTCGATGTTCAGGGCGTACTTGAACCCTGAGCAGCCGCCGGGCATCACGCCGACCCGCAGGCCGGCCGTGGCCTGGGGTGCCTGCTCGGCCTCGAAGACCTTCCGCACCTGCTCGGCGGCCTGGGCCGTAAGTGTAAGCTGGACAGCTGCTTGATCGTGTTGTGTCGTGCCCATCGTCCCCTCGTTGGAAATCCTATAGCCTCTCTCATCTTAGATGAATGCGTGGCCCGCGTCAATGCGCGCGGGGCCGCAGCGCAGACGGAAGCGGCGGTGTGCCACCTTTGACGTCAACGGTCCGCCCTTGCAGAGTGTCGAAAGAGCAGTATCCCCTTGCGCTCCGCGGCCGCCCATGGACTCGTTCCTGCAGGATCTTCGCTTCGCGCTGCGGACGCTGCTGAGGCGCCGCACCTTCTCCTCGGTTGCGGTCATCACGATCGCCCTCGGCATCGGCGCGCTCACCTCCATCTACACCGTCGTGGATGCCGTGCTTCTGCGACCGCTGCCGTTTCCCCAGGCCGGCCGCCTGGTGGCGGTGTGGCAGACGTTCCCGCCCTGGCTCAAGGTGGCGGAGCTCGCGCGGATCTGGGACCTGGTCCCGCTGTCGCTCCCCGACTTCCGCGACTGGCAGGCAGCGCAGACCTCGTTCGACGCCGTCGCCATCTGGAGCACGCGCCGTGCATTCCTGGGAGGCCCGGAGTCCCCGGAGTTGGTGCAGACCGTTCAGGCGAGCGCAAGCATGCTCCAGGTCCTGGGGATCCGGCCCGAGCTGGGCCGCTTCTTCCTGCCGGGGGAGGACGTCCCCGGAGCGCCGCCGGTGGCGGTGCTCAGCCACGACGCGTGGGTTGCGCGCTTCCATCGCGATCCGCACGTGCTCGGGTCGTCCGTGCTCATCGAGAAGGTTCCGTACACGATCGTCGGCGTCCTTCCGCCGGGGGTATCCCTCGGCGCCTGGCTGTCGTATCGCCCTCTCGACACGGCCGAAGGCGCGCCCGTCTGGACGCCCGTGGGGCAGGGCACGGCCAACGCGTTCGGGCGCGAAAACCACAATTTCAGGGCCCTGGGCCGCCTCAAGGCAGGCGTGTCGCTCGCGCGCGCGCGGATCGAGACCGACCGGCTGCTGCGTGGTGGACACGACCCGGCGAAGGTCGGCGTCCGGCTCACCAGCTGGCAGCTGGATCAGGCGCGCGAAGTGCGCTCGCCGCTCTGGATTCTGCTCGCCGCCGCCGGGGTGTTGCTCGTCGTCTCGTGCGTGAACGTCGCGACCCTGCTGCTGGGCGAGGCGGCCACGCGCGCCCACGAGATGGCGGCTCGCGTCGCGCTCGGCGCGGGGCGCCTCCGGCTCGCGCGCCAGCTGCTGACGGAGAGCCTCGTGCTGGCCGCCGCCGGAGGCGCCGCGGGCATCCTGCTGGCGTGGTGGGGCACGCGGGCGCTCGTCGCCCTCGCGCCGCCGGTGATGCCGGGACTCTCCCGGGTACAGATGGACATGCGCGTGCTCGCCGTCGCGCTCGCGGCCGCGGCGGTCACCGGCCTGGTGTTCGGTCTCGCGCCGGCGCTCGTGCTCTCGCGCACGAGTCCCGCGGCCGTGCTCCGGTCCGGCGCCTTGTCGAGCAACCGACGCCGTGGCGCCACGCAGCGCGCTCTCGTCGCGCTCGAAGTGGCACTCTCGGTCGTACTGCTCGTCGGGGCGGGACTTCTGTCGCGCAGCCTCGCGAAACTGACGGCGGTGAACCCGGGCTTCCGCGCCGAGGGGCTCCTGGTGGTGCGCCTGGCGTATCCGCTCGATCGGGCGCGTGATCCGGTCTGGATGGGCGAGCTGTATCGCAGGGGCATCGAGCGGCTGGAAGCCCTCCCGGGGGTCGCGGCCGTCGCGGCGGGGACCGTCGCCCCATTCTCCCAGACCGCCAGCGGCACGATGATCGAGGTCGAAGGCCGGAGCGACGAGCCGGGAGCCCCGCCGCGCACCGTGCAGCAGCGCAGGGTGACGACGGGTTACTTCCGCGCCATGGAGATCCCGCTGCTGGCGGGGCGGACCTTCACGGAGGCGGACGACGCGGGAGCGCCGCTGGTCGCGGTGATCAGCGAGGCGGGGGCGCGGCGCGATTGGCCCGGCGAATCGCCGCTGGGCGGGAAGCTCCGGATCCAGGGATCCTGGCGCACCGTGATCGGCATCGTGGCGGACGTCAAGTACCGCAAGCTCCGCTCCGCCGACGAGGCGACGGTGTACCTCCCGGCAGCGCAGGAGCCCCTCGACCAGTGGACGCCGCTCCTCGTCCGGAGTCGAGGTGAGGGCGGGGCGGTGGTGCCGGCGATCCGGGCGGCGCTGCACGACGTGGCGCCGAGCGTCGTCGTCGTCGGAGCGGATGCCATGCCCGCGCTGATCCGGCAGTCGTATGCGGATGAGCGCTACCGGACGACGCTGGTCTCGGTCTTCGGTCTCATGGCGGTGGTCCTCGCGGCGGTGGGATTGTACGGCGTGACGTCGCGCGCGGTGAGCGGTCGGATGCGCGAGGTGGGGATCCGGGTGGCGCTCGGCGCGACCGCGTTCTCGGTCACGCGGCTGATGGTGAGCGTCACGGCGGTGAGCGCAGCCGTCGGTGCAGGCTTGGGTGTCGCGGTCGCCTTGGCCGCGACGCGGGTGCTGGCTCCCTACTTGTTCGGAGTGTCCTCAGCCGATCCGGCGACGTACCTCGCGATCCTCGTCCTGCTCGGCGCAGTGGGCGTCGCCGCCAGCTGGGTCCCGGCGCGGCGCGCCGGGCGCGTCGCGCCCGCGATCATCCTGCGCGGGGAGTGATTCTCCGGGCCCCTAGCGCCGGGCCGCCTCGACTGCCAGGTCGGCGACGCGCGGCCGCACCTCGCGGATCAGCTCGTTGGCGCGGGTGGGATGCACGCGGTTGGTGAGCAGGATGACGAAGAGGTTCTGGTCGGGATCGATCCAGATGGACGTGCCCGTGAAGCCGGTGTGCCCGAAGGCGTGCGGCGAGAGCTTCGTGCCGGCGCTCGAGCCCGGGCTGGGCGTGTCCCAGCCGAGGGCGCGGCTCGAGAACGACGGATTCTGGACCCTGGTGAACATCGCGATCGTTGCAGAGTCGATCAGCCGCTTCCCCGTGCCCCCGTGCCCCCGTGCCCCCGTGCCTCCGTTTCTGAGCAGCATCTGCGCGAACTTCACCAGGTCGGCGGCGGTCGAGAAGAGGCCGGCGTGGCCCGACACGCCGCCCATGGCCGCGGCGTTCTCGTCGTGCACTTCGCCGCGCAGGACGCGGCCCCGCCACGGATCGTTCTCCGTGGGTGCAATGCGCGGCATGAGCTCGGCCGGTGGGAGGAAGCGCGTGTCCTGCATCCCGAGCGGGCGGAAGACCCGCGTCTCCAGCAGCGTGTCGAGCCGCTGCCCCATCAGATGCTCGACGACCTCCGTCAGCAGGATCGCGCCGAGGTCGGAGTACAACGTCCGCGTCCCCGGCCGCGCCTCGAGCGGCGTCGCATTCACGCGCGCGAACATCTCCGCGCGCGAGTGCACCTCCCGGAACAGCGGCTGCCAGGCCGCGAGCCCCGAGGAGTGCGTGAGGAGCTGGCGGACCGTGACGGAGTCACCGCCCGCTGCGAAGGCGGGCACGTAGCGGGTGACGGGCGCGTCGAGGTCGAGCGTGTGCTCGTCCACCAGCATCATCGCGAGGGTGGTGAGCCCGACGACCTTGGTGAGCGAGGCGAGGTCGTAGATCGTAGTGGGGCCGGGGGGGGGGCGCGTCGTATCGTCGTCGCCGAGAGCGCCGAACCCGCGCTCGAAGAGCACCGTGTCCCGGCGCCCCACCGCGACGACGGCGCCGGGGAACGCCTTGCGCGCCACGCTCTCGGTGAGATACCGCTCGAGCGGTGCCCAGGTGGTGTCCTGCGTCACGGCGAGAAGGGACACGACGAGGAGGAGGGGCGTCACCGCCCGGGAGCCCGCGAGCCGGCCGGCGCCGGGGGGGGGCGCCAGGCTCCATGCGTGCGCTGCGGGAGAGCCCCGTGCCGGCCGGGTACGGCGGCAGGGTGACGGGCAGCTTGCCCGTGATCGGGGCCATCCCCAGGAACGCGCGGGCCAGCGCGCGCTCGATGAACTCGGTGTCGCTCCACGCGGCGACGTACGCCGGGACGTCTTTGAGCTGCGCGAGGACGTAGGGACTGCCCAGCGACACGGCGATCACGGGGGCGCCGCCGGCGGCGAGCGAATCCACCAGGGCGGCGATCGGGCCGGGGATCACCACCGCGTCGGGCCGCCACGCCGTCGGCTGGGATGCGGCGAGGAAGACGACCGCGCTGGCGAGCGCCGCGTCGGCGCGCACCGAATCGAGCGACGCCGGCCCGGAGGCGGGCCACAGCCGGAAGGTGCGCAGCGTGTCCAGGGCGCTCCGGATCGCCGCCGGTGAAGGTACCGCCCACGTCCCGGTACGCTTCGTTGCCGTAGGACACCACCAGCACGTGCCGTCGCCGCGCCGCCGGGAGGGGGACCAGGCCGAGCGAGTCCTTCACGAGCACCAGGCTGCGCTGGGAGATGTCCTGGTCGAGGGCGACGTCCGCGCTGTCGCCGACCGCGGCCGCGATGCGGTTGACGTCCACCAGCCTGCCGTCGAAGAGCCCGACGCGCGCCTTGGCGGCGAGGACGCGGGCCACCGACGAGTCGAGGCGCGCTTCGCTCACCTGGCCGCGTCCCACCGCGTCCACGATGGCGTCGATCGCGCCTTTCGGATCGGCCGGCATCAGGAGGATGTCGGCGCCCGCCTGCAGGGCCAGCACGGCGGCCTGCGACGCCCCGTAGCGGCTCACGATGGCGCCCATGTTCAACGCGTCCGTGACCACGAGTCCCCGGAAGCCGAGGTCCTGCCGGAGCAGCGTGTCGAGGATGAACGGCGAGAGGGTGGCCGGCGGCGAGCCCTCGCCGGCGAGGCCGGCGATGGCGAGATGCGCGGTCATCACCGCGTCGGTGCCCTCGCGCACCGCGGCGCGGAACGGCACCAGCTCCACCGAGTCGAGCCGCGCACGCGTGGCGGTGATGATCGGGAGCGCGATGTGGGAATCGGTGCCCGTGTCGCCGTGGCCGGGGAAGTGCTTCGCCGCGCTCAGCATCCCGTGTTCCCTGAGGCCGCGGATGAAGGCGCTCCCCAGCACCGCGACGCGCTGCGGGTTCTCGCCGAACGAGCGGACGTTGATGATGGGGTTCTGCGGGTTGTTGTTAACGTCCACCACCGGCGCGAAGTCGAATTGGATGCCGACGGCGCGGGCCTCCACGGCGATGACGCGCCCCACTTCGTAGGCGTCCAGCTCCCGGTCGGTCGCGCCGAGGGCCATATTGCCCGGGAAAGCGGGGGCCTCCCGGATCCGCGCCCCGGGGCCCGACTCGAAGTCGGACGCGATCAGGAGCGGCACGCGGGCGGCCCGCTGCAGCGCATTGAGCTTCTCGGCGATGTCGTAGGGCGAGGAGCCGACGCCGACGATGAAGCCGCCGACGCCCTCGTCCACCTGCTGCAGCGCGGCGGTGAACGCGGCGGCGTCGGTCGCCCAGTACTCGCCGGGAATCCACGGCATCACGAGCTGGGCGGCCTTCTCGCGCAGCGTGAGCGCCACCGGCGGTGCCGCCGGGCCGGGGAGGAAGGCCGCGGTGTCCGGGGGCAGCGCCGGGGCGGCCGCCAGCGACTCGGCCTCGGCCGGCGCCGGCGAGACCGGTGCCAGGGCGGCGGGATGCGCGCACGCACTCCCAAGAAGCACGGCGGCGCAGACGGCAAAGGGGGAAGAGAAGTGCTTCAAGCGAATGTGCTCCCGAAAATGGCGTGCGCTCTCACCTGTCTGGCCGCCGCGTCTGGAAACTCACGTCTGGTAACCACTGGCAACTTGCCGTCCGGGAACTACTCTGAACTCCGCCAGCTGCCTTCCGTTCTCCCCGGGATAGACGTGCTCCTCACCGATTCCGTCCACCTCATCAGGGGCCGGCGGATCGGGTTGATCACCAATCAGACCGGCATCGACGCGTCCGGCGTCTCCACGATCGACCGCCTGGCGCGCGCTCCGGGGGTCCGCCTGGTCGCGCTCTTCGCGCCCGAGCACGGCCTCCGCGGGCTGGCGGCGCCGGGGGAGCACGTCGGCGACACCGTGGATGCGGCGACGGGCCTTCCAATCTACAGCCTCTACGGCACGAGTCGAGCGCCGACGGCGGCGCAGCTGGCCCGGTTGGGCGTGCTGGTCGTCGATCTCCAGGACGTCGGCGCGCGCACCTGGACCTGGGTCTCGACGATGGTTCTCGCGCTCCGCGCCGCGGCGGCGGCGCATCGCCCGGTCGTGGTCCTCGACCGGCCGAATCCGCTCGGCGGGTGCGTCGTCCAGGGGCCGATCCTCGACACGGCCTACGCGTCGTACATCGGGATGCTGCCGGTGCCGCTGCGCCACGGCCTCACGATGGGCGAGCTGGCCCGGTTCGCCAACGAGCGCCTCGCGCTCGGCGCCGACCTCACGGTCGTGCCGGTGCGCGGGTGGCACCGCTGCGACTGGTTCGACCGGACCGGACTCACCTGGGTTCGGCCGTCGCCGAACCTCCCCGACCTCGAAGCCGCGGCGTGGTATCCGGGCACCGTGCTCTTCGAGGCGACCAACCTGTCGGTGGGGCGCGGCACCGACGCGCCGTTCCGCCAGGTCGGAGCGCCCTGGCTCAGGGCGGACGCGGTGGTGCGGGAGATGCGCGCGCGCTATCACGTCGCGCTCGACGCCGTGCGCTTCACGCCGCGCGCGAGCGGCGACGGCAAGTTCGACGGCGTCGCGGTCGCCGGCGTCCGGCTGCGTCCCCTCGATCGCGCGCACGGCGACCCCGTGCGCGACGCCCTGTGGCTGCTCCGCGCGATCGCCGCGCTCCATCCGGGGCAGTTCCGCGCCGACACGCTGGGCCTGGCGCGCCGGCTCGGCGTCGTGCCGGGGGCGGCCGTCACCTGGCCCGGCGACCTCAGCCGCTTCCTCGCCGAGCGCGCGCGGTACCTGCTGTATCACTAGTGCCGCCTGTGCGTGGTGGTTTGCGTGGCGTGAGAGCGAGGTTTAGTCTTGTTGCCAGCGCAACTTATGAATCATCGCGGTGTTAGGCTGCTTCCGGCTCCCCTGATCGCGGGCTTCACCGACCTGGTCTCCCCGGTGTCGGAGTGGCTCATCAGGATGCGTGTCCGTCCCAACACCATCACGTCCGCCAGCGCCATCGTCGTGATCGGCGCGGGGGCCGCCTTCGGGCTCGATCAGCCGCGCCTCGGTGCCGCCTGGCTGCTCCTCTCGGGGTTGCTCGACATCCTGGACGGGCAGGTGGCGCGCGGCGGCGGCATGGTGTCGAAGTTCGGCGCGTTCTTCGACTCGACGTTCGACCGCATCGGCGAAGCCATCCTGTTCGCGGGCATCGCGATCTATTTCCAGATCGCACCCGGCCAGTCCCTGCCGGTGCTGGGGGTCGTGCTCACCCTGGCCGTGCTCACCGGCTCGTTCCTCGTTTCGTACACCCGGGCGCGCGCCGAAGGACTCGATCTGGAGTGTCGCGTCGGACTCGCCCAGCGCCCGGAGCGCATTCTCGGCCTCGGGGCCCCGACGCTGCTGTTCGGCGCCGGCCCCCACGGCATCCTGCTGCTCGTGATCATGTTCGCGCTGGCGGTGCTGAGCTGGATCACCGTCGTCCAGCGCGTCGCGCACGTCTACCGCGCCACCAATGGCGCGGCCGCCGGCCCCTCGGACTCCGGTACGCCGGGACCAGCGCCCCGGTGAACGCGGCGACCAGGGACCCGCGCGCTCCGCGGTCGGTGCAGCCGGCCCGGGGGCGCATGGGGGTGCTGCTGCCGGGGATGGGCGCGGTCGCCACGACGTTCATCGCGGGGGTCGAGAGCGTGCGGCGCTCGCTCGCCCTGCCGATCGGCTCCGTGACGCAGCTCGGCACCATCCGCCTCGGCAAGCGCACCGAGGGCCGCTCTCCGGCGATCCGCGACTTCGTGCCGCTGGCGCGGCTCGAGGACCTGGTGTTCGGCGGCTGGGACCCGATCCCCGACACGGCCTACCAGTCGGCCAAGGTGGCCGGCGTGCTGGAGGACCGCCACCTCGCGCCGATCGCCGACTTCCTCAAGGGCATCGCGCCGATGCCTGCGGTCTTCGACCAGTACTACGTCAAGAAGCTGCACGGCCCGAACGTGAAGACGGGCAAGACGAAGCGGGACCTCGCCGAGCAGCTGCGCGACGACATCCGCACCTTCAAGCGCACGCATCAGCTGGACCGGCTCGTCGTGGTGTGGTGCGCGTCGACCGAGATCTTCATCCGCCCCGGCGAGGCCCACGCCTCCCTCGCCGCGTTCGAGAAGGCGATGGCGGAGAACCACGTGGACATTGCGCCCTCCATGCTGTACGCCTGGGCGGCGCTGATGGAGGGCGTGCCGTTCGCGATGGGCGCGCCCAACCTCGCGGTGGACACGCCCGCGCTGCAGGAGCTGGCGCGCGAGCGCGCCGTGCCGATCGCCGGCAAGGACTTCAAGACCGGCCAGACGCTGATGAAGACGGTGCTCGCCCCGATGCTGAAGGCGCGCATGCTCGGGCTGGCGGGGTGGTACTCCACCAACATCCTCGGCAACCGCGACGGCGAGGTGCTGGACGATCCCGAGTCCTTCAAGACGAAGGAGGAGTCGAAGCTCGGCGTTCTCGAGCACATCCTCCAGCCGCAGCTCTACCCGCAGCTCTACGGCAACGTCTTCCACAAGGTGCGGATCAACTACTATCCGCCGCGTGGCGACAACAAGGAGGGCTGGGACAACATCGACATCTTCGGGTGGCTCGGCTACCCGATGCAGATCAAGGTGGACTTCCTGTGCCGCGACTCGATCCTCGCGGCGCCGATCGTCCTCGATCTGGCGCTCTTCATGGACCTCGCGCAGCGGGCGGGGATGAAGGGGATCCAGGAGTGGTTGTCGTTCTACTTCAAGAGCCCGATGGCGGCTCCCGGTCTCACCCCCGAGCACGACCTGTTCATCCAGCAGACGAAACTCAAGAACACCCTCCGGTATTTGATGGGGGAAGAGCAGATCACGCATCTGGGGATCGAGTACTACGAACCCTGACCGGAAGGCGTCGTGACGACTGCGAAGCTGCTGGTGACGCTGCTCGGCGCCGCGGCCATCATCTGGGTGCTCTGGTACTTCCTCGCCGCGCCGCGCGCCCGGGGCGCCGGGCGGCGCCGGGCGCAGCCATGACGACCGCGGCACCGCCGGAGGCAGACGCCCCGCCCGAGCGCGGCGCGCACCGTCGCGTGACCTTCCCCGTCACGGGGATGTTCTGCGCCGCCTGCGCCTCGCGCATCCAGCGGCAGCTCGCGGCCACGCCCGGGGTGAAGGACGCCGCCGTCAACTTCGCGACCACCAAGGCCACCGTGGAGCTCGACGACGCCCCGCTCGACGCCGTCGCCGCCGCGGTGCGCGAGGCGGGATACGACGTGGGGACCGACACGCTCACCGTCGCCGTCTCCGGGCTGCGCTTCGCCGCGGGCGTCGCGCGCCTCGAGCAGGCGGTCGCGGCGGTGCCCGGCGTCGTGGAGGCCGCGGCCAATCAGGCCGCGGAGGCCGTGCGGGTCACGTACGTCCCGGGCTTCTTCGACGCGCGCGACGTCGAGGCTGCGGCCCTGTCCGCGGGCTTCGCGCTCGCGGCGCCGGTCGCCGAGGGCGATCCGGTGGAGCGCGAGCGGCGCGTGCGCGAGCGCGAGGTGCGCGAACTCTCCTGGAGGCTGGGGCTCGCCGCCGCGGTTGCCGTGGTGTCCATGGTCGCATCGATGCCGCTGATGGGCGTGGAGGCGATGCGTCAGACCGACCTGCTCGCGCGGCTCCTGATGCCGCTCGACGCCTCGCTGCGTCAGGCGCTCCCCTGGCTCTACGCGCTGGATCCGCAGCAGCTCAAGCTGGGGCTGTTCGTGCTCACGCTGCCGGTGGTCCTCTGGGCGGGGCGCGTCTTCTACCTCGGGGCGTGGCGCGGCTTCCAGCATCGCAGCGCGGACATGAACACGCTGATCGGCGTGGGGACGGCGTCGGCGATGCTCTACTCGGTCGCGGCGACCTTCGCACCGGGCCTCTTCACCGGCGCGGGCCTGCCCGCGGACGTGTATTACGAGGCCGTCTCCTCCATCATCGCCCTGATCCTCCTCGGGCGGCTGATGGAGGCGCGCGCCAAGGGGCGGACGTCGGAGGCGATGCGCCGCCTCCTCGGCCTGGCCCCGAAGACGGCGCGGGTCTTCCGGGAAGGCGTCGAAGTGGTGGTGCCGGCGGCCGAGGTCGTGGTGGGCGACCTCTTCCTGGTCCGGCCGGGCGAGAAGATCCCGGTGGACGGCATCGTGCGGACCGGGCGGACGGCGGTGGACGAGTCGATGCTCACCGGCGAGCCGATGCCGGCGGCGAAGGGGGAGGGGGACGCGGTCGTCGGCGCCTCGCTCAACACGACCGGGGCGATCGTGGTCGAGGCGACGCGCGTCGGCCGCGACACCGCCCTCGGCCAGATCGTCCGCCTGGTGGAAGAGGCGCAGGGGAGCCGCGCCCCGGTGCAGCGGCTCGCCGACCGCATCGCCGGCGTGTTCGTGCCGGTGGTGATCGCGGTGGCGATCGCGGCGTTCGTGGTCTGGTACGACACGGGACCGCAGCCCGCGCTGCTCTACGCCACGGTCGTGTTCGTCTCGGTGCTGATCATCTCCTGTCCCTGCGCCATGGGGCTGGCGACGCCCACCGCCATCATGGTGGGGACGGGGCGCGGCGCCGAGCGCGGCGTGCTGACCAAGGGCGGCGCCGCCCTCGAGGCCACCGCGGCCATCGACGTGATGGTGCTCGACAAGACCGGCACGATCACCGAGGGCCGCCCGGCGGTCACCGACATCATCCTGGTCCCCGTCGCCGCGGGCGACGACGGGCAGGACACCGTGACGGAGGAAGCCGCGGTGCTCCGCGTGGCGGCGGCGGTCGAGCGGCTCTCGGAGCACCCCATCGCGGCCGCGATCGTCGGCGCGGCGGCGGAGCGCGGCATCGAGATTCCCGAGGCCATGGATTTCGAGGCCCGCGAGGGGCGCGGCGCGACGGCCACGGTTGGCGCCCGCCACGTGGCGGTGGGCAGCGCGACGTTCCTCATCGAGCAGGGCGTGGACGTCGGTCCCTTCACCGACGCGATCGACACCCTCGCGGCCCGCGCCCGCACGCCGGTGCTCGTCGCGGTGGACGGCATGCCGGTCGGGCTGCTGGGCCTGGCGGACCCGATCAAGCCGACGGCGGTCGCGGCGGTCCGCACCCTCAAGCTGTTGGGCCTCAGCGTGGTGATGGTGACGGGAGACGTGCGCAAGGTCGCGATCGCGGTGGCGGGAGAAGTCGGGATCGACGACGTGGAGTCGGGGATGCTGCCGGCCGGCAAGGTCGCATTCGTCAAGCGCCTCCAGGCGGCGGGCAAGCGCGTGGCCATGGTCGGGGACGGGATCAACGACGCGCCCGCGCTCGCCGCGGCGGACGTGGGGCTCGCCATCGGCACCGGCACCGACGTCGCCCTCGAGGCCGCGGACATCGCGCTCATGAGCGGCGACCTGCGCGCGGCCGTGACCGCGGTGGAGCTGGCCCGCGCGACGATGCGCACCATCCGCCAGAATCTCTTCTGGGCCTTCGGCTACAACGTCGTCGGGATCCCGATCGCCGCCGGGGTGCTCTTCCCGGTGGCCGGCGTCCTGCTCTCGCCCGTGCTGGCCAGCGCGGCGATGGCGTTCTCCTCGGTCGCCGTCGTCAGCAACAGCTTGCGTTTGCGGCGTTTCACGCCATCATTCGCCACCTAATCCCTGACCCCTAGCCCCTAACCCCTATCCCCTAGCCCCTGCTTCTCATGCAATACTTCCACCGCGCCCACGTCACGCCCGACGCCGTTCTCTCGGCGGCGGAGCGCTACTTCGTCTCCCACGGCCTGGCGATGCAGCGGGGCGGCGGCGACCACGCCCGCTTCGTGGGCACGCTCGGGAAGGTGGATCTCAACGTGGAGATCGAGGGAGGGCACTACACCCGCGTCACGATGGCGACGCGCGACGTGGGCGAATCGGAGCTGGACAAGGTCGCGAAGCGCTTCCTCACCGAGCTCCACGCGATCGAGGAGCCCCGGCACGAGGTGCGCGGCGCCTACTGACTCGAGCCGCTAGCCGTCGACTGCCGCAGCGTAGCCGGCCTTCGCCACCGCCGCCGTCAGCTCCTCGATCGTGGCGGTGTCGTCGTCGTAGTCCACTTCGGCAGAGGCGTTCCGCAGGTCCACCACCGCGCCGAACACGCCGGGCACCTTGGCGAGCGCCTTCTCCACCGACATCTGGCAGTGGGCGCAGGACATGCCCGTGATCTTCAACCTCAAGCTGGCCATCAGCCATCCTCCGTATCCGATAAAGATACCAAGCAATCCGCGTGCCGCTTGACTCTCTCCTCGGGGCCAGCGACTTTGCGCGTCTGTAATCTCATGTCCGACAAGGAACTGCAGTGAGCGCGCGAGCGGCCGCGGCGCGCCGCGAGGCCCCTCCACCACCGGGCCTCCCGGCGGGGCTCGCCCGCGAGCAGCTGGTCGAGCTGTACTACTTCATGCGCCTGACGCGGTCGCTCGAGGAACGGCTCACCAACCTGTACCGCCAGGGGAAGGTGATCGGCGGCCTGTTCCGCTCCCTCGGCCAGGAGGCGGACAGCGTCGGGAGCGCGTACGCGCTCGACCGCAGCGCCGGCGACTTCCTCTCGCCGCTGATCCGGAACCTCGGCTCCCTGCTCGTGATGGGCGCGCGAGCGGTGGACGTGCTGCGGCAGTACATGGCCAAGGCCACGAGCCCGACCCGGGGCCGCGAGCTGAACCTGCACTTCGGCGACCTCGACCGCGGCTTCCTCGGTCAGATCTCCCACCTCGGAGACATGGTGCCGGTGATGGCGGGGATCACCTTGACCTTCAGGATGCGGGGCGAGCGGCGCGTGGGGCTGGTCTACGTCGGCGACGGGGCGATGTCCACCGGCGCGTTCCACGAGGGGATGAACCTGGCCGCGTCGCGGCGTCTGCCGCTGGTCGTCGTCGCGGAGAACAACGGCTGGGCCTATTCCACCAGGATGGACCGGCAGACGGCGGTGACGCAGCTGGCCCAGAAGGCCAAGGCGTACGGCATCCCGGGCGAGCGCGCGGACGGCAACGACGTGCTGGCGGTCTACGAGGTGACGCGGCGCGCCGTGGAGCGCGCCCGCGCGGGCGAGGGGGTCACGCTGATCGAGCTGTTGACCTATCGCCGCAAGGGGCACGCGGAGCACGACAACCAGAGCTACGTGCCGAAGGAGGAGCTGGCCCGGTGGGAGCGGGACGACCCGCTCGACCGCTACGCGGCGCAGCTCGACCAGGCCGGCTGGGTGCCGGCGCTGGAGCGCGCGGCCGCGGACGCGCGGGTCGCTCGCGAGCTGGACGCGGCCGTGGCCGAGGCGGAGGGCGAGCCGCTCCCCGAGCCGGCGACGGCGCTCGAGGGCGTCTACGCGCATCCGCCGGCGCAGCCGGGGGCCTGGTACCGCGAGGCGCGCGGTGCCTGAGGTCACCTATCTCGAGGCGCTGCGCGACGGACTGCGCGAGGAGATGCGGCGCGACGAGCGCGTCTTCATCCTCGGCGAGGACGTCGGCCTCTACGGCGGCGCGTTCAAGGTCACCGAGGGCTTCGTGGAGGAGTTCGGCGAGGCGCGGGTGGTGGACACGCCGATCTCGGAGGCGGCGATCGTCGGCGCGGCGGCCGGTGCGGCACACCTCGGCATGCGTCCCGTGGCGGAGATGCAGTTCATCGACTTCATCTCCTGCGCCTACGACATGCTCACCAACTACGTGGCGACGGCGCGCTACCGCGCCGGCCTCGCCTGCCCGATGGTCGTGCGCGGGCCGTGCGGCGGCTACGTGCGCGGCGGGCCGTTCCACTCGCAGATGCCGGAGGCGGCCTTCCTGCACACGCCGGGCCTCAAGATCGTCTGCCCGGCGACGGCGCGGGACGCCAAGGGACTGATCAAGGCGGCGATCCGCGACGACGACCCCGTGCTCTACTTCGAGCACAAGTACCTGTACCGGCGCGTCAAGGAGCAGCTCCCGGAGGACGGCGACCTGCTGACGCCGATCGGCAGCGCGCGCGTGGCGCGGGAGGGGAAGGACCTCTCCATCGTCACCTATTCGGCGATGGTCTGGAAGTCGCTCGAGGCGGCCGAGATCCTGGAGAAGGAGGACGGGCTCCGGGTCGAGGTGCTGGACCTCCGGACCCTGCTGCCGATGGACGACGCGGCGATCGCGGCCACGGTGCGGAAGACCAACAAGGTGATGATCGTGCACGAGGACACCCGCACCGGCGGCATCGCGGGAGAGATCACCGCGCGCATCAACGAGACCGCGTTCGAGTGGCTGGACGGGCCCGTCCTGCGCGTGACCGCGGCCGACACGCCGCTGCCGTACGCGCCGACGCTCGAGGACTACGTGCTGCCCCAGACGGCGGATATCGTGACGGTGGCGAGGAAGCTGGCGGCGTACTGAGAAGCCGGGGTTAGGGGTTAGGGATTAGGGGATTGACCGCCCCTAACCCCTACCCCCTACTCCCTAACCCCTGCTGTTGGGAGTCACATGGCACGGATCGATGTCATCATGCCCCAGATGGGCGAGTCCATCGCCGAGGGCACGCTCTCCAAGTGGCTGAAGAAGGTGGGCGACGCGGTGAAGCGCGACGAGCCCATCTTCGAGATCTCGACCGACAAGGTGGACGCCGAGATCCCCTCGCCGTCGGCCGGCGTGCTGGCCGAGATCAAGGTGACCGAGGGCCAGACGGTGCCGATCCAGACCGTCGTGGCGGTGCTCGAGACGGAGGCCGGGGCCGCTGTTCCGGGATCCGGGGTCCGGGAGGCGCCGGCCCCGCCCCCCGCTCCGGCTGCTCGGGCCGCGACGCCGACGGCCGCTCCTCCAGCACCGCGGGTTCCGGAACCCGGATCCCGGACCCCGGACTCCGGACCCCGGACCCCGACCCCCGTCTCCCTCGAGACCGCGGAGGAGCGCCTCCGCCGCCGGTCGACGCCGCTGGTGCGGAAGATCGCGGCCGAGCACCAGGTGGACATCACGACCGTGCCGGGCTCCGGTCTCGCCGGGCGCGTGACGAAGAAGGACATCCTGGGCTATCTGGAGGCGGGCACAGAGGCACAGGCGCACGGAGGCACGGAGGTTTCCCGTGCCCCCGCTGCCCCCGTGCCTCCGCTGCCCGCCGCTTCCAGCCCGTGGGAGGCCTCCCCGTGGCCGGGCGACCGGGTCGAGGCGATGAGCCGGATCCGCCAGCTCACCATGGACCACATGGTCTTCTCGCGCCGCACCTCCGCGCACGTCACCACCTTCTACGAGGTGGACATGACGCGCATCGCGCGGCTCCGCTCCGCCAACCGGAAGGGGTACGAGGACCGCGGCGTGAAGCTGACCTATCTCGGCTTCATCGTGAAGGCGATCGCGGACCAGCTGCGGCGCCATCCCGTCCTCAACGCCGCCGTGCAGCGGAGCGCGATCATCTACCGGGGCCAGGTCAACATCGGCATCGCGGTCGCCCTCGACTGGGGCCTCATCGTGCCGGTGATCCGCGGCGCCGACGAGCTGTCGCTGTTCGGCATCGCGAAGACGATGGCGGACCTCGCGGACCGCGCGCGCACCAAACGCCTGAAGCCCGACGAGGTGCAGAGCGGCACCTTCACCATCACCAACCCTGGTGTGTTCGGCTCGTACGCCGGCACGCCGATCATCAACCAGCCGCAGGTGGCGATCCTGGGCGTGGGCGCGATCGAGAAGCGCCCCAAGGTGATGACCCTGGAGGACGGCTCGGACGTCATCGTGCCCCGGATGATGACGATGCTCTCGATCTCCTACGACCACCGCGTCGTGGACGGGGCGGACGCCGACCGGTTCATGTCCGACCTGAAGGAAGAGCTGGAGAGCTTCCCCGAGAACGGCGTGTGAGCGACCTTATCCCCACGGACTTTGGGCCCATGATCGAACGCCGCATCACCCTGGATGGCGCGAGCTGGAAGGTGAGCCTCGCGGGCCGCTTCACCGTCTACGAGCGGGACGAGTTCCCCATCGTCTTCGCGCGGGCGTCCGGAGCGGGCGGCAAGGTGGAGCGCCGCCTCACGCGCTTCTCGCCGCGCGGCGCCAAGAGCAGGGACGAGGCGCTGGCGGAGCTGAGCGACGCCGAGCTCGCGGCGCTGTTCCGCTCCAGCCAGCCGGACTGGACTTCCCCGGAGTTGAACTATGCCCGCTCCTAGCGCAGACGAACCCCTGCCGGTCGGCGCGGCCGCGCCCGACTTCGACCTCGAAGCCACGGGCGGCGGACGGGTCCGGCTCTCGGCGCTGCTGGCCAAGGGGCCGGTGGCGCTCTTCTTCTATCCGGGCGACTTCACCCCCGGCTGAAACCGCCAACTCTCCGCCGTGCGCGACGAGCAGGCCAAGTATCAGGCGAAGGCAGTGGAGACGCTCGGGGTGAACCCGGCGTCGGTGCCCGATCACGAGAAGTACGTGACGAAGTTCAGGTTCAACTTCCGGCTCCTCGCCGACACGGAGCGGAAGGCGGCGCGCGACTATCAGGCGCTCAAGCCGGACGGGAAGGGGATCCTGCGCACCGTGTACCTGATCGGGCGTGACGGGAAGGTGCTGTTCGGCAAGCGCGGCGCGCCGCCCGCCAGCGAGGTCCTCGCCGTCCTCAGGGAGTAGCGATGCCGAGCGGCTACGATTTCACGGGGCAGGTCGTCCTGGTCACCGGCGTGGGCCGGGTGGGGCAGATCGGCTACGAGGTGGCCCTGGCTTTCGGCAAGGCCGGCGCCAAGCTCGTGATCTGCGACGTCCACGCCGTCAACGTCGCGGCGCGCGCGAAGGAGTTCGCGGCGCTGGGGATCGAGGCGAAGGCGGCGGCGGGGGACCTCACCGAGCCGGACGTCGCCCAGTGGGCGGTGGACGAGGCGGTGCAGTCGTTCGGGCATCTCGACGTGGTGGCCAACGTGGCCGGCGGACTGATCGGCCTCGGGCCGATCACCGAGACCGTCGTCGCCACGTTCGACCGCGAGATGGCCATCAACGTCAAGACCGCGTACCTCGTCTCGCGGGCCGCGGCGAAGGTCATGATCAAGCAGCGGAAGGGCACCATCGTGAACTTCGCGTCCATCGCCGCGTTCCACGGGCGGCCGGAGATGGTGGCCTATTCCGCCGCGAAGGCGGGCGTCGCGGCCCTCACGCGGAGCCTCGCCCTCGAGCTCCGGGACCGCGGCGTCCGGGTCAACGCGGTGGCGCCGGGCACGGCCCGGACGCCGGAGAACCTCAAGACGATGGGGGGCGCCGACGCCCGCTGGGTGGACGTCGCCGACATCGTCAACGCCGTCCTCTTCCTCGCCTCCGACCTCTCGGCGGGCATCACCGCGCACGTCCTTCCCGTCTCGCACGGCGAGGCGTAACGGATGGACCTCCGCGGCAAGAGCGCCCTGGTGACCGGCGCCGGCCAGCGGATCGGGCGGGCCATCGCCTACGGGCTCATCCGGCGCGGCGTCAACGTCGCCCTCCACTACCACCGCTCGGAGCAGGGCGCCAAGGCGACCGCGATGGAAGCCGAAGTCGCCGGCGTCAAGGTCGCGCGGCTCAAGGCGGACCTGAGCGACGCGGAGGCGGCGGAGGCGCTGCCGGCGCGGGCCAGGGAAGCGCTCGGCGCGCTCGACATCGCGGTGCTGAGCGCGGCGATCATGGAGAAGCGGCCGTTGGCGGAGGTCACGCCGTCCGCCTGGGACCGCGTGATGAACCTGAACCTCAAGAGCACCTTCTTCGCCGCGAAGGGCGCCGCGGCCGCGATGGGCGAGCAGGGCGGCGCGATCGTGGCGCTGGCCGACATCGCGGCCTTCCAGCGCTGGAAGCACTATCCGGTGCACGTCATCAGCAAGGCGGGCGTGGTCACGGCGACCGAGCTGCTGGCCAGGATCCTCGCGCCGCGGGTGCGCGTGAACGCCGTCGCGCCCGGCGCGATTCTGCTGCCGCCCGACTGGGACGACGAGGCGCGCCGCCAGCTGGTCGCCTCCACGCCGCTGGGGCGCATCGGCACGCCGGACGACGTCGTCCGGGCGGTGATCTTCCTCCTGGAGAACGACTACCTGACGGGCACGACCCTGGTGGTGGACGGCGGCCGCCTGCTGACGTGAGTGCCACGCCGCCCGCGTCCGGGGGGGACCTCAACGAGCATGCGGCGCGCGGGGTCGCGCTCTACAATGCGGGGCGCTTCTGGGAGGCGCACGAGGCGCTCGAGGTGGTCTGGCGCGCCGCCGTCCCGCCCGAGCGGGGCTGCTGGCAGGGGCTGATCCTCGCCGCGGCGGCGATGCTGCACCGGGAGCGCGGGAACCGCCACGGATTGCTTACCCAGGGCGCGCTGGCGATCCGGAAGCTCGACGGGCCCGTTCCGCCGGGCTTTCCGGTCGAAACGGTCCGCTTCGTGCAAGAGCTGCGGCGCTGCGTGGAGGCGGGTGGTCCCGTGCCCGCCATGGAACTTCGAGCGAAGGACTCATGAGAGAACTGGATCTCATCATCGTCGGTGCGGGCCCCGCGGGGCTGACCGGCGCCCTGTACGCCGGACGCTCGATGCTGCGCACGGTCGTCCTCGAGAAGGGCGTGCCCGGCGGCGAGCTCCTCAACACGGAGCTCATCGAGGACTACCCCGGCTTCGAGTCGGTGAGGGGCTTCGAGCTGGCGGAGAAGATGGCGGCGCACGCCCTCAAGTTCGGCGCGGAGCTGGTCACCGACGGCGTGACGAGCGTCGAGCGGGAGGCCGACGGGCTGTTCACCGTGGCCACGGAGACCGGCGAGCGCTACCGCGCGCCGGCGGTGCTGCTGACGGCGGGCGGGACGCCCACCAAGCTCGGCGTGAGCGGCGAGGCGGAATACGCGGGGAAGGGCACCTCGTACTGCGCGGTGTGCGACGGCCACTTCTTCCGCGGCGAGGTGCTGGGCGTGGTCGGCGGCGGCGACGCGGCGGTCGAGGAGTCGGAGTTCCTCACGCGCTACGCGAGCAAGGTCTGGCTGATCCACCGCCGGCACGAGCTCCGCGCGTCGAACATCCTCCAGCAGCGCCTCTTCCAGAACCCGAAGATCGAGGTGATCTGGGACACGGTCGTCGAGCGGATCGAGGGGAACGGCAAGGCCGTCACCCACCTCGCGCTCAGGAACACCACGACCGGCGCGACCAGCGTCCTGCCGGTGGGCGGCGTGTTCATCTTCGTGGGCTTCCGGCCCAACACGGGGATCGTCAAGGGCCACGTGACGCATGACGCCGGCGGCCACATCGTGGCGAACGAGCACATGATGAGCTCGATCCCCGGCCTGTTCGTCGCCGGGGACGTGCGCGCGCAGCTGACGCGGCAGGTCACGACGGCCGTGGGCGACGCGACGACGGCGGTGATCGCCGCCACGCGCTACCTGGCGGAGCGCCAGGAGCATCGGGAGGCCGGTGGGGCCGCGCATCGTCACGCTGACTAACGGCGCCTTCGCCGAGAACTGCTACCTCGTCGCCGACCCCCACACCGGGGACGCCGCGATCGTGGATCCGGGCGAGGAAGCGGAGCTGTTCCGCGCTTCGCTCGCGCACGAACGATGGAATCTCCGGGCCATCTGGCTCACGCACGCCCACCTGGACCACGTGGCCGGCGTCGCCGCGATGCGCGAGGACGGCGTGAGTGTCTGGCTCCATCCCGCCGACCGCCCGCTCTACGACGGCTTCAGCGCCCAGGCGCGGGCGTTCGGTCTCGACTGGGCGACGCCGCCCCCGCCCGACCGCGAGCTGGCGGACGGCGGGAGCGTGAGCGTCGGCTCGTACGCCTTCCGGGTGGTCCACACGCCGGGGCACACGCCCGGCGGCGTGTGCCTCGTCGGCCACGGCGTCGCGTTCGTCGGCGACACGCTGTTCGCCGGCTCCATCGGGCGCACCGACCTGCCGGGCGGGGACGCCCAGGCGCTCCTGGCGAGCATCCACGAGAAGGTCTTCGCCCTGCCGGACGATACGGTGGTTACGCCGGGCACGGCCCGGCGACGACGATCGGCGCCGAGAAGAAGGACAATCCGTTCGTGAAGCTGGTGCCCGGGATCAACGCCTGCCTCAAGTGCGGCGCGCCGGTCAAGGGCAAGCCGTGGGGGTGCAAGAACCCGTGCCCCAACTGCGGCCACGTGTATCCGCTGGGCGACTGCTCGGATTGATCCCTGACCCTAACCCCTAACCCCTAACCCCTAACCCCTGTCTCCCATGAGCGATCCCCGTCTCCCCGCGCTCGGTCCCGAAGACGTCGAAGGCGAGGCCCGCGCCATCTTCGACGCGTACCTCCAGGAGCGGGGCAACATCCCCAACATGTTCCGCACCGTGGCGCACCGGCCGAAGCACCTCGCCACGATGATCGCGCACTTCCGCACGGTGATGGGGGAGGGCACGGTGCCGGCGCAGCTCAAGGAGCTGCTGTCGGTCCGCGTGTCGCACCTCAACCACTGCCGTTATTGACTGGCCTCCCACACCGCCTTGGCAAGGCGGCTGGGCGCGACGGACGCGATGGTGCGCGGCGTGCGCAGCGACGGCACCGCGGGGTTGGAGCAGTTCGAGCCGGCCTGGCGCGTGGCGCTGCACTACGCGGACGCGGTCACGGACAGCGGCCACGCGGTGACGGACGCGCTGTACGAGGAGCTGGCGCGGCACTGGGACGCCGGTCAGATCGTCGAGATCACGCAGGTGATCGGGCTGTTCGCCTACTTCAACCGCTTCAACGACGCCCTGCGCGTGGCGGTGACGAAGTAGCGTGGTAGCCCGCGCCCTGGCGCTCGCTCTGACGGTCCTCGCGCTGGCGAGTCCGCTCGCGGCGCAGCGGCCCGGCGCGCACGCGCCCCGGACGCGGCAAGCGCCCGTGGCGCGGTGCCCGCAGCCCGCCGTCTGGGCCGCCGTCCGCGACTCGGCCTGGCCGCTGCTCGCGCACGCGGAAGGCGATTCGGCCTGGGCGCATCTGGAGCCGGACAGCCTGCCGCGTTCTTCCGCCGCGTGGTGCAATCCCCTCGACGCGCGGAAGTCGGCGGCGGAGGCGGGACGCTCCATCTACGCGCGGCACTGCACGATGTGCCACGGCGCGGCGGGGAAGGGCGACGGGCCCGGCGCGGGAGCGATGCTCCCCGCGCCCTTCGCCTTCACGACGCCGCTGTTCGCGGGGATGCGCGAGCCGCCGGGGCCGGCGGTGCTGTATGCCATCGTCACGCGCGGGATCCAGGGGACCACGATGCGCGCCTTCGGCGAGCTCGGTCCCTGGGAGCGCCTCGCCGTCCTCGCCTACATCACCCGGCTGCCCGGCGACAGCGCGCTGGCTGCACAGAAGGCGTGGGCCGACACGCTCAAGGCCCGGCGCCCGCGCTGATACTCGAGCATTCAAGTTGGCAGTGATCGGAGGTCAGATCAGTTGCCAGACGGCAAGTTGCCAGTGGTTCCCAGACGCCAGTGAGCCGAGGCCAGGCGAGACGTCGGTACTGGCAACTGGTCTGCGACCTGACGACTGACAACTGGTAACCACTGGCAACTTGGCGTCTGGGAACTCCACTGTATCTTCTCTCCGGCTGTCTTCCTCTGACGGAGCGCGATTCTCCAATGTCCGACACACGTAAGGAACGTGACCCGCTGGGTGAACTCGACGTCCCCGCGGATGCCCTCTACGGCGTCCAGACCCAGCGCGCGGTCCAGAACTTCCCCATCTCCGGCCTCAAGCCGCTCGCGGCGTTCGTGGATGCGGTCATCTGGATCAAGAAGGCCGCGGCCCTGACGCATCGGGAGACGGGGCGCCTCGACGCGAAGCTCGCCGACGCCATCGTGCAGGCGGCCGATGAGGTGCTCGGCGGCCGCCATCGCGACCAGTTCGTGGTGGACGTCTACCAGGCCGGGGCCGGGACCTCGCACAACATGAACTGCAACGAGGTGCTCGCCAACCGGGCCAACGAGCTGCTGGGTGGAAGGCGCGGCGAGTACAAGCCGGTGCATCCGAACGACCACGTCAACATGGCGCAGTCCACCAACGACGTGATCCCGACCGCCATCCGGCTCGCGGCACTGGCGCGGCTCGGGCCGCTCCAGAAAGCGCTGGAGGCGCTGGCCTCCGCGTTCGCGACGAAAGAGCGGGAGTTCGACGGGATCGTGAAGTCGGGGCGGACGCATCTGCAGGACGCGACGCCGATCCGGCTCGGCCAGGAGTTCGGGGCGTACGCCCACACCGTCCGCCGCAACGCCGCGCGGCTCGAGCGCGCGGCCGAGGACCTGCGGGAGCTGGGGATCGGCGGCACGGCGGTCGGCACCGGTCTCAACGCGGAGCCGCGCTATCCCGAATTGATGGTCAAGCACCTGAAGGCGGCGACGGGGCTCGCGCTCCGGGCCGCGCAGGACCGGGTGCAGCTGATGCAGTCCATGGGCGATGCGGCGGCCTTCTCCGCCGCGTTGCGGACCCTCGCCGTGGACCTCAACAAGATTGCGAACGACCTCCGGCTCCTGGCGTCGGGCCCGCGGACGGGGTTCGCCGAGATCGCGCTGCCGGCGGTGCAGCCGGGCTCGAGCATCATGCCGGGAAAGGTGAACCCGAGCATCGCCGAGATGGTGAACCAGGTCTGCTATCAGGTGATGGGGAACGACCAGACGGTGGCCCTGGCGGCGGAGGCGGGCCAGCTCGAGCTGAACGTGATGATGCCGGTGATCGCGCACAACCTGGTCTTCGCGATGGAGATCCTGACGTCGGCCACGGGCGTCCTGGCCGAGCGCTGCGTGGCCGGGATCCAGGCGGACGCGGCGATGTGCGCCCACTGGCTCGAGCAGAGCCCGGCCCTGGTGACTGCGCTCGCCCCGAAGGTCGGCTACGCCGAGGCGGCGAAGCTGGCCAAGGAATCGCTCGCCAAGGGCGTCACGGTCCGGCAGCTCGTCGAGCAGAAGGGGCTGCTCAAGGGGAAGGAGTTGGACGAGGTGCTCGACTACCGGAAGATGACGGAGATCGGTGTGCCGGGGTCCAAGTAACGGCAGGACAGTTGCGAGACGCCGAGTTGCGAGTGGTTCCCGCTGCGCCGAGGAGGGAATGACGGACGCCCTGAAGATTTCCGTACTGGTGCCGGTCTACAACGAGCGGTTTCTCGCGGCGGAGTCGATCCGGCGCGTGCTCGCGGTCCGCCACCCGTCGATCCGCGAGGTCGAGGTGATCGTCGTGGACGACGGCTCGACCGACGGGACGCGCGAGGTGCTGCGCGCGCTCGCGCGGGAGCATCCCGCGCTCCGCTACATCGAGCACGAGCGGAACCAGGGGAAGGGCGCGGCGCTGCGCACGGCGCTGTCCCACGCGACCGGGGACGTCTGCGTGGCGCACGACGCCGACCTCGAGTACCACCCCGACGACTTCGGCGCGCTGATCCAGCCGTTCCTGAAGGAGCAGGCCGACGCGGTCTTCGGCTCGCGCTTCCTGCCCGGCGAGTACCGGCGCGTCCTGCTGTTCTACCACAGCGTGGGCAACCGGCTGCTCACGACGCTGGTGAACCTGCTGACGAACCTGAACCTGAGCGACATGGAGACCTGCTACAAGATGGTCCGCACCAAGTTGCTCAGGTCGATTCCACTCCGGTACAACGATTTCCGCATCGAGCCGGAGCTGACGATCAAGCTCGCCAAGCGGGGCGCGGCGATCTTCGAGGCGCCGATCCGCTACTCGGGCCGGACGTATGTGGAGGGGAAGAAGATCGGGTGGCGGGACGGCCTCAAGGCGCTCGGCGCCATCGCCCGGGGCGCGCTCGTGGACGACCTGTACGTCAACGATCCCTATGGCGCGCACATCCTCCACAGCCTGTCCCGGGCCCGCAAGTTCTCGCGATGGATGAGCGACGCGATCCGGCCCTGGGTCGGCCGCTCGGTGCTGGAGATCGGGGCGGGGATCGGCAACCTCACCGTGCACCTGGTGCCGCGCGACAGGTACCGCGCCACGGACATCAATCCGGACTACCTCGACTACCTTCACAATTTCGCCCTGGGCAAGCCGTATCTCGAGGTCGGCACGGTGCACGCCGAGTCCGCCGCGGACTTCGCCCCGCTCGCCGGCCGGTTCGACACGGTCGTCTGCCTCAACGTGCTCGAGCATCTCGACGAGCCGGTGCGCGTGCTGGAGAACTTCCACCGCGCGCTCGCGCCCGGCGGGCGGGCGATCGTGCTGGTCCCCGCCGGTCCGTCGCGGTTCAACTCACTCGACCGCGCGCTCGGGCACCGGCTGCGCTACACGCCGGAACGGTTGCGGCAGGTCGTGACGGCGGCGGGCTTCGAGGTGGAGCGGCTCGTCG
Source organism: uncultured Gemmatimonadales bacterium (assembly GCA_963835535.1). Lineage (GTDB taxonomy): Bacteria > Gemmatimonadota > Gemmatimonadetes > Gemmatimonadales > JACORV01 > Fen-1245. The sequence continues at coordinate 201,177 of CAWIFL010000009.1, forward strand.
ACTTCAATCGGGCCGGGGTGCCCGGATGGCGCCTCAACGGGTGGACGCGTCGCACCACCTTCTCGCGCGTCCAGCTGAAGCTCTTCAACTCGATGGTGTGGCTGGCCCGACACCTGGACAGGGTGCTGCCGTGGCGGGGACTGTCGCTGATCGTGATCGCGAGGAAGCCCGAGAAGTGAGGCGTGAGAGGTGAGACGAACAGGTGAGACGTGAGACGGAGAGAGGCGTGAGACGTGAGAAGGCGAGGGCGTGAGAGGTGGTCCGGGCCCTCTCACGCCTTTGCCCGCTCACTTCTCACCTGTCCCTCTCACGTCTCACCGTTCACTCAGGTTCCCGTCCCCACGCCGGCACGAACATCGGCTCGCCCAGCCGGTCCTCCCCGAAGTGCGCGAGCAGCTGCTGCACCTCGTCCGACACCACGAAGTCCGCGAAGTCCCGGCCGCCCGCGACGTTCATCCGCGGATGCCCGGCCGGATTCAGCTCGATGACGTGGTAGATGTTGGCCAGGGCGCTCTCCGGCCCGCGCAGCGCGACCAGGTCGAGGTGCGCGCGCAGCGCGCCGAGCGTGGCGCGGTCGGTCAGGACGTAGGCCTTCCGCTCGTTGGCCACGAGCAGGGTGGCGGCCATCCCCTGGCCGGTCTCGATGTACGCCGCCCCGGCCGGCCGGACGCCGACCGTCGTCCAGAGCGCCAGCTCCCGCGCGTTGGTGCCGGACGAATCGCCCCGCGACACGAACGGCCGGCCCGAGGCCGCGATGCGCCGGAACGCCTCCTCCGCGTTCGGCGCCGCCCGCACCCGCGCCGGGTCGTCCGGTGGGCCCGCGATGGTGAAGTAGTTCGACGCCACCACCCGCCGCCGCACCCCGTAGCCCGCGTCCATGAACGCGCGCTCGGCCGCCGGCGAGTGCACGAATACCACGTCGGCATCGCCACGCCGTCCCATCGCCAGCGCCTGCCCGGAGCCGACCGCCACCACTTTCACGTGATAGCCGCCTTGCCGGTCGAACATCGGCACGATCGAGTCCAGGAGCCCCGTGTCGTAGAGGGAAGTGGTGGTCGCCAGGATCATGTCCCGGCTGCCGGACGGTGCCTGGCCGCGAAGACCGCCGCCACGAGGGGAGGCAAGCAGCCCCGCGGCGAGGCCCAGGCTCAGAACGACCGATTTGTTCACGTTTCGCTATCTCCCTGTCCTGTCACATGATACAGAGTTTCATCCGTTTGAGTGCCCTCACCCTCCAAGTTGAGCCTTTGGCTTCCTTTTTGCATATTCCGACCTGCAAGGAGGCAATATATGCGCGTTACAACGTGGGCGGAGTATGGACTGCTTGTCAGCCTGCATCTGGCTCGTCGCGTAGGGCAGGGGCCGGTGGCGGCGCGGGAAATGGCCGAAAAGGAGAAGTTGCCGGCCGACTATGTCGAGCAGATCCTGCTGCGCCTCAGGCGCGCCGGACTGGTCGAGTCCGTGCGCGGCGCGCGGGGTGGCTACCTCCTTTCCCGCCAGCCGTCGGAGCTGACGGTCAAGGACGTCCTCGATGCCTCGGAGCATGGGACATTCGAGGTCAACTGCGAGTGTCATCGGGTGGACTCGGAGCGGTGCACGACCGACAACTCCTGCGCCATCCGTCCGGTGTGGCAGCTTCTCCAGCAGCGGATCGACGAGACCCTGGGCGCGATTCACCTCTCCGACCTTCTCCACGAAGAGTCGGACGTCCGGAATCTGATCGGGTTCGCAGCGGTCGGCGCGTAGGCAGACACACGGTGGCGACCCGTTCTGGTCGTGTGGAATCCAGATAGAATGCATCCCAATTCCCCTTCAAGCACGGCACTCTCGGATCTCTCCGCGGAGGAACTGCAGCGCTACGCGCGGCACCTGATCCTCCCCGAAGTCGGTGTCGAAGGGCAGCGGAAGCTCAAGAACGCCCGCGTGCTGATCGTGGGAGTGGGCGGCCTGGGCTCGCCGGCCGCGCTGTACCTCGCCGCGGCGGGGATCGGCACGCTGGGATTGGTGGACTTCGACATCGTGGAGTCCTCCAATCTGCAGCGGCAGGTGTTGCACGCGACCTCCGCGGTCGGAAAGCCGAAGCTCGCGTCGGCGGCCGTGCGGATCGGCGATGTGAATCCGCACGTGGCGCTGGTCCATCACGAGGTCCATCTCACCAGTCAGAACGCGCTCGAGATCCTCTCCGGATACGATGTGATCCTGGACGGGAGCGACAATTTTCCCACCCGCTATCTCGTCAACGACGCGTGCGCGCTGCTGGGGAAGCCCGACGTCTACGGGAGCATCTTCCGGTTCGACGGGCAGGCGTCGGTGTTCTGGGCGGCGCGGGGGCCGTGCTACCGCTGCCTCTACCGGGAGCCGCCACCGCCCGAGCTGGTGCCGTCCTGCGCTGAGGGCGGCGTGCTCGGCGTGCTGCCGGGGATCGTAGGCTCCATCCAGGCGCTCGAGGCGATCAAGCTGGTCCTGGGCGAAGGCGACTCGCTGGTGGGCCGCCTGCTGCTGTTCGACGCGTTGCGGCTCAAGTTCCGGGAGATGGCGTTGGAAAAGGATCCGGACTGCCCGCTGTGCGGAGCGCACCCGAGCATTCGCGGGCTCATCGACTACGAGGCGTTCTGCGGTGTGGGGCCGGCGGCCGCACGTTCCGCGGCCGAGCAGGCGCTGGAAGTGCGTCCCAAGGCGCTGCGCGCGGAGATGGTCGCAGGGAGGAAGATCCAGCTGGTGGACGTGCGCGAGCCGTTCGAGTGGGAGATCTGCCGCATCGCAGGGAGCGTGCTGATTCCGCTGGGCGAGCTGCCGGCGCGCCTCGCCGAGCTGCAAGGCGACGCACCGGTCGTGGCCGTCTGTCACACGGGGCGGCGCTCGCTCGATGCCGCGCGTTTCCTCAGGAGCCGTGGGTTCGCCGATGCGCGCAGCCTGAACGGCGGCGTGGCGCTGTGGGCGGAGGAAGTGGATCCTGAAATGCCCAGGTACTAGTTCCAAGACGGCAAGTTGTCGGTGGTTGCCAGTTGCCAGTGGCAAGGGCCCAGGCCAGTCGCCAGTACTTGCGACTGGTCTGATCTCCGTTCGCTTGTAGCTGGTAACCACTTCCCGCTGGAGACTTGCCGTCTGGCAACTTGGAGAGAGTGCCGAAGGAGGGACTCGAACCCTCACGGGCTTGCGCCCACGGCGCCCTGAACGCCGCGCGTCTACCAGTTCCACCACTTCGGCAGGCGGGGCAAGATAGACCCGCCCCGGGACCCCGTCAACCCGCAGCTTGACCCCTCGGAACCCTAGTTCTATCTTGGGGTTACGACGCTCGTGACGCCCTTCCACAGACCGGTCCTTCGGCCAGGATGCACGCCTCGCCCCGATCGCAGCGGGTCATCGCGCGGAACCCCCGCGCCCGGCACGACTACCACATCCTCGAGACGTGGGAGGCGGGGCTCGTGCTCACGGGGACGGAGGTCAAATCGCTGCGCGCGGGCCGGGCGAGCCTGATCGGCGCGTTCGCGCGGGTGAAGAACGGTGAGGTCTGGCTGGAGGCGCTCCACATCCCGCCGTACGATCAGGGCAACGTCCACAACCACGATACGCTGCGCACGCGGAAGCTGCTGCTGCACGGCCGCGAGATCCGCCGCCTGATCGGGTCGGTGGAGCAGAAGGGGCTCACGCTGGTGCCGCTGGATCTCTACTTCAAGAACAACCACGCGAAAGTGACGATCGCGCTGGCCCGCGGGAAGCAGGAGCACGACCGGCGCGACGACATCCGGAAGCGGGAAGCGGAGCGCGAGATGGCGCGCGCGGTGCGCCGCCGGTGAGCGTCGCCCTGCTGCTCGCGCTCGCCGCGTGGACGGCGGCGGCGCCCGACTCGCTGGTCGTGGCGTCGAGCCGCGGCGAGCGCCAGGTCGCGGTGCGCACCGAGCGCGGCTTCCCGGCGGTCGCCGCCGCGGAGCTGGGCGCCGTGCTCAGCATCGACTGGACGGCGCCGCGCGCCGGTGCGGTGACGCTGCGCGTCGCCGGAACCCGTTACGACTTCGTGCTCGACGCGGCGTATTTCAGCACCGGCGGGCGGGTCTTCGGCCTCGCGGCGCCGGCGTACCTGGCGCGCGACTCGGTGTTCGTCCCGCTCCAGTTCCTCGTCGAGTATCTGCCGCGGCTCGCCGCCGACCGGTTCCGCTACGACCCCGCGCGCTCGAGGCTGGAGGAGCTGCCGGCGGCGCCGCCGCCCGCGCGGCGGCGGCCGCTCCGGCACGTGGTCGCCCTCGATGCCGGCCACGGCGGTCCCGACGTCGGGATGCTCGGCCCGATCGGGCATCGCGGGTTCCTGCGCGAGAAGGACGTGACGCTGGCCGTCGCGCTGGACGTGGCCGAGGAGCTCCGGCGGCGCGGCGTCGAGGCGGTGCTGACCCGGACCAAGGACACGCTGATCGCCCTGGCCGACCGCGGCCGCATCGCCGCCGCGGACAGCGCCAGCCTGTTCGTCTCGATCCACGTGAACGCGGCGAATCCCCACTGGCGCAACGCGGCGGGGGCGCGGGGCTTCGAGACGTACTTCCTCGCCGAGGCCCGCACCGAGGATGCGCGCCGCGTGGCGCAGATGGAGAACGCATCGGTGCGCTTCGAGACGGACGCGCCGCGGGCGCCGAGCGGCGATCCGATGAGCTTCATCCTGAACGACCTGGCGCAGAACGAGCATCTGCGGGAGTCGAGCGAGCTGGCGCAGATCATGGAGGATTCGCTCAAGCGGGTGCATCCGGCCGAGGCCAAGGGGGTCAAGCAGGCGGGCTTCGCCGTCCTCGCCACGTCGTACATGCCCGCCGTCCTGGTGGAGATCGGGTACGGCAGCAACTACGAGGAGGCGAAGTTCCTCACCAGCCAGTCGGGGCAGCGGCTGCTGGCGCGGGGGATCGCGAACGCGATCGTCGGCTACATCGCGGAGTACGACCGCCGCCTGGGGACCGGCGGGGGCGCTCGCGCGCGCCCGTGAGACGCGTCCTGCTGGCTCTCCTCGTGGCCGGCCTCGCGATCGGCGGCGCGGGATGCGCGTACTACAACGGGATGTACAACGCCAACAAGTTCGCGCGGCAGGCCGCGCAGTCGGAGCGCGCGGGCAGGATGGACGAGGCGCGGGACCGCTGGCGGAGCGCGGCGACGCACGCCGAGTCGCTCACCGTGCGCCACCCCGCGTCGCGCTGGGTGAGCGACGCGCTGCTGGTCGAGGGGCGCGCCTTCGTGCACCTGGGGAGCGACGCGGAAGCCGTGCCGGTGCTCGAAAAGGCGGTGCGGCGTGCGCGGAGCGGCGCGCAGCGGTCCGAGGCGCTGGTCCTCCTGGGCCGGGCGGACCTCGCGCTCGGCCGGTTCGCGGAGGCGCGGCAGGCGCTCGATACCGCGGTGGCGGACGGCGCGCGCGGGCCGGGTGGCGAGGCGCTGCTGCTCCGTGGGCGCGCGCTCGCCGGACTCGGCCTGAGCGACGCGGCGATCGCCGACTTCCGCGCCTCGAGCGATCCCCACGCGGCGGCCGACCTCGCCGCGGCGGAGGTCGCGGCGGGAGACACGGGGGCCGCGGGCGCGCTGTACGACTCCCTGTCGGAGCGTGAGCCGTACGTGGAGGCCGACTGGCGCGCGGCGCTGGGCCGTCTCGCCGCGGCGGGCTCGGAGGCGCACGCGGCCGCGCTGGTGGACGCGCTCGCCGCTCGGCGCGATCTCACGCCCGGAGAGCGCTCGCGCCTGCTGCTCGACGACGCCGCGCGCCGGCTCGCGGCGGGGGACACGGCGGGCGCATCGGACCGCCTCGGCGCGGTGACGGTCGTCGCGCCCGACAGCGTGGAGGCGGGAGCCGCCGGCGTGGGACTGGCCCAGATCGCCATCGCGGCGGCGCGCGCCGACTCGGATCTCGATGCAGCGCGCGACCGACTGCAGCGCCTGATCCTCGAGGGTGGAACGGCGGGGCAGGACGCGAGGGCCCTGCTGCGCATGCTCGCGCTGGTGGATACGCTTGGCGCGGCGCCGGCGGCTCCCGACGCGTACTGGTTCCTCCGCGCGGAGGTGCTGCGCGATTCACTGCGCGCGCCGCGCCTCGCCGCGGTGGACTTCGCCGACATGGCGCGGCGCTTCCCGGCCTCGCCGTGGACGCCCAAGGGCCTGGTCGCGGCGATCGCAACGGGGTACCCGCGCCCGGACTCATTGCGTGTCCTGCTCGATCGGCGCTATGCGTCCAGTCCGTACACGCTCGCGGCGGCCGGGGTCGGCGCCGGCGCCGCAGCGTTCGCGGCGCTCGAAGACTCGCTCCGCCGGACGCTGGCGCGGCGCGGGCGGCGGGAGAGCGGCGACTCGACGCGCGCACGGCTCGGCCCCGACATCGGTCCCCCGAGCCCCGAGTGACCGCTTCTGCGACGTCGGCGGCCGCGCGCGTGGCGCTCGACATCGAGTGCTTCGGTGTGCGGTTCCAGAACCCGATGCTGCTGGCGGCCGGCACGGCGGGATTCGGCCGCGAGGTCGCGCGGGTCATCGACGTCGAGGCGCTGGGCGGCGTCGTCACGAAGGCGGTCAGCGTCGAGCCGCGGCGCGGCAACCCGTCACCCCGCGTGGCCGAGATGCCGGGCGCGATGCTCAACTCGGTCGGGCTCGCGAACCCGGGGCTCGACGCCTTCCGGAGCGAGAAGCTGCCCTGGCTGCGGCGGCTCGTCCGCGCGCGCGTCCTCGTGAACGTCGTGGGCAACGCCGTCGCCGATTTCGCCACGGTGGTCGGCTCGCTCGCGGACGAGCCCTGCATCGCCGCCTTCGAGCTGAACGTGTCGTGCCCGAACGTGGAGCACGGCGGATCGGAGTTCGGCGCGGACGACGCCGTGCTCGCGCAGCTGGTCCGGCTGGCGCGGGCGGCGACCGCGAAGCCGCTGCTGGTCAAGCTCTCGCCGGTGCTGCCGGACCCGGCGCGGACCGCCCGCGCGGCGGCGGCGGCGGGGGCCGACGGTTTCACGGCGGTCAACACTCTGCCGGCCCAGGTGTATGATGCGCACGGCAAGTCGCGGCTCGGCGCGGGGAGCGGCGGCCTCAGCGGGCCCCCGCTGCTGCCGGTGGGCGTGAAGGTCGCACGCCTCGTCGCGCGCGGCACCGGCAAGCCGGTCATCGGCGTGGGCGGCATCCGGACCGGCGCCGACGCGCTCCAGTATCTCGAGGCGGGCGCCAGCCTGGTGGCCGTGGGCACGGCGGCGCTGGCCGATCCGCGTGCGCCGGAGCGCATCGTGCGCGAGCTGGCGCAGCTCCTGGCGCGGCGCGGGGCGAGGGCGTTGCAGGACGTCATTGGAACGGGGACCTAGATGCCCGAGTTGGCCATAGCGCTCGATGCGGGGACGCTCGGACAGGCGCTCGCCCTGGTGGACGCCATCGGCGACGCGGCGCAGTGGTACAAGGTCGGTCCGGTGCTCTGCGTCGGCGAAGGCGCGGCGATCATCCGGGCGCTGCGCACGCGCGGCAAGAAGGTCTTCCTCGACCTGAAATGGCACGACATCCCCAACACCGTCTCCCGCGCCGTCGCGGTGGCCGCCGAGCTCGGGGTCGCGCTGGCGACCGTGCATCTGGCGGGGGGGACGCGCATGCTGGAAGCGGCGGTGCGTGCGAAGGCGGGTGGTCTGGGGCTCGTGGGAGTGGGCGTGCTCACCTCCCTCGACGCGGAGCAGTTCGCGGAGGCCGTGGGCCGGCCGGTGAAGGACGTGGAGGAGGAGCAGCGCCGGTTGGTGCGCATCGGCGTGAACGTCGGGCTCGATGGCTACGTCTCGGCCGCCCGCGAAGCGCCGGCGGTGCGCGCGGTCGCCGGGGCGCGCTCGCTCATCGTCGTGCCGGGGATCCGGCGGGCGGCCGACGCCGTCGGTGACCAGTCGCGGACCGCCACGCCGCGCGAGGCGGCGCGGGCGGGGGCGGATCTGCTGGTGGTGGGGCGGCCCGTCACGGCGGCCACGGATCCGCGGCGCGAGGCCGCGGCGATCGCGCAGGAGGCGCAGGCGTGAACTGGGTTCTGGTAGCCGCGCTCTGGCTCGCGAGCGCCCCGGTGCAGGGGACGGATTCGCTGCTCGTCGCCGCGCAGCGCGCGGCGGACCAGTGGCTGCGGCACGACTTCGGCGCGATGGTCGGCACCGGCGCGGCCGTGATGGTGCATCTTCCGGGCGCCGAGCCGGCCTCGGCCCTCCGGCCCACCCAGGCGGCGGAGCTCCTGCGCGCCTTCGCCGACGGGACCCGCGAGCTCGAGGTCACGGTACTGGTCGCCCGCAACGTGGACCCCGATCGCGCCTACGTCGAGGCCCAGCGCGTCTACCAGCCGCGCGACACCGACCTGCGCCGGACCCAGGCGCTCTATTTCGGCTTCCGGCGGACCCCGACCGGCTACCGTCTGGTCGAAATCCGGGCCCTCCCCTGAGGGGCAGGGCTCCCTTGCATCCCGCCCGCACCGCGGCTACGTTTTAAGTCTTGTTCCGAATTGACTTAAGGAGCACTCTTGAAGGTCAGAACCAGCGTCAAGCCGGTCTGCGAGCATTGCAGGGTGATCAGGCGCCGCGGTGTCGTCCGGGTGATCTGCAAACGTTCCGCCAAGCATAAGCAGCGGCAGGCGTAGCCCATGGCACGCATCGCAGGTGTGGACCTGCCACGTGACAAGCGGGTCGAAGTCGGGCTCACGGCCATTTTCGGCGTGGGACGTTCGACCGCGGAGCGCATCCTGGAGCGGACCGGGGTCAACCCGGCCACGCGGGTGCGCGACCTGACGGACGCCGAAGTGACGCGGCTCCGGCAGGTGATCGAGCGCGACCACAAGGTCGAGGGCGCGCTGCGGACCGAAGTCGCAATGAACATCAAGCGGCTGATGGACATCGGCTGCTATCGTGGCGTGCGCCACCGCCGCGGCCTGCCGGTCCGGGGGCAGCGGACGCGGACCAACGCGCGGACCAAGAAGGGCCCGCGCCGCACGATCGCCGGCAAGAAGAAGGCGATCGCCAAGAAATAGGACATGGCCGACCAGGAACAGCCGAAGCCGGCCGCCGTGCCGGCCGCGCCCGAAGGGGCGGCGCCCGAGGGCGCCGCGGCGGAAGGCGCGCCCAAGAAGGTCAAGAAGGTCAAGAAGGTCGTGGAGTCCGAGGGGGTGGTCCACATCATGGCCACCTTCAACAACACCCTCGTGACCGTCGCCGACCTCAACGGCAACGCGATCTCGTGGGGCTCGGCCGGCAAGTCCGGCTTCAAGGGCTCCAAGAAGTCCACGCCGTTCGCCGCCACGGTGGCGGCCGAGCAGGCGGGACGCGAGGCCTTCAACCTCGGCGTCCGCCGCGTCCACGTCCGGGTGCAGGGCCCCGGCGCGGGGCGCGAATCCGCGATCCAGGCGCTGGCCAACGCCGGCCTGATCATCAAGTCGATCCGCGACGTCACGCCGATCCAGCACAACGGCTGCCGTCCTCCGAAGAAGCGCAGGGTGTAGTGAGCCGCTACGTCGAAGCCAACTGCAAGCTGTGCCGCCGCGAAGGCACCAAGCTCTTCCTGAAGGGGTCGCGCTGCCTCACGGAGAAGTGCGCCGTCGAGAAGCGCGCGTACGCGCCCGGCCAGCACGGCCAGGCCTCGGGGCGGCGGCGCAAGGCGTCGCAGTACTCCCGCCAGCTCCGCGAGAAGCAGAAGGTCAAGCGCATCTACGGCCTCTCGGAGCAGCAGTTCCGCAACACCTTCGAGCGGGTGCTGCACGAGCCCGGGCGCACCGGCGAGAACCTGCTGATCGCGCTCGAGTCTCGGCTGGACAACATCGTCTACCGGATGGGACTGGCGCTGAGCCGCAAGGCGGCCCGGCAGCTGGTGCGTCACCGCCACGTCGAGGTCAACGGCCGCCCCGTCGACGTCCCGTCCTTCCAGCTCCGCCCCGGAGACGAGGTTCGCGTCGCCAAGGCGAGCCGGGAAATGGATGTCATCGCAGTCTCCCTCGACCTGGCGTCCAAGGGACAGCCGGTGTCGTGGGTCGCCGTGGATCGCAGCGCGATGACCGGCAAGGTCACCGAGCGCCCGACCCGGGATGCCATTCCGATTGCGGCCGAGGAACAGTTGATCGTCGAGCTCTATTCCAAGTGAACATGACGATTGATCTCACGGGGCTGGTCCGCCCGCACCTGGTCGAAATGACCAAGCGCGAGGACGATCCGAACGCCGCCGAGTTCCGGCTGCAGCCGCTGGAGCGCGGGTTCGGCTACACCCTGGGCAACGGCATCCGCCGGATGCTCCTCTCCTCGCTGCGCGGGGCCGCCGTCTGGGCCTTCCGGATGGACGGGGTGCAGCACGAGCACCAGACCGTCTCCGGCGTCGTGGAGGACGTGCACCAGATCATCCAGCGCCTCAAGGCGCTGACCCTGGTCCTGGCGCCCGAGGTGGACGAGGCCACGCTGCACATCAAGCGCGGCGCGGCGGGGCCGGTGTACGCGCGCGACATCGAGGCGCACGGCTCGATCCGCGTGGTCAACCCCGATCACCTGCTGTTCACGCTGCAGGACGATCGCGACCTCGGGATGGAGCTGTACGTCAACAAGGGCCGCGGCTACGTGGACGCCGACCTGCATCCCGTGGACCGCGCGATGCCCGTGGACGTCGTCCGCATCGACTCGATCTACAGCCCCGTCAAGCGCGCCAACTTCACGGTGACGGAGACGCGCGTCGGACAGCGCACCGACTTCGACCGGCTCACGCTCACCGTCGAGACCAACGGGGCGCTGACCCCGGAGGACGCGGTCGCCTACGCCGCGGCGCTGGCCCAGCACCACTTCTCGTACTTCATCTCCTTCGGCAACGTGCCGATGGTGCCGGCCGAGGTGCCGGCCGAGCCGACGAGCGACGTGGAGCGCCTGAGCGGCCTCCTCGCCCGCTCGATCGACGACTGCGGCCTCTCGGTGCGGTCCATCAACTCGCTCAAGAACTCGAACATCCGCTCCCTGGGCGACCTGGTCCGGAACACCGAGGAACAGCTCCTCAAGGTCCGCAACGTCGGCGAGAAGGCGGTGGCCGAGATCGCGGAGCTGCTGCTGAAGGAAGGGCTGAACTTCGGGATGCAGTGGGAAGAGCAGGACGGTGGCATCCACGTCCTGGATGTCGGCGCCAAGCCGGTCGTGCGCTCCGTGGTCGCGGAGACGGAGCAGGTCTAGATGCGGCACCGCGCGAAGGACCGCCAGCTCTCCCGCACCAGCTCGCATCGCCGCGCGATGCTGAGCAACATGGCCACCGACCTCTTCCGGCACGGCGCCATCACCACGACCGTCGCCAAGGCCAAGGAGCTGCGGCCGGTCGCGGAGAAGCTCATCACGCTGGCGCGGCGGGGCGACCTGCACGCCCGCCGCATGGTCGAGCGCCGGGTCAAGGACAAGGGCGTGAGCACCAAGCTCTTCAAGGAGCTGGGGCCCCGCTTCCAGGCGCGGCCGGGCGGCTACACGCGCATCATCAAATTGGGCTTCAGGATCGGCGATGGCGGCGAAAAGGCGAGGATCGAGCTGCTGAAGGAATAGGGCGAGGGGTTGGGGATCAGGGGTCAGGGAGTTCCAGGAAGCGAACAACGAAAAGAGCGGGAGCCGAAGTCGGCCCCCGCTTTGCTTTTCCCTAACCCCTAACCCCTAACCCACCCTCACCCCTTCAGACCGCCTTGACCACCCGATTCGATTTCAGGCACGCGGCGCAGACCCGGATCCGCTTCGGAACGCCGTCCACCATGGCCCGAACCGCCTGCAGGTTGGGGTACCACCTGCGGGTGGTCTTGTTGTTCGCATTCGATACGTGGTGCCCGAACGTCGGGCCCTTGCCGCAGATCGCGCACACGCGCGCCATTCCCGCCTCGCTTCAAAAAGTCCAGTGCAGCCGCTAAGTTTAGCCGGCTAAGGCACTTGATTCAAGGGCCGGGGGTGGCGGGTGCGCCGGCGGCACACCCTACACCCCGCACCCTACACCCTTCGTTCAGGGTCCTACATGCCGACCGCGCTGATCACGGGCCATAAGGGGCGGAACCTGGAGAGCCAGGCGTGAAGTCCGTCCTGGTCACAGGTGCGGGCGGCTTCGTGGGGCAGTGGCTGGTGCGGGTCCTCCTGGAACGCGAGTACGCCGTCACCGGCGCTCTCCAACAGGGGTCGCAACCGCCATCCGCCCTCACCGCTCGGGAGCGGGCGGCAGTCCGATGGACCCCGCTCGAGCTCCTCGACTCTGACTCGGTACGGCGAGTTTTCAGCGAGCCTACTGACTACGTCGTCCATTTGGCCGCGGTGGCGTCAGGTGTGGAGGCGAGGCAGCATCCGGGGCACACGTGGGCTGTCAACGCGGCGGGGACCGCGCGCATCCTCGAAGTGGCAGCTCAGCAGCGGCATGCTGGGACTGCCGACTCGACGATCGTGCTCGCGTCGTCAGCCGAGGTCTATGGGGCGCACGCCTCGCGTCCGCTCGTTGAAACCGATCCCATCCGGCCCTGCTCACCGTATGCCGCATCCAAGGCGGGCGCGGAACTGGCTGCGATGGAAACGAGCGGCCGGACTGGCCTCAAGATCATCGTGGCGCGTCCGTTCCAGCAGACGGGTCCGGGCCAGGACGAGCGGTTCGTCGTCCCAGCCCTCGCTCGGCGCCTGCGTGGGGCGCGTCTGGCCGGTGCCCGTGTCATCAAGGTCGGGAACCTGCAGCCCGTCCGTGACTTCCTGGACGTGCGGGACGTATGCGCGGCCCTGGTCACGCTGCTGGAACGCGGCAGGCCTGGCGGGATCTACAACATCGCGACAGGACACGGCATTGGCCTGGAGGAACTGTTTCAACGCATAGCGCGGATCGTCGGCGTGGATGCGATCGCGGAAGTCGATCCGCAGCTGATGAGACCTGCGGACATTCCATACCTGGTGGGTGATGCGTCGAAGCTTCGCAATGAGACGGGATGGGCGCCGCGCATTTCGCTTGAGCAGACGCTCGCCGACTTGGTCGCGGCGCAGGCTGACTAGCCCTATGCACGCCAGTTCGAGGGAACCATGAGTGACAAAGTCGCGCTCATTACCGGAGTCACCGGGCAGGATGGCGCTTACCTGGCGCGCCTGCTGCTCCAGAAGGGGTACGTCGTTCACGGCATCAAGCGTCGCGCGTCGCTCATAAACACGGAGCGGGTGGATCCCTTGTACAAAGATCCGCACGTGGACGGGCGGAAGTTCATCATGCACTACGGGGATCTCACCGACGCGACGAACCTGATTCGGATCATTCAGGAGACGCAGCCTGACGAGATCTACAACTTGGCGGCGCAGAGTCACGTCGCGGTTTCATTCGAGACACCCGAGTACACGGCGAATGCCGACGCACTCGGCACGCTTCGATTGCTGGAGGCCATCCGCATCCTGGGACTCGGGAACAAGGTGCGCTTCTACCAGGCTTCCACCAGCGAGCTGTTCGGCCTGGTTCAGGAGACGCCGCAGACAGAGAGGACCCCGTTCTATCCCCGAAGCCCATACGGGGTGGCCAAACTGTACGCCCATTGGATCACGATCAACTACCGGGAGGCGTACGGGATCTTCGCCTGCGCGGGGATCCTGTTCAACCACGAGTCGCCCATCCGCGGCGAGACCTTCGTAACGCGGAAGGTCGCGCGAGCGGCGGTGCGCATCGCGGCCGGCGTCGAACCCGCACTGTACATCGGCAATCTCGATGCCAGACGCGATTGGGGCCACGCCCGTGATTACGTACAGGCGATGTGGCTGATGCTCCAGCAGCCGGCGCCCGAGGAATACGTCATCGCCACGGGTGAGACGCACTCGGTCCGAGAACTCTGCGAGCGCGCCTTCACGCGCGCAGGGATCGGGATCGACTGGCGCGGCAAGGGCGTCGAGGAGGTTGGGATCAACCGCGCCTCCGGCGTCCCCGTTGTCCGCGTGGACCCGCACTATTTCCGGCCTACGGAAGTCGATTTTCTGGTGGGGGACGCCCGCAAGGCCCGGGAAAAGCTTGGCTGGCAGCCAAAGACTCGCTTTGCTGAGCTGGTGGACTTGATGGTAGACACCGAGCGCGCCGCCTTGGAAACGGGCAGGCACGCAGTTGCCGACTGAGCGCGAGGATAGCGGGCGCCATGGAGCGTGACGCGAAGGTGTACGTCGCCGGCCACGACGGAATGGTCGGCAGCGCCATCGTTCGAGCGCTGCGAGGGAGCGGGTTTACCAACCTCGTTTGGCGCACGCTGAGACAGCTCAACTTGATGGACCAGCGGGCGACACGGGAGTTCTTCGAGGCCGAGCGCCCCGAATATGTGTTCCTCGCAGCTGCCCGCGTAGGCGGAATCCTGGCGAACAACACCTACCGGGCCGAATTCATCTATCAGAACCTCATGATCGCAGCGAACGTGATCAACGCCGCTCACGAGTCCGGTGTCACAAAACTGCTGAACCTCGGCAGCTCGTGCATCTACCCGCGACTCGCCCCGCAGCCGCTGAGGGAGGAGTACCTGCTCACCGGCCCGTTGGAGTCCACGAATGAGCCGTATGCGATCGCGAAGATCGCCGCGGTCAAGCTGTGCGAGAACTACCGCCGGCAGTATGGCCGGAACTTCATCTCGGTGATGCCGACCAACCTCTATGGCGCCGGCGACAACTTCGACCTGGCGCACTCGCATGTGCTTCCGGCGCTGATCAGGAAGTGTCACGAGGCAAAGGTGCGCGGCGAGAAGACGGTCACCGTCTGGGGATCGGGCACGCCACGAAGGGAGTTCCTCTACGTGGACGACCTCGCGGATGCCGCGCTGTTCCTTATGGAGCGTTACGACGGAGAGTTGTTCCTGAACGTCGGATGTGGCGAGGACCTCACTATCAGGGAGCTCGCCGCTCTGACTGCCGAGGTCGTCGGCTTCGGGGGCGGACTCACCTTCGACGCGTCGAAACCGGATGGGACGCCGCGCAAGGTCTTGGACGTCTCCAGGCTGCGTGCCCTCGGCTGGAGCCCGAAGGTGGACCTCCGGGCGGGCATCGCGAAAGCATACGAGTGGTTCCTCCAGCACGTCGCGCCCAAGGTGTATGCCCAAGCGGACTGATCTCCACCGCATCCTGCTCATCGGCTCCGGCCCGATCGTGATCGGGCAGGCGGCCGAGTTCGACTATTCCGGCACGCAGGCGGTGAAGGCCCTCAAGGAAGAGGGCTACGAGGTCGTGCTGGTGAACTCGAACCCGGCCACGATCATGACCGACCCCGAGCTGGCCGACCGCACCTACATCGAGCCGGTCACGCCGGAGTGGGTCGAGCTGGTGATCGCGCGCGAGCGGCCGGACGCGCTGCTGCCGACGATGGGCGGGCAGACCGCGCTCAACGTCGCGATGGCGCTGCACCAGAGCGGCGTCCTGGCGCGCTACGGCGTCGAGCTGATCGGCGCCAACGCACGGGCGATCGAGATGGCGGAGGATCGCGAGGCGTTCGCGGAGGCGATGCGACGGATCGGCCTGAAGGTGCCGCCGGGCGGCTTCGCCACGTCGGCCGAGCAGGCGGGAGCGATCGTCGCGCGCACCGGCTACCCGGCGATCATCCGGCCCAGCTTCACGCTGGGCGGGACCGGCGGCGGGATCGCGTACAACCCGGCCGAGCTGCAGGAGCTGGTGCAGCGCGGGCTGGACGCCTCGCCGACGCACCGCGTCCTGATCGAGCAGAGCGTGGTGGGGTGGAAGGAGTTCGAGCTGGAGGTCATGCGCGACGGCCGCGACAACGTCGTGATCGTCTGCTCGATCGAGAACATGGACCCGATGGGCGTGCACACCGGCGACAGCATCACCGTGGCGCCGGCGATGACGCTGACCGACCGCGAGTACCAGCGGATGCGCGACGCGGCGATCGCGATCATCCGCGAGATCGGGGTGGAGGCGGGCGGCTGCAACATCCAGTTCGCGGTGAGCCCCGTGGACGGCGAGATGCTGGTGATCGAGATGAATCCCCGCGTCTCGCGCTCCTCGGCCCTGGCCTCCAAGGCCACCGGCTTCCCGATCGCCCGGATGGGGACCAAGCTGGCCGTCGGCTACACCCTCGACGAGCTCCCCAACGACATCACCCGGACGACGCCGGCCTCCTTCGAGCCGGTGCTGGACTACGTGGTGGTGAAGTTCCCGCGCTTCCCCGTCGAGAAGTTCCTGATGGCCGACTGGCGGCTCACGACCCAGATGAAGTCGGTGGGCGAGTCCATGGCGATCGGCCGCACCTTCAAGGAGGCGTTCCAGAAGGGGATCCGCGCCCTGGAGGCCGACCGGCCGGGCTGGGTGATCGGCGAGTTCGCGTCGGACGACCGCCTCGAGCACGACGACGCGACGTCCATCCGCGCGGCGCTGCGGCAGCCCACGCCGGAGCGGATCTTCCAGATCAAGCGCGCCTTCCTGCAGGGCCTCGGCGCCGACGAGATCGCGCACCTGACCGGGATCGACCCCTGGTTCGTCGCGCAGCTCGCCGAGCTGCTCGAGGCCGAGCGGGACTGGGCCGCCTTCCGGGCGGAGCGGTGGGGCGCGGCGGCGGCCGCCGAGCGCGAGGCGCGGCTGCGGACCATGAAGCGGATGGGGTTCTCCGACGTCCAGCTCGCGGACCTGGCGGGGCTCACCGAGGACGCGATCCGCGCCGAGCGCCACGCGCTCGGCGTGCGGCCCGCCTACAAGACGGTGGATACCTGCGCCGGCGAGTTCCCGTCGGCGACGCCGTACCTCTACTCCTCGTACGACGAGGAGAACGAGTCCGAGCCGTTCGGCGAGCGCGCCGTGGTGGTGCTGGGGTCGGGGCCGAACCGCATCGGCCAGGGCGTCGAGTTCGACTACTGCTGCGTGCGCGCCGCGCTCGCGTTCCGCGAGCTGGGGCACCGCACCATCATGATCAACTCCAATCCCGAGACGGTCTCCACCGACTTCGACATCTCGGACAAGCTCTACTTCGAGCCGCTGACGTTCGAGGACGTGCTCGAGATCGTCCAGCGGGAGCGGCCGCTCGGCGTGGTGGTGCAGCTCGGCGGGCAGACGCCGCTCAAGCTCACCAAGCGGCTCGAGGCCGCGGGGGTCCGGATCCTCGGCACCTCCGCCGACGCGATCGACATCGCGGAAGACCGGCGCCGCTTCGAGGCCATCGCGCGCCGCCTCAAGATCGCGCAGCCGCCCAGCGGCACCGCCACCAGCACCGACGAGGCGGTCGCGGTCGCCGAGCGGGTCGGCTACCCGGTCCTGGTCCGGCCCTCCTACGTCCTGGGCGGCCGCGCGATGGAGATCGTCTACGACGCGGGCACGCTGCGGGAGTACTTCCACAAGGCCGCGCGCGTCGCCCCCGAGCACCCGGTCCTCATCGACCGGTTCCTCGAGGATGCGTTCGAGGCGGACGTGGACGCCATCGCGGACGGCACGACCTGCGTCATCGGCGGCGTGATGCAGCACATCGAGGATGCCGGCATCCACTCGGGCGACTCCGCCTGCGTCCTGCCGCCGTACCTGATCGGCGAGCGCGAGATCGAGGAGATGCGCCGCCACACCAAGGCGCTGGCCCTGGCCCTCGGCGTCGTCGGGCTCATCAACGTCCAGTACGCGATCAAGGACGGCGTGGTCTACTGCCTCGAGGTCAACCCGCGGGGCTCGCGCACCATCCCGTTCGTCTCGAAGGCCACCGGCGTGTCGCTCGCGCGGCTGGCGGCCGGCGTGATGGCGGGGCGGACCCTCGCGCAGCTCGGCTGCGTCGAGGAGGTCGAGATCGCGTACGTCGCGGTGAAGGAGGCCGTCTTCCCCTTCATCAAGCTGCCGAACGTGGACACCCTCCTCGGCCCGGAGATGCGCTCGACCGGCGAGGTGATGGGCATCGCGGACTCGTTCGGCTGGGCGTTCGCCAAGGCGCAGATCGGGGCCGACGGCGCGCTGCCGCTGGAGGGCGCGATCTTCGTGACGGTGAACGACAGCGACAAGCCCACCGTCGCGCCGATCGTCCGGCGGTTCCACGAGATGGGGTTCCGGCTGATCGCGACCGAAGGCACGGCCCGCTACCTGCAGAAGCGCGGCATCCCGTGCGAGCGGGTGAACAAGGTGTGGGAGGGGAGGCCGAACGGCGTGGACCTGATCATGTCGGGACGGGTGCAGCTGCTGATCAACACCCCGCTGGGCAAGTACTCGCAGCGGGACGACTACGAACTGCGGCGTGCGGCGCTGGTGCACCGCGTGCCGTATACCACGACGATGTCGGCGGCGTCGGCCGCGTGCGACGCCGTCATCGCGCTCAAGCACGGGAGGGGCGAAGTGATGTCTCTGCAGGAACGGTATGCGGGGCGGCACGTCAGCGAGCAGGTGGCCTGATGGCCCCGCGCAAGCAGACCGGCAAAGCGGCGAAGGCCGAGGCGGTGAAGGGACCGCCGAAGGGCTTCCCGGCGTTCCCGGCCGAGCAGCTCGGCGGCGTCGTGAAGTACAGCGAGCCGCTCGGGCGGCACACGACGTTCCGCATCGGCGGCCCGGCGGCCATCCACTTCCAGCCGGCGACGGCGGAGGCGACGGCGGGCGCCGTCGCGTGGGCCAAGCAGCACAAGGTGCCGTGGCTCGTCCTGGGCCTCGGCTCGAACGTCCTGATCCGCGACGGCGGCTTCCCGGGGCTGGTGGTGAAGATCGCCAAGGGGCTGGACGCGGTGTCGCACCGGGCCGGCACCTGGAAGGTCGGGGCCGGGCTCCCGATCCCCCTGCTGGCGCGCAAGACCGCGGAGGAGGGGTTCGCCGGCATCCACCGGCTCATCGGGGTGCCCGGCTCGGTCGGCGGCGGCGTGTTCATGAACGCGGGCGCCCACGGCCAGAGCTTCGCCGAGGTGCTCATCTCGGCGACGCTCCTCGACCCGAAGGGGAAGCTGATCGAGAAGGCGAAGAAGGAGATCCCCTTCGCGTACCGGCGCAGCGGGCTGGACGGCCACATCGTCCTGGGCTGCGCGCTGCGGCTCGAGCCGGAAGAGCCCGAGAAGCTGAAGTCGGAGCAGAACATGCTGCTGCGCAAGCGGAAGGAGGGTACGCCCTTCGACCAGCCGTGCTGCGGCAGCGTCTTCAAGAACCCCGAGGAAATGACGGCGGGGCGGCTCATCGACCGGTGCGGCCTCAAGGGCCGCCGGGTCGGCGGGGCCGAGATCTCCAAGGTGCACGCGAACTACATCGTGAACCTCGGGAACGCCTCGGCGGACGACGTGCTGAAGCTCATCGACCTCGCGCGCACGGCCGTCTTCAAGGAGTTCGGGCTCGAGCTCGAGCTCGAGGTGAAGGTGCTCGGAGAGAACAAGTGAGCGAGTACTTCGCGCATCCCACGGCGGTCATCGACGCCGGCGCCGAGATCGGCAGCGGTACCAAGATCTGGCACTTCTGCCACGTGATGCCCGGTGCGGTGATCGGCGAGCGGTGCGTGCTCGGCCAGAACGTCGTGGTGATGCCGGGGACGAAGATCGGCCACAACGTGAAGATCCAGAACAACGTCTCGATCTACGAGGGTGTCGAGCTCGAGGACGACGTCTTCTGCGGGCCCTCGATGGTCTTCACCAACGTGACCTTCCCGCGCAGCCACGTGATCCGGAAGGGCGAGTACGAGCGCACGCTGTGCAAGCGGGGCGCGACCATCGGCGCCAACGCCACGGTGATCTGCGGCGCCACGCTGGGGCGGTTCGCCTTCGTGGGCGCCGGCGCGGTGGTCACGAAGGACGTGAAGGACCACGCCCTGGTCGTGGGCAACCCCGCGAAGCAGGTGGGGTGGATGTGCCAGTGCGGCGAGCGGCTCCGGCTCACCGCGGGCCAGGGCCGCTGCGCGCGCTGCGGCACCGCCTATCTCGAGCGGGGCGGGGAGCTGGCCCAGGCATGAACGTTCCGCTGCTGGACCTGAAGGCGCAGCACCGCACGATCCGCGACGAGGTGGTCGCGAAGGTCATGGAGGTCGTGGACGCGCAGCTCTTCATTCTCGGCCAGCCGGTGCTGGATCTCGAGGCGAAGCTGGCGGAGCTCTCCCGCGCCCCGTTCGGCATCGGGGTGTCGAGCGGGACCGACGCGCTCCTGCTGCCCCTCAAGGCCCTCGACCTGAAGCCCGGCGACGAGGTGATCACGGTCCCGTTCACCTTCTTCGCGACCGCCGGGACGATCCACAACGCGGGCGCCAAGCCGGTGTTCGTGGACATCGAGCCCGATACCTACAACATGGATCCGGCCGCCCTCGAGGCCGCCATCACGAAGCGCACCCGCGCCATCATGCCCGTGCACCTCTTCGGGCAGATGGCAGCGATGGAGCGGATCCTGGCCGTGGCGGCGCAGCACGGCGTCCCGGTGATCGAGGACGCGGCGCAGGCGATCGGCGCCCGGCGCCGGATCGACGGCACCTGGCGGATGGCCGGGGAGCTGGGCGCGGCCACCGGCTTCTCGTTCTTCCCGTCCAAGAACCTCGGCGGGTGGGGCGACAGCGGGATGGTCGTCGCGAACGACGAGAAGGTCGCGATGCGGGTGCGCCGGCTGCGCGTGCACGGCGGGCTGCAGACCTACTTCCACGACGAGGTCGGGACCAATGCGCGGCTCGACGCGCTCCAGGCGGCGGTCCTCCTGGCCAAGCTCCCGCACCTCGCGGCGTGGAGCGCCGCGCGGCGCGCCAACGCCGCGCGCTACACGAAGGCGCTGGCGGGACTCGGCGCGATCCGGACCCCGGTGACCGACCCGGCCAACGAGCACATCTACAACCAGTACGTCGTGTCGGCGGACCGGCGCGATGCGCTGCAGGCGCACCTCAAGGCGCACGGCGTGGGCACGGCGATCTACTACCCGCTGGCGCTCCACCTCCAGCCCTGCTTCGCCTACCTCGGCTGCGCGAAGGGCGCGTTCCCGGTGTCCGAGGCGGCGACGGAGCGGGTCCTCGCGCTCCCGGTGTACCCGGAGCTGTCCGAGGCCCAGCAGGCGCACGTGGTGGAGACCATCCGGAGCTTTTACGGCGACTGACCGACCGCGCGGAGACGCGATGGGCACGCACGAAGCGGCGCTGCTGGCGAAGGCGCGGGATCGCACCGCGCTGATCGGCATCGTCGGGCTCGGGTACGTCGGCGTGCCGCTCGCCGTCGAGTTCGCGGAGGCCGGCTACACGGTCCTGGGTTTCGACGTGACGAAACGGGTGGTGGACGGGATCAACGCCGGCCGCTCCCACGTACAGGACATTCCGAGCGCCAGGCTGGGCAAGCTCGTGCAGGCGCGGAAGCTCAAGGCGACGACCGACCTCGCGCGGCTCGGGGAGCCGGACCTGGTGGCCATCTGCGTCCCCACGCCCCTCTCCAAGACCCACGATCCCGACATCTCCTTCGTCAGTGCCGCGACGAACAGCGTCGCGAGGACGATCCGGGCGGGGCAGGCGATCGTGCTCCAGAGCACCACGTATCCGGGCACGACGCGCGACCTGATGCTCCCGGCGCTGGAGCAGAGCGCTCTCAAGGTCGGCGAGGACTTCTTCCTGGCGTTCAGCCCCGAGCGGGTCGACCCCGGCAACCCGAAGTACAACACGCACAACACGCCCAAGATCGTGGGCGGCGTGACGCCGGCCTGCACCCGGGTCGTGACGGCGCTCTACCAGCCGGCGATCGAAAGGCTGGTCGCGGTCTCCTCGCCGGAGGCGGCCGAGCTGGTCAAGCTCCTGGAGAACACGTTCCGCTCGGTGAACATCGGCCTCGTCAACGAGATGGCGATCGTGTGCGACAAGCTGGGCGTGGATGTCTGGGAGGTCATCGAGGCGGCGAGCACCAAGCCGTTCGGCTTCATGAAGTTCACGCCGGGCCCCGGCGTCGGGGGGCACTGCATCCCCCTCGACCCGCACTATCTCGCGTGGAAGATGCGGTCATTGAACTACCGCACTCGGTTCATCGAATTGGCCGGGGAGATCAACTCGGAGATGCCGGAGTACTGGGTCGAGAAGGTCGTGTCGGCCCTGAACGACCTCGGCAAGCCGGCGAAGGGCTCCACGGTGCTGGTCGTCGGGGTGGCCTACAAGAAGGACGTCGACGATCTGCGCGAGAGCCCGGCGCTCGACATCGTCAGGCTGCTGCAGCGGCTCGGCGCGGTGATCCGCTATCACGACCCGTTCATTCCGGAGCTGCGGGAGGACGGGATGACGCTCAAGTCGGTGCCGCTCACGGCGGAGACGGTGCGCGGCGCGGACTGCGTGGTCATCGTCACCGACCACTCGAAGCTCGACTACGCGATGCTGGCCAGGGAGGCCAGGGCGCTGGTGGACACGCGCCACGCCGTGGCGAGCCGCGCCGGGGCGAAGTAGCGCGTTGCGCGTCGGAGTCACGGGAGCGCGGGGCCTCCTCGGCACGATGCTGGTGCCGCTCTGGCGGAACGCCGGGGCGGAAGTGGTCGGGTGGGATCTCGAGGACTTCGACGTGCGGGACGCGGGCGCGGTGCGGCGCACGATCACGGCGGCACGGCCGGACGTCGTGATCCACGCGGCGGCCTACACCGCGGTGGACCGCGCCGAGGCCGAGCCGGAGCTGGCGATGGCCGTGAACCGGGACGGCACCTCCAACGTCTGCCGGGCGTGCGTCGAGGCGGGAGCGCGGGTGGTGTACGTCAGCACCGACTACGTCTTCGACGGGAACGCCTCGGCGCCGATCCCGCCCGGCGCCCGCCGCGCGCCCCTCGGCGTCTACGCGCGGGCGAAGGCCGAGGGCGAGGCGGCCGTGGAGCGGTCGGCCGGACCCTGGACGATCGTGCGGTCCGCGTGGGTCTTCGGCCCCGGCGGCCCCAACTTCGTGGATACGGTGCGCAAGGCCGCCGCCGAGGGACGCGCGCTCAAGGTCGTGAGCGACCAGGTCGGCGCGCCGACCTCGACCCGGCTGCTGAGCGAGGGGCTGTGGGGCCTGGTCCGGCTGGCGGCGACCGGCCACTGGCACCTGACGGCGGCGGGGGCGGCGTCGTGGTTCGAGGTGGCGCGCACCGTCTACGCCGCCGCGGGCGCGGAAGCCGCGCTCGTTTCGCCGTGCAGCAGCGCGGAGGCCGCGCGCGCGGCGCCGCGCCCGGCCTACTCGGTGCTCGAGTGCGGCGCCACCCGGACCGCGCTGGGCGTGTCCCTGCCGGCGTGGGAGAAGCACGTCAGCGCCTACGTGCGCACCGGCCGCGTGCCGGGGCTGGGACTCATCGAAGGGGAGGCTGCGTGAAGGGCGTCGTCCTCGCGGGCGGGCTCGGGACCCGGTTGGCCCCGATGACCCGGGTGACCAACAAGCACCTCCTGCCGATCTACGACCGGCCGATGGTCTACTATCCGATCCAGACGCTCGTGGAGGCGGGGATCACCGAGATCCTGCTGGTGACCGGCGGGAACCACGCCGGCGACTTCCTCCGTCTCCTCGGCAACGGCAAGGACTTCGGCCTCAAGCACCTCAACTACACCTACCAGGAAGGCGAGGGCGGCATCGCCGCCGCCCTGGCCCTGTGCGAGCATTTTGCCGACGGCGAGCCCATCTGCGTCATCCTCGGGGACAACATCCTCCAGAAGTCCATCCGGCCGGCCGTCGAGAAGTACGGCCGCCGGAACAAGGGCGCGACGGTGCTGCTCAAGGAGGTAAGCGATCCGGAGCGATTCGGCGTGCCGGTGCTCGAGGGCGAACGGATCGTGCGGATCGAGGAGAAGCCGAAGGCGCCGCGGTCGCGCTACGCGGTGATCGGCGTCTACCTGTACGACGCGCGCGTCTTCGACATCATCAAGACGCTGAAGCCGTCGGGGCGCGGCGAGCTCGAGATCACCGACGTCAACAACCAGTACCTCGCCTGGGGCGAACTGGACCACGGGTACGTGGACGGGTGGTGGACCGACGCCGGCGCCATCGAGAGCCTGTACCGCGCGACCTGCCTCGTGGCGCAGGAGCGGTCGGAGGGACGATGAAGCTCGTCGTGACGGGCGGCCTCGGCTTCATCGGATCGAACTTCATCCGGATGATTCTGCGCGACCGGGCGGGGTGGTCGGTCACGAACCTCGACCGCGTGACGTACGCCGGCAATCCCGCCAACCTGGCCGACGTGGCGCGCGACGCCCGCTACCGCTTCGTGAAGGGGGACATCGCCGAGCCGAAGGACGTGGCCTGCGCCCTCGAGGGCGGCGCGGACGCCGTCGTGAACTTCGCGGCCGAGACCCACGTGGACCGCTCGATCCTCTCGGCCGACCCGTTCGTGCGCGCCAACGTCGTGGGCACGGTCCGCCTGCTCGAGGCGGCGCGTGCGCTCGGGACGTGCCGGGTCGTGCACGTCTCGACCGACGAGGTCTACGGGGCGCTCAAGCCCGACGACCCGCCGTTCACCGAGCGCACGCCGGTGAGCCCGACCAGCCCGTACGCCGCGAGCAAGGCGGCGGCCGACCATCTGGCGCTGGCCTTCGCGCGCACCTATGGCCAGGACGTGGTGGTCACCCGCTGCTCCAACAACTACGGCCCCTACCAGTTCCCCGAGAAGCTGATCCCGCTGATGATCACCAACGCCATCGAGGGGAAGCAGCTCCCGGTGTACGGCGACGGCCGGCAGGTGCGGGACTGGATCCACGTCGAGGACCACTGTGCGGGCGTCCTCGCCGCCCTGGAGCAGGGGAAGGCCGGCGAGGTCTACAACTTCGGCGCGCGCGCCGAGCGGTTCAACATCGACATCGTCTCGCGCATCGTGGCGCTCCTCAAGGTCCGGCCGGAGCTGGTGGAGCACGTGAAGGACCGGCCGGCGCACGACCGCCGCTACGCGATGGACGCCGCGAAGGCCGAGCGGGAGCTGGGATGGCGGCCCGCCCGCACCTTCGAGCAGGGGCTGGCCGACACGGTCCGCTGGTACGTCGAGCACGACGACTGGTGGCGTCCCGTGAAGGACGGCTCGTACCGGGATTTCTATCGCACCTGGTATGAGGAGCGGACGCAATGAACGTCGCGGTGGTCGGGACGGGCTACGTCGGGCTGGTGATGGGCGCCGGCCTGGCGGAGATGGGCAACAGCGTCGTCTGCGCCGACGTGGACGCCGCCAAGATCGAGCGCCTGCGGCGGGGCGACGTGCCCATCTTCGAGCCCGGGCTGGAGCCGCTGGTGGTGCGCAACCAGGCGGAAGGGCGGCTGGCCTTCACCACCGACGTGGGCGATGCGGTGGAGCGGAGCGACGTGGTGTTCATCGCCGTCGGCACCCCGCCGGACGAGGACGGCTCCGCGGACCTCACGCACGTGCTGAGCGTCGCCGACACGATCGGCCGGCACATGAACCGCCCCAAGGTGGTGGTGACCAAGAGCACGGTGCCGGTCGGCACCGCGGAAAAGGTCCGCGCGGCGGTCGCGGCGCGCACGAAGGCGCGGTTCCACGTCGCGTCCAACCCGGAGTTCCTCAAGGAGGGCGCGGCGGTCCAGGACTTCATGAAGCCGGACCGCATCGTGCTCGGCGTGGACAGCCCCGAGGCCGAGGCCACGCTGCGGGAGCTCTACGAGCCGTTCGTGCGCAGCGGCAATCCGCTCCTCTTCATGGACATCGCGTCGGCCGAGGTGACGAAGTACGCCGCCAACGCGATGCTGGCCGCGCGCATCACGCTGATGAACCAGTTCGCCGCCTTGTGCGAGAAGGTCGGGGCCGACGTCGAGCACGTGCGGCGCGGGATCGGCAGCGACGCGCGGATCGGCAAGGCGTTCCTCTTTCCGGGGCCGGGCTACGGCGGCTCCTGCTTTCCCAAGGACGTCCAGGCGCTCTGCGTCACCGGCCGCGCGGTGGGATCGCCGCTCGAGGTGCTGGAGTCCGTGGAGCGGGTCAACGAGCGCCAGAAGCGGATGCCGGTCGAGAAGCTGCGGCGCGCGCTCGGCTCCCTCGCGGGCACGACCATCGCGATCTGGGGCCTCGCGTTCAAGGCGCAGACCGACGACATGCGCGAGGCGGCGTCGCTGGTGGTGGTCGAGGAGCTGCTGGCCGCCGGCGCGAAGCTCCGCGTGCACGATCCCAAGGCGCTGGCCGAGGCGCGCCGCCGCTTCGGCGACCGCGTGACCGGCGTCGAGCACCGCTACGACGCGCTCGACGGGGCCGACGCGCTGCTGGTCCTCACCGAGTGGCAGGAGTACCGGGTCCTGGACTACGACCAGGCCAGGCGGCGGATGAAGCGGCCGGTGGTGGTCGACGCCCGCAACCTCTACGAGCCGGCGCGCATGCGCGAGCACGGCTTCACCTACGATTCGGTGGGGCGGCCCTGATGCGTGTCCTGATCACCGGCGTCGCCGGCTTTCTCGGCTCCCATCTCGCGGACCGCTTCATCGGCGCGGGGCACGAGGTCGTCGGGATGGACAACTTCATCACCGGCAGCCCGGACAACATCGCGCACCTCACCGGGAACAAGCGCTTCGCCTTCTTCGAGCACAACGTCACGAACTTCATCTACGTCGAGGGGCCGCTCGACGGGGTGCTCCACTTCGCCTCCCCGGCCAGCCCGCGCGACTACCTCGAGTTCCCGATCCAGACCCTCAAGGTCGGCTCGCTGGGCACGCACAAGGCGCTCGGGCTCGCGAAGGCCAAGGGGGCGCGGTTCCTCCTCGCCTCGACCTCCGAGGTGTACGGCGACCCGCTGGTGCACCCGCAGCCCGAGGGCTACTGGGGCAACGTGAACCCGGTCGGTCCGCGCGGGGTCTACGACGAGGCGAAGCGGTTCGCCGAGGCCATGACGATGGCGTACCACCGCTACCACGGTCTCGACACCCGCATCGTCCGCATCTTCAACACCTACGGGCCGCGGATGCGGGTCCGCGACGGACGCGTGGTCTCCAACTTCATCGTCCAGGCGCTCCGGGGCGAGCCGATCACCGTGTACGGCGACGGCAGCCAGACCCGCTCCTTCACCTACGTGGACGATCTGGTGGACGGCATCGTGCGCCTCTACGAGCGCGGCGCCGACGAGCCGGTCAACGTCGGCAACCCGAACGAGTTCACGGTGCTGCAGCTCGCGCAGCTCGTCCTCAAGCTGACGGGCTCGGGCTCGAAGATCGTGCGCGAAGCGCTCCCGCAGGACGATCCCAAGGTCCGCCAGCCCGACATCACCCGGGCCCGCTCGCTCCTGGGGTGGGAACCGGCGGTGGAGCTGGAGCGGGGGCTCGCCGCCACCATCGCCCACTTCAAGCGGAAGCTCGCGTGACCAGGGTGGTGCTGACCGGCGCCGCCGGGTTCATCGGCTCCCACGTCGCCGAATGCCTGGTCGCGCGGGGCGACGAGGTGGTCGGCCTCGACAACTTCGACGCCTTCTACCCGCGCGCGGTCAAGGAAGCGAACGTCGCCACGCTCCGGCGCGGGCCGCGGTTCCGTCTGGTCGAAGGCGACATCCGCGACGCGAAGGCCGTGGGCGCGCTCGTGACGCCGGAGACGGTGGTCGTGCACCTCGCCGCCCGCGCCGGCGTCCGGCCGTCGCTCGAGGACCCGGCGCTGTACGCGTCGGTCAACATCGAGGGCACCGCCGTGCTGCTCGAGGCGGTGCGGCGCGCCGGGGCCCGCCGCTTCGTGTTCGGCAGCTCCTCCTCGGTGTACGGCGACACCGCGCCCGTCCCGTTCAGCGAGGACTGGCCGGCGCTCCTGCCGATCTCGCCCTACGCGGCGACGAAGCGCGCCGGCGAGCTGCTCTGCGCCACCTTCGCCCAGCTCTACGGCCTGAGGATCATGGCGCTGCGGTTCTTCACGGTGTACGGGCCGCGCCAGCGCCCCGATCTCGCCATCCACAAGTTCACGCGCCTGATCGCGGAGGGGCGGCCGGTCCCGTTCTACGGCGACGGGTCGAGCGAGCGGGATTACACCTACATCGACGATATTGTGGGGGGCGTGCGGGCTGCGGTGGACTGGACGGCGCCGGACGGGCGCCGAATCGGGCACGACACTTCCGATGCGCCGCCCGCTCGATCCGGCGCTGAGGCGAGTGCGACCGCGGCGCCGGCGGGGGCCCTGGAGATCGTGAACCTGGGCGAGTCGCGCACCACGAGCCTCGACGCGCTGGTCGCGCTGATCGCGCGGGCGGTGGGGAAGGAGGCGCAGCTCGAGCGCCTGCCGGCGCAGCCGGGCGACGTGCGCCGCACCTGCGCCGACGTGCGCAAGGCCGGTCGGGTGCTCGGGTACCGGCCGACGACGACGGTCGAGGACGGCATTCCGCGCTTCGTGCGCTGGTTCGAGGAGGCTCATGGACATCCAGCCTGACCGGATCGTCGAGCGCGCCAAGGAGCGCCTCGAGGCGGGCGACCCCTACGGCGCGGTCCACCTCCTCCGCGAGGTCACGGCCTCGGGGAAGGCCTTCGCGGACGCCCACCAGCTGCTGGGTCTGGCGTACTCGATGATCGGCCAGCCGGATGACGCACTCGCCGAGTTCGACCGCGCCCTCGCCCTCAATCCCAAGTACGTGGATGCGCACCTGAACCGCGCGGTCACGCTGAACGAGCTGGGCCGCTACGACGACGCCGCGGCGGCGTTCGCGGCGGCCCAGGCGCTGGGAGGCGTGGACCACACCGGCTTCGCGGCGCCGGAGGCCTCGCGTCTGGCGAACCTGCACGCGGAGCTGGCCGAAGCCTACGTGGAAGCGGGCGGCCTCCGCGAAGCGATCGATCAATACGCCAAGGCCGCGCAGCTCCGCCCGGAGTTCCTCGACCTGCGCTACCGCCTGGCGCGCCTGCGGCTCGAGGTCGGCGACGTGACGCTCGCGCGCCGCGAGCTGGAGGCGATCCTCGAGGCGCGGCCGTCGTTCTTCGACGCGCGCGCGGCCTTCGGGATGGCCTGCTACCTGGAGGGCGATACGGCCGTGGCCCGCGCGGCCTGGCAGCAGTGCCGGGGCGAGCGCCCCGACGAGCCGCGCATCACCGCCTACCTGGCACTGCTGGACCGCGTCGCGATGAAGGCGGAGGCGGGGCGTTGAACACCCTGCACCCTACCCCCTACACCCTGCTCTTGCTCTTGGCCGCCGCCTGCTCGCCGGTCGCGGACCATGCGCGGCTCGGCGATCGCCGGTACGCGGAGCACGCCTTCGGGGACGCGCTCGCGGAGTACCGGCTGGCGATGCATCAGGGCGCGCCCGACGCCGAGCTCCGGGCGAAGTTCGCCGCGGCGGCGCTGCAGGCCGGCGCCCTGGGGGAGGCGGTCACGGCCTACCACGACCTGGCGCACGCCGAGCCGGGGGCGGGGGACGAGGCGGCGGACGGGCTCACGCGGGCGGCCCGGCTGGCGATCGACGCGCACGACATGTCGGCGCTCTCCGACGCCCTGCTCGCCCTCCGCGACATCGCGCCGCAGCGGCCGGTCGGCTTCCTCGCCGTGGCGCTCGGCGCCGGCACCGCCTACGTCCGGCGCCCCGAGGCGATGGACGTCCTGTTGCAGGCGGCCGCCGCCGCGTCCACCGCGCCGGGGGCCGACTCGTTCCTCGTCGCCTACGCGGACCTCAACGCGCACATGGGGCGCTGCGACGCCGCGACCCGCACCTACGAGGCGGTCCTGCGCCGCAGCCGCCAGGTGCCGCCGCTGGTGGAGGCCGCGCGCGGCGGGCTCGCCGGCTGCTCCGTCGAGGACGGCAAGGCGTCGCTGAGCGCGGGCGCGTTGCAGGACGCCGAGGCGCGTTTCCGGAAGGCGATCTCGATCGGCGAGCCCGACAGCGTGGTGCGACTCGCGTGGCTGCTGGTCGGCGACACGCGCTGGGCCAAGGGCGACACGGCCGTGGCCCAGGATGCGTACCGCCGCGCCATGTCGGGCGCCGCCGAGGGGGATCCGATCGCGGCCCGCGCGGAGGAGCAGCTCAACCGACTGCTGGGGAAGGGAAGTCCGACGCCATGATCCGGATTGCCACGGGTGCCGTGCGGAAGCTGCCGGTCGTCGCCCTGTGTCTGGTCGCCGCCTGCGCTCGCTTCGACCCGCGGCACTACACGGTGCCCGAAGATCTCTACCAGGCTTCGATGCGCCAGTTCCGCACCGGCCACTACGACAAGGCGCAGGCCGGATTCCAGGCCCTCACCTTCAGCGTGGGCGCGCGGGACACCCTCTATCCGCTGGCGCGCTTCTTCCTCGGCGAGTCGTACTTCAGCCAGGGCGACTATCCGACCGCGGCCCAGGAGTTCCGCCGGGTCGCCGACGAGAACCCGAACCACCGTCTCGCGCCGGACGCGCTGCTCCGGGCCGCCGACTCGTACGCGAAGATGTGGGAGAAGCCGGATCTGGATCCGACCAGCGGCCAGACGGCGCTCGCGACCTATCAGGAGCTGTCCGGCCGGTACCCGGGGTCGTCCGCCTCGCGCGTCGCGACCACGCGGCTGGGGCTGCTCTACGAGAAGTTCGCGCAGAAGGAGATGGACATCGCGCTCTTCTACTTCCGGCGCAACGCCTACGACTCGGCGATCCTGTACTTCAAGGACCTGATCGCCAGCTACCCGTCGACGTCGCTGGTCCCGGACGCCTACGTCTACATCATCCGCTCGTACCACGCGATCGGGTACGCGGACCAGGAGACGCAGTTCTGCAACGCGCTGCGGCAGTTCTACCCGCAGCTGGCGGACGCCAAGCGGTATTGTGGCCACGGGACTGCTGGGCGGTAGCTTCGATCCGGTCCACCACGGCCACCTCATCGCGGCCGCGCGCGCCCTCGAGGCGCTCGGTCTCTCGCGCGTGCTGCTGGTGCCGTGCGCGCGGCAGCCGCTGAAGCGGCTGCCTCCGGTGGCGGCGCCGGAGCACCGCCGCGCGATGCTCGACCTGGCGGTCGCCGGGGACGCGCGGTTCGCGGTCGACGCGCTCGAGCTGGAGCGGCCCGCCCCGTCGTACACGGTGGACACCCTGCGCGCGCTTCGCGCGCGCTGCCCGGGCGAGCGGTTCGTCCTGCTCCTCGGCGCGGACGCCGCCGCGGACCTGCCGCGCTGGCGCTCCGCGGAGGAGGTCGCCCGGCTCGCGGAGGTGGCCATCCTGACGCGCCCGGGCGCGCCGGAGGTCCGGACGCCGCTGGTGCGACACGTCGTGGCGACGCCGGCCATCGAGATCTCGGCCAGCGACATCCGCGCCCGCTGTCTGGCGGGCAAGAGCATCCGGTATCTGGTGCCGGATGCCGTGGCCGACTACATGGCGAAGGAAGGGCTGTACCGATAATGCCGCTTCCGGCACTGGTGACGAAGATCCTCGGGTCCCGCTTCACGCGGGAGCTGAAGCACCTCCGCCCCATCATCGGCGCGATCCACCGGCACGAGGAGGCGCTCAAGGCGCTGCCGGACGACGAGGTGCGCGGGCAGACGGCCCGCTTCCGGGCGCGGATCGCCGAGCGGGTCGGCGCGCTGCGCGACGACGTCGAGGCCCTGAAGAAGGCGAAGCACGACTGCGCCGACCCCGACGAGCGCGACGACATCGATCGCCGGCTCGCGGGCCGTGAGCAGGAGCTGTCGCGCGCCACGGCGGAGATCCTCGACGAGCTGCTCCCCGAAGCGTTCGCGACCGTGCGCGAGGCGTGCCGCCGCCTCGTCGGCACGATGGTGATGGTCACCGCCCGCGAGCTGCAGTGGGACATGGTGCCGTACGACGTGCAGCTCATCGGCGGCATCTCGCTGCACCAGGGGAAGATCGCCGAGATGGCGACCGGCGAAGGCAAGACGCTGGTCGCGGTGCTGCCGCTCTACCTCAACGCCCTCCCCGGCAACGGCGCCCACCTCGTCACGGTCAACAACTACCTGGCCCGCCGCGACTCGCAGTGGATGGGGCACGTCCTGACCTGGCTGGGCCTCACCGTCGGGTGCATCGACGACACGGAGCCCGGCACGATCGAGCGGCGCGCCGCGTACCTGGCCGACGTCACCTACGGCACCAACAACGAGTTCGGGTTCGACTACCTGCGCGACAACATGGTCTTCGCGCTGCAGCAGCGCGTCCAGCGAGCCCATACGTACGCGATCGTGGACGAAGTCGACTCGATCCTCATCGACGAAGCCCGGACGCCGCTCATCATCTCCGGCCCCGTCGGCAACGAGGCCGATACCAAGTACGCCGAGCACAACCAGGCGGTGGTGACCCTGGTCCGGCGCCAGTCGGAAGTCACCAACAACTTCATGGCGGAGGCCGAGCGGCTCTGGCCGACCGACCAGTACGCCGCCGCGGTCAAGGCGTACCAGGTCCAGCTCGGCATGCCGAAGCACAAGCGCCTCCTCAAGTTCCTCCAGGAGCAGGGCGCCAAGAAGCTCGTGCTGAAGGTCGAGCTGGACTACATGGCCGACCGCAAGCTCCCCGCCCGGCAACAGCGGCTCCACGACCTCGAGGAGCAGCTGTACTTCGTCCTGGACGAGAAGGGCCACTCCGTCCACCTCACCGACCAGGGCGTCGAGATCCTCTCGCCGAAAGACCCGACGCTGTTCATCGTCCCCGACCTCTCGGAGGAGGTCCTCCGGATCGAGAAGGACGAAACGCTCACGCCGCACGAGAAGCTGGAGCGGCGCGCGCAGCTCGAGGGGGACTACGCCGCCAAGAGCGAGAAGCTGAACATCATCCACCAGCTGCTCCGGGCCCACGGGCTCTACGAGAAGGACGTCGAGTACGTGGTGCAGGAGGGCCAGATCTTCATCGTGGACGAGTTCACCGGCCGCATCCTGCCGGGGCGCCGCTGGTCGGACGGCCTGCACCAGGCCGTCGAGGCGAAGGAGGGCGTGCAGGTCAAGGGCGAGACCCAGACGCTCGCCACGATCACGATCCAGAACTACTTCCGGATGTACGGCAAGCTCGCGGGGATGACGGGCACCGCCGAGACCGAGGAGGAAGAGTTCTTCAAGATCTACGGGCTGGAGGTGATGGTCATCCCGACCAACCGTCCGGTCCGCCGCATCGACGTGCACGACCGCATCTACAAGACCCGCCGCGAGAAGTACAACGCCATCGTGGACGAGGTCGAGCGGGAGCATGGCCGCGGCCTGCCGGTCCTGGTCGGCACCGTGAGCGTCGAGGTGTCGGAGACGCTCTCACGGATGCTCAAGCGGCGGGGGATCAAGCACGAGGTCCTGAACGCGAAGTACCACCAGCGCGAAGCGGAGATCGTGGCCATGGCGGGCCAGTCCGGGGCGGTCACGATCGCCACGAACATGGCCGGCCGCGGCACCGACATCAAACTCGGCACCGGCGTCACCAAGTGCCGGGTCTGCGGCATCCGGGCGCGCCAGGCGCCGTTCGGCCAGACCATCGAGCCGCCGGACCTGTCGTGGCCGGAGATCCAGAAGCTCGGCTGCATGACGGACCCGCCGTGCGGCCTCCAGATCATCGGCACCGAGCGCCACGAGTCGCGGCGCATCGACCGCCAGCTGCGCGGCCGCTCGGGACGCCAGGGCGACCCGGGCGCCTCGATCTTCTTCCTCTCCCTCGAGGACGACCTGATGCGGCTCTTCGGGTCGGATCGCATCGGCGCCCTGATGGACCGGATGGGGGCCGAGGAAGGGGAGGTCATCACCCACCCGCTGGTGACGCGCTCGATCGAGGGCGCCCAGAAGCGGATCGAGCTGCAGAACTTCCAGTCCCGCAAGCGGCTGCTCGACTACGACGACGTGATGAACCAGCAGCGCGAGGTCGTCTACTCGCTGCGGCTCTTCGCGCTCGAGGGGGGCGAGGAGCTGAAGGCCGAAGCCATCCGGATGATCGACGGCGCGATGACGCGGCCGGTGGACGAGGCGGTGGCGGGGGGCCGGCATGCCGAGCTGTGGGACCTCGGCACGCTGCACGAGCTGCTCCTGATGCGCTTCCTCGTGATGGTCCCGGAGCTGACGCAGCGCGGCGTCGCCTCGCGCGACGAGCTGCTCGAGCTGTGCCGGCGGCACGCCCGCGACGCCTTCCACCGCAAGGTGCAGGCGCTGG
Organism: uncultured Gemmatimonadales bacterium; assembly: GCA_963835535.1. Lineage (GTDB taxonomy): Bacteria > Gemmatimonadota > Gemmatimonadetes > Gemmatimonadales > JACORV01 > Fen-1245. The sequence continues at coordinate 234,947 of CAWIFL010000009.1, forward strand.
ACGAGTACGGCCGCCAGCTCACGATCCCGAATCTGTCCGAGCAGGTGCTGAGCCAGGTGATGCTGCGGACCATCGACGAGAAGTGGAAGGACCACCTGTACGACCTCGATCAGCTCCGCAACGCCATCACCTACCGGGCGTGGGGACAGAAGGACCCGCTGGTCGAGTACAAGCAGGAAGCGTTCAGCATGTTCGTGGACCTGATGGCGGATCTCCGGGCCACCTTCAGCGAGCAGTTCCTCAAGGTCCAGGTCAGCGCCGGACCGCCGGCGTCGCCGCCGCCTCCTCCGCCGCGCACCTTCGGTGGCCCGACGCTGCGCGGCCCGGGCGAGCCGACGGGACGGCCGAGCGCCGGGGCGGGGAGCGCCTCGGGGATGGTGGACGACGACGCCCTCCTCGCGCCGGTGGCGCCCGCCCCGCAGCGCGCGCCCCGCGCGGTCGTGGGCGGCCAGGCCTTCGGCGCGCCCGCGCCGGCCGGCCTGCCGACCGGGTGGGAGAAGACGGGCCGCAACGAGCCCTGCCCCTGTGGATCCGGGAAGAAGTTCAAGCGATGCCACGGGGCCAACCTGTAGGCGGCAGTCATCAGTCGGCCGTTGGCAGGGTAGTTGCTGAGCTCTGATGCCTGCATCCGTTGGCTCCACGCCGCCGTGATTCCGCCCCGGCATCGGGAGCCGGCCGGCCTACGTTGTCGCATGCTCAACCGCATATCCGAGACCCCGTTGCAGGACCGCCCCCGGGAGCGCCTCCTCGCGCTGGGCCCCTCCGCGTTGACGACCGCGGAACTCCTGGCGATTCTCATCGGTACGGGCCGCGCCGGTGCCTCGGCGCCCGACGTCGCGTCGGCGCTGCTGGCGGCCGGCGGTCCCGCGCTCGCGCACCTGGCCCGCCGCACCGCCGTGGAGCTGGCGGCGGTCCCTGGCGTCGGCCACGCCAAGGCGGCCCGCATCGCCGCCGCACTGGAGCTGGGCCGGCGGCTGCAGGAGGAGGGAAGGCCGGACCGGACGCGGATCCGTTCGCCGGCCGACGTGTACCGCTGGTTCGCGCCGCGCCTGGCGGACCTGGCGGCCGAGGAGTTCCACGTGCTCGCGCTCGACAGCCAGAGCGGCATCCTGCGTGACCTGCTCGTGACCCGGGGGATCTTGAACAGCTCGCTGGTGCATCCTCGCGAAGTGTTCCGCGGTGCCATCGCCGAGGCCGCGGCCGGGATCATCGTGGTGCACAACCACCCCTCCGGTGATCCCGCGCCGTCGGCCGACGACCGCGCCGTCACGCGCCAGCTGGTGGAGGCGGGGAAGGTCCTCGACCTCCCCGTCTACGACCACGTGATCGTCGGCGCGCGAGGCTACCTCAGCTTCGCCGAGGCCGGGCTCCTGTGACCGTCGCTCCCGCCAAGCGCCCCCTCCCGGCCATCCCGGGCCTCACCGACGCGCTCGAGCCGTACGCCGAGCGGCTGGACCTGGACCTGCTCGCGCGGGCCTACCAGTTCAGCGCCGCGGCCCACCGCGGCCAGAAGCGCTGGTCGGGCGAGGACGCGGTCTCGCACGGCATCGGCGTGGCCCGCATCCTCGTCGAAGCGCACCTCGACGCCGTGTCCGCCGCCGCCGGGCTGCTGCACGACGTGGTCGAGGACACCGAGGTCACGGTGGAGGACCTCGAGCGCGAGTTCGGCAAGGAGGTCGCCACGATCGTGGACGGCCTCACCAAGATCTCGACCTTGAGCTTCCGCTCCACCGCCGAGGAGCAGGCCGAGAACTACCGCAAGCTCCTGCTCTCGGTCGCCAAGGACGCCCGCGTCGTCATCGTGAAGCTGGCCGACCGCCTGCACAACATGCGGACCCTGGAGCACCTGCCGGAGGAGAAGCAGCGGCGCATCGCGCTGGAGACGCGCGAGATCTACGCGCCGCTGGCGCACCGCTTCGGCATGGCCGGGATCAAGGCGGAGCTCGAGGATCTGGCGTTCAAGTTCCTCGAGCCCGAGGAGTACGGCTCGCTTTCGAAGAAGGTCGCGGCGCGGAAGGCCGAGCGCGAGGAGCTGGTGGCCCGGATGCGCGAGCCGCTGCAGCGCGAGCTGGAGCGCGCCGGCATCCGCGACGTGGACGTCACCGGCCGCCCCAAGAACCTCTGGTCCATCCACAAGAAGATCGTCCGGCGGGACCTCCCCTACGAGGAGATCTACGACCTGATGGCGCTGCGGGTGCTGGTGAACTCGGTGCCCGACTGCTACCACGCGCTCGGCGTCATCCACTCGCGCTGGACGCCGCTGCAGGAGCGGATCAAGGACTACATCGCCCAGCCGAAGTCGAACGGCTACCAGTCCCTGCACACCACGGTCTTCGGCCCGACGGGCCAGCTGTACGAGATCCAGATCCGCACGCGGGAGATGCACCACACCGCCGAGTACGGCATCGCGGCGCACTGGCTCTACAAGGAGGGCCGCTCGCGCGACGAGCTGGACAAGCACCTCACCTGGTTCCGGCAGTTGGTGGACTACCAGCAGGAGGCGATGACCCCCGACGAGTTCATCGAGTTCCTGCGCATCGACCTCTACCAGGACGAGATCTTCGTCTTCACGCCGGAGGGCGACGTCAAGCAGCTCCCGAAGGGGGCCACGCCGATCGACTTCGCCTTCACGGTGCACACCCAGGTCGGGCTGCACTGCCAGGGCGCCAAGATCAACGGCCGCATCGCGCCGCTGCACCGGGCGCTCAAGAACGGCGACACGGTGGAGATCCTCACCTCGCCGACCGCGCACCCGTCGCGCGACTGGCAGGCGCACGTCCGCACCGCGCGGGCGCGGCAGAAGGTGCGGCAGTGGGTGAAGCAGGAGGAGCACGAGACCTCGATCGCGCTGGGCGAGGAGATCCTGGACCGCGAGCTCAAGCGGCGCCGCCTCGCGAAGCCGGACCTCGTGGCGCTCGCCCGCGCCGTCGGCTCCCTGAACGTCCCCGACGTGGACCACCTGAAGGCGGGGCTGGGCCGCGGCGATCTGAGCATCACCCAGGTCCTGCGCGCGCTCTACCCCGACCTGGAGGAGAAGGAGGAGGAGTCGCCGCCGCCCAAGCCCGGCGCGCTCGGCCGGTTGGTCCAGCGCATCCGCGTCGGGAAGGGGGTCCGCATCCAGGGCGTGGACGGGCTGATGGTGCGCTACTCGCAGTGCTGCCAGCCGGTGCCCGGCGACGCCGTGACCGGCTACGTCACGCGGGGGCGGGGCATCTCGATCCACCGCGTGGACTGCCCGAACCTGCTCGCCCTCGACAGCGAGCCGGAGCGGCGCGTGGACCTCGACTGGCGCGAGATCGAGGGGGAGGTCTTCGCGGTGCGGCTCGATCTGCAGGGCGAGGACCGCCGCGGCCTCTACGCGGACGTCTGCACGGCGATCTCCACGGCGGCCACCAACATCCGCAGCTGCGAGCTGACCAGCGGCGAGGGCGGGATGACGGGGCTGGTGATCGTCGAGGTCGAGAACCTCACCCACCTCAACAAGGTCATGAAGGCCATCCGCCGCGTGAAGGGCGTCACCGACGTCCGCCGGCGCGAACGCCTGGTCGCGTGACCGCGCCGGACGGGGGTCGACCCGCGAAGGACTCCTCCGAGGCGCCGCCCGCACGATCCGGCCCTGGTTCGAGTGCCACCGAGTTCCGTCTCGAGTCGCCCTTCGAGCCCGCGGGCGACCAGCCCCAGGCCATCGACGCGCTGGTCCGCGGCTTCACCGCCGGCGAGCGGCATCAGGTGCTGCTCGGCGTCACCGGGTCCGGCAAGACGATGACCGTGGCCAACGCCATCCGTCGCCTGGGCCGGCCGGCCCTGGTCCTCTCGCACAACAAGACGCTCGCGGCGCAGCTCTACGGCGAGCTGAAGTCCTTCTTCCCCTCGAACGCGGTCGAGTTCTTCATCTCGTACTACGACTACTACCAGCCCGAGGCGTACGTCCCGCAGACCGACACCTACATCGAGAAGGACGCCTCGATCAACCAGGACATCGAGCGGCTGCGCCTGCGGGCGACCTCGAGCCTGGTGGAGCGGGACGACGTGATCGTCGTCGCGACGGTCTCCGCGATCTACGGCCTCGGCGACCCGGTGGAATACCGGGAGCAGATGCTGCGCCTGGCGCGCGGCGAGACCGTCGGCCGGCGAGCGATCCTCGAGCGGCTGGTCGGGATCCAGTACCAGCGCAACGACGTGGCGTTCGAGCCCGGCAACTTCCGGGTCCGCGGCGACGTGATCGAGGTCTTCCCCGCCTACGAGGAACAGGCGGTGCGCATCGAGCTGTTCGGGGACGCCATCGAGCGCATCGTCAAGATCGACCCGCTGACCGGGCGGAAGGTCGCCGACCTGGAGCGGTGCGCGATCTATCCCGCCACCCACTTCGTCACGAACCGCCCGAACCTCGAGCGCGCCATCGGCCTGATCCGCGAGGAGCTGGCGGCGCGCCTGGCCGACCTCAAGGGGGCGGGGAAGCTGCTCGAGGCCCAGCGGCTCGAGTCCCGTACCCGCTTCGACATCGAGATGATGCTCGAGGTCGGCACCTGCCACGGCATCGAGAACTACAGCCGCCACCTCTCGGGCCGCGCTCTGGGCGAACGCCCGGCGGTCCTGCTGGACTTCTTCCCCGCCGACTTCCTCGTGATCGTGGACGAGTCCCACGTCACCGTGCCCCAGATCGGCGCGATGTACGCCGGCGACCGCTCGCGCAAGGAGACCCTGGTCGAGTACGGCTTCCGCCTCCCCTCGGCGCTCGACAACCGCCCCCTGCGCTACGACGAGTTCCTCCAGCTCGCCCCCCGCGCGCTCTTCGTCTCCGCCACCCCCGGCCCCGAGGAGCTGCGCCTCTCCGGCGGCGCGGTGGTCGAGCAGCTCGTGCGGCCCACGGGGCTCGTGGACCCGGCGGTCGAGGTCCGCAAGGTCGAGGGCCAGGTGGACGACCTGCTGAAGGAGATCCGCGCGCGCGAGCGCCGCGGCGAGCGCGTGCTCGTGACCACCCTGACCAAGCGGATGGCGGAGGACCTCACCGACTACCTCGCTCAGGTGGGCGTGCGCGTCCGGTACATGCACTCCGACATCGACGCGATCGAGCGGATGGACATCATCCGCGGCCTCAGGCTGGGCGAGTTCGACGTGCTGGTCGGCATCAACCTCCTCCGCGAGGGGCTCGACCTCCCGGAGGTCTCGCTGGTCGCGATCCTCGACGCCGACCAGGAGGGCTTCCTGCGCTCGCGCACCTCGCTCATCCAGACGGTGGGCCGCGCGGCGCGCCACCTCGACGGCAAGGCGATCCTCTACGCCGACCGGATGACCGACTCGATGAAGGAGGCGCTGGCGGAGATGGACCGCCGCCGCCGCACCCAGGAGCGCTACAACGCCGAGCACGGGATCACGCCGCGCTCCATCGTGAAGTCGGTGGATCAGATCCGCTTCACCACCCGCGTCGCCGACGCGCGCGAGGACCCGGTCCCGCGCGCCGAGGCCGTATCGTTGCTGGGGAAGGCCGCCGGCGATTGGAGCGCCCTGGATCAGGCGCAGCGTGAGGCGCTCGTCAAGCAGCTCGAGGACGAGATGCGCCGCGCGGCCGACGACCTGGACTTCGAGCTGGCCGCGCAGATCCGGGACCAGATCATGGACCTGAAGGCCGCGGGCACGGGGACGCGGAGGTCCGAGCGCACGGACGCGCCGGGATCGGCGGGCACGGGGAAGAGGCGTGGGCGGCCGGCGCGTCGATGAGGCGGCGCTCGGCCGGTTCGGCGAGGCGTTCGCCCGAACGCTCCGGCCTCCCGTCGCCGTCGGCATCGCCGGCGAGCTGGGGGCGGGCAAGACCACCCTGGTCCGCGCCATCGCCCGGTCCCTCGGCGTCGTCGAGCCCGTGACGAGCCCCACCTTCGCCCTCGTGCACCGCTACGCGGGCCGGGGCACGACCGTCTATCACGTGGACGCCTACCGGCTGAAGCCCTCGGAGCGGGTGGCGGACCTCGGCCTCGACGACGCGCTGGCGGAGCGGGACAGCGTGGTGCTGATCGAATGGCCGGAACGGCTCGGCGCCGCGCTCCCCGCGCTGGCGCACAATATCCGGCTGCGCTACACCGACGACGACGCGATCCGGGAGCTCGAGCTGGACGGCGCGTCCCCGTGACCGGTCTGTACCTCGCGCTGGATACCGCGACGGACGTGCCGTCGCTGGCCCTGGGCACGCCCGAGGACCCGGGGCCCGGGATCCGGATCCCGGGGCGCCGCGAGCTGTCGCGGGATCTGGAGCGCTCGGTGGCGCAGCTCCTCGCCGCACGCGGGGCGGGCGTCGCCGACCTGGAAGGCGTCGTCGTCGCCGACGGCCCCGGGAGCTTCACCGGCTTGAGGATCGGCATCGCCTTCGCCAAGGGGCTGTGCCGCGCCAGGCGTCTGCCCCTTCTCGCCGCTCCGTCGCTCCTCGGCGCCGCCTGGACCGCCGTCCGGGGCGCGGGGCTGGTGCTGGCCGAGTATGACGCCCTGCGGGGCGACGTGTACCGCGCGGCCTATCGGCTCGGGCCCTTCGGCGTAGAGGTCCTCCTCGCGCCCGCCCTCGCGACGGCCGGCTCCGTCGCCGATCTGCCGGGGGCCTACGCACGCGCGAGCGCCGAGCAGGCGTCGGCCGCGTCGCTCCTCCGCCTCGTCGGCGTGAGCGGCGGCGCCCTCGCCGTCGCCGATCCGGCGGGGTGGGAGCCGGACTACGGGCGCCCCGCGGAGGCCGAGGCGCGCTATCGCGCGCGTCAGGCCGCCCCAGGTGCTTAGGCCGCTCGACGAGGCCGATCTCGACCGCGTCGCCGCGATCGAGCGCGCAGCCTTCACGGACCCCTGGTCGCGCCGGGCGTTCGAGGAGTTGCTGGCCGAGCCCCACGTGCGCGCGGTCGCGGTGGACGGAGACGACCGTCGCCTGGCCGGCTATGCCCTCTTCTCGCTGGTCGTGGGGGAAGGGGAGATCCTGAACCTGGCCGTGGATCCGTCGGCCCGGCGCCGTGGCCTCGGCCGCCAGCTGCTCGAGGGGGTCCTGGGAGCGATGCGCGCCGGCGGAACGACGGCCGTCTTCCTCGAGGTGCGGCAGTCGAACCGTGCCGCGATCGAGCTCTACGCCGGCGCCGGCTTCCGCCCGGTCTCCATCCGGCGCGCGTACTACCGGAATCCGACCGAGCATGCGGTCACGATGGCCCTGCAACTGGCCGCGGAAGGGGCAGGAAAACGATGAGAACCTACGTTCTTTCGGTTGACAAAAACCGTTGTGGCGCCTATAGTTCCGCGCTGTCCGTGGTCCCCGAGCCGCTCCCGAGGAGGGCAGTCCGGTGAGTCGCAGTCTCAACAAGGTGATGCTGATCGGGAATCTGGGCGCCGACCCCGAGGTTCGGAGCACCAACAACGGGACTCGGGTGGCGACGTTGTCGCTGGCGACCAGTCGCCAGTGGACGACCCAGGGCGGGGAGAAGCAGGAGAAGACGGAGTGGCACCGGTGCGTGGTGTGGAACACGCGCCAGACCGGTCTCGCGGACGTGGTCGAGAAGTACCTGAAGAAGGGCGACCGGGTCTACGTGGAAGGGCGGATCGAGTACCGGACGTGGAAGGACCGCGAGGGTCAGACGCGGTACACCACGGAAGTGAACGTCCGGGACCTGGTGATGCTCTCCGGCCGCGGCGACGGCGGAGGAGCCGGCGAGTCGGGGTCGGGAGACCGGGCGGAGAAGGGGCGGCGGGCGGCTGCGCCGACCGCCGAGAAGGGGGCAGGCGCCGGAGCGGGTTCGTCCGAGGCTCCGGCGAAGGCGGATTCCTTCGAGGACTTCCCGGAGGCGCTCGATGAGGAGGATGACGATCTCCCGTTCTAGGGGAGCGCATCTGGCGGCCGTCGCGCTCGCCCTGGGCTTGCCTGCGGCCCCGTTGGCGTCCCAGCAGGCGCCGCCGCAGGGCGTGAGCGCGGCGCAGCAACCGGCCGCCGCGCCCCAGACCATGGGCGCGCCCCCTGAGACGCACACCGTCCAGCAGGGCGAGACGCTGTGGGGCCTGGCGAAGCAGTTCCTGGGCGACCCGCTGCTCTGGCCCGAGATCTACCGGCTGAACACGAACGTGGTCGAGGATCCGCACTACATCTTCCCGGGCGAGGAGCTGCGCTTCGTGCCGGCCCCGGCCCCGGCCCCGACCGCGACCGCCGCCGCGCCGACGCCCACACCCGCGCCGGCCGCCCAGTCGGCGGCGCCCCCCGTGCCGGGCGAGATCACGGTGGCGCCGACGCCCACCGACACCGCGGCGCCCAAGCCGCAGCAGCCCGCGCCGTCGGGGAATCCCTTCGACAGACCGACGATCTTCGCCGCCAAGCACGCGATGGGGACCTCCGCCAGCACGCTGCGCCTCCAGAGCGAGGAGGCGTACCGCCCGGTGCGCGTGGGCGAGCACTTCTCCTCGGGGTTCCTGACGGAAGGGGAGCAGCTGAATGCGGGGCAGCTCCTGGGGAACACGCGGACCGCCTCGATCAGCCGCCTCACCGCCACGACCAGCGCGACGCTGTTCAGCGATGTCGTGGTGTCGCCGCCTCCGGGCGACACGCTCCAGCCGGGCGACCTGCTCCTCGCGTACGAGGTTCCGCGCCGCATCGATCCGTACGGCGAGGTCGTCCTGCCGACCGGCCTGCTCAAGGTCACGGCCGTGGGAGCGCCGACCGACAACGCGACGGCGCAGGTGATCGCGGTCTATCAGGCCATGGCCAGCGGTCAGCTCGTGCTGCGGGTGCCGGGGTTCGCGCCGGCCAATGACCGTTCCGTCACGGTGGACAGCGGCGGCGTGACCGGCTCCGTCATCGACGTGCGCGATCCGCACGAGCTGCTGGCGTTCCAGGACGTGCTGTTCCTCGATCGCGGGCAGCAGGACAGCGTGCATCTGGGCGACATCTTCCAGGTCAGCGGGACGACCACCGCGGCCAGCGGCATCGGCCACGTCGTCCAGAACGAGGTGAAGGTGCTGATCGTCTACCTGCGGCCGCATACGTCGACGGGGGTCGTCATCCAGATCGACCGTCCGGACGTGCGGCCCGGTGCGACGGCGCGCCAGATTCGCCGGATGCCTTCGTGATGGCCGTCGAGAGCTGAGCGTCGAGAGTTGAGAGTGCTCGACTCTCAACCCTCACAGCGCCAACCTCTCAGCGCAGGGTCCTGCATTCCATGAAACGTCGTGTGCTCGTCACCGGCGGCGCGGGATTCATCGGGTCCCACGTCGCCGACGCCTTCCTCGCCGCGGGCAGCGACGTCACCGTCATCGACAATCTGTCGCGCGGTCGGCCGCAGCAGGTGCCGCGGGCCGCGGAGTTCCGGCAGCTGGACGTCGGCTCCGAAGAGGCGCGCGCGCTGGTGGCGGGAGGCGGGTTCGAAGTCATCGTCCACCTCGCGGCGCAGGTGGACGTCCGCGTGTCCGTCTCCGACCCGGTGTTCGACGCGGAAGAGAACCTGCTCGCCCTGCTCTCGCTCCTGGAGGGCGCCCGGGGAGGGGGGACGCGCCGGATCGTCTTCTCGTCCTCGGGCGGCGTGGTCTACGGCGAGCGGCGGCCGCCGCTGGTCGAGACCGCGCCCAAGTTCCCGATCTCGCCCTACGGCGTGACCAAGCTCGCGGCCGAGTACTACCTCGGCTGCTACGCGCAGCTCTACGGCCTCGAGACCGTCGCGCTCCGGTACAGCAACGTCTTCGGGCCGCGCCAGGATCCGCACGGCGAGGCGGGCGTGGTCGCGATCTTCGGCAACCGCCTGCGCCAGCGGAAGGCGCTGACGATCTACGGCGACGGGAACCAGACGCGCGACTACGTGTACGTCGCCGACGTGGCGCGCGCGAACGTCCTCGCTGCGGACGCCGCTCTCCCGCCCCTCGACGGCACCATCGACGCGCGGGCGTTCAACATCGGCACCGGCATCGAGACGTCGGTGAACGCGCTGGCCCAGGCGATGATCGAGGCCTCCGGCGTCGCGGTCGCGGTGGAGCACGCTCCCGCCCGAGGCGGCGAGCTGCTCGCCAACGCCCTCACGGCCGACAAGGCCGCCCGGGTCCTCGGCTGGAGCCCCACGGTCTCCCTCGCCGATGGGCTCAAGACGACCTACGACTGGATCGTGCGGGAGGCCTCGTGATGCTGTTGCAGGTGGGAGGCGCGGTACCCACGACCGAGCTCGAGCTGGTCGCGGTCTCCAGCGTCGCGACCAAGATCGTCCTCGGCGTGCTCGCGATCTTCTCCGCGGTTTCCTGGTTCCTCATCTTCGCGAAGATGGTGCAGTTCCGCCGCATCCGCCGCGCAGCCGACCTGTTCTACGACGCGACCCAGCACGTCTCACGGCTCGACGATGCGCGCGAGTCGGTGGGCCGCCTGCCGGCGTCGCCCTTCACGCGCCTGTTCGCCGAGGGCATCACGTTCTTCTCGGAGATCCATCCGGGCGGCCTCGCGAAGGACCCGGCCTCGGGTGCGACGCTCACCCCGACCCAGCTCGAGGCGTTGCGGATGGTGCTGGAGACCCAGGTGGACGCGGAGCACGACCAGCTGGGCCGCTACATCCCCTGGCTGGCGACCTTCGGCTCCGTGAGCCCGCTCCTCGGCCTGCTCGGTACGGTGCTCGGCGTGATGGACGCGTTCATCGGGATCTCGGTCGGCGGGTCCGGCAACATCTCGGCCGTCGCGCCCGGCGTGGCCGAGGCGCTCGTGACGACGGTGGCGGGGCTCGCGGTCGCCATTCCCGCCGTGATCGCCTACAACATCTTCACGGCGCGGCAGAACTTCGTGGCCGCCGAGCTGGAGGGCTTTGCGCGCGAGCTGATCGTGACCCTCGCGCGAGAGGGCAGGCTCTAGGTGGCCCGCCGCCGTTTCCGCGCCGGCTTCAACGCGGACATCAACGTCACCTCGCTGGTGGACGTCGCCTTCGTCCTGCTCATCATCTTCATGATCACGGCACCGATGATGCAGGGCGGGGTCCAGGTGCGGCTGCCGCGCGCCGAGGCGCGCCCGCTCCAGGAGGAGACGGGGATCACCGTCTCCGTGGACAGCCGCGGCCGCATCTTCGTGGACCAGGCGACCTTCTCGTACGAGGACTTCCGCGCCACCTTCCGCGCGCTGGTCGCGCGGCGCAAGCCCGCCGCGATCTACCTCAGGGCCGACCGCGGTGTGCCGTACGGGGACGTGGTGCGCGTCCTGGCCATCATCCGCACCGCGGGCATCCGCGACGTCGGCCTGGTGGCCGAGCCGGAGTCCGTGGGCCCGTGAGGGGCTTGCGGGAGCGTGCCGCCCAGGAGCGGCTGCGCGGACCCGGAGTGGCCGGTTCGGCGGCGCTCCACGCGCTCGTCGTCGTCACCTTCCTCGTCGCGGGGGCCGGCCGCCATCGGCCGCCGCTGCCTCCCTTCTACCGCGTCAACCTCGTGGCGCCGCCGGGCGTGCAGGCCGCCGCCGCGACGCCGGCGCCGGCTCCACCCGCTCCCACGCCTGAGCCGGCGCGGAGTCGCTCCAATCCCCAATCCCGAATCCCCATTCCCCGCGCGTCCCGCGAGCCCGCGGTGCCGATCGCGAAACCGGCGGCGCCGAAGCCACAACCTGCGCAGCCGGCACCGGCGGCGGCGGCTTCCCCTGCCACCGGCAAAGCCCTGCCTGCCACCGCGCCGTCGCCGCCGGTCGGTGTTCCCGGCGGAACGCCGGGCGGCACCGACGTCGCGACGATCAAGACCGAGGGGGTCGAATTCCCCTTCCCGGGGTATCTACAGAATCTGGTGAGTCAGGTGTACCGGCGGTGGCGGCCCGCGCCGTCCGCCGCAGCGCTCGAGGCGGAGGTCTTCTTCTTCGTTCACCGTGACGGCTCCGTGACCGGCCTCCAGTTCCTCAAGCGATCCGGCTCCTTCGGGTTCGACCTCGAAGCGCAGGGCGCGATCGAGGCCGCGGCGCGCGCGGGCGCGTTCGGTCAGCTCCCCGCGGGATACGGCCCCGACGTGCTCCCGGTGTCGTTCTACTTCAACCCGCGGAGCGTGCGGTGAGCCGCGCGGCGGCGCTCGCTCTCGCGGCGGCCCTCGCCCTGCCGGGCGCGCTCGCAGCGCAGGACACCACGGCGCCGGCCGGCGTCCGCGTCGGGATCACGTACACGCCGGGCACGCGGCCCAGCATCGCGGTCCTGGCGGCCGGCGGGGCGGTGCTGGACAGCGTCCGGACGATCCTCGGCCGGGACCTCGACTACTCGGATCGCTTCGAGGTGGTCGTGCCCCCGGCGGCGGCGGCGGCGCTGGACTCGGGGGGCCTGCCGAACTACCGCGCGCTGGACGCGCTGGGGACCGACTTCGCGGTCTCGGTCGTGCCGTCGGCCCCGGCCTCGGCCGATCCGCGCGCCCGGGCCGCCGTCGACGTCCTGCTGCACGACGTGCGGAGCGGAGCGGTGAAGAACCGGGTCACGCTTCAGGTGGGGGACGCTGGCGGGGAAGCGCTGCGGCGCGCGGTGCACCGTGCGGCGGACGAGGTGGTGCAGTGGGCCACCGGCGCGAAGGGGATCGCGTCGTCGGCCATCTACTACGTGGCGGACGGGCACATCTGGCGGGTGGACCCCGACGGCGCCGACCGCGTGCTGATCCCGACCGCGGGCCGGCCGTCGCTCTCGCCGGCCTGGTCGCCCGACGGCCGCACGCTCGCCTACACGGCGTTCGTGCGCAGCGGCCAGCCGATCGTCCTGCAGGATCTGGCGTCGGGGCACCGGGACATCGTGCCCGGCACCGAGTACGGGATGAACATCACGCCGGAGTTCTCGCCGGACGGGCGCCGGCTCGCGTTCGCGCACGGGAACGAGAACGGCACCGACCTCTACGTGTACGACCTGGCGAGGCGCACGACGACCCGCCTGACGGTGGGGCGCTACTACGACAACCTCTCGCCGGCGTGGAGTCCGGACGGCCAGCGCATCGCGTACATCTCCACGCGCCCGGGCCTGCCGCAGCTGTACGTGATGCAGGCCGACGGGACGGGGCAGGAGGCGCTCGCGCGCTTCGATTTCGGCTCCACCGGGATGACCTACGCGCCCGAGTGGTCCCCCGACGGCCAGGCCGTCGTCTTCCACCGGGAGGTGGCAGGCACCCCGCAGGTCTTCGTCCTCGACCTCGCGACCCGCGCGGTGAAGCAGATCACCGGCGAGGGGCGCAACGAGGACGCCACCTGGGCGCCCGACGGGCGCCACGTCTGTTTCGTGTCCTCCCGCGGCGGCACGCGACTCCTGTGGATCGTGGATCTGGAGACCGGCCGGATGCGGCAGCTGTTCTCGACGGTCGGCGCCCGCCTACCCGCGTGGTCGCCCGGCCATGCATCTTTGGAGGCAAGATGACGAACCGCGTTGCCCTCGCGTCGCTCGCGACGCTCCTGGTGGCCGTTGCCTGCAGCAAGCCGCCCGCGCCCGCCCAGCCCGCCCCCGCGCCGGCTCCGGCGGCCGCGCCCTCGACGGCTGCGGCCGACTCCGCGGCGCGCGCCGCGGCCGGCCGCGACTCGCTGGCCGCCGTGGCCCGGGCCGACTCGCTGGAGCGCGCCGCGCGCGCGGGCGCGCAGGCCGACTCGGTGCGCGCCCAGGTGCAGCGCGCCCAGGCCGATTCTGCGGTGGCGGCGGTCCGGAGCGGCCTGTCGGCGGCCGACTCCGCCGTCCTCGCCGAGGCGGTCCACTTCGATTACGACAAGGCGGATCTGGCCGCCGCGGACCTGCCGCGGCTCGACCGCAAGCTCGCCATCTTTCAGGCGCACCCGCGGCTCGAGATCCAGATCGCCGGCAACTGCGACGAGCGAGGCTCGGACGAATACAACCTGGCCCTCGGGGAGCGCCGAGCGTCCGCGGCCAAGCGCTATCTCGTGGCCCACGGGGTCGCCACCGAGCGCATCGACGTCGTCTCCTACGGGAAGGAGCGGCCGCTGGATAGCGGCCATGGCGAGGAGGCCTGGGCGCGCAACCGCCGCGACGACTTCAGCGTGACGCGCGGAGCCAACTAGTGCGCCGCCTCGCGGCCGCCCTGCTCCCGCTGCTCGCCGCGGGGTGCGCCTGGCACAGCGACATCACGCGGCTCGAGGCCCAGCTCCTGGACCAGCAGGCGGCCGCGGCCCGCGCCGACTCGGTTGCTCGGGCGAACCTCGCGGCGATCGCCCGGCAGGTGCAGAGCGTGCTCGACTCCCTCGCCGCGCAGCAGGCCGTGCTGGGCGCGTTCCGGGGCGACCTCCGCGTGGAGTTGTACAACGTCGAGCAGCAGCTCGTCGCGGTGCAGGAGCTGACCGGCCAGAGCCAGCAGCGCCTCACCGAGCTGCGGACGCAGCTGGAGCAGCGCTCCGAGCAGATCGCCGCCCAGGGCGCCGCGCCCGCGCCGGCGGCGGCGCCCGCGGGGCAGGGGGCCGCGCCGGCCGGGGAGCCGTCCCCGGACCAGCTGATGGAGCTGGGGCTGCAGCAGCTGAGGCGCGGCAGCCCGGCCACGGCGCGCACCGCCTTCGCCGAGTTCCTGAAGAACTACCCGCTGCACGCGCGCGCCGGCGACGCGTGGTTCTTCACCGGCGAAGCCTGGACCGCCGACCAGCAGTCCGATTCCGCCGCCGCGGCGTACCAGCAGGTCGTGCAGCACTTCCCCAGCTCCGGCCACATGGCGGCCGCGCTCTACAAGCTCGGGCTGATCGCCGGCCAGGCCGGGAAGAAGGACGAGGCGCGCGCCCAGTTCAACCGGCTCGTGGCCTCGTTCCCGCTGTCGGACGAGGCCGCGCTGGCGCGCGACCAGCTGCGCGCGCTCGGCCCGGCGGCGGCCCGCCCGCGCTGAGCTTGGGGAGCGCACCGTGCCCCGGTTCGAGCGCAATGAGCGCGGCGAGATGCCGTTCCTCGATCACCTCGAGGAGCTGCGCTGGCGCCTGATCTGGAGCCTCCTGGCGCTGACCGTCGCGTTCGTCGTCGGGTTCGTCATCGTGGATGCGTTCAACGTGCTCGGCCTCCTCATGCGGCCGATCGCCCCGCACCTGCCCAACGGACGGCTCTATTTCACGAGCCCGATCGAGCCGTTCATGCTCACGATGAAGCTCGCGTTCTTCACCGGACTGGTCCTGGCCTCGCCGGTCATCGTCTGGCAGCTGTGGCGGTTCCTGTCGCCGGCGCTGTACGCCAGGGAGCGGCGGGTCGTGCTCCCCGTCGCGATCGCGGCCGCGCTGCTCTTCGTCGCCGGCGTCCTGCTCGCCTATCTGCTGGTGCTCCCCACCGCCATCAGGGTGCTGCTGGGCTTCCAGTCCCAGAGCCTGCAGCCGATCGTCACCGCGAAGGAGTACTTCGGGTTCGCGATGCAGGTGGTGATCGCCTTCGGCGCGATCTTCGAGATCCCGCTCGTGCTGCTGATGCTGGTCTATCTCCACGTCATCTCGGCGACCTTCCTCGCGCGGAACCGCCGCTTCGCGATCGCCGGCAACGCGTTCCTCGCGATGCTGCTCTCGCCGCCGGACCTGGTCTCGATGACGCTGATGATGATCCCGGTGCAGCTGCTCTTCGAGATCACGGTCATCATCGCGCGGGTGATGGAGCGCCGCCGCGCGAAGCGGCAGCCCTCCGACGCGCCCTCTGACGAGGTCGTCCCCGCGGGTCAGGCGTAGTGCTCCTCCGCGTCGCCGTGCTCGCTCTCGTGGCCGCCGCGTGCCTCGCCGCGCCGGCCGCCGCGCAGCAGCTTCCGGGCCCCCCCCTCCCCAGCCGGCGCGCGGCGAGGCGGCGCGCCCCGACACCGGGCGCGCCCGCGGCGACTCCGCCGGCGCCGACACCGCCAAGGCCGGCCGCGGCGCGGGGCTCCCCTCCAAGCCGTCCCGCAGCTTCGCGACCCCCGACTCGGTGACCGAGGCGCTGATGAAGCTGCCCGGCTTCCGGGTGACGCGGTACAGCGCGGACTCGGTCCAGTTCCTGCCGCCCGAGAAGAAGATCAATCTGGTCGGCAGCGCGCTGCTGCAGCGCGACAACTCCACCCTCCAGGCCGACACCGTCCGCTACGCCGAGCGGAACTGCGCGCTCACGGCGGAGGGCAGTCCGCAGATGTTCGACGCGCAGGGCGTGGTGGTCGGGCACGGGATGCTGTACGACGCGTGCAACCACGCCGGCATCATCGGGAAGGCCACCACCGACTTTCCGGAGGGCTCGACCACCTGGTATCTGCGCGGCGACATGGCGATGGACAACCAGGAGAACCGCACCTACGCGGCCGGCGCCACGATCACCAGCTGCGACGACCCGGATCCGCATTATCACTTCTATGCGCGCGAGATCAAGTTCGTGTCCAAGACCATGATGGTGGCGCGCCCCGCGCTGCTCTACGTCGCGGACGTCCCCATCCTCTGGCTCCCGTTCATCTTCCAGGACATGCGGCACGGCCGGCACTCCGGCATGATCCCGCCGCAGTTCGGCATCAACGACATCGTCCGCAACTCCCCGACGTACCACCGCCACATCTCGAACTTCGGCTGGTACTGGGTGCTCGGCGATTACGCCGACGCGCAGGCCACGATGGACTGGTACGCGCAGAGCTTCTGGGACGTGAACGGACGGATACGCTACCGCTGGCTGGACCGGTTCCTCACGGGCGGCGTCGCCTACCAGGAACTGCACGAGGTGGGCGGCAGCACGAGCTACCGGATCACGTGGTCCCACCAGCAGCAGTTCTCGCAGACCAGCTCGCTCTCGGCCGGCATCGACTACGCGTCCAGCTCGAGCATCATCTCGCGCAACGCCGTGGACCCCGTGCTCACCGTCGCCACGATCGACAGCCGCGTCAACTACCAGCAGTCGTTCGCCTGGGGCTCGCTCTCCCTCGGGGGCAGCCGCACGCAGAACCTCGACAAGCCGCTCGTCAGCATGACCCTCCCCACGGTCGCCTTCACGCCGAACCCGATCGCCATCGGCCCGAACGTGACCTGGTCGCCGTCGTTCAACCTGACCAACTCGCTGCAGTCCCAGCAGTCCACGGGGACCTACACCTTCACGGCGCCCGGTGATTCGTCCCAGATCCTGTCGAACTCGCGCCAGACCTCCGTCTCGATCTCGACGCCCTTCCGGATCGGCCGGTGGACCTGGAGCAACGCGTTCTCGGTGAATGACCAGGTCACCAACGCGCACCGGACGCTGCTGCGCCAGGACCCGGCGGACAGCACCAAGACCGACGTGCAGAACTACGCCGGGAACTTCGAGACCGACATCGACTGGAGCACGGGCATCGGGCTGCCGGTGCTGCTGCAGGGCACCTGGAACCTCCAGCCCTCGGTCGGCATCGTGAACAAGACCGGCGGCGCCTTCCTGGTCCGCAGCCCCTACAGCGGCGGGGCGTTCGTGAGCCAGGGGAAGCGCCTGGGCTACAACCTCTCCATCTCGCCGACCTTCTTCGGCCTGTTCGGCGGGATCGGCCCGGTGGCGCGGTTCCGGCACTCGATCTCCCCCAGCATTTCCTGGAGCTACTCGCCCGCTACGACGATCCCCGAGGCGTACGCGCGCGCCATCTCGCCCAACGACTCGGCCATCAACACCCACATCCCCGCGAGCCAGACGCTGACGTTCGGCCTGACCCAGAACCTCGAGGCGAAGCTGCGGCCGCCGCCGCTGCCGGCGGGGGACACCAGCAAGGCCGCTGCCGACTCCGGCGCCGCGCGCGAAGGCCGGAAGATCAAACTGCTCTCCATCCAGACCAGCGGGCTCGCCATCGATCTCGAGCAGGCCAAACGCCGCGGGTACACCGGCTGGACCACGGGCACGCTCTCCAACGCGTTCAGCTCGGACCTGCTCCCCGACTTCAGCCTCTCGACCACCCACGATCTCTTCCAGGGCACCGTCGGAACGGCCGGCTCGAAGTTCGATCCGTACCTGACGAGCGTGTCGGCACGCTTCTCCCTGGGGCCCAGTTTCCTGCAGTTCCTCGGCTCGCTGTTGGGCTTCGGCTCGGCGGCGCCGCCGCCGCCGCCGACCGCCGCGGCCCGGCGCGACTCCGTGAGCGCTGCCGACAGCATCCAGGTGCCGGCCATTCCCAACTACGCCTACCAGCGGGGCCCGCTCCAGAACCAGCCGGGGGCCCCCGACCGGATCCTGCCTCGCGGCGCGGTCAACTCGTTCCGCGCGTCGCTGGCGTTCGACCTCCAGCGCACGCGCCCCGTCCCCGGTCAGATCACGCCGCCGACCCACAGCACGTTGAACGGAGGCATCTCGTTCTCACCGACCCGCGACTGGTCGCTGTCGTGGCAGACCCTCTACGACTTCACGGCCGGCAGGTTCGGCTCGCACGTCCTGACGCTCAACCGCACCATGCACGACTGGCACGCGACGTTCAGCTTCGTGCAGTCGCCGAACGGGAACGTCGTCTTCAACTTCAACATCACGCTGACCGACCAGCCGGCGATCAAGTTCGACTACGATCAGCGGAACCTGCCGTCCACCCCGTACTGAGCGGCCGCGCACCACTGTCCTGGCTGGATGACATCGGCTGGGGGTCGTATGTCACAACCTGGCCTCTATCCACTTGAACCGTAACGAGTTGGAACGATCGCCGGCGCCCGGCACGGCACGTGCGCTTGAGGCGGTCGGACCCTCGCTGGAGCGGCACATGCGTCGGCTTCCTCTGCTGATCCCGCTGGTCGTGGCCTCCGTGGCCGCGCTCAGCGCCTGCTACGATCGCGGCGGCGTGAGCAACCCGAACGTCGTCACGGTGCCCGCGCCGACCTATCTGACCAGCACGAGCCTCAACGGCGCGGTGTACCTGAACTGGGACGACACGCCCTACGCGAGCTCCCCGAACGACTTCTCGCATTACCAGGTCTACAGCACCAGCTACAGCCTGGATTCCAGCGCGTGCGGCAAGACCTGGAGCGTCGAGGGGACCACCGTCTCGCCCGAATTCCTGGTGGGGGCGCTCACGAACGGCGTGCCGCGCTGCTTCGGGGTGTCGGCGATCTCGGTGGACGACTACGAGAGCGACCTGTCGCCGCTCCGGAACGACACGCCGCGGCCGGATGCGCGGAACGTGGTGCTCTTCTCGACCGACACCCTGGCGGGCCAGCAGAGCGGCTTCCGCTTCTGGCTCGACGCCAACGGCAACGGGCAGGTGGACGTCGGGGAGCTGGGGCTGGTCGGCAACAGCGCGAGCGGCACCAACGACTTCATCCTGACCCGCAATGCGAGCGGCCTGTGGCTGACGCCGCAGCGCGCCGCGGACTCGATGATGGTCTACGGCAACACCCCGATCGCCGACCTCACGTCCATCGACGTGGCGCCCGTCGGACCGTATACGCGCAACGCCACCCTGGCGTCGCCGATGTGGGGCTACGTCGTCCAGACGACGGTCGGGTCGTTCTACATGTACGGCGCGATCCGGGTGACCGCCGTCGGACCGAACTACATCATCTTCGACTGGTCGTATCAGACGGATCCGGGGAATCCGGAGCTGGTGCCGGGTAAGAGGTGAGGCGTGAGACGTGAGAAGAACGGGTGAGACGTGAGAGGGTGAAAAGGCGTGAGACGTGAGACGGGAAGGGCGTGAGAGGGTGGCTGACTCCTCTCACGCTTCTGGCCCTCTCACTTCTCACGTGTCCCTCTCACTTCTCACCCCTCACCTCTCACTCGGCCGATATCTTGTGACCCATGGCCACTCCCGCAGGTCCCCGTACGGTCAGGGCTCCCCGTGGCTCCTCGGTTTCCTGCAAGGGCTGGATCCAGGAAGCCGCCATGCGCATGCTCATGAACAACCTCGATCCCGACGTCGCCGAGCGGCCGGACGACCTCGTCGTCTACGGCGGCACGGGCCGGGCCTGCCGCTCCTGGGAGGCGTTCGAGGCGATCGTCGCCTCGCTCAAGGCGCTCGAGAACGACGAGACGCTGCTGGTGGCGAGCGGCAAGCCGGTCGGCATCTTCACCACGCACCCCGACGCCCCGCGCGTCCTCATCGCCAATGCGAACCTGGTCGGCCGGTGGGCGACCTGGGACGTCTTCCGCGAGCTGGAGAAGAAGGGCCTCATCATGTACGGCCAGATGACGGCCGGCTCCTGGATCTACATCGGCACGCAGGGGATCCTCCAGGGCACGTACGAGACCTTCGGCGCGGTCGGGCGGCAGCACTTCGGCGGCTCGCTCAAGGGCCGCCTGGTGCTCTCCGGCGGCCTGGGCGGGATGGGGGGCGCGCAGCCGCTCGCGGCGACGATGAACGAGGCCGTGTTCCTCGGCGTCGAGGTGGATGCGGCGCGCATCCGCCGCCGCATCGAGACGCGCTACCTCGACCGGGAGACCGCGTCGCTCGACGAGGCGCTCCGCTGGTGCGACGAGGCGAAGCGGCAGGGCCGCTCGCTCAGCGTCGGCCTCGTCGGCAACTGCGCCGAGGTGCTGCCGGAGATCGTGCGCCGCGGCGTGGTCCCCGACGTCCTGACCGATCAGACGTCGGCGCACGACCCGCTCAACGGCTACGTCCCCGCCGGCCTGTCGCTCGCGGCGGCGGCCGCGCTGCGCTCGTCCGACCCCAAGGCGTACGTGCGCCGCGCGATGGACTCGATGGCGGTGCACGTCCGCGCCATGCTGGATCTGATGCGGAAGGGTGCGGTCACCTTCGACTACGGGAACAACATCCGCACCCAGGCGCTCGACGCCGGCGTCGCCGACGCCTTCGCCTTCCCCGGCTTCGTCCCCGCGTACGTGCGCCCGCTCTTCTGCGAGGGGAAGGGGCCGTTCCGCTGGGTCACGCTCTCGGGCGATCCGAAGGACCTGGCGCGCACCGACACGCTGGTCCTCGATCTCTTCCCCGAGAACGAGCACCTGCGGCGCTGGATCACCCTGGCGCGGGAGCGGGTGGCGTTCCAGGGGCTGCCGGCGCGCATCTGCTGGCTGGGCCAGGGAGAGCGCGCGCGGTTCGGCCTCGCGCTGAACGACCTGGTGGCGCGCGGCGTTCTCTCCGCCCCGGTGGTGATCGGCCGCGACCACCTGGACACCGGCTCGGTCGCGTCGCCCTTCCGCGAGACCGAGGCGATGCTCGACGGGTCGGACGCGATCGCCGACTGGCCGGTGCTGAACGCGATGCTCAACGTGGCGAGCGGGGCCTCGTGGGTCTCGTTCCATCACGGCGGCGGCGTCGGCATCGGCAACTCGCTGCACGCCGGCCAGGTCATCGTCGCCGAGGGGAGCAAGGGCGCGGCGGCGCGGCTCGAGCGCGTGCTGACCAACGATCCGGGCATCGGCGTCGCGCGGCACGCGGACGCCGGCTACGACCTCGCCGTCGAGACCGCCCGGCGGCACCACATCCGCCTCCCGATGCATGGCGGCTGAGGGCCGCCGCCTCGCCTTCGTGGGCGCGGGCGCCGTGGCCACGGGCCCCGCCGCGCCGGGCCCCGTGCGCCACCCCGCCTGGGACGACGTCGGCCTCAGGACCGGCGTGGGCGTCGGCGTCGAGGACGGGCGCATCGCGCTCGTCGCTCCGGACGATGAAGTGGGGGAGTGGTTCCACGCGGCGCGGTCGCCGGACGCGCTGGTGCACTGCGGCGGCCGGCTGATCACCGCCGGGCTGGTGGACCCGCACACCCACGCGCTGTTCGGGAAGCCGCGCCTCGAGGACCACGCGCGCCGCGCCCGCGGCGACGACTACAAGGCCATCGCCGCGGCGGGCGGCGGGATCCTCTCGTCGGTCGCCGACTTCCGCTCGCGCAGCGAGGACGCGCTGGTCGCGCTCGCCCTGCCGCGTCTGGCGATGATGGCCGCCCTCGGCACCACCGCCGTCGAGATCAAGTCGGGGTACGGCCTCGCGCTCGAGCACGAGCTGAAGGCGCTGCGCGCCATCGCGCGGCTGCGGAACGAGGTCCCGCTCCAGGTCGTCGCCACCTTCCTCGGCGCGCACGAGGTGCCGGCCGACTACCGCTCGCGGCGCGACGCCTACGTCCGCCTGGTCATCGAGGAGATGCTGCCGGCCGTCGCGCACGGGCGACTCGCGTCCTTTTGCGACGTCTTCTGCGAGCCGGGCGTCTTCAGCGTGGAGGAGAGCGAGGCCATCCTGACGGCGGCCTCGCGGCTGGGGCTGGGGCTCAAGGTGCACGCGGACGAGCTGGACCCCTCCGGCGGGGCCGAGCTGGCGGCGCGCCTCGGCGCCGCCTCGGCCGACCATCTGGGCGCGATCTCGCCGGCCGGCGTGGAGGCCCTCGCGGCCAGCGAGACCGCCGCCGTGCTGCTCCCCGGCACCCTGGTCTTCCTCGGCCGGAGCCGCCAGGCGCCGGCGCGCGCCCTCCTCGAGGCCGGCGCCATCGTCGCCCTCGCCTCGGATTTCAACCCCGGCTCGTCCCCGAGCGCCAATCTGCCCCTGATGATGGCTCTCGCCGTCAGCCAGGCCCGGCTGCAGCCCGAGGAGGCCTTCGTCGCCGCCACGGCGAATGCCGCCCACGCCGTCCGCCTGGAGGGGGGCCGGGGCACCCTCGCCGTGGGGGTTCCCGCCGACCTGGTCGTGTGGAATTGCCGGGACGTCCGGGAGCTGGCCTACTGGTACGGAATTCCGCTTGCCTGGCGGGTTTACGCCTCCGGTTGTCCTTGTCTTGGGGGGGGGTGGGGAATATCTTCCCCCGGTTCCGCTGGAACGGTGCTTTCTCCGCCCATGTCCTGAACCGTCGGACGCATGGCGAATCTCGAAAAGTACAAGGAAGCTGCTCGGAAATTCGAGCAGAAAGAGCAGTGGGTCAAGGCGATCGAGCAGTATTCCCGTGCCATCGAAGAGATGGAGGGAATGCCCGAGATCCCCGAGGCGGAGCTGCCGCTGTACAACCGCGCCGGCGACCTGCAAGCGAAGGCCGGCGATGCGCAGATGGCGGTCGCGCTGTACGAACGCGCGGTGGACAAGTACCAGGAGATCGGGCTGGCCAACAACGCCATCGCCCTCTGCAACAAGATCATCCGCCTCGCCCCCGGCCGCGCCCAGATCTACCTGAAGCTCGGGGTGCTCTTCGCCTCCAAGGGGTTCGGCTCGGAGGCGAAGACCAACCTGCTCGAGTACGCCGACCGGATGCAGAAGGCGGGTCAGCTCGAGGAGGCGTTCAAGGCGTTGAAGAAGTTCGCCGAGATGACGCCGGGGCAGGACGAGATCTGGACGATGCTGTCGCAGCGGCTGCGCGCCGCGGCGAGGACGCCGGATCAGAAGGAGCAGGTCGAGAAGCTGCTCGGCGAGTTCGAGGCGAAGGAGAAGGCGAGCCAGCAGCGCAAGTCGCGGATGAGCCGGAGTCAGATCACGGGCGAGGAGTTGCCGCCCGAGCACGGGCCGAAGAAGGGCGAGCTCGTCTTCCTCGATCTCGACGAGCCGCCGGCGCCGCGCAAGAGCACCATCACCGCGCCGCCTCCGAAGGCCGCGCCGCCGCCCAAGGCCGCCCCGCCACCGCCTCCGCCGAAGCCCGAGCCCGAGATGGCGCCGCTCGAGATCGAGCAGACGTCGCTCGCGCCGGCCGACGAGGCGACCCCGGTCATGCCGGCCCTCGAGATCGAGACCACGTCCCTCGCCGAAGAGGCGCCCGCGACCGCAGGTGCCGACCTCGGGCTGGAGCCGACTTCGCTGTCGGAGCCGGAGGCGGAGGCGCCCGCGCCGCCCGAGCCGACCGCGGCCGCCGAAGACCTCGGCATCCTGGACCTCGAGATGCCGGAGGAGCCCGCGGAGGAGCCGGCCACAGGCGCCGCCGTCGCTGGCCTGCCGCTGCTCGACGTGGGCGAGCCGGAGCCGGCGGCCGCGGAGAGCGAGCCCGAGATCGTGGTGCCGGCGCTCGAGGAGCCCGCGGCCGCGGCCCCCGCAGCGGCGGGCTCCTCGCTCGAGTTCATCGATCTGGGCGAGGTCGAGGTCGCCGCGGGACCGTCGGTGGCGGACCTCGAGAAGCGGGTCGCGAAGGACGCGCAGGACTGGGAGGGGCACCGCCTCCTCGGCGAGGCGCTGCTCGCCGACGGCGAGCGGGAGCGCGGCATCACCGAGCTGAATGCGGCGCTGGAAGGCCTCGAGGGAGCCGACGACCTCGACGGCGCGAACGGGATCGCGGAAGAGATCCTGCGCCTCGAACCCAACAGCGTGCGGCACCACCAGAAGCGCGTGGAGCTGGCCTACCGCCAGGGCGACCGCGCGCGCCTGGCCGACGCCTATCTCGAGCTGGCCGACGCGCTGTTGCGCTCCGGCGAGGCCGACAAGGCGGTCGCGGTCTACCAGCGCGTGCTGGAGCACGATCCGGCGAACCAGCGTGCCAAGTCCGCCATCGAGACGCTCGCGCCGCCGCCGTCCGCGGCGCCGCCGCCGCGGCGCGCCACGCAGCCGCCGGCCCCCGTCGCCGGCCCGGTGGGGGGCGGGGACTTCGTGGACCTCGGCGCGATGCTGCTCGACGAGGAGGTGCCGAAGGACACCCGGATGCGGATCGAGGACGAGGAGCCGTCCGGGGACGAGCAGAAGGATTTCCAGACGATGCTCAGCGCGTTCAAGAAGGGCGTCGAGGCGAACGTGGACGAGGCGGACTTCCAGAGCCACTACGACCTCGGCGTCGCCTACAAGGAGATGGGGCTCCTCGACGAGGCGATCGCGGAGTTCCAGAAGGCGCTGCGCTCGCCGGAAGGGAAGCTCCGCGCGTCGGAGGCGCTCGGGCTCTGCTTCTTCGAGAAGGGGCAGTTCACCGTGGCGGAGACCATCCTGCGCCGCGCGTGCGATCTGCCGGCCAGCGGGGATGCGGAACGGGTGGGACTCCTCTACTGGCTGGGCCGCACCCAGGAGGAACAGGGGAAGACCTCGGACGCCCTCACCTCGTACAACCGGGTGTTCGCCGTG
Source organism: uncultured Gemmatimonadales bacterium (assembly GCA_963835535.1). Taxonomy (GTDB): domain Bacteria; phylum Gemmatimonadota; class Gemmatimonadetes; order Gemmatimonadales; family JACORV01; genus Fen-1245. The sequence continues at coordinate 259,706 of CAWIFL010000009.1, forward strand.
GAGATCACCTTCCAGGACGTGAGCCAGCGGGTGAGATCGTTGTCCCACGCGGGGGCCTAGCCCGGTGAAGAGCCAGGCCGCCGGCGTGACGCTCGCCGACATCCAGCGCCCGATCGCGGCGCAACTCGTCACGGTCACGACGGAGCTCGCGCGGGTGGTCGCGGCCGACCTGCCCCTGATCCAGGACGTCAACCGCCACCTGCTGCGGATGAAGGGGAAGCTGTTCCGCCCCACGCTGCTGCTGCTGGCGCACGAGGCGACCGGGGCGCGCGATCCGCGCGCGGTGCCGCTGGCGGCGATCGTCGAGCTGATCCACGTCGCCACCCTGGTGCACGACGACTCGGTGGACCATTCGGCGCTGCGCCGGGGCATGCCGACGGTGAACTCGCAGTACAGCCACCAGATCGCCGTCATCATGGGCGACTACCTGTACTCGCGCGCGATCATCGAGCTGGTGCGCCTGGACGACCCGGAGCCGCTGCGCGTCCTCTCGCGCGTGACCAACGCGATGACCATCGGCGAGATGCGGCAGCTGATGGCGTACGAGGTGCTGGGCTTCGACGAGCGCGAGTACGAGCTGCTGTGCCGCTCGAAGACCGCGTCGCTGTTCGCCGCGGCGTGCGAGGTCGGCGCGCTGCGGGCCGCACCCGGGGAGCGGCGCGCGATGCGCCGGTACGGCGACGCCCTGGGGATGGCGTTCCAGATCGCCGACGACCTGCTCGACTACACCGAGGACGAGGCCGTGACGGGGAAGCCGTCGGGGCTCGATCTCCGCGAGCACAAGGTCACGCTGCCGCTCATCGCCGCTCTGCCGCGGCTCGCGCCCGACGACCGGCGCGAGGTGGAGAGCCTGTTCCGCGAGGCCGCACCGGCCGACGCGCAGGTGACCCGGGTCGTCCACCTGGTCGAGCGCAGCGGGGGCCTGGACTACGCGCGGGAGCGCGCGGCGGCGTTCGCCGCCGAGGCGGACGCGGCCCTCGACGACCTGGCGCCGTCGCCGGCCCGCGAGGCGCTCCGCGACGCCATCGCGTACGCGGTCGAGCGGCGGAGCTAGCGTGGCCAACGTCCCGCGCCGGCCCCTGTTCTACCTGGCGGTGCTGTCCTCCGGCTTCGTGCTGGGCGGCTTCCTGTCCGCCTTCCTGGAGCGCGTTCTCCCGGCCGGCTCGCCGCGCGAGGTCCTGACCTTCGCCGTGACCCCGAGGCTGGGCCCCGTCACGGTGGACTTGCTGGTGCTCTGGTTCACCGTGGGCCCGATCGGCATCCGGGTGTCCGTGCTGGCCGTCGTGGGCGTCGTGCTGGCGTACCTGCTGGCACGCTCGCTCTTCTAGCGGGTCATGAAGGGAAGGAGCAACCGATGTTCGAAGGCTTGAGCCTGACCCACATTCTGCTGTTCCTGGTCATCCTGCTGCTGCTCTTCGGGGCCAAGCGGCTGCCGGAAATCGGCGGCGCGCTGGGGAAGTCCATCGGGGAGTTCAAGCGCAGCATGCGGGACGTGCAGAACGAATTCAATAATCCGACGCAGGATGCGCGGCGGGTGGAGCCGCCACCGGCGTCGCCGCCGCCCCCGCCGCCGTCGGCGTCGCAACCGAAGGATCCGAAGTCGCTGAACTGACGCCCACGGCGGAGAGTACCGAACGACTAAAGGCGTGAGAAGCGACCCTTCTCACGCCTTTGCTCTCTCACCTCTCACTTCGCCTTCTCACTTCTCACTTCTCACGTCTCACCTCTTACTGTCCTTCCTGGGTCTGCGGCTTGAAGATCGCCGCCCGATTGTCCACGACTTTCGCCTCGCGCCGCAGCGCGTCCAGATACGCCTGCACCCGCACCTGGCGGGCCGCGCGGATCACGCCGGAGCGCTCGTCCTCCTTCTGTGTCTCGAAGGCGGCCGAGTCCGCCCGCACGCGGCGCGTCGGCTCCATGAGGAAGAAGCCGTCGGGGCCCTGCAGGAGTCCGGAGTGCTCGCCGACCCGCAGCCGGAAGGCGAGGCCGATCGCCTCCGACGCGGCGCCGAGGACCGCCACGTTCCCGGTCCGCGTGAACGGGCCGACCGTCTGGACCGGCAGCCGGAGCGCCTGCGCGACCTGCTCGAGCGTCTGGCCCGCGGCCAGCCGCCGCGCCGCGTCGTTCGCGATCGCCTCCGCCGCCGCCCGCTTCTTCTCCTCCAGGACCGCCGCGCGCACCCGCGCCTGCGCCGCCGCGAGGGGCGCTATCCCCGCGGCCGCCGAGCTGTCGAGGCGGAACACGTAGTAGTTGGCGCTCGTCTCGATCACCTGGCTCGTTTCGCCCTTCTTCCCCTCGAACGCCCAGATGCTGACGTCGGGCACGCGATCCCCGCCGAGCGTCACCGGCTGGCCCTGATAGAGGGGCCCGGCGTGCTGGATGGCCAGTCCCATCTTCCGCGCCACGCTGTCGAGCGCCGCCGGATCCGTCTGCTCGGCGCCCAGCCGGTCCAGCGAGTCGGCCCGCGATTCGAGCGCGTCCAGCCGCGCCCCGGTCCGCGTGATCGGGATCAGGATGTGGCGCGCCGTCACGCTGTCCTTCGTCCGCTTCTCCACCTTGATGAGATGGATGCCGAACGGCGTGACCACCGGGGGCGAGATCTGGCCGACCGGGAGCGTGAAGGCGGCCTGCTCGAAGGCGGGCGTCATCTGTCCGCGCCCGAACGTGCCCAGCTCGCCGCCCTGCGCGCGTGAAGCGGAGTCCGCCGACTCGGTCTTCGCCAGGTCGGCGAACGCGGCGCCCCGCACGATGGAGTCGCGCACCGCGCGCGCGAGCTGCATCGCGGCCTGCGTGTCCACCGCCAGCGGCACCTTGCTGATCGTCACGTACGACAGATAGGCCGCCGCCGGCAGCTTGAGCGAGTCCTGGTTGGCGGCGTACCACGTCTCCAGGTCCTGCGGCGTGATGCGCACCGACGCGTCGGCCACCGCCGCGTCCGGATTGATCACCAGCGCCTTCACCGCGACCGAGTCGTGCTGGTCCCGGTAGATCCGCCAGAGCTTCGTGTCGGGGGCGTAAATGTCCGCGGTCACCGCCTCGAGCAGCTTGAGGCGGGGGAGCTCGCTGCGGTAGCGCGCCTCGAGCGCGGCCAGGAACTCGGGCTCCGTCCCGCTGGCGAGGAACCGCTGCCACTTCGCCTGGTCGAACTTCCCGTTCGTCTGGAAGTCGCGGGCGGTCGTGACCTCTTCGGGCGGGTAGCGGAGGGCCGCGTCGCGAACCTCGTCGTCCGTCACCACGATGCCGCGCCGCTTGTACGCGTCCTGGAGGACGCCCGCCTCGACCAGCTGCTCGAAGGCGTAGTCTTCCAGCGACTTCTGCTCCTCGCGGGTCAGGGACTGCCCGGGGTTCCGCTGGCGCGCCTGATCCACCGTGGCGTTGTAGGTCTGGAGCCACTCCTGGTACTTGATCGGGTGCCCGTTCACCGAGCCGAGGTCCCGGGAGGCGGCGCCCTGACTGCGTCCCGTGACGCCCATCCCCACGTCGAACACCAGCCATCCGACGAACGCCACCGCCAGGACGAGCATGATGATCTTGGTCTTCTCGCGCATGGTGCGCAGCATGGCGTCCGGTCTCCCCCGGGAAAGGGCGTAAATCTAGACGAGACAACGCGCAAAGCCAACCGGGCGGGGTGCCGTTCCCGTTGACACCCCGTGCCGGAATGCCGTATCTTCGCGGGCCGAACCCGTTCTGCCAGCAGGAGTTCGATGGCTTCATCGAGCGAGATCGAGAAACTCGAACGCCGCTACGCCGAGAACCCCGATGGGCGGTTCTTCGCGCCGCTGGCGGACGCCTATCGCAAGGCGGGGCAGGTGGACCGGGCGCTCGAGCTGGTCCGGGCCGGCCTCGTGAAGCACCCCGACTACCTCTCGGCGCACATCGTCCTGGGCCGCTGTCTCCTGGACAAGGCGGCCGACGCCGACGCCGCGGCCACCTTCACGGCGGTCCTCGCCCTCGACGGCGAGAACATCATCGCGCTGAAGAGCCTGGCGGAGATCGCCGAGCGCGGGGGGCGCGTGGACGAGGCCCGGGAGTGGCTCCAGAAGCTCCTGGCCGTGGACTCGATGAACAGCGAGGCCGAAGCCGACCTCCAGCGCCTGGGCGGCGCGCTCGCGGCGCCCGCGAAGGCTGCCGAGGCAGCGCCGGCCGAGCTGGCGCCCGAGACCTCCTTCGCCGATGTGGCGGAGGAGATGGCGGCTCCCGCCGCCGAGGCCGCGCCGGCGGGCGGTGAAGCGACGCGGGTCGTCGCGGCCGTCGCGGCGCCGGTGGAAGAGCCTGCGAAGGAGCCCGAACCGCTGCCGATGCTCGAGGTGCGCTCGCGCGCTCCCGAGCCGGCCCCGGTCGCGGAGTTGGAGCCGGTGCTCGAGATCCCGGAGCCCGCGACCGCGAAGAGCGCAGCCCCGTCGCCGGCCGAGATGCCGGCGATCCCGATCGAGGCCCTGCCCGTCGAGCCGCCGGGCGAGATGGTCGTGGCGGCGATGCAGGCCGAGCCGGAAGCCGTGCCCCCCGCCGAGGCCAAGCCGGACGTCCACCCGCTGCCGTCCGAGGCGAGGGTGTCGTCCGAGTCGCTCGAGGTGCTGCCGTTCGACGACTCCCTGGCGTGGGGCACGGGCGAGCGGTCGTCGCGTGCCATCCGGACCGAGGATGTGGAGGCGGTGACCCACGACTCCGAAGTTCGGACTCCGGCAATCGAGTTCATGGCCGATATGGGGTTGCCGGTGACGGAGGAGCAGGCGCCGGCGGCGGCCCCGGCGAGCGCCGCCGCCCCCCCCCCCCCGATGCCGTCCCTGGACGACTTCAGCATCGAGCCGCCGCCCGACCAGTCGCTGGGTGGCATGGCGGCCGGACCCGAACCCGAGAAGGTGGAGCTGCCCGCCAACCTGTCGGGCGCCTACTCGATCGTGGACGACGTCGCGGGCGCGGCCCTCGATCTCCCCGCGACCGGCGAGACGCTGCAGCCGTCGGCGCCCTCCGATCTGCCCCTCATCATGCCCGAGGACGTGACGCCGCCGGAGGAGCTGGCGCGCCCGTCCGCCAAGATGGTGCAGATGGTCTCGCCGCCGCCGCGCGAGGAGCCTGCGGCCCATCCGCCGATGGCGACGGAAACGATGGGCGACCTGTACCTGAAGCAGGGGTTCCGGAGCGAGGCCGCCGACGTGTACCGGCGCCTGCTGGACCAGCGCCCGGGCGACGCGGGACTCGCCGCGAAGCTGCGCGCGGCGGAGTTGCCGCCGCCCGATCTGCGGGCCGCGGCGCTCGGCGCCGAGTCGGTGGGCTCGTGGCTCAAGCGCGTGGCCGGCGCGCGCCTGTCGGCCGCGGCCGCCCCGCCGCCTCCGCTCCCCGACACCAAACACCTGACACCGGAAACCCCGTCGCCTCTGGAGTCCGCGTTCATGGCGGAGCCCGATGGGGAGCCCGCGCACCCGGCGGCCGACGCCTTCTCGCTCGACCAGATCTTCGGCCCGGCGGGCGAGGCCTCCCCGGCGCCTCCTGCGCCGCAGGCCACCGCTCCAGCCCCCGCTCTCGGGGCGTCGTTCGACGAGTTCTTCGGCGCCGGCGCCCCGGCGCCGGCGCCCGCGCCGCCCGCGCCCGCGGCCGGGCCCCGGCGTCCTTCACAGCTCGGCGACGAGGACCTCACCGCCTTCAGCGCCTGGCTGCAGGGTCTCAAGAAATAGTGCACATCGCGGTGGTGAACGGGCCGAACCTCAATCTCCTCGGGGTTCGGGAACCTGCCCGCTACGGCTCCGCCACGCTCGCGGACATCGAGGCCGCCGTGCGCGAGCGCGCTCGCGCGCTCGGCGTCGAGATCGGCTGGCTCCAGTCGAATCACGAGGGCGCGCTGGTGGACGCGATCCAGGCGCTGCGGGGCCGGGCCGACGGGGCCCTGATCAACGCCGCCGCGTACACGCACACGTCCATCGCCGTTCGCGACGCCGTGCTGGCCGCCGCGGTCCCGTTCGTCGAGGTCCACCTGACGAACATCTGGGGACGCGAGGAGGAACGGCGGAAGTCGCTCCTCGCGGATCTGGCCGTGGGCGTCGTCGCCGGCTTCGGCGGACACGGCTACGTCCTGGCTCTCGAGGCGATGGTGGAGTGGCTGAGACGCGGCCGGTCCAAGGCCGCTGGTAGTGTCGAGGTCTGAGTGTTCAGATGACTGATCGCCGTCCTCAGCGGATGGAAGCCCTCCTCGAGCGCGTGTCCCGCGAGGGCCTGGACGCGCTGGTCGTCTCGCACCCCGCCAACGTCCGGTATCTGACGGGCTTCTCGGGCACCAGTGGCCTGCTGCTCGTGACGGGCAAGGGCGCGGTCTTCATCACCGACTTCCGGTACGAGACCCAGTCCAGGGACGAGATCGGCGCGCTGGCCAGGATCGTGATCGACGGGACCGGCGTCTGGGAGCGCCTCGTCAAGCTGATCCCGGACTACGGCGTGCGCGCGGTCGGCTACGAGGCGCACGTCGTCACGGTGCGCGAGGCCGAGCGCCTCGCCGCGGACAAGCTCCCCTGTCACTTCTCCCCGGTCTCCGACCACGTCGAGGCGCTGCGCGCGGTCAAGGCGCCGGAGGAGATCGACGCGATCCGCGCCGCGGCCGCGCTCGCGGGCGACGCGCTCGCGGAAACGGTCCGCCAGGTGCGCGCCGGGCAGACGGAGCAGGAAGTCGCGGCGCTGCTCGAGGGGGAGCTCCGGCGCGGCGGGACCGAGGGCTACCCGTTCCCCACGATCGTGGCCTCGGGGCCCCGCTCGGCGCTGCCGCACGCGAGGACCAGCTCGCGCGTCATCGCGCCCGGAGACTTCCTGCTCCTGGACTTCGGCGCGATCGTGGACGGCTACGTCTCCGACGTCACCCGCACCTTCGTCGTCGGCGCTCGGCCCACCGCGCGGCAGACCGAGGCCTACGCGCTGGTGGCGCTCGCGCAGCGCGCGGCGCTCGCCGGCCTCCGGGCCGGGCTCTCGGGCCGGCAGGCCGACGCGCTGGCGCGGGACGTGATGGAGGCGGCGGGGCAGGGCCCCGCCTTCGGCCACTCCCTCGGCCACGGGATCGGCCTGGAAGTGCATGAGGCGCCGAGGCTTGCGCGCACCGCCGACCAGGTGCTCCCGGCGGGCGCGGTGGTCACCGTCGAGCCGGGCGTCTATTATTCGGGCTGGGGCGGAGTCCGCCTGGAGGACGACGTCGCACTGTCGGACGGCGGCACGGCCCTGCTCACGCAGTTCCCCCGTGAACTCTTGGTGCTGGGATGACCGACCTTGCTCTGCTCAAGGAGTTGCTGGCGCTCCTGGACGCGTCGAGCGCCACGACGATCGAGATCCGCCGGGGCTTCACCACGTACCGGGTGAGCCGCGAGGCGGGCGGCGCCGTGGTGATGCCGGCGCTTCCGGCGGGTGCGGTGCACTACGGCGCCGCACCGGGGGCGGCTGCCGCGGCCGCTGCGGCCGAGGGCGCCGCTCCGGCGACCCGCCTGGTCGAGGTCAAGTCGCCGATGGTCGGCACCTTCTACCGGGCGCCGGAGCCGGGAGCGGACCCCTACGTGAAGCCGGGCACCCGCGTCACGCCGGGCCAGACGCTCTGCATCATCGAAGCGATGAAGATCATGAACGAGCTCGAGTCGGAGGTCTCCGGCGTGGTGCGCGAATGCCTCGTGGAGGACGCGCAGCCCGTCGAATTCGGCCAGGTCCTCTTCCGGGTGGATCCCAATGCCTGAACCTCGTGCGTCGCAGGTGCTGGGCGCGCCGGACATCGCGCCGACCACGGCCAAGTCGTCGGCCGCGCCGGCCTTCTTCCCGGCCTCGATCAAGTGGATGGTGGAGCACAAGGGCTCGGACCTCCTGCTGAAGGTCGGGCGGCCGCCGACGGTCCGGATCGCGGGCGACCTCACGCCGGCGCCCAACCAGGCGCCGATGACGCCGCAGGACCTCAAGTCGCTCGCCGAGCACCTGATGCAGCCGAAGCAGCTGAAGGAGTTCATGGAGACGAAGGAGTCCGACTTCGCCATCGGCGTGCCGGGGATCGGACGGTTCCGCGTGAACGTGTACTGGCAGCGCGGCACGCTCGCCTTCGCCTTCCGCGTCATCCCCTACGAGGTGCAGACGATCGAGGAGCTGCACCTCCCCAAGATCCTGGAGGCGCTGGCCCTGAAGCCGCGCGGCCTGGTGCTCGTCACGGGCGTGACCGGCAGCGGCAAGTCCACCGCGCTCGCGGCGATGGTCAACCACATCAACCTCAACCGCCGCGTCAACATCATCACCATCGAAGACCCGATCGAGTTCCTGCACCGCGACGTCAACTCGATCATCAACCAGCGCGAGGTCGGCGCCGACACCCTCTCGTTCCACAACGCCCTGCGCCACGTGCTGCGGCAGAACCCCGACGTCATCCTGATCGGCGAGATCCGCGACATGGAGACGCTGGACACGGCCATCAAGGCGGCCGACACGGGGCACCTGGTCTTCTCGACGCTGCACACGACCGACGCCACGCAGACCATCAACCGCGTGATCTCGTTCTACCCGCCGCACCAGCACGAGGAGGTGCGGCACCTGCTCTCCACCGCGCTCCAGGCCGTCGTCTCCCTGCGTCTGGTGCCGACCAAGGACGGCCTGGGCCGCGTGGCGGCCTCCGAGATCCTGGTCAACACCGCGGCGGTGCGGGACAACATCCGCGACGTGAAGAGCCAGCTCAACATCCCGGACCTGATCAAGGAGGGCACGGTCCAGTACGGGATGCAGTCGTTCGACCAGAGCCTGATGCAGTGGTACACCGACGGCGTCATCTCCCTCGACTCGGCGCTCTTCTACTGCTCGAACCCGACCGAATTCCAGCTCCAGGTGCAGGGCATCGGGGGGTCGAGCGATCGCACCTTCGCGGGCTTCGACAAGAAGGGGGCGTTCGACCCGACCAAGACCGGAGGCGCGGCGGGCCTCGGCGCGAAGCGGCCCGCGGCGCCCCCGGCGAGACCCGGGACCGGGGCGGGGTCCGCCGGGCCGTCGGATGCGGGCGACGGCGTGTCGGGTCTGAGCCGGGATCCGTTCCAGCGCTGATGTTCAAGAAGGTGCTGATCGCCAACCGCGGCGAGATCGCCCTCCGCATCATCCGGGCCTGTCACGAGCTCGGCATCGAGGCCGTGGCCGTCTTCAGCGAGGCCGATCGCGAATCGCTCCACGTGCGGTTCGCCGACGACGACGTGTGCATCGGCCCCGCGCCGGCGCGCGACAGCTACCTCAAGATCCCGCAGATCATCGCGGCCGCCGAGATCACGGGGGCGGACGCGATCCATCCCGGCTACGGCTTCCTGGCGGAGAACGCGGAGTTCGCCGAGATCGTGCGCGCCTCCAACATCGCGTTCATCGGCCCCACCCCCGACCAGATCCGCGCGATGGGGGACAAGGCCGAGGCGCGGCGCCTCGCCAGGGAGGCGGGCGTCCCGATCGTCCCCGGCACGCCGGGGCCGGTGGGCGACGTCGAGGAGGCGGTCGCCGCGGCGCGCGAGATCGGCTTCCCCGTCATCATCAAGGCGGCGGCGGGCGGCGGCGGGAAGGGGATGCGGGTGGCGATGGAGGAGGACGACTTCGCGCGCCACTTCCAGCTCGCCCGCAGCGAGGCGCTGGCGGCCTTCGGCAACGACGCGGTCTACCTGGAGAAGTACCTCGAGAAGCCGCGCCACGTGGAGATCCAGGTGTTCGGGGACCAGCAGGGGCGCCTCATGCACCTCTCGGAGCGCGACTGCTCGACCCAGCGCCGGCACCAGAAGCTCATCGAGGAGGCGCCCTCGCCCGCGATGACGCCGGAGCTGCGCGCCAAGATGGGCGACGCCGCGGTGCAGCTCGCCGCCCGGATCGGCTACGCCGGCGCCGGCACGATGGAGTTCCTCCTCAACGGCGACGGCTCCTACTACTTCATGGAGATGAACACCCGCATCCAGGTCGAGCACCCGGTCACGGAGATGTGCACCGGCCTCGACCTCGTGAAGGAGCAGATCCGGGTCGCGAGCGGCGAGCCGCTCTCCTTCCCGGAGCGCGGGATCTGCCTGCGCGGCCACGCCATCGAGTGCCGCGTCAACGCCGAGGACGCGGCGCGAAACTTCCAGCCGTGCCCCGGCGTCGTGACGACGTTCCACCCCCCCGGCGGGCCGGGCGTGCGGGTGGACACGCACCTCTACGCGGGCTATACGGTGCCGCCGTACTATGATTCGCTGATCGCGAAGGTGATCGTGCACGGGACCGACCGGGCGGAGGCGCTGGCGCGGATGCACCAGGCGCTGGACGGCTTCATCATCGAGGGCGTCACCACGACGATCCCCTTCCTGACGAAGGTCATCGAGCACCCGGCCTTCCGCGACGGGACGGTGGACACGACGTTCGTGGAGCGGGAGATGATGCAGCCCGCGGAGGCCACGCCGTGAAGATCGAAGTCGTCTTCACGCCGCAGGCACTCGGTCCGAACGACCTCGCCGGTCGCACCGTCGTCGTCGTGGACATCCTGCGCGCCACCACCACCATCGCCGTCGCGCTGGCCAACGGCGCCAAGGCGGTGCTCCCGGCCGGCACGACCGACGAGGCCCTGCGCCTCGCGCAGAACCTCGAGCGCGACGCCGTCATCCTCGCGGGCGAACGGAAGTCGGAGCGCATCCCCGGCTTCGCCCTCGGCAACTCCCCCGCCGAGTTCGGCCCGGAGGTCGTGGGCGGCAAGACGATCGTGATGTCCACCACCAACGGCACCTCCGCCCTCGTCGCGGCGCAGGGCGCGCGCGAGGTCATCGCCGGCGCCGCCGTGAACTTCTCGACCGTGGCGGAGCGCTGTCGCGCCGCGCTCGCCGAGCAGGGCGACCTGGTGATCCTCTGCGCCGGCGGCGAGAAACACTTCGCGCTCGAGGATGCCTTCGCCGCCGGCCGCCTCACCAAGGCGCTCCTCCCGGAGGGCGGCAGCCGCAGCGTGAGCGTGAACGACAGCGCCGTCGCCGCGCTGGAGCTGGCGCGGCATTACGGCGAGCGCTGGGGACGGGCCCTCAAGGCCAGCACCCACGGCCGCGAGCTGGCCGCGCTCGGCTTCCGCGCCGACCTCGAGGCCTGCGCCGCCCAGGATACGCACCCCGTCCTGCCCCTCTATGCCGACCGCAGGATCACGGCGTATCGACCCTCGAACGAAGGATGATCTCTGGGCGATAGGGGCCCTGCTCGCGGGCCTGTTCCTGGCGCTCGCGACGGCCCCCGGCGTTTCGCTCACCGGCCCGGTCGGCATCGCCGTCGGGGCGTTTCTCCGCTCGTTCTTCGGCGCCGGCGCCGCCCTCGTCCCGCTGGTCCCGCTCTTCTGGGCCGTCGCGCTCTTCGGCCACTTCGATCGCAGCCTCGGCCGCCGCGTCACGATCCTCCTCGCCGGCCTCTCGCTCACCGTGCCGTTCGCCCTCGGCGTCGGCTACCAGACCTGGCAGGGCGTCGCGCACGCCGCGCTCGCCGCCGGCGCGCTGCCCGACTACCCGCGCTGGGTGGGCCTCGCCGGCGGCTTCCTCGCCTTCGAGCTCCGGATCATCGGGCCGGTGGGCGAGGGGCTCCTCGCCCTCGGCATCTTCTCGGGGCTCACGATCGCGACGGTGGGCTGGAATCCCCTGGGGATGCTGCGAAAGAAAGAGGCGGTGCCGGGTGTCGGGGGTCGGGTGTCGGGGAGTGCCGAGGTGCCGCCACCGGTCGAAGAGCCGCCCGAGGACCTGTTCGCGGACACGGAGGAGCCTGAAGCCGAAGACGAGGAGCACGTCCCGGCGAAGCGCGGCCGAAAGAGTCGCGCCCCGGCACCCGGCACCCAGCACCCGGCACCCGCGCCTTCCGCCGACGAGCTTCCCCCCATCGACCTGCTGAATCCGCCGACGCCGCAGGCGGCGAACTTCGAGAGCGAGCTGGACCGGCTGCAGGCCGTCCTGCTCGACACGCTGAAGCAGTTCAAGGTCGAGGGCACCGTCGGGGCGCGGACGACCGGCCCGGTCGTCACGCAGTTCGAGGTCGTCCCGGCCGCGGGCGTGAAGGTCGGCCGCATCGCCGCCCTGGCCGACGACCTGGCCCTCACGATGCGCGCGCAGAGCATCCGCATCGTCGCGCCGATCCCCGGCAAGGGCGCCGTCGGCGTCGAGGTCCCGAACCCGACCGCGCGGATGGTCGGCTTCCGCGAGCTGCTCGAGACGCTCGAGTGGCAGAAGGCCGTCCAGCGGCTGCTCCTCCCCGTCGCGCTGGGCCGGGACCTCGAGGGCCGGCCGATCATCGCCGACCTGACGAAGATGCCGCACCTGCTGATCGCCGGCGCCACCGGCTCGGGCAAGTCCGTCTGCATCAACACGCTCATCACCAGCCTGGTGTACCGCTACACCCCCGCCGAGCTGCGCTTCCTGATGATCGACCCGAAGATGGTCGAGCTGTCGATGTACAACGCGCTGCCGCACCTGCGGCACCGCGTGGTCACCGACAACAAGGACGCCGCGCACGTCCTCAAGTGGGCGGTGTGGGAGATGCAGGACCGCTACGAGCTGCTCCACGCCAACAACGCGCGCAACCTCGTCGACTTCAACCACAAGCTCGCCGAGGACCCGACGAAGATCGTCAAGCCGAACGGCGAGGCGTACGAGGAGGGCCCGCTCCCCTACATCCTCCTCTTCGTGGACGAGCTGGCCGACCTCATCATGACCGTGCAGGCCGAGGTCGAGACGCCGCTGGCGCTGCTCGCGCAGAAGGCGCGCGCCATCGGCATCCACCTGATCCTCGCGACCCAGCGGCCGTCGGTGAACGTCATCACCGGCCTCATCAAGGCGAACTTCCCCTGCCGGATCGCGTTCCGCGTCGCGTCCAAGATCGACAGCCGCACCATCCTCGATCAGAACGGCGCCGAGGCGCTGCTGGGCAACGGCGACATGCTCTTCATGCCGCCGGGGAAGAGCGACCTGATGCGCCTCCAGGGCGCGTTCGTCGGCACCGACGAGACCGAGCGCCTGATGCACTGGTTCGACGCGCGGCGCGAGGAGCGCCTCGCCGCGGTCCAGGCCGAGGTCGAGGAGGAGAGCGGGGTCGGCGGCGAGGCCGACATCCTCGAGGTCGTGCGCGCGCGCATCGCCGAGGAGGAAGGCGGCGAGGAGGGCGGCGGCGAGGCCGGCGCCGGTCCCGCCGACCGCGACCCGCTGTTCCGGCAGGCCGCGGAGGTCTGCATCCAGAACCAGCTCGGCTCGACGTCGCTGCTGCAGCGGCGCCTCAAGATCGGCTACGGCCGCGCGGCGCGGATCATCGATCAGCTGCACGACGCCGGCATCCTCGGGCCGCCGGACGGCTCCAAGGCCAGGGACGTGCTCGTGGGGCTGCAGGATCTCGATCAGTACTGATGGCCGAGCCCAGCCTGGCCGAATTCGAAGACGTTCCAGCGTGCCCGCTTTGCTCCGCCCCGGGACGGCTTCGGTACGCCTCCATGCAGGATCGGATCTTCGACGCACCCGGCACGGCGGAGCTGCTGGAGTGCCCGGAATGCGGACTGTTGTGGCTGAGCCCGCGATTGACGCGTTCCAGCATCGCTCTGGCCTACGGCGAGTACTACACCCACCAGGACGCGAGCGCCCGGTTCTTCGGCCGCGCGCGAGCGGCGACACGGTCGCTCGTGCTCGAGGATGCGTTCGCGGATCGGGGTCGGAGCCGCTCGTTCGTTCGCGCTCTGCTTGGCGGAGCCCTGTCGGGCGTGCCGTTCATCGCGGAGCGGGTGGAGCCCCTGGTCAGGGAGTTCCGTCATCGGGGAGCGCGCACGCTCCTGGACGTGGGATCCGGCGACGGCGTGTTCCTGGCCGCGATGCAGGGAGTCGGATGGGAGGTCTGCGGCGTGGAGCCCGACCCCGTCGCGGCTCGCCTGTCCCGGGAGAAGCGAGGAGTCGCCGTCCTGGACGGTACCCTCGACCAGGTGGACGCAGGCGCAGCGTCCTTCGACGTGGTCGTCTCGCGACACGTGATCGAGCACGTTCACGACCCCGTCGCTTTCATGAGGGCCTGCTTCCGGGCCGTCGGGCCTGGCGGCTCCCTGATCGTCCTCACGCCGAACGCACGCTCGTTTTGCCACAGGATCTTCGGGCGGCACTGGTTGCACCTCGATCCGCCGCGCCACCTTCACCTCTTCTCCCGCCGTTCGCTCGAGAAATGCGCGACCGCCGCCGGTCTGCGGTCGGTCCGCATCCGGTCGCTCGCGCGCTGGGCTCGGACGACCTGGCAGCTGAGCCGCCTGATCCGTCGCCACGGTCGTCTGCCGCCCGGCAGGACGCCGCTGCGACTCTTGCTGGAAGGGGCGTGCTTTGCGGTGGTCGAGACCGTCGCCTCGGGAGGGCGGTCCGACGCCGGAGAGGAGCTGATGTTGGTCGCTGAGAAGCGGTGATGCCCCTAACCCCTGGACCCTAATCCCTCGCATTCATCCGGTCCGCTCTGCGATAGATTGATATCAGTCCGTGCCCGGCCAGCATCTACAATGGCGCATGCTCAAGAGCGACCCCTCTACCTGGAAGGACCCTCGCCACCGCGCCGGCGCCCTGGCCGAGTCCCTGGCCGCCGCGGCGCTGCGCGTGCAGGGCTACCAGGTCCTCGAGCAGCGCTTCCGCTACGGGCACCACGACGTGGACCTGGTCGCGCGGCGGGGCCGGGTCGTCGTCTTCGTGGAGGTGAAATCCCGCTCCTCCGACGCCTTCGGCGCCCCCGCCGAGGCGGTGACGGCCCGGAAGCAGGCGGACGTCGTCCGGGCGGCGTCGGTCTGGCTGTCGCGTCACGCAACTGCTTGGGACGCCGTGAGATTCGACGTCATCACCGTGCGGGACGGGAGGCTCGAGTGGCTGCAGGATGCCTTCAGGCCGGGATGGCGCTGACGCGGGCTTCGGCGTATATTCGGGTGGCATGAGAGCGAGGGGTTAGGGGTTAGGGGTTAGGGGTTAGGGCTGGCCGGGGCAGCTTCTGAATCTCACAGCTGACAACTGGTAACCACTGCCAACTTGCCGTCTGGCAACTGTTCTGAACTCCGTGCACCGAGGTTCTGATGGCTGAGGAAACCGTACGCGACGATCGCCGGAAGGCCTTGAATCTCGCGATTGCCCAGATCGAGAAGACCTGCGGCAAGGGCTCGATCATGCGCATGGGCAACGAGCGGGCGCGGGTGAAGGTGGACGCGATCCCGACGGGGGCGATCAACCTCGATGCGGCCATCGGCACCGGCGGGATCCCGCGCGGGCGCGTGACCGAGATCTTCGGCCCCGAGTCCTCGGGGAAGACGACGCTGGCGCTGCACGTCGCGGCCAACGCGCAGAAGGCGGGCGGGGTCGCGGCGTACGTGGACGCCGAGCACGCGCTGGACGTGGACTATGCGCGCAAGATCGGCGTGGACGTGGACAATCTCCTGATCTCGCAGCCCGACACGGGGGAGCAGGCGCTGGAGATCACCGACATCCTGGTGCGCTCGGGGGCGGTGGACGTCGTGGTGATCGACTCCGTGGCCGCCCTGGTGCCCAAGGCCGAGATCGAGGGGGACATGGGCGACTCGCACGTGGGCCTCCAGGCGCGGCTGATGAGCCAGGCGCTGCGGAAGCTCGCCGGCGGGATCAACCGCTCGCGGACCTCGGTGATCTTCATCAACCAGCTGCGGGAGAAGATCGGCATCCTGTTCGGCAACCCCGAGACCACCAGCGGCGGGCGCGCGCTCAAGTTCTACGCCTCGGTGCGACTCGACATGCGGCGCATCGGGCAGGTGAAGGAGCGCGACGTCGTCATCGGCAACCGGACGCGGGTCAAGGTGGTGAAGAACAAGGTCGCGCCCCCGTTCCGGCAGGCGGAGTTCGACATCATGTTCGACGAGGGGATCAGCCACATCGCCCTGCTGGTGGATCTCGCGGCGGAGGCGGGCGTGATCCAGAAGACCGGCGCCTGGTACGCGTACAACGACCAGCGCATCGGGCAGGGGCGGGAGAACACCAAGCTCTTCCTCAAGGACAATCCGGCGCTGATGGTCGAGATCGAGGCGAAAGTGAAGGAGACGCTGGGGGTGAAGCCCGGCGCCGCGATCGTGGAAGAAGAAGGGGCAGCGGAGGAGTAGGTGCCCACCGTCACCGGCCTGGATGCGGACGCGAAGCAGAGCGGCGGCGTCCGGGTCTGGCTGGACGGTGCGTCGTTCGCTACGGTGGGCGCCGAGGACCTGCGCTCGCTCGGCCTGTCGGTCGGCGCGGTCGTGTCGGAGGGCGCGGTGCAGGGGATCGAGCGGCGCGCGGAGGTCTTCTCCGCCCGTCGTGCCGCCCTCAGGATCCTGACCTTCCGCGCGCTCCCCTCGCGCGAGATCCGCCAGCGCCTGGTCCGGAAGGGGTTCGCCCCGCCGGCGGCCGACGAGGCCGTCGGCGCACTCGTTTCATCCGGCCTCGTCAACGACCACGAGTTCGCCCTCCACTACGCCCGCACCCGGGCGCGGCGGTTCCGCTACGGGCCGGCGCGGCTCGCGCGCGACCTCGAGCGGCTGGGCATCGGCTCGCGCGAGGCCAGGGAAGCGGTCGCGGCCGCGCTGGAGCTGGAAGGGGTTGAGGCCGTCGATCTGCTGCGAGAAGCGGCCGCCAAGAAGCTCCGGACCCTGCGCGGCCTGGACGCGGTCACCCGGCGCCGCAAGCTCAAGATCTACCTGCTGCGACGCGGCTTCGCGGCCGCGGACGTCATCGAGGTGGTGAAGGCGGCAGCGGCGGGCTAACTTTGTGCGGCTCCGATGGATGCCGCACGGATTCGCCGCCGTTTCCTCGACTACTTCGTCGAGCGAGGCCACCGCGAGGTAGCCTCGTCGTCCTTGGTCCCCCGGGACGACCCGACCCTCCTGTTCACCAACGCCGGGATGGTGCAGTTCAAGCGCGTCTTCCTGGGGATCGAGCGCCGGGACTACAAGCGCGCCACCACCTCCCAGAAGTGCGTGCGGGCCGGCGGCAAGCACAACGACCTCGAGCAGGTGGGGCACACCGACCGGCACCACACCTTCTTCGAGATGCTCGGCAACTTCTCCTTCGGCGACTACTTCAAGAAGGAGGCGATCGGCTTCGCCTGGGAGTTCGTCACCTCCGACCAGTGGCTGGGCATCCACCCGGACCGGATCCGGATCAGCGTCCACGCGAAGGACGCCGACGCGCGCCGCCTCTGGCACGAGGTGGCCGGCGTCGCCGACGACCGCATCTACGGCCTGGGCGACGCGGACAACTTCTGGCAGATGGCCGACACGGGCCCGTGCGGGTTCTGCAGCGAGGTCTATGTAGACCTGGCGGGCACGGGGGCACGGGGGCACGGCGGCACGGGAAGCGGCGAGCACGCCTCCGATCACATCCATTCGCTCGACCAGTTCGTCGAGTACGCGGAGGCGGGGCGGTTCCTCGAGATCTGGAACCTCGTCTTCATGCAGTTCGACCGGCAGGCCTCGGGCGAGCTGGTGCCGCTCCCGGCGCCGTCGGTGGACACGGGTGCGGGGCTCGAGCGCATCGCCGCCGTGCTGCAGGGCGTCGGCTCCAACTTCAGCACCGATCTCTTCGCGCCGCTGATCGCCCGCGCCGAGCTGGTGGTCGGCAAGGCGTACGACAAGGGGCCGGCCGGCGCGCCCTTCCGCGTCCTGGCGGATCACGCGCGCGCCGTGGCGTTCCTGCTCGCCGACGGCGTCTATCCGTCGAACGAGGGGCGTGGCTACGTCCTGCGCCGGATCCTGCGGCGCGCCGTGCGCCACGCCTACCTCCTCGGGCGCCGCGAGCCGACGCTGGTGCGCCTGGTCGAGGAGGTCTCGCGCGCCATGGGCGGCGCCTACCCCGAGCTGCAGCAGCACGCCGCGCTGCTCACCGAGGTCACGACCGCCGAGGAGGAGCGCTTCCTCGAGACGATCGAAGGCGGGCTCGAGCGGCTCGCGGGCCTCACCGCGGTCTCGGCCGAGGAAGCGTTCAAGCTGTACGACACCTACGGCTTCCCGATCGACCTGACCGAGATCGTCGCGGCCGAGCGCGGCATCGCGGTGGACGTCGCGGGCTTCGAGAAGCTGCTGGACGTGCAGCGGGAACGGTCGCGGGCCGATCGGGCCGCCGGTGCCGGTAGCCGGACGAGGACTCTCGCGGGACCGAAGGGGCGGACCCGCGCAGTTGGCAGGGAGGACCCCGAGGGCCCGCGGGGGTCCGAGTCCGGCGGCGCACAATGGGTGTCCCTGAAGAAGCGCTCCCGCCAGAAATGGATCGGCTACGAGACCACGCGCGCCGAGACCGACATCCTCGCGTTCGAGCAGGAGAAGGGCCGCGTCGGCCTGATCCTCCACGAGAACCCGTTCTACGCGGAGAGCGGCGGGCAGGTCAGCGACACGGGCGAGGTGGTGGGGCAGGGCTGGAAGCTGCCGGTGGACGAGGTCCGCAAGGTCGAGGGGAAGACCGCCGTCTTCGGCCCGTTCCACGGCCCGTTCGAGCCGACTGCGGTCGAGGCCGTCGTGGACCAGCGGCTGCGGCGCGACACCGAGCGCAATCACACCGCGACGCACCTGCTCCACGCGGCGCTCCGCAAGATCCTCGGCACCCACGTGCGGCAGGCGGGGAGCGTCGTTTCTCCCGAGCACCTGCGCTTCGACTTCACGCACCACCAGCCGATCCCGCCGCTGGCCCTGGCCGAGATCGAGGCCGAGATCAACCAGCACGTCTGGGAGAACCTCGACGTCGTCCAGAAGGAGATGGCGTACGCGGACGCGCTGGCGCTTGGGCGCGATGGCGCTGTTCGGCGAGAAGTACGGCGACGTGGTGCGGACGATCACGGTGCCCGGCGTCTCGATGGAGCTGTGCGGCGGCTGCCACGTGCGGACCACGGGCCAGATCGGCCTCCTGCGGCTGGTGGGCGAGACGGGCGTCGGCGCCGGCGTGCGCCGCGTCGAGGCGCTCACCGGGCCCGGCGCGTACGACTGGCTGCTGGAGCGCGTGCGGCTCCTGGACGGCGTGGCGGAGACCGTGGGCAGCGCGCCCGAGCATCTGACGCGCAAGGTCGAGACGCTGGTCGAGGAGCGGAAGAAGCTCGAGAAGCGCGTCGAGGAGCTGATCAAGGGGGGCGGCGCGCAGGCGGCGGCGCGGACCACCGACGTGAACGGTTCGCGCGTCGCCGTCGCGGCCTCCGCTTCCGGCGACCGGAACGAGATCGGCGCGATGGTGGACGCGTTCCGTTCGCAGACGCCCTCGGGCGTGCTGGTGGTCGTGGCGACGGGGGAGCGGCCGGGGATCCACGTCGGCGTGACCGACGACCTGGTGGCGCGCGGCGTTCTCGCGCCCGACCTCGCCAACCGCCTGGCCGCGCTCTCCGGCGGGAAGGGGGGCGGCCGTCCGCACTTCGCCTCCGCGGGGGCCGGCGACGCGACCAGGCTGCCGGACGTGGAGCGCCAGGCCGTGGACGTGGTTCGGCAGGTGCTGGAGGCAAAGCGCTGATGCCACACCCTACCCCCTACACCCTACACCCGTCTCCATGACCCGCGCTTCCGTCCGCTCGTGGTTGCAGTCCCGTCAGCCGGCCCCGCCCGCCGAGTTGGCGGCGAAGCTCGCCCAGTGCGTGGACGCCGCGCCGGAGGCCGTGCTCGCCGGCGGCTCCGTCGCGGAGGTGATGGGGGCTCTCGGTACCTGGCTGCTCGACTCTGTGGTCGAGGGTCGGCGGACGGGGCATGATACGGCGCTCGATCTGCTCGCCGCCGACGCATTCGTCACCTATGCTTTCGAGGCTGCATCCGAGGAGGCTGCTGACGTGGCGGTTCTGGCGACGCGTCTGCTGCAGAGGGTCGGCGCGTGACGGACGTCCTGCAGCGTCTGCGGGAGCGCGCTCCGGGTCTCTGCGTGCTGGTGGATCCCGAGCGCACGTCGGCGCAGGACGCGGCGCGGCTCGCGGCGTCCGCCGAGGCCGATGGAGCGATCGCCGTGCTGATCGGCACGTCGTTCGCAGGGGCCCTTGGGACCTCGGAGGCCGCGGCGGCGATCAGGAAGGTGTGCCGGCTGCCGCTGCTGCTCTTTCCCGGCTCCGCGGCGCAGCTGGTGGAGGACGTGGACGCGGTGCTGCTGCTGTCGCTGGTCTCGGGGCGCAACCCGCAGTACCTGATCGAGGAGCACGTCCGCGCCGTGCCCTTCTTCCGGCGCCACGCCGTGCCGGCGATCTCCACGGCCTACATCCTCGTGGACGGAGGGCGCGTCACGGCGGTGGAGTCGGTGAGCCAGACGCGGCCGTTGCCGGCGGACAAGCCGGAGATCGCGGCCGCGCACGCCGCCGCGGGGCGGATGATCGGGATGGCGGCCGTGTATCTCGACGCGGGGAGCGGCGCCGCCACGCCGGTCGCGCCGGAAGTGATCCGCGCCGTGCGCCGGGCGGTGTCCTTGCCGTTGTTCGTCGGCGGCGGGATGAAGACACCGGAGCAGGTGCGCGACGCGGTGCGCGCCGGCGCCGACTTCGTGGTCGTGGGCAGCGCCATCGAGGACGGCGGGGCCGGCGCGATCCCAAGACTGGTCGCCGCGCTGCGGTGATCGATCTCCACACGCACCTCATCCCGGGCGTGGACGACGGGTCCCACACCGTCGAGCAGTCCGTGGAAACACTCCAGAAGTTCGCGCGGCAGGGCGTGACGGCCGTCTGCTGCACCCCGCACCTCAAGGCGAGCCAGGCGGACGCCGCGCCGTGCGCGGAGATGGACGCCCTGCTCGGCGACCTCGTGGACGCGGCGCCCCCGGCGCCGGCGCTGCACCGCGGCTTCGAGATCATGCTCGACACTCCGCGCCCGCAGCTCGCCGACCGCTGTCTCGGGCTGGCTGGATCCCACTACGTGCTGGTCGAGTTCGGCCGGCTCGTGCCGGCGGATGCCAGCGTCGAGATCCTCACGCGCATCGCGGCGGACGGGCTCGTGCCGGTGCTCGCCCATCCCGAGCGCTACGCCGTCTGCACGCCCGCGATGGGCGGGCGCTGGAAGGACGCGGGCGCGGCGCTCCAGGTGGACGCCACGACCCTGCTGGCCGAGTCGCGGCGCGCCGCCCGGGCCCGCGCTTTGCTCGAGGCCGGCGTTGCATCCATCGTGGCGAGCGACAACCACGGCGACGCCCGGTCGGTCGCGGCGGCGGTGGAGTGGCTGTCGTCGCACGGCGGCGCGCCGCAGGCGCAGCTCCTGGCGGTGGACAACCCGAACTCGATCCTGCACGATCTGCCGCTGGCCGACGTGCCGCCGCTTCGGATCCGGCGCTCGCTCTACAGCCAGCTCAAGCAGTTCCTCGTGGGAGGTGCGGAAGCGTGAAGCTCGACCATCTCGAGGCGCTGGCCGCGCTCGCCGGCCAGTCGGCCGCCGATCTCGCCGAGCCGGTGTCGCGCTACGCGGCGCTGGTCAAGGCGACGCTGGCGGCGGGGCGCACCGTCTTCTTCGCCGGGAACGGCGGGAGCGCGGCGCACGCGCAGCACATCGCCACCGAGTACGTGGTGCGCTACCGCCCGGTCGCCCGCAAGGCGGCGCCGGCACTCGCCCTCTCGACCGACAGCTCGCTCGTGACCGCGGCGGCCAACGACCTCGGCTTCGAGCAGATCTTCGCGCGCCAGGTCGAGGCGCACGCGCGCGACGGGCGACCTCCTCGTCCTGGTCAGCACGTCGGGGAAGTCGCCCAACCTGCTCGCGGCGGCGCGGGCGGCGAAGGCCGCGGGGGCGAAGGTCGTCGGGCTGCTCGGCGCGGGCGGCGGGCCGCTCAAGGCGCTGTGCGACCTGGCGATCGTCGTGCCGTCGGACGACACGGCGCTCATCCAGGAGATCCAGCTGGCCGTGGACCACTACGTGTGCTCGCAGGTGGAGCCGGGATTGTGAGCCTTTCCGTGCGTCCGTGCGTCCGTGCGTCCGTGCGTGCTTCATGATTTCTCTCCTGGGCAAACGGGCCCTGGTCACCGGCGGCACCCGCGGCATCGGGAAGGCCACCGCGGAGATGCTGCGCGCGGCCGGCGCCGAGGTGGTCGCGGTGGGGAAGCGCGCGCACGGCGACCTCGCGGTCCTGGAGAACGTGGACAAGCTCGCGGCCGCCGAGCGCTTACCGCTCGACTACCTCGTCGTCAACCACGGCATCTGGATCGCGGAGGAGGTGCCGCTGGCCAAGATGAGCCTCGACCAGTGGCGCTCGACCATCGCGCAGAACCTGGACTCGTACTTCTACGTCGTTAGGGCCTTCGCGCCGCGGGTGCGCCAGGGCGGCTCGATCGTCCTGGTCGCCTCCACGGCGGCGCAGCGCGGCGAGGCGTTCCACGGCGACTACGCCGCGAGCAAGGGGGCGATCGTCTCCCTGACCAAGGGGCTCGCGGTCGAGCTGGCGCCCGACGTGCGCGTCAACTGCGTCGCGCCCGGCTGGACCGACACCGAAATGGCCGCCGGGCCCTACGCCGGCGGCGGGCGGAAGAGGATCGAGGCGACGATTCCCCTGAGGCGTGTGGCCACGCCGGAGGACGTCGCGGGGCCGATCGTCTTCCTCTGCTCCGATCTCGCGCGGCACGTCACCGGCGAGATCCTGAACGTGAACGGCGGGAGCGTGCTGTGTGGCTGAGGTCTTCCCTCTAGACCGGATCCCCGCCGAGGTCCGCCAGATCGCGCGCGCCCTGCGCGCCGCGGGGCACGAGGTGTGGTACGTGGGCGGCGCGGTGCGGGACTTCCTCCTGGCGGCGCGCGGCGTCGAGGTGAATCGGGTGGGCGACTTCGACATCGCGACCTCCGCCGTCCCGGAGCAGGTCCAGAAGCTGTTCAAGCGCACGGTCCCCATCGGCATCGAGCACGGGACCATCGCCGTGCTGGACGAGCACGACGTCGGCCACGAGGTCACGACCTTCCGGCGCGACGTGAAGACCGACGGACGCCACGCGGAGGTGGAGTTCGGCGCGTCGCTCGAGGAGGACCTCGCGCGGCGCGACTTCACCATCAACGCCATCGCGGTGCATCCCGAGACGGGCGAGATCCGCGACCCGCAGGGCGGGCGCGCGGACCTGGACGCGAAGCGGCTGCGCGCGGTGGGCGAGGCCGCGGCGCGCTTCCGCGAGGACCGGCTGCGGGTGCTGCGCGCGCTCCGCTTCGCCGCGGCCTTCGGCCTCGAGATCGAGCCCGCGACCTGGGACGCGCTGCGCGCCGCGGCCGCCGAGCTGGACGCGCTCTCGCGGGAGCGGGTGCGGGACGAGTGGCTCAAGATGCTCGGGACCGCCACGCCCTCGGTCGGCGTCGGGCTGTGGCGGCGCGCCGGCGTGCTGGCCCGCGTCTGGCCCGAGATGGCCGATCTGGGCCCCGACGTTCCCGGCCGGCTCGACGCCGTGGACGAGCCGCGCGACCCGGTGCTGCTCACCGCGGCTGCACTCTTGCACGCCGGCGTGACGGGCGAGGTCGCGGAGGCGGCGGTGCGGCGGCTGCGGTTCGCCAACGCGGAGGCCGGGCGCGTGCGCGCGGTCGTCACGGGGCTCGCGCTGCCGATGCCCACGCCCGGGGCGACGCGCGACCTGCGCCACTGGCTGGCGATGCACCGGGCCTCCGCGCGCGACATCATCGCCGTCGCCGAGCCGCGGACGCGGCGTCCGGACCTCCTCGCGGCGGTGCGGGCCATCGAGGTCTCCGGCGACCCGCTCACCGTCCGCCAGCTCGCCGTGACCGGCGACGATCTCCTGGCGGCCGGGGTGCCGGCGGGGAAGGCGGTGGGCGAGATCCTGCGCAGGCTCCTCGAGGAGGTGCTGGACGAGCCCTGGTGCAACACTCGGGAGCATCTCGTGGCGCGCGCCAAGGAGCTGTCGTGAGCAGCCTGCCGGCGCTGGGCTTCGGCGTCGTCGCCGCCTCCGCCAACCTGATGGGCGCGTGGGCCGTGACGCGCAGCGCGCGGCTGGGCCTCAGGGTGATCGAGCTGCTGTTCGCCTTCGCCGCCGGCTTCATGATCGCGCTGGCGCTGGTGGGGGTCGTGCCCGAGGCGCTGCGGAAGGATCCCGAGACCGGCGGCCTGGTGATCCTGCTCGGCTTCCTGCTGGTGCACCTCACCCAGCACACCATGACGCCGCACTTCCACTTCGGCACCGAGACGCACCACGTCTCGCATGCGGCGAGCACGTCGGGGATCATCGGCCTGCTGCTCCACACCTTCTTCGACGGCGTGGCGATCGCGTCGGGCTTCCTGGTGAGCAGCAGGCTCGGCGTGCTCTTCTTCCTCGCGATCTTCCTCCACAAGCTGCCGGAGGGGGTGACCGTCTCGAGCCTCGTCCTCGCCGCGGGCGAGACGCCGCGGCGCGCCGTGCTCGCCGCCGGGTGGCTCGGCGCCGCGACCATCCTCGGCGTCCTGCTCACCGAGCGGGCGCAGCTGCTGGTGGACCACGGCCTCGCCCTCTCGGCCGGGGTCACGCTGTACGTGGGCGCGTCGAACCTCGTCCCCGAATTCCAGGGGAAGATCGGCTGGGGCCTCCCGCTGGCCTTCTTCGCCGGGGCGGGCTGCTTCGTCGGGGCCGAGGCGCTGCTCAGCCGCCTCCTCGCGTAGTCGCCGACAGCGCCGCCAGACTCTCCAGCAGCCAGCGCTTCAGCCCATGAGCGCGCATTCCCGGGAAGGGCGTCTGCTCGCCGCGGTTCAGCCTCCGCGCCCAGTCGTCCTCGACCTGGCGAGCGATTGTGGCTGCCGCTGCGAGAGCTGTCTCTCCCCCGGCGGTCAAGGTGACCGTCAGCTCCGGCCGGCCCCGTGCGCCCCTGCCCGCGGGAGTGCGCTCGAGCAACCTCCGCCGCTCCAGTCGGCTGAGCAGCTCGTTGGTTGCGCCGCGTGAGAGGCCGAGCCGGGCGGCCAGCTCCCGCTGGGTCCTCGCGGCCGGGGGTGTCAACTCCGGAAAGAGCGGCTCTTGGACTTCGCGCAGCAGGGCGAACTCACTGGCCCTGAGGGGCAGCTTCGCCAGCGCCTTGTCCATTTCACCTTCCATGAGGCGGGACAGCGCCATGGCGGCCGGCAGCAGCGCGTGCCAGGGGCTTCGTATGGCCGCCTGCTCGCCGAATTGATTCGGGGTCGAATCAATTCCCCCGTGGCTGGCCATCAGGACGCCTCCCCCTGCGGCGGCGATCCGGCCCCGGGCCCATGAGAGTTCCGGGGCCGGCTCGCTGGCCGGGCGCCGAGGCCCTGGCGGGTCATTCGGGATCGCCCGGCTGATCCAGCAGTGCAGCCCTGGGCCTTCGATCGCCCGGGCCCCTTGAGGGAGTGGTCGTGTTCAGGCCGCCTCAGTGGGGCAGCTCGGGTTCACCAACAGCCCGCGTTGCCCACCCGCCTGGTGGCCGGGTGCGGCGCAGGCATCGCCCAATTGATTCGGCCCCGAATCTATTCCCTTGCCATCACCCGTTCGTCACCGGCGGAAACGCGGAGGAAGGCGCTGTGCGGCCTGAACGCGTCGAGGCCCACCCTCGGGGCGTTCCTTGCCGGGATCGGCATTCTGCGGCCTTTCTCGCGCGCCAGGCCGGCCGCAACCCGATCACGGCCTGTGCGCCGCAGGGCCCCGCGTCCCCGGCCCTGACCCCTGACCCCTAACCCCTAACCCCTAGCCCCAGCCCCTAGCCCCTAACCCCTAACCCTAGCCCCTAACCCCTTCCATCTCCCGGCACTATCAGACTATATTGGTCACATCAATCTGACCTATGGGGTCATGAATGAAGGCGGCCAAGGTCTCGGAGCTGAAGGCGGGTCTGAGCAAGTACCTCGCCCGGGTGAAGCGGGGTGAGGAAGTCGTCGTGACCGAGCGCGGCAAGCCCATCGCGAAGCTCGTCCCGCTGCCCCGCAGCGAGGATGGTGAGATGGCGCGAATGCGGGAGCTCGAGCGTCAGGGGCGCGTGATCATCCGCGGCACGGGCCGGATCCCCGATTCGTTCTTCAGTCTGCCCGCTCCGGAGGTGCCTGATGGGTCGCTGGTTCGCGCCGTGATCGAGGAGCGGGAGGAGCGTCGGTGAGGTTCTGGGACAGCTCGGCGCTCGTCGCGCTGACGGCCCGCGACAAGCACCTCGAGCGGGTGGAGCCGCTCGCGAGCGAAGACCGGAAGATGGCGGTGTGGTGGGCGGCACGGGTCGAGTGCGTATCGGCCTTCCGCAGCCGCGTGCGAGCGGGCGACTTGACCGGCCGCGGCGAGGCGGAGGCGGCGGTCCGCCTGGATGCGCTTGCGCAGGACTGGGTCGAGATCCAGCCGCTGATCGCGGTGAGGAACGTCGCCGAGCGCCTGGTGCGGCGGTACGTGTTGAGCGCAGCGGACGCGCTGCAGCTGGCGGCCGCGCTGGACTGGGCCGGCGAACAGCGCAAGGGTCTGGGCCTGGTCACCTTCGACCAACGGTTGGCGGACGCCGCCCGGCTCGAGGGCTTCACGGTGCTGCCCGCGTGAAGCCGACCGGCAAGAAGCGAGCCCTCGCTCTTTGCGCCCCCCGCCTCCGCTCAGCCGCTGGCGGCGCGGATGCGGCCGGCCTCCCTCGAGGAGTTCCTCGGCCAGGAGCACCTCCTCGGCCCGGGCAAGGCCCTGGGCGAGCTGATCCGCCGCGGCGAGGTCTCCTCGATGATCTTCTGGGGCCCGCCGGGCTCCGGGAAGACCACGCTCGCCTTCCTCATCGCGCGCTACACGGAACGCGAGTTCGTCCCGTTCAGCGCCGTGACCGAGGGCGTGCCGCGGGTGCGCGAGATCATCGCCGAAGCCGAGGAGCGGCTCGCGCAGTACGGCCGCCGCACCATCCTCTTCTGCGACGAGATCCACCGCTTCAACCGCGCGCAGCAGGACGCCTTCCTCCCGCACGTCGAGCGGGGCACGATCGCGCTGATCGGCGCGACCACCGAGAACCCGAGCTTCGAGATCACCGGCGCGCTCCTGTCGCGCACCCGGGTCTTCGTCCTCGAGCCGTTGACCGAGGAACACATCAAGACGCTGGTGCGCCGCGCGCTCGCCGACGGTGACCGCGGCCTCGGCAAGCTGAAGCTGACGCTCGACGACGAGGCCCTCGCGCTGCTGTGCCGCGAAGCCGACGGCGACGCCCGCCGCGCCCTGCAGGCGCTGGAGGCCGCGAGCGAGTTTGTGACCGGTAGCCCGTCGAGGGCTCCCGCGGATGCGAAGGGGCGGACCCGCGCAGGCGGCGAAGCCGATGTCGGTGGCCGCTCGATGGCTTCTGCGGGCGCGAAGGGGCGGTCCCGCGCAGTTGGCAGGGAGGACCCCGAGCGCCCGCAGGGGCCCGAGAGCGGCGCCGCAGGAGTCATCACCGCCGCGGTCGTCGCCGACGCGCTCCAGAAACGGTTCGCCAAGTACGACAAGGGCGGCGAGGAGCACTACAACCTCATCAGCGCCCTCCACAAGGCCATGCGCGGCTCGGACCCCGACGGCTCGCTGTACTGGCTCGCGCGCATGATCGACGGCGGCGAGGACCCGCTCTACATCGCGCGCCGCGTCGTGCGCGCCGCCAGCGAGGACGTCGGCCTCGCCGACCCGCGCGCCCTCACCATCGCCCTGGCGGCCAAGGACACCCTCCACTTCCTCGGCCAGCCCGAGGGCGAGCTGGCCCTGGCCGAGGCCGTCGTCTACATCGCCACCGCGCCCAAGAGCAACCGAGTCTACGAGGCGTGGGGCAGGGCGCTGGCTGCGGCGCGCGAGCATCCCGCCGAGGGCGTGCCGCTGCACATCCGGAACGCGCCGACCGACCTGATGAAGGAGCTGGGCTACGGGAAGGGCTACGAGTACGCGCACGCCGTGCCGGAGGCCTACACGCCGCAGGAGTATCTCCCGCCGGTGCTCAAGGGCACCAAGTTCTACGACCCCTCGCAGTTCGGGTTCGAGAAGGACGTGGCCAAGCGGATCGAGTGGTGGGAAGGGCTGAAGAAGAAGGCGCGGGACGCGAGTTAGCCCGGCCGCTGCCGAATCAGGCTAGGCGGTCAAACCGAGTGCGTCCTTCAGGGCCTCGTCCACGCGCACGACGTCGCCGCGCCGTCGGTCAGTCGGCGTTGTAGACGTCGAGAGCGGGGTCACTCCACCCCTTCGCCAGGGCCGCCTGCTGGAGTGCCAAACCCTCGCGCCCCGTCCAGGGATTGGCGAGCTTGAGGAGGCCCGGAACAGGAACCAGACGCCGGTTGACCGGGTCGGCAGCCAGGCCCAGTTCTTCCAGGGTGACGACGCCCAGGAGGGCCTCCGACTCCGGCTCGCCGAATATGGCCACGGTAGAACGCGTGCGGCTGGCGAAGCGAAGGCGGACAGCACCAATCGGGTATTTCACCTCGCGGCCGTCGGCCAGGACGAATGGCCACTCTTCCTCGGGCGCGACCCCGAGGCGATCCAGAATGTCCCTGGAAACCCAGGTGTATGTCGCCCCGGTATCGACGAGCGCATCGAGGTGCTCGAAGCGACCGCCCGCGACGTTCGCGATATCCACTGCAACGCGGAAGTTCCCCATGGTCGCAATGTAGCGGGGGTGTGGTTACTCGCGGTAGCAAAGGTGTTGCACGCTGTATCCAACGAGCGCAGGAGTGCTAGCTTGCAGCGTGCGCGTTCCCATCCGAGGAGTGGTCCAATCGCTAGGCAGCTGATCGAAGTCCGGCCCGCCGCCGAGCGGGCGCTGCTGGTCGGGGCCCCGCGCAAGGGCTCGCCCGAGGCGCGGGACGTCGAGGAGCACCTGGACGAGCTGGCGCGGCTCGCGGACACGGCCGGCGCGAAGGTCGTGGGCCGGATCGTGCAGTTCATCGCCAAGCCGACGCCCGACCTCTACATCGGGGCCGGGAAGGCGGAGGAAGTCGGCCGCCGCGTCCTCGACCTCGGCGCGGGCCTGGTCATCTTCGACGAGGAGCTGAGCCCGCGGCAGGGGAAGCACCTGGAGGACCTGCTCAAGGTGCGGGTGATGGACCGCACCGAGCTGATCCTCGACATCTTCGCGCTCAGGGCGCGGAGCAGGGAAGCGAAGATGCAGGTCGAGCTGGCGCAGCTCGAGTATTCCGTCTCGCGCCTGACGCGGATGTGGGTCCACCTCTCGAGGATCCGCGGCGGCATCGGGCTCAGGGGGCCGGGCGAGACCCAGCTCGAGACCGACCGGCGGATGATCCGGCGCAAGATCGGCGTGCTGAAGCAGAAGCTCGCCGAGGTCGCGGAGCATCGGAGCCGC
The DNA here is from genome assembly GCA_963835535.1 of uncultured Gemmatimonadales bacterium. Taxonomy (GTDB): domain Bacteria; phylum Gemmatimonadota; class Gemmatimonadetes; order Gemmatimonadales; family JACORV01; genus Fen-1245. The sequence continues at coordinate 288,801 of CAWIFL010000009.1, forward strand.
TTGCGCTCGCGCACCGACGACCGGCACGTGGTGAAGGTCGCGCTGGTCGGCTACACCAACGCCGGGAAGTCGAGCCTGCTCCGCGCGCTGACGGGCGCCGACGCGCACGTGGAGGATCGTCTCTTCGCCACCCTCGACACCCAGAGCCGCGAGGTTGCAGCTCCCCACACCCTACCCCCTACACCCTACACCCAGCCGGTCCGCGTCCGGTACACAGACACTGTAGGGTTCATCAGAAAGCTCCCCCATGACCTGGTCGCGTCCTTCCGCGCGACGCTCGAGGAGGCGGCGGACGCCGACGTGATCGTCCACGTGGTGGACGCCAGCCATCCGGCGTGGGAGGACCAGGCGGAGGTGGTCGGGGAGGTGCTGGCCGGCGTGCTCGCGGACGGTGGGAAGGAGTCCCGGGTCGTGGTCGCGCTCAACAAGGCGGATCTTCTTGCCCCCGAGGATCAGGCGGACCGCGTGCGATCGGCGGCTGGACGCGGCTGGGATGCGGTGCTCACCGCTGCGACCGCCAGCGAAGGCGCGCTGCAACTGAAGGATGTGCTCCTCCGCACGACATCGGACTAGAGTGAGCGCGAGCGCGCCGCGGCGATCGTCCCGTTAACGATCGCTGGTTCGTCCCGTCTACTCCGGTGCCATTCGCCCTTCAGAGGCAGCCCCGATGTTGCGCGGACGAGTCCGCGTCGCCCTGGCGCTTGCCAGCGCACTCGCTCTTTCCCACTGCGATTCGCTGAACGACGCACCTGGCGCAGTTGGTCCGAACGCGCACCAGACAGGCACTGCTGTGGCCTTCGACACCCTGCCGAGGGTGGAGACGGTGATCGTGGACTCCTCCCGCGGGCCTCTCTTCCGCACGCTGCGGGTGTTGCTGGACAGGGCGGCCGGGATACAGGTGGATTATTGGGCGTCCGGGGCGCCGCATCTCCGGGTGACGACGCCGGTCGACACCAGCGGCAGGCGCTATGTGACGGACTCCGTTTCTATGCCGCGGCTGCGCGCGTCCACCACGTACAGCTACGAGGTGCGGACAGTCGAGCCGGATGGAGCGCTGGGAGCGCCGGACTCCGGCACCGTCACTACTGGCGCGCTGCCCTCCGGACTGGCGGGCTACCAGTTCAGCGTTCAGGGCACGCCGTCGTTCCCGCTCGCGATGCTGGAGCTGTGGGGCGCCTCGTTCAATGGCTGGGTCATCATTGACGCGACCGGCCAGGTCGTGTGGTACGCCCCGGCGTGCAATGCTCTGGGCTTCACCCGGAGGGCCAACGGCAATTTCGTGCTGCTCGACACCTGCGCGGGCCTGCGGGAAGTGACGCCGGACGGGCGCTTGGTGGATTCGCTCCCTGCCGGCCCCTACCAGATGAATCACGACGTCGTCGCCACGCCGCAGAACACGTTGCTCTTCATCGCGGAAGAATCCCGCGTGTTGAACGACACATCGTGGACCGGGAACGCGATCTGGGAGTGGAACCCCGAGACGGGGAGCGTCGTCAGGCGGTGGTCGACGTTTGACGTCTTGTCGCCGGCCGTGGACCGTGGCCCGGCCTCGTCGCCGGGCGACTGGCTGCACGCCAACTCCCTGGCCATCGGGCCGCGCGGCAACGTGGTCGTGTCCTTCCTCTACACCGGTCAGGTCATCTCCCTCTCGCCCGACTTCACGACCGTCGAATGGCGACTGGGCGGTCCCAACAGCACGATTGCCGTGGACTCGGGTGCGCAGACATACGGCCAGCACACCGCAGCCGAGGTCGGCCCCGACACGGTGCTGGTCTTCGACAACATGACATACGACTCGACCGCCGCCGGGCACTACTCACGCGGGCTGGAGATCGCCCTCGATCCCGTGGCGCACACGGCGCACAAGGTCTGGGATTTCAGGCCCCAGCCCGACATCTGGAACCCGTACGTGGGGTCCGACCGGCCGCTCCCCAACGGCGATCGTCTGGTCTCGTTCGGGCTGTCCGCCGGGACCGCGGGCGGCTCGGGGCCGATCGCCGCCTACGAGGTATCCGCAAGCGGCGCAGTTGTCTGGCACCTTCAGGTCTCCGGCCCGCTGTGGAACTACCGCACCACGCCTCTGTCGTCGGTGGGAGGCGAGGTCGAGGTG
>CAWIFL010000010.1:0-92914 GCA_963835535.1 uncultured Gemmatimonadales bacterium
GCGGGCCGCGCTCTCGAGCGCCCGCCGGCGAGCCGGCGCCTCTAGCGGCGCGTCCCCACCATCAGGTCGGCCGGGCCCTTGAGCCGGATGCGGCGGACTTCGCCGAGTCCCGCCGCCGCGAGCCAGGCGGCGTACTCCGGCTCGGAGTACGTGCTCCCCGCCTCGGTCCCCACCAGCATGTTGATGGCGAACAGCACGGCCTGCCGCGGCGCGGTGCGGTCGGGTTCCAGGATGAAGTCCTGGATCACGACCCGCCCCCCCGGCGCCAGCGCCCGCGCGCAGCGCGCGAGGAGGTCGCGATTGCCGTCGGGCCCGAGCATGTGGCAGATGCTCGAGAGGAAGACGAGGTCGAAGTCCCGCCCCAGGTCGTCCGTGCGGAGGTCCCCCACGCGGGTCGCGATCCGCTTCGAGAGCCCTGCGTCGCTGATGTGGCTCTCCGCGATCGGCAGCACGGTGGGCAGATCGAAGACGACCGCGCTCAGCGCGGGGTGCGCCCGGGCGAACGCGATGGCGTAGGCTCCGGAGCCGCCGCCGACGTCCAGCATCCGGCGGATCGGCGCCGCGCCCAGCGCCTCGACCACGAGCGGCGCGCGCACGGCGGCGCCCCGGTGCATCGCCGCGATGAACGGCACCGTCCAGTCGTCGTCGCGCTCCCGCATCTGGGCCCGGAGCGCCGTGTGGCCCTCCCGCACGGCCTCGGTGAGCGACGACCAGGTGTTCCACAGGCTGAGGTTGTGCCGCATCGCGACGCGCGCGTCGTCGGGCGAGCCGGCGACGAGGAACTGCGCCGTGGCCGGCGCGTTGGTGTAGCGGCCGCCGGCGAGCCGGACCAGGCTCAGGGAGACCAGCGCGTTCAGGAGCAGCTCGGTGGCGCGCCGGTCGGTGCCGCAGCGCTTCGCAACCCCCTCCACCGTCGCGCCGTCGCCCACCGCGGTGAACAGGTCCAGCTCGATCGCGGTGAGCACGATCCGGCTCTCCTGGTAGCCCCGGATCATCCGGGTCAGATCGTCGGGCAGCTCCGCCATGCCCGGCTAGTCCGCCGCGTGCGCGACGGCGCGGCCGCCGCCGGAGATGTGCTGGCTGATCAGGATCTTGCTGATCTCTTCGCGCTGGATCTGGTTCGTGCCCTCGTAGATCTGCGTGATCTTCGCGTCCCGCATGTACTTCTCGATCGGGTAGTCGCGCATGTAGCCGTAGCCGCCGAACACCTGGACCGCGTCCACCGTGACCTGCACCGCGACGTCGGCCGCGAACAGCTTGGACATCGCCGAGTACATCGTCGGCCGCTCTTTGGGCTGCGTGTCGATGTAGCGGGCGGTCGCGTAGATGAGGGCGCGCGCCGCCTCGATCTTGGTCGCCATGTCGGCCAGGCTGAACCGCAGCCCCTGGAAGGCGGAGACGGGAGAGCCGAACTGCCGCCGCGTGCACGCGTAGGCCACCGCGAGGTCGAGCGCGCCCTGCGCGATCCCGAGCGCCTGCGCGCCCACGCCCGGCCGCGACGCGTCGAAGGTGCGCATCGCCGTGATGAAGCCCGTGCCCTCGCGCCCGATCAGGTTCCGGGCGGGGACGCGGCAGTCCTGAAAGACGAGCTCGCGCGTCGCCGAGGCGCGGATGCCCATCTTGTCTTCCTTCTTGCCGAAGGAGAACCCCGGCGTGCCCTTCTCGACCACGAGGAAGCTCGCGCCCCGCGGACCCTTCGACGGATTGGTCAGCGCGATGACGGAATAGACCTCCGCCTCGCCGCCGTTCGTGATCCACTGCTTCGTGCCGTTCAGGATGTAGTCGTCGCCGTCCCGGATCGCGGTGGTGCGGATGCCGCCCGCGTCCGAACCCGCGTCGGGCTCCGTCAGCGCGAACGCCGCCAGCCGCTTGCCCGCCGCGATGTCGGGGAGGAAGCGCCGCTTCAGCTCGTCGCTGCCCGAGATGAGGATCGGCATGGTGCCCAGCGCCGTGCCCGCGAGCGCCAGCGCGATCCCGCCGCACGCCTTCGACAGCTCCTCGGTCACCAGGACCAGGTTCATCGTCGGCGTGCCGTTCGCGATCCCGTCGTATGCCTCGGGGATGAAGGTGCGGAACAGGTCGGAGGCGGCAAGCGTGCGCACCACCGGCCAGGGGAACTCCCCGGTGCGGTCGTACTCCGCCGCCACGGGCCGGATCTCCCGCTCCGCGATCTCCCGCGCCAGGTCGCGGATCGCCATCTGGTCTTCGCTCAAGCCGTAATCGAGCACGTGACCATCCTCCCTAGGAGATCGCGCCGGCGGCCGCCGGCTCCGGCCACAACACCGGACGCTGGACCAGGATCGCACCGGCCTTGAAGACGAAGCGCAGATGCTGTTCCGGGTACACGGTCGCGAACGAGCTGACCTCGAGGTGGCCGCTCAGCGACCCCTTCGCCGCCAGCCTCCGCAGCTGCTCGACCAGCAGCAGCACGTCGAGATTGAGGTCGCGCACCTGTACCGAGACGCCGGTGCGCGAGGGGTCGGGCGCCGCGACGATATCCCCTTCCGGATAGAGCCCTTCGTACGTGTCGGCCAGGGCCGCCAGCTCCCGCACGGCTCCCGCGACGTCTTTCGTCTTGAAAGTGACCGTACCGTTCAGCCGCTGGACCCGCGGCTCCACGATCTCCAGGTGCTCGCCCGTGTACGGCTGAGGCATGGCCCGCGTGTAGTCGGGATGCGCCCACTCGATCTTCACGGCGCCACCCGCCTCCACCTTCAGCCGCACCAGCTGGCCGCCGCGCTCCGTGTGCACGAACAGCTCGCCGCCCGGGATCGCGCTTTGCGAAACCTCGGGGACCTCCGCGAGCATCCGCACCAGCTCGCCGGTGATCGTCGGCAGGCAGGGACCGGCCGAAGGCTGGATGTGTCGCACCACGATCATCCCCGTCGGGGCATCGAACTCGAGCCAATCGCCGGGCAGCGCCGCCAACCGCTGTTGCACCGCGTCCGGCAGCTCGCCGAGCCGCACGCCCCCGTAACACCCCGCGTCGTAGAACATTTTGAAATCCCCTGGTTGCACTCGGGATTCAGGCTCTAAATAGTGCCCCCTCGCCACACAGGTTTGGGCGGAGGGCGGCCAGAACTGACCCTGGCTGTCGTGGACCTGGAGTCGCAAATTCCGGGCCGCATGCCGACCCCCCGGCCCCGAAAGGCCTGCCATGTCTCGATTTGACCCGCATTCGCACTTCGACACCGACCAACCGCGCACGCATCGGCTCACACTCGAAATCGGCGTCGATTTCGAGCGCCGACGCGTCCTCGGTCGCGCGGTCCTGGACCTCGGCGGCGGCTCGACCGGCCCACTCGACCTCGACACGAAGGGGCTGGTGATCACGGCGGCGGCGACGGGACAGGGCAAGCCGATCGCGTACGCGCTCGGCGCGGAAGATCCGATCCTCGGCCGCCGTTTGCGGCTCGATCTGCCGGCGCGCACGAAGCAGGTCGCCATCACCTATGAGACGGCGCCGGAGGCCGTGGGGCTGCAGTGGCTCGCGCCGGAGCAGACGGCGGGGAAGCGGCACCCGTTCCTGTTCACGCAGTTCCAGCCGATCCACGCGCGCTCGATGATCCCGTGCCAGGACACGCCGATCGTGCGCGCGCCCTACCGCGCCACGGTGACGGTGCCGGAGGCTCTGACGGCGGTGATGTCCGCGGCGCCGGCGGACGCGAAGGCTCGCGCGCAGGCGGGCCAGCGGACGCTGGAGTTCGCGATGCCGCAGCCGGTGCCGTCGTACCTGATCGCGCTGGCCGTGGGCGACCTGGCGTCGCGCGACCTCAGTCCGCGCTCCCGCGTGTGGGCGGAGCCGGCCACGGCGGACGCGGCGGCGTACGAGTTCGCCGGCATCGAGGAGATGATTCGCGCCGCCGAGCAGCTGTTCGGTCCGTACGAGTGGGACCGCTACGACATGCTCGTGCTGCCGCCCTCCTTCCCGTACGGCGGGATGGAGAACCCGCGGATGACGTTCCTCACGCCGACAGTGCTGGCGGGGGACCGGTCGCTCGTGGACCTCGTCGCGCACGAGCTGGCGCACTCGTGGACCGGGAACCTGGTGACCAACGCCACGATGGACCACTTCTGGTTGAACGAGGGGTTCACCGTATGGGCGGAGCGGCGCATCCTCGAGGCGCTGCACGGCAAGGAGGCCGCCGCCCTCGGCTGGGCCATCGGGCAGAACGCGCTGGACGAATCGCTCGCGCGGTTCCCCGCGGACTCGCCGTTCACCCTGCTCCGCACGAATCTCGAGGGCGTGGACCCGGACGAGGTCTACTCCTCGATCCCGTACGAGAAGGGCGCGCGGTTCGTCGCGACCCTGGAGAGTGCGGTGGGGCGGGAGCGGTTCGACCGCTTCATGCGCCGCTATATGGACCGGTTCCGCTTCACCTCCATCACCACCGAGGAGTTCCTGATGTTCCTGAACACGGAGCTGCCGGGTGTGGCGAAGCGCGTGGACGCGGACGCCTGGCTGCACCGTCCCGGGATGCCGGCGGGCGCGCCGGTCTTCCGCTCCGAGCGGCTGGACGCGCTCCGGACGCTGGCGCAGGGCTGGAACGGGGGCACGCGGCCCGACAAGGCCGAGGCCGGCCACTGGAATGCGAACGAGCTGCTGCTCTACCTCCAGCACCTGCCGCGCCCGCTCGACGAGTTCTCCTGCCGCTGGCTGGACGCGCAGTTCACGCTCACGCAGCAGGGCAACTACGAGATCCTGGTCGAGTGGCTGACGATCGCGGGTGCGTCGGACTACGAGCCGGTGTTCCCGCGGATCCGGGAGGTGCTGACGTCCGTGGGGCGGATGAAGTACCTGCGCCCGCTCTACGGCGCCCTGGGCGGCCATCCGCGGACGCGGGCGCTGGCGCGGGAGGTGTTCCGCGAGGCGGCGAGCGGGTACCACACCCTGTCGCGCCGCGTCGTGGAGTCCGTCATGGAGCACTACCGTGACTGACGATGCCCGGCGAGAAAAGCGCGAGGCGTGAGACGACGATCCCGTACGTCTCACGCCTCGCAGCTTAGGAGCGGTCGGTCAGTTGTGGCAGCCGCTCTTGAAGCCGTCCACGCGGTTGCGCAACGTCGGCACGTAGTTAGTCAGAATCCTCGAGGTCTGAGCGCTGTCGAGTTGGGCGGCGTCCGTGATGTCGTGCTGGACCTCGTTCAGCAGCGAGTCGAGCACCGGCGCCTTGTCGCAGTCCTTGTCATGTGTGGCGGCGTCCAGGATGGCCGGGATGCGCATCAGATCCGCCAGGCCCAGGTAGTAGGTATAGCGCATCTTGGCCAGGCCGGCCGGCGTGATGGCTCGGCCCTCGGCCAGAACCGCTGCGGCGCTGTCGAACTGCTTGGTGTTCAGCCAGTGCGCGCCAGCCCGGAGGAAGATGGCGGACGCGTACGGGTGCAGGGCGGTGTCGCTCGCGGCCTGCCGGGCCATGACCACGGCCGAGTCGAACTGACCGTGGTCGTAGAGGTAGAGCGCGTAGACCGCGCTGCCGAGCCGGCTCTGGCGATCCAGGGCGCGGAAATGGCGGATCGCGTCGAGCCCACGCGCCGTATCGCCCCGGGTGCGGAGCAGGGTGGCCAGGTGCAGCCAGGGCGTAGGATCGGTGGGGACCCTCGCGGTGCCGCGCTCCGCCCACTCGAAGTCCTGGTTCTCGTTGCCGCTTCGCTCGGCCGCCTCGGTCGCGGCCGCGATGAGCGTCGAGTCGAGGATCGTGCTATCGGCGGCGTACGCCAGCTCGAAGTTGGCGGACGCTTCCACCCAATGCTGTTGGCTCGCCCGAAGCACGCCGAGCGCGACATAGTACCAGGGATTGGTCGACTGCAGACGGATCGCCGTCCCGTATTCCGTGGCGGCGTCGTCTATCCGGGCGCGGCAGACCAGCGTGAACGCTATGTCGCCGTGGTTGCGCGCACTGTTCGGGTTGGCCGCCACGGCGCTGCGGAAGAAGAGGTACGCGGCGTCGCACAGTCCGCTGTGGAGCTGCGCGAGCCCGTTCTGGTATTGGGTGGCCGACGGATCGGCCGGCGCGCGCCGGCCGGCCTGGGCCGCCGCCGCCGAATCCAGCCGCGCGGCGTACAGTCGCCCCTGGGCGGCGGCGCGCTCGAGCAGGGACGTCGAGTCGGTCGCTGGGGTCGTCGCGGCCGTCGCCGCGGTGCTCTGCTGAGCGTGCGCCACGGCGGGCAGGGCGAGGGCACCCGTTGCGACGGCGGCGATGCCGGCGAGAAAACGGCGAACCAGAGCCTTATTCATGCTGCTACTCCCTTTCGACGGTGGTCACGAGCCCGGAGGCGGAGCGCCCGCCGCGGTCGGGCGGTAGACGAGCAATAAAGATGCCGCGACGCCGTCACCTGCGCCAGCGGAATGCTCGCGCCGGCCGCGGGCGCCGTAGCTCCTTGTCAGGTCAGGGTTTGGGGCACGGAGCGAGCAGCTCGTTGATCCGCGTGCGGGCTTGCGTCAGGACGCCGCCGAGGACCTGGTTGATCTGCGTGCTGTCGCCGACGGCCTTGCCCTCCTCGAGGTCGTGCCGCACGGACATCTCGAGGGTGTCCACCGCGTGCGCCTCGGCGCAGTCCTTCTTCTTCGCCGCGTCGGCGTAGAGCGGGCCGAGGCGCTGCACGTTCGTGTAGCCGAGAAAGAGGGAGAACGGTGCGCGACGGGCGGCTGGGGCAAAAGCGCGGCCCTCCGCGAGGACCTGCGACGCCTGCCCCCAGTCCCTGGCCTGGAACAGATGCGCCCCGACGCGGAAATACACGGGCCACGCGTAGCGCCAGAGCGTCGAGTCGGTCGCTGCCTCCCGGGCCAGGGCGAGCGAGGAGTCGTACTGCTCGAGGCCGAGCAGATAGCTCGCGTACAGCGCGGCGCCGAGCTTCTGGTCCGGGGCGAGCGAGCGGAAGTGCCGTATCGCGGTCAGGCCCTCGGCGGAGTCGCTCTGGCGGAGCAGGGTCGCGAGGCGGACCCAGGGCACCGGATCGTCCGGATAGCGCGCGGCGCCGATCCGCGACCAGGTCAGCAGTTCCTCCGCGAAAGCGCCGCGTTGCATGCAGTCGCTCACGGCCTCGACGAACCGGTGATCGATGACGGAGCTGTCCAGGCCGGCGGCGGCCTCGTAGTTCGCGGCCGCCGGCTGCCACCGCTCCTGCTTCGCGCGCACGGAGGCGAGGCCGACGTAGTACCACGGGTTGGTGGGCTGCAGGCGCGACGCGGCCGCGTATTCGTTCGCGGCTTCTTCCCAGCGCCCGAGCCCGGCCAGGGCGTAGCCGAGGTCGCCGTGATAACGGGCGCTGGTGGGGTTTGCGGCCACCGCCGCCTGGAGCGGCGTCAGCGCAGAGTCGAACTGGCGCTTGCCGAGCTGGCCGACGGCCGCGAGGTACTGCGTCAGGGCCGGGTCGGTGCGCGCGGCGCGTCCCTGCGCGGCCTGGCGTTCCTCCCGCGACGCGACGAGCCGTGCGCGCATGGCCGCGGTGTCGAACAGGGAGGAATCCTGCGCCACCGCGGGAGCGGCTCCCGGAGCCTGGGCGGACGCGCCGCCGGGAAGCGCGATGGCCGTCCAGACCAGTGCCGCGCCGATGAGGCCGAGTCGAAGATGCCGCGCTGCCATGCCGCCGCTCCACTGAGACGTGGGTTCGCCGGGGACGTTCATGCGCAGTAAGCATGCCGCCCGCGATTCACGTTTGCCAGCGGTGGGGAGGATGAGTCCGCGGTGCGCGCCGCGCCGGCCGGCGTCACCCGACCCGCCCCCCTATTGGGCAGTCCGCACGTACTCCCTGAAGCGGCCCGGCAGGTCGGCGCCGCCCCCCAGATGCTCGCGCTGCGCGATGCCATCGAGCCGCTGCACGCGGTCGTCGGGCTTCGGGTGGGTGGCGAAGAACTCGGACACCGGCCCCTCGCCCGCGTGCTGGTTGAGCCGCCCGACGAACGCGGCGAGGCCCCCCGGGTCGTACCCGGCGGCGCTGGCGTACTCGATCCCGAGGCTGTCGGCCTCGAGCTCGTCGTCACGCGACAGGCCCATGAACAGCGCGTTGGCGCCGGTCCCCACCACGCGGTCGAGGACGGGGCCCTGGATGTCGAGCTGGTCGCGCACCTCGCGCATCGTGTCCGACTTGCGGATCTGGTTGATCACGTGCTTCCGGTTCACGTGGCCGACCTCGTGGGCCAGCACGCCCGCCAACTCCGCCTCGTTCTGCATGAGCGCGAGCGCGCCCCGCGTGACGAAGACGTATCCGCCCGGCGCGGCGTAGGCGTTCACCGTCGGGGTCTCGAGCACCGCGAAGTGGTAGACGATGTCGCCGCGCGGGTCCTGGCTTGCGACGGTGAGGCCGACCAGGTTGACGTACTGCGTGAGCGCGGCGTCGGTGGAGACGGGATAGCGCCCTGCGATCGTCGCCGCGATCCCGCGCCCGATCTCGACTTCCTTCTCCGTGCTGATCGGCAGCAGCGTGCGGGCGACGTTCGCCGCCTGGCGGAGGCGGTCCAGGATGCCCTGGGCCGCGGCTTCCGGCGCGGCGGCGGCCGTGAGGCAGGCGGCCGCGCCGAGCACGGCGCCGAGCCGATGGAGGTGGTTCATGGCTGCCTCCCGGCGGAATCGCCCTTCACCGCGTACGGGCCCAGCCCTCCGGTGCGCATGAAGTCCTCGAGCGAGACGGCGCCCACGACGAACGCCTCCATCCGCCGGATCGCGGCGCTGTCCGGCGTCACGGGCACGTCGCCCCCTGGCGTCTTCACGCGATCCACGCCCCGGGCGCCGGCGGTCGCGACCACGCTCGCCTGCCGCTGGTCGCCCACCGCGGAAATGCCGCTGGCCAGCAGGTTGCGTCCTCCGCTGCGCGCGCCCGGATCGAGCAGCGCGTCCGCGAAGCTCGGGTTCTTCACCGAGCGGCGGAACACCACCCGGCCGACACTCCCGTCCGGGGCGCGCTCCACCAGCCGCCCGGCCGCCGGCCCGCTCGCGCGGCCGTTGCGGTCGAACACCACGGCCGCGCGGACCAGCGGATCCTGGCCGAGCACGTGCTGCTCCAGCGGCGTCGCGCCGAGCGCCGTCACCACCACGGCCCGCGTCCCTTCGCCGATGATGATGTCCGGGCTCCCCATCGTCTGGCCGTCGGCGGTCCGCCGGATCTCGGCGCGCCACCTCGGGGGCGCCGAGAAGTAGTCCACGCGCATCACCAGCGCGAGCGAGTCCGTCCGGGGATCCGTGGTCTTCCGGCTTAACAGCTTCCCGCCCGCCCACCGCCCGGGGACGTACACCACATCGGTCCACTCCGCCTTCTGCGCCTCGGCCGCGGCCGCCGTGCCGGCGGCCAGCAGCGCCGCGAGCGCGAGGCGCCGCACGATCCCATGCCCGGTTCTCATCTGACCGCCTCCGCGCCGGCGGCGCGCGTCCCGGCCGCCGCCCTGCGTCCCAGCAGTTCGTAGATCGCCACCGGCCGCTCCTTCCCCTTCACCTTCACGTCGCCGAGGGCGCGCACGTCGAAGCGGTCGCCGAGCTTCGCGAGGGTGAACTCGCTGACGATGATCCCCGTGTGGAACTCCTTGTTCGCGCTCTCGAGCCGCGACGCCAGGTTCACGCCGTCGCCGATCACCGTGTAGTCGAGCTTGTGATCGAGCGATCCGATGTTGCCGACCACCACCTCCGCCGTATTGATGCCGACGCCGATGTGGATGTCCGGCTTCCCCTCCGCCACCCACCGCTGCGCCAGCTCGGCGGTCTTCGCCTGCATCGCCAGCGCGCAGTCCGCCGCCCGGTCGGCGTGGTCCGGGTGCGGCACCGGCTCGCCCCAGAAGGCCATCACCGCGTCGCCGATGAACTTGTCCAGTGTGCCGCCCGCGTGCTTGACGATCGCCGCCATCTCCGAGAGGTACTCGTTCAGGAACGCGATCACCTGCTGCGGCTCGAGCTTCTCCGAGATCGAGGTGAAGCCGCGAATGTCGCTGAACAGGATCGTCAGCTCCGCCCGCCGGCCGCCGAGGTTGATCTTCGACGGGTCCTCCGCCAGCTGCGCCACGTATTCGGGCGCGACGTACTTGGAGAACATCTCGCGGATCTGCCGCTTGTGCCGCCCCTCGGTCATGTAGTTGACCGCCATCCCGCCGGTGAACGTCAGCAGGATGGCGAGCGCGGGCGACGCGGCGTCGAGCCAGACGCCGCCGGCGCGGAACAGGCCGAGGGTGAGCGCGACGTACGCCACCGCGAGGCCGACGCCCGCCGCGGCGCTCCACCACACCGACGCGATGAACGACGCCGCCACGCCGGCCAGCAGGGCGGCGAGCACGATCGCGGCCAGGTTGGCCGCCGGGCGCGCCCGCGTCAGGAAGTCCCCGGTCAGCAGGTTGTCCGCCAGCGTCGCGTGGATCAGCACGCCCGGGTCGGCGGGGCCGAACGGATTGGCCCGCGCCTCGAACAGCCCCGCGCCCGACGCGCCGACGAACACGATCTTGTCCTTCAGCGCCGCCAGGGGCACCTCGGGCGTCCGGCCGGAGGCGAGCTGCGCGTACGAGTTGAGGATCTGGGCGACCGGGTAGATGCGATACGTCTCGACGCCCGCCCTGGGATCCCGATAGGGGCCGCGCCAGTTGAGGAGCAGGCCGCCCCCGTCCAGCGGCACCGCGAGCGCGCCGAGCGCGAGGGAGCGCGAGCCCTCCCCCCACCGCGCCGGGCCCGAGCGGAACCGCGCCGAGTCCGCGACGGCCGCGGCCGCGAGGCCGAGGGCCGGATAGGCGCGGCCGCGAAAGGCGTAGAAGAGCGGGACCCGCCGCGCCGTGCCGTCCACCGCGTCCGGCGTGAAGTTGATGCTTCCCACCGCGCGCGACGCGTCGAGCAGGGCCCGGTACGGGTGCTCGACGCCTTGGAACACCTCGAGCGCCGGGAGGCCCGAGACGGGCCACGCGAAATCCGTGAGCCGCGCCAGGGCGACGCTGTCCTCGCGGAACGCGGCCAGCCGCGCGCCGCCCGTGTCGAACTCCTGCTGGAACGAGAGCGTCTGCACGACGTTCCCGGCGGCCCGCGCCTCTGCCGCGAACGCGCTGTCTCGCTTGGGATTCGGCAGATCGGGATCGGGGAAGCCGAAGTCGAAGGCGATGACCCTGGCGCCGCCGGCCGAGAGGTACCGCACGACCATCGCCCACACGTCGCGCGGCCACGGGAAACGCCCGACCGAGCCGCGCAGCAGGTCGAGGCTCAGCTCGTCCACGTCCACGATCACGATGCTGGTGTCGGCGCGGGTCCGGTCGTGCAGGGTCCGGAAGCGCCAATCGAGCGTCTTCAGCTCGAGCGACTGCAGCGGGTAGGTGCCGTGCAGCACGGCGAGGCTCAGCGCGACCGCGGCTCCGACGGCCAGACCCAGGACGCTGCGTCGTACGTGCGGGCGCATCCGCCAATGGTAGCGTGCGAGGCGCGGAGCGCGCCACCGACCACGTCACATTCGGGTGGAGGCCGCGGCGCCGCGGACGCGTCGCGCGCCACGCCGCCGAACGGCTGTCCGAAAGGGAAACGGGAGAGAATTCGTCAGCGGGAACTGTCTCGTGCGGGCGCACAATTTGCGGGTCCGAAAGGATGCCTACGCGTGTTTTGCGACCCCTGGCGGGAGATCGCTGCGGCTATGCCCACAGTCGAGACGCCCATCCTGGACGAGACCATCGTCGACAAGTACGACGAACGGCGCGCGAACCTCGTCCCGATTCTGCAGGACATCCAGGCCACCTACTCCTATCTGCCGGAAGAGCTGCTCCGCCGGGTATCGCGGAAGCTGCATGTGTCGCTCTCCGACGTGTACCAGCTGGCGACGTTCTACAGGTGCTTCAGCCTGAAGCCGCGCGGCCGGCACGTGGTGCAGGTGTGTCTCGGGACCGCCTGCCACGTGCGGGGCGGACCGAAGATCCTGGACCGGGTCGAGACGGAAACGGGCACGGTGGGTCTCGGCACGAGCCCCGACATGGAGTTCGTGGTCGAGACGGTGCGGTGCCTGGGATGCTGCGGGTTGGCCCCTGTGATGAAGGTCGACCGGGACGTTTATGCCACCCTCGAGCAGAGCAAGATCAAGCGCGTGCTGAACCGCTATCGCAAGAAGCGCCCAGCCGGAAAGGACGCGACCGATGGTTGAGCGCGTGCATCACATCACCGACCTCGAGGAGCTGGAGCGGGTCGCGATCCACGGGCGGACGTCGCTCTATCCCGATCGCATCAAGATCCTGATCGGCATGGCCACCTGCGGGCGCGCCGCCGGCGCCGAAGAGGTGCTGGAGAAGGTGCGCGAGGTGGTCGCGCAGAAGAAGCTGCCGTACATCGTCGCCGAAACCGGATGCATCGGCTGGTGCTCGCAGGAGCCGCTGCTCGACATCTGGGTGCCGGGCCGGCCGCGGGTCACCTACGGCAAGGTGACGCCCAAGCAGGTGCCCGAGATCCTCGCGGCGCTGCCCGAGGCGAAGCCGAAGCTGGCGCTGGCGATCATGACCGGGGACGACAACCCGCTCACCGGCAAGCACGCGGATTACTGCAACGGCCACGGCTCCAAGGTGGACGGCCTGCCGAGCTACGCGGAGCTCCCGCTGTTCCGCCGGCAGCTCCGGATCGTGATGCGCAACTGCGGGATCCTGGATCCGTCGAGCCTCGAGGAGTACGCGGCGCGCGGGGGCTATCACGCCCTGTGGACGGCGCTCTGGTCGCGGAAGCCCGAGGAGGTGGTGCGCGAGGTGACCGACAGCGGGCTCCGCGGGCGGGGCGGCGCCGGCTTCCCGACCGGGCGGAAGTGGCAGGCGGTGCGCGATGCCAAGGGGAGCCCCAAGTACGTGATCTGCAACGCCGACGAGGGCGACCCCGGCGCGTACATGGACCGGGGTGTGCTCGAGGGTGATCCGCACAGCGTCATCGAGGGGATGATCATCGGCGGGTACGCGCTCGGCGCCCACGAGGGCGTGATCTACGTGCGCGAGGAGTATCCGCTGGCCGTGGCGCGCGTGACCGCCGCGATCCGCCAGGCGGAGCGCGCCGACCTGCTCGGTGACGACATCCTCGGCTCGGGCTTCGGGTTCCACATCGAGGTGGCACAGGGCGCCGGCGCCTTCGTCTGCGGGGAAGAGACGGCGCTCATCGCGTCCATCGAGGGACGGGTGGGGGAGCCGCGCCCGCGGCCGCCGTACCCCGCCGAGAAGGGGCTGCGGGGCAAGCCGACGTGCATCAACAACGTCGAGACCTGGGCCACGGTCCCGGTGATCGTGTCGCGGGGGAGCGCGTGGTTCTCCGGGATCGGCACCGAGCGGAGCAAGGGGACGAAGGTGTTCAGCCTCGTGGGCAGCGTGGCGAACACGGCGCTCATCGAGGTGCCGATGGGGACGACCCTGCACGACGTGGTCGAGGAGATCGGCGGCGGCGTGCCCGACGGGCACAAGGTCAAGGCGGTGCAGACCGGCGGCCCGAGCGGCGGGTGCATCCCGGCCGAGAAGCTCGACCTGCCGGTGGACTACGAGAGCCTCAACGCCGCGGGCTCGATCATGGGCTCGGGCGGCATGATCGTGATGGACGACCACACCTGCATGGTCGACATCGCGAAGTATTTCCTCGACTTCCTCCAGGACGAGTCGTGCGGCAAGTGCTTCAGCTGCCGGGTCGGCACCCAGCGGATGAAGGAGATCGTGACGCGCATCTCGGAGGGGAAGGGCACGGAGCAGGATCTCGACCTGCTCGAGGACGTGGCGTGGATGGTCTCGGAGACGTCGCTGTGCGGGCTCGGCCAGAGCGCGCCCAACCCGGTGCTCTCGACCCTGCGGTACTTCCGCGGGGAGTATCTGGCGCACATCCGCGACCACAAGTGTCCGGCGAAGGTGTGCAAGGAGCTGATCACCTACACGATCGATCCGGTGACCTGCAACGGGTGCGGAGCCTGCGTCAGTCTCTGTACGGGGCAGGCCGTCGTGGGTGAGAAGAACAAGCTGTACACGATCGAGCAGGCGCGCTGCACGAAGTGCGGCGCCTGTCTCGAGTCCTGCAAGTTCGACGCGGTCCTGGTCAACTAGGAACCGACATGGTCCGACTGACGATCAACGGGTCGCCCGTGCAGGTGGACGAAGGGTCCACGGTCCTCGAAGCGGCGCGCCTGTACGGCATCCCCATCCCGACGCTGTGTCACGCGGACGGGCTGACGCCGTACGGCGCCTGCCGGCTGTGCGTCGTGGAGATCGGGACGGCCCCCAAGTCCCGGCTCCTCGCCTCCTGCACCACGCGCGCCACTGAGGGGCTGGTGGTGCGCACCGACTCGGCGCGGGTGGACCGCGCGCGGCGGCTGCTGCTCGAGATGTACGTGGCGACCAGCCCGCAGTCGAAGCGGATCCAGGACCTCGCCTCGGCGATGGGCATGCGGGAGTGCCGCTACGAGGCGAAGCACGAGACCTGCATCCAGTGCGGACTGTGCGTGCGGATCTGCAACGAGCAGATGATGGCGGGAGCGATCGGCTTCTCGGGGCGGGGCACCACCCGGAAGGTCTCGCGCCCCTTCGACCAGACCGCGGACGTATGCCGCCAGTGCGGGGCCTGCCTCTACGTCTGTCCGGTCAGCGAGCTGCGCTGCCAGGCGGGGAGCGCCGAGACGGCGCTGTGCAACGGGTGCCTGAACTTCTCGCCCCCGTGCTTCAATAGTTACGACGACGCGATGTGTTTCCTGGACCCCTGCCACGCCTGCGAGCTGGCTGGCCCGTTCCGCGCCGACGCGCGGACCAAGATCCGCGCGACAGCCACTGCGCGCTAGCTGGAGACGACCCATGAGCCTGACGCGTATCAATTCGTCCGCCGCCACCCTGACCAAGAACCGCACCGAGGACTCGGTCAGCCCGTTCAGCGGGATGTGCGCCACGTGCATCGACGGGTGCATCGGGATGTGCGAGATCGGCAAGTCCGCCTACCGCGGGCCGGAGATGATCTACCCGCAGCCGTTCGGGCTGATCACGACCGCCGGGCAGAAGGACTATCCGGTGGACCTCTCGCACTTCACGATCCTGGGCCGGGCGACCGGGGCCTGGGGGATCGAGGCCGACAGCGAGAAGGCGCTCTTCCCCAACGTGGATCTCGAGGTCACGATCGGGAAGAGCCCGGGCGCGATCAAGAGCAAGCTGCCGTTCACGCTCGCGGCGATGGGCTCGACCAACGTGGCCAAGAACAACTGGCCCGGCATCGCGGCGGGCGCCGCCATCACCGGGACGATGATCGCCATCGGTGAGAACGTCGTCGGCATGGACATGGACGCGAAGTACGCCGGCGGCAAGGTGATCTCCGCCGTCGACCTCGACTGGCGGGTCAAGTGCTTCCGCGACTGGCAGGAGGACGGTTACGGCGACGTCGTCGTCCAGACGAACGTCGAGGACACCAAGGCCGAAGTGCACGAGTACGCCCTGAAGAAGCTCGGCGTCACCACCGTCGAGCTGAAGTGGGGCCAGGGCGCCAAGGACATCGGGGGCGAGGTGAAGATCCGGGACCTCGCCAAGGCCCAGGAGCTGAAGCGCCGTGGGTACGTGGTGCTCCCCGACCCGCTCAATCCCGTGGTGATCGAGGCGTTCAAGCGCGGGAGCTTCCACGAGTTCGAGCGCCACTCGCGCGTCGGCATGGTGGACAAGGACGACTTCCTCAGGCGCGTCGAGCACCTGCGCAAGCTCGGCGCCAAGCACGTCTTCCTGAAGACCGGCGCGTACCGGCCGGTGGATCTCGCGCGGGCCGTGAAGTTCGCGTCGCTGGCCGAGCTCGACCTGCTGACGGTGGACGCGGCGGGCGGCGGCACGGGGATGAGCCCGTGGCGGATGATGAACGAGTGGGGCATTCCCGGCATCGAGCTGCACTCGCTGCTCCGGGACTACATGCAGCGGCTCGCCACCAAGGGCGCGTTCATCCCGTCGCTCGCGCTGGCCGGCGGGTTCACCTTCGAGGACCAGATCTTCAAGGGGCTGGCGCTCGGCGCCCCCTTCACCAAGCTGATCGCGATGGCGCGCGGGCCGCTCGCCGCGGCGATGGTCGCCAAGACCATCGGCAACGCGATCGAGCAGCAGAGCCTGCCGATCTACATCGAGCGGTTCGGCACCTCGGTGGACGAGGTGTTCGTGACGGCGTCGGATCTGCGGGAGCGCTTCGGCGACCGGTTCGCCAAGCTGCCGGTCGGGGCGATCGGCTACTACACCTATTACATGCGCCTGGCCCAGGGGCTGCGCCAGCTGATGGCCGGTGCCCGCAAGTTCGCGGTGCGCTACATCGACCGGAACGACATCGCGGCCCTGACCCGCGAGGCCGCGCAGATCAGCGGCATCACCTACGTGACCGAGGTGGACCAGGACGAGGCGGAGAAGATCCTCGCCCTGTAGGCGTTTCAGGTCTATCATCCCGGGAGGCGGGCGGCACAGCGTCGCCCGCCTCTCGCGCGTAGGAGCGGCTGCGGCACGATGAAGATCACAAGAGCGACGGCGCAGTACGAGGCCTGGCTCGGCGAGCGCCTCACGCTCGTGGAGGCGGACCTCCGGTTGAAGCACGAGCGCATGCGCGAGGACCGGTTCGCCTTCCTGCGCGCGACGTACTACCGCTGGGCCCAGCGCTGGCCCGATCTCTGTCCCCACCTGGTCCCGGCCGCGCGCGTGCTCGCCGTCGGCGACCTCCACGTCGAGAACTTCGGCACCTGGCGCGACGCGGAGGG
This sequence comes from uncultured Gemmatimonadales bacterium, assembly GCA_963835535.1. GTDB lineage: Bacteria > Gemmatimonadota > Gemmatimonadetes > Gemmatimonadales > JACORV01 > Fen-1245. The sequence goes on from CAWIFL010000010.1 coordinate 16,642, forward strand.
CCGTCTGGTCTGGGGGATCAACGACTTCGACGAGGCGTGGCGCCTGCCGTTCACGCACGACCTCGTGCGGCTGGCGACCAGCGCCAACGTGGCGATCGCGGGCGAGCACCTCGCCATCGAGCCCGCGGCCGCCGCCGAGGCGATCCTCGCCGGGTATCGCGGCTGCCTCGACGCCGGCGGCCGGCCGTTCGTCCTCGCGGAATCCCACGAGACCCTGCGCGCGATGGCGACACACCGCCTCCACCAGCCCGGGCGGTTCTGGGAGAAGCTGGAGAAGCTCCCGACCGTGCGCGGGGGCGTGCCGGCCGGCGCGCGCCGCGCCCTGGACCGCATGATGCCGGAGCGGGACCTGGCGTTCCGCATCGCCCATCGCATCGCCGGACTCGGGAGTCTTGGGCGGCAGCGCTACGTCGGCATCGCCGACTGGCATGGAGGGTCCGTCGCCCGGGAAGCGAAGGCTCTGGCGCCGTCGGCGTGCTGCTGGGCCGAGGGCGGCCGCGCGGCGAGGATCCGGTATCAGGACATCCTCGACGCCGCGGTGCGGTGCCGGGATCCTTTCGTGCGCCTCCAGAAGAAGTGGATCGTGCGCCGGCTCGCCCCCGACTGCTCGCGCATCGAGCTGGCGGCGCTCCCGCGCGAGCGCGACGAGCTGCGGCTCCTCCAGGCGATGGGGTGGGAAACGGCGAACGTGCACCTCGGCAGCGCCCGGCGCCGGGACCTCGTCGCCGCGCTCAGGAGCCAGGGGAAGGACTGGCTGGCGCGGGCGGCACGCACGATGGACGACGCCCTGACGGCAGACTGGGAAGACTGGCGCAAGGCCGGCGACCGGGCCGCGTAGTCTATCCCCAATCACGGTCGCGCAGCCGCACCGGTTCCCCCTCCTGCTCCTGGTGAACGACGACCGGTGGCTCGTGCCGTCCGGAGTCCCGTCCATCCCCGACAGCGTCGGGGGCACGGTGGGGTTGCTCGTTGTAGATTAGCGGTCGCCGGGGCCGCACCCGGGAATTCTCGCGCGTCCCTCTCTGAAGGAGTCATGCACGTGAGCGTTTCTCGCGGACGGACGTTGGGCATCCAAGGCATGGTCGCCGTCCTCGTCGTCGCTCTGGCGCCGCAGGCGCAGGCGATCCCGAGCTTCGCCCGCCAGACCAAGATGCCGTGCAGCGTCTGCCACACGCAGTTCCCCGAGCTGACCGAGTTCGGGCGGATGTTCAAGCTGAACGGTTACACGCTGAGTGCGATCGAGAAGATCGAGGCCGCGGATAGCGCCGGCCGACAGGAGCTGTCGCTCAATCTGATGCCGATCGTCTCGATCATGGCGCAGGCGTCGTTGACGGAGCTGCAGAAGCGGATGAACGGGGCGCCCAACGGCAACGTGCTGCTGCCCGACCAGCTGAGCATCTTCCTGGCGGGCGCGATCACGCCGAAGATCGGGGCCTTCGTCCAGCTGACGTACGATCCGCAGTCGGGGTCGATCGACCTGGACAACACCAGCCTGCGTTTCGCGACGCAGGGGACGCTGGCGTCCCAACCGACGACGTTCGGGCTCAGTATCAACAACAACCCCACGGTGCAGGATCTGTGGAACAGCACGCCGGCATGGGGCTTCCCGTACGTCAGCTCCGCGGTGGCGCCCGGCTCCGCGACGTCGACGCTGATCGACGGCACGCTCGGCGGCGAGGTGGCGGGTCTGAGCGGGTTCCTGTACTGGAACAACGCCGTGTACGCTGAGGTTGGGGCGTACCGGTCGTCGCCGCTCGGCACGGCGCAGCCGTTCGACTCCACGGCGAGCGGCATCATCAACGGCGTCGCGCCCTATTGGCGGCTCGCGTACACGAAGGCGTTCGGGGACAACTACCTCGAGGTGGGCACGTACGGGATGTACGCGAAGCGGCAGCCCGGATCGTTCGTCCCCGGCGGCGACGCCGACACGTACACCGATCTGGCGCTGGATTTCGAGTACATGCGGCCGTTCGGGCACAACGAGCTGACGCTCGCGGGAACGTGGATCCACGAGATGCGCTCGATGGACGCCAGCGTGGCGGCCGGGGCCGCGAGCGTGACGTCGCAGACGGTGAACGTCTTCCGGGTGCGCGGCACGTATCACGTGGGGCAGCGGTATGCGTTTTCGGCCATGCCCTTCTTCAGCACCGGGACGACCGACCCGACGCTGTATCCGGCGGGGGCCGTCACCGGGAGCCTCGCGGGCAGCCCCAACACGACGGGCCTGCTCGCGGAGGTGGACTACAACGCGTGGCAGAACGCCCGCATCAGCCTGCAGTACACCGCCTACGGGAAGTTCAACGGCCGGGCGAACAACTACGACGGCGGAGGGCGCAACGCGTCGGACAACAACACGCTGTACCTGGTGACCTGGCTGATGTTCTGATCCGCCGGGCCGACGCACGATGGACGTGACCGGCGTCGGGCGCTTGCCCGGCGCCGGTGCTTTTCGTACCCTTCGCGGCCCCACTCCCCACTCCCCACTCCCCACTCCCCGATCCCCATGCGCTCAGCCCTGTCTCTCACGCTCGCCATCGCCACTGCCGGCGCCGCCCTGCCGCTCCGCGCTCAGGCCCCCGACACCGCGTCCATCGACGTCCGCTACCGCGCGGTGGCGGACCGGCTGATCGACGCGGCGCTCGCGGACAGCTCCGCCTGGCAGCGCGTCGCCGAGCTGACGGACCGGTTCGGGAACCGCCTCAGCGGCTCCGAGAGCCTCGAGCGGGCCATCGACTGGATGCTGGACCGGATGCGGAGCGACGGCCTCGAGCACGTCCACGGCGAGCGCGCGATGGTGCCGCACTGGGTGCGCGGCGCCGAGTCGGTCGAGCTGATCGAGCCGCGGCGGACCCGCCTGCCGATGCTCGGCCTGGGCGGCAGCATCGGGACGCCGAAGGGGGGGATCACCGCGCCCGTCCTCGTGGTGAGTGACTACGACGAGCTCGCCGCGCGCGCCGCCGAAGCCCGCGGCAAGATCGTGCTGTTCGACGCGCCGTACGTGTCCTACGGCGTGACGGTGCAGTACCGCGCGCACGGCGCGGTCGCCGCCGCGAAGGTGGGGGCGGTCGCGGCGCTGCTCCGCTCCGTCTCGCCGTTCGAGATGCGCGAGCCGCACACCGGGGCCACGTATTACGACTCCACCGTCAAGCCGATCCCGTTCGCCGCCATCTCCATCGAGGACGCGGCCATGCTGCATCGGATGCAGCTGCGCGGTCAGTCCGTCGTCGTCCGGCTCAGGATGGAAGCGCACATGCTCCCCGACGCTCCGTCGCGCAACGCCGTGGCCGAGATCACCGGCTCGACCGACCCCGACGAGGTCGTGGTGATGGGCGGCCACAGCGACTCCTGGGACGTCGGCACCGGAGCGATGGACGACGGCGGCGGCGTGATCGTCGCCTGGGAGGCGCTGCGTCTGATGCAGCGCCTCGGCCTGAGGCCGCGGCGCACCGTGCGGGTCGTCGCCTGGGTCAACGAGGAGAACGGCGACCGGGGCGGCGAGGCGTATCGCGACGCGCACGCCGCCGACCTGGCGCGGCACGTCCTCGCCATCGAGTCCGACGGCGGCGTCTTCCGCCCCTCGGGCTTCGGGTTCTCCGGCTCCGACTCCGGCCTCGCGATCGTCCGCCGCGTCGGCCGGCTGCTCTCACGCATCGGCGCCGACACGATCAGCAGGGGCGGCGGCGGGACCGACATCGGCCCCATCATGGAGCGCGGCGTGCCGGGGATGGGGCTCAACACCGAGGGTTCGCGCTATTTCTGGTACCACCACAGCGACGCCGACACCGTGGACAAGCTCGACCCGCACGAGATGGCCGAGTGCGTGGCGGCGATGGCGGTGATGGCGTACGTGGTGGCCGACCTGCCGGAACCGCTCCCGCGGAGCCCGGCGCAGGCACCGTAACCTCTTCACAATCAACGCGCGGCGGCCGCGAAGTCTGAAAAGGGAGAACGGAGATGACGAACGTGCGTGGGTATTTCGGGTGGCCCGTCGCGGCGGCATCGCTGGCGGCGCTGCTGGCCGCGCCGGCGGCGCGCGCGCAGGAACCGGTCGTGGACGCGGGGCTCTACCGCCTCTTCCAGTCCGGCGCCGAGCTGGGGCGCGAAACGTACAGGCGGACGGCCTCCCGGCTCGAGACCTCCATGGAGATTCCGCTCCTCGGCCTGCGGATGACGACGAGCACCGAGTTCGACGCGGCCGGCCACGCGACGCGGTTCCTGCTCGAGGCCTACAACCTGACGGCCGACACCCTGATGCTCACCTACGAGGCGGTGGCCGCGGGGGACAGCCTCCGCTTCACGCAGATCCGCCGCGCCGGCGCGAACCGGGAGCGGCGGTGGAGCAAGGCCGCTACGCCCGTGGACGCTTTCATGGCCTCGCAGACCCTCGCCCCTCTGTTCGATCTGGTGAACCGGGCGGGGCGGCGTGACACGGCCTATCGCGTGTGGGGCGTGGAAGCGGATTCCGCGGTCTCCTTCACGGTCACGATCCACGGCGACTCGGCGCGCGTCTCCGGCGGCGGCGCCGACGCGCCGATGGTGCTCGATGCCGCGGGCCGGGTCGCGCTGATGGACGTCTCCGTGCAGCGCCTGCGTGTCGAGCGGTGGGTCAGCGGGGACACACTGGCGCCGTTGCCGGGGATGCACCGTCCGACACCCGACTACGCGGCGCCGGCCGACGCTCCGTACACGGCCGTGGAGGTGCGCGTGCCGGTGCGGCCGGCGAGCGGCGACACCTTCTCCCTCGGCGGGACGCTGACGCTCCCGAAGCAGGGTCGCGCGCCGTACGCCGCCGCCGTCATGATCACCGGCTCCGGCCTGCAGGACCGCGACGAGAATCTCTGGCCGCTGGTGCAGGGGTACCGCCCGTTCCGCCAGATCGCCGAGCGGCTGGCGGAGGCCGGGATCGCCGTGCTGCGGGTGGACGACCGGAGCTTCGGCGCCTCCACGGGGGACGCGCACGCGGCGACGACCGAGGACTTCGCGGGCGACGTCGCCGCCGAGGTGGCGTGGCTGCGGGGCCGGCCGGAGATCGCGCCCGGGCGCATCGCGCTGGTCGGTCACAGCGAGGGCGCAATCATCGCGCCGATGGTGGCGGCGCGCGATCCCGAGATCGCGGCGATCGTCCTGATGGCGGGCTCGGCGAAGCCGGGAACGCAGGTGCTGAGGGACCAGGCGATCGGCCCGTTCGAGCGCGCGAGCGATCTCACGCCGCAGCGCCGCTCCGAGCTCGAGGCGGAGGCGATCCGCCAGGTGCTCGGCGACTCCGCGACGACCTCACCCTGGATGAAGTGGTTCCGCGTCTACGATCCGCTGACCGCGGCGCGCCGGGTCCGTCAGCCGGTGCTGATCCTCCAGGGCGAGGTGGACCGCCAGGTCAGCGCCGGGCAGGCCGACACCCTTGCCGCCGCGATGCGCGCGGCCGGGAACCGCGACGTGACCGAGCACGTCTTCCCGCACCTCAACCACCTCTTCCTGGTCTCGCCCACGGACGGATCGCCGAGCGAGTACCCCGCGCTCAAGGACACGGCGATCGGGCACGACGTGCTGGATACGCTCGCGGACTGGCTGGCCCAGCGGCTGGCACCGGGGGGCGGGGGCGGAGCGCGGCGCGGCAGGTAGGTGAGGGGGACGCGCGACGTCAGCCGAGCGAGCGCGCGAGCTCCGCGAGGATCTCCGCGTTCAGGCGGTGCCCGCCGGGATAGCGGACCGTGCGGGCCGTGATCCCGATACGCTCCAGTGCCGCGACCTGCGCGGACAGCTTTTCGTCGTCCACGAAGCGATCGCGGCGCCCCGTGACGAGCACCAGCTCGGCTCGCGCCAGGGCGCCCGTCGCGGCGTCGAGGTCGAGGTCCGGAGGCAGGAGCCCTCCCCACAGGATCACCCGATCAGGCTTCACTCGCCCGGTCGAGACCCAGCGCGAGACCGTGGCGGTGCCCTGTGAGAAGCCGAGCACGGTGAGCTTTGCGGTCTTCCGGTCCACCCGCGCGAAGACCTCGTCGTGCAGCGCGTCGAGGTACGCGACGTAGTCCTCGATCTCCGCCAGCCGGTCCTCCCGCGTCATCCAGGTCGCGCCCACCTTGCTGTCCGGGCCGTGAAACCCGCCCTCGAAGTAGAAGCGCGACAGCGCTTCGGGAGCCACGATCGCGCGCCCGGCCGCCCGCAGGCTCGCGCAGTCCGCGAGGAACTCGGCGGCGAGCTGCCCGTAGCCGTGACAGGCGATCCAGACGTCGCGGACGGCGCGGTCCAGGGCCCCGTCCACGTAGTACCGGGCGGTGCGGCGGACGGTGAGGTGGTGCTCGTGGATCATGGGGAGGTAGGTATACCACCCCCGCACACTTCTTGCACGCGCTGGCGCCAACATCTGCCGGAGCCTCCATGACCGCGCCGGACACGACGTCCCTTCCCGAAAACGCCTACACACCGCTGGCAGTGGGCCAGGTCTATCAGCCCGTCATTCCCGCCGGCCAGGATGTTCCTCAGGCCACCTGGCGGGCCGTCGGCTGGGGGCTGGTCTTCTGCGTCGTCTTCAGCGTGGCCTCCGCGTACTCCGGCCTGAAGGTCGGGCAGGTGATGGAGGCGGCAATCCCGATCTCGATCCTGGCGATCGGGCTGGCGCGCGTGTACGGCCGGCGCTCCACTCTGCTCGAGAACGTGATCATGACGGGCATCGGCGGCGTGGCGGGGTCGGTGGTGGCCGGCGCCATCTTCACCCTGCCGGCGCTGTGGATTCTGCAGCTCAATCCGCATCCCCTGCAGACCATCTTCATCTGCCTCGCCGGGGGCGTGCTGGGGACGCTGTTCCTGATCCCGCTGCGGCGCTACTTCGTGCGCGAGATGCATGGCCAGTTCCCCTACCCGGAAGCGACCGCCATCACGGAGGTCCTGGTCACGGGAGAGAAGGGCGGCTCCCAGGCGCGGCTGCTGCTCGAGGCGACGCTGATCGCCGGCGTCTACGACTTCTTCGTCACGACCTTCCAGGTGTGGAGGGAGTACGTGGACTTCCGGTTCATCCCGGCGGTCGAGGCCGTCGCGCAGCGGGCCAAGGTCGTCTTCAACTTCGACGCGATCGGCTTCATCCTGGGGCTCGGCTACGTGATGGGCCTCCGGTCCTCGATGGTGCTGTGCGCCGGCGGCGTGCTGTCGAACTTCGTCTTGGTGCCGATGATCTGGTTCGTGGGGCGGCACCTGCCCGACGTGGTCTACCCCGCCACCGCGTCCATCGCGGGGATGAGCGCGACGCAGATCTTCCGCGGCTACGTGCGGTTCGTGGGGGTCGGCGCCATCGCCACCGCGGGCATCTTCGGGATCGTGAAGTCGCTCCGGATCGTGGCGGGCTCGTTCGGCATCGCCCTCAAGGCGTTCCGCACCGGAGAGAAGGCCTCGGACGAGCGGACCGACCGGGACATGTCGGTGGTGTCCATCTTGGTCGGCCTCGTGGTGACCGCGCTGGCGGCCGGCGTGTTCTTCTCCAGCCTGCACACGTCGCTGAACGTGGTGCTGGTCGGCCTCGCGCTGACGCTGGTCTTCTCGTTCTTCTTCACGTCGGTCGCCGCGAACGCCATCGCCACGGTGGCGCGGAATCCGGTATCCGGCATGACCATGCTGACCATCATCATCTCGTCGGTCGTGCTGCTCCGGTTCGGGCTCTCGGGCACGACCGGCATGTTCTTCGTGATGGCGATCGCCGGCGTCGTGTGCACCGCGCTCTCGGTCTCGGGCCAGTTCATCACCGACCTCAAGACCGGGTACTGGCTCGGGGCGACGCCACAGGTGCAGGAGCGGGTGAAGTTCCTGGGCGTGATCGCCGCGTCGATCGTCTCGGCGCTGACGATCATCATGCTGGCGAAGACCTTCCAGTTCGGCGAGGCGCTGCCGGGGGATGCCCGCGCGGTGCTGGCGTCGCCGCAGGCGTCCATCATGAAGGCACTGGTGCAGGGCTTCATGAGCCAGCAGCCGGTGGCGTACCTCCTCTTCGGCGTCGGGGCGATGGTCGCCCTCATCACCGAGATGCTCGGCGTGCCCTCGCTCACCTTCGCGCTCGGGATGTACCTCCCGCTGGAGCTCAACTCGCCGGCGCTGGTCGGCGGGTTCCTCGCCTACTACGTCGGCCGGCGGTCCGAGCGCATCGGCGGGCGAGCCGGCGCGCGGATGCGCGAGCGCGGCGTCGTCATCGCCTCCGGGCTGATGGCGGGCGGGGCGCTGGGCGGCGTGTTGGGGGCCGCGTTCCGCCTGTTCCCCTGGTACGGCGAGAGCCTGGTCAAGACGCCGTTCTACGACAATCCGATGGTCTCGCAACTCGTTTCGGCGCTGCTGTTCGTGGGCCTCTGCTGCTACCTGTGGTTCGGTTCGGTGCGACGCGCGAAGGAGGAGGCGGCGGCCGCATGAGCTCGATCGCCGACGCCATCCTCGGCCTCGACACGCTGTGGGGCGGGGATGTGATGAACCCGTCGGGCACCGGCCGGTTCATCGCCGATTCGTGGTTCTCGGACGAGCCGCTGCCGCAGGCGTACACGCATCCGACCGCCGCGCGCTTGCGCGCGACCGGCGGCGTGACGGCGAAGCAGCCCGACCTTGCCGCCATCGACGCCTACCTTGCGGCCGTCGACCTGAAGGGCGCGATCGCCGCCCTGGCAGGCGAAGCGAAGGTCGGCGGGCGCCTCCGGCGCGCCTACCTCAAGGGGCTGGCGCTCTCGTTCGAGGCGATGTGGGACCTCGCGATGGAGATGCTGGGCCGCGGCGAGAAGGTCCCCTACGAGCGCTGCGTGGTGGCGTCCACCGGCCGGCCGCCGGAGCCGTCGGATCCCGGGCCGAAGCGGCGCCGCGTAGCCGAGCTGCTCGAGCGCGGCGGCTTCCCGGTGGACTCGGACGAGCGGCTGCTTGAGAGCGTGTCGGCGTGGCGGAGCGCGCGCCTCGTGCCGCGGCCCTCCATCCCCGACCTCGCGGCCGCGTTCATCGCGCGCTACGACGCGCTCGCGGTGCGCAATCTCGTGCCGTACCTCCCGGCGGCGCTCAAGGCCGTGCCCCGCGCGAACATCACCTTCCTGCCGATCCGGGACGCCTGGTTCTCCGGCTCGATGAACTACCTCGGCCGGGCGCGGCAGGCGGACGGGACGCCGGAGTACGAGGCGACGTACGAGATCAACGTGTCCCTCGAGATCTCGGTCCCGGAGTTCGAGCAGCTGGTGAGCCACGAGGTCGTCCCGGGGCACGTCACGAACTCGGCCTACTACCAGGCGCTGTACCGGCGCGGCAAGGTGGGGTTCGAGGGCACGGTGCTGACGATGAACACGCGCCACGCGGCGCTGGCGGAGGGGATCGCGAACAACGCGATCCTCATCGCGCACGGCGTGACGGAGATCGAGCAGCTCCCGGGCGACGACCGCCAGATCGGGGTGCTGCTCGCGCTGTTGCAGGACGACGCCAAGAACCAATCGTCGTACCTCACCTGGCACGAGGGGTGGCCGCAGGCGGAGGTCGCGGAGGTGCTGCGCCGCGAGTACCTGTGCACGCCGGAGCGCGCCGACAAGCTCTCCGGCGCCTGGGGCCGGCACCCGCTGATGGGCCGCATGTACCTGCCGGCGTACCGCGCCGGCACGGAGAAAGTCGCTGAGCTGCGCCGCCGCTTCCCGCCGGAGCGGGTCCTCCCGGCGCTGTACGGTGTCCGCGGGCTGGTGGACGTGGTCACGATCGACAAGGCGCTCGGGGCGTAGCAGGGGGCCCGGCACGACCGTTCGGAGGTAATCAGCCTACCCAACGGTGAATGGTAGGCGTCGCGGCCGGCTGTTACCTGGGGAGAAGTGAGTGTCCCCCGCGCTGCGCGGCCCATGGCTCTCGCGCTCGTCGCGGCCGTGCTCGTCGGTTGCGAGCATGGTACCACGGCGCCCGAGCCCACCAGCTTCACGCCTCCGTCGGTAGTGCACCCGGGGCGCGCGATCACTCCGGAAGCCATCGCTACCTACGAGGGATCGGGTCAGGTAGTCCACCCGGACGTCGTGTACACGCCGCCGGGGATCTTCGCTCACGCCTGGCACCTGGTGCTGACGCCGTATCCCGCGGCCGGCGCGGTGTTCGAGAATCCTTCGGTGTATGCATCGGACGACGGCGTCACCTGGCAGGTGGAGCCCGGCACGGTGAATCCCGTGGCCGCACCGAGTCCGGAGCGTCACGAGGAGGATCTTTCGGATCCGGCCCTGGTGTTCGTCCCCGAATCGCGGGAGCTGTGGCTGTACTACCGGTCGTTCACGATGGATTCCGACTTCGTCTGGCTCATGCGGACGTCCGACGCGGTCCACTGGTCGAGTCCTGCGATGGTGCTCGCGACGGGGGGCGGAGAGGCGCTCTCACCGAGCGTCGTCCACCGGACGACGGGTGAATGGCGGATGTGGACGGTGAGCGGGCACTGCGGCCTGGGGATGGACACGCACATCGATATGCGTACGTCCGCGGATGGGCTCGTGTGGTCCTCACCCCTCGCGGTGACGCTGGCCGGCCTGTCGCCGTGGCACGTATTCGTGCGTTGGGTTGCCTCCCTCTCCACGTGGATGCTGGCGACCAATGTGAAGACGCGGGCGGACTCGTGTCTGACCAAGAAGCTGTACCTGGCGCTCAGCACGGACGGCGTGCAGTGGACCCCGCGAGACACCACCTGGCTGGTCGCAGGCGAGGATTCGGCGGGCCTGTTCTCGACCGTGGTCTATCGCTCCGCGTTCGCCGAGGTGGGCGACAGCTTGCGCTTCTGGTACTCGGGCGCGTCGATGTCGTACGTCAACTATACCTGTCGGAGTGCCGGGCAAGTGTGCACCGATTCGCTGCTGCGGTGGGGTGGTCTCGGAACGGAGATCCGTCTCGCCACGGACGTGCTGCCGCGGTAGGACCGGCGCGACCGCCGACGGAGCATCCCCCCTCCTCGCTCGTAACCGCTCGCGACTCTCCGTCTCCCTACTCTCCTGCCGTCCCGCTTCTGGCCCCTGCTATCTTTAGAGCGTGAACCCCTTCAGTACGATGAACGCCGGCTACGCGCAGGCGATGTACGAGCAGTACCTGCGCGACCCGCGTTCGGTGGACGACGAGTGGCGCGCGCTGTTCGAGAACGGCGCACGCGGCCTCCCGCCGCTCACGATGGCGGAGGCGGCGTCGGTCGGGCTGGCTGCGCCGCCTGCCGTCGGGGCCGAGGCCGGCCCCGGCGATGCGCTGGCCGTGGCGCTGGCGATGTCGGTGGTCAAGGCGTTCCGCACCCACGGGCACCTGGGCGCCCGGCTGGATCCGCTCGGGAGCGAGCCGGCGGGCGACCCCGCCTACGATCCCGCCACCATCGGCCTGACCGAGGAGATGATGCACCGCGTCCCCGCCTCCGTGCTGCGGATCGGCGTGCCCGGCGCGACCTTCGCCGACGCGCTGCCGTATCTCCGCGCCACGTACTGCGGGACGATCGCCTACGAGAAGGAGCACATTGGCAGCCACGAGGAGCGCGTGTGGCTGCGGCAGACCATCGAGACCGGCGCGCACCTCGCGCCGCCGCCGCCCGCCGAGCAGCGCCGTCTGCTGACGCGGCTCACCGAGGTCGAGACGCTGGAGCGGTTCCTGGGCAAGGCGTACCTCGGGCAGAAGCGGTTCTCGATCGAGGGCGTGGACATGCTGGTCCCGATGCTCGATCTGGTGATGGACCTCGCGGCCGCGGGCGGCTCGCGCGAAGTCGTGCTGGGGATGGCGCACCGCGGGCGCCTGAACGTGCTCGCGCACATCGTCGGCATGCCCTACGAATCGGTGATCGCGGAGTTCGAGGGCGGGCCGGTCGGCGAGGCCGACGGGGCGACCGGCGACGTGAAGTACCATTTGGGAGCGCAGGGCACCTACACGACGACGTCGGGTGCGGCGCTGACGGTGAAGCTGTCGCCGAACCCGAGTCACCTCGAGTCCGTGAACCCGGTGGTCGAGGGGCGGGCGCGCTCGCGACAGACCGACCGCCGTGCTCCGGCATTGCGGCACGATCCGTCGGTCGCGCTGCCGGTCCTGATCCACGGCGACGCGGCGTACATCGGGCAGGGCGTGGTGGCCGAGACGCTGAACCTGGCCCGGCTGGCGGGCTACACTACGGGCGGCACGGTCCACATCATCACCAACAACCAGCTGGGTTTCACGACCGACCCGCGCGAAGCGCGCTCGACCGACTACGCGTCGGACCTGGCCAAGGGGTTCGACCATCCGATCATCCACGTCAACGCGGACGACCCGGCGGCCTGCCTGGCGGCGGTGCGGCTGGCGATGGCGTATCGCGAGCGGTTCCGCGGCGACGTCATCATCGATCTGGTCGGGTATCGGCGGCACGGCCACAACGAGGCCGACGAGCCGGCCTACACCCAGCCGCAGATGTACGAGCGCATCGCGGCGCTGCCGACGGTGCGCGAGCAGTGGGCGGAGCACCTCGTCGCCGAGGGCGTGGTCGCGCGCGAGGCCGTGGAGGCGGAGGCGCAGGCCGCCTACGACCGGCTGGCTGCGGTGCAGCAGGCGGTCAAGGCGCAGGGGAAGGAAGGGGACGGCGTCGGCACGGCGCTGAAACCGCACGAGAGCGAGGAGCTCGCGCCCGCGCAGGAGGAGTGCGATCCCGAGACCGGCGTTCGCGAGGAGGACCTGCGCGCGCTCGACCGCGAGCTGCATTCCTGGCCCGACGGCTTCACGGTCCATCCCAAGCTGCTCCGGCAGCTCGAGCGGCGCCGCAAGAGCGTCGCGGAGGGGGGCGGCCTCGAGTGGGCGCACGCCGAGGCGCTGGCGTTCGCCTCGCTCCTGGTCGAGGGCGTCCCGATCCGGCTGACGGGGCAGGACACCGAGCGCGGGACCTTCAGCCAGCGGCACCTGGTGCTGCACGACGCGAAGAGCGGCGCACGCTGGGCGCCGATCCAGCATCTGGCTCGTGCGCGCGCGCCGATGGAGTTGCACAACAGCCCGCTTTCCGAGTTCGCGGCGCTGGGCTTCGAGTACGGCTACAGCGCCGAAGCGCCCGAGTGCCTGGTCCTCTGGGAGGCGCAGTTCGGGGACTTCGCGAACGGCGCCCAGATCATCATCGACCAGTTCATCGTGTCGGGGCGGGTGAAGTGGTCGGAGCGCTCGCGCCTGGTCCTGCTCCTGCCGCACGGCTACGAGGGGCAGGGTCCCGAGCACTCGAGCGCGCGGGTGGAGCGCTTCCTGCAGCTCGCCGGCGAGCAGAACATCCGGATCGCGAATCCCACCACGCCGGCGCAGTACTTCCACCTGCTCCGCCGCCAGGCACGGCTCGGCGACGCGCGGCCACTGGTCGTGATGACCCCGAAGAGCCTGCTGCGCCATCCGCTCGCGCTCTCGGCCCTGGACGAGCTGTCGGACGGCTGCTTCCGTCAGGTGCTCGAGGATCCGGGGGCGCCGGGGCGCCGCGAGGAGATCGAGCGCCTGGTGCTCTGCTCGGGCAAAGTGTACTACGACGTGGCAGCCACCGAGGAGCGCAAGGCATCCCGACGCACCGCCATTGGGCGCGTCGAGCTGCTCTACCCCCTGCCCAAGGACGACCTCCGCTCTCTGGTCGCGGCGTACCCCAACCTGCGGGAGCTGGTCTGGCTGCAGGAGGAACCGCGGAACAAGGGGGCGTGGCGCTACCTCGCGCACCATCTGCGCGACCTGGCGCCGCGAACCAGGGCGGGGGACGTCGCGCTGCGCTACGTGGGGCGGCCGGAACGCGCGTCGTCGGCCGAGGGATACCCCAGCGCGCACCTGGTTGAGCAGCAGAGGATTGTGAGCGAGGCGCTCGGTGAGACGTAAGGCAAAGTGAGAGGTGAGAGGCATACGCGAGAAGTGAGAGGGCCGCCGATTTCCTTCTCACGCCTTCCCCCTATCACCCCTCACGCCTTTCGCCCTCTCACCTCTCACATATTCGTCTCACCTCTGACGTTTCACCCGCCCCGTGTGTGCATCTCCCTGTGCGGATCCCTGCGCAGGGCCTCCACCTGGTACAGGGCGCCACGAGCCGTGACCTCCAGCCGCTGCTCCGCCCCCCGGTCCGACCTCCCGGTCCACGTCGCGGCGATCCGCCGGGCGATCTCATCGTCGGAAGCCCCCGAGCGCAGTGCGTCCCGCAGGCTGATGCCGCGCTCGGCATAGAGGCACAGGTACCAGGTGCCGTCGGCGGTGATGCGGCTGCGGTCGCAGGCGCGGCAGAACGGCGCCGTCGTCGAGGCGATGATGCCGAAGTGGGTGCCGTCCGGCAGAACGAACTCCTCGGCGGGCGCGGCGCCGTCCGCGACGGCGCCCACCGGCTGCGGCGCGCCGTAGCGCCCCGTGAGCGCATCGAGCATCTCCCGCCGCGACACCACCTGGTCCATGGACCATCGGGTGGCGCCGCCCACGTCCATGTATTCGATGAACCGGCACTCGGCATCGTTCGCGCGGCAGTATTCGATCAGATCCGCCAGCTCGTCCTCGTTGTAGCCACGCACGACGACGGTGTTGATCTTGAGCCGCTGGAACCCGGCCGCGCGCGCGGCCGCGATCCCCGCCAGCACGTCGCTGTGCCGCGTGCTCCGCGTGTAGGCCTCGAACCGGTCGGCCTTGAGCGTATCCAGGCTCACGGTCACGCGGTGCAGCCCCGCGGCGCGGAGATCCGCGGCCGCGCCCGCCAGCAGCATCCCGTTGGTCGTGAGGGCCAGGTCGGCGAGGCGGGTCTCCCGCGCCAGGAGCCCGACCAGGGTTGGGACGTCGTGTCTGAGGAGCGGCTCGCCCCCCGTGAGCCGCACCTTGTGCACCCCCAGCCCGGCGAAGATCCCCACCAGCCGCTGGATCTCCTCGAAGGAGAGGATGGAAGCGCGTGGCAGCCAGACGTACTCCTCCTCCGGCATGCAGTAGCGGCACCGGAGGTTGCAGCGGTCGGTGAGCGAGAGCCGCAGGCTGGTGAGCGGGCGGCGCAGTGTGTCGTGGAGCACGATCCGGAAAGAAAAGCCGGTCGCCGCCCGCGAGGCAAGGCGGCGACCGCCCCTGGCTCGCCTACTCAAGCTCAGTGAACACCGGGCTCGCGACCCAAGGGCGCATCCGCCGAACGCCCGAGGCCCCGTGCCAGCGGAGTACACGGGGCCCCGCGCATCTTGCGCGACAGGCTACTGGGATTGACAACTGCTGCCGCCAATACTGACCGACAGACTCGCTCGACCTTGGAGATTGTTCGCATCAGTAGCCGTCACAGCGATCGTGAAGGCACTACTCGGCGTGGTGATCGTCAGCGTGTCGCTGCCGTCGCCAGCGGGGTTGCCGTTCACGGTCCACGAGTAGGTGTACGGCTCCGTGCCGCCCGATGTCGCTGCGGTCCAAGTGCAGAGGTGGCGGGCCGGCACGCGGGTCGAGCCGTTGATCGTAACGGACAGGGTCGGCGCCTGAATGTTCAGTACAAGTGCGGGGCTTGACAGAGGCCCATACGGCGAGTTGCGCACCTGGAAGGTCCAGGTGCCGGGGGCTCCGAGCTCCATGGACGCCACCGTCAGTTGACTATAGGTCTTTCCACTCAAGGCGGAGTTGGAATCCACGTAGTTGCAGTATCCTGGGTTGCAACTGGAAAGGTGATAGAAGATTTGCACGGAATCGGGATTGAAGTACGAGCCGTTAATCGTCAGCGAGAACGACTGACCCTGCTCGGGCTGCTGTGGATTCGTGCTGAGGCTGGTCGTGTTCGGCGCGTTCTCGAAGAGGATCACCGAGTTCGTTGTGGGAACTGCGTCGAAGCTGCAGTCCACCCATCGAGGCGAGATAGTAGCGGGACGCCAGGACGGGCTTATCGGGCCAGATCGGTCAGAGACCTGAATCCCAGTGAACTGGACCCAACTGGCCGGGAAATAATCGCACGATACGATGTTGCCGCCGGTCTCCACGACGCCGCCATTGGCTTGGACGTAGTAATCGCTGTCCTGAATCTGAAGGAGGGATTGACGGAAGACCGACAAATTGGCGACGGCCCAGACCTCCCAAGTACACAAGCCGTTCGAGCACGATGATGCCCAAATCATGCCAGTTATCGTATCCCCCGGCGACACGGCGACCGAGCTTCCGACTGCGTAGTTCCCGGTCAGGCCGTCAACCCACGCCGCCGTCAGGGTCCAGCTGGACATAGAATCTTGTTGGTAGTCACTGTAGCCGTATTGGAGTATCGGCTGAAGGATGTATCTCGGTCTGGAGCCCGAGCTCTGGAGCGACGGGAACACGAAGTAGCGATCTTTCGTGCTCTTGCTGTAAACGTGGACCGGCTTGGGTGGCACGTAGAAGTCGGCCTCGATGGACCGATACGAGTCGCCGCCCGGAGCTACGATCGAGTCCCAGGCGTCCCATCCTGCATCAGTCGGGCCAGCGATGGCGCCACTGCCAGCATTGGAGGTGCCGCCGCCCACCTCTGGTAGCGTCAGGAATGCGGGGAAGGGACATTGGGGAATCTGATAACTCGTTCCATCCTTGAGGGTCACCACCCAGTCGCGACTGACTACTGCACCGGGCGGAATCTGGTGCACGCAGGAGGCATGAAACCAGCCGGCAGGCATTCGTACGTATCCGACGAGCTGGGCGCTATCAGGCCCCACGGAACTGGCTTGCATGTCCGCCCTCTGTTGCATTGCGACCGCGGTAACCGGCGGGCGCTGCTCCATGCAGCCGTACAAGAAACATGCGGCGGCAAGGAGCCCCAGGCGTAAGAGCTTCATGGCTCCCCCCCTCGAATGGGAATCCCCCCGTCCAATGCGCTGCGCGTGTCATCATCATATGGCGCCCCCGTCATGCGAGCGTTAGGCGGCGCTCCGCACTACGGCGAGTAGTCCGATCGGAATTCGCACGGGGCGACCGAGGCTGACGATTGCGGGCGAGCCACCTCTTCGCGCGGCGCTTCTCTCCGATGCCGCGGTCTGATTCCCGGGGGCCACCACCGCGCTCTATGCTGGGACGGGGCCGGACGGCACAGCCGGCTGGTTCTGGTCAGAGACAAATGTGCACTACGCTGAGTGGAGCGTCGCCGCTCGGGCAATTTGGACAGTTCCTGTCGGCGCTCGGGGGCGGCGCGGCCTTGCCATCGGCAAAGCCGAGGCTTATACGTGATGTTGTCAACGGCGGTTTCGAAGTGCACGAAAACGGCGGCGAAAAGTGCACACTCTGGCGGGGGGTGACACCCCTAGGAGGTCAGGGCCTCCTGCCGGTGGCGGCGGCGAGGGGTGGCGCGGCCTGAGCCGGGCTCGGGCTGCGGGCTGAGCAGCTGCTGCAGATCGGCGTGCTGGCGCATCCGGAAGCTGTTGCCCCGGATGTTGACGATGTGGCAGTGGTGCACGAGCCGATCAATGAGGGCGCTGGCCATGACGTCGTCCCCGAAGACCTCGCCCCAGTCCTCGAAGCCCTTGTTACTGGTCAGGACGGTGGAGGCGGTCTCGTAGCGGCGGCTCATGAGCTGGAAGAAGAGCATCGCGCCGGTGCGGCTGATGGGCAGGTAGCCCAGCTCATCGACCACCAGGAGCGAGGGGAAGATCAGGGTCTTCAGGCGCTGGCTGAGGTGCCCGGCGGCCTGCGCTTCCTCGAGCGACGTGATGAGGTCGGCCAGGGTGCCGTAGTAGACGCGGCGGCCGCTCTGGGCGGCGGCGATCGCCAGGCTGATCGCGAGGTGCGTCTTCCCGACGCCCGGCGGCCCGAGGAAGATGACGTTTTCCCGGCGCTCGACGAAGCCGAGGGTGTGGAGGCTGTCGATCTGCTCGCGCTGGAGGGCCGGCTGGAAGCTGAAGTCGAAGTCGGCCAGAGTCTTCACGGCCGGCAGGCGCGAGGAGCGCATGGCGGCGACCAGGCGGCGGGCATTACGCAGCGTGATCTGCGCCCCCAGGAGCGCCTCCAGGGCCTCGGGGGCCTTGAGGTGGCCGCCGTCGATGCGAGCCAGGATGTCGTCGAGGGCTTCGAGCGCGCCGGGCATCTTGAGGTCGGCGAGCTGCGCGCGGAGCCGGTCGCGGAGCGAGGGCGCGGGCTTCATCGCGCGGCCGCGAGCTGGGCGTAAGCGGTGAGCGGCCGGCGCTCGACCGGGATGTGGGGCACCGGCGCCATGGTCGGGCGCGCGACGGGCGCGGTGTCCGGCAGCAGCACTAGGGAGCGGTACGGCCGCGGCGCCAGCGGCAGCAGGAGCGCGCGCTCGTCGCGCTCGAAGCGCACGTCGGGCGGCTCGTGGGTGGTGCCGTGGTCCCGGGCATTGGCGACGGTCGCGAGCCAGTGCAGGGCTTGGGCATTGAGATCGGCGTCGCCGGCGAACGCGCGGCCGTAGAGGAAGCTCTGCCGGACGTAGCGGATGGGGCGCTCGACCTTGCCCTTGGTCTGGGCGCGGTAGGGGCGGCAGGCGCGGATCCGGAAGCCCCAGTGGGCGGCGAAGCGCAGGAACTCGGGATTTTCGAGGACGCGGCCGCCCAGGGGGCGCCGGTCCTCGAGGATGACGGCCTTGAGCTGGTCGAAGAGCAGCTCGCGCGGGACGCCGCCGCAGCAGGCGAAGGCCGCCTCGAGGCCGGTCATCAGGGTGCGCAGCGACTGGCGGGCGTAGAACTGGACCCACAGCAGGCGCGAGTAGCCGAGGACGAACATCACGGCGAAGCGCTTGCCCCACGGCAGGCGGACCTCGGCGAAGTCCACCTGGCCCTGCTGGCCCGGCGGCGTCTCGAAGCGGATCACCGCCTCCGGCGGCGGGACGGGCCGCACGCGGCGGACGAAGACCTTGAGCTGGGTCAGGCTGCCGGGATAGCTCGGCGGCGCGGGCCTCCGCAAAGAGCCGGACCGCCGTGAGCTCGGGGTAGGTCTCGAGCCGCTGCCGGATGAGGGCATGGAAGGGATCCAGCTGCGTGGGACGCGGCCGGTACCGGATGCTGGTGGCGTCAAGCTCGCGGTCCAGATCACCGTGGGCGATCCACTTGTAGACGCAGCGGCGGCTGATGCCGATCCGCTCCGCAATGGCGGTCTTGGAGAGACCTTGCTCCAGGTAATGGCGCAGCAGCACACGAGGCTCCCAGTCGTACATCGCGTCTCCACCCCGGAGGGGAAGCCGCGAATCTGGCGACGAGCCGGCGGGCTGCTACCCGGTGAGGCGCTCAGCCCCCGGCGGGATCGGGGCCGAGTGTGCACTTTTGGCCGCCGAATTCGTGCAATCTGTGGCCGCCGCTAACAGATGTCGGGGCACGGCTCAGGGACGTCAGCGCAAGTGATCTTGACCCCGGGGGCGTTTCCAGCAGTCGCTGTGGTGTAGCGACTGCTGTCAAGAGTGGCCCAGCACACTGGCTAGCACCCGCGCTTGGAGGTGTGTCATGCGACATCTAGCCATTCTGATCGGCCTTCTAGCGGCCACCGGCGTTGGGTGCAGGCGCGCCACCGATCCCGCGGACCCGGCCCCCGCCTCTCTGGTCCTCACTCGGGTGTCCGATTACCAAGGTCACGTCAGCCGCGTGATCACATGGTGCGGTGGGTTCACCACTCCGGTCGGCTGGCCCCCTAACTCTGGGTGCGAGTATAACGTGTGGTACGCTACGCCACCCAACACGGCTGCGGACGCCGGGGTCGTCGTTGGCGACTCCGTCCCCGTCTTCGTCGGCGCGCAGGGGTCGTACTACGCGTCGACGCCCTCCGCCATCAGCGTCGGGGACATGATCCAGATCTGGACCAATGGCGCGACGGTGTGGGGTGCGGTGAACTGCCCCCCTGGCACTCCGTGCTACGGGGCCAATCAGATCGTGATTGTGCGGTGACGGCCGCGGCCGCCGCCTAACCCGACTAACTAGACTAACTATATGAAAGCGCGGAGCCGCCACCGGGCGGCTCCGCGCTTTCATAATAGTCGGTTAGCTATCCGACCTCTCTCGGCGGCTTGGCGCGCGCCAGCTCCTGCTCGCGCAGCTCGCGGCGCAGGATTTTCAGGAGCCCGCTCTTGGGGAGGCTGGTCCGGAACTCGATCTGCCGCGGGACCTTGTAGGCGGCGAGGTTGCTGCGGCAGTACGCGATGACCTGCTCGGCGGTCGCCGTCTCGCCCGGCCGCAGCACCACGAACGACTTCACCGACTCGCCGCGCCGTTCGTGCGGTACCCCGATAGTGGCGGCCTCCAGTATCGCCGGGTGCTTCATCAGCACGTCGTCCACCTCGTCCGGGTAGACGTTGTAGCCGGAGCAGAGGATCATGTCCTTCTTGCGCCCCACGATCCAGTGATACCCGTCCGTGTCGATCTGGGCGATGTCGCCGGTGGAAAACCAGCCGTCCTTGAGCACCGCGGCCGTCTCCTGCGGCATCTTCCAGTAGCCGGCCATGACCTGCGGGCCCTTGATCAGCAGCTCCCCCGGCTCGCCCGAAGGCAGCTCGCGCGTTCCGGTCTCCAGGTCCACCACCTTGGAGTCGGTGTCGGGGAAGGGGATGCCGATGCTCCCCGGCTTCCGCACGCCTTGGAGCGGATTGACGTGCGTGACGGGCGAGGTCTCGGTCAGGCCGAACCCCTCGACGATCGTGGCGCCCGTGAGCTTCTCGAAGCGCTCGAGCACGGTGACCGGCAGCGGCGCCGAGCCCGAGAAGCACAGCCGCACGCAGCTGACGTCCTTGTGCTCGATGCCCGGCGCGTTGATGATCGCCGAGAACATCGCCGGCACGCCCATGAACAGCGTGACCCGCTCCTTCAGGACGGCCTTGACCAGGGCGGGGAAGTCGCGCGGGTTCGGCATCAGCACCATCGTCGCCGCGGCCGCGATGGGGTAGTTCATGGACGCCGTCATCCCGAACACGTGGAACAGAGGCAGGGCGGCCAGCACGATCTCCGAGCCGTGGGCGGTGTGCATCCAGGTGAGGCTCTGGGCGACGTTGTTCGAGAGGTTGCGGTGCGTCAGCATCGCCCCCTTCGAGACGCCGGTCGTTCCGCCGGTATACTGGAGCGCGGCGACGTCGTCGAGGCCGACGTCGATCTTGGGCGGCTCAGGCGCCGTCGCCTGCACCAGCTTCCGGAACAGGTGGACGTCCGGCCCCGGCTCCACGTGCGCGATGCTCGGCGGCTTCATCCGCCGCAGCTTCAGCGGCGCCAACTGCTTCAGCGGGAAGCGCAGATACTCGGGAATGGAAGCCACGACGTACTGCTTGATCGGCAGCCGGTTCCGAATGTGCTTCACGCGCGAGGCGTACAGGAAGTCGGCCGTGATCGCCACTTCGCATTCCGCGTTGTTCCACTGATACTCCAGCTCCCGCTCGACCAGGAGCGGGTTCGTCATCACCACCGTCCCGCCCAGCGCGAGCGTCGCGTAGTAGCCAATCACCGTCTGCGGGATGTTCGGCAGGTGGACCGCCACGCGCGTCCCCTTCCGGACGCCCAGAGCCGCCAGCGCCGTCGCCAGCCTGTCTACGTCGTCCTTCAGCTGGCGATAGGTCAGGTGCGTCCCGAGGAAGGCGATGGCGCACTGCTCGGGGTAGGCCGCCGCCGAGCGCTCGAGCCGCTCCGGCAGGACCAGCGGCTCATAGGTCAGGCTCGGCGGAACGACGGCGTCGTAGAACTGATGCCAGACACGCTGCTCCACGGATGCTCCCAGGGTGGGGCCGCCCAAGCTTCGCCCCCGGCCCTCTCTTGCGCAACCGCTGGCGCGGTAGCTCTTTTGTGCATCCCGAGTCACGACATCGGATTACTCGCACACCGGAGCGCGCCATGCACGACGTGACGGTCCCCATGCTGTGGCTGCCGATCATCCTGTCCGCCGTCATCGTGATGGTCGGCAGCACGATCGTCTGGATGATGTTCAAGTACGAGAACGCGGACTGGAAGGTCATCCCGGGCGAGGACCAGTTCCGGGATGCCGTGCGGAAACTGAACCTGCCGGCGCCCGGCCAGTACGTCTTCCCGCACATGATGGGCTCGGCCGATCCGCAGACGGCGATGAAGAAGGTGGAGGAAGGCCCGAGCGGCATCCTGCTGCTGCGCCGGCCGCAGAAATGGAGCATGAGCAAGCCGCTCATCCAGTCGTTCGTCCTCTATCTGGTCGTGTCGTTCTTCGCGGCGTACGTGGCGAGCCATGCCGTCAGCCGGGGGACGGACTACCTGCGCGTCTTCCAGATCGTCGGCGCGGCGTCGTTCATGGGATACGGCCTCGGCGTGTTCGTCGACGCCATCTGGTGGGGGCGCACCTGGTCCAGCGCCTGCAAGACGGCGCTGAGCGGGTTGATCTACGCCTGCCTGACTGCCGGCACGTTCGGCTGGCTCTGGCCGCGCTAGCGCGAAGCTGACCTGCCCCCCCTCCGGGGAGCTGCACGAGGGCGCGATCCAGGTCGCGCCCTCGGCGTTTTTCTGAGACCAGGTATCGGGCGCCGCGCGGCACGGCCCTTGCCCGTCCAGTGGTGGGCACAGGCACGAATTGCGGCACGGCGCGTTCCCCCTTCGCGTGCCAGGCCGACGGAACCGAGGCGCAAGCTATGTGGTTGCAGGGAGTTGGTCGCTCTCTTCTAGTATCGATCGTCGCCGGGATGGCTGTGGCGGGATGCCACACCAGTGATCGGCGTGCAGCAATCGGCTTCGCATTCACCTACCACGTCCAAGCGGCGATCTCCGTGGCGAGCGAGGAGATCGCCCTCCACCGCCAGGGTCAGGGCCCGAGCGTGGCGATCGTGTACGACAGCGCGGTGGCGGGGGACCCGGCGGACGTGGAGGTGCGGCGCGCGGAGCAGCTGGCGGCCGTTCCGGGCATCGTCGCCGTCGTCGGGCACAGCGGCAGCCGGGCGTCGCTGGCCGCGGCGCCGGTCTACAACGAGGCGGGGATCGTTCAGGTCACGCCCAATTCGACCAGCCGGCTGCTCGACAGCGCCGGAGCGTGGACGTTCAACCTCGCGCCGGACGACTCCGTGGAAGGTGCGTTCATCGCGGCGTTCGTGGCGGAGGGGCTGCGGGCGTCGCGCGTGACGATCTTCTACGAGAACGACGAATACGGGACCGGGTTGCGCGACGGCGCCGTGGCCGCGCTCGCGCAGCACGGCGTCGCGGTGCTGGACCGTGTGCCGGTCGACCAGACGAGTGACTTTCGCACCCTGGTGGCCGCGTCGCTGACGCGTGGCGTCCCGGATGTCGTGGTGGTGGCTGGACGCCAGCTCGAGGCGGGTTCGATCGCCCGGGCGATGCGCGAGCGCGGTGTCCCGCGCGCGGTGGTAGCTGGGGACGGGGCACTGGTGCTCCCGCTGCTGACGCGCGCCGCGGGCCCGGCGGCCGACTCGCTCTATGCGGTGGCGTTCTGGATGCCGGACGCGCCGGATTCGCTGTCGCGCGCTTTCGTCGAGCGCTACCGGCGCGTGGCGGGCGAGCCGCCCCAGTCCGTCGACGCGATGAGCCACGACGCACTGATGCTCATTGCGGATGCGGTCCGCGTCGTGGGGCCGAGCCGGGCGGCCATCCGGCGGTACCTGCGCGAGCTGGGCGCGAGCCGGCCGCCCTACCTGGGCGTGACGGGCCCCATCTCGTTCGGGCCCGCCGCGCATCCGCGCCTGGTGATGGCGCACGTCGTCGGGGGCCAGCCGCACCGGGTGGTCGGGCCGTGACCGGCGGCACCGGCGCTTCCTCGACTGCGGGCCGCGGTCCCGGCCTGCGCTTCATCTTCGGGACGCTGTCCGCCCTCTCGATCCTGACGATCTCGGGCCTGTCGCTGATGCTGGCCGCGAGCCTGCTGCCCCGCGCGGCCGAGCTGCGGCAGCACATGCAGCCGGTCTCCTACCTGTTCGGCGCGTTGGGCGACCGCATGCAGCTGGTCGCCGCCACGGTGCGCGATGCCCGGCGCGTGGTCGCGGCCGAGGCACCGGGCGACGCCGAGGCGTTGCGCCGGGCGCGCGCGGCGCTGGCGGCGGCGAGCGGCCGGGTGGCCGTGCGGCCCTACGGCGGCGTGCCGATCGCGATGCGAGCCGCCCTCTCCCGCGCCGACGGAGATCTGACGAAGCTGGAGAACCGCGTGCAGGAGGTGATCGCGTTCGCCCAGCTGGGAGCGTTAAGCGAGGCGCGCGCCCGGATGCGGGCGGTGGACTCGCTCGACGCGGCCGTGAACGACGATTTCAGCCGGGCGCAGCGGGCCGGGACGGAGGACCTGCTCGCGCGGCAGGAGGCGCTCGACGGCGCCGCGCGGCAGGCGACCTGGATCGCGGGCGTCCTCGTGGTGGTGGCCATCCTCCTGTCGGCGCTCTCGCTGCTCACGCTGCAGCGGCGGATCGCCCGCCCGCTCGCGGAGCTGAGCTCGGCCCTCGACCGCGTAGGGACCGGAGACCTGACGGTGCAGCTCCGGGTGCAGCGCCGGGACGAGCTGGGACTTCTCGCCGAGCACTTCAACGCGATGACGGCCGTGCTGCGGGATCGCGCGGAGGGGCAGGGCCGCTTCGCCGCCACCGGCGAGCTGCTCGCGGGGATCGCTCACGAGGTCAACAACCCGCTGCAGGCGATCTCGACGCTGGCCGAGTCGCGCATCGACGAGCCGGCGGTGACGGCCGTCGAGCGCGACGACCTGCAACAGATCCTCCAGCAGGCGCGCCGGGCGGGGAAGCTCCTGAACGGCCTGCTGCATTTCGTGCGGCCGGGCGAGCCGGAGGTGGCGGACCAGGACATCGCGGACGTGGTGGCGCGGGTGCTGGACCTCCTCTCCTATCAGTTCGGCGTCGACGAGATCCACGTCGAGAACCGGGTCGGCGCGTCGCTGCCGTGGGTGCGGGGCGACGCCGCCCGGCTGGAGCAGATCTTCGTCAACCTGCTCTCCAATGCCGTGGATGCCGTGCGCGGCGCGGCGACGCCGCGGCGCGTCACTCTCGAGGGCTGGGAGCACGAGGGCCGCGTGCACGTCGCCGTGACGGACAACGGGCCCGGCATCGACCGCGAGGTCGCCGCGCGCGTCTTCCAGCCGTTCGTCACGACCAAGGGGGCGCGCGGGACGGGGCTCGGGCTGTACGTGTCGCGCCAGCTGGCGCGCGAGGCGGACGGCGATCTCCAGCTCCGCTCCACGCCGGGCGAGGGCGCCCGGTTCGTGGCCTGGTTCCCGGCGGCGCCCCGTCGCGGCGCCGCCCTTGTGCCGGAGAACGGGCAGGCCCCGGCGGGACTGGCGGGCCTGACCATCCTGGTCGTGGACGACGAGGAGTCCATCCGCCGGCCGCTGACGAAGTACCTGGCGCGTCTCGGCGCCACCGCCGTGGACGCCGCCGACGGCGTGGCCGCGCTGGCCCAGCTCCGCCTGCTCGCAGTGGACGCGATCCTCCTCGATATCCGGATGCCGCGGATGGACGGCATCGAGTTCTACGCGGCGATCCGCAGGGACCGCCCGGCGCTGGCCGAACGCGTGCTTTTCCTCTCGGGGGATCCGCAGCAGATGCACGAGGCGCGCGCCAAGACGCTGCCGGCCGCGCGCGTGCTGGCCAAGCCGGTGGATCTCCAGGTCCTCGCGGCGTCGATCCGCCGGCTGGTGGGGCGCCGCTCGCCCGCGTAGCGGGACCGCCGCGGCGGAGCAAGAGAAGCCCGGAACCCGGCTGGAACTCCCCGGCCCTTCCCCCCGTAGGGGTGTTCGTCGGGACAACGGTTCCAGGGAGGGTCCATGTTGCGTTCCGTTTCTCTGCTGGCGGGCACCGCCGTCGTCGGACTGGTGGCGCTGAAGCTGCTGGGGCTGCTGCTCCTGCCGCTGCTCGGAATTGTGTTCGGGTTCGTGATGTTCGTCCTCAAGATCGCGCTCATCGCCGGTCTGGCGTTCCTGGCGTACAAACTCTTCACGGGCTGGGGCAGGGAGCGGGGTTCCGAGGCGAGCTAGCGGCGGCTAGCTTGTCCGGACGATGAAGGACAAGACGATCGCGTACCTGCTCTGGTGTGGCTGGCTCGTCGGCCTGGGCGGGCTGCATCGGATCTACAACGGCAAGTACGGTACCGGGTTCCTCTGGCTGTTCACCTGGGGCCTGTTCGGGATGGGGCAGATCTTCGATCTCTTCACCATCCCCGGCATGGTCGAGGACGCCAACAACCGGATGCTCGTGGCCTCCCTTGGGCAGGCGGCGCTTGCCGCGGGCGCCTCTGGCGTGGCGATGAAGCGCATCTCGCCCCGCACGACGGAGGAGTTCCAGGTCGCGCTGGTGCACGCCGCGAAGGAGCACGGGGGCCAGCTGACGGTCGCTGAGGCCGTGGCCGCCACGGGCCGCGGCTTCAAGGAAGTGGACAAGCAGCTGAGGGAGATGGCGATCGCCGGCTACGTCGAGGAAGACAGCGACGACTCGGGGCAGGTGTACTACAGGTTCCCGGGGCTGGCGGGATTGGATTAGGGGTTAGGGGGCAGGGGTTAGGGATGAAAGCACAAAGGCGCCGATTCCGCGGCGCCTTCTTGCTGTCCACTCCCTAACCCCTAGCCCCTAACCCCTAGCCCCTGTCTCTTCACGGCTCCCGCAGCACCTCCATCGCCGTCTTTCGAAAGACCTCGCGACTGGCGGCGATCCCCACGACGGCGACCAGCGCCGCCGTGATGGCGAGCACGCCCAGCAGCGGCAGCGCCGGAAGCGCGAACGTCAGGTCGAACACCCAATGCACCATCGCCCAGCCGCCCGCGGCCGCCAGGCCGATCCCCACCAGCCCCGCGAGCAGGCCGAGCGACGTGTACTCGGCGAGGAGGATGCGCGTGAGCTGGCGGCGCGTCGCGCCGAGGGTCTTGAGCAGAGCGCCCTCGCGGATGCGTTCCAGGCGGCCCGCCGTCACGGCGCCGAGCAGGACCAGCGCCCCGGTGGCGAGGCTGAACGCCGCCATGAAGCGGATGGCGAGCGAGATGCGGCTCAGCACCCGTTCGACGGTGGACTCGAGCAGCGCGACGTCGAGGCCGGTGACGTTCGGGTAGTGCTCCGAGACCGCGCGCTCGAGCCGGCCGCGCGCTCCGGCGTCGTCCACCCGGGTCAGCACGACGGACGAGCGCGGCGCGTGTTCCAGGGCGGCGCTGCTGAAGACGGCGAAGAAGTTGGGCTCCATCCGCGCCCAATCCACGGCGCGCAGCGCCACGACCACGGTCGGCACGGTGGCGCCCTGGACGGTCCAATCGATCCGGTCGCCGAGCTTGATCCGCAGCTCCTGCGCGATGTCGGTCGAGAGCGAGACGGGGTAGGGCGGGCCGGCCCCGCGGCCGTGCCACCACGCGCCCGCCACGATCCGCTCGCTGGAGGTGGCCGTGTCACGGAAGGTCGAGCGGTACTCGCGCCGCAGCGGCCAGCCGCCGCGCCGCTCGGCCGGGTCGCGCATGATGGAATCCGCCGACCGGCCGTTGATCGCGCCGATCCGCATCGGGACGATCGGCACCTGCTGGAGGACGGGGTGGCCCGACGCCGCCACGAGTCCCGCGACGCCGCTCTCCTGGTCGGCCTGCACGTCGAGGAAGGCGAGATTGGGCCGTCCCTCGGTCTTCAGCATCGTGAACTGGATCTGGCCGAGCAGGTTGGCCTGCACGAGGTAGAGCGTGGCGAGGAGGGCGACCCCGAAGCCGAGCGCGACCACGACGGTGCGCGTCTGGTTGCGCGGGCGGTGGAGGTTGGCGATGCCCTGCCGGATCACGTACGGCCAGCGTGCGGCGGCGGTGGCGAGGTGGCTGCCCCGCCGGGCCAGCCAGATCGCGAGGCGCGCCGCCAGCTCGAGGATGCCGATCGCGAGCGCGATGGCCACGGCGAACCCCACTCCCACGCGCGGTCGGTCGGCCTGCGACATCGCCAGGGCGAAGACCCCGATGGCGAGCGCGCCGAAGGCCGCCAGCCGCAGGGGATCGCGGGGCTCCACGCTGGCCTCCCCTTCGTACGGACGCCGCAGGGCCGCGAGCGGCGCCACCAGGCGCACCGCGAGCAGGGGCCGCAGCGCGAACAGGAGCGCGACCGCCACGCCGATGCCGAGGCCGGAGAAGACCGCGGAGGGGACGAGCGTGACGCTCACGTCCACCGGCAGGACGCCCCTGAGCAGCTGCGGGAGCAGCAGCTGCACGGCGACGCCGAGCGCCGCACCGCCCGCCGCGGAGACGAGCCCGAGGATCGTGGCCTGCGTGAGATAGACGGCGAAGACGAGTGGGCGGCTCGCCCCCAGGCAGCGCAGCACGGCGATCGTGTCGAGCTTCCCCGCGACGAACGCCCCGACGCCGCTCGCCACGCCGATGCCGCCGAGCAGCAGGGCGATGAGGCCCACGAACTGGAGATACCGCGACAGCTGGCTGAGCGCGTTGTTGAGCTGGTCCTCGGTATCGCCGGCGGTGCGGCTCCGCACCTTCTCCCGCTCGAACAGCGCCTTGTGGCTCCCGTCGATCCGGCGCGCGCCCCGTTCGCCGTCCGTCCGCAGCAGCACCTGGTACGTCGCGAGGCTCCCGAACACGATGAGGCCGGTGCCCGCCACGTCGCCCACCGGCACGTACACCGCGGGGACGAAGCCCCCGAAGCTCCCCCCGCCGGCGCGGCCCGGGACCTCGGAGGTGACGCCGGCGATGGGGAAGCTGCGCCGCCCGAGCTCGAGCGTGTCGCCGATCTGCGCGCCGAGCTGCACCAGGAGCGTCGTATCCACGATCGCGACGTGTCCCGTGTCGAGCGCCGTCCAGCGCCCCGCGGGGCTCGTCGCGACGCGGCCGTAGAAGGGGAAGCCGCCGCCCACGGCGCGCACGTCCACCAGCCGCGTCCCCTCGCGCTTCCGGACGAACGCCATCGAGGCGAGCTCGGTCCGGCGCGCCACGCCGATCCCCTGGCCGCGGAGCGAGTCCAGCAGCGCCTCGATCGGCGGCGTGAACGGCCGGCTGCTGGTGAGGACGAGGTCGGCGCCGAGCAGCTCGCGCGCCTGGCGGTGCACCGACTCCTGGAGGTTGACCGTGAACGACGCGACCGCCACCAGCGTCGCGACGCCGATCGAGATGGCGGAGCCGAAGAGGAGGAGGCGCCGCCGCGAGGCGCGACTCTCGCGCCACGCCAACCGCAGGACGACGCCGATGCGGCTCACGCCGGCACGGCCGCGCCGCCCGACACCACGGCGCCGTTGAGCAGGCGCAGCGTGCGCTTGGCCCGGGCCGCCAGCTCCGCGTCGTGCGTGGCCAGCACGATGGTCGTGCCCGACTCGCGGTTCAGCTCGACCAGCAGCTCGATGATCCGCGCGCCGGTGTCGGCGTCGAGGTTCCCCGTCGGCTCGTCGGCCAGCAGCAGGCTCGGCCGGTTGGCGAACGCCCGCGCGATCGCGACCCGCTGCTGCTCGCCGCCGGAGAGCTGCGCGGGGTAGTGGTGCTCCCGCCCGGCCAGGCCGACGCGGGCGAGGAGCTCGCGCGCCCGCCGCGCGATCTCGGCGTAGCCGCCGACTTTGTGCCCCCGCGCCCCCGTGCCCCTGTGCCCGCCGTCGCTGCCCGCCAGTTCCATGGGCACTTCCACGTTTTCCTGCGCCGTCAGCGTCGGAATCAGCTGAAAGGTCTGGAAGACGAACCCGATCTTCTCGCCCCGGAGCCGCGCGCGGCCGTCCTCCGACAGGGCGGAGAGATCGGTGCCGTCGAGCGCGACCGAGCCGCCGCTCGGCAGGTCGAGACCCGCGAGCAGGCCGAGCAGCGTGGTCTTGCCGCACCCGGACGGGCCGACGATGGCGAGGAATCCTCCCGCCTCGACCGCCAGGCTAACTTCCTTGAGGACCACGAGCGGGCGGCCGCCCGAGAGGTACGTCTTGGTGAGGTTCCTGGCTTCGAGCATGGGGCGAATGATAGTCGCGGCTGCTTCCGTTGTCTTGGCGGCGCCGCAGGGCCGGTCGCGCGAGATCGTCTTCCTCGGCACGAGTCTCACGGCCGGCCTGGGCCTCGATCCGTCGCAGGCGTTCCCGGCCCTCATCCAGCGGAGGCTCGACGTCCAACACCTGCCCTGGCGAGCGGTGAACGCCGGAGTGAGCGGCGAGACCAGCGCGGGCGCGCTGCGCCGACTCGACTGGGTGCTCAAGGACGCGCCCGCGATCCTGGTGCTCGAGACCGGCGCGAACGACGGCCTGCGCGGTCTCGACGTGGACACGACGCGCGCCAACCTCGAGGCCCTCGTGCGTCGCGCCCGCGCGGCCGTTCCCGGGATCCGCATCGTGCTGGCCGGGATGGAGGCGCCGCCCAACCTCGGCGCGCGCTACACGGCGCGCTTCCGGGCGATCTTCCGCCAGGTCGCGGCGCGGGAGCATCTGGCCTTGATTCCCTTCCTGCTGGCCGGTGTGGGCGGCGTGGACTCGCTCAACCAGGGCGACGGCATCCATCCCAACGTGGCGGGCGAGCGCATCGTGGCCGACAACGTGTGGCGCGTGCTGGCGCCGGTGCTGCGGAGCGCGGCGGCCTCTACACCCTATGCCCCACACCCTACACCCGCCTCTCCATGAAGCAGCTTCCGGTGCCGTACGCGATCCGCCGGATGGATGACGGCGCGCGGATCCGGATCCAGTGGGAGGAGAACGGCCACACGGCCGACTATCCCGCGCGCGACTTGCGACTGGCCTGCCGGTGCGCAAGTTGTCAGGAGGAGATGAGCGGGCGACCGATCCTCGATCCGGCGACGGTGAGCGCGGACGTGCGCGCACTCGAGCTCAAGCTGGTCGGAGGGTACGCGGTGCATTTCTCGTGGAGCGACGGCCACACCACCGGCATCTACCCGTGGGAGTACCTGCTCGCGATCTGCAACTGTCCCGAGTGCATGGCGCGGAGGAGCGGCCTGTGATGCCGCTCGATCTCCAGGTCGCGGGGGCCCTCGTCCGCCCCTGGCGCCACGGCGACGAGGAGTCCCTGGCCCGTCACGCGAACAACCGCAAGATCTGGCTCAACCTGCGCGACGGCTTCCCGAGCCCGTACACGCTCGAAGACGCGGGGCGCTGGATCGCGCTCGCGGGGCCGAAGGAGCCGCCGACCGATTTTGCGATCGCGATTGGCGACGAGGCGGCAGGTGGGATCGGCTTCCACCCCAGAGAGGATGTATATCGGCGGTCCGCCGAGATCGGCTTCTGGCTCGGCGAAACGCACTGGGGGAAGGGGATCGCGAGCGCGGCCGTGCGCGCGGTGACCGCGCACGCCTTCTCCGCTTTCGACCTGTGCCGACTCTACGCCCACGTCTTTGCCTTCAACGGCGCTTCGATGCGGGTGCTTGAGAAGGCGGGCTACGCCTGCGAGGCCGTCCTGAGGAAGGCGGCCACGAAGGAAGGCAAGACAGTGGACGTCTACCTGTACGCGGCGGTCCGCTAGGCCGGCCTTCGCGGTCATGTTTCGTGGCGCCCCGAATCGGGGTCATCGCCGTGTCCAATCCTGCCTCAACTGCGGAGTGACCGCGGTTCAATCATCGTTTCGGTCCAACAATCCGTAGGAGGAGCATCACACCCAGTGCGCGCCTGGAGCGTGATGCAAAAGCCAAGAAATACCAACGACTTGAGACATACGACGCGAGCCATGCCGACCCGCTCTGCGCTTGAGAATCCCATGCGAAGCCGCACGCTGGTCATCTTGTATCCGTAGTAGCCCGGATATCACGATACGAAGATTCCTAATGGCATAACTGATGCGCACTGGGAAGATTCGGAAACCGGATGCAACGACTCGGATTGCTTGGCCTATCCTACCGCACAGCGGACCAGAGCGCGATCGCGCGCTCGGCCCTCGGCGCGCCGCTCGGCGAAACCATCCGCCGGATGCACGAGAAGTTCGGCTTCGCGGAGTCGGTCTATCTCCAGACCTGCAACCGCGTCGAATGGGTTTTCGTCCCGGCGGACGACGCCGAGAGCGAGGATTGCTTCGCGGCGATTCAGCGCGAGCTGCCGGTCGAGGCGGCGCAGTGCTACCGGCTCACGGGCGAGAGCGCGGCGCGGCACGTCTTCGAGGTGGCGGCGTCGCTCGATTCGATGAACCCGGGCGAGACACAGGTCGTGGGGCAGGTGCGCGAAGCGTACCGTCGCTCGAGCGAGCTGGGCGTGGTCGGTCCGCGGCTCCACCTGCTGTTCGAGGCGGCGCTGCGCGCGGCGAAGCGGGTGCGGCGTGAGACCGCGCTCACGGCGCGGCCGGTCTCGATGATGTCGCTGGCGCTTGAAGTGGCGGGCGACCTGCCGGCCGGCAGCACGGTGGCGGTGGTGGGCGCGGGGGAGATGGCGGAGGAGGCGGCGGACCGGTTGCAGAAGCGGCACGGGCTGGAGCTGCTGTTCACCAACCGCACGCTGGCCCGGGCGGAGGCGCTGGCGTCGCTGAGCGGCGGCCGCGCGACGGCGCTGGACCGGTTCCTGAGCGATCCCCCGAAGATGGGCGCGCTGATCACCGCGGTGTCGGTGAGCGCGCCGCTGTTCACGCGAGCCGCGCTGGAGCGGGTCAAGGCCGCGGCCGCGGGCGCGGCGGCGCTGCCCGTCGTGATCGACCTCGGCGTGCCGGCCAACGCGGACCGCGAAGCGGCACGCTCGCTCGGCTTCCGCTACTACGGGATGGACGATCTCCGGGCGCAGGGCGAGGAGAACCGCCGCAAGCTCGATGCGGAGATCGCGGCGGCGCACGTGGTGCTGGACGACGAGATGGCGGAGTTCCGCAGCTCGATGCTCGAGAAGACCCTGGCGCCGGTGCTGGCGGCGTGGCGGCGCCGGGCGCAGCACACGCTGGACGAGGGGCTGGCCCGCCTCTTCTCGTCCGAAGAGGGGCGCTGGAACGAGGACGAGCGCGAGCGGATCGAGCGCTGGGCGGCCTCGCTGGTGGAGCGGCTCGCGCACCTGCCGATGGTGGGGATGCGCAAGGTCGCGGCCGAACACGGCGTCGAGGCGGCGCACACCTTCCTGTCGGCCGTCGGCGCGAGGCTGGAGGAAGAGGAGTCGAAGCGGCCCGCCGCGGCCGAGCCCTCCGCCCTCCGGCGCCCGGAGGCGATCCCCCAGTGACCGCTGCTCCGCCCCGGGTGACGCCGGAGCTGGTAGCGCACTACGACAGGCCGGGTCCCCGCTACACCTCCTATCCGACGGCGATCGAGTTCAATGCCTCGTTCACGGCCGACGCGTACGGCAAGCATCTGGCCGATGCCGACGCCCGCGCGCTCACGCCGCTGTCCGTCTACACGCACATCCCGTTCTGCGCCGAGCGCTGCAACTTCTGCGCGTGCCACGTCATCGCGTCGCCGCTGGGCGCGCGGGTGACGGAGCCGTATCTGGCGCACCTCTTCCGCGAGATCGAGCTGGTCGCCGGGGCGCTGCCGCATCGCCGCACCGTGGCGCAGTACCACTGGGGCGGCGGGACGCCGACCTACCTCAGCGTGCCGGAGATCCACGCGCTCCTCGATCAGTTCGAGCGCTTCTTCACCTTCGCGCCCGGCGCCGAGATCGCGATCGAGGTGGACCCGCGGGTCACCACGGCCGAGCAGCTCCAGGCGCTCCGGTCGCGGGGCTTCAACCGGCTCTCCCTGGGCGTGCAGGACCTGAACCCCGAGACGCAGGAGTCCATCGGCCGCGTGCAGCCCCCGGCCGTCACCGCCGCGACGATCGAGGAGGCGCAGCGGCTCGGCTTCCGCGGCATCAACATCGACCTGATCTACGGTCTGCCGCACCAGACGCTCGCGAGCTTCGGCGCGACGCTGGATTCCGTCATCGCGCTCTCGCCCGACCGCCTGGCGATCTACTCGTTCGCGTTCCTCCCCTGGCTCAAGGGGAACCAGAAGCGGCTCGGCGAGGAGGTCCTGCCGGTGGGCGACGCGAAGATCGCGCTGCTCCTCCTGGCGCGGGAGAAGCTGCTCGGCGCCGGCTACCGCGCGATCGGGATGGACCACTTCGCGAAGCCGGACGACGAGCTGTCCGTCGCGCTCGACCAGGGCCGCCTCAAGCGCAACTTCATGGGCTACTCGGTGCAGGATGCGCCCGACATGATCGGTCTCGGCGTGTCGGCCATCGGGCAGGTGAGCGGCGCGTACGTGCAGAACCACAAGAAGCTGTCGGACTACTACGCCGATCTCGACGCCGGCCGGCTGCCGGTCGAGCGCGGCTACGCGCTGAGCGCGGACGACCGGCTGCGCTCCGACGTGATCCAGTCGCTGATGTGCGCGTTCACGGTGGACACGGCGGCGCTCGAGAATCGCTATGGCGTCTCGTTCCACCGGTACTTCGCTCCCGAGCTGCGGGACTTGTCCGCGCTGGCGGCGGAGGGGATGGCGGAGATCACGCCGGAGCGGATCAGCGTCACGCCGCTGGGCCAGCTGTTCGTACGCAATCTGGCGATGTGCTTCGACCGCTACCTGGCGGCGGCGCAGCAGTCCGCCAAGCCGCGCTTCAGCCGCACCGTATGAGTGGCGCGCCGGACGGGCGCCGCATCGGGCACGACACATCCGACGCGCCGTCCGCACGATCCCGCCCCAACACGAGTGCCACCGGTCCGACCGGGTTGGTCCTCCTCAACCTGGGCGGGCCCGCCGATCTGGCGTCCATCCGCCCCTTCCTCGACGCCCTCTTCGCCGACCGCGAGATCATCCGGCTGCCCGGCGGCGCGATCGGCCAGTGGCTGCTGGCGCGGATCATCGTGCGGGCGCGGCTCTCCAAGGTGACGGGCTACTACGCCGCGATCGGCGGCGGCTCGCCGATCCTCAGGTACACGGCGGGGCAGGGCGAGGGTCTGGCGCAGCGAATGAACGCGCGGCGTCCGGACCTGGCGCCCTTCAAGCCGTACATCGCCTTCCGCTATGCGCCGCCGACCTCCGACGATGCGTTGCGCGCGATGCAACGCGACGGCATCACGCGCGCGGTCGTGCTCACGCTCTATCCCCAGTACTCGGTGGCGACGACGGGCTCGAGCCTGCGCGAGCTGGATCGGGCGCTGAAGCGGACCGGCCTCGAGGGCGCGTTCGACTTCACGACCATCGACCGCTGGTCCGAGCGGCCGAGCTACCTCGACGTGCTCACGGCGCACGTGGAGCGGGGGCTGGCCGGCTGGACGGGCGAGCGGCGCCGCGACGCGGTCGTGCTGCTGAGCGCGCACAGCCTGCCGATGAGCTTCGTGAGCGAGGGGGATCCCTATCCCCAGCAGATCGAGGCGACATTCCGCGGCGTGATGGCGCGTCTCCGGGAGCCGAAGCCGCGCTGCATCCTGGCCTACCAGAGCCAGACGGGGCCCGTGGCCTGGCTGGGGCCGCAGACCAGCGACGTGATCAGGGAGCTGGGGAGCGAGGGGCGCCAGGACGTGCTCGTCGCGCCGATCGCGTTCGTTTCCGACCACATCGAGACGCTGTACGAGATCGACGTCATGTTCGCGGAGGAGGCGCGCGAGGCGGGCATCGCGAACTTCCGGCGCGCCGAGTCGCTGAACCTCGACCCGCCCTTCCTGGATGCCCTGGCCGACGTGGTAGAGGCCGCGCTGTGAAGCGCGTGATCGTCGTCGGCGGCGGCCCGTCGGGCCTCGTGCTCGGCCGCGAGCTGGCGGTGCGCGGCGCGAACGTCACCGTCTTCGAGGCGCAGGACCGGCCCGGCGGGAAGGCGTGGACGGAGGTGAAGGACGGATACCTCATCGAGCGCGGGCCCGAGGGGTTCCTCGACAGCGCGCCCGCGACGCTGGCCCTCGCGCGGGACCTGGGGATCGCGGACCGGCTGCTCCCGGCGTCGGACGCGGCGAAGAAGCGCTACCTCTACGCGCGCGGCGCCCTGCGGCCGGTGCCGACCAACCCGGTCTCCTTCCTGGCGAGCGGCATCCTGAGCCTGCGCGGGCGCCTCGCCGTGCTGGGCGAGCCGTTCCGCGCTCCTGCGGGGAACGGGGACGAATCGGTCGCGTCGTTCGCCCGCCGACGGCTGGGCGCCGAAGCGGCCGAGACGCTGGTGGGCGCCATGGTGCGGGGCGTGTACGCCGGGCAGGCCGAGGCGATCAGCATGCCCTCGGCGTTCCCGCGGCTGGCCGCGTTCGAGCGGGAATACGGCAGCTTGGTGCGCGCCCTGATCGCACGCCGGCGCTCGGGCTCGAACGGCGGCGGCCCGGCGGGCCCCGGCGGACGGCTCACGTCGTTCGTGGGCGGGATGTCCTGCTTCGGCCGTGCGCTGGCCGAGTTTCTGGGCGACCGGTTCGTAGGGAACCGCCCCGCCGTGGCGGTCCGGCGCGCGGGCGCCGGATGGCGCGTCGAGTTCGCCGACGGCTCCTCGGAGTTCTGCGACGCCGTGGCCGTGGCCACGGAGCCGTGGAGCGCCGCGCGTCTCGTGGCCGAATCGAGTGCCACGCTGTCGGAGGTGCTGGCGGAGATCCCGCCGGCGCCGGCCGTCGTCGCGGCGCTGGGGTTCGCGACCTCCGACCTCGAGCGCCGGCTGGACGGCTTCGGCTTCCTCGTGCCGCCGCGGGAGCCGCTGCGGATGCTCGGCTGCCTCTGGTCCTCGACGACCTTCGCGCATCGCGCGCCGCCGGGACGCGCGCTGCTCAGGGTCCTGCTCGGCGGGCCGGGAGATCCCGGCATCGTGGACCTGCCGGACGACCAGCTGCTGAGCATCGTCCTCGGCGAGCTGGATCGGACGATGGGGCTCAAGGGCCCGCCTGAGATGGTGCGGATCATCCGCTGGCCGAGGGCGATCCCGCAGTACACCGTCGGGCACGGCGAGCGGCTCACGCGCATCGCGCGCGAGCTGGAGAGGCTGCCCGGGTTGTTCGTGCTGGGGAACGGCTACCGCGGCATCGCCCTCAACGACTGCGTGATCAGCGCCCAAGCGACGGCGGCCGCGATCCTGCAGTAGCAGGTGACGTTCCCCGCGGTGGAGCAGGAGCGCGTCACCTGGCAGCCGCGGGGCGTCGCGGAGCCGCTGATCGTCGAGCTGTCGGAGCTATTCCAGCCGATCTAGGCAGAGTCAGCTCCCTGCAAAGTCGCAGGCCGAAGCAGAACGGCCAACCGCGTCAGTCGGGCGTCATCCGAGATCCCGAGCTTCGGCATGAGGTTCTTCTTGTGGAAGGTGATCGCGGTGAGGCCCAACCCCAGGGTTCGCGCGATCTCGGTTTCCGACTTCCCCTCGCCCAGCAGCATCACGATCTCGTGTTCGCGGGGCGTCAGGCTCGATAGCCCGGCGTGCGCAGCAGCCAATCCGATGCGATGGCTGGTCTTCGGCACCTTCGGCGACACGTAGCGGCGGCCGGCGAGTACCTCGCTGATCGCTGCGACGAGTTCGGCGATGCCGGCGTCCTTTGGGACGAAGCCGTGAGCGCCTGCGTCCAAGGCCGCTTCTGCCAGCAGGCGGTCGTTCATCATCGTGACCACGAGAATCTTCATCACGGGCTGGAGAAGGCGCGCCTGCGGAATCAGCTCGAGGCCGTTTGCCCCCGGGAGCCATAGATCGAGGAGCAGGCAATCAGCCGGGCAGCACGCGACCAGAGCCAGCAAGCCTCGCCCGTCGAACGCGCACCCGGCGATCTCGAAGTCGTCGCCCAACGTCGCGCTGAACGACTCGACGAGCATCCGGTGATCGTCCGCGATGATTACTCGAGGTCTCATGCTTGCGCCGCCACGACGGGATTCTGGGCTCCGCGACGGCATGGTTTGGGCTCGCAGGGGCCCGTTAGGTGGACGTGCGCTGGACTCTAGTGTTACGAGACAGCGGGACTTGGGGCGGGCGGCACGCTGGTGACAAATGGGAAGAGCTGCGGTCGCGTGAAACCGGAGCAGTTACGTCGACGAACCTGAAGTGTCTTCAGTCTTTCGCTCGGCTAGGCGGGTCCTAGGTTGCCAATCGGGGACTCTCTCGGAGGGTGACAATGAACCGGTTCTTCCTGAGTGCTGCTGCACTGCTTCTAGGCGTCGGATGCGCTGAGCACCCGAATCCGGTGTCGGTCGGCACAGGCATAGTCGGATCGAGTCTCAGCCGCTTGGCGGCGGACTCCCAGAACGACTGGGTGATGACGCCGGAGGGCTGGTTCCTCCGGGAGTGCGTGCACGAGATCCCGAATGGTGCAAGCCTCGACCCTGACGGCGTAGTGCACAAGGACGGGAAGACGTACACGATTCCCCAGTGCCCATACATGGGCAGCCTCGCGCGCCAAGGCGCACCGACGCCCTCGAACCCTCAGGGTTCTTTGATTGAGTTCGCATATGACTCAACGGGGCACTCGTTCGAGCAAATTAACGCGCTTTGGGCTGTGCCGCCTAAGCCTCCTTCTTTGTATGTTTCACCCATGGTGTTTTACGCCTGGCCAGGTCTCGAGTCTGGCATTACCAGCGGAAACGTTCTTCAGCCAGTGATGGAGTACGGGTATGACGGGATCGGAGGGGGGAATTACTGGTATATGCGGGCGTGGCAGTGCGCCTTGGGCACTGGGAACTGCAATTACTCCTCAGCCGCGGCGGTGGACGACTCAGATGTCATTTCCGGGATTGTGAAGTTGACAGGCTGTGCCGGCTCCACGTGCAGGTGGGACGTTCGTGCTACAGATTGGACGAAGAACGGCCAGGTTCTTGTCGATGATACATTTCCCGATGGCAATCCGCCTGGCTATTACTGGGCATATGGCGGCGCTATGGAGGGGACACAGCTCCTCAGTTGCAGTGACTATCCGCCCAACGGGGTCTTCTTCGTCGGCATCGGCATGGTCTTGGTCGGAGACAGCGTGCGAAGCCATCCGAATTGGCACCGCGGCGTCTATGGCTCGGGGTGCGAGCTCCACGTCATCGCTGAGTCTACTTACGTGAGTCTGTATGACACGGTAGCGAACGTGCAGCCCCCGGGCTCTCCACCGGAAAGCGTGACCGTAACCATCGCGGGGCCGAGCCAGGTGCCGGCAAACAAGACCTGCACTTGGACGGTGAGCGCGGGGGGCGGTACAGCGCCATACGTGTATAGCTGGCTTAAGAATGGCCAGGCTGTCGCTGGCGACAGCGTCTTGGAAGTCAATACGGGAAACAGTAACTTTGTTCTTAGCTCGGTCGCAGTGGATTCTCTCGGTCGTGCAAACGGCCAGAATCTGAACGTGACTGTGGGAGGCGTGAAGAACTGCGCTCAACAGATACCGAGACGATAGGCAGGTAGTCAGACAGCTTGGGCGATCCGGCGATGAGCCTGAGGAGGCGGGGCCGGGAGCGGCGCTGGCGCGCTGCTTCCGGTCCCGGCTCTGACGGCTGGCGGGCCGTCGGCGTCCAGCGCGGATCTCGGGCGGAGCATGCAATGAAGAGGTTCTTCTGGGCCCTGCTCGCTCTCGCGGTCCCAGCGTGTAGCAACCAGCCCGCCGCTGTCCGCGAACCCAGCCGGGATGTTCTGCCAACGCTGTCGCTCTCCGTGGGCCAGAGCACCATCATCAGGCCCGACTGGCAGGTCGCGTACGACAGCCTGCCCGCGATGTCGTCGTCCGCCGTTGCGTATGTCGGGATGTCCCGTGACACGTTCTTTTTCCCCGAAGGCCCGGGACACCAAGAGCAGGTGTTTCACTTCCTGGCGAGCGCACCCGGACGGACCGTGGTGACGCTCCGGAGCGCAGGCGGGCCACGCGTGGTCCAGGACACGATCAACGTCCAAGTGAGTGTTCCGCACGGCGCCTTCGCACAAGTCAGCGTGGGGCTCTTCCTCAACACCTGCGCCGTGACGACGCAGGGCGCCGGATACTGCTGGGGGACGCTGGAGTTGACACAGGCCGACAGCCTCCGCGCCTACGCGAAACCCATATACGACATACCCGGAGCCGTGCCTGGGGGGCTCACCTGGACCGCATTCAGCGGCGGGTTCGACCACAACTGTGGCGTCACGACTGATGGCGCGGGCTACTGCTGGGGCTACAACTCCAACGGCCAGCTCGGCAACGAGAACGGAATCGGCTCGTCGGCGTACACGACGACCCCGGCGGCGGTCACCGGCGGCCTCACGTTCAAGGCCGTGAGCACCGGCGTTTACCACACGTGCGGCTTGGCGACGAGCGGCGCGATCTACTGCTGGGGCGACAACTACTCGGGCCAGCTCGGTAACGGCACCACCAGCTACGTCAACGGCACGCCCGTAGCCGTCTCGGGGGGTCTGACGTTCGTAGCGGTGACTGTTTCAGACCAGCACAGCTGCGGCCTCACGGCCGCCGGCGCCGCGTACTGCTGGGGCGACAACGGTGCGGGCGAGCTCGGGACCGGCGACACGATACCCAGCACCGTCCCCGTCCCCGTGACGGGCGGGCTCAGTTTCGTGGCGTTGAGCGCAGGCTATGCTCACGGCTGCGGCCTGACCCAAGCCGGCGCTGCCTATTGCTGGGGCAATAACGGCGCGGGGGAGCTCGGGCACGGCACGACCGTCAGGAGCACCAGCCCGGTCCTGGTCTCCGGTGGACTGACGTTCGCGTCGATCAGTGCTGGCCAGGACTATACCTGCGGTGTCACGACCGGCGGCGCCGCCTACTGCTGGGGTGACAACAGCTATGGGACGCTGGGGAACAGCGCGAACCTGTTTACGCACAACGCCAACCCCACGCCCCTGCCGGTATCCGGGGGACTCACCTTTCAGACCGTAAGCGCCGGGTACCTGCACACCTGTGGGGTGACGACCACTGGCACGATGTATTGTTGGGGTGACAACAGCGAAGGCGAGCTGGGCAACGGATCGGCCACGGGGGCAAGCGTGACTCCCGTTCTCGTGTCCGGGCCGTGACGCCGGTGTGAGGGCACGAGCGGGTCAGGCGGGCATCAGCTCCGCGGCGCCGGCGACGAGGGCTTTCTGAGCCAACGCCCGGCCGAGCTGGATCGCACGATGGGGCTCAAAGGCTCGCCCGACATGGTGCGGATCATCCGCTGGCCGATGGTGGCACCGTGCGCCCCGTGACGACGAAGACCCCGCCGATCCTGCGATCGGCGGGGTCTTCGAGTCTCAGGCGACGAGCTGGCCGTTACGGCCGATCCCGCACCCGAGCACGGTCCTCATTGGTGGGCTGATTGTCGTAGTTGAACCGCCGGTCGCGGCCGGCGAACGCCCGGTCGGTCGGCGGCAGGAAGTACTCGTTCCGGTAGCGGTACATCGACACGGGACGCGCGCCTGCGCCGTTGTTCTGATAGTAATGACCATTGACCTCGTAGGCGGTGACGGGCGTCCAGCGCCTGTAGTTGCGGCGCCAATCCCCCGCGCGCTCTGCCGAGTAATTGAACACGCCGATCTCATCGCCGAGTCGCGGGTCGACCTGGACGGGCGAGTACGGACGCGCCCGACCATAGTCCGCCTCACCGGGCCGCCGATTGTAGTTGAAGCGCCGGTCGCCACGATTCGCCCACCCTCGATCCTGTGGCGGCAGGAAGAATTCGTTGTTGTACGAGTAGACCTGCACCGCTCGTGCGCCGCGAACCGAATTGCGGTAGTAGTGGCCGTTGATGTCGTACAGCGTCACCGGCGTCCACCGCTGGTAGTTGTTGTGCCAATCGCCGTACCGGTCCGGCGAGTAGCCATAGACCCCGATCTCGGGCCCCAGTCGAGTGCCGAATCTGACGCTGATGTTCATCTGTGCCGACGCCCGCGTCGGCAGGGCGATCAGCGCCCCCAACAGCGGCACGGCCATCCAGGCTGCTCTGCGCATACGGCGCCCCTCTCGCGTGATGACACGACGGCGATCTGTTTGACTGCAAGCTAGGGCGGAGCCTGCCGGCGCGATATCGCTCAAACGGGAGGATTGTCTCGCACGAAAGGACTACGTCAGCACCGGACGATGGAGGATGATGGCCGTGCGACGGCCGCCGCGGGTGGGGCGCCGCGGCGCGGATCTCAGTCCAGGCCGAAGCGCCACTCGATGACGCGAATGGTGTCTCGCACGAGGACGAAGTCCAGGAAATCCTGCACTTCCCCTCCCACCAGATCGACCTGCACGACGACGCTGTCGTTGACCAGCACCTGCCGGAAGGCGGCCCGACCGAAGATCCGGTCGAGCACCGGTCCGGGAGCGCCCACCCTGAGCCCCGGCAGGAGCACGCACGCGGAATCCGTGAGCGTGACCAGGCGCAGCAGCTCGCGGCGGTCCTGCATGATCTTGTAGAAGCCGATGTCCAGGCCGGTGTAGTGAAGCTGGATGAGGCTGTCCATCCCGCCGCTGTGGATGTTGGTGACGGTGCTGGCCTCCCGGCTGAGCGGAGGTCCGAAGAGCTCGGTCGTCTCGCGTTCGGTCGTGCCGCCGCGACGAGCGCGAGCGAGGAGGTCCGCGGCCGGCTGCGTCGCGGCCCGCGCCAGGAGGAACTGGGAGCATGGAGACTCCCGCGGCGGCGAGCTGGCGCGCGTGGAATCGGGGGCCGACGCCCCATGGGACGCGTCCGAGCGGCACGCTGTGCCGCCGATGAGCGCCGCGCCGAGGGAGATGGCGAGCTGCCACGCCCGAGGATTCATCAGAGCACGGTGCGCGCTGGCATCAGCGCCGCGGCACCCGCCGCGAGGGCCTCTGTGGCCATCGCGTGGCCGAGCTCCGCCGCAGCCGATGGCGCTCCGGCCGTCTCGAATCGCAGGACCTGCTTCCCGTCTCCCGAAGCCACAAGTCCCTGCAACACCAGCGTGCCGCCGTCGAGCCGCGCGTACGCCGCGACCGGCGCGGCGCACCCGCCCTGCAGGCCCGCCAGGAACGCGCGCTCCGCCGTGACCGCGGCCCAGGTGGCCTCGTGGTTGACCGTGGCCACGACCGTTGCGACCGGAGAGTTGGCGCGGCACTGGAGCGCGATCGCGCCCTGGCCCGGCGCGGGGAGCAGTCGGTCCGGCGTGAAGCGCTCGCTGATCGCGGGCGACAGGCCCAGCCGGTCGAGGCCGGCGGCGGCGAGGACGATCGCGTCGTAGGGGCCGTCGGCGGCGAGCGCCTTCTTGACGCGCGTGGGCACGTTGCCCCGCAGCTCGAGCAGGCGCACGTCCGGGCGGAGCGACGCGATCTGGGCCGCCCGCCGTGTGCTCGAAGTCCCGACGGCCGGCGACGGCGGCAGGTCGGCGAGCGGCTTGTGCGAGCGGGAGACCAGCACGTCCCCGGGGTCCGCGCGCTCCAGGACCGCCGCGACTTCGAGGCCCGGGCTCTGCTCGGTCGGCAGGTCCTTCAGGCTGTGCACCGCGACCGAGATCTCACCCGCCAGGAGCGAGCGCTCGAGCTCCTCCGTGAACACGCCCTTCCCCCCGATCTCGGGAAGCGAGTGGTCGAGGTCGCGGTCGCCCTTGGTCGTGAACTGCACGACCTCGAAAGTGACGCCGGGATGCGCGCGCTTCAGCGCGGCCACGGCCATGTCGGCCTGGCGCAGGGCGAGCGCGCTGGCGCGGCTCCCCACCTTCACGTGCGAGATCCGGGTCACCGGCGTCCTGCCGCGTGCCTGGGAGGAAAGCCGGCGGCCGTGAGCGCACGCTCGGCACCCGCGGCCAGCGTCTCGATCTCGGCGGCGGTGTGCACGGCGGAGGTGAAGGCCGCTTCGAACTGCGACGGCGGGAGGTAGACGCCCGCTTCCAGCATCGTGTGGAAGAACGCCGCGTGCAGCCTGGTGTCGGACGTCTTCGCGGCGGCGAAATCGGTGACCGGCCGGTCGGTGAAGAACGGCGTGAACATCGTCCCGACCCGCTGCACGACCAGCGGCGCGCCGGACGCGCGCGCGGCGGCCTCGAGCGCCTGCACCGCGCCGGCGGCGGCCGCCTCAGCCTTCTGCCAGGCGCCGCCCACCGCCAGCGCATCCAGCGTCGCGATCCCCGCCGCCATCGCCAGCGGATTGCCCGAGAGCGTGCCCGCCTGGTAGACCGGGCCCGCGGGCGCGATCATCTCCATCATCTCGTGCCGGCCGCCGTACGCGCCCACCGGCAGCCCGCCGCCGATCACCTTGCCGAGACAGGTGAGGTCGGGCTTCACGCCGTAGAACACCTGCGCGCCGGCCGGATGCACGCGCCACCCGGTCATCACTTCGTCGAAGATCAGCGCCGCGCCTTCGGCCGTCGCCAGGTCGCGCAGCCCCTGCAGGAACCCTTCGGCGGGCGGCACCACGCCCATGTTGCCCGCCACCGGCTCGACGATGATCGCGGCGATGCGGCCGCGATTGGCCTCGAAGAGCCGCTGCACCGCCCCCAGGTCGTTGTACGGCGCGACCAGGGTGTCCTTCGCCGCACTCTCCGGCACGCCCGGCGAATCGGGCAGCGCCAGCGTCGCGACCCCCGAGCCCGCCTTGACCAGGAGCGCGTCGGCGTGGCCGTGATAGCAGCCGTCGAACTTCACGATCTTCGCCCGGCTCGTGAACGCGCGGGCGAGCCGGAGCGCGCTCATCGTCGCCTCGGTGCCCGAGTTGACGAACCGCACCAGCTCGATCGAGGGGAATGCCTTCATCACGCGCTTGGCCAGCTCCGACTCGGCTTCGGTCGGCGCGCCGAAAGCGGTGCCCTTCGCGAGCGCCGCGCCCACGGCC
This sequence comes from uncultured Gemmatimonadales bacterium, assembly GCA_963835535.1. Taxonomy (GTDB): domain Bacteria; phylum Gemmatimonadota; class Gemmatimonadetes; order Gemmatimonadales; family JACORV01; genus Fen-1245. The sequence goes on from CAWIFL010000010.1 coordinate 60,896, forward strand.
TTCACCACCTCGGGGTGGGCGTGGCCGAGGATCAGCGGCCCCCAGGCGAGGACGAAGTCCACCAGCCGGTTGCGGTCCGCGTCCACGAGGAAGGGGCCCTCGCCGCGCGCGATGAACCGCGGCGTGCCGCCCACGCTCTTGAACGCGCGCACCGGGCTGTCCACCCCGCCGGGCAGCAGCGCCTGCGCGGCGCGGAACAGCTCTTCCGACTTGCGGGTGGTCACATCGCCCCGTGCACCATGTCCACGACCGCCTTCACGCTCTCGACCGGCGTGCCCGGGAGGATGCCGTGGCCGAGGTTGAAGATGTGGCCGGCTCGCTTGCCGGCGCGCCGCAGCACGTCGCGCACGCGGCGCTCGATCTCGGCCTTGGGGCCCAGCAGCACGGCCGGATCGAGGTTCCCCTGGATCGCGCGGTCGCCGATGCGGGCCCACGCCTCGTCGAGCGGGATCCGCCAGTCCACGCCGATGACGTCGCCGCCCGCCTCGCTCATCGGCTCGAGCAGCGTGGCCGTGTCGGTGCCGAAGTGGATGATCGGCACGCCGCTCGACGCCGCCAGCTCAAGCGCGCGCTTCGAGTGCGGGAGGACGTACTCGCGGTAGTCTCCCACCGAGAGGCACCCGACCCAGCTGTCGAAGAGCTGGAGCGCGTCCGCGCCGGCCTGCGCCTGCAGCGCGAGGAACCGCCCCACCAGCGTGGCGAGCCGCTCCATCAGCGCGTGCCATGCCTTCGGCTGCTCGAACATGAACTGCTTCGTCGTGGTGAAGGACTTCGACGTGCCGCCCTCGATGGCGTAGCTGGCGAGGGTGAACGGGGCGCCGGCGAAGCCGATGAGCGGCACGCCGGGGAAGCGGGCCGCCAGCGCCTGCTTGGTCTGGCGCACGCCTTCGATCGCATAGGCGAGGTGCTGCGCCGGATCCACGCTCTCGAGCTTGTCCACGTCCGCCGGCCGCCGGATCGGGCGCCAGATCTTGGGCCCCTCGCCCGCGGCGTACGACAGCCCCAGTCCCAGCGGCTCGAACGGCAGCAGGATGTCGGCGAAGACGATGGCGGCGTCCACGCCCAGCCGCTCCAGCGGCTGGAGGCTGATCTGGGCGACCAGCTTGGGCCGGTGGCAGATCTCCAGGATGGACTGCTGCGCGCGCGCCGCCCGGTACTCGGGCATGTAGCGGCCCGCCTGCCGCATGAACCAGACCGGCGTGACGTCGGTCGGCTGGCGCCGGCAGGCCGCGAGGAACCTCGGCTCAGGCATCGCCCGGCGTCTCTCTCAGCCACGCGGCGGCGTCCTTCGCGTGGTAGGTGAGGATCAGGTCGGCGCCGGCGCGGCGGAAGGAGCGCAGCAGCTCCAGCACCGCGGCGCGCTCGTCGATCCAGCCGTTCTTCGCGGCCGCCTTCACCATCGCGTATTCGCCGCTCACGTTGTAGGAGGCGAGCGGCAGGTCGTACGTCTCGCGCACGGCGCGCAGCACGTCGAGGTAGGGCAGGCCCGGTTTCACCATCAGCGCGTCCGCGCCTTCCTCGATGTCGAGCGCGCACTCGCGCAGCGCCTCGCGGACGTTGGCGGGATCCATCTGGTGGCTCTTCCGGTCGCCGAACGACGGCGGGCTCTCCGCCGCCTCGCGGAACGGGCCGTAGAACGCGCTCGCGTACTTCACCGCGTAACTCAGCACCGCCGTCTCGGCGAAGCCGGCGCCGTCCAGCGCCTTCCGGATCGCGCCGACCATCCCGTCCATCATCCCGCTCGGCGCGACGACGTCGGCGCCGGCCCCGGCATGGCTCACGACCACCTTCCCCAGGATCCCGAGCGTCGAATCGTTGTCCACTGCGCCGTTCTTGATGATCCCGCAGTGCCCGTGGTCGGTGTACTCGCACAGGCAGACGTCGGTCATCACCGCCAGGTCGGGCGCCGTCTGCTTGATCAGCTTGATGGCCGTTTGAACCGGCGCATCTACCGCGTAGCTCTGCGTCGCCGCCCTGTCCTTCGTCGCCGGGATGCCGAAGAGGAGCACCGAGCGGATGCCCAGCTGGACGACCGACTCGATCTCCTTCTGGAGCACGCCGTCCACCGACAGCTGGGCGACGCCGGGCATGCTCGTGATCTCCTTGCGCTTGTTCTTCTCGGCGGTGACGAACAGCGGGTAGATGAAGTCGCTGGCCGCCAGGCTCGTCTCACGTACGAGGGCGCGCAGCGTCGGCGTGCGCCGGAGGCGCCGCATCCGCACGACGGGGAATTGCGTCACGGGCTCAGCACTCCTTCGAGGGCCTGGATCAGGCCGTCCTCGGTGTATTCGTCGGCTACGGCATCCACGGTGAGTCCCAACTCGCGGGCGGTCGCGGCGGTGACGGGACCGATGCACACCACCTTCGCCGTTCCGACTGCGGCCCCCGACGCGAGAAAGTGGCGCACGGTGGACGAGCTGGTAAAGGTGACGGCGTCTGCGCCCGACAGATCGGGCGGCGGACCGCTCACGCCGACCGTGCGATACGCCGCGACTTCGGTCACGATCGGCGCCCCGCTGCTTGAGGCCCACGGCGAGCGCCTCGCGGGCGATGTCGGCGCGCGGCAGCAGGAACCGCTTCCCGCGCACCTCGCCCAGCGACTCGAGGATCGCCTCGGCGACGTACTCCTTCGGCACCAGGGACGGCGTAACGTCGTGTTCCTTCAGGGCCCGCGCCGTCACCGGCCCGATCGCCGCCACCTTGCGCCGGCGCACGTCTCGTGCGTCCTTGCCGGCGGCTGCGAGGCGCGCGAACACCGCGTCGACGCCGTTGGCGCTGGTGAAGACGATCCAGTCGAAGCTGTCGAGCGCGCGCAACGCTGCGTCCAGCGGGCCGGCCTCCGCGGGCTCGATGCGGACCGTCGGGAACTCGATCGGCACCGCGCCGAGCGACCGCAGGCGTTCGGCGAGGCGGCGCGCCTTCTCGGCAGGGCGCGTGATCACGATGCGGCGCCCCTGAAGGGCACCGGTGGGCTTCGCGGCCGGCATCTCGGATATAACTTATCGCGAATGAGAATGCCTCGCTCTCCGTACTTTTTCCTAGCGCTGCCGCTGCTTCTGTCAGGGCTCTGGGCGCGTGGCGAGAGCGCACGCCATGCGGGTCCGAGCGCGCCGATGCAGCACACCCTAACCCCTAACCCCTACCCCCTGCCTTTCGACCTCGTCATCAAGAACGCCCACGTGATGGACCCCGAGACCAACCGCGATCAGCCGGGGCTGTGGGTAGGAATACGGGGCGGGACGATCGCCGCGATCGCGGACACGGCGCTGGCAGGCCGGGAGGTCGTGGACGCGGCGGGGCAGGTGGTCGCGCCGGGGTTCATCGACGTGCTCTCCTACACGCCGAACGCCTACGGCATCTGGTTCAAGCTGGCGGACGGCGTCACCACGAACCTGGCGATGCACGGGGCGGCCGCCGACGTGGCGGGGTGGTATCGCGGCCTCGGCGAGTCGCGCTGGCCGGTCAACTACGGCGGCGCGTTCTCCGACCCGAGCGCGAGGACGCGGCTCGGGATCAGTCCGTATCGGGCGGCGACCGAGGAGCAGCTGCGGCGGCTGGTGGCGCTCGCCGACAGCTCCCTGACGGCGGGGGCCCTCGGCGTCGCGATGAGTCCCGAGTACACGCCGGGGATGGACGGGCAGGAAGTGATGGCAATGGCGGCGGCCGCGGCGCGCTATCATGCGCCGGTCTTCTCCCACATCCGCTACTCGGACACGATCCCTCCGGGCACGGACGCCGAAGCGATCCACGAGCTGCTGGAGGCGGCGCGTCGCACCGGTGCCGCCGTGCATGTGGACCACATCACCAGCGCGGCCACGTTCGACATGGCGGCCGGGCTCGATTCGCTCGCCAAGGCGCGCGCGGCGGGGCTCGACGTCACGGCGTGCGTCTACCCCTACGACTTCTGGGCGACGAACCTGAACAAGGCGCGCTACGACCCGGGGTGGCAGCAGCGGTTCGGGATTTCCTACGGCGACCTGCAGATCGCGGGGACGACGGAGCGGCTGACTGCCGGGAGCTTCAAGCGCTATCGCGCCCAGGGCAAGCTCGCCGTCGCGTACGCGATCCCCGACACGGCGGTGGTGCAGGCGCTGCGCGCGCCGTTCGTGATGATCGGCAGCGACGCGATCCTCAATCCGGGGAACAACAACCATCCGCGCGCGGCCGGCGCGTTCTCGCGGGTGCTGGCGGTCTACGTGCGGGAGCGGCACACCATCCCGCTGATGGAGGCGCTGCGGAAGATGTCGCTCCTCCCCGCCCAGACGCTGGAGCGCCGCGCCCCCGCGATGCGGAAGAAGGGCCGGCTCAGCATCGGGGCCGACGCGGACATCGTGATCTTCGATCCGGCGACCGCCCGGGACCGGGCCACCGTGGATCGGCCGAACCAGTTCTCGGAGGGCATCAGCTGGGTGATCGTCGGCGGGCGGATCGCGCTGGATCCCCGCGGGCCGCGGCGCAACGTGCTCGCCGGCCGGCCGATCCGCGCGACGCCATGACCGGTGAGGCGACTGAACGCCATCGGCGAATCAGGGTATCTTTCGTGAGCACCGGATCGGAGGCCGGATGATCGACAGGAAGCAGCTCGAGGCGCTGGCGAAGAAGAACGCGGCGAAGCAGGTGACCCAGAAGGCCGTCAAGCGCCGGAAGTACGACGACACGCTGCCGGTGGAGTCCGAGGAGGGTGAGGACTCCAAGAAGCTGTTCGAGGAGATGAAGAAGAGAGAGTTCTAGACCATCCCCCGTTCCAGCCAGGCGTGCTGCCCCTCGAGCACCTGGCGCGCCACCGCATAGGTCCGGGTGTCTTCGTTGTCGAAGACGTTCCTGAAAGCCGAGCGCACCCGGCGCCGCGCGTAACGGCAGAACAGTTCCGCCAGCTCCACGGCCTCCGGCTGTCCCTTCTTCCGCAGCATCTCGGCCCGCGAGCAGGCCGCCGCCATCGCGAACAGGTCCGCCCCGACGTCCACCAGCCGGAACAGCACCGCCTGCCGCTTCTCGAGCCGGGGCCCGAAACGCAGCATCGCGTGGAAGGTCTTGCGCGCCAGCTTCCGGCTCATCCGCTCGGTGAACCGGACGTGGCCGGCGAGGCGCCCGAACTCGGCATAGCGGGGCCAGCGCCCCCAGCCGAAGTAGCGGCTCGGGTACCAGGCGGCGTAGAACGCCGCGGCCTTGAAGAGCGTCAGGAGCTTCGTCCCCACGGACGCGCGGGGATCGAGGAGCGCGCCGGCCACCTTGAGGTGGCGGTCCACCGCCTCCCGCGCGATGAACAGGTGCATGATCTCCGAGCTGCCCTCGAAGATCAGGTTGATCCGGAAGTCCCGCATGATGCGCTCGACGGGCCACGGCGTCTCGCCGCGCGCCTTGAGCGAGTCGGCGGTCTCGTAGCCGCGCCCGCCGCGGATCTGCACCGTGTCGTCCACGATCCGCCAGGCGTGCTCCGAGTTGTAGAGCTTGGCGATCGCCGCCTCGAGCCGGATGTCGTAGCCGCCCTTGTCGGCCAGCGAGGCGCTCAGCTCGGCCACCGCCTCGAGGGCGAAGGTGTCCGCCCCCATCCGGCCGATCATCTGCGCCACGGCGTCGTGCTTGCCGATCGGCTGGCCCCACTGCACCCGCTGGTTGGCCCACTGCCGCGAGATCTCGAGACAGCGCTTGGCCGCCGCGACCGACGAGGCCGGGAGCGTGAGCCGGCCGGTGTTCAGCGTGATGAGGGCGAGCTTCAGCCCTTTCCCCACCTCCCAGAGCACGTTCTCCTTCGGCACCCGCACGTTGGTGAACTTCAGCACCGCGTTCTCGATCGCCTTGAGCCCCATGAAGCTGCAGCGCCGCGCCACCGTCACCCCGGGCCAGGCGGCCTCGACGATGAAGGCCGTGATCTGCCGCCGCTCCTTGCCGTTCACGACGACCGAGGGCGTGCGCGCCATCACCACCATCAGCTCGGCGATCGTGCCGTTGGTGATCCACAGCTTCTCGCCGTTCAGGATCCAGGCCTGTCCGTCGGGGGTCGGCGTCGCCGTGGTCTCGATCGCCGCGGGGTCGGAACCGACGCCCGGCTCGGTCAGCGCGAAGGCGGAGATCGCCCCCTTGGCGAGGCGCGGCAGGTACTTCTGCTTCTGCTCCGGCGTGCCGAACAGTTTCAGGGGCTGCGGCACCCCGATGGACTGGTGGGCGGAGAGCAGCGCTACGGTCGAGCCGCAGACGCTGGAGACCATCCCGATGGCGCGGGTGTAGTGCAGCTGCGACAGGCCCAGCCCGCCGTACTCGCGCGGGATCTTGATCCCGAAGGCGCCGATCTCCTTGAGCGCGGCGATGACCTGTGGTGGGATCCTGCCTTCCCGGTCGATCGCGTCGCCGTCCACTTTCTCCCGGAGCAGCTTCTCGAGCGCGGCGAGGAACGGCTTGGCGCGCTCCTCGTCCTCGGCGCTGGGCTCGGGGTGGGGGTGGATCAGGGGCATCCGCAGCCGCCCGCCGAACAGCTCGGCCAGGAAGCTCGGCTCGGTCCACTCGGTCTGGCGCGCCGCCTCCGCGACCTCGCGCGCCTCGTGCTCGGTGACCTTCGGTGCCAGGGTCGAAGCGGTCATAGGTCCTCTAAGATACCCCGGTACGCGGAATTGGCGCACGGGCGTCGCGCCGTTCGCTGCGCTGCGGGGTTGGTGATACCTTAGCGCGCAATGCCGTCCCTGCTGGTGTTGCTGCTCCTCCAGGCACGTTGGCTGCTTCCCCCGTCGGGTGTCGTGGCGCTCGACGGCCCGTGGCGCTTCCAGCTTGGCGATGCCGCCGCGTATGCGTCCCCGGCGTTCGCGGACTCCGCGTGGACGATGGTGGCCGTGCCGGACGCGTGGAACGACCGCCAAGGCGCCCGCCCGCTCGGGTACGCCTGGTACCGCGGACGGTTCGTGCTCGATCAGGCGCCAAGCCAGCAGCTCGGTCTGCAGTTCCGGGCCGAGGGCATGGCGGCCGACGTATACGTGGACGGCCAGCCGGTCGGCGGAGTCGGCGGCTTCCCGCCGGACTACCGGGCGCGCACGGTGCTCGCGGCCCAGCGCGCGATTCCTCTCTCGAGCCTGACGCCTGGCGAGCACCTCATTGCGCTGCGGGTCTACTCGGTCGAATCGGGTCCCGTGCTGCTGGGTCCCGTGATCATCGAGCCGCTGCCGCTCCTGCTTGCCGAGCGACGGAACGACGACCTCTACATGCTTGGCGCCGGCGTGCTGTTCCTCGGCCTGGCGATCTACCAGTTCGTCTTCTGGTCGCGGCGGCGTGAGGCCCTCGAGCATCTCTACGTCTTCCTGTTCTGTGTCGGGCTGACCCTGTACTTCGTGAACTGGATGCCGACCGTGCGGGTGGCGCTCTCGCCGGCGATCGACTGGTTCCGCCTGTACGTGGCGTTGTCGGCGGCGGCGATCACGGCCCTCGCCCTGGGCGCTCGCAGCATCTTCGAGACCGAGCCGGGGAGCGCTCTGGCCCGGAGTGTCGCCGCGGCCGCCGTCTACTTCGGGTTCCTCGTGCCCCTGACGCTGTTCCTGCCCGACTGGAGCATGGTGCGCTGGACCGAGCGCTTCCTGTACGACGGCGGCGTGCTCGCGGCAGGCGCCCTCCTCATCGTGCTCGCGATCTCGGGGCGGCGCCGCGGGCTGCCGCACGCGACGGCGCTCTTCTGGGGGAGCGCCGCCCTCGCGGCCTCAGTCGTCCACGACGTCGCGTTGTCGTGGGGGATGCTGCCGCGCTGGGGCGGCGGCGCGATCACCGTGCAGTACGGCGCCGTCGCCTTCGTCGTCAGCGTCGCGTTCGCGACCGCCGCGAGGTTCGCCGACAGCCAGACGACGGCGCTGTACGACCGGCTCACCGGCCTGTACCGGCGCGAGATCGTGATGGACGCGCTGGCGCGCGAGATCCGGCGCGGGGCCCGCGTGCGGCAGAGCGTGGCGGTCATCATGACGGACATCGATCGCTTCAAAGCGGTGAACGACTCGATCGGCCACCAGGGCGGCGACCGCGTGCTGGCCGAAGTCGGGCGCCGGCTGGCGGACGCCGGGCGGGCGGTGGACTGGCTGGGGCGCTATGGCGGCGACGAGTTCCTCGCCGTCCTCGCCGCGACCGGGACGGCGGGCGGGATGCAGGCAGCCGAGCGATTCCGCGCCGCGGTCGGCGCGCTGCCGATCGAGAGCGGGCGCACGTCCCACAGCCTCACGCTCTCGGCCGGGGTCGCGTCGTACGACGGCGGCGAAGAGTGGCCGACCGCCGAGCAGCTGGTCGGCGCCGCCGACTCCGCCCTGTACCGCGCCAAGGAAGCCGGCCGCAACCGCTCGAGCGAGTGAGCGCCGACCGATGCGTACCCTGATCCGCCACGGCACGGTCGTGACCGCCACGACGGCGGCGCTGCGCGACGTGCTGATCGAGGGTGAGACGATCGCGCGCGTGGAGCCGGAGATCTCCGAGCCGGCGGAGCGCGAGGTGGACGCCCGCGGGAAGTACGTGATCCCCGGCGGCATCGACGTGCACACGCACCTCGACATGCCGCTCGGCGACACGGTGACCTCGGACGACTTCGAATCGGGGACGATCGCGGCGGCGTTCGGCGGGACCACGTCCGTCGTGGACTTCGCCGTCCAGGACAGAGGCCGGCCGCTGGCCGAGGCGTTCGAGACCTGGATGCGGAAGGCGGAGGGGAAGGCCGTCCTCGATTACGGCTTCCACATGATCGTGTGCGACCTGCCGCGGGGGCGCGAGGGCGAGCTGGACGCGCTGGTGGGCGAGGGCGTCACGTCGTTCAAGCTCTTCATGGCGTATCCGGGGCGGCTGATGCTGGACGACGCGACGATCGTCCGGGTGCTGAAGCGCACCGCGGCGAACGGGGGCACGGTGCTGATGCACGCCGAGGACGGCGCGGCCATCGAGGCGCTGGTGCGGCGCGCGCTCGCCGAGGGGCACACGGCGCCGAAGTACCACGCGCTGACGCGGCCCCCGGCCACCGAGGTGGACGCGACGCGGCGCGCGATCGCCATGGCCGCGGAGGCCCGTGTGCCGATCTACATCGTCCACGTGTCGGCCACCGAGACGGTGGACGAGATCTCGGCGGCGCGCTCTCGCGGCGCGGCCGTCTGGGGCGAGACCTGTCCGCAGTACCTCTTCCTCTCCGACGAGTGCTACGACGCGCCGGACTTCGAGGGCGCCAAGTACGTGATGAGCCCGCCGCTCCGCTCGCGCGCCGGCCAGGAGCGGCTGTGGCGCGGCCTGGCCCAGAACGAGCTCCAGGTAGTCGCGACCGATCACTGCCCGTTCCGGATGAAGGACCAGAAGACGCTGGGCCGGGACGATTTCACGAAGATCCCGGGCGGCGCGCCCGGCATCGAGACGCGGATGAGCCTGCTGTACGACGGCGGGGTCCGGTCGGAGCGGCTTTCGCTGAGCCGGTGGGTCGAGGTGACGGCGACGAATCCGGCGCGGCTCTTCGGCCTCTACCCGCGGAAGGGCGCGATCGCGCCGGGCTCGGACGCCGACGTCGTGGTGTGGAATCCGCAGCGCGAGATCACGTGGAGCGCGTCGACGCATCACATGCGCGTGGACTATAACCCGTACGAAGGCCGCCTCGTGAAGGGCGCGCCCGACCTGGTCCTTTCGCGCGGTCGAGCCGTGATCGAGGGCGGGAAGTTCGTGGGCCGCGCGGGCGCCGGGCAGTTCCTCAAGCGGACGGCGCGGTAGGGCCCCCGGCGCGGGTCCGCAGCCTGCCGCGGATCGCAAGTGCGAGCAGCAACATGCAGAGCGGCGCAGCGGCTGCCCAGGGCAGCCCCAGCAACAGGACTCGAGCGGAGAACGTCGGGTAGAAGTACACAACGCACGCCAGCAGAGTGGCGATGGCATTGCCGACGCAAGACCACCGAGCCCACCGCTCGACGCGCGAGTGTCCGAGGACCGGAATGACGAGCGCGGTTGCGATGCCCATTGCGATGTAGGCCAGGGCATCGAAGTCCCACAGCAGTGAGTGAGGCGTCTGCTCAAGAACCTGAAACGCCGCCAGCGTACCACGCAGCTTCGCGGGGATCACGGTCGTGAGCTGAATGACGTAATTGGCGCTGCCAAACACCGCGTAAATGGTCGTGAAGATCAGGGCAGCCTGGGTCCAGAAGCGCCCACTGTCGTCGGTCGAGTGGTGAAGAGCGAGCATCCCACGCCGGACCAGAAGCCGATGCGTGCGACTGTGGACGCGGTCACGGGCGCCATATGGACCCCTCGTGCGGCCCGACGGAGTGCACCTGCACTACCTCAGCTCACCAGCCACTACCTGCCGAAGCCGCCCGCCGCTGCCGGCGCGGGTTAGACAGCCCTTAGCCATTGCCCTCGTCGAAGAACACGAGGAAATCGGTAGCGGGGGGTGTTCGGCCCAACTGCCGCAGCAGCGTGACCACCTGGCCCCGGTGATACGTCGAGTGATTCACGACGTGTTGCATCATCTGGCCCAATGTGTACTCCCAACGCTCCCCCTGCAGGTTCTCGTAGGAGACGCGGGCCAGGAGGCCGCCTTCCGGTAGGCTGGCAACGAGACCCTGTCGGTCGCGTTGGACCTCGGCCCAGCGGCCCGCGATCGCCGCGACATCCGGGAACTGGTTCTCCGCGAACACCTGCCTGGGGGACGTGCCCCGCCACCGTTGAAGCCATATCCATTCCGCCCACAAGGTGTGCACCAGAGTACCTCGCACCGATCCATGGCTGGTCCCCAGCTCCCGTGTGAAGGCGGAAGGGCTGAGTTGCTGACTGGCCTCAAGGAGCCGGTGGGTGGCCCACCGGTTGTACGAGAACAGGGTGCGCATATCGTCGAGCTTCACGCAATGCCTCTCTTGGGCCGCCTGGCGACGTGCGCCGCCGCGGCGGGCGACGGCGTCGCCGTCCGTCTCGCACCGGGGATAGCACTACCCGCTGAAGACGCCCGCCGCTGGAGGCGCCGGTTAGGCCGCACGCAAGCTAGGCGGGCGTCACCGCTAGTCGTCGTCGAGAAGCAGCGAAAACAGTCCGAACCACCAGCCGCTGATCTTGCCTTCCTTCCGCGCGGCGGCCATTGCTTCCGACGTTGCCAGCCGCTCGCCTGCTAGGATCCGCCGCTCGAACGTGGCGACCTCGCCGCGGTCGAACCAGACCCCGTGTTCCGCGCACACCTCGACCGCGATCTGATGAATGCGCTCGATCTGCATCGGGTTGCTGCAGATGGGACAGCGAAGCGGTTCGGTGCGAGTGACGACCGGGCGCGCCAGTGGCGCAGCCGCCTGGAAGCCAGCAGAGATCTCGCGAAGGTCTCTTAGCGACATCGTGCCCCTCCCGCGCGTGGCGGCCTAACGAGATTGCACCTCAGGGGCCTCAGCCTGCCAGCCACACAACACCTGCATCACCTCAGTTACACTCACCAGCCAGTATCCGCTGAGCCCGCCCGGCCGCTGCAGGCGCGGGTTAGGCGGCTCGCTCTCCGAAAAGGAAGCGCAATACCGCGGCCCCATTCCCAATCGCGCCTACCCCCACCAGAACCGTGGTCAGATGGTCACCAACCGGCCTCAGGCCGAAAAGCACCAGGATGCCGAGAACGACCGCGGCCGCTGCGAACAGGCCAAGGATGGCGCGGGCGATGGCAGCTCTCATGGCGATGCCCTCGTGAGGGTTTGCGGTACGTGATGCGAGTCTGCCTAACGAAGTGCGCCTCAGCGGCGGGCCGACCGCCACACCGCGTGGGTAACCGTCTCTAGTCTGTACGACACGCGTCAGTCGGGCCTGAGGCGACCGTGCCCGGCCGCTGCTGGCGCGGGTTAGGCAGCTTCGGCTCCGGCCTTCACCAGACAATCGCGATCTGCTGACGGGGGGCTTCGAGGAACCGCCGGCGTGGCCCGTCCCGCACGGTCACAAACACGTCCACGATGCTTCCCACGGGCCATGGCGGGCCTTCGTTCACATAGAAGCCTGCGAGGCCGGGGCCCCGTGAGCCTTCAGTCAGCGCCGCAGCCCAAGTCTCGCTGCCATTGACGACCAATACGGAGTCAGCAACGACACTACTGGGGATTACGGTGCTGTCGGGCGCCCAAAGCTCCACCAGTAGCGCATCTGACAATCCGCGAGACAGGCTCACCGACAGGCGCAGGCTCACGCCTTCGAGTACGGCGGTATCGGGCGCAAGGAGGGGCGGCTGATCGTTACAAGCGCCCGCAAGTACTGGGGCCGCAAGCAGGAGTAACCACCAACGCAGCATGGGCGTCCTCCGCAAGCTACCAGTGCAACCGTAGCCGAGGTCGCGAGCCCGCGCAACGGTCATTGGGCGTAGACTGAACTGCAATCCTCAGGGACGGCCGAGGCCGAAGCTGCCTAACAGAAGGCAATTATATACTTGACGCACCGTCGCGGACTGAAGCCGTCTATCTCCCCGGCCGCGCCGCCCAGCGCAGGACGCCGTCGGGATCAGCGGCCCGGAGCTGGAACGCCCAGCCGCCGTCCAGGTTCGCCACCTTCAGCAGCACGCGGTTCCAGCCCTTCTTCAAGGTCACCGGGACCGCGACGTCGTCCGGATCCGACGTGTGCCGCCCCTGCCGCTCGGAGACTTTCGCGCCGTTGACCCACATCACGTGCCCGTCGTCCGCGCCGAGCAGCAGCTGGACGTGGCGCAGCGCCGGTGAGTAGACGAACGCCTCGCCGTACGCCAGGACCCAGTCCGACGGCCTGTAGATCCGCGTCAGGTAGACGCGGCCGTCCGCCGCGGCCGTCACCCGCCGCCACCGGAGCGGCGCGCGACCCACTCCGCCGTAGCTCGCCGCGAGGTCGGGGTTTTTCTCGGGCCCCAGAACGGTGTCCAGCGCCGGACTGATCTCCTTCCCGCTCACCTTCGGACTGGCGAACGGGCCCACGACGTTCCACTCCATCGCCCAGCGCCGCAGGGGACACGCCTCGACCGCCGCGGGCAGATGATGTCCGCGGATCGTGATGCGCAGGCTGTCGCGGCCGGCCACGTCGCCGAGGCTGACCGGTGCGATCAGCGTCCCGGGGTCGTTGGCCGCGAGCCGGACCTCGCGCGCGGCGCCGCCCGCGATGCTGAAGGTCGTGCGCGCGCTGTCGGGGCCGCCGACCGGGTACACCACCACTGTGTAGCGGTCGGGACGCGGCACGTCGAGCGCCACCATCGTCCCTCCGCGGCGCGTGGGGGCGTGGGCCGAGTCCAGCATCGTGGCGTCGGGCGGGATGATCACGGCGGGGACGCGCCGGTCGTCGGGGGCGGGCAGGGGCGGCAGCGGCGTGTGCGGCTCCGTCTGGTACCAGTACCCCATCGTCGCGTAGTCGGCGACCTCGGTGTTCTCCGTCCCGTGCTCGATCTCGACCTTGATCGAGCGGTAGAAGGGCACGCGGTCCGCGATGTGGAAGCGGTAGGCCGCGATCCGCCCGAGCGTGTCGTTCTTGATGATCAGGCCGTGGAAGGGTCCCGCGTACGGGCCCTCGTCGAAATACCAGCCGCTGTTGAAGTAGTCCTCGGTCCCCGTGCCCTGGCCGCGCTTCTCGCCGTCCACCGTGAAGATCTCGTCCCCCTCGAGAAACGAGAGGTTCTTCGCGGCGCTCTGGACGTTGTACGACGTGCCGACGAACCAGCCCCGGCCGTGCGCGTCCACGATCAGGTGCGGCGCCTTGGCGGTCGTCCTCGGGTCGCGGTGCCACCAGGCGTGGAAGGTCGCGACGTCGCGCGGGAGGTTCAGCCCCGTCACCAGATCGATGTTGTAGTAGAAGGCGTCGATCGGCTTGCCGGTGCCGTTCTCCACCACGATGCGCGCATGGCGCCGGAAGGGCATCGGGAAGTAGCAGTAGAAGCCGCCGCTCGACTCGCCCAGCAGGAGCGAGGTCCAGTGCTTCTTCGCGAAGCCGTCGCCGAAGAAGTCGCCGAGCGGCGCCTCCACCGACGGGTTCGTCTCGCCGTCCCAGTACATCTTGAGCGCGATGCGCCGCAGGTAGTCGCGATCGGGGCTCGCCACCGTGATCCACAGCCGGCGCACCTCGCCGGAGCCGGCCAGGTCGAGCAGCACCGCGCTGTCGCCCTTCGCGATCTCGAGATAGTCGTGGTTCCCGCCGGTCGTGTCGGTCGAGGAGACGTGCAGGAACCGCCCACCGGTCCCGGCGAGCAGGTCCGCGAACGGACTGCGCGAAGGCGCCTGCTCGCAGGCGGCGACGACGAGGAGACAGGCGGCAGACAGGGCGGCGCTCGTTCTCATCGGGACTCCGGTCATTGGTCGCCGGAGAGCTTGGTGACGTCCTCCGGCGTGTCGATGTCCACGGCTCCCTGCTCGAACGGAATGCGGGCGACCTGGGGCAGGTGGCGTTCGAGGATCCGCTTCGCGCCCTGGTCGTGCTCCAGCGCGCGCAGCTCGGCGAAGAGCGCGCGGCCCAACAGCGCCGGAACGCCGACGGTGCCGGCATAAACGCAGGCGACGGCCACGGGGCGCGTCTCCCGGTACGCCGCGACCATCTGCTCGAGCAGCTTCGCCGTGACGTGCGGCTGGTCGCAGGTCATGATCAGGACGGCGTCCGTCGCCACGGCCTGCTCCAGTGCGTCGAGGCCGGCGCGGATCGAGCTGCTCATCCCTTCCTTCCAGCGGGCGTTCTCGACGATCCTGACGTCCAGGTCCACCAGCTCGAAGCGCAGCTGCCTGGCCGCGGCCGCCGCGCCGAGCACGACGACGACCGGGCCCACGCCGGCCGCCACGGCGGTTTGTGCCGCGTGGCGGAGCAGGGTCGTGCCCCGGAACCGCAACATCTGCTTGGGACCCGGCAGGCGGCGCGAGGCGCCCGCCGCGAGCACGACGACGCCGATGCGGCCGCCGCCCGCGGCTGCCCGGTCAGGGCCGGTCGTGGATGGGGCCTTTCCGGGAGCGGAGCGCTCCGCCGCGCCGGCCGGCGAAGACGGCCTGGATCTCCGCCACGATGGAGAGGGCGACCTCGGCCGGCGTCTCGCCGCCGACGTCGAGTCCGACCGGAGCGTGGACCCTGGCGAGCTGCGCCTTCGTGGGCTTCGCGCCGCGCTTCGCCATCTCGGCCAGCAACTCCTGCGTGCGCTTCCGCGAGCCGAGGACGCCGACGTAGCGGGCTGCGGACGGAACGAGCGCCATGAGCAGCGCGAGGTCGCGCTCGTAGTTGTGGCTCATGATGATCGCGGCCGTGCGGTCGTCGAGCGCGGCCGGCATGCGGTCCTTGCCGATCACCGTGACCTGCCAGGCCAGCTCCTGAGCGAAGCGCGCGAGCGACTCGGCGTCGCGTCCGCCGTCGCAGATCACCAGAGCGATCGGCGGTGGGACGTATTCGACGAGCAGCTCGACGGCGCCGGACGGCAGGCGGTGCGTGCAGAGCCGCGAGCGGCCTTCGGCCAGGACGCGGCGTGCGTCGGCCCGGACCTTGCCGCCCAGCGGCCCCTCGAGGAGCGCGCCCGCGCCGCGTCCGTCGGAGCGCACCATCGCGCGCGCGCCGATGGCCGGCGCCGAGGTGCCGGTCCGGAAGACCGTCGCCACCGCGGCCGCCTGGCGCCCGCGCGCGGCATCGACCAGGAAGGCGAGGTGCTCCGGAACCCGGCCTGGCTGAGCCGCCTCGAGGAGCAGATCGAGCTTGCCGCGGCACCCCATCCCCAGGCCCCACGGCTTGTCGTCGTCGGTGGTCAGATCGTAGCGGACCAGCTCCGGGGCGAGCGAGGCGCGGACGCGCCGGGCGTGGCCGATCAGGTCCTGCTCGAAACAGCTCGCCCCCAGGTTCCCGGCCACGGAGGCGTCGGGGAGGATCAGGAGCGTGGCGCCGGGGCCCGAATAGGCCGAGCCCGCCACCTTCATCAGCGTCGCCAGGACGGCGCGCTCGCCCGAGGCGCGTACCTGCTCGAGCGCCGCGACCGTGTCCAGCAGCTGCGTCATCTCAGAGCTTCCGCACCGCGAGGAGGGCGTGATCGGTGGGCTCGATCTTCGCGTACTCGGCGTCCCAGAACGCCTGCGACTGCATCTGCTCGAGGTAGGCGTCGGTATAGCCGAATCGCGTCCACATCTCGCGTTTCATCCGGAACAGGCGGTCCTTCTGCTCCGGCGAGCGCAGGTCCAGCGTGTCGGAGCTGGAGGCGCCGCGGAAGATCTGGTCGAACCACTCCGCCAGGATCACGTCGTTCGTCGGACCGCGCCGCTTCTCCAGGTCGGCCATGACGGATGGATAGCGGTCGAAGCCGTCGGTCGCCACGGTCACGATGTTCTCGTTGGGGCCGAGGTCCAGGAGCTTGGCGGTCTTGATGGCGCCGAGGATGTTGCACACGCTGGAGATGCCGAACCAGTCCTGCAGCCAGGCGAGGGAGCCGGAGCCGAGCTTCAGCACGCGCTCGAGAATCTTGTGCCCGTCCTGCAGGACCTTGAGGCCCGCCACGCAGTCGTCGTCGTGCACCATCATCACGTAATCGGTGGTGAGGACGTTGTGGATCAGCGGGACCATCTTGTCGCCGATCCCCTCGATGCGATGCTGGCCGCGGCCGTTGTTGAACAGGGTGGAGCATTCCTTCGGCTCGACGGCGACGACGGTGCAGTCGGGGTACTTCGCCTTGATCTCGTCCCCGGCGGCGAGGGTGCCCGCCGAGCCCGGCGCGGAGACGAAGGCCGCCACGCGCCCGTTGCCCGTGCCGCGCGCCGCCTCGAGCGCGGCGTCGCCCGTCACGCAGCGATGGAACCGGTAGTTGGGGAGCAGCTCGAACTGCGCGAGGATCTTGTTGTTCGGGTCCTGCTTGAAGTGATCGTGCGTCCGCTCGAGGACCAGGATGACGTCGCTCTCCGTCCCGGGCGTCAGGTCCAGCTCCCCGCCATAGCGCTTGATCCGCTCGTAGCGCTCGGCGCTCATGCTGTCCGGCATGATCACGACGCTCCGGTACCCCATCAGCTTCGAGATGTACGCCGTCCCGATGCCGAAGTTGCCGGTCGAGGGGCCGATGACGGTGTTCTCGCCCGGCCGGATCTCGCCCGCCAGCTCGCCTTCCATCAGCGTCGCGTAGGCGGGCCCGACCTTGTGGCTGCCGGAGGGAAAGTCGCGGCCCAGCAGGACCACGATGTTGGGGGCGACCCCGGTCAGCTCGCGCGGCAGCACCACGTGGCGGACCCGGTTCTCCGAGTTCCGCCAGGTGATGTTGAACAGGTTGAGCGGATCCAAGGCGTTGCTCTTCGCCTTCGCCAGCGCCGCCTTGCGCAGCGCGGCGGGCAGGAGGGCGGGGTTCCGCATCTCCGCGTAGGTCGGACCGGGGGTCGCGTTCAGAACCGTTCCCATAGTGCCTTCGCTTGTTTGACGGCCCGCTCCGCCACGGCGCGCTCGTCCACCGTGACGCAGCGCTTCTCCTTGAGCACCGTCCGCCCGTTCACGACGAGCAGGTCGATCGGCGCGTTGGCGATGCCGAAGAGCAGATGGCCGAAGAGGTTGTCCGCATGGATCGGCGTGGGGGGATAGTAGTCCACCAGGATGAAATCGGCGCGCGCGCCCGGCTCGATCCGGCCGATCTCCATGCCCCAGAGCTTCCTGGCGATCGTCCGGTTGTTGAGCAGCGCCGCCGCGTACGCCTCGGCATAGCCCACCCGCGGATCGCCGGTCCGCACCTTCTGGAGGTGGAACGCGGTCTTGAACTCCTCCCACATCCGCGGCGAGTAGCCGTCGGAGCCGAGGCCGACCAGGACGCCGGCCGCCATCAGCTCCGTCAGCCGGGCGATGCCGACGGCGTTGTTGCAGTTGGACTGGGGGTTGTGCGCGACGTTGGCGCCGAGGCGCGCCAGCGACGCGATGTCCCCGGCGGTGACGTGTATGCAGTGGGCGGCGAGCGTGCGGTCGCTCATCACGCCGAGGTCGGCGAGCCGGCGCACCACCGTCTTCTGGTAGCGCTTGCGGGCGTGCTCGAGGTCGGAGCGGTCCTCCGCGACGTGGATGTGGAAGCCGGCGCCGAGGCTCCGATCGGCCTCGACCGCGCTGCGCAGCGTCCGGTCGGAGAGGGTGAAGGAGGCGTGGAGGCCGAAGCTCGCCGCGATCATCCCGTCGCCCTGCCGCTGGGTCCGCTCGATGAACCGGATGTTCTCGTCCAGGGCGGCCCGCGCGACCGCGCGGCCGTCGCGGTCGCTCGTCTCGTAGCAGAGCGCGCCGCGGAGCCCGACCTCGCGGAAGGCGCGCTCGACCTGGTCGAGGCTCCCGGCGCAGGCGTTGGGGCTCGAGTGGTGATCCACCAGCGTGCCCACGCCGTTCTTGGCGCAGTCCACGAGGCCGACGAGGGCGGAGCAGTACACGTCCTCCGCGTTCAAGGCCCTGTCCAGCCGCCACCAGAGCTTCTTCAGGATCTCGGGGAAGTTCTTCGGCGCGCGGCCCGGCAGCGCGATCCCGCGGGCCAGCGTGCTGTAGAGGTGCGTGTGGCAGTTGATCAGGGCCGGCATCAGGAGCCGGCCGCCCGCGTCGAGGACCTCTTCGCTCGGCGCCGCGGCCGCCGTCTCGCCCACAAAGGCGATGGCGCCGTCGGCCCCGATGCGCACCGCGGCGTTCTCCAGGACGCGATTGCGCGCGTCGAAGGTCAGGACCCGGGCGTTGCGGACGATCACTCGGGCACGTCGTAGGTGACCGGCTCGTCGGCCATGGTCAGGGCCATGATCGCCTTCGCCGTGTGGAGCCGGTTCTCGGCCTCGTCGTAGACCACCGACTGCGGGCCGTCGATCACCTCGTCGGTCACCTCGTTGCCGCGGTCCGCCGGGAGTGGGTGCATGTAGAGCGCCTTGGGCTTGGCCCGCTTCAGCCGCGGCGCGTCGCAGATCCACTTCGTGTACTGCCTGGCGATGCGCAGCGACTCCTCCGGCTTGCTCCCCATCGTGTCGAGGCAGCCCCAGCTCTTGGGGATCACGACGTCGGCGCCTTCGAACGCGGCGTCCATGTCGTCCACCACCTCGAACCTGGTGCCGGCCTTCTTCGCGTTGCGGCGCGCCGCCTCGAGCGTCTCCGGCATCAGGAAGTACTCGGGCGGATGGGCGAGAGTGACGTCCAAGCCGAACCGGGGCATCAGCATGATGAGTCCCTGCGGCACCGACAGCGGCTTCGCGTAGCTCGGTGCGTAGGCCCAGCTCACCGTCAGCTTCTTCCCCTTGAGCCGCTTCCCCAGCTTCTCGCGGATGGTCATCAGGTCGGCCAGCGTCTGGCAGGGGTGATCCACGTCGCACTGCATGTTGATGACGGGGACGTCCGCCCACCGGGCGACCTCGCGCATGTACTTGTTCCCCTCGCCGGGGATCAGGTCGTGCCGGATCGCGATCGCGTGCCCGTAGCGGGAGAGGATGATCCCGGTGTCCTTCGGGCTCTCGCCATGGGAGACCTGCATCGCGTCGGCGGTGAGGAAGTTCCCGTGCCCGCCGAGCTGGGTGATGCCCGCCTCGAACGAGTTGCGCGTCCGCGTGGACTTGTCGAAGAACATCAGGAAGATGGTCTTGTCGGGGAGCCAGCGGTGCGGCTCGCCCTTCTTGAAGCGGCGCTTGAGGTCCGCCGCCACCTCGAGGAGGGTCTGGATCTCCGCGTCGCTCCACTCCTCGGTCGTGATCCAGTCCTTGCCCTTGAAGAGGGCGTGCTTTCTGGTCACCGCTGCTCCTCCCTCACAGGCTCGCCACGTTGGCGAAGTTGACGTGCCGCGCGCTCGCCACTGCCTCGGCGAGGTACCGCAGCGTCAGGAACGGCTGCATCTCGATGCGGTGCAGCCAGGTGCCCCGCTGCTCCTTCACCCGCCCGGCCACGACCCGGTTGCCGTCCAGCGCGATCTCCAGCTCGGCGACACCGTCGTCGTAGAGCGCCCGTCCCGCCGCGCGGTCGAGCTCCACGCGGTACGCCTTGCCGGCGATCGTGCCGTGGATGACGAGCCGCCCGCCCGCCGTCTCGAGGTAGAACCCGTTCCGGCCGGCGTGCTTCCGGTAGCTCTCGGCGCTCCCGAAGAAGCGCGGCTTCTCCACGTACGGGCCGCCATCCTCCGGGCAGAAGACGTCGCAGTTGCCGCAGTCGTTGCACGCGTCGGCGTAGTTGGCGAGCTGGTGCCCCTTCGCGATCTTGAACGCGCCGCCGGCGTCCCGGCGCGCCATGATCTCGCCCTTCGCACCGATCTCCACGTCGTCGTAGCGCACCTCGAGCTCGGGGCCCTCGTAGACGAAATTCGCGTCGTTCGGGCAGACCGGGACGCACTTGTCGCAATTGATGCAGTCGTAGAGCCAGAGCCTGGAGCCGATCTTGCGCGGCACGGCGGCGTTCCTCGCGGCGCCGTAGCGGGGATCGGCGGTCGCCTGCGCGACGAGGACGGGCGTGTTGAGGAGGCCGGCCGCGTTCACCAGCGTCAGCTCGAGGGCGGCGAGCTGCGAGCGGCAGGGGGCCGCGACGGCCGGCGGCAGGAAGGTCGCGACCAGGCGCTCGAAGTCGTCCGCCAGCTGCGCGCACACCGCGGCCAGGGACTCGGCGGGGGCTGGGGCCGCCACCCAGCCCATCAGCCGCGGCTCGCAGTTCTCGTGCAGCCAGTGCCGCTCCCGCTCGGCGTAGCCGGCGTCCAGCTCGCCGGTGGCGGCGCCGATGGAAGCGTCCAGCGCCCTGACGACGGCCTGAACCGCCGCGCCGCCCTGGCCCGCGTGGCGCAGGATCAGGTCCGGGATCGCCTTCGCGCCGACCTCGCGCATCCGCGCCTCGAGGTTGGCCACGTAGCGCGGCAGGCGGGCGTAGCCGCCCGGCCGGAGCAGATCGGTGCAGGTCGTGGTCGGCACCAGGTTCATCGCCACGGCGTTCGCGACGTTGTGGGCGTCGAGCCCCGCCGAGAACGAAACGGGGACCGACGCGCCGAGCGCGTCCCGCAGCCGCTTCACCAGGTTCATCGTGATGACGTGCAGCGGCGGCCCCGACAGGTACATGACGTCGTCGGTGAAGAAGGTGCGGTGGTTCTGCACGACGAGCGTGTTGCTGCACTTGATGGCCAGGTGCCGCCCGTGGTCGGCCGCGACATTCTGCAGCCGCGGGATCATCCGTACCGCGTCCGCCAGCTGGAGGTCCTTGTCGAACGCCTCCTGGCTCGTGCCGATCTCCCGGTAGCCCATCACGTCGTGCAGGAGGTGATCCACCTCGGCCCTGCCGAGGAGCGTGGGGTTCAGCTTGATGCAGACGTCGACGCCCAGCTCGGTGAGGAGATAGCTGACGATCCCCTCGATCTCGTGGGCGGGGCATCCGTGGAAGGTGGACAGAGTGATGGCGTCACTGATGCGCGTGGGGAAGGGCAGGTCGCGGTACTTCGCCAGGGGGCCGGTGAGGCGGGCGCGCAATTCGTCCACGAGCCCCGTCGCGTTCTGCATCCCGCGGATCCAGCCGCTGACCCGATCGGACCGGATCCCGGCCAGGTCGTACCCGACGCTCATGTCGTAGAGCGTCTCGAGCTTGGCGGCGGGGACGTCGCCCGAGACGTGCGCCTTCTTCAGGATCTCGACGAGCATCGCCGCGCCCACGTACTCGCGCAGCGACGCCTCCAGCTTCAGCTCCTGCGACCACTCGACGTTGTAGCCGACGTTGGTCGCGTCGATGCAGGGCCGCGGGATCGTGAGCTCGTCCAGCACCTGGACCGTCTTGAGCTCGATGATGCGCGCGCCGGCCAGCCAGGCGAGGACGATGTTCTGCGTCAACTGATCGTGCGGGCCGGCCGCGGGGCCAACGGGCGTGGCGGCGCGGCGGCCGTGGAAGACGACCGAGGTGTCAAGCGCCGGGTCGCCGCGGAAGAACTTGTCCTTCGGGAGGTCGAAGATCTTGGCCTCCCGCTCGATACTCCAGCAGCGCCCGCTTGACGAGCAGCTCGAACGGCAGCGGTACCAGCTCGGCCACTACGCGCCCGTCGCCAGGGTGTGCTGGAAGACCAGGGGGAAGGCGGCGTAGAACTGCGTCGCCGTCACCAGGTGCGCGATCGGCACGCGCTCCAGCGCGCTGTGCGCGTTGTCCTCCTCGCCCGGGCCGAACCCGATCGTCGGCACCCCCATGATCCCCATCGTCGCGACGCCGTTCGTGCTGAAGGTCCACTTGTCCACGACCGGGTCCTTGCCGAACAGCGTGCGGTAGGTCTCCACGCCCGAGCGCACCAGCGGGTGGTTCGCCTCCAGCTTCCACGTCGGGTAGTACTTCTCCATCCCGTACTCGAGCCCGGTCCAGCTCTTCACCTTGTACTGGAGGACCTCGACCTCGGCGTCCTCGAGCGCCGGCAGGCCCCGGATCTCCGCGACGGCGCTCTCCTTGGTCTCGCCCGCGGTGAGGCGGCGGTCGAGGTGGAAGGTGGCGGAGGACGGCACGGCGCAGAGCGAGGGCGTCATCGCCCGGATGTCGGTGACCGCGATGGTGCCCTTGCCGAGGAACGGGTCGTTCTTGAGGCGGCCGTTCAGCGCCTCGACCTGCTCGATGATCTTCATCGCCTTGTAGATCGGGTTCACGCCGCGCTCCGGCGCGCTGGCGTGGCACGAGACGCCGGGGACGTGGACCTCGATCTCCATCCGGCCCCGGTGCCCGCGGTAGACGCGCAGGTTCGTCGGCTCGGTGATGACGATGCCGTCGGGCTTGATCCCGTCTTCGCGCAGGATGTACAGCCACCCGATGCCGTCGCTGTCCTCCTCCTCGACCGAGCCGCACATCCACACGGTGCAGTCGTCGCCGAGCCCGAGGTCCTTGATCAACTTCCCGGCGTAGACCATGCAGGCCATCCCGGCCCGCTGGTCGCTCGCGCCGCGGCCCCAGACGCAGCCGTTCTCGATTTTCCCCTTGTAGGGATCGAAGGTCCACTCCTTCGGGTCGCCCACGCCGACGGTGTCGGTGTGCGAGTCAAACATCACGACCCGCTTCCCCGACCCGATGCGGCCGAGGATGTTGCCCAGCTTGTCCACGCGGATCTCGTCGAACCCGACCTTCTTCATCTCCTGCTCGATCCGCTTGATGACCGGCCCCTCCTGGCAGCTCGTGGCCGGGATGGCGATCAGGTCGCGCAGGAACCGCACGATGTCGTCCTGGTGCGCCGCGGCGCCGGTGAGGATCGCGTCGCGCTTCGTCTTCAGCTTCTCCAAAGCGTTCACTTCGCCCCCTGCGCGCGCAGCGCGGCGAGCACGGCGTCCGGCCGGATCGGCAACTTCCGGAAGCGGATGCCGATGGCGTTGAAGACGGCGTTGGCCACCGCGGGCGCGACGCCGTTGATCGGCACTTCGGCGATGGACTTGGCGCCGTACGGGCCGAGCGGCTCCTCGGTCTCCACCAGGATGGTCGTGAGCTTCGGCATGTCCTTCGCCCCGAAGATCTTGTAGTCGCAGAAGTTCGCGTTGGCCACGCGCCCCTGCTCGTCGAGGACCAGCTCTTCGGCGAGGGCGTAGCCGAGCCCCTGCGCCACCGCGCCCTCCGCCTGCCCCTCGGCCTGCATCGGGTTGATCGCGACGCCGAGGTCCACCGCCGTCACGAGGTGCGGCACGCGGACCTGGCCGGTCTCGGTGTCCACCTCGACCTCCGCGAAGGTGGCGCAGAAGGGCGGCGGGCTGTCGGTGTTGAAGTGCGAGGCGCCCTCCATCAGCTGCGTCTTCTCCTTGTAGAAGGCGAACATCGCGACCTCGGACATCGTCACCGACTTGCCGTTGGGCGCGAAGACGCGGTCGTCCCTGCAGGTCAGCTCTTCGGGTGCGGCCTCGAGCATCTTGGCGGCGAAGCAGCAGACCTGGTCGCGCGTCTTCTCGGCGGCCTTCTTCACCGCGCCGCCGGAGATGATGGTCGTGCTGGAGGCGTAGGCTCCGACGTCGAACGGCGTGAAGTCGGTGTCCGAGGAGTAGATGAGGATCTTGTCGAGGCTCACGCCGAGGGTCTCGGCGGCGATCTGCGCGAGGACGGTGTCGCTCCCCGTGCCGAGATCGGTGGCGCCCACGTGGAGATTGAAGGAGCCGTCCTCGTTGATCTTGAGGAAGGCGCCCGCGAAGTCCACGCCGGCGATGCCCGAGCCCTGCATCGTGCAGGCGACGCCCACGCCGCGGCGCAGGCGGCCGGTCCCGCGCGGCGCGTTGCGTTTCTCTTTCCACCCGATCGCGGCGGCGCCCTTCGCCAGGCACTCGGGGAGGCCGCAGCTGCGGATGATCCGGGGCAGCCCCTTCTTGCCCTCGCCCAGCTCCGCCGACAGCAGGTCCGTGTCGCCCTGGCGGATCGCGTTCTTGAGCCGGAACTCGATCGGGTCCATGTGAAGCTCGTGGGCGATCTCGTCCACCAGGCTCTCCTGCGCGAAGAAGCCCTGCGGGCAGCCGTAGCCACGGAACGCCCCCGCCTGCGGCGCGTTCAGGTACACGATGTCGCAGTCGAACTTCAGGTTGGGCGAGCGATACAGGGGCAGCACCTTGCTTCCGGTGTTGCCCTGCACGGTCGTGGCGTGGCTGCCGTACGCGCCGGTGGCGGCCAGCACCGTCATGTGGTGGGCCACCATCGTGCCGTCCTTCTTCACTCCCATCTTCAGGCGCAGGATCTGCGGATGGCGGGTGCGCGCCATGAAGAACTCCTCGGCGCGCGTGTACTCGATCTTCACCGGACGCCGGGTCGCCAGCGCCAAGGCGGCGCAGATGTCCTCGATCACCATCTCCTGCTTGCCGCCGAAGCCGCCCCCGATGCGCGGCTTGATGACGCGGATGCGGCTCACCGGGATCTGCAGGATCATCGCGACCTGGCGCCGCACGTGGAACGGGATCTGGGTGCTGGTCCGGATGATGAGCCGGTTATCCGCGTCGAGCCAGCTGATCACGATGTGCGGCTCGATCATCGCGTGCTGCTGCCGGGGCGTGCGATACTCGCGCTCGAGGATCAGGTCGGCCTGCTTGAAGCCCTCCGCGACATTCCCGAGCTCCTTGTGGATGTCGCCGGCCAGGTTCCGCTTCGGGTCGAGGATATGGGTGGAATCGGGCTCGTCGTGGATGACGGACACGCCCGGATCCATCGCGTGCTCCATGTCGAGCACCGGCGGGAGGACCTCGTAGTCCACCTCGATCCGCCGCAGCGCCTCCTCGGCGATGGCGCGGGTCTCCGCGGCGACCGCCGCGACCCGGTCTCCCACGAACCGCACCTTGGAGTCGAGCATATACGTGTCGTAGGGCGACGGCTCGGGCCACGCCTGCCCCGCGGTGGTGTGCGGCACGCGCGGCACGTCCTGGTACGTCAGCACCGCGTGGACGCCGGGCAGCGCCTTCGCGCGGCGCGTGTCGATCCTGCGGATGCGGGCGTGCGGGTGCGGGCTGCCGAGGATCTTGCCGATCAAGAGGCCCGGCAGCTCGATGTCGTCGGTGAACGCCGTCTTGCCGGTGACGAGCTTGACGCCGTCCACCTTCCGGACGCGCCGGCCGACCACGCTGTGCTCGCTCATCGCGCGGCCCCCCCCCTCCGCCCGGCCTTGCCGTGCGTCTTCGGGGCGGCCTCGGCCGCGGCGAGGATCGCCTCCACCGGCTTCTGGTAGCCCGTGCAGCGGCACAGGACGCCCGAGAGCGCCTCGCGGACCTCGGTCTCGGTCGGGTGGGGCGAGCGCTCGAGCAGCTCCTTGGCGCAGAGCACCATCGCGGGAGTGCAGTAGCCGCACTGGACCGCTCCGTGGTCGAGGAAGGCCTCCTGCACGGGGTGCAGCTTCTCGCCCTGGGCGACGCCTTCGATCGTGAGCAGCTCGCGGCCGTCCGCCTGCGCCGCGAACATCAGGCACGAGTTGATCGGTTCGCCGTCGAGGAGCACGGCGCAGGCGCCGCACTCGCCCGTTTCGCAGCCGCGCTTGACGCCCCAGAGGCCTTCGCGGCGGAGCACGTCGAGGAGGAGGTCACCGGGCTCCACGCGCCAGCGGCGCGGCTCGCCGTTGACCGTGACGTGGACGATCAGGTCGCTCACAGGGACCTCCCGGCCCGGCGGGCGCACTCTTCCAGGGCCCGCGTCACCAGCACCCGGCACATCGCGCGGCGATACTCGGCGGTGCCGCGCACGTCGGTCACCGGCTTCGTTTCGGCGGCGGCCTGCTCGGCGGCCGCGTCGATCGCGGCGCGGCCCAAGCGGCGGCCCTCCAGCAGGGCTTCGGCGCGCCGGGCCCGGAGCGGCGTCGGCGCGACGGCCCCGAGGGCGATGCGCGCGCGGGTGCAGAAGCCGCGCGCGTCCAGCACGACCCCGGCGGACGCGTTCACCACGGCGATGTCGCTCTGCAGGCGCCCAAGCTTCTGATACGACCACGCGGCGTTGCCCTTGGGCGGCGCCGGCACGGCGACCTCGACCAGCAGCCCACCGTTCAGCGCGGTCCGGTTCACGCCGCGGAAGAAGCGGTCCAACGGTACCGTTTTCCGGCCGCCGCGTCCTGCGATCACGACGGAGGCGTCGAGCGCGAGCAGCGGCGGCGCCAGATCGCACGCCGGGGACGCGTTCGCGAGGTTGCCGCCGATCGTCGCCATGTTGCGGATCTGGCGCGAGCCGCAGGTGCCGGCCGCCTCGGCGAGGATGCCGTTGGCGAGCGCGAGCAGCGCCTTCGCGTGCTCGATCTCGGCCATGCGGGTCGTCGCGCCGATCGCCCAGCCCCCGCGGACGCGGCGCACGTAGCCCAGGGGCAGGCACGTGAGGTCCACCAGCCAGCGCAGGGTGCGCTCGCGCTGGACGACGAGATCGGTGCCGCCCGCGACGAACCGGCCGCGGCCGCCGCGCCGGCGTTCGGCCTCGGCCAGACGGAGGGCTTGGGCGACACTGGTGGGGCGATGAAAAGCGCGAATGCGGTCGAACATTGTGGATCCCTCGTAGCTTGCTAACGTCGCTCCGTTCCCGGCCTTGACGCAAGCTGCGGGCCGCGCCGGACGGCACGCTCAATTGGGCACGACACTTCCGATGCGCCGCCCGCACGATCCGGCGTACGGACAACTGCCACCGCAGCCGCGCGCGCGCATACCGGGTGGGGATGTACTTTCCGAGGCCATTCATCGGGATCATGGAGGTGGGGCAGTGGGTGCGCCGTGGACGGTGCTCAAGTTCGGCGGGAATTCGGTCGCGACATACGAGAACTGGCGGACCATCGCGCGGGAAACGGCGGAGCGCGCACGACACGGGCGGGTGCTGGTCGTCTGCTCGGCGCTCGCGGGCGTCACGGACCTCCTGCTCAAGGCGGTCGCGGACGCCAGGAGCGCTTCCGCCGGCGACGGCCTGGCCGGGATCCGGCGGATGCACGAGGAGCTCGCGTCGGCGGCGGGACTGGAAGCGGCCGGGCCGGCGCTGGCGAGCGTGTGGTCGCACCTCGAGGAGGCGGCCCGTCTGCTCGAGGGCGTGCGCCTCACGCTCGAGGCTCCCCCGCGCCTGACCGCGCGGATCCTCGCCGTCGGGGAGCTCGCCTCGACCAGGCTCGGCGAGGCGATCCTCGCGACGCTCGGTGTCGAGGCTCACTGGCTGGACGTGCGCGAGGTGCTGGAGAGCGCTGAGCGCCCGCTCGATCCGGACGAGCGGCGCTATCTGGGCGCCCCTGTAACGCCGGCGCGCGCGCCGGAGCGCCTCGAGGCCGCGGTCGGCGACGCCGGCATCGTGCTCACGCAGGGCTTCATCGCCCGGACGCCCGACGGCCACACCTGCCTGCTCGGGCGCGGCGGCAGCGACACGTCCGCGGCGCTCCTGGCCGCGCTGTGCGGCGCGCAGTCGCTCGAGATCTGGACCGACGTGCCGGGGCTGTTCACGGCCGACCCGCGGGAGGTCCCCGCGGCGCGGCTGATACGGAGCATCGGGTACCGCGAGGCGCGCGAGCTGGCCTCGCTCGGGGCCAAGGTCCTGCATCCGCCCTGTCTCGATCCGGTCGCGCGCCAGGCCATCCCCGTCACCATCCGCGCCACGCCGCATCCCGAAATGCCGGGGACGCGGATCGAAGGCGAGAGCGAGGCGCACCCCGCGGTCACCGCCGTCACGTGCCGCCGCGGCGGGACGCTGCTGAGCATCTCCACGATGGCGATGTGGGACACGCCGGGCTTTCTGTCCCGGTTCTTCGCGCCGTTCGAAACGCTGGGCGTCTCGGTGGACCTCATCGGCACGTCGGAGACCGCGGTCAGCGTGACGCTCGACTCGGTGCCGGGCGGCGTGGACGGCGCCGTCTTCCGCCGGCTCGTCGCGGGCCTCGAGGAGCTGGGCGAGGTCCAGGTGATCCATCCCTGCGCCGTCGTGTCCATCGTCGGGCGCCGGATCCGGGCGACGCTGGGGGAGATCGCGCCGGCACTCACGGCGTTTCAGGAGCGGCCGGTGCATCTGATCAGCAACTCGGCCGAGGATCTGAACCTCTCCTTCGTCGTGGACGAGGAGGAAGGCACGCCGCTGGTGCGCCGCCTGCACGATCGGCTCTTCTCGGGCCGCGGCGACGATCCGCGACTGGGCCCGACCTGGGAGCGGTTGCGCGGGGCGCCGGCGCCCGAGGTGGGCGCGGCGTGGTGGGAGCGCCGGCGGGACGAGCTGCTCGCGCTCGCCCGGGACGGCCAACCGCACTACGTCTACGACCTCGCGACGATCCGCGAGCGGGCCCGGCGCCTCAAGAACGCGCTTCCCGCGGTCGGCCGCTTCTACTACGCGATGAAGGCGAACGCGCACGCGGCGATTCTGAAGACCCTCGCCGCCGAGGGGTTCGGGATCGAGTGCGTCTCGATCGGGGAGGTCGAGGCGGCCCGGGCGGCCGTCGGCGGCGAGACGCCGGTGCTCTTCACCCCAAACTTCTGTGCGGTCGAGGAGTACGCGCGCGCCGCCCGGCTGGGCGCGGAGCTGACGATCGACGGCCTGCAGCTGTGCCGGGAGGCCCCGGAGGTGCTCCGGGGGCGCGGCATCGCCGTGCGTCTGGATCCCGGCTGGGGCGCGGGGCACCATGAGAAGGTCCGCACCGGAGGCGCCGGGTCGAAGTTCGGGCACCCGGTCGCGGAGCTCGATGCCCTGGTGGCGGCCGTGACGGCGGCGGGAGGGCACATCACGGGCCTGCACGCGCATCTGGGGAGCGGCATCCTCGATCCGCTGGCGTGGCCCACGCTCGCGCGCCTGCTCGCGGGTCTGGCGGAGCGCGCGGGGCCGGCGCTGCGGTGGATCGATCTCGGGGGGGGCCTGGGCCAGCCGGAGCGGCCGGGGCAGCCCGAGCTGGACCTCGCGGCGCTGCAGCAGGGTCTGGCGCCGGTCGCCCGCGCCCTGGCGGGCATCGAGTGGCGGCTCGAGCCCGGCCGCTATCTGGTCGCCGAAGCGGGGGTGCTGCTCGCGCCGGTCACGCAGGTGCGCGCCAAGGGGCACACCGTCTTCGTCGGCGTGGCGACCGGGATGAACTCGCTGATCCGTCCCGCGCTGTACGGCGCGTGGCACCCGATCGTCAACCTGTCGCGCCATCCCGCGCCGCCGGATCTGTTCGCGCAGGTGGTCGGCCCGATTTGCGAGAGCGGCGACGTGCTCGGGCGCGACCGGTGGCTCGCGACGCCCGCGACGGGTGACGTCCTGCTCATCGGGAATGCGGGCGCCTACGGGCGCGCGATGGCCTCCAGCTACAACCTGCGCCCACCCGCCGAGGAAACGATCCTGTCCTGACGTCGGTCCGGGCGGTCAAGATGCCCGGGCGAGCCCCGCAGAGCGGGCGCATAACGCCGGCCTCACGCCTGCGCGCTACACTGCAGCGCCTTGCAGGATAGCGCCGAGCGCCTCGTGCGCCCCCTTTCGCAAGTGCGGGACGCCAAGGGAGTTGCGGATGCGTCCCGGAGGTTGTTCTGTGGGGATCCTGCGTGCGCGCGCCCTTACCGCGCGCTACGCTGATCAGTCCAATTGTTGTTAGGCGTTGGGAGGCGGCTGTACCGACGGGCGGGACGAGCGCGTGCCAGACGCACGCAGGTGTCTGCTCGGGGGGTGATGCCGGCATGATCTCTAGATCGTCTCTGCTATGCGGTGGGCTCGCTCTCGCGCTGCTGTCGGCGAAGCCCATTATGGTCGGCGCACCGGCGTCAGGTCGATCGACGCAGGCGCAAGCTCAGGGCTCACCCATGAGGCAGTTTCGGGACGCCTTCGCGCGCGCCCAGCGACCGCGGACCGACGATCTCCTGGGTACGTGGGTGCTCATTCGGCACGTTTGGACCGCAAGGTTCATCACCGGCGGTAGCGGCCCGGACAGTGTGGAGTTCAACCGTGAGGGCCTTAGGCGCGAGACGCTACCCGGGCATCCCCTCGAGTGGGTGCTGGTCTTTGGCATTGCTGAGGACGGACATCTCCAGGCGACGTCGCATACCGCGTGGGAGCCGACCGGAGACGTATCGGCCGTGACATTCAGTGCCGAGGGCAGCTTGCTCTTCGAGAAGGACTACGGCGGAGATTCGATGTGGATCTACCACTGCCGGGCTCCCGATCCAAAGAGGTTAGTCTGCCTGCTGAACGGTCATGACGAGTTCGGAATCGAGTTCGTAAAGACCGCGTGACAACCACGCAATGAGCGGCTGCCGCCGACATGCCGCGACGAGAGCGCGGGCGACCGGCCGGTGGCCCCGCCGCCTAACCCACGCCTGCAGCGGCCGGGCACGGTCGCCTCACGCCCGACTGACGCTCGGCGTATAGACTAGAGACGGTTACCCAGGCGGCGTGGCAGCCGGCCCGCCGCTTCTGTGAAGTGGCGCTCCCCGTCAAGCCCGGCTGATCGCCGGGTTGTTCGTTTCTGCCTTCGTCTTCGCGCGTGGCGCGGGCGAGGTGCTGCTCAGTCTTCTGTTCGCGCTCTTCGGTGTCGAGCCGCAGCTCGACGGCGCAGTTGGGGATCCGACGGGACGGTGGCGCCCATCTGAGGCACGGGCTCACCTGCGCCCACCAGCGGCGTCGCGCTCACCGCCCCTCGGTCAGTCACCCGCCCGCCACGCGTCGTGCTAGGCCGTCGCGGGGGCGGCCGCCCGCACCGGCGCGCGGAACGGCGTCTCGTCCCGCCACATCGCGTACAGGATCCCCGCCACCCGCCGCGCCAAGGCCACCGCGGCGATCCGGCGGCCGCGGCGGCGGGCCACCTGCTCGCCCCAGGCGCGCAGGGCCGCCGCCTCCGGCTGCGTCGAGCGCAGCAACCGCCACGCGGCCTCGACCAGGAGCCAGCGCACGCGGGTATTCCCCGTCTTGGTGATGCGCCCCCGGTGCTGCTGGTCGCCACTGCTGTGCTCGCCCGGCGTCAGCCCGAGGTACGCCTCCACCTGGTGCGCGCCGGCAAACCGCGTGATGTCATCGAGCGTCGCCACAAAGGCCGTGGCGGTGACGGGGCCGATGCACGGCGCCGTCGCCAGGCGCGCGACGATCGGATCGGCCGCGGCGCGGCGCGCCAGCCGCCGATCGGCGGCCGTGATCTCCCCGTTGAGCGGTGCGAAGAGCGTCAGCAGCGGGGCCAGCTCACTGGCGAGCGGCGCCGGTAGGGGCAGCGCCGCGAGCTTGGGCAGCAGGTGGATCGGCTCCCCACTGGCCACGCGCAGCCCGTCGCGGCGCACCAGCGCCTTGATCACGCCGATGTAGCGGGTGCGCGTGCGCACCAGGGCGTCGCGCACCGCCAGCTCGGCGCGCACGTGCCGCTGGGGCTCCGAGAGCCGGTGCGCGCGGCGGAAGGCGCCCAGCCGACACGCCTCGGCCAGCGTGCGGGCATCGCGGCGGTCGGTCTTCACCCGGCGGCGCCGGGTGGCGTACATCGGCGCGAAGCTGGGGTCGGCGACGATCACCTCATGCCCGAGGCTTTCGAGGTGGCGCGCCACCCACTCGCTCTCGGTCGACGCCTCGAGCAGGACGCGGGCCGGCGGCCGTCCACCCAGCACCTCGGTGAACCGCTCCCGGCTGGTGCGGATGCGCTGCTCCAGGATCTCGCCCTCGTCGGTCAGGAGGCAGAGCTGACTCTCGCGCTTGTGTAGATCGAGCCCAATATTGTCCATGGCGGCTGGCCTCCAGCGGATTGTGGCATGGACCACGTGTGTTCCTTGGGAGGCGAAGCTGCCATCCCGTATCCCTGGATGGCCAGCCGCCACTTCATCTCAACTGAGGCGCACTTCG
>CAWIFL010000011.1:0-7387 GCA_963835535.1 uncultured Gemmatimonadales bacterium
AAAGCCTGGAGAAGAGAACCGGTCTCTGAGCCGACCATCCTGGCAAGCAGGAGTTACGACCATGAGCAATAACATCGAGGGAAAGGTCGTCGTGATCACGGGCGCGAGCAGCGGGCTGGGGGAAGCGGCCGCCCGACTTCTCTCCGCACGGGGGGCCACCGTCGCGCTCGGCGCGCGACGGGTCAATCGGATCAAGTCATTGGCCGACGAACTGACTGCCGGCGGCGGCAAGGCGCTCGCCATACCGACCAACGTCACCCACTTCGAACAAGTCAAGAGGTTGGTTGACGTGGCCGTGCAGACGTACGGGCGCATCAACGTCATGATCAACAACGCGGGCGTGATGCCGCACTCGCCGCTCGAACGCCTCAAGATCGACGACTGGAACCGGATGATCGACGTGAACCTCAGGGGCGTGCTGTACGGCATTGCGGCGGCGCTGCCGTACATGAAGGCTCAGCTGAGTGGCCACATCATCAACGTCTCGTCGGTCGCCGGCCACAAGGTGCGGCCGGGTAGCGCCGTGTACGCCGCAACCAAGACCGCGGTGCGCGTCATCTCGGAGGGACTGCGTCAGGAGGTCAAGCCATACAACATCCGGACCACCGTCATCTCGCCGGGCGCCGTTGCGAGCGAGCTGGCCGACAGCATCACCGAGCCCGACATCGCGCAGAACGTACGCGAGCTTTATGAGATCGCCGTCCCCGCCGACACGTTCGCGCAGATGGTGCTGTTTGCCATGAGTCAGCCGGAGACGGTGGACGTGAACGAGATCCTGTTCAGGCCCACGCGCCAGGATCTGTGACGGGGAGCCGTAGCGGACTGGGCGGAGAAGGTCGGCGACGAGCAGTACCAGCCCTGACTAAGCTGGAGGCCGCTGCCGCCACGCCTCGAAGCGCTCGGTCCCGATCTTGAGTTCGTAGTAGACCGCGGGCACCACGACGAGCGTCAGCGCCGTGCCCGCCACGGCGCCGGAGATCAGCGTCAGGCCGAGACCGCGCATCACCGGATCCAGGAGCAGCACCGACTCGCCGAAGACGATGGCCGCCGCCGTGAGCAGGATCGGACGCACCCGCACGGCCCCCGCCTGGAAGATGGCGTCCTCGAGCGGGACGCCCCGCGCGATCGCGTTCTCGGTGAAGTCGATCAGCAGGACGGTGTTGCGCACGAGGATTCCCGCGAGCGCGAGGATCCCCATGACGCCCGTGCCGCTGACGAACTGCCCCGTCAGGACGTGCGCCGGCAGGATGCCGACGAGCGTGAACGGGATCGGCGACATGATGACCAGCGGCAGGGTGTACGACTGGAACCATCCCGCGAGCAGCACGTAGATCAGCAGCAACACGATGATGAACGCGGTGTTCAGGTCGCGCATGGTCTCGTAGGTGAAACTATAGTCTCCGCCCCACGCCACGGTGTACCGGTCGGAGGACTCCGGCGGGCCGGTCCAGCTGATGCGCGGCGCGCTCCCGTCCGCGGCACGGAGCTGCCGGATCGGCTTGCTGAGGTCCAGGGCCACGTAGATCGAGGCGGTGCGCTTGCCCGCAGGCTCGCCCGTGACGAACACGACCGGCACCATGTCCTTGCGCACGATCGGCGGCGCCACGCGTCCCCGCCGGACGTGCACCAGGTCGGCGAGCGGCACCTGGCCGCCCGCTCCCTGCACAAAGAGCCCCGTCAGGTCGGCCACGGAGCCCATCCGGCCCGCCGCGAGACGGACCACGATCGGCACGGGCTCCCCCTCGCCGGGGATGCGCGCGTAGGCGACCGGGGCGCCCGCCACCGCCGCGCGCACCGCGAGCGCCAGCTCGGCCGCCGCCACGCCGCGCACCGCGGCCTTCTGGTAGTCCACGACCAGGCTCACTTCCCGGTCACCCGAATCGGCCGACATCGCCACGTCCGCCACGAACGGCACCCGTGAGAAGATGTCCTGCACCTGGCGAGCGAGCGCGACCTGGCCCCGGTAGTCGGGGCCGTAGACCTCGGCGGTGACGCTCGCCTGGGTCGGCGGACCGGTCGGCGGCTCGGCGATGGTGAATGTGGCACCGTAAGGGTGCAGCGCGCGGGCCAGCCCCGGCCGCACGAGTTCGGCCAGCTCGTGGTTGGTGTGCTCGCGGTCCGCGGCCTTCCGGAGCTGGACGACGATCTCGACCTGGTGGGGGCGATTGCGGGTTTCGTACTGGCGGGCGAGGCCCTGGTACGTGAGGGGCCCCGGTGTGCCGGCGTAGATCTGGTAGCCGGTCACGTCCGGCACGGTCATCAGGTACGCCACCGCGTCTCCCGCCGCCGCGGCCGTGGTCTCGACGCCGGCGCCCTCGGGAAGGTCCACCATCGCCGAGAACTCGTCGTCGTTTGAGAACACCATGAGCAGCACGAGCGCGGACCGCGTGAGCAGCAGGCCGATCGACCCGATGAGCAGCAACACCGACACGGCATAGAGGCGGCGGCGCCGGCGGGCGCTGTCCAGAAAGAAGCGCAGCACCGGGACGTAGTACCGGCCGAGCCGAGTGCCGCGCGCGGCGCGCCGCTCGCGGCCGGGAGCCGCGGCCTGGGCCCTCGCCTTCCGCTCGAGGAAGCGGTAGGCGAGATGCGGCGTGATGGTGAGGGTGACGGCGAGCGAGAACACCATCGAGACCGACGCGCCGAACGGCAGCCCGCGCGCCCATTGGCCCACCAGCCCGGGCAGCGCCATCATCGGCGCCAGGGCGGCGATGACGGCGAGCGTGGCGACGATCGTCGGATTGCCGACCTCGCTCACCGCCTCGATCGCCGCGTCGCGCGGGTCCCGGTCGCCCAGCCAGTGGAACTGGCGATGGATGTTCTCGACGACGACGATGACATCGTCCACGAGGATGCCGATGGCGAAGATCAGCGCGGCCAGGGAGAGGCGGTTCAGCGTATACCCGCTGAGCTTGTAGACGACGATCGTCAGCCCGACGATGATCGGGATCGCGAGGCCGTTGATCAGCGCTTCCCGCCGTCCCAGCGTGACCGCGATGATCCCCACGACGATCAACGTCGCGATGAGCAGGTGCTCGAGCAGACTCTCGACTCGCTGCTTCGCTTCCGCGCCGGCGTCGCGGGTGACCTCCACGTGGACGTCCGACGGGATCAGCGTGCGCTGCAGCCCCTCGACCCGCTCCAGGACGGCACTGCGGACGACGATCGCGTTCTTCCCCAGCACCTTCCGGACCGTGAGACTGACCGCGACGCGCTGGGCGCCGCCGGTGGCCGGGCTCCGGTGCAGCACGTAGCTGTCGGGGGTCGCGGGTCCGTCGCGGACGGCCGCGACATCCCGCAGGTACACGGGTCCGGTGGGCGATGCGCCCACCACCAGGCTTCCGACGTCCTCGCCGCTCGTGAGGAACGCACCGGCCTGCACCCGCTGCACGCCTTCGGATCCGCGAAGGTCGCCCGCCGGCAGCTGCAGGTTGGCCGCCTGGACGATCTGAGCCAGCCGGGCCGGGCTCACGCCCTTGCCCGCCAGCCGGGCGGGGTCGGCCTCCACCGTGATCTCGCGGCCGAGGCCGCCGATGACCTCCGTGCCGCTCAAGCCCTCGATGTCCTGGAGCCGGCTCCCGATCTCGACCGCGAGACGCCGGAGGATGTAGGGGTCGTCGTGCTCGCTCCAGAGCGTGAGGACGAGAATCGGCACGTCTTGCACGCCGCGCGGCCGGACGAGCGGGGCAAGGCGCGCCGGCTGTGAAATGTCGGGGTTGGACTCGAGGCGGTCGTTGACCTGCACGAGTGCGCGCTCGGCGTCCACGCCCTGCTTGAACTGCACGCTGATCAGGGCCCCGTCCGGCCCCGCGAAGCTGGCCACGTGCTCGACCGTCGGGATCTCGCGCATCAGCGCCGCCACGGGTCGCGCGGCGCGCTCGTCCACCTCCGCGCTCCCGGCCGCGGGGTACGGGACCATGACCTCGACGAGGGGGACGACGATGCTGGGGTTGTCTTCCTTCGGCGTCGTGATCACCGCGTACGCGCCGAGCGCGAGGGCGGCGACGAAGAGGAGCGGCGTGACCTTCGAGTCGATGAAGACCGCGGCGATCCGCCCAGCGAGGCCGACCTGCTGGCTCACCGGCGGGCCGGCTCCACGGTGACCCGCTGCCCGTCGGTCAGGCCGTCGCCCGCGCCGACCACGACGCGATCGCCGACCTTGAGGCCCGAGAGCACCTCGACCGCGTCACCCTGCTCCAGGCCCGCGCGCACCCACCTGAGCCGCGCCGTCGCCCCGTCCACGAGGAACACGCCCACCATCTGGCCGCGCCGCACCAGCGCGCCCAAGGGCACCAGCAGGCGCGTCCCCGCCCGGGCCTCCGGATCATCCGACGGCACCAGCACGGTCGCCGTCATACCCGAGATGACCGCCGGACTCGGCCGGCTCAGGACGACGTTCACCTTGAAGCCGGTGACCGGCGGGCGCGAGGCCGGCACCACGGCTTCCACCACGCCGAACGTCCGCACCTGCGCAGCCTCGATCTCGACCGGAACGCGGGCGCCGACGCGGAGCCGCGCCGCCGCCGCCTCGCTGACGCTCGCGACGACGCGGATCCGCGACAGGTCCTCGAGCACGAACAGGGGAGCGCCCGGCGCCGCGACGTCGCCGACCTGCACGTTCTTGCGCACGATCTCGCCGGCGAACGGCGCGGTGACGGTGCCGTAGGAGGCGTTCGCGTCCAGCTCCCGCAGCGCCGCCCGCGCCCCCTCGAGGCCGGCGGCGGCGCGCGTCCGCCCCGTCTCGGCCTGCTCCACCTGGATCCCCGCGACGGCCCGCTCGGAGTCGAGCGTCCGCATCCGCGTGAGGTTCGTCTCCGCGTCGGCCAGCAGCACCTGCGCCTCGGCGACGCGCGCCTCCAGCTGCGCGCGTCGGGCGGCCAGGTCGCGGTCGTCGATCCGGAGAAGCGTCTGGCCGGAGTCCACGCGCGCCCCCTCCTCGAAGGGCGCCTCGACGACGCTGCCCATCAGCCTGCTCGCGGGCGCGGCGCGGCGGATCGGCTCGACCGCGCCGACGGCGGGAACGCCGCGGGGGGCGTGCGATTCCTCGACAAGCCAAACGCGCACGCTCTGCGGCGCGGCCTCGTGCGCGCCCGGGGAGGGGCCGCACGCACCCGCCACCAGCGGCACGCACAGCGCCCACGCGGAACGCCGCAGGCGGCGCATCATCCTCGTGTCCATCTCACTCCTCCATCACGTCGATCCCCGCGGCGAGCCGGTAGGCCCCCGCCGTCACGACGAAGTCGTAGCGGGCGGCGGACAGGCGTGTCGCCGCGGCCGTCTCGGCCGCCTGCGCCGCCAGCAGGTCAGTCATCGAGGCCAGCGCGTTCCGGTACCGCGTCTCCGCGATGGCCCGGACCTCTCGCGCGAGATCGTACGACTCCTGCGCGTTCGCCCGGGCGAGACGGGTGGCCTCGTGCCGGGCCTGGGCAGTGCGGACCTCGGCCCGCGCCTCTAGGAGCGCGGCGTCCCGCTCGGCCTCGGCGCGCGCCCTCGCAGCCCGCGCTCCGCGCCCATCGGCGAACTGGTGCATCCCGTCGAACAGCGTCCACGAGGCCACGATGCCGGTGGTGAGGTAGCTGCGGCTGGTGCCGAACATCCTGCGGTCGTACAGGTCGAGCGTCGCGAAGCCACCCAGCCGCGGCAGCCAGGCCGCGTCCACGCGGCTGACGCCGAGGCGGGCGGCGGCCAGCGCCTCCTCGCGGGCGGCGACGTCGGGGCGCGAGCGCAGC
Source organism: uncultured Gemmatimonadales bacterium (assembly GCA_963835535.1). Lineage (GTDB taxonomy): Bacteria > Gemmatimonadota > Gemmatimonadetes > Gemmatimonadales > JACORV01 > Fen-1245. The sequence continues at coordinate 5,730 of CAWIFL010000011.1, forward strand.
GTGCCGAGCGCCGAGTCCAGCGTCGGTACCGCCACGGAATCGGGCAGCGGGTCCCTGATGCCCACCGTCCCCAGGTTCTCGCCCAGCACCAGCTCCAGCGCAGCCGCCGCCCGAACCGAGTCGGCGATCGCGTTGGCCTCCTCGGCGCGCATCGCCGCCAGCCGGGAGCGCGCCTGGAGCACGTCCACCGGCGCCACGAGGCGCTGCCGCTCCAGCGCCTCCGCCTCCGCGACGGCACGGGCCGCCACGGCCTCGGCCTCGCGCACCGCGGCGAGCCCTTCCGCCGCCAGCGGGACCGCGAAGTACGCCCGCAGGACCCCAAAGGTCAGCTGCTGCGCCGCGCGCTCGGCGCCCAACCGCGCGGCGCGCACGCCGGCCCGGCCCTGCCCCTGCCCCAGCCAGGCATCCGCGTTCAGCAGCGGCACCTGGAGCGCGACCTCTCCCCCGTAAGTGGCAAAGGGACCCGGCGAGGTGAACCCGGTGGGCGAGAGATCCGCCGCCGACAGGGCCCCCTGCTTCATCTTGAAACCGAGAACCGTGGAGGGGTCGTCCGAGCGCAGCCACTGCTCCTGGAGCTGCAGCGTCGGGAGGATCCCCTGGTAGGGGCGCAGCGCGTCGCTCTCGACCCGCCGCGCCTCGGCCCGGGCTCCAGCCAGCTGCGGGTTGCGCTCGAGCGCGATCGTCACCGCTTCCCGGAAGGTCAAGGCGCGGGTCTGCCGCGCCTCCGCCGATCCCCCGGGCGATTGGCCCCACGCAGGTCGACCGGCCACCAGCGCCACCGCGACCGCCAGGCCGGCGCCCCCGACGCACCTCATGGATCTGCGCTCCTGTCCCGTCGTGCAATACTAGACGACATCGTCTACTTGACGGCCATACTAGACGCCGTATTTTAGTTTGTCAATGCAGACAAAGGGGACCGTGCGACGGGCACTCGGGAACAGGCGCGGGCGCAAGCGCGCGCCGGCGGGCGCGCACCCGGTCGGGCCGCGCGCCCCCGCCCAGGCGCGGGGCCAACGGCGGGTCGAGGCGATCCTCGACGCCGCGGCGGCGGTGATCCGGGAATCCGGCCTGGAGGGGCTCACCGTCCACGGCCTGGCGGAGCGCGCCGGCACGTCCATCGGCTCGATGTACCACTTCTTCCCCGACCTCGACGCGGTGATCGTCGGGCTGGCCGACCGGCACCTGAAGGCGTTCGAGCCGCTGCTGGTGGCGGTCGCCGAGCGCCCCGCCCGCGCGTGGTCCCGCATGTCCGCCGCAGCGGCGGCGGACGCGATCGTCACGCCGTTCTTCTCCTATCTGCGGCACCACCCCGACATCCTGCCACTCTACGCCGCGCCGGAACGGACTTCGCGCTTCGGGAAATGGATGGAGGAGATGAAGCGGAGTGGGCTCGACATCATCGAGCGTGTCATCGCCGCGCGCTGTCCGTCGGTGCCGCGTGACGCCCGCCGGGCCCGCGCGGCGGTCGTGGTGGGCCTGCTGGAGGGCACGACCGCCCTCCTCCTTCGCTCCAAGGCGAACGAGGCCCAGGTCGTGGAGGAGCTCGCCCGGGCGATGACGGCCTACCTGGAGGCGCTGGACCGGCTCGTCTGAGGGACCCGGATCCCGGGGCCCACACGCTCATCTCACGCGGCCCGGCCTCGGCTTGACGGTGGTGC
>CAWIFL010000012.1:0-9639 GCA_963835535.1 uncultured Gemmatimonadales bacterium
GAGGGATCGTCCTCCGCCACGAGCACCGTCTCGCGGCCTCCGGCCACGGGCGACGCGATCTGCTGCACGTCCTGCGCCTCCACCGGCTCGTCTACCCGCGGCAGGTAGATCTTGAAGGTGGCTCCCCCGCCCGGCTCGCTGTAGACCCACACGTGGCCGCCGCTCTGCTTGACGATGCCGTACACCGTCGCGAGACCGAGGCCGGTGCCCGTCCCCTGCTCCTTCGTGGTGAAGAACGGCTCGAAGATGTGCGACTGAGTCTCGGCGTCCATCCCGGTGCCGGTGTCGCTGACCGCCAGCATGACGTAGCGCCCGGGCGCGGCCCCCGCGTGCTCGCGCGCGTACGCCTCGTCGAGGTCCACGTTGGCCGTCTCGATGGTGAGCCGACCGCCGCCGGGCATCGCGTCGCGGGAGTTCACGGCGAGGTTCAGAATGACCTGCTCCAGCTGCCCCGGATCCGCTCGGACGGCGCCCAGCGCGGAGGACGGTGAGATCTCGAGCTTCACGTCCTCGCCGATCAGGCGCTGGAGCATCTTCTCCAGCATGCGGACCACGGCGTTGAGGTCCAGCACTCGGGTCTGGAAGACCTGCTTGCGGCTGAAGGCAAGGAGCTGCCGGGTCAGGCCGGCGGCCCTCTGGGCAGCGGCGTGGATCTCCTCCACGTCCTGCCGCTTGCGATCACCGGGTTGGAGCTCGTCGAGGAGAAGCTCGCTGTAGCCCGTGATGGCGGTGAGGACGTTGTTGAAGTCGTGCGCCACGCCGCCGGCCAGCCGCCCCACGGCCTCCAGCCGCTGGGCCTGGCGGAACTGGTTCTCCAGGCTCCGCTGCTCCGTCACGTCCTCGACGAGCCCTTCAAAGTACTCGCCGGCGCCGGCCGGGTCGCGGACCAGGCGCACATTCAGCCGCACGGCGACGAGGCTCCCGTCCTTGCGCTTCCACTGCGTCTCGACCTTCCCCTCGCCCTGCTGCTCAAGCTGCGCGATCAGTCGGACGCGGTCCTCCGGATCGACGTAGAACTCGTGGGCATTCACCCGCAGCAAGTCATCGGCGGACTCGTAGCCGAGCATTGCCACCAGAGCTCGGTTCGCCTGGAGCGGTTGCCCGCTGACGGTGGTCCGATAGATGCCGAGCGGCGCCTGCTCGACCAGGCCGCGGTACTTGGCCTCGGAGCGCCGCATTGCCTCCTCCGCCTGCTTGCGCTCCGTGATATCGCGGGAGAGCCCAAAGGTGCCCACAACCGCCCCGGTGGCATCGCGCAGCGGCATCTTCGTACTCGAGACCCAGGTGACCGGGCGATCCGGCCAAACCTCCATCTCTTCCATGCCCACCACCGGCTGACCCGTGCGGATGACCTCCCGTTCGGTCTTCAGGGCCGCCGCGGCATGCTCCGGGGAGAAGAAGTCGAAATCCGTCTTGCCAGCAGCCTGGGCGGGATCGCTCAGGCCGAACAGCCGGGCCAGATTGTGGTTGATGCGTATGAAGCGGCTCTCGGCGTCCTTGAAGTAGATCGAGTCGGGGATGTTCTCCATGAGCGTATTCACGAGGAACTGTTCTTGACGCAACGTCTCTTCCGCCCGCTTGCGGTCCGTGACGTTATGCGCCACACCGTCCAACCGGACGCCTCCGTGCGAGGCGTCCGGCACCGCCGCCACACTGAGCTCGAGCCAGCGCCAATCCCCTTCCCGGGTCCTGATGCGGCACTCGACGACCTGTGATGACTTGGTGTCCACGGCCTGGTTGAATCGTTCGAGCACCCGCGGCAGGTCGTCGCGGTGGATGCTCCGGCGCCACAGCTGAGGGTCGGCCAGCATCGCCTCGGGCGGGTATCCGAACACCTGGTGCGCGGCTGGCGAGATGTAGAAGAGATTGCCGAGGGACGCGTCCACGCTGAACAGCACGTCGGGAATGGCCTCGAGCACGCTTTTCAGCCGCTGCTCCAGCTGGCCCGCGTACCGGTCCAGCTTCGCCTTGGCGATCCGAAGCTCCTCCTCGCGCTGGCGCAGCTCGCGGTTCTGGACCACCGCGTCCTCGAACGTCGCGATCAGCAGGTCGAGCACCTGCTGGTGCTCGGCGTTGATGGTGACCTCGCGCCCCAGGAACATCACCTTCATCCCGAACCGGACTCGGTCCTTCGCGCGGAGCTCGCGGGTGGTGAAGAGATCGCCCAACCGCTCCAGCAGGTATTTCGGTTCGCACGGCTTGCGGAGGAAGTTGTCGGCCCCACACTCGAGCGCCCGGATGATGTCCGTCGGATCGGAGAGGCTGGTCAGGAGGAGCACCGGCAGGTCCGGATGCGGGCCTGTCTTGACCTGCCGGCACAGCTCGTATCCGTCCACGGCGCCGGGCATGACGATGTCGCTGATGATCGCGTCGGGCGGCAGCGTTTCGATGGCCGCCAGGCCCGCCGCACCATCCTGCGCCACGTCCACCTGGTAGCCGCCGTCTTCCAGCACCGCCTTGATCTGCTGAGCCTGCGTGCGGCTGTCCTCGACGACCAGAATGCGCTTGGGACTCATCAGGCCTCCCTCGCGAGCGCCACGAGTCGCGGCGCGATCTGCTCCACGCCCAACACCGCGTCCACCAGGCCCGCCGCCACCGCATCCCGCGGCATGCCGTAGACCACCGAGGTTGCCTCGTCCTGAGCCAGGACCGTTCCGCCGGCCGCCCGTACTCTGTGGAGCCCCGCGACACCGTCGCTCCCCATGCCGGTGAGGATCACCGCGGCAAGCGCCGGCCCAGCGAGGTTGGCCGCCGACTCGAAGAGGTGGGTCCCGGACGGACGAAACCCGCCAACCGGTGGCGCATCCGACAACTGAATGCGGCCCGGCGCACTCGCGCCCATGTGCCTGCCGTCTGGCGAGAGATAGGCCACATGCGGTTGCAGGGCCTCGCCGTCCTCGGCGACCTTCACCCGCACCGCGCTGGAGGCATTGAGCCAGTCGGCCAACCCGTGCATGAATCCGGTGGCGATGTGCTGCACCACCAGCACCGGGGCCGGATAGTCGCCCGGCAAATCGCTCAGCACGCGCTGCAGGACGGCGGGGCCTCCCGTCGAGGCGGCGATGGCCACCAGTCGGACCGGGGCACCGCGGCGCGGTGATGCGGTCGGCGCGCGGGCGTGTTCGCCCTTCGGTGCCCAGCGGCGGACGACCTTCACCTGCGCCATTGCCTTGACCATCTGGATCAGCTGCTGGCGGCGGCCATCGAAGCACGTCGAACGGGGGTCGTCCGGTTTCTCGAGCACCATCAGCGCGCCGGCCCTCATCGCGTTGAGCGCCAGCTCGACGTCGCCGGGTCTCGAGCTCGAGGAGATGAGCACGATAGGGACGGGCGATCGGACCATGATCTCCTTGGTGGCGTCGAGACCGTCGAGCACGGGCATGTGCACGTCCATCGCCACGATGTCCGGACGGAGGCGGCACGCCAGCTCGACCGCCTCGGCGCCGTTGTTGGCCTGGCCGACGACCTCGATTTCCGAATCGCCCTGGAACTGCTCCACCAGCAGCTGGCGCACGGTGAGCGAGTCCTCGGCAAGCAGCACGCGAATCACCCGGCCTCCCCGCCCAGGAGCTGACGCAGCGTCGCGAGCAGGTTCTCCTGGTCAAAGCTCGACTTGCCGATGTATGCGTCCGCGCCCACTTCGAGTCCGCGCGCTCGGTGCTCGGGCGTCTCCATCGCCGTCACCAGAATCACAGGCAGCTCCTTGAAGCGCTTGGCTGACCGGATGGCTTCGCAGAGCGTGAAGCCGTCCATCCGCGGCATCTCGACGTCCGCGACGACGGCGTCCGCCCCGCGCTCCTGGAGCACCTTCCATCCGTCGGCGCCGTCCACCGCCGCGAGCACGTCGTAGCCGGCGGCTTCCATGATGCTCTGCTCCAACGTCCGCGTGGTGAGGGAGTCGTCTACCACGAGCACCGTTCGTCTGACGGGTGCCGCACCCTTCATTTCGGCCCGCGCCACGCCTCCGGAGACGAGCGCCAGGCCGGCAGCCAGGACGGCGACGCCATCCAGAACCAGCACCACGGCCCCGGTGCCGAGCGTGGTGGCCCCGCTCAATAGCGCGAGACCGTTCGCCCCCGAGCCCAGCTGCTGAAGCACGACTTCCTGCTCGGCGATCAGCTCGTCCACGGCGATCGCGAGCCGCCGCTCGCCGGCGGCGAGCACCACCACCGGTGTCGCGCCGGCCATCGGGCGCTCCGGCAGCGGCGGCAGGAGCCGGGCCAACGCGACCAGGGGAATTGGGGCCTCGCCCTCCAGCACGTCCCTGCCCTCCGCGCGCCGGACTTCCCCGGGCGTGACCCGAAGCACGCGTTCCACGTTCGCCGTGGGAAGCGCGAGAACCTGCGACCCGACCAGAACCAGGAGGGCGCGAACGGATGCGAGGCTCGGGGGGCAGGTAAGGGTGAACGTCGTCCCTTTGCCGGCCACCCAGGTCACCTCGACACCGCCGCGGAGAGCCACCATCGCGGCCCGGACGATGTCGAGCCCCACCCCGCGCCCGGAGATCATCGTGGCGTCGGTGGTGGTGCTCAAGCCGCCCTCGAAGATCCCCCGCACCAACGCCTGTTCGTCCGCCGGCGCGGGACGGCCGAGGCGTGCCAGGCGCGAGCGGATTGCCGTCACATTGAGGCCGGCCCCGTCGTCGGCCACCGTGATCGCGATCCTGTCGCCCTGAAGCGCCGCCCCGATCGTGATCCGGCCCCGCCGAGGCTTGCCGGCCGACTCCCGCTCGTTCGGCCGCTCAATGCCATGAGCCACTGCGTTCCGCACCAGCTGCAGCAGGGCTTCACGCACGCGATCGAGCACGGCGCGGTCCGCCTGCATATCACCGCCCACGATCTCGAGCTCGATCTCCTTGCCCGTCGCGGCCGCCAGATCGCGAGCGGCGCGAGGAAGCCCGTCGCACGCGTCCGCCAAGGGCCGGAGCCGCACTCCCCGGACCCTGCCGAGAACCTCGTCGGCGGCGCGCGAGACCCTGCGGGCGTCGCGACCGGCTCCGGCCGCCAGCCGCGCGCCGTCGTGCGCGAGCCGATGCAGCCGTGCGTCCAGATCGTCGAGCGCCCCAGCCGCGCCGGGAGGTCCAGACCGCTCGAGGATGAGCCGGAGACGCCGCGCCGTTCGACGCCAGTCGGAGACGGTGGCAGCCAGGCCGTCCGCGACCGCCTCGAGCTCCGCGGGGCGACTCGCGTTCCCCGCGGCGGCCACGAGCAGCTGGGTCGCGGAGCCGAGCAATGCGTCCAGCGCCTCGGGACGGACCCGGACCTCGCCGTCGCCGCTGGGGGCCGGCGGGACGAACGCGGGCACCGCGCTAGGCGCGACAGCGCCTTCGGGCCGACTCCGCAGCAGCCGCAGGCGCTCCGCCACGCCCTCGAGCAGGCCTTCGGGCACGGCGGCGCCCTCCGCGAGACGCTTGTGCGCGTCCTGCAACGCATCCGCCGCGGCGAAGAGCGCCTCGAAGTGGCCCGACTCCAACTTCGCCTTGCCGTCTCGTGCGTCGGACAGGAGCCCCTCCGCCGCATGGCAGGCGGTCTCGACGCCCGGCACGCCCGCCGCCCGCGCGGCCCCCTTCAGCGTGTGCGCCACGCGAAACAGCGACTTGAGCCGCTCCGGATTCCCGGGCTGCGCCTCCAGCGCCAGGAGATCGGCGTTCATCACCCTGAGCTGCTCCTCGAACTCGGAGACGAATGTCGCCAGGAGCCGCGTGGCGAGCGCGTCCTGAGTGGTCACACGCGCGCCGCCTTCACCGAGGCGCGATGGTTGCCGCCGACAAGGTCCAGTAGCCTCGTCCCGAGGGCGTTGAGATCCTGCGCGGCCTGCTCGGCCTGTTTCGTGGAAGCCAGGTTCTGCTGGGTAGCCTCGTGGATGTTGGCGATCGCCTGGCGGATCTGCGTCATGCCCGCCGCCTGCTGACCCGACGACGCGACGATCTGGGCGGAGGCCTGCGCGCCCTCAGCGGACGCCTGCTCCAGGGAACGGATCGTCTCACCGGCCTCGCCAACCTGCTTGCTGAGCGCTGCGACCTGCTTCGTGCCCTGCTCGGTCGTCATTACCGCAGCGCTCGTCGCCCGCTGGATCTCGCCGAGGATCTGGCGCACCTGGACGGTCGCCTTCTTGGACTGCTCCGCCAGACTCTTGACTTCCGCCGCCACCACGGCAAAACCGCGGCCCGCCTCGCCGGCGCGGGCAGCTTCGACCGAGGCATTCAGGGCGAGGATGTTGGTCTGCTCGGCGATGTCGTTGACGGCGGCGATGATCTCTCCGATCGCCTGAGCCTGCTCCGCCAGCGCGAGGATGCTCCCGGCGATGGAATCCACCTGCGCCTTCACGGCCGATATGCCGTCCGCAGATTCGTCCACCGCGCGGCGACCTGCCTTGCCGATCTCCGCTGCACGCTGAGCCGAATCCGCCACGGTCTTGGCGCGCTGTGCCGCCTGCTCGGACGTCTGCGCCACCTCGTCGATGGTCGTCACCGTCTCGGCTACCGCGGCAGCAGATTCGCTCGCCCCCGAGGCCTGCTGGGTGGTCGCGGCCAAGATCTCCGCCGCGCTGGACGCCAGGGTGCCCGCCGTCTCCCGGAGGGGGCGGTTCACGGCACGGCTCAACAAGGTGGAACCGATCACCACCACCGCGAACCCGAGGAGCGTTCCAAGCACAACGCCCCAGGTGGTCGCACGAACGGTGGCACTGGCTTCGGCAGCCCTCTGCTCCAGCAGAGCACTTTCCTCGGCCTCCATCTCACCCGTCACCCGGCGCACGGCATCCATGTTGCGCTTGCCTTGCTCCGTCTTGACGGCGGCGACGGCCGGTGCCAGGCCGCGTTGCCTGCGCAAGTCGGTGGTCCTCTGAGTCCAGGTGACTTCGGCCTCGAGAAGCGGCAGCAACGAATCAACCCGGCGCTGCTGTGCCGGGTTGTCTGCCGTCAGCCGACGCAGTTCCTGGAGCACGACGGTGATCTGGGGCACGGCAGCGGTGCGGGGCTCCAGGAAGCGCTCCACCCCGGTGAGGATGTAACCGCGTTCTCCGGTTTCGAGGTCCTGGGCCGTGGAGAGCAATGTCTCGATCTGCGTCAGCACCGCGTGGGTGTGTTCGACCAAGACGCTCGTTCTCAGGAGCGAGCGCGACGCGAGGTAGGCGATCGCGCCCTGCGCCACGACGACCACCAAGCAGATGCTGAAACCGGCCGAGAGCCTCTTCGCGATCGTCCATCTCATACGTCACCCCCTGAATGTCGGCGCTGGCCGCGCCACCGTATCTTCATCCGTGAAGCCGCAGCAGCCGCCCGCCGTCGAGCACGACCAGCGCGTCGCCGGTGACCCCGCGCAGGTAATCCCGGCGCACCGCCACTCCGTCCGGAGGCGCGCGGACATCCGACTCGCGGAGGCTCCGGGTCTCCAGCACCGCGTCTACCAGGATGCCGAATGCGGCGCGCGTCTCGCCCATCGCGATGACACGGCCCAGATCGTTCAGCGCCGTCGTTGAGATCCCGAGAAGCGGGCGGAGATCGAGCACGGTCAGCAACCCACCCCGCCACGCCGTCACGCCCAGCACCGGCGCCTTCGCGCCCGGAAGGAGGGCCAGGTCCGCCAGGGGGAACACCTCCACCACGTAGCGTGATTCGATGGCATAGCGCTCGTCCGCGAGGACGAAGCTCACCGCCTCGAAGGTGCTACTGACGGCCCGGCGCTCCACGGGTCGCGCCAGCACGCGGGCTCGCTCCTCGAGCAGGGCGCGCACCTGTTCGCCGGTCACGCAGCGGCCTCGGTCAGCAACTCCAGCTCTGCGCGCACAAGGTCAGCGAGCCGGCCGGCGGCCTCGCCGCCCGATGCAGGTACGATTCCGTCGCGCATCACGCCGGCGAGCAGGCTCGCCGCGTTGGTGAACGCGCTGCGGGCGCCCGGGACATCCTCCAGCCCAGCCAACGCGGCTCCATGCGCCACGTGCGCCATGGCCAACCCCCGATCCAGGTAGAGCGCCTTGCGGGCGGCGACCGCCGCGGCGTCATACCGACGCGCCGCGGTGAGCAGCGATGCATGGAGCAGACAGAGTTCGGCCGACATCCCGTGCCGCTCGAGCGCCAGCGCACAGGCGCGCTCCGCTTCACCCAGCTCGCCGCCATTCGCCAGAGCGCGGACCAGCAGAACGGACACGCCGGCCTCAGCTCCCGGGCTTCCCACGGCCCGACGCGCGGCCTCGGCTGCCCCGTCGTAGTCGCGCACGGCGTAACAACGCGCGGCCACCTCCGCATCGGAAGCGGGCACGGGATTCTGCACGGTTTCCAGGCGCGCCGGCTCCGGCGCAAAGGGCGGCTCGGCGACAACCGCAAGCGTGGGCGCCACCTGCGGCCGAGTCGGCGGCAGAAGGGACGCAAACGAAACCGCCGCCCCCCTCGCCGGCCGGTACATCAAACCGGCGCTGCTCACCACGACCTGACAGGGGACCAGGTCGGCAATCATCGGGTCGGAAGCGCCGAGCACCAGCCAGCCGCCGTCGGCAAGCGAGCGGAGCAGTTGATCCGCCACCCGAGCCACGGTCTCGCGGTCGAAGTAGATGAGCACGTTACGGCAGAGAATCAGGTCCATCCCGACGATACCGGATGCGGCCGAGGGGTAGCCGGTGTCCGCGAGATTCAGGTATCGGAATTCGACTGCGTCACGGTACTGGGGGTGAAGCTCGAGCTCGTCGCCCACCTGGTCGAAGTGTCCTGCGACGACGTCCTCGGCCACGCCCCGGAACGACCAGCGCGTGTAGCGCGCACGCCGCGCCTTGGCGAGCGCGCGGCGCGAGATGTCGGTGCCGACGGTGCGCGCGCGGGCGCCGACCCGGGAGGCGAGGATGGCCAGGGTGTAAGCCTCCTCGCCCGTCGCGCACCCGGCGCTCCAGATGCGCAGCGCCCCATCGTTCGGGCGCCTGGCTGCGACGAGCCCCGGCAAGATCTCCCGCTCGATGAGGGCGAACTGGTCGGGGTCCCGGAAGAAGTACGTCTCGCCCACCGTGACCCGCCCAGCGAGATCGTCCATCAAGGCCGGAGTCACAGCGAGGTCCGCCAGATACACCACGGGATCGCTCACGCGCGCGCTCCGCATTGCGTCCGCGAGCGCGGACCGGAAGGCCCCACTCCTGGCGGGGCCGACCACCAGCCCCGTGCGGGCCCGAACCAGCGTGGCGGCTTCGTCAACGAAGAGGACCGAGACACCGGGCGTGGTGCTCACGGCCTGCCGGCCAGCTCAAGGGCGGCGTCCAGCGGTTGACCCTCGTCGAGACGGAGGAACCGCTCGAGATCATGGATGACGAGTACGCCGTCCGGCAGCCGCGCTACCCCTGCCACCAGCGTGGATCCGGGTACAACGCGCTCAGCGGCCTCGACGGCTTCCTCAGTCACCGTGACGAGATCGAGAGCCCGGTCGACGCGCAGGGCGACAGAGCGCCCCCCGGCACGCGCGACGATCAAGTGCTGGTCGGGATCCACAGCGGCAGGCGGAAGGCCGAAGCGCGCGCGGATGTCGAGCACCGGCACGAGGGTCCCCCGCACGTTGATCACACCCTCCACGATCGCCGGAGCGCCCGGCAGCGCGGCCGATGCCACCACGCGCACCACCTCGACGACCGAAGAGGCCGGAACGGCGAACCGCTGCTCGCCCA
>CAWIFL010000013.1:0-76778 GCA_963835535.1 uncultured Gemmatimonadales bacterium
ATGCCAGAGGAGGGATTCGAACCCCCGACACGCGGATTATGATTCCGCTGCTCTAACCACCTGAGCTACTCTGGCCCGGCTGCGCAGAGAGGCGGCTCCCATACCGGGGCCGCCTCTCGAGTAGCGGGGGCGGGATTTGAACCCGCGACCTTCGGGTTATGAGCCCGACGAGCTACCAGGCTGCTCCACCCCGCGTCGCTGGACCCAAACCTAGTTTGAGGCCCCAAACCGGTCAAGCACGGCTACCGTCTGGCGCTGTCCGCCGGCACGACCTGGTAGAGCAGCTCCCCCGGCCGGATCATCCCGAACACCTCCCGCGCCACCCGCTCCTGCGTCGCCGGGTCGGTCTTCATGGCCAGCTCGAGCCGCGTCAGCGAGTCCACCTCGGACCTCAGGCTCACGATCGAGTCCCGCTCCCCGCGCACCTGCGCCTTGAGCTTCAGGAGATCGACCGTGCCGTATTCCCCGCCCTCCACCGCGAAGACCACCATCGCCACGACCGCCAGGGCGCCGAACACCAGCTTCAGCGGCGGACGCTTCATCAACGGTACAGCGACTTGCCCGGATACCAGGCCGTGTCGCCAAGCTCCTCCGCGATCCTGAGCAGCTGGTTGTACTTGGCCACGCGGTCGGTGCGGCTCGCGCTCCCGGTCTTGATCTGGCCCACCCCCGTCGCCACCGCGAGGTCGGCGATGAAGGTGTCCTCCGTCTCCCCCGACCGGTGCGAGATGACGTTCCCGTAGCCGCTCCGCTTGGCCAGGTCGATGCACTCCAGCGTCTCGGTCAGCGTGCCGATCTGGTTCAGCTTGATCAGGATCGCGTTCGCCACCCCTTCGTCCACGCCGCGCGCCAGCCGGTCGATGTTCGTGACGAAGATGTCGTCGCCCACGATCTGGATCCGGTCCCCGAGCGCCTCGGTGAGCTTCGCCCACCCCTCCCAGTCGTCCTCCGCGAGGCCGTCCTCGATGGAGACGATCGGGTACTTGTCGCACCACGACTTGTAGAGGTCGATCATCTCCGCGGAGGTCCGCGACGGGCCGCCGCTCTTCTTGAAGACGTACTTGCCGTCGTGGTAGAACTCGGACGCGGCGGGATCGAGCGCGAAGACGATGTCCTCACCGGCCTGGTAGCCCGCCTCCTTCACCGCCACGAGCAGCGCCTCGAGCGCCGCCTCGTTGGACGGCAGCGTGGGCGCGAACCCGCCCTCGTCGCCCACCGCGGTCGTCAGCCCCTGCTTGGAGAGCACCTTCTTGAGGGCGTGGAAGACCTCGACGCCCATCCGCAGGGCCTCGGGGAAGCGGTCGGTGCCGACCGGCAGGATCATGAACTCCTGCACGTCCACGTTGTTCGACGCGTGGGCTCCGCCGTTCAGCACGTTCATCATCGGCACGGGGAGGACGTGCGCCATCACGCCGCCGAGATAGCGGTAGAGCGGCATCCCCCCGTCCTTCGCCGCCGCGCGCGCCACGGCCATCGAGACCGCGAGCAGGGCGTTCGCCCCGAGCTGCGACTTGTTCGGCGTCCCGTCGAGCTCGAGGAGCTGGTCGTCCACGCCGATCTGGTCGTCGGCCTCGGCGCCCTCGAGGCGCGGGCCGATCACTTCGTTGACGTTGCGGACGGCGTCGCGGACCCCCTTGCCGCCGTACCGTCCTTCCTCTCCGTCGCGCAGCTCGAGCGCCTCGTGCTCGCCCGTGGACGCGCCGCTCGGGACGATGGCCGTCGCGGATGTGCCCGATGCCAGGACCACTTCCGCCTCGACCGTCGGATTGCCGCGGCTGTCCAGGACCTCTCTCGCATGTACGTCGATGATCGTGCTCATGGGTGCGAACCATATGGCGCGTCACGCACAGCGTCAACGCTCGCGGCGCGCAGGCGGGCCACTTCCGCACGCGCACGGTCGCGCAGCGCTTCACGGTCCTCGAGCGTGAGTCCCGCCGTGGGAATGGGCGGCCCCACGCTCACGTGGACCCGGCTCGGCCGCACGCGGATCGAGCCCTTGGGGAGGATGCCGAACGTGCCGGCGACGTACGCGGGCACGATCGGGGCGCCGCTCTGAATGGCCAGCACGAACGGGCCGGCCTTGAACGGCTGGAGCGCTCCGGTGCGCGACCGCGTCCCCTCCGGGAAGACCAGGACACTGAGCCGCTGCTGCCGGATGTACTTCGACGCCACTTCGTACGCCTCGATGGCCTTCTTGAGGTTGCTGCGGTCGAGGCGCACGTGGCCCAGGGCGCGGAGCGTCCACCCGAAGAACGGGATCGCGAACAGCTCCTTCTTGGCGACGAACCGCAGCTCGACCGGCAGCACGAGGAAGAGGGCGAGGATGTCGAACCACGACTGGTGATTGGCCACGACGACCTGCGCCTCGGTCTGGGAGAGGTGCTCGGTGCCCTCCACGGTGACCGTGACGCCGGCCGACCTCAGGAGGAGACGGGCCCAGGCGCGCGGGGCCCGCTCGTAGATCCCCTCGCGCGTGTGCGGCCGCCGGAACAGGGCGGCCACGATGACCAGGGACCCGTACCAGACGGTGCCGAAGACCAGGGCGAAGAGATAGCGGACGGCGTGCACGCTACGGCGTGCCGAAGTGATCGAAGCCGTCCGCGAGGCGCACGGCGGCGCCGCGCTCGACGGCGCGGAGCCCCGGCTCGGCCTCGACGGTGCCGACGACGGTGGCCGGGACCGGACACCCGGCGACGACGGCGTCGGCCTCCTCGGGAGGCACCGCCGCGAGCAGCTCGTACTCCTCACCGCTCCGCGCGGCGAAGCTCCAGGGCTGCTCCTTGAGGCGCGCGGCGAGCTTCGCGGCATCCGGGAGCACGGGGATGCGCTCGACTTCCAGGGTGGCGCCGACGCCGGAGGCGGTGAGCAGGTGCCGCAGGTCACCCGCCAGCCCGTCCGAGACGTCGATCATCGCGCGGGCCCGGTGCAGCGCCAGGAAGCGCGCCGCCGCGTGGCGCGACGCGGGCCGGGCGAAGCGCTCGCGCGCCGCCGGAGCCGGCTCTCGCCCCGCGCGCCACATGAGCAGCGCGGCGAGGGGGCCGCCCAGCGCGCCGGTCACCACGATCCGGTCGCCCGGTTTGGCGCCCCGCCTCCGCACTTCGGCCGCGGCGCGCCCGATCACGCAACAGTCGATCACGATGCCCGGTCCGCGCGAGAGATCCCCGCCGATGATCGTCGCCCCGCAGTCGGCCGCGGCGTCGGCGACCCCGTCGGCCAGCTGCGAGACGGTGTCGTCGCTCTCGCCCGCCGGCACGGCCAGGCCGAGGAGCAGCGCCACCGGCTCGGCGGCGACCGCCGCCAGGTCGGAGAGCGCCGCGGCCGCGGCCCGGTAGCCGATCTCGGCGGGCGCGAGCCACTCGCGCGTGAAGTGCACGCCTTCGACGGAGAGATCGAGGGATACGGCGAGCCGCTCGCCGCCGGCTTCGAGGAACGCGCAGTCGTCGCCGAGGCCGCGGGCGCGCGCGCCCCACCGCGCGGCCATCGCGCGGATCCGGTCGAATTCCTTCCCCGGGCCGAGCGGGGTGTCGATCGGGCCGGTCACGGGGACACCCCGAGCCGCGCGAGACCTGCGGGCGATCCGCGCACTAGTGGACGGCGGGCGGATCGAGGCGGGCGAGGAACGGCGGATCCACCTCGGCGGGCTTCTCCTCCAGGTCGCGCCACAGCGGACTCAGGACGCCGAGGAGATCGTCGGGCCGCAGCGTGCGCACCGAGCGGTGCCGGGCGACGTCTTCGGCCGCACGGCCGTGCACCCAGGCCGCCGCCGCGCCCGCGACCTGCGGCGGCGCGCCGCGCGCCAGCCAGCTTGCCGCCATCCCGGAGAGGACGTCGCCGGTGCCGCCGGTCGCCAGGCCCGGATTGCCGGACGCGCTCACCAGCGCCCGCACGCCGGGGGCCGCGACCACCGTGGGCACGCCCTTGAGGAGCACGCCCGCCTGGATCGCATTGGCGGCCTCCGTCGCGGCGCCGAAGGGATCGCGGCGCGTCCGCTCCGCCAGCTCCGGGAAGAGCGCGGCGAACTCGCCGCGGTGCGGCGTCAGCAGCGCGCTGCGCCCGGCCAGCAGCCCCTTCAGCTCGGCGGCACAGCCGCGGAAGGCCATCAGGCCGTCCGCATCGAGCAGCACGGCGCCACGCGACGCGCCCAGCACGTTGCGGGCGAAGCGCTCGCGCGCGGCCCCGCGCCCGAGCCCCGGTCCCAGCACCACCGCGTCGGCCCACGCGAGCGCTTCGCGCAGCGCCGGCTCCAGCTCCTCGCCCAGCGCCGTGGTGACGGTCATCAGGTCGGGGTTGTTCGCCTGCGCCGCGCGCACCGAGGATTCGTGCGCCGCGATCTTGATGAGGCCGGCGCCGGAGCGCGCCGCCGACTTCGCCGCGAAGATCGCCGCGCCCGCCATCCCGTCGCCGCCGCCCACGACCAGCACGCGCCCGCGGTCCCCCTTGTGCATCTCGGCCTGGAGCGGCGGAAGCACGTCGCGCAGCCACGCATCCGAGACGGCGGCGGGCCACGCCGGCTCGGGCGGCGGAAAGCCGATCTCCGCCACCAGCACCACGCCGCAGAGGGTGCGCTGCATCAGGTGAGCGCGGCGGAAGCCGCCGAAGGTCACGGTGAGCGACGCGCGCACGCACGGCGAGAAGACCTCGCCGGTGGTGAGGTCCATGCCGGAGGGGCCGTCCACCGCGACGACCGGCGCCCCCAGGCGCATCAGCCGCTCGATGGGTCCCGCGGCCTCCGCGCGCGGCGCGCCCTTCGCGCCGGTGCCGAGCAGCGCGTCCACGACGACGCCGCAGCTGCCCCAGTCGTCGGCGGGGCCGACGACGCGCACGCCGGACGCCTCGGCGAGCAGGCGGGTCTCGCGGCAGTCGGCCGAGGGCTCGCCGGGTATGGCCACGGCGGTGACGCCGACGCCGAGCGCGGCGAGGGCGCGGGCCGCCACGAAGCCGTCGCCGCCGTTGTTCCCCGGGCCGCAGACCACCACCACTCCGGACGCGAGACGCGGCTTGTACTCGCGCGCGATGGCGGCGGCGACCGCGCGCCCCGCCGACTCCATCAGGACGCGGCTCGGGATCTTCGAGCGCTCGCGCGCCAGGCGGTCCCACTCCCCCGCCTCGGCCGCCGAGAGGACCGGGACCGTGATCATCGCGCGATCACGCCGGCGTAGCTCACCACGGCGTCGTCGTCCCCGGTCACCATCCCGGAGTGCGAGTAGTGCACCACCTCCGCCGCCGCGGCCCCGAGCAGGTGCGCCGCGTGCAGCACGGCGGCGGCGGGCACGCGCCCGCACATCGTGACCTCGTGCCGGCGCGTCACCTCGAGCAGCTTCTCGCCGTCGAGCCGTTCGACCTCGGCCAGAGCCAGGGCATCCTTCTTCGCGGCGACGGCCGCCGACTCGTAGTGGTTCATGTCGGAGCTGGCGAGGAGCAGCGTCGGCCCCTCGGAGGTGCGGACGAGCTCGGCGAGCGCCTCGCCGAGCTTCCGCGTGCGGGGCCAGTCGGACCAGGCGATCACCAGCGGGACGATCCGGAGATCGGGGCGCCGGGCCAGCAGGAACGGCAGCTGGACCTCGACCGCGTGCTCCCGCGCGTGGGCGGCGGGATCGTCCTCCAGAAGGTCGCACCGCGCGAGCAGCGCCTCGGCCGCGGCCTCGTCCACGGGCACCTCGCCGGCGGGCGTCACGAAACTGCCGAGCGCGCAGACACTCCCGCCCTGCGCGGCTTCACACACCCCCGTGTGGTTCGGAGCGACGACGACACAGCGCCGCGGCACGTCGAGGCGCGCGAACACCTCGGCGGCGGTGCGCCCGGAGTAGACGTAGCCGGCGTGGGGCGCGATCGCGGCGACGGCGGGTCCCGGTTCCGCGGCCGCGGCGTCGAGCAGGCTTCGGACCGCGCCGGTCAGCTGGGCGCGCTGGCCGGGATAGAAGAGGCCGGCGACGGCGCTCTGGCGCACGCGCAGCGTCGAGTTCACCCGGGCGAGCGACTCCGTCGCGCGCCCATGCTGCTCATGCCTCCGCCCTGCCCCAGGGATACTCCGCTTCGAAGACCGCGTCGAACGCGTACACGCCCTCGAAGTCCTCCAGCTTGTCGTCCGGCTGGCGGACGAGCAGGCCCGCGTCGATGAGCGCGTACACGATCTCGCCGAAATCGCCGGTGGAGCAGATGCCCCAGTGCGCGAGCACGGTGCGGGCGAGGAGGCCGTACTGCTCGAGCGCCAGCTCCCGGCAGGCGTGCGACAGCTCCTCGCCGGTGACGTGGCGGCGCTCGGGGAGGCGCTGCTGGATGTGCTCCAGCGCCGCGAGCACGAAGAGGAAGGCGCGCGGATGGAACCGGCCCGCCCTGGGCGCGATGCGCGCCATCAGCTCGTCGGCGAACTCGAGCTGGCTCAACGGGCGCCCGTCTCCAGGGGCCGCGCGGCCACGCGCTCCGGCCGGCCGCGGCGCGGCTGGGCCGCGACCGCCTCGGTCACCGTCGCCGGGAGCAGCGCCGCCTCCAGCACCTCGTCCACGGTCTCCACCAGCCGGATCTCCAACGCTTTCCGAACCTCCTCCGGGAGCTCCGCTACGTCGGCCGCGTTCCGCGCCGGCACCAGGACCAGCCGGATGCCGGCGCGCTCGGCCGCTATCAACTTCTCTTTGATGCCCCCCACCGGCAAGACATGGCCGCGCAGGGTGAGCTCCCCGGTCAGCGCCAGGTCGTGCCGCACCGGCCGGCCGGAGAAGAGCGAGGCGAGGGCCGTGGCGATC
This sequence comes from uncultured Gemmatimonadales bacterium, assembly GCA_963835535.1. GTDB lineage: Bacteria > Gemmatimonadota > Gemmatimonadetes > Gemmatimonadales > JACORV01 > Fen-1245. The sequence continues at coordinate 6,741 of CAWIFL010000013.1, forward strand.
GCCACGCCCGCCGACGGGCCGTCCTTGGGCACCGCGCCGGCCGGCACGTGGAGGTGCACGTCCACCTCCTTGAAGGCCGACGGGGGCACCCCGAGACCGGGCGCCTTGGCGCGGATCAGGCTCCACGCCGCCTCGGCGGATTCCTTCATCACGCCGCCGAGCTGGCCGGTGATGGTGAGGGTGCCCGTGCCGGCCATCTTCAGCGCCTCGATGAACAGGATGTCCCCGCCCGTGGGCGTCCACGCGAGCCCGGTGGAGATCCCCACCTCCGGCTCGCGGCCCGCGACCTCCGGAAGCACCTTCGGCGCTCCGAGCCGCTTGTGGACCGTGCGCGGCGTGACGTGCGCCCGCGCGGTCTTCCCGCTCACCACGTCCACCACGATCTGGCGCAGCACGTGCTGGATCTCGCGCTCGAGCTGCCGCACCCCGGCCTCGCGCGTGTACTCCGCGATGATGGACTGCAGCGCCGCCGCGCCCACGACCACGTGCCGCCCCTCGAGCCCCGTCTCCTTCAGCTGGCGGGGCACCAGATAGCGGCGCGCGATCTCCAGCTTCTCGCGCGGCGTGTACCCCGGCAGCTCCAGCACCTCCATCCGGTCGATCAGCGGCGGCGGCACGGTCGCCAGCGTGTTGGCGGTCGCGATGAACATCACGTCCCTGAGGCTGAACGGCACCTCGACGTAGTGGTCCACGAAGGTGTGGTTCTGCGCGGGGTCCAGGACCTCGAGCAGGGCCGACGTCGGGTCGCCCCGGAAATCGGCCCCGAGCTTGTCCACCTCGTCGAGCATGAAGACCGGGTTCCGCGTCGCCGCCCGCTGCAGCAGCTGGATGATGCGGCCGGGCAGCGCGCCGACGTAGGTGCGGCGATGCCCGCGGATCTCGGCCTCGTCGCGCATCCCGCCCAGCGCCATCCGCACGAACGAGCGCCCGAGCGCCTCGGCGATGCTCTGCCCCACGCTCGTCTTGCCCGTGCCCGGCGGCCCCACGAAGCAGAGGATGCTCCCGTGCGCCTCGGGGTTCAGGAACCGCACCGCGAGGTACTCGATGATGCGGTCCTTCACCTTCTCGAGGTCGAAGTGGTCCCTGTCCAGGATCTCGCGCGCGTGCTGGATGTCGAGCCGGTCCTCCGTCAGCACGCTCCACGGCAGCCCCGCCAGCACCTCGACGTAGGTGTGCGCCACCTGGTACTCGGCCGACTGCGGCGACATCCGCCCCAGCCGCTCCAGCTCGCGCCGCCCCGCCTTGAGCGCTTCCTCCGAGGGCTTCGCCGCCTCGAGCTTCTTGAGCAGCTCGCCGGCCTCCCCCTCGGGCCCGCCGTCGCCCAGCTCCTCCTGGATGATCTTCAGCTGCTCGCGCAGCACGTACTCCCGCTGGTGCTCGTCGAGGCGCGTCTTGACCTTCTCGGAGATCTGCGAGCCGACCTCCAGGACCCGCAGCTCCTGGCCGATCAGCGCGGAGAGGCGCTCGAGCCGCGCCGCGACATCCCCGGTGCCGAGCAGCTCGGCCTTCGCCTCCACCGCCAGGTCGATGTTCGCCGCGACGAAGTCCGCCAGCTTGCCCGGATCGGTGATCCCGTCGAGCACCTCCCGCAGCTCCCCGGACAGGTTCGGCGTCATTTCGATGACCTTCTCCATCTCCGCGGTCACCGAACGCCGCAGCGCCTCGGTGCGGAGCGGGTCCGCCACCGTGCTCGCGATGCCCTCGAAGCGCGCGCTCAGTCCGTCCTCGCCGCTCGCCTGCACGTCCAGCAGCCGCACCCGGTCCATCCCCTGCACCAGCATCCGGAGCGTGCCGTCCCCCAGCCGGAGCAGCCGCACCACGGTGCTCAGGGTGGCCGCGTCGTAGAGCGCGTCGGGGGCGGCGGTGTCGAGCACGCCCTGCGGCAGCTCCTCGCCCTGCGTCCGGACCACGCCGAGCAGCAGGTGCTTGTGCGTCTCCACGATCCGGTTCACCGCCGCGACCAGCTGCGGCGTGGTGACGGAGACGGGCACGACGACGTGCGGGAAGACGACCAGCTGCGACAGCGCCAGCACGGGGAGGCGCTCGGGAAGGCCCGGGTCCGTCGCGGGGGCGCCGGGGGGTGCGGCGGCGCTCACGGGCGGCCCGCTCACTTCCGCACCACGCCGACGGCGCGCGCCGGCGCCACCGGCAGCTTGGCGAGGCGGATCTCGAGGAACCCGAGGTCGTACGTGGCCTTGAGGGACGCCGCGTCCACCGGCTTGGGGAGCCGGAAGGTCCGCTCGAACGGGCCGACCTTCACTTCCATCGCGTGGTAGTCCCGGCGCCCGCTCGCCCGCTCCTTGCGCTCGCCGCTGACCGTGAGCATCCCGGCGTCGAGCGAGACGCTGAACTCGCCGGGCTCCACGCCCGCGATGTCCATCACGAAGACGAAGCTGTCGTCGGTCTCGTAGACGTCGGTCGCCGGACGCCACTTCGGGGTGGAGACGAAGCCGACCGGAGAGCCGCGGACGTAGTCGTTGAAATAGACTTCCAGCTCGTCCGCGATGTGCGGCGTGGTCGGCCCCGAGGGCCGAGGAGCGTTGGGTCGGCGCGGCCCTTCAGCCATACGGCGAACCTACGCCCCGCCGCCTTGGCGGCGCAAGCGCAGAACGGGCGGTCGCTCTACGGGTGGCCGGTGACCCAGCCGCTCGCCGCCGATTCGACCGTGGCCTCCGGGCCGAGGTCCTTGCCGTCGGGCCGGCGCAGGGCTTGCACCAGGGCGAGCAGAACGACCGCGGGCTTCCGCGCCAGCGGGTAGTCGTGCGCCATCTGGCGCAGGGCGCCGCCGGCAATCGTGTAGACCGGATTGCCGTCCCGGCTCAGCTCGACCGCGCCCGGGATGCCCCACGAGGCGTCACTGAGCCCCTTGGCCACCATCAGGAGGGCCCGGAACACGTCGGTGGTGTCGGCGACCTGCACCCGGCCGAGGTCGAGGGCCAGCGTGGTGGGATCCACGTAGTAGCGGAGGTGGCCGGTGAGGCCGATGCCGGCCGAGCGCCCGTCCGCCGCCAGCGCGGCCGCGATCGGGCGGCTGATCATGAAGTAGTTCAGCCCCCAGACCAGCGCCACCAGCACGACGACGATCACGATCCAGCGGCGCCGGCGCTTCTTCTGGTGCTGCACGCGCATCGCCATCACGCTCTGGCGCACGACCTGCGCCGAGGAACGCGGAACCCGGGGATCGCTCGTGGGGACCTCCCTTGCCGCCCGGCTGCCCGGGCTAGGCCCTGTGGGCCGCCGCCTCGCGCAGCGGCTGTCCGTAAAGTGGGAACTGCGACGCCAGGTCCAGCACCTCGAGACGGATCCGCTCCAGCTTCTGGAGATCGTCGCGCTCGCCGACCGCCCGGTCGATCAGCTCGGCGATGGCGTGCATCTCCGCCTCCCCCATGCCGCGCGTGGTGAGCGCCGGCGTGCCGATCCGCACGCCGCTGGTGACGAACGGCGACGCCGTGTCGCCGGGCACCGTGTTCTTGTTGACCGTGATCCCGGCGTGCCCGAGCGTCTCCTCCACCAGCTTGCCGGTGAGCTGCCGGGCGCGCAGGTCCACGAGCAGCAGGTGCGTGTCGGTCCCGCCCGAGACCAGCGCGTAGCCGCGCTCCGCCAGCGCCTCTCCCAGCGCCTTGGCGTTCGCAATCACCTGCCGCGCGTAGACGCGGAACGAGGGCTGGAGCGCCTCGCCGAGCGCGACCGCCTTGGCCGCGATGACGTGCATCAGCGGACCGCCCTGGTTGGCCGGGAACACCTGCTTGTCCACCGCCTTGGCGTACGCCTCCGAGGCGAGGATCATCCCGCCCCGCGGACCGCGGAGGGTCTTGTGCGTCGTCGTGGTGACGATGTCGGCCAGAGGCACCGGCGAAGGGTGCGCGCCGCCCGCCACCAGGCCCGCGAAATGCGCCATGTCCACGATCAGGACCGCGCCCACCTCCTTCGCGATGGCCGCGAAGGCGGCGAAGTCGATGATCCGGGGATACGCGCTGCCCCCCGCCACGATGATCCTCGGCTTCTCCGCGCGCGCCAGGTCGCGCACCTGGTCGAAGTCGATCAGGCCGTCGGCCTCCCGCACGCCGTACTGCACGGCGTGGAACAGCCGCCCCGAGGCGCTCACCGAGGCCCCGTGCGTGAGGTGGCCGCCGTGGCGCAGCGAGAGTCCCATCAGCGTGTCGCCGGGGTTGGCGACCGCGAGATAGGCCTCGAGGTTCGCCTGCGTGCCGCTGTGCGGCTGCACGTTGGCGTGCGCCGCGCCGAAGAGCTGCTTGGCCCGCGCGATCGCGAGCGCCTCCACCTCGTCCACCACCTCGCAGCCGCCGTAGTACCGCTTCCCGGGGTAGCCCTCGGCGTACTTGTTGGTGAGCGGCGAACCCATCGCCGCGAGCACGGCCAGCGAGGCGAAGTTCTCGGAGGCGATGAGCTCGAGCCCCGACGCCTGCCGCGCCGTCTCGCGCATCAGGATGTCGGCCACCACCGGATCGGCGGCGGCGAGCTCGGGACAGACGTTCCACGTATCCATGGTCACACCCAGGTCCGCTTCAGTTTGGCGACGGTCTCGATGCGCCGCTCGGCCAAGCGGTCGGCCGCGCGGTACGTGGGCAGGCCCTCTTCCTTCGCCAGCGCGAAGAGCCGGAGCAGCGTGTCGTAGATCTCTCCCGCCTTCCGCTGGGCCCGCTCCGCCGTCCACCCTTCCAGCTCACTGTTCACGTTGATGAGGCCGCCGGCGTTGATCACGTAGTCCGGCGCGTACAGGATGCCCTTCTCCTCCAGCATGTCGCCGTGCCGCTCCTCGGCGAGCTGGTTGTTGGCGCCTCCCGCCACGATCCTGACCTTCAGCTGCTTGAGGGTCGTGTCGTTGATCACGGCGCCGAGCGCGCAGGGCGCGAACACCTCGGCCTGTACCCCGTAGATCTCGTCGAGGCCCACCGCGCGGGCGCGGAAGTCCTCCACCACGCGCTTCACCTTCTCCGTGTCGATGTCGGTGACCACCAGCCGCGCCCCCTCCTCGTACAGGAAGCGGCACAGGTTGTACCCCACGTGCCCGCACCCCTGCACCGCCACGACCTTCCCGGCCAGGGTGTCGCTGCCGAACGCCGTCTTGGCGGCCGCCTTCATGCCGCAGTAGACGCCGTACGACGTGACCGGCGACGGGTCGCCCGACCGTCCCTGGAGGCCGACGACGTGGTCGGTCTCGAGGTGAATGTAGTCCATGTCGGCGGGGCTGGTGCCCACGTCCTCGGCGGTGATATAGCGGCCCTTCAGCGATTCCACGAACCGTCCGTGGGCGCGGAAGACGGCCTCGCGGTCGTGCGTGCCGTGGTCGGCGAGCACCACCGACTTCCCGCCGCCCAGCGAGAGGCCGGCGACGGCGGCCTTGTACGTCATGCCGCGCGAGAGACGCAGCGCGTCGATGATCGCGTCCTGCTCGTTCTTGTAGTGCCAGTACCGCGTGCCGCCGAGCGCGGGGCCGAGGGTGGTGTTGTGGATGGCGATGAGCCCCAGGTACCCGGACGACGGCTCGTGGCAGAAGATCAGCTGCTCGTGGTCGTGGGCGGCCAGCAGTTCGAAAATCTCCATCGACGTGCCCCTCGAAGACGCGCTAGTGGGAGTTCAGCAGCTCGCGCCCGATCACCAGCCGCTGGATCTCGGACGTGCCCTCGTAGATCTCGGTCGCCTTGGCGTCGCGCATCAGCCGCTCGACGGGGTAGTCGCGCATGAAGCCGTAGCCCCCGAACACCTGCACCGCCTGCGAGGCGATCCACATCGCCGCCTCGGAGCAGCACAGCTTGGCCATCGCCGCCCAGCGCGTCGCCCGCTCGCCGGCGTCCTTGCGGCGCGCCGCCTCGTGCAGCAGGGCGCGGGCGGCGGAGAGCCGTGTGGCCATGTCGGCCAGCTTGAACTGGATCGCCTCGAAGTCCTTGATCTGCCGGCCGAACTGGCGGCGCTCCGCGGCGTAGCGGGTGGCGTGCTCCAGCGCGGCGCGGGCGATCCCGCACGCCTGGGCCGCGATCCCCATCCGCCCGTTGTCGAGCGCCTCGAGCGCGTAGATGAAGCCGCTCGACGCGTCGCCGAGGAGGTGGGCGTCGCCGAGCCGCAGCTCCTCGAAGAACAGCGCCGACGTGTTCGACGCGCGGAGCCCCATCTTGTCCTCGGGCTTGCCCGCCGCCAGCCCCGGCGAGCCGGCCGGGATCACGAAGCACCCGATCCCGCGCGCCCCCCGCGGCGCGCCCTCGGGATCCGTGCGCACCATCGCGAGGATGACGTCCGCCGTCCCGCCGTTGCTGACCCACGCCTTGGCGCCGTTCAGCACCCAGCCGTCGCCGCTCCGCACCGCCCGCGCCCGCAGCCCCGCCGCGTCCGAGCCCGCGTCGGCCTCCGAGAGAGCGAAGGCCCCGAGCAGCTCGCCCCGCGCCATCGGCTTGAGCCAGCGCTCCTTCTGCGCCGCACTGCCGTGCCGGAGCAGCATCTGCGTGGGGAGCGAGTTGTGCACGGCCACGGACACGGCGATGGACGCGTCGGCCGCCGCGATCTCCTCGACCGCCAGCAGGTAGGTCTCCGTGTCGAGCCCCAGCCCGTCGTACTCCTCCGGCACGAGCATCCCGAGGAAGCCCAGCGCGCCGAGCCGGTCGATGGTCGCGCGGTCGAAGTGCTTCTCCGCGTCCCACCGCGCGGCGTGCGGCGCGATGTGCTCCCGCGCGAAGTCGCGCGCGAGCTGGATGACCTGCTGCCGTTCCTCGCCGAGCACGGCCGTCACCGGCCCGCCGGAGCGGCGGCGTAGTCGTAGAAGCCGCGGCCCGTCTTCCGTCCGAGCGCTCCCGCGGCCACCATCCGCTTGAGGAGCGGGCAGGGCCGGTACTTGTCGTCCCCCAGCCCGCGCTGCAGCACCTCGAGGATGTTGAGGCAGACGTCGAGCCCGATCAGGTCGGCCAGGGCGAGCGGGCCGAGCGGATGGTTCATGCCGAGCTTCATCACCGTGTCGATGGACTCGGCGGTCGCCACGCCCTCCATCAGGCAGAACACCGCTTCGTTGATCATCGGCATCAGGACGCGGTTGGACACGAAGCCCGGGTAATCGTTGACCTCGACCGGCGTCTTGCCCAGCTCCCGCGCGATCGCCATCACGCGGCCCGCCGTGTCCTGGCTTGTCTCCTGGCCGCGGATCACCTCGACCAGCGCCATCACCGGCACCGGGTTCATGAAGTGCATCCCGATCACGCGGTCCGGCCGGCGCGTCTGCGCGGCCAGCGCCGTGATCGAGATGGAGCTGGTGTTGCTCGCGAGGATCGCCGCGGGCGGGAGGCACCGGTCGAGCTCGGCGAACAGCGGGAACTTGACCGCCTCGCTCTCGAACGCGGCCTCGACCGCCAGCTCGGCGCCGCCGGCCGCAGCCAGATCCGTGGCGGGATGCAGGCGGGCCAGCGCCGCGTCGCGCTCCGGGGCGGTGAGGGTGCCCTTCTTCAGCTGGCGCTCGAGGTTGGCGCGGATCGCCGCGACGCCCTTCGCGAGCGCGGCCTCGGCCACGTCCACGAGCGCGACGTCCCAGCCGTGCTGCGCGAAGACGTGCGCGATCCCGTTCCCCATCGTGCCGGCGCCCACGACCGCGACCTTCGCCATCCGCTCACGCCCTCCCGAAAACGCAGCGCGCGCTCAGCGGAGCGCGCGCGTCAGGGGCAAGGTGCGGTGCAGGACCAGCGCCGCCAGACCGACCTTCACGGCGTCCTCCAGCAGGAACGGAAGCGAACCCGCGGCGAACGCCACAGGCGCGCTGCCGGTCATGACCGCCAGCTGGGCCAGCCCCCCGGCGTGCACCGCGATCATCCCGAGCAGCGGGCCTCCGACCAGCCCCGCCCACCCCGGCCGGCGCGCGACGACGAACCCGACGAGCGCGGCGGCGAACGGGTACGCGAGCAGGTACCCACCGGTCGGGCCGAAGAGCCGCGCCACGCCCGGGGCGCCGTACGGCGTGAACACCGGCAGCCCCGCCGCGCCGAGCAGCAGATAGAAGACGAGGCTCGCGGCGCCGCGGCGCGCGCCGAGCAGGCCGCCCACCAGGAGCACCGCGAGCGCCTGCAGCGTGACGGGCACCGGCGTGCCGGGGAGCGGCACCGCGACCTGGGAGGCGAGCGCGACGGCGAGCGCCCCCGCGGCGACGAGCGCGAGGTCGAGGGTGCGGCTCCGGCCGGCTGCGACCGGGGGGGGGCGGCGGTGGACGTGGCCTGGGTCATCCGAGACGCTCCACGGAGAGGGCCACGGCGTTGCCGCCGCCGAGGCACAGGGTGGCGAGGCCGGTCGCGGCGCCGCGCGCGGCCATCGCATGGAGCAGCGTGGTCAGCACCCGCGCCCCGCTGGCGCCGATCGGATGGCCGAGCGCGACCGCGCCGCCGTTCACGTTGACGCGGGACCAGTCCCAGCCGAGGGCGCGCCCGTCGGCGAGCGCCTGGACGGCGAACGCCTCGTTGGCCTCGATGAGGTCGTAGGCCCCGATGGTCTTCCCTTCCTTCTTCATCAGGTTCTGGACCGCCACGATCGGCGCGAAGAACAGGTCCTTCGGCTCGCCGCCGCCCGTGGCGTACGCGGTGATCCGCGCCAGCGGCTCGAGGAAACGCTCCCGCGCGAACGCCAGCGACGCCACCACGAGCGCGCTCGCGCCGTCGTTGAGGCCGGGGGCGTTGCCCGCGGTCACCGTGCCGTCCTTCTCGAACGCCGGCTTGAGCTTCGCGAGCGCCTCGAGCGTCGTGTCGGCGCGCGGAGACTCGTCCTTCTCGATCCGCACGGTGCCCTTCCGGTCGGCGATCTCGACCGGGACGATCTCCGCCCGGAAGAGGCCCCGCTCCTGCGCCGCCACGGCCTTCTGATGGCTCGCGAGCGCGAAGGCGTCCTGTTCCTCGCGGGAGACACCCGCCCGCTTCGCGGTGTACTCCGCGTAGGAGCCCATGTGCACGTCGCCGAACGAGCACCAGAGGCCGTCGCGGATCACGCCGTCCACCATCGTCTGGTTGCCGAGCTTCACGCCGCTGCGCAGCCCGAAGAGGTAGAAGGGCGCGTTCGACATGGACTCCATCCCGCCCGCGACGACGCACTCGGCGTCGCCCGCCTTCACCGCCTGCGCCGCCAGCATCACCGCCTTGAGACCCGAGCCGCACACCTTGTTGACGGTGAGCGCGGGCACGGTGCCGGGGAGGCCGGCGCCGATCGCCGCCTGCCGCGCGGGCGCCTGGCCCACGCCGCCCTGCACCACGTTCCCCATGATCACTTCGCCGACGTCCGCGTCCGCGACCGCGGCGCGGCGCACCGCCTCGCGGATGGCCAGCGCGCCCAGCCGCGGCGCGGTGAGCGGCGCGAGACCGCCCAGGAACCGGCCGATGGGCGTGCGCACCGCGCTGAGGATGACGGGGGTCAGCCGGGGATCGGGAGCCGCCATCACGGGCCTCGCATCCGGGTGCGCACCTCGTCCACGAGCCGGGCGAGGAACGCCTCCTGGGTCATGACGTCCTGCTTCTTCCCGGTGCCGCGGACCCGCACGGCCACCGCGCGCGCCTCCGCCTCCCGCGCGCCGATCACCGCCATGTACGGCACCTTGTGCAGCTCGGCGTCGCGGATGCGGTAGTTCAGCGTGTCGCTGCGATCGTCGAGCACGGCCCGGATGCCGGCGCCGCGCAGCGCCGCCTCCACCCCCCGCGCCGCCTCCACCTGCGCGTCGCTGATCGGCAGCACCCGCACCTGCTCGGGGGAGAGCCAGAGCGGGAACGCGCCGGCGAAGTGCTCGATGAGGAAGCCGAGGAAGCGCTCCAGCGTGCCGAAGATCGCGCGGTGGACCATCACCGGGCGGTGCGGCTTGTTGTCCGCGCCGGTGTATTCCAGCGCGAACCGCTCCGGCAGCTGGAAGTCGAGCTGGATCGTCGCGCCCTGCCACTCCCGGCCGATCGCGTCGTTGAACTTGATGTCGATCTTCGGTCCGTAGAACGCGCCGCCGCCCGTGTCGAGGCGATAGGTGACGCCGCGCCGCTTGAGCGCCGCCTCCAGCGCCTGCTCGGCCTGCGTCCAGGCCTCGTCGCTCCCGAGCTTCTTCTCCGGCCGGGTGGCGAGATCGAAGCGGTACTCGAGGCCCAGCGTCTTCCCCATCACCAGCTCGACGATGTCGAGCAGCTCGAAGATCTCGTTCTCGATCTGGTCGGGCCTGAGGAAGATGTGCCCGTCGTCCATCGTCAGCCCGCGCACCCGCAGCATCCCGTGCAGCACGCCCGACCGCTCGTTGCGGTAGACGTTGGCGATCTCCGTGAGCCGGAGCGGCAGGTCGCGGTAGCTGCGCTGCTGCGAGGCGTACACGAGGATGTGCATCGGGCAGTTCATCGGCTTCACCCGGTAGCGCACGTCCTCCGCCTCGCCCTCCCCCGCCGCCATCGCCGGGAACTGGTTCTCCGCGTACCACGGCAGGTGCCCCGAGCGCAGGAACAGCTGCTCGCGGGTGATGTGCGGCGTGTAGACCAGGAGGTTGCCGCGCTCGAGCAGGACGTCCTCGATGAAACGCCGCAGCTGGAACTGGAGCATCGCGCCCTTGGGGTGCCAGAAGATCAGCCCCGGCCCGACGTCCTCCTGGATGCTGAAGAGGTCGAGCTGCTTCCCCAGGATGCGGTGGTCGCGGCGGCGCGCCTCCTCGAGCCGGTGCAGGTAGGCGTCGAGGTCCTGCTTCGAGAACCAGGCGGTGCCGTAGATGCGCTGCAGCATCTGGCGCTTCTCGTCGCCGCGCCAGTAGGCGCCCGCCGCGTGCAGGAGCTTGAAGTGCTGCAGCCGCCCGGTGCTCGGCAGGTGCGGGCCGCGGCACAGGTCCTCGAACGGGCCGTCGCGGTAGACCGAGATGGTCTCGGCCGCGCCGATCTCGGAGAGCCGCTCGAGCTTGAGGGGGTCGGCGGCGAAGCGGCGCTGCGCCTCGTCCCGGGACACCTCCTCGCGGACGATCGGGTAGTCGGCGGCGGTCACGGCGCGCATCTCGCCCTCGATCTTCTCCAGATCGTCGGGCGTGAAGGGGCGCGGCACCTCGAAGTCGTAGTAGAAGCCGTCCTCGATGGCGGGGCCGAAGCCGATGCCCGCGTCGGGGAAGACCTTGCGCACCGCGGTGGCGAGGACGTGCGCGGCCGAATGGCGCAGCACGCCGAGCGCGTCGGGGTCCTTTTCGGTCAGCACCTGGAAGGGCCCCGAGCCGGGAAGCTCGCGGTCGAGCTCGACGATCTGCCCGTTCAACCGGGCGGCGACGGCGGCCTGCGCGAGGCGCGGGCCGATGGACGCCGCGACGGCGCGCGGCGTCGTGCCGGGCGCGACGCGTTTCTCCGATCCGTCGGGGAGCGTGAGGACCAGTTGATCAGCCATGCCACTCCGTGCCAGGCACCGGTTGTCTAAGGGCTGGAGGGGGCGCAACTTGCGACAGGAGGCCCGCTTCGCCAGAGTTAAGCAATGTAGCGGGGGCCCACCGCGGTTTCCACCGGAGGCGGAGTGTCGCGCGACGGCAAAGGCTCGGACTGGACGATCTCGGACCTGCTGGTCGTGGCCGTGGGAGCCGGCCTCGGCCTGGCGCTCGGGTATTTCGCGGCCGAGCGCGTGGGCCGGGTCAACAGCCAGCGGGTCCACTCCGCGATCGACCGCTGGAAGCGGCGGTACGGGCGGCCGGCGGAGGCGTGGACCGACGAGGACGGGGAGCGGCTGGAGGCGCGGGTCCTCGACGCGCTGCGCCGCGACGCCGTGCTCGGCCGGCGCGCCGTCCGCGTGCGCGTGTTCGAGGGCGGGATCGTGGAGCTGAGCGGCCGCGTCGCGCACCCGAGCGAGGTGCAGCTGGCCGGCCGGGTGGTGGGGGCGGTGCCGGAGGTCCGGACGGTCCTCAATCACCTGCTGGTGACGGGGGCGGATGGGCCGGTGCCCGCGGTAGCGGGGCCGAGTACGCCCCGGGCCGCGCGAGGATGATGGTGGCGAAGCACTGCATTCCCGCGGCCCGCTCCACGCGGGCCTTTTTGTGGACGAGGGCATGACCGAAGCGACGACGCTGTCCCCGCAGTACAGTGCCACGGACGTCGAGGCGGCGCTCTACGCCGACTGGGAGGCCCGCGGATACTTCACGCCCTCCAGCGCTCCCGGGGCGCGGCCGTACGTCATCGTCATCCCGCCGCCCAACGTCACGGACGTGCTCCACATGGGGCACGGGCTGAACAACACCGTCCAGGACGTCCTGATCCGCTTCGAGCGCATGCGCGGCCGCGCGGCGCTCTGGGTGCCGGGGACGGACCACGCCGGCATCGCCACGCAGAACGTGGTCGAGAAGCTGCTCGCCGCCGAGGGCAAGACGCGGTTCGACCTCGGGCGCGAGGCCTTCGTCGCGCGGGTGTGGGAACACGTGAACGCCAAGCGCGGCGTCATCCTCGATCAGCTGCGGGCCATCGGCTGCTCGTGCGACTGGACGCGCACGCGGTTCACCCTCGACCCCGAGATGAGCCACGCGGTGCGTGAGACCTTCGTGCAGCTCTGGGAGGAGGGGCTCATCTACCGCGGCTACCGGGTGATCCACTGGTGCCCGCGGTGCCACACGGCGCTCTCGGACGAGGAGGCGGAGCACGAGGACGTCGAGGGCGCGTTCTACCACATCCGCTACCCGCTCGCCGACACCGAGGGATACATCACGGTGGCCACGACGCGGCCCGAGACGCTGCTCGGCGACGTCGCCGTAGCGGTGAACCCGAGCGACCCGGCGCGCGCGGCGTACGTCGGCCGGCACGTGGTCCTCCCGATCGCGGAGCTGGAGATCCCGATCATCGCCGACGAGCACGTGGAGGCCGGCTTCGGCACCGGGTTCGTGAAGATCACGCCCGCGCACGACGCGGACGACTTCGAGGTGGGCAAGCGGCACAACCTCGCCACGCCGATCGTGATGACGCCCGAGGCGCGGATGGCCGACGCGGCGCTGAACGGCAAGGCCGGCGGCCGCGTGCCCGCGCCCATCTTCGGGATGGACCGCTTCGAGGCGCGCAAGGCGATCCTGGAGCTGCTGAAGGCGCGCGGCCTGCTGGAGAAGGTGGAGAGCCGCCTGCACGCCGTCCGCCACTGCTACCGCTGCGACACGGTGGTCGAGCCGCGGCTGAGCGACCAGTGGTTCGTGACGATGGAGCCGCTCGCGGCGCCGGCGCTCGAGGCGTACCGGAAGGGCGAGGTCCGCTTCATCCCGGAGCGGCGCGGCGTCGAGTTCGAGCAGTGGCTGACCGGGATCCGCGACTGGAACATCTCGCGCCAGCTCTGGTGGGGCCACCGCATCCCGGTCTGGTACTGCGACAAGTGCGGCCTGCAGAGCGCGTTCCGCGAGGACCCGCAGGCGTGCCCCGCCTGCGGCGCGGCCCTGCGCCAGGACGAGGACGTCCTCGACACCTGGTTCAGCTCCTGGCTCTGGCCGTTCTCGACCCTCGGCTGGCCCGAGCAGACCGCCGACCTCGCGCGCTTCTACCCCACCGACGTCCTGGTCACCGCCCCCGAGATCATCTTCTTCTGGGTGGCGCGGATGATCATGGCCGGGCTCCACTTCCTGGGGCGCGTGCCGTTCCATACGGTGTACCTGCACGGCACGGTACGCGACACGCACCACGTCAAGATGTCGAAGTCGCTCGGCAACGGGATCGACCCGCTCGAGGTGGTGCGGCGGTTCGGCGCCGACGCCCTGCGCTTCGCGGTCACGAGCGGGCTGGCCGTAGGGACGGACATCGTCCTCGATCCCGGCGACCTCGAGACGTCGTTCGCCTCGGGGCGGAACTTCGCCAACAAGCTCTGGAACGTCGGCCGCCTGCTGCTGTCGTCGCTGGGCGAGGACGCGGTGCGGCCGCTGGCCGACGTCCCGCCCGGCGAGCTCAACCTCGCGGACCGCTGGATCCTGTCGCGGCTGGCGCGCGCGGTGCGGGAGACGACGGAGCACCTCGAGAAGTTCCGGCTCAACGACGCCGTCGGGACGCCGTACCACTTCCTCTGGGACGACTTCGCCGACTGGTACCTGGAGGAGGTCAAGCCGCGGCTCCGGGGCGAGGCGGCGGGCGCCGAGGCGGCGCGGTCGGTGGCGGCGCACGGCTTCGAGACGGTGCTCCGCCTGCTGCATCCGGCGATGCCGTTCATCACCGAGACGCTCTACCGCCGTCTCCCCGGCCGCGCCGACGCGTCCATCGTCGTCGCGCCGTGGCCCGCGGCGGACGCGGGGCGCGACGACCCCGACGCCGAGCGCGACTTCGCGTTCGTGCAGGCGCTGGTGGATGCGGTCCGCGAGGTGCGGGCGGACTACGGCGTCAAGCCGGGTCAGGAGCTGCCCGCCTTCCACGCCAGGACCTCGTCGCGGCAGCGGAAGGCGCTGGCGACCGAAGACGACATGATCCGACGGCTGGCACGGCTCAAGCAGCTCGACTTCGTCGGGGACCCGTCGGTGCACGGCAAGGTCGGCGCGCACGTCGTTCTCCCGGATGGCGCCGAGCTCTTTGTCGGGCTCGGCGAGGCGATCGACGTGGCCAGGGAATGCGCCCGGCTCGGCTCCGAGCTGCAGCGGCTCGAGCGCCAGATCGCGGGCCTCAAGACCAAGCTCGCCAACCCCGGCTTCACGGGCCAGGCGCCTGCGGAGGTCGTGGAGCGCGAGCGCACCAAGGAGCGCGAGTGGACGGTCAAGCGGGAGGCGCTCGCCTCCAAGCTCGCCGCGCTCGGCTGCGCGTAGGCTTCGCGCTCGCGGCGTTCGTCGCGTACTGCGGCTGCGCGTCCACCGGCGACCCGCCGGGCGGTCCTCCGCGCGCCACGCCGCCCGTCCTCCTCGCCAGCGTGCCCGAGTCCGGCGCCGTGCTCGCCGTGCCGCCGCGTCACGTCGAGCTGAGGTTCGACGAGGTCATCGGCGAGCGCATCGCCGCGCCGCAGCCCACCCTCGCGGGCGCGGTGCTCGTTTCGCCCGCCACGGGGCCCGTGAGCGTGGACTGGCACCGCAATCACATCACCATCTCGATCAAGGGCGGGTTCCGCCCGCAGCGCATCTACCGTGTGGAGCTGCTTCCCGTCGTCGTGGACCTCCACCAGAACAGGATGAAAAAGGCCCGGACCATCGTCTTCTCGACCGGCCCGGCGATCCCCTCGGCGACCCTCGCCGGCACCGTCGTGGACTGGACGGGTGGTCGCGCGGCGAACGGCGCGCTGGTCCAGGCCATGCTGCTGCCCGACTCCCTCCCCTATCTCGCGCTGGCCGATTCGGTGGGGAATTTCTCCCTCCGCGCGATGCCGCCCGGCGACTACCTGGTGTACGGCGTCCTCGACCAGAACAACAACCGGCGCCGGGACCCGCGCGAGGCGTTCGACACCGCGCGCGTCGCGCTCACCGACTCGGCGCTGGTCGGGCTGTACGCGTTCACCCACGACACGATCGGGCCGCGGATCAGGTCGGCGGATCCGGTGGACAGCATCACCGTGCGCATCACGTTCGACCGCCCCGTGAGTCCCGCCGTGGCCGTGGACACCTCGATGGTGCACGTGAGCCCGCTGGCCGATACGACGCAGACGGTCGCGCTGCTCACGGTGCTCACGACGGCCGCGTACGACAGCGCCGCCAAGATCGAAGCGGCCGCCAGGGCCGCCGCGCAGGCGGCGAGGGACAGCGCGACCCGGGCCGCGGCGGCGGCGCGCGACACCTCCCACCGCGCGGCCGCTCCACAGCCCGCGGCCGCGCGGCCGCCGGTCCGGCCACCGCCGCTGGGCGCGCTGCCGCGGCACGACTCGCTGCCCGCGGCGCGACACGACACCAGCCGCGCGACGAAGATGCTGGCCGAGCGCCCCGCCCCCAGCGACACGCGGGTCGTGCGCTTCGCCGCCCCGCTGGAGGCCGGCGTTCGATACGCGATCACGACCGCGAACGTGGTGGGGCTCACCGGAGTCAAGTCGACCCAGGGCCGCACCACCTTCACGGTGCCGCGGCCGCGGCCCACGCGGCCCGCCGCGGACTCCACGCGCCGTGCCCCGACCGACACCGCCGCCGCGGGCCGCGCGCAACCCGACACGGTCGCCGCGCGCCGCGACACCGTGCCGGCTCCCCTTCCGGTCAAACCACGGTGACCGACCCGCGCCGCCGGCTGCCGTCGGTGGACCGCCTGCTCAAGGAGAGCGCCGTCGCCCCCCTCGCCGCGGGCGTCCCGCGGAGCGCGCTCGTCCGCGCGGTGCGGAGCGCCTTGGGCGACGCGCGCGCGGCGCCGGAGAAAGCGCCCGCCGACGGCGCGGCCTGGGCCGCCGCCGTCCTCCGCGCGTTGGAGTCGGCGACGCGCCCGACGCTGCGCCGCGCGGTCAACGCCACGGGCGTGGTGTTGCACACCAACCTCGGTCGCGCCCCGTTGAGCGAGGCGGCGCTCGCCGCCGTCCGCGAGGCGGCGCGCGGCTACAGCACGCTCGAGTACGACGCCGAACGCGGCCGGCGCGGCGACCGCCACGTGCACTGCGCCGGCCTGCTCACCGAGCTCACCGGCGCGCCGGCCGCGCTGATGGTGAACAACGCCGCCTCGGCGCTCCTCCTGGCCCTGGCGACCGCGGCGGCCGGCGGCGACGTGATCGTCTCGCGCGGCGAGCTGATCGAGATCGGCGGCGGGTTCCGGATCCCGGAGATCCTCGAGAAGAGCGGGGCGCGGCTCCTCGAGGTCGGCACGACCAACCGCACGAAGCTGGCCGACTACGAGAAAGCGCTCAAAGACAGAGGCACAGAGGCACAGGGGCACAGGGGCACAGGCAAGCCAGCCGCGCGTCTGCCGGTCGCCATCCTCAAGGTCCATCGCTCGAACTTCCGGCAGGAGGGGTTCGTCGCCGAGGCGTCGCTGGAGGAGCTGGTGGCGCTCGGGCGGAAGCGCCGGGTGCCGGTGATCTACGACCTGGGCGGCGGACTGATGGTGGATCTCTCCGCCGACGGCCTCGACGGGGAGCCGCTGCTGCCGCGGGCCGCGAAGAGCGGCGCCACGGCCGTCGTCGCGTCGGGCGACAAGCTGCTGGGCGGCCCGCAGGCCGGCATCCTCCTCGGCACCGCGGCGTTCGTCGAGCGCTGCCGCACCAATCCGCTGGCGCGGGCGATCCGCGCCGACAAGCTCACGATCGCCGCCCTCTCGGCGACGCTGGCGCTCTACCGCGACACGGCCATGGCGCGGCGCGAGGTCCCGGTCCTGCGGATGCTGACGGAGCCGCGCTCGGTCCTGGTCGCGCGCGCCGAGCGCCTGGCCGCGACGCTGCCACCCGCGGCGCACGCCGTGGTGACGGCGACGCGCGCCGCGGTCGGCGGCGGGGCCTTCCCCGGCCTCGAGCTGGCCAGCGCCGGCGTCGCCCTCGCCCCGGAGGGGCTCTCCGCCGCGGGGCTGGCCGAGCGCCTCCGACTCGCCGCGACGCCGGTCGTCGCGCTGGTCACGGGCGGCCGCGTCGTCCTCGACGTGCGCACGATCGCGCCCGAGGACGAGCGGACGGTCGCAGACGCCGTCGCCGCGGCGCTTATCTAGCGCGATGCGCGGCGCCGTCTTCCTCGATCGCGACGGCACGCTGGTCCGGGACCCGGGCTACCTGCACGATCCGGCGCTCGTCGAGCTGCTGCCGGGAGTGGTCGAGGGGCTGCGTACGCTGGCCCGGGCCGGCTGGCCGCTGGTCGTCGTGAGCAACCAGTCGGGGATCGCCCGCGGGCTGTTCGGGCCGGGGGCCTTCCACGCGGTGACGGCCCGCATCGAGGAGCTGCTGGCGCCGCACGGCGTCCGCTTCGCGGGCGTCTACTACTGCCCCCACCATCCCGACTTCACGGGCCCGTGCTCATGCCGCAAGCCGGGCGTCGAGCTGTTCGAGCGCGCGGCGCGCGAGCTGGGACTCGACCTCCGGCGCTCGTGGTTCGTGGGCGACATGCTGAAGGACGCCGAGCCTGCGGCCCGGCTCGGTGGCCGCGGGATCCTCCTGGGCATCCCCGAACCCGCGGACGCCCAGCGCACGCGCGATCTCGGCCTCGCCGTGGCCCTGGATCTCGAGGCGGCGGCCGCCCTCATCGGACCGCCGGCGGAGTGACTCGCGTCACCACTCGAGCAGCCGATCTTGGCGAATATTGCGCATTGGGAATGCGGCCGTATACTCACCCTTCCAGCGGCCCCATTGCGGGGCCCGGCCGCTCATCCACACGTCACGAGGAGCGCAGCATGTCGCATCGCGGAGCCACCATCGCACGGGTCGTGGGGCTGGGGCTCGGACTCCTGGCCGTCACGGCGCTCCCGACCAGGGCGCAGCAGCAGATCCCGATCGGGTCCTCCGTCACCGGCACGCTCAGCATGTCGGACCCGACGTTGGGTGACGGGTCCCACTACAAGCTCTTCACCTTCATGGGGTCGGCCGGGCAGACGGTGCAGATCGACCTGATATCGTCCGACTTCGACTCGTACCTGTATCTCAAGGACCAGAACGGCACGGAGATCACGCACGACGACGACAGCGGCGGCGGGCTCAACGCGCGCATCGTCCGCACGCTCGGGTACACCGGCATGTACCAGATCTTCGTGAACACGCTGCGCTCGGGCCAGTACGGCGCGTTCACGCTGCGGCTCCAGGCCGGCGCGGCGGTGTCGCAGCCGGTGGTGACGCCGATCGTCTCCGGCGCGACCATCGCGCCGATCGGCACGATCGGCCTGAATCAGCAGGTCCAGAACAACCTGGTGCCGGGCGGGACGACCTACGACGGGAAGCCGATCCACACGTACAACTTCCAGTGCACCGCCGGGCAGGCGTTCCAGATGGACGTCCTGTCGGAGTGGGACAACTACGCGATCGTCTTCGATCCGATGGGCAACAACGTCGCGCACGACGATGACAGCGGCGAGGGCCTCAACGCCCGGCTCACGTTCACCTGCCCGCAGACGGCGACGTACAGGCTGGGCGTGACGACCTACTCCGCAAGCACCACGACCGGGCTCTACACGCTGCGGGTGCAGGCGCTCGGCACGCCCACGCCGCTCGGCACGCCCACGCCGATCGGGCAGCCGCAATCCATCGTGCAGCCCATCCCGCAGCCGGTCGCGGTCGAGCCGACCAACATGATCGCGGCTCCGGGCCAGATGGCGCAGATCGCGATCGGGCAGACGATGCGCGGACGGCTGGAGACGGGCGATCAGACGATGCAGGACAGCACCTACGCCGATCTCTGGCAGTTCCAGGGCAACGCCGGGCAGACGGTGCAGATCGACGTGCGGTCGGACGAGTTCGACACGTACATGCAGCTGCTCGACGCGAACGGCAACAAGCTGGGCGAGGACGATGATTCGGGCGGGAACCTGAACTCGCGCCTCATTTTCACGCTGCCGACGACCGGGATGTACCAGATCGTGGTCAACAACGCCGGACACTCGCGGCGCGCGGGGATCTACACGGTCACGATCACGCCGAGATAGGAGCGCGGCGATGCAAGCCGCATTCGCAGCCGCGCTCGCGCGGGACGACGACTCGGGCGGCGGCACCAACGCGCGCATCGTCTTCACGGTGCCGGCCGCCGGCGCCTATCGCATCATCGCCAATACGTATCGGCAGGGGTCGTACGGAGCGTATACCCTGTCGGTGCGGGGGCTCCGAGGAGGGAGATAGCAGCAGGCAGAACCGTTCTGGCAACTTGCCGTCCGGCAGCTTGCGTCTTTGTTTAATGGGCATGCCTCCCCTGCAGGTCGCCGTGCTTGCTTCGGGCCACGGATCCAATCTCCAGGCCCTCCTCGACGCCTTTCAGGAGCCGGCCGCCCCCGCGCGCATCGCCCTCGTCGTCTCCAACAAGCCCGCCGCCGGGGCCCTCGAGCGCGCGCGGCACGCGGGGGTCGCCACCGCCACCATCCCCGAAGACGGCCGGGATGCGGACGCTCTCCTCGCCCTGCTCGCGCGCCACGACATCGCGCTCGTCGTCCTGGCGGGCTACCTGAAGCGGGTCCCCGACCGCGTCGTGGCGGCATATCGCGGGCGGATGCTGAACGTGCACCCGGCGCTCCTGCCCTGTTTCGGCGGCGCGGGGATGTACGGCCGGCGCGTCCACGAGGCGGTCCTGGCGAGCGGCGCCCGGATCACCGGCGTCACCGTGCACCTGGTGGACGAGCAGTACGACCACGGCCGGATCCTCGCCCAGTGGCCCGTCCCCGTCCACGCCGGCGACACCGCCGAAACGCTCGCCGCGCGCGTCCTCGAGGCCGAGCACCGGCTCCTCCCCGCCGTCGTGGGCGCGTTCGCGCGCTGCGGCGGCGAGCCCCGCTGCTTCCTGGCGGCCGACGCGCTCGGCCCCGCACCCTCACCGCAACCGGACTTCGCCGATGCGCTCACGACCCTGTAGCGCGCTCGTGGCGCTGGCGTGCGCGCTGATCGCGACGCCGGCCGCCGCTCAGTCGCCCTCCGCCGGCCCGCCGCTCGATTCCCTGGTCGTCCGGCTCGCGAACATGAGTGCCGTCACCGGCCTCGAGGACGCGATGGCCGAGGAGCTCGCCGCGGCGCTGCCCGGCGCGGTGACGGACGCCGCCGGGAACGTGCTCGCGATCCGCGGCAGCGGCGACCCGACCCGGGTCGCGCTCTGCCCGATGGACGAGATCGGCTACGTGGTCGGCGCCGTCACGCCGGAGGGCTATCTGACCCTGCGCCGCGTGGGCGCGACCTTCATGGGCCCGCTGTACGACCAGTTCCTCGAGGGCCAGCGCGTCACCGTGTTCGGCAGCCGCGGCCCGCTCCCCGGCGTCGTGGGCGTGCGCTCGATCCACCTGACGCGCGGGCGCCCGTCCGCGGCCGACGAGCCGTTCAATCTCGACAACGCGTACGTGGACGTGGGCGCGACCTCGGCGGCGGGCGTCGAGGCCCTCGGCGTGGGCCTGCTCGCGCCGGTCACGCGCGCCAAGCGGGCACACCGCTACGGCACCGACCTCGTCGCCGCGCTCGACGTTTCGGCCCGCGCCTCCTGCGCCGCCCTGCTCGACGCGGTCCTGCGCCTCCCCGCGGGCGGCGGCCGCGGCACCGCCGTGGCCGCGTTCACGCGCCGGCGGAACCTCCGGTGGGACGGCGGCTCGTTCGTGGTGATCTCCCGCGCGCAGGGAGCGGCAGCCTCCGACGTCGTCCTGCTCGGCGAGACCGCCGCGGCCGACTCCCTCGGTGCGGGCGCGGTCGTGACCGGGGGCGACTCGCTCCCCGCCGCGCAGGGCTTCCAGGCCGCGACCGCCTGGAGCCTGCCCACCCGCTACGCCCGCACGCCGGTCGAGACCGTGTCACTCAAGGACGTCGCGGTCCTCGCGGACAGGCTCGTGGCGTTCCTGGGAGGGCGGCCATGACGCACGGACGCGCGGACGCACGGACGCACGGCGCGTGGGTGGCCGCCGCCGTCCTCGTGGCGTGCCTGACGCCCGGCGCGGCGCCCGCCCAGCAGCCGATCGGCCTCGGCGAGGCGCGCGACATCGTGTCGCGCCTGGTCGAGACCTACGGCGTCTCCGGCCACGAAGGCCCGGTGCGCGAGGCCGTCATCAAGCTCCTGCCGGCGTGGGCGAATCCGACCATCGATTCCGCGGGGAACATCCTGGTCCGTGCCGGCGCGGGCGACCCGCTCACCGTCTACGTCGCGCACCTCGACGAGATCGGCTTCGCCGTCACGGCGATCCGGGAGAACGGGCAGCTGGAGCTGAGGCAGCTGGGCGGGTTCTTCCCCTCCCTGTTCGAGGCGGAGCCGGCGCTCGTGCACACGGCGAACGGGATCGTGCCGGCCGTCTTCATGCCGCGCGACAGCGTCGGCCGCTCACCCGCGCGGAACCCCGGCGCCCTGCGCGCCGATCCCGGCACGGGGAGCCGCGCCGCCACCGAAGCGCTGGGCATCAGGGTCGGCGACGCGGTGACGATGCCGAAGTCCTTCGCCGGCCTCGCGGGGACGCGCGCCACCGGGCGCTCGTTCGACGACCGGGTCGGCTCGACCGCGCTGCTCCTCGCCGTGCGGCACCTCGACCCGCGGCGGCTCCGGCACGCGGTGCTGTTCGTCTGGTCCACCCGGGAGGAAGTGGGGCTCGACGGCGCCCGGTTCGTCGCGGAGCACGTGGGGACGTCCGAGCATCCGGCGCGCGTGTACGCCATCGACACCTTCGTCTCCTCCGACGCGCCGCTGGAGATCAAGACCTTCGCCGACGCGCCGCTGGGCGGCGGCGCCGTGGTCCGGGCGGTGGACAACAGCTCGGTGACGCCGCCCGCGCTGGTGGACTCGCTGCTGGCGCTGGCGCGCGCGCGGCACATCCCGCTGGTCGCGGGCACGACCAACGGCGGGAACGACGGCTCGACCTTCACGCGCTTCGGCGTGCCCGACGTGGGGCTCGGGTGGCCGCTGCGCTACGCCCATTCGCCGGCGGAAGTGATCGATCTCCGGGACCTGGTCTCGCTCGCCGACGTCATCCAACTCACTGCGGAGCGATGGTAATGCCGCGCGCCCTCATCTCGGTGTCGGACAAGCGCGGCCTCGTGGAGTTCGCGCGGGGCCTCTCGTCGCTAGGCTGGGAGATCGTCTCGACCGGCGGCACCGCCAAGGTGCTGAGCGACGAGAAGATCCCGGTCATCCCGATCGAGAAGGTGACGGGGTTCCCGGAGATGATGGACGGCCGGGTGAAGACGCTGCACCCGGCGGTGCACGGCGGGCTGCTGGCCCGGCGCGGCGTGAGCGGCGACCTGGCCGCGCTCGAGCGGCACAAGATCGCGCCGATCGACCTGGTCGCGGTGAACCTCTACCCGTTCCGCGAGACCGTGGCGCGCCGCGGCGTCACGGAGGCGGACGCGATCGAGCAGATCGACATCGGCGGCCCCTCGATGCTCCGGTCGGCCGCGAAGAACTTCGCCTCGGTCACGGTGGTCGTGGACCCGGCGGATTACGCGCGGGTGCTCGAGGCGCTCAAGGCCGGGGGCGTGGGCGCGGAGCTCAAGCGCGAGCTGGCGATCAAGGTGTTCCGCGAGACCGCGAGCTACGACGCGGCGATCGCGCAGTGGCTGCAGGGGCGCTCCGCAACGGGCCTGCCCCCCTTCATCTTTCTCGCGCTGGCGCAGAAGCAGCACCTGCGCTACGGCGAGAACCCCGACCAGCAGGCGGCGTTCTACGTCACCGGCGAGCCCGGCGGCCTGGCGAACCTCAACCAGTTCGGCGGCAAGGAGCTGTCGTTCAACAACTTCCTGGACCTCGACGCCGCCTGTCTCGCCCTCGAGCCCTGGCAGCACGAGGTGGCGTGCGTGATCATCAAGCACACCACGCCCTGCGGCCTCGCCCTCGGCAAGACCACGGCCGAAGCGTACCGCCGCGCGCTGGCGACGGACCCGGTCTCGGCGTACGGCTCGGTGGTCGGCTTCAACACGATCGTGGACGCCGAGACGGCGACGGCGATGTCGGAGCTGTTCGTCGAGGCGGTGGTGGCGCCCCGCTTCCAGCCCGACGCGCTGGAGGTGTTGCGCAAGAAGAAGAACCTGCGGATCATCGAGGTGCCGAAGGCGGAGGCGGATGGCACGCTCGATTTCAAGCGCGTGCGCAGCGGCTTCCTGGCGGAGACCCGCATGCGGTTCGACGGCGACGAGAGCGGCTGGAAGGTCGCGACCAAGCGCGCGCCAACGGCCGGGGAGATGGAGGACCTGCGGTTCGCGTGGGCGGCGGTGATGAGCGTCAAGTCCAACGCCATCCTGCTGGCCCGCGGGGGGCAGACGCTGGGCATCGGCGCGGGCCAGATGAGCCGCGTGGACAGCTCGATGCTCGCCGTGCACAAGGCGAAGAGCGCAGGCCACGAGACCGCCGGCGCGGTGCTGGCCTCGGACGCCTTCTTCCCCTTCCGGGACGGCGTGGACGAAGCCGCCAAGGCCGGGATCCGGGCCGTGATCCAGCCGGGCGGCTCCGTCCGCGACGCCGAGGTGATCGCGGCGGCCGACGAGCACGGCATCGCCATGGTCCTGACCGGCAAGCGGCAGTTCAGGCACTGATGCGCCGCGCCCTCGTCTGCGCCTGCGCCGCCGCCCTGGCCTCCTGCACCTCCACGCTGCCGCCGGGCACGACCTCGTTCACCTTGGGCCGCACCACGGTCCGAACGGACTCCACGCTCGACATCACGGGCCTCATCCTGCGACTCGCCGACTCGACCGACTTCCCCACGGTCGGTCCGCTGCCGCGCTGGAAGCTCGCGCTCGGCACCGAGCTGGGCGATTCCGCGTTCACTCTGGCCGAGGCGCTCGGCCCGACCCCCGTGGGGCCGGTGCTCGCGACCTGGGCCGCTCCCACGGCCCCCGACACCGTCTGCGGCTGGCTCGCCGCAGGCGTGCGGCGCTGCTTCGGCGGCGACGCCCGGCAGAAGCGCGCGCTCGACGCCTTCCTCGGCGCTGCGGCGGCCTTCGTGCCGCGTGCCGCGCCGCTGGCGCTCGAGGGGCTGAGCGCCTCTTCCCGGCGCCGGGACCTCTCCGACGTCTATACCGCCCTGGCCGACGGGCGCCCGCTCGACAGCATCATCGCCGCATACACCGGCTTCCACGACCAGAGCTACGACGTGATGCTGGCACGCACGTTCTGGCCCCGGTACGAGCCGCCGGTGGACGTCGCGCGGTGGTCGCCGGCGCAGGGGAACCACGTCTTCCTCGCGCCCGATCCGACCTTCCCCGACCGCGCGTACCGCTCGCCGGGCTACGTCTGGCTGACGCTCGGCCACCAGATGGCCCACTTCGCGGTGCACCGGCTGTTCGCCGAGCACCCGGAGCTGCTCGAGCGCACGCTGAAGCTCCGCGCCACGGTCGAAGGGGACATGGCCCGGACCGGCTACGCGCCGGTGTTCTGGGACGAGGAGCTGGGGGAGCAGCTGGCGCGAGCCATCACCGTGCGGGCGCTGCAGAACGCGCGGCCGACGCTCACCTGGGCCGCCCGCACCGAGGCGCTGAGCCTCAACATGGCGCTGGTGCCGTGGCTCGAGGACGCGCTGGAGCGCTACGAGAAGGACCGCGCCCGCTACCCGACGCTGTCCGCCTTCGCCGGCGAGCTGGCCGCCGCGCTCGACGCCGTGCCGATGGATTCGTGCCGCGCCGCGCCGAGCCCCGGCGTCGCGCTGGTCGGCGTCGCCCGGGACCGCGCCGTCGTGGGGTGGGTCGCGGACGATTCGCCCTTCCGCGCGCGCGGTCTGGTCGCCGGGGACACGGTCCTCACCATCGACGGCGACAGCGTCTCGGCGGGCGACCTCCTCACGCCCACGCGGCAGCTCTACCTCACCTTCGCGCAGCACCTCCCGGCCGAGCTGGCGGCGCTGAACGTCAAGCGCGGCTCGGCCGTGTACAGCGTGGAGGTCCCGATCGGCTGGGTGAGCCGGGCCACGGCGCGCGTCGCCTCCCAGGCTCGGACGGTGAACCAGCGCGTGGGCGGCGAGTGGCCGATCTGCACCTGGGTGCGCCGGGCGGTGCGACCGTAGCGGTCTGGCGCTCCGGGTATTGGCGACTTATTCTGTCGGCCTCCCCCACAACCCGGAGCGACCCATGAATCGCAGAGACGCGAGCCGGTGGCTTGGTACCCTGCCCCTCCTGATGGCGACCGGAGGGCTCGGCGCGGCGAAGCTCGTGGCGCAGCCGCCTCAGCAATTCCCGAGGATTCAGGCGGCGATCACGTCGCTTAACGACGCGATCGATTTTCTGGACAAGGCGCCGAACGACTTCGGCGGTCACAAGGCTGCGGCCATCGCGGCCTGCCGGGC
The DNA here is from genome assembly GCA_963835535.1 of uncultured Gemmatimonadales bacterium. Lineage (GTDB taxonomy): Bacteria > Gemmatimonadota > Gemmatimonadetes > Gemmatimonadales > JACORV01 > Fen-1245. Next base: position 32,441 of record CAWIFL010000013.1, read on the forward strand.
AGCGGTGCGGCAGCTTCAGCTGGCGATGAACTACCGGCGGAGCGGCGGCGGGGCCTGAGTCTTACGCAGCGAGACAAATGAAAAGGCGCCCGCTCGTCCATCCGACGAGCGGGCGCCGTGTTGTCCGGGGACCTGTGGAGCGCGTACTTTAGCGTGTTCGGAGGGGTAGACCTAACTGGTAAGGCAGCGGTCTTGAAAACCGCCGGGCGCAAGCCCTTGGGGGTTCGAATCCCCCTCCCTCCGCTTCCGCTGTATCGCAACAAGTCAGGCTTGCTCGCATCCTGTCGGCCGGGCTACCTCCTCACTGGATCGACACGGCGTAGTCGAGCGTGTCGTCGGCTTGCGAAACCTCGTTCCAGCCGATGATCCGAATCGTACCTGACCCGGCTTGCGCGAAGACCACCGCAGCCGAATGCGCGAACTGGTAGGACTTGCCCCCGCAAGTGTGATGTGCCGGCAATTTGACGATCACCGAATCAAAAGGCTCGACAACCGCCAGCGCCCCGGAGACCGTCGAATTGGTGTAGGCAGGCGTCACGCAGCCGTCGCCGAACGTATAGACCGTGACGCCTGCCGGCTGACCCGCGACCACCACGGACGGCACGCCCACTATCGGTCCGGCCGCGCTCGTCACGATCGTGCCAGGTTCCACGGCCCAACCGAATTCCTCCGGATTGTGGCACGCCAGCAGCCACAGGGCCGCCGCCGGCAACAGGGACAGCAGCGCACCTCGACGCGCGCGGGCACTGAATCGCATAGCCACCTCCCAAAGCCTAGCGCGGCGGTCACCCGCCCGCCGCCCATCTGCAAGCCGTTGAAGCAGCGGTCCCGATCCTTCCGGCGCGCTTTTCGCAGCGAAAGGAAGGCGACCCTCACGGGAGCCCGTCGTGCCACCACTCCGTTCAGCCGCGTTGCGCCCCCTCCTCGCGGCCGCCGTTCTCGTCCTCACGGGAACCGCCGCCCGCGCCCAGGGGCCTACCGGAACAATCCGCCTCCCCGAGCCGCACCGTCAAGGCGCAATGTCGCTGGAGGCGGCGCTCGCCGCACGCCACTCGACCCGGGCGCTCACGCGGGACTCCGTGGACCTGGCCGACGTGGCGCAGCTGCTCTGGGCCGCGCAGGGCATCAACCGTCCCGACGGGCACCGGACCGCGCCCGCGGCCGGCGGGATCTACGCGCTCGAGCTCTACGTCGTGGCCGCGCGCGTCCGCGGCCTCCCGGCGGGCGTCTATCACTACCGCCAGGCCGGGCATCTCCTCGAGACGGTCTCCGCCGGCGACCGGCTGCAGGCGATCACCGACTCCGCGACGCACCAGGCGTGGCAGGCCGACGCCGCGGTCGCGGTGATCTTCGCGGGCGACTACCAGCGGCTCGGCGCGCGCTTCCGCGACCGGGCGGAGCGCTACGTGCCGATGGAAATCGGCTTCGCCGCGCAGAACCTCTACCTCGAGGTCGCCGCGCTCGGCCTCGGCACGACGTTCGCCGGCTCGTTCCAGGACAGCACGATGGCGCGCCTCGTCGGCCTGCCGGCGGGCCAGACACCGCTCGGCATCATGCCGGTCGGGCATCCGCGCTGACGGCGGTGCGGATCTTGCGACGCCCCCAGGTGTCTCGCGCGGCGACGTCATGGCTCCTGGGCTGCAGGCGCTGAACGGCCGATTCCCTCCGAATGCCCCCATCCCCGGGCGGGGGCTGCCGCAACCTGAGATGCTGCAAATCCCGACACGGCAGGTCCGCCTTGTGCGGGCCTGTGGCGCCTTCGCGACGTCGCTGCTCGCGGCCGGTATGCTGGCCCTGGGCCCCGCCGCCGTGATCGGACGGTTCGGCGCCGGCGGCCCGGTGGTCATCGCGCCGGAAGCCGCCACGACTCGCTTCCTCCGGGTCGCCGCCTCCGCGCGCGAGCCGTTCGTGCGTTGGCTGTTGGACCGCCCGTCCAAAGACGTCCGCGCCCGGAGCACGGTGGTGGTCGCGGGTGCCACCGGCTCTCCCCGCGGCAGGGATGACGCGGTGGTGATGCCGTGCCGCGCACCCGGACTCGGGAGCGGCGCCGCAGCCTGCTTCCCGAGTCGGGAGCTGCGGATGCGCTCGGGAGCCAGTGAGATCCTCGCGCTCTCGCGGCGGCCCCGGCCTCCGCCCGCTCCGGGCATCCGGACCGCACACCCATTCGCAGCGTTGATCGCGTTCAATCCGGCTTCGTCGCCGCCTCATCGGTGGCGCGGGCCGGTTTTTTCGTTGTCCCCTCGAGTCTGAAAGGAGATGCGCGGGATGCTCCATCTCGACACGGGCAACACGGGGTTCATGCTCCTCTGCTCCAGCCTCGTGATGCTGATGACGCCGGGCCTGGCGTTCTTCTATGGCGGCCTGGTGGGCCGGAAGAACGTGCTGGCCATCATGATCCAGAGCTTCGTCTCGATGGGCTGGACGACGGTGATCTGGTGGGTGTGCGGATTCTCGCTGTGCTTCTCGGGGAACCTCAAGACCGGCACCGACTTCTTCGGCATCCTCGGGAACCTGGACTGGGCCTTCCTGCGCAACATCACCCTCAGCACGCCCTCGCCCAACGACACGATCCCGATGATCGTGTTCTGCGCGTACCAGATGATGTTCGCCATCATCACCCCGGCGCTCATCACGGGGGCGTTCGCCAACCGCGTAACCTTCAAAGCGTACATGCTGTTCCTCACCGGCTGGCTGCTGTTCGTCTACTGTCCCTTCGTCCACATGATCTGGGGCGGCGGGATCCTGCAGCAGTGGGGCGTGCTCGACTTCGCCGGCGGGATCGTGGTGCACAACATCGCCGGCATGGCCGCGCTCGCCTCCGTGATCTACATCGGCAAGCGGAAGGTGGCGGACCGCGGTCCCCACTCCATTCCGCTGGTCGCGCTCGGCACCGGCCTCCTCTGGTTCGGGTGGTACGGCTTCAACGCGGGGAGCGAGTTCCGCGTGGACTCGACCACGGCGGTGGCGTTCCTCAACACCGACGTGGCCGCCTCGTTCGGCGCGGTCGCGTGGCTGTTCGTGGACTGGCTGTTCGGCAAGAAGCCGCACTTCGTCGGCCTCCTGACCGGGGCCGTGGCGGCGCTCGCCACCATCACGCCCGCCGCGGGCTACGTCTCCCCCTCGACCGCCGTGCTGATCGGCTGCGTCGCGGGCGTGGTGTGCTACTTCGCGGTGTCGTTGAAGAACCGCATCGGCTGGGACGACGCGCTCGACGTCTGGGGCGTGCACGGGGTCGGAGGGCTGCTCGGCATAGTCATGCTGGGCCTGCTCGCCACCACCGCCTTCAACCCCAACGGCACCAACGGCCTGTTCGCGGGCAACGCAGTCTTCTTCGGCAAAGAGATCGCGGCCGTCGCGCTGTCGTCCGTCTGGGCCTTCGCCTTCACCTACGCGATGCTGGCCATCATCAACCGGATCACGCCGGTACACGTGTCGAGTTCCGACGAGGAGATCGGGCTCGACGCGTCGCTGCACGGCGAGACGGCGTACCTCGACGCGACGGGGTGAAGGAGTATCGCGATGCGAGTCGTCGCGCATCCTGGCGGCCGGGGTGGCGGCGCTGCTGTCGCCCCGGCTGCTCGCCGCCCAGGCTCCGCCTTCCAATCCGGAGCCGGGGCACCAGGCCATCGAGTTCCACGGCCTGGTCTCGACCAGCTTCTCCTACAACTTCAACGTGCCCCCGTCGCGCACCAACCAGTTCCGGGTGTTCGACTACGACGACGACGCTTTCCGCATCGACCTCGTCGAGCTGGTCGTCCAGCGCCCCGTCGCGGCGCCGGGCGACTTCGGCTTCCGGGTGGACTTCACCGCCGGCGCGGTATCGCAGAGTCGTGGCCTCGCGCGGCCTGTTCCGCGACTCCACAGGCGAGGGCCAGGACATCGACTTCCATCAGGCGTTCGTCAGCTTCGTCGCCCCCGTGGGCAGCGGGCTGCGCCTGGACGCCGGCAAGTTCATCACCGGACTGGGCTACGAGGTGATCGAGGGATACGACGGCTGGAACGACAACGCCTCGCACTCCTTCCTCTTCGGCTACGCCATCCCGTACACCCACACCGGCGTCCGGGCGAGCTACGCCTTCTCGCCGGTGGTCTCGACCATGCTGATGGTGGCGAACGGATGGGACGACGTCGAGGACAACAACCGGGGCAAGACCGTCCACCTCCAGCTCGCTCTCACGCCGTCGAGCCGCCTGGCAATCACCCTCAACGGCATCGCCGGGCCCGAGCAGACCAACGACGACGTGCACTACCGCGACGTGCTCGACGCCGAGGCGACGTGGAAGCCGACCGAGCATCTCTCGCTGGGCGTGAACGGCGACTGGGGCCGCGAGACCGCGGCTGCGCCCGGCGGCCTCATGGCGGTGTGGACGGGCGCCGCGGGTTACCTGCGGCTGTCTCACAAGGAGGTGTCGCTCAGTCTCCGGGCGGAGCGGTTCGCCGACCGGGATGGTGCGCGCACCGGCACGCCGCAGACGCTTTCGGAGATCACCGTGACGCCGGAGCTTCGGCTCGGCGCGAGCTGCCTGCTGCGGGGTGATCTGCGGCTGGACACATCGGATCACGCGGTCTTCGAACGGATCAGCGGCACCGCGAAGACCCAGCCGACCGTGTCCGTGAACGTGCTCTACCACTTCTGACCGGCCCACCGGCCGGTGGCGGCTTACTCCTCTCGCGAGGATCGCGCCGCGACGACTTCGGCGACGGTCGGGCCCTTCTCGCTCGACGCGTCGAACTCGATCGCGTCGCCGGCCGCGACGTGGCCTTCCAGCACGACCGACAGGTAGAACCCGGTGCGCCCGGTCTGCAGGAAGCGCCGCTCGATGTCGGGCCGGTCGATCCGCATCAGGAGCTTATAGCACGGCAGCCGCGGCCGCGTGACCTGGAACGCCGCCGTGCCGATCCGCAGGCGGTCCCCGATCCGCACGATCTCCTCGCTCAGTCCGAGGGTCGTGAGGTTCTCGCCGAAGCCGCCCCAGCCGAGGTCCGGCATGTCCAGCTCGGCGCGCCACAGCTCGTAGTGCTCCGAGGGATAGGCGTACACCGCCTTCGCCGCGCCGCCGTGGACCTCGCGCCGTCGGCTTGGCCGTCCCCCTCGAGATTGAGCCTCCCCACACGCACGGGCCCGGCCACCGGTGCCTTCCAGATGCCGGTACGCACGCGTGTGCCCCGCCACTCCACTTCGCGCGGGAGCCCGACGTTCACCGAAACGAGGGATGCGCTCACGGATGCCTCAGGGCCGCACGGTCTCGAGCCACGTCCGCGCGATCACGCCGTGGCCGGCCACCGTCGGATGCACGCCGTCCGCCGCCCAGTACGCCGGCGGCGCCTCGCGCGAGAGCCGCTCGAAGAGGCCGTGGAGCGGCACGAAGGTCGCGCCCGCGCGTTCCGCCACGCGTGCGGCGACCGCGCGGCGCAGATCGAACTCCGGGAACCAGGCCTCCGTCACCGCACCGGTCCGGAGCACGAACGGCTCCAGCACCACGAGCCGCACACCCGGCAGCGCCTGCCTGGTGCGGTCGAGGAGCGCGCCGTAGCCCGACTCGTACTGCTCCACCGTTCCCGTGTAGCTCCCGTTCAGCTTGTGCCAGATGTCGTTCACGCCGATGAGGATGCTGAGGATGTCCGGCCTGAGGTCGAGCGCATCGGTCTGCCAGCGCGCGTCGAGGTCCGGCACGGTGTTGCCGCTCACGCCCCGATTGAAGATCTGGAGATTCGCTGCCGGGTCGCGCAGCAGCTCGGACGCAATCAGCAGCGGATAGCCGGTGCCGAGGGCGGCGGCCCGGTTCGGCTCGGCTACCGTGCGGTCGCGCCCGCAGTCGGTGATCGAGTCACCCTGGAACAGGATCACCGAGCCCGCGGCCGGGCCGTGCGCCAGCGGCGCAAGCTGCGGCCAGAATGCCAGGCCCATCGCGCCCCCCGTGGTCACCACGAATTCGCGCCGCGACACGTCGCCCGCGTGGTGCGCCATCGCTACTCCTCCCGGTACCGGTCCGTACAAGACCACATCATGACGTGCCGGCCCGCAAGGGGGCGTCCCGGAGAATCCCGAGTCCGGCGCTTGGCGCCGCGCGGTGGTCGCCGGAACCGGCGGGGATCGTGCGAACGGCGCGAAGAATGGCCGCGGCGACCGGGCAGCTTCCTCCGGCGCCCCCGCGCAGCGATATTCCCTGCCGCCCGGAGAGGTGGCCGAGAGGCTGAAGGCGGCGGTTTGCTAAACCGTTTAACGGGCTAATACCTGTTACGAGGGTTCGAATCCCTCCCTCTCCGCTTGTGATCCGCGTCCGCTTCGCTCCATCCCCTACCGGCACCCTGAAGGCCGGCGGGGCCCCGAGGAAGGCCAATGCCTGACGCCGCAGCGAAGCCCGGCTCCGACTTCATCCGGGACATCATCAGGGCCGACCGCCAGGCCGGCAAACACGGGGGCCGGGTGCACACCCGCTTCCCGCCGGAACCCAACGGCTACCTGCACATCGGCCACGCCAAGTCGATCCACCTCAACTTCGGCCTGGCCCGCGAATTCGACGGGCTGTGCAACCTGCGCTTCGACGACACCAACCCCGCCGCGGAGGACGTCGAGTACGTCGATGCGATCCAGGAGGACGTCCGCTGGCTGGGCTTCGACTGGCAGGACCGGCTGTACTACGCGTCCGACTACTTCGAGCGGCTGTACGGATATGCCGAGTACCTGATCGAACACGGTCACGCCTACGTCGACGACCTGACGACGGACCAGATCGGCCAGTACCGCGGCACGCTGACCGAGCCGGGGCGCCCCAGCCCGCGCCGCGACCGCCCGGCGGCGGAGAGCCTGGAGCTGTTCCGCGCGATGCGCGCGGGGAAGTTCCCCGACGGCGCCTGCGTGCTCCGGGCGAAGATCGACATGGCGTCGCCGAACATGAACCTGCGCGACCCGGTCCTCTACCGGACCAAGCGCGAGTCGCACCACCGCACCGGCGACGCGTGGTGCATCTACCCGATGTACGACTACGCCCACCCGGTCTCCGACGCCATCGAGGGCATCACGCACTCCATCTGCACCCTGGAGTTCGAGGACCACCGCCCCTTCTACGACTGGGTGCTGGACCACCTGCCGGACCTGCCGCATCCGCAGCAGATCGAGTTCGCCCGGCTGAACCTGTCCCACACGCTGATGAGCAAGCGGAAGCTCTTGGACCTCGTGGAGCAGAAGATCGTCTCCGGCTGGGACGACCCGCGGCTGCCGACCATTGCCGGGCTGCGCCGCCGCGGTTACACCCCCGAGGCCATCCGCGCCTTCGCCGAGACCATCGGCGTCGCCAAGCGCGACAGCACCGTCTCCTCCGCGCTGCTCGAGTACTGTCTGCGCGAGGACCTCAACCGCCGGGCGCGGCGGGTGATGGCGGTGCTGCGGCCCCTCAAGGTGGTGATCGAGAACTATCCCGAAGGGCGGGTGGAGTGGTTCGACGCGGAGAACAACCCCGAGGAAAGCGCCGCCGGAACCCGCAAGCTCCCCTTCTCCCGCGAGATCTGGATCGAGCGCGACGACTTCCGCGAGGATCCGCCCAGGAAGTACTTCCGCCTCTCGCCGGGCCGGGAGATCCGGCTCAAGTTCGCGTACTACGTCACCTGCACGGGGGTGATCAAGGACCCGAACAGCGGCGAGGTGACCGAAGTGCGCTGCACCTACGACCCCGCCTCGCAGGGCGGGACCACCACCGACGGCCGCAAGGTGCTCGGCACGTCGCACTGGGTGGCGGCGGCTCATTGCTTGACCGCCGAGGTGCGGCTCTACGACCGGCTCTTCCTGGACGAGGATCCGGCGGCGGCGCTCCAGTCCAGGCGCTACGCCGACGTCTTGAACCCCGCCTCGCTGGAGGTGCTCACCGGCTGCAAGGTGGAGCCGGCCCTGGCCGAGGCGACGCCCGAGGAGCCGCTGCAGTTCCTGCGGCAGGGCTACTTCTGCCGCGACCGGGTCGACGGCCGCGGCGATCGGCTGGTGTTCAACCGCGCCGTCACCTTACGCGACACCTGGGCCAGGATCGAGAAGGCGGGCGCGCCCGGCGCGCCGCAGCAGTGATCCGCGTCCGTTTCGCCCCGTCCCCCACCGGCAGCCTGCACGTCGGGGGCGCGCGCACCGCGCTCTTCAACTGGCTGTTCGTCCAGCACGCCCGGATGCACGGCCCCCCCTCCGACCGCGACGCTGTGTTCGTCCTCCGCGTCGAGGACACCGACAAGCAGCGCTCCACGGACGAGTTCACGAAGGTCATCCTCGACGGGATGACGTGGCTCGGCCTGACGTGGGACGAGGGCCCGCTCTTCCAGGGCGCCGCTCTCGCACGCCACCAGGCCGACGCGCATCGGCTGCTCGACGAAGGGAAGGCGTACCTCGACGACGGGGCGATCCGCTTTCGGGTGAGCCACGAGGAAGTGGCGTGGGAGGACGCGGTCCACGGGCCGATCACCTTCCACGGGAAGGACCTCGAGGACTTCGTCATCCTCCGCGCCGACGGGACGCCCGTGTACAACTTCGCGGTGGTCTCCGACGACATCGCGATGCGGATCACACACGTCTTCCGCGGCGACGACCACATCTCGAACACGCCGAAGCAGATCCTGCTCTACCGCGCCTTCGCTTTGCCGGTGCCCGTCTTCGGCCACGTGCCGATGATCCTCGGCACCGACGGCAAGAAGCTCAGCAAGCGCCACGGCGCCACCGCCGTGGCCGACTATCAGCACCTGGGGATCCTGCCGCATGCGATGGCGAACTTCCTCGCGCTCCTCGGCTGGAGTCCCGGCGGCGACCGCGAGCTCTATTTCGACGTCGCGGAGCTGATCGAAGCGTTCACGTTCGAGGGGGTGCTGAAGAAGGCGGCGGTCTTCGATCCGAAGAAGCTGGAGTGGATGAACGGCGAGCACTTGAGGCACCTCGGTCCCGCGCGGCTGGTGCCCCAGGTATTCGAGCCCTCCGACGCGGTGGACCAGCAGCGGGCGGAGGCGATCGTGGCTGCCGTCCTGCCGCGGAGCTGGACCGTGCTCGACGTCCGTCGTCAGGCCCGGCTGCGCGCGGGGCTCGACCCGGTGGTCTTCGACGAGAAGGCCACGGAAGCAGTCGCCAAGGACCCGGCGGCCTACCGGGCGGCGCTGACCGACGCGGTCCAGGCGCTGGAGGGCGTGTCGGACTGGACACCGGCCCTGCTCGAGGCCGCGCTGCGCCAGCTGGCCGTGGCGAAGGGCCTCAAGCTCGGCGCGGTGATGCAGCCGGTGCGCATCGCGCTCACCGGGGGGCTTGTTTCGGAGCCGGTCAACGAGCTGGTGGCCGTGATCGGGAAGGACGACGTGCTGAAGCGGCTGCGCGCCGCGGCCGGCTAGGCGAGGTCGGTCCTCGTCGGAACGCGCGGCAGCGTCTTCCAGGCCGCGCGGAGGAAGGCCTCGCAGTGTCCCTCCTTGAGGAACACCTCGACGGCTTGCGCAGTGGTGTACCGGTCCATCCCCCAGAGACTCGCCCGCTTCTCCTCGCCGTCCCACCTGCCCTGGACGAATACGCGGTCGTCGCGCCGGACGAGCATCGGCAGCTCCTCGACCAGGCTGGCGGCGAGGGCGTTGACGCCGGGACCGCCCACGGCGACGGCCGAGCAGAGGTGGAAGATCCGGTTTTGCGCGAACCAGGCGTCGGAGACGACGACGGCGCCGCGGAAGGTCTTCCCTTCCCCGCGCCGGTCGATCTCGGCCTTGAGCCGGTAGGCGAGCGGCCGGTCGTTCATCTCGGCCGGGATCTCGGTCCCGGTGACGATCAGGATCGTGTCGTCCGTGTCGATCAGCTTCACGGCTGGGCCGGCTGCTGCGGCTGCGGCTGCTGCTCCTGCCGCTCCTTGTCCTTCCGGGCCCTGAGGTCGCGGACCGCCTGGCGGAACGCGTCTTCCGACTCGGAGCGCGCCGCGGCGCGGAGGATGTCGGCGCGCATCCCCATCAGGGCGTTGTTGGCCCGCGCCTGATCGATGTTCCCCTGCGGCATGGAGAGGAACGCCAGAAGCGGGGTCGGGATGGTGAAGCTTCCGAGGTGCAGCCCCTGGGCGTCGAGTCCGTACGTCTTGCCGCCGGATTTGAAGGTCCACGGGCGCGAGGTGTAGGGATCGGCGTAGGGGTCCCGCACCGGGTGCTTCTCCACTGAATCGGCCATCACCCGCATCCGCATCGCCACCGCCGAATCGAGGCGGATCGGACGATTCGAGAAGGTCAGGTCGATCAGCGGCCGCACCCACGCGGCCCCGTTGCCGAGCGCGGGCTGGAGCGCGGCCACGCCGCGGCCGGCGTAGTCACGCCCCGAGCGCGCGCCGCGGGCCGCGGTGCTCGTCGTGTCGCTGCCGCCGCCTCCGGCGTGGAACGTCAGCAGCGTGGTGTCCAGCGGCTCCACGGTGACGGGACCCGGGCCGACCGGCACGCCGGCCGCGCGCGCGCGCCGTCGCGGCGCCGCCGAGGGCCCGGGGAGACTGAAGACCACCTTCTGGTTCCCCGCCGGCGGCGCCGGCGCAAGCAGGAAGATGGTCGCCTGATCGCCGGCGAAGCGATGCTCCAGGCTCGACTCCACCACGGCCGTCAGCACCACGAAGTGGACCGCCACCGAAGGGACGAGCCACCACCGCGGGGAGGCGCGGCCGCTCGGGAGGACGAAGCTCCTACGCTCTGGCAAGCACGCGCCCCAGGCGCTCCGCGCCTTCCGCGAGCCGCTCCACGCCGACCGTCAGCGCGATGCGGAAGAACCCCTCCCCCGACGGGCCGAACGCGCTCCCCGGCAGGGTGATCACGCCTTCCTCATCCATGGCCTGCTTCGTGAACTCCGCCGATTTCATCCCGTCGGGGAGCGGCACCCAGAGGTAGAGCGTCGCCTTGGGCGGCGCGACTTCGAAGCCCGCCGCGGCGAGGGCCTTCAGGGTGACGTCGCGGCGCGACTCGTACAGGCGCACCGTGTCCTTCGCCATCTCCTCGGCGCGGTCCAAGACGGCGGCGCCGGCCGCCTGGATCGCGAGGAACGGCCCGGTGTCGTGGTACGACTTGACGGTGGTCAGCGCCTTGATCAGCTCGCGGTTGCCCACGACCCATCCGAGCCGCCACCCGGTCATCGAGAAGGTCTTCGAGCAGGAGTGGAACTCCAGCGCGACGTCCCGCGCGCCCTCGATCTCGAAGATGCTCGGCGCCTTGTAGCCGTCGAAGGTGACCTCGACGTAGGGGTTGTCGTACGCGAGCGCGATCGCGTACTCGCGGCACACCGCCACGGTGCGCTCGAGATAGTCGCGCGGCGCGACGGCGGCCGTGGGGTTGTTCGGGTAGTTGAGGTAGACCAGGCGCGTCCGGCGCAGCACGTCGCGCGGCAGCTCGCCCAGCTCGACCAGGAAGTTCTTCTCCGCGAGGAGCGGCGCGATGCGCGGCTCGGCGCCCGAGGCGATCGCGCCCCCGATGTAGCACTGGTACCCCGGCTCCGGCACGAGGCAGACGTCGCCCGGCTCGCAGGTCGCGAGCGCCAGGTGCGCCAGCCCCTCCTTGGACCCCAGCAGCGGGAGCACCTCCGCCATCGGATCGAGGACCGTGCCGAACCGCCGCTTGTGGTAGCGCACGACGGCCTCGCGGAACGCGGGCAGGCCGAGCTGGAAGCCGTACCGGCTCATCGCCGGGTCCTTGAGCGCCTCCGTCAGGGCCCGCACCGCGACCGCGGGCGGCGGCACGTCCGCGTCCCCCGCCCCGAGGTCGATGACGTCCACGCCCGCCGCCAGCAGCTCCCGCTTGCGACGCGGGATCTCGGCGAGGGGGTAGCCGGGGAACTTGCCTATGCGCTGGGACAGTCGGGCCACCGGTCGGCTCCGGAGAGGCGGGTGCACGAGACCGCGGGATCCACCAGGATTACGTCCGGCGGCGCGCTCGTGCTGCACGCCGCACTCATACCCCACCACGGATGAAAAGTACGTCCGGCGCGGCGATCAAGCACCACCTAGCGCGCCCGGACGGGATTTCTGAGCACGCCGACGCCCGGGACCTCGACTTCGACCACGTCGCCGTCCACGAGGGGCCCGATCCCGGCGGGCGTGCCGGTCGCCACCAGATCCCCCGGCTCCAGCGTCATGACCCGCGAGATGAACGCGAGCAGCGCCGGGATGCCGAACACCATGTCCGCGGCGCGTCCCCGCTGGCGCTCCACCCCATTCACCCGGCAGACGACTTCAAGGGCCGAGAAGTTAAAGGACGCGTCCACCGGCTGGAGCCTCGGCCCCATCGGGCAGAACGTGTCGAACCCCTTGGCCCGGGTCCACTGCCCGTCGGACTTCTGGAGATCGCGCGCCGTCACGTCGTTGACGCAGGTGAGCCCCAAGACCGCGGCACGCGCCGCCGCCTCGTCGCCCCGGCAGAGCCGCGTCCCGATGATCACGCCGATCTCGCCCTCGTGCTCGACCCGCCGCGACATGTCGGGCAGGAGGATCGGCTCGCCGTCGAAGACGACGGACGAGGGAGGCTTGAGGAACAGGAGGGGCTCCTTCGGCACCTCGTTCCCCAGCTCCTTCGCGTGCTCGACGTAGTTGCGACCGACACAGACGATCTTGCCGGGTCTCCGCATCGGACGGCTCCTCAGGTGGAGGCGTGAGAGGTGAGACGTGAGAGGAACAAGTGAGAGGGTAAGATGCGTGAGAGGTGAGAAGGAGAGGCGTGAGAGGTCCCCTCTCACGCCCTTGCCCTCTCACGTCTCACGCCGTTCGCCCTCTCACTTCTCACCTGTCCCCCTCACTTCTCACGCCGTGAAGTTCGAAGAACTCCCTGATCTGCCTGATCAGTTCGTGCCACGGCCCCATGAACCTGCGTCGCGTCCGGCAGTCCCTCCAGGAGCGCGCCGCCGTACCGCTTCCGCAGCACCCGCGGGTCCAGCAGCACCACCACGCCGACGTCCGTCCGCGAGCGGATGAGCCGGCCGAAGCCCTGCTTGAGCTTCAGCGCGGCGAGCGGCACCAGGTACTCGTTGAACGGGTCGCCGCCGGACGCCTCGATGGCCTCGCAGCGCGCGGCGGTGAGCGGCTCGGTCGGCACGCGGAACGGCAGCTTGGCGATCACCAGGGCGCGGAGCGCGAGCCCGGGCACGTCCACGCCTTCCCAGAACGAGTCCGTGCCCAGGAGGATGGCCGAGCCGGCGTCGCGGAAGCGGCGCAGCAGCTGGTCGCGCGGCGCGTCCCCCTGCACCAGCAGCGGCCAGCGGCCGGCGACGTCGGCGCGCGCGCCGAGCGCGGCGGCCGCCTGCCGCAGGGCGCGGTGGCTCGTGAAGAGGACGAACAGCCCGCCGTCGGAGGCGTGCGCGACGTCGGCCGCGATCTCGGCGACCCGCGCGCCGTGTCCCTCCGCGTCGTCCCGCGGCTCGGGCAGGTCGTCGGGCACGACGAACAGGCACTGGTCGCGGTAGTTGAAGGGCGACGGCAGCACCTCGCGCACCCCTTCGCGCGAGGGCGGCAGGTCGAGGCCGAGGCGCCGCGCGAGGAACTCGAAGGAGCCCCCGGTCGCCAGCGTCGCGCTGGTCAGGGTGATCGTCTCGACCCGGTCGAAGAGCATCTCCTTGAGGAGCGGCGCCAGCTCCAGCGGCACGGCGGCGAGCGCGACGTGCGCGCCGCCGCGCCGCTCGATCCACCGCACCGTCGGGGGCAGGCCGGCCGGGGGCCGGAGCGTCGTGCGCACCGCGTCGCGCGCCGCCTCCAGACGGTTGGAGAGCCCGCGCAGCTCGCCCGCCAGCGACTGGATCCGGTCCGCCCCTTCCTCCGACCCCAGCCGCTCCACGAGGGCCACCACGGCCTCCCGGACCAGGCCGAGCGCGTAGCCGAAGTTGTCGAGCGCGTCGCCGAGCCCGCCGCCGGCGGCCGACCAGATGGGGTCGGCGGCGAACGCGTCGCCCAGGCGGACGACGTTGTCGGCCTTGCCGGCCAGGTAGGCGTCGAGGATCCGGAAGAGCAGCTCGGCGCTGCGCCGCGCGTCCGCCAGCGCCGGGCGGAGGCGCGATTCGATCTGCTGCATGGCCGTCTCGCGCAGGGGCTCGTCCGCCTCGGCCGCGAGCGCGCCCCGCAGCGCCGGCAGGACGCCGCGGTTGCCACGCTCCAGCCGCGACAGCATCCGCTCCACGCCGCGCGACGTGGCCTGCATGCCGAGGTGCGTGGCGGCCGTGTCCTCCAGGTGGTGCGCCTCGTCGAGCACGAGGCGGCGATACGGCGGGAGCACCGCCGCCTCCTCGAAGTTCCCCTGGGCGCGCCGCACGGCGAGATCGCTCGCCAGGAGGTGGTGGTTCACCACCACCACGTCCGCGTCGGCGGCGCGGCGCCGCGCCTCGAAGACGAAGCACCCGTCGAAGTGCGGACAGCGCAGCCGGGTGCACAGGTCCGACTCGGCCGCGACCTCGTCCCACACCTCGGAGCTGGGCGTGAACGACAGGTCCGAGAGGCTGCCGTCCGACGTGTGCGCCGCCCACGACGCAATGGCTTCCAGCTCGTCGCGGCGGTCCGGCTCGAGGAGCGTGCCGACGCCCCGCCGCGCCTGCTCCAGTCGCGTCAGGCAGACGTAGTTGCGCCACCCCTTGAGCAGCGCGTAGCGCACCGGACGGTCCTCGGTGCCGAGGGCGCGGGCCAGCAGCGGGAGGTCCTTCCCGACCAGCTGCTCCTGCAGGTTGATGGTGTTCGTGGAGACGATGGTGCGCTCGCCGTTCACCACGGCCCACCGGATCGCCGGCACGAGGTACGCGAAGCTCTTCCCGATCCCGGTCCCGGCCTCGAGCACCGCGATCGAGCCGTCGTTGTACGCGTCGGCGATGTAGGCCGCCATGTCGCGCTGGGCCTGGCGGTCCTCGTGCGCGCCCAGCTCGCGCGCCACGGGGCCCGCGGGCGCGAGGAGCCGCGCAACGGCGACGGCATCGAGCGGCTCGGTGCCGCGCGGCTTCGGCACCTCGACGACGACGTACAGCTCGTCGGCCCGGTTGTCCACGATCCCGAAGCCGATGCCGCCGTCGTGCAGGCGCACCGCGACGTCGAGATCGGCGTTCGAGGGCTCGAGCAGCCCGCTCGGGTGGTTGTGGAGCACCATCTGCCCGCGGGACGCGACGCCCGGCAGGGCGAGCACCGCGTCCACGGTACCGCGCGCGACGGGCTCCGCTCCCCGCACCGTGCCATCGGCGGCGACGTCGGCGACGAACGAAACCTCGCGGCCGCCGGCCTCCGCGATCGCCGCGGCGATGGCGGAGCGGGCCGCGGCGCCGAGCCGCGCGGTGCTCACGTCTTGAGTTCGCGCTTGCGCGCCGCGGGGAAGAGCACGTTGTTGAGAATGAGCCGGTAGCCCGGCGATGTCGGATGCAGCGACAGGTCGGTCGGCGGACTCCCGACCTGGTGCTGCGGGTCCTCGGGGTCGTGGCCGCCCAGGTAGGTCCAGGTCCCGCGGCCCAGGTCGCCGTGGATGTACTTCACCCACGGCGCGCCCGCCTCGTCGGCCAGGACGATGTCGGCGGCCTTGAGGGTGCGGCGCGTGAAGCTCGTGGTGATGCCGTAGAAGTCCGGGATCACCTGCCGGTGACACTGCACCAGCATCGTCGGCACGGGATCAATCTTGGCGCTGAAGTTGAACAGCGCGAACGCGCCGAGCGGCTGGCGCAGCCCCGGGTTGTTGACCTGGTGCCCGTCGATGTCCGAGAAGGCCGGGATCGCCGGGTTCTTCTCGAGGTGCGCGTCCTTGCACGCCAGCGCCTGGGTCCAGTCGAGCTTGGCGTCGGCGTCGGGATCCATCGGCGTGCCGTCGGCGAACTCCGCGGCGATGTCCACGTCGTGCGCGGCCAGGGCCAGCTCCAGGGTCTCGGTCGCCGTGCACATCGCGAACAGGAAGCCGCCGCCGTCCACGAAGGCGCGGATGCGGCGGGCCACCGCCTTCTTCAGGGCGGGCACGTCGTCGAACGAGAGGGTGCGCGCCACCGCCTGGTTCTCCTGCACCATGTCGGCGAGCCAGGCCGCGCCGGCGTAGGAGAGGTAGAACTTGGAGTACTGGCCGGTGAAGTCCTCGTGGTGCAGATGCAGCCAGTCGAAGTCGGCCAGCCGCCCGCCCAGGACTTCGGTGTCCCAGACGCGCGTGAAGGGGATGTCGGCGTAGCGGAGCGCGAGCGTCACCGCGTCGTCCCAGGGCGGAGCGAAGGGCGGCGAGTAGATGGCGACGCGCGGCGCCTTCTCGAGCGGCACGGCGTCCATGTTGCCCTGCTCGATGGTGCCCCGGATGTCGAGCACGTCGGCGTCCGACACGCTCAGGGCGGCGACGCCCGCCAGCGTGGCGGCGCGCCGCGCGATCCCGTCGTCCGGGATGAGGAACGACCCCCCGCGATAGTTGAGCAGCCACTCGGTGTGGCCGCCGCGCTTGACGGCGTCGTACGCGAGGCCGTAGGCCTTGAGGTGGTTGGTCTGCTCCTCGTCCATCGGCACGAGCAGGGACGCCGCACCTCCGTGCGTCCGTGCGTCCGTGCGTCGGTGCGTCCAGGCGAGGGCGCCCGCGCCGGCCATCGCGCCGAGGAAGTCCCGCCGCTTCACGTGCCGGGCACCAGGCCGCGCACCCGATCGAGCTCGCGGCGCGCCTCGGGCACCAGCGCGCTCTCGGGGTGCGCCAGGATCATCGCTTCGAGGCGCCGGGCCGCCCCCTTCACGTCGCCGCGGCCGGCGAGGGCGCGGGCGAGCGCGAGCTCCGCCGCCGGCGCCGCGTTGGACGCGCCGAACCGGTCGGCCACCTCCAGCCACAGCGCCTCCGCGCCCGCCGAGTCGCGACCCGCGGCGGCGCACCGCGCCGCCCAGGCGAGCAGCGCGGGCTCCGCCTCCGACCCCGCAGCGGAATCGGCGAGGCCGCGCGCCACCGCGACCAGGGCGCGCGACGCCCCGAGCGAGTCGCCGCGCGCGGCGCGGAGCAGCGCGGCGCCCAGCTCGGGAAGCGTGTCCCGTCCCACCGCGTCGATCAGCGCCACCGTCTCGGCTCGCAACGGCGCCAGCGCGCGATCGCCCACCGACGCGCCGGCGAGGCGCAG
Source organism: uncultured Gemmatimonadales bacterium (assembly GCA_963835535.1). Lineage (GTDB taxonomy): Bacteria > Gemmatimonadota > Gemmatimonadetes > Gemmatimonadales > JACORV01 > Fen-1245. The sequence continues at coordinate 49,473 of CAWIFL010000013.1, forward strand.
CAGCCGCCGCGCCTCCGCCAGGCGCCCGCGATACAGGGCCACCCAGCCGCGCACCTCGTCCCCGGCGAGCGACGAATCGCCGTCCACCGCGCGCTCCGCCCGCTCGAGGGCGCCACGCCGCAGCCACCCGCGCGCGATGACGCGGGCGAGCCGCTCCCGCTCCGTGCCGCTCAGACGCTCGAGCGCGGCGGCGAGCGTCCGAGAGGCCTCCTCCGGATTCCCTTCCCGCACCTGCAGCTCGACCGTCGCGGCCGCCGCCGCCGAGCGGGTCTCGCCGTCGGCAGACGTGTCCGCCGCCAGCGTCCGGAGCACCCGCCGCGCGGCAGCGGTGTCGCCGGCCGCGGCGAACGCCTGGGCGCTCTCGATCCTGGTCCGCCCCGCGTCCTCCGGCGGGAGCGCCGCCGCCAGCAGGTCGTAGGCCGCGCCCGCCGCGCGCTGCGCATCGGGCCCGCCGAGGGCTTGCGAGCGCTCGGCGAAGGTCCGCAGCGCGACGATCCGGAGCGAATCGGATGCGGGCAGCGCGTCCTTGAGCAGCGCCCAGGCCCGGCCCGGCTCGCTCCACCCGAGCAGCAGATCCGCCGCCAGCTGCCGGCCGGTCGCCGCTTCCGGGCCCGACGCGGTCAGGGCGGCGATCACGGCGTCACGCGCCGCGGTCGGCGCGGGCCGGAGACTGAAGGACGCCGCATCCGCGTAGACGGCCTGCGCCCCCACCGCGGCCCTCCACTCCCGGGCGGCGCCCGCCCAGTCCCCCTGCTGCACGTCCACCTGCGCCAGCTCGGGCGCGAGGGCCGAAGGGTCGCCCAGCCGCTGCCGCGCGAGCAGGACCGCGTCCCGCGCGTCCTGCACGCGGCCGGCCCTGAAGGAGAGGCGCGCCCACTCCCGGTAGGGCGCCGGGCTGGCGGAGTCCACCGCCACCCACCGGGACAACGCCCTGGCCGCGAGCGAGTCCCGTCCCATCGCGCGCAGCGTGCGCAGCTCGACCGCGTAGGCGGTCGCCGCCGCAGGGTTCGCCGCGATCGCGCGCTCCGCGCAGGCCAGCACCGTGTCCCGCTGCGCCGGCTGGACGAATACGCGCTCCAGGCCGAGCAGCGCCGCGGCGTTGGTGGGCTCCTCCGCGAGCACCTGGCGGTACAGCGTTCCCGCTTCGTTCCACGCTCCCACCCCCTCGAGGTCCATCGCGCGGAGCAGGATCTCCTGCCCCGCCGCGTGCGCCGGCGCCACGGCCGCCAGCGCCAGCAGCACCAGGAGCGGACTAGCGACCCTGCGCATTGATCCGCCGGAAGTAATCGAGCACCATCGCCCGCTCGGCCGGGGAGAGCGACTTGAGCTGGTCCCATTTCGGGATCGGGTACTTGAGACCCGGCTCGCGCGGCACCGTCCCCACCGGGACGCTCGCGGCGTGCTCGCGCGCCGTCTCGCTCTTCCGCTCGGCGTCCTCCTCGTCGCTCTGCAGCGATCGGCCCGCGTCGAGCATGTGCCGGAACAGCTGCTGCTGGCGTTCCAACGTCCGCCGGTCCAGCTGTCCCTGCTCGAGCCGGTCCGCCAGCCGCCGCGCCTCCTCAGCCAGATCCTCCGGCCGGCCCTGGAGCCCCATGCCGCGCAGCCGCTCCATCTCGTTGGCGAGCGCGCGCTGCCGGGCGGCGATCTCGCGCAGCTGCTGCATCACCGCCTCGCTGAACGATCCGGGGCCCAGCATCGGCAGGAGGCCGGTGAGCTGCCCGTTGAGCGCGCCCTGCCGGGTCGCCAGCTCCGCCATCCGCTTGAGCGCCTCCGCGAACCCGGAGCCCGACTGCGCGCCCGCGACGTCGTCCCCCGACCGCATGATCTGAAAGGCCGCGGAGGACAGCGCCTGCGCGGCGTCCTGTGCCCGGGACGCGGCGGCGGCGGGATCGGTCCGCGGCGCCTCCAGCGCCCGGCGCGACTGCTCGATCTGCTGCCGCGCGAGCCCCAGCGCCGCGCCGAGCTGCGGCGAGACCAGGGCGTTCCTCCCCGACGCCTCTCCGAGGCGCCGCGCGACCTGGTCCACGCCCTGCTCGAGCGCCGACTGCTGGCCGCTCGCGTCGGCGGAGCCTTCGCCGCGGCGGAGGCGTTCGGCCATACCCTGCTCCTCCACGGCGAGCGCGATGGTCTCCGCCTCGGCGGAGCGCAGCAGTTTCAGGACCTCGGCCCGCCATGCCGCCGCCATCCGCGCCTCCCGGCCGCGCAGCGAATCGCCGACCCCGCGCAGCGCGTCCGCCGCCTCCGCGCCGCGCGGCCCGGCGTCCTGCCGGCGCCCGGCCGACATCGCGGCGCCCGCGTCCTCCATCTTCGCGCCGGCCTGCGCGACCTGTCGCTCGGCCCACGCGACCGTGCCCGCGCCGGCGCTGTCCCCGCGCTGCGTCAGCCGCGGGCCCAGAGCCTCGAGGCCGGAATGCAGCGTGTCGGCCTCGCGGCGAAGCGTGCGCTGCTCCTCGGCCGCCGCCGTCGTGTCCTGCGCGGCCGCAGCGCGATCCGCCCACTGCAGCTCCGCCTGGCGGAGCGCCTCCGCGTTCTGGGCGTACGTCTGGAGCGAGCCCTCGAGCGCCGCTCGCTCGAACAGCTCAGCGCTCCGCTCGAGCTGCCGCCGCATCTCCTGCTGCGACTCCGCCAGCTGGCGCAGCGCCTGCTCGACCGCCCGCGGATCCAGGTGCTCCAGCGCCGACCGGAGCTGTTCCAGGCGCGCGCGCAGCTCCGGCGTCACCGCCTGCTGCAGCAGCTGGTCCAGCTCGCGCAGCCGCTGCTGCCACGCGGAATCGGTGAGCCCCGCGCGCTGCGCCGCCGCCGCCACGCCGGCCAGCGCCTGCCGCAGGCTGTCGGTGCGCTCGAGCAGCCGCTGCTGCTCGTCGCGCACGCGACCCGCTTCCTGCGCCTGCTCGAACGGCAGCGGTGCGCCGGAGCGCTGGGTCTGGTCGCCGGCCGGAGCGCCCGTGGAGTCGGCGCCACCGGCGCCGCGGTTGCGCTGCGCCGCCAGGTCCCCGGTGCGCCGGCTCAGCGCCGCCGCATCCCCCGCCAGGTCGGACGCGCGGCGGGCCAGGGTGTCGCCCGCGGCGCGCACGGCGTCGCGCAGCTCCGCCATCGACCGCAGACGCACCGCGTACTCGCGGCTCGACGCGCGGTGCGGCTGCGGCGCCCGGTCGGTCGCGCGCGCGAACAGCCGCAGGGTGTCGCCGGGCAGGAGCCCGCGGCCGTTGAGGTCGAGGAGGACGCTCTCGACCACGTGGTCGGCCCCCGCGACTCCCGCCACCGTGTCCACGGCGCGCGCTCCCACGGTGCCGAGCCGGCTCACCCGCCAGCTAACGATCTCGACCGAGGCCAGCGCGTGGTCGTCGCGCGCGTCCACGACCAGCGGGAGCCGCAGGTCCAGCGGAGCGGTGGTGTCCGCTCCGGGCACCGGCAACGCGACCACCGGCGCGCTGTCGGGCACCGCGCGGAGATCGAACACGGGGAGCGGACCCGGGAAGGGCTCGCCCGACGCGTCCGCCAGCACGAGCCGCCACGTCGCCGCGCGGCGGACGACGAGGTCGCCGGCGAAGCTGCGTCCCGACGCGGAGAGCGCGCGACGCTCCGGACCCACGAGCGCCGCCGCCGAGACCGTCGCGCTCGCGACGCCGCGGAGCGCGAGCACCGTTCCCTCGGGAAGCGCCACGGGGCCTTCTTCCGGGGGCAGCGCCTCGTCCTGACGTTCGAGGTACGCCGGGAAGCGCGCCGTCACCGCCAGCTCCGTGACGAACGGGGGCTCGATGACGCCGACCCGCAGCGTGTCCGACGCCCGGCCCCCGCTGCGCGCGTACACGAAGACCGGCGCCGTCAGTCCCGCGAGGCGCGCGGTCGCGCGATCCGGCCCCGCCGCGGCGAGCGGGACCGCGCGCCAGGTCTCGCCGGTCTCGCGCACGAACAGCCGCGCGTCCGCGATGGCGGGAGAGCGGACGCTCACCACCGCCGCGCCGCCGCGGCGCACCGCCGGCGGCGACACCGCGACCTGGACCCGCGCGCCCAGCGACGCCGCCAGCGCCCGGAGCGGCGAGACCAGCTCCGCCGCGGCGTCGCCGGCCCAGGCGAAGGCGAGCGCCGCGAGGACCGCCGCCGCCGCGCAGGCGGCAGCGCCCGCGCGCAGGCGGCGCGAGAGGCCCCGCGCCGCCTCGGGCGCCCAGGACGCCTCCGACGGCAGCGCGCGCGCCACCCGCTCGGCCGCCCGCGCCACGAGCGCGGGCGAGGCGCCGGCGGGCGTGAGTGCCGCCGCGTCCACGATCCCCACGAGCGAGCCGCGCCGCAGCGCCTGCTCCCGCTCCACCAGCGCCGCCGTGTCGCGCAGCGCCGCCCCACGCCGCACGCGTACGCGCCACGCCGGGCGCGCCGCCGCCAGCGCCGCGGCCAGGGCGGCGACCCAGGCGGCGAGCGGCGCCCACGCCGCGGACGCGAGCAGCCCGAAGCGCGCCGCGAGCGCCGCGACGGCGAGCACGAGGGCCGCCGCCGCGGCGGCGGCGAGCAGCGCGGCTAGGGCGCGCCGTCGCGCCAGCAGGGTCTCGAGGCGCGCGAGGGAGCGGACGATCTCGGTGGCACTCGCCGCGAGGCCGGATCGAGCGGGCGGCGCAGCGGAGGTGTCGCGCGCAGCGCGGTCACCGTCCGGCGCGTTCACGCGCTGCCGCTCACCGCGTACGCGAAGAGGTTGACGCCCATCCGCAGCGCCTGCTCGCGAATCGGCTCCGGATCGTGGTGCACTTCCGGGTCCTCCCACCCGTCGCCGAGATCGGACTGATAAGAATAGTAGAGCACCAGCCGTGTCCCCAGAAAGACGCCGAACCCCTGCGCGGGCAACCCGTCGTGCTCGTGGATCTTCGGCAGGCCCTTCGGGAACTCGTAGACCAGATGATAGATCGGATGATCGAGCGGCACCTCGACCATCGGCCGCTCGGGGAACGCCTTCGCGATCTCGCGCCGGATGGACTTGTCCATCCCGTAGCAGTCGTCCGCGTGCAGGAAGCCGCCCGCCTCGACGTGCGCGCGCAGCAGGCGGCACTCCTCCGGCGACCAGAGGACGTTGCCGTGCCCCGTCATATAGAGGTAAGGGACGTCGGGGAGGAACGGATCGGTCAGCCGCACCACGCGCTCGCGCTCCGTCGTCACGAGGCTGGTGCGCTCGCGAATCGCCCGCAGCAGGTTGGGCAGGCTGGAGGGGTTCGCGTACCAGTCGCCGCCGCCGTCGTAGTGCAGGCGGCCGATGGTGAGCGGAGCCGCCCTCACCGGGTCAGCAGGCGATAGGCGTCGTGGCGGGACAGTCCGAGGCGTCGGGACAGCTCCTTCGCGATGGCCGACGGCGCGGCGCCGGCGGCCCGCAGCGTCGAGATCAGCTCACCCGCGTCGGGCGGCACCGCGGGGGCGGGGGCGGGCGCGGGAGAACCTCCGCTCACGCCGCTCACGACCACCGTGACTTCGCCCCGCGGGGGGTGTGCCTCGTAATACTGGATCAGCTCCCCGACCGTTCCCCTCCGGACCTCCTCGTGCAGCTTGGTCAGCTCGCGCGCCACGGCCGCCGGCCGGCCGGCGCCGCAGCGCGCCTCCAGGTCCTGCAGCAGGGCGACGGTGCGGCCCGGCGCCTCGTAGCAGATCGTGGTCCAGGGCTCGGTCGCGATCCGCTCCAGCAGCGCCGCGCGCGTCGTCCCCTTCTTCGGCAGGAAACCGAGGAAGAGGAAACGGTCGGCGGGGAACCCCGCCGCGGCGAGCGCCGCCAGCACCGCCGCCGGCCCCGGGATCGGCACGACCGCCAGGCCGCGCGCGTGCGCCCGCTCGGCGACGAACGCTCCCGGGTCCGACACCCCCGGCGTGCCCGCGTCGGTGACGTACGCGACGTCCTCGCCCGCCTCGACGCGGTCCAGCAGCCGCTCGACCACTTCCGGCCGGCTGTGCGCGTGGAGGCTGACGAGCGGGGGCGAGACCTCGTAGTGCCCCAGGAGCCGCCGCGTCCGCCGCGTGTCTTCCGCCGCGACGACCGCGACCTGCCGCAGCACCTCCAGGCCCCGAAAAGAAAAATCCCCCAGATGGCCGATGGGGGTGCTCAGCATGTACAGCGTCCCGCGTCTCACCACTGGATGCGCCAGGGCAGCTTCTCGAAGAACCCCACCGCGTTCAGCGCGAAGCGGTGCTCGCGTGCGGCGTCCCGGAGGATGCGCAGCGCGCTCTGGGGCTGGAGCACCTCCACCTCGGTGAGCAGCTCCTTGGTCCAGGTGGCCACGCCGTCGGCCAGGATCACCGGCTCGACGACCGGGTCCTGCTGCGCGGCGTCGCGCGTCCCGCCCACCCACTGGAGCACCTGGTACTGCGGCAACAGGCGTTGCCGCACGCGCTCGGCCCGCTTGGCCCCCTGCCCCGGCGCCTCGAGCTCGATCAGGTCGGCGAGGTCCCAGGTGTAGTGCCGGAACATCTTGATCATCGCCGGCGGCGCCTGTCGCGGGAGCGGCGGCGGCCCGTCGTACACCTGCGCGACCACCTTCGGCAGCGGTTCGGGCGGCGTCGAGGTGAACAGCCGCGCCACCGTGGCGAGCGGCGGGTCGTTCGGCAACCGCTCGGCGAAGTGCCCGGAGGCGAAGCGTCCGTCCTTCACCTGGAGGTAGTTCACGCGGCCGTTCGAGATCAGCTCCAGCAGGCCCGACCACTTCCGCTCGAACAACGTCCGGAAGATGGTCTCGGGGCTCTTCGGGTCGAGGACCATCGGCAGCGGCGCCCCGCTGCATGCGGTGTACATCGCGGCCAGGAGGTCCTGCGGCGCCTCGTGGAAGGCGATTTCCGCGCGCTCGGAGCCCTCGTGGATGCGCCGCAGCGCCTCGGCGATCGCGACGGCGGACCGCCCCGCCGGGTTCACGAGCGCGGCGTTGACCAGCTCGCCGCCCAGGAAGAAGAGGAGGACCAGCTCGTCGGGAAGGTAGGCGGCGAGGTACGCGTCCACCTTCCCGTCGCGGTCGTGCTTGCTGAAAGCGATCAGGTTGTCGAGGGCGATGTACGGCGCGCGGGTGCGGGCCACCAGCGCCTGGCCGCAGGGGAACGCCAGGTCCCAGAGACGGATCGAGGTAGCCGTCAGGACGGCCGTCGATGCGCGCATGTCTAGAGGTGCTGCGTGATCTTCCCCACGAGGTGCGCCTTGGGCACGGCGCCGACCACCGTGTCCACGTGCTTGCCGCCCTTGAAGAAGAGCAGCGAGGGGATGGACCGGACGTTGAAGCGCATCGGCGTCTGCTGGTTCGCGTCCACGTCGAGCTTGGTGATCCTCAGCTTGCCGGCGTACTCGCCGGCGATCTGCTCGAGGATCGGGGCGATGACGCGGCACGGACCACACCACTCGGCCCAGAAGTCCACGAGGACGAGACCGGGCTGCTGCTCCACCTCCGACTGAAACGTCGCGTCGGTCACCGTCATCGCGTGCGACCCTGCCATGTCGTGTCGCTCCGAGTTAGAATGTCCGCGTGCTCCCGCCCGAAGTCCAGCGCGACGCCGCTCTGGCTCACGTCGGGGTGGCCGTCCAGGATCTCGCCGGGGCCGCCGCCTTCTACCGTGACGTGCTCGGCCTCGCGCCCGGCGCGCCCGCGACCGGGGACGGCGCGACGATCGTCTGCCTGGAGGCCGGGTCCACCGCCGTCGAGCTGCTCACCTCCACGGATCCCGCCAGCCCGATCGGCAAGTTCCTCGCCCGTCACGGCCCCGGCATCCACCATCTCTGCTTCCGCGTGCCCGACCTCGACCGCGCGCTGGAGCGCTGCAGGGCGGCGGGCTACCGGCTGATCGACGACGTCCCGCGTCCGGGAGCCGGCGGCCACCGCGTCGCGTTCCTCCACCCCAAGGCGACCGGCGGCATCCTGCTCGAGCTGTCGGACTAGGGGCTGCGGCGGCCGCCCGGCGTCGGCATCAGGGGCAACAGGCCGATCGCGTACACCAGCCAGCCCCCGACCGTCTGCCGCGCCACGATGAACGGCACGCTGACCCGGCGGCCCGTGCCGAACAGCTCGACGTGCACGAGGCGGCGGGTGGGCACGCCCGCCGAATCGGGATCGTCCCCGAGCACGTGGGACGAGTCGGCCTGGAGCAGGCGCTGCATGATGGCGAGGCGCTCCTGCCGCGCGACGGCGCTCCCCCACGCGGCCCGGCCGTGCTCGTCGCCGAACAACGCGGCCATGCGCTCCAGGTCGTTGGCGTTGACGGCGGCGAGGAACTGCCCTACCGTCGCCTCGGGGGTTGGGGCCGGCGTGACGCCGGCGGGCCGCCCCGCGCAACCGACGAGCGCGACGAGGCAGGCGATGATGGGCAAGCGGTGTGTGGGGGCCACGAAAAGCGAAGCTAACGGACGCCCCGGGGGCGAGCAAGCGTGAGACTTTACATCAACATCGACCATGCCGCGACGGTGCGGCAGGCGCGCCAGACGGACGAGCCGGACCCGGTGCGGCTCGCCGTGCTGGTCGAGCAGGCGGGCGCCGACGGCATCACCGTGCACCTGCGCGAGGATCGCCGGCACATCCAGGACCGGGACGTCGAGCTGCTGGTCGCGACGGTGCGCACGGTGGTGAATCTCGAGCTGGCGGCGACCGGCGAGATCCTCGCGATCGCCGAGCGGCTGAAGCCGCACCAGGCGACGCTGGTGCCGGAGCGCCGCGAGGAGATCACCACCGAGGGCGGGCTCGACTGCGTGAAGGGAGCGGGACGGATCCGGGACGCGGTGGCGCGGCTCAAGGCCGCCGGAATCCGCACCAGCCTGTTCATCAGTCCAGATCCCGGGACGATCGCGGCGGCCGCCGCGCTCGGGCCCGACGCCGTCGAGCTGCACACCGGCCGCTACGCCGGGACGTGGCGGACAGGCGCGGCCGCGGCGCGCGAGCTGGAGGCGGCGGCGCGGGAAGCCCGCCGGCTCGGGCTGGCGGTGCACGCCGGGCACGGGCTGACGTACGAGAACGTGGGGCCCGTGGCGGCGCTCCGGGAGATCGAGGAGCTGAACATCGGGCACAGCATCATCAGCCGAGCCGTCTTCGTGGGCGCCGAGCGCGCGGTGCGCGAGATGCGCGAGCGAATTGACCGCGCGCGGCGCGCGCCGTAGGTTCGCGAAATGGGCCAGTCCATGGGGATGCTCGACTTCTTCGTGCTCGAGGCCGGTGAATACCTCGAGCGCCTCGACGCGCTGGCCCAGGCGCCCGCCGGTCCCTTCCCCAATGCCGACGAATTCGTCCGCATCGCCCGCGCCTGGCGCGGCGGGGCGCTCATGGCGTCCCAGCAGCCGATGGCGCGCGCCGCCCAGGGGCTGGAGGCGGCCGGCCGCGCGCTCAAGGACGGCCGGGTGGCGTGGGACGAGGGGGTGCGCGGCGAGATCATCCGCGCGGTGGACGACTGCAAGAAGCACCTGCACCGCATCCGCACGCCGGCGCCGGAGGACGCCCCACGGGCCGAGGAGATCGGCGCCGCGCTGGAGCGCCTCGCGGGGCGCACCTCCACGGGCGCGCGAGCGGCCGCCGGCGGTCTGGACGCGGGGGGCCGCGCCTTCGTAGCCCGCGAAGCCGCCGCGATCGCCAGCGCGCTCGATCGCGCGGCGCAGGCGCTGACGGCGGACCGCGCGGCGCGCGACGCGCTGGGCGGCGTCCCTCCCGCCATGTCGGCGCTGCGCGGCGTGGCGGTGCTGAACGACCTCCCGCCGCTCGGCGACCTCCTGACCGCCGTGGACGGCGCACTCAAGGAAGTCTTCGCGACGTCGGGGGCGGTCGCGCCGGCGGTGCCGGCGGTCTTCGACGCGGCGGCGAAGGCGCTGGCGCGGGCGGCGCGCGAGGTCGTGGACGTGGGCCGCCCGGCTCTGGACAGCGCCCAGGCCGGCGCGTTCGCGACGGCGCTGCTCGGCGCCTTCGCCGGCACGGGCCAGATCCTGCCGATCGAGGCGCTGTTCTACGACGACGCGGGTCCGCACGTGGTCCGTCCGGGAGAAGCGCCCTCCCCGCTCTCACGCCTCGAGCTGGTCGGCCATGGCGAGTTCCTGGAGCGCGCCGCCGACGAGCTGGCGCGCGCGGCCTCGCCGGTGGTCCGCGACCTCCGGCTGTTCACAATGGCGGCGTCGCTGCGGCCGCTGGGGGGCGCCGGAGGCCCGCCCGTCGCGCTCTCGCTGGGGCGCTTCGCCGACGCGGGGCGCACCGCGATCGAACGGGGCGCGGCCGGCGCCGACGTGGAGGCCTTCGCCGCTGCCGTGGCCGACGCCGCTCGCGCGCTTCGCACCGTCCAGACGGGCGACGAGGCGCCGGTCGTCGCGCGGCTGGAGACCGCCATCGGACGGCTCGGCGCCAGCGCCGGCACGGTCGCCGCGCCGGCGCCGCCCGCGCACAAGCGGACCACGCGCGTCGTGCCGGAGCTGGCCGAGATGCCGGCGCATGGCGTGCCGGCCGCCGCCCCTGCCGCGGACGACGAGCGCGATCTCGCCTGGGCTTTCGCGTCGATGGAGCGGCTCGTCACCGAGCGTGGCGTCCCGCTCGGTTCGCTCGAGGAGCTACTCGGCGCGCCGACCGTGGCCTCGACCGCCCCTGCTGACGAGCGGGACGTGGTGGACATCGAGTCCCTGGCGCCGGACCAGGACGAGGCGGTGGTGCCGATCGAATCTCTGGCTCCAGACGAGGACGAGGGGGTGGTCCCGATCGAGTCCTTGGCGCCGGAGGAGAACGTCGTCCCGATCGAAACCCTCCTCTACAACGGCCAGGCCGCGCTGCGTCGCGCCCTCGAGCTCAAGGCCGAGGTGGCCGCGCTTGCGGCCTCACCCGGCCAGGCGTCGGCCCGGCTGTACGAGCTTCAGCGCGAGGTGTTCGATCTCGTCGAGCTTGGACTCAGCGCCTAGCAGCCCCGGCCCGCCGAAGGCGCCGCACCGGACGCGCGGCCGCGGCCGGCTGTGGCAGGGCCTGGCCGGCGTCGCCATTTCGATCGTCTTCCTCTACTGGGCGCTCCGGGGCGTCTCGCCCGCCGCCTTCTTCCGCGAGTTGCGCCGCGCCAACCTCTGGCTCTTCCTGGCCTCCGCCGCGGTGGCGACGCTCACCTTCCCCGCGCGCGCCTCGCGGTGGCGCATCATCCTGGCCGCGCGGAGCGCCGGCGTGCGCTGGAAGCCCGTCTGGCACGCCACGGCCATCGGCTTCATGGCCAACAACGTCCTCCCGGCCCGCGCGGGCGAGCTGGCCCGCGCCTACGCCGGCTCGCGCCTCGTGGGGCTCCCCTTCGCCGCGTCGCTCGGCTCCGTCGCGGTCGAGCGCGTCTTCGACGGCCTGATCGTCGTCCTGTTGATGACCGTGGCCATCGCCTTGGCCGACTTCCCGACGGCCGTCACGCTCGGCTCCACCAGCGTCTCCACGATCGCCGGGTGGATGGGCGCCGCGTTCATCCTGGTCCTGGCGTTCCTGTTCGTGCTGGTACACGCCCCTCGCGAAGGCCTGGCCTGGGTCGCCGCCGCGCTGCGCCGCGCCCTGCCCGCGCCCGCCGCCGAGTGGATCGTGCGGGTCACGCGCGGCTTCATCGAGGGCCTGTCCATCCTGCGGGCGCCGCGCGACTTCGCGCGGGTGGTCATCTGGTCGCTCGCGGTCTGGCTCATCAACGGGGCGGCGTTCTACCTCGGCTTCCTCGCCTTCCACATCAACGGCCTGCCGCTCACGTCGCCGCTGCTCCTGCAGGGGATCGTCGCGATCGGCGTCGCCATCCCGTCGTCGCCGGGGTTCTTCGGCCTGTTCGAGGCGGGGTCCCGCGTCTCGCTCGGGCTCTACGGCGTGCCGGGCGTCGCCGCGGCGAGCTTCGCCCTCGGCACGCATCTCGGGTGGTTCGTGCCGATCACCGCCATCGGCCTCTTCCACCTGGCGCGCTCCGGTCTCTCGCTCCACGACATCACCGGGCCGGAGCCGGCGCGGTGACGCCGCCCGTGCGGGTGTGCGCGCGCGCCTGCGCGAAGGTCAACCTCTGGCTGCGGGTCTTCGGGCGGGACGCCAAGGGCTATCACGCCATCGAGTCGCTCTTCCAGCTCGTCAGCCTCGCCGACGACCTGGTCGTCGAGCGCGCGGCGGACGCTGTGACGCTGGTCGGGGCCCCGCCCGAGCTGGGCAGCAGCGCCGAGAACCTGATCGTGCGCGCCGCGACGCGGTTCCTGGCGGCGGCGCGGACGCCGGGGGGCGTGCGGATCGCGCTGACCAAGCGGATCCCGTGGAACGCCGGGCTGGGCGGGGCGTCGAGCGACGCCGCGGCGACGCTCGCCTCGCTGAACCGCCTGTTCGGCGGGCCGCTCTCGGCGGGCGACCTGCTCGAGCTGGCGGCGAGCCTGGGGAGCGACGTGCCGTTCTTCCTGTCGGGCAGCGCCCTCGCGCTGGGATGGGGCCGCGGCGAGCGGCTGCTCGCCCTGCCCCCGCTGCCGCCCCGGCCGATGCTGGTGGTGCCGCCGCCGGCGCCGGTGCGCACGGCGGACGCGTACGCGTGGATCGACCGGGACCGCGGCGCCGAGCACACCGGGGAATTCGCCGCCGTCTTCCGCCCCGAGGCCTTCAGCACGTGGGCCGCGGTGTCGAGCCATTCGCACAACGACTTCGAGTCGGTGGTGGCGGGCCATCTCCCCGAGATCGGGCACTGGCTCGACCGGCTGCGCGCGACGGAGGCGCTGCTGGTGCGCCTGGCAGGGAGCGGCGGCGCGCTCGTCGCGCTGTACGAGACCGCGCAGGCGCGGGACGCCGCGTGGTCGAGGCTCGGATCGGATCCCGCGATGGCGCGCGCCGAGACACTCACGGCGCCGCCGCCCCTGGTGGACGAGGCCTAGACGATGGCGACGTTCCTCGAGATCGACGGCCACCATCTCACGCTGGAGGACACGGAGCGGGTCGCGCAGGGCACCGTGGCCGAGGTCCGGCTCGCATCCTCCGCCAAGGGGGCGCTGGTGACGGCGCGCCGGCTCGTGGAGGACATGGTGGCCCGGGGGGACCGCGTCTACGGCGTCACGACCGGGTTCGGCCGCCTCGCCGAGGTCGTCATTCCGCCGGAGCAGCGGGTGGCGCTGCAGCGGAACGTCATCCGCAGCCATGCGAGCGGGGTGGGCGCGCCGCTCGACCGGACGGCCACGCGCGCGCTGATGCTGCTGCGCGCCAACACGCTCGCCCACGGCCACTCGGGCTGCAGCCCGCGCGCGGTGGAGCTGCTCCTCGAGTTCCTCAATCAGGGGATCCATCCGGTCGTGCCGGAGTTCGGGTCGGTCGGCGCGAGCGGGGACCTGGTGCCGCTGGCCCACGTGGCACTGGCGCTGATGGGCGAGGGCGAGGTCGAGCAGGGCGGGCGCGTCGTGCCGGCGGCGCAGGCGCTGGCGGCCGCGCGCCTCGCACCGCTCGACGTGCGGGAGAAGGACGGGCTGTCGCTGATCAACGGCACGCAGTTCGGCTCGGCGCTTGGCCTGCTGGCGCTCCTCGAGGCCGAGCGGGTGCTGGAGGCGTTCGAGGTGGCGGGCGCGCTGTCGCTGGAGGGGCTGCGCGGCTCGCCCGAGCCGTTCGACTTCGACATCCAGGCGGTCCGGCCGCACCAGGGCCAGGCGGTGAGCGCGGGGCGGCTCCGCGCGGTGCTGGAGGGGAGCGAGATCCGCGAGTCCCACCGCAAGGGCGACCCGCGCCTCCAGGACGCGTACTCGCTGCGCTGCATGCCGCAGGTGCACGGCGCCGCGCGCGAGGCCTTCGCCTACGTGCGCCGCATCCTCGAAGTGGAGATCAACAGCGCCACCGACAACCCGCTGGTCTTCCCCGAGAGCGGCGCGATCAAGAGCGGCGGCAACTTCCACGCGCAGATCGTGGCCCAGGCGCTCGACTTCCTCGCGATCGCGGCGGCCGACCTCGCCGCGATCTCCGAGCGCCGCATCGAGCGGCTCCTCAACCCCGACGCGTCGGGGCTCAACGCCTTCCTCGCCGCGAGCCCCGGCGTCGAATCGGGACTGATGATGCTCCAGGTGGTCGCGGCGGATCTGCTGACGGAGCTGCGGATCCTGGCCGCCCCGGCCAGCACCCAGTCGGTGTCCACGGGCGGGGGCCGCGAGGACCACGTCTCGATGGGGCCCGCCGCGGCCCGCAAGGCCCGCCGCGCCGCGGAATGCCTCGGCCTGGTCGCGGCGGCCGAGCTGCTGTGCGCGGCAGAGGCCATCGAGCACCTGCGGCCGCTCAAGACCAGCCCTGCGTTGGAGAAGGTCCACGCGAAGATCCGGGAGACCGTGGCGAAGCTCACGGGAGACCGTGCGCTCTCGGTGGACGTTCAGCATATTGCCACGCTGGTGAGGCAAGGGGTCTTCCGGGTCCCGTAACCGGCCGCCTCGGCCGGAGGACGTCGTCTCATGACGGCGCTGCTGGACCGACTGCGTGACGCGCTCGCCCCCGACTACGAGGTCGAGCGCGAGCTGGCGAGCGGGGGCATGGGCGTGGTCTTCCTCGGCCGCGACGTCGCCCTGGATCGCCGGGTCGCGATCAAGATCATCAAGCCCGAGCTGGCCACCGCGACGGCGGCGGAGCGGTTCATCCGCGAGGCGAGGATCCTCGCGAGCCTCAACCATCCCAACGTCATCCCGGTCCACCGGGCCGGCGAATCGCGCGGCCTTTTCTACTACGTGATGGAGTACCTCGAGGCGGAGACGATGGCCGACCGTCTCGCCCGCGGCGCGCTCCCCGCCGCCGAGGCCGTCGCCGTCGCCCGCGACGTGCTCTCCGCCCTCGAGGCGGCGCACGGGCGCGGCGTCGTGCATCGCGACGTCAAGCCGGCCAACATCTTCGTCCTCAAGGGCCGCGCGGTCCTCGCCGACTTCGGCATCGCGAAGGACACCGCCGCGACCGGCCCCGGCCTGACCGGCGACGGACGGGTCGTCGGGAGCCCGGGCTACATGTCCCCGGAGCAGATGGCCGGCGGCGACATCGGCATCGCGACGGACCTCTATGCCGTGGGCCTCGTCCTCTACGAGGCGCTCACGGGCGAGAACTGGCCGCTGCTCATCGAGCTCTCGAGCGCCAACTGGTCGCGCGTGCCGCCCGGGCTCGTCCCGGTGCTGCGGCGTGCGCTGGCCTGGCGCGCCGCGGACCGCTGGCACAGTGCGGCCGCGTTCCGTCGCGCCCTGTCACCGGCGCGCGCGCGCCGCTGGTCCCGCGCGAGCTGGGCCGCAGCGGCGCTGGTGGTCGTGGCCGCCGCGCTGACCGTGGACCATCTGGTGCGGCCCCCGCCCTCCGGCGTCTCCACGCTGCGCATTCGCGTGCGCCCGTTCGCGCTCCGGGGGCCGCAGGCGCCGGCCCAGCCGGGGGATTCGCTCGCCGCCGTGCTGGTGCGGAGCCTCGGCGGCAGCCCCGACTTCACGGCCGTCGTGGACCGCGGAGCCGCGCAGCCGCCGGGAGCCGCGCTCACGCTCACCGGCGCGGGAGAGACGGCTCCCGACGGGATGCTCCTCCTGACGCTCGCGTCCGACACGATCGAGGGGATCGGAGGGTCGCTGCACGCCGAGGCGCGCGGCCCCGCCGGCGAGTGGCGCACGCTCGTGGGCGATTCGCTGGCGTACCAGCTGCTGGTGCAGCTCTGGAGCCTCCGCGGCGGGAAGCTCGCCGCCAGCCTGCCGATCCACGCGCTCCCGCGCACCTCGCGCGGGCTGGCCGCCTGGATCGCCGCCGACCGCCTCTTCGCGCACGCGCAGTGGAACGCCGCCTACGACGCCTACACGGAGGCGATCGCGGAGGATTCCACCTGCCTCCTCTGCCGGGTCCGCCTCACCGACGTCGGGCGGTGGCTCGGCAAGGACCAGGGCAGCGCGCAGACCGCGCGCTATCGAGCCGCCCTCGACTCCTTCCCCCCGCACTACCGGCGCATCATCGAGGCGAGCTTCGCGCCGCACGAGCGGCGGGTGCCGCTGCTGGACGACGCGGCAACGCAGTTCAGCGACTTCGGGCTCGCGTGGTTCGTCAAGGGCGACGAGACGTTCCACCGCGGGCCGCTGGATGGCTACCGGCGGCACGACGCGCTCGCGGCGATGCAGCGGGCGACGGCGCTGTGGCCCGACTTCGCCCCCGCCTGGGAGCATCTCGCCTGGATCGCGATCGGTGAAGGGGATTCGACGCTGGCGCATCAGGCGCTGGATAGCCTGAGCCGCGTCAGCGGGCAGGACCCGTTCGAAGCCGAGATCCGCACGCTGCTCGACGTCTGCTACCGCTGGCGATTCGCGCCGCCGGACCAGGCCGCGCGGTACTCCCGGGGCCTGCTGGCCGACCCGCGCATCCTGCAGATCCCCGATCTCGGCGCCGGCGCGCGGTACATGATGACGTGCGACGCACCACGGGGTTCGGTCTGGCTCGGCGAGGCGTTTCAGCATCTGGGGCGCGCGGATCTGGAGAGCGACGGCCTGTTCGCCGAGCTGTACGGCTATCTCGCACTCGGGCGGCCGGACTCCGCGCGCGCCGTGGCCGCGCGGCTCCGCTCGCGCGCCACGGGACCGGAGGCGGCGCTGCCGCTGGCCGAGCTGCCGGGCGTGCTGCTGCTGGCCGATTCCGCCGACGCCGCCGCTCTCGCGCGAGCGTGGCCCGACGTGCGCCGCGGCCTCGAGCAGTTCACGGCGGCGGAGGCGGGCGGCGCTGCGCTCGCGCGGCGAGCCGCGTGGCTGCTGGCCCTGCTGGCCAGACGGGCCGGCGATACCGCGGCGGCGCGGCGGTTCGCGAGGCGCCTGGACGACGAGCCGCCGCCGCGCCCGTTCGCGACGCTGGTGGACCTCGATGCGGCCGCGGCCGCCGGCCGGCTGGGCACCGCGCTGCGCGGCAGCGTTCCGCTGCTCGCGCTCGATTCCGCCGGGCAGGCCGGCGACCCATTCTACCGGGCGCTGCTCCACCTGATGCGCGCCCAGTGGCACGCCGCCCTCGGGGACACCTCGGCGGCCGTGCGGGACCTCAGGTGGCACGAGAACAACGACCTCAGGACGGTGACGTACCCGGCGCCCGGGGCGGAGTCGGCGGAGATCGACTGGGCGCTCGGCACGCTCGCCCGCTGGCGGCGCGCGCGGCTGCTGGATGCCGCGACCGGTGACGCCGAGGCGTGCTCGTGCTACGCCGCGGTGGCGCGCCTGTGGAGCGGCGGCGAGGCGGCGTTCTCCGCGCGGGCCGACACGGCGCGGCGGCGATTCGCGGCGCTCGGCTGCGGGAGGAGCCGGTGATCCACTGCCGCACCCTCGGGCCCGTGGCGGTGACGGTGGACGGTGCCGAGCCGCCGCCCGAGCTCCTCTGGCGCAAGCACCTCGGGTTGCTGGTCTACCTCGCGCGCTCGCCGCACCGCACCCGGACGCGGGAGCACCTGATCGGCGTCCTGTGGGGCGACCGCCCGGAGAGCGCCGCGCGGCATTCCCTGCGCGAGGCCGTGCACGTCCTGCGCGGCGCGGTGGGCGAGGCGGGCATGGACGCCGAGGGTGAGCAGGTCCGCCTGGCCGACGGTGCGGTGGAGCTCGACGTGGACCGGCTCGAGGCGCTCGCGGGCCGCGGCGACTGGGCGGGCGCGTCGGCGCTGGCGGGCGGCGAGTTCCTGGAAGGCTTCAGCATCCCCGACGCCCAGGAGTTCGAGGACTGGCTGGGCGCCGAGCGCTCCGCCTGGCGGCGCCGGTCGGTCGAGGTGCTGGCGAAGCACGCGCAGGATCTGGCGAAGAGCGGACACCCGGCCGACGGCGCCGCGGCGGCCCGCCGCGCCCTCGCCCTCGACCCGCTTTCGGACGCCGCTGCGGTCGCGGCGGTCCACACGCTCGCGCTCGCGGGGGAGCGCGGCGCGGCGCTGGAGACCTACGAGGCATTCGTCGCGCGTCTGGGGGCGCAGGTCGGCGGCGCGCCGAGCGAGTCGCTGGTGGCCCTGGCCGAGCGCGTGCGGAACGAGAGGGCCTGGCGCCTCCCGGCCGGCATGGAGCCGGAGCAGCGCCGCGGCGCCGAGTCCCGGCGCGCGCCGCTCATCGGGCGGGAGCGGGAGCTCACGGCGCTGCTGACGCTGTGGGAGGCCTGCCGCGGCGAGCCGCGCGCCACCGTGGCCTTCGTCGCGGGCGACGTGGGCGTCGGGAAGACGCGCCTCGCCGAAGAGGTGCTGGCTCGCGCGAGGCTGGCGGGCGCGGCGACGGCCCAGGCGCGCGCCGTACCTGCGGACACCGCCGATCCGTGGAGCACGCTGGTCGGGCTCGCGAACGGGGGCCTGCTCGAAGCGCCGGGGCTCGCCGCCGCGGCGCCGGCCTCACTGGCCGCGTTCGCCTCGCGGCTCCCCGACTGGTCCGACCGCTTCGTCGAGGCCCGGCGCGCCGCACCGGCGCCGCCCGCGCAGGCGCTCACCGATCTGCTGCGCGCGGCCTCCGGCGAGCAGCCGCTCGTCCTCCTCCTCGACGACGCGCAGTGGAGCGACCGCGATTCGCTCCTCGCGCTCGGGGCGGCGGTGCGCGACCTGCAGCACGCGCCGCTCCTCCTCGTGCTCACCGCCGCCCCCTTCCCCGCCCGCGAGGAGCTGGACGAGATCAAGGCGCGGATCCCTCGCGACGTCGCGGGCGCGGCACTTACCGTCACGCCGCTCGCAAGCGACGCGCTGCGCGCCCTCGCGGCCTGGGCGCTGCCGTCGTACGGCGCGGCGGATCTCGACCGGCTGACGCGGCGCGTCGGCGCCGACTCCGCGGGGCTGCCGCTCCTGGCCGTGGAGCTCCTGCACGCCGTCGCCCTCGGCCTCGATCTCCACGGCACGGCCACCGCCAAGCCGTGGCCCGCCGAGCACCGTACGCTCGACCAGTCGCTGCCGGGCGATCTGCCGGGCGCCGTGGTCGCGGCGATCCGCATCGGATTCCGGCGCCTGTCGAAGGACGCGCAGACGGTGCTGGCCGCGGCTTCAGTGCTGGGGGACCGCGTGGCCGCCGGCGCGCTGGCCAGGGCCACCGGGCTCGATGCCGGGCACCTGACACCGGCCCTCGACGAGCTGGAATGGCAGCGGTGGCTCGCTGCGGAAGCGCGCGGCTACGCCTTCATCGCGCGCATCGTCCGCGACGTGGTCGCGCGGGACATGCTCACGGAGGGCCAGCGCCTCCGCCTCCTGGAGGCGGCTTCCGGCGGGAAGAACGCGACCGCGAAGGAGCGGCGGGAGCGCTAACGCAGCGCCGCGACGAGCGCGGGAACGTACGCTCGGGGATCGCTGCCCACTGCGTCGGCCAGGTTCCGGATGCGCGCCGTGTCGATCGTCCGCGGCGGCTCGCCGCACAGGCGCACGCCGGGCTCGTCGGTGGTGCGCCCCACCGTGAGCGGCTCGAAAGAACCGCGGCGCGCCTCGCGCTCGAACCGCTCGCTCGCGCGCGCGGGCACGGTCCACACCAGCTCGAATTCCCCGTGCGGTTGCGCCAGCGCGACGAGGGGATCGAGCCCCAGCGCCTGACAGGTGCGCCACGCCCCGCTCTCGACGAGCCGCGGCAGCGGCGCCGTGATCTCGAACCCCACGCCGTTCAGCCGCGACAGCTGGTCGAGGGTGGCGATGAGCCCGTCGCTGGTATCCATGCACGCCGTCGCGAAGCCGACCAGCCGCCGCGCCTCGGCAAGCCGCGCCACCGGCCGGAACGGACGCGCAGCGCTCCCCGCGTCCCCCGTGAGGGCGCGCGCCGCCACCGTGGCGCCGGCCCCCAGCGGGCCGGAGGCGTACACCACCTCGCCGCTCCCGCACCCGACGCGGCGCAGCGCGTCGGCCTCGTCCACCACCCCTACCGCCGTCGTGGTGACGCTCGCCTCGGCCCCGAAGTTCGTGTCGCCGCCGAGCACGAAGGTCTCCACCGCCGCGCACGCGCCGTCGAGCCCAACGGCGAGCCGCGCCTGATAGTCGCCTCCGGCGCCGCGCGGCAGCGTGACCGCCACCAGGAGCCCGAGCGGCTGCGCGGCCACCGCGGCCAGATCGGAGAGGCTCATCGTCGCCGCCATCCAGCCGATCGTCTCCGGGTCCGTGTAGAAGCCCAGCGCGATCTCCTCGGCCAGCGTGTCCGTCGTGAGCGCCAGCAGCCGGCCGGTCCCCGGCAGCGGGAGCAGCTCCGCGTCGGCCTCGTGCATCCGGTTCGCCTGGGCCGGATGCCGCCGCAGCGCCCGGCCCCAGGCGTCGAGCAGACGGTTCTCGCCGATCTGGTCGAGGGACGCTGTCACCGGCACAGCTTCACCTGCTCCCGCAGTACGCCGAAGGCGACGCGGCGCGCCCGCACGACTTCGCCGTCCAGCTCCAGCGCCAGCGGCGCCTCCGACGCGACGGCGAGGCGCCACGAGTTCCAGTGGCGCCGCTTCGACCGCCCTTCGAACCGGCCCCGCGCCAGGTCCGCCAGCGCCCGCAGCGCCTCCGTCCGGGACATCCCCTCGCAGAGGTGGACCGCGAGATAACCGTCGTCGGGCGCGACCGACCGGTCGTAGTGGAACATCCCGCTCACGAAGGGTGTCTTCGACACGCTGAGGTTCGTGACCGCGGCCCGCTCCGTCCCGGCTCCGGAGCGGAGCCGCACCGCGAGGTTCCGCCAGGCGCCGATGGTGTGCAACGCGGCGTAGAGGATCGCCCCGCCGGTCCACCGCCCCCGCAGCCAGCGCTCCCGCCCATTGCCGTCGTTGAAGAACGCGTTCGCCTCGGCGACGACCCCCACGCTCGCGCTGATCACGAAGCAGCGCGTGTGCGCCGCGCCGTCGGGGGAGGTGTAACGCGCCACGCAGAGGTCGCGCCGCTCGTCCGAGGGCACGATCCGCACGGGCACGCCGCCGATCATGGGCCCGTACGGCTTGTGGAAGTCGTTGCTCGAGCCGAGCCCGATCGCGCCGAGCGTGAAGGTGTCGAGGGGGATCCAGCCGCGGGCGCGCGCCAGCTCGTCGGCCAGCGCGCTCACCGTGCCGTCGCCGCCGGCGGCGATGAAGAGCCGCGTGCCGTTCTCGATCTCCTGGCGCACGGCGAAGCGCCATTCGCCGCCGAGATCCGTCTCCAGGACGCGCGGCTCGCACACGTCCCGCACCGCGCGCTCCGTCCGCCGCCACCGCGCCAGGCCCCGGTTCCCCCCCGCCGCGGGGTTGAGGAGCACGACCGCGCTCGGGCGCACCATCAGACCTGGCTCCGCTCGGGCCGGCGCGCGAGCACGAGCTCGAACAGCCCGTAGAAGAGCAGCGCGGCGACCGCGAGCGACGGCAGGGCGACCACCGATTCGCCCAGGTGCAAGAGGACGAACCCGCGCACCGTCCAGGCGATGGCGCGGTGCGCATCGCCCTCGGCCCTGAGACGGAGCATGTACGGGTGGGCGCCGAGCACCGAGGCCGCGCCCGCCAGCCAGAGCGGCAGCGCGACCGTGAGCGACGGCCCGCCCGCGCCGTCGAACGCGCCCAGGCGGCCGACCAGCCAGGCGCTCGCCGCCACGGCCACCAGTCCGAAGGCCAGGCTCACCAGCGCCGCCGTACGCCAGCCCGCGACGACGACCAGGGTGCGATACCCCGTCATGCGGTCCGCGGAGATGTCCTTGAAGTACCCGAGCAGGACGAAGACGGCGTAGCTGAAGAGCACGCTCACCATCGCCGCCCAGAGCAGCCGGTCCGATCCGAGAGCGCGCGCCGGACCGCCGCCCGCGAGGAACCCGATGGCCGGCAACACCGCCACCACCCAGGCGTTCCATAGCGGCCCGCCCCACCAGCGGCGCTTGAACCAGGTGTAGGCGAGCAGGCCGAGCACGGCCAGCGCGGAAAGCGGCAACGTCCAGAGGCTGAGCGCGGCGAGCACCAGTCCGCACAGGACGAGACCGGTCAGACTCACGGCCAGCACCTGGGCACGGGTGATCCGCCCCTGCGTGAGCGGCCGGTACGGCGAGGAGAGGGCGTCGGTGTCCGTCTGGAAGACGTCGGTGAGCGCCTGCCCGAGCCCGTAGGTGAGGAAGAGCGCCGCGAACGCGCCGGCGAACGCGCTCTGGCCGACGTCGTGGGCGAGCGCGAGGCCCACCAGCCCCGCGGAGCCGCTCACGAAGCAGAGATAGGGGCGCATCGTGACGCCGTACGCGCGCCAGAAGGCCGCGCTGCGGATGCGATGCGCCGCGCCCGTGTCCGTGCCCTGCCCCCCCCCACTGCGACCATGGCGCCTCCCGCCTCCCTCCGGCCGGTTCCGTCGGCCGCGTACAGGGTAGCGACGAGGCGTCAGGGGGGCGTCAAGCGGGCGTCACGGAAGGCGAATGGAAGGGTCATGATGCAGGCGGTTGCGCGGCTGGAGGGCCCGCGGCCAACCTTCTCCGGGCGCCGCGCATCAATGAAGGGAAGCGGGTCCCGCGACCCGGCAGGGCCTTTTCTCGACACGGAGCTGACGCCATGACCTCGCCCCTCGAGGCGACGCCGCATCCGCGCGCAGGGCGCTGGGATGCCTTCACGCAGGACCTGCGCTACGCCGTCCGCGGCCTGCGAAATCGGCCCGGGTTCACGCTCGCCGTCGTGCTGACGCTCGCCCTCGGGATCGGCGCCAACGCCGCGATGTTCTCGGTGGTGGACCGGCTGCTGTTCCGGCCGCCGCCGCTGCTCAAGGACCCGGCGCTGGTCCACCGGGTCTACCTCGCCCGCACCTATCGCGGCAAGGAATTCACCGGCAGCGGCGTGCAGTACGCGCGGTACCGGGACCTCACCAACTGGACGCACTCGTTCTCGCGTACAGCGGAGTTCACCTGGCGCAGCCTCGCGCTGGGCGTCGGCGCCGAGGCGCGCGAGATGCCGGTGGGCGCGGTATCGGCGAGCTTCTTCATCTTCTTCGACGACCCGCCCGCACTCGGGCGCTACTTCACCTCCGCCGAAGACACGACACCGGTGGGGGCGCCCGTCGCGGTCCTGGGCTACGGCTACTGGCGCACGGCGTACGGCGCTCGCCCGGATGTCCTCGGCCGCACGTTGCAGATCGGCGCGACCGAGTACCGGATCATCGGCGTGGCGCCCAGAGGATTCGTCGGGGTGTGGCCGGCGCAGCTACCGGCGGTCTACGTCCCCATCGCGGCCTACGGCGCCGAGATGGGCGCCAACATCCACCTGAAGGGCGAGACCTGGTGGACCACCTATCACTGGACCTGGGCCTCGATGCTCGCCGAGCGGAAGCCGGGGGTGAGCCAGGCCGCGGCTGATGCCGATCTCACCCAGGCCTACCTGCGGAGCTATCGGGCCCAGCTCGAAGGGGACCACGAGGGAACGCCGGTTGCCGATCGCGAGGCCTCACGCCATCGCCGCCTCCATCCTGTCCGAGCGGGGGCCCAACGAGTCCACCGATGGCGAAGGTGGCGACCTGGATCGGCGGCGTCGCCCTCGTCGTCTGGCTCATCGCCTGCGCGAACGTCGCCAACCTGCTCCTGGCGCGCGCGCTGCGCCGGCGCCGCGAGATCGCAGTGCGCATCGCGCTCGGCGTGAGCCGGGCGCGGCTCGCCTCGCAGCTCCTCACCGAGAGCCTGCTGCTCGCCGGCCTAGCGGGGATCTCGGGCCTGCTCGTCGCGCAGTTCGGCGGCGCGGTACTCCGCGCGGAATTGCTGCCGAAGACGGCTTCGGCGGGCGTCGTGACCGATCCCAGGACTCTGCTGTTCGCCGGCGCGGCGGCGCTGGTCGCCGGCTTCCTCACCGGGCTGGCTCCGGTGCTGCAGGCGCGGCGCACCGATCTCACGGGCGACCTCAAGGCGGGCGAGCGCGAAGGCGGGGTGCACCGCTCGCGCCTGCGCGTGGCGCTGCTCGTCCTGCAGGGCGCGCTTTCGGTGGTCCTGCTCGTGGGCGCCGGCCTGTTCGTCCGCTCCCTGAGGAACGTGCAGAGCGTCCCGCTCGGCTACGACGTGGACCCGGTGCTGGTCGTGGACCTCCAGATGCGCGGGGTGAATCTGGACAGCGCGGCCCAGGTGGCACTGCGCGAGCGCCTGCTGGAGGAGGTCCGCACCATTCCCGGGGTGACACACGCGTCACGCCGCGTCACGGAGCCGTTCTGGAGCACGTGGAGCGTCGATCTCCACGTGGCGGGCATCGACTCGACCGACCGCATCGGCGAGTTCGATCTCAACACCGTCTCGCCCGATTACTTCGCGACGATGGGGACGCGGATTCTGCGCGGCCGCAGCTTCAGCCCGAGCGACGTAGCCGGCGCGCCGCGCGTCATGGTGGTCAGCACTTCGATGGCGAAGGCGCTCTGGCCGGGCCAGGACGCCCTCGGCCGGTGCGTCCGCGTTGGGAGCGACACCGTGCCCTGCACCACGGTCGTGGGCATCGCGGAGGACATCAAGAATGACCGGCTCAGCGGCGCGGGCAACGACTTCTTCTACTACCTCCCGGCGCCGCAGTTCAACCCTCAGCAGGGGGGACTGTTCGTGCGCGCCAGCGGGAGCGCCGCGGCGATCGAAGAGACGGTGCGCCGGCGTTTGCAGCCGCTGATGCCGGGCGTCTCCTACGTCACGGTCACGCCGCTGTCCGACGTCCTGGGTTCACAGACGCAGTCGTGGCGCCTGGGGGCCACGATGTTCACGGTGTTCGGCGCCCTGGCCCTGGTGCTGGCGGCCATCGGCCTCTACGGTGTCATCGCCTACAACGTGGCCCAGCGGACGCAGGAGATGGGCGTGCGCATCGCGCTGGGCGCCGAGATGCGCGACGTGGTAGGACTGATCTTGAGCGAGGGGATGCGGCTTGCGCTGGTGGGGGTCGCGCTCGGGGGCGCGATCGCCTTCGTGGTGAGCCGGTGGGTGAAGCCCTTGCTGTTCGAAGAGTCGCCGCGCGATCCGCTGGTGTTCGTGGGCGTGGCGGTCGCGCTCCTGGCGGTGGCGGCGTTCGCGAGCTTCATCCCGGCCCGCCGGGCCGCGCACGTGGACCCGATGCGCGCGCTCAGGACGGAGTAGCCCGGGAGAGCACACGGCGGCCCGCCGTCTGCCGGGCGGACGAGGAACTCGCTAAGTTAGTGCGCTGCAACCTGCTGGCCCCTCGTCCAAGGGCAGGACTCCGGACTTTGGATCCGGTAATGATGGTTCGAATCCATCGGGGCCAATTGGGACTAACCCCATGGCGCAAAGATGATTACAGGCAGTACTGCGACGGCTTGGTATCTCCGTGGGTCCGCAACTGGGTCCGTGAAATCCGGCGGAGGGCCACGCTCAGGAGGTCCCCTGACCGGGTGGACGAGCACCCCGCACCATCGTGGGATTGGCAATCGCCCCCATTCCCGGACAAACGGCAGTGGGACCGTACTGCACGTTTCTGCCGTGCGCGGGAAGGTACAGGAACTGTACGGCCTCCCTGGACCTCAGCGAAACCGGAGGACCACCCGCGCCCGAGCCGATGAACACGCCAAAGCTGCCGTCGCCGCTGGTGAGTAACATCGAATCCGCGCCGGCAGCACTCCTCGGAATCATGGCCGCCATTAGATCAGCTCCGACGGTCGAGTTGCGGCGCGCGACGGTCCGGATTCCGTCTGCAAAGAGCCGGATGACTGCGCCAGGCCCTACGCCCCTGGTCGCGCAGCGCTTCATTATTCGGTGAAGTGCTGTGATCTCCTTGGCCAATAGGTCCGCGCCCGTTTCGAGCCAGCCCCACGGAGGACTGCGCGGCGGGTCGTAGATCGAGTAGCGTACCGAAAAGCGATCGAGAGGTTGAGGCAGCCCGCTGGCCGCCTCTCGGTGGAAGTTCGATACCCTGCAAACGATGGGCAGGAACCCCGCGTCGCCTGCTCGATGCGTCCAACCGACTCCGACGAACGCGAGGCGACAGTATGCTCGGTTCGCGCCCCTGCTTATCAGCGACGCTACCGCGGTCGTTGCGCGGTCTGCCAGGTGTTGGAGCGCGGCTGCGAGGTCCTGGCTCGGCCCCTCCCCGAGTACGCGCGCCATCCATGCATCGGTTGCGACCCCGTCAATCTCAGCGCGGCCTGTGTATCCGAACGCGACCCGGTTGCAGAACAACACCATCTTGTTCGCGTTGGCGTTCTTCGTCTGTCCCGTCGCGACGTAGGTGACGAGTCGGTCGGATACCTGAACAACGAATCCGGGGGTCGCGAGACTGAGGACGAGAGTCATGACGCTTTGAATGTACCGCGCGCGCCGCCCAAGGAGGCTGCTCCCAATTCATCGCCGCCACCTCGCCACGCTGTGATACGTCTTGGCCCAATGAGACCCGAAGCCGGTAGCCTGCCGGTCATCTCCGCCGGCCGAGTCGTCGCCCTCCGAGCACAACGGCTACCATCGTCTCCGCGTCGGCGACTTGGTAGCAGCGCGCCAGCGTCGTTGTGTCTACCCACCCGCCAACGGCCGCCACATCTTGCGGGCTCAGATGCTTTCGCGCCGTCGCCCACATGCGCCGGAACGGATGCCATGCACCGCCCGGCACGTGTGGGAGCTTCGCCAATTGCTCCGCCTGTCGGAGCCACTGGCCGGCGACGCGCTGATTCACCGGACGGTCCGGCCGGCCAGGAGCCGGGAATAAGAGCCCGTCGCCCACTCCGGGGCGCTCGCGGCGCATGCGCTCCAGCACGCTCCGCACGTCGGGGCTCACAGGAGCCCACCACTCGCGTCCCAGCTTGTCGGCATCGGCGCGCCACCGGAGCCACCCGTGCGGCTTCTGGCGAGGGTTCCAGTCGCTATACCGAAGCGCGAGGATTGAGCTGATGCGGCGGCCGGTACCGCGCGCCAACGGCAGTAGGTCCCGCAGATAGCTCGGCGCGGTCACCGCGTCGCTGCCCCACCCTATACGCATCGCTATACGGTCAGCCACTGCGAGAAGGCGTGAATACCTGTCGTTGTCATACACCGGCCGGCGCGGGTTCTTCTCGACAGGCAACGCGAGCCCGCGCGTGGGGTCGGCCGACAGGAGGAATTGCCCCTGCGATGTGCGGTAGGTCATTCCGAAGCGACAAGAGGTGGCGCAGCACCTTGAGCGACCGAGCAACAGTCCTGGCTCCGACAGGCTCCGGTGTGGCGGGCGGCGTCACGCGCTGTCCCCGCGCGTCAATCTCGCCACTCTGTCGCGCCGTGACGAACGCCTGCCACTCGCGCGTCCCGAGTTGCGCTATCGCGCAGCGTGGCCCCAGAAACGCCGTCCATAGGTCAAGCTGGCGCTCAGTATCCTCGCGGTGTCGGGGCTGCATGCGCTCAACGACGTTGCGTTGGAAAAGCGCCGTTAGCTCCGCCAGGGTCACCTGGCCAGCCACGTGGCCGCCACTTTGCAGGCCGTTGGACAGCTTGGCCGCTTCGTGCTTGGCTCGCGTAATGGCCTCGGGCATGAGCACGCCGTCCGCGTTTCGAACCGAGAACCGGAGGCTCCGTTTGCGCCGCCCGCCCAGCGTCGCGTCATATGCCAG